>NZ_CP046572.1:0-2377500 GCF_009859915.1 Rhodococcus sp. WAY2
GTGAACGAGGATCCGAATGCGCTCGCACGGATCTGGATCGACGTCGTCGCTGACCTCACGTCCGATTCACCCGGTGGCGATCTGCCACCGTTGACGCGTGGCCAGAAGGCATGGTTGGCACTCGTCAAACCTTTGACACTGGCCCAGGGTTTCGCTCTGCTCTCGGTTCCGTCGCCGTTCGCGCAGGAAGCGATCGAACGGGATCTTCGTGAACCGATCCTGCACGCGCTGGGCCGGCACCTCGGTGAACAAGTGGAGGGTCTCGGCGTTCGGATCGCAGCCCCGGTCGACAACGAACCCGACTCCGATCCTCCTCCCCGGGACCACCGACCCGAACCGGACCACCGGCACACTCCCCGGCATCTCGAGCCTTCGGCCACCAGTGCGGGCACCTATCGCCGTCGCCGATTCGGCTCCGGTGAAGACCAGCCCTACTCCGACACCACGGACTTCGAAGAGGTCGACGACGACAGTGAGGCGCTCGCGAGTGTCCACGAATCGTGGCCGTCGTACTTCACGAAACCACCGACCGGCCCGGCGCCCACTTCGACGGGCGGCAACAGCCTGAACGCGAAGTACACCTTCGACACTTTCGTCATCGGCTCGTCCAACCGCTTCGCGCACGCAGCCGCCGTCGCCATCGCCGAGGCTCCTGCCCGCGCCTACAACCCGCTGTTCGTGTGGGGCGCGTCGGGCCTCGGCAAGACCCACCTGTTGCATGCGGCCGGTCACTATGCGCAACGTCTCTTCCCGGGGATGCGGGTGAAGTACGTTTCTACCGAGGAGTTCACCAACGACTTCATCAACAGCCTCCGCGACGACCGGAAAGTGGCGTTCAAGCGTCGCTACCGTGAGACCGACGTGCTGCTGGTCGACGACATTCAGTTCATCGAGGGTAAAGAGGGTATCCAGGAGGAGTTCTTCCACACCTTCAACACCCTTCACAATGCGAACAAGCAGATCGTCGTGTCTTCCGACCGACCGCCGAAGCAGCTCGCCACGCTGGAGGAACGCCTCCGCACCCGCTTCGAATGGGGCCTGATCACCGACGTCCAGCCGCCCGAACTCGAGACCCGCATCGCGATCCTCAGCAAGAAGGCCCGCATGGACCGGCTCGAGGTGCCGGACGACGTCCTCGAGTTGATCGCCAGCCGGATCGAGCGGAACATCCGGGAACTCGAGGGGGCGCTCATCCGGGTGACCGCTTTCGCCTCTTTGAACAGGCAGCCCCTGGACGTCACGCTGGCCGAGGTAGTCCTGCGTGATCTGATGCCGGATTCGTCGAGTCTCGAGATCAATGCGGCGACGATCATGGCCGTGACGGCTGAGTACTTCAACATGTCGATCGACGACCTGTGTGGCCCGGGTAAGGCCCGTCCGCTGGCGCAGGCGCGACAGATCTCCATGTACCTGTGCCGCGAGCTGACAGACCTCTCGTTGCCGAAGATCGGTCAGACATTCGGCCGCGACCACACCACCGTCATGTACGCGGACAAGAAGATCCGCAAGGAGATGACGGAACGCCGGAAGGTGTACGACCAGGTCCAGGAGCTCACAGCCCGCATCAAGCAGCGCTCCAAGCGGTAGATCTTCGCCCTCCCCTTCTCGTGCCCCGGTAGTTCGATTGCCGGGGCACGAGTCGTCGTGGGGGTGGGGCCGGCAACGGCGGGTGGCTCGAGCCGTCCCTCGAGGGCCTCCTCGAGCCCTGCCTCGAGGTCACCCTCGAGGGGTTGCTCGAGCGTCGGCTCGAGGGGGTACTCGAGGTGGGCGCACCGGGCGGGCGCGCGACACACCGGTGCAACACGCCGACGCCGAGACCTGGGGAAAAGCATTCACACCTGTGGATAAGTGTGGGGATGACGGGGAATCTCTGTGGACAGAACGTGCAGAACTTTGAACAACCTCGAGTAGTCCACATGGGTGCCTGATTGGTCCTCGAGTTTGTCCTCGAGAATTCCCCATACCGGCGGGCGGACCGACCAGCGCCTAAGGCCGTTCGTCCACAGATTCCACAGGACCTAATAGTACTTCTGAATATTTCTTCTAAGAAACTCTTTCAAAACAGGCTTGGGGATCGAGTCGGTTCACAGGCCTCCGCCGGGGACTCGAGGACCCGGGTGTTCCGCTTTCAAGTTCGTCCTCGAGGGCTTACGGTTATGCATCGCCGCTCTGTGAAAGACTGCAGTGCCAGTGGTCACGGCTCGACCGTGCCGACCAACCGTGCTACCGAGAGGAACAACCCGGCGATGGAGCTTGGAAGCCTGAAGTTTCGCGTCTCCCGGGAAGAATTCGCTGATTCAGTGGCATGGGTCGCCCGCAGTCTGCCGTCGCGACCCCCTGTCCCGGTTCTCGGCGGGGTTCTCCTTGACGCAACCGAACAAGGGTTGACGGTTTCCGGATTCGACTACGAGGTGTCGGCCCAGGTCCGGGTTGCGGCAGAGGTCGGCAGTACGGGACAGGTCCTGGTGTCCGGCAAGTTGCTGGCTGACATCACGAAGGCGCTCCCGAACAAGCCGGTCGATGTGACCCTCGAAGGCACACGCGTTCTGATCGCCTGTGGAAGTGCCAAGTTCTCGCTGCCCACCATGCCGGTCGAGGACTACCCCCAGCTACCGCAGCTGCCCCAGCAGACTGGTTCGATCCCCGCGGACCTGTTCTCCGAGGCAATCAGCCAGGTGGCGGTCGCTGCCGGCCGAGACGACACTCTGCCGATGCTGACGGGCATTCGTGTCGAGATCGAGAAGAGCACGATCGTGCTCGCCGCTACCGACAGGTTCCGTCTCGCGGTGCGTCAGCTCGAGTGGTCGCCCACCAACCCCGATACGTCGGCTGCCGTCCTCATCCCTGCCAAGACCTTGTCCGAGTCGGCCAAAACTCTTGCCGGAGATGCCACTTCGCCCGTCGAGCTCGCTCTGGGTTCCGGCTCCGCCGTCGGCAACGACGGCCTTCTCGGCATCGTCAACGACGGCCGCCGCACCACCACCCGACTCCTCGACGCCGAGTTCCCGAAGTTCCGCCAGCTGCTGCCGTCCGAGCACACCGCCATGGCCACCGTCCCGATTGCCCCGCTCATCGAGGCCATCAAGCGTGTGGCGCTGGTCGCGGAGCGTGGCGCACAGGTCCGCCTCCAGTTCTCTGCCGAGGGACTCCTCCTCTCGGCCGGGGGTGACGACGCGGGCCGGGCCGAGGAAGGCCTCAACGCGGTGTTCCGCGGCGAGCCCCTGACCATTGCCTTCAACCCGGGTTATCTGATCGACGGACTCTCCTCGCTCCACAGCGAGGAGGTGCTGTTCGGTTTCACCACCCCCAGCCGTCCCGCCGTGCTGCGCCCCGCCACCGAAGAAGAGATCGAGCCGGACGATTCCGGCAACTTCTCGGCACCCGAGAGTGCGTACACCTACCTGCTGATGCCGGTCCGCCTCCCCGGCTGACGCGTCGCTGGGAGCGAAAGGGCCACTGTCGGAAGAAATCTCACGAGCGGACGGGAGATCACGATGCAGGTCGGGTTGGTCGGACTCGGGAAAATGGGATTCAACATGCGCGAGCGTCTGCGCGCGCACGGTCACGAGGTCGTCGGCTACGATCCTCGTCCCGAGGTCACCGACGTGGCATCCCTGACGGAACTCGCGCAGCGACTCGAGTCTCCGCGAGTCGTGTGGGTGATGGTTCCGGCGGGAAAGATCACCCAGGACACCGTGTCGGAGCTGTCGACCGTGCTCGAGTCCGGGGACCTGGTCATCGACGGTGGAAACTCGAGATATACCGACGACCGTGTGCACGGCGAGATGCTGGCGTCCCGGAATATCGGTTACCTGGACTGTGGTGTGTCCGGCGGAGTCTGGGGACTCGAGAACGGTTACGGGCTGATGGTCGGTGGCGTGGAAGCCGATGTCGCACGGGCACTTCCGATCTTCGATGCGCTTCGCCCCGAAGGAGAGCGGGCGGACGGCTTTGTCCACGCAGGTCCGATCGGAGCTGGCCACTACGCGAAGATGATTCACAACGGCATCGAATACGGCCTGATGCAGGCGTACGCCGAGGGATACGAATTACTCGAGGCCGAAGAGCTGATCACCGACGTTCACGGTGTTCTCCGCGCCTGGACCAAGGGCACCGTCGTGCGGTCGTGGCTGCTCGAACTTCTGGTCAAGGCGCTGGGCGACGACCCAGATTTCGCGGAAATCTCCGGGTACACTGAGGATTCCGGTGAGGGCCGCTGGACGGTGCAGGAAGCGATCAACCATGCTGTTCCTGCGCCCGTGATCTCGGCGGCACTGTTCGCGCGTTTCGCCTCGCGGCAGGAAGATTCCCCGGCCATGAAGGCGGTGTCCGCGCTACGTAACCAGTTCGGTGGACACGCTGTGAAGAAGGCCGCGGGCGAGCCGGAAACCGGCTCTGGAACATAGGTGTTCGTCCGCGCATTCTCGCTCAGAGACTTTCGGTCCTGGGACGCACTGAGCCTCGACCTGCGTCCGGGGTGCACCGTCTTCGTCGGTCCCAACGGGCACGGCAAGACGAACGTGCTCGAGGCGCTGGGCTATCTGTCCACCCTGTCGTCGCATCGAGTCGGTTCGGATGCTCCGCTGATCAGGACGGGTACCGGACAGGCCTTCGCGGGCGCGACCGTCGTCAACGCCGGTCGGGAACTGACGGTGGACGTCGAACTGATCGAGGGTAAGTCCAACAAGGCCCGGATCAATCGATCGCCGACTCGTCGTCCGCGCGAGATTCTGGGGATCCTGCAGACGGTGTTGTTCGCCCCCGAGGATCTGTCCTTGGTTCGCGGCGACCCGGGAGATCGGCGTCGCTATCTCGATGAACTCCTCACTTCCCGGATCCCGCGGATGGCCGCGGTGCGTGCCGACTACGACCGTGTCTTACGGCAGCGGTCGGCACTGCTGAAGACGGCCGGTGGTGCGTTGCGGCGGGTCTCGCGCAGCGGTTCTTCCGCGAGTGAGGACGGCGCCAGCGCTCTTGCGACCCTCGAGGTGTGGGATGGGCATCTGGCCGCCCACGGTGCCCAGCTGCTCGCCGGGCGGCTACAACTCGTCCACGACCTGGCCCCTCATCTGGCGGAGTCGTACCGATCACTCGCTCCCGAATCCAGACCGGCGAGTATCCGTTACCGCTCGAGCCTCGGCTCGTCCCTCCCGCCGGAATTCACCGATCCGTCGCGGAATCCCGCGCCTGATGACATCGCCTTTCTCGAGGAGCGATTCCTTCACGAGTTGTCGGTGATGCGGTCGAAGGAGATCGAGCGGGGGGTGTGCCTGGTCGGACCTCATCGCGACGATCTCGAACTGCAACTCGGCGACACACCCGCCAAGGGATTCGCGAGCCACGGGGAGTCCTGGTCGTTCGCCTTGTCTCTGCGTCTGGGGGCGTTCGCGTTGCTGCGAGCAGACGGCAGTGATCCGGTTCTGATGCTGGACGACGTTTTCGCCGAGCTGGACCGGCGTCGTCGCAGTGCGCTCGCCCGCGTCGCCGTGGACGCCGAACAGGTACTCATCACCGCTGCGGTGCCGGAGGACGTTCCCGCAGAACTCGAGGCCGTCCGGTTCGGTGTGGAGGCCCGCGACACGGATCGAGGACGGATCTCGCAGATTACGGACAAGAGTAAGGAGCTGCCTCATGACGGAGGGTCATGACCCCACCCCCGCGGAGACTCCGGAACCGGAGTTGAAGGGAGTCGACCTCGCCCGGCGCGCCCTCGAGGAGGCACGGGCCGCCGCAAAGGCGAGCGGTAAATCCGTGGGCCAGGGTCGGCGTTCCGGAACGGGGGTTCGGAGCCTGCGTGCCCGTCGCCGGCGTGGGTGGTCGGGTCCGGGGCCCGACGATCGTGATCCGCAGCCGTTCGGTGCGCTGACGAGCGCAATTGCGAAGCAACGAGGCTGGGCACCCAAGGTGTCCGAGGGGACGGTTCTGGGTCGGTGGACGCAGGTTGTCGGTGAGGACATTGCCTCGCACGCCGAGCCGACCGGGCTTCGTGACGGAATTTTGAGTGTGTCCGCGGAGTCGACTGCGTGGGCTACCCAGCTGCGAATGATGCAATCACAGATACTCGCGAAGATTGCCGCGGCCGTCGGTGACGGCGTCGTGAAGTCACTGCGTATCACCGGCCCCTCTGCTCCGAGCTGGCGAAAGGGTGAGCGACACGTGCGCGGTCGCGGGCCGAGGGACACCTACGGCTGAGTTGATTCGGTGACGGGCCTGGCCGTATCTGATACCCGATGTTACAGTTACCTCGAGTTGTTGAGTGAACTGTGCCACATCGAATCCGCGTGGCTCAGTGGTCGGCACGAAGGAGTAACCGAATGTCCGCCCCGACTGCACCGCGTAACCGAACGGCGATCCCGGAACCGGATCACATCCTGTTGCAGGCCAGGAACGTCGAGTTCGACTGGTCGAACCTCCCGATGCACTGGATCCCGGGCGATCCGTTCAGCACGCATGTTCTGAACGTTCTGCACCTTCTCCTCCCCGCCGGAGAGGAGTGGTTCGTCGACACGTTCAAGGAGGCGCTGCCCCTGATCGAGGACGAGCAACTGCGTGACGACGTCGTGGGGTTCATCGGCCAGGAGGCAATGCACTCCAACGCCCATTCGGGGGTGTTGATTCATCTGAAGGAGAAGGGCCTCGATCCCACGCCCTTCACCGATCAGATGGAATGGACCTTCAAGAAGATTCTGGGACCGCGCCCACTGACCGGGTTGCGGGAAAAGAACCATTTGATCGAGCGCCTCGCCGTCATCGCCGCCATCGAGCACATCACCGCATTCCTCGGTGACTGGGTGCTCAATGCCGAGGGTCTCGATCGCGCGGGAGTGCACCCGACCATGCTCGACCTGCTGCGGTGGCACGGTGCCGAGGAGGTAGAACACCGCTCCGTCGCCTATGACGTCATGCGGTACTTCGACAAGCGTGAATCCCGGCGCATTCGTACCCAGCTGATCGTGACGCCGGTGATCGTATGGCTGTGGGTGCGGGGAACTCGTTTCCTCATGCGTAACGATCCTGAACTCGCCCCGTGGTCGGAACATCGGCGTAAGCCGCACCTGTCCGACTTCTTCGCGGCGGGTAAGCGGGGAACCTTGCCCACGGCATGGGAACTGACGAAAAGAATGTCGGCGTATTTCACTCGGTCGTACCACCCCTCGAACGAGGGGTCGACGGCGCAGGCGGTGAAGTACCTGGCGTCGTCGCCGGCGGCACAGGCGGCGCAACGATGAAACTCGCTTCCATGCGAAACGTCCTGAAAGCCAAGGGCCTGACTCGCTACGACGCACCGCCGGACATCAAGGGTCGAGAACGACCGGACCGCGCCATGCGTATCACCGAGGCCGTCGCCGAGAAGTATCTCCGGGTGCTCACGGCCTACGAGTACAACCCGGTGGTTGCCGGGCACAATCCTGACAGCGCGATGACGCTCGTCGTGTCGCATCGTCAGGTCGTAGCCCGCGACGCCAACGTGGTGTTGCTCCGATTCGAGTCGGAAGACGGTGCGGCACTTCCCGAGTGGCACCCCGGATCGCATCTCGACTTCCACCTGCCCTCCGGTCTTCGGCGCCAGTACTCGTTGTGCGGCGATCCGTCCGATCGACACGGCTACAGCATCGCTGTCCGGCGAATCCCGGACGGGGGCGGCGGGTCCGTCGAGATGCACGCGCTCGAGCCCGGGTCCTCGGTGACGGTCCGCGGTCCCCGCAACGGGTTTCCGTTCGTCGGTGAGGGCAGTGCGCTGTTCGTCGCAGGTGGTATCGGAATCACTCCCATCCTGGCGATGGTGAGGGCGGCTCGGGAACTCGGAATGGATTGGCAGTTCGTCTATTCCGGGCGTTCGCGCGAATCAATGCCGTTCCTCGACGAGATCGAAACCTTCGACCCCTCACGCGTGTTCATCCGTCCCGACGACGAGTTCGGACTGCCGAGCTCGACTGACCTGCTCGAGCGTGCCGTCCCCGGCGGTGCGGTCTACTGTTGCGGGCCCACCCCGATGCTCGAATCGGTTCGGCGCGGGTTTACGTCGAGTCCCGCCGCGGCGCTGCATTTCGAACGATTCGGTGCACCACCGGTACTCGACGGCCGCGAGTTCGAAGTACAGCTGGTGAGCACCGGCGAGGTGCTGACCGTTCCCGCCGACGAGTCGACGCTGAGCGTGATCAAGGACAGGCTGCCCGGTGTCGGATATTCGTGCCAGCAGGGTTTCTGCGGTACCTGCCGGGTAAAGGTGCTGGCGGGCAAGGCGGAACACCGTGAAAACCGGCTCACCGACGCCGAACAACAGGACGAAATGCTCATCTGTGTCTCCCGTTCCGAGGGCGGTCGTCTCGTCCTCGACCTGTGAACCGACGACACCGAAGCTTCGAGAGAGTCGAGGACCCTTCATGAGTGCACACATTCCCGGTACTGCCATGCGGATTTCCAACGGACCCGTGGAACTCGCGGTGTTCGAACAGGGCAATCCTGCCGGCGACACCATCGTCCTGGTACACGGCTGGCCGGACACCCACGAGCTGTGGCAACGCGTGGTGCCGTTCCTGGCGGAGCGTTTCCGGGTGATCAGCTACGACAGTCGCGGGGCAGGGGACAGCACCGTGCCCACCCGCGTGGCGAACTATCGACTGCCCGAGCTGGCGGGTGACCTGTTCGCGGTCATCGACGCGGTGAGCCCGGGGAAGCCGGTTCACATCCTCGCCCACGACTGGGGGTCGGTGGAGGCGTGGGAAGCCGTCTGTGAGCAGGGTGCCGCCGAGCGGATCGCGTCCTTCACGTCGGTGTCCGGGCCCAACCTCGATCATCTGGGCAAGTGGATGCGCCGCCGGATATCGGACCGCAGCTTCGGTGGACCGCTCGCCCAGGCGGTGGCGTCGGCCTACACGGTTCTGTTCCAGATTCCCGGGCTGGCCACACTGCCGCTTCGGCTGTGGTTCTCGCGTCACTGGCCGGCATTCCTGAAATTCTTCGACGGACTCGACCCCGCGCTCGTGCAGCCCGGCCCGACGCTGGCGGACGACATGGTGAACGGTCTTAAGCTCTACCGGGCGAATATCAGGACGTGTCTCGGCAGGCCCCGCGACCGCTACACGGACGTGCCGGTTCAGCTGATTCTCAATGCCAGAGACAAAGCAGTGCGCCCGGTGGGCTACGAGGACACCGAGAAATGGGCACCCGACCTGCGACGTCGTCACATCGACGCCGGACACTGGTCACCGATCTCGCACGCGGAGGACATTGCCCAGCTCACGGCGGAGTTCGTCCTCGATCTCGACGAGCGGGCGTTCCGCGATGTCGAGGAGCGCGGCGCCTGACGAATCTCTGGGCCGTTCGGCCTACGTTTTCACCCCCGAACCATCCTGAAAATTCGCCTACGGGCCGCTCAGGGGTGTCATAGCCCTCTTGTGGGCGTGGCGTACCAGTATGATGGCCGAGGTAACTAGCGGCAAGATTCCCGACTCTCGTTTTCCGCAGGCCCGGACAGGGCGGCGGACGCGTGTGCCGGGTAGTGGACGGAGAAGGAGAGCTACCCACCCGTGGCTGCCCAGAAGTCAGACAAAAGCACCTCCAGCAAGGACTACGGCGCTTCTTCCATCACCGTCCTCGAAGGACTCGAAGCAGTTCGTAAGCGACCGGGTATGTACATCGGTTCCACCGGTGAACGCGGTCTGCACCACCTGATCTGGGAAGTCGTCGACAACTCGGTCGACGAGGCCATGGCCGGCTACGCCAGCAAGGTCGAGATCACCCTTCTCGAGGACGGCGGAGTCCAGGTCGTCGACGACGGTCGTGGCATTCCGGTCGGAATGCACGCGTCCGGAGTTCCCACTGTCGAGGTGGTCCTCACCCAGCTGCACGCCGGCGGAAAGTTCGACTCCGACTCGTACGCCGTGTCCGGTGGTCTGCACGGTGTCGGTATTTCCGTGGTGAACGCGCTGTCCACCACCCTCGAAGTCGACATCAAGCGCGACGGCTTCCGCTGGACCCAGACCTACACGGATTCCAAGCCCGGCGAGCTCGTCAAGGGCGAGCCCACCAAGGAAACTGGAACGACCGTCCGGTTCTGGGCCGACTCGAACATCTTCGAGACCACCACCTACAGCTTCGAGACGGTCGCGCGGCGCCTGCAGGAAATGGCATTCCTGAACAAGGGCCTGACGATCACGCTCACCGACGAGCGTGTCAGCGACGCCGAGGTCACCGAGGAGGTCGTCAGCCAGGTCGCGGAAGCGCCGAAGACCGCGGAGGACGAGTCGGCCGAGGCGCAGTCCCCCGCCGTCCACAAGGTCAAGACCCGCATCTACCACTACCCGGGCGGTCTCGAGGACTACGTGCGGCACATCAACCGCACGAAGCAGCCGATCCACAACTCCGTCGTCGGGTTCACGGCGAAGGGCACCGGCCACGAGCTCGAGGTGGCGATGCAGTGGAACTCCGGTTACTCGGAGTCGGTGCACACGTTCGCCAATACGATCAACACCCACGAGGGCGGCACCCATGAGGAGGGTTTCCGGTCGGCGCTGACCGCAACGGTCAACAAGTACGCGCTCGACAAGAAGCTCCTCAAGGAGAAAGACCCCAAGCTGACCGGTGACGACATCCGTGAGGGTCTCGCGGCCATCATCTCGGTGAAGGTGTCCGAGCCGCAGTTCGAGGGACAGACCAAGACCAAGCTCGGCAACACCGAGGTCAGGTCCTTCGTGCAGAAGGCGTGTAACGAGCACCTGTCGCACTGGTTCGAGGCCAACCCCGCAGACGCGAAGACCATCGTCAACAAGGCGGTGTCCTCGGCGCAGGCGCGCGTGGCGGCACGTAAGGCGCGCGAACTCGTGCGTCGCAAGAGCGCCACAGACCTCGGTGGTCTACCGGGCAAGCTCGCCGACTGCCGGTCGAACGACCCCAGCAAGTCCGAGATCTACATCGTGGAGGGCGACTCCGCAGGCGGCTCGGCCAAGTCGGGGCGTGACTCGATGTACCAGGCGATCCTGCCGCTGCGCGGAAAGATCATCAACGTCGAGAAAGCGCGCATCGACCGTGTCCTGAAGAACACCGAAGTGCAGTCGATCATCACCGCGTTCGGCACCGGAATTCACGACGAGTTCGACATCGCCAAGCTCCGATACCACAAGATCGTGCTGATGGCCGACGCCGACGTCGACGGCCAGCACATTGCAACGCTGCTGCTCACACTGCTGTTCCGCTTCATGCGGCCGCTGGTCGAGCACGGGCACGTCTACCTCGCGCAACCGCCGCTCTACAAGCTCAAGTGGCAGCGCAGCGACCCGGAGTTCGCATACTCGGATCGTGAACGCGACGTCCTCGTCAAGGCCGGTCTCGAAGCGGGCAAGAAGATCAACAAGGATGACGGCATCCAGCGGTACAAGGGTCTCGGCGAGATGAACGCCAAGGAACTGTGGGAGACCACCATGGATCCGTCGGTGCGTGTTCTGCGTCTCGTCACCCTCGACGACGCGGCCGCCGCCGACGAACTGTTCAGCGTCCTCATGGGCGAGGACGTGGAGGCCCGGCGAAGCTTCATCACCCGTAACGCCAAGGACGTTCGCTTCCTCGACGTGTAGGTATCGGGCGCAGATCCACACCGAAGTCGTGCAGCCACCGGCGGGCAGAGCCCCCGGTGGCTGCTCCGTATACGGCCGGTGACCGATGCCTCGACTCCACGACGATCTCGACTGCGCCGCGCGGTTCTGTGTAGCCTGGGCCGCTGATCAACCCGCGGAAACGGGAACGTACGAAATCAGTGGTGCGCATGTTACTCGAAAGTAAGAGTCGGTGAAGTTCTGTGGTAGAACGTTCCCCGTAGGGACGTGATGAACTCGTTACATTCGGAGATGGGTGTGCCGGGCAGCGCCGCACGGCGCGCAACTGATCGATCACTTCCCTCCGTCGTCACGTGTCGTCGCGGCCGACCGTCTGCTGCCGCGGGCGTGGTGTCGAACACCGACCCGCGATCGATGAATGGGTGGAAAGGAAGCGTGGGATGAGCGACGATTCGCCGCCCCGGGCAAAGTTCTGGGATATCGAGGGCTGGGGGCTGCGATGGAAGGTCACTGCAGTCCTCGCGGTCCCCGTTACGGTCGCCATGGTGCTCGGCGGGCTCCGAGTGCAGAGCGAACTGAGTAACGCCGTTCACTTCACCGAGGCCGCCGACCAGATCGTCGGTGTCCCCGACATCGTGGCCCTCGAGGCAGCGATGGGCACCGTGACCAGTGGTTACGCCTCCGGCACCCTCACCAAAGAAGACCGGGAGACCGCGGAGACCCTGATGAACGAGGTGTCCGAACACGCCCGGAACCCCGACCTCGACCCCGCAGTGGCCAGCTCCATCAACCAGACCGTGTCCGACGGTCGGGCCATGCTGAACTTGATGGACTCGCCCGGAGTCGCGGGCGATCTCCTCGCCGAACGTCAGCGGGCGTTCGCCACCGACTTCCTCCGCGAGGTCGACGACATCGTCCGTCCCATCGACGACAGCGAAGTGGTCGACAAGGGATACCTGCTCAGTAACGCCTGGCAGGCGCAGCGCCGGCTGTTCGACCAGGCCATGGGGCTCGTCGCCGTCAAGGACGTCTACGCCACCCCTCAGGGTCGGGAAAAGGCCCGGACCGGTGACATTCCCACGTCGGCCGTCGTCGCCGCGGCGGGTGCCGAATCGAGCCTTCTCGACGTTCTGAACCGGTACTACCCCGAGGGTGATGCTCGGCTCACGACCTTGCGCGACAACATCGCCGCCCGCAACGCGCTCATCGATCAGGGTCTCGCCGACGCAGCGCGCGGCGGGGTCCTCCCCATCCTGCAGCTGCGTTCCTCGCTGATCGGCAGCCGTGACGTCTACCAGGAGCTCACGAGCGAGGTCGCGCAGGACATCGCCGCCACGGTGCAGACGCGGGCAGCAGAAACTCGGTCCGCCGCGCTGCGTGATACGGCCATCGTCCTCGGCACACTGCTCGCCGCTCTCGTCCTGGCACTGTTGGTATCGCGGTCGCTGATCGGTCCGATTCGACGACTGCGGTACGGCGCCCTGAAGGCGGCCCGCCGCGACCTGCCGGAGGCGATCGAGCAGATCAAGTCGAGCGACGATCCGAGAGACCTGTCATTCGATCCGGTGGCCGTCCACTCGACGGAGGAGATCGGGCAGCTCGCCCGCGCCGTCGACGACATCCACGGTCAGGCCCTCAAACTCGCCGGTGAGCAGGCGCAACTGCGCCTCCAGATCAATGACATGTTCGAAACCCTCGCCCGCCGAAGCAAGTCGCTGGTCGACCAGCAGCTCGGACTCATCGAAAACCTCGAGTTCGAGGAAAAGGACCCGAAGAGACTCGAGAGCCTCTTCCGGCTCGACCACCTGGCCGCGCGTATGCGCCGAAACGGTGAGAACCTCCTCATCCTGGCCGGTACCCGGGTGCGTCGTTCCCAGGCGGCGCCCATTGCTCTCGGTGACGTTCTGCGCGCCGCGATCTCCGAGGTGGAGGACTATCAGCGCGTCCAGATGGGAGCAACGCCGGAAGGTGCCCTCAGCGGTGCCGTCGTCACCGACGTCGTCCACCTTCTTGCCGAACTCGTCGACAACTCGCTGCGGGCCTCACCACCCGACACGGTGGTCACGTTCAGCTTCGCCCGGGCGGTCGACGGCGGAGTGCTCCTCGAGATCGCCGACCGCGGCATCGGTATCCCGGCCGACGACATGCGGGACATCAACGAGCGGCTCGCATCCGGCGGCGAGGTCGGTCCGGAGACGGCACGCCACATGGGCCTCTTCGTGGTGAGCCGCCTCGCCAAGCGGCACGGTCTCACCGTGCGGCTGCGGTCCACTTTCGACACCGCACGCAACCCCGGCGTGACCGTGAGTATTCACATTCCCAACGCACTGATCGTGTCGCAGGCGGCTCGCCAGGACACCGGCTCGCAGCGCAAGATCAACCAGGCGCCCGTCCGAGCGGCCATCCCGGCGCCCGCGCCTCGGCGGGACGACGCGCAGCAGCCCTCTACCCGGGGCGCTCTGCCGACCCGCACGCCGCAATCTCGGCCGGACCCGACGCCTACCGCCGCACCCGCCGTCACCACTGCGTCGGGGACGAGCCTGCCTCGTCGTCAGCCCGGCGCGAGCGGTATCGCCGGCGACCCAGGTACGACGGCCGCGGCACCGAACGGTCAGTCGCCGGAAACTGTGAACGTCCGCGGTACCGGCGCCATGCCGAAACTGCCCGTGCGACGACCGCAGGCGGCTACCCCCACGACGCCGGCGACCCCCGAAACGCCGGCTGCCGGACCTCGGTTGCCGCAGCTCCCGCGGCGCGAAGACCGGCCCGTGCCAGATCGCTCGGCGTCTACGACGCCGCCGCCCCCCGCATCCGGGGATCAGGCACCCGTGCGGCACCGCTACCGCACCGACCCGGCCAAGACGGCGTCGTTCTTCCAGTCCCGAATCGATCCGCCTCCGGCGGAGGCAGTGCAGCGGCCCGGCGGAGGTACTCCGATCTTCGCCGACATGGTGTCCGACTGGCTCACCGATCCGACGGGAGACGAAGGCGCCCCCGGTGTCTGGCAGTCCGCCGGTGACGCGGGCTGGTCCGCCGTCGAGCGGGTCACGTCGGCCCCCGTCGAGGTGGACCCCGAGATCGGCCTGCCGAAACGTCGGCCCGGCGAACGCCTGCTTCCCGGCACGGTCGAGGGCGCGCACAATACGGGGACGCTGCGACGCGTGCGCGATCCTGAGACAATTCGCGCGAATCTCAGCCGTCACCAGCAGGGCGTCCGAAACGGCAGGGCCACGAGGCTCGCGCAACGCAACAGCCTCGCGGAACGCAACAGCATTGAAGGAGACCGATGAACACCGCTCATGGATCCGACGTCACGCGACCTCTCGACTGGTTGGTGTCCAACTTCGCCAACGACGTACCCGGCGTCTCCCATGCCGTGCTCGTGTCGGCGGACGGCCTCCTCATGGCGGCCAGCGCCCACCTGCCGATCGACCGGGCCGAGCAGCTCGCTGCGGTGACCTCCGGGCTCGCCAGCCTGTCGGCGGGGGTGTCACGCCTTTTCGAAGGTGGTGGAGTGCTCCAGTCGGTGGTGGAGATGCAGCACGGCTACCTGCTGTTGATGAGTGTCGGCGACGGATCCCATCTCGCCACCCTCACGGACGCCGAATGCGACATCGGGCAGGTCGGGTACGAGATGGCCATCCTCGTCGATCGCGTCGGCGCGTCGGTCGAGGCGACGCCGCGCACTCCGCAGGGCCTCTGACTTCGAGATGGCCATGGACGACCAGCACTTCGAGCATCCGGGACCGAATATCGTTCGCCCGTACTCGCTGACGTCGGGGCGAACCCGGCCGGCGGTCGAGCTCGCTCTCGAAGCATTGATCCAGGCGTTGCCACAGTCGGTGGACCGGCAGTGGGAACTCGACGACGTCAACGCGGCCATCGTCGCGTTATGTCAGCAGTCGCCGTCGGTCGCCGAGATCGCCGCCCGGGTCGGGGTGCCCTTGGGGGTGGCCCGCGTCCTGGTGGCCGACCTCGTCGAGGCTGGTCATCTGAAGATCCTGGCAACCCTGAAGGAAGATTCGACCGACTCCGAACGTCGTGAACTCATCGAAAGGGTCCTCAGTGGACTTCGCGAAATCTGAACCCCGCAACCGGGTGACCTCGACCAAGATCGTGATCGCCGGTGGGTTCGGCGTCGGCAAGACCACGCTGGTCGGTGCTGTCTCCGAGATCGTCCCCCTGCGGACCGAGGCGCTCGTCACCAACGCGAGCGACGGCGTCGACAACCTGGCTGCCACCCCGCAGAAGGGCACGACCACGGTCGCGATGGACTTCGGTCGCATCAGCCTGGCCGACGACCTGGTCCTGTACCTGTTCGGAACGCCGGGTCAGCACCGGTTCTGGTTCATGTGGGACGACCTCATCCGCGGCGCGATCGGGGCGATCGTCCTGATCGACACCCGCCGGCTGGACGAGAGCTTCGCGGCGGTCGATTTCTTCGAGGCTCGTCGCCTGCCGTTCCTGGTCGCGATCAACGAGTTCGACGACGCGCCGCGTTATCCGATCGAGGACATCCGGGCGGCGCTCGCGATTTCCGAGGATGTGCCGATCATTCCCATCGATGCCCGCGATCGGGAGTCGGCGAAGCAGGCGCTCGTGGCGATCACCGAATATGCACTGACCAAGCTTCACACGGCCGTGTACTGAGGATTCGAACAATGTCGGACGAGTTACAGCAGTTCTCCATGGGCACGTGGGTGGTCGGTCTTGCCGTGGTCACGGCGTTCATCGGCCTCTTCGTCGGTATCGCCAGTGGCCGCAAGGCGATGACGGCGACGAGTCCGCGCCAGCGCTACCTCTGGCTGGCGTGGGGTGCCGTGTCGATCGGTGGCATCGGGGCGTGGCTGCCGCACTACATCGCAATGGTCGGGTTCGAGGTCGCGGGCAGCACCCTGCGTTACGACGCCGTGTGGATCGTGGTGTCGTTCGCTGTACCGGTGCTCGCAGCCGGCGTGGCGTTGCTGATCGTCAGTCCGCCGCCGAGTAAGCATCGGCGGCCGACCACCTCGGTGGAGATCAGCAGGCTGGCCGCAGCTGCCGTGATCCTCGGTGTCGGTCTCGCCGGCATGCACCTGGCCATCGTCTCCTCGCTCGTGATCCAGGGATCGGTGAGCTTCGACCCGGTGCTGACGGGTGTGGCAGCGGTAATCGGCCTGATCATCGGTGCTGCGATTATGTGGTCGATCTCGATACTCGATTCCCGGGCGCTGCGTCTGGTTGCGTCGCTGGTGGTGGCGGCCGCCCTGGTGGCCATGCACTACACGGGCGTGTTCGGTCTGAGCGTGACGGTCGATCCGGAGGCTCCGCGGCCCGACGGTCTCGAGGTCTTCTCCATCCTGCTCCCCGTCTTCGTGCTGGGCATGCTGGCAGTCACGATCCCGATCACGGCGCTGCTGATGGCGCCCGACCGGGTGGCCGCCGAACTCGAACTCGAGGCCGACATGCTGGCCGCCGAATCGCTCGCGGCCGAAAGCCGCGGTAGGGAACTGGAACTCCGGTAGCGGACACGCGGAACCCGCCCTGTTCAAGAGTGCATCCGAGTCCTTCACCGTTCCAGCTGACCTGCACCTATAGACTCGGGTGGTTGCGTGACGTCGTGCAGGACCACTCGTCCGCGAGGAGACGTCAAGCCGAGTAGAAGAAGGAGCTCATGACTGACACAACGTTGCCGCCGGAGGGACCGGGGCACGACCGCATCGAGCCCGTCGACATTCAGCAGGAGATGCAGAGCAGCTACATCGATTACGCCATGAGCGTGATCGTGGGCCGCGCGCTGCCCGACGTGCGGGACGGCCTCAAGCCGGTGCACCGGCGTGTCCTGTACGCAATGTACGACAACGGTTACCGGCCCGACCGCGGTTATGTGAAGTCTGCGCGACCGGTGGCCGAAACCATGGGTAACTACCACCCCCACGGTGACGCCTCGATCTACGACACCCTCGTGCGCATGGCGCAGCCGTGGTCGCTGCGCTACCCGCTCGTCGACGGTCAGGGCAACTTCGGTTCCCGCGGTAACGACGGCGCCGCAGCCATGCGGTACACGGAGTGCCGCCTGACTCCGCTGGCAATGGAAATGCTGCGTGAGATCGACCACGAGACGGTCGATTTTGCTCCGAACTACGACGGCCGGACGCAAGAGCCGACAGTTCTCCCCAGCCGTATCCCCAACCTGTTGATCAATGGTTCCGGTGGCATCGCCGTCGGTATGGCCACCAACATCCCGCCGCACAATCTGCGCGAGGTGGCCGAGGCGATCTACTGGGCTCTGGAGAACTGGGAAGCCGACGAGGAGTCCACCCTCACGGCCGTCATGGAACGGGTCAAGGGACCCGACTTCCCGACACACGGGCTGATCGTCGGTGGTCAGGGCATCCATGACGCGTACACCACGGGTCGCGGATCGGTGCGGATGCGCGGCGTGGTGGAGATCGAGGAAGACGCCAAGGGGCGCACGACGATCGTCATCACCGAACTGCCGTTCCAGGTCAACCCGGACAACCTGATCACGTCGATCGCCGAACAGGTCCGCGATGCCAAGATCGCCGGCATCTCCGACATTCACGACGAGTCCTCGGACCGTGCGGGTATGCGCATCGTCGTCACCGTCAAGCGTGACGCGGTCGCGAAGGTCGTTCTCAACAACCTGTACAAGCACACTCAGCTGCAGACCAGCTTCGGGTGCAACATGCTGTCCATCGTCGACGGTGTGCCCCGCACGCTGCGCCTGGACCAGATGATCCGGCACTACGTCGTCCACCAGGTCGAGGTCATCCGCCGTCGTACCGAGTACCTGCTCCGCAAGGCCGAAGAACGCGCGCACATCCTGCGCGGACTCGTCAAAGCGCTCGACGCCCTCGACGAGGTCATCGCCCTGATCCGCGCCTCGCAGACGGTCGACATCGCGCGCGCCGGCCTGATGGAACTCCTCGACGTCGACGAGATCCAGGCCGATGCGATCCTCGCCATGCAGCTGCGTCGTCTCGCCGCTCTCGAGCGTCAGAAGATCGTCGACGAACTCGCCGAGATCGAACGCGAGATCGCCGACCTGCAGGACATCCTCGCCAAGCCCGAACGCCAGCGTGCGATCGTGCGGGACGAGCTGAAGGAGATCGTCGACAAGCACGGCGACGATCGACGCACCCGCATCGTCGCGGCCGACGGTGACGTCGCCGACGAAGACCTCATCGCCCGCGAAGACGTCGTCGTCACCATCACCGAGACCGGCTACGCCAAGCGCACCAAGACCGACCTGTACCGCTCGCAGAAGCGTGGCGGCAAGGGTGTGCAGGGCGCCGGCCTCAAGCAGGACGACATCGTGTCGCACTTCTTCGTCAGCTCCACGCACGACTGGCTGCTGTTCTTCACGACGAAGGGCCGCGTGTACCGGGCCAAGGCCTACGAGCTTCCGGAAGCGAGCCGCACGGCGCGCGGCCAGCACGTGGCCAACCTGCTGGCCTTCCAGCCGGACGAGCGGATCCAGAGCGTCATCAAGATCAAGACCTACGAGGACGCGCCGTATCTCGTCCTCGCCACCCGCAACGGCCTGGTCAAGAAGTCGAAGCTCACCGATTTCGACTCCAACCGGTCCGGCGGCATCGTCGCCGTCAACCTGCGCGGTGAGGACGAACTGGTGGGCGCCGTGCTGTGTTCCGCCAACGAAGACCTTCTGCTGGTGTCGGCGAAGGGGCAGTCGATCCGTTTCTCGGCCACCGACGAGGTGCTGCGCCCGATGGGCCGCGCCACGTCCGGTGTCCAGGGCATGCGGTTCAACGAGGACGACGAGCTGCTGTCGCTCAACGTCGTGCGCGAAGGCACCTATCTGCTGGTCGCGACGTCGGGCGGGTACAGCAAGCGCACCCCGATCGAGGATTACGTGCCACAGGGACGGGGCGGAAAGGGCGTACTCACGATCCAGTACGACCCGAAACGTGGCACCCTGGTCGGAGCGCTCATCGTGAACGATGACGACGAGCTCTACGCGATCACCTCGGGCGGTGGCGTCATCCGCACCGCCGCCAAGCAAGTCCGCAGGGCCGGTCGGCAGACCAAGGGCGTTCGGTTGATGAACCTCGGGGAAGGCGACACCCTGCTCGCGATCGCGCGCAACGCCGACGAACCCGACGAGCCCGAAGACAACGCCGAGAGCAGCGGCAAAGGAGCTAAGGAGTCCTAGTGAGCACTCCCAACCAGCCAGGCGGTGACAAGCCGAGCGCGGGTTCCGCCGGGTCGGCGGCCTCCGAGCAGCACGCCACCCGCACGCCCGAGAACGGCTCTGCCCGGTCGAACCCCACCTCGGGTTCGACCCCCGGTCAGGCGCCTGCGGGTCGTGGGCCCGGCCCCGCGGCAGGTCCCGCTGCCCGGCCCGCTGCCGCGCCGCCGCAACATCAGGGGCCTCGTACGCAAGCCCAGCAGGGTCGGCCCTTGCCGCCTCAGCAGGGACGGCCCGCTGCGGGTGCTCCCGGCCGTCAGGGACCGCCCCAACAGGCGCCTGCCGACCGTGCCGCCGGCAACCAGGCGCCCGCCCGCAGCCAACCGCCCGGCAACCCTGCTCCCGGTAATACGGCTCCGGCTGATCCGGCCGGCAACCGGGCTCCTGCGTCCGGCGCTCCCGTCGACGGTGCACAGCCCGTTCGGGGAAGTCAGGCACCGCCGTGGCAGCGGGGGATGCAACGAGAGCCGCAGACCAACCTGAAGCGGCCGCTGCAGGGACAGCCGGGGCAGCCCGGTTCCCAGCAGCGCCCGCGTCCCGACTCCCCGTCGTCCGCTGCGGCTGGTGCGGGCACCGCTGCTGCCGCAGCAGGGGCGCCGGGTGCGCAGAAGCCGTCCACCACGCCGCCGGGGGCGCCGACTCAGGCCGTTCCAGTACAGAAGGGACCCCCGGCCGCGCCGAAGGGGCAGCCCGCTCCCACTCAGGGGCGGCCGACCGGCGCTGCTGCCGCTGCCGCCGGAGGTATCACCGGTACCGCTGCTGCGGCCGCGGTGTCGCAGCGGGAATCGGCCAAGGCCAAGGCGTCCGCGATCGACGGGCCCACCCGGCACATCAATCGTGACGTGCTCCCCAAGGACATGCCCGACCTCTCCGAGGCGAAGCACCCGCTGCCTGCGGCAGTGGCCACCGGGCAGCAGCCGAAGGTGGCCGCCGCCCCCCAGCGCGTCGAAGAGGGCGAGGCTCTGCGTGCGACGGTGCAGATCCGCAAGGTCGACCCGTGGTCGACGCTGAAGATCTCCTCGGTCATCTCGGTGTCACTGTTCTTCGTGTGGATGGTCGCGGTCGGCCTGCTGTACGTCGTGCTGGACGGTATGGGCGTCTGGGACCGGCTGAACAACGCGTTCACCGACATCGTGGCGGAGTCGAGCTCCGAGGGCCTCGTGACGGCCGGCCAGGTCTTCGGTTACGCCGCCGTCATCGGACTCGCGAACATGGTGTTGTTCACGGCGCTCGCCACCATCGGGGCGTTCATCTACAACCTCTGTTCCGACCTCGTCGGCGGTGTCGAAGTGACGCTCGCCGATCGAGACTGAACTGGGAAAAGGCCGTCTCACCGGACCGGTTTTGGTATCTGCCGGTCCGGTGGGGTAATCTTCCGACTCGGTTCAGGGAACTGCGCAAGACTGGTTTCCAGACTTCAGGGGCCTATAGCTCAGGCGGTTAGAGCGCTTCGCTGATAACGAAGAGGTCGGAGGTTCAAGTCCTCCTAGGCCCACTCCTGGTGCCGGTGAAAGGTCATTCGCATGAAGGTCCTCCTGATCGTGGGAGCCGGAGTGCTGGTGACGATAGGACTCACCAAGTTGCTGCGCAGCAACGAGGTGTGGCACGAGGTAACGGGGCCTTAGCTCAGTTGGTAGAGCGCTGCCTTTGCAAGGCAGATGTCAGGAGTTCGAATCTCCTAGGCTCCACAGAAGAATGCACGTAAAGCCACCTCCCGAATCCGGGTAGGTGGCTTTCGTGCTTCACTGACCTGCACCGCGTCCCGCCTGACGTGTACCTCTTCACGGGTGAGGCAGGGCAGCGCTTCTACACTGGGTCGGTGCCGAGTCCGTTCGACCGTATGGAACGTCCCGGCGTGCCCTTCGCGCGTCGCCTGGACGAGTACGGCGACGCCCCGGCACTGATCACGCCGGACGGCACGGTGACGTACAGCGAGCTCGCCGCGCGGGTCGAAGCTCAGGCTCGTCAGCTGGGCGGCATCCGGCGCCTGGTGTTGATCTGCGGTGCCAACGACGTCGAAACGATTGCCACCTACCTCGCGGCCTTGGCAGCCGGCCATCCCGTCCTGCTCGCGCCGGGTGACAAAGCGGCCGGCGCCGACGCGTTGATCGCCGCCTACCGACCCGACGTCGTCGTACGCAGGGACTGCAGCGGTCGGATGGCTGTCGAGGAACTGCATGCTGGGTCCGCGCACGTGCTGCATTCCGACCTCGCGTTGTTGCTGAGCACCTCCGGTTCGACCGGGTCGCCGAAACTCGTCCGCCTTTCCCATAGCAATGTGCAGAGCAATGCGGAGTCGATCGCCGAGTATCTCGACATCAGGTCGAGCGATCGGGCGGCGACAACCCTTCCCATGCACTATTGCTACGGCCTGTCGGTCATTCACAGTCATCTGCTGAGCGGTGCCGCCCTGCTATTGACGTCGCTGTCGGTGGCCGACGCCGATTTCTGGGAGCTGTTCCGCGCACATGGCGGCACGAGTTTCGCGGGCGTGCCCTACACGTTCGACCTGCTGGACCGTGTCGGGTTCGACGCGATGGATCTGCCCGGCCTGCGATATGTGACGCAGGCCGGTGGACGCCTCGCGCCGGACCGCGTGCGGAAGTACGCCGAATTGGGTCGGCGCCGCGGCTGGATGTTCTTCGTCATGTACGGGCAGACGGAGGCGACTGCCCGGATGGCGTATCTGCCGCCGGAGCTCGCCACGTCCCACCCGCACACCATAGGCCGGGCGATCCCCGGCGGATCCTTTCGGATCGAGGCCGTCACCGACGCGCCCGAAGACACCGGCGAGCTGGTCTATTCGGGCCCCAACGTGATGCTCGGCTATGCCGAGGGGTGTGAGGACTTACGTCTCGGTGACGTTCTCGGTGGCGAACTGCGCACGGGTGACCTCGCCCGCTGTCGCCGAGACGGGTTGTACGAGGTGGTCGGGCGACGCAGCCGCTTCGCCAAGGTCTACGGGCTGCGGATCGATCTTGCGTTGGTCGAGTCGACACTGATCGAGCACGGCCACCGCTCGTGCTGTGTCGGCGGGGCGGAAGAACTGATCGCGGCCGTTGAATTCGGTAGTGATCTGGACGGCGCGAGGCAGGTCGCTGCGCGGTCCGCCGGGCTGCCGGTCGGAGCGGTCCGCGTGTGCGCCGTCGACGAGCTGCCGCGGACCGCCACGGGTAAGCCCGACTATTCGGCGGTGACCGCGCTGGCGCGGCGGTCGGAGCCGGCGCAGCGTGCCTGCCCGGATGGGCGCGCCGATCCGGACGCACTGCGCGCGCTGTATGCCGAAGTCCTCGGCTGCCCGAACGTCACGGATGACAGCTCGTTCGTCAGCTTGGGTGGAGACTCGCTCTCCTACGTCCGTATGTCGTTGCGGCTCGAGGAGTTGCTCGGCTACCTCCCCGAGAACTGGCACACCACACGGATTCGCGACTTCACACCGCGCCGCGGACGCCGACGACCGTCAGTGGAGACCAATGTTCTGCTCCGCGCGGTCGCGATCGTTCTCATCGCCGGCTCACACATTCATCTGTTCACGCTTCTCGGTGGGGCGCACGTGCTCCTCGGCGTTGCCGGTTACAACTTCGCCCGGTTCCACCTGAGTTCGGCGGGGCGTAACGAGCGGCTACGCCATACTCTCGTGAGCGTCGGCCGGATCGCCGTTCCGAGCATGGTGTGGCTCGGGTGTGTCATAGCCCTGACCGGGGAACACCGCATCACCAGCGCATTTTTGCTCAATGGAATTCTCGGTCCGCCCGGCTGGACGATCGAGTGGCGATACTGGTTCGTCGAGGCGATCGTGTACATCCTCCTCGCCGTCGTCGTACTGCTCTGTATTCCGGTGGTGGACCGCACCGAGCGCACCTATCCGTTCCTCTTTCCGATGGGACTCGTCGCGGTCGGCCTGCTCACCAGGTACGGAGTGATCGACATCGACGACACCCGCAACCGCATCCTCACCGCTTCGGTCGTTTTCTGGTTCTTCGCGCTGGGCTGGGCTGCCGCCAAGGCGACAACCATGTGGCACCGCATCTGCGTCACCGCGGCGATCGTGGCAACGGTGCCCGGATTCTTCTTCGGCGACACCAGGCGCGAGATCATCGTCATCGGTGGGCTGTGCCTGCTGGTGTGGCTACGGTCTGTGCGCTGCCCGACAGTGCTGAGCCGAGTGGCCGGGGTCCTGGCGAGCGCCTCCCTCTACATCTACGTGACGCATTTCCAGGTGTACCTCCCGCTTCGCGACGACCACCCCTGGCCGGCGCTGGCGCTCTCGCTGCTCGTCGGCGTCCTGTACTGGCAGGCGGTCACCTTCGTGCTTCAGCGGGACCGCCGCGCCGCCCTCCGGTCGGCAGCACGTCGGGTACTGCGATGGGAGAGACCACCGATTCCGACGATGTCGACGCCGGATACGGCTCGATAGAAGGCTCGGCCATTTTCACTGCTGGTAGGCCACTCCCGTACCGAGAACCCGTATTCCGACGCGCTCGCCGGGCGTGAGTGCGGTGGCACCGAAGCGGCGCACCGTGACCCGTTCGGAGACGACGCCGTCCGCGGTGTCGAGGCGGATACCGAGCAGCATCTCCGAGCCCAGATACTCCACGTCGACGACCGTCCCGGCCACGCCGGCGCCGTCCGCAGTCACTTCGATCTGCTCCGGCCGCAACATGACGCGGGCCTCGCCCTGTACACCGTTCGCGATCACGGCCACGTCACCCAGCGCGCACCGGGCTCGCTCGCCCTCGACGTGCGCGGACAGGACAACGGCGTCACCGATGAACTCGGCGGTGGGAACGTCGATCGGTGCGGAATAGATTTCCCGGGGAGTGCCCACCTGCGCGAGCCGGCCGTCGCTCATCACCGCCACCCGGTCGGCGAACGAGAGCGCCTCGGGTTGGTCGTGGGTGACGAGGATCGTGGTGATGCCGGCCTTGGCGAGCACATCGGCGACGATCCTCCGGGTATTTGCGCGCAGGCCGGCATCGAGCGCGGAGAACGGCTCGTCGAGCAGCATGAGCTCCGGTTCGCGTGCCAATGCCCGCGCGAGCGCCACACGTTGCTGTTGTCCGCCGGACAGCTGGTCCGGGCGCCGGGATGCGTACGAATAGTCCAGAGACACCATCTCGAGCAACTCGGTGATTCTGGCTCGGGTGCGGGCGCGCCGGGGCAGCCCGAACCCGACATTCGCCGCCACCGTGGCGTGCGGGAACAGTGCGCCGTCCTGGGCCACGTACCCGACCGACCGTCGATGCGCGGGAATCCACTCGGCGCCCGCAACAACCCGGCCACCCAGGGTGATGGTCCCTGCGTCGGGTCTTTCGAACCCCGCGACGAGGCGGAGCAGCGTGGTCTTACCGCAGCCGGACGGACCCACGATTGCCGTCGTAGATCCTGCCTCCACCGAAAAGGCGATGTGCCGGAGGACGTTCGTGGAGCCGAAGGACTTGTCGAGTCCGTTTACCTCGAGCGCGTATGTCATAGCCCGGCAACCTTTTTCGACTGAGCGAAGAGCACATACGTGACGGGCATCGACAGAACGATCATGAGCAGCGCGTACGGTGCTGCGCCCGCATAGTCGATCTCACTGCTCAGCGACCAGAACTGCATGGACAGGGTGCGAGTTCCGGTGGGCGCGAGCAGGAGAGTGGCAGTCAGCTCGTTCACCACACCCAGAAAAACCAATGCCCCGCCCGCCGCGGTTGCCGGCGCGGCCAGCCGCAACGTCACGCGCAGGAATGTCCACAACGGCGAGACGCCCAAAGACCGTGATGCCTCCTCGAGCCCGACCGGGGCCTGGGCGAGGCCCGCCCGCACATTGACCAGGGCGCGCGGCAGGAACAACAGCGTGTACGCCGCGATCACGACTGCCACGGTTTGGTACAGGGGACGGAAATAGTGGATCGCGATAGTGACGAACGCCAGCGCCACCACGATGCCCGGCAGGGAACTGGAAATGTACGCGGTGCCCTCGAGGAACCTGCTGAACCCTCCGCGGTAGCGAATCGAGATCCAGGCGATGGGAAAGGCGAGCACGCATGTGACGACGGCGCCGGTCACCCCGAATGCGAGCGTTTGCGCCAGCGCCGACACAACGGCGTCCAGCTCCCATACGGCGGCACCGCCGACGACGAGCCATCGCACGACACTGATGACGGGCACCCCCAGAGACAGCGCGATCACCATCCCGAGGAACAACAGGGCAAGGGGCTCGTAGCGGAAGCCCAGGTCGGCGGGCACCATTGCACGCGGCGCACCCGCTCCCACCCGGGCATATCGGGCGCTGCCCCGGACGACAGCTTCGATCACCAGCAACGTGAGGCAGAGCAACACGAGAACCCCCGCCAGCATCGTCGCCGCGGCGCCGTTGAAGGTCGACTGGTACTGCTCGAAGATGGCCGTCGTGAAGGTGTCGAACCGGATGAAGACGAAGGCGCCGTACTCGGCGAGCAGGTGCAGGGACACCAGGAGCGCTCCGCCCGCGATGGCCAGTCGCAGCTGCGGCACCACCACTCGGAAGAACACCGCCCACGGTCCGAGCCCGAGTGCACGCGCGGACTCCTCGACGGCGGGGTCCAGCCTGCGGAGGATCGCCGCAGTAGGGATGTAGACCAACGGAAAATAGGACAGGGTCGCGATGAGAACGCCGCCGGGTAGCCCGCCGAGCGACGGAATTGCCGTCACCCAGGAGTAACTGTTGACGAAAGCCGGAACTGCCAGCGGGGCCGCCAGGAGCACTGCCCACACCTTCGCCCCAGACACCCGCGTGCGCTCGACGAGCCACGCTGCGACGACGCCGACGGCGATGCAGATCGGCACCGTCGCCACCACCAGAAGCACAGTGTTGCCGAGCAATTCGCGTACCCGGGGTCGAAACAGCAGTGCCGACGCGGTCGCCCAGCCGGTGTCGATGCTCTGCGCGATCACGTAACCGAGCGGGACGAGCGACACGGCGACGACGACGAACGCAGCGAGGGCGAGGGGGATCGAGGGCCGGCCGGAACGGGCAGTCGGACGCCGCCTCGTGTCCGGGTCTCCCGACTGCGCTCGGCCGATCGGTGCAAGGTTCAGAGCAGACCGGCTTCCGTCATCAGTTCGGTGACCTTCGGGCTGTTGAGCTTCGCGGGGTCGACCGCCGGGGCCTGCAGGTCTGCCAGCGGAACCAGCTCGGGGTTGGCGGGCACGTCACTGGCCACCGTGTACTCGAACGATGTTCCGGTCTGCAATACTTCCTGCCCCGACTTACCCGTGACGAACTTCAAGAACTGCTGCGCCGCATCCTGATTCGAACTGGACTTCAGAACTCCACCGCCGGAGACGCTGACGAATGCACCCGGATCCTCATTCCTGAAGTAGTGCAGAGCGACGTTGTTGCTGTTCTCCCCGGTCTTGGCCTGGTCGCCGAACCAGTAGTAGTGGTAGATCACTCCGCCCGGGATTTCTCCGGCATTGACGGCTTTCATCACCGTGTTGTTGCCCTTGTAGGTGCGGACGTTCTCCTTCATCCCGGCGAGCCACTGACGGGTGGCATCCTCGCCCCTCAGTTCGAGCAGCGCACTGACGATGGCCTGGAAGTCGGCCCCCGACGGCGACGCCGCCCAGCGGTCTTTCCACGCGGGGTCCTGCAGGTCGAGCAGCGACTTCGGGAGTTGGTCCTGGGGCAGTTGGTCCTTGTTGTACGCGAAGACCGTGGACCGCGCGGCGATACCGGTCCAGGCACCGCTCGACGGCCGGTACTGGCTCGGCACCTGATCGAGGACGTCCTGGTTCACGCCGGTGAACAGGCCGGCGTTCTCCACGAGGGTCATTGCCGGTGAGTTCTCGGTGAGGAACACGTCGGCCGGCGATTGATCCCCCTCCGCGACCAGTTGGTTGCCGAGTTCGGTGTCGCTCCCGTTGCGGAGTTCCACCTCGATGCCGGTCTCGGCAGTGAACGCGTCAGCCCATTCCTGAGTCAGCGACTCGTGCTGCGCGTTGTAGACAGTGAGCGTGTCGGCGTCGGACGAGGACTCCGAGCCGGAATCAGAGCACGCTGACACTGCCATCATCGCGGCGGTGGCGAATGCGATCCCCGCCATCAGTCGGATCTGCTTTCTCATGACATCCACCCGTCCTGTGTGTACGCCGGACCGCGCCTGGCCCTCGCGATGATCGTACTGTCAGGCATGGCAATCCTAAGGGGATTGGGAACCTGGTCGTCGCAAGAGGGCCGTCCGCTCCAGCCGATCGTGGAGGCCGTTGCTCTGCGCCTGACGACGGCGGACACGGTGGCCGCGTCCAAGTGGCGAAGCAATGCACCCATCGACGATCCGGCCCGCGAGGAGCAGGTCCTCGCGTCGGTCGCGGCGCAGGTACGTCCGATGATCGACCGGCAGAACACGCGGGTTCTCGATCAGATGCGGGAGCAACAAGCAGTGCTAACCGGAACCGGCTGTCTACCCGCACTTCTCGACGCCGCTGGTGCAGTCGGGCAGACTCTCGGCCCGCTGCACCAAGCGACGTTGGCGCGTGCACTCGTCTCCCTCTGCGATCCGGTGGCACCGTAACTGGGTCCTACGCAACCGTTTCGAGAGATCGCCGCCCGTCAGCCCGTCACGCGATGAACGTTCCGATCGCCGGATTCGCCTGACAGATCGGGCTGCTACCGAAGTTGATCGACCCGAATGCCGTCGCGATCACGTTGCCCACGCCGGTGTTTACCGTGGCCGACAGGAACGGGTACACGCCACGCAGATCGACGATCCCGGAGCGGCCGTTGTCCGTGTTCACCCAGGCGACGGTGATCTGCGCGGCGGCGGGAATCGGAGGAGCCGCCGGCCGCGACTCGAAACGGATGTCGCCGTCGGCGATCGGCGGCGATGCCTCCGGTCCGGACTGCCCCGTGAGCGCCGTGAGCGACATCAAGCTGCCCTGATTCGGGCACCCGATGGTGAGGGCGGGCCCACCGAACGGATGAGGCGGGTCGGCCGCAGCGGTTCCGGCGGAGAGCACGGTGGCGCAGGCGGCGACCGGAAGGGTGATGGCGGCGATGCGGTGGACGAAACGTGCGACGGTCATGGCGACTCCTCGGAACGGTCCTCGCGGATGATTCGCTTGGGGATACCCCTGGTACAACGCATGAAACAAGGTTGCCCGAAAGGGATCCTTCAGCCGCCCGACTGGAGTCCCGCCGACCTCCACCGGATACGCGCGGTGGTGGTCGGCGAGTGACGCGTCAGTTCGTGGTGGGTGCCGACGTGATGTCGGGGGAGGCGAGCTTGGCCGAGTTCTGCTCTTCGAGATCCTCGAGGCGCGGCGGAGCGGTAGCGATCGGCGGGTGTTCCCGGCGGCTGATCTTGAACAGCACGGCGCCGCCTGCGATGAGGGAACCGATGAGGACACCGATCGCGAGGCGACGTCCCCGCGTCGACTTCGTTCGCGTCGCCGTCGAGTCTCCGGAGGTCAGCGACCCCACGACGCCCTGCGCTGCCTTCTTCACCGGGGTGGTTCGCGCGCGGGTGTAGCCCTTCTTCGCCATCGAAACGCCCTGGCGGCCCAGGAACAGGCCGGCCGTTCCGGTTCCGGTGGCCGCGGTGAGAGCGGCCGAACGTGCCACACGCAGGGCCTGATCGACAGCCTCTGATTTCGTCGAGTACTCCGTCGCTCGTGTCATGTCCCCACTTTGTCACAAGACGGGGGCCCGCGAACGGATCGAAAGGCGCCCGATCCCACCGCGGAGGAACCAGCGGCAACCGCACAATGGCACGATGGTGGGGTGACTTCACCACATCAGACCGCAACCGCAACGCTGCACACCAACCGCGGCGACATCAAGATCGCGCTCTTCGGCAACCACGCTCCGAAGACCGTCGAGAACTTCGTCGGCCTCGCGCAGGGGTCGAAGGAGTACACCACCGCCAACGCAGGCGGCACCAACTCCGGCCCGTTCTACGACGGCGCCATCTTCCACCGCGTCATCGACGGCTTCATGATCCAGGGCGGTGACCCCACGGGCACCGGCGCCGGTGGTCCGGGCTACAAGTTCGGTGACGAGTTCCACCCCGAGCTGCAGTTCGACCGCGCCTACCTGCTGGCCATGGCCAACGCGGGCCCGGGCACCAACGGCTCACAGTTCTTCATCACCACCGGCCCGACGCCGCACCTCAACCGTCGCCACACCATCTTCGGTGAGGTTGTCGACGAGGAGTCGAAGAAGGTCGTCGACGCCATCTCCTCCACCGCCACCGACCGGTCCGACCGCCCCCTGGAGCCGGTCGTGATCAACAGCGTTTCCATCGCGTAAGGAACACCAGACATGACCAACCCCGGCTGGGGCGGTGCTGCGAACGAGGGCACCCCGCCCCAGCCGCGGTGCGTCCGGCATCCCGACCGCCCCACCGCGTTGTCCTGCAATCGGTGTGGCCGCCCGTCATGCCCCGACTGTCTGCGTGAGGCCGCGGTCGGTTATCACTGCGTCGACTGTGTCGCCGCCGGCCGGCGCGACGTCCGGCCCGTACGGGGCGTCGCCGGCAACACGGTGGTGCCCGGCCGTGTGACGCCGATCGTCACGTACACGCTTATGGGCCTCAACGTTCTCGCTTTCCTCGCAACTGCGGCGCAGTCACGCAGCATCCTGCACAACGAGAGTCCGTCGCCGCTGTTCTCCGACTGGGCGCTCAATCCCGGGTTGGTGGCCGACGGCCAGTGGATCCGGTTGATCGGCAGCGGCTTCCTTCACTTCGGCCTGATCCATCTGGCCGTCAATATGTTCGCCCTCTACATCTTGGGCCGGGATACCGAACTGATACTCGGACGCGCCCGCTACACGGCGGTGTACCTCGTGTCGCTTCTGGGCGGGTCGGCGTCCGTGATGGCGTTTCAATCCGTCTTCTCTTCGGGTGGCGGATTGAGTTGGACTGCCGGCGCATCGGGCGCAATCTTCGGCCTGATGGGTGCCCAGGCCATCATCTTGCTCCGCTTGCGTCGCAGCCCCGCCCCTATCGTGTCGGTGATCGCCATCAACGTGATCATCAGCCTGTCGATCCCCGGAATCTCGTTCTGGGGGCACCTCGGCGGCCTGGTCGCCGGCGCTCTCGCCACCGCCGGAATTCTCTACGGTCCTCAGGTGCTCGGTGTCGGCAACAACCGGGAACGCGCCGTCACCGTCGGCTGGCTCTGCCTCGGCGCGGTTCTTATTGCGACGCTCGGCGTGATCGCCGTGCGCATCGTGCAGCTGCGCGCCCAACTCGGCTACTGACGGGACTCCGGGCCTACCAGGCGGTGAACGGACAGGGCATCGAATACATCTTCCGGATTGGTACCCAGATCCCACCGCCCGAAGATCAGCAGGCGTTCGGTGCCGTCGGGGGCCCGGACGTCGATCTCGAGCATCGGCACCCGGCGTCCCAACCTCGGGTAGCGGACGATTCGCGCGCGCTCGATGTCGGACCGGTGGTACGTGCGGCGACCGCTCAACCGGCCCACCACGATGCGGCCCGCATTCCGATCCACCGCGAGCCGGGGGCGCTGGCGTCCCGCGGACGCCGCCGTCAGGAGGAGGCCGAGGGCTGCCACGGACACGAGAAGTCGCCCCGCCGGTTCCGTCGACACCAACAGGCCCGCGGCGCCCAGCACCACTCCGCCGATCGCGAGGGCGGCAACAGCGCTGAGCGGAGTGGACCACTGCAGCGGCGCGTCTTCAGTCATGGTCGGCCGACCTGCGGTTATCCACAGGGGTTGTCCACATTGGGGATGAATGACATCGGTGTAATTGGCTGTCTCAGCGCCAGCGCATCGTCATGATCAAACCCACCACCATGAAGCCGAACCCGATGAGGAAGTTGTAGGCCCCGAGGTCGTTCATCCAGGTGAGCTGATCGGCGGCCAGGTAGTAGACCAGCAGCCAGACCAGCCCGACGAGCATGAAGCCCAGCATCACCGAGACGTACAGGGTGCTCGACGGACCTGCCTTCACCTTCACCGGCGTGCGGCTCGCAGGGTTGATCGTGTAATCGGTCTTCTTCCGGACCTTCGACTTCGGCATGACGTCCTCGTTCGTGCGGTTCTACAGGAATGTGTGCAGGTAGATTCGAACTACCTGCGTTGCTGTACACGCTAACGTAGCCGCGATTCACAGGGCGAGGACGAGGGGACGGAAACATCGGTGACCAGGTCCAACTTGTGGCGGATCGCCGTGCTGGTGGTGTGTCTGGTCGCCGGGTTGCTGGTGGCCACCACCAGGCAGGTGTCGCACGGCAACGAAATTCGCGCCGGTGACTCCACTCGACTGTCCGACCTCGTCCGCAACGCCCAGGCCGAGACGGACGACGTGGCCGAGACCCGCGACCGGCTGGCAGCCGAGGTGGAGTCGCTGCAGCAGGAGGCCGCCGCCTCCGACACCGGGGTCGCGCAGGTGCTCGCCCACACCAAAGCCCTTGCCACGGACGCCGGGCTCACCCCGATGACCGGGCCCGGAATCACCGTCACTCTCACCGACGCCCCCCGCGACGCGGACGGCAAGTATCCAGTGGACGCAGCACCGGACGATCTCGTCGTGCACCAGCAGGATGTCCAGAGCGTGCTGAACGCACTGTGGGTGGGCGGTGCCGAGGCCGTCGGCATGCAGGACCAGCGGATCGTCAACACCTCGGCGCCGCGGTGCATCGGCAACACGCTGCTGCTGCACGGACGCACCTACAGCCCGCCGTACGTGATGTCGGCGATCGGCGACCCGGCCCGCCTCGAGGCGGCGTTGGCCAACGAGCCGGGCATCCGGGTGTTCAAGCAGTACGCCACGCGGTTCGGCCTCGGCTATTCGCAGACGGCGTCCGGCCAGTTGACCGTGCCCGGATACGCGGGGCACTGAGTTTCAGCGGTCCCGGGTGCGTATCGAACGAAGGGCGCAGAATACCCTGGTCCCATGAGGATTCTCGTCGTCGACAACTACGACAGCTTCGTGTTCAACCTGGTCCAGTACCTCGGGCAGCTGGGAACACGGGCCGTGGTCTGGCGCAACGACGATCCGAACCTCACCGGGCCGGAGGCGATAGCGGCCGCAGCAGCCGACTTCGACGGCATCCTGCTCAGCCCCGGACCCGGCACACCGCAGCGGGCGGGCGCCACGATGGACCTCGTGAAGGCCTGCGCCGACTCCCGCACCCCGCTGCTCGGAGTCTGCCTCGGCCATCAAGCCATCGGAGCCGCGTTCGGTGCCACCGTGGACCGGGCACCGGAACTGCTGCACGGCAAGACCAGCGTCGTCCACCACAGCGGGAATGGTGTCCTGGCCGGCCTGCCCGATCCGTTCACCGCCACGCGCTATCACTCACTCACCGTTCTCGAGGACACCATCCCGGACGAACTCGAGGTGACGGCCCACACGGACAGCGGCATCGTCATGGCCATGCGACACCGGGAGCTTCCCATCCACGGTGTGCAGTTCCACCCGGAATCCGTGCTCACACAGGGCGGGCACCGGATGCTGGCCAACTGGCTCACCGTGTGCGGCGACGCCCCGCAGGACTCGCTGGTCGACACCCTCGAGGCCGAGGTCGCGGAGGCGTTGGGGGCGTAGCCCCCGTGCGCCTTTCTGGTAGCTACTGCAACCAAAAAGGCGCACAGGCGGCGGAGCCGCCTATCGCGGGATGCCGAGCGTGCCCACACCGACGGACACGACCGCGTCCTTGGCGATTTCGGATCCCGGCGGCTGCTGCTGAGTGAGAACCTTCCCGACCATGTCGGGGTCGAGCGTCGACGTCTGCGTCTGGGCCAGTGAGCTCGACGAGCCGCTCCAGCCCGCACTGCGCAGAGTGGCGAGCGCCTGCGACACCGTCTTGCCCGTGAGGTCGGGCATCGCGATGTTGTCGCCGTTCGACACGCGAATCGTGATGGTGTCGCCCTTGGCCGCGGTCGAGCCGCCGACGGGATCCGTGGACACCACTTCGCCCTTGGGTTGACCGGAGTCGATCTGCTGGATGACCGCGGTGAATCCGGCGCCCTCGATGTTGGCCTGCGCCACTTCGACCTTCTGTCCGGTCACGTCGGGAATCCGAATCTGCTCAGGACCACTGCCGAGGGTGATGGCCACCACGGAGTCGAGTGCGATGCTCGCCCCCGACGACGGGTTCTGGTCGATCACCGTGTCGATCTCCGACGGCGACGACGGCGCACGGGCGACCGCGGTATCGAGGCGTAGCCCGACCGCGTTGAGTTCCTGCTGCGCTTCCTGCTGGCTCAGGCCCGCGAGTCGCGGCACCTTCACCTGTTCGGGACCGCTCGACACCTCGAGTGTGATCGTGCTGCCCTCGTCCACCTGGACGCCGCCGACGGGACGGGTGGTGATGACGTTGCCGGTCGCCACGACAGCGTCCGGTTTCTGCTGCCGAGCTACCCGGAAGCCGAGGTTCTGCAGAGTCGTCTCCGCCTCGTCCGCGTTCTGGTTCGTCACATCCGGCATGGTCACCTGGTCGGCCTCCGAACCCGGTCCGACCGACCACAGGAAGGCGCCGACGATGCCGACGACGATCAGGCCTGCCAACGCGAGCAGTGCCATGCGCAGCGCGTTGTTCTTCTTCTCCGGCTCGGCCGGCTCACTCCTCGTGGCGGGACCCGGTACCGGTGCGGGCGGGCGGCGGTAGTGCCCGGCGCCGGTGTCGACGGCACCGAGGATGGTGGTGCGATCTTCGTCGCTCATCACCATCGGTGCGCTGGGACGCTGCCCGCCGAGGACCCGAACCAGGTCGCTGCGCATGTCGGCGGCCGTCTGGTAGCGGTTCGCCGGATTCTTGCTCATCGCCTTGAGAATCACCGAGTCGAGCTCGCGCGGAATGTCCGGGTTGATCTCGGACGGTGTCTGCGGATCCTCCCGCACATGCTGGTACGCCACCGCGACAGGTGAGTCGCCCTTGAACGGCGGCTGCCCGGTCAGGATCTCGAACAGCACGCAGCCGAGTGAGTACACGTCGGAACGGGCATCCACCTGCTCACCGCGGGCCTGTTCCGGCGACAGGTACTGGGCCGTGCCGATCACCGCGGCGGTTTGTGTCATCGGGCTGGAGGCGTCGGAGATCGCGCGGGCGATGCCGAAGTCCATCACCTTCACCGCGCCCGCACGGTTGATCATCACATTGGCGGGCTTCACGTCGCGGTGCACGATGCCGTTGCGATGACTGAAGTCCAGGGCGGCGCACACGTCGGAAATGATTTCCATCGCGCGGCGCGGGGCCATCGGACCCTCGCTGCGCACGATGTCGCGCAACGTGTCGCCGTCCACGTACTCCATCACGATGTACGGCAGCGGCCCCGCTTCGGTTTCGGCCTCACCGGTGTCGTAGACGGCCACGATCGCCGGATGGTTGAGCGCGGCCGCGTTCTGCGCCTCACGGCGGAACCGGAGGTAGAACGTGGGGTCGCGGGCAAGGTCGGCGCGCAGCACCTTGATCGCCACGTCACGGCTGAGGCGAACGTCACGAGCGAGATGGACCTCGGACATGCCACCGAAGCCGAGAATCTCACCCAGCTCGTAGCGTGAGGAGAGGTTACGCGGTGTCGTCATGGCAATCCTTGTGAAGTCGAAGTAGCTGACTCCTCCGACGTGGTCGTCGTGGTCGTCGTCGGTTCGGTGGTGGTGGTCGTGGTCGTGGTCGTGGTTGTCGGCGGTTCGGTGGTGGTCGTGGTCGTCGTGGTGGTGGGGGGTTCCGTCGTCGTGGTCGTCGTCGGCGGTTCCGTGGTGGTCGTGGTGGGCGGTTCGGTGGTGGTCGTCGTCGTGGGACGGGGTGTCGTCGTGATCGTCCGCAACGACGAGGTGACCGCCGGAACCGTCGGATCCTTCGTGTCACCACCGTCGAACAAGATCATTGCCAGGGCGATGATCGCCGCCAGCAGCAGAATGCCGCCGGCGCCCCAGGCCACCGCCTTCTGACCGTTGGTCAGGCCGCCGCGTTTCCGGTCGTCGTCGTCCGGGTCGGGAACCTGCCCGGTGACCGGGCCCATGTATGCCGCCTGCGAAGGGGGCATCATCTGAGTGGCCCCCGTCAGAGGAGGAGGCGGCAGCACACGTGCCGTTCCACCAGCCACCGCTCCGGGCGGCGGCGGACGCCGGCCCGCCCGCACAGCAGCGACCGCGTCCGCGAACTCGCCGCCACTGGAATAACGGACCGTCGGGTCCTTCGCGATGGTGATCTCGATCAATTCGCGAATGTTCGGCGGCAGGTCTGCCGGCAGCGGTGCCGGAGCCTCCTGCACGTGCTTCATCGCCACGGTGATGGCGCCGTCCCCGATGAAAGGACGCCGCCCCGACAGGGCCTCGTAGCCGACGATGCCGAGCGAATACACGTCACTCGCCGCAGTCGCGTCCTGCCCGAGCGCCTGCTCCGGAGCGATGTACTGGGCGGTGCCCATCACCATGCCGGTGCGCGTCACCGGCGAGTTCTCGACGGCCTTGGCGATACCGAAGTCGGTGATCTTCACCTGACCGGTGGGGGTGATCAGGATGTTGCCCGGCTTCACGTCACGGTGCACGACCCCGGCGTCGTGCGCCACTTGCAGTGAGCGCCCGGTCTGCTCGAGCATGTCCAGCGCATGGGGGACCGCGAGCCGGCCGACCCGCGCCAGGACGGCATTGAGCGGTTCACCGTTGACGAGTTCCATCACGAGGTAGGCGGTCGAATCACCGGTGCTGTCCCGCACCTCGCCGTAGTCGTAGATACCGGCGATTCCTGAATGGTTCAGCTGCGCCGTGGTTCGCGCCTCGAAGCGGAAACGTTCGAGGAATTCGGGGTCCGACGAAAACTCGGACTTGAGGACCTTGACGGCTACGCGCCGGTTGAGCCGGTTGTCCGTCGCCTCCCAGACCTGTCCCATTCCGCCCGTCGCGATGAGGCGGATCAGGCGATATCGATTGGCGATCAGCGCGCCGTTGTTCAGTGCCACAATCAGCCCCCTTGTAATCCGGCTGCGATGACGGCACGGCCGATAGGTGCAGCCACCGAGCCGCCGGTTGCGGCCAGTGCTCGATCTCCGCCGTCCTCGACGATCACCGCGATGGCGACCGTCGGGTTCTGTGCGGGTGCAAAAGCGATGTACCAGGCGTGAGGCGGTGTGTTGCGCGGGTCGGTTCCGTGCTCCGCAGTTCCCGTCTTCGACGCGATCTGCACTCCGGGGATCTTGCCTGTACCGCTGGTGTTGTTCTCGGAGCCGATCATCAGGTCTGTCAGGGTGGCGGCCACCTGCGGCGACATCGCCTGACCCTCGGACACCGGGTTGGTCGTCGCGAGGTTGGACAGGTCGGGTCCCTGCAGTTCCGATACCAGCTGCGGCTGCATGCGCACCCCGCCGTTGGCCACGGTAGCGGCGATCATCGCGTTCTGCAGGGGTGTCAGTGCCACGTCGCGCTGGCCGATGCTGCTCTGACCGAGTGCGGCGTCGTCGGGAATCGACCCCACCGTGCTGTCCGCGACCGGGAACGGGACACCCGGCATCTGACCGCCGACGCCGAGCGCCGCCGCCTGATCGGTGAGGGCGTCGGCCCCGGTCTTGATGCCGAGTTCGACGAACGCCGTGTTGCACGACCTGGCGAGTGCCTCACGCAGCGACGCGGTCGGTGCGCCGCCGCAGGTGGAACCGTTGTAGTTCTCGAGTGTCGTCGCAGTATCGGGGAGGGTGATCTGCGGCGCTGCCGTCAACTGGTCTTCCGGGGTGGCTCCGGCACCGAGCGCGGCCGCGGTGACGACCACCTTGAACGTGGAGCCCGGCGGGTAGGTCTGCGATACGGCCCGATTCAGCAGAGGCTTGCCGGGGTCGGCGTTGAGAGACTCCCACGCCTGCGTGGTCTCGGTGCCGTCGTGGCTCGCGAGGACGTTCGGGTCGTAACTCGGGGTGCTCACCATGGTCAGGATCCGGCCCGTGCTCGGCTCGATGGCCACGACGGATCCCGTGTAGCCCTTCGACGTCAGTTGGTCGTAGGCGACTTGCTGCATCACCGGATTGATCGTGCTGACGACGTTGCCGCCGCGCGGATCACGCCCCGACACCAGGTCGAAGAACCGGCGGCCGAACAACCGGTTGTCGGAACCGTTGAGTACCGGGTCCTCGGCACGCTCGAGACCCGTGCTGCCGTACTGCATGGAGTAGAAGCCGGTGACGGGTGCGTTGGCCAGCGGGCTCGACGGCGCCGCCGGGTTCGGCGGGTAGGTCCGCAGGTACTTGTAGCGGTCCTCGGTGGGCACGGACGCCGCGAGCACCTGTCCCGCGGCGGAGATCTGACCGCGCTGGCGGGAGTACTCGTCGAGGAGGACGCGCGAGTTCCGCGGATCGGCTCGAAGGTCGTCCGCCTTGATGACCTGTACATAGGTGGCGTTGGCGAGGAGGGCGACCACCATGACCATGACAGCGATCGCGACGCGGCGCAGTGGTGTGTTCATGTGCGCGGCACCATTTCGGTGGGAGCGTCGGCGATGGGGGCGGGACCCTTCTTCTTCGGGACGGCCGGCTCGCGGGCGGCGTCCGAGATCTTGATCAGAATGGCGAGCAAAAGGTAGTTGGCCAGCAGCGACGACCCACCGTACGACATGAACGGCGTGGTCAGCCCCGTGAGGGGAATCAACTTGGTGACACCGCCGACGACGACGAACACCTGCACGGCGATGGTGAACGACAGTCCGGCCGCGAGGAGCTTGCCGAAGCTGTCCCGTACTGCGAGCGCGGTGCGCAGGCCGCGGATGACGAGGATCAGAAACAGCATCAGTACGGCGGCGAGACCGATCAGGCCCAGTTCCTCGCCGATCGTGGCCACGATGAAGTCGGTCTTCGCGAACGGCACCTGCGCCGGCCGGCCGCTGCCGAGTCCGGTTCCGGCGACACCACCGGTTGCGAGCCCGAACAACGACTGCGAGATCTGGTATCCGGTGTTGTTGTAGTCGGCCAGCGGGTCGAGCCACGTGCTGACGCGGACCCGTACGTGACCGAACAGGTGATAGGCGAAGAAGAAACCGATCGCGAGGAGCCCACCGCCGATGAGCAGCCAGCCGACGCGTTCGGTGGCGATGTACAGCATCACTAGAACGGTGCTGAACAACAGCAGTGACGTGCCGAGATCCTTTTCGAACACCAGCACGCCCACCGACACCATCCAGGCGAGGAGGATCGGGCCGAGGTCACGGGCACGGGGCAAATCCATCCCGAAGATGTGCTTGCCGGCCGTGGTGAACAGGTCACGCTTCGCGACCAGGACGGACGCGAAGAAGATGATCAGCAGGATTTTGGCGAACTCGCCTGGCTGAATGCTGAAGCCGGGAAGCCGGATCCAGATTTTTGCGCCGTTCACCTCGGAGAAGCTCGACGGCAGGATTGCGGGAATGGCGAGGAAGACCAGTCCCGCAAGACCCAGCGTGTAGCTGTAGCGTGCGAGCAGTCGATAGTCCTTCAGCAACACCAGGACAGCGACGAAACCCGCGATGGCCAGCGTCGTCCACAGCACCTGCTGGTTGGCGTCGGGCGAGGGGACGGGCAGCCCGAAGTACTGGGCCGACTGTGCGTCGGCCAGATCGAGGCGGTGAATCAACACCAGCCCGAGGCCGTTGAGCAGGGCGACGATGGGAAGGATCAGCGGATCGGCATACGGCGCGAACCGCCGGACCGCGAGGTGCGCGATCAGAAACAGTGCTGCATACGCTGCCGCGTATTTGCCGAGATCCCAGGTGATGCTCTGTTCCTGGCTGGCCTCGACCAACACCAGTGACAGGGTCGTGATCAGAATCGCGAGACCGATGAGGATCAGCTCGGTGTTGCGACGCGTCGATTGGACGGGGGCTGGTGCGAACCCGCCCGGTGGACTGGGAAACTGCGCCCCCGGTGAAGCACTTGCGACGGACATCAGCTAGCCGTCCTGCAGTTCTGACCGGGGACCTGGGTCGTGGTCGGTGTCGGTGTCGGTGTCGGTGTCGGTGGTACAGCCGTCTCGGGAGTGGCCGCCGGCGGAGCAGGTGTGGGCGCCGGGGGAGGCTCCGGAGTGGGTGACGGCACCGGGACAGGGCTAGTGGTGGTCGTGGCCGGCTGCGATTCGCAGACGGGCAGGAGATCGTTGTCGGCCAGCCGTGCCATCTGATTCCGGACGTCGTCGAGCTTGCCCGACGGCAAACCGGCGCGGACCTGTTCGCGGGCCGACGGCTGCAGGTCGTCGACCTGGAGAATGGTGCACCCGTTCGGGGAGTCGGTGGGCGACATCAGCGTGAGCGAACCGGTGTCGGTGACACAGCCGACGAGGTTGGCCTCCTGAAGCGAGTAACCCAGCACCGAACCCGGGACGCCACGCAGTACGGTCACACGTTCGCCGTCGGCGCCGACGTAGTAGTTGTTGCGGATCAGAGCCCGCCCTACGAAGGCAGCGACGGCGACGACGACGATGAGACCGAGCGCCAGCGCCGCCCACCACATACGGTGGCGCGTCTTCTTCGTCGGCGCTTCCTCGACCTGCGGGACGACGCGTTTGGGCGTCGCGCGCGGCGGCCGCATCGCTGCGGCACGGCCTGCGGCGGTGTTCGGCGGCGGGGCGTCATCGTCGTCGTCGGCGGATGCCGCCCCGGCCACGATCGGGTGGCTCTGCCCGTAGTCGAGGTCGATGACGTCGGCGACCACGACCGTCACGTTGTCGGGGCCACCGCTGCGCAACGCGAGTTCGATGAGCCGGTCGGCGCATTCGTCCTGGCTGCCCTCACGCATCGTGTTCTCGATGGTCTCGTCACTCACCACATCCGAAAGCCCGTCGGAACACAGCAGATAACGGTCGCCGGCGCGGGCCTCCCGGACCGTGAGGGTGGGCTCGATCTCGTTGCCGGTCAGCGCCCGCATGATGAGGGAACGTTGCGGGTGGGTGTGCGCCTGTTCCGCCGTGATCCGGCCCTCGTCGACGAGGGACTGCACGAACGTGTCGTCGCGCGTGATCTGCGTCAGGGTGTTGTCACGCAGAAGGTAGGCGCGGGAGTCGCCGATGTGGACCAGTCCGAGTTTGCTCCCGGAGAAGAGGATCGCGGTGAGCGTGGTGCCCATGCCGTCGAGCTCCGGATCCTCCTCGACATGGTCGGCGATGGAGTCGTTGCCCTCACGCGTGGCCGCCTCGAGCTTGCCCAGAAGGTCTTCGCCCGGCTCGTCGTCGTCGAGATGCGCGAGCGCCGCAATCATCAACTGCGACGCGACCTCACCTGCCGCATGACCACCCATACCGTCCGCCAGCGCCAGCAGTCGCGCACCGGCATAGACAGAGTCTTCGTTGTTGGATCGGACGAGGCCACGGTCGCTGCGGGCGGCATAGCGGAGTACGAGGGTCACGGGCGCAACTCGATTACCGTCTTGCCGACGCGTACGGGAGTACCGAGCGGCACGCGGACAGATGTGGTGACCTTGGCGCGGTCGAGGTAGGTGCCGTTGGTGGAGCCGAGGTCTTCGACGTACCAATCGGCGCCCCGCGGAGAGAGCCGGGCGTGCCGGGTGGACGCGTAGTCGTCGGTGAGTACGAGGGTGGAGTCGTCGGCCCGCCCGATCAGAACCGGCTGGGTACCCAAGGTGATGCGAGTGCCCGCCAGGCCACCCTGCGTGACCACGAGATACTTGGCCGACTTCGTCTTACCCAAAGAAGGCAGAACGTTGCCGGTGCGCGAGTACCTGGGGGGAACCCGGACGCCGGACCCTGCGTAGATGTCACCCCGGAGCGCCCTGAGTACAGACCACACGAAGAGCCACAGCAGAAGCAGAAAGCCTGCTCGCGTGAGTTGCAGAATCAAACCTTGCACGGCAGTCCACCTCCTTCTGTTGCCGAAACGGTCGAGTCTCCGGCGTCTTTTTCTCGCAGCATCATAGGGGCAATCCGCACCCTGCGATCAGGATACGGACAGCCCCCAACGATACGGAGTCGCCACCGTGTTACCTCCGACACGGCCTCCGACGGGGTGTCGGTCGAGCATCGAACACGTCTCGAAAGGGTCTCGGCACGCGGTCCGGATAAGTTGTATCGGCTTCGCCTCAGGTCGTTTGGTCGGCTGCGCCTCAGGGTCTCCGGTCGGCTGCGCCTCAGGTCGTTTGGTCGGCTGCGCCTCAGAGGATTCGAACCAGGATCTCCGAGTGCCCCGCCCGGATGATGTCGCCGTCGGCGAGCTGCCAATCCTGGACCGGCGCACCGTTGACCGTGGTCCCGTTGGTGGATCCCAGGTCGGACAGCATGGCGACCTGACCGTCCCAGCGGATGTCGATATGGCGTCGTGACACCCCGGTGTCGGGCAGACGGAACTGTGCCTCCTGGCCGCGGCCGATGATGTTGTTGCCTTCGCGCAGCTGGAAGTGGCGTCCACTGCCGTCTTCGAGTTGCAGCGTGGCGGTGTACGTGTGCCCCTCGGGCGGGTAGGCCTGCTGGTTGTAGCCGCCCTGGTCGTAGTCCGAGTAGCCCTGGTCGTACGCCTGCTGGTCGTAGCCACCCTGCTGGTAGCCGCCACGGTCGTACGCCTGCGGCTGCTGGTAGCCGGCTTCGGCGTAGGTACCGTCCGGGTAGCGCGCGGGAGCGCCCTGGTCGTAGCCACCCCGGTAGTCCTGGGCGTATCCGGCCTCGCGGTAGTCGTAGCCGTCGTCGGCGGGCTGCTCGTAGCCGGGCGCCTGCGGTGCCTGCTCGTAAGCCTGGCCGTAGGCCTGCTGATCCTGCGGGTATCCACCACGCGGCGCCTCGGGGTAAGGCTGCTGCTGGTCGTAGCCGGCCTGCGGGTAGCCGCCCCGGTCGTAACCGTTCTGGTAACCAGGCGGGTATCCCTGGTCCTGGCCCGCATGGGCGTGACCGTTGCGCGCGTACTGCGGATCGGGCTTACGGTTGCCCGCTGGTTCGCGGCTGGGGTCGTAGCCTGAGTTCTGCGTCATGGGGCCAGCTCCTGGATTCGACGTGACGGGTACAAACGGTGCCTGTGGTCGCGGTGCGGGACCGCGCGGCGGTTCGGGTCGCCCCGGTGGGGTCGCGCCCGGGCGACCCGCATCCGGATCCACCGAACCCCGGGTGCGGAACTGCCCGGTGTGCAGTGAAGGCGATGGTTCGAACGCGACATGAATGGGACCATACGTCTGCCAGCCCTGGTCGCGAATGAAGTCTTCGAGGTGACGAGAGAAGGCTTTGACCGTCAGGTCTCTGTCGGCGGCAAGGCCTTCGTGATCCGAGTTGTTGATGGCGATGACGTAGCTGTTCGGAGCAAGCAGGTGGCCGCCCTCGAGCTCCTGAATACGATCGGCAGCCTCCTGCTGAAGTGCCGCCTCCACTTCCTGCGGCACCACGCCGCCGCCGAAGACCCGTGCGAACGCGTCACCCACTGCCCCCTGGAGCTTCCGCTCGAAACGTTGCACTATCCCCATCGGAACCTCCTTACAGTGTCTCGCTCGTCGGCCTGCGACATGTTCGGCGCGTCGGTCGTGCCGTGACCCCGTTCGTGTCGCGACACTTCCATGCGTATATCCCACGGTACTGTCACTGCATCGAGCCGCGACACGGGTCTACGCACTAGCATGATATCGGTCTTTGTCCGGACGAGGGTTTTTGTGGGCATTTCCGGGCTTGACCTGCACGAATCGCGATTTCCGATGGCCTCGTGATAATGTTCTCCAGTCGCTCGGGCGAGTGGCGGAATGGCAGACGCGCTGGCTTCAGGTGCCAGTGTCCTTCGGGACGTGGGGGTTCAAGTCCCCCTTCGCCCACCACAGCGGTTTTCGAACCGCGACAACGAAGCCACGAACTCGAAACGAGTTCGTGGCTTTCGTCGTTCCCAGCGGAAAGTCGATCCCGTCCGCAGCCGGTTCTGCGCCGAATACCTGACGAGAGGGACCCGATCAGCGGGTTCCGTCCCCGCTCAGCAGCGCAGCGGGTAACTGAAGGCTGAGGCGCACGAATTCGCCGGCCTCTGCGCCGCCGGATTCGTCGAAGGTGGGTCGAATCATGAACAAAGCGCTCCGGGTTGCCGGTGCTACGCATGTCGTCGAGTACATCCGGTCCGTTGCTGCGACGGTGGAAGCGGACACGGTGGAGTGGTGGCAGATACCCGCATTCGACGCGGTCCTGACACTGTCCTCGGAAATCCCCTGCTACCCGGGACGGAAGGTCGTTCTGGCCTGGAACCGCCACTTCGGGTGGTCGGTCGGAGTACGCGGACTCACGGACGGGAACGTGGTGATCATCGAGAGCCTCGGGATCGGACGGGTCCCGGAGGCCGCCCGATGTGCCGACCGCGTCGTCGAAGCGGTCGCCGATCTCGGCGAGTGGGTGCCCGGGGCGTCCAGGGGCCCCGCGGTCGGGGATCTGCGTCTGCGGGCGCTCCGAGAACTCCACCACGGGGCCCAGCCTGCACCGAGAGTCGTGCGGGGATTCTTCGGGGAATAGTCCGGGTCGGACCCACTGCCTAGCATGAGCGCATGTACTCGGAGCGGAGCTCTACCTTCGCCGGCGCCGTGGTGTGGGAAAAGACCGCAGCGGGCGGTGACGGCGTGATTCTGCCCGACGGATGCATGGATCTCATCTGGATGAACGGCGACGTCGTCGTGGCGGGTCCGGATTCTCGTCCCTACATTGCCCGCACTCGCCCCGGCGATCACCTCGTGGGATTGCGATGTGCGCCCGGCACCCTGCCGGCGTTACTCGGGACGCCGGCGGAGGCTTTGGCGAACGCGCGGGTGCCGCTCGCCGACGTGCTCTACGACGACGACACCGCCCGGCTTCTGTCCTCGATCGCCGAGCACGGTGATCCCGCCACCCAACTCGAGAAGTTCGCCGCCCGTCGCCGGCTTATTGCGAGGCCGGACCGCAGAATCGCGGTGACCGTTAGCCTGCTTGCACGTCAGTGCCCTGTCCGGGAGGTGGCGGATCGTGTCGGTATGAGCGAACGCCAACTGCACCGGCTGTGTCGTCGGGAGTTCGGATACGGGCCGAAGGTGCTGGCGCGCATTCTCCGGCTGCAGCGGGCCAGGGAGTTGGTGGGATCGATGTCTGCCGCGGAGGCGGCAAGCTTGGCGGGGTTCGCCGACCAAGCTCACTTGATCCGCGAGTCGAACGAGTTGACCGGCCGCTCCTTCGGCCGATTGGTCACGTCGTCGTGAGTGGCGCGAACAGGTCGACCGGATTGCCGTCCGGGTCGTCGATCGTGGCGTAACGCTGACCCCAGGGCGCGTCCCAAGGGGCATGTCTCTCGCGGTAGCCCGCGTCGGTCAGGTCAGTGAATACCTTGTCCACGACATCCGGACTCTCGCAATCGAACCCGAGTGCCACCCGATGTCCACCCTGAGGCGTCGTCCAGTCCGGCTCGAACGACCGGACGGTCTCGACGGTGTCCCACAGCAGTCGTATTCCGCCGGGAAGTTCGAACTCGACATGTGGCGCCTCCTCAGACCCGGCGGGGATGTCGAGGCCGATTCGACGGTAGAACGCCAATGATGCGGCGAGGTCGTGAACCACCAGTTCGATGGCGGCAAAAGTAGGAATCGTCATGCCGCAAAGCTAGCTTCGGACGACGTCGTGGAAATAGAAGATTTCAGACATCCGACGCGCCGTCCGATTCCTTCAATCAGGTTTGCGGAACAACGGGGATGCTGGAGCCATGACCCGCGAATCCACCCATGTCAGTGTGTTCATCGCTCGCAGTGCCGCCGACGTCTACGCCTATGCGAGCGACCCAGCCAATCTGCCGGCCTGGGCTGCCGGTTTGAGCAGCAGCATCGCCCGCGAGGGCGATCATTGGGTCGCCGACTCGCCGATGGGGCAGGTGTTCGTCGCCTTCGCGCCACCCAACGACTTCGGAGTGCTCGACCACCACGTCACCCTCCCGGGCGGAGACACCGTCTACAACCCGGTTCGCGTCATCCCCGACGGCGAACACAGCGAAGTCGTCTTCACCCTCCGACGAAGAGAAGGGATGGGCGTCGACGAGTTCACCGCCGACGCCGCGGCCGTCACCGCGGACCTGCAGCGGTTGAAGGGGCTGCTGGAACGGTGAGCCGGCGCGCTTCATCGGGTCTTGCCTATATTGGTTGATACCGATATAAAGGGATTGTGCACGCGTTCGATGTTCTCGGCGACCCCGTCCGGCGGCGGATTCTGGAGCTCTTGGCAGAGGGGGAGTGCTCGGCCGGCCAGGTGACCGAAGTTGCTGCGGCCGAGTTCGGTATCTCGCAGCCGACGGTGTCGGGACACCTGCGGGTTCTTCGGGAGAACGGGTTCGCCACGGTCCGGCGCGAAGGCACGAGACGCCTCTACGCGGTCCAGCCGGCGCCGCTGCAAGAAATCGATCAGTGGCTCGAAGGGTTTCGGCGGTTCTGGACCGGACCGCTCGACGCGTTGGCCACCGAACTCGCTCGCGGACGCCGGGAGCGCCGAACGAGCCGACCGTCACATCCCGACTCATCCAATGAAGGAGACCGACAGTGAACGAGATCGCCAGCCAAGACACCAGCCTGACGGCTGTGAAACGGGCAATGGGCAACCGGGAAATTGCTGAAGGCCCAGCGCGAACGGCGGTGCTCGAGCGTCGATACGAAGCGCCTATCAAGGACGTGTGGGACGCCATCACGACCCCAGACCGTGTGAACCGCTTCTTCCTCCCCGTCAGCGGCGACCTGCGCGCAGGTGGTTCCTATGCGTTCGAGGGGCAGGCCAGTGGGAAAATTCTCGTCTGCGACCCCCCGCATCTGCTGCGGCTCGAGTGGACACCGCCCGGCGATCGTGGCTACAGCGACCAGGTCGAGGTCCGGCTGACTTCCGACGGTCCCGACGCCACGTGGCTGGTGTTGGAGCACGCCTCTGTCGCCGACGTGTTCCGCAACGATCCAGACACCGGCTGCTACGGCGTCGGAACGGGATGGGAAGGACCACTGCACTACCTCGGCGAATACCTGCGAGGAGTCCTACCCGACCGCCCCAGCACCGAGTGGTACACCTTCGACGAAGCCGAAGAGCTGCGTCTCGCCAACCACCGCGGCAGGGAATGGGCCAAAATCGAGGCACAACACGCGGGCGGCTCCGACAACGGGTGACTTGATGGCGCGGGGCTGCGGGGCAACTCGTCAGGTGGCTGTTTGCGCACCAATTAGTCCGTTGCACAGTCAATTTGGTGCGCAGTTGGCGAATAGGTGCGCATCTGTGGAATCGCTGGGAAGCATTACTCCGACACCGGCGCGGGCACCGGTTCGCGGCGCCCGTCGGCGAGCGCCGAGGCGATGTCGAGGAGCCGCTCGTAGGCCGCGCGGGTGTCGGCGGCGAGTTGATCGTGGCTGATGACGACCCCCATGCCGAGGTGCTCGTCGTACGGGATGGTCTCCACACCCCACACCTGCCCGCCGAGGTAGTCGCGCAGCAGATCGACGTCCACCTGCCATCCGGTGTTGTCCTGATTCGACACGGTGACGACTGTCCGGGACAGACCGGGTTCACCGAGTGTGTCGCCGATCGACTGCAGTGCGGCGCGTAGTCGGTTGAACGCGTCGGCACGGCAGGGCACGACGAGGATGATCGGCGTCGGTGCGGCCAGCAGGGGTGACAGGTAGGAAGCGCGCAATCGGTGGCCCAGGTCGTACACGGAGCTCGCCCCGCGCGCACGGAGAGCTTCTGCGAGCAAAAACATTTCGCTGTCGGTGGCCGTCTGAGTGCCGAGCCGATTCAGGATCCGGGCATCCACGGTTGTGCGCGAGCAATATCCGTCGAAGACGTCGTCCGGGACGGCTCCGGACGCTGCCACTGTCACCACGTGTTCGAGTCCGCTCACGGAGAGCACGGCGTCGGCACCGCGTTCGGCGATGTCACCACCCGCCGGAGTTGCGTCGACTGCGACCGCTGTAGTCCCGTGTACTGCCGCGGTGTTGGCGAGTCCGAGGGCCGTCGTGGTGGCGCCCGCACCTCCGCACGCGCCCAGGATGAGCGTGGAAGATGTTGTGTTCTAGCTGGTTCGGTATGTCACTGAGCGTCTCCAATGGATGTGATGTAGGTGCGGCCGTCACGGTCGGTGGTGGTCACGACCTGCCGATACTGGTGGGTCGACCCGTCCGGTCGCTGCTCCGTGAGTGTGACGGCATAGCGGCCGGGTTCGATGGGGCTGATCGTGAGGCAATGTTCGGTGCCCTCCGGCAACGAGTCGATACCCCGCTGGATCGTCTCGGCCGACCCCATCGGAGCATCGGCGGTGACCACGTCGCGGGCCTTCGCTCCGCTTCGCTCCACGTAGTAGGCGTGGTCGAAAGCCAGAATCACTTCGGTGCCGTCCGCCGTACCGCCGGGACCGTTGCCGGTGACCGCGCCGTCGTTCCGGGATTCGACGCACCAGTCCGCATCCACGGCCGCGACGGGACTCCCGGTCTCGTTGGAGGACCCGAAACTCGAAACGATGACGACACCGACGATTACTGCTCCGAGGGCGGCAGCGGCGCCGACGAGAGCGAGTCTCTGTTTTCCGCGCCCGCCGCGGACGACGGGCGTGGTGTCATGGTGGTCGCTCGGCGCCAGCCAGGTGGGGACAGGCGGCGGAAGCTCGGGCTGTGAATCTCGGGCTTCTTCGGTCGATTCCGCAGCACTCGCAGACGCAGCACGCGTAGACGCGGGGGTAGGTGTGAAGGGCGGGAACCAATGTGCGAAGCGATCGCGGGTAGCGCTGTCGTCGTTCCTGCGGGGCGGTTCTGTCACAGGTGAATCCTCCACACCTCATTCCGCCGGGCGGAGCCGGCCCTGTAGCCGGCGCCGCCCGGAGGATCACCGATCAGACGTGCAGCGTTGCCTGGCTGCGCACGTTGATGCCACCGATCGTGACGGTGCTCGGCCCGCTGTCCGTCGACTGCAGCTGCGGTAGCTGCGGTGCCGGAAGGGCGGCGACCGCGTCGACGAACGAGCCGAAGGCCGGGTACCGATCTGCTGCATTCGAGATGGCGGCGGCGATCGGTGTGACGTCGACCGGCGCCGACCAGTTGATCGGGTGCCCGGCCTGGGAATCCGCGACGAACGCCGACACGGCGGCGGCGGTGGGGGAGGAGGGGTCGATCGCGATACCCGCGGTGCCGGTGGCGTCACCGATGCGCCAGCCGACGGTGCCGGCGTATCCCTCGGGGTTGCCGTACTGGCGACCGTTGACAGCCACCGGAAGGGTACCGAGCAGGGTGTCGACGGCGGCGTTCACCTCGACCACCGGCTTGGGCACGGGAAGGGTGGGGGCGACGGGTGCCTGATTGGTTTTCGGCATGTCGTCCGGATCGATCCACACCGCAGCGGGCTGGGCAGGGGCAACCTCGACGGCGTCCGGGGCGGCGGACGGCGGGGTGTCACCGCTCGGTGCCGGGCCGGGGGTGGCCGCGTCGCCTCCGGGTACGGCCAGGGGTGCCTGCGGGGGAGCGGGTGTCGTCGGGGCTGCGGGGCCGGTGACGCCGGGCTGTGACGTCGTGGGCGGGCCGGCCGGATTCGCCACTCCCGGCTGGGAAGTGGTGGGTGGCGTCGACCGGTCGGTGACGCCGGGCTGTGACGTCGACGGGGCGGTGCTCGGAGCGGCGTGTGCGGTCGCGGCGCCGAGCACTGCTGCAGCGGATACCGACAGTGCGGCTGCCACTGCATGCATGCGGATCTTCACGTGGTTACTCCTGATGTCGAGTGAAAGTGGATGCAGGCAGGTGCCGCATCCAAAAAGCAGAGATCGATGCAGATCAGGGGTACCGCGAATGGAAAAGGTGCACGCCGGCGGCAGGGCAGTACGCCCCCGCTGCAGAGAAAGGTGTCACCACCGACGAGGTCGATCTGGTATTCCCCCGATGAAAATTCTCGGTTCTGCCGACCGCATCACTGCAGCCGTCGTCCACCGCCCCCATGACCGCCCCCGGTTCGTCTCGTCCCCCTACCGCGGGAAAGTACCAGACGGGCAGGCATTGCTGCGCACCCGGATTCTCGTCAGGCCAGGGCTGCGGCCAGTTTCATCGTCCGATCGCGGACCGGACGCAGATGCCTGGTCATCGCGATCGACGCCATGGCACGTGAGCCGAGAACCAGTCGCTGCGTCACCCGACGGCGTGCGCGGTCATATTTTCGCAGCGAATCGCGAATGTCGTTCTGTGAGGCCAGGAATCGGCCGAGAGTGACCGCGTCGACGAGGGCCTCGCACGCTCCACGTCCGAGATTGGGGGCCATCGCGTGGGCGGCGTCGCCGATCAGTGCCGTGTGTCCCGACACGTACGAGGGCAGGGCCGGTGACTCGTAGAGGTCGTGATGAAGCAGGGCGTCGGGGGTGATCGCATCGAGGACGGCCCGGACGTCGGCGTGCCAGCCCCCGAACCGCCACCGCAGGTAGTCGAGTCCGTCCTCGGATCCGGGGTCGGTGCGGACGCACGCGAACCAGTTGACGAGGTTGCCCTCGCGCGGTGTGATTCCGAAAAGCGCACCAGCGTCCCAGGTTTCGCTCACCGTGTCGCGCCGGCCGGGCACCCATCCCCGCCACGCGGTGGCGCCCGTGTAGACGGGCTCGAATCCGTCACCGAACAAGCGACGCCGGGTGGCGCTGCGTAGGCCGTCCGCACCGATCACGACGTCGTAGTCGGAGAGGGCGTCCGCGGGAGGGGCGGGGGTGCCGAACGAGACCATCCCCTCGGGCAACGATGTGGCCAGCTCGGCAAGGAGGGCGGGCCGCGACAGTAGGTAGGCGGTGCGCGCGGTGCTGTCGACGGTGCCGATGACGGACCCGTCCGGTCGCAGGAACGACCCTCGATGCTGCGGAGATCCGAGAGCGCGGACTCGGTCGCCGAGTCCGATCGTGTCGAGCGCGTCGACGGCCTGGGGCCACATGCCGAGGGCGGTACCCGACGTCGGCAGGTCCGCGGAGCGCTCGAAGACGTCGACGTGCCAGCCGGCGCGGAACAGGAAGCGGGCGATGGCCAGGCCGCCGATGCCGCCGCCGAGGACTGCTGCCGAGTGCGTCATGGCTTCAACGCTACTACGCCTGTAGTGGAATTACTACGGCTGTAGTGTGGAGTGCATGACAGGGAGGCGAGAACAGCTGCTCGACGCAGCTATCGACGTGCTCGGCCGGAAGGGGGTGCGCGCCCTCACTCATCGAGCGGTCGACGAATCGGCGGGGATGCCGCAGGGCTCCACCTCCAACTACTTCCGCACCCGCGGCGCCCTCCTCGAGGGAATGGTCACCCGCCTCGCGGCCCGTGACGTAGACGACTGGGAGAAGTTCGCCGACCTCCGGCCGGACGGGATGGAGGCGCTGGTGGAGGCCCTGGCCGCGTTCACCCGGTACGCCGCGGGACCCGACCGGATCCGCTCGAGCGCCCGCTACGCCCTTTTCGTGGAGGCCTCGGCGGTCCCGGCCCTCGGGGAGATCATCGGCTCTGCTCGCGCGGGACTCGTAGAATGGGGCGCGAGCATGCTGGACCTCGCCGGATCGAGGAATCCAGCGGCCGACGCAGTGGTTGTCACCGACTATCTGGATGGAGTGATCCTGCATCAGCTGACCGTTCCCGACCCCGATTTCGACCCGACTCCCGGAATCACAGCAGTACTCGGCGCACTCACTTAATATGTACTGGACGTTCTCGGCCGAGGTCTGCCCTCGAGAAAAGGCCTGTTCACGGGATGAATAGGCCAACCTAAGTTGTGTTTCTTCGGGGGGTCTGAATTATCGTTTTCGTTACACGTTGGACCCACGAAAGTCCGACCCGACCGAAAAGCCACGTCGCCTGGTGCGAGGACCACACCCAGCGTGCTGCAAAGGGCGATAGCCGATCGGTGGTGCCGATCACATCCTGACGGTACTTGCATTGCAAGGTGATGGCCATCAGCGCTGCTGGTCGTCGGTGCATCTTTTGGCATACGAAGGCTAGGTATGAAGCAACTTCCAGGCCCCCAGGGGCTGTATCACCCGGCGAACGAGCACGACTCCTGTGGCGTCGCGTTCGTCGTGGACATGAAGGGTCGCCGCAGCAGGGACATCGTCGAGAAGGCGATCACCGCTCTGGTCAACCTCGAGCACCGTGGTGCCGCGGGCTCCGAACCCAATACGGGTGACGGCGCCGGCATCCTGATCCAGGTTCCGGACGCGTTCTTCCGCGCTGTGGTCGACTTCCCGCTGCCCGCCGCGGGCACCTATGCCACGGGCATCGCATTCTTGCCGCAGAGCAAGGCCGACGCGCAGCGTGCGTCCGACGCCGTCGAGAAGATCGTCGAAGCCGAGGGTCTGAAGGTCCTCGGCTGGCGCGAGGTCGCGACCGACGACTCGTCGCTCGGCGCTCTGGCACGCGACGCGATGCCGACGTTCCGGCAGATCTTCATCGGCAGCGAAGGTGACTCTCTCACCGGTCTGGACCTCGAGCGCAGGGCGTACGTCGTCCGCAAGCGCACCGAGCACGAGCTGGGTAGTGAAGGCGCCGGCAAGGACGGGCCGGGTCGCGAGACCGTCTACTTCCCGAGCCTGTCGAGCCAGACGTTCGTCTACAAGGGCATGCTCACCACCCCGCAGCTCAAGGGTTTCTACCTCGACCTGCAGGACGAGCGCGTGGAGTCGGCGCTCGGGCTGGTCCACTCCCGCTTCTCCACCAACACGTTCCCGTCGTGGCCGCTGGCTCACCCGTTCCGACGGGTCGCGCACAACGGTGAGATCAACACCGTCACCGGCAACGAGAACTGGATGCGTGCCCGCGAGGCGCTTATCGACAGCGACGTCTTCGGTGGTCGCGAAAACCTCGAGAAGATCTTCCCGGTCTGCACCAACGGGGCCAGCGACACCGCGCGCTTCGACGAGGTGCTCGAGATGCTGCACCTCGGTGGTCGTAGCCTGCCGCACGCCGTCCTGATGATGATTCCCGAGGCGTGGGAGCATCACGAGAGCATGGACCCCGCCCGTCGGGCGTTCTACCAGTATCACTCCACGCTCATGGAGCCGTGGGACGGCCCGGCGTCCGTCTGCTTCACCGACGGCACCGTCATCGGCGCGGTTCTCGACCGCAACGGTCTGCGTCCCTCGCGGCTGTGGGTCACCGAGGACGGCTTGGTCGTCATGGCCTCCGAGGTCGGCGTTCTGCCGATCGATCCGGCCACGGTCGTGAAGAAGATCCGGCTCCAGCCCGGGCGCATGTTCCTGGTCGACACCGACCAGGGCCGCATCATCAGCGACGACGAAATCAAGTCGGAGCTTGCCGCCGAGCACCCGTACCAGGAATGGCTCGACCAGGGCCTGACCCATATGGACGACCTGCCTGAGCGCCCGTACACCTACATGTCGCACGAGCGTGTGGTGCTGCGTCAGCAGATGTTCGGGTTCACCAACGAAGAGGTCAACGTCCTCGTCAAGCCGATGGCGGCCTCCGGTGCGGAAGCACTCGGCTCGATGGGTACGGACACCCCGATCGCGGTGCTGTCCTCCCGGTCGCGGATGCTGTTCGACTACTTCTCGCAGCTCTTCGCGCAGGTCACCAACCCGCCGCTCGACGCCATCCGCGAGGAGGTCGTCACCAGCCTCGGCGGAACGATCGGTCCCGAGCACGATTTGCTGCACCCGACGGCGGAGTCCTGCAGGCAGATCTACTTGCCGCAGCCGATCCTGCACAACGACGATCTGTCGAAGCTCATCCACGTCAACGACGACGGCGGATTCCCGAGCTTCCGCAGCGTCATCGTCCGCGGTCTGTACCCGGTGGCCGAGGGCGGTGCGGGTCTGCGCAAGGCGCTCGACGACGTTCGCTACCAGGTCTCCGAGGCCATCGCCGGTGGTGCGCGCATCATCGTCCTGTCCGACCGTGAGTCGAACGAGACGTACGCACCCATCCCGTCGCTGCTGCTGACGTCGGCCGTGCACCACCACCTGGTGCGCGAGAAGACCCGCACCAAGGTCGGTCTCGTCGTGGAATCGGGTGACGCCCGCGAGGTGCACCACATGGCGCTCCTCATCGGCTTCGGTGCAGCGGCCGTCAACCCGTACATGGCGTTCGAGACGGTCGACGAGCTGTTCCGCGGCAACGAACTGCAGGGCCTGAGCCTCGACAAGGCCATCCAGAACTACATCAAGGCCGCGGGCAAGGGTGTGCTCAAGGTGATGTCCAAGATGGGCATCTCGACCCTCGCCTCGTACACCGGTGCGCAGCTGTTCCAGGTGATCGGCCTGTCGCAGGATCTGGTGGACGAGTACTTCACCGGCCTGAACTCGAGCCTCGGTGGTATCGGTCTCGACGAGATCGCCGCCGACGTCGCGGTCCGGCACTCCAACGCGTACCTCGACCGTCCCGAAGAGCGCGCGCACCGCGAGCTCGAGGTGGGCGGCGAGTACCAGTGGCGTCGTGAAGGCGAGTACCACCTGTTCAACCCGGACACGGTGTTCAAGCTCCAGCACTCCACGCGCACCGGACAGTACGAGGTGTTCAAGGAGTACACGAAGCTGGTCGACGACCAGTCCGAGCGCCTCGCAGCGCTGCGCGGCCTCTTCGAGTTCAAGAAGGGTGTGCGCGAGCCCGTCCCGCTGGACGAGGTCGAGCCGGCCACCGAGATCGTCAAGCGCTTCTCGACCGGTGCGATGAGCTACGGCTCCATCTCCGCCGAGGCGCACGAGACCCTGGCCATCGCCATGAACCGCCTCGGTGGCCGTTCCAACTCCGGTGAGGGCGGCGAGCATCCGTCGCGCTTCGAGCCGGACGAGAACGGTGACTGGCGCCGGTCCGCGATCAAGCAGGTCGCGTCGGGACGCTTCGGCGTCACGTCGCACTACCTGACCAACTGCTCCGACATCCAGATCAAGATGGCGCAGGGAGCGAAGCCCGGTGAGGGCGGCCAGCTGCCGGCGCACAAGGTGTACCCGTGGGTGGCCGAGGTCCGGCACTCCACACCCGGTGTCGGCCTGATCTCGCCGCCCCCGCACCACGACATCTACTCGATCGAGGATCTCGCACAGCTGATCCACGACCTGAAGAACGCGAACCCCCAGGCGCGGGTGCACGTCAAGCTGGTGTCCGAGGTGGGTGTCGGCACGGTCGCCGCGGGTGTCTCGAAGGCGCACGCGGATGTCGTCCTGATCTCCGGTCACGACGGTGGCACCGGAGCCACCCCACTGACCTCGGTCAAGCACGCCGGCGCTCCGTGGGAGCTCGGCCTCGCCGAGACCCAGCAGACGTTGCTGCTCAACGGCCTGCGCGACCGCATCGTGGTGCAGGTCGACGGACAGCTCAAGACCGGCCGTGACGTCATGGTCGCCGCGCTGCTCGGCGGCGAGGAGTTCGGTTTCGCGACCGCTCCGCTGGTGGTGTCGGGCTGCATCATGATGCGGGTCTGCCACCTCGACACCTGCCCTGTCGGTGTCGCGACGCAGAACCCGGTGCTGCGCAAGCGGTTCAACGGCAAGCCGGAGTTCGTGGAGAACTTCTTCCTCTTCATCGCCGAAGAGGTCCGCGAGCTCATGGCCGAGCTCGGCTTCCGGACGCTCGACGAGGCCGTCGGCCAGGTCGGCGTGCTCGACACCACCAAGGCGCTCGAGCACTGGAAGGGCAGCAAGGCCGGCAATCTCGACCTGTCGCCGATCCTGCACCAGGCCGAGTCCGCGTTCATGGATCAGGACCTGTACTGCACGGGTACCCAGGACCACGGTCTCGACAAGGCGCTCGATCAGCAGCTGATCGCCCAGAGCCGCGACGCTCTCGACAAGGGCGCCAAGGTGTCGTTCGAGTCGCCGATCACCAACGTCAACCGGACGGTCGGCACCATGCTGGGCCACGAGGTGACCAAGGCGTACGGCGGTGAGGGACTGCCCGACAACACGATCGACATCACGTTCACCGGCTCGGCCGGTAACAGCTTCGGTGCTTTCGTGCCCAAGGGTATGACCCTGCGGCTGCATGGCGACGCCAACGACTTCGTCGGCAAGGGTCTGTCGGGTGGACGCATCGTGGTTCGTCCTCCGCTGGAAACCGCGGCCGGGTTCGTCGCCGAGGACAACATCATCGGCGGCAACGTGATCCTGTTCGGCGCGACCAGCGGTGAGGCTTTGCTGCGCGGCGTCGTGGGCGAGCGGTTCGCGGTACGTAACTCCGGTGCCACCGCGGTGGTCGAGGGAGTCGGCGACCACGGCTGCGAGTACATGACGGGCGGCAAGGTCGTCATCCTCGGTGCGACGGGACGCAACTTCGGCGCCGGCATGTCCGGTGGCGTGGCCTACGTCTTCAACCCCGACAAGGCGTTCGAGGACAACCTCAACACCGAGCTGGTGGACCTCGAGGATCTGACGGGTGACGACTTCACCTGGCTGAAAGCCGCTATCGAGCGTCACCGCGACGAAACCGGTTCGGAGGTTGCCGCGCGCATCCTGTCCGACTGGTCACAGCAGGTCAATCACTTCGCAAAGGTGATGCCCCGCGATTACAAGAAGGTGCTCTTGGCCATCGAGGCCGCGAAAAAGGATGGAAAGAACGTGGACGAGGCAGTAATGGAGGCAGCTCGTGGCTGATCCAAGCGGCTTTCTGAAGCACCCGTCACGCGAACTGCCCGTTCGCCGTCCGGTGCCGTTGCGCCTGCTCGACTGGAACGAGGTGTACGAGGAGTTCCCGAAGGAAAACCTCCGCACCCAGGCGAGCCGATGCATGGACTGCGGTATTCCGTTCTGCCACAACGGCTGCCCCCTCGGGAACCTGATTCCCGAGTGGAACGACCTGGTATACAGGGACCGTTGGCACGACGGCATCGAGCGGCTGCACGCCACCAACAACTTCCCGGAATTCACCGGGCGGCTGTGCCCCGCACCCTGTGAGGCGTCGTGTGTCCTGGGCATCAACCAGGATCCGGTCACCATCAAGCAGGTCGAGGTCGAGATCATCGATCGCGCATTCGACGAGGGCTGGGTCACGCCGGTGCATCCCACCCGGTCGACGGGCAAGAGGGTGGCCGTCGTCGGTTCCGGTCCTGCGGGTCTGGCTGCAGCGCAGCAGCTGACGCGTGCCGGTCACCTGGTCACCGTGTTCGAGCGGGCCGATCGTATCGGCGGTCTCCTCCGCTACGGCATCCCCGAGTTCAAGATGGAGAAGCGCCACATCGACCGCCGTCTGGACCAGATGGAGGCCGAGGGCACCGTCTTCAAGACGAATGTGAACGTGGGCGTCGACATCTCCGCCGACGAGCTGCGCGAGCAGTTCGACGCCGTTGTGTTGGCGGGCGGTGCCACCGCGGCTCGTGACCTGCCGATTCCCGGGCGCGAATTGGACGGCATCCATCAGGCGATGGAGTACCTGCCCATCGCCAACCGTGTGCAACTGGGTGACCTCGAAGAGCCCACCATCACCGCCGAGGGCAAGAAAGTTGTCATCATCGGCGGCGGCGACACCGGCGCGGACTGCCTGGGCACCTCACACCGTCAGGGTGCGGTCAGTGTTCACCAGTTCGAGATCATGCCGCGTCCGCCCGAGACCAGGGCCGAGCAAACCCCGTGGCCGACGTACCCGCTGATGTACCGGGTCGCGTCCGCGCACGAGGAAGGCGGCGAGCGCCTGTTCTCCGTCAACACCGAGAAGTTCGTCGGTGTCGACGGCAAGGTGACGGCGCTGCACGCCCACGAGGTCGAGATGAAGTCGGGCCGCTTCGAGAAGGTGGAGGGCTCGGATTTCGAGCTCGAGGCCGATCTCGTGCTGTTGGCCATGGGCTTCGTCGGCCCCGAAAAGCCGGGACTGCTCACCGATCTCGGTGTCGACCTCAACGAGCGCGGCAACGTAGCCCGCTCTGCGAAGTGGGCCACCAACGTCGACGGCGTCTTCGTGGCCGGCGACATGGGACGTGGACAGTCGCTCATCGTGTGGGCCATTGCCGAGGGTCGCTCCGCCGCTGCGGCGGTCGATGCCTACCTCGAGGGTGAGACGGCGCTGCCGTCTCCGGTCGAGACCACCAGCGCACCCCAGCGATAGTTCAGTTCGTTATCCACCAGCACCCCGGCGTTATATTTTTCGCCGGGGTGCTGGTTTCGGGTGCGCTGGTCGGTTTTGCTCGGTAACGTTCATTTACCGATCGTGCATCTTCAGGTCACGTCGGCCTGGCAGCATCCCGTCTGCAGGTCGACGAAGGGGAGAAGAAGAGTTGAGGGCCATGGCAATGAAACGGGTTATCGCAACTTTGACCGCAACGGCTGCAGCGGTGGCCATTCCGGTGGTTTCGGGAGTGGTCGGCACCAGCGCGGTAGCGAACGCAGACCCGTGCCCGAGCCTGTACGTGGTGGCGATTCCGGGAACTTGGGAGACGTCCACCAAGGAGAACGTCCGGCCCACCCCCGGCCTGCTGTCGGCGGTCACGAACGGGTTACCGTCGAATATCCGCACCGACTACGTGACCTACGCCGCCACTGCTTTCCCGTGGGAAGGCGATGTGTACGGGCGTTCGAAGGCTCAGGCGGTAGACAACGCCCGCGGGATGCTCGTCAACATGTCTCAGCAATGTGCCGGAACCAAGCTTGCGCTCATCGGCTACAGCCAGGGCGCTGATGCTGCGGGTGACCTCGCGGCCGAGATCGGCACGGGCCTCGGCGCGGTGCCCGCCGACAAGATCGCTGCCGTCGGGCTCGTGTCCGATCCCCGTCGTTCGCCCACCGACGCGCTGGTCGGTCCTCCCGTCGCCGGTGGTGGCGCCGGCGGACCTCGCATCGGCGGTTTCGGCTGGGTCAGCCAGAACACCCGAACCTTCTGCGCCTACGGCGACCTGTACTGCTCCACCCCGAAGGAAGACTTCGTGACCCGGCTCGCCGGTTTCCTCGCGCAGACGTCGGACCCGTCGCCGTCGCTGCTCGGGCGGTACCAGGCGGAGGCCGAGGCCATTTGGCGTGACCTCCTCGACGCCGGTGGTGTCCCCACCCTGATGGCTCAGTTGGACGAACAGGCCAACCAGAGGCGGATCGACGAGCTCGAGCAGTTCTACAAGTCGCAGGCACACCAGGATTACACGCGATACGCGGTAGACGGTGCCGGAACGTCGGCCACCAACTGGCTCAGGAACTGGTTGCGCGACGTGGCGTAGGTCGAGTCGGGCGCGGCAGGAGAAGATGATCCGATGACGGACACTCCTGCCGCGCCCGGTTACGACGCTTTCGTCACCGTTCGGTGGTCCGATATGGACGCCTTTCAGCACATCAATCACGCCAGGATGGTGACGTTGCTCGAAGAGGCGAGGATCGACTGGCTGCTCAGTGAGGGCGCCGAGAATTCGTCTCTCATCACCAGTGCGTTCATCGCCGACATCCACGTCAAGTACCGGGCTCAGCTCACGCACTCGGACAGTCCGTTGCGGATCACCATGTGGATCGCGAAGCACCGGGCCGTCGACTTCACCATCGGTTACGAGGTCCGGGGTGCGCGCGCCGGTCGTAGCGATCCGCCCGCCGTCACCGCCACCACCCAGATGGCCGTCGCCGACGTCGATGCGCAGCGGTTGCGGCGTATCACTCCCACCGAGCGCGAGTACCTCACCCGCTGGTCCCGTGCGTGACAGTGCGGAGCGCGAGTGCCCCCGTGGCGTTCAACGCGGCAGCGTGACCGTGCGGGAACCGCAACAGGTGACGATCAGCCCAAGTCGAAACGTGCACCGAGTCGCATGCTGCCGGGCGCCAGCCGGCTCAACGCGCGGCCGAATTTGGCCTCGGGGGTGACCGGGACCACAGCCCTGTTCGACCTGACGGCTTTCAGGATCTGCGTGGCCACCCGATCGGGTGTGAATCCACGCTTGCGGTAGAACGTGTCGGATCGGGACCGCATCTGTTCTTGTTTCTCGGGGGTGGTCCCGGCGAAGTCGGTGTTCTTGACGATGTTGGTGTGGACGATGCCGGGGCAGATGGTGCTGACGCCGATGCCGTGGTCCACCAGTTCGGCGCGGAGACAATCCGAGAGCATGTAGACGGCGGCTTTGCTGGTGGCGTAGGCGGTGAGTCGCTTCTGCGGGGTGAAGGCCGCCGCCGAGGACAGGTTGACGATGTGTCCGCCCGTTCCGCGCTCGATCATCTGCTCCGCGAAGACCCGGCAGCCGTAGACGACTCCCCAGAAGTTGACGTCCATCACGCGCTCGAATTCGCTCTGCGGCGTCGCGGTGAAAGTGCCGGAGTAGCCGATTCCCGCATTGTTGACCACGACGTCGGGGGTGCCGTGCTGGGACTGCACCTCCTCGGCGAACCGCCGCACCTCCTCTTCCACCGCCACATTCACCCGGTAGGCATGCGAGCCACCACCGAAGATCGCGACGGCGCCGCCCCCCTTCATCTGCGCCGAATTGATGAGGTCCGCTGTGTGCTGCGCCGATTCGAGGTCGAGGTCACCGACTACGACCACCGCACCCTCGGCGGCGAACGCGAGTGCGGTTTCGCGGCCGATTCCGCTACCGCCACCGGTGACGACGACGAGCATGCCGTCGAGATCACGCAGTCGACGGTGCTTTCGCGAACCCGTACGCCAACCCTTGACCTCACTGAGAAGACTCATGGAACCATCTTGTCCGAGTACCGTCGATCGTGTGCTGATCTGGTACGTCAGTTATGGGTCGAACATGGCGACGACTCGCCTCGCCTGCTACCTGCGCGGTGGTTGCCCGCCCGGCGGCAACCACTCTCATCGCGGTGCGCGGGACACGAGCGAACCGCGCGAATCGATCCCTGTGGTGATCCCCGGTTCAGTGTTCTTCGCGGGGGAGTCGCGCATTTGGGGCGGCGGACGCGCCTTCTACGACCCGGATGCGCCCGGGACGGTCGCGGCCCGCGCCTTCCTCGTGACGCAGGAACAGTTCGAGGACATTCACGCCCAGGAACCGGCCTGTTACGACCGGCTGGTTCCTCTGGGAACTCGCGACGGCATCGTCATGTGCACGTTCACCACCCGGGCCCGGGGTGACGTGGTCACGCGGAACGCGCCAGCCCCCGCCTACCTCGCGACCATTGCGGACGGGCTTCGCGAGGGTCACGGCTGGGATGATCCGCGCGTCGAGGATTATCTGACGCGGCTCCGGGTTTCCTAGCAACCACAAGTGTGCTTACGTGATACGGGCCACATCCGGTGGCCGTCACGAAAGGAAGTCGATGTCCGATCTGCATGTCGTAGCGACCATTCCTGCCAAGCCGGGCTCCGAGGACACGGTGCGAGACGGCCTGTCCTCCCTCGCGGCGGAGAGCCGCAAGGAGGAGGGCTGCGTCTCGTACGAGTTGTTCGAATCTGCTGCGCAACCCGGGACCTTCGTCACCGTCGAGGTGTGGGCGAACCAGGAGGCCGTCGACGCGCACATGAAGTCGCCGCACTTCCAGTCCGCGGTCGCCGTTTTCGGTGAGCATCTCGCTGGCGCACCCGCGATCCATCCGCTGAAGCCGGTGTCCTAGAGTCCGTTCGGTGACCACACCCCTGACCAGTGTTGTTCCCGAAGGCCGTAGTCGGGGAGGCGTCATCGTCATCCAGGAGGCCTTCGGGATCACACAACACATCGTCGACGTCTGTTCCCGATTCGCCGACGCCGGCTACCACGCCGTGGCGCCCCATCTGTTCCACCGGGCCGGCGACCCGGTGCTCGGCTATGACGATCTGAAAACGGCCATGCCGCTGCTGGGCACTCTCACGTCGGCACAGATCGACGAGGACGTCGATGCAGCCGTTGCCGCTCTGGCGGATGCCGGGATCGACGCGGGAAACACGGCGATCGTCGGATTCTGCATGGGTGGCACGGTCGCCTTCCACACCGCGGCGCGCCGGAAACTCGGCGCCGCGGTGAGCTTCTACGGTGGCGGCGTCGAGAAGGGACGGTTCGGCTACCCCTCGCAGCTCGAGGCCGCGGGACAGCTGTCGACTCCCTGGCTGGGACTGTTCGGTGATCGTGACACGGGGATCCCGTCCGAGCAGGTCGAGGAGTTGCGGAACGCTCTGTCGCAGGTACCGGTGGACACGGAGATCGTGCGGTACCCCGACGCCGAGCACGGATTCAACTGCAACGACCGCCCGGCCGTCTACAACGAGGCAGCCGCCCGGGACGCGTGGTCACGGACGGTCGACTGGCTCGGCACCCACCTGCAGGTCAGCAGCGGCGGAATCGGCTGACCGTGGCCCCGCTCGGGTAGCCCTTCCGGTCGGTGAGCTCGAAGGCCGTCGGCTCGAAGTCGGTGTCGAACATGGGCGTTCCGCGACCGGCCACCACCGGATATTGCTTGATCACCAGCTCGTCGATCTCCGGAAGCAGAGCGCCCGCAAGCTTTCCGCCTCCAGCGAGCCAGACACCGAGTGTGCTGTCCTCGGCCTTGAGCTGCCGGACCTTCGCGAGTGGGTCGGTAATCACTTCGACGGCGGGGTTGGAACTGGCGCCGAGCGTGCGTGAGACGACGTATTGGCGCAGGTGCGCGTACGGACTGGTGATTCCGGCTGCGAGCGCGGGCTCGTAGGTCGAGCGGCCCTGGATCACGGTGTCGAAATGCTTGTTGGCCCCGTCGACTGCGAACTGCTCCCGTAGGTGGGTCGGAATCGTTTCCGGGTAATCCTGCGCCATGAAACCGATGATGTCGTCGAGCATCGGAAAGAAGCCGACGTCGCCGTCCGGGGCGGCGATGAAACCGTCGATGGTAATGCCGACGAAGTAGGTGAGTGCGCGCATCATGTCCTTACTGTGGTAGCCGTCGAAGGGTCGTGAGATGGCAGTTCCGAACATTCCTGCCCGGATCCGTTGTGTCGTCGAGCGGTTGAGGGTGGATCCGTCCGATCGGATCCTAGAGGTGGGCTGCGGACCCGGCGTGGCAGTTTCTCTCGTGGCCGACAAACTTCTCGACGGGCGGATCACGGCAATCGACCGGTCCGCCACCGCGATAGCACGAGCTGAGCAGCGTAACGAGGCCCTGTCGGCGCGCGGCAGAGTGGAACTCCAGAAGACGGAACTGGCCGGATTCCGCTGCGCCGATGCGTCGTTCGACAAGGCCTTCGCTGTCAACGTCAATGCCTTCTGGACACGCGACGCGACCGAAGAGGTCCGGATTCTGTGGGAGGCCCTGCGTCCCGGCGGCATCCTGCACCTCGTCTACGACGGCACCGAAGCGATGCACGACGCCGCGAAGTCGCAACGCATCGTGAACGCTGTGACCCAGGTTTTGCGGCGAAAAGGGTTCGAGGTGAGTGCAGACACGGGAAACCCGCTGTGCATCACCGGGAAGAGGCCGGGCTGACCTGCGAACTCCCCTCTACCTCAGCGCGGCTCGTAACCGAACCGTTATAGTCGGTCTCATGACTTCGGTTCTGGGTGTGTCGGTCGGTGCCAGCGCTGTGCGCGTCGCGTGCCGTGACGCAGCCGACTCGGTTGACGCGACCGGGCCGATCTTCCGCTCGACGGCGGTAGCCGCAACCCTCGAACGGCCCGAGGACGTGGCTGCCGAATCCATTGGAACTGCCCTGGGAGACGGCGAAGACTTGGGCGAGGTACAGGCCATTGGCGTGGCCTACCAGGACGAGGCCCAGGCCGATGCCGTCGAGGCCGCCTTGGCCCGCGAACACATCGGCAACGTTCATCTCGTGCCTGAAGTGACCGCCGCACTCGAGATGCTCGAGGTGTCGGGTGACCTCGGAAACCATTCGACGCTGGTGTTCTACGACCTCGGCAGTTCCGGACTCACCGTTACCGTCGTCGAGCGCTCCACCGGGACGGTCCTCGACAGTGCCCGCACGGACGAGATCAGCGGTGACCTCGTCGACCGCCTGATTCGCGACCAGCAACTCGAACTGCAGAAGATCGCGCAGCCCGCCGACGAAGCTGCCGCACTCGAACTCGACGCCCGGTGTCGCCTCGCGAAGGAGCAGCTCTCCAGCACGGGCGCGGTCTGCGTGCCTGGTGACGGGGGGCTGCTGCTGCTGTCGCAGGACACCTTCGAGTCGCTCATCCAGGGACCGGTCGAGACTTCCGCTCGGATCACTCGCGATGTGATCCACCGGTCCGGGCGTATGCCTGACGCCGCGGTCCTCATCGGTGGTGGCGCGTACATTCCGCTCGTCACCTCGGTGATGGAGTCGTGGCTGAAAATTCCGGTGATCGTCCCGGAGCAGCCGGAACTGGTGGCGGCTGAAGGTGCCGCACTGTTGGCCCAGCAGGCACCCGCCGAGGTGGTCGCAGTGCCCGAGCCCCCGAAATCCCGCCGCCGCGGCGCCGTCCTCGCCGGTGGAGCCCTCGCCGCGGTAGCAGCCCTCGGGCTCGTCCTCGGGGTGGGCGCCGACGTCTTGGAGGGGTCGGAGAAGGACCCGCAGCCGGACCCGACCGAGCCGGAAGCTCCGGCCCCAGTCATCGAGAACGCGACACCACCCGCAATGACGTCGGCCACGGCCGCCGACCTTCCGTCGCCCGTGCCGCCGCAGGTGGATACCGAAGCGGAGGCGCCTACGACGGGCGCTGCCCGAACCGAGGCCTACAACACCCCGTATGTGCAGCCCCCGACCGCCGCGCAGCCAGACAGCGGGACGCAAACCGATGTGAGCAGGAACGAGCCGGCACCGGCCCCGTCCCCACCGCCGCTCATCCCCGGCCTACCGCAGCTTCAGCTGCCTGTTCTCCCGCCGCCGGCCCCGCTACCCGAGCTACCGCGAATTCCGGGTCTCTAGTCGCCGAACGCCCGGTGGCCGAGCCTCACACGTCGTCGCTAACGCCGCAGCATATCCCGGACGTGGCCGGTCTCGTTCACCGAGGCCACCCGTCGCTCGCCGCTACGCGAGACGAGGACGCGCGTAACCGAGACGTATTCGATGGGGAACACGAGGGGACGGTCCAGGCCCAGCAGCTCCTGCAGGTACACGTTGATGACACCGCCGTGGGCGAATATCGCGACGGTATCGCGGTGGTCGGACTCCTGGACGACCCGGCCGAGCGCATCGAACACCCGCGTGCGGAAGGCGTCGGCGTCGATCCCTGGGGGGAATTGGCCCGCCCGGATGCGGGCGTACGCTTCGGGCGCCCGCGCCTCGGCTTCGTGGAACGGGATGTAGTGGTCGAGGTCGTAGTCGTACTCGGCCAGCCCTTGGTCCTGAGTGACGGGAAGGTTGAGCGCCTCGGCGAGTGGCGCGGCCGTCTCCAGGGCGCGGCGCTGCGGGCTGCTCACGATCCGGGCGATGCGGTAGGGACCCAATGCGGCAGGCAGTCGCTTGGCCTGGGCCCGCCCGTCCTCGGTCAAGGCAGGATCGGCTCGTCCCTCGGACGTGGTCACGAGCTCCGGTAGCGCATGTCGGATAAATAGCAGTTGCACGACGATCAGCTTGCCAGTTCCCGGATCAGTGCCGCGACCTGGCCCGGTTGGTCGATCATGGCGTGGTGACGGGCGGGTTGCACGACGCGGAAGGTGGCGCCGAGACGCTCGGCGAACTGTCGTTGGCGCCGAACCCACTCCCACCCCCACGGGGTCCGATGACCGGTGTGTGCGGCGGCCACGAGTACGGGGACCGGCATCGTGACGGTGGCGCGTAGGGCGGCAATCTCCTCGGCGAGGGCCGGATACGACGCGTTCTCGACCACCGACGACTCGAGATATGCGGGCTCGCGGTAGATCCGGGCCACCCACTGCCGAGTCTCGGACGTTATTCCACCCGGCGGCGTCGACTGGTTCAAGACTGCTCGAACGGTCGGACCCAGCAGTCGCTGCAGCCCGAGCCGGCTCGACGCGCGGGCCACCCACCGGCCGGTTGCCACCCTCCAACGGGTCGGAATGACGCGGTGGGGTCGCAGAGTGATGGTCGCGTCGAGCAGCATCACACCGCCCGTGCGCTGGGGAAACAGCCGAGCGAAGGCCTCGGCGTAGATGCCGCCGAGCGAGTGCCCCACCACGACGGCCGGTGCAGTGCAGCCGAGCGCGTCGAGTACCGCGACGATCCTCTCCGCTTCACCGCGGGCCGTGGGTGGTGTGGCGGAGGCGGGGCTGAGCCCGTACCCGGGTCGATCGATTCGCACGACGAGGCAAGAATCGGAAATCAGTGCGGTGACGTCATCCCAGTCGAACCAGTTGCCGCCGAGACCGCCGTAGAGAACGACGGGAAGTCCGGTGCCGTCGACGACGACGTGCACTCCCGCGACCATTTCCCCAGGACGTTTCACGTGGAACCTTCATTTTCGCCGGTGACGTGAAGCACGCTGAGTGATACGAAGATCAGCCACCCGCTGAAAGCGAGCAGCTGCACACGCTGGCCCAGTCCCAGCCACACGTCGTGCTCGCCGCGAATCGCGGCAGCTGCCAGGGTCCAGGCGGTGCCCACGACGACAACCGCCGACACTGCCGCCCCGGTCAGCGTCAACCAGCGCGGCCAACCGTAGAGACAGGCCGCCAGCGCGAAAGCGAGCGCCGACACCACACCGCCCGTCGACGCAGACGTACTGGTGACGGCATGCAGTTCATGCGACAGCGGCAACTGACCCGAATCCTCGCGGGCAGCGCAGAGGGGATCCGAGGTGACCGCACAGCTCATCGGCATCCGCGAATCGAGGGCGGTGGTGACCCCGAACACGCACAACGCGAACCACCCGATCGCGGTCACCCACCCTTCCGAGTACCGCCACAGTCCGAGGACGCCCACCACCGCGACGGTGCAACCCGCCACCAGGTCGCCCGTACGGAACAAGGCGCCGTGTCGTTGGTCGGTGGCCGCGAGTTCGCTCGCGAAACCACGCAGCGGGTCGATCTCGGTGTCCACGACGAACTCCAGGAGCCACGACGAGTAGGCCACCGCTCCGACGATCAACAGGGCGGCCACCGCAACGCGGCCACGGGAGGTCACTGCTTCGGTTTGGCCAACGGAAAGGCGAGGGTCTCCCGGATACTGCCGCCGGTGATCAGCATGACCACGCGGTCGACGCCCACGCCGAGTCCGCCGGTCGGGGGCATGGCGTGTTCGAGCGACTGCAGGAAGTCTTCGTCGAGTTCCATCGCCTCCTCGTCCCCGCCGGCGGCGAGCATCGACTGCTCGGTGAGACGGTTCCGCTGGTCGACCGGGTCGGTGAGTTCGCTGTACGCGGTACCGAGTTCGACGCCCCACGCCACCAGGTCCCACTTGGCCGCGACTCCGGGAATGGTGGGATGCGGGCGCGTGAGCGGCGACATCGACGTCGGGAAGTTGGTGTAGAAGGTGGGGAACTCGGTGTAGTCCTCCACCAGGTGCTCGTACATTTCCTGGGCCACGGCCCCGGCGTCCCACGTCGACTGGTACGGAATGTCGTGATCGTCGCACAGCCGTTGCAGATCCACGAGCGGTGTCTCGGGCGAAACATCGACCCCGAGTTTCTCGGCCACGGCCTGATGCATTGTCTTCACGGGCCATTCCCCGGAGATGTCGATCTCCACCATGGTGCCGTCGGGTCCCGGGCGCATGATGACTTCCCGTCCGTGGGCCGCGATCGCCGCCGTTTGGATGAGCTGGCGGCACAGCACCATCATCTTTTCGTAGTCGCTGTGCGCCTCGTAGGCCTCGAGGATGGTGAATTCGGGATTGTGCTTGAAGTCGACACCCTCGTTGCGGAAGACCCGGCCGATTTCGAAGACCTTCTCCATCCCGGCGACGCAGAGCCGCTTGAGGTAGAGCTCCGGGGCGATCCGCAGGTACAGGTCCAGGTTGTAGGCGTTGATGTGCGTGAGGAAGGGCGCCGCGTTGGCGCCGCCGTGTACCTGCTGCAGGATCGGTGTCTCCACCTCCAGGAAGCCGCGATCACCCAGCGAATCACGCAACGACTTCACGACGGCGCTGCGGGCCTCGAGAAGCCGCCGGGCGTCGGTGTTGATCATCAGGTCTACGTATCGCTGTCGCACCCGGGTTTCCGGGTCCGACAGACCTTTCCACTTGTCGGGAAGCGGGTGCAGGCATTTACCGGTCATCCGCCATTCGTTCGCCAGTAGCGACAGCGCTCCGCGGCGGCTGTAGCCGATGACACCGGCAACTTCGACGAGGTCGCCGAGGTCGAATTCGGCCGCGAACGCCCGGATGCGTTCGGTCCCCACCCGGGCTTCGTCGACGAGGACCTGGATGTCTCCGGACCAGTCCCGGACCGACGCGAACACCACACCGCCGTAGTCCCGCAGGCGGAGTACGCGACCGGCGATGCGGACGGTCGTTCCTTCGGGGGATTCCGCCGCGGCGGCCACCGTATGAGTGGGCGGATACGCGACCGGGTAGGGGTCGATCCCCTCCTGCGCGAGTGTCGCCAACTTGTCGAGCCGGACCCGAACCTGTTCGGGCCGTTTCGGTCCGAGGCTCGCCGCCGGACTACCGTCGCCGGGGGCGCTGCCGTCCGCGTGCAATCCCTCCGCGGCGACCAGACCCGCGGGCACGGCGGCGTGAGTTCCGGTGTGCTTGACGGCGTCGCCCGCTGTGGAACGCCCGAATCTGGGCAAGGTGACGAAGCCTTCGGCGATTGCCGACGCGAATCCGACGCGCAGCAATTCCCGGTTGTCCTCGAAGCACAGGTAGCGCGGGACCCATTCGGGTTGGTACTTCACGTTGGAACGGTAGAGGGCCTCGAGCTGCCACCACCGGGAGAAGAAGACGAGGATCGACCGCCAGATCCGCAGGATCGGCCCGGCACCGATGCGTGATCCCTCCTCGAACACCGACCGGAACACGGCGAAGTTCAAGGACACCTTCGTGATGCCGAATTGGTCGGAGTTGGTGGCCAGTTCGGTCACCATCAACTCCACGACTCCGTTGGGAGAGGTGGGTTTGCGACGCATCAGGTCGAGCGAGACTCCGGACGGACCCCACGGTACGAGGGACAGGATTCCGACGATGTCGTCATCCGCATCGATGGCCTGCACCAGTAGGCAATCACCGTCGAGGCGGTCACCGAGCCGTCCGAGGGCCATGGAGAAGCCGCGTTCGGTTTCGGTGTCGCGCCAGGCGTCGGCGAGCCGGATCGTTTCGGCCATCTCCTCGGCGGGAACGTCTCGGTGCCTGCGAATCCGCACCGTGACGCCTTGGCGCCGCACGCGGGTGACGGCCTGGCGTACCTGCCGCATGTCGCGCCCGCTGAGGTTGAACTCGCGGGTGCGGAGAATGGCCTCGTCGCCGAGTTGCAGCACGGTGAGACCGGCCTTGGCGTAGGCGGTCGCGCCGGTTTCGCCCGCTCCCATGACGGCGGTGGCCCACCCGTATCGGGACGCGAGCGCCTGCCACGCCTCGATCGCGTGGGGCCAGGCCTCGGGGTCGCCGATGGGGTCGCCGCTGGCGAGGCAGACACCGATTTCCACCCGATAGGTGATCGCCGCTTTGCCGCTGGGAGCGAACACCACCGCCTTGTCGCGGCGTGTGGCGAAGTAACCGAGGGAGTCGTCGGCGCCGTACTGAAGCAGCAGTCCGCGCAGCGCCGACTCGTCGTTTCCGGTGAGTGCGTTGTGGGAGCGCTGGGCGCGGAACAAGGTCACCACGGCGGCCAGCAGGGCGGCGGCCCCGAACAAGCCGAGAAGGGTGTTGACGAAACCGTGTGGCCTGCCGGTGAACTGCTCGTTGTCGACGGCGGCGAGCGCGGTCACCCGGTTGAGGGACCACAGGAAGCGTTCCCCGGGTGGGAGGGTGCCGGGGAAGAGTTCGACCAGCCCCCACCCGACGAGTGTGCCCACGGTGAGGCCGACGAGCAGGACGCCCAGGGCTTTCCACCCGGCACCGCGGCGGACGCGGGTGTAGAACTCCGAACGGGCAGCGACCAGAATCCCGATCACGGCGAGTTGCACGGCGGCCGCGACTCCGGCGTTCCAGTTGCGGTCGGTGATCGCGACCACGATGTTCGCCACCATGAACAGGCCCAGGTACACCGTGAGCAACCACCAGGCGATGCGTTTGCGGCTGGCGAGCGCGGCGGCGAGCAAACCCACCACCAGGGCCCAGGACAGGCTCGTGTCGGGAGCATCGAAGTAGTAGCTGTCGACGTACTCGCGCGGCACGTGCACGTAGTAGCGCAATACCGGCGACAGACTCCACAGGAACACCAGCACCGAGAAGACACCCAGAATCAGTCCCGCGACGTGCGGAACCTGATGCAGGCGGCGGTTCCCGGAACCCGGGGCGGGACGGGCCCGCGGTGGGGCGGGGACAACCTCGGACGTGGTCTCGGTGCTAGCTGACATCGAGCGTTCCTTCCCGGCACGAGATGCGTACTGATCACTGCGGACAGGTGTGCTGTGTCCTAGTGTGATGCGTCGGACCGCTGTTCGTGGTGAAGAGGGAAGATAGAGGCATGTCCGACATTCACGAAGCCGTGCCGATCCGCGACGAATCCATTCGTCTCGGCCAGTTCCTCAAGCTCGCCAACCTCATCGAGTCGGGGGCCGAGGCCAAAGAGGTGATCGCTGACGGTCTGGTGTCGGTGAACGGCGAAGTCGAGGTCCGCCGCGGGCGGCAGCTTCGTGACGGTGACGTCGTCGAGATCGGGGGGATGACGGCGCAGGTGAGTTCTCAGGCCTGACGCCGGGCGGTGTCGGCCGCGAACCGCTGCAGGAACGTCGCTTCGGCGACGGCGAGTTTCTCGATCTCGCCGGGATCGACGCTCTCGTCGGGCGCGTGGATCCGGCTGCGCGGTTCCTCCACCCCGATCAGGGCGATCTCGGCGTTCGGGATCATGTCGGCCAAGACGTTGCACAACGGGATCGAGCCGCCTTGGCCGACGGATCCCATCGGCTTGCCGAAGGCCTCTTCCATCGCCTTGCCGAGGGCGGCGTAGCCGGGGCCGTCGGTCGTTGCCCGGAACGGTGAGCCCACCGCTTCACGGTCCACCGTCACTCGCGCACCCCACGGCGCGGCGTTCTCGAGGTGCTTGACCAGGGCGTCCTGCGCTTCCAGGGGATCCATTCCGGGCGGCACCCGCAGGTTCAGCCGGGCCGATGCCCGGGGCGCGACGGCTGCGGCCGATCCGACCACCGGTGGGCAGTCGATGCCGAGCACGGTCAGCGCGGGTCTCGCCCACACCGCGTCGGCGACCGAGCCCGTACCGGCGAGCCCGACCCCGTCCAGGACGCCGGCGTCGGCACGGAACCGCTCGGCGGGGTAGTCGACCCCTGTCCAGGTCTGGTCCGATGCGAGGCCGTCGACCACCGTGTTCCCGTCCCGGTCGCGCAGCGTCGACAGCATCTGGACGAGGGCCGCCACCGCGTCGGGGGCGGGACCACCGAACATCCCCGAATGAACTTCACCGGCCAGGGTTTCCACGTGCACGACGACGTTCGCTATTCCGCGCAGGGTGGTGGTGACGGTGGGATTTCCGGCTTCGGAATTGCCGGTGTCGCCGATGAGGATCATGTCGGCGGCGAACAACTCCGGCCGTTCTTCGACGAGATTCTCCAGCCCGCCGGTGCCCATTTCCTCGGAACCTTCGGCGACGATGCGGATCCCGACCGGGAAGGGGGTGCCGAGTGCTCGCAGCGCCAGCAGGTGCATGACGAGGTTGCCCTTGCAGTCCGCAGCGCCGCGCCCGTACCAGCGGCCGTCACGTTCGGTCAGCGTGAACGGCTCGCTGTGCCACAGTGTCTCGTCGCCGGGCGGCTGAACATCGTAGTGGCAGTACAGCAGGACGGTGGGTGCGCCCGGAGGCGCCGGCTCGTGGCCGACCACGGCGAGGGATCCGTCGGACGTCTCCAGGAGATCGACGGACCCCACCCCCGCCCCGAGAAACGCGTCCTTCACCCATTCGGCCGCGCGGCGGCACTCCTCGAGCGGGAATTGCCGTGGATCGGCCACCGAACGCAGGGCGACGAGCGCCGCCAGTTCGTCCCTAGCCGTAGGCATCAGCTCTGCGACCTTGGTACGAATGTCGTCCGACATCAACGCCTCCTCGGGGATGGGTCTCTACGTCAGGGCCGGTCACTCGCGCGATCAGCGGTCGGTCAGCGAACGACGACACCGTCCTGATCGCTGTACACGGTCTCGCCGGGGTTGAAGGTCACTCCGCCGATTTCGAGGGGAACGTTCTTCTCGCCGGATCCGGTCTGGGTGCTCTTGCGGGGATTAGTGCCCAGCGCCTTGACGCCGATGTCGAGGGTCTTCAGGATCGCCGAGTCGCGAACCGCACCGTTGACGATCACCCCGGCCCAGCCGTTGTCGACGCCGCGGCCGGCGATGATGTCTCCGACCAGTGCCGTATGGATGCTGGCGCCGCCGTCGACGACCAGTACTCCACCGTTGCCCGGCTCGCTCAGCGTCTGCTTGACCAGCAGGTTGTCCTGGAAGCACTTGATCGTGGTGATCGGTCCGGAGAACACGTCGCGCCCACCGAACTGGAGGAACTGCGTGTCGCAGCTTCGGATGTCGGGGCCGATCTCGTCTGCCAGGTCTGCGGTTGCCACGGGTTCAGTCATAGGCGTCAGGATAGTGGGACGACTCTGCGGCGAGCGCGTGCCGTGACCATTGCCATGACAGGCACCACCGGGCCCCCTCGCTGCAGCCCTTGGCGTAGTACCGCAACAGCTACACTTGACGCGTCCTGGCATAGCGAGCGGTAGATAGGTCATCATGGTCAGCTCATCCAAGGGTGCGACGCCCACCGTGGTCGGCAATGCAGCAGACTGGCGCCGCCTCGAACCCACGAAGTTGACGCCGATCCTCAGCGCCTCTCTCGACGCATTCTACGAACACGGCTTCCACGGCACCTCGGTACGGGACATCGCCCGCCGAGTCGGTGTCACGGTACCCGCTCTTTACTACCACCACGAAAACAAGGAAGCCGTTCTCCTCGCTCTCCTGGAGCTTTCCACCAGCGACGTGCTGGAACGGGCGCACGCGGCGAGTGCCGACGGCGGGGACGACCCCGTTCAGCGACTCGCCAATGTCATCGAGGCAATCGTGCTGCGGATGACCATGCGATCCCGTCTGGCGGCGCTTGAAAGCGAGGTGCGCTACCTGAGCCCGGAGAACCGGCAGCGGTACAGCACGGTCCGCAAGGGTGTCGAAGAACTGGTCCTCGAGATCGTCAAGGAAGGCAAGAAGCGGGAGCTCTTCGACGTCGCCGATGCCGCGGAGACCACGCGGGCGCTGCTCGGGATGTGCCAGTCTATTCCGCGGTGGTACCACGCCGAAGGCAAGCTGACCCCGGACGCCGTGGCCCGCAAGTATGTAGAGATCGCCATGAAGACCGTCGGATCCACGGTAGCCCCCACCAAACCGAAGCGCAGGCGCACCGCCGAAGTGTGACCGGCGGTGCCCCTGGCTTCGGCCCGAATCCGATCTAGGAACCCAGACTCGGTCCCTCGACGACGTCGAATTCTGTTGTAGTGGTGGCCGGTTCGTCGCTGTTGGGTGGGTCGTAGGTGAACTCGGCGACGTATCGGCCGGCCTCATGGACGCGGGTTGCGACCGTGGCGCCACCGAGCGTGAGGGGAAGGGTCCGGGTCGTCACGTCACCGTCTGGTTCCGTGAGTTCGAGAAGGACCGGTGTGGTGCCGTCTTCGCCGGTCGGTGTCGGCATCACGAGTACGCCGAGCGTCACGAGGTTGTTGGCGTAGACGGTGCCGATCGGGGGCAGAACGTTGATCTGGTATGCGGTGGCTGCGGTTGCTGTGGGAGCCAGCCCTACCGTGGCCGCACCGGCCAACGCGGCAATGGTCATGGTCGCTCGCGAGAAGTTCATGCACGATCCCTTCCTGTCGACGGCGTCTCAGACCGCAGTCACGTTACGGCAGGGAAGGGGTGAGTCGATGGATCTTCACCGCGTGTTCGAGAACAGTTCGACCGCAGGAGTTTCCGGATCATCGCACCCGAAAACTCTTGAAGGTGAGGCGGTATCCGTGCTCTTCATACCCGGAGTGCGCTGCGCATGGGGCGTTTCGGGGAAGGTGTCCGCTTTCGCGACCTTGTACCGGGGTGGCGGCCGCTGTCCACGGCCGCCACCCGTGAGTACTTCTCAACAACGGGCTGAGAAGTACTCACAAGCTATTTCAGCTCGGCGAGGACGGTGCCTTGGGTGATGGCGGCGCCGGGTTCGACGGTCAGGCCGGTGACGATGCCGGCCTTGTGGGCGTTGACCGGGTTTTCCATCTTCATGGCCTCGAGGACGGCGATGAGGTCGCCCTCGGCGACTTGTTGGCCTTCCTCGACGGCGACCTTGACGACGGTGCCCTGCATCGGGGCGGTGACGGCGTCACCGGAGGCGGCACCGCCACCGGCGCCGCCGCGGGTGCGGGCCTTCGGCTTCTTCCGGACGGCACCATTACCGCCGGTGGTGGGGGCGCCGAGGCTGAACTGGCCGGGCAGGGACACCTCGACGCGGCGGCCGCCGACCTCGACGACCACGTTCTGCCGGGGCAGAGAGTCGTCCTCGTCGACCGGTTGGCCGCCGGTGAACGGTTCGATCTGGTTGTTCCACTCGGTTTCGATCCACTTGGTGTAGACGTCGAAGCCGGTGCCGTCACCGATGAACGCGGGGTCGGAGACGATGGCCCGGTGGAACGGGATGACCGTGGCCAGCCCCTCGACCTGGAATTCGGCGAGGGCGCGGCGGGCGCGGGCGAGGGCCTCGTCGCGGGTGGCGCCGGTGACGATGAGTTTGGCGAGCATCGAGTCGAACTGGCCGCCGATCACCGACCCGGTTTCCACACCGGAGTCCATCCGCACACCGGGGCCGGTGGGCGGGACGAACTTGGTGACCGGGCCGGGGGCGGGCAGGAACCCGCGGCCGGCGTCCTCACCGTTGATCCGGAACTCGAAGGCGTGCCCGCGGGGGGTGGGGTCCTCGAGGATGTCGAGTTTCTCGCCGTTGGCGATCTTGAACTGTTGCAGCACCAGGTCGATGCCGGCGGTTTCCTCGGTGACCGGGTGTTCGACCTGCAGGCGGGTGTTGACCTCGAGGAAGGAGACGGTATCGCCCTGGACCAGGTATTCGACGGTGCCGGCGCCGTAGTAGCCGGCCTCTTTGCAGATGGCCTTGGCGGAGGTGTGGATCCGGTTGCGTTGGTCGTCGGTGAGGAACGGGGCGGGGGCCTCCTCGACGAGTTTCTGGAAGCGGCGCTGCAGGGAGCAGTCGCGGGTGCCGGCGACGATGACGTTGCCGTGCTGATCGGCGATGACCTGGGCTTCGACGTGGCGGGCCTTGTCCAGATATTGTTCGACGAAGCATTCCCCGCGGCCGAACGCGGCGACGGCCTCGCGGGTGGCGGAGTCGAACAGTTCGGGGATTTCTTCGATGGTGTGCGCGACCTTCATGCCGCGGCCGCCGCCGCCGAACGCGGCCTTGATCGCGACCGGAACCCCGTATTCCTTCGCGAACGCGACGACCTCGTCGGCGTTTTTGACCGGGTCTTTGGTGCCGGCGGCCATCGGGGCCTTCGCTTTTTCGGCGATGTGCCGGGCGGTGACCTTGTCGCCGAGGTCGCGGATCGATTGCGGGGAGGGGCCGATCCAGATCAGGCCGGCGTCGATCACGGCCTGGGCGAAGTCGGCGTTCTCGGAGAGGAAGCCGTAGCCGGGGTGGATGGCATCGGCACCGGACTTCGCGGCGGCGTCGAGGATTTTGTCGAACACCAGATACGATTCGGCGGAGGTCTGCCCACCCAACGCGAACGCTTCGTCGGCCAGGCGCACGAACGGGGCATCGGCGTCGGGTTCGGCGTAGACCGCGACACTGGTGTACCCGGCATCGGCGGCGGCCCGGATCACCCGCACTGCAATCTCACCGCGGTTCGCGACGAGCACCTTGGAAATACGTGCACTACTCATCGAAATGTCTTCCCTTTTCTGCAAGTGTCAGTAGCCTGCGTTGACTAGTACCGCGGCGGCGGCCACCTGTCGGCGCAGGATGAGAGCTGGTGTGCCCCACGGGTCTTCGTCGGAAACGGGAGCGTCCGCGGTGGAGCCCGCCGAGGCGAGTGCCGCGAAGACCGCCAGCACCGCGGCGATGTCCGTATCGCTCGGGTTCCCCCGGAACGTCACGACCGGCGCCGCCGGTGCCTGTTCGGTCATCGCGACTCCCGACGCGATCTCGTCGAACACCTCGTCGACCACAAGTTCGGCGGTCATAGTGCCGAATGATTCGCCGCCGCTCATAGCGGAATGTTTCCATGCTTCTTGGGCGGGAGGGTGACCATTTTGCGTTCGAGGAGGCGCAGGGCGGCCACGATCTGTCCGCGGGTGTGGGAGGGCGGGATGACGGCGTCGACGTAGCCGCGTTCGGCGGCGACGTAGGGGTTGACGAGGGTGTCTTCGTATTCGCGTTGCAGTTGCAGGCGCAGTGCGTCGACGTCGTCGCCGTTCTTGGCGGCCTCGAGGAGGCGTTTGCGGTAGACGAAGCCGACGGCGCCGGAGGCGCCCATGACGGCGATCTGGGCGGTGGGCCAGGCCAGGTTGACGTCGGCGCCCATGTGTTTGGAGCCCATCACGTCGTAGGCGCCGCCGTAGGCTTTGCGGGTGATCACGGTGATCTTCCCGACGGTGGCCTCGCCGTAGGCGTAGAGCAGTTTCGCGCCGCGGCGGATGATGCCGTTGAACTCCTGGTCGGTGCCGGGCAGAAAGCCCGGGACGTCGACGAGGGTGATGATCGGGACGTTGAACGCGTCGCAGGTGCGCACGAAGCGGGCGGCTTTTTCGGAGGCGTCGATGTCGAGGCAGCCGGCGAAGACGGTGGGCTGGTTCGCGACGATCCCGACACTGCGGCCGTCGACGCGGCCGAAGCCGACGACGATGTTGCCGGCGCGTTCGGCCTGGACTTCGAGGAATTCGTCGTCGTCGAGGATCCGGCGGATCACCTCGTGCATGTCGTAGGGCTGGTTCGCCGAGTCCGGGATCAGGGTGTCGAGTTCGAGGTCCTCGTCGGTGAGGAAGTCTTCGATGGCGCCGGGGATCGGGTCGGTGGGCTGGGTGCGGGGGGCGGCGGCCTGGTTGTTGCTGGGCAGGTAGGACAGCAGGTCCTTGACGTAATCCAGGGCGTCTTGTTCGCCGGAGGCGACGTAGTGGGCGACGCCGGATTTGACCATGTGGGTGTGTGCGCCGCCGAGGTCTTCCATGGTGACGTCTTCGCCGGTGACGGTTTTGATCACGTCGGGGCCGGTGACGAACATCTGGGAGGTTTTATCGACCATCACGACGAAGTCGGTGAGGGCGGGGGAGTAGACGTGGCCGCCGGCGGCGGGGCCCATGATCAGCGAGATCTGTGGGATCACGCCGGAGGCCTGGACGTTGCGGTGGAAGATTTCGCCGTATAACCCGAGGGAGACGACGCCTTCCTGGATGCGGGCGCCGGCGCCTTCGTTGATGCCGATCAGGGGGCGGCCGGTCTTGAGGGCGAGGTCCATGACCTTGACGATTTTTTCGCCGTAGATTTCGCCGAGGGAGCCGCCGAAGACGGTGGCGTCCTGGGAGAAGACGCACACGTCGCGGCCGTCGATGGTGCCGTAGCCGGTGACGACGCCGTCGCCGACGGGGCGGTTGTCGGCGAGGCCGAAGTTCACGCTGCGGTGGCGGGCGAGGGCGTCGAGTTCGACGAAGCTGCCGTCGTCCAACAATGCGGTGATGCGTTCGCGGGCGGTGAGCTTGCCCTTGGCGTGGACCTTCTCGACCGCTGCTTCACCGCTGGGGTGCTGCGCCTCGGCCTGACGATTACGCAGGTCGGCGAGCTTTCCCGCGGTCGTGTGAATATCGGGCGTAACCGCCGAATCTGTGACTGTCATCTAGAACTGCTTCCCGTCGAGGCTGTCGGAACCTGCGGTCACCCTCAGGGGTGCGCGGCTCGTGGGGCTACCACTCGGACGTCGCCACTTTAACGCACTACTTATCGATCGCTCACGTGTGCTGCGTCACTCCACCCCACGGCCATGGCGCTTTTCATAGTCCTCTCGGGTGCGGTCGGCCCGGCGCTGAGCCTTCGCCGTGAGGAGGTCGGGGTCGAGTCCGTGACTGAGAAGACGGTGCCGACGATAGATGTTCATCAACGCGACCGCGAAGTACAACAGCGGGAGCAGGAGCAGCGCCATCATCGCCAAGGGGACCCAGATCGGACCGGGTATGAGAAGGAACAGCAACAGCACTGCGACGACCGGAAGCATGAATCGAAGGACGTACCGCACGGAGGCGCCGGGACCCACGAGGTCGTTGCGGACCCATTCCTGCATGGAGTCCGGAAGCGTGCGACCGAACAGATACCCGACGTACTGGCTGGGACTGGGACGCTGCGGATCGGCCATGGGTTTCAGAATAGTGCCGACATGCGGAAACGAACTCGACGGCAGTGTGCCGTCGAGTTCGCTCCGTTCGGTCCGTCAGCCGCGCGGGTTACTTGGGCCCACCACCTCCGCCTGTCCCGCCGCCAGTCCCACCGCCGGTTCCCGTTCCGCCACCTGTTCCGCCTCCGGGACGACCGGGGCAGGGCTTCGGCATCGTGGGACCGGTGCCGGTGTTCGGTGCGGAGCTGGCGAGCGGCACGGCGGCCCTGACTACCGGCGGACAGTCCGGCTTCGGCTGCGGCTGTGGTTGCGGGGCAATCGGCAAGGTGTGGGCGGGGCTTGTCTGGGACACGGGGCCGACCGCGAAGGCAGGTCCTGCCGTCGCAGCTGTGACAGCGAGTGCCGCCGCGGCGACGGCGACTGCGGTACGGATCTTCGAGTGGGGCATGCGATACCTCCGGGGTCGGGTTGTGGGGCCCATTTAGATTGGCCTTCAATCGCATTCGGAACTAGATGCCCTAGGGTGCGTGAAACGCACCCCGTCCCTCACTGCTGCTCGGCGTTCGCGACGATGATGTCGCGAACGAACTGCGCCAACCCGGGCGCTATGTCGTCGTAATGCTGGCGAAAACGATCGTCCGCGACGTACATCTCGGCGAGGTTCACCTGCATCGGGTGGTCACAGTCGTAGAACTTCGCGATTCCGGCGCGGTGTTCCTCCGCCAGGGCGTTCGCACGATCCGAGCCGGGTTCGACGCCCGCCGCCATCGCTTCGGCGAGCTTCGCCTCGAGAGCGTCGCCCTCGGCCTTGATACGCTGCCAGTCCTTCTTGTCGAACTTGGCCGTGCGCTGCTGTGATTGCTTCCACGCGTCGGTGTCGCCCCATCGTTCCTCGGCCTCTGCGGCGTACTCTTCACCCGGCCAGTCGGCACCGAAGATTTCGTTCTGCTCTTCGGGGGTGAGCTGAATGCCCATGCTTTTCGCCTCCATCATCTTCTCCACGGCGGCAGCCATCTCGTGTAAGCGATCGATCCGTTCGCTCAGCAGTTCGTGCTGTCGCCGCAGATGCGCGAGGGCATTCACGGCCGGGTCGTCGAGAAGGGCTGCGATCTCCTCGAGAGGGAAACCCAGCGCCCGGTACGTCAGGACGCGGTGAAGACGTTCGACGTCTGCATCCGAGTAGCTGCGGTACCCGCTGGGTGTGCGGTCCGACGGCGTCACCAAGCCGATCTCGTCGTAGTGATGCAGCGTGCGCACACTCACTCCGACCAGCTTGGCGACGACGCCTACCGTGTGTTTCTCGCTCACGTCTCTACCGTGGGGCCTGACGCCGCGTGAGGGTCAAGTCAGCTGTAGAGATCCTGGAGTTCGTCGGAGAAGTTGTTCATCACAACCTTGCGCTTGAGTTTCATGCTCGGCGTGATTTCGCCGTTCTCGACGGTCAATTCTCGATCGAGAATCTGGAACTTCTTGATCTGCTCCCACCGGTTGAGTCCGGCGTTGAGCTCTTCGACATAGCCGCCGATCAGGTTGCGTGTCTCCTGTGCCTGCGCGATCTCGGAGAACGACTTGTCGCCCATACCGTGATGTTTCGCCCATTCGCCGATGGCCTCGGCGTCGAGGGAGATGAGCGCGACACAGTACGACTTGCCCTCACCGTCGACGATCAGCTCGCCGACGTAGGGGCAAATGCCCTTGAAGGTGGAGGCCACCGCGGACGGTGCCACATACTTGCCGTTGGACGTCTTGAACATGTCCTTCTTGCGGTCGGTGATCCGCAGGTAGCCGTCTTGGTCGATCTCACCGATGTCACCGGTGCGGAACCAGCCGTCCTCGGTCAACGCCTCCGCAGTCGCCTCCGGGTTCTCGTGATAGCCGCTCATCACGCCGGGGCCCTTGATCAGAATTTCACCGTCTTCGCCGATCTTCGTCTCGGTTCCGGGGATAGCCCAGCCGACCGTTCCGAAGCGGTAGGCCGACGGCCGGTTGACGAAGGATGCCGCGCTGGTCTCGCTCAGTCCGTAACCCTCGAGAACCTTGATGCCGACGGCGTCGAACCATTGGGCGACATCACGATTGAGCGCAGCGGATCCGGAGATGAAGAATTTCAGGCGTCCACCGAACCGCTCCCGAATCGTGCTGTACACCAACCGATCTGCGAGTGCATGCTGCACCGACTCGAGCAGGGATGGGCCCTTTCCTGCCTGTTTGGCCCTGGACACCGCGAGTCCGACCCCGATGGCCCAGTCGAAGATCTTCGCTTTCACACCGCCCTCTTCGTGGACGGTGGAGACGATGCGGGCATAGGCCTTTTCGAAGATCCGGGGGGCGGCGCCCATGAAGGTCGGGCGCACTACCGCAAGATTCTCGACGATTTTGTCGACCCGTCCGTCGACCGCGGTGGCGAAGCCGATCTGCAGTGGCAGGACGAGCAGCACCTTTCCGAAGACGTGCGACAGCGGTAGCCACAGATACTGCAGGTCGTCGGGATCGAGTAGACCGGTGGAGTCGATCGCGGCCGCCACATAGGTCCACGCCGAATGCGGAAGACGCACGCCTTTCGGTTTTCCGGTTGTCCCGGAGGTGTAGATGAGGGTGGCCAGATCGTCCGGCTTGATCGCGTCGATCCGCTTGTTCACCGCATCCGGCTTCTCGGCCAGCAATTCGGCGCCGAGGTCGTGTAACTGCTCGAACGTGATCACCCAGTCGTCGCCCTCGCCGGGTGTGCCGTCGATCAAGACGACCTTTTCGACATCCGTGAGCTCAGTGCGATTGTCCCGCAGCTTGGCCAGCTGCGAGTCGTCCTCGGCGATGACGATACGGCTCCCCGAGTTGGCGACGATGTAGGCCACATCGGGAGCGGTCGTTGTCGGATACACGGTGGTGGTGGCGGCGCCGGCGCACATCACCGCGAGGTCGGCCAGCACCCATTCGTAGCGGGTGGCGGAAGCCAGCGCCACGCGCTGCTCGGCCTGCACGCCGAGCGAGATAAGGCCGGCGGCGAGGTTGCGCACACGATCACCGGCCTCGGACCAGGTGACGCTCACCCACTCGTCGCCGTTCCCGGGTCGGATGTAGCGGAACGCCTCGTGGCTCGGCGATGTGGCTACCCGATTGATGAACATTGCGGCCACCGACGGTGCCCGATTCTCGATCTTGGAGTGGTCGACGACCTCGTCCGATGCGCGTTGAGCTGCCATACATGGATCTTAGGAAGCGAGGCGGCGTCGGGGAGGCGGATTCGCCCAGGCCGCGTAACCGTGACCTCAGGCGATCGCGCGCGGCGTCTTCGCGACGATGGCCAGCGACATGACAGCGGCGATCGCACACAGACCCCCGGCAACGTAGAACGCGGCGTCGTATCGACCGAACTCGTCGCGCACAAACCCTGCCAGAAATGCGACGATGCCGGCCCCGATCTGGTGCGAGGCCAGAACCCAGCCGAACACGATCGGCGCATCGGCGCCGAAGTGCTTGCGGCAGAGGGCAACTGTCGGGGGCACCGTGGCCACCCAGTCGAGGCCGTAGAAGATGACGAACGCGATCATCGGGGGGTGAACTGTGCTCGCGAAGAGGATCGGCAACAGCATCAGGGAGAGACCGCGCAACAGGTAATAGATGCCGAGCAGCTTGCGCGAATCGAACCGGTCGGTGAACCACCCCGACGCGATGGTCCCGACGACGTCGAAAATTCCGATGACGGCGAGCAGGCTCGCCGCCGCGGTGGTCGGCATGCCGTGATCGTGGGCGGCGGGCACGAAATGGGTGCCCACCAGACCATTGGTGCTTGCACCACAGATCGCGAAGGTGCCCGCCAACAGCCAGAAGACCCGCGTGCGGGCCGCGGAGAACAACACGGTCACGGCCCGGCCCGCAGCACCACCGCGGCCGGTCGGTGCGGGTGGTTCCGCGAGGTAGTCGGGCCCGGCGCCGTACGGCACCGTACCGACATCCGATGGCCGGTTGCGGAGAAACATCAGCACCAGCGGGACGACGGCGAGGGCCGCGAACGACACCGTCAGTGCCACCGTCTGCCAGTTGTATCGCTCGGCGAGCACGGCGAGGATCGGCAGGAACACCAGCTGTCCTGCGGCGCTGCCGGCCGTCAGAATGCCCGTGACCAGACCGCGCCGCGCCACGAACCAGCGATCGACCACGGTGGCGACGAACGCGAGCGCCATCGAACCGGTGCCTAAACCGACGAATACACCCCACAGCAGCACCAGCTGCCAGGTGGCGGTCATGAAGATGGTCAGCCCACTGCCGGCAGACACGAGGACGAGCGCCGCCGTCACAACCCGGCGCATGCCGAACCGCTCCATCAGAGCTGCGGCAAACGGCGACGTCAACCCGTACAGCACCAGGTTGATCGACACCGCGGAGGAAATGCTCGCCCGCGACCAGCCGAAGTCCTCGTGCAACGGGTCGATGAGGATGGACGGCGCAGCACGGAAACTTGCCGCCCCCACCAGAGCGAGGAAAGCGACCATCGCCACCAACCAGGCGTAGTGCAGGCGGGGCGGGGCTATTCGGGCCGGGGGTGCCGGTGGCGCGATGTCGGACGTCACGACGATAAGTCTGCGGGACGGCGTCCCGCCGAAAAAGTTGCCGGAATGCCAACATGTGAAAGAATCTGGCCATGGTCGAACGTCATCGGGTGGTCGTGCTCGCCTTGGACGGTGTGATCCCGTTCGAACTCGGCATCCCCTCGCGCGTCTTCGGCCGGGCGCACGACGCGGATGGCAATTCGCTGTACGAGGTACAGACGTGCACGGCCGACGGCAGACCGGTGCGGTCGGATGCCGACTTCTCGATATCCGTCGATCACGGGCCTGAGCTGCTCGCCGAGGCCGACACGGTCGTGATTCCCGCGTCGTACGAACTCGGCCCCGCCTACGACGAAGGCCATCTGCCGCCGAATATCGAGGCGGCACTCGCGTTCGTCCGGCCCGGCACGCGATACGTCTCCATCTGCACCGGCTCTTACATCCTCGCCGCGGCGGGTCTCCTCGACGGTCTGCGCGCCACCACCCACTGGCGCAACACCGAGCACTTCCAACGGACGTACCCGAAGGTCCGGGTCGATCCCGACGTCCTGTTCGTCGACGAGGGACAGATCCTCACCTCGGCGGGCGTCGCCGCCGGACTCGACCTCTGCCTCCACATCCTGCGCCGAGACCACGGCTCCGACCTGGCCAATCAGGTGGCGCGCCGATGCGTCGTCCCGCCGTGGCGCGACGGCGGGCAGGCGCAGTACATCGAGCGGCCGATTCCGGCAGCCGGTGCGGAGTCCACCGCGGCCACCCGGAACTGGGCTTTGGAGCGGCTCGGGGAATCGTTGACGCTCACCCGGATGGCTGCACACTCGAACATGAGCGTCCGCACCTTCACCCGGCGGTTCGGTGAAGAGGTCGGCACCACCCCGAACCGCTGGTTGATCACCCACCGGGTCGACCGCGCCCGGCAACTCCTCGAGACCACCGACCTGTCCGTCGACGTCATCGCTCGCGAGGTCGGTTTCGGTACGACGGCGTCCTTGCGCCAGCACATGGGTGCCGTGCTCGGCGTCCCACCGTCGGCCTACCGCAAGACGTTCCGCGGTCGCCGCATTCCTCATACCGAGCGCAGATCCAGCCTGCTGACATAGTGGGCCCCGTCGTCGATGGGGTTGTCGGGCGGGAGGTAGCCCGCACCGACGCGGCGGAAGCCGGCCTTCTCCAGTGCCCGCCAGGACGCACGATTCGGTACGACGACGGGAACGATGATTGCTGTCGCGTCGGGTGAGTCCGCGCGGCACTTGTCCACGAAAGCCCTGATCATCGCAGTGCCTACGCCGCGGCCGATGTGTTCCGGGTCGCCGATGAAGTAGTCGATCGACAAGCTCCCGTCCGGTACCTCGACGAGTGGGGTGAGCAGTGCGAGGTCTTCCGGGTAGTCGGCGAGGCGATACCGCTGGATGAACCCCAGGGGACGGCCACCACGCAGGATCAGGAAATCCTCACACGGTTCGGTGCCGTCGATACTTCCCCCGAAGTCCCGCTCGATATCGGCATCCGATGTCTCGTGGTTCCAGAACCGTGCGACGTGGGGTTCGCGGAGCCACTTCTGAAGCTGGGGGAAATGGTCCCGGGTGGTACGGAGAAACTCGAAGTCGGCGCCTGAGTCTGTCCGCTCGGCGGAGTCGGTCACGCAGGCGACGCTACTCGGTCGGCGACCGCGTGGGCGGCCCGTTGTGGCGCACCGTGCGGGTGGCCTCGAGTACGGCGCGGACGAGTTCGCTGCGGCTCCCCCGGGTTTCGGCGAGGAACACGGCCACGGGTGACTGGGTCGGCCGGTGCCGGCTGGATGTCGGCGGCGGCACTAATCGGTGAATAACGCCCATACATGCCGGTATACCCGGTCCAAGCGGCGCTGGGCGCCATCTGATGCCCCAGCGTTGCGCGCCCATCCGCATACAGTGAACCCCCGTCGCAGATTCGAGGGGCGTTCTCGGGTTTCGTGGTCAGTGTCGGAGTTGTTGTGCCCAGGCGGCGAAGAAGGCACGAAGTTGGGGTATCTCGGCGGCGGCGGTAGGGATCGCGTGGTCGGGGAATCGCTGGAGGGTGTCGAACATCGTGGCGAGTATCTGCGGGTCGAACCCGGCGTCGATCTCGGCTGCCCGCGTCAGCAGTGTTTGTTTGTCGTAGATGGCCGAGAGTGCGTAGATGTCGGAGAAGTCGCGGGCTTCGGCGCGGTCGGGCGATGAGTTTGCGGCCGGCGAGTTCTTCGGGCGCGTAGGTCGGTCCTGCCACGCTCGCGGTTGCCGGTAGTCCCGGGGCGGAGTCCAGCACCATGTCGACCAGGAGTTGTTCGGGTCCATGGATGAGTAAGCGACAGAAGGTGGTCCCGTCATGGATGCGATCGATTCGCCAGCCGCGGGTGTCGGCGGCCTGCTCGAACTCGTCACGAGCCCTGGTGACGTCGCCGCGGTCGGGGCCGGTGAAGAAATCGAGGTCTTGTGTCGGGCGGGTGCTCAGTTGCTGGGCGATCAGTGCTGCGCCGCCGGCCAGGAGGAAGCCCTTGCTGGCCGGCAGGGTGAAGAATAGCTGGGCAACCTCGAGCTGGAACTCGGTCAGCACGACGATGTCCGGTGGTGCCGAGATTGCTCCGCTGTGCTCATCGGGCGGGGAGAATCTGTTCGATCACCGGTGTCCAAGCGATGCGCAGGTCACGAGGCAGGACGAGCTCGGACCAGAGGTCGATCAGTAGTGCTCCGTCGATGTAGGTCAGCACGTGGTCGGGGGTGCCTTCGCGCAGGACGATCTCGTACACCCGCGATCGCTCGGACCGGTCGGACAGCCGAAACGAGCGCCCGGGATCGGACCAGTTCAAGGCCAGGGGCAACTCGACTGTCGCCATCGCTCGCTCGAGAGGCAGGCGGGGAAGACGATCCGGGACGAGGTAGTTCCGGCCGCGCGCCCCGGGGACCGGATGGAAGGTGATGTGCGGGGTGGCGTCGAGGTCGTAGCCGGCTTCGTTGAGGAGTCGTTGCACCGTGTCCAGGGATGGGGACTTGCGTCCGTTTTCGTAGGCCGAAAGGGTCGGTCGTGAGGTGTGGGCGCGGCGGGCGAGTTCGTCCTGGCTCAGGCCGGCGGCCCGGCGAACGCGTTCGAGAAGTGCTGCTCCTTTCATGCTGCGTTTCCGTCCTTCCAGCCGCAACTATCGCCATATGTATCCGATTGGATACGCTACGCGCGTGGGGATTGCACGGCAACCAGCTCATCGAGCGCGTGGAGGATGTCCGTCGCCGGACATCGGTTCAATATGAACATTGATCACGACTTTTTTTGACTTGGACATGTATCGAACGCGGCTCTAGCGTGGCTTTATGACTCAGGTCACGCCGGTGAACCAGCGTGCACCGGGTAGCCCCGTCGTTACACCAGAAACCGAGAGGAGTCACCGATGACCCTCCCCCTCGCCGTCTCACCGGCGGTCGACAGTGCGGTATCGAAGATCTTCCGCCGCGTCGTGCCGTTGTTCATCGTCATGCTGATCTGCAATCAGCTCAACCGGTCGAACATCGGTTATGCGCAGACCCACCTCGAGGCCGATGTCGGCATCGGGGCCGCAGCCTACGGTTTCGGTGCGGGTGTCTTCTTCATTGCCTATGCGATCTTCGAACTGCCGTCGAACGTGCTCATGGAGAAGTTCGGCGCCAAGGTGTGGCTCACCCGCATCATGATCTCGTGGGGCCTGGTGTCGGCGGCGATGGCGTTCGTCAACGGCCCGGAGATGTTCTACGTCCTGCGGTTCCTCCTCGGTGTCGCCGAGGCCGGTTTCTTCCCGGCGATCATCTTCTACTTCACCCGCTGGCTGCCGAACAACCACCGCAGCCGCGCTACGGCACTGTTCATTGCGGGGTCCTCTATTGCAGCCGCGATTTCGGGACCGCTGTCCGGACCGCTGCTGTCCCTCGACGGGCTCGGTGGACATCACGGCTGGCAGTGGATGTTCGCGCTGGAGGGACTGCTGTCGGTGGTCGTCGGGTGCATCGCCTACCGGTTGCTCGACTCGAAGATCGACGACGCGAAGTGGCTCACCGGCGTGGAGAAGCACGATCTGCAGGCCGTCATCGCCGAGGAGGACGTGCTGCGCAGTGAGGCGTCGGTGAAACGTGGCGAGTCGGGTTCGCGCTGGAAGCTGCTTCTGCAGCCGCGGATCCTGGTGTGCTGCGGCATCTTCTTCGCGATCACCATGGCGATCTACGCCAACACGTTCTGGCTTCCGTCGATCATCCGCCGTATCCCCGGTACCAACGACGTGACCGTCGGGCTGCTGTCGTCGCTGCCGTGGATCTGCGCGATCTTCGCGATGTACTTCTCCAACCGCTCGGCCGACCGCACCGGAAGGCACAAGCCCTACCTCGTCGCCGCGCTGCTCATCGGCGGTGTCGGCACGATGGCCGCCGCGTTCGTCACCCCATGGCTGGCGCTTCCGCTGCTGTGCGTCGCGACGATGGGTTTCAAGAGCGCGAGCCCACTGTTCTGGTCGATTCCACAGCGCACGCTGCACCCGATGGTGCTGGCACCGGCGATCGCGATCATCAACTCGCTCGGCAACCTGGGTGGCTTCGTCGCCCCATTCGGCTTCGGGGTGATCAAGGAACAGACCGGCACGGTGACGATGGGCCTCGTCGTCCTGTCGCTCTTCGCCCTCGCCGCCGCCGCAGCGGTGACGTACTTCCGGCGCGACAAGGAAGACATCGACGACGTCGCGAACCTGGCGGAGGTGGGCTCCGACGAGCCAACCGCGGCAGCCAAATGACCCCTCACCGGCACATACGAAACGCAGAGAACTAGAGGACCCACATCATGACAGCAACGGTGAACCGGACCGACGTGACCGGACAGATGATCATCGCAGGCAAGCCCGTGCAGGGTTCGGGCCCGACGATCCACGGCATCGACCCCGCCACCGGCGAGCGGCTGGAACCGGGTTTCGCGCACGGGACCGAGCGGGACGTCGAGACCGCCTGCGCAGCGGCCGACGAGGCGTTCGCGCCGTACCGCGCAACGAGCAGCGAGGACCGCGCCCGATTCCTCGAAGCGATTGCCGACAACATCGAGGCCCTCGGCGACACGCTCGTCGCCCGAGCGTGTGCCGAATCCGGACTTCCCCAGGGTCGCATCACCGGTGAGGTGGGCCGCACGTCCGGACAGCTGCGGTTGTTCGCCGGCGTCCTCCGTGACGGTGGCTGGAACGGTGCCCGCATCGACCCCGCCCAGCCCGACCGGACCCCGCTGCCCCGGGCCGATATCCGCCAGCGCAAGATCCCGCTCGGACCGGTTGCGGTGTTCGGCGCGAGCAACTTTCCCCTGGCGTTCTCCGTCGCCGGTGGCGACACCGCGTCCGCGCTGGCGGCGGGCTGCCCCGTCGTCGTCAAAGCCCACGACGCACACCCGGGTACCTCCGAACTGGTCGGACGGGCCATCGCGGACGCCGTCGCGAGCACCGGTATGCCGGCGGGCACCTTCTCGCTGCTCTATGGTGCCGGTCCCGGGCTCGGCACGGCACTGGTGAAGGACTCCCGGATCAAGGCGGTCGGGTTCACCGGATCCCGTTCCGGTGGAACCGCTCTGGTGGCGGCAGCCGCCGGGCGACCGGAACCGATCCCTGTGTACGCGGAGATGAGCTCGATCAACCCGGTGTTCCTGCTCGAGAGCGCACTCGCCACCCGCGGCGCCGACCTCGGTCGCGCATTCGTCGCGTCCCTGACGCTCGGCTCCGGTCAGTTCTGCACCAACCCCGGACTCGTCATCGCCGTCGACGGTCCCGGCCTGGCCGCGTTCGTCTCGGCCGCGAATGCGGCCGTCGCCGAGACTGTGCCGACGCCGATGCTCACCCCGGTCATCGCCGGCTCCTACGCCGACGGGGTTGCCGCCCTCGAGGGCGCGGCCACCGTGGAGGCCCGCGGCGCCGAGTCGGACGCACCCAATTCGTGCCGGGCGGCACTCTTCAGCAGCGACGCCGACACGTTCCTGGGCTCGGACGTGTTGCAGCAGGAGGTGTTCGGGGCCTCCAGCCTGGTCGTCAAGTGCCGCGATGCCGAGCAGGTGCGCGCCGTGGCGGCGAGGCTCGAAGGTCAACTGACCGCGACCGTCCACGCAGACGAGGAAGACCTGGACGAGGCCGGACGCCTGCTGAGCGTTATCGAACTCAAGGCCGGCCGAATCCTGTTCGACGGTTGGCCCACCGGCGTCGAGGTCGGACACGCGATGGTGCACGGCGGTCCCTACCCCGCGACATCCGACTCGCGCACTACGTCGGTGGGGTCGCTGGCGATCGAACGCTTCCTGCGACCCGTTGCCTACCAGGATGTTCCGCCGTCGTTGCTGCCCACCGCCGTCGCCGACGGCAACCCCGAACAGTTGTGGCGTCGTATCGACGGCCGCCTCACCCAAGACTGACATCCACTCGTGAAGGAGAAACCAATGCTCGACGGAGTCCTGTTCTTCCCCGTGACACCGTTCACCGAATCCGGTGACGTCGACTACGACCGGCTCGCCGAGCACGTCGCCAAGGGGGTGGACGCCGGACCCGGCGGCGTCTTCATCGCCTGCGGCACCGGCGAATTCCACGCCCTCGGACTCGAGGAGTTCGGTAGGATCGTGGCCACGGCCGTCGAGGCCGTCGCGGGACGGGTCCCGGTGTTCGCCGGTGCCGGCGGCTCGATCGCGCAGGCCAAGGAATTTGCGACGAGCGCCAAGGCCAACGGCGCCGACGGCATCCTGTTGCTCCCGCCCTACCTCGTGACGATGCCGCAGGCCGGGTTGGTGGAATACACCCGCGCGGTCGCCGACACCACCGACCTGCCCCTCATCGTCTACAACCGCAGCAACGCCCGTTTCGACGAGGCGTCCGCCGTCGCGGTGGCCCAGTTCCCCACCGTCATCGGCCTGAAGGACGGTACCGGTGACCTGGACAAGGTCGCGCGTATCGTCCGCGCCGTGAAGGATGCTCTCGCACCGTCGGGTAAGCAGTTCCTGTTCTTCAACGGCATGCCCACGGCGGAGATCTCCCAGCAGGCGTACCGGGCCATCGGTGTCACGCTGTACTCGTCGGCGACCTTCGCGTTTGCACCCGAACTGGCTCTCGGTTTCTACGACGCACTCGAATCGGGCAACGAGGACCTCACCGACGCGCTGCTCCGCAGCTTCTTCCATCCTCTGGTCCGCCTGCGCGATCAGGTGCCGGGTTATGCGGTGTCCCTCGTCAAGTTCGGCGTCACCATGGAGGGCCTCGAGGCCGGGCCGGTGCGCCCGCCGCTCGTGCAGCCGAGCGAGGCTCACAAGCGGGAACTGGCCCAGATCACCGCGGCCGGACGGGCAGCGCTCGCGGACGCTCTCGCGGTTCAAGCGGTGCGCTGATGTCCTCGGTGCCCATCCGCATCACCGGTGCCCGCATCACACCGGTCGCCTTCGTGGATCCGCCGCTGCTCAACACGGTCGGCGTGCATCAACCGTATGCACTGCGTGCGATCATCCAACTCGACACGGACAGCGGCCTCGTCGGGTTGGGTGAGACCTACGCGGATACCGCGCACCTCGCTCGACTCCAGGCGGCTGCGGAGTCCATTACCGGACTTGACGTGTTCTCGCTGAACGCCATTCGGGCGGCGATCGACGCGAAGATTGCCACGCTGTCGATCACCGGCGGTGACGGGGTCGCCGGGATGATCACCACCGCCAGTACGACCGATCGCGTGTTCTCCCCCTTCGAGGTGGCATGCCTCGACGTGCAAGGCAAGGCGCTCGGCCGGCCGGTGTCCGATCTGCTCGGCGGCAAGGTGCGCGACACAGTGCCCTTCAGTGCCTACCTCTTCTACAAGTGGGCCGGGCACCCCGGGGCCCACCCGGACGAGTGGGGTGAGGCGCTGGACGCGGACGGACTGGTGCGTCAGGCCCAGAAGATGATCGGCGAGTACGGTTTCGAGGCGATCAAGGTCAAGGGTGGGGTGTTCTCTCCCGAGGAGGAGATCGCCGGCATCAAGGCATTGCGCGCCGCGTTCCCCGACCTGCCGCTGCGCCTCGACCCCAACGCGGCGTGGACCGTCGACACCTCGATCCGGGTCGCGTCGGAACTCGACGGCATCGTCGAGTACCTGGAGGACCCGACGCCCGGACTCGACGGCATGGCCGAGGTCGCGCGTGAGGCGAAGATGCCGTTGGCCACAAACATGTGCGTCGTCGCATTCGATCAGCTCAAACCTGCCGTGCTGAAAGACTCCGTTCAGGTCGTGCTGTCGGACCATCATTACTGGGGTGGCCTGCAGCGGTCGCGGTTGCTCGCCGGCATCTGCGACAACTTCGGCCTGGGACTGTCGATGCACTCGAACTCGCACCTGGGCATCAGCCTGGCCGCGATGGTGCACCTCGCAGGCGCCACGCCGAACCTCACTTACGCCTGCGACACGCATTGGCCGTGGAAGACGGAGGACGTGGTCAAGCCTGGCGTGCTGACGTTCGTCGACGGCGCGGTCGCGGTGCCGACGACGCCGGGATTAGGCGTCGAGATCGATGAGGACGCGCTCGGCGCATTGCACGAGCAGTACCTCGACTGCGGAGTGCGCGACCGCGACGACACGGGATACATGCAGTCGATCGATCCGACTTTCGAGAACACCTGCCCACGCTGGTGAACCGGGTGGCCGTCGATCCGGGGTGCACGTGCGCAGGTCCGCTACATTGTTCGGACGAGCGCCCCGGCTCGACGGCAGAGGAGTAGGTCGATGTTTTCCCTTGCGCGGCTGTCGTGCTTCATCGCCGTCGCGGAGGAATTGCATTTCGGGCGGGCCGCGGAGCGACTCCACATGACTCAGCCTCCGTTGAGCCGGCAAATTCAGCAGCTCGAAAGCGAACTGGGCGTGCAGCTGATCGACCGCACCAGCCGATCGGTCACGCTGACCGCCGCGGGAACGGCGTTCCTGCCCGACGCGCGCCGCATCTTGTCCCTGTCGGAGAGCGCGGTACTGACGGTGCGGCGGGTACCCGCGGGTGATCTGGGAACTGTGGTCGTCGGGTTCACCGGCGCATCGGCCCACGCGGTACTACCGCGACTGCTCGAGGCTGCCCGCGACACTCTTCCCGATGTGAAGATCGATCTCCGCGAAATGGTGACGTCGGTGCAGATCGATGCTCTCACCAGCGGTGAATTGGACCTCGGACTGATCCGGCCGATCCTCACCCGGCCCGGAATAGACACCCGGCCCATTCACCACGAGAACCTCGTCGCCGCGCTCCCGCAGGGACACCCGCTGGCCGAGCAGGACCACCTGACCGTGGAGGACTTCGACGATCAACCCGTGGTCATGTATTCACCCGTCGATGCGCGGTATTTTCACGAACTGCTGATCAGCACCTTCACCATCGTCGGAGCGTCGCCGCGGTACGTGCAATACGTGACGCAGGTTCACACGATGCTCGTCCTGGTGCGTTCCGGTCTGGGGATGGCGCTGGTGCCGGAATCTGCGCAGACAATGCATCCCGAGGGTGTGGTGTTCCGGCCGGTCACCTCGGTGCGGGATCGGCCCGTGCAGATGAACGCCGCCTGGCGCGCGGACAACCGCAACCCCGCACTGCAGCGGATAATGAACGATGTTCTGCCGCAGCACGAATGGAATTGACAGATCAGAGCGTGAGCCGGCAGCTCTGACCTATGTCGAGCACCCGCAGCACGCGGCCGGTTCCCAACCACAGCGCGCACGACAAGGCGAGGTCGGTGAGAAGTTCGTCGGAGAAGTGTTCATGACACCGCTGCCAGAAATCCTCGTCTTCGCGCAGCGCGGTGTGGTCGGTGGCGAATCGGTAGGCGAACTCGGCTGCCGTCCGCTCCCGCTCGCCGTATCCCGGCCACGACTCCCACTCGAGGACGTGATCGTAGAAGTGCTCGTCGATACCGGCGTCCGGCCCACCGCTGTCCCGGGCCCCGCGGCACACCGCGCACTCGTTCGCCACGGCGATCGCCATCCGTGCAATCTCCCGTACGCGCAACGGTAACCGGTTCCGGTTGTACACGGCATCGGTGAAGCCGCCCAGTGCCTTACCTAGCTCCGGCGAAGCCGACAACCAACCGGCCAGGTCATCGTCGCTGTAGCTACCCACTCGGCTCATTCCCGAATGCTACAGCGAACGGCGCGCGAGGCGATAGAGTTGACACAGGTTCTAATCTTTCCATCGCTCCGGCACAGGGGGTGAGTTCCCTGGAGGTCCCGTCGACGCCCGCCCTGTGCCTTTCACGCCGTCAACCGGGGAATGTGCGGGGAACCGATTCCTTCGAACCGGGCCGAAGCCGGGCCGAAAAACCGCGTGTGGGCAGTAGTGTCTTGTGGGCTGTAACCAGATCAAAAGGAGTTCAGGGTGGCGCAGAAAGTGGTCGTGGAATTGGTCGACGACATCGACGGGAGCCTCATCGAGGACGGGAAGGGCGAGCACATCACCTTCTCGGTCAATGGAGTCGACTACGAGATCGACCTGAAGACGAAGAACGCCAGAGAGTTCCTGCGCACCATGGACTTCTACATCGAGCACGCCACCCGGGTCGATGAGCGGAAGGGCCGGTCCACCTCGAGCGCGAAGCCGCGCGGCCGTGCCCAGGCGAGTACGGTCCGCGAGTGGGCGGTGGAAAACGGGTACGACATTTCCTCGCGAGGCCGCATTCCCGCCGAGGTTCAGGAAGCGTTCGACGCAGCGCATTGACGAGCGGCAGCCGCGATCGAGGCGAAGTAGTCGCTGTTCCGGAGAAGTAGTGCATCTGGTTATCCAAAATCGTGACTGATTCCAGAAAAGTGCGTCATAGTAGTGAGGTGCCCTCGACGCGGGATTACGAAGTGCAGTTGCGTGCAGCCCAGCTACGCGTGACTCGCCCTCGCCTGGCGGTGCTGGATGGCGTCCGCGAGCATCCGCACGCCGACACGGAAACAATTTTCGACGCCGTGCGAACGCACCTACCAGGAGTTTCCCGGCAAACTGTGTACGACGTTCTGCATGTGCTCACCGACGTGGGCTTGGTGCGGCGGATCGAGCCGTCCGGCTCCGTCGCACGCTACGAGTTGCGTGTCGGTGACAATCACCATCACGTCGTGTGCCGGGCGTGCGGGGTTATCGCCGACGTCGACGGCGCCGTCGGCGAGGCGCCCTGCCTGACTGTGTCCGACGACGGCGGTTTCGTCGTCGAGGAGGCCGAGGTCATCTATTGGGGTCTGTGCCCCGACTGCTCGACATCACACACTTCGCGAAAAAAACCGCGATAACAGCCCGATCTACTCGCTCCTGGAAGGAATGCTGTGTCCGATAGCTGCCCGGTCGCTCATGACGGCAACACTCAGAGCACCAGTGAAAGTGAAAACCCCGCAATCCCGTCCCCCACGGTCAAAGAACATCGTCCGAGGACGAACCGCGACTGGTGGCCCAACCAGCCGGAACTGTCAGTGCTGCATGCACACTCGTCGAAATCCAACCCGATGGGCGCCGACTTCGACTACGCCGAGGAGTTCGCCAAGCTCGACGTCGAGGCGCTCAGGCGAGACGTCATCGATCTGATGACCACCTCGCAGGACTGGTGGCCTGCCGACTACGGCCACTACGGTGGGCTCTTCATCCGAATGAGCTGGCACGCTGCCGGCACCTACCGCATCGCCGACGGTCGCGGCGGTGGCGGGCAGGGTGCCCAGCGTTTCGCCCCGCTCAACAGCTGGCCCGACAACGCGAGCCTCGACAAGGCGCGCCGGCTGCTGTGGCCGGTCAAGCAGAAGTACGGCAAGCAGATTTCCTGGGCGGATCTGCTCGTCTTCGCCGGCAACTGTGCCCTCGAGTCGATGGGGTTCAAGACTTTCGGATTCGGTTTCGGCCGCGAAGACGTCTGGGAACCCGAGGAAGTGTTCTGGGGTCCGGAAGACACCTGGCTCGGCGACGAGCGCTACAGCGGTGATCGCGAACTGTCCGGTCCGCTCGGGGCCGTGCAGATGGGTCTGATCTACGTGAACCCGGAGGGACCGAACGGGCAGCCGGATCCGCTGGCAGCGGCCCGCGACATCCGGGAGACGTTCGCCCGCATGGCGATGAACGACGTGGAGACCGCCGCGCTGATCGCCGGCGGCCACACCTTCGGTAAGACACACGGCGCAGGCGATGCCGACCTTGTCGGCCCGGAGCCGGAGGGCGCCCCGATCGAGCAGCAGGGTTTGGGCTGGAAGAGCGCATTCGGCACCGGCGTCGGCAAGGACGCGATCACCAGCGGCCTCGAAGTCGTGTGGACCCCCACCCCGACGAAGTGGGACAACAGCTTCCTGGAGACGCTGTACGGCTTCGAGTGGGAGCTCACCAAGAGCCCCGCCGGCGCCTGGCAGTGGACCGCCAAGGACGGTGCGGGTGCAGGCACGATCCCCGACCCGTTCGACTCGTCGGCGGGACGCAACCCCACGATGCTCACCACGGACCTCTCGTTGCGCATGGACCCGACCTACGAGAAGATCACTCGGCGTTGGCTCGATCACCCGGAGGAGTTCGCCGAGGAGTTCGCCAAGGCGTGGTACAAGTTGCTGCACCGCGACATGGGACCTGTCACGCGCTACCTCGGCCCTTGGGTTCCAGAGGCGCAGCTGTGGCAGGACCCGGTTCCCGCCGTCGATCACCCGCTCATCGGTGACAGTGAGATCGCTTCGTTGAAGGGCAAGATCCTCGATTCGGGGCTGTCCGTTTCCCAGCTGGTGTCTACCGCCTGGGCGTCGGCAGCCACCTTCCGCGGCACCGACATGCGGGGCGGCGCCAACGGTGCGCGGATCCGGCTCGAGCCGCAGAAGAACTGGGAGGTGAACAACCCCACCGAGTTGTCCACGATTCTGCAGACCCTCGAGCAGATCCAGCAGGACTTCAACTCGTCGCAGTCCGGCGGGGTGAAGGTGTCACTCGCGGACCTGATTGTCCTGGCCGGTACCGCAGCTGTGGAGAAAGCGGCCAAGGCCGCCGGCCACGACATCACGGTCCCGTTCACCCCCGGGCGCACGGATGCGTCGCAGGAACAGACCGACGCGGAAACGTTCACCGTGCTCGAGCCGAGGGCCGACGGGTTCCGCAACTACCTGCGAGCGGGCGAAAAGTTGCCGGCCGAGGCCCTCCTGGTCGACCGGGCTTACATGTTGAACCTGACCGCTCCGGAGATGACGGTTCTCGTCGGTGGCTTGCGGGCCCTGAACGCGAACTTCGGCCGAACCGAGCACGGCGTCTTCACCGACCGGCCCGAGGTGTTGACCAACGACTTCTTCGTCAACCTCCTCGACATGGGTACGGAGTGGAAGGGATCCGCCTCGGCCGAGAACGTCTACGAGGGCAGTGACCGGGTCACCGGTGAGACCAAGTGGACCGCGACCGCCGTCGACCTCGTCTTCGGTTCCAACTCGCAGCTGCGTGCTCTCGCCGAGGTCTATGCCGCCGCCGACGCGCAGCAGAAGTTCGTGCAGGACTTCGTCGCTGCGTGGAACAAGGTGATGAATCTCGACCGGTTCGACCTCGCCTGAATCTCAGCCGAACCGCATACGGCACCCCGTGAGCTGACTACGCTCGCGGGGTGCCGTGCGTGCTGTCGCGCCGTCGGCGGTCAACCCGTGACGCGCGCTGCGTTCCCGGCGTCGACGGGCAGGACGATGCCGCTGATGTGTTCGCTGCCCTCCGCGGTGAGGAACAGAACGACGCGGGTGATCTCGGCGGGGTCGAGCCACGCCACGGGCTGGGCGTGGAGGCTGCGGAAGACCGGTGCGACGTCGTCGGATCCGGGATTGTCGAGGTCGGGCCGCATCATCCGGTACAGGGAATCGTTGTGGATCATGGGAGTCGAGATGTTGCCGGGGGCAACGGCATTGACAGTGATCCCGTGCGGTGCGAGGTCGAGCGCCGCACTCTTGGTAAGTCCGATGACGCCCCATTTGGATGCGGCGTAGGCGGCCATGTTGGCATTTCCGGCCCGCCCCAGCATGGAGGAGACGGTGACGATGCGCCCGTATCCGCGGCGGATCATCCCCGGGGCCACCGCTCCGACAGTGTTGAAGACGCCGGTCAGGTTGGTACCGATGGCCTCGGACCACTGTTCCTGGGTGAGGGACTGGACGGGTGCGGCCACGGACACGCCGGCATTTGCCACGGCAATGTCGATTCGTCCCAGTTCGGATTCGGCTCGTGTGACGAGCGCGTCCATGGCGCTTCGGTCGGCGGTGTCCAGTGTCGCTGTGATGCAGCGACGTCCGGTCGACCGCACCAGCTCCGCGGTCTCGTCGAGATCGGCCTCGGTGGCGAGGGGGTAGCCGACCACCGGGCTGTTCGCGCACCGATCGCACAGGACGATGTCTGCGCCGCGTTCGGCAAACGCGACCGCGTGGCTACGGCCCTGGCCGCGGGCTCCACCGGTGATCAGGGCGACTCGGCCATCGAATCGATCCATCGTTGTCTCCTTGTCCGGACGTACTACCGCAGCTTGATGCTGCCGCCGTCCGCCATCAATGTCTGGCCGGTCATGTACCGCGAATCGTCGGTAGCGAGGAACACCGCCACGGGCGCGATGTCGGTCTCGGGATCGCCGATGCGCTGCAGGGGAACCTTCGCCACGGAGGCCGCCGCGCGTTCGGGGAACGCGGCCTGCCACGCGAGGACTCCTTCGGTGGCCGCGAACGGACAGATCACGTTCACCCGGATCCCGTCGGCCGCCCACTCGTTGGCGGCCACGCGGCTCACGCCCCGGATCGCTTCCTTCGCCGCGGCGTACGACGTCTGGGTGGGCATGCCGTCCAGACCGGACCCGGACGCAAAGTTGATCACCGAACCTTTCGCCGACTTCAGTTGCGGGTAGCACGCCTGCATCAGGTGCACAACGGGATAGAACCCGGTCTGGAAGGAAAGGTCGAACATCTCTTGGGTGTGGTCGACCAGCAGTGCCTGGCGCGACGCGTGCGCGTTGTTGACCAGTACGTCCACGGATCCGAACGCTTCGACTGCGGCGTCACGGATCTGGTCGGCGGACTCGCGTCGGGAGATGTCGACGTTCAGGAAGCGGGTGGCCGCGCCGAGTTCCTTCTCGAGAGCCGTGCCGCGTTCGTCGTCGATGTCCACGAACAGGACGTTGGCGCCCTCACGGACGAAGACCCGGGTGATGGCTCGCCCGATCCCGCCAGCGCCGCCGGTCACGATTGCTGTCTTTCCCTGCAGTCTCATGGTGTTCCTTTGCGCGTTCGGGTCAGACACCGACGGTCGCGGCGGTGGCCAGCGCCGCCTTCTCGAGTTCCGCGACGCTGAACGCGGCGTAGTTCTCGTACGGTCCGCGGCCCGCGAAATAGGGAGTCAGAAGTCCTTCGAGTTCCTCGGGTGAGAAGGCGGATCCCGCTGCATCGAAGCGGTTCTCGACCTTTGGTGCCGCCATCAAGGCGACCATCTTGCCGTAGACGACGAAGACCTGCCCGTTGATTTCGTCCGAGGCGGGGGAGGCCAGGTAGTGGACGAGTGTGGCGACGCGTTCGGGCGAGAGGGGATCGGGCCCCGCGTCCGCGGCGGTGTTTGCCCCGAAGGCGTCGGCCGTCATCGCAGTGCGGGCGCGCGGGCAGATGGCGTTGGCGCGCACTCCATATCGTGAGAGCCCCTGCGCCGTCGACAGGGTGAGAGCGGTGATTCCGGCCTTGGCCGCCGAATAATTGGGTTGGCCGGCCGAACCGAAGAGGAAGGCCTCGGACGACGTGTTGATCACCCGTCCGTACACGGGCCCTCCCGAGGCCTTGCTCGCTTCGCGCCAGTGCACCGAGGCCGCACGAGACGTGGCGGCATGCCCTTTGAGGTGAACGCGAATGACGTCGTCCCAGTCGGATTCGGACAGGTTGAAGATCATCTTGTCGCGAAGGATCCCGGCGTTGTTGATGAGGATGTCCATCGATCCGAAGGTGCCGACTGCTTCCTGGACGAGGCGTTCGCCCAGCGACCAGTCGGAGACGTCGGCCGTGACCGCCGTCGCCTGACCTCCGGCAGCCGTGATCTCCTCCGCGACGGTGTGTGCATTGTCGCCCATGTCGTTGACGACGACGGCGGCCCCGGCCGCGGCGAGGGCGAGGGCTTCGGCGCGGCCGAGTCCCGCACCGGCGCCGGTGACGACGGCAGTGCGTCCAGCCAGGTTCAGCGATTCCGTCATGCGTACTCCTCGATAGAAAAATTAGATTTCATTCTAGTTCTAGCGTATGGCATCCCCGCAAGTCACTAGTCAAAGCCAAGTTCTGACGAGAATGTTTTCTACTTTCCGCGAGGTCTCGCTGAGTGGGAATTGTGGTCGAGGTCACTGGCGCGCATGCCAGGTTGAGCGTGCTGATCCTCTCGAAACACCGGAGCCTCATATGAACCACATTCCCCTGTCCCCAGGCGAGGCGGAGCGCGCACCGCTCTCGCGCGGGAAGTCGTACGCCCTCCTGGCCTTGATCATTCTCCTGGTCGAAGTCATCCCCCTCGCGTACAACTTCGTCACCCCGGCACTGCCCGAGATCTCGAAGCACTTCGGGACTGCGAACGTCGGCTGGGTGATCACGATCGTCACCCTCATGCTCGCCGCGTCCACCCCGCTCGTCGGCAAGCTCGGTGACATCTACGGCAAGAAGCGGATGATGCTCGTGTCGGCCGCGGTGTTCGGTGCCGGGTCCTTGCTGGGCGCTCTGGCCCCGAACTTCGAACTCTTCCTGGTCGGCCGCGGGCTCCAGGGCGCGGGTATGGCCATTCTCGTCCTGGCCTACGGCTTGATCCGCGACATTCTGCCGCCCGCAATCATTCCCGTGGCGGTCGGTTTCATCGCTACGGGCATGGGCGCCAGCACCATCCTCGGACCTATCATCGGCGGCTACCTCATCGATCACTTCGGTTACACCGGCGTGTTCTGGGCGCAGCTACTCCACGTGGCCGTGGTGGGAATTGCGGTCGCAATCTTCGTTCCCGAGACCACGCTGCGGACGCGCTCCAAGCTGGACGTGCTCGGGGCGCTCATTCTCGGAGCCGGGGCGTTTCTGCTGCTGTTCGGCATCGGTAAGGCGTCCACCTGGGGATACACCTCGCCGCAGACGTTGCTCTTCCTCGGCGGTGGCCTGGCTGTCCTGGCCGGTTGGCTGGTCTACGAGCGCACCCCGAAGGAGCCGCTCATCGATCTGCAGATGCTTCGGCACCCGCCCGTCGCGAAGACGCTGGCCGCCAGCGGTTTCGTCCAGTTCGTCCTGGTCAGCCATTCGATGCTGATTCCGATGTTCGTGATGACCGACCCCGACCTGGGGCTGGGGTACGGATTCGGCGCGACCGCACTTGCGGTCGCGATCTACACGGTGCCCACCGGCGTGGTGTCGATGATCGCGGGACCGGTGGGCGGGTACTTCACGCGTCGCATCGGCCCGGCTCCGGTTCTGGTGTTCGGCGGATTCGCGCTCGCCCTCGGATCATTCCTGCTTGCGACGCTGCATGATTCGACGCTTCAGCTGATGTTCGGGCAGTTGGTCATCGGGCTCGGGCTGGGCTCCGCGTCGGCGACGCTCCCCAACCTGATCATGCGCACGGTGCCCGCCGAGACCCAGGGTATCGCCGGCGGGATGCTCAACCTGTCCGGTTCGCTGGGCAGCGCGATCGGCAGCCAGGTGATGATCACCATCCTCGCGATCCCCGGAGTGATGCTCGTGGGTCGTGCCTCGCACTTCCCGGAGCAGGGTTTCGTGTACGCGTTCTTCACCCTCGCCGTCGCGGGTGTGCTCGCCGGAGTCATGGGACTCCTGCTGACCCGCAACAGGATCGACCGTCCCACCGACGTCGCGGTACCGAAGTCCGAGATGGTGGCCTGACCCTCCCACCGACCGCGGGGCCCGCACTTGTGCGGGCCCCGCGGTCGTCTGGATCAGCTGCGGACGCCGGCGGCGAGCAGGGCCCGTGCCTCCTCACGGCCGTCGAGGAGCCGATTGGTCCGGCGGGTCACCTTCCACACGCCGTCGATCTTGGCGAGCTCCCAGCGGTTGGCCGTGATCCGGTGTACACGGAATCCGTCTTCGTCGCGAATGATCAACTGCGACTTACAAGTCGCCACCGCGGTATCCCCATCGACCCGGATGTGTCCGGGCTCGAGCATGTGCGCGCAACCGCCGCCGATCCAGCCCTGGTGTGCCTGCGACTGCACCATCGCAGTGATGGCCGCGTGTCCGCGCAGCACGCCGGTGTCCACGTCGTACACACCGTCCTCGGTCCACAGCCGGGCCACCGCCTCGGCCGAGCCGCTGTCGATGGCGGGACCGTAGGCGGTCATCAATTCGAGGATCGCGAGCTTGTCCTCGAGCACGGCGACCCGTCCGAGGAGAGACTGGAGAAGTTGTTTTTCGGAGTCGGTCACGGATGTGTCCTGTCGTCGGAGGAAGTACTTCGGAAAGTGAGGCCGAGCTCGTCGCCGAGCTGCCGGAGGGCGCCCAGTTGCTCGCAGTAATGTCCGGCCCCGGTGGAGGCGAGGGTCGCGCTGACGATCGTGGTGCCGGCATCGCGGCGTCGTTCGAGCGCCCGCCGCACGGTGTCCGGGTTACCGATCGGGTCGAGTGGTGCCCCCGCGCTGAGTACCACCTCGAAGCCGCCGGGTAGTTCGACCTTGCCGAGAAGTGTGCACAGTTCGTCGAGCGAGAGACCGAACGGGACCCAGCCGTCACCAAAGGTGACCGCGCGCCGCAGTGAGCGGAGCGTGCGCCCGCCCACCCACAGGGGGACCCGTGGTTGCACGGCATGCGGTTCCAGGACGACGTCCTCGAAATCGTAGAAGGCGCCGTGATACTCCGGCCGGGAACGGGACAGCGACGCGCGCAGGGCGGCGAGGGCGTCGTCGGCGCGTGGTCCGCGGTCGTCGAAGTGGGCACCGAGCAGGGCGAACTCCTCACGCAGGCTGCCTACGCCGAGACCGAGAATCAGGCGGCCACCGCTGACCGCATCGAGCGTGCCGTAGCGCTTGGCGATCTCGAGCGGATGGTGATAACCGAGCACCAGGACCTGTGTGGCGAGCCGGATGCCGCTCGTCCGCGCGGCGAGAAAACCGAGGGTGGCGAGCGGGTCCCAGTACGTGGAGCCGCGCTCGGCCGCAACATCGGTGGGCACGGCCACGTGCTCGCTGCAGGTGAGATGGTGATAGCCGAGGCGGTCCGCCGTCTCGGCAATCCGGGTCAATTCCTCGATCCCGGCGCCGGCCTCCCACTCCGCTACGACGGCGGGATGCTGGACGACGATGGGCGGCGCGATTCCTATGTGCATCTGTTTCGGTACTCCGCTGTAGGGGATCGGTGGTTGTAGAGGATCGGTGTCCTCACCGTTCTAGCGGAGCTTCCGGCGCCGGGGGCGGGGCATTCCCGGTGACCGGACGCGGTGCTCTGTGGGGTGTTTACATACGGCGAGTGACGACATACCCAGAGACGAGGTTTTACGACATAGTTTTCCGACACGGGTTATCGACGCCCTCGACTTGGTAAATTTGCTGTTCAGGGCGGGTGTCGGAAAACGATCTATTTGTCCTGTCTCACCCAACCCGAGGTAGGGCTCTCCGATCCGAGGTATTCGGTATGGCGTCTCACTAAACTGAGGTGCCGAGTCTGCTGACGTGGTGAGACGGCACTGACGGATCTTTGACGCTTGATGTATTGCCTCATGATCGGCAAGACTTCCTGCGCCTCGAGGAATTTCACGCATATGAGGCATCGCAGCTCAACGACCCAAAACGCGCTGAGCATGTCTCATATGCAATGAGACAGGACACTATTCCCGACGGTGTGTCTCCTCTGCGGCCATGACCGCAGAGGAGATCATCGACTTATGGCGATCACAGGTCACTGAGCCGGTTCAACTCAACTTTCGCTTGGTCGGTTCGCTCACAACTGCCAGATCCCTTCGAATGTGGGTTCGGTCTTGTCGAGAAACGCCCGCGATGCCATGGGCTCGTCGGTCGCGAAGTTGATCAGCTGGGCACGGGACTCACCTTCCAGGGCCTCACGGAATGTCGAGCTGCTCGCTTGGTTGATCATCACCTTTGACTGTGCAAGCGCGATGGGAGGACCGCTGGCCAGCCGAGTGGTCAGGTCCAGGACGAAAGGGTCGAGTTCGTCCGGTGCCTTCACCCAGGTCGCAATTCCGATCCGCAGTGCCTCGTCGGCGTCGATGATTTCGCCGAAGAAGGCCATTCGCTTCGCCTGCTGGAGCCCTACGACGCGAGGCAGGAGCCACGAGCCGCCGAAATCGACGGACATTCCGCGTCTGGGGAAGATCTCGGAGAAGCGTGCCGTGGTGGAGGCGACAACGAGGTCGCATCCGAGCGCGAGATTGCAACCGGCTCCTACCGCGACGCCTTCGACTCTGGCCACGGTCGGTTGCGGCAGGTGATGCAACTCCTCGGCGATGTCACCCATCCAGCGCATCCGGTTCAGAGGGTGTCGCGGCTCCTTCTCGCCTGCAAGGTCGGCGCCGGAGCAGAAGTCTCCTCCTGCCCCCGTCAGCACGACCACACGAATGGTCTCGTCGGCTCCTGCAATTCGTATCTCGTCTCGAAGTCGAGTGAAAGCGGCCTCGTCGAGTGCATTCTTGCGATGGGGCCGGTTGATCGTCAGTGTGAGTATCGCGCCGCTTCGCGTGACGATCACGGAGTTCGTTGCGGATGCCCGCGAATCAGCGGCGCTGTCTCGTGTGGAACTCATCGGCTTGCGCTCCTTGTTCTCCGCGACCAATGGTGGTTGCTCACCGCCCCACGGCTGCGAAACACCTTGTTCGCGGCCGACGCGATCAGCGACCGACATACCGCGGCTCGCGCTTCTCGAGGAATGAGCGGACACCCTCACGGTGATCTTCGGTGGTGAACAACGACGTCTGTGTGGCGGTCACCCAGCGTCCGAATTCATTCCAGTCAGGATCCAGTGCGAGTCGAAGGCCGTGCTTGGTCGCAGTGACCGCCAACGGCGGGTTCGCCGCGATCTTCTCCGCCAGCTCGAGTGCGTCCGGCATCACCTGCTCGTCGTCGACGACTCGGCTGACAAGTCCGATCTGCCGGGCCCTCTCCGCGTCGATCATCTCGCCAGTGAAAAGCAACTCTGCTGCCAGCTCGCGCCCGACGATCTGCGCGAGGCGGCCGAGCCCCGCTACGTCACTGCACAACCCCCGTTTGACGAACAGCTCGCCGAAACGCGCGCTCCGTGCCGCGATGCGGATGTCGGCCAGCAGCGCAAGCTCCATCCCCCATCCCACGGCGGTGCCATTCACAGCCGCGATGACCGGAATATCTGTGGCCAACAGGGCCCCCGCGGCCGGAGTGATTTCTTCGTCAAACACCGGACCTGCGCCACCGCCCACCGCTCGGACATCGTCGCCCGAGCAAAAGGATCGTCCGGCACCGGTGATGACCAATACGCGAGCCGTCGCGTTGTGCACGAGTTCGGTCAGCTCGGCGTAGGTCTCGAGCCGTAACGCGTTGTGCACCTCGGGCCGCATCAGCGTGATCACCCCGACCTGGCCTACTTCTTGGTAGGAGATATCTTGCATTTCGCCGTACAACCTTTCCGGCCGAATATCCAGACAGTCTGTTGAGAGCAACCGCCGGAGTCGACCAAACCGCTATGTCAGTGAGCCGTGAAATGGTCGCAGGCTGCCTGCGCGGCCTGGTCGAAGATCACGCCCATATAGGGATCGAAGTGCGCACCGTCCGTGACGACAAGCCGCTTCGGTTCGAGCGCTCGTTCGTGGCCCGCGAACGAAAACACCTCGGCGAAGTCGTCGAGATGCATTTCCTTCACGCCGGACAAGCCGTGCGCCATCACGACGGCCGGCGCGGGAGAATCAGTTCCTTGCGCTGTGTAGAACCAGCCGCGCAATGTCACGCCATCGGCGTCGAACTCCACGTCCTCACCGGACATCGGCACATCCTCTTCTCTCGCTTGCGGTCTTCATCGACCGTAAGGGCGCGCAGGGCGGCGCCACAGGGACGAACGCGCCCACCGTCGGGACATAACAGTCGATGAAGCCTCGACTGGGCCTCATCGTGCTGCGCGTTCTGCTGCCCGGCGGCGGAGCTCGTTTCTCGCCAGAGCGTTCTTGTGCACCTCGTCCGGCCCGTCGGCGAAGCGAAGAGTGCGGATCCCGGCATACATGTTCGCGAGGGAAAGTCCTGTGACAGGCCTGCTGCGCCGTGAACTTGAATCGCCTTGTCGAGGATCCACTGCACCGTTGTCGGTGTTGCGATCTTGATCGCCTGAATCTCGCTGTGCGCGCTTTTGTTTCTGACTACGTCCATCAGCCACCCGCTTGTGTACCGACCTGAGGCCCAAGTCCAAGCCTGGGCAGCCGAACAACAGCGAGAACACAAGAAGCCCGAGCTGGATCCCACACCTGGTCCTGAAAACCGTTTGCCAACAAGAACTCCCGTCATCGCGGCGAAGGTCACCCGCGCCTTCCGTCGCTTGGAAGCCGACCCAGCCACGCTCGCCGACACCCTCGTCGACTACCTCGATGCCGACGGATTGCGAACACTGATCCAGGCACTCACCGATCGACGCTGATTCGGAATTCGTCATTGGGCTGTCCACCACGGTGACAGCCCAATGCCGAGATGCTTGCGACGACGACGACGACGACGTCCGTACGTTTCGTCGACTATGCCTGCGTCTACCCATTTCTAGGACGAGCAGTAGCTGACGGTCGCGGACATCCGCTTCGTCAGCTGTTACCGAGGCCGGTCCAGGAGGCGAAAGGGGCTGAGCGCCGTTCTGCGGTCACCTGGGTTCGTTTTGGCCAAGGCCATACCGGAAACCTCCAGATGGCACGGCAACCCGGCGATCACCATCAGTGGCCCGGCGGCAGGCTATCCGTATGCTGCGACACGACCACCGTTCGCCGTGCGCAGGGGCTGGTAGACCGATTCCACCACCACCCAACATTGCCGGGCAGAGCAGGGAATTCAACGCCACGACATGTCGAAGTTCAAGGAGTTCATCGAAGGGGGTGAGGATGATCTCGCGCCGGGCCGCGTGGGGCCCGCCCGAGGAGGTGGGCGTCCTCGGTCCACGCGCGACGGGTGACGGCCCTCGGCCGAAGGGGTCAGCGGTCGAGGGTCTCGCTGCCTGCGGACTGCCGTCGAGCCGCGGTTCCCGGGGAACGGTTTCCCGGGCAGTCCGCTGTATTTCGCCGGGCATTGAATTATGGTGACCTCACGTTGGACTCCCGTGACACAACCCATCCTATGAACTTTTCAGAACAATTGGCTCGTGAAACCGCCGTCGACGGTCAAGGCACTGCCGGTGATCATCGAAGCTTGGTCCGAAGTGAGGAAAAGAGCCGCATCTGCGATATCCCCTGGTGATATCAACCGCCCCTGCTTCTGGTCGATTACCTGAGCGAAACCGCCAGGGGGGAGGCCCATGGTGGACTCCCAAACCGGGACTTCAGAGTCAATGAGCGGAGTATCAACGTAGCCGGGCACCAGGGCGTTGACTCGGACGTTCTGTGCTCTGAGTTCACCTGCAGCTGTTGCGGTGAGGTTGCGAACTGCAGCTTTCGACGCCCCGTAAGCCGCCGCGAGAGGTGTGCCCCCGGTCCCCGAAATGGACGAGAGGGTGAGGATCGATCCACCACCGGAATTCGCGATAGCCGCCGCGCTGTGCTTGATGGTCAGGAAGACACCGTCAAGGTTGACTGACATGGTGGATCGCCAAACATCGAGCGGCGTCTCCGCGATCGGATGCGATGCGCTGATTATCCCAGCGTTGGCGACCACGTGATGCAAAGCCCCATGCTCTTCGACAGTCCGTTCTATCAGCGCAGAAACGTCCTGCTCGCGGGTCACATCAGCCGGGATTGCGCTCGCGCCGGGGATGCGGGAAACAACTGCCTCGGCGGCTCCGCGGTGTCGATCGGAGACGACAACCCGAGCGCCTTCCTTCGCGAACCGGGCGGCGATCACAGCGCCGATTCCGCCGCCCGATCCAGTGACGATCACGACCTTACCTTCGAGTGTTGCAGGCATGGCCACCTTCCTTTCCATTAGACGATGTAGCTGGTTTCGGGGCGAACGAGCCTGGTGAGATTGCCGGAGCCGCTGATGAACGGAACCTGGGCGACCGCAGCGCGGATGCGGCGGTCCACGGCCGCCACACTGAGCGCGTGTCCGCCGGCAAGGCTGGACCCCCCAAACTCCGATGGCATCCGGGTTCACATCTCGCCGTCCGGAGACGTACCCCGGGATCCTCAGTCACGAGGCAGCGACGTCGTACGGGACGGGTCGGTTCTCCTTGGCCCAGAGCTTCTCCATGTCCGACTCCGGCGGTGGCGGCACGAGACCCTGCGTGCGCCAGAGGTCCATGGGGGTCTCGTCGATGTGGATCTCCCAGTCGTAGCCGCGTTCCTTGATGAAGGGCGCGAGCTTCTCCTCGGCCACGGTCATCATCAGTGCGCGAACCTCTGCGGTCTCCATCTGCCGGGCGATGTGATCGAGTCGGATCCGGACGAAGTTGTTGTTCGCCTTTCCCCCGACGTACATTGTCTCCTTCGGCATGTCCTTGAACAGGACGACCACGTAGAACCGTGGCAGGTTGACGTAGTCCACGTAGATCGACGTGATCGCCTCGGACAGCTGCTCCTTGTCCTCGGGGGTGAAGGCGTTCTCGGGGGTGAAGATCTCCCAGTACGGCATGGCGGTTCCTCCTCATTGGGTTGGTGCGGCGGGACTTGTGCCGCGATAGCGATTGCTTCGGTGTGGGTTTCTCTACGCCAGGGCGCGCACAAAGTGTTCGCACGCAGCCTGTGACGACGCTTCGAACGCGGCACCGGTATACACGTCGAAGTGGCCACAAGGCAGCACGAGCAACTGCTTGGGCTGCAGGGCCCGTTCGTAGGCCTCGAAGGCGAGTTCTGCGTACGCACTGATGTCTTGGTCGGCCACGATCATCAGTAGTGGGGTCGGTGAGATTCGGTGGATTCCATCGCCGGGCTCGAACTCGACGATCCGCTCGAGGGAACCGAGGGTCACCTCGTTGCGCCAGGACGGAGCTCTGTCCTGCGCGGTTTTGGTGAAGAACTCCCAGGATTCGACGCTGGCCATCAGCGCGGGAGCCATCGGATCGGCGTCCACGGCCGGCATGAGCGTGGGCTCCCCGCCGTCGTAGAGGTTGCGTCGTTCGCCGTCCAGCTGGGCGCGCACCGTTGGCAGGAAGTCGGGACGAACGAGCCGCGTCATCTGGCCGGACCCGCTGATGAAGGGGACCTGAGCGACAACGGCCCGCACCCGACGATCGACCGCGGCCACGCTCAGCACGAGGCCGCCGCCATGGCTGGATCCCCAGATGCCGACACGGCCGGGGTCGACGTCCTCGCGGCCAGTCGCATACGTGATGGCGTGGCGAAGGTCGCGGGCCTGGGTGATCGAATCGATGTGCTGACGCGGAACGCCGTCGCTCGCGCCGAAGTTTCGGTGGTCGTACACCAGAACGTTCAGTCCCGCTTGGGAAAAGGACTCGGCGTAGTCGTCGAGATACATTTCCTTGACGGCGGACAGTCCATGGACCATCACGACCACTGGGCCCTTGGAATCGACCCCTTCTGCGGGATAGAACCATCCGCGCAAAGTGACATTGTCCGCTGAGAATTCAATATCCTCACGTGGCATTAAAGATCCTTCCGAAATTTGTACGCTTGTTGAAGAAGGTAGTGACGTGGAACACACCATTGAAGGGATGCTTGCGCCCACTTCGAGGACACGTCCGCCACGTGCGGTTTCCGTTACCCCGGCCGCGAAATCCCAGAAATCCCAGCGATATCCGCTTCGGGACTGGGCCGGCCGTCGAGACGCACCCGGTTCGGCCCGGCCTGTTTCACGGCGCGACCTACGACTCGACCGTGGTGCCGTTGCGCGGTGAGCGAGTCACACAATGTCTCGCGGCCACCGCGCGATATCGAGTGGCGGTGCTCAGCCGAACGCCTAGAACTGCACCCATCGTCGCGATGGGCCGGGGCAGGAGGGACCCGCGTCGAGGCTCGAGGCTCGCTGTTCTGCGAGCCCCGAGCTGCGGCGTCGTTCGCTGGCGCGGGGTCCAGCCTGGGAAGTTACGGCCGGATTTCCGCCGCGGTCGAACCTGCGTCTCGAAGCTGGATCGCGTTCATGGCCGAGAACTGCAGGGTCCAGAGGTTTCCATGCCCCGGGTACTTCGCCGACATGATGCGGACCAGGTCCTCAGCATCGTCCGCAACCTCGTAGGCAGCGGCGAAATCCTGGATGTAGGAACGTGTTTCGGTGATCATGGAATCGACGGCGTGGTCGTCGCCGTCGGGCCTGCGGTGGCCGGCGACGATCACCTTGGGGGCCAGCTTCTCCACCAGGTCCACAGTCTCGAGCCAGTCTTGCCATTCCTGGGGTGTCGACAGACCGAGCATTGGGTGGATCTCGTTGTAGATGGAGTCACCGGCAACGACGACATCGATCTCCGGAATGTGCACGATGGTCGTGGGATGGATGTCGGCCTGCTTCACCTCGACGATGTTGAGAGGCGAGCCGTCGACGTAGAGCGTGTTGTCGTCGATCGGGTCGGGGAGCGCATCACTGACGACGCAGGCGTCGCCGAACAGCATCGCCCACTGCTGTTGCTGCAGTTCCATGGATTCCTTCATGGCCTCGACCACGTGGGGCAGCGCAACGCACTTCGCGTCCGGGAACCGCTCCATCAGGGGACCGATGCCCAGGTAGTGATCGGCATGGGCGTGCGTCACGTAGATCGTCGTGAGTTGCTTCCCGGTGCGCTCGATCAGGTCCCCCAGGTCCCGGACGTCATCCTCGAGGTACTGGGCGTCGATGAGCACAGCTTCGGTCGGACCGCTGATCAACGTCGCAGTGGTGGGCGAGAATTTGCCGCGGGGAACATCAGGCCAGTCTCCCGCGGGGATCTCGGGCCAGCGACCGACGTACACGGTCGCTCGGATCGGCGGGGCGGCTGCGGCGGGTGGGCGGGTGTCGGTATTCATGAAGTGCCTCCAGAATGGGAGTGATTGGTCAGTGGCATCGGGTGGGCCTGCGGCCCACCGCCGTTAGATCAACGGTATGAGCGCGATATTTCCGGGACGTAGGTCGGCCGTGCCGGACACCGGTACACAGCCGCCACGATTCGCTGGTCGTGACTAAACCGATAGGCCCACCGCCAGCATGGCGCGTGGTTCTCACGCGCCATGCACCGGTGAGTTCGCAGCACGGGTGGCTGCGTAGCGGGCGAAGGTTTCCAGCAGGGACGGGTCGTCGATCGACCGTGCTTCAGCGACCGCGGAGACGTCGTTGCCTTGCAGGATGCGCTTGACCGGGACTTCGAGCTTCTTGCCCGTTCGGGTGTGCGGGATCGCCCTGACGACGATCACGTCGTCCGGCACGACTCGGGGCGAGACCGCCTCGCGGATCCGCCCGACAATGCGCTCGCGAAGCGCGTCATCGAGCTCGGCGTGATCGGACAATACGACGAACAGCGGCATCCAGTACTCACCGTTCTGCTGCTCCGCCCCGATCACGAGAGCTTCCGCTACCTCCGCAAGTTCTTCGACGACGCGATAGATGTCGGCGGTACCGAACCGGATCCCGTTACGGTTCAGCGTGGAATCAGATCGTCCGTGGACGATCACGGTGTTTCGTTCGGTGATGGTGACCCAGTCACCATGCCGCCAGACCCCGGGGTAGCTCTCGAAATAGGTCTCTCGGTAGCGGGCGCCGTCGCCGTCGTTCCAGAATCGGGTCGGCATGGACGGCATCGGCTGTGTCACCACCAACTCGCCCACGCCATCGCGCAGGCTTCGGCCGGTGGCGTCCCACGAGTCAAGGGCCACGCCCAGGTATGGGGCCGAGATCTCCCCGGCCCGCACCGGCAGGATCGGCACGAAGCCCGCGAACCCGCTGGCGACATCCGTCCCCCCTGTCACCGAGGCGAGCGGCACATCGCGGCCGACGTGATCGGCAACCCAGAAGTGCAACTCGGGAGCGACCACGGAGCCGGTGGCCCCGAGGGTCCTCAGCCGAGACAGATCGTGGTCGGTGCCGGGTGACCGGCCCGCTCGGGCGCAGGCCTGGAGGTAAGCCGGACTCGTGCCCAGCACGGTGACCTCGTGCCGGGCTGCGAGCGCCCACAGCGCGTCGTCGGTCGGGTACGACGGACTTCCGTCGTAGCAGACGATCGTCGCGCCGACGAGGAGGCCGCTCACGAGGGAGTTCCAGACCATCCAGCTCGGCGAGGTGTACCACAGGTACGTGTCGGAAGGCCCTAGGTCGAGATGGAGAGCCAGGGCTTTGAGGTGCTCGAGCACGACTCCACCGTGGCCGTGAACAAACCCCTTCGGCTTCCCGGTCGTACCCGAGGAGAACAGCACCCAGAGGGGGTGGTCGAACCGCACGTGCGCGGGAGTCATGGCCGGCCCACCCCCTGTGACTGCCTCGACCCAGGGCGTGGTGCCTGCGGAAACACTCGCATCAGAGTGAAGTCGGCCGACGACGAGCACCTCACGCAGCGTCGGCATCCCGGCCTGCAGGGCTGGCAGGGCCGCGAGGCGGTCGACCTCGCGTCCGCCGAAGCGGTAGCCGTCAGCCGTGACGAGGACCACCGGCGCGAGCTGTCCGAGGCGGTCGACAACCGCCTCCGGTTGATAGTCCTGTCCGCAGCACGACCAGGTCGCTCCAACGCTCGCGGTGGCGAGGAAGGCGATGACCGCCTCTGCAATGTTGGGGAGGTATCCGACCACACAGTCGCCCTCGCCGACGCCCCGGGCGCGCAACCAGTTCGCCAGCGCGGTCACCTGGCAGGAGAGCTCGGTCCAGGACACCGTCCGCGGCCCGGGCCCGCCAGGTTCGGAATCGTCGATGATCGCTGGGCGGGACGACTGGGCATGGCTCAGCACCATGTCCACATAATTCAGCCGCCTGCCGGGAAACCATTGGGCAAAGGGCATCTCCCGTGTTGCCAGCACCGGGCCAACACCGGTCATGGTCACCCCGAAGTAGTCCTTCATCGCCGCCCAGAACTCCTCCGGACTGGTCACCGACCAGTCCCACAAGGACTGGTAGGAGGTGGCCTCGAATCGGCCCGTAGCCTGCAGCCAGTCGATGAATTCACTGATCCGGGCACTGGCGATCCGTTCTGCCGAGGGCGACCAGGCGACGTCCCTGGGTCCGATCGAACTCACCTCCACGACCGCGTCCATTCCGAAATCCATATCTGCACCCTTCTTCACGCGTTGCTAGTCAGAACGGGCATCAGCAGCCGTGGCTTTCCCGATACTCGCTCGGCGAGACCCCGAAGCAGCGGTGGAACTCCCGGCGAAGGTGGCTGGGGTCGTAGTAGCACCATCGGTGAGCGATCGTCGCGATGGTCATGTTGGAGTTCACAAGCTCCTCGCGGACCGCGGCCATACGCCGTGCACGCACGAGAGCGGTCATGGTGTCCCCGGTCAGCGCGAAGGCCCGGTGGATGGTTCGTGTCGAGACGTTGTGGGCGGCCGCAAGATCCTCGATATGGATCGGACCGCTACGAAGATTGCGCGTGATCCAGTTGTCGATCTGCGCACGCAAATCAGCCAAGACCGATCGACCTGTGACAGAGCCGGTCTCTGCGCGGATGATGCCGACAGTCAGTGCCACCAGCGCCCCGCGGGTCGCCTCGATCTCCGAGGGATGCATGGCTGGTAACCGGCTCCAGACCTGGTCAAGGGTCGTAAACAGGACGCCGACCAGCGGCCGGTCCTGCTCGAGCACGAGGCAGCCAGGAATGTTCGCGTCGCAACCAGCTGCTAGCAGCGCGGCCCGCGGCAGGGTCAGCGTGCGTTTCCTGACCCGCTCCGGCACCGAGAAGCCGTCACCGTCGTAACCGCCGGTCGCCACGACCACTGTCCCGTTCACCAGCGCGGCCTTCGGGCCCGCAAAGGAAAGTCGCTCGTCGCCCCAGTCACCTGCCACGACAACGACGACATCGCGCTCAGCGTCACAATCTTTACCCAGCGACAGCACGCTTTGCAGGGCGGGGCAGTCCCAGTCCGCGAGCTGGAGGTCGCCGACGTCTCGCGCACGCAAGCGAGTGGCATTGCCCCGCCTCTTGCGGTGTTGCACCGTCATCGGCCCCGAGACATCGCGGACCGCAGTCTCCCACCGGGCCCCAGGCCCGGCCGCCTCGACGTCGAGGACCTCGATTTCGGTGGCTGCGGTCGCGGTCATCGGGGCCTCCCAAAGCAGTGGACTAGGTTTGATCTGCCTGTACAGCCTGCCTGTGGACCACCACGGGGGACATTGTGTGAATGACGTATCCCATTACCTATTCGGCATTACCTATTCGGGCTCTAGCCCGACTCTTCCAAGTCGAAGGCGCGATGGGCTAGGCTGCCCGCACCATGGCCTCACGGTCGGCCAAGCAGCCGGACAACCTGCCCGCGGATCTGACGAGCTTCGTGGGTCGTCGATCCGAGACCCAGACTGTCCGAAAGCTTCTCTCCGCCGATCGGCTCGTCACGTTGACCGGAGTGGGTGGGGTCGGCAAGACCCGCCTCGCGTTGCGGGTGGCCCATGATCTCCGGCACGCGTTCCCGGATGGGGTGTGCCTGGTCGAACTGGCGTCCCTGAAGGACCCGGACCTGTTGCCGCACACGCTGATAGATGCACTCGGGATTCGGGAGCAGTCAGCCCCCGCCCCGTTGGTCCTCACCGACTACTTGCGCCCCCGGCACACCTTGATAGTCCTCGACAACTGCGAGCACATGCTCGAGGCAGCCGCGGATCTGGTGGACCGGCTGCTCCGGGTGGCGCCGAAACTGCGGATCCTCGCCACGAGCAGACAGGCACTGATGATCGCCGGTGAGCATGTGTACCCGGTTCCAACGCTCCCGGTGCCCGACGTCGATGCCCATCTCGCTCCCGGCTCGGCGACGCAGTTCGCGGCTGTCGACCTGTTCGCCGCCCGGGGGGCTGCGGTCGTTCCCGGCTTCGAGATCACCCCCGACAATGAACAGGCGGTCATCCGGCTCTGCCAGCGACTGGAGGGGATCCCGTTGGCGATCGAACTGGCAGCGGTACGGTTGCGCGTGCTCACGGTGGAGGAGCTCGCGCATCGGCTGGATAGTCGGTTCGAGCTGCTTCGCGAGGGCAGTCGTAACCTGCCGGAGCGGCATCAGACCCTTCAGGCACTGATCGACTGGAGCTACGAGCTGTGTACTCCGGCGGAGCAGACCCTGTGGGCGCGCGCATCAGTGTTCGCTGGTGGGTTCGGTCTTGACGCGCTCGAGGCTGTCTGCGCGGACGAGTTGCTCGCCGAGGAGGCCCTTCTCGACACGGTGGCCGGGCTGACCGACAAATCGATCCTGATCCGCGGCGAGCACGGCCGGCGTGTCAGGTTCCGCATGTTGGAAACTATCCGGGAGTACGGCCAGGCCCGACTACGAGAGTCCGGCTCCGAAGCGAAGGTGCAACGCAGGCACCGGGATTGGTACTGGCGGCTCATCGAGAAGGCTGCCGCGGAGTGGTTCGGCCCGGGTCAGGAGGATTGGGCGGCCCTGCTGCGTGTGGAGCATCCGAACGTGCGCGCGGCGCTCGAATTCTGCCTCGCGCGGCCAGACGAGGTGCGCGTCGGACTCCGAATGGCCGGCCGGCCCTGGTTCCTCTGGACTGCGCTCGGCTTCATGACCGAAGGCCGCCTGTGGCTGGACCGGGCGTTGGCAATGGATCAAGAACCGAGTCTCGAGCGGGTTTGGGCGCTGGGCACCGCCGCTGACATCGCTGTCTTCCAGGGCGATGAGGCTGCTGCTACTGCACTGATCGACGCCGTCCACGATCTTGCGGGCCGACTGGGCGACCCACAGGGCCTGGCTTACGCAACCCATATGCTCGGCCTACGCGCACTGGGCACCGACCCGAGAGCTGCGATTCCACTGTTGGTTGAAGCGCTCGAGCGATATGGGCGCGCCGACGTACCCGCCGACTACCCCAACAGTGTGCGCCCTGCACTGACCATGGCCTACGTGCTGTCCGGCGAGCTTGACAGAGCCGCCGACGTGGCCGAGGAGGCATGCGAACAGTGCAAGCAGGCCGGCGAGCGTTGGCTGTTGTCCTACGCCATGTGGGCGAAGGGATTCTTGAGGCTCCTCCAGGGCGAGCTCGAGCAGGCCGAAGCCGATCTGTGCGAGGCGCTCCAGCTCAAGCGGTTCACCCAGGACAGTCTGGGCTCGGCCTTCATCCTGGACGCTCTCGCCTGGACCGCCGCGGCGAGCGGCGACTGCAAGCGAGCCGCCGTGCTCCTCGGCGCATCGGACCAGGTCTGGCAGACCGTTGGCGTCCCACTGCTCGGAGCGAAACACCTGCTCGCGCGGCGCGAACAGTTCGAGAACATGGCTCGGCAGGCGATGGGCAACCCCGGCTTCGACACCGCGTTTGCCCGCGGAGGCCAGCTCACCGTCGAGGAGATGCTGACCTTCGCGCTCCGAGAGCACCGAGTCTCCCCCGTCGAGCCCCGACAGGCCGACAGCTTGTTGACACCTCGAGAGCGCGAGGTCGCGGACCTGGTGGCGCAGGGAATGTCGAGCAAGGACGTGGCGGCCAAGCTGGTCATCTCCCGACGCACCGTCGACGTACACGTGGAGCACATCTTCGCCAAACTCGGGTTCAACTCCCGCACTCAGATCGCGACCTGGGTGGCACAACGGCGCGCGCCGGAATCGCAAAGTCGGTGATAGCTGGGCGGCGACTGTCGCCGACACGGTGACTCGCGATCTCGGAGCCAGCAGTTGCGCCTCGATTAGCGGGCGCGCGAAGCCCAGTCACCGTGGAGGACCGCTTTCCCGGCCCTTCGTGGCTCCGGACGTAGGTGGAAGGCCTCGATACCTCCGTTTGCCCGAGTACCCGCATGTCGTGACCAGCTTCACGATGTTCCAGTCCCTTCCTGGAAGCTGATACTCGAACTGGATGGAGAAGGGCGCTTCCCTACCCCCAGTGGGCACGATTGTCCTACGGGTCGCCCTTCACTGATCCATAGCCTGAGGCCCGCTGTTTCGCTCGTTGAGCGTATTTGAGGGTCGGCCCGGTGTGTCCGCCGTCGAAGACGGGGAATACGACTCGTATCGCTCTGCCGATGTCAATCTCGCTTGTGGGCGACGCTGTCGGTCACGATGCACGATGCTAGCGGCGCGGAATGCACGACTCGCCATTCCGCAACTCACGGTCGGCGCACCCGGATGTTCGGTGGCCCAGTTAACCGGTCAAGGATCTGCTAGCGGTGACGCGCTGTGCGCAGTTTGGGCTGTGGCCAGGCGGCGCCGCGGCCCGCATGCCATCCTCGGGGAATGGCACGAACGTGGTTGTCGGTGACGGTGGAATTGCTCGGCGGGCGCGGTGAGGACCTGTGGCCATGGCCCGGCCGCATCTTCGCCGTCGGACCGTCACACACCTTCAGCGACCTCGCGAACGCGATCAACGACGCCTTCGCCCGGTGGGACCGCGCGCACCTGTCGATGTTCACCCTTGCCGATGGGCGCATAGTCACCGACACGGAGACCGGCGCCGAGATGGTGGAGTCGCTCGGCGGGCCGATCACCGAGGCGGTGGACATCGAGTCGGCCAAAATCGCCCGGCTGCTGGGGCCCGGGGCGGAGTTCCAGTTCACCTTCGACCTGGGCGATGACTGGACCCACCGCTGCGTGATCGGCGGCGACAAGGTCGACCCCATAGAAGTGCTGGGCATCCGCCCCGAGGCCCCCGTGCCGTACTGGGGCTGGGGCACCATCCCGGACCAGTACGGGCGCCGGTGGGCCGACGACGACGGGCAGAGCCGAGCACCGCGCAGACCGAGTCGGCCGCATCCGATGCTGCTGCACGCGTGGCCCGCACAGGACCAGGTGCCCGTACTCGATGTGTCCGAGCTGCGCGCCGCTGTCGCGGCATCAGATTCCGCCCGGTTCCTCGCCGCGGTGTGGGGACATGACGTCGACGACGCGCTGCAACAGGTGGGGGCCGGCATACCGATGGCACTGAAGCAGCGACGGAAGCAGGCCGAGCCGGTGGCGGTGTCGGTCATCAACCGGCTGACCTGGCGCGCCGGCCCGGGTGACGGGGTGTTGGCCGAGGACCTGCTCGCGTGTCTGCGCGGCGAGCCGCTGGCCGGGCGGGTGGTGCCGGTCGACCTCGAGATGCTTGGCACCGAGTTGGAGGTGGATCGGGGGATGTCGACGGGTGGTTACGTCGACCTGCGCACCGGACAGGTATACGACGCCATCAGCACTGACCCGATGATGGTCGGCGAGGACGCCGCCGTCGACGTGGAGGCCGAGCCTGACCGTTGGCTCCGGTTCGATCGGACAGGCTCGCGGGACGGCTGGCGTGACATGGCGGCCTTCGCCGAGCGGCAGCACGATGCGGCGCTGCGTGAGCGGCTGGGGCGGGCGATCGAGGGTAAGGGCGCGTTCGGCCGGTTCCGCGACCTCGTCCACCAAGAGAGCCTCACCGACCAGTGGTACGCCTTCGCCACCGACCGCCAACTGGGTCGTGCCCGAGAGTTCCTCGCCGACAAGGGCATCCGCGTGGGCTGACGGGCTCCCACGCCGTGCCACCAGTGTCTGTGACCCGTTAGATGGGTCTGTCGCGACGACCTGGCTCACCAGCTGTGCCGCTGACACCGTGCTGACGGTGCCGCGCATCGACCCGGATCCGCGGGAAACGGGTCTCGAGGCGTCCAACACGCGAGAGGCAGCGTCCGAGGCCGATCGCGGGCCCCTGGGTGGACACCCCGGTCAGCGTTGTCGGTCTGCTTCCCCGCACCGCGGACAGCTGTTAGTATTTTAAGAATTCATTTCAGTTTTAGTCTGGTGCACGCTTGTGACCAGGATATTTGGAGGCGTCGATGACTGTCATCGATTCAGGCAATGCACCGTCGGTACCTGCCGCGAAGAAGGAGGTTCCGCCGTCGATGGTGGAACGGATGACGCTGATCCTCGACGCGTTCGACGGCCGGACCTGCCGCCTGACCCTGGAGGAAGTGGCGTGCCGGACCCGGCTGCCGCGATCGACCGTGCACCGCATCCTCGACCAGTTGGTGCGCCTGGACTGGGTGAATCACGCCAGCTTCGGTTATTGCCTCGGCCGTCGAGCGATGGGGGTGGGCGGCGGCGACAACGGGCACGGCCAGATCCGGGCGGCCGCGGCGCCGCTGCTGCACGACCTGCACATGCAGACCGGAATGGTCGTGCACCTGACGGTGCTGGACGGTGGGGACAGCCTGTACCTCGACAAGGTCGGCGGCCGGATGGCGGCCGCGCTGCCGTCCAAGGTGGGCGGGCGGGTTCCCGCCTACACGACGGCCGGCGGCAAGGCGATGCTGGCGTGGGTGGACCCCGAGGAGGTCGACAGCCTGTACGGGCAGCGTCTCGACAGGAGCACCGACCGCACCATCACCGAACTCACCACCCTCCATCAGGAACTCAACCGGATTCGGCAGCGCCGCGGTCTCGCGTTCGAGCGCGGTGAGGCGGTTCGCGGCGTGGGTTGTGTCGGTGTCGCGGTCCGAAGTGCCGACGGCCCGGTCGCCGGTATCTCGCTGTGCGGAGATGCCCGGACGGTGCAGCTCGAGCGGGTGGCGCCTCTCGTCGTCGACGCCGCCCGGGCCGTCACGCGGGCGCTGCATCCCGAACCTGTGACGCCGCGCCGCGCCCGCCGGACCGCGGAGATACCCGAGACCTCCTGGTCCACCGAGGCGCTCGACCAGCTGCTGTCGGTGCAATCGGGGCAATGGCTGTAGCGCTCGTGCGCGGTTGACGAGTCTCGGGACTCGTCACGCGCGCACGGGCCGGGGGACGGCGCCCAGCCCGAACCCACCCCGGAAGAACACCAACGGGCGCTCGTCGCTGACCGATTCGAGGCCGAGGACCCGCCCGATCACGATGTCGTGGTCGCCGGCGGTGTGCACCGACTGCACGTCCGCGTGCACGCGCATCAGAACGCCGGGGAGCGAGGGCGTCGCCCACGGCGACCTCTCCCAGTCGAGACCGTCGAATTTTTCGCCGCGGCTGGAGCCGAAGCGCATGCAGAGATCCGTCTGATTTTCGTGCAGGACATTGACGGTGAAGCGCCCCGACTCCTGGATGCGTGGCCAGGCGCGCCCGCGATGATCGGCGCAGAACAGGATCAGTGGAGGCGCCAGCGACACCGAAGCGAACGACTGGCAGGTGAATCCGACCGGACCGTCGGCGTCGAGTCCGGTCACCACCGTGACGCCACTCGCGAAATGGCCGAGATTGCGCCGCATTTCGTCGGGGGTGGGTGCGGCGATCTGCGTGCCGAGTTCGGGCCACGTCGGTTCGGTTGGCATCGGACCACCTCCACATCGTTTGCGACACCGACTGATTCGGTGATCGCTTTCGAGGCTAGGGACGCGGCAGGCAGGTCACGAACTGCCGTCTCGATCAGTGGAAGCCCCGGCTCGGGGCGTCGCCGGGACGCTGGACGTCTCGCTGACCGGGATCGCTTCTGTCCGAGCAGTGCACCCGCTGGCAACGTGATCGACCATGACGACTGACTCGAGTTACGAGGGCACCCTGAAGGAGCTGAACACCGACCTCGGCGTGCTTCGCTACCACGAGGCCGGCGACGGCCCGCCGCTCCTGCTGCTGCACGGCTCCGGCCCCGGCGTGACGGGGTGGCGCAACTTCCGCGGCAACCTCGACGTCTTCGCCGAGCACTTCCGGACCTTCATTCTGGAGTTCCCCGGCTTCGGGGTCAGCGACGACTTCGGTGGGCATCCGATGCTCACGGCCACCGACGCGGTCCTCCGATTCCTCGACGGGCTCGGAATCGACGAGGTCGCACTCCTCGGGAACTCGATGGGCGGCATCGTCGCCACCCAGTTCGCCATCGCGCACCCCGACCGGGTCACCAAACTGATCACCATCGGCGGGATCGGCAAGAATCTCTTCAGCCCAGGCCCCGGTGAGGGCATCAAACTCCTCATGGAGTTCACGGACGACCCCACACGGGAGCGGCTGATCGACTGGCTGCATTCGATGGTGTTCGACCCCGCAATGGTCACCGAGGAACTTATCGAGGAACGCTGGACACAGGCCACCGAACCCGACACCCTCGCCAGCGCCCGCAAGATGTACAGCCGGGCAGCGTTCGAGGCGAACACCCGGGCGGCCCTCGAGTCCGACGCCACGCCCTACTGGGCACAGCTGCACAAGGTGAAAGCCCCCACCCTCCTCACGTGGGGTCGCGACGACCGGGTGAGTCCCGTGGACATGTCGATCATCCCGATGCGGCTGATCCCGAAGGCGGAACTCCACGTCTTTCCGAACTGCGGGCACTGGGCGATGATCGAGCAGAAGACGGCGTTCGAGAGTGCCGTCCTCGCCTTCCTGCTCCGCAAGGAAGGTGGCGACCGATGAGCGCCGGCTCGCAGACCTTCGACACCACCGTCGATTTCCTCGTGGTCGGCAGCGGGGGCGGCGGAATGGCCGCCGCGATCACCGCCGCGCACCGCGGGCTCGACACCCTCGTGATCGACAAGGGCACGACGTTCGGTGGGTCGACCGCGATCTCAGGTGGCGGAATCTGGATCCCGAACGCCCCGACCCTGCGCGAGAAGGGCGTCGTCGACTCCCGCGAGTCGATTCGCCGCTACCTCGACATCATCACCGAGGGCCGGGTGTCGGCAGACCGTCTCGACGCGTTCGTCGACAAGGGCCCCGAGCTGATGGAACTGCTCGACCGCAGCCCGCACATGAAGCTCTACTGGGTGAAGGGCTACTCCGATTACCACCCCGAGTACGACGGCGGCCGACCCCTCGGGCGGACCATCGAATGCAAGCCCTTCGACACGAGGGCATTGCAGGACGACGAGCGGTACCAGCGGCCGAACAGCATGAAGGGCCCGCTCGGACTGTGGGTGACGTCCAAGGACTACCACGACCTCGCCATGGTGAAGCGCACCTGGAAGGGACGCAAGGCGTCGCTGGTGGCGGCCTGGCGGGTGGCGTCCAACGTGATTCGTCGTCGTCACATGGCGACCGGCGGACGCGCACTGGTGGCCAGGATGCGCATGGTCCTCAAAGATGCCGGCGTCCCGCTGTGGTTGCAGACGTCGATGACGGAACTGATCGTCGACGACAGCGGCGCTGTCGTGGGAGTGGTCGCGAAGCGCGACGGCAATACCGTCCGGATCGGTGCAAAACGCGGGGTGCTCCTCGCGACCGGCGGCTTCGAACACAACGAAGACATGCGCGCCGAGTACCTGCCCAAGCACGGTGTCGCGAACATCAGTGCCGGAGCCAAGGAGAACACCGGCGATGGGATTCTCGCGGGTCAGAACCTCGGCGCGGCAGTCGATCTCATGGACGATGCGTGGTGGATGCCGTCGGTGATGCATCCGATGGGCGCCGTGATCCCGCTGGTGTCCGAGCGGTGCATTCCGCCGTCCGTGATCGTGAACGGCCGCGGCGAACGCTTCACCAACGAGTCGTCGCCGTACGTGAACTTCGTGCACGATCAGCTCGACGGAGGCCATGTTCCCGCCTGGTTCGTGATGGACTCCAAGGCGAAGTCGCGCTACCCGTTCGCGCAGGTTCTGCCGGGTGTGCCGTTCCCCCAGGGCTTTTACGACTCCGGTGTGGTGCACAAAGCCGACACCCTGCGCGACCTCGCGGATCAGATCGGCGTGAAGGCCGACACTCTGGTGGCGACGGTCGACCGGTTCAACGGCTTCGCCCGCACTGGCAGGGACGAGGATTTCGACCGCGGCGACAGCGCGTACGACCGGTACTACGGCGACCCGACGATGAAGAACCCGTGCCTCGACGAGATCACCCAGGGCCCTTTCTACGCCATCCGCTGCGAGGCCGGCGACCTGGGCACCAAGGGTGGACTCGTCACCGACGCCGACGCGCGGGTTCTCCGCGAGGACGGTTCGGTCATCGACGGCTTGTACGCCACCGGCAACACCTCGGCCTCGGTGATGGGCAACGAATACGCCGGTGCGGGCGCGACCATCGGTCCCGCCATGGTGTTCGGCTACATCGCCGCGCAGCACGCCGCCCAGGCCGGTGACCTGCGGCGAGAGACTCGCTCACACGCGGGCGAGGTGGCCTGATGCTGAGCGAGCGGCAGAGGCTGGATGCGGCCCGGTCCCTGAGTGATGCCGAACGGGACCGGGCACCCATCGAACCGCTCACCTCGACCTACCCGGACATCGACGTGGTCGACGCCTACGAGATCGCGCTGATCAACATCCGCGCGCGGCTCGATGCGGGGGAGACGGTGTACGGCCACAAGGTCGGGCTGTCCTCCGAGGTCATGCAGAAGATGATGGGCGTCGACGAGCCCGACTACGGACACCTGCTGTCGAGCATGGTGTACGCCGAGGGAACCCCGATCGACACCGCCCGGTTCTGTTATCCGCGCATCGAGGTGGAGATCGGTTACGTGCTGGGCGAGACGCTGCCGGGGGAGTGGTGCACCGAGGCGGACGTTCTCGCGGCCACCGAATACATCGTTCCCAGTATCGAACTCATCGACTCACGCATCACGGACTGGAAGATCGGGCTGGCCGACACCATCGCCGACAACGCGTCGTCGGCGGGAGTGATCCTCGGCGCCGGACGGGTGGAACCGTCGAGCGTGGACATCGGCGCCATCTCGGCCGTGCTCTTCCAGGGTGACGAGGAAATTGCCCGCGGCGAGGCGTCGGCGGTGCTCGGCAACCCGACGAAGGCCGTGGCCTGGCTGGCACGGAAGGTCGCGAGTTTCGGAGTGCGACTCGAGGCCGGTCACGTGATCCTGCCCGGCTCGTGCACCCGGGCGATCGATGCCCGTCCCGGCGACGTGTTTCGCGCCGACTTCAGTGACATCGGCTCCGTATCAGTAGAATTCAAGTAAGGGCGAAAATTGTGACCAAGGCTCTCGCCGCGATCGTCGGATCCGGCAACATCGGCACCGACCTCCTGTACAAGCTCCTGCGTTCGGACATCATCGAACCGCGTTGGATGATCGGTGTCGATCCGGACAGTGAGGGACTCAAGCGTGCGGCCGATCGGGGCGTGGTCGCCAGCGCCGACGGTGTCGACTGGCTGCTCGCCCAGGACGAACGCCCCGACATCGTCTTCGAGGCCACGTCCGCCTACGTGCACCGGGTGAACGCCCCGCGCTATCGGGAGCTGGGCATCCAGGCGGTCGATCTCACTCCCGCCGCGCTCGGTCCCGCGGTCGTGCCGGCCGTCAACATGGGCGAGCACCGGACTGCGCCCAACGTCAACCTCATTACCTGCGGCGGGCAGGCCACCATCCCGATGGTGTACGCCGTCTCCCGGATTACCGATGTGGCCTACGCCGAGATCGTCGCCAGCGTGGCGTCCCCGTCCGCCGGACCCGGTACCCGCGCCAACATCGACGAATTCACGATCACCACGAGTCGGGGTATCGAGACGATCGGCGGGGCGAAGAAGGGCAAGGCCATCATCATCCTGAATCCGGCCGAGCCGCCGATGTTCATGAAGGACACCGTGTTCTGCGCCATTTCCGCCGACGCCGACCGGGATGCGATCAGCACGTCGATCCACGACGTCGTGTCGTCCGTGCAGTCCTACGTGCCCGGTTACCGCCTGCGCGCCGAACCGCAGTTCGACGACCCGACACCGATCAGTGGTGGGCTCGCCCGGGTCGGCATCTTCCTCGAGGTGGAGGGCGCCGGCGACTTCCTGCCGCCGTACTCGGGCAACCTCGACATCATGACCGCCGCCGCCACCAAGGTGGGCGAGAGCTTCGCGACGCAGATCCTCGGCGCGAGCGTCTGAACGCGTCCGTTACCACTCACTCTTCGAAGGAATACCGATGCCTTACAGCGCCGATCTCGACATCCGGGTGACGGACTCGTCCCTGCGCGACGGTTCCCATGCCAAGCGGCACCAGTTCACCGTCGACCACGTCCGCTCCATCGTCGGGGCACTCGATGCCGCCGGCGTTCCCGTCATCGAGGTCACCCACGGTGACGGGCTCGGCGGTTCCTCGTTCAACTACGGCTTCAGCCACACCCCGGAGCAGGAGCTGATCAAGGCCGCCGTGGAGACGGCGAAGCAGGCGCAGATCGCCTTCCTCATGCTCCCCGGCTTGGGTGTCCAGTCCGACATCCGGGAGGCTGCCGACAACGGTGCGCGCATCTGCCGGATCGCGACCCACTGCACGGAGGCCGACATCTCCGTCCAGCACTTCGGGCTCGCCCGCGACCTCGGGCTCGAAACCGTCGGCTTCCTGATGATGTCGCACAGCCAGCCGCCCGAAGCGCTCGCGAAGCAGGCCCGGATCATGGCCGACGCCGGCTGCCAATGCGTCTACGTGGTGGACTCGGCGGGTGCGCTCATCATGAACGGTGTCAGCGACCGGGTCGCCGCGCTGGTGTCCGAACTGGGGGACGACGCACAGGTCGGCTTCCACGGACACGAGAACCTCGGCCTCGGCGTCGCCAACTCCGTGCTCGCCGTCGAGGCCGGCGCGCTGCAGATCGACGGGTCCACCCGGCGCTTCGGCGCGGGCGCGGGTAACACTCCGGTCGAGGCCTTCGCTGCCGTCACCGAGAAGCTCGGAATCCGCACCGGCATCGACACTCTGAAGATCATCGACGCCGCCGAGGACGTGGTGCGGCCGATCATGGACGACGATTGCCTTCTCGACCGGCTGTCCCTCACGATGGGATACGCGGGCGTCTACTCGAGCTTCCTCAAGCACGCCGATGCGCACGCCCGCCGGTACGGGGTGTCCGGTGCGGAAATCCTCATCGAGGCCGGCCGCCGCAAACTGGTCGGCGGGCAGGAGGACCAGCTGATCGAAATCGCGCTCGGTCTCGCGGACCGGCAGGCCGCGAGCGCCGCTGTTGCCGAGAAGAAGTCCGCCTAGGCGCCTGACCGGGTGCCCAAACCAGAAAGCCGAGATCATCATGGGTCAGGTTCTTGACAGGATCGAACAGTTCGCGGACGAAATCCGCGCGGAAGGCGCCGAGGGCGACAAGCTGATGCGCCTGTCGGACACCTCCGCCAAGCGGTTGCGCGACTCCGGCGTGATGCGGATGCTGCAACCCAAGGAATACGGCGGCCACGAAGCCCATCCTCGCGAATTCGCGGAGACCACGATGGGGATCGGTGCCATCGACGGCGCAGCCGGGTGGGTCAGCGGCATCGTCGGCGTCCACCCGTGGGAACTGGCGTTCTTCGACCGCAAGGCCCAGGACGAGGTGTGGGGCGCAGACCCCGACATGTGGATGGCCTCCCCGTACGCGCCGATGGGTGTCGCCGTGCCGACCGACGGTGGCTACGTCCTCAACGGACGCTGGTCGTTCTCTTCGGGCACCGACCACTGCGGCTGGATCATGATCGGCGCCGCTGTCGGTGATGCCGACGGCAACCGGGTGATGCCGCCGAAGATCCTGCACGTGCTCCTGCCCCGTTCCGACTACGACATCGACCAGGACAGCTGGAACGTCGTGGGCCTGCGCGGCACTGGGTCGAAGGACCTGATCGTGAAGGACGCGTTCATTCCGCAGCACCGGACGTTGCAGGCGGACAAAGTGTTCGACGGGTCCGCGCCGAAGGAATTCGGACGTACCCAGACGCTCTACAACTTCCCGTTCTCGTGCATCTTCCCGCTCGGTATCACCTCCTCGCTGATCGGCATCGCCGAAGGCGCGCTGGCGTGCCACCTCAACGCGCAACGCGAACGGGTCACCGTATCCGGCACCGCCATCAAGGAAGATCCATACGTATTGTTCGCGATCGGCGAGGCGGCCGCGGAAATCGCAGCGTCGCGCGCCGCGATCCTCGAGACCGTCGACCGGTTCTGGGACATGACAGAAAAGGGGCAGGACGTCACGTTCGAACTGCGTGCCATCGGCAGACGCACCCAGACAGCGGCCGCCTGGCGTGCGGTCCGCGCAGTCGACGAGATCTTCGCCCGCTCCGGCGGCGGCGCGCTGCAGCTCAGCACACCGATGCAGCGGTTCTGGCGTGACGCCCACGCCGGACTCTCCCACGCCATCCACGTGCCAGGGTCCATCTACCACTCTTCCGCACTCACCCAGCTCGGCGGCGAACCGCAGGGTGTGCACCGCTCCATGATCTAGGCGCTCCGCGCCCGTGCGCCTTTTTGGTAGCTGGAACAACCAGAAAGGCGCACGGGTGGCGGTGCCGCCCTCAGGAAAGGGATTCTCCATGACAGACATTCGAGGACTCGGTTACCTCCGGATCCAGACGACGGACGTGCCGCGCTGGCGCGAGTTGGTGGTGGACGGGCTGGGCATGGCGATGGGTTCCGGCCCGGAGCCGGACGGCCTGTACCTGCGGCTCGACGAGCGGCGGGCCCGACTGATCGTGCTGCCCGGCGAGAAGGACAAGGCCTTGGCCGTGGGGTGGGAGGTCCGCGACCAGTTCGCCCTGCAACGGGTGCGTGAGCAGGTCGAGAAGTCGGGTGTCGCCGTTGACGTTCTGTCCGAGGACGAGGCACGGTACCGCGACGCCGAGCAGGTCATCGCATTCGACGACCCGTCCGGGACGCGGGTGGAAGTGTTCTTCGGGCCGGTTCTCGACCACAGTCCGGTGGTCACCCCCCACGGTGGCCGGTTCGTCACCGGCGCACAGGGTCTGGGACATGTAGTGCTCCCGACCCCGGCGTTCGAGGAGGCCTACACGTTCTACACCGAGGTGCTCGGTTTCCTGCCGCGCGGTGCCATCCGCCTCGGGCCGCCCGATGCCCAAGGTCCCGCCCGCCGGGTCCGCTTCATGGGAGTCAATCAGCGTCACCACAGTCTCGCGCTGTGCCCGGCGCCGCACGGCGGCGAACCCGGGATGGTGCATCTGATGACGGAGGTCGACACCCTCGACGCCGTCGGCCAGGCACTCGACCGGCTCGGCAAGCTCGGATTCTCGATCTCCTCGACACTGGGTCGCCACACCAATGATCGGATGGTCTCGTTCTACGTGCGGGCTCCCGGCGGCTGGGACCTCGAGTTCGGTACCGAGGGAATGCTCGTCGACGAAAAGTATTACACCGCCGAGGAAATCACCGCCGACAGTTACTGGGGCCACGACTGGTCCGGGTCCGAGCCACTGGCAGCGTTCTCATGAACTCGGCGCGTACCGGGTTCGGGGCGGTGGCGGCTCTCGTCGTGCTCACCGGCGCTGCGTGCTCGACCGAGCCCTCCGAGACGACGACGGAACCGGATGTGCTCCGGGCGGGCCAATTGCTCACGTCCAGTGCGGTGACCGACGCTCCGGCATTGCCGAGTGCCGCCCGCAACGAGCTGATCACCTACACCTCCCAGGATGTGAACGGTGATCCCGTGGTGGTGTCGGGCACCGTCGCATTGCCGCGCACACCGGCACCCGAGGGCGGGTACCCGGTGATCAGCTGGGCACACGGCACCACCGGTGTGGCCGACGCTTGCGCGCCGTCGGCGGACTTCCCGGGCGGCCCCACCCACGCCTATCTGACTGAGGTCGACGCCTCCCTCGACGACTGGGTCGAGCAGGGTTTCGCCGTGGTCCGCACGGACTACCACGGGCTGGGTACGCCGGGTATTCATCCATATGTCAACGGTGACACCGAGGTCAACGCCGTCGTCGACATCGTGCGGGCCGTGCGTGAGTTGGATCCGGCGGTCGGCTCCCAGTGGTTCGTGGTCGGGCACAGCCAGGGTGGGCAGGCGGCGCTGTTCACTGCCGCCCAGGCCGGGGAGCGGGCACCGGAACTCGAGCTGAAGGGTGCGGTGGCGATTGCGCCGGGCAGCGGCCTCGACCAGACGCCGCAGTACTTCCGGTCCGGTGTGCCAGGAATCGAAGCGGCGGAGGCGTTCTTACCGCTGATTCTTCTCGGGGCGCAGGCTGCGGACCCATCTATCGACCCGTCGGCATTGCTGACCGAGCAGGCCCAGCTCCTGCTCGCCGCCGCGCGAACCGGTTGCCTCGACGACATCCGCAAGGTGCCACCGGTACCCGCCGGGCAGGTTTTCCGTCCGGACGCCGATCTGGGGCCGCTCACGGAGTACCTGACGCGTCAGGAACCCTCGCAGGTGGATGTCCAGGTGCCGACGCTGATCACACAGAGCTCCGGTGACAGGGTGGTGGCCAAGCCGTCCACCGATCTGATGGTGAAGACGTTGCGGGACAGGGGGAACGACCTCGAGTACGTGACGTACGAGGGTGCGGATCACCGGGCCACCATCGGAGCTTCGCAGGCCGACGCGCAAAATTTCGTCAACGGCAACCTCGACCGCTGAGGATGCCGGGTCTCGACACCACGACCGTCAAGGGAGTTGACAATCGGCTGGTGATGCCTGGGTCCCAGGTCGCGAGCCCAGGGGTTTACACCCAGGTCAGAGACGTCGGAGAAAGACTGAGAATCCACTGCTACAAGCCTATGCAGAAGCCAACAGGCGTGCGACTGTGCTCGGACGCGCCTCGAACAGAGACTTTTCTTCTCCTGTAGGTGCCGACTTGTTGATTGGCCGTCGGGTGGGCTGCACCAGATCGAGGTCCTACGCAGACTCCTCGACCACAGGGGAGCTGAGCTGAAGTCCGAGTGTCGCGAGAGTAGCGTGCGTGAGTTCTGCAGGGAAATCTCGATATTGCCGGAGATGCGGGATCCGCACGCAGTCGTCGATAACCGTCTTGGCCGTCTTGACCAGTGTTGCTGCGCGTGCCTCAGACAGGTCGGGGCGGGCGACCGACAACCAGCGCTGCCACTCAGCAATGTAGTCGGCCTGGACGCGGTCGATGCGCTCGCTGACGGTGGCGGGCAGGTAGAGCCGCTCGGTGAGGGAGACGGCCAACAGGTCGGTCTCCTCGAGTGCTATGCGGACGTATCCCTGGACAAGATGGGGGAGCATTTCTTCGTCGGGGCACCGGGTACGCATGGCTCGCGTCATCTCCAAGGCCAGCCACTCCTGGAGCCGGTTCACGGTGGCGACCAGAATGTCGGCCTTGTTGTCGAAGTATCGGTAGAGGGCCGGGCCGACGATGCCGAGCTGACCGCCGATGTCGTCGATGCTCACGCCGCCGAACCCCTTGTCACGGAATGCCCTTGCTGCGGCATAGATTAACTGCTCACGCCGTGAGATCGAGGTTCTGTGGACCTCGTTGTCAGGCGGCGCGTCGGCCGCGACAGCGGCGGGCTCGTTGATGACCCGCTTGCTCGCTGCGATCAGGTCCTGGGCGAGGCGTGGGCGCGAGAGGGTGCTGGCGTAGAGGCCAGGACCGGAAACGATGCTGACCACGACCCAGCTTCTGATGTCGGCGGCGGCTTCGTTGAGGTCGTCTCGCTCGGAGTCGATGAGGAGCGCCTCGAACTTCTCGGCGATCCATCGGGTCTGTCGTCGGACCAGTCGGTAGTCGTCGGCGTCGAGGTGGCGGGCCTCGCGTTGCCACAACAGGGATAGTTGACGGCTCTCCAGCGCGGAATTGGTCAGTGCGGTGAGACTCGCATCGAGACCCCGCTCGTCGGCCGGCTGCTCGGTGAGGGCAGTGAGCGTTTCGATGACGCGCTGTTGATCCTCACGCACCACGTGGGCTAGCAAGGCCTGCTTGTTCGCGTAGTGACGGTAAAGGGCGCGCGCCGTGATGCCGCTCGCTTCGGCGATGTCCTCCATTCGGACGGCGTGGAAGCCACGGGAGCTGAAGAGCTCACTGGCGTTCTCGGCAATTTCCACTCGCCGTGAGCGAGGTCGGTGGGTACCTGACTCTGTAGTGGCGGCATCCATAGCTGCAGTCTCCCCTTCTTCTGCCTCGGCATACTACTGAGGGGGTCGCCTGGCCCGGGCCGTCAGGACGGCCCGGGGCGACGGGAGACTACGTCGAGATATGAGAGGTCGAGGCGCTGGGCGCGGCCGGCGCACCCACGCGTCCGACCTCGGCGGCCGTGATGACCGCGCTCGAGCGCCCTTCGAGGAAGTCCTCGAGCGTGGTGGAGTTGCAGCTCATATAGAGTGTGGCGAGGTCGTCGCCGCCGAACGCGCAGGCGACCGCCTGGGCTCCGGAGACCGGCACCTTGTCGGTGATCTCGCCCCCCTCGATCACGCGGTAGAAGCCGCTGTCGTCGCCCATCGTGAGGGCGTTCCCGAACCAAACACCGCCGTCGGTGTCGAGAGCGATGCCGTCGGGGTTGAACGATTCCTCGAGCTGAGCCCAGACCCTCTGCTTCGACAGCGATCCGTCCGGTTCGATGTCGAAGGCGGTGATCCTGTGCCGGAACGTCTCGGCCACCAGCAGTGCTCCGCCAGGCGTAACGGCCATGCCGTTGGGGAAGAGGACGTCGCCGTCGACGCGGCTCAGGTTGCCCTGGGGGTCGATGTGCGCGAGTGCTGTCGGTCTCGGGACCTCGGACCCGATGGCGAATCCGAAGTTGCCGACGTAGACGTGACCGTCTGCATTGACGAGCATGTCGTTCCCTGGTCCGCCTGCGATGCTGCTGAAGTCGGCGAACGTGCTCACGGTCGCGTCCGCGGCGATCCGTTGGATGGTGGTGTCGGTCTGCGACACCACGAGCGTCGATCCGTCCGCCAGGAAGCCCAGACCAGATGGGACGCCGGGGATTTCGGCGATCGTCGTCGCAGATCCGTCATCGGAAAATTTCAGCACCTTCTTGCTGAAGAAATCACTGGCCCAGAGTGCGCCGTCGTGCCAGCGCAGACCTTCGAGGAACTGGTGACCCGATGCGAACTCGGTGAGGCTGTGCAACTTCATTGTTCACTCCAATGGTGGGTTGATCGGTTGTCAGCTGACGACGTGCTCGGCGAGACCTGACTCGGCTCTCTCGCGTGTCAGGTCACGGAGCTTGAATTTCTGCACCTTGCCGGCGGGGTTGCGCGGGAGTTCATCGAGCAAAATGAGGCTCTCGGGGAGCTTCTGGCGAGCGATCTGCCGGGCCGCGAGCCACTCGACGATCGCGGGCAGTGTGACGCTCTCACCCGGCTCGGGAACGACGACCGCGCAGACCCGCTCGACGAGGACCGGGTCTGGCGAGGACACGACAGCGACATCGGCGATTTGAGGGTGCTCGAACAGGTGGTCCTCGATCTCTTTGGCGCTGATGTTCTCGCCGCCGCGGATGATGATGTCCTTCTGCCGGCCGACGATCTCGACGAAGCCGTCGGCGTCGATGTGCGCTAGGTCACCGGTCCGGAACCAGCCGTCCGGGGTGAAGGCGGCGGCATTTAGTGAGCTGTCGAGATAGCCCAGGAACAGCTCCGGTCCGCGTACCTGGAGCTCTCCGTCCGGTGCAAGGCGGAGCTCGGCCTCGCCGATGGCCCGCCCGTCGGTCTGTGCTCGCTTGCTGACGGCGTCTGACTCGTTGCTGGCAGTGGCGGTCGGGTATTCGGTGGATCCGTAACCTCGGCTGACCATGCAGTTCAGAGTCGAGGTCGCGGCTCGAATCAACTCCGGAGGCACGTCGGCCCCCCCGCAGGCGAAGACGCGCAGTGAACTGGTGTCGTAGTCGGACAGCGATGGCTGGTGGAGGATTCCGTGGAGGAACGGGGTCGCGGCCACGACGAAGCTGCAGGAGTGCTCCTGGATGAGCTCCAGTGCCTGCTCCGGCTTCCAGATGTCGAGGAGGACGACGGTGCTGCCGAGCATGAACGGCAGCTGCATTCCGTAGAGGACGCCGATGATGTGGCCGACCGGAGAGGGCATGAACACGACGTCGGATGCGGAAAGACCGAAGAAGTCGATGATGCTGCGGTTCTCGTAGTCCAGCGTGTTGTGGCTGTGCAATGCGCCCTTGGGCGCCGATGTCGTGCCGGAGGTGTAGAGCAGCAACGCGATGTCGTTCGCGTCGCGCGGGCCGTGATCGACGGGATCGGTCTGGCCCTCGTCGAGCAGGTCTTCGAACCGGACGTGAGTGTTGTCGGAGTCGGTGCCCACCACGACGACGGTCTGCAGTTCGGGGACCTCGGCGCGGATCTCGCCGATCATGGCGGGGTAGTCGAAGCCGCGGAACTCGTCCGGGACCACGACTACCTTCGATGCCGCCTGTCGCAGGATGAACGCCGTCTCTTTGGACCGGTAGATCGGAATGATCGGATTGCTGACCGCCCCGATCCGCAACGCGGCTAGATGGACGACGATCGCCTCGACCCAGTTCGGGAGCATCCACGACACCACCTCGCCGTGGCCGACCCCGCGTGCACTCAGCGCGGAGGCGAAGCGGTGCACGGTGCGATCCAATTCGCGGTAGGTCCAGGACCGACCCCGGTCGATAACAGCCACCTTGTCCGGTGCCTTTATAGCGACGTCGGTCAGGTAATCGTCGACCAAGTTCCCCGCCCAGAACCCCTCCTCGGTGTTCCGACGGACGCGATCCTCGTCGATTCTTGTTGCTTTCACTTCTGCCTCTCTGGTTCGTTCGGTACGACGTCGCGTGCGGAGTTGCCGGAATCGGCCGTCGAGTCGGAGGCCAACAGGGCGGCACCGATCCGCTGTCGGAGCTCGGTCTCGTCGCCGTACCACCCACGCAGGGCGAGCGCGTGCTTGTAGTACCAGCTCACGTCGCTCTCGGTCGTGAACCCCATGCCGCCATGTAGTTGTATCGCGTCCTCGCAGACGCGCACCGCCGCTTCAGCGGCATGGGCCTTTGCGGTTGCTGCCAGCATGTCCAGCTCGGCTACGGATGCCCGGTCTGCAGTGGCAAGGGATGCCAGGCACAGGTTCTTCAGGCCGGCCGACCGCGCGTGCATGTCGGCCGCGATGTGTTTGACGGCCTGGAAGCTCCCAATGGGACGATCGAACTGTTCACGCTGGGTGAGGTACTCCACGGTGTGTTCGAGGCTGCGCTGGGCGACCCCGCTGAGCTCGCACGCGATGAGAAGTCTGGCCCAGGAGCGGATGCGGGCGACGAGTTCGTTGTCGGCGGGTCTGATCGGCGACACCCCGTCGGCGCGAACTCCGCTGAGGACGACGCGGGCGAACTCGGTCGCGGGGTCGGCGCTGTCGAGGTCCTCGATGCGCACGCCAGGGTCCGTCGGATCGACCAGGCACACGGCTGAGCCTGTGTCCGCTTCTGCGACCACCACCAGCAGGCTCGCCTGCCGGGCGAAACGGACCGCGTTGACCGTGCCGGTGAGCTGTTGCTCACTCAGCGTTACCGACCCGAGGTCTTCGGCCCAATCAGTGGTGACGCCGGGGTCGACGAGCGCCAGCGGAACTCCGGTCTCGACGGAGGCTGCGACGGCAGGTGCTGAATTCCAGTCGTCGGGCCTTTGCAGCATGGCCGGGAGCAGGATGTCCTCGAGCAGCGGACCGACGACGAGGTGTCGTCCGAACTGCATGAACACCGGGCCGAGTTCCGAGAGCGGTGCGCCGAGACCGCCATGGCTCTCGGGCACGGCGAGCGCATACCAGCCTAGGTCGGCCAGCTCAGCGGCGAAACTTGGTTCCCACCCGCCGCTTTCGAGGAACTTGCGGCGCCGGTCGCCGTTGTAGGCGCGAGTGAGATACTCGTCGACGGCTGCGCTGAACTGCGCAGAGTTTTGGTCGCTGTCAGCCACGGGGAAGTCCTAGAAGTCGCTCGGCGATGATGTTGCGCTGGATCTGTGACGTGCCGCCGTAGATCGAGGCGGCACGCGAGTACAAGTGCTCGTGGGCCCAGCGCTCGGACTGCAGACCGTGTGGTCGTGAGCCGGGTACCGCGCGCAGTGGCCCGAGAAGGCCGGCGATCTCGGAGAAGACGATCTGCTCGATCTCGTTGAGCAGCAGCTTGTCAACGGAATCGACCGGCGTCGGCCCGGCATCGGCGATCAGCCGGGCAGTGGTCTGACGCGTCTGGGCGTCGAGGACCCGCAATGCGACGTGGGCGCGGCCGATGGCCGCCCGGGCTCTGCGGTCGGCCTCTGGGCCGTTGGCACCGCGCTGTCGCAGCTGGGTGACCGCGTCATCCAAAGCGACCTCGCACTCGACCCGGCGTCGCAGTGTGGCGCCCGCGCGTTCGGTGCCCAGCGTGTGCATAGCGATCGACCATCCCTCGTTCAGGCTGCCCAGCAGGTTCTGGCGAGGTACTCGGACCTCGTCGAAGAAGACCTCGCAGAACTCTCGGTCACCGGTCATCTGCTCGATGGGACTGGTCGTGATGCCGGGACTCGTCATGTCGACCAGCAGGTAGCTGATACCGGCTTGTTTGCGCACGGACGTGTCGGTGCGGACCAGCAGGGCACACCATTGCGCCATGTGCGCCCAGCTCGTCCAGACCTTCTGGCCGGAGACCACGAAATCGTCACCGTCGACCACCGCCCGGGTCCGCAGCGAGGCCAGGTCGGACCCGGCGCTCGGCTCGGAAAAGCCCTGGCACCAGATGTCGTCTCCGGACAGGAGCCGCGGGAGCAGTTCGGCACGCTGCCAGTCACTTCCGTAGAGGTCGATCGACGGCCCTACGACATCGAGCCCGATGAGTCCGATGGGCTGGGGCGCCCTGGCTCGCACGAGTTCCTCGACGAATACCAGTTGGTGCATATGGGAGAGTCCCTGGCCGCCCGCCTCCTTCGACCAAGCGATGCCGATCCACCCGGCCTCGAACAGGGACTTCTGCCACTGTCGCAGCACCTTGAACCGGCCGTCGAGGTCGAGCGGTACATGGGGCGGCTCCGCCTCTGCGAGCCATGCCCTGGCCCGCGTTCGGAAGGAGTCGAGGGATTCGACCTGTGTCGTCATCGTCACGTTCAACGTCCCGTGTAGATCGGCGCGCGTCGCTCGAGGAACGCGTTGACCGCCTCTTTGGAATCCTCGTAGCCGGACAGTTCGCGTGTCAGCCCTTGTTCGAACTCGTAGCCCAGTTTCAGGTCCATGTACTCGATGCCGTTGAGACTGCGTTTGGCGAGCTCGAGAGTCACCGGGCTGTGTCGCGCAATCGAACGCGCCAGGGCTTGCGCGGATTCGAGCAACTGCTCCTCCGGGACGATCTCCACGATCCCGCCGTACGGCAGTAGCTTCTCAGCCGGGTAGAGGTCGCCGGTGTAGTGCATCAGCCGCACCAGACCTTGAGGCACCAGTCGCGAGAGGTGTTTCGCTCCGCCCAACACGCCGACGTTAACCTCGGGTGTCGCGAATCGTGCACCCTCGGCCGCGATGACCAGGTCGCATGAGCCCGCGATCGCGAGTCCGGACCCCACCGCCACACCGTGGACTGCTGCAATGACCGGAAGCGGAGAATCGTAGATCGCCCAGAACGCCTCACGGGCAAGCTTCAACCGTTCCGGCGCGTTGTCCGGGTCCATGGTCTGGAAGTCGGCGAGGTCATTGCCCGCACAGAAGTGCCTACCACTGCCGGCGAGCACAGCGACCCGGGCATGCGGGATGTAGTCGACTGTGTGGCTGAAGAACTCGCGGATCTCGCTGTACAACTGCTCGTCGGTCGCGTTGACCGGCGGCCGGTTCAGCCATACGGTGGCGACCGGGCCATCCTGCTGCCACTCGATGTATGTCAGGTCTTTCATTTTTGTCGGTTCCTCACTTTGGTCCGGTCAGCCGTTGAAGGCCGCTGCGAATGCCTCGAGCTCGCGGGGGATATCCCGGCCGGCGGGCTGGTAATGCACGAAGGAGCACCCGCTCTCCTCGAGCTCCGCGAATCTGTCGCGCCACTCCTTCGGCGTGAGTGCGACACCCGCGCCAACCATCACCTCACTGGTGATGAAGGGTCGGTCGATGTCGTTGACTCCGACCACATGGCGATCGTGCAGCGCGATGTGGCGAACGTTCTCGGGGATGTGGTCGTACGCCGCAGCCCAGACCCGTCCGCCCTCGCCGAGCAGTTCGTCGATCACGCCGTGCTCAACCGCCCAGTGCAGGTAGAGCCCGGCGGCGTGGCCGGCAGCGTCGATCGCCCTCTCGGAACCCGGGTCTTCACCCTCGTCGAGCACCGTCCCAATGAGCATCATCATCTGCCGATCGAACCCAGGCTCGGGAGTGGTGATTCGGAACAGCTCGGCACCGAGGTCCTGCGCGACTCGGGTACCTTTCGGGCCCTCCCCGGCGACACCCCAGGCCACCGAGATCGGAAGAGTCGGGCCGAAGCGCTCATCGGGGTGGATCATCTGCATGATCCCCCCCTCCCACTCAACCTGCTCACCACGCAGGAGGGATTGCACTGTCTGCGCGTAGTGCTTCACTGCCGCCCACGGCACCGGCGGCTGTCCCATGGACAGGCGCCCCGTGAAGCCGCTTCCAATCCCCACCATCACGCGCTCCTCTCCCACGGCCTTCACGAGGGTCGTGATCGCTGAAGCCGTCACCATCGGGTGCCGCAGGCTAGGGATCAGCACTCCTGTCCCAAGCACGATCCGGTCGGTCAATTCCGCGGCCCGGTTCAGCTCCATCCAGACATCCGGATAGAGCGCCGGAGAGTCATAGCAGAGCGCCCTTTCGTAACCGAGGCTCTCGGCGATGCGGATGTGCTCTGGGGTCTCCAGCGACGTTGCGAACGAGCATCCCAGCTTCATGGTCAGGTCTCTCTCAGTCGTGGTGGACATACGTCCTCGGAATTGATGGTGTCTGACATCACAAAGTGTGGCTCTTGGAGCAGGCATTGTCAATGAGTAATAACTTTTTCTCGCCTCTCGAATCTTTGATGCACGGACAGATTTCGAGGTTAGGGTCGGACCGTAGAGCGACCGAGTTGCTCTACGCACGTCGACGAATCACCGTTTATTGCAGGACTGAGAGGCTATTAACGCTGAGGCAACTCAGGTGCTCTATCGCATCGACCCGCCGGCGCCCGGCGGGTACGCAACTGGCCTGTCGTTGCCAAATGTCCATAGGCGCTCACAGAAGTGAGCTCGACACTGCGAGGTGCTCGACGCCTGCACTCGCGTTCCCCACACACGTTCCGGGGCTTCGCCGAGGAGCTCGACAGTTTCCCGCTAGGCCGAGACCCGCGGGCAGTACTCGGTCCGTAGCTGACGATTTGGACCTGACATGGAGCGGGCCGATGCCGATGGCCAACTCCACGAGGTGTTCGACGGAAGGACTGGAGCGATGGGTTGGGACTATCGGATACCGATCACTCGTCGAACGTCTCCACCAGGTACGCGCTGAGCGCGAATTCTCTGGCCCGAACTCTCGCTTGTGCTGCCTGGATCAGGCAGCGCTGCATCCGATATAGCAAGAGGTCGGGTCGAATCAGGAGTCTGGTGCAAGCAACTACAGCGTGAAGTAGCAGGACGGGCATGGACGTCTCCCCTCTTAGGGCAGGTTTCGTGGAGTGGTGTACGGGTCGGGTCGACGTGTCTGGCTGAAAGTGAGGGGTGATGACTCGTAACGGACCCACTCTCGCGTCAAGTCCTCGGCTATGCGTATGTGTTGCGGCCTCGGAAACGCGAAAGCTCCCGTCCGTCCACTTAGCCGCTGATCGCGCATACCTGGCTGGCGGCACCCCGGGACTTGCCGTTCGGCAAAGTCGTGTCGTGCGGGGCAAGCACGGCGTCGAAATTATCTCGCGAGGCCGCCTGGGATGCACCAGTGGTAGATGCGCGACGCGGCGGGAATCCTAATACTCGCTCGCGCGCTGAGTCAATGACTAGTAACGCAAACGACGATAAACTACCGGGGCTTCTGTCGCCGACGCATCACCCGACAGCGCTAGGGATATGCCACGCCTCATATCGCGGACCATGCTCGCCAGCATGGGCGTAGCAAACGTCAGAGTCATATAACTCCAGTTCAAGCGTGTTTTCTGGTGTTTGCGCGAAACCCAATGTAGGCCTTTGGCGTGTGGCTCAGCTGGCCCCACCGTCAGGTGACGCGCTTCTCATCGATCTCACGCTCGCGTATTGCCTCATCCGCATGGTCCATGGACGCTAACTCAGTTCCAGTGTATTCTGCCTCATGTGGTCGTCCTGACGGGATCATCGTCCTGACGTGGTCGGCCCGTCTGTGACGCGCACACGGACCGGATCGTTGTGGGCCCGAGCGTTGCAAGTGGCACGGTTTCACGGCACGTCCGCAAGAGATGCCGAGGTATCGGAGCGGCTGTCGACGCATCCGGCCGGGGATGATGACCTGCGACCGTCATCGGTCGCGATCCGTGCGGCTGAAAAACGAGGGGTTGCCTCAGCTCGCTCGCAGACCGTACACCACTTGCTGATGCACGAATCTCTGCCGAACCCGAATATCTTTCGGAACGCCTAGTCATAGACAGGACATGTCGTGATTGAAAAGTGCTCGATGGCCGCTGACGTTCCGACTTCGTCGGCTATGCGGCGTGTGTTGCGGCGTGCCCGGGACGGTGCGACGTTGAATGTCGACGAGGCCACTGTTCTGTTGCAGGCGCGTGGTGATGATCTGGTCGATCTGTGTGCGTCGGCGGCGAAGGTGCGTGATGCGGGGTTGCTGGCGGCGGGCAGACCCGGGGCGGTCACGTATTCACGCAAGGTGTTCATTCCGTTGACGCGGTTGTGCCGCGACAAGTGTCATTACTGCACGTTCGTGACCGTGCCGGGCAAGCTGCGGGCCGAGGGCCGGGGTGCGTATCTCGAGCCGGACGAGGTGCTCGAGATCGCCCGCCGGGGTGCTGAACTGGGGTGCAAGGAGGCCCTGTTCACGTTGGGTGATCGTCCCGAGGATCGGTGGCCCGAGGCCAAGCAGTGGCTCGACGAGCGCGGTTACGATTCGACGCTCGACTATCTGCGGGCGATGTCGATCCGGGTGCTCGAGGAGACTGGGCTGTTGCCGCACCTGAATCCCGGGGTGATGAACTGGGAAGAGATCTCCCGCCTCAAGCCGGTGGCGCCGTCGATGGGGATGATGCTCGAGACCACGGCCACCCGGTTGTTCACCGACAAGGGTGAATGCCATTACGGCAGCCCGGACAAGGATCCGGCGGTGCGGCTGCGCACGCTCACCGACGCGGGGCGGTTGAACGTGCCGTTCACGACGGGGATTTTGGTGGGTATCGGCGAGAGCGTGCGCGAGCGGGCCGAGTCGATCATGGCGATCCGCAAATCGCACAAGGCGTTCGGGCACATTCAGGAAGTGATCATCCAGAACTTCCTGGCCAAACCGGATACCGCGATGCGCGATGTCCCCGATGCCGGTCTCGACGAATTTCTGGCGTCGATTGCGGTATCGCGGTTGCTGCTCGGTCCGGGGATGCGGATCCAGTCACCGCCCAACCTGGTCTCGAACACCGAATGTGCGGCGTTGCTCGGTGCCGGTGTCGACGACTGGGGTGGGGTGTCGCCGTTGACCCCGGACCATGTGAACCCCGAACGGCCGTGGCCGAATCTGGACACCCTGGCCGAGATCACCGCGCAGGCCGGGTTCGTGCTCACCGAACGCACGGCGGCGCAGCCACAGTTCGTGCTCGCCGGCTCGCCGTGGATCGATCCGCGGATCCTCGGGCACGTGCAGGCCCTCGCCGACCCGGATACGGGGTTGGCGCGGCCGGAGACGGTCCCGGTCGGGTTGCCGTGGCAGGAGCCGGACGAGTCGTGGGAGTCGACCGGGCGGGTGGATCTGCACACCGGAATCGACACCGACGGCCGCAACACCGATACCCGCAGCGATCTGGGCAGTGCGTTCGGGGACTGGGAGACCGTCCGTGAGCAGGTCCTCGAACTCAGTGGCCCGGTGCGGGTGGACACCGATGTGCTGGCGGCGTTGCGCAGCGCCGAACGCGACCCGGCCGGATGCACCGACGACGAGTACCTGGCGTTGGCCACGGCCGAGGGTCCGGGTCTCGAGGCGATGGTGGCGCTGGCCGACGCCCTGCGCCAGGAGGCGGTCGGCGACGAGGTCACGTATGTGGTGAACCGGAACATCAACTTCACCAACATCTGCTACACCGGCTGCCGGTTCTGCGCGTTCGCGCAACGCAAGGGTGATGCGGATGCGTTCACCCTGTCGACGTCCGAGGTCGCGGACCGGGCCTGGGAAGCGCACGTCGCCGGGGCCACCGAGGTCTGCATGCAGGGGGGTATCGATCCGGAGCTGCCGGTCACCGGGTACGCCGATCTGGTGCGGGCGGTGAAGAAGCGGGTGCCGTCGATGCACGTGCATGCGTTCTCCCCGATGGAGATCGTCAACGGTGCCGCCAAGGGTGGGCAGAGCATCCGGGACTGGCTCACCGAATTGCGGGAGGCGGGTCTGGACACCATCCCGGGCACGGCCGCGGAGATCCTCGACGACGAGGTCCGCTGGGTGCTGACGAAGGGGAAGTTGCCCACGGCCACCTGGGTGGAGGTGGTCACCACCGCGCACGAGGTGGGGCTGCGGTCGAGTTCGACGATGATGTACGGCCATGTCGACAACCCGAAGCACTGGGTGGGGCATCTGCGGGTGCTGTCCGGGATCCAGGACCGGACCGGTGGTTTCACCGAGTTCGTGCCGTTGCCGTTCGTGCATCAGAGCGCGCCGCTGTATCTTGCGGGTGCCTCGCGTCCGGGCCCGACGAACCGCGACAACCGCGCGATGCACGCGCTGGCCCGGATCATGCTGCACGGGCGGATCCCGAACATTCAGACCAGTTGGGTCAAGCTCGGTGTCACGGGTACTCAGGTGATGTTGCAGGGCGGTGCCAACGATCTCGGCGGCACCCTGATGGAGGAAACCATCTCCCGGATGGCCGGGTCCGAGCACGGTTCCGAGAAGACCGTCGCCGAACTACGGGCCATCGCCGAGGGGATCGGCCGCGCGGCACGCGAGCGCACCACCACCCACGGTCCGACACGCTCATGAGCGGTCAAGCAGAGTGGGCAATTACCGTGCCATTCAGAAGCCTCGAGGTCGCCAAGACCCGCCTTGCGGTCGCCTGCCGGGAAGATCTTGCTCTGGCCTTCCTTCGGGACACGCTGGCCGCCCTGGCGGCCAGTCCTCACATTTCCTCGGTAGTCGTCGTCAGCAGGGATACCGAATTGTCGGAAACAATCGGTGTTCCGGTCATCGAGGACCAGGGAAGTGGGATCGACGACGCAGTTGTGACCGGCCAGCGGTGGCTGCGCGACCTTGGCCACCAAGGCGATTACGCTGTCATCCTGCCCGACCTGCCAGCGCTGCGCACAATCGACGTTGACACCGCTCTTGGCGCGGCCAGCCGACTGCCTCGCACCTTCGTGCCTGACTCGACAGGCAAGGGCACAACATTCCTGACCACCCGGCAGGACACCTTCAGCACGGCGTTCGGAAACGACTCGGCGCAGCGACACGTGGGGTTGGGTTACCACCCAATCTTGCTTGGTGTTCCCTCTCTGCGTCAGGATGTCGACACCATCGACGATCTGGCCCGTGCCGCCCGGATGGGGGTCGGCCGGCATACTCAACGACTGCTGACTACCAACGACGAACTCCAAAGCTTCTCGCTCGATGCCCACCGTGCACCTCACTCCTGCACCGGCATCGTTCAGAAACGAAGGCTAAGACGGACCCTCTGACCGCAGAACGGCGCTCAGCCCCGGTTTGCCCTGTCGGCTGGACTCGGTTAACTCGCCGGTTCCACGAGGTCCTCAAAGCCGAAGCAGCCGGGTCGCTTAGTGCCGAACTCGCCGCCGAAATTGCGCGCCGTGTCGACGCCGACCTGATGACCGCCCCGGACGCCGCGGTCCTGATCGCCATCACCGCCCTTGCCCACAACTGGGTCGGAGGCGGCGCAGTCAGGGTTGATTCGGGCTTTTGGGTGTGCCGATGCGGGCGGTTACATTGAGCGCTATACGGTGCGGCACCAATCGGCCAGTTCTCCACGATGCTGCTGCGTCGACTTCTACGCTGTCATCACGGTTTTTGAAACGAAGTTAACTTCGCAAGGCAGTGTTCCCGAAGTTGCTGTCTCATGGTCAGGTCGAGGCTGGAGGCGAGCCGCTTTTCCACCATCCACAGCACGCGTTGGTAGAAAACTCTGGGGGGTATTCCGAACTCAGTGAAGATGTAATAGTCACCACCACCATAGCCGCTCCACCGTAGGGCAAAGTCCAACAACGCATGGTCGTAGGTATCCATCTGGCTCTCCGTGGTGTCGATCTCGGTCGGCATTAAGCCGAGAATGATGGCGACCGTGGCCTAGCCTGCTGGTCGGCGCGAACGATGTGTGGTTGCGGCGTCCCTCGAGGAGATGATCCAGTCAACTTCTCGTTGGTGGTCTTGTCCACCGTTTTCCCAGGTCCGCAGCGTCTCGCCACTGATGCCGAGGTTCAATGCCACGGCCGCGTCCCAGCAAAACTCCTACGAACCATTGCCGGGGTGTCCACTCCCAGGGGTAGGAGAACCAGGAGGGGTGTTCAGTCAGAGATGGGCAGGCCAATCCGGTACTGGATAGTCCGTACGCAACAACCGTGGCCTCACCGCTCGGCTCATCCGACCCGACGGCGGTGTCGCCTGGGCTAGTGCCACAGAAGATTACGACGACTTCGACCTTGCTGCCACCCGATGGTTCGCCACCCCGAACAGGACAGCGTCGCGGGCCATACTCGGCCGCAATGCAGGCACGGCTTTTGGACGCGAGGTGCAGCCGTTGCACAGCGGGGAGCAGTCCTCGCTGCGGGTGCTGATCTCAGCCGATTTACCGCACCGTGAACACTCGTTCCGACGGGCAGGCTCGAGGCTGTAACCCGCGCGGCAGAACCGGCCCTCCTGGCGGCGGGCGACGATTCTACCGATCTGGCCACACCGCGCCCACGCTCGCTGCTCGACCCGTTCCATTCACCGCTCACAGCACCGGCCCTCGGGTGTGCGGCGCTTGAGGAGCTTTATCGGTGCGGCGTCACTTTCGACCAGGCCTTCGAATCACGTTTCGACGCGGTTCGATACTGATCGATTCGTGTTCGACACCAACCGTTTTACGGATCTGCTGGTTGACGACCTCGGGTTCGATCAGGTCGTCGGCGTGCAGCCGAGGATGTCACAGAGCGCGACCAGCATATCCATGCTCAGCCGTTGTGGAGGCTGGGTCACCAGCCGATAGACCTGTTCTCGGGACAAGGTGATGCCACGCTCGGCGAGCAACGGCAACAGATTCGAGGTCTGGAACATCTGCTGGTCAGCCATCAAATCCCGAAGCCTCCAGCGGTAACCCATCTTCTTGTTCACCACTTCACATCCCAGTCGGTGCCGAGCCGGCCCTTCAATGAAGCACCAGCATCTGATTGCGGAATTCGTTAGACACACCGGTACAGATCGCGGTCGCCGCCGCATGCGAGTGCCCCACCTGCTCCTGGGAGAACCTGGCGGGATAGCCGATTACGACGCAGATCGACCAGGTCGAGCTTCGAGGCCTCGGTACGCCGCAGGGCCGAACGCATACACCATCCGATACGTGGACCACCCCCGAAAAGAACCGCGCCGCGGTCGATTTGTCGAGTCAAGCCTATGAGGCACCAGCAAGCGGCAGAACACCATGAAACCGACGTAATCGATTGCCGCACTGAGGATCGTTCAAGGAGACCGGTGCGAAGCTGCCCGGGGGGCTCGAGTGCTCAACCGCCAGCCGAGCAGGGCATCGCCAGGCAAGTCGATGAGGGAGAGGCGCGCCCGGGGCGACTTGACTGGTACGCCCAGCCATCTACCGTCGTTCGGTTAGTCGGTGATCACCTTGACCACGACCTTCCCTTTGTTCTCGCCGGCGAGACTGCGGTTGAGAGTATGTCTCGCATGCTCCAGACCGTCGACCACGGTCTCCGCGGAGCGCAGCGTGCCGGCACTGAGAGCCAGCGACAGCTGTCCAATGATTTCTGCGTACCGATCCACGTGATCGAAAACGATGAACCCTCGCAAAGTTGCCCGCTGCATAAGCAGCTGACTGACATTACGTAGGCCGCGTTGGGCGTTGTCTCCATTATAGTCGTTGTACTCGGAAACCAACCCGCAGAGCGTGATTCGTGCCCCAATGTTCAGTCGGCCGAAAACGTGGTCCATGATCTCGCCGCCAACATTTTCGAAGTCCACGTCGATACCTTCAGGTGTGGCGTCGTCGAGTTGCTTCTGCCAGTCACCAGCATGTCGGTCAATACAAGCGTCGAACCCCAACTCCTCCACCAGGTAACGACATTTCTCGGCGCCACCTGCGATACCGACCACTCGGGCACCCCGACGCTTTGCGAGCTGACCTGCAATAGAGCCCACTGCTCCGGCCGCGGCGGATACGAAAAAAGTCTCTCCCGGTCGAGGATCACCGAACTCAACGCCGAGGTACGCCGATATTCCGGTGTGGCCCATGACTCCGACGAACGCGGGGAGGGGGGCCGGTAGCGGATCGGGTAGGACTGTGAATGACATGTCTTCAGTCGCTGCATCAGCTACGCAATAGTCCTGCCAGCCAGTCAATCCCACAACAAACGAGCCGACAGGAAGATCGTCACGTCGGCTGGCGACGACCCGTCCCACACCGGCCCCGCGCATGACGGCGTTCAATTCGACCGGGGGGATATAGGAACGCATCGCGCTCATCCACACACGATTTGTGGGGTCGACCGATAAGTAGTGCGTTCGGATCAGCGCTTGCCCATCAAGGATATCGGCAACCGGCTCTTCCAACCATTCTAAATTTTCGGCGGTTACTTCCCCCTCCGGACGACTCCGCAATCGGTAGAGCCGGTTGGTCAAAGTACTCATCACATCTCCTTAAGGGGCGCATAAATGCCAAAGCGGAATGCCTCTCGAGCCCGCCGGAATGCGGCTTCGCGGGCACTCTGTCCAGTCGCTCATTGGGCCGACCACCCTGAGATTAGACTCACAGTTGATCATAGTCAACACACTGTCCACAGTGTGGTGGAGACTCGGCGCGCCTGTCGCCGAATAGTGTCGACACACTGTTGACTATCACCGACATGACGGGCATTCTTTAAGGCTACGGCGGCTGGCACATCAGTCGTCGCCAGAGCCCACCAAGGAGGCGACTGTGAGTACACAAGCGGAGAATCGCAAGGTAGTAGATGGTTTTTGGGGCGACCTCGATAGCGGGCCGCCGACCGGGAAAGAGCTGGAGTCTTGGAAAGACTGGTTCGCGGAAGATGCTGTTTGGGAGATGCCGTTCGCCCCCGAGCCGCTCGCGAAATCGGTCCCCGGACGCCAACTCATCGGCCACTTCATCGACTGGTTCTTCAAGTCCGTGCCCGACCTGAAGATCGACTCGCTGGTTGTGCACGACACGACAGATCCCGAGCTGTTTGTGCTCGAGCTACACGGAGAGGCGACCGTGACGCAGAACGGAAACGTGTACGCGAACACCTACTGCACACACATGCGAATCAGAGGCGGCAAGGTGGTCTTGATTCGCGAGTACTTCGATCCAAATATCGTCGAACAAGCCTTCGGCGTCGAAGTCATTGCCGAAGGTATGTCCCAGGTGATGGCAGCCGCAGGCCTGGAGGTAAGCAAGTGAAGCTCATCCCGGAATTTTCGTACACCGCAGAACTCGCTGCGCCGCAGGTCGTCGGTCCTGGGCCGTACGGCGTGCGGCAGGTCCTCCCCGTTACCGGCGGCACTGTAACGGGCGATCGACTGAGCGGTACAGCAGCCATCGGCGGCGGTGACTGGCTCCTGGCTGGAGATGACGGATTCGGGCGGCTGGATGTGCGCGCTCAGTTCAATACCGACGACGGTGCCGTCATCTACATGAGCTACCAGGGCCTGGTTGAGGTGACCGAAGCTGCGGCAGCCGCCTTGACCGGCGGGGACTCGAGCACGAACTTCGGCGACCACTACTTTGTCACCACTCCGCGCCTCGAGTGCGGGGACGCTAGGTACGGCTGGGTCAACCAGACTATCTTCGTGGGACAAGGGCGAATTACACCCGGACCCGTCATCGAGTTTCAGGTCTTTCGCGTAGGCCTGCAGTAGGAGGAACCGGGACTGCAGCCGGCGGGCCGCACATCACATGTAAGTGTGAGGTGCGGCCCGCCGCTTTCGCGCGAAGTTGGAAGGCGTGGCATAGACCGCCAAGCAAGCCACGCAGCCCGTTAGCGAATCCGAGCCGCGGACATATTCGCTACCGATCCGCTTGCCGGTTCAGGTCTTTCGTTGTGGCTCCCCCGAGGGCCGTTATCCGCGAGGAGTTGCAGAAGCTGGCCAAGGAACTCGCGTTCGCCGATGGCTGTCTCGGCGTGTTCTCGCCGGTGCTCGGGAAGCGGACGCTGCACGAGCGTTCCGGCCATCTGAGCAAATTCAGCGCGTCACTGCAGCACTACTCGAACGTTATGCAGGCCGCCTCCCGTTCTGGCTCTCTCCCATCCACATCACAGTCCTGCCCGTCTGCCCCGAGCAGGACGGAGCAGCGCGCACTCTCGCCGACAAGGCTCGCCACCGTGGACTTCGCAGCCGAGTCGACCACGACGGATCATTGGGAGCGCGCGTTCGAAGCGCCCGCAAGGCGAGAGACCACCTGATCGCCGCCATAGGCCAACCTAGATCGTGCAGAACAGCGTTCAGATCACAGACATCGCCAGCGGGATTCGCACCCAGGTCGCTCAGGGACACCTTCTCGAGCTGATGGATGACGCCTACCTCAACCGCCGAACAGCCCTCGACTGGTCGATCTGAAGGGGCGCAAAGTCGCTCGGCGGTACCGGGCGTTCGATCGCGAGACGCCAGCCCAGCCACCTCTGCGTCAGAGCTGACACCGAATCACTCGTAGTGCCGGATCTGAGGCGGGATGCTTATGCGCGTCAGCAACTTAAGCACTACAGACACGAGTCCCGTCAGTGACCCACAGCAGCGCCCCGTTGTCGGAAGAAGGCCGACGCCGACTCGTCGAAAGCTGCCGCACGCACCCAATCACCCACGTCGCCAACGAAATGGGCAGCTTCCGCACCCGTCACCAGTTCATCCGGTCCTACACCCACGACACAACGGCAAGGTAGAGCGCTACAACCGGATTCTCCGCGAGGGATTCCTCTACGCCCGCGACTGGATCAGCGAAATTCAACGATCAGAGGCCGTCGTCGTATGGAACGTCCGCTATCGCTACCGTCGACCCCACGCTTCAGATCGCCTAGCGCAGCAACTTGGACAACCCTTCCGCGAAGCCAGTAATAGCACGCTTTCCCTCATCCACCACGCCGGCTAGTAGAAAGAAGCTGTGAGGCATGCCCGCATACTCGCGCTGGACGACTGCAACGCCCGAAGCCTGCAATTTAGATGCATATCGACTGGCATCATCTGAGACTGGGTCAATCTCTGCGTTGACGATGAGCGCAGGCGGGGCGTTGTTCAGATTCGTACTGAACAACGGCGAGACTTCCGGCGACTCCCGAAGCCCCACGTCGGGCACGTACTGATCGATACACCATTCGAGTGCGGCACGCGTAAGAAGAGGCGCCGACCCGTATCGGTTCACGGAGTCACTACTCAGAGTCAGATCTAGCACTGGGCACAGAAGTCCCTGCGCCTTGACCGACGCACCGTCTGTACGTGCGCTGAGAGTCGCTGCGGTCGCCGCTGCGAGCATCCCCCCAGAGGAGTCTCCAGCAACCGCCAGCGCCTCGCCGTCAATTCTCAGCTCATCAGAACGATCGGCTACCCAGCAAAAGGACTCGATCGCATCTGCGTGAGCGCTCGGATAAGTGTTTTCGGGCGCAAGGCGATACGCCACCGAGATCACACGGAGAGCGCCCTGGACGCTCAACTCGCGACACAGTCGGTCATGAGACTCCAGGCTGCCCCTGACGAAACCGCCACCGTGGAAGTACACGACACCCGGCACTGCTGTGGTCGCGCCTTTCGGAGAGTAACTCCGGGCCTTCACTACCCTTCCGCGGAGGGGAATCTCTAAGTCCCTCACGTCGCAATGTGGATTGAGATCACCCGCCAAGCCGATCAACTTTTCGCCGACCGCCCTGTACGCGGCGATGGGTACTTCCCATGGCTGCGCCGGCGGATTCGTTGATAGGGACGCCAGCAACTCGAGTACCTGAGGGTGCAGATTACTCATGAATGTCCTGCATAGATGTTCGTCGCGGCACCTACGGGCTCTCGTAGCGGACTCACCAGTCGTCTCCTGTCAGAGCTGCTGTCAGATGCGTACGACCCTCGACTAGTCGGGTCACACGCCGGTGTATCAACTCTGCACTTAGCGTTGGCGTTCGTCAACATTGTGTCGAGTAATGCGCAGCGGCGGTCGTCTGGCACTGGCCCGCGCCCGGCTATCGCCACTCTGAGCTGCCGCTTCTTCATTAACCGACATAGTGTTGACTCTTCTCGACTGTGAGTCTAATCTCAAAAATGTCCGAGCCGTGACGCCACTCATCACCACGGCAAGCAACGAAAGGGACCCTCATGGTCACGAAGTCCGATGTCGACCAGATTCAACCGACGACAAACCGAGACGGCGAGAGCTACGTCTCCCACCGCAGCGATGTGCATTTCAACATGACCGGCGACTTCATGACCGGTGTAGATTTCTGGATTCATGCGACCGGTGAAACCACCAATGGCCAGCTGATCATCATCGAGACCAACTGGGTCCGCGGAACCGAGCCGGTCTGGCACATCCATCACCGCGAAGAGGAAGGCTTCTTCGTGATGGACGGTGAGATCAAGATCCACACCGAAGCCGGGTCCTACAATGCCGGCGCGGGTCAATTCGTCTGGGGGCGCAAGGATCAGCGGCATACCTACGAGGTAGTCGGAGAAGAGGCGAGGATCCTCGTGATCTTCGTTCCGGGTCCCGAGAGCAGCGGATTCGAGCCTGGCGGCGGCATCGACAAGTACTTCTACGAAGCGCGCGATCGCGAATTGCGCACTCCGGAGCAGCTAGCCGCAGAGGTCGAGAATCTCAAGACGAACTATGGCTTGGAGATGTTCCCAGAGTTGCCGCACCCTCGGGACGCCAAAGCCTAAGCGGCCACAAACAATCAACTCGCCTCTTCGTGACTATGGAGTTTCTGTGACTACAAACGATGTCCATCTAGCAACGGTGCCGCACTGGATCGCTGGCGCCCCCTCCGGCTCGACGAACGGGCGGAGGTCGGAGGTTGTCGATCCAGCCACGGGTCACGTATTGAGGCTTGTTGAGCTGGGGGGCGCTGCTGTCGTCGACGCGGCTGTGACCAGCGCCCGGAGCGCTGCGGGGGCCTGGGCTTCGACCCCGGCCCCCGTCCGCGCGACCACTCTCCACCGCTTCCGCGCCCTGATGCTCGAACACAGTGAAGAGCTTGCATCGATCATCACCTCGGAGCAGGGGAAAACCCTCGCAGACGCGAGAGGGGAGGTCGCCCGTTCTGTCGAAGCTGTCGAAGTTGCGATATCGGTAGTGCAGCACCTCAAAGGTGAGTACGCAGAACAGGTCTCCAGAGGAGTCGACACATACTCGTTCCGCCAGCCACTCGGAGTGTGTGCTGGTATCACCCCATTCAACTTCCCCATCATGGTGCCGGTGTCAATGTTCGCGGCCGCGATCGCCTGCGGTAACTCGTTCGTGCTCAAACCAAGCGAGAGAGTGCCATCCGCCTCGGTGCGGCTGGCGCAACTGCTCGCCGAAGCCGAGCTACCCGACGGTGTCTTCAACGTCGTGCACGGTGGCGTTGACGCGGTGAACGCGTTGATCGAACACCCGGACGTCGCTGCCGTTTCCTTCGTGGGCTCCACCCCGGTTGCGCGTGAGATCTACAGCCGTTCCGCCGCTGCCGGCAAGAAGGTTCAGGCACTGGGTGGTGCGAACAACCATATGGTCGTCATGCCTGACGCCGACCTGGACGCAGCGGCGGATGCTCTGGCGTCAGCTGCATACGGCGCCGCCGGTCAGCGATGCATGGCCGTGCCCATCGCGGTAGCGGTGGGGGAAGTCGCGGACGAGCTAGTTGCCAAGACCGCTGAGCGGGCCACAGCCTTCCGTACCGGACCGGGGAATGTCGAAGGCACCGACATGGGGCCGCTCATCTCAGAGGTCGCCATCGAACGAGTCAGAGGTGCGTTGGAGGCGGCACCTAGCCAAGGAGCAAACGTCGTTGTAGACGGCCGGGTCAACATAGCGTCCGGAGCCGGCTATTTCATCGGTCCGAGCTTAGTCGACAACGTAAGCGTCGACAGCGACCTCTATCAGAAGGAGGTGTTCGGACCGATTCTGAGTGTGGTCCGCGTCGATGATCTCGACGAAGCACTTCGCATTGTGAACGCCAGCCCGTATGGCAATGGTGCGACCATCTTCACCGCAAGTGGAGTGGCCGGTCGCCGGTTCGCTCACAGCGTCCAGGCCGGAAGCGTCGGGATCAACGTTCCCATTCCAGTTCCGATCTCTTGGTTCGGATTCGGAGGTTGGGGCGACTCGCGATTTGGCGATGATGGGCTCAACTACGATGCATATCGCTTCTATACCAAGTCCAAGGTAGTCACCCAACGTTGGACTGAACCCCGAATGGGCGTGTCTCCTCATTTCGTCGCCGCGAGGCATCAATGACGATGATCGACCGCTCCCCATCCTCGCCTTCCGACGATGCTCGGGAAGAAGGCACTCCGCGGCTGGATCATGTGGGGATACTTGTCCGCGACCTCGAGTTGGCCACCACACGTTGGCAGAGCAGATTCAACGTCAGCATCGCGCATACTTTCGAGGCACCATCTCTCGCCATCCGCGCGACGTTTCTCGCCGTAGCCTCGGCCAATATCGAGCTATACACCATCGACGATCCAAAGGTTCTCGATCTCGCACTGGGCCGAGCCTCGGCGAAGCTCGACCACATTGCGTTGCGGTTCGACGGAAACGCGAGAGAGCTCGATCTCGCTGGATGCACGATCCGCGGGCCCGGACGACCGGACCCGATCGGAGCTCCTTTCCTCATCGCCGACTCAGAGCATGTATGGACCGAGCCACCTGGAATCGACGTACTGCTACAGCTCATAACCCCGACCGAAAGCACACCATAGCGCCGCGAGCGCTGCCTCCCGAATGCCTTCCACCATTTGTGAATGTGGGGTGAGGAACCGGGACCAGAACTGCACCGCGAGTTGGCATTTCAATGTACACAACCGGCCACCCGGTACGCGAACGACCGGGAAGCACAACCAATCCGATTCACACTCACAAGAGGAGAGACCAATGGGACGCATGGACGGAAAGGTCGCCCTGGTAACAGGTGCGGCACGTGGAATGGGACGGGCGCACGCAATCCGGCTCGCTGAGGAGGGCGCCAATATCCTCGCTATCGACTGTCCGCCGGACACCGGGCTCCCGTATCCGACCGGATCAGCTGACGACCTCCAGATCACAGTCAAAGAGGTAGAAGCACTGGGACGACGAATCATTGCACACGAGGGAGATGTCCGGAAGCAGTCGTCGCTCGACAAACTGGTTGCTGAGGGCGTAAAGGCATTCGGTGGTCTGGACGTTGCGGTCGCCAACGCCGGAATCTGGACCGTACACCCGTTCCACGATATCCCTGAAGACGAGTTCACAGGTGTTCTGGACGTCAATATCACCGGAGTGTGGCGCACCTTGAAGGCGGTGTCACCGGCGATCAAGGAACGGGGCGGCGGTTCAATCATCGTTACCTCATCCGGCAACGGCGTGGAGGGATCACCCCATTACGCCCACTATGTCGCGTCGAAGCACGGCGTTATAGGGCTGGCGAAAAGCGCTGCGCTCGAGTTTGGTCAGTACGGTATCCGAGTCAATATCCTGCTCCCAGGGCCGACCGACACTCCAGCCCTCGACTGGCAGGGCGGATATGACCTCTGTGCAGGTAAAGGCCCCGGTCAGGGTGTGAAAGAAGACCTTGAAGGCGCGAAGTACTGGTCTACCCTTCGCGATGTCGGGTTGCTCCCACCACGCGCCATGAGCGAAGCGGTGCTGTGGCTCGCGTCCGACGAGTCTCGTTGGACCACCGGACTCGAGATGCACGTTGACGGTGGCCATATGCTTATGCCAGGACTGAATATGGCAAAGATGGCCGCCGATCAACCACAGTAACAACTCGACGTACCGTCGACTGGAAGAGACGCACTTCCTGAAGGCCCGGAGTTTCCATGCGAGACAAAGCTGAATAGCACAAATCGATCGCAGCGAACCGGTTGTTTAACCAGTTCGCTGCGATTGCACTGAACGACCCGAACTAATCGCTCTTCGAACGCCCTCTCCATTCCAAACCAAATACCGTTCTGAGCCACACGGTGGTGACCGTCTCAACCATGTCTTCGGTGCGAATTGCATTCTCGCTTCGCATGCTCATAAGTCCCAGGTTTCGTTCACCCATCCACATTAGCGCTGCCGCCAGTGAACGAGCCGGTGGTCCATCAATAGCCACACCCGTGGCTCTGTCGCGCTCGATCGCAGCGGCCGCGGCATCGATAAAGCGACCCAGTATTTTGTCCCACTGGGCCTGCAGAGTGGGTTCGGCCGCTGCTGCATCACCGACCTCGCGGAGTACGTGTCCATGCCGCTCCCACACGACCATGACCTCCGACACTGCATGCTCAATGGCAGCCTCCGGAGAAATTCCAGGAGGTCGCTCGAAGATCATCGATGATGCAGTGAACACATCGGCAGTCACACTCGAGAGAAGCGCCGAGAGAACCTGCCATTTAGATTCGAAATAGAAATAGAAGGATGAACGCGACAACCCCGCCCTCTTGGCAAGGTCGTCGATCGAAACGTTTCGTAACGGCTCGGTGCGCAGAATCTCATAAGCACCCTCGAGGATTGCTTGCTCGCGCATGTCACCCTTGAGATTGCGCCTACCAGTCCGCGGTTCGGATGCGTTGAGACCGTTTGAGAACGAAGTCGCCATGGCTACAGAGTAGGCTAGTTCAACCTGCAAATGTAGCCGGGGGCACGACGTCCGCACACGATATGCACCGCAGCATCGCCCGAGACGGCCTCTCGGATTGCACGGCAGTTCGGTAAAACAATCGGGGCGAATTTCCAGGCCCGTCTTGACCACGTTGGCATGCCGATCCGACTTAATGTTCATGTAGCAAGTCGACGAGTGGTGCGAAATCGGTGACGCGGCACCCATTGCGCGATTCGACCCACGTCAGCCCGTGAGCCTTGCGTGCAGGGCTCATTGCCTGCGCGAGCGTCACCTCATCGACGGCACAGCGCCAAGTCGACCCTCCTCTCCATTGCGTAGGCAAACATCTGGCTAAGTGTCTCGACTGCACGTTGATCATACTCGACACATCGTTTATATTGTACGTACGTGAACCGCGACGGGCAATGTTCATCGGCACGCCGGCGAAACCCGCTCGCGGGGTATCTCGTAACTCGTAATTCAGGTCGGTTCGCTCACTTGCGCGACGGTCGCTCACGTCCCGAAGCGCCGGCGCATCCGTAGCCTCCTGACGCCACGCCAATCCAGGAGAAGTCGTTCGATGTCATCAAATCTCGCAAACAATCTCGTCGAGACTGCTCGGCAACTAGGCGATCGACCCGCGATCCGGCTTGATGAAACCACCTTGAATTACTCAGAGTTCCACCGTGCCGCTGCGGCAGTGGCGGGCGACCTGCATTCGCGAGGTATTCGATCCGGCGATCGGGTCGGCATCGTACTGCCGAACGTCCCAGCGTTTCCGATCATCTTCTACGGGATTCTGATGGCGGGCGCCGTCGCAGTTCCGATCAACCCCATGCTCAAGGACCGGGAGATCACATATTACTTGGAAGACTCTGGGATGGCTCTCATCTATGGCTCTCGATCTCGCGGGGATCTGGTTGCGAAAGCCGCACTAGCAAAAGGGATTACCGCTCTATTGGTCAACGACCGTGGTCCGAGTGACGCTGATCTGACCGGGAACCCGATCGATGAACCCGTGGAGCGCAGCCGCGACGACACCGCAGTTCTTCTCTATACGTCTGGGACGACGGGAAGTCCTAAGGGAGCGGAACTCACTCACGAGAATATGTCGACCAATGCTTCGACGACTGCCGAGACTCTGATTCAAACCGGGTCCAATGACGTCATCTTGGGGTGTTTGCCACTGTTCCACGTGTTCGGCCTGACCTGTGGACTGAATGCCGCGGTGAAGTCAGGAGCCCTCCTCACACTGATCCCCAAGTTCGATGCGGAATCGGCCCTGCGTGTTCTGATTCGAGATGAGGTTACAGTCCTCGAAGGGGTCCCCACCATGTACTCCGCGATGCTCAACTCTCCCGACGCCGACTCCGCCGAGCTATCCCATCTCCGCTGCTGCATCGTAGGGGGAGCGCCGATGCCTGTCGAGGTTCTCAAAGCGTTCGAACGGAGATTCGAATGCGAGATATACGAGGGGTACGGACTTTCTGAAACCGCACCCATTGCTTGCTTCAACCAGCCCGGATACCCGCGCAAAGCTGGCACGATCGGGATTCCCGTGCGCGGATGCACGCTCCGACTAGTCGACGACGACGACAACGAAATTGTCGGCTGTGATGAGGCAGGAGAAATCCAAATCCGCGGTGAGAACGTGATGAAGGGATACTGGGCTCGTCCGGCTGCCACCGCGGAGGCCATAAGCGACGGCTGGTTCCGCACAGGCGACATCGCCACACGAGACAGCGATGGCTACTACAGCATCATCGATCGAAAAAAGGACATCATTATTCGCGGCGGCTACAACGTGTACCCACGCGAAGTGGAAGAGGTTCTGTACGAGCATCCAGCTGTTGCCGAGGCAGCTGTTGTAGGTATCAAACACACGCACCTCGGGGAACAAATCGGAGCGGCCGTATCACTCAAACGCGGAGCGCACGTCGAGCCGACTGAGATAATCGAGTTCGTTCGCGCCAGGCTCGCCGCGTACAAGTACCCCCGGCAAATTTGGTTTGTACCCAGCCTCCCAAAAGGACCGACCGGCAAAATTCTCCGCAGGCAAGTTGAGCCGCCCGCCGTGGGCTGACTCTTCACAACTCCGAACGGGTGGTGAGTTTGCCGACTGATCAACCGCACACCCTTCCGCGCCACACGAACGGATCGACCGCAGCTGCGGGTCAGTATGGCGGGACGGGGTGGCGTGCGGTGTCCCCGCGAGTCGAGCTGCGCCGCGCGCCGCCCTGAATCGTTCTTTTGACCTGCTGGTCTTGGCGATCCTTATCGACGAAAGCCGGGGATCAAACCCGCAGCTTCAACGTCCTGTCGGCCTTTCAGTCCTGACGATATCGAGGTGCGGCATCGGCTAACTCTGCGCGGGTCGAAGTTGGGACGAGTAACTTCGAGTGGGCAAACAATCGACACGGTTCGGCAATCCGAGGGCCTTCATGATGGAGTTTGATCCCTTCGCTACCCGTCCGGATGTGGCCGCTTCGGTCGTCGCGGACTTGGCGGCGGCTGGGTTCGCCGACGCCGCGGAGATCGGCCGCGGAGGGTTCGGGGTCGTGTACCGCTGTCGGCAGACTGCGCTCGATCGCACCGTGGCCGTGAAGGTGTTGACCGGGGACCTCGACGAGGACAGCCGTGCGCGATTTCTGCGTGAGCAGCGTGCCGCGGGCCGCTTGACCGGCCATCCCAACGTCGTCAACGTCCTGCAGGTCGGGGTAACTGAGAACGACCGGCCTTTTATCGTCATGCCCTTCTACACCCATGACTCCCTCGATGCCCGCATCCGAAGACGGGGTCCGCTGACGCTGGAGGACGTGCTGCGCGTGGGCGTCAAGATCGCCGGTGCCCTCGAAGCCGCGCACGGCCTCGGCATCCTCCATCGCGACGTCAAGCCGGCCAATATCTTGCTCACCGATTACGGTGAACCCGCATTAGCCGACTTCGGGATCGCGCACATTTCGGGCGGATTCGAAACCACCGCCGGAGTGGTGACCGGATCGCCGGCTTTCACGGCTCCGGAGATCGTCGCTGGAGGTGCCGCGAGTCCGGCCGCCGATGTGTACGGTCTGGGCGCGACCGTGTTCGCCGCCGTTACCGGGCACGCCGCGTTCGAGCGCCGGAGTGGTGAGCAACTGGTCGCCCAGTTCGTCCGGATCACCACCGCGCCGACGCCGGACCCGAGAGAGCACGGCATCGCCGACGATGTCAGCACCGTGATCGAGGCCGCGATGGCAAATGATCCTGCCGGTCGCCCATCCGTTGGGGAACTGGGCCAGCAGCTGCGGCGCCTGCAACACGAGCACGGCTTTCCGGTCGACGACATTGCCGGCCGCACGTTTCACGACGAAACCGACAACAGCGCCCCCAGTCACACGCCACCAACGCAACCATCCCACGATGATGCGCCACGAGCCCCGCATCCGGGCCGCACCGGGGCGCTGCCGCTGGAGTTGACCAGCTTCATCGACCGTCGGGAGGAGACGGCGAAGGTCGCTAGCTTGCTGTCGACGGCCCGCATGGTGACCTTGACCGGGATGGGAGGGGTGGGCAAGACCCGACTGGCGCTGCGAGTCGCAGATCGAACGCAATCGCGTTTCGCTGATGGTGTGTTCCTGATCGAGCTGGCCGAGCTGCGCGACGACTCGCTTGTCGTCAACATGGTGGCGGATGCGCTGGGTCTCCGAGACCGAGCTGCGAGGCCACTTCTCGAGGTCCTCACGGAATTCCTTGCCCCGCACGAAGTGTTACTCGTTCTGGACAATTGCGAGCAGGTGGTCGACGCGGTCGCGAAACTCTCCGAAGCGCTGCTCCGCACCAGCCCGGGCCTGCGGATGCTGCTGACCAGCCGGGAGCCGATCGGTATCAGCGGCGAAATAGCGCTACCGATCGCCCCGCTTCCGGTACCCGACGCCGACCATCTGCCGAGACGATTGCCCGGCAACGACGCGTTGGCACTGTTCGCCGAGCGGGGCGCCGCGGTCATGCCTGGCTTTGAGGTCACCGACGACAACAAGGTGACCGTCGCCCGGATATGCCAGCGCCTCGACGGCCTGCCGTTGGCGATCGAGCTGGCCGCGGCGCGACTTCGGGCGATCTCCCCAGAGGAGATTCTGCAGCGACTCACCGACCGCTACCGGTTCCTGACTCGCGGACGCAGAGACGCCCCGTCACGGCAACAGACCCTGCGGATGTGCATCGACTGGAGCTATGACCTGTGCACACCCCTGGAACAACTGATGTGGGCTCGCCTTTCCATGTTCGCAGGTAGCTTCGAACTCGCTGCGGCCGAGCAGATCTTCGGGCAGGACCTGACCGTTGACGATTTCCTGGACACCGTCACCTTTCTCGTCGACAAGTCGATTCTCAATCGAGAGCAGTCGGCTCCGGTCGCTCGGTTCCGGATGCTCGAGACGGTGCGCGACTACGGTCGGGAGAAGGTCCGTGCCGGCGCCGACTACTCCGAGCTGCGCACCCGATACAAAAATTGGTACGTGCAGCTGGCCTCGGACGCCGAAGCTGATTGGGTCGGTCCGCGGCAACTCGAGTGGCTTAGCCGATTGGTCGCCGAACTGCCGAATTTACGACAGGCACACGAGTTCTGTGTCTCCGAAGACCCCGAGTCCGGGCTTGGCATGGCCGCAGCGCTGTTCCCTCTCTGGTTATCGCGCGGTTTGTTGACCGAGGGACGGCGCTGGATCGATCGACTATTAACTCTGTCGCCCCGCACCGTGGGCGTTGACCGCGCCAAGGCAATACTCTGGGCCAGCGTGATGGCGGGAGTGCAGGGCGACCTGCAGGCATCGATCACCCTGATCCAGGAAGGACGGGCACTCGCCGATCGATCGGCCGATCCTCTGCTGCAGGCGCACATCGACCTTGCCGAAGGTCACCGGGCCCTGTACGGCGGCGACGTCGAGTACGCACGAATCCATTTCGAAGCCGCACGACCGACCTACGCCGCCGTGCCGAGTGCACTTGCCCTCCACATCCTCTTGTTGCAGGGTCTTGGGTTCGCGTACGAGTTGCTCGATCACACCGAGCGCGCCATCGCATGTTACGAGAGTGCACTCGCGGTCACCGAGGAGCGCGGCGAAGCAGTGCATCGGTCGTATTTGCTGTGGGCCCTGGCCGTGGTGGTGTGGCGACACGCCAATACCGAACGCGCGAACGAGCTACTCCAACAAGCGCTCCGCACTGCTCGGAAAGTCAATGAGCGGCTCGTCATCAGCATCTGCCTACAGGCACTCGCGTGGATCGCGACCGAGGAAGGTGCTTTCGAACGAGCCGTGGTGTTGACCTCAGCTGCCGAAAACCTGAGCAGTGCCATGGGGAGTTCCCCGATGTTCGTGTCCGGGTTGGTCCAGTACCGCGAGAGATGTGAACGGGATACACGGAGGGCGCTGAGCGAAAAGGTATTTGCTGCAGCTCAGAGAAAAGGGAACAAGTTGGGAGTGGAGTCCGCGGTCGCCTACGCACTCGGTGAGCAAAGTCCGGCGTCATACACACCGACCACTGGCCAGGCCGGACCGACCAAGCGGGAGCGTGAGGTCGCCGAGCTGGTCGCCGAGGGGTTGACCAATAGAGAGATAGCGTCCCGCTTGACGATCTCTGTGCGTACCGCACAGGGGCACATCGAACACCTTCTTGCCAAGTTGGGCTTCACCTCGCGTGCCCAGATCGCTGCATGGGTAGTGGAATCACGGCGAACCATGCCCTGACACACTGTGGTACGGACGCTCGGGTCGCGCCATGCGGGCTCGATCCAGGCCAGCGCCTCTTGCCGAATCGACCAGGATGTCAATGGGTGAACCGGTCGATGAGCCATTGCACAGCGGTCGGATTGTCGAGGAGAAGCCCGGCCCCATGCCCCGCGACCCCGAGCTGCGGTAGCAGCGGAGGCGTGTCGAGGTGTGCCACGGTTACGTCGGCGCCCGCCCCACGCCAGGCGTTCTCCAAGCCGTAGGTGTCCGCGGCGGGGGTGACGTCGTCGTTGACGTTCTGAGCGAGGAGAACGGGATCAGCGGGGGCTGGTGTCCCCAGATTGAAACTGTCGAGAACGGCCCGGATCGCGGGATTGGCTTGCAGTTCGTCGATGATGGGTCGGCCGCTGACCGTCAACGAACTGGTGGGCTGATAGGCATGGAGTAGGGCGTTCACGTTGCATTCGGTTGCGGTGCGGTGCAGGAAATCGATCCCGTCGGAGTTCAGCATCGTGATGACGGCGTCCGTGAATTCCGGGTGGCTGGCCAGCAGACCGTTGAGGAAGAACCCGATTACATCGGTGAGCGCTTTACCGTCGACGTTCGACAGGGTAGAGGCGACGTTCGCGGGCGGTGCGCCGACAACGGTGCCCGCGAGGTTGAGATCGGGAGCGTAGCTGCGGGCGAGTTGGGCGGCGCCACCGGCTGCCGAGCCGCCTTGTCAGTATCCCCAAATTCCCACCGGCGCCTGCGGTGTCGCCACGCCGAAGCGAATGGCGGCGCGTGTTGCGTCAAGCACGGCGTGCGCTTCGGGTACCGGTTGCAGGTACGTGTGTGCGCCCGGGGTACCGAGCCCCTCATAGTCGGTGACCACGACAGTGATGCCGCGTGCCAGCAGCGACACGACGTCGAGAATGTATAAGTTGGGCATCGGTGTTCCGGCACCATCGGTAGTGATGCCGTCGGCGATCAATTTCGAGGGGGCGCAATTGTCGCCCGCGCCGATGGTGCCGAACGTATAGCTGACGAGGGGGCGTGGCCCGGACCCCGACCACGCCGCGGTCGGCTCCAGAATCGTTCCGGTGACCGCGACCGGCGCGCCAACGGTGTCGGAGGAGAGATACATGATTCGGGTGGCGGACGCGGCCGGTACCAGGACCGCCAATGGCGAACCACCCAGCGGGCGGAAGGGTTCGCTGCGGATCAGATCCCCACTGTTACCGGCGGGCAACGGATTCGGTGGAAGATAGAAATCCGCTGCGGTTGCAGCGTTTAGTGGTTCGGCCACCACTTGTCCAGCCGACCCGAACATGGCCACCGCAGCGAGCGTGACTGCCACGGCGGTCACGGCGCGAAAACGACGACGATTCATCCGAACCCTCCTAGGGGTATTGGTGATGCGGATCACAACTCTGGCATGGCTCGATACGGACCGAAACCCCCGAATGGGGGGTGCGGAGAACATCTGCTGCAGGCGATGCGCCGCGGCTCCAGGCATGCCGTGAAGTCAACGTTCTCTGGTAGCTCGGAGACGAGTTGGCAACGCAGCATGAGCATTCCGCGGCGTTCGCAGCTACCGAGCAATGTTCGCATCGATCCGGGTTACCCGACGTGATTCTTGGCCACATCTGAATCCAGTGCTGACATTTGGGTGAGGAAGTCGTGGTGGTCGTAGTACACGGTGTAGTTCTTCACCCGGCCTTCGGCGAGTGTCCAGAATTCTCCCAGGGTGATGTCGAGGGACCGCCCCGTCGGTGGAATGCTCGAGCCGTCCGGCAGCGGGAGGTCTTCCGTGTGCGTCCCGGTCACGTGCAGTTCGAAGGCGATCTCGTTGCCATCGACCACGACGCGGCGTGGTCGATGGCGAAGATCGGGAAAGGTCGCGAAGAACCCGGCCATCCAGAGGCAGACATAGGGGGCACCGACCTGGGTGAATCCTGGAGCGACAATCTCGCATTCGGGGTCGAGCATTGATTCGACCCGGTCGAAATCGTGCGCGTCGACGCACGCGAAGAAATTGTGTATGAAATCGGCAGTGACAGCGGTGGTGTCGATAGACATCGAGTCAGATCCTTCTTTGTTGAACACGGTGATGTGTTGATGGATGGGGTTCACAGACGGGAGGGACACTCTCGCCACGACGATCGAACATGTTTCCCGGTTTCCAGCGCTCAGTCGAACACGATCACCGGTTTTATTACGGAACCCGCGGCGGCTGCCGCGAGCGCCTCGTTGATTTCCGGCAGTGTGTAGGTCTCGATCAGTTTGTCGAAGGGGAACTGTCCGTTCTTCCACAGGTCGACCAACTGTGGGATGAACTGGTGGGGGTCGACGTCGCCTTCGATGACCCCGGTGAGTGTGCGACCGAGTAGAAGATGGCCTTGGTCGATCACGATGTCGTTTTCGAGGCCTTGTAGTCCGAGGGTGGCGCAGATGCCTGGGGATCGCAGCACTGCCAGCGCCTGTTGCACGACGGACTCGAGCCCTACGGCGTCGACGCTGAAATCGACACCGTTGGCGCTGATGTCGGTGACCGCCCACGCGAGGTCGTCGATCGCATTGGGGTCGAGGGTGTGGGTGGCGCCGAGCTCGGTCGCCAAATTCAGACGTTCCGGGTTCGGATCGATCGCGATGATGGGTGTGCAGCCGAGCGCTTTGGCCGCCATGAGAGCGCTGAGCCCGACCGCGCCGAGACCGAACACCGCAATGCTCTGCCCGGGTTTTGGCCGCAGGACACTCATTACGGTGCCGGCCCCGGTCTGCAAGCTGCAGCCGAGCGGCCCCAGCAGGTGTAGGGGCAAGGATTCGTCGACCTTGACGGCGTTGCGTACGCTCGCGACGGCATGGGTTCCGAACGAGGATTGGCCGAACCAGTTGCCGTGGACCGGTTCGCCGTCACGGCTCATCGTGGTCGAGCCGTCCAGGCGTGTGCCGAAGTAGTTCAGCGCCGCGAACAACTCACAGTAGGCCGGCCGCCCCGAGGTGCATTGAGTGCATGTTCGGCAGGAGTCGAAACTGACCACGACGTGGTCTCCGGGTACGAGGGTCGTCACCTCGGCCCCGACCTCTTCGACGATCCCGGATGCTTCGTGTCCGACCACCGCAGGCAAGGGCAGGGGAACACCACCGCGCAGAGCGGTGAGGTCCGTGTGACAGATCCCGACGCCGGCGACGCGGATCCGAATCTCGTCCTCGGCGAGCGGTCCGATCTGCACGTCGACAACCGTGAGCTTCTCGTCCGGCGCCTCGAACAGCGCGACACGTGCGTGGCTCATCGGTCCACCGCCGTCGGGACCGCGGGCAGGACGAGGTCGTACACCTTGCGGTCGAGGGACCGCGAGAGGTCGACGTGGACGAACTTCTCCTCGGTGTACTCGTCGAGCGCGTGAGGCCCGAGTTCGCGGCCGTTCCCGCTCTGTTTGTAACCGCCGAAGGGGTAGAGAACGTTGACCATATGCCAGTCGTTGATCCAGACGGTGCCCGACTCGATTCGCGCCGCGACGTCGAGTGCCGCTTCGAGGTCTTCGCTCCACACCCCGGCCGACAATCCGTACTCGGAGTCGTTGGCGATCGCGACGGCTTCGTCGACGGTGCGGTACTTCAGAACCGACAGGACGGGACCGAAGATCTCCTCACGGGCGATGCGCATGTCGGGTGTGACGTCTGTGAAGATCGTCGGGCGCACCCAGTGCCCTTGCTCGAATTGCGTTCCGGTGGGGGGTTCGCCGCCGAACGCGAGGGTTGCGCCCTCCTTCTGGCCGATTTCGATGTAGTCGAGGATCCGTGCGTGTTGCTCGGCGGAGATGATCGGGCCGATGTCGGTGTCGAACTCCGACGGGTCGCCGACCTTGATGGTCGCCGCCCGCTGAACCAGGCGGTCGACGACTTCGTCGTGCAGGCTCTCGGGCAGCAGCAACCGGGTTCCCGATTCGCATGCCTGACCGGCGTAGAGGAAGCAGGCGAAGAGTGCCCCGTCGACCGCGGAGTCGATATCGGCGTCGGCGAGCACGATGTTCGGTCCCTTGCCGCCGAGTTCGAGGGTGACCTTCTTGATGTTCTCCGCGGCGAGCTTGCTGACCTCCCTGCCGACCGCCGTCGACCCGGTGAAGGCGATTTTGCGTACGTCCGGGTGTGCGGCGAGGCGGGCACCGACCTCTTCGCCGGCACCGGTGACGATGTTGAGCACGCCTTTCGGCAGCCCGGCTCGTTCTGCGGACTTGGCCAGTTCGAGCAAGGTAAGGGGCGTCTTTTCATCGGGCTTGAGCACGATGGTGTTGCCGGCCGCCAGGGCAGGACCGAGTTTCCACACAGCAAGCAGCAGCGGGAAGTTCCACGGCACGATGCCGCCGACCACACCGATCGGTTCACGGCGCACGATCCCGGATGCCAGTGTGGGGTAGGACAATTGCGGTCCTGACCGCTCGAATTCGTAGGTGCGGGCCAAGTCGGCGAAGTACTGCAGGTGCGAGATCGAATACCCGACGTGGAAGGCCATTGCCTGGCGGACGGTGACGCCGTTCTCCTTGACGTGCAGAGCGACCAGGTCCTCCATGCGCTCGGACAGGTCGGCGACAATTGCCGACAAGATGTCGGCGCGTTCGTCCGGCGTCTTCGAGCGCCACTCGCCCCGGGCGTGGGCGGCTTTGGCGGCGGCGACCGCCTGGTCGAGGTCCTCGACGGAGCCTCGGGCGACGGTGGCGACCAGTTCGCCGTTCGCGGGGTCGATGATGTCGAACGTGCGGGCGGTATCGACCCAATGACCGTCGATGAACTGGGTGTAGTGCGGTATGGCTGTCATGGTTGGGTTGTCCTTGCTCGAGGCCGGGTGATCAGCTGTGCTGGGCGTCTTTCTCGGCGACCAGGTTCTTGTAGATCGGGAACAGCGGCTTGGAGATCGGAATCAGCTTGAGGATCTTCGACACCGGGCCCTTGGCCTTGACCTGGCCCTTGGCCAACCCCACCGCCACGTTGTACTCACCGCGCCAGAACTTGTTGCCGTTGTCGGCGGACATCGCCAACCGGACATCCGGGATGAGGTCGTTTTCGCCTTCGATCACCTCGATGCCTTCTGGCTTCAGTGCGACGGTGAGCGACGAATCGGGGTTGGTGTAGTCGAGTCGGAGGATGAGGTCGGCGTCCTTGAGCGCCGGGCCGGCGGTCGGTTCGTCGTTGGCTGCGCGGAAGACTCCACCCAGGTAGCGGTAGACCTCGGTGGCGTCGGTGAAGTAGCTCATGGTGTTATCCCTTTCGGATGGGGGTCTGTGGTTGGTGCTTGTCCGGATTGGACTCAGACCGATCGGCTGCGGCCCGCCCAATGGGGTGCGCGCAGTTCGCGTTTGAGGATCTTTCCTGTCGCGTTACGCGGCAGGCTCGGAACGATGTCGATGGTGCGGGGTCGCTTGTACCCGGCCAGATGAGCGGCGCAGAAGTCGAGCAGTTTGTTTTCGTCGATGTCGGCGCCGCTGTTCGCGACCACGACCGCGTGGACCACTTCCCCCCACTTGTCGTCGGGAACGCCGAAGACGGCGACTTCCGCGACATCGGGGAACTCGTTGATCACGCGCTCCACCTCGGCGGGGTAGATGTTCTCACCGCCGGAGATGATGACGTCCTTGACCCGGTCTTCGACGTAGTAGAACCCATCGGAGTCCCGTCGGCCGGCGTCGCCGGTCTTGAACCACTCGCCATCGAAGCTGGCGGCGGTGTCCGCATCGTGCTGCCAGTAACCCGCCATCACCTGCGGTCCGCGGATCTGAAATTCCCCGACCTCGCCGACGGGCACCTCGTCCCCGCTGACTGGGTCCACGACCCGGACCTCGGCACCCTCGATTGGCTGGCCTGCCGAGCGGAGGCGTTCGGGCCGGGCAGGATCGCGGTGGTCCCGCGGCCCGAGTACGCAGAACACTCCAGATGCTTCGGTCATGCCGTAGACCTGGTAGAAGTCGACATCGAAGGTGCTCATCGCCTCTCGCAGGAGGGGTTCGGGCATGGGTGATCCGCCGTATCCGAGGCAGCGCAGCGAGGAGAACTCCCGTGCGGACACACCCGGGACCTGCAGGAAGAACCGGATGACGGCGGGGACGAAGAACGCGTGGGTGACCGAGTGGCGGGTGATCTGATCCAGAACCATCGCGGGAACGACCTCACGTACGAGGACCGTCTCCGCGCCCTGCGACATCGCGGCCAGTGCCCAGCTGGTGCCGCCCACATGAAACAGCGGCATGGCCACCATATTCACGCTGTCTCGGGTGAAGCCGAAAGCCGCGCTGGCCGCAATGCTGTGCGCGCCCACGGAGCGGTGCGTCAGCATGGCACCCTTTGGGTGCCCGGTGGTGCCGGAGGTGTAGAGCTGCAGGAAGCAATCCTCCGGAAGGGCTGAATGAGCGATGTGGCGTGGCGGCGCCTGGTCGAGCCACGCCTCGTATTCGTCCGCCTCACCACCGAGGACGATGATGGTGCGCACATGGTCGAGGTTCGGCTTGATCGTCTCGACGACATCGACGAATTCGGCGCCGAGGATCAGCAGTTCGGCCTGGCTGTCGTTGATGACGTAAGTCAATTCGGACGGTGCGAGGCGGAAGTTCAGTACCGCGTTGGCCGTTCCGGCCAAGGCGCACGCGAGTGTCGTCTCGATGCTGGCCGGGTGATTCTTGTCCAGGAACGCGACCCGGTCACCCGGTGCCAGCCCGAGTGCCGACTGCGCTGCGGCGTTACGCCGCACACGGTCCGACAATTGTTGCCATGTCCACGACTCGTCCCCGAATCGCAGGGCGACTCGGGTGGGATCCTGCGATACCCAGTAGGTGATCGGGTCGAAGACATGGTGGATGGGTGAAGCCATCAGGCACCTCTCGAGGGAAGTTGTTCAGTCCGTTTCGTCCGACTCAACTAGTGACCGTACGCACGGTCAGTAAAGCAGAAGCGTGACGTACAGCACAAGGGGTCACCGAAGAAGTTGGGCGAAAAATCCGAATATGGAGAGCTCTCCCCACCGGGGCTACCCAGTCGGGTGCTGTGCCGAGTGCCCAGTGGGGACACTTATCGGAAGGAATAGGACTTCTATTTGAATAATTATTGCTGCGCAATAAGATTCGGCTGGCGTGCGCGCTGAGCGCCGGGTCGAATGGGCACGCATATGCGCGGCCGCCTGACTACTCATGGCACTGGTATTCAGCGACCTGACCCGGCGTAGAAGTACCGCGTGGCCGGAGAGAGTCTCTACACGGATGGGCCCAGCACCGAGTGGTGACCGATGCCCCTTTTCCCGCTACGTGCCTGGCGGGCGTGGTCCACCGTTCTCGTGACGCGAGCGTTGGTCTCGCCGCGACGCGGTGTAGCGGTCAGGATGCGGCGAGCCCGCTGCCGGATTCGGCGGACGCTTCGAGCAGGCACTGCCGCGCGGTCTGGGCAGCCAGACCCTTCGGATCCGCCAACGCCGGCAGTGCTGTGCGACGGACCAGGAGGCTGCCCAGCACGAGATCGACCAGTGCTGCCCCGACCTCTTCGGCGGATTCGTCACCGCTCGGGTCGAACCAGGTGTAGGCCCATTGCGCGGATCCGAACATCAGCAGGGACTGAATCCGCAGATCCGTTTTTCGAAGCCGTCCCGAGGCGATTCCGGCTTCGATCACGTCACGCACCAGCTGGATGTATTCGGCGCGTAGTTCGAGTCCCTCGGTGTCGATATCGAGCGCTGCCAGGCGCATGACCTCGCGCTGGAACGCGATGGTGGCGTCGCGGTCGTGCTCTTGGTAAAGGATGAACGCGAACAGCAGTCCTGCGAGTTGCTGCTCGGGATGGTCGAGTTTGCTGATCAGCAACTTCGCTTCGGTGAGGCGGCGGCGCATGTAGGACGTGTGCAGGGCGGCGAGCAGGCGATCCTTGGTGCCGTAATGATGGACGATGGTGCCCTTGGAGATCGACAACTCGTTGGCGATATCGCTCAGGTTCGTCCCGTCGTAACCGAACTGCGCGACGTTGTGCGTGAAGACCTGGAGGATCTCGTTGGCTTTACCGGCCAGCCGGGTACCGGCCTTTGCCATCGCGCTACCTCCACCTCGTTCGCGGTCCTGATCGTGCAGTCAGTCTAAGCGCCGTGTGATCACTCGTGGATCCGGCGCACCGTCACAGCGATGGTCGGATGCGAGAATGAATGTTGGAATCGCCTCACCGTCGGCAAATTCGGTGATGCGCAACCGCACCGGTGCGCATACCGGGACGTCGGACGCGGTGGCGACGTCGAGGATGCGGCTGGCAATCCACGGTCCTTCTCGGAGCTCGACCAGCGCAAGGACGGTGGGCTCGGGCACACTCGCGTGGTCGACGACTGCGGACACCACCACCCCGTCACCAGTGGAGCCGACCCACGTGAGCTCGTCGCTGTGGCACGAGCTGCAGCTGAGGGTGTCGGGTCGGCCGATATGCCGGCAACGGGTGCATGACCGCAAAATCAACCTGCCCTCCCGGAGGGCATCGAAGTACGGTGCCGAGGTCTCGTCCCGGACGGCGGGAAATGTCATCGTGTTCCTTCTCCGTTGCTGGTGTTCACGCCGAGCTGGTGGCGAGAACCAGGGTGCCGTGGTGGTCGAGAATGCCGCCGTTGCCGCTGACGATGGCGGTGGCGTGCTCACGGACCTGCCGTCGGCCCCCTTCTCCTCGCAGTTGCGTGAGGGCTTCCATCAACGGGGTCATGCCCCACAGATAGAACGACGACAGTTGCCCGCCGCCGGTGTTGGTGGGCAGGGTGCCGCCGGGGGCGAGTGCCCCGCTGGCGGCTAGTTCCCCGGCTTCGCCCTTACCGCAGAATCCGTAGTCCTCGAGCGTCACCAGGAGGGTGTAGGTGTAGCAATCGTAGATTTCCCGCAGATCAATGTCGTCGACGGTCATTCCGGCCATCTTCAACGCCGCCGGCCCGGATACGGCGGCGCCGGTCACGAGGCCGAAATCGCTGTCACGTTCGAGGACGTACCCCGGGTGGGCTTGGCCCCACCCGCGGACGTAGACCGGGGTATTCGGTAGATCCCGTGCCCGCTCCGGGGTGGTCACCACGACTGCGGCACCACCGTTGGAGACGAGGCAGCAGTCGAGCAGATGTAGCGGTTCGACCACCCATCGAGATTGGTGGTACTCGTCCAGGGTCAACGGTGTTCGCATCTGGGCCACCGGATTGTCGAGGGCCCACGCCCGCTGAGACACCGCCACGGCGCCGAGGTGGGAGGAGGTGAGGCCGTAGTGGTCCATGTAGCGGCGAGCCGCCAGAGCGTAGCGGTGATTGACGCTGGTGAACCCGGCTGCGGTCTCCGCGCTGCGGAACCCCGTCGCAGTCAGGGAGCTTGCCCGGTAAGCGTGCGCTCCGCCGGTGTCCTGCTTCTTGGGGTCGTCGGCGAAAACGCACACCACTACCTCCGCTTCGCCGGACAGCACCGCCTTCGAGGCCTGGGCGATCATGATGGCGGCCGAGGCGCCGAATGCATTGATCTCGCTGAGCAGCCGCAGATTTCCGAGCCCCAGGGTGCGGGCGAGGGTCAGGTTGAGATCGGTTCCCGTGCGGGCGTTGACGAGGAGCCCGTCGATGTCGCCGAGGGACAGTCCGGCATCGGCGACAGCCAACCGGACCGCCTCCGCGGCGAAACCACGCGCGGTCTTCCCGTACACCTTGCCCACCTCGGTGAGCCCGTATCCGACGATGGTGGCGTTGCGCTCTGGCATGGCCCTCTTTTCTGCAGTGTGTCGGGGTGGGCCTTGTGTCAGCGGCCCGCGGCGAGCGTCGCGTCCTTGGGCGGGCGGGTGCGCGCGTAGTCGAGCGCCTGCTCCCAGCTCGCGCTCTTGGCGATCAGGGCACGATATTTCATGATGTGGGACTGGTGGTCGAGGGCAAGTGCGCCCACGACCCGGTCGCCGCGCCGGTAGAGCGCCACGAACTGTCCCTCGTCGAGATGTCCGGTGACAACGCGTATTTCGTCGGCCTCGGGCACTCCCACGAACTGAATGCGGGTGTCGTACCAGTCGGACCAGAAATAGGGCACGGTGCGGTACGGCTTCGCGGCTCGTGGGTCGAGTGCGTTGCGGACGGCGAGTGCTCCCTGCTCGGCGGCACTGGTCCAGTGCTCGAGCCGCATGGATGCCTCGAAGAGTGGGTTGTGCCAGCGGGCGACGTCCCCGGCGGCGTAAACCCCCGGCAGCGTGGTCGCCATGGTTTCGTCGCAGACGACACCGCGGTCGAGAGTGATGCCCGAGGTCTCGAGCCACTCGGTGGCGGGGTCCGCACCGACGCCGACCACGACCAGATCGGCCTCGAGTGTTGATCCGTCCGACAATTGCACGGCCTCGACATGTCCGTTGCCGAGAACTTTCTCGACCCCGACGCCGCAGCGCAGGTCCACTCCGTTGCGTCGGTGAAGGTCCGCGCAGGCACGGCCCATGTCCGTACCGATCGCGCGCACCAGGGGAACCGGCAGCGACTCCACCACGGTGACGTTCAGGCCTCGTTTGCGTGCCCCAGAGGCAACCTCGGAGCCGATGAATCCGGCACCGACGACCACAGTGCGGGCCCGGTTGTCGAGGGCGGCGCGGACGGTGACCGCGTCGTCGAGTGTGCGTAACGTGACGACACCGGTCATGGCGGCCGTTCCCGGCAGCATCCGCGCCGACGATCCGGTCGCGATGACGGCGATGTCGTAGGGCAGTGAGCCGTGCGAGGTGTGGATTGTCTTCTCGTCCGGGTCGAGGTGGGTGGCGGTGGTGCCGAGACGCAGGTCGATTCCGGCGTCGTCGAGGGTGCTGCGGGCACGGAAGGTGGTGTCCGGAGGGGTTGGTCCAGGGTCGAGGTACGCCTTCGACAACGGGGGGCGGTCGTAGGGCAGGTGTTCCTCGGCGCCGACGAGGGTCACCGTTCCGGTGAATCCCGCCTTGCGGGCTGCCTCGGCGGCACGCAGACCCGCCAACGACGCCCCGACCACCACGAGATTCTGCTCGGGCATGGTCTCAGTCCTCGACAAGGGTGAGTGCCTCGGTCGGGCACCCTTCGATGGCGGCACGGACATCGTCGATGTCGCTGTCATCGGTGTGCTCGCGCAGCACCAGCAATTGACCGGCATCGTCGATTTCGAAGTAGTCCGGGGCGAGGGATTCGCAGATTCCGAGGCCGGTGCATTTGGTGCGGTCGACGCAGAGCTTCATGACGTGGCCTTTCCGAGGTGAATGGGAAGCTTCTTGATCCCGTTGATGAAGTTCGACCGGAAACGGTCCGGCGGCCCGGTGACCTGCCAGTGCGGGAATCGCGTGAACAGAGTTTCGAGCAGCACCTTCGCTTCGAGGCGCGCGAGGCTGTTACCCAGGCAGAAGTGGGTGCCGGCGCCGAAGGCGAGGTGATTGGCGGCACCTCGATCGATGCGGAACGTGTCCGGGTCGGCGAATTGTGCTTCGTCCCGGTTGGCCGAGACGTAGAACATGACCACCTTTTGTCCCTCGTGCAGCTGTTTGCCGCCGAGTTCGGTCGGTCGGGTCACCGTGCGCCGGAATTGCATGACGGGGGAGTGGAATCGCAGCACTTCTTCGATGGCGTTCGGCAGCAGCGCCGGGTCGGTGGCCAGCTTGCTGCGCTCCTGCGGGTGCTCACTCAGCGTGAGGACGAAACCGGTCAGCAGGTTGCGCGTCGTTTCGTTTCCAGCGATGACCAGCAATTGGAAGAAGCGGTTGAGCTCTTCGGTCGACAGGCGGGCACCATCGACTTCCGCATTGACGATCCGTGACCACACATCGGAGCCGGGTTCGGCGCGCTTGGCCTTGGTGTGTGCGTTGGAATACTTGAACATTTCGATGAACGCAGAGAGGAAAGCCTCGCGCCCTCCATAGGAGGGGTCGTCGAGCCCGACCATCCGATTGGTCCAGTCGTACAGCAGGTGCCGATCTTCCGACGGTACCCCGAGGACGTCGGCCAGGACCCGAAGCGGCATCTCTGCGGAAATGTGTTCGACGAGATCGATCTCGGTGTCGTCGGGCAACGCATCAACGATGGCGCGGGCGTGATCAGCGATGCTGTCGAACATCCCGCGCACCATCTTCGGGGTGAACACCTTGCTGACGATCGACCGCATCTGCGAGTGGTCCGGGGGGTCGAGGTTGAGCATCATCTGCTGCAGGGCCGCGAGATCCTGAGGGCGTTGATCACGCAGGAACGACGTGCCCTTGTGTGAGGAGAAAATGTCCGGGTTCTTCGAGACGGTCATCACGTCGTCGTAGCGGGTGACTGCCCAGAAACCGGGGCCGCCGGCGAAACCCTCACCGGCCGGCTCTTCGATCCACGCCACCGGCTCGTGGCGACGGAGGTCGGCGAAGACCTCGTGAGGAACTCCGTGAATGTACGCGTCGGGGCTTCCGAGATCGGTGTGCAGGGCCGATAACGTCATGGCGTTTCCTTCGGGGCAGGGAGGAAGGGATGGACGAGCAGGAATCAGTACTTGACTGACCGTACGTACGGTCTATGGTAGGGAGCAGCTGTCCGTGGGTCAAGACCGGCTTCGGCTCCGCAATTCGGCCGACGGCGCAGCGGAACGACCCTGAATCCTCACAGCCAGGACGGACCTGCCATGCACAGCACCATGCAAGATGTCGACCTTCTCGTGTCGGATTTGTTCCTGCACGGCCTTCGCACCCACCCCGACAGTTCGGTTCTGCACTATCAGGGCGGCGAGGTGCTGCGTCTGTCTTTCCGCGAATTCGGGGCCACAGTCAGCTCTCTCGCGGCAGGTCTGCGTCGGCTCGGCGTGTCCGGGGACGATGTGGTTGCCACGTTGTGCTGGAACAGTCCGGCGCATCTGGCTGCCTATTTCGCAGTACCGGGAATGGGGGCGGTGTTACACACACTGAATCTGCGACTGCACGATGATCAGATCGTCTACATCGCCAATCACGCCGAGGACAAAGTGATCCTCGTCGATGCCGACCTGGTGCCCCAGCTGCAGCGGATCATCGACCGCCTCCCCACCGTGGAGCACGTGATCATCGCCGGCGACGCGGACCTGACCGTTCCCGCCGGTGTGCAACTGCACCATCTCGACGACGTGCTGGATACCGAGACCGACTTCGAGTGGCCGCGCCTACCCGAACGCAGCGCCGCCGCGCTCTGCTACACCACCGGTACGACCGGCGACCCGAAGGGAGTGGCCTACAGCCACCGGTCCATCTATTTGCACAGCCTGCAAATCTCCACCGGAAGCGCCTTCGGTTTCTCCGACGCCGACCGGGTTCTGCCGATCGTGCCGATGTTCCACGCCAACGCCTGGGGCTGGCCGCACGCCGCCTGGACGAGCGGGGCCGACATCATCCTCAACGACCGGTTTCTTCAGATCAACCACCTTGCCCGCATCATCACCGACCTCGCGCCCACCGCCGCCGCCGCCGTGCCGACACTGTGGACCGGTCTCGACGAGTACGCCCGCACCCAGGCGGTCGACTTCACCGGCCTACGTCTGGCCGTATCCGGTGGCTCCCCTCTCTCGGCCGCACTGGTGCGGAGCATGGCCACCCACCACGGCGTCCGGTTGACGCAGGGATGGGGGATGACCGAGACCAGCCCGCTCCTGACGTTCTCCCGGCCACCCCACAACACACCCGACGCCGACCTGGCGCACTGGGCGAGCCTGACAGGGCGCATCGTCCCCGGAGTGCAGGCGCGCATCGTCGGCGAATCCGGTGACGAATTGCCTTGGGATGGCCGGTCCGTCGGCGAAGTACAGCTGCGGGGCGCCACCATCGCGGGCACCTATTTTCGCGCCGCAGCACCGGACAAGTTCGACGACGGATGGCTGCGCACCGGTGACCTCGGAGTCCTGCACGACGGTGGGTGGATCCAACTCAAGGACCGGCTCAAGGACGGCATCAAGAGCGGCGGGGAATGGATCTCCACGGTCGAACTCGAGAACGCCCTGCTCGAGCACGAAGCCGTCATCGAGGTTGCTGTGATCGGCGTACCTGATCCGAAATGGGAGGAACGCCCGTTCGTGTGCGTCACCGTGAAGCCCGGAGCGGCAGTCACTGCACCCGAGTTGCTCGCGTTTCTCGACGGCAAGGTCGCCCGTTGGTGGCTTCCCGAACGGTGGAGCTTCGTCGACACCCTCCCCAAGACCAGTGTCGGCAAGCTCGACAAGAAGGACCTGCGCCGCCGCTACGACGCCGACGAATTGGTGGTCGACGACCTCCGGACCACCCGGACGGGTGACAGCGTGCTTCCCCCGTCTCGGTAGATGCGACGACCGGATTCACATACCTCGACAACGAACCACACCCATGACGACGAAGTAGGGACAGTAAACGATGAAACTGGGATTTCACCTGGGCTATTGGTCTTCCGCGCCCTCGGCCGACGAGCGAGCGGCATTCTCTCTTGCGGAGAGTCTCGGCTACGACTCGGTCTGGACTGCCGAGACCTACGGATCTGATTGCTTAACTCCCTTGGCGTGGTACGGGGCCTCAACCAGTACCGTGAAGTTGGGCACCAACATTCTGCAGATGTCGGCGCGGACCCCAGCGGCGACCGCCATGGCGGCGATGACACTGGACCACCTGTCTCGAGGCCGCTTCATCCTGGGTCTGGGCGTCTCGGGGCCTCAGGTCGTCGAGGGATGGTACGGGCAGCCGTATCCTCGACCACTCGCTCGCACAAGGGAATACGTCGAACTTGTTCGTAAGTTCGTGCGACGAGACCAACCCGTAAGTAACAACGATGGTGCGTTCTACCAACTTCCGCTGCAAGGTGGCTCCGGCCTCGGAAAGCCACTCCGGTCGATGCTTCACCCCCTTCGTCCCGAGATCCCGATCTATCTCGGCGCCGAGGGGCCCAAGAACATCGCACTCGCCGCGGAGATAGCCGACGGGTGGCTGCCGATCTTCTACTCGCCCCGGATGGACGACTTCTATCGAGGAGCCCTCGAGGAAGGCTTCTCGAAACCCGGGGCCCGTCGATCTCTCGACGATTTCGACATCGCCGCCACGGTCCCCATTGTCATCGACGACGACATCGAGAAGGCAGCCGACGCGATCCGGCCCAACATTGCGCTTTACGTGGGTGGAATGGGCGCGAAGGAGGCCAACTTTCACAATCAAGTGTTTGTGCGCATGGGTTACGAAGCGGAATGCGCACGTATTCAGCGTCTCTACCTGGAGGGGCGCAAATCCGAAGCAATAGCGTCGGTGCCCCTGGCCATGGTCGAGGATGTCGCGCTCGTCGGATCACGAGACAAGATCAAAGAAGACCTCGTTCGATGGGAGAAGACGGCGGTCAAAACGCTGCTGCTTCAGGGCCTCGGTTATTCCTCGATCGAGGCGGTAGCGGAACTTCTCGCGTGAATGGGCGAAGAGCAAGTTATTGGCCGTACAGCCGGTCGGCTGTACGTTTCTCGCTACCGCACCGAACAGAGGGAGCTTTCTGATGCGCATCGAAGCCGCAGTGCTGCGCCACCACGACGCACCGTTCCAGATCGAAACGGTGGAGTTGGCCGACCCGACGGGTGGCCAACTGCGGGTCCGCATCGCCGGTGTCGGGTTCTGCCACACCGACGTCCTGCCCAGGGACCCATCGTTTCTGGCTCAGCCGCCGATCGTGGTGGGCCACGAGGGAGCCGGAGTCGTCGAAGAAGTCGGTGCCGGCGTATCCGGAATCGCGGTCGGCGACCATGTTTTGTTGTCGTTCGATTCCTGTGGGCTGTGTGAGAACTGCGCGGGTGGTCACCCGGCGTATTGCTTCGGGTTCTTCGCGCGCAACCTGTCCGGCCGCGGCCCCGAGGGGCCCGGCCCGCTCATCGACCTGAGCGGCAACGCTATTTCATCACGGTGGTTCGGTCAGTCCTCTCTGGCCACGCACGCGGTCGTCAGTGCTCGGAACGTCGTGGTTGTCGACAAGGATCTGCCCCTCCATCTGCTGGGTCCGCTCGGTTGCGGGATCCAGACCGGCGCCGGGTCCGTGCTGATCGCCTTGAAAGTCGGTACGGGAGACACGTTCGCCGTGTTCGGTGCCGGAGCGGTGGGTCTGTCGGCGATCATGGCCGCGCGGGTCGCCGGTGCCTCCCGGATCATCGCCGTCGACTTGCACGCGAGTCGCCTGAATCTCGCCCTCGAACTCGGTGCGACGGACGTGATCGAGGGGTCCGCTGACGATATCGCGCGACAGATCCGGAAGCTGACCGGGGGCGGAGCGCATGCCGCCCTCGACACCACCGGGGTTCCGCAGGTGATCGCATCGGCGATCGACAGCCTCCGGCCCACGGGGACGGTCGGACTCGTCGGCGCCGCAACCCGCGAACTGGTCCTCGCCCCGGCCGCGCTGGCGGCCGGGAAGAACATCATGGGAATCCTCGAAGGCGACGCTGTCCCGCAGTTGCTGTTGCCCCGCCTGATCGAACTCTGGCGTCAAGGCCGGTTTCCGTTCGACCGACTGATCCGCACCTACCCTCTCGCCGAGATCTCAGTCGCCGAGGCGGACGCCGCCAGCGGCGACACCATCAAACCGGTTCTTCTCCCGCATCCCTGACCGCGCACCACGACGACCGAGGTTCCCCAATGAAGTACACCCGATCGCATCTGTTCATCGACGGCCGGTGGCATACGCCGTCCACCTCCGACCGCATCACGGTCATCTCGCCGACCACCGAGGAACCCGTCGGGTCGGCGCCGGACAGTACCCCAGCGGACGTCGACGCCGCAGTCTCCGCAGCCCGCCGCGCCCTGCGTGCACCGGAGTGGTCTGCGTTGGAACCGGCTGAACGTGCCGACACCCTGCGCCGTTTCGCCGATGCGCTCGACCGGCGCCGAAAAGACACAGCCGCCATCGTGACCGACGAGAACGGCATGCCGGCAGCGATATCTCTAGCGGCCGAGGGGAGCGGTCCGGTTGCGACGCTCCGGTACTACGCCGATCTCACCGAGAAGACACCGGTAGAGATGCCGCGCGTCTCCGCGAACGGTCGGTCCACCACGATCGTGCGCCGCGAGCCGATCGGCGTTGTCGCCGCAATCATTCCGTGGAACTTTCCCCAGTCGCTGACCATGTTCAAGCTTGCCCCCGCACTCGCTTCCGGAAGCACCGTGGTCCTCAAGCCCGCACCCGAAACCGTGCTCGACGCCTTTCAACTCGCGGACGCTGCAGAAGAAGCAGGGCTGCCCGGCGGTGTGTTGAACATCGTGACCGGCGGCCGAGAGATCGGTGCGTATCTGGTCGCCCACCCCGAGGTGAACAAAATCGCTTTCACCGGGTCGACCGCCGCCGGCAGGGTGATCGGGGAGACCTGCGGTCGCCTGCTGCGACCGGTGACCCTGGAACTGGGAGGCAAGAGCGCCGCCATCATCCTCGACGACGCGGACCTGGTGAGCGTCGCCAGGGGACTGTCCTGGGCGAGCCTGCTCAACAATGGCCAGACCTGCTATCTGTCCTCTCGAATCCTTGCCCCCCGGTCTCGCTACCGTGAAACAGTCGACGCGGTAGCACATTTGGCATCCACTCTCGTGGTCGGGGACCCGGCCGACCTCGCCACCCGAGTGGGACCCTTGGTGTCCGAGCGCCAACGGCACAGTGTGGAGGCGTACATCGACACGGGTAGACGGGAAGGCGCCACCGTCGCGGCCGGAGGCGGCCGGCCGAAACACCTCGACCGGGGATGGTTCGTGGAACCGACCGTGTTCGCCGACCTCGACAACTCGGCGACCGTCGCGCGGGAAGAGATCTTCGGGCCGGTCCTGACCGTCCTGCCGTATGACGACCTCGACGATGCCGTCGCAATCGCCAATGACTCCGAGTACGGCCTGGGCGGAACGGTCTGGACCTCCGATCCCGAAAAGGGCCTCGACCTGGCCCGTCGGATCGAGACCGGCAGCGTGGGTGTGAACTTCTTCGATCTAGACATCGGCGCCCCATTCGGGGGCGTCAAGGCCAGTGGTCTCGGCCGTGAACTGGGACCGGAAGGTCTGGACGCCTACGTCCGCACGAAATCGATGTACACCCGCTGATCAACCCGCCGGGTGCAGCACACGAATTCGCTGCCCCGCAGTACGCGCCGCTCTTGCACCCGTCCTTTGCGCGAGATGACGAGAAGATGAGGAACGTCGTTCTCGGATCACGCGCCACCAGTCACGAGACCCGCCACGAGGAGGTGGAGGTGACAAATTCATGCGCCGAGGGTCCCCCTTACTGCGCCGAGGGCTCAACACGGTTGCTCCGACCTCGAGATGACGATGCCCTTCGCGCCGAGCTACGCGTCATCGCAAAGGAGTTTGTGACACCCGCGGTCGTATTCGGCGGCCCCGTGTCCGAGGGAACACTGAAGATTTCCGAGACGCTCGGCACCAGAACTGCCGGATTGCGCGGCCTGTCGATTTCACCGATGCTGGGGCTTGGCGGGCGCGCGATCACCCAGCTTCGGCCGCAGTCGGTCGAGGATTACGCGACTGCTCGGACCATCACCCACGACTACGACCGGCCGGTCATCAACGAAGGACTGCGCTCCATCGTCGCTGTACCGGTGGTGGTCGGCGGCGGAGCGCGCGCCATCATTTACGCCGCATTTCGTCAGTCCACACCGATCGGGAGTCGAATCCTCGACATGCTGGGCCGGGCCGGAGACCGACTCGCTGCCGAGATCAACATTCGAGATGAAGTCGACCGGCGGGTCGCGTTGATCGACACACTCGTCGAGGGAGGGCAAGCACCCGGAACATCGGCACTGATCGAAGGTATCCGCGAGATCCACACCGAGCTGCGGGTGCTGACCCGCACGATCCCCGACTCAGCACTCGCGACAAGTCTGCACGCTCTCGCCGACAAACTCGCCGGCCTGTCCCGCGGTGACGCTCCCGCCACCGATGTCACATTGTCCGGTCGCGAGGTCGACGTCCTTACCTATGTTGCTCTCGGATGTACCAACGCCGCGGTGGCGCAACGACTGTCGATCAAACCGGAAACGGTGAAGCACTACCTGCGTGGAGCGATGGGCAAGCTGGATGCCCGCTCCCGGGTCGAGGCGGTATCGCGCGCTCGCCGACTCGGGCTCCTCCCGTAACCCAGGCGCCGCGGCTCCCCGAGACCAACAATCGCGAGGGCCGCCAAGCCATGGACACCGACTGCACCGTGTGACCGCGCACCCATGGCGCGGACGCCTATCGGTCCTCGTCTTGACGTTGGGCGGCGACTGTTGCGGCCGCCCACCGTCACCCGCGACCCAGCAGCTTCCGCATACCCGCGGCGGCACCCTGCACGAGGGTGTCGCGGGGGAATCCGCTCCGCTTCTGGGCTGCTTCGTAGTTGCCGCCCGCCACCCAGACGGGTCCGTCGGCTAGGTGTGCGAGTCCTTCACGCGCGACATCTTCGGGTTCGGCGACGTTCATGCCGGGGAGGTCGAAGTTCAGTCCGGCCCGCACCATCGCTGGGGTGCGGGTGACGCCCAGGACCAGTTCGAGTACGTGGACGCCGAACGGTGCCAGTTCGAGCCACAGGCTTTCCGCGAAGATGCGCCCGAAGGCCTTCGATGCCGCGTAGATGCTTTGGTGTTCGGAACCCATATATCCGGCCAGTGACCCCACCAGCATGATCCCACCCTGCCCGCGTTCTTTCATTCTCGCGCCGAAGTGATGCGAAAGCTGCAGTTGCGAAGTGATGTTGAGGTCGATGACGCCTTGAAATCCGGTCAGGTCGCCGCTGACGAATTCGTGCCCGTAACTGTTGGCCCCGGCGTTGAAGATCAGCAGGCCCACCTCGACGTCGTCGGTGGCGATGCGGATGCGGTCGAAGGCGTCCGCCGAGAGGAGGTCGAGCGCGAGCGTGCGGACCTCCACACCGTTCGCGCGAACCTTCGCGGCCGTCTCCTCGAGTGGTTCCGGCTTGCGGGCGATGAGCAGGAGGTTGATTCCGGAGCGGCTCAGTTCGTCGGCGAAACCTGCGCCGACGCCCTCCGACCCGCCGGCGATCACGGCCCACGGCCCGTATTGGTGGGTGTCGATCATGGGGTGTCCTTTCGAAGGAAGTTCAGGGGACGACGATGGGGGTGGGAACCGGGTCGGGGTCGCGCACCGTGATGTCGCCCCGCTCCGCCGCTCGGACGATGGATGTGGTCAGTGCGTCGCAGCCCTTCCGGGGGGACCCGGGACGGCCGTCGCCGGAGCCGGCGATCTGGTGGCACCGGCCGCGAGAGAGGTCGTCCCACTGCACGGAGGTGTGCTCCCAGCTGTTCTTCTGGACCAGCACCCGCGCACCGCACTCAGTGCACTGCAGCGGCTGCATCGGATTCCAGCGCCTTTCGTGCAAGATTGTCTTCCACTTCCTTCTTCCACGACTCCACCGGGCGCGTGGTGTCGAGCTCGAACTCGAACCGTTCGGTCATCTGCGGTGTCACGTTGGCCGCGTCGACGTAGAACTGCTCGTACCACCGGCGCAATTGGTAGACGGGGCCGTCTTCCTCGCACAGCAACGGGTTTTCGATGCGGGTCTTGTTCTTCCAGATCTCGATGTCCTGCTCGAATCCCTTGGCGATGAAGGTGCCGAAGTTTTTCGCCATCTCGGTGGCGGCATCACCCTCGAGTTCCTTCGACTTCTTGACGATGATCCCGTACTGCAGCACGAACTCGTCTGCGCTGACCGGATAGTGGCAGTTGATCAGCACTGAGTCGACGTCGTGGGTTTCGTACTGGTAGGTGAGGTCGTCGACCATGAACGACGGGCCGAAATAGGTGGCATCCGAACGACTTCCCACCATCTTGGGTTGTCCGGAGGCGTGCGGGCGCATGTCCTCGCGGGCCTGGCCGCGCATGAACTGGCTGGCTACGTGGCCTTCGAAGACGTTCTTGAAATAGGTGGGGAACGAGTAATGGACATAGAAGAAATGCGCCATGTCGACGATGTTGTCCACCACTTCACGACAATTCGTGTTCACCGTGGTGCGGTACCAGACCCAGTCCGTCCAGTCGTCGTCGAGCGCCCCCTCGATTCGGGGAATCGTGACGTCGGCCGGCGGCGGGTTACCCTCCGGGTCGTTCCAGACGAACAGCATTCCGTCCTGGTCGAGGGTGTGCCACGAGCGGGTACGAGCCAGCGGCGGTACGCGGCGGGCATACGGGATCTTCTTGCAGCGCCCGTTGCTGCCCCAGCGCCAGTCGTGGAACGGACACGCGACCTCGTCACCCTTGACGGTGCCCTGGCTGAGGTCGCCGCCCATGTGCCGGCAGTAGCCGTCGAGTACGGCGAGTTTGCCAGAGCTGTCGGCAAAGATCACCAGTTTGGTGCCGAAGGCCTCGAGCGAATGCGGCTTGCCGTCCCGGAAATCCTGGGACAAACCGAGGCAATGCCAGCCGCGGGCGAATCGGGTCGGTGCAGCGCCCGCAACGATCTCGCGGACCTCGTCTCTGTCGGACTGCTGGGTGCTCACGATGCGTCCCGTCCTCTCCTGCTCGTTCGTACCTGTGGTGTTGAGCACGCTAGGTCAGTGGGACGAGGCCGATCCGAGACGTCTCACTGGACGGGACCGGTTGGCGTGTGGTGGGTGTGTGCACGCTTCCCGTTGAGCGAGAACGTCGTCCACGGTGCCCCGATCGCGCAATACCCTTCCGCAGATGGTCAACGAGGTGCTGCTGTCGGTCCGTGAATTGCTGCCCATGATCGCGGAGCGCGCCGACAAGGTGGACGAATCGCGACGCGTGTCCGAACAGGTGATCCGCGAACTCGGGGACGCCGGGATGTTCGCGATGCTGCAGCCCAAGCGGTACGGGGGTGCGGAGTGCAATCCCGTTCACTTCTACGAGACGGTGCGTGCGATCTCGGGGGTCTGCGGATCGACGGGTTGGCTCGCTTCGGTGCTGGGTGTGCATCCGTGGCACCTGGCGCTGTTCGACGACCGCGCTCAGCGCGACGTATGGGGACACGACAATTCGGTGCTGCTGTCGTCCGCATACGCCCCCGTGGGGCGGCTGACGCCTGTGGACGGAGGCTATCGGCTGTCCGGTGACTGGCACTTCTCCTCGGGCTGCGAACACGCGTCGTGGGCGCTGCTCGGCGCGATGGTGGTGGGAACGCAAGGTAGGCCGGTCGATTTCCTCACCGTGCTCGTACCGAGGTCGGATTACCGCATCCACGACGTGTGGGACGTGGTCGGTATGCGGGGGACAGCCAGTAACGAGATCACCGTCGACGACTGTTTCGTGCCCGACTACCGGACCAAACGCAACTTCGAGACCGCGCAGTTACGGGGAGCCGGGCAGAAGGTGAACCGGGGACCGCTCTACCGCTTACCGTTCGCCACCATCTTCACCACGGCCGTCACTGCCCCCGGTGTGGGTGTGGTGGCCGGCTGCTACGAGCGGTTCCTGACGGTGATGCGTGAACGCGTGCGTCTGAGCCTCGGGGGTGGCCGCTTCGTGGAGGACCAGTTCGCCCAGGTGTCGGTGGCCCGGGCGTCGTCCGAGATCGATGCGGCGATCCTGCAGATGGACCGCAACGTCCGTGAGCTGTGGGAGCTCGCGGTCGCGGGCGAGGAACTTCCGATGGCGCTGCGGTTGAGAGTCCGTCGCGACCAGGTGCGGGCGACCGAGCGCGCGCTGGAGGCGATCGACCTGCTCTTCAAGACGGCCGGGGGCAGCTCGCTGTCTCGGGGCAACGCGATCGAACGGGCCTGGCGCGACGCTCACGCGGGCAGCGTGCATGTGGCCAACGAACCCGAACGCGCCCTTGCACTGTTCGGCAGGGGCGCGTTCGGACTTCCGGTGGAGGACAACCTCGTCTGATCAGTTCCGCATGTGTTGCACTGCCCGGTAGGAGAACACCATTGCGGTGCCCAACGGGACCCCGGGGCCGGGATAGAAGCGTCCGCTCAATGAGGCGCTGGTGTTCCCTGCCGCGTACAGCCCCTCGATCGGGCTGCCGTCCGCGCGAAGCACGCGGGCATCGGCGTCGGTGCGGACGCCACCCTTCGTGCCGAGATCGCTGAGGATGATGCGGGCAGCGTAGAACGGCCCCTGCGCGATCGGTCCGAGCGCCGGATTCGGTGGTGCGTCGGCACCCGTTCCGGGCGGGCAGAAGAAGGCGTCGTAGGGATCTTCGCCGCGGTGGAACGCCTCGTCGACACCGTGCTTCGCGTAGTCGTTGAACTGTTCGACGCTGCGCCGAAGCGTGTCGGACGGGACGCCGATCTTCTCGGCGAGTTCCTCGATGGTGTCGGCGGTGACCCAGGTGCCCGCCTCGAGGTGTTGCTGCGCCGGAATCGACGGGATGGAGATGGCCGGCAGAACGGGGCCGCCCTCCCTGGAATCGAAGACCAGACAAGAGTTCGCACTTCGGTGTTCGATCATCGCGCGGCCGAACTGGTCGTACGGCAGCGACTCGTTGAGGTACCGCTCCCCGGTGTCGTCCACCAGGATTCCGCCGCGTACACCCACCATGAAAGCGCCTGAGCCGTCCGGAAGTTCGACGCCCGGGCACCACCAGGCCTCGTCGAGGAGTGCCGTGTCGGCGCCGACCTCCACAGCCGCCGCCAGCAGGTCGCCGGTGTTCGCCCCCCGCGGTCCCATGCTCCACTCGGCTCTGCCCGGCGTGCCGTTCTCGGTGCGCAGACCGGCGTTGCCCTCGATCCCTCCGGCGGCGAGGAGCACGCCGCGCCGCGCACGTATGCGGATCGTTTGCCCGGCCGCGTCGGTGGCCTCGGCACCCACGACGCGACCGTCCTCGACGATCAGTGTGTGGGCCGCCGTCTCGGTGCGGAGCTCCGCATGCCCGGTTCCGTACAACGCCATCAGGAGACGCCCGACCAGAGCGCGCCCGCCGATCAGAGTTCCCTCGGGGTGCGGCTGCCCGGCGCGATCGACGTCGGCCTCCGGACGGATGACCTCACGAAGGTCACCGATCTCGTCGCCGGGCAGATCGAGGGGATTGATCGCGCGGCCGGCGTCCATGCGGCCCGGCGCCTTGTAGTAGTCGGGGAAGGGACGCCACTCGAAGTCGAGGTGCGGATTCTGCTCGAGGAAGTCGACGACCTCAGGGGCGGTGGCGACATACGCCTCCTGGCGTTCGACCTCGGAGTCGCCGACCACGGCGCGCAGATAGGTGCGAGCCAGCTCGGTGGAGTCGCCGATGCCGGCCCGTTCCTGGACAGCTGTGCCCGGAAGCCAGACGGCGGCGCCCGAGTAGGCGGAGGTGCCGCCGAAGAGTGGAGTCTTCTCGAGGACGAGGGTGCGCAAACCCTGCGCGGCGGCCGTATATGCGCCGGTCAGCGCGCCGCCGCCCGAGCCGACTACAAGAACGTCGCACTCCGTTGTCCAGTCCTGCATCGTCGTGTCCTCCGTTGGGGTGGGTGATGCCTGTGGGTGATGGTTGTGGGTCATGACTGACGCCCAGTCGTGGCGTCCACGCAATCGCATTCGGGCGACGGAATGCACCGCTGGTCCCACTCACCGGACGCATTTCGGCGCCGCCGCGATCGAATGCCAGAATTGGGCTGGATCCGAGGCTGCTCGGGGAGAAGGGGATCGAGGGTGCCGAGAATCGCGGAGGTCAGGGACGCTGCCGAACCCAGTTCGGAGGAACAGCGGGCGCGCCATGTGCGCATGCTGGAGGCGGCCGCCGAGCTGGCGTCCGAGAAGGAGCTCGCCCGGGTCCAGATGCACGAGGTGGCGAAGCGGGCCGGTGTCGCCATCGGCACGCTGTACCGGTACTTCCCGTCGAAGACGCACCTGTTCGTCGCGGTGATGGTCGATCAGATCGATCAGATGGGCGCCGGATTCTCGAAGGGTGTCGCGTCGGACACCACTCCCCAGGACGCCGTCTACAACGTGCTGGTGCGGGCCACTCGTGGCCTCCTGCGCCGGCCTGCGCTGTCCACGGCGATGATTCAGTCCACCAGCACTGCGAATGTCGCCACCGTCCCGGATGCCGGGAAGGTCGACCGAGCCTTCCGCCAGATCATGCTCGATGCGGCGGGGATCGAACACCCGACCGAAGGTGATCTGACCGCGCTCCGCCTCGTGGTGCAGCTGTGGTTCGGGGTGGTCCAGTCGTGCCTCAACGGCCGGATCTCGATTCCCGACGCCGAATCGGATATTCGCAAGGGCTGCGACCTGCTGCTCGTCGGCCTTTCCCGCCGCTGATCGTTCTCGGCACAGGGGTCGCGCACCGCCACGCCTGACGGGGTGCAATTCATTCTCGACGCGTATGCACGCTCACTACCGAGGCAGTGCGTTGATCTGTCCTCACAAATAGAATACGTTTCAGAAATGCCGCCCTGGCACGAATCCTGGCGGCTCAGCGAAGGAGCCAACAATGGGCAACGCAGTCATCGTCGACGCGGTCCGGACACCGATAGGTCGCCGGCGCGGCGCATTGTCCGGACTGCATCCGGCAGAACTGCTCGGAGCGGCGCAACGCGGCGTCCTCGAGCGGGCGGGAGTCCCCGCCGAACACATCGGTCAGATCGTCGGTGGCTGCGTCACCCAGGCCGGTGAGCAATCCAACAACGTGACCCGGCAGGCATGGCTGCACGCCGGGCTGCCGTATGGCACTGCCGCCACCTCCATCGACTGTGCGTGCGGGTCGTCGCAGCAAGCCGTGCACCTGGTGGCCGGCCTGATCGCCTCGGGGCAGATCACCGCAGGCATCGGATGCGGTGTGGAGGCGATGAGCCGCGTGTTCCTCGGTCAGGCGCTGACCCCCGAGACGGGAAGCCCCTATCCCGACGACTGGTCGATCGACATGGGCGACCAGTTCACGTCCGCGCAGCGCATCGCGGAACGGCGTGGAATCACCCGACGCGATGTCGACGCGTTCGGCCTCGAATCGCAGCGCCGCGCCGCTCAGGCCTGGGCCGAGGGACGGTTCGACCGCGAGGTCGTCCCCGTTACCGCGCCCGTCGTGGACAAGCAGGGCGTGCGCACCGGTGAGAAAGCAGTGGTCACCCGGGACGGGGGACTGCGAGAGACGACGGCCGAGGCTCTGGCAGCACTGGAACCGGTGATCGACGGGCACATCCACACCGCAGGCAACTCCTCGCAGATCAGTGACGGCGCCGCGGCCGTACTCCTCATGAGCGAGGAACTGGCCGGCGAACTCGGGCTGCGTCCGCGCGCCCGGATCGTCGCATCGGGCATGGTCGGCTCCGACCCCTACTTTCACCTGGACGGACCGATCGAGTCGACCGCACTGGCCCTCGAGCGGGCCGGAATGTCTTTGGCGGACATCGATCTCGTCGAGATCAATGAGGCGTTCGCCTCGGTCGTGCTGTCCTGGGCGCAGGTTCACGAGGCAGACCTGTCCAAAGTGAACGTCAACGGTGGTGCGATCGCCCTCGGGCATCCGGTGGGATCGACCGGTGCGCGACTGATCACCACGGCACTGCACGAGCTGGAACGGGCAGACAAATCCACCGCCCTGATCACCATGTGCGCGGGCGGGGCGCTGTCTACCGCAACCATCATCGAACGCATCTGACACCCGAGAACTCGACGAGGCCGACATGACAATGGGATTGACCGAAGAAGAGCGAGACCTGCGCGACTCGGTGCGGGGATGGGCCGCTCGAACCGTGACGCCGGATGTGCTGCGGCAAGCGGTGGAAGCGAAAACCGAACAGCGACCACTGTTCTGGAATGCACTCGCCGGTCTGGGCGTGCTGGGGTTGCACCTGCCGGAAGAGGTGGGCGGCGCGGGGTGCGGCCTGGTGGAACTCGCGGTTGTCGCCGAAGAGCTCGGCAGGGTTTTGGCTCCCGGACCGTTTCTGCCGACCGTGTTGACGAGTGCCGTCCTGAACGAAGGCGGCCACAGCGGCCGGCTGTCCGGGTTGGCCGACGGTTCGGTGATGGGAGCCGTTGCCTTGCAACCGAGTTCGTTGCGGATCTCCCGCGACGGCGACGAGGTGACCCTCGACGGCGAGTCGGGGTACGTCCTCGGCGGTCAGGTGGGTGATCTGTTCCTGCTGGCGGCGCGGGACGGCGACACGACGGCGTTCGTGGTGCTGCCGCGCGAGTACCTCGACGTCACCGACCTGCCGAGCCACGACGTGGTGCGCCGCAACGCTATCGCCACCGCGCACGGCATCACTCTGGCGAAAGACGCGGTTCTGTCGATCGATTCGCGGCGTGTCCTCGATCTCGCTGCAACCCTGTTCGCCGCCGAGGCGTCGGGTATCGCCGACTGGGCCGTCGCTACCGCCGCGGACTACGCGAAGGCTCGGCAGCAGTTCGGCCGTCCCATCGGCCAATTCCAGGGCGTCAAGCACCGGGTGGCCCGTATGCTCACCCTTGCCGAACAGGCCCGGGTGTGCGGCTGGGACGCCGCCCGCGCCATGAGCCCGGACACTGATCCCGCCGAGGCGTCGCTGGCCGCGGCGGTAGCCGGCGCCACCGCACCCGACGCCGCGTTCTCGGTGACCAAGGACTGCATCCAGGTGCTCGGCGGCATCGGCTACACCTGGGAACACGACGCTCACCTGTATCTGCGACGGGCACAGTCGTTGCGAATCCTGCTCGGGTCCACCGCGTCGTGGCGGCGTCGGGTCGCCCGCGCCACCCTCGACGGCAGCCGGCGCGTGCTCGGGATCGAACTGCCACCGGAGGCGGACCGCATCCGCGCCGACGTGCGTGCCGAGCTGGCTCCGGCGGTCGGTCTGGCCGAGCACGAGCGCAAGCGCTACCTGGCCGAAAGAGGCTATACGGCGCCGCATCTTCCCGCACCGTGGGGGAGAGGCGCAGCTGCCGTCGAACAACTCGTGATCGCCGAGGAACTCCGCGCCGCTCAGGTGAAGCCGCACGACATGATCATCGGCAACTGGGTGGTCCCCACACTGATCGCACACGGCAACGAGAACCAGGTGCAGCGATTCGTGCCACCGTCGTTGCGCGGTGACCTCGTCTGGTGTCAGCTGTTCTCCGAGCCGGGCGCCGGGTCCGACCTCGCCGGACTGAACACCAAGGCCACCAAGGTCGACGGTGGCTGGGTGCTGCAGGGCCAGAAGGTATGGACGTCGATGGCCCGGGACGCGCACTGGGGCATCTGCCTGGCGCGGACGGCCCCGGATGCAGCGAAACACAAGGGCCTGTCGTACTTTCTGATCGACATGAAGTCCAGCGAGGGACTCGACATCCGGCCGCTGCGGGAGATCACCGGTGAGGCGCTGTTCAACGAGGTGTTCCTCGACAACGTCTTCGTCCCGGACGAGTTGCTGGTGGGTGAACCGGGTGACGGCTGGAAGCTGGCCCGCACCACACTGGCCAATGAGCGGGTCTCGCTTTCGCACGACTCCTCCCTCGGATCCGGCGGCGAGGCGCTGTTGACTCTGGCCGCCGACCTGCCCGGCGGGATCGACGACGAGCAGCTCACGGTGCTCGGCAAGGTGCTCTGCGACGCGCAATCCGGTGGTTTGATGGGGCTGCGCACCACCCTGCGCTCGATCGCCGGTGGGCAGCCGGGTGCCGAGTCCTCGGTTGCGAAACTGCTCGGCGTCGAACACATCCAGCAGGTGTGGGAGGTGGCGATGGACTGGGCGGGACCACGCGCTCTGCTCGGCGAGCAGGCCCGCACGTCGGACACTCAGATGTTCCTGAACGCGCAATGCATGTCGATCGCGGGCGGAACCACCAACGTCCAGCTCAACATCATCGGTGAACGCCTCCTTGGTCTGCCCCGAGACCCCGAGCCCGGAAAGTGACCTGACATGAGTATCGATGTGAACGTCGCCTTGACCGCGGAGCCGGCAGTTCGGGAGGCGTCGTGGACCGAACGCGACGTCCTGCTCTATCACCTCGGCGTCGGGGCGGGCGGCAACGCGGTGGACCCCGCCGAACTCCGGTGGGTGTACGAGAAGAACCTGCAGGTGCTGCCCACGTTCGCCCTGGTGGCCGGGCAGGGTATTTCTTCGGGATCGGCGCCGAGTTCCGGGCTGACAATGCCCGGCATCGATGTGGATCTGCGCAAGATACTGCACGGCGGGCAGACACTGACGGTGCACGCGCCGATCCCGTCCTCGGGCACCGCCCGGGTGTCCTCGCGAGTGGCCGACGTGTGGGACAAGGGCAAGGCTGCCGTCATCGTGCTCGAGCAGACGGCCACCGACTCGGACGACGGTCACCCGTTGTGGACGACGGGGATGCAGATCTGGGCCCGCGATGAGGGCGGGTTCGGCGGGTCCCCTGGTCCCGAGTCGGTGGCCACGCTGCCGGAGCGGAAACCCGACAAGGTGCTGGCGTCACGCACCGGAACGGGACAGGCGCTGCTGTACCGGCTCAGCGGCGATATGAACCCGTTGCACGCCGACCCCGAGTTCGCGTCCGCCGCAGGGTTCGACCGCCCGATCCTGCACGGGCTCGCCTCGTACGGAGTGGTGTGTAAGGCCGTCGTCGACGGGATGCTGGACGGCGACCCCACCCGGGTGCGCACGTACTCGGCGCGGTTCGCCGGCTCCCTCTATCCGGGTGAGACGATCGACATCGCCGCCTGGCGGGACGGCGACGTGCTCACGCTGCGCGCGACGTGTCCCGAACGGAACGGACAGCCCGTCCTCACGCACGCCACGATGGAGGTTCGCCCGTGAACACCGGTACGCATCCCACCTTCGAAAACAGCACCGCGGGAACAGTGTTGACGTCTCCCTCCGACGGAGCCGCGGTCGATCGAGCCACCGAGGCGGCGCGCCGCGTGATCGACGCCCTGCTGCGCACCGACCGGGCCAACGCCAACCTCGAGCGAGTGGCCGAGGAGTTGAACAGCATCGCCGAGCACCTCGAGGAGCACGCACCCGCGGTGGCCGAACGGCTGATCGACATGTGGAACGGGGAGGGCGTCACCCGGCACGATCCGGTGACCGGACCGGAGAATGCGCTGGCACCACCCGTAGTCCTCGAAGGCCTGGCGGACGGCTCGGTGCAGGGCACCGTCACCTTGACCATCCCGTACCAGGGTCCGCCCGGGCATGTCCACGGTGGTGTCTCGGCGCTGCTGCTCGACCACGTGCTCGGTGTTGCCAACGCGTGGGGCGGAAAGTCCGGCATGACAGCACAATTGAGTACGCGGTACCACCGTCCGACCCCGCTGTTCGAACCGCTCACCCTGACCGGGAAGTTGATCGGCGTCGACGGGCGGAAAATCTCCACCGTGGGCGACATCAGGACCGCGGACGGGCAGGTGTGCGTGTCGGTCGAGGGACTGTTCATCGACAAGACCGTCCCCAGGCCGCGCTGAGAGGGGGAGGATGCAGGACATGACCGAAGTCCTACGGTTCGAGAACAAGGTCGTCTTCGTGACGGGCGCTGCGCGTGGTCAGGGCCGGGCCGAGGCGGTGCGGTTCGCGCTCGAAGGCGCCGACGTCATCGCGATCGACGCCTGCACCGAGTTCGCCTCCACCCCCTATCCCGGCGCCAGCGAGGAAGATCTGGCGGAGACCGTGCGCCTCGTCGAGGCCACGGGCAGGCGCATCGTCGCCGCCGCAGCCGACGTGCGCGACTTCGACGCCCTGTCGGACGCTCTCGCGGACGGTATCGACCGGCTGGGGCGACTCGACGTGGTGGTCGCGAACGCCGGCATCTGCTCGGGCGCGCTGTCCTGGGAGATCACCGCCGAGCAGTGGCAGGAGACCGTCGATGTCAACCTCACGGGAACATTCCACACCGCCAAGGCGTCGATCCCCTACCTCATCGAGCAGGGCGAGGGCGGCGCGATCGTATTCACCAGTTCGGTGTCGGGGCTCAAGGGCACGCCGTTCACCGGCCATTACGTCGCCACCAAGCACGGCATCACCGGACTCGCGAAGACGATGGCGAACGAGCTGGGGGAGCACCGGATTCGCGTCAACACCGTGCATCCGGCGGGCGTCGACACCGGCATGAAGCTCAGCGACCTGCATCCGCTGATCAGCCGGTTCGCGTCCACTCTCGGGCCGATTTACATGAATTCACTGCCGTACACCATCCTCGCGCCCGAGGACGTCGCAGCCGTGGTGGCATGGGTGTGCTCCGATGAAGCGAAATACATCACCGGTGCTCAGATCCCGGTGGATCTCGGCAACCTCATTCGCTGATCTCTTTTCCGCCCAATGCCCCAGTGGCGCAGCTGTTCTGCACCACTGGGGCATTCGGCGTTCCCGAGGGGGATCAGACCGCGATGTCGCGGCGCAGCATCTTCCCGGTCGCGTTGCGTGGCAGGAGGTCGGTGGTGATTCGCCAGCGGGTCGGGACCTTGAAGTACGACAGACGTTCGGCCGCGTAGTCCCGCAGCTCCGCCTCGGTGGTCGTGGCACCGGGCCGTAGCACCACCACGGCCGACACCTCCTGTCCCAGATCTTCGTGCGGCGTGCCGATCACCGCGCACTCGAGGACACCGGGATGTTCGTCGAGGCACTGTTCGATCTCGGTGGGGTAGACGTTCTCGCCGCCGCGCAGGATCAGATCGGAGCGACGTCCCGTCAGCCGGAGCCGGCCGTTCTCGACAACGCCGTAGTCGCCGGTACGCAACCACCGGCCCGGTGCGATTGCCGCGGCGGTGGCGGCCTCGTCCTCCCAGTAGCCGAGCATCACGAAGGGGCTGCGCACGCACACTTCCCCTTCGACTCCGTCCGGGAGCCACTTCCCGTACGGATCGCGGATCTCCATGCTGACCGTGATGATGGGCCTGCCCAGCGTGCCCGGGTACTGCTCGAGTTCGGGGCCGGCGGCCACGGCGATGGCCGTACTGCACTCGGTGAGACCGTAGCTGTCCACCAGCGCGTCCCGGGCGAACGGCACCTTCTCCCGCAGCCGTTCCTTGAAGGCGACCGACGACGGCGCCGACGCCAGCGAGAACGCCGTCAGCGAGGACAGGTCGTACTTCTCCAGGTTGTCGTGTTCGACCAACCTCGACGCCATGGTGGGGACCGCACCCCAGTTGGTGACCCGTTCCCGCTCGATCAGGGCGAGCACGGCGTCCACGTCGAATCCGCCCTGATGCATGACGACGGCGCCGCCGGTGGCGAGCCGCGGCACCACCAGGTTGTGCAGGCTCGCGATGTGGAACAGCGGGGACGTCAGCAGGTAGCGCCGCGAGCTCGGGACGGCCGGGTCGGTGGGCGCACCCGTGAACTCGGCCACCACCGCGTCACTGAACCGGTGGTAGTCGACCACCGCGAGGATGTTGCGCTGCGAATGTAATGCGCCCTTGGGGCGGCCGCTGGTGCCACTCGTGTAGAGAATGGCGGCCGGATCGTCCTCGTCGACGTCCGTGTGGGGCATCGGGGCGCCCGCGTACCGGTCGAAGAGTCGGGGCAGATCGTCTTCCATGGTGAGAACCGGTATTTCGCTTCCGGCCGCGGCGAGCGTCTCGGCCCGCTTCGCGTCGGCGATGACGACGGTGGGGCGGCTGTGCGTCAGCCCGTAGTCGACCTCGCGCGGTACCCACCAGCCGTTGAGTCCCACGCTGATGGCGCCGAGCACCTGCGTGGCCCAGAAGGCGATCACCCATTCCGGAGTGTTGGCGGCGAGGATCGCGACCCGGTCCCCCTTGTGGACACCGTGCTCATCGCGCAGCGCGGTCGCGAGTGCCGCCACCGCCGCCGCGTGCTCGGTGTACGACAGCCGGCGGTCAGCGGTCACCAGGTAGTCCCGGTCTCCCCACTGCAACGAGGTGGCGAGCAGGTCGCCCACCGCCCGTCCGCGGTTCTTCATCACCGGCATGCGTGTGCCCAGTACGGGCTCCTCGACGATCTCGAACCGGCCACCGGGCCCGGTGAGGCGGGACATCACCTGATCCAGGTGCAGCTGTGGATCTGTAGGGGCAGTCATGGGGCCGGCCTTTCGTCCTCGGGCACTCGTACCGACACAAGATGGCACGCCGTGGCGGGGCTTCGGCCGTGGTTACCACTCACCGAGACTGGCCCGATCCGCGGTGCCTCCGCGCCGTTACGTTCGTCAGCGAATCGCAGCTGGAGGGACACCTAATGACCATAGATCTCGACCCGCCCACCGTGAAGGTCGATCCACTCGGGCCGGCCAAGCTCGGGCCGATCACTCTGCGCAATCGCGTCATCAAGGCCGCGACGTACGAGGGACTCACACCGAAGGGTCTGGTCACCGACGAACTGATCGAGTTTCATCGGCAGCCGGCGGCGGGCGGGGTCGGCATGACCACCGTCGCTTATTGCGCCGTCGCCGCCGACGGCCGCACGGCTCCCGGCCAGATCACCTGGCGTGACGATGCGATGCCGGGACTGCGGAAGCTGACCGACGCCATCCATGCGGAGGGGGCGGCGGTGTCTGCCCAGATCGGGCATGCGGGGCCGGTGGCCGGCGCCAAATACAACGGCGCCCCCGCGCTGGCGCCGAGCACCCAGTTCCGTCTGACGACGCAGACCTTGGCGCGAGCGGCAACCGTCGCCGACATCGAGCGGATCACCGCTCAGCACGTCGACGCAGCGAAGCGGGCCATCGAGGCCGGCTTCGATGCGATCGAGCTGCACTTCGGGCACAACTACTTCATCAGCTCGTTCCTGAGCCCCCGGACCAATCGGCGCAAGGACCGATACGGCGGCAGCCTCGAGAACCGTGCGCGGCTCGCCCGTGACACCGCGCGGGCCGTCCGCGACGCGGTGGGCGATCGGATCGCGATCCTCGCCAAGCTGAACATGGACGACGGTGTGCCGGGCGGTTTCTGGGTGGACGAGGCCATCCAGGTGGCGCAGTGGCTCGAGCAGGACGGCTCGCTCGACGCACTCGAACTGACGGCGGGCAGCTCGCTGCTGAATCCGATGTACCTGTTCAAAGGTGATGCGCCGCTGCGCGAATTCGCGGCCGCCATGCCCCAACCCACCAAGCTCGGCATCCAGCTCGTCGGCAAGCATTTCCTGAGGGAGTACCCCTACCGCGACGCCTACCTGCTCGACGACGCCCGTCAGATCCGTGCGGCCGTCACCATGCCGCTGGTGCTTCTCGGCGGTATCACCGGCAAGGCGAGCATGGACCTCGCGATGGAAGAGGGCTTCCAGTTCGTGGCGATCGCGCGTGCACTGCTGCGTGAGCCCGATCTGGTCAACCGCATCACCGCGGAGACCCACAGACCGGGTCTGTGCAATCACTGCAACAAGTGCATGACGGCGATCTACGGTGGCACCCATTGCGTGCTCCGGAAGCCATGACCACGCACACGCCGTCGAGAGGAGAGCTCGAGTTGGAACGCACAACGATCGCCCAGATGCTGCTCGACCGGTTGGGTGACGAACGGCTGGGAGTCCGCACCCGCGAGCAGGACTGGACGTGGGACGCGGTGGTCCACGAGAGCGCGGCGCGTGCTGCACTCGCCGCGTCGCTTCGGCGCGGCGGTCCGTTCCACATCGGTGTGCTGCTCGAGAACACCCCCGAGTTCCTGTTCTGGCTGGGAGGCGCGGCGCTCGGGGGAGCGACGATCGTCGGCATCAACCCCACCCGCCGCGGGGCCGAACTCGAGGCCGAGATCCGGTACGTCGACTGCCAGCTGATCGTCACGGATGCCGCGGGCAAGGCGCAGCTCGCCGGTCTCGACCTCGGATTGTCCGAGGACCGATTTCTCCTCGTGGACGATCCGATGTACGCGGATCGGGTGGCGTCCTGCCGGGTGGAGCACCCCGCAGCGGATCCGGCGATCGACGCCTCGACGCTGTTTCTGTTGCTGTTCACCTCGGGCACGACGGGCACGTCGAAAGCCGTGCGGTGCAGCCAAGGTCGCCTGGCGCGCCTCGCCTACTCCAACACGGTGAAGTACGGTCACGTGCGGGAGGACGTCGACTATTGCTGCATGCCGCTGTTCCACGGCAACGCGCTGATGGCGTTGTGGGCGCCCGCACTCGCCAACGGGGCCACCGTGTGTCTGCCGCGCAAGTTCTCAGCCTCGGGCTTCCTGCCCGACGTCCGGTTCTTCGGCGCCACCTTCTTCACCTACGTGGGCAAGGCGCTGGCGTACCTGATGGCCACGCCGGAGTTGCCGGACGATTCCGACAACACGCTCGTACGGGGTTTCGGCACGGAGGCCTCGCCGGAGGACAAGGCCGAGTTCGTCCGACGGTTCGGCGCCGAACTGTACGAGGGGTACGGCTCCAGTGAAGGCGCCGGCTCGGTGACGCTCGACCCCGCCGCCCCCGAGGGCGCTCTCGGCAGACCCGCTCACGAGAACATCGTCATCGTCGACCCCGACACCCTCGAGGAGAAGGCCCGGGCCAGGCTCGACGAGCACGGCCGCGTCCTCAACCCGGACGAGGCGATCGGTGAGATGGTCGACAAGGCCGGAGCAGGGCGATTCGAGGGTTACTACAAGAACGAGGATGCCGTTGCGGACCGCATCAGACACGGCTGGTACTGGACCGGTGACCTCGGCTATCTCGACGAGGAGGGGTTCCTCTACTTCGCGGGACGCAAGGGTGACTGGATCCGGGTGGACGGGGAGAACACCTCCGCGCTGATGGTGGAACGGATCCTGCGACGCCATCCCAAGGTGATCGCCACCGGCGTCTACGCCGTTCCCGACCCGCGGTCGGGCGACCAGGTGATGGCCGCCGTCGAGATGTCCGACCCCAGCGACTTCGACCCCGCGGACTTCGCATCCTTCCTCGCCGGCCAGGACGACCTGGGTACGAAGTCCGCGCCGCGCTTCATCCGCGTATCGACCGACCTACCCGTGACCGGATCGAACAAGGTGCTCAAACGTGCTCTGCAGGAACAGGGTTGGCGGTGTGACGATCCGGTCTTCCGGTGGGTGGGACGCGGCGATCCCGAGTACCAGGAAATGACCGACAGCGAGAAGACCGCGCTGGAGCATGAATTCCACACGCATGGGCGGCAACGGTTCCTGCACGTGTGACAGTCAGGGTGCCGCTCGAGTCCCGCGAGTGCCGCAGTGTCGGTCACCCTGCGAGCGGGTGACCGACACCGGATGTGGAGTGGGTTCGTCGGGCGGCGTCTACATCGAGGTGGGAAGCACGACGAGGATCCACGCGAGGATCGGTGCGACGAGGACGACGTAGCCGGTGTACTTGAACAGCGTACGTTGGAACTTGTCTCGGTCGGGGACCTGGGCGTTGGCGAGGACCATGACGCCGTTGCTCGACAAAGGGCTCACATCGACGATCACTGCCGAGAACGACACCGCGGCAACGAATCCGATGAGCCCGATGTCGCCCATCATCAGTAGCGGTGCCGCAAGGGGGAGGACGATGCCGAGCGTGCCGATGGACGAACCGACCGCGGACACTACGGCGACGGCGTAGCAGAGGATCAGTGCGGTCAGCAGCGGAGAGCCGAGGGAGGCGGCCGCGTCGCCGAGGAATTCGAGGGTGCCGTTGGCCTTGAGCACGCTCATGTAGGTGAGCATTCCGCAGACGAGGAGGACCGCGGACCAGGTGACGTTGTTGACGGCGGGCTTGTGCTTGTGCGGGGCGATGACGAGGAGGATCGCCGCGATGACCATCGAGCACACGCCGACGTCGATCTGGAACACGGCCGATCCGATGAGCAGGGCGACCATGCCGATCAGGGTCATGACGCGCAGCGGGGTGAACCCGGTGGATTCGATCTCCTCGAGCCGGTCCGATGTCGGGGTCGGTTGCGGTGCTCCGGTCGTCAGGACCATCGGGCCGGCGCCCGGCCGTGCGGAGGTGGCGTGTTGGCCGACGCCGGCGCCGGAGCTGACGAGGTCACCCCCACGCGGTCCCGGCGCCGGACTCTCGGCAATCGTCGGGCCGTCGGTGCGGGTGAGATCGTCGATATCGATCGTCTGGTCATCGGCGCGGAGCAGGTCACGGCCACGGACGAGGAAAAGCGCCAGGGCGAGCAGGAAGCTCAGTCCGAGGGGGATGACATACAGCGCGAGCGGGTTGGTGGGCAGACCGGCCGATTGAAGCCAGCCGTTGGTGAACGCCCCGTAGACGGTGATCGGGGAGAAGGCGGCACCGAGCACGCCGTGGCTGATCATCATGCCCATCAATAGGGGATCGATCTTGTACCGTTTGGCGATCGGCATGGCGATGGGGGCGAGCATTCCGACGGCGAGGACCGAGCCCATGGTCATCAGTCCGGCGCCGAGGAAGAACATCAGCCAGACGATGGCCCAGCGTTTGCCGCGGACTAGTTTGAGCGCCCCGGAGACGATCAGGTCGACGGTGCCGTTGACCCGGGCGATCCCGAACAACAGCGTGATCCCGACGATGATGGTGAAGATACTGCCGGGGAAGAACCCGAAGATGTCGTCCATGGGCATTCCCGACAACCAGCCGCCGATCACGAAGGCGGCGGCAAACGCCAGGACGCCCATGTTGATGGGTGTCATGGTGCCGATCGCGAAAAGCGCTATCAACGCCGCGATCGAGATGAAGTAGAGCATCGAGGTAACCCTTTCGGTGGTTGCCCGGTTGTCCGAGCACGCCTGCCGGGGATGAGCCGGGTAGCGATGAGCCGACTGCGGTGGCGCCGGATCCGCTGCCGGACCTCGGTGGCGCACCCGCGCACCGCTATTGAAGGGTGATGGCAGTCACAGAATCAACTCGTTCGAGGAGAAAGCATCCAGATGCTCAATCCCCGACATCCTCAATCCTTACCGAAGGACCAATTGCTCAGATTTTTTGCGCTGGGGCACGGAACCGTTCAGGTGTTCGGCGTATCGAGGACCAACGGCGCGAAATGACTGCACCGCATCATGAGTTCCTGCACCTAGGCTTCGGCGCGGAGCTTTTCCACGATAGGGACGGTCCGGGGCCAGATGCGCCGGCTCAGGACGATCTCGGACCGGGTGCGCAGCACGCCCTCGGTCTTCATCACCACCTGGAGCACTTCCTCGAAGTGTGAATTGTCCCGTGCGACGAATCGGCACAGGAGGTCTCCTTCGCCGGAGACGGTGTTGGCCTCGATCAGTTCCGGGACCGCGGTGAGCCGTTCCAGCGTCTCGTTGACCTGGCTCTGCGCGATGTGCACGTGCACGAACGCCATGACGGCGTAGCCCAGCGGTGCCAGATTGATCTGCGGCCGCCAGGTGACGATCACCCCCGCCTTCTCCAGCTTGGTGATCCGGGCCTGGGCGGTGTTGCGGGCGATGTTGAGTCTGCGCGAGTACTCGCGGACACCTGCGCGGGGTTCTTCGACGATGAGTCGAAGGATGTCGAGGTCGAGTTTGTCGAAGCCGTCCATCGGTAGTCCTGTCGTGAGGGTGGATTTTTGGTCCACATGCGCTTTTGGCCGCATCAGCGACGGCCAAAGTTGAGCACTTGGCAGCAATTTTTCGTTCTCGGTTTATCTCACGGTACAGGTTTGCTTATGTTGTGGGTCACATCGGACACGGAGTTGGCCGACGAGCGATCGCGGGTTACCGGAAGGGACAGGCACTGACCATGGGCTACACGCTTGCGGACAAGATATGGAGGAGTCACGTCGTGCGCTCCGCCGAGGGCGAGCCGGATCTGATCTACATCGACATGCACCTGCTGCACGAGGTCAACACCCCGGCCGCGTTCGCGGGCCTTCGGGAGGCCGGTCGCACCGTCCGCCGTCCCGACCTGACCCTGGGTACCGAGGACCACAACACACCCACCGACGACGTGGCGCGCACCATCAACGACCCGGGCGCGGCCGAGCAACTCGACCACATCCGGCGTAACTGCAGTGATTTCGGTATCGAGCTCTATTCGCTCGGTGACTCGGCCCGGGGCATCGTGCACGTCATCGGACCCGAGCTCGGGCTGACCCAGCCCGGAATGACATTGGTCTGCTGCGACTCCCACACCAGCACCCACGGCGCCTTCGGCGTCCTCGCGTTCGGAATCGGCACAAGCCAGGTCGAGCACGTCCTCGCCACCCAGACACTGCCGATGGCGCCGATGCAGAACATGCGTGTGGTCATCGACGGTCAGCTGCCGCCCGGGGCGACAGCGAAAGACCTCATTCTTGCGGTGATCGAGCAGATCGGGACCGGCGGCGGGCAGGGCTACGTCATCGAGTATCAAGGCGAGGCCATTCGTGCGTTGTCCATGGAGGGCCGAATGACGGTGTGCAACATGTCCATCGAAGCCGGTGCCCGGGCCGGTCTCGTCGCCCCCGACGAGGTCACCATCGAGTACCTGCGCGGCCGCGCGCACGTGCCATCCGGCGCCGCGTTCGACGACGAAGCCGAGTATTGGCGCACCTTCTACACCGACGAGGATGCTGTCTTCGACAAGGAAGTGCACATCGACGCAGCCACCGTCACCCCGCGGGTTTCCTGGGGGACAAATCCGGCGCAGTCGGTGCCACTCGACGCCACCGTGCCTGCCGCGTCCTCGTTCCTCGACCCAGTCGAACGTGCTGCCGCCGAACGAGCTCTGGCCTATATGCAGCTGACCCCGGGAACACCATTGCGCGACATCGAGGTCGATGCGGTGTTCATCGGCTCGTGCACCAATGGGCGCATCGAGGACCTGCGGGAGGTCGCCGCTGTGTGGAAAGGCAGGCACATCGCACCCGGTGTCGAGGTGCTCGTCGTCCCCGGGTCGGAGGCGGTCCGCGCCCAAGCCATCGAGGAAGGACTCGACGAGATCTTCGCCGCCGCCGGCGCCCCGCTGCGCTACTCGGGGTGCTCGATGTGCGTCGCACTCAACGACGACCGACTACGCCCGGGCCAGCGGGCCGCATCGACGAACAACCGCAACTTCGAGGGCCGCCAAGGGCGGGGCGTGCAAACGCACCTCGTCTCGCCCGCCGTCGCCGCCGCAACCGCGGTTACCGGACGACTGGCCGCGCCCGCAGACCTGGAGGACTGAGCACTGATGGACGCTTTCACCGAACACACCGGAATCGCAGCGCCCCTGCGTGTTTCCGATGTCGACACCGACCAGATCATCCCAGCACGATTTTGTGTCGGAGTGACCAAGGAAGGCTATGCGGACGCCCTGCTGCACGACTGGCGCCTCGACCCTGACTTCGTGCTCAATCAACCCGACTACCGAAACGCGACCATCCTGGTCGCCGGTCAGAACTTCGGTGTCGGATCGTCGCGCGAGATGGCGGTCTGGGCCTTGCAGAATTACGGTTTCCGGGTCGTGCTCGCCCCCCGCTTCGGCGACATCTTCCGCGGCAACTCCCTGAAGAACGGTCTGCTCACGATCGTTCTCGACCAGCGAGTGATCGACGAACTCTGGGACACGATCGAAGCCCGGCCCGAGTTGCCCCTCACCGTCGATCTCGTCCGACGGGAAGTGCGGATCAGCGGCGCGATCTACCAGTTCGAGTTGGACGACAACGCCCGCTGGCGGCTGCTCCACGGTTACGACGACATCAGCCTGACCCTGCGCGACGTCGAGGACATCGACGCCTACGAAACCACCCGCCGCGCCACCCTGCCCACCACATCCCGTCGTATCACCGCGGAGACCAGCCATGCCTGAGACCGACCTGACCGACACCCGCGCACGGATGACGGGCACTGTCCCGTCGTCGAAGATCCTCACCACCGAAATCCCGCGATACGCCGAAGACTATGCGTCCCGGTTGCTGTCGATCCCGGACACGGCGTCCGCGGTCGCCGACGCCCTGGACGAACTCGGCGTCGGTGCGGTGATCGATTCGACCGACCTCAACCCGGTGACGAACGATGCTCGCATGTGCGGCCCCGCGGTGACCCTCCGATATGTCCCACTCGGTGGGGATGTGACCGGGAACCGCGTGGCCGGGCGCGGCATCACCTTCGGCGACCGGGACCTCTACGGTCTGGGCCGATCGGGTGACGTCGCCGTCATGGATTGTTCGGGGTCGCGATCCGGTGCCGTGATGGGCGCACTGTCCGCTCGGTGGGCTGTGAAGGCGGAGATGGGCGGATGCGTCGTCGACGGCGCGATCCGCGACACCGCGTCCATCATCGCGAGCGGGCTGCCGGTCTGGAGTACCGCACGACGGCCCGCCGCCGCGCGCTACCGCTACGAGACGGTGCAGATGAACGGGCCGGTCTCGTTGTGCGGTCACCTGGTGAACCCCGGCGACTACCTCGTCGCCGACATCGACGGGGTGTGCGTGATCCCGTTCTTCGACGTCCCGCGGGTCGTCGACTACTGCGAGAACGCCCACCGAACCGAGGTCGCCTTCATCGAACGAATAGATGCAGAATCGACTTTGGAAGACCTCGTCGCCGGAGTCACTCCGGGTACCGCCCCCGTCTGACTCGCGCCGACCACATCACTCGAAGGAACACCGCCTTGTCCTCCACCGTGCACACCCGTCCGTCCACGTTCTCGCTCGACGACCGCTACGTCCTCGAAGAGGGATCGATCTATCTGACCGGCATTCAGGCGTTGGTCCGCGTGCTGCGGGACAGGGCAATCCTCGACCGCCGGCGCGGCCTGCGAACCTCGTCGTTCGTCTCCGGTTACGAAGGCTCACCCCTGGCCGGATACGACCTCGAGATCGCCCGCAAACGCAGGATCCTCGCCGAATACGACGTCGTGCACCGGCCGGGCGTCAACGAAGAACTCGCCGCCACCTCCGTACTCGGCAGCCAGATGGCACCGCAGATCGGGCATCTGCGCTCAGACGGTGTGACCGGGTACTGGTACGGCAAATCGCCCGGACTCGACCGAGCCTCCGACGCCATCCGCCACGCCAATCTGGTGGGTACCGACCCGCGCGGCGGCGCGGTCGCGCTCGTCGGCGACGACCCGGGCGGCAAATCGTCGAGCCTGGCGTGCGCATCCGAGGTCGCCATGGCGGATCTGCTCATCCCCACCCTCTACCCGGCCGATTCGCAGGAGGTTCTCGACTACGGGCTGCATGCCCCGTTCCTGTCCCGGTTCACCGGACTGTGGTCGGGGCTGAAGATTGTCACCGCGGTCGCCGACGGCGCGAGTTCCTCGGTGGTGCACCCGGATCGGATCGACCCCAGCTTCGGCGACCTCGGACCGAGCACCTACACCCCGAACGCCAACCTCGTCGGACCCAACCTGCTCACCCTCGAACGCAGCCAGTTGATGGACCGGCTACCCCGCGCCCTCGACTACGCGCGCATCAACAGACTTAACGAGATCGTGCAGTCCGGAGCCGATGATCGCATCGGGATCGTCACCTCCGGCAAGACGTATCTCGATCTACGCGAAGCACTCTCGACGTTCGGGCTCGGACCGGCCGAACTGCGCCGGTACGGAATCCGGATCCTCAAGCTCGGCATGATCTACCCCGTCGACCCGGAAATCGTGCACCAGTTTGCCGCAGGGCTCGGCGAGATCATCGTCGTCGAGGAGAAACGGGCCTTCCTCGAGACCGCGATCCGCGACATCCTCTACCGACGTGCCAACGCCCCCATGGTGATCGGCAAGACCGACCCGAACGGCAAATCCCTGGTCAACGTCTTCGGGGAACTCGACGCCGACCTGATCGCCAATGCACTGAGTCGCCGACTCGGTGACGAGTACGGCATCGAACCGGTCCAACAGTGGAAACAACGCCCCAAGTCCTCGAAAATCGCGCTGCCGCTGCTGAACCGCACTCCCTACTTCTGCTCCGGATGCCCCCACAACTCCTCGACCAAGGTGGCCCCCGACTCGCTGATCGGCGGCGGCATCGGCTGCCACGCGATGGTGATGATGATGGACGACAAGCAGGTCGGCGACGTGATCGGGTTGACCCAGATGGGCGGCGAGGGCGCCCAGTGGATCGGTATGGCCCCGTTCCTCGAGGAAAACCACCTGATCCAGAACATCGGGGACGGCACCTTCATGCACTCGGGCAGCCTCGCGTTGCGTGCCGCCGTCGCCTCCGGCGAGAACGTCACCTATAAACTGCTCTACAACGCCACCGTCGCCATGACCGGCGGCCAGGACCCGGTCGGCGCCATGCCGCTGGACCAGATCACCCGCTTACTCCTCGCCGAGGGCGTCAAGAAGGTGGTGGTCACCACCGAAGACCGCAAACGCATCAGATCACTGAAACTGCCCAAGGGCGTCGAGATACGCGACCGGGACGACCTCGTCGACGTGCAGACCGAACTGGCGACGATCCCCGGGGTCACCGTCCTGGTGCACGACCAGGAATGCGCCGCCGAGAAGCGCCGCAAACGCAAGCGCGGCACCCTGCCCACCCCCACCACCCGGGTGATGATCAACGAACGCATCTGCGAAGGCTGCGGTGACTGCGGGGAGAAATCGAACTGCCTGTCGGTGCATCCCACCGACACCGAGTTCGGCCGCAAGACCACGATCCACCAATCCTCCTGCAACCTCGACTACTCCTGCCTCAAAGGTGACTGTCCCTCCTTCGTGACCATCACCCCCGGCCCCAAGGAACAGCGCACGCCCGTCCCGGCCATCGCGGCGGATCTGATCTCCGATCCCGAAGTGCCGGCGATCGACGGCCAGTTCGGGATGCGGATCATGGGTGTCGGCGGCACCGGTGTCATCACCGTCGCGCAGATCCTGGCCACCGCCGCCGTGATCGACGGCAAGTTCGTCCGCAGCCTCGACCAGACCGGTCTGGCGCAGAAGGGCGGCGCCGTGGTGTCGGATCTGAAGATCAGCGCCGAACCCCGCGAGGGCGCCTCGAAGATCGGCCAGGGCCAGTGCGGTCTCTACCTCGGCTGCGACTCCCTCGTCGCCACCGATCCCAACAATCTGAAGGTCGCGAACAGCTCCGGCACCGTCGCCGTCGTCTCCACCACCGAAATCCCCACCGGACAGATGATCGTCGACACCGCAGTGCATTTCCCGGAACTGAGCACGATCCGCACCGCCATCGACGACGCCACCGCGCGTGCGATCTACCTCGACCCCGCCCTGCTCGCACGTGAGCTGTTCGACGACGAGCAGTACACCAACATGCTTCTCATCGGCGCCGCATTCCAGACCGGTGTCCTCCCCATCACCGCGGCCGCGATCGAGCAGGCGATCACCCTCAACGGTGTCTCGATCGAGGCGAACCTGCAGGCGTTCCGCCGCGGCCGCCAGGCCATCGCCGACCCCGACGCTCTCACCGCCGCCATCGACGGCAATCGGCGGGTAGTGTTCGAACCCGCAGCTCCGTCCCCTCGAGCTGTGGCCCTCGCCGGCACGGTCCGGGCGTCGGTCGATTCCGAACTCGCCCGCATCGTCGGACTGCGCACCGCCGAACTCATCGACTACCAGGACGCCGACTACGCCCGCGACTACGCCCAGTTCGTGGAATCGGTACGCCGGCGCGAAGCCGCGTCGGTCGGCGGGTCGACCGCACTGACCGAGGCGGTCGCGAAGAACCTGTTCAAGCTCATGGCGTACAAGGACGAATACGAAGTCGCACGCCTCGCCCTGGATCCGGCCTTCGACGCCGCGATCAAAGACACTTTCGGCAAGGGTGCGAAACGGTCCGTGCGGCTGCACCCCCCGATGCTGCGAGCGATGGGCATGAAGAACAAGCTCTCACTCGGTTCCTGGATCAACCCCGGATTTCGGACACTGCACCGAATGCGCAAAATCCGCGGCACCAAACTCGATGTCTTCGGCTACCACCACATCCGGAAGATGGAACGGGAGCTGATCGCCGAATACCGTGACACCATCGAGCAACTCCTGCGCCTGCTCACCCCGCGCACCCTCGGTGCTGCGGTACAGATCGCCGAACTGCCCGATCTCATCCGCGGATACGAACAGATCAAGGTCGCCAATGTGCAGACCTACCACCAGGAACTGGACAAGCTCGTGAAGGCGTATTCGGAGACAACCCGCGTCGCCAAGCAGGCCGTGTGACATCGACATCGGCCGACGCAGACACAGACCGAAAAGGAACAAGGATGAGAAAGTACGTCCCGTCCTGGCACGACGACGAAGTTCGGGCACTGTCCGACCTCGCTGCCGGATTCTTCGAACGCGAAGTGGTCGCCCACAACGAGAAGTGGGACGCCCAGCACCGCATCGACCGCGACGTGTGGATCGAGGCAGGAAAGCTCGGATTGCTCTGCTGCTCCGTCCCGGAGGAGTACGGCGGCGGGGGCGGCACCTTCGCGCACGATCTCGCCGTCTTCGACGCCCAGGGTTACGCCGGCGACCTCTCGTTCGGTATCTCCGTCCACTCCGGGATCGTCGCCCACTACATCCTCGAATACGGCACAGCCGAACAGAAACATGCTTGGTTGCCGGGCATGGCCACCGGCGAGATCCTTGGCGCCATCGGCATGACCGAGCCCGGGGCAGGTTCTGATCTGAAGGCGATGAAGACCACCGCTGTCCGGGACGGCGAGGCGTATGTGGTCAACGGATCGAAGACGTTCATCACCAACGGCGCGTCGGCCGATGTCATCGTGCTGGCGGTCAAGACGGACCCGAGGGCCGGCGCCAAAGGCGTGTCGCTGCTGATCGTGGACCTGCGGGACTGCCCCGGCTTCGAGGTGGGGCGAGTGCTCGACAAGGTCGGTCAGCGCGGCGCCGACACCGCCGAGCTCTCTTTCACCGACGTACGGGTCCCGGTATCGAACCTGCTCGGCCAGGAGGGGCAGGGATTCGGGCAGCTGATGGCGCAGCTGGTGCAGGAGCGATTGATTATCGGAGCCCAGGCATCCGGTGCGATGCGTCGGGCAGTGGAGGACACCGTCGACTACACCAAATCGCGACAAGCATTCGGGCACAGCCTTTTCGACTTCCAGAACACAGCGTTCGAACTCGCCGAGTGTCAGACCATCACCCGCACCTGCGAGGTATTCCTCGACCACTGCATCACCGAACACCTCGCCGGGCAGCTGGACCCCGAGGAGGCGGCGATGGTCAAGTACTGGCTCACCGAACAGCAGTGCGCTGTCATCGACCGCTGCGTCCAGCTGCATGGCGGCTACGGATACATGCGCGAATACCTGATCGCCCGGATGTATGAGGACGCCCGCGTCCAGAAGATTTACGCCGGTGCCAACGAGGTCATGAAAGCACTGATCGCGCGCGCACTCTGATCGTCCCCGGTAAGGCGTGTCAACGAATCACATCTGTTCCCTTCGGTGTCGTGTCGGCCATGTTGCCGCCGCGCTGGTCCGCGAATTGCCGCCGGTACGCGGAAGGGGAAATCGCGAATGCTGCGGCAAATCTCTGCCGAAGGGTCACGCTGCTCCCGAAGCCGCATTTCGCGGCTATGGAGTCGATTCCCCAGTCGGTTGTTTCGAGTAATGCCCGAGCTTCTTGCAGGCGGTGTTCGAGTATCCAGCGTGCTGGGGTCGTTCCGGTGGATTGCTGAAAGTGACGTACGAAGCTGCGTCTACTCATCCGCGCCTGGTCGGCGAGCCGGTCCACGGTGAGCGGCTCGTCGAGATGGCTGAGTGCCCATTCCTGCACTTCGGCCATGGTCGTGTCGGATACCGGCTGAGCCAGGGGGCGATCGATGTACTGTGCCTGCCCTCCTTCCCGGTGAGGGGCGACGACCAGGCTACGTGCAATCCGGGTAGCGACGGCAGACCCGAGGTGTTTGCGAACCAGGTGTAGGCAGGCGTCGATTGCCGAGGCCGTCCCCGCCGAGGTAAGGACGTCACCGTGATCGATGTAGAGCACCGAGGAGTCGACCTTGCTGCCGATGCTGCGTTCAGCGAGTAGCGGCATCACCTCCCAATGCGTGACCGCGGAACGTCCTTCGAGCAGGCCGGTGTCGGCGAGAGCGAAAGCGCCCAGGCACAGACCGACAATGGCAGCGCCGCGGGCATGCGCGGACGTGATCGCAGTCTTCAACTCGTCGTTGACCGGTGTGAGGGACTGAGGCCAGGAAGGAATGACGACGATGTCGGCCCACTCGACGGTGTCCGGCCCTGCCACCTCGCCGATCGGGTATCCCTCGATGGTGCGAACGGTTCCTGCACGATCCGACCACAATCGCGTCTGCCAGTCGGGTGCGAGCCCGAGGCGGCCCACCTCGCCGAACACCATCAACGGTGCCGCCAGGTGGAACATCGTGATGTCGTCGAACGCGTAGACAGCGATACGCATGATGCCTCCGAGGTTGGCCTGATCCCATCGAAAGTATGCATCCATGCCACTCGTAGAGGAAACCGATGTGCCGAACACTGAGACGGGTCGCGTCCACACCATGGCGGCGCGACGCCATCAACGAAGGAGCAACTGATGACTGCACCCCGCCGTGCCCTTGTCGTCGTCGATGTCCAGCAGGAGTACTTCGAGGGACCACTCGAGATCCAGCACCCACCGCGTGCGGAGTCACTCGCCAACATCGTGAACGCTGTGGAGACTGCCACCGCGCGTGAGATTCCGGTTCTCGTTGTGCAGCATAAGATGCCGCAGGGCGCCCCCGTTTTCGTCGAGGGCACAAAGGGGTGGTCGCTGCATCCGGAGATCGAACGGCGCATCGATCCGGCTACCAAGCGGGTGCACAAGCAGTACGGGAGCGTGTTCGCCGGTACGGATGTGGCGCAATGGTTACACGCGCACAATGTCGACACCATCACGATCGTCGGGTACATGACCAACAATTGCGATCTCGCCACAGCGGTGGAGGCCGAAGGGCTCGGGTTCGCCACCGAAATCCTGTCCGACGCCACGGGTGCCATCAATCTGGCCAACGAGGCCGGCACGATTTCCGCTGAGTCCCTGCACACGGCACTGATCGTGTTGCTGCAGTCGAACTTCGCTGCCGTGTCGACCACTGCACAGTGGATCCAAGCGCTGACGTCGGACTCGGCGCTGCCCAAGAGCAACTTGGTGCAATCGGCCATCGACGGACGCTCGGCGGTCGCCCTCGCCTGACGGGAGTGGCAGGCGAACGTGCGTGCAGCCAGCCGGATTGGTGCTCAGATCCGCGCTGGTGGCCGCCGGCCAGGGTGACGGACTGCCGATCCGGTGCGCTGGGCCGACGTGCGCGGTCCCCGCGGGCGCGGACTGGGGGAGACTCCGAGAACGGCCAGCGGGCCACGCTCGTCGTCCGGGAGTGCGTCGGCCCGCCACTTCTTCACCGCCCGATAGAGCCACTGACCGACCTGCTCCCCGTCCGCTGTGACGTAGTTCGCGGGAACCAGTGCGTTTCCGTGCTCTTCGCGGTACGCGGCGATTTCGGTGAGCATTCGCCGCCGCTTGCCGTCGATCCGGGACACGGTCGGCAGAGGGGTGTCGTCGTCGCTCCACACGAACCCGATCGCATCGAGTTCCGCAATGCGGTGCGGTGGCAGGGTGCCGAGCATGCGCGCCACCCTCTGGCGGTGTTGCCAACGACCGAGGTGGAACCCACTTTCGGTGACGTAGTCAGCCGGGATCGCGGTGTGAGGGTGTTGGCGGCGGAAGTCGGCGTAGAGCTGCACAGGGGAGGAGGCGGGCTGGTTCGCTGGCATCGGAATCGCACCCTTCCGGAGGCTCTCACACGTAATGGGGATTGTCATCACGTCAAGTATGTCCACCAGTTGGACGATGTAGCAAGACAGTTGGCCCCCTGTGTTCGCTGTGTCGGTGAGTATCGGTGTCGGGTCGGGTCGGCACTACGACCGAACGCAAGCCTTCCGAACCGGGCGCGTGGGCGACCGACCGATCCACACCGTCATCTGGCGAGCAAGCGCCACAGGGGAATTAGGTGGTCGAACTGTTTGCCAGCGCCCGGCGAGGAATTTCGCCGGGCGCTTCAGGCAATCGATCGGTGGTACTCGACGTGATCACGGGGTGACGATGGTAAAGGCCGGGTCGGGGGCGTCGGTCAGTTCGACGATCCTGGTGATGGCTGTCGCGTCGCCGTCCATCGTGATGGTGTCGGTTCCGGATCCGGCCAGCAGGCCGAGCAACTGTGGCTTCGTCAGCTTCACCACGAGGTCGGCAGGATCGGACCGCTTTGTCGGGTAGTGGATCAACACGCCGTTCGACAACTCCATGCGGTAGGTCTCGTCCACATCGGTGAAGTGCCAGCGGATCGCCGCCGTCACATCCCAGGCCCGCGGACCGTCGATGCGGATCGCGATGCTGTCGAAAATCTGCGTGATGGTGAGCGCGGTGGCCATGCCTGCCGCACTGACCTCGGCCGGATGCGGCGGCCCATCGACCTCGCTTGCGCCGACGAGGAAGTTGTTCCGCCACGTCGCGCACTCGGAGCCGTAGCCGAGTCGGGTCAGCACGTCGGTGAGCACTTCTTTGGCGCCGGCGTGATTCGGCTCGGCGAACACCGCATGGCTCGCGAGTTCGGCGGCGAAACGCAGATCGCCTTCGTCAGCGAACTCGCTGGCCTTCGCGACGGCGGCATCGATTCCACCGATCGCACGGACGTAGCGGGCGCCTGCCGCCTCCGGGGGGTGCTGCCACAGGTGCGCCGGGTTGCCGTCGTACCAACCGAGGTAGCGCTGATAGATCGCCTTCACATTGTGGCTGACCGAGCCGTAGTAGCCGTGGGTGTGCCACGCCGCGTCCAGAGCGGGCGGCATTGGAAAGTCTTCAGCGATTTCGGTGCCCACCTGCCCCTGGTTGAGACGGCGCAGCGTTTGATCGTGAAGGTAGGCGTAGAGGTCGCGCTGTTCGGTGAGGTACCCGATCAGGTCATCGGTACCCCAGGTCGGCCAGTGGTGCGAGGCGAAGGCGACGTCCGAGTCGTAGGCGAACATCTCGATCGCCTCCGTGAGGTACCGCGACCAGTTGCGTGCGTCGCGCACCTCCGCGCCCCGCAACGTCAGCAGATTGTGCAGATTGTGGGTCGCGTTCTCCGCCAAGCAGAGCGCGCGATGGTCGGGGAAGAAGAAGTTCATCTCCGACGGGGCCTCGGTTCCCGGCGTCACCTGGAACACCATGCGGACGCCGTCGAGCGTCTCCTCCTGCCCCGTGTGGGTGATATCGAGCGTGGGTGCGAGCAGTCCCACGGTTCCGTTCGATGTGCTGGGCCCAAGGCCCGCCCCCAGGGTGCCTGTTGCGCCGACGGGCAGCACGATCCCGGTGTGGAACATGCCGCGCCGCAGCATCGCACCGCCGGCGTAGACGTTCTCGGAGACCGCGTGCTCCAGGAAATGCTCGGGCGCGACGATCGGCACGGTGGTGTCGGCGTCGACGACACCGAGTACGCCACCGAAGTGGTCGATGTGAGAGTGGGTGTAGATGACAGCGGTCACCGGGCGGTCGCCACGATGCTCGCGATACAGCGCGAGCCCGGCCGCGGCGCACTCGGCGGAGACCAACGGGTCGATCACAACCACCCCGGTCTCGCCCTCGACGAGCGTCATGTTCGACAGGTCGTAGCCGCGGATTTGATAGATCCCCGCGGTGACCTCGAACAGTCCGTGGATCGCAGTCAACTGTGCTTGGCGCCAGAGGCTCGGGTTCACCGTGTCGGGACAGTCACCGGTGGTCGCCGCGGCAAAGCCCTTGGCGTCGTAAACCACCCGGCCGTCACCGGCGCGGACCTGCGCAGGTTCGAGCACGGCGACAAGACCACGGTTGGCATTGTCGAAATCGGTGCGATCGGCGAAATCGGCGGACATCGGCACTCCTCGCAAAATGGGTCGTGGTGGGTTTCGCACCCACGGCCCCCAGTCTCGTGATTCGGGGGCGCCCCTGGCATCACCCTTCCCAGGTGAAGTCGACCGAGACAGTAAGAGGTCTGGTCCGGTCGGTCACAGTGCCGTGTGCCCACCAGTCTTGGCTCTGGGCCGCCAGATCGGTTCCACCGGTGATGAGCGTGGTGTTCGAGCCCGCATCATTCGTCATCGCGTCTCATCACTCGAGCGTGATCGCATGTGAATGGAGGGTGTTCGGAATTGCTTTATCCGACAGTCGATTCGGCTGTTACCCGCGTAGTTGGGCGTCGACGTCTCGGCGGTGGAAGCATCGCAAGACGCCGGCGCCTACTATGACTGACAACGAGACCGCGGTTGCGCCCAGCTACAGCTGGCCGCTGCTTGACACTCGAGCCCCTCGGACCCGGACGTTTGCCGTCCGACTCGCGCCCTGTGCACTCGGCGCGCCGGCCGCCTTGGGGTAAGCGAGTGCGCCCGCGTCGATCGACCGGCGTGATGTTGCGGTGTCGGATTCGACCGCGGTGAGGCCGCCTGGCGATATCCTTAGGTGCTACTCGAGAGGTTCTCGGGGCAGTTCGACGTGCATCGTGAAGAGATGTGTCGATGAATAACGTGGATCCTTTCGCGACCCAACGCGACGTGTCCGGTGCGGTCACGGCGGAACTCGCGGCGGCGGGGTTCGAGGATGCTGTCGAGATCGGTCGTGGCGGATTCGGGATCGTGTACCGGTGCACGCAGGCGTCGCTCGAGCGTTCGGTGGCTGTCAAGGTACTGACTGCCGATCTCGACGAGGAGAACCGGGAACGGTTCATGCGAGAGCAGCGTGCGGCGGGCCGGCTGACCGGTCATCCCAACATCGTCAACATTCTCCATGCCGACGTCACCGGCAACGGTCGCCCGTTCATTGTGATGCCCTACTGCGCCCGGGGCTCTGTCGATGCCCGAATCCGGCGCCACGGCCCGCTTCCGCTGGCCGATGTGCTCCGGCTCGGGGTGAAGATGGCCGGTGCCTTGGACGCCGCCCACAATGTCGGCATCCTCCATCGCGACATCAAGCCCGCGAACATACTGCTCACCGATTACGGCGAGCCGGCATTGACGGATTTCGGCATCGCACACATCACCGGCGGGTTCGAGACGACCTCCGGGGTCGTCACCGGGTCACCGGCGTTCATCGCCCCCGAAGTCGTAGCCGGACGCCCGCCGAGCACGTCCGCGGACGTGTACGGGCTCGGCGCCACCCTGTTCGCGGCGCTCACCGGCCATGCCGCGTTCGAACGCCGCAGCGGCGAGCAATTGATGGCACACTTCGTGCGGATCACATCCGAGCCGGTGCCGGACCCCCGCGAGCACGGCGTTCCCGAGGACGTCAGTGCAATCATCGAACAGACCATGGCCAGCGGTCCCGAGACGCGCCCGTCTGCCGCGGAGCTCAGAGAACAGCTGCGTGAAGCCCAGTTACGGCATGGATTCGCGGTCGACGAGATCGCTGTGCACACCACCGAGCCAGGGGCAGCGACCGACGCCCCTCCAGGAAAGGATGCTTGGCCTGCACCGTCGTGGTCGGCCGATTCGGGGCGAGGGGGTCAACTCCCGCTGGAGTTGACCAGCTTCGTCGACCGCCACACGGAGTTGACCGAGGCGAGGAACGCGTTGTCGAACGCGCGGCTGCTGACCCTGACCGGCACCGGTGGGGTCGGAAAGACCCGTCTTGCGCTTCGTATCGCCGGCAAGGTGCGCCGAGACTTCGCCGACGGCACCACCCTGGTGGAGCTCGGGGAGTTGCGTGACGAGTTGCTGTTGGCGGGTGTGGTGGCGAACGCGCTGGGATTACGTGACCAATCGGCGCGACCCATACCCGAGGTGCTCGTCGAGTTCCTCGCCGGGCGCGAACAGTTGTTGATACTGGACAATTGTGAGCAACTGGTGTCCGCGGTCGCCAAGCTCACCGAGACCCTGCTTCGAACGTGCCCACGGCTGCGGATTCTCGCCACCAGTCGCGAGCCACTCGGCATCAGCGGGGAAGCGGTGCTGCTTGTGCCACCGCTCGGCGTCCCGGCTCCCGACGACCTACCGCGAGGGATGGCGGGCAACGACGCGGTCACCCTGTTCGCCGAACGCGGAGCCGCCGCGGCTCCGGGATTCGAGGTCACCGAGGAGAACAGGGTGACCATCGCTCGGATCTGCCAGCGATTGGACGGGCTCCCGTTACCGATCGAGCTCGCCGCCGCCCGGTTGCGGGTGATGACACCGGAACAGATTTTGCAGCGCTTGACCGACCGGTACGTACTGTTGACCCAGGGCAGCAGGGACGCGCCGTCGAGACAACAAACGCTCCGGATGTGCATCGACTGGAGTTATGACCTGTGCACACCGGCGGAGCAGCGGCTGTGGGCGCAGCTGTCGGTCTTCGCCGGTAGCTTCGATCTCGATGCCGCCGAACAAGTGTGCGGCGCAGATCTGCCCGTGCAGGAGATCCTCGACACGGTGACCTACCTCGTCGACAAGTCGATCCTGATACGGGAGCCGGCCGGTGCCGAGATGCGGTTCCGCATGCTCGAGACCGTGCGCGATTACGGCCGAGAAAGGGCGCAGGAGAGCGGCGAGCAAGCCGAACTGCGTCAGCGACACCGAGACTGGTGTGAGCGCCTGGTACTCAACGCCGAATCGCAGTGGATCAGCTCCCGCGAGCTCGCGTTGATCACCGTACTCGTGCGGGAGCACCCGAATCTTCGGGACGCATTGGAATTCTGCGTCTCCGAGAGCCCAGACTCCGGGCTCCGGATCGTTGCCGCCCTGTACCCGTTCTGGCTGTCCCGGGGTCTGTTCTCTGAAGGCAGGCGGTGGCTCGACCGGCTTCTCGCCCGTCAACCGGCGGGGCCGAACGCCGATCACGCCAAGGCGCTCTATGTCGGCAGCATGATGGCGGGAATCCAGGGGGATCTACAGGCGGCGGCCGCACTGGTGGAGGATGCACACGCACTCGCCGCTCGGACACGGGACCCGCTGACACGCGCACACATCGACAGTGCGCTCGGCTATGCCGCCCTGTTCGGTGGACAACCTCTCGACGCACGCGCCCATCTCGAGAATGCTGTTCGAACCTACGCCGGGCGCAACGATATCGTCGAGGTTGCAGCGCTTATCGGCCTTGGCTTGGCCGACGAGTTCCTCGGCGACGCCGAACACGCCATCGAATGCTATGAACGCGTTCTGGTGATCACCGATGCACGGGGTGAATCGGTGTTTCGGTCGTATTGCTTGTGGGGGCTGGCGGTCGCGGTATGGCGCCGCGGGGAGCGGGAACGAGCAGTTCGACTACTCGAACAGGCACTGCAAGCCAACCTCGAGGTGAACGACCGGCTCAACGCCAGCTTCAGCCTGCAGGCGCTGGCATGGATCACCGCCGAAGACCAGAACGCGCGGCGCGCGGTCGTACTGCTGGGAGCCTCAGAGAAGCTCAGCCGCTCCGTGGGAAGTCCAATCGTCGTCTTGCCCAATATGAGCGAGTACCAAGAAGAGTGCGAACGCTCGACCCGACGCGCCCTGAGCAAAGAGGCTTACGCGGCCGCCCATCGGGACGGGACCGCCTTGAGTTTCGACGCCGCAGTCGCCTACACGTTAGGCAAGCAGCTTCCTACTGAATCTCAGCCCGCGGCTCCCGCCGCACACCTGACCAAGCGCGAGCGAGAGGTCGCCGACCTGATCGCCGAGGGACTGACGAATAGAGAGATCGCTACTCGGTTGGTGATCTCCCCTCGCACCGCTCAGGGGCACGTTGAGCATATTCTGACCAAGTTGGGATTCACTTCACGCACACAGATCGCGGCATGGGTTGTCGAAACACGCACGGAAGATTCTCGAGCGCGCGATCCAAGAAACGGCTCTTCTTCAGACGTCACAGGGGTGCAGTGAGTTTCACCCCAGGGTTCCTTGTTGCGCTCCTCGCTCGAGCGGAGACTTCGGTGCGTCGGAAAATCCAGCGATCGGAGAAACACTATGGCCGAGATGGTCGAAAAGCCGCGGGCGCCGCACACGCGGGGAGTCGCCCGCACCCTGATCACCGCTTACGGAATGGTGGTCTACGCCATCTTCCTGATCGTGTTCGTGTATGCGATCGGATGGGTCGAGGGCCTCGTCGTGCCTCACACGATCGACGATGGTCCGGGCGCTCCCGTCGTGGTCGCCGTGGTCATCGACCTGGCGCTATTGACGGTCTTCGCCATGCAACATTCAGTGATGGCCAGGCCCTGGTTCAAGCGACGCTGGACGCGGATCGTCCCGCAGCCGATGGAGCGCTCGACATATGTACTGTTCGCCACGGCGGCGCTGGCGCTGCTGATGTGGCAGTGGCGTCCGCTGCCCGAGCAAATCTGGAATGTCGAGACCACCTGGATCCGCGTCGCACTGTATGCGGTGTCGCTCGGCGGATGGGCTCTCGTGCTCGCGGCGACGTTCGCCATCGATCACTTCGATCTCTTCGGGCTGCGTCAGGTGCTGCGGAATCAGAGCGGTAAGTCGGCTCTTCCCAGTGCCTTTCGAACGCCGATGCTGTACCGAGTGATCAGGCACCCGTTGTACGCGGGTTTCGTCATCGCGTTCTGGGTGGCGCCGACGATGTCCTGGGGCCGACTGTTGTTCGCGGTCGGGACCACCGGGTTCATCCTGGTGGCGGTGCGCTTCGAGGAGCATGACCTGGTCGATACGTTCGGCGACGACTATCGCACCTACCGCACGCGGGTGCCGATGCTCGTCCCGCGGATCGGCTCCCGAGCGCGGTAACGTCAGCGGCCGCCGGCGACGGCGATGTTCCAACCACTCAGCCGACGGATACGGGAACCCGTGTCTGCGCCACCCAGCGTCCGTGCTCGTTGGAGATGGTGATGGAGTGGTCGAAGCAGTCGCTGATGTTGGCGGTCGTGAGGACGTCCGATACCGGGCCCTGCGCGACAATGACACCTTCCCGCACGAGAACGGCATGTGTGGTCGTGGTGGGGATTTCTTCGAGGTGGTGCGTGACGAGAATGCTGGCGCGGTCGGGGTCCTGGGCGCGCAGATCGTCGAGCGAAGTCAGAAGTTGTTCGCGCGCCGCGAGATCGAGGCCCGTCGCCGGCTCGTCGAGCAGCAACAGTTCGGGTTCGGCCATGAGGGCGCGGGCGATCAGGGCACGGCCACGCTCACCCTGGGACAAGGTCGGCCACAGCAGATTCAACCGTGACCCCATCCCGAGGGCGTGGACGAGCTCCTCCGCGCGCACAACCTGCGCGTCGGTCGGTGCCCACCGCGGAGGAAACTCGGGGGTGTTGGTCAGGCCGGTGAGGACGACGTCCCGCACGGTCAGCGGCGCCCGAACCACGTGGCGCGGATTCACGTGACCGATGTGCGCTCGCAATTCCCGCATGTCGACCCGGCCCAGCTGGTGACCGAGAACGTGGACGGTGCCGGCCGTGGGGTGCGCGGTTGCTCCGAGCAGCGAGAGCAACGTGCTCTTGCCGGCACCGTTGGCGCCCAACAGTACCCAGTGTTCGCCGCGCCGGACCTGCAGAGTGACGTCGCGCAGGAGGAACCTACCGTCACGGACCAGGTCGACGGATTCGACCCTCACGACGGGAACGGATTTCTCCATTAGCTGTCACCTTTCCGCAGGATGGATCAAACATAGGCGCTCCGCGCCCGTGAGTGGTTAACGAGTCTATGCACTCGCGGACCACGCACGGGCGGCGGAGTCGCCTCATTAGCGGTGTTTGAATACCGGTGGGCGTTTTTCGACGAACGCGGTCATGCCTTCTTTTTGGTCTTCGGTGGCGAAGGTGGAGTGGAAGACTCGTCGTTCGAAGCGGATTCCTTCGGTGAGGGTGGTTTCGAAGGACCGGTTGACGGCTTCTTTCGCCATCATCGCCACCGGGAGCGACATGTCGGCGATGGTGGTCGCGGTCTGCAGGGCCTCGTCGAGCAGGTCCGCGGCGGGGACGATCCTCGAGACCAGTCCGGCGCGTTCGGCTTCCTCGGCGTCCATGTTCCGGCCGGTCAGGCACAGTTCCATCGCCTTGGCCTTACCGACCGCCCGGGTCAGCCGCTGCGAGCCGCCGATCCCGGGGATGACCCCGAGTTTGATCTCGGGTTGCCCGAACTTCGCGGTGTCCGCGGCGATCAGGATGTCGCAGAGCATCGCCAACTCGCATCCACCGCCGAGCGCGTATCCGGCGACCGCGGCGATGGTGGGGGTGCGGGCCGCGGCCACCTTGTCCCAGGCGGAGAAGAAGTCGTCGAGGTAGACGTCCATGTACGACTTGGGTTGCATCTCCTTGATGTCGGCGCCGGCGGCGAACGCCCGGTCCGATCCGGTGATCAGGATGGCCCCGACCTCGGCATCGCCGTCCAACTCGTCGACCGCGGCGACGACCTCGCGCATCAGTTGTGAGTTCAGGGCGTTGAGGGCCTTCGGGCGGTGCAGGGTGATGATCCCGACCCGGCCCTTGCGGTCGAGCAGGATGGTCTCGAAGTCGGTCACTGGTTCCCCCCGGCCTGTGCGGTCTGTGCGGTGGAGCGGTCGCGGATGTCGTTGACGATGGCGGAGAAGTCCTCGCCGCCGTGCCCGGCGGCGTGGAACCGGCGATACAGTTCGGCGGCCCGCAAACCCAGGTCGGCCTGAACATGGTTGGTGGTCAACGCGGTCGCGGCGAGACCGAGGTCCTTGTCCATCAACGCGGCCGCGAAACCGGGCTGGTAGTCGTTGTTGGCCGGGCTGGTCGGTACCGGTCCGGGTACCGGGCAGTTGGTGGTCAACGCCCAGCACTGACCGGACGCGTTGGAGGCGACGTCGAACAGCGCCTGGTGGCTCAAACCGAGCTTTTCGCCGAGGACGAAGGCCTCGCTGACCGCGATCATCGACACCCCCAGGATCATGTTGTTGCAGATCTTCGCGGCCTGCCCGTTTCCGGGGTTGCCGCAGTGCACCACCTTCTTGCCCATCACCTCGAGCAGCGGCCTCGCGGCCTCGAAGTCCTCATCACTGCCGCCGACCATGAACGCGAGCGTGCCGGCGGCCGCGCCCATGACCCCACCGGAGACGGGGGCGTCGACCGAGCGGTGCCCGGCGGTGACGGCCTCGTCGTGCGCGGCGCGGGCGTCCGCGACGTCGATGGTGGAGGAATCGATGAACAGGGTGCCCGGCTTCGCGGCCGGCAAAATCTCCGAATACAGGCCGAGGACGAGCTTGCCGTTCGGCAGCATCGTGATCACGACCTCCGCCTCACGGACGGCGTCGACGGCCGACTCGGCGACGGTGACCCCGTCTTTGGTGGCCTGTTCGAGGGCGGCGGGCGCGAGGTCGAAACCGACCACCGTGTGCCCGGCCTTGACGAGGTTGGCCGCCATCGGACCACCCATGTGGCCGAGTCCGAGAAATCCGATAGTGCTCATGATGCAGTCCCTCCTGGACGCGTATCGCTGGCCGAAGCCGCAGCCGAAGCCGCTGCTGCTGTTGCTGTTGCTGTGGGGGTGGGTGGGGTGAGGCCGAGTTCGAGGTTCCCGAGCGGGGCGAAGAACGCCTCGACCTGCTCGTCGGTCACCTCGTCGAGGGTGGCGGGGGACCACTGCGGGTTGCGGTCCTTCTCCACCACCTGCGCGCGGATGCCCTCGACCAGATCAGGAGAGGACAGGCAGGCCACCGACACCCGGAACTCCTCGTTCAGGACTTCCTCGAGGCTGCCCGCCGCCCGGGCCCGGCGCAACGATTTCAGGGTGACCGCGCACGCGGTCGGCGACTTCGACAGGATCTGCTCGGCCGCCTTTTCCGCCTCCGGCACCCCACTGCCGCGCAGGCGGGCGACGATGTCGGGAACACTGCCCGCGGAGTAGGCGGCGTCGATCCACCCCTGCTGCGCCACCAACTCCGAGGGCGGGGCGGGTTCGGTGAACGCGGCCAGCGCCTCCTCCACCGTGGTGTCGGACAACTTCTGCACGAACTGCTCGATCTGCGCCGACGGGATGTAGTGGTCGGCGAACCCGCACGCGATCGCGTCCCCGGCGCTCAAGCGGGCGGTGGTCAACGCGATGTGGGTGCCCAACTCGCCGGGGGTGCGGGCCAACAGGTAGGTGCCGCCGACGTCGGGGACGAACCCGATCCCGGTCTCGGGCATCCCGATCATCGACCGCTCGGTGACGACCCGGACGCTGCCGTGCGCGGACACCCCGACGCCGCCGCCCATCACGATGCCGTCCATGACCGCCACATACGGCTTCCGGTAGTTCGCGATGGCCGCGTTCAGGATGTACTCGTCCCGCCAGAACTCCCGCGACCCGGTACCCCCCTCTTGGGCGTCGTGGTAGATCGACACGATATCCCCGCCCGCGCACAAACCTCGTTCACCGGCCCCGCTGAGCAGCACCGCCCGCACCTCGTCGTCGTCGGACCATGCGGCCAACGCCGCCGCGATCTGCCCCACCATGCCGTGGTTGAGGGCGTTGATCGCCTTCGGCCGATTCAGCACCAGCCGGCCCACCCCACCGCTGGTGTCGATCAGGACCTCGGGGGTCGTGGTGGTTGTCTCGCTCATGCCGCTCCTTGTTTTCCATGTCCGGCGCCCGCGACGATGCTGCGGGCGATGACGACCCGCATGATCTCGTTGCTGCCCTCGAGGATCTGGTGCACCCGCAGATCCCGGACGATCTTCTCGATGCCGTACTCGGCCAGATACCCGTACCCGCCGTGCAGTTGCAGCGCCTTGTTGGCGACCTCGAAACCGGTGTCGGTGGCGAACCGCTTCGCCATCGCGCACAGCTCCACCACCTCCGGAGCCCCCGCGTCGAGGGCGGCCGCGGCCCGCCACAACAGGGTGCGGGCCGCTTCGAGTTCGGTGCGCATGTCGGCGAGCTGGAACTGCAACGCCTGCGACTCGAGCAGCGGCGCACCGAACGCCTTCCGGTCCGCGAGATACGCGACCGCCTTCTCCAGCGCGGCCTGCCCACCACCGACCGAGCACGCCGCGATATTGAGCCGGCCCCCGTTCAACCCGGCCATCGCGATCCGGAACCCACCCCCCTCCGTGCCGAGGAGGTTCGCCGCCGGCACCCGCACATCCTCGAAGATCACCTGCCGGGTCGGTTGGGCGTTCCAGCCCATCTTCACCTCGTTCGGCCCGAACGAGAGCCCCGCCGACTCCTTCGGCACGATGAACGCGGAAATCCCCTTCGGCCCACCCTCCCCGGTGCGGGCCATCACCACATACACATCCGAGGCCCCCGCCCCGGAAATGAACTGCTTGACCCCATTGAGCACAAAAGAATCACCGTCGCGGACCGCCCGGGTGCTCAACGCCGCCGCATCCGACCCGGCACCCGGCTCGGTCAGGCAGTAACTACCCAACTGATCCATCGCACACAACCCCGGCACGAACGCACGCCGCTGCTCCTCGGTGCCGAACCTGTCGATCATCCACGTCACCATGTTGTGGATCGAGATATAGGCGGCGATCGACGGGCACCCCCTCGCGAGCTGCTCGAAGATCCGGGCCGCGTCCACCCGGGTCAGCTCCGAGCCACCCACATCCTCGCGGATGTAGATCCCGCCCATCCCCAACGACGCCGCCTTACGCAGCACATCGACCGGGAAATGCTTGGACTGATCCCACTCCACGGCATACGGCGCCAGATGCTCGGCCGCGAAGTCACGGGCCGTCTCACTGATCGCCCGCTCGTCATCGGTCAAGGTAAACATACGATTCGACCCTTTCAGATCGGAGAAGTTGGAAGTACTATAGTTGGACATCCACGAACATTGCTAGTCCTCGTCCGTCGCGGGCGGCGAAAAGCCGGATCCTCCGAGTGTGGGATGGGAAGTCGTCCCGGAGGTCGGAGTGCCAGGGCAATTGGTCTCATTTGAGTCGATTGCCGGCCACAGGCGTGCAGTTCGTCGACTCGAGCATCGGTGAAAAAGGAGACCTTTCGTGACCGCTACGGAACCGGCAGCAACAGAGCGATCCTGTTCTGATGCAACGGAACTTTCGGGGACAGCACTGATCGCGGCGGTCCTGCAGACGCAGAAACTGATCGTTCGCAAGCTTGATGCCACCCTCAGTCCGTTCAAGCTGTCCTTTCCTCGGTACGAGGTCCTGTCGCTCGTCGACGCGGCACCGGACGGTGTCATGTCCACAGCGCTTCTGTGCCGCACTTTGGACCGGCATCCCACCACGATCACGTCCTTGATCGACGGACTGGAGCGCACCGGGCTGGTCACCCGTTCGACCAACCCCGTCGACCGACGCGAGACTCTCGTGACCATCACCGACCGTGGGCGGGCTGCGGCGCTGTCGGCCGCACGGGTCGTCGACGATGTCTCCGCCGTGGACCCTGAAGTGCTGCGTCGTCTGAGCATCGACCTACACACGCTGCTTGTCGCAACTTCACATGCACAAGCGCGGCAAGGCGCCGCGCCGTCAGCTCACACTTCTGAGAGCGTTCGAGGGAACGGACGCGATGACCAGCGCTGACGCCCACGACGGTCGGAATGCCGACGCTACCCCGCCGGTCACGATCGATGTGAGAGGCATTCGATCCGATGACCTTCGGTATTTGCTCGCGGTCGCACGGAGCGGGCGCCGTCGATCGGCGGCAAAGGACCTGGGTGTCGACCACACCACTGTCACGCGGCGCGTCAATGCACTGGAGAAGGCTCTAGGAGTTCGTCTGCTCCAGCGCAGCGCGGACGGTTGGGAATTGACCGACGTCGGGCGGTCCGTCGCCGAAAAGGCCCGGCTCATCGAGGAAGCAGTCCAGGAAACCGCGGATGTCGTGGCCGGCATCAGTGAGAATACGCTCCGCGGAACCATTCGCGTCACTGCACCGGACGGGTTCGGACCGATGTTCGTCGCCCCGGCCCTGGCTAAACTTCGCATGAACCATCCCAATCTCGTTGTGGAACTCATCACCGCAACAAGGCAACTGAATCTGCAACCGGCGGGATTCGATATTGCCGTCGCTGTCGGAACCCCGATCAGTAGTCGGCTTGTCTCGGAACGTATCTGCCAATACTCGCTAGGCCTGTACGCCAGCGAACAATATCTACGCGATCACGGTGAACCCGCCACCATGGACGAGCTGACAGCCCACCCGCTGATCTTCTTCGTCGACTCCCTCTTGCAGGTGGGAGACCTCGACCTCGAGCGGCACCTGCCCGGAGTGACCGCTAAATTCATGTCTACCAATATCTTTGCGCATGTTTCGGCAACACGCGCCGGCGGCGGCATCGGATTGCTTCCCGCTTTCATGGCCGACCAGCATCCCGACCTTCGCCGGGTGATGGCCGACCTGGTCGACGTCCGCCTCTCCTTCTCCATCGCGGCGCGCAGGGCAAGCCTGACAAACCCGGCCGTGCAAGCAGTTCGACGCGTACTCCAAGAAGAAATCCTCAGCCGCCGAGACGAATTGCTCCCGGAACCGCGACACCCGAAACCCGCGGGCTCCGACACGTCACAGTGACCGGCGCGCTCCTTAGTGGGCTGTCCCATGGCGGGCGCCGTGTGGACGGCATTGCAGGACAGAGGATCCTGCAACGCCGACCACCGACGATTTTACGTGTTACGCCCGCGTGGTGACCTCTGAGTCGAACTGGTCGACCAGACTGTCACTGCCGATCCAGTCGAGGATCTGCTCGGTGTGCTGACCGAGTACCGGAGGGGGAGCGTGCTGAGTACGCACCAATGACTGTCCGTCCGCGGTTTCCATTCGCAGCGAGGGTCCCGGCAATTGCACCGGTCCGACCACTGGGTGGTCGACCTCGAGGAGGAGTCCCTGACTACGGGTTTGTTCCCATTCGTAGACCTCGTCGATGGTACGAATCGATCCCGCAGGCACACCGGCTGTTTCGAGGGCGGCGAGAACTTCGGCCCTGGTGCGGTTGGTGAAGTCCGCTTCGATAGCGGCGATGAGCGTGTCGCGGTTGGCGACCCGGTCCCGGTTGACGGTGAACCGGGGGTCATCCGCCGACAGCCCGGCGACGGGAGCAAATTTCGCCCAGATCGCTTCGCTGCCGACCGCGATCTGCACGTATCCGTCGCCGCACCGGAAGCTGCCGTAGGGTGCGATCTGGGGGTGGTGGTTGCCGGACCGCTGCGCGACCTGTCCGCCGACCGTCCACTTGGTGCCCTGGAAGGTGTGGGCACTGACCGCCGCGGCCAGCAGCGACGTGCGCACCACCATGCCCTTGCCGGTCTTTTCCCGGGATGCCAGCGCCGCCGACACCCCCGCGGTTCCGTGCACGCCGGCGAGCACGTCCGCGATCGGGACCCCGATGCGGGTGGGTTCGCCGTCCGGGGTTCCGGTCACGGACATCAGGCCGGCCTCGCCCTGGGCGATCTGGTCGTAGCCGGCGCGGGATCCTTCCGGGCCGTCGTGGCCGAATCCGGTGATCGACAACGTGATCAGCCGTGGATTGAGCTCCTCGAGCACGTCGGTCGGAAAGCCGAGGCGGTCGAAGGCTCCGGGCCGGAGGTTCTCGATCAGCACGTCCGCCCGCCGGATCAGCCGGCGCAGCGCCTCACGCCCGTCCTCGCTCTTGAGGTCGAGGACGATCGATTCCTTGTTCCGGTTCGCCGACATGAAGTACGACGACTGCGGGTCGTCTTGCGGCCCGACGAACGGCGGTCCCCAGGTGCGGGAGTCGTCGCCGGTGCCGGGGGCTTCGACCTTGATCACCCGGGCCCCGAGATCGCCGAGCATCATGGCGGCGATCGGGCCGGCGAGTGCACGGGAAAGGTCGAGCACGAGGATGTCGTTCAGTGGTCCGACAGTCATGGAATTCCGTTCAGTCCAGAGTAAGGAAGCGAGGGGTCAGAGTGTGCGCAGGCGCACGTTGACCTGCTTGGTCTGGGTGAAACCGGCGATCATGCCCTCGAGCGACACTTCGCGGCCCAGGCCACTCTGCTTGTAGCCGCCGTAGGACTGGCCCACCATCTGGCCGCCACCCTGGTTGACCTGCACCCACCCGGTTTCCAGCGCGTGGGCGGTGGACAGCGCCAAATCGAGATTGTGTGTCCAGACGTAGGCGGCGAGCCCGTAGTGCGAGTCGTTGGCCATCGCGACGACGTCGGCGTGATCGGTCCACGGGATGGCGACGAGGGCGGGACCGAAGATCTCCTCCCGGGACAGGCGCCAGGAGTTGTCGGCTCCGGAGAACACGGTCGGGCCCATGTAGTAGCCCTCGGATTTGCCGACCTTGTCGGGGGAGCCGTCGAGGACCGTCGAGACGTTGTTCGAGCTGAGGCCGTCGTCGAGGAAACCGCAGACCGACGCGAACTGTGCCTCGTTGATGATGGCGCCCATGTCCGTGGCCTCGTCCAACGGGTTGCCGACCTTCAGCCCGGCCAGGGTGGTGACGAGCCGGTCGAGGACGTTGTCGTAGATGTCCTGGTGCAGGAACAGCCGGGAGCCGGCGGTGCAGCTCTGGCCCTGCCTGTGTACGCGGGTCGAGAGCAGCAGCTGGTTGATGAAGTCGTCGTTGACATCGACGTCGGGGAAGACGATCGACGGATTCTTACCGCCGAGTTCGAGGGAGACGTGTGCGAGGCGGCCGCCGGCTTCACGGGCGACGCGTCGCCCGACCTCGGTGGAGCCGGTGAAGGAAACCTTGTCGACGCCCGGGTGCTGGACCAGCGCTTCGCCGGCCACCGAGCCCTTTCCGGTGATGACGTTGAGGACACCGGCCGGCAGATGCTCGGCGCAGATCTCGGCGAGGAGCAGCACGCTCAGCGGGGCTGCTTCGGCGGCCTTGACCACGACGGTGTTGCCCGCGACGAGGGCGGCGGGGATCTTGAATCCGGCGATCATCAACGGGGAGTTCCAGGGCAGGATGCAGCCGATGACGCCGAGCGGCTCCTGGCGGGAGTACTGAAGCTGGTCATCCCCGGCGGGCAGAACCGTGCCCTTGATCTCGCCGGCGACACCGGCGAAGTAGCGGAACAGATTCGCCAGGGTCTGCACTTCGGGGCGGGCCTGGGTGCGCAGCGCGTTTCCGGTGTCGAGGGCGGTCAGCCGGGCGAGCTCCTCGGCGCGGGCGTCGATGGCGTCGGCGATCTTCGACAGAATCCGGGCGCGGGCGGTGAAGTGCTGAGACTTCCAACGCGGGAAGGCCTTGTGGGCAGCACGCACCGCGCGATCGACGTCCTCGGCGCTCGAGGTCGGGACACGGCCGATCACGTGCTTGCGCAGAATAGGAGTGGTCACCTCACTCCACTGACCGTCGAGAGCTTCCACCCACGCCCCGTCGACGAACATCGGGTAGTCGCGGGCTTCGGGAATCTGAAGGTCCGCGAGGGAGGTCTGGGTGGAAGTCATAGGGCGTCTCCTAGCTGTATCGTGCTCGGGCAGCATGAGCACGGCTCATGCGTCGGGCAGGACGTGAGTCAATGAATCGCCGTCGAAACTCCGATGGCGGCGGGTGATACATCCACGATGCGGTGCGAGTCCGCGCCGGTCAATCACCAGATCCGCTACCCGGGTGCGCAAAAATGCGCCACCACTGCGGGCGGGCCCCCACACATCCGCAGGTGCCCGTCCGGTGTCCGAGAGCGGGTTGAGCGTCGCAAGCATCGAAACGGGTGCCGGAAACCGCACCTTGGTTCTTGTCGGTGATGGGGCATTTCTCCCCGGAATGCCTTTTTTGCGGAGCGCGCAGTAACACTCGACGCCGAATGCTTACCCGTACCCGGCGGTTTCATATATTCGTGATTTGCGACGCGAAAAGGCCCGCTGCCGAACATTATTCGGGCACAAACTCGCCTCGAGTACGTTAATTCGACACAAGTACCAACGGTGTCGAAAATGATCACGCTCGAAATTCTGGATTACGCGCGAGTAACCATTAAAGGTGTTTATGCTGCGGTCCACACTGGGACTTATCCCCGCCACGGGGTGCTGGTGTCCAGGTACAGACGAAGGAGAACCGTTGACCAAGACAGCGGAGCCGAAGATCGCACTCGTGATACCCGACGCCACCCCCGAGGAGGAGGACCGTGCGGGCGGGTTCGGCGCACGGAACGCGCTGAACGCAGTGACGGGAGTCGTCGGGCAGGGCCGAGTGGTCCTCGAGGAGTCGCTTCGCCTCGGGCGCGAGCTGACGAAGATCACCGTGGGCCGCTCGGATGTAGGGCCGGCCGCGGGCGATCGGCGGTTCACCGATCAGGCGTGGACGAACAATCCGATCTACCGCCGTGTGCAACAGACCTACCTTGCTTCCGTCGACGCGGTCGAAAGTGTCGTCGAAGACTTGGGCCGACGAGTCGATGACCGCCACGCGCGGGAAGCGGCGTTCGTATCGACCGTCCTCACCAGCGCGCTCGCACCGACGAACTACTTGCCCACCAACCCGGCGGCCGTGAAAGAGGCCTTCGACACCGGTGGGATGAGTCTGGTTCGTGGCGCCCGCAACTATGTGTCCGACCTGCGCCACAACGGTGGGATGCCGCGAATGGTCGATCCCGACGCCTTCACGGTCGGCGTCGATCTCGCCGTGACGCCGGGTGCCGTCGTCTCCCGCGACGAGGTCGCCGAGGTGCTGCAGTACACGCCGACCACGGAGACCGTGTACGAGCGCCCCGTGCTCGTGGTGCCGCCGCCGATCGGCCGCTACTACTTCCTCGACCTGCGTCCCGGCCGCAGCTTCGTCGAGCACGCTGTGTCCCGCGGACTGCAGACATTCATGCTGGCGTGGCGTAATCCGCAAGCAGAACAGAGTGACTGGGACCTCGACACGTACGCGCAACGGGTGTCGGACGCGATCGACGAGGTCCGGGAGATTACCGGCAGCGATGACGTCAACGTGATCGGTTTCTGCGCCGGCGGCCTCATCACCACCGCCCTGCTCAACCACCTCGCCGCCACCGGGGACACCCGCGTGCACAGCGTGTCGTACGCCGTGACAATGCTCGACTTCGCAGACCCGGCGGGGCTCGCGGCGTTCTCGGGACCGAGACTGCTACAGCTGGTGAAGGGCCGGTCGCGGCGAAACGGCATCATCTCGGCACGCGACATGGGCAGCGCCTTCACGTGGATGCGCCCGAACGACCTCGTCTTCAACTACGTGGTCAACAACTACCTCATGGGACGGACGCCGCCGGCCTTCGACATCCTCTCCTGGAACGCCGACGGCACCAACCTGCCGGGAGCGCTGCACGTCCAGTTCCTCGACATCTTCGAGAACAACACCCTTGCGACGCCGGGAGCGATGACGGCGCTCGGCACGCCCGTCGACCTCGGCAGGATCACCGTGCCCACCTTCGTCTCCGGCGCGATTGCCGACCACCTCACGTCCTGGAAGAACTGTTACCGCACAACCCAACTGTTGTCGGGCGACACCAAGTTCGTGCTCAGCTTCTCCGGGCACATCGCCAGCCTCGTCAACCCGCCCGGCAACCCGAAGTCCCACTACTGGGAAGGCGGAGAGCCGGGACCCGATCCCGAGGCGTGGCTCGATGCGGCGACGAAGAAGACCGGCAGCTGGTGGGAATCCTGGGCCGATTGGGTCTCGGAACGGGCCGGCGAGCGCATCGTCGCGAGTACACGCCTGGGCAGCGACGAGCACACCGTCCTCGGCGACGCACCCGGTCTCTACGTGCGCGACCTGAAAGCCGGTATTCCCGTGTAAAGGGCGGCCAGAGATCGCCCGAACTGCATGACGGTGCGGTCGGGTCGCACGATTGCGCGACCCGACGTCAGCCGCGCACTTATGGTCAGTACTGATGGAAGTCGTGTGGGATGCGGAAACATTGACTGCGCTGCGGGCAGCACTGTATGCCCGCAGCGGCGTCGTAGACCTCATGCGCGGGCGCCTGACCGCGAGTTCCACCGATACCAGCTGCTCTCGGACGAACGCCGCCGCGGAGGTGCACGCCGATGGCTTGCGGATCAGGGATACCGGACCAAGTTCACACAGCGGTGACTATGCCGTCTGCGCCAGGACCCGCAACCCTCAGTCGTCGGCCATCATCGCTCGGACGACTTTGCCGCCGTAGCGTTCGGCCTGATCACTCGGAAGTCCGGAGTCGGTGAGGATCGTTTCGACCTCGTCTATCGCTGCGACTTTGGCGAGAGCACGGTGTCCGAACTTCGAACTGTCCGCGAGGACGACGGTGCGCGCCGCGGCCGAGATGATTGCTCGTTTGAGCGGTACTTCGAGCGTGTTGGTGTTGGTGATACCTGCAGTCGGGTCGATGGCGTCTGCTCCGAGGAAGGCCCAGTCGGCCGAGTAGTCGGAGAGGAAGTCGACGGCGCGTTCGCCCACCAGTGTGAAGACGGATCCGAGTAGCTCGCCACCGGTGACCAGCAGGCGGACGGCGGGGATGGTGGCTACGTACTTGCCGATGCGAAGGTCGTTGGTGATGATCGTCAAATCAGCTTTGTGACGAAGCTCCAGAGCAACCTGGTAGGTGGTCGACCCGCTGTCGAGGATGACCGTGTCGCCGTCGGCCACGTGCTGCGCTGCGCGGCGTGCGATGGCGATCTTCTCGGGTCGTCGCTCGGTTTTCTTTACCGCGTAAGGGATTTCGGAGGATGCGCCGGTGACGGGCCGCGCTCCGCCGTGCGTTCGTTCGGCTTGGCCGGAACGAACCAACGTGTCGAGGTCACGCCGAATCGTCGACGCGTCCACACCGAGCTCGCGTGAGAGAACCTTCGCCTCTACATATCCGTCGACGTGAAGGCGTTGGAGTATTTCGCCACGTCGTGTGGTTGCGGACAAGAAACACTCCTTGGAACTCGGCTCGATGCACACGCGGATCAGGTCTGCCCGGATCCTACCTTCTTATGCGCGGTTATTGACAGTCCGATCGAGCAAACGGCATGATTGCACGCAATTGCTGCGCGATATCGTGCAGCCGTGGGTCTGTGGCTTGGGTCGGCGGTCGAGCAAACGTCAAGGAGTTCCCGATGCAGTTGGGTGTGATAGGTCTAGGGCGGATGGGCGGAAACATGCGCGAGCGTGTTCGTGCCGCGGGTCACGAGGTCGTCGGCTTCGATTTCGATCCCACCGTGCGTGACGTCGACTCGGTGGCCGAATTGGTCACTCGCCTCAGTGGCCCCAGGGTGGTGTGGGTGATGGTTCCTGCCGGTGAGCCGACCCGCTCCGTGATCGCCGAGCTGAGCGAGCTGCTCGGGCCTGGAGATCTCGTGATCGAGGGCGGGAACTCGCGCTTCTCGGACGATGAGTTCCACTCCGCTGTGCTCGGTGAGCGCGGAATCGGTTATCTGGACTGCGGCGTATCGGGCGGAGTATGGGGCCTGGACGAGGGCTACGGGCTGATGGTGGGCGGGGACGACGCCGATGTTGCACGCGCCATGCCGATCTTCGATGCGCTCAGGCCCGAAGGGAAGCGGGAGGACAGTTTCGTGCATGCGGGGCCGGTCGGCGCCGGCCATTACGCCAAGATGGTGCACAACGGTATCGAGTATGGATTGATGCAGGCGTACGCCGAGGGATACGAACTCCTGGCCGCCGAACCCCGCATCACTGCCCCCGACACTGTGATGGGTGCGTGGCGGCAGGGCACCGTGGTGCGCTCCTGGCTACTCGACCTTCTCGTCGCTGCGCTTCGGCAGGACCCGGGATTGAGCTCGATATCCGGGTACACGGAAGATTCGGGCGAGGGGCGCTGGACGGTCGAAGAGGCCATCTCCCACGCCGTGCCGGTCCCGGTCATCTCCGCTGCCCTGTTTGCGCGTTTCTCCTCCCGCCAGCCGGATTCACCTGCCATGAAGGCGGTTTCGGCTCTGCGGCAACAATTCGGTGGACATCAGGTTCGGAGCATGGAGGCGGTGCAGTCGTGATCAAGCTGGGATACAAGGCGTCGGCGGAGCAGTTCGGTCCGCGGGAGTTGGTGGAGCTGGGTGTGCTGGCGGAGGCGCACGGAATGGATTCGGCGACGGTGTCGGATCATTTCCAGCCGTGGCGGCACGAGGGTGGGCATGCGCCGTTCTCGATTGCGTGGATGACGGCGGTGGGGGAGCGGACGGAGCGGTTGCAGTTGGGGACGTCGGTGATGACGCCGACGTTCCGGTACAACCCGGCGGTGGTGGCGCAGGCGTTCGCGACGATGGGGTGTCTGTATCCGGGTCGGGTGATGCTCGGGGTGGGTACCGGTGAGGCGCTCAACGAGATCGCGACGGGTTTTGCGGGGCAGTGGCCGGAGTTCAAGGAGCGGTTCGCGCGGTTGCGGGAGTCGGTGCGGTTGATGCGGGAGTTGTGGCTCGGGGATCGGGTCGATTTCGAGGGCGAGTTCTTTTCCACGAAGGGGGCGTCGATTTACGACGTGCCCGAGGACGGGATTCCGGTGTATATCGCGGCGGGTGGTCCGGTGGTGGCCCGGTATGCCGGGCGCAGTGGGGACGGGTTCATTTGTACGTCGGGTAAGGGGATGGAGTTGTATACGGAGAAGTTGCTGCCGGCGGTGGCGGAGGGGGCGGCGAAGGCGGAGCGCGATGTCGCGGAGATCGACAAGATGATCGAGATCAAGATTTCCTACGACACCGATCCGGAGTTGGCGCTGGAGAACACCCGGTTCTGGGCGCCGTTGTCGTTGACGGCGGAGCAGAAGCATTCGATCGATGATCCGATCGAGATGGAGAAGGCGGCGGATGCGTTGCCGATCGAGCAGGTCGCGAAGCGGTGGATCGTGGCGTCGGATCCGGATGAGGCGGTGGCGCAGATCAAGCCGTATCTCGACGCCGGATTGTATCATCTGGTGTTCCACGCGCCCGGACACGACCAGAAGCGGTTCCTCGAGTTGTTCGAGAAAGACCTTGCCCCCCGGTTGCGAGGACTCGCATGACACACAACGTCACCACTACGCCGCTGTGGAACAAACTGTCGGATCACCACTGGGAAGTCGCGGCCACGCACCTTCGGGAACTGTTCGACGCCGACCCCCATCGGGGTGAAGATCTGCATGTCTCGGCTGGTGATCTCTACATCGATTACAGCAAGCATCGTGTCACGCGCGAGACGGTGGGCCTGCTACTCGACCTCGCCCGGGCCGCCGGAGTGGAACGCCACCGTGAGGCGATGTTCACCGGCGAACATATCAACACCTCCGAGGACCGGGCTGTTCTGCACACTGCTCTGCGCGCGAACCCCGAGCGCGAGCTGATCGTGGACGGACAGAACGTGATCGAGGACGTGCACGCCGTGCTGGGGCGGATGGGTGAGTTCACCGATCGTGTCCGATCCGGCGTGTGGTGCGGGGCCACCGGCGAGCGCATTCGTACGGTGGTGAACATCGGGATCGGCGGATCCGACCTCGGTCCGGCGATGGCCTATCGCGCCTTGCGCCACTACGTCGACGGGCCCGAGGTGCGGTTCGTCTCCAATATCGACCCCACCGATCTGCTGTCGAATCTGACCGACCTGGACCCGCGCACCACACTGTTCGTCGTTGTCTCCAAGACCTTCTCCACGCTGGAGACCATGACGAATGCATCCGCTGCCCGGCGCTGGATCACCGGCGCACTGGGGGAGGATGCGGTGCCCCGCCATTTCGTCGCGGTGTCTACCGACACTGCACGGGTCACAGACTTCGGCATCACCGCGGATAACATGTTCGGCTTCTGGGAATGGGTGGGCGGACGGTACTCGGTCGGGTCTGCCGTCGGACTTTCGGTCATGATCGCGATCGGACGGGAACGGTTCACCGAGTTCCTCGGCGGAATGCGCGCGATAGACGAGCACTTCCGCACTGCACCATTGGAATCGAATGCGCCCGTCATTCTCGGCATGCTCGGTGTGTGGTACTCCAGCTTCTTCGGCGCCGACTCGCGGGCCGTGCTGCCGTACGCGAACGACCTGGCCAGGTTTCCGGCGTATTTGCAACAACTGACCATGGAATCGAATGGCAAATCGGTGCGGGCGGACGGTACTCCGGTCGGCACCTTCACCGGCGAGGTCTTCTGGGGAGAACCAGGCACAAACGGGCAACATGCGTTCCATCAGCTCCTGCACCAGGGCACACATCTGATCCCCGTCGACTTCGTGGGATTCACGGAGCCGGTGGAGGATCTACCCACAATCGACGGCATCGGATCCATGCACGATGTGCTGACCGCGAACCTCCTCGCACAATCGAAAGTCCTCGCGTTCGGCAGGACCGAAGCTGAGATCGCCGAAGACGGAACGCCCGCCGAGCTCGTCCCACACAAGGTGATGCCCGGAAACAGGCCTTCGACAACAATTTTGGGCACAAAGCTCACGCCATCGACTCTCGGACAGCTGATCGCCCTGTACGAACACCAGGTATTCGTGCAAGGCGTCGTCTGGGGAATCGACTCGTTCGATCAGTGGGGAGTCGAGCTCGGTAAGACATCGGCACTGGAATTGGGACCTGCCCTTTGGGACCAGGACGGACCTGCTCAGGCCGGAGACAGCTCCACCGCCAGTCTGATCCGCATCTACCGACGAGCCAGGAAGGAACGCAGTTGCCTGCCCTGACGGTGCGGCTGCCCGTTCCCATCGCCGAGGAGTGGGACTGGCAGCTGTCCGCGGCCTGCCGGGACACCGACCCCGCGGTGTTCTTCCACCCCGACAACGAACGAGGCGAACCCCGTGCGCGTCGAGTACGTGCGGCCAAACAGGTCTGCCGACGGTGCCCCGTGCGGGACCGGTGTCTCGAATATGCACTCGGATCTTCCGAACGCCATGGCATCTGGGGTGGTTACACCGAGGACGAGCGCAAGAAGCTGCGAAGATCAGTTCGCTGACTACGCGGCTCAATTCATCCGGGTTGTTGAGCAAGCTTGCAGCCTCCCGGGGAGTCGTTGGTCGCAGTGAGTGGCAGGCGCAGCGCTGCCGGGGCGTGTGCTGGAACGGCCGGCGACCGGGGTGGGATGGGCCCGACCTGCCTGCACGGGCGCGGCGACGTGCGAACGGGTGGGCATGGGTAACTCCTGACGAGGTGGAATATCTGAACTAGTTCTGATGTAATGGTAGGTATGAGAAAGTCGCCGGCTACCACCACGTTCTCCGACTTCTTGCGGGCACCGAAGGAGGTACTCGGCGTTCTCGAGGACAGTGGTGAGGTGGTGCTGACGCGTCGGAACGCTCCGGCTTTGCGGTTGACCCAGGAATCGGCGAGCCGCGCGGAATTGAGCACCCTCGGCGTGGTCGGGCAGCTCTTCGCTGCTTCCCTGGACGAGGCGGCGCTCGATCGGGTCGCCACCCGCCTTGCGGTGGCATTGCCGTGGATCGGGTTGCTGCCGGCGGGGTTGCACGCGGAGTTCATCGCCGAGTTCCAGGACACCGCGCGGGCCTGCATCGCGGTGGCCCGCTTCGATCGGCTCGCGATTCTGCTCGAGGCGTGGCAGGCCACCGCGGAGGCGTATGCCGACCCGCGCCTGACCGCCGACGGCTCCGATCTGGAGTATCTCGACGTTCCTGAGGTGGTCACGGAACCGGGCCTCGACGCGTGAGCAGGAAGGGGGAAGCGGTCCCTCGTCCGATCAAACGTGCCGAATGGCAGCTGGTGTTCGCCACGCGTGATGCGGAGAAAGGGTGGACCGATCTGCTGGCCACTGCCCGCAACGCCACGGCTGATGCATGGGACACCCTCACCCGGGAACCGGCAGTGCAGACGCCGCGGCTGTATCAGCTCAAAGGCGACTACGCCTACGGCAGGTACAACGGGCGTATCTTCGCCCGCTACCAGTACAAAGTGACCAACGGCGGGCGGATCTGGTTCTTCCTCGATCCGGCTCCGAGGGGTGACAAGGTCGCCGGCCGGGTCCTGCTCGAGCGCTGCGAGCCCGGGCACCCGAAAGAAACCGAATAGGCATGGCTTCTTTGTCGAGTCGGATTCCGGGTGATGGGCTGAGAGTGGTGGCGCCCACCCAGCCCAGGCGCTGGTGAGCGCTCGATCGGAGCTATCGGATGGAGGATCCGATGCCGAGGCCGCCGTCGACGTCGAGGACGATGCCGCTGACGTAGCCGGCGGCGGGGGAGCAGAGGTAGGCGGCGGCTTCGGCGATGTCGGTGGGGTTGCCGGTGCGTTTTTGGGGGACTTTGGAGACGAGTTTGTCGCGGGCGGGTCCGTTCATGGAGGCGAGCATCGGGGTTTCGATGAGTCCGGGGGCGATGGCGTTGGCGGTGATGCCGTCGCGTGCGGCTTCGAGGGCGATGGTGCGGGTGAGGCCGACAATGCCGGCCTTGGCGGCGACGTAGTTGGCTTGCCCGAAGTTCCCGCGCCAGCTCATCGAGCTGAATGACACGATCCGTCCGTAGGTGCGGGTGCGCATGTGCGGTAGGACGGCTTGGGCGCAGAGGAACGATCCGGTGAGTGAGACGTCGATGACGGCGTGCCAGTCCTCGACAGTGATCTTCTCGATCCGGTTGTCGCGGATGATGCCGGCGTTGTTGACCAGGGCGTCGATGCGTCCGTGGGTGTCGGCGATGGTGCCGACCCAGTCTTGCACCTGTGTGGCGGAGGCGACGTCGACGGGGTGGCTGGTGGCGGGGCGGCCGTAGCGGTCGGTCAGCTCGGCAGCCAATGTTTGTCCGGCGGTGTCGTTGATCTCGGCGATCGCGACGGTGGCGCCTTCGGCGGCGAACCGGTGTGCCATGGCGGCACCGAGTCCTTGTCCTGCGCCGGTGACGAGTACGACCTGATCGGTGTAGCGGTTCATCGTGTTCCTGTCGGGGCGGGGTGCGAGTTGGTGGTGGTCCTGCCGTGGAGGAAGTCGTTCAGGGCGGCGGGGACGTCGCTGGCCTGCCAGTGGGCATCGAAGGCGTCGAGTTCGTGAGCGAGGCCGCGTTTTTCGTCGAGGCCGGTGAGGTCGGCGAGCAGCGTTTTGTAGGCAGGTTGGGCGGGGCCGGCGCGCTCGGCGAGCTCGTTGGCCGCGGTCAGGGCGGCGGTGTGGAGGTGTTCGGGTTCGACGACCTCGTGTAGCCATCCGGTGTGCGAAAGTTTGGTCGCCGGGAGCAGGGCACCGGTCAGAGCGAGCCAGCGGGCCATGGAGTCGCCGACCTTGCGGGGCAGGCGGACGCTGGCGCCGCCGGCGGGGAGGAGGTTGTTCCGGACGTGGCCGTCCCCGATGAGCGCGGTGGGGGTGGCGATGACGACGTCGCAGGCGAGCGCGAGTTCGAGTCCGCCGGCCACGGCGTGCCCGTGGATCGCTGCGACGATAGGCAACCGGCTCGCCTCCAGTCGGGTGGCGAGGGCCGAGACGTCCCGAAGGAACCCGGTGGGGGCCTGCCCACGGGAGTGCAGGTCCAGAAAAAACTGGAGGTCGGCGCCGGCGCAGAAGCTCTTGCCGGCGCCGCGCAGGACGACGGCTCGGGTGTCGCGGTCGGCCTCGGCGTCGGACAGCGCGGTGTCGAGTGCTTCGACCAGGGTGTCGTTCAATGCGTTTCGCCGGTCGGGGCGGTTGAGGGTGAGGATGCGGGTGGGGCCGTGCTGGGTCACGACCAGTGGTGAGGGGGTGTCGGTCATGAGTGTGCTTCCTGTCGGGCCAGTTCCGCTCGGCGCTGCTGGCGGAGCTGGGCCCGTTGAATCTTTCCGCTCGGGGTCTTGGGGAGGGTGTCGACGAAATGCACCCGGCGCGGGTAGGCGTGGGCGGCGTACTTGGTCTTGACCCACTGCTGCAATTCGCGGACCAGATCCTCCTCGTCGGCGGTGGACTCGGGTTTCCGGATGACGAAGGCCTCGATCACTTCGCCGCGGACTTCGTCGGGCGCGGCGACCACGGCGCACTCGCGCACGGCAGGGTGTTGTGCGAGAACGGATTCGACGTCGAAGGGGCCGATGCGGTAACCGGCCATGATGATGACGTCGTCGTCGCGGGAGGAGAAGTGCAGGATTCCGTCGGTGTCGATGCTGGCGGTGTCGCCGGTGAGGAAGTGTTTCTTGTCGGTGGTGAATCGGCCGGCGTCGCCGCGTCCGGCCGCGTATTCGGTGAAGGTCATCAGCGGGCTGTCGGCGACCACCACCGCGAGCCGCCCGACGGTGCCGGCGGGTGCGGGCTCGTCGCGGTCGTTGTCGAGGACGGTCAGCGTCCACCCGGGCAGCGCGACTCCCATGGCTCCGGCGATCACCGGGTGCGCGAGGTCGGGGTGGTGCGGGAATCCGGCGGGCATGCCGAGTTCGGTTTGTCCGTAGTGGTCGTGGACGAGTAGGCCGAGTTCCTTGTCGGCCCACAGGTTTACCTCTGGTGTCAGCGGTTCACCCGCGCTCGAGAGGCGGCGCAACGCGAGTGTGTCGGGCCGAGTCAGTGTTTCGGCGCGCAGGCCCCGGTACACGGTCGGCGCCGCGGCGTAGTCGGTGACCTGCAGCTGGGAGAGCACATCCCAGGTGGAGGCGGCGGAGAAGCCGCCGCGGGTCAGGATGGTCGGCACTCCGGCGGCCAACGGCGCGATGACCGCGGTGTAGAGCCCGTACGCCCATCCCGGGTCCGCCGCACACCAGAACACGCTGTCCTCGCCGACGCCGAGTGCGAATTCGAGGTAGCTCTGCCATCCGGCGATGTAGCGCACGGGATGGACGACACCCTTGGGCGTGCCGGTGGTGCCGGAGGTGAACATGTGCACCAGCGGGCCGTCGCCACCGACCGAAACGGGCGGCCGGGCATCGGTGCTCACCGATGCCATGGCCGCGGTCAGACCGTCCTCGTCACCGCCGGCCACCAGCACGTCCCAGTCATCACTGGCAGCGATCTTGGACCGATACTGGGCGTCGACGACGACCAGCTTGGTCTCCGAGTTAGCCAGGCGGGAGGTCACGGCGTCCTCGGCGAACGCGGTGAACAGTGGGACGTAGACGGCGCCGACCCGCCAGATGCCGAGCAGGACGGACACCAGGTCGGTGCCCTTGCCCATCAGGGTCGCAACGCGATCGCCCCGGCCGATCCCGCGATCGGTGAGCACCTGCGCGAAGCGGCGAGACGACTCGGCGAGGTCACCATAGGTCAGCCGTGTGGTGGACAGATCCTCGTTCACGACCGTGAGTGCCAGGGACTCGGGTGGGTGCCGATCACACAGTAACCACGCCACGTTCGCGTCCTCGCCGGAATACGAGGAAAGGATCTCGCGTACTCGCGCGTCGATCTCGACAGACACGACAACTCCTAGCGGGTAATCTTCAGGGTAATTAAGTACCTAGCAATGTACCCAACGTGTGCCGGGAAGGGAAGCCCTGGATTCGAGGGGTCCGGGATTGTGGAACACTCGACCACATGGCACGTGCAGGAGCGACGCCGAACCGCGCGACGTTGAACACCCCGCGGCGTCGACGCGTCGATACCGCCCGCAGGGACGAACTGCTCGCGCGCATCGAGGAGATTTTCCTGACGGAGGGTTTCACGTCGGTCACCGTCGACGACCTGACTCAGCGTTTGCGGTGTTCCAAGGCCACCCTCTACAGCGTGGCGTCGACAAAAGAACAACTTGTCATTGCCGCCACCAAACACTTCTTCGGCGCCGCCGCGGACGAGATCGAAGCCGCCGTTGCCGACGAGTCCGATCCTCGTAAGCGGATTACGACGTATCTCGGTGGTGTCGCATCGGCGATGCGCCGGAACTCGCGGGCGTTTTACGACGACATGGTTTCGTACGCACCGACGGCGGAGATTTACGGCCGCAATACCGCACAGGCCGCGCAGCGGGTGCACGAATTGATCGACGAGGGCGTCGAAGCCGGGCACTTTCGCGCCACCGACGCCGCATTCGCCGCCCAGTTGGTGGCATTGGCAATCGACGCCGTCCAGTCCGGCGTGCTCCTCGAGCGCACCGGCCTGTCCGCCGCCGATGCCTTCGGCGAGCTCGGCGACCTCTTACTCCACGGCTTGCTGCGCACCGACTGAGGGCGTTCACCGGCGGAACCTGCAAACTCCGGACTACCAATCAATCCGGATACCCGACTTCTAGTGGCCGTCGATCCCCTCGAGCAGTCCGTGGATGGTGGCTGTCTCGGCGCGTTCTTCGGTGTCGTCGAACAGCGGCCGGATTCCTCGAGCGGCCATGATCTGATCATTGCTGGCCCCGGCGGCGATCATGGGCCAGACCAGGGCGTCGTCACCGACGATGAAGTCGATGACGACGGGGCGGTCGTTGATAGCCCGGGCTCTAGCGATCACCGCGTCGACGTCCTCCTCGCGTTCGCAGCGCAGCGCGACACACCCGAGTGCCTCGGAGAGCTGCACGAAGTCGGGGATGCGGCGCGAATGGGTGGCCAGGTCGACGTTCGAGTACCGGCCGCCGTAGTGAATCTCCTGCAGTTGTTTGACCATGCCGAGGTTTCCGTTGTTGATCACGGCGACCTTGATCGGGACGCCCTCGATCGCGGCGGTAGCCAGTTCCTGGTTGGTCATCTGGAAGCAGCCGTCGCCGTCGATCGCCCACACCTCACGGTCGGGTGCACCGAGTTTCGCGCCCAGCGCCGCGGGCACCGCATAACCCATCGTGCCCAGACCGCCCGAATTCAGCCAAGTGCGCGGCTTTTCGTAGCTGATGTAGTGGGCGGCCCACATCTGGTGCTGGCCGACGCCGGAGCAATAGATCGCATCAGGACCGGCAGCCTTGCCGAGAGCTTCGATGACGAACTCCGGTGACAGGGCTCCATCACGTGGGCGGTCGTAGCTGACCGGGTAGGTCCGGTGTATCCCGTCGAGGTAGTCGCGCCAGCCGGTCAGGTCGATTGGTCGACCTTGGTCTCGGCGGGAACGTATCGCGTCGATCAGTGCCGTGATGGTCTGCTTGCAGTCACCGACGATCGGCACGTCGGCGAATCGGTTCTTGCCGATCTCGGCGGGGTCGATGTCGGCGTGGATGACCTGGGCGCCGGGCGCGTACGAGGCCGCTTCGCCCGTGACGCGGTCGTCGAACCGGGCACCGAGTGCGATCAGCAGGTCGCTCTTCTGGAGCGCGGCGACGGCGGCGACGGTGCCGTGCATGCCGGGCATCCCGTAGTGCAGAGGGTGGCTGTCGGGAAACGCTCCGAGGGCCATCAGCGTGGTCACGACGGGAATCCCGGTCAGCTCCGCGAGCAGGGCCAGCTCGACCGACGCCTCGGCCTTGATCACACCCCCACCGACGTAGAGGACCGGCGCCTTCGCGGCGGCGATGAGGTCGGCGGCGGCACGGATCTGCTTGCCGTGTGGTTTGCTGACCGGCCGGTAGCCGGGAAGGTGAGTCGCCGGTGGCCAGGCAAAGGTGGTGGTGGCCTGCAGGACGTCCTTGGGGATGTCGACGAGCACCGCGCCGGGGCGTCCGGTGGCGGCGATGCGGAATGCCTCCGCGAGGGTGCGGGGGATGTCTTTGGGGTCGGTGACCAGGAAGTTGTGCTTGGTGATCGGCATGGTGATACCGCAGATGTCGGCTTCCTGGAAGGCGTCGGTGCCGATCATGCCGCGTCCCACCTGTCCGGTGATCGCCACGACCGGCACCGAGTCCATCTGCGCGTCGGCGAGCGGGGTGACCAGGTTCGTCGCGCCCGGCCCGGACGTGGCCATGCACACCCCGACCTTGCCGGTGGCTTGGGCGTACCCGGTGGCAGCATGTCCAGCGCCCTGCTCGTGGCGCACCAGCACGTGACGTAGCCGCTGGGAATCGATCAACGGGTCGTACACCGGCAGGATCGCCCCGCCCGGGATACCGAAGACCACCTCGACGGCGAGCGCTTCGAGTGAGCGCACCACCGCTTGGGCGCCGGTCACCCGGATCGGGTGGTGTTCGGGGAGAGCGGTGGCTGCTGCGGCAATCCGGCTAAGCGGCTCGCTGTCGCACATCGCCGGGAGGGTTCGCTGCGGAGCGGAGACAGAAGATTGCACAATAAGTCCTCGAGTCGGATCCGTGCTGCACAGGGTGCGCGCGGTTTGCGGTTACGGTTCAGACCCCGCCGTCTACGGTGCGTGCTTTGAAAATCGTGCGGCAGTGTCGTTGTCCGGGTCTCCGGCCTCGTGAGCTCTCCCGGCGGGCAATCGAGAAACGGCGTGGCTTTCTCGTGCCTGGCGTGATCTCAGTCAAGCAGCGACCGGCAGATCCGGCAACCACCACCCATGAGGGTGAGCAATCTGCACGCCGACGCTGATGCTGATTCGGATCCCGGTTGTCATCCTGCCCACCGGTGACGTTGTCGGCCGAAATCACCCGGCCAACCGGGAACGAGTAATCCACCGAAGATGTTCGTGGAGAGACTCTCTCGCAACGATGTAACCCGGAAACCGGTGGCCGCCATTGTGGGGCGGCCACCGATGTGGATCACACGGCCACTCGTGTCACCGCGGCAGTGCCCGAAGCCGGGCGGGCGAGTTTGCTGGAGCAGAAGTCCCGCAAGTATGTCCGGGTCGCGAAGTCGACGTCGTTGATCAGGGTGGACGTCACCATCGTGAGAAGGCGTTTGTAGAACACGACTGGGGTGATGCCGAACTCGGGGAGGATGTATTCGTCTCCTCCGCCGAATCGGGACCATTTGGTGGCGAACGCCAGCATTGCCTTATCGTCTCGGGTCATCATCTCTCCTTGCCGTCCCCCGAGGGTGTGCTGTGTCCTGTCAGAGATCGTTTGGGGTGAAGCCGTTTTCGAGTCGGTTCTTGACGGTGGTGAGGAAGCGGGCGGCGTCGGCACCGTCGACGATGCGGTGGTCGTAGGAAATCGACAGGTACGCCATCGAGCGCACGTCGATGCGGAGCTCACCGTCCTGCCGGGTCGGGATCAGCCGCTCGACCACTGCGCCGACACCGAGGATGCCGGTTTGGGGTTGGTTGATGATCGGGGTGTCGAAGAGCGCACCCCGGCTGCCGGTGTTGGTGAGGGTGAACGTGCCGCCGGATAATTCGTCTGCGGTGATCTTTCCGGTGCGCACCTTCTCGGCCTTGTCCGCGATCGCCCGGGCCAGCCCCTCGATCCCGAGGTTCTGGGCATCGCGAATGACCGGCACCATCAACCCCTTTTCACTGTCCACCGCCATGCCGAGGTGGCAGTGGTCGTAGTAGGTCACCTCGGTGACATCGGGGTTCAGTGAAGCGTTGAGGACCCGGTGCTCGGCCAGCGCGTCGACGGCCGCTTTGGCGAAGAACGGCAGGAACGAGAGCTTGAGTCCGGTGCGAGCGAGGAAGTCGTCCTTGTGGGCCGCCCGCAGCCGGGCGATCGCGGTGACGTCGACCTCGAGGACCGTGGTCAGCTGGGCCGAGGTCTGTAGTGACTCGACCATCCGCTGAGCGATGGTGCGCCGAATCCGCGGGAGTTTCTCGGTGACGGAGCCGGTCGCAGCGGCCTGCTCCCGCGGCGCCGGGGGTGCGGGCGTGGGTTCCGGGGTGGGTTCCGGTTTCGGCGCCGGGGGAACGGTCGGCGCCGAAACCGAAGCTTTTGTCGGTGCGGCGGGTGCACCGTCCGACGAATCGGTGATGACAGCGAGGTCGGCGCCGACCGTCACCACGTCATCCTCGTCGGCGAGGATGCGCTGGAGAATTCCGCCGACGGGGGACGGTATTTCGGTGTCGACCTTGTCGGTGGCAACCTCGAGCAGTGGTTCCTCGGCGTCGATGCGGTCGCCGGGTTGTTTGAGCCACCGGGTGATGGTGCCTTCGTCGACGTTTTCCCCGAGCGCCGGCATCCGCACCGTGGTGCCTTCGAGTTGTTCGGTTGTCATGGTGTGGTGTGCTCCTGGCCTGTGTGCGTGCGGGTCTCGGTGATCAGGGGAGGATGTCGAGCGAGGCGCGGACGATGCTGTCGGTGTCGATGCCGTGGTAGCGGTAGACGTCGTCGAGGGAGCCGACCTGCCCGAACTTGCTGACCCCGAGGCAGGTGCTGCGCACGTGGTTGATGCCGGCGAGGAATGCCAGGGTGTGCGGATGCCCGTCGAGGACGGTGACGATCGGGGTCGCGCGATCGGCGGGGAAGAGTTGGTCGAGGATCCAGCTGTCACCGGGTCCACGGCCCTGCCGTGCCTGGATCGCTTCGAACAGCAACCCGGGGCTGGTGACGCAGACGACGTCGGCCGGGATGCCTTGTTCGGCGAGACGATCGGCGGCCGCGAGGGCTTCGGTGATCATCGCGCCCATGGCGACGATGGTGACCTGGGCACCGTCGCGGCGCACCAGCGGATACCCGCCGGCCACCACCTGCCGGCGGCGGCGTTCGCGGGCCGCCGGGTCGGTGGGCACCGCGGCCAGGGTTTGATCGACGGGGCGGGTGGACAGCCGCAGGTACGCGGAGGTGCCGTCCGGGCGGCCGAGCCGGCCGATGCTGGCCAGCAGGGTCCACTCGGTGTCGATCGCGAAGGCTGGTTCGTAACTGATGCACCCGGGCTGTTCCAGCCCGATCGACGGGGTTTTGATCGACTGGTGCGCACCACCTTCGGCGGCCAACGTGACACCTGAGGGGGTGCCGACCAGAATCGACTGGCCACCCGCGTAGATGCCGTAGGACCAAGGTTCCAGCGCCCGTTCGACGAACGGGTCGTACATCACTCCGATCGGGAACAGCGGTTGTCCCCACCGGCTCCAGGTGGCGCCGAGTTCGCCCATCAGTCCGACCAGGTTGGTTTCGGCGATGCCGAGTTCCATGTGCTGCCCGGTGGGCCGCTCATTCCAGTGCATGATGGTCTCGCGGTCGTCGTCGAACCAGTTGCGGCGCTCGGCCGCGGACCACACGCCGACCTTGTTGACCCATCCGCCGAGGTTGGTCGTCGAGCTCACGTCCGGGCTCACGGTGACCACCCGTTTCGCGGCCTCCGGCGCCTCGCGGGTCAGGTCCAGCAACACCCGCCCGAGCGCGGCCTGGGTGGTGGCGGTGCCCTTGGGGGTGCGGCCGATGTCGGTGGGAATCGTCAGCGCGGGCGCATTCTGGACCGGCTCCCTGCGTAGCCGCTCCGCGTTGCTCGCGCACCGCCTCCCCGCCGCGGAGTCGGCGGCGAACCGGCCCCACGGCTTCGCCGGGTCCATGCCCAGATCGGCGGCGAGCGAGGCGTATTCCTCGACCGACAGCAGCGAGGAGTGGTTCTGCGGGTGTCCCTGGGTGGGCAGCCCGTAACCCTTGATGGTGTAGGCGATGATCACAGTGGGCCGGGTGTCGTCGATCTGCCGGTACGCGGCGGTCAGCGCGGACAGGTCGTGGCCGCCGAGGTTGCGGATGGCCGCAATCAGGGTGGCGTCGTCGAGGCCGGCGATCAGGCCGCTGATCTCGGTGCTCCCGGGGCCGTCGCCGGGCAGGCGGGTGCGGACCTCGTCGGCGCTGCACCGCAGCAACCGCTGGTACTCCGGGTTGGGCATGTCCAGGATCCGGGTGCGCAGGGCCTGTCCACCGGGGCGGGTGAACAACTCTTCGAGTAGCTTGCCGAATTTGACGGTGATCACCTGCCACCCGGCGGCGTCGAACATCTTCTCCAACCGGTTCGCGGCGATGTTCGGAATCACTCGGTCCAGGGATTGGCGGTTCAGGTCGACGATCCACACCACCTCGCCGAGGTCGGCGATACCCGGGTCGAGGATCGCCTCCCACACCGCGCCCTCGTCGAGTTCGGCGTCTCCGACGAGGGAGTACTGGCGACCGGTCCCGGCCCCGCCGGTGGTGGTCTGCACGTAGCGGCGGGCCATGGCCCCCCAGATCGGGGCGGTGGCGCCGATGCCGACCGAGCCGGTGGAGTAGTCGACGGTGTCGGGGTCCTTGGACCGGCTGGGGTAGGACTGCAGGCCGCCGAATTCGCGCAGGGTGGTCAGGTACTTTTCGTCGAGTTCCCCGAGCAGGTAGTTGATGCCGTGCAGCACCGGGGAGGCGTGCGGCTTGACCGACACCCGGTCACCCGGTTGGAGCTGTTCGAACCACAGCGAGGTCATGATCGAGACCATCGACGCACAGGACGCCTGGTGACCACCGACCTTCAGGCCGGTGGGATTGGGCCGGATCCGGTTGGCGTGATGGATCATCGAGGTGGAAAGCCACAACACTCGCTGCTGGATCGCTTCGAGTGTCTCCAGGTCCACCGAACCGCCGGCTTCTGCGACGCGGGTCGCGGTCCCGGGGGCGACGGGCAGGGTGTTGTGCATCGGATTCTCTTTCCTCACATGTGCGAATCGCTGCGGACGAGCGCAACCTCAAGAACGGCTCCGACGGGGTGGCCGAGGAGCAATCCGCTCGACCGGTGACGGGTGCGTGCGGTCGGATGCGGTTTCGGAATGCGGCGGTGCTGGTCTGGTCTGACCGCCGCCCACCTGTTATAACAGTGGATCAAGAATTTGCCGCCTGCGCAATAGTCGGTGCCGAGAATGAGCAGAATGCACACCGGCAGGGCACTCGAGGGAAGGTGGAATTGGCAAAATGCCAAGCACGCACAAAGCGGACCAGATCGATGCCCGACTACTGCTCGCGCTCGCCGAGTCGCCGCGGGCCACGACCATCGCCCTGGCGGACCGGATAGGACTCTCACGCAACACCGTTCAGGCCCGGATGGGCAAGCTCGACGACTCGCACGCGCTGCGCACTTTCGAGCGCCGCATCGACCCGGCGATCCTCGGCTACCCGCTACAGGCATACATCCTGACCAACGTCACCCAGCGCAAACTGGCTCGTGTCGGGGCGGCGCTCGACGGTATTCCCGAGGTGCTCGAGGTCCTCGGCCTCAGCGGTGTCGCGGATCTCCTCATCCACGTCGCCGTCCGTGACGCCGACGATCTGTATCGGGTGGCGGGGGACATCCTCGGAATCAAGGGGGTCAAACGCACTACCACCGCCCTGGTCATGCGCGAGATGGTCGACTACCGGATCGCGCCGTTGGTCGAAAAGCTCATCGACTGACACGGGTCGATCCACGCCCGGATCTGCGCCGACCCGGTGTTATAACATGCCATTGGAAGGTGACACGATCTCGAAGAGACGGAGATGGTCGTGACAACGAGCACGAGAAACCCGCAACCACTGGTGCGGTCGCTGACTCCGACCTCCGTTCCCGAACAGGTCGCCAAGGAAATCCGGCGTTCGATTCTCTCCGGTGAACTCCGTCCAGGACAGACGTTCTCGCTGCGGGAAATCTCCGGGCAGCTCGGGGTGAGTTTCATCCCGGTTCGGGAAGCACTCAAAGAGCTCGAAGCGCAGGGTTTGGTGGTGACCCGCCCCGGGAAAAGCGCGATGGTCGCCCCGCTTTCGCACGACGACCTGCACGGTATCTATCGGTTACGACGGCAGCTGGAACCGGAAATAGCCGGCCGCGCCTGCAAAATGCTCGACGATTCCGACTTGCGTCGCCTCGACGGCTACGTGGCCATATTCGGCGACGAGAGCCTCGACCTCGACGACATCTACCAGGCACACCATGCCTTCCACTACGAGCTGCTCCGGCCCGCCGCCACCGCCTGGGACCTGCGCGTGCTGGACGGCCTGTGGCACGCCGCCGAACGATATGTCCGGCTGGCATTCTCGGGCCGTGAAGCGAACCCGGACGAACACGAGCGGCGGGGACATGTGCATTCGGAGATACTCACCGTCGTGCGCACCCGCAATATGAGGAAGGTCGCCGCGGCGACACGGCAGCACCTCGACGACAACGAACAGATCGCGCTGCGCGCACTCGACCCGATAGCGCCCTGAACACTGCCGGCTCGGCATGTTCACGTTTGTTCTGTGGCGGCCGAGACACCTGCCTCGGCGACCACAGAGTCCTCAGGTGAGCGTGGAGGTTTCGGCGCGGTGCTTCACAAACCGCTCCGCGTAGTCGATGTACCAGTCGAGGGCGTCGGTGTTGGCGACGGTGGCACGGTTGATCGCGGTCTCGGGGGCTATTCCCTGGATCAGTTTCTTGACGGGGATTTCGAGCCGCTTGCCGGTGCGGGTGGTGGGAATCGCCGGCACGTCGATGATCTCGTCCGGTACGTGCCGGGGTGAGGCCTCCCGGCGGATCGTGGTGCGAATTTTTTCCACGAGCGCCTCGTCGAGGTCGTATCCGTCGCGCAGTACCACGAACAGCGGCATGTGGTAGCCGCCGTTGGGAAGTTCGGCACCGATTACGAGGGCCTCGGCGATCTCGGGAAGCGCTTCGACGGCCTGGTAAATGTCCGCCGATCCCATCCGGACACCACCGCGGTTGATCGTCGAGTCCGATCGACCGTGAACGACGCAGCCGCCGTCGGCTTCGATGGTGATCCAGTCGCCGTGCCGCCACACCTCGGGGTATACCTCGAAATAGGCGTCGCGGTAGCGGATCCCGTCCGGGTCGTTCCAGAAGTAGATAGGCATCGACGGCATCGGTGCCGTGATCACCATTTCCCCGACCTCCCCGACGACCGCTTCACCGGCCTCGGTCCAGGCCTGCACATCGACCCCCAGGTAGGGGCCTTGCAATTCCCCCACCCGAACTGGGGATAGCGGGTTGGCGCCGATGAAACCGGTGGCCACGTCGGTGCCGCCGCTGTCCGATCCCAGGTGCACATTCGGACTGACCGTGTCGTAGATCCACCGCCAGGTGGTGTCGGGCAGCGGCGAACCGGTCGACATGATCGACCGCAATCCCGACAGGTCGAAGTCGGTCCCGGGCCGGGTGCCGGCCTTCTCGCACAGCGTGAGATAGGCGGCGCCGGTGCCGAATCGGGTGGCCCCGTAGCGGGCGCAGATTTCGAATTGGTGGTCGGGTCGCCCGAAAGCGGGGCTGCCGTCGTAGGTGAGGATCGTCGCGCCGGTGACCATGGCGTCGACGAGCATGTTCCACACCACCCAGGCGGTGCTGGCGGCGATGAATACCCGATCGGTGGGGCCGAGGTCGTAGTGCAGCGCGTTGGCTTTGAGGGCTTCGAGGAGGATTCCGCCGTGCGAGTGCACGATGCCCTTGGGTAGGCCGGTGGTGCCGGAGCTGTAGAGGATCCACAGCGGATGATCGAACGCCACCTGCTCGTACTCGGGTTGGGCGTTCCCGACGACCAAGTCGGCGTAGTCGGCGATGCTCTGCCGGTGCGTCCCCTCGTAGGGCAGCCCGATGTTGTCGACCATGATGGCGTGCTGCACGGTGGGGAGCTGGTCCAACAGGGCGGAGAAGACGTCCCGGCGGTCGACGCGTTTACCGTTGAACTGGTAGCCGTCCACCCCGATCAGCACGGTCGGCTCGATCTGCGAGAACCGGTCGACCAGCCCTTTCACACCGAAATCCGGTGCGCAACAGGACCACACCGCACCGACGCTGGCCGCGGCGAGCACCGCGACGACGGTGGGCGCGATGTTCGGCAGCATCCCGGCGATCCGGTCGCCGGAGCGCACCCCGATCTTCCGGAAGTGCGCGGCGAGGTTGGCGACCTGTGCGACCAGGTCGGCCCGCGAGAGTTCTCCGGTCGTCCCGGTTTCGTCGACCGAGATGATCGCGGGCCCGGCCTGATCGGTATGGCGAAGCAGGTTTTCGGCCCAGTTCAGCCGGGTGCCGGGGAACCACCGCGCCCCGGGCATCTTGGGGTCGGCGAGCACCGTCTGCGGCGGCACCGAGGAGATCACGTCGAAGTACTCCCAGATCGAGAGCCAGAACTTCTCGAGGTCGCTGATCGACCAACACCACAGCGAGTCGAAGTCGGTGGTGGAGACGTTCTTCTCTGCCGCGAGCCAGCGTTGGTATCGGCTCATGTTCGAGGCGAAGACCCGCTCGGGCGGCGGGGTCCACAACACTTCACGTCCTGGCGCGGTCATTATTGGTGCGTCCTTTCCGGCTCCCGCCGCCACGGGCAGACGTGATGTCCTGGCCTGCCCGTGGCGGGAGGGTTTCGTGCGGTGGGGTCAGCGTGCGAGCACGGCGCCGAGGGCGCGGGTGAGCTCGTCGGCGGGGTCGGCGACGGCGCCGGAGCTGCGCCAGGCGATGTGGTTGTCCGGGCGGACCAGAATCGCGCCGGCGTCGTCGATCTGGCGCAGGTCACTCCAGCGGCCGGTGGGGTCGGTGTAGTCGGTGCGGGCACCGATCTGGGCGACCTTGATCTGGATACCGAACTTGTCGTTGGCCAACCGGGCGGCGTCGGACCAGGCGGCACCGTCCGCGGCGGTGATGAGCACGAAGTGCGCGTTGTTGCCGGTGAGGTCGTGGGTGGAGATCTGCCGGCCGTCGTGTTCGAGCCATGCATGCGGGAGTCGGTGCCCGGGGCGGGTGGTGGGGTGGTAGTTGTGCCCCATCGGGTCGCGCGGCGGTGCCTCGGTGCCGTCCGGGACGAGTGCTCCGTCGCGGTAGGCGAAGCCGATTTCGAGGTCGTGGGCCTGGAATTCGGTGCGCTGGGTACTGATTACCTCGGCCGCGCGGGCCCGGCGGGTTTCGCCCATCGGGGTGTCGGAGAAGTAGTCCCGGAACACCTGGACCTGGGCTTCGAGTGGCTGGCCGGGGATCAGGCCGAGGCCGGCGTCGACGACCATGTGGTTGAGGAAGGTGAACATGGCCCAGTCGACGTTGCGCATGCCGACGAGGCGGCGTTCGGGCTCGTAGGTGTCGAGCAGGGCGGGGGCGGCGTCACCCTTGATCACCGCGGCCAGCTTCCAGACCAGGTTGTGGGCGTCCTGGATAGCGGTGTTCAGACCCAAACCGGTGGTCGGCGGGTGCCGGTGGGCGGCGTCACCGGCAAGGAAGATTCGGCCGACCTGGTACTTGTCGGCGAGCACGCCCTCGAGGATCCAGTGGCTGACCTTGTGCACCTTCAACTCGAGGTCGGGCAGCTTGAGGAGCTCGCGCAGCCGCGGAACGATCGCCTCTTCGTCGAACCGGGCCGGATCGTCCGGGCGGAAGGTGAAGTGCAAGACGAATTCTTCGGAATGCTTGCCCCACGTGGGGCCCATCGCGGCCATGGCGCCGCTGTTCCAGGACCCGGCGCCCTCGGGGTTGAGCAGCCAGGTGATCAGAACGTCGTCCTCCCACCACTCCGACAGATCGGCAGTGAAGTGGGTGCTCACCATGTCGAGGATCCCGGTCGGGCCCTCCATCTGGACCCCGAGTTCGGGTCCGACGGTCTTGCCGCCGTCGGCGGCGACCATGTACTGGGCGTGGACGGTGTAGGTCTCCTGCGTGTCGCGGTTCAGGACGACCGCGTGGATTCCGTCCTCGTCCTGCTCGAACGAGACCAGTTCGCGGCCGAAGTGAATCGAGTCCGGTGCCCGCTTCTCCGCGTGCTCACGCAGGAGGGGTTCGAGCCGGATCTGCGGGTAGTTGGTAGACGGGCACGGGCTGTCGACCGCGTATGCGCTCTCGAGTCGCCCACCGCCGAACGATTCGAGGGTGTACAGGGTGCGCCCGTCCAATTCGCCGTCGCCGCCGAGTGAGGTGACCCACCGCGTCTTGCCCATGTTCTTCGGCGGGGTGCCCACCTCGTAGATCGAGTCCGCGACCCCAACCTGGCGCAGCACCTCCATCGTCCGCTGGTTGAGGTAGTGAGCCTTGGGCAAGTGAGAAGTGCTGGTGTGCCGCTCGACGAGATGGTGGTCGATGCCGTGCTCGGACAGCAGGATCGAGGTGGTCAATCCACACCCGCCTCCGCCGACGATGAGGACGGGAACGGTGATGTCAGACATGGCTGGTGCTCCTGGAAACGGTGGTGAGTGGGTGTGGACGGGTTGCGGCGGTGAAGTGGTGCCGCATCTCGCCGATGGTGTCGGCACGGCTGACGAGTTCGTCGTCGACACCGATGAGCCGTTTCGGCTCACGGGTGAAGCCGATACCCGACGGGGTGCCGGTGAAGATGAGGTCGCCTGGGCGCAGCGGCAGAATCGACGACAGGTAGGACACGAGGACCGGGATCGGGAAAATCAGGTGCCGGGTGCGCGACTTCTGCATCAGCTCGCCCGACAGGACGGTGCTGACCTCGATGTCGTCCGGGTTCTCGAATTCGTCGGGGGTGACCAGCACCGGCCCGATCGGGGAGAATCCGGCGAACGACTTGCCGAGACCGAACTGCTGCGGTGGGGGACCGGACAGCTGCAAGTCCCGCTCGGACAGGTCCTGGCCGAGGGTCAGCCCGGCAACATAATCCCAGCCCTCGGAGACGGGGACGTGTCGGGCCTCCTTGCCGATGACCGCCACGAGTTCGACTTCGAAATCCACCGAGCCGCCGGGGTGTTCGATGGTGTCATAGGGGCCGGTGATCGAGGCGGGGAACTTGGTGAACACGAACGGGGCGTCGGGCAGGGTCAGCCCGGACTCCTCGACGTGGTCGGCATAGTTCACGCCGATCGCGAAAATTTGGCCCGGCCGTGGAACCGGAGCACCCAGCTCGGACTCGACTAACGGTGTTCCGTCGGTGAAGTCCACCGTGGCCGCCCATGCGGTGAACTCGTCCCACCGGTCGAAAATCTGCTGGGGGTCCGCAGAAAAGCGGTCGCCGCTGGCCGCCGCGACGTCGACGGCGATCCCGTCCGCCACGACCTGGAGCCGGCCGGCTTGGTTTGCCACACGCATGGAGAAAGTCCTTCGGTAAGAGGAAACGCTGATCTGTCGGGGCCGAGCGTGAGCTCGGGTGCGGTCAGCTGGTCAGTGCCGCCAGCGGGTCGGGCAGGTCCGGGCTGGTCTGCAGGGCCCAGGAGTGGGTGGTGATCTCCGAAACCGGGGTGCCCTGGGCGAGTGCTTCGCGCATCCGCTCCGGGACGAACGACACGCCGACCGGGTTGCTTCCGTACTCGGGGCCATTCATGTAGGCCGTCGCCTCGTCGGGGGTGGCGAAGTTGTCGATCTGCAGCTCGACGAAGTTGCCGTCCGGATCCTGGTAGTACAGGGACGTCGTGACGCCGTGCTGGATCGGTACCTTCGGCTCGATGCCCTTCTCCTTCAACGAGTCGTACCGATCGAGAAGATCGTCGAGCGTGTCGAAGGTGTATGCGGTGTGGTGCATGCCCGCAGCGCCCGGATTGCGGGGTTCGAGCTGCACCGGGGCGCCGAGCAGCGCGACCCGGTGGTGCTCCTCGTCGAAGGTGATGAAGCACAGACCGTGCCCCTCGTAAACCACGTGCGCGGCCAGCACGGTGCAATACCAGTCGCGCATCTCCTCGAACCGGCTCGTCTGCAAGACGACGTGCGCGAACTTGGGGGTGGCGGTCATCGTTGACTCCTTCGATTCCAATCACGGTCGGGTGACCCCGAGGGCGGTGTGAAACTCGCGCTCCTGGATGTCCGTCACACCGCTGAGGTGAGAATTGACCAGGGGCAAAATTTGATAACAGCTCGCGTTGCCGCGAACTTGTGGCGAAGACCTTTCGTTGTGGTCCCCATCACGTTGCGTGTATCACCATTTCACGAGATTTCAGCTCGGATGGCTAGTAGCTGGAGAACAGGAACTTCGAGGGAAATTGGTTCACAGCCCAATTCGGGTGATGTGTTCGCTGTAGCGTTGAGGCGGTCGGAAAGGATGTCGGGTGCAGCACTGGACTGGTCAACTTACGGGAACACGCGCCCCGCAATCGGAGCTCGAGTGGCTCAGCCCGGACGCCGAACGCGTTCGAGCCGTCCTCGGCGACGGCGCGGTCACATGGGCCGTCGAAGTCGGCCAGGACATTGCCGCAAAAATCTCTCGGAAAGTTCCTGCAATGGGCGACGGAGCGCCACCCCTGGACGCGATTCGGCGAGCCACCACGGCGACCGCTTTTCGGGCACTGACGCTGGTCGCGGGAATAGGTGAGTCGGAACCCACTCTGGCCAGTGCAGAGGTAGAGGACATCGCCAGGGACTTCGCCCGCCGGGGTATGGAGCTCGACGATCTGCTCCGGACCATCCGCGTCGGGTATGCCGTGCTGGCGGCCGCACTTCTCGACGCGGCGACCCGGCTGATACCGCCGACTGAGAGCGGCGCCGAGATTCGCCGCATCTCCCTGCTCCTCTTCGAGGTGCTCGACGACTTCACCGGGGTGGCCGCCGCGGCCTTCCTCGACGAGCAGAGCGCGTGGGCAGCGGGGGTGTCGGCGGCCCGGCTCGACCTCGCCACGAAAATCATCGCTGCGGACCCCATCGAACTCGCCCACGCCGAACAGGTCCTCGGCTACCCACTCGGTGGGCACCACGTGGCCATCATTGCGTGGAGCGGTCCGCACTCAAGCCATGACCTTCGGGCCGTCGTCGACCCGGTGCTCCGGCACTGGGGAACGCCGACAGCAACACTGGTGATACCCATCGGCCTCCAAGCGATTTGGGCGTGGGGAGCGATCACCCCGGACCCGACCCGAGCCCTGACCTCCTCCCTACCCGACTTCGGTGACACCTTCGTCGTCGCCGGCCAACTCGGCTCCGGGATGGAAGGATTCCGTCGAAGCCACCTCGAGGCCCGCGCCGTCGAGCGACTGGTTCGACTCCGTTCGGGCCATCCACCCACCACCACCGCTCACGAGCACATCGGTCTGGAAGTGCTCCTGCTCGCCGACCCGGAAGCCGCGGTGCAGTTCGCCTCCCGCCTGCTCGGCCCGCTCGCCGGGGAAGACCCTCGGATGGCCGACCTGCGGTCGACCTTGAGCCTCTATCTCGACATGGACCACAGCCTGGCCAAAGTTGCTTCGGCAGAGCATATTTCCAAGAACACAGTGACCTATCGAGTGCAGAAGGCATTGAGCCTGTGCACGCCCCCGGGTGAATCGACCACAGATCTGCGTGCCGCGCTCCGCATCTATGAGTGGCTCCGAGACACCCCCATCGCTCAGTGGGAGCGATCGTAGGTCGATCGGCCGAACCCGCCACCCGACTGGTCCAGAAACCAAAAGTCGGCGACAACGCTGGGCTCTGCAGTAGTGCGAACTGGGTAACTTATGCGGTCTACTTGTGGTGTAGAACACAGCGGGTGGTGAAGCCCGAAGGCCAGCAGCACCCGTCCCGTTTGGATTCCACGGATCGTTGCGCTGAGAGCCGCAGTCGACAGAAGGAAGATTTACCATGCACACCCCCTCGAGTCCTGTCCAGGAAGCGTTCAAGGACGTGATGGCACACGTGGCCACTCCGGTCGCCGTCGTGACCTCCATGGACGGCGGCCTGCCCTTCGGCACCACCGTCAGCGCCTTCACCTCTTTGTCCATGACACCCCCCATGGTCCTGGTCTCCTTGGACCGCGGATCGGAGACGCTCGAACTGATCACGGCATCGAAGAAGTTCGGCTTGAACGTGTTGGGCCGCGACCAGCAAGGAACCGCGCTGAAGTTCGCGAAGAAGGGTGGAATAGGCAAGTTCCACGGCGTGCGGTGGGACCTCGACCACGAACTTCCCCGAATCGCCGGCGCCGCCGGCTGGATCGCCTGTCACGTCGAGCAGTTCGTCGAGGGCGGAGATCATGTAATCGTACTCGGCAACGTCGTTGCGGCAGAGAACAATTACAGCGACCCGCTCACCTATCACCGCCGCGTATTCGGCACGCACTCGGCGCTGGAATCCGCGTAACACTACCGGCCTCGATTACGCCGCCGCCAGAGCACTTCGACAGCCATCACCGAAATAATCTGCAAAGGAAGGCACGCCATGACGACCTCGTTAGCGCCCCGCGCCACGCACCATCGGTCATGGTCGGCAATCGCAGCCGGTAGCCGCGCCCTCGCCGCCGGCGAGCTGATTATCCTCAGCCATCACCGCCGCGTCGTGCTCGTCGGGTGCGCCGGCGCCGCGACCACCGAGCAGATGGCCTTCCTGATCCGCCACACCACGGGATTTCTGCAAGTGGCGCTGCACGAACGGATCTGTGACCGTCTCGTACTGCCGGAAGCGACCCCCACGGTTCGGGCCATCTCCACGCTCGGCCACGGCCAATGTGTCACCGTCGATGCCGCCGCCGGCATCACCACCGGGATCTCTGGCGCCGACCGGGCGCGCACGGCACGCATTCTCGCCGACCCGGCCACGGGACCGGACGATCTCACCAGGCCTGGGCACCTGATCCCGGTTCGAGTAACACCCATAGAGTTTCGTACGCGCCTGACCACCGCGTCAGTCGCCCTCGCGCTCACCGACACTGCTGAATCCCACTACTCGGGCGCGGTGTTCGCCGACCTCGACGGCATCGCCGACCCGACAGACGTCGGCGATCGAGGCGATGCCGAGATTCTTGCCGACCGGTACGGGCTCACACTCGTCACCGGCCCGGACCCTGAGGGACAACTTTCACTGACCCACCACCTGTGAGTACTTGTTAACCGCGGGCGGTTAACAAGTACTCACAGGTGGTGTTGCCCAGCGTCGTGCCGTGCGCGACAGACACATTCGACCAAGCCAGCATTCACATACCTCAGGCGCGGTTCCGGCATGCCCAAAGCTACGCCGATCGCCCCCAGAAGCTGAGAAACACCACCCCACATCGGAGGAAACAATGGACATCACCCGCAACGAACTCATGGACCGGGTGCACGCCCTGGTACCCGCCTTCGCCGAACGCGCACAGAAGACCGAGGAGAACCGTGCTCCCCTCGACGAGACGATCACCGACCTCATCGACTCGGGAATTTTGGCCACGCTGACCCCCAAGGAGTACGGCGGACTCGAACTCGGACTCGACGTCGCCGCCGATATCGTCCGCACGATCAGCGCGGTCTGCCCGTCGACAGGGTGGGTCACCTCCTTCTACATCGGAGCGGCCTGGCGGGTGAACATCTTCACCGAACAGGCCCAACGAGAAGTGTTCGCCGACAAGCCTTACACCCTCACCGCCGGTACCGCGGCCCCGCTCGGGAAGGTGCAGAAGGTTGACGGCGGCTACCGCATCACCGGGCAGACGGCATGGAACTCCGGGTCGGTGCACGCGGAGTGGTTCACCTTCGCCGGTGTGGTGTTCGAGGAGGGCAGCGCCCCCACCCCGTTGTGGTTCCTGGTGCCCCGCGAGGACGTCAAGATCCTCGACACCTGGTACATCGCCGGCATGTCCGGAACCGGCAGCAATGACATCAGCGTCGAGGACGTGTTCGTCCCGGATTACCGCACCGGGCCGTTCGCCCTCGCCCTCGCCGGTACCGCTCCCGGGCAGCTGATCCACCCCAATCCCATGTACCACCTGCCCTTCCTGCCGTTCGCGATGGCGGAGGTCACTCCGGTCGTCGTCGGTGCGCTGCGCGGGGCGGCGGACGCGTTCGTCCAGCGCACCAAGGACCGGCAGGGAACAATCAGTCAGGAGAAGGCCTCCGGCAAGCAGGCCGCGCAGATGCGCCTCGGCCGTGCGCTTGCTGCGGCGGACGCCGCCGAAACCCTCCTCGACGCCTTCTTCGAGCGCCTCACCGCGCAGCGACCTGAGCAGTCCGACCCCCGCGATCGTGCCGAAATGAAGCTCAAGGCGGCATATTTGGCGGACCTGGCCCGCAACGCCCTCAACGACATGGTTCGCGGAATCGGTGGGGACGGGTACCGGACCTCCGCACCGATCCAGCGGTTCTTCCGTGACCTGTCCGTGCTGTCGGTGCACGCATTCCTCGACATCGATACGGCCTCGGAAACCATCGGCCGGTTCACCCTCGACCTTCCCGTCGCCGATCCGCTCCTCTGACCGGATGCTGCTCCCTCTCTTTCCGAGTCTCGGCCGTCAGCTCGAACGGCGGCCGAGGCTCGGGAGGGGCAATCGAGTAACCGCACAGCACCCGATCCGCGTTCCCGCACCACCGTCTGCAAAGGATGAGGAAAAGAGCACTGGTGAACAGCAACTCGACGATCGAACGCCTCGACGACGCAGCCAGAGACCTGCTGTTGCGGGCGCACGAACAGTGAACAACTTCGCCCCGATCCCGGTCAGCGAGGACGAACTCACACAGATCTGGGAAATGACCCGCTGGGCGCCCACGGCAGCGAACTCCCAGCCGATGCGCGTGCAGTTCATCCGCACCGACGCCGCGCGCCGCCGACTGCTCGATCATCTCGACGAGGGTAACCGTGAGAAGACGGCGTCAGCGCCCGTCACCGCAATTCTCGGGGTAGACAGCGAATTTCATGAGCACCTGCCCCGGTTGCTGCCCATCCGGCCGCAAATCCGTGATGTCTTCGCCGACAACGACGCGTTGCGCGAGCGCACCGGTAACTTCAACGCCGCCCTGCAGGCGGGGTACTTCATCCTCGCCATCCGCGCCGCCGGTTTGGCGGCCGGGCCGATGGCCGGCTTCGATCCCGCAGGAATAGACGCGGAACTCTTCTCCGGAACCTCCTGGAGGTCCATTCTGGTCGTCAACATCGGATACCCCGGCGAGAATCCGTGGTTCGAGCGTCTCCCCAGACTCGACCCCGCAGAGACCGTCCGCTGGGCCTGAGGGCTGTAGACCGCCCGCTCGCCGATAGGGCCAAATCCAGTCCAGATCGACCCCACACAGTGCGGGGCCATCCCACACAACACCAGAGAAAGAGAGTCCGATGACCACAGCCACAACCGAGGTCGAGACCACCCGCAAACTTCTCGAAGCCGCCGACACCGACATCGCAGCGTTCTTCGACTTCTTCTCCGACGACTGCGTCTTCCGGATGGGCAACAACGCCCCCGTCATCGGCAAGAGCGCGATCCAAGCATGGGTAGCGCAGTACCTGACCTCGGTGGTGTCGATGCGCCACGAGATCCTCGAAGAATGGTCGGAAGGCAACGTGGCCGCGCTCCGGGTGGAGGTCACCTACACCTTGCAGAACGGTGAATCCTTCACACTCCCGGCCGTCACGCGCACCCGCGTCGAGAACAACAAGGTGACCGAGTACCTGATCTTCATAGACCCCAGTCCCGTTGTCTCGGGCAGCACGAAATAGGGCGTCCGGTGCCTGCCGGCCCTAGGGGGACGGCATCCTGAAAGCGACACCGGGCGTCGAGCCGGCTTCACCCTTGCGGGACAGATCGGACAGGTAGCGATCTGGTCCAATGGCCGCAGTTGGCTCAGGATCCGGGTTCGGCGACGTTCACCGTCCGGAGCGAAGAAAGCGGACGCGGTAACGCCCGCTAACTCAGTGCAGGTGGCTGCCGCCGTTGATGTCGACGGTGGTGCCGGTGAGGTAGGCGGCGTCCTCGGAGGACAGGAAGGTAATCACCGCGGCGACCTCGGTGGTGGTGGCGACCCGGCCGAGGGGGATGTCGCGGCACAGTGCCGCTTCCGTTTCGGCGGTGCTGCCGACGCGGATGCTGGTGTCGACCGCACCGGGGGTGACGGCGTTGACGGTGACTCCGCTGTCGCCGAGTTCGCGTGCGAGGGACTTGGTGAAACCGAGGATCGCGGCTTTCGCGGAGGAGTAGGGCACCTTGCCGAAAACTCCGCCACCGCGCTGGGCGGAGACCGACGACATGTTCACCACTCGTCCCCAGCCGTTGTCGAGCATGGCCGGCAAGAACGCGCGGGTGACGAGGTAGGTGCCGGTGGCGTTGACCGCCATCACCTTGTTCCACAGTTCCAGCGTCGTCTCGAGGAACGGTACCGGTGAGGTGATGCCGGCGATGTTGGCGAGCGCACCCACAGCGGGGAGGTTCCCGGCTGCAACTTCGGTGGCGACCGCGTCGTGCGCCCGCTGGACCGAGTTCTCGTCGGCGACGTCGATGTCGTGACCGAAGGCCGGGACACCGAACTCGTTGCCGATCTCGGCTGCGACCTTCGCGGACTTCTCGCCGTCGAGGTCGAGAACGACGATCGCCCAGCCCTCTTCGGCGTAGCGGCGGGCGGTGGCCAGACCGATGCCACGCTCGGAAGTGGCGCCGGTGACGACGGCGGTGCGCTGGATGGACGACATGATCGCTCCTCGTTGTTGGAAAGCTGACCGTTCCCGGGTGATGCGATGGAAAGCGGGAACCGGTCGACGATGCGGTAAGTGACTGCCACCACAGTAATGCGATCGACTGTTAACAGTCAACCGTCATCGGATGACGGTTGACAGGTCGACGTGGCTCGGATCACACTGTTGAGACGCCAATGTTGACAGTCAACAAGTCGGCGGCAATCGTAGAAACCGGCTAGCCCGAAGAGGAGTCACCCATGAGTACCGAAACACTCAGGATGCGAGGTCCTGTCCACGGCACGAAGGACGCCAAGCGCGTCGCAATCGGCTCCTCGGTGGGGGCGGTCATCGAGACCTACGACTTCATCGGGTTCGGCACGGCCGCGGCGCTGTACTTCGGTACGGCCTTCTTTCCGGGTGCCGATCCGGTCACGGGCACACTCGCGGCCTTCGCGACGCTGGGTGTCGGTTTCGCTGCACGCCCCCTCGGCGGCGTACTCGGCGGCCATCTCGGGGACAAGCTGGGCCGTAAACCGGTTCTGGTGGCCTCGCTGATCGCGATGGGACTGGCGACCTTCGCGATCGGACTGTTGCCGACCTATTCGCAGGTGGGGCTGATTGCCCCGGTGCTGCTGGTTCTGGTCCGTATCGTCCAGGGTCTCGCCTTCGGCGCCGAGTGGGGCGGTGCGATCTTGATGAGCTACGAACACGCCCCATGGAAGTCGAAAGGGAAATACACCGGCATCGTGCAGGCCGGCTTCCCCGTCGGGCTGCTACTCGCGAATCTGGTGTTCCTGTTCAGCGTGCACCTCGGCGGCGACTGGGCGTGGCGCGTGCCCTTCCTCGCGAGCATTGTCCTGGTGATGGTCGGGCTGGTCATTCGGTCGAAGGTTCCCGAGTCGCCAGTCTTCGAGGACGTGAAGAACGAGGGCGAGATCGTCAAGTCGCCGGTGCTCGACTCCATCAAGTACGACTGGCGCAACATCCTGCGCGGCATCGCACTCCGTGTTGCCGAGACCGCGGGCTACGCGGTGTCGATCACCTACATGATTTCCTACCTGCACAATGAGGGTCTCGCCGGAAAATCCGAAACGCTTGTCGCCCTGTGCATCGCGTCCGCGATCGGAATCTTCGCCACCATGGCCTGGGCCCGACTCACCGACCGCATCGGACGCCGACCCCTCTACATCGCATCCTGCGCGTTCGCGGCCCTCTTCGGTGCCCCGATGTTCCTGCTGGTCAACACGGGCCTGTTCATTCTCATCATCGCCACCATCGTGATCTCCTACGCCGTCTGCCAGAACTCGCTGGCGGGTGCGCAGGGTGCCTGGTTCCCTGAACTGTTCGACGCCGCCCGCCGATCGTCGGGAGCCTCACTCGCCTACCAGATCTCCGCGATGGTCTCCGGCTTCACGCCTTTCGTCACCACGTTGCTGTTCGTCTCCTTCGGCTGGTGGGGGCCGGCGCTGCTGTTCAGCACATACGCCCTGATCGGACTCTGGGCAGCGCTGATCACCAAGGAAACCTGGGGCCCCACCGAACGACGCCTCGCTCACGAGGCGTTGGCGAGCGCCGACTCCAAAAGCGCCTGCGCACCCACCACAACCACGAATACCGGCACGACGAACACGATTCGCAAGGAAAAGGAACTCCTGTGACCACCACAACCGCCACCGCCGCGGCCGACGCCACCACCCGTGAAGCATCGCGGATTGCCACCATCGAGCAGTTCGCCTACCGGATGCGGCACAACATCATCGACATGGGTGAGGAGCAGGGCCAGGGGTATGTCGGGCAGGGGCTTGGGGCCGCCGACATCTTCGCCACCGTCTACGCCGACCAACTCCGCTACCGCGCCGACGACCCGCACTGGGAAGGCCGGGATCGCTTCCTCCTCTCCACCGGCCACTACGCCATCGGCCACTACGCCGCCCTCGCCGAAGCGGGCATCATCCCGCGCAGCGAACTGGAAACCTACGGGTCCGACGACTCGCGCCTACCGATGTCGGCGATGTCCACCTACACCCCCGGCATGGAAATTTCAGGTGGCTCCCTCGGACACGGACTGACCATCGCGGTCGGCATGGCGCTCGGGTTGCGGCACCAGCACTCCACCGCCCGCATCTTCAATTTCCTCTCCGACGGAGAACTCGACGAGGGCTCGACGTGGGAAGCGGCGATGGGCGCCCACCACCACCGGCTCGGCAATCTCACCGCGATGGTCGACATCAACGCCCTGCAGGCGGACGGGGCAACCTCGACCGTGCTGAGTACCGAACCGATACACGAGAAGTGGGCGGCGTGCGGCTGGCACGTCGAGCGCGTCGACGGCAACGACGTCACCGCCCTCGTGCGTGCGTTCGACAACGCCGCCGCCGAATCCGACGGCAAGCCGTCGATCATCCTCTGCGACACCAAGGTCGGTAAAGGCGTGCCCCTGCTCGAGACGCGGGAGAAGGCGCACTTCATGCGCATCGAGGAACACGAGTGGCAGATCTGCCGCGACCAACTGACCGCCGGCTTCAACGACAAGGACGCCTGAGATGACCACCGCCAGTAAGCCGAAGCTCAAGACGTCGGCGATGATCGCCTCGTTCGTCGACGACGGCCAGAAGACCACCACGGCGCCGTTCGGACACGCCCTCGTGAAAGCCGCACGGGAGAACGACAAGATCGTCGGCCTGTCCGCCGACCTCGCCAAGTACACCGACATGCACATCTTCGCGCAGGAGTTCCCCGACCGGTTCTTCCAGATGGGGATGGCCGAGCAACTGTTGTTCGGCGCCGCCGCCGGGATGGCCGAGACCGGGCTGGTTCCGTTCGCATCCACGTACTCGGTGTTCGCCGCGCGCCGCGCCTACGACTTCCTGTGCCTCGACATCGCCGAACCGAATCTCAACGTCAACATTATCGGCGGCCTCCCCGGGCTGACCACCGGCTACGGTCCCAGTCACCAGGCGACCGAGGACATGGCCATCTTCCGGGGCATCCCCAACCTCACCATCGTCGACCCGTGTGACTCGGTGGACATCGAACAGGCCGTCCCGCAACTCGCCGCCTCCGACGGCCCCACCTACCTGCGGCTGCTGCGCGGGAAGGTCGCGACTGTGCTCGACGAGTACGACTACACCTTCGAGCTCGGCAAGGCGAAGGTGCTCCGCGGCGGCAACGACGTCGTCTTCGTCACCAGCGGGCTGATGACGATGCGCGCACTGCAGGCCGCTGACCGACTCGCCGAGCACAACGTCGACGTGGCGGTCGTGCACACACCCACGATCAAACCGTTCGACGCCGAGACCGTCCTCGCCGAGGTCAACACCGACCGGCTGGTGGTCACCCTGGAGAACCACACCGTGATCGGCGGTCTCTTCGAAACCGTGGCCGCCGCCGTCGTCACTGCCGGACTCGGCAAACGCATCGTGCCGATCGCCCTGCCCGACCAGTTCCTCGACGCAGGCGCCCTGCCCACCCTGCATGAGCGGTACGGCCTCAGCACGGACCGTATCGTCGCCAAGGTTCTGGGCCAACTGGCATGACCAGCTCGTACGGCCCTCGCCGCAGGCCCGGCGGCGGGGGCCGTACGATGGCTGTCAACAGGTTGCTGTCAACAGACCTTTGTCGACAGTTGATCGCTGATCCCACGGAGGCAACCATGGCCGGACAACCCGCCGCACTGCTCGGGCTGGAGAAGACCAGTCTCCGTCAGCAAGCCGTCGCCGCCTTGCGGGTCGCGATCACCAGCGGGGAACTCGCGCCGAGCAGCCCCCTCGTGGAGACCGAACTGTCCGAGAAGCTGCAGATCAGCCGCGGCACGCTCCGCGAGGCGATGCGGCAGCTCCAGCAAGAAGGATTGATCACGGCAGGCGCGCGCGGTCGCCTTTATGTCCGGCATCTCGATTCCAAGGAGATCCGCGACATCTTCGCCGTTCGCGCAGCACTCGAGGCGCTGGCGGTCCGGGAACTCGCCGGTTTGGCCGACCGCACCACCGTCATCGCGGAATTGCGCGCTGCCCTCGAGGTCATGGACACCGCCGTCCTCGAAGCCCGCATCGAGGCCGATCTGAACTTCCACCGCACCATGTGCGCTCTCACCGGCAACGACACACTGGTGCACTCGTGGATCTCCCTCGAAGGGTCCATCCGGATGTCGATCATGTTCGCCGGCCTCGATCGCGCTGTCGGCAACATGGACGTCGGCCGCCACGGCGCCATCGTCGACGCCATCGAAACCGGTGACGCCGATGAGGCCGCCCGTGCGATCCAGACCCACATGGATTGGGCGGCAGCGAACCTCGTCGCCTGAACACCCAAGACGAACAATCCGGCGAGCCGGATCTCAGCGGACTACGCGGACATCAGCTTTCGGATCCGCGGATGGTTCTCGAGGGCCCACCGCACGGTCTTCGGCGGACGCCCGAGAAGGGTTTCCAACTGATCGGTGCTGCCACGGTATCCCCCTCCCGCGATCAGCCGGGTCAAGGTCTTCAAGTGCTCCGCAATGTGCGGATACTCGGCCAGGGCGCTGTCCACGTAGGTCTCGTTCCAGCTGTCGACCTCTTCGGGAACGTAGATCACCTCACGTCCCAGCACGGCCGCGTAGTCCTTCGCGAATTCGTGCATGTCCTTCAGCTCCGGACCGGTGAGCTCGTAGGACTTCGAGATGTGAGGTGCAGGGTCGACCAGAATCTTCGCGCACAGTTCCGCCACGTCGAACGCCGCGATGGGTGCAAATCTCTGGTCGCCGAAGGGCAGGCGCAGTTCACCGTTGCTCAACGGGCCGAGCGCCAGCCAGGTCATGAGTGGGTTTTCAACGAAGATGGCCGCCCGCACGTTGACGGTCGGGATGCCTGACCAGTCCAGAACCTGCTCTGCGATCCAGTGGGCACGTTGCTGCGGCGACCAATCCGCAACGAGACCCCCGAGCCACGAACGTCGTTCTTCCTCTGGCGCAGTGAGCTTCTCGAAGGTCATGAAGGACTGCTCGTACTCGGAGATGTTGACGAAGACCTCGATGTCACCTCGGTCTCGCGCCGCCGCGGCCATCAGGGTGACGGCGTCGGTGTAGTAGGGCGACAAGCTCATGCTGAAGTAGATGCGACTGCAACCGTTCAATGCTGTGGTCACGTCGGCGATGTTGAGTAGATCTCCGACGAAGACCTCCGCCCCGGCTTGGCGCAGGGAGTGTGCGCGTTCGTCGTCCTGTCGCACGAATGCGCGCACAGGGTGGCCTTGGGCAAGCAGCATGTCGACCATCGTGCGACTCACGCCACCGATTTCGCCGGCGGCACCGGTGATCAGGATGGGATTGCGCTCAGGCATCAATTGTGTCCTTTGTCGTGTTGGGGCGGGGAACCGTAAGGGCCCGGTCGGAAATATTGACCACGGAGGCATGCTTCATTCGCGAACGCGCGCCGTTGGTGAAGGCGACACCGCCGAGCCTGCGGCAGCTCCACTGTTCCGTCTCCGCCATCGTAAACCGATCGGTTTCCTGCCGCAACCCCGCGGCGGGCAGGGCGCTAACGTGCGGAAACGACGGAAACCGTTCGGTGTACCGTGTGTCGGCATGGACATGGAACGAACATGCGGCGAGGGGGTCCTCGCGCAGTGGGAGGGTGGCGGGCTCGCGATCCTCGGGCTGCTTCTCAGCACCATTTCGCTTGCGCTGCTCGACCTCTGGCTGCCGTCAGCGAGCGTCGTCCCGCAGGCACTCCTGATGGTCGCGGTCAGCGCGTTCGTCGGCGTGCTCCGGTTCCTCGCGCTGCGCGGCTGGGTGTTTTCGGAGCGTGCGCCCACTGACCGTCTTCGTCTCCACCACGCAGGCCGATCCGGTAATTCCAGCGGGCCGCCGACCTCTGCGATGCCCACCTCCCGGTGACCGAGACATCGCCACCGAGGCGCCTGGGTGCTGGTTAGCGTCCAGAACGACGTTCGCTGCAGCCATGCGAACGAACGTAGCGACAGGCATGAGGAGAACGCTGATGGACTCGAGGGAATCGCCCGCGCAGCGGGAACTCCGGAGGGAGTTGCGCGCCTACTTCGCGGCACTGCTGCCCGAGGAGAAGCGGCGTATCGCGGGTGAGGAGGGCGTGGGCGGGGAACATTTCCGCGAGATCGTGCGACTGCTCGGCAAGGACGGTTGGCTGGGTATCGGTTGGCCCGTCGAATTCGGCGGGCAGGGCCGGTCGGTCGAGGAGCAGTTCGTGTTCTTCGACGAGGTGCAACGGGCCGGATTGCCGTTTCCCTTCGTCACCGTCAACACCGTCGGCCCCACTTTGATGAAGTACGGCACCGAGGAGCAGAAGGCACGGTTTCTCCCCGGCATCCTGGCCGGTGAGATCGTCTTCGCCATCGGATACACCGAGCCCGGCGCCGGCACCGACCTCGCGTCGTTGCAGACGCGGGCGGTCCGCGACGGCGACTCCTGGGTGGTGGACGGCAACAAGATCTTCACCAGCGGGGCCAATACGGCCGACTACGTGTGGCTCGCCTGCCGCACCGATACGACAGCGCCCAAACACCGGGGTATTTCGATTCTGATCGTGCCGACGGACGATCCCGGATTCAGTTGGTCACCGATTTCCACGGTGGGCGGTCTGACGGTCACCTCCACCTACTACAGCGGCATCCGCGTCAGCGATCAGGACGTGGTCGGAGCCGTCGACGGCGGGTGGCAGCTGATCACCGCCCAACTCAATTACGAGCGCATCGGCCTCGCGGCCCTCGGTGGCCGCACACTCGGGTTGTGGCATCACGTACTCGACTGGGCCAGGGTGAACGGCGCCCTCGAGATCCCCTGGGTGCAATCCGAATTCGCTCGCACCCACGCCAAGCTCGAGGCGATGCGCCTGCTGAACTGGAAGATGACCGCCGCCGTCGCGAACGACACATTGTCGGGCGCCGACGCGGGCGCCACCAAGACCTACGGCACCGAAACGCACGTCGACGTGTACCGGGCGCTACTCGGAATTCTCGGTGCCGCCGGCCGGTTGCGCCCCGGTTCACCGGGGGCCGTCCTGGCGGGGCAGATCGAACAGATCTCCCGGCAGAGCGTCGTCAACACGTTCGGTGGTGGAGTCAACGAAGTGCTGCGGGACATGGTGGGCACTCGAGGCCTCGGCCTGGTGCGCGAGACGAGGGCGAAGTGAGTGAGCTCCTCGCCCGGTTACGCGCCTTCGAAGGACGGACGATCGTCCCGGCCACGTGGGGCCCCGACCCGGTGAACACTCCGATGATCCGGCACTGGGCCGAGGCGATGGGTGACACCAACCCCATCTACCTCGACGACGACGCCGCACGCGACACCGGACGTGAGGGCGCCGTCGCCCCGGCGCCGATGTTGCAGGTGTGGACGATGCGCACGTACGCCGACAAGATGTCCGGTGCCGATCCGTCCGACGTCTGGACCGAGCTGATCGAGACCTTCGACAGTGCGGGGTTCACCTCGGTGGTGGCGACAGATTCCGATCAGGAGTTCTTCGTCGAGCTGCGTCCCGGGGAGCGGGTGAGCGCGACGGAGGTGGTCGAAGCAGTCTCCGAGGAAAAGCAGACGGGTCTCGGAGCGGGGCATTTCGTCACCACCCTCAAGACGTACCGAAATGGTGACGGTGTCGTCGTCGGCACCCAGCGGTGGCGGACTCTCCGCTTCCGGCCCACCCCGAAACCGGCCCCGCGTGCTCTTCGTCCGCGCCCGGCCCTCAACGCTGACAACGCGTTCTGGTTCGAGGCTGCGCGCGAGCACCGCCTCGTGATCCAGCGCTGCGCCCGGTGCGGTGTGTTGCGGCATCCGACCGGACCCATGTGCGGGCAGTGCCGCTCCACGGAGTGGAACACCGTCGACGCGTGCGGTCGCGGCACCGTCTACACATTCGTCGTCAATCACCACCCGAAGATCGATGCCTTCGACTACCCCCTGATCGTGGCGGTGATCGAACTCGAAGAGGGCACACGCCTGATCGCGAACATGACGGACGTCGAACCCGAACACGTCTTTATCGGAATGCCGGTGGAGCTCGACTGGATCGACGCCGATCCCGAACTCACGCTCCCCGCCTTCCGGCCCCAACGATCGAGGGAGCACTGATGGATTTCACCTTCAGCGAGGAACAGCAGGCGGTCCGCGGACTTGCCTCCGATGTGTTTGCCGCGAAGGCAACCTCCGAGCGGATCAAGCAGGTCGAATCCTCCGCGGAGCGCATCGACGGAGACCTCTGGCGTGAACTGGCCGGCACCGGTCTCCTCGGAATCGCCCTTCCGGAGAATCTCGGTGGCGGCGGTATGGGTCTGCCCGAGTTCTACGTCCTCCTCGAGGAGCAGGGCAGGCACGTGGCCCCGGTTCCGTTGTGGCCGCACGTGCTCGGCGCGCTCGCGATCTGCGAGTACGGGACACCGGACCAACGGGACGCCCTTGTGTCCTCCGCGGCCGACGGCAGCCTGTTCCTCACCATCGGAATCGAAGAATTCGGGCCCTACGGAGATGGGGTCCCGTCGACGACGGCCACCGAGGTCGACGGCGGATGGCGGCTGACCGGAGCGAAAGCCGCGGTGCCGGTGATGCACGCTGCCGAAAGGGTCGTCGTGTCGGCCGCGACCCCGTCCGGTGCGGCGCTGTTCCTGGTCGACCCGCGGTCGGAGGGAGTGACCGCCGAACGGGGTGCATCGACTACCCACGAGATCTGCGCGAACGTCACGTTCGACGCGACACCCGCGGAGCTTCTCGGTCCCGCGGACGGCACCACGCCCGCCTGGCTTCAGGAACGAATCGAATTAGCCCTTGCCGCACTGCAACTGGGTGTAGGAGAGGGGGCGGTGCGTCAATCCGTGACCTACCTGAACGAACGCAACCAGTTCGGTCGCCCACTCGCCACCTTCCAGGCCGTCACTCATCAACTCGCGGACTGCTACATCGATCTCGAGGCGATGCGGGTGACATTGTGGCAAGCCGTCTGGCTCCTCGCGAACGGTGAAGACCCGGGAACTGCGGTGCTGGTGGCCAAGTGGTGGGCTACCGACGCCGGTCAGCGGGTGGTGCACCGAACCCAGCACGTGCACGGCGGCATCGGCGTGGACACGGACTACCCGGTGCACCGCCACCTGCTGTGGGGTAAACAACTCGCGGCCACCCTCGGCGGCTCCGCCTCCGACCTTGCACGGCTCGGGGCGTTGCTCGCATCCGGGGTCGAGGTGGTCGCATGAGCACCGCGACCGGTGCCCTCCGCCCGTTCACCGAGGTCGAGGCCGGGTCGAGCCTGCCCGAACTGGCAATCCCGCTGACCCGCACCCTCATCGTGGCCACGGCACTGGCCACCAGGGACTTCCAGGATGTCCACCACGACCCCGCACTGGCCGTCGAACGTGGCTCGAAGGACGTGTTCATGAACATCCTCACCACCAACGGCCTGGTGGGGCGGTTCGTGACCGACTGGGCGGGACCGCAGGCGTCGTTGCGACGCATCGCGATTCGTTTGGGTGCCCCGAACTATCCCGGTGACGTACTGACGTTGACCGGCGAGGTGATCTCGAACGAGGCCGGGGTGGTCACCGTGAAGGTGCGCGGCGCCAACAGCCTCGGTGATCACGTGACCGGAACCGTCACCGTCGCCCCGGCCACGGGAGGAGTTCAGTGATCAGCCCATTGTCCGGGGCGGCCGCCATCGCCGGCATCGGCGCCACCGAGTTCTCCAAGAACTCCGGACGCAGCGAACTCCAGCTCGCGTGCGAGGCGATCGTGGCGGCACTCGCCGACGCCGGCATCGACCCCGCAGAGGTGGACGGACTGTCCACCTACACCGCGGAAACCAACGGCGAGGTGCTCGTCGCCCGCAACACGGGAATCGGAGAGTTGAAGTTCTTCTCCCGCATCGGGTACGGCGGCGGCGCCGCCTGCGCGACCGTGCAGCAGGCGGCGATGGCCGTCGCCACCGGAATCGCCGACGTCGTGGTCTGCTATCGCGCTTTCAACGAACGATCTGGGGTGCGGTACGGACTCGGCCAGCACGACCGGCCCATGGACAGCACCGCCGACCGGGCCGCATATGCCTGGCTGACACCACAGGGACTGTCGACGCCGGCGCAGTGGGTGGCCATGTTCGCCCGCCGCTACATGCACCAGTACGGCGCCACCAGTGAGGATTTTGGGCGAGTCGCGGTGGTCGCACGCAAGCATGCCGCCGCCAATCCTGCGGCCTGGTTTTACGGACGGCCCATCGCGCTCGAGGACCATCAGAACTCGCGGTGGATTGCCGAACCCCTGCACCTACTGGACTGCTGCCAGGAAACCGATGGCGGTCAGGCGCTCGTCATCGTGTCGGCGGAACGCGCTCGCGACCTGGCGCACAAGCCCGCTTTCGTCGCGGGCGCCGCTCAGGGTTCCGGTAAGGATCAGCACATGATGGCGAGCTACTACCGGCCCGACATCACCGGAATCCCCGAGATGGGACTGGTGGCCCGGCAGTTGTACGGGCAGAGTGGTCTGACGCCAGAGGATATTTCGGCCGCGATCCTCTACGACCACTTCACCCCGCTGGTGTTGCCACAGCTCGAAGAGCTCGGTTTCTGTAAGCCGGGCGAGGCCAAGGACTTCATCCGCGAGGGCAACCTCGAGGTGGGAGGGCGTCTGCCGGCCAACACCCACGGTGGGCAGATCGGCGAGGCGTACCTGCACGGGGTGAACGGGATCGCGGAGGCAGTCCGGCTGATCCGCGGAACCTCGACCACTCAACCGGACGACATTCGCAATGTGCTGGTGACCGCCGGCACGGCAGTACCGACCAGCGGCCTGATCCTGAGCAGTGAGGACTGAACATGACGAGCACACAAAACAGGTCTGCGGCGGCGTGGCGAGGCGAGGACCTCGGCACTCGTACCGTGGCCTACGACGAGCGGGACGCGATTCTGTATGCGCTGGCGGTGGGCGCCCGCGCCACCGAACTGGACCTCGTCTTCGAGGACCGGCTGCGGGTGCTGCCCACCTTCGCGTTGACTCTCGCGCAGTGGGCACCGGACGAGTTGGGATCACGTGGTGCCTTCGACACGAAGACCGCGCTGCACGGCTCGCAGAACCTGACGGTGCGCGCGCCGCTCCCACGCCGCGGTGACATCGCGCTGTCTGCATCGGTGGGTGAGGTGTGGGACAAGGGGTCGGCGGCGGTATTCGAGGTGCGCGTCGAGTCCGACTTCTTCGTCGCCACCTGGTCGCTGTTCGCGCCGGGGGCGGGTGGATTCGGCGGGGAGCGTGGGCCGTCGAAACCTGCTCGGCCAGAGGGCGCGCCGACCGTGGAGGCGGTGGTGGACACTGCAGAAAATCAGGCGGCGCTGTACCGGCTGACCGGGGACCGGCACCACATTCACCTCGACCCGGCGGCGGCCGCCCGGATCGGCCAGCCCCGGCCGATCATGCATGGGTTGTGCACACTGGCGGCGAGCACCCTCGAATTGGCGCGGCAATTGGGCGTACACCCCGCGGACCTGGTGGAAGTGGAGGGCCGGTTCGCCGCCCCGGTGTTTCCGGGCGACTCACCGGTTCTGCGGGCGTGGGGTGACGCGGCTGCCGCGTCGTTCGAGCTCGTCCACAGCGGGCACCCGGTGATCGCCGGGGCCCGCGCGGCGTTCGGCTAGCAGCGTCACGAGCGGTCGGGGTGGGTGGCGAGGAAGCGGGCCGGGTACTCGCCACCACCGTGCACGGCGAGATCGGCACCGCTGACGTACGACGCCAGCGGACTCGCCAGGAACAGGCAGGCGCCCGCGATGTCCGACGGCACCGCCATCCGGCCCATGGGCAGAGTACGGGTGACGGCGGCTCCACCGTCGTCGCCGTAGACCGTCGCGGCGCTGTCCGTGCGGATGAGCCCGGTGGTGATGTGGTTGATCCGCACTTTCGGGGCCCATTCGAGCGCGAGCGCCTTGGTCAGGACGAGCAGACCGGCTTTCGCGGCGCTGTACGCGGCCGTGCCGGGCTGGGGGTCGTGAGCGGAGACGCTTCCGATGTTGATGATGACACCGCCTTCGGGCTGCTGCTGCATCACGGCGTTGGCCGACTGGGCGACAGTGAAGGGCGCCAACAGGTTCAAGGCGATGATCTTCTCGACGAAGCGCGGCGAGACGGTGGCCGCGTCGGCGTCGGGGGAGCCGCCGGCGTTGTTGACGAGCACGTCCAGGCGGCCGAACCGGGTGACGGCGTCGTCGATCAGCGCGGCGGCGTCGTCGGCGTCGCGCACGTCCGTCGCGCGGAAGGACGCGGTGCGGTCGCCGTGTGCCGGAAGCGCATCCGGGCGAGTGCGCGCGCAGACGAGGACGTCGGCGCCCGCCTCGAGGAACGACTGGGCGATGACGAATCCGATGCCCTTGGTGCCGCCGGTGACGACCACGGCGCGGTTCCGGAAATCGAGGGGGTTGGGGAGAGTCACGGTAGTCCTCTGAGATGGGGAGAGCGCGAGAAACACTGACGCTCAGCGGAAGTGGGACCGGTCGTCGACCGACGACCGGAGGTATCGGAACCGATAGTAGGGGAAGAGGAGTGGGTATGGGCAAGCTGGACGGCAAGGTCGCGTTGATTACCGGCGCGGGGCAGGGAATCGGACAGGGGATCGCCCTCGCCCTGGCCAGGGAAGGAGCGGCGATCGCGGTCGCGGGCCGAACTGAATCGAAACTGGTCGGCACCTGCGAGCGCCTCACGGCGCTGGGGGCACGCAGCGTGCCCGTCGTCTGCGACGTCAGCAGACGGGACGACATCGTGGCCGCCGTCGAACGCACCGTCGACGCTTTCGGTGGAGTGGACATCCTGGTGAACAACGCCAACGACTGCAAGCCGGGCCCGATCCTGTCCGTCGTGGACGAGGAGTACGAGCGGTCGTTCGCGACGGGACCGCTCGCGACGCTCCGCATGATGCAGACGTGCCATCCGCACATGAAGGTCCGCGGTGGCGGCGTGATCGTCAATCTGGTGACCTCGGCGGCGGTGCGCTGGGACGCGAGCAATTACGGCGCCTACGGTTCGATCAAGGAGGGAATGCGCTCACTGACCCGGTCGGCTGCCTGCGAATGGGGCACCGACGGCATCCGGGTGCTCTCCGTCGCGCCGCACGCGAAGACCCCTGCCCTCGAACGCTGGATGAACGACTATCCGGAGGAGGCGGCCGAGTTCGTGGCGGGTATTCCTCTCGGTCGGGTCGGTGACGCCGAAACCGACATCGGACGCGCCGTCGTCTTCCTGGTCGGTGAGGACGCCGGCTACCTCACCGGGGCGACGATCCCGCTGGACGGTGGCCAGTCCCGGTGGGGTTGACGGCTGATCCCGCCCACCGGGAAAGCCCACGGCCGTAGCCGCCGGTCTCCACTAGTTTCGGCAGGATCGAACTCCCATACCGAGAGGGCACCGTCGCGATGACGACCGTTACAACACCGCGCAATTCACGATCAGTAGTGGTGACCGTCGCCGCTGTGGTGGAGGAGACGTCCGAGGCGCGATCATTGGTATTCGACGTTCCGCCCGAACGGCGAGAGGAATTCGCCTACAAACCCGGCCAGTTTCTGACGCTGCGTATTCCGAGCGATCGATCCGGCTCGGTGGCGAGGTGCTACTCGCTGGCCAGCTCGCCGTTCACCGACGACCTCCCGAAGGTCACGGTCAAGCGCACCGCGGACGGCTACGGTTCGCACTGGCTGTGCGATCACGTCGACGTCGGTGACCGAATCGAGGTTCTCCCGCCGGCAGGAGCGTTCACACCGGTCGATCTCGACGAGGACGTGCTTCTGTTCGCCGCGGGCAGTGGGATCACCCCGGTGATGTCGATCCTGAAGTCCGCGTTGAGCCAGGGCAGCGGCAAGGTCATGCTCTTCTACGCGAACCGGGACGAGATGTCGATCATCTTCGCGGCGGAGCTGCGCGAGCTTGCATCCCGCCACGACGATCGGCTCACCGTCGTGCACTGGCTCGAGAGTGTGCAGGGCCTGCCCACTGCGCGGCAGTTGGCGAGTCTGTCGGATCGGTGGCACGACCGCCGAGCCTATGTGTGCGGTCCACGACCGTTCATGGGCGCAATTCACGAGGCGCTCGCGCTCGTCGGCATGCCGCGGAACAAGGTGCACGCGGAGGTGTTCACCTCGCTGTCGGGTGATCCGTTCGCGCCTGAGGTCGAGCAAATTCCGGTCGGTGACGAGGGGTCGACGGCCACGGTCGAGGTGCAGCTCGACGGCGACACCCATAACCTCAGCTGGCCACGCGCAGCCACCCTGGTCGACGTCATGCTGTCCAAGGGGCTCGAAGTCCCGTATTCGTGCCGTGAGGGCGAATGTGGTTCGTGCGCGTGCACGGTGATCGAGGGAGAGGTCTCGATGGACAGCGCCGCGATACTCGATCCCGAAGACATCGCGAACGGCTACATTCTCGCCTGCCAGGCACGACCCGTCAGCGAACACCTCCGAATCGAATTCTGAGTACACCCAGCGTCGGTCAGGAGTGGGGACCGCTCACCGGGAACGGGTCTGGGGCGGCCTGCCCGTCTCCACCTACCGTCCCAGTCAGGCGTTTTGCCGGCTATGTCCATCGACTGGGAGAGGAGCGCGCCCGTGAGTGCACGCACCGAAGATGCTGCTCGTGTGAACCGGATCGACACCGTGGATGCGGTGGTCGTCGGCGCCGGATTCGCCGGACTGTACGCCGTGTACAAACTGCGGAGCCTCGGCCTGACCGTCCGGGGTATCGAAACGGCCGCGGGTGTGGGCGGGACCTGGTACTGGAATCGCTATCCCGGAGCCCGCTGCGACGTCGAGAGCGTCGACTACTCGTACTCGTTTTCCCCGGAGCTCGAGCAGGAGTGGAACTGGAGCGAAAAGTACGCCACGCAACCCGAAATCCTGGCGTACATCAACCACGTCGCCGACCGTTTCGACCTCAGGGACCACTTCCTGTTCGAGACCCGGGTGACGTCGGCCGAGCTGGACGAGGAATCGTTGCGATGGGAGGTGCGCACCGACCGCGGCGACATCCTGACGGCCCGGTACTGCATCTTCGCGACGGGCGCCTTGTCCACCGCCAATATGCCGAACATTCCCGGGCGCGAATCATTCTCGGGCGACACCCATCACACCGGTCACTGGCCGCACGAGGGGGTCGAGTTCACCGGTAAGAGGGTCGGGGTGATCGGCACCGGGTCGTCGGGGATCCAATCGATCCCGCTCATCGCCGAGCAGGCGGACCACCTCTACGTGTTCCAGCGCAGCGCGAACTACAGCGTTCCCGCGGGCAATATGTCGTGGGACGACGAGATGCGGCGCGCGATCAAGGCCGGTTACGCCGAACGTCGCAGGCTCTCCCGCGAGAGTGGCGGCGGCTCGCCGTACAACGCGCATCCGAAGTCTGCGCTGGAGGTGTCCGAGGAGGAACGCCGCGCCGCCTACGAGGAACGCTGGAAGTTGGGTGGGGTCCTGTTCGCGAAAACCTTTCCCGATCAAACCAAGACGGATGCCGCCAACGCCACCGCACGCGAATTCGCCGAGCAGAAGATTCGCCGGCTGGTCGACGACCCGGCGATTGCCGAGAAGCTGATCCCGAACGATCACCCCATCGGTACCAAGCGCATCGTCACCGACACCCACTACTTCGAAACCTACAACCGCCCGAATGTGACGCTGGTGGATCTGAAAGAGACACCGATCGAGTCCATCACCCCGTCGGGCATTTCCACCACCGGCACCGAGTACACCCTCGACACGCTGGTGTTCGCCACCGGCTTCGACGCCATGACCGGCGCCCTCGATCGAATGCGGATTGTGGGACGGGCGGGTGTGTCCCTCGCCGAGTACTGGAGCGAAGGGCCCAAGACGTATCTCGGGGTCGGTGTTCCGGGGTTCCCCAACATGTTCGTCGTGACCGGGCCGGGTAGCCCGTCGGTGCTGGCCAACATGGTGCTGGGTGCCGAACAGCACATCGACTGGATCGCGGCGTGCATCGAGCACCTGTGGGAGAACGACCACGACGCGATCGAGGCGACCGTCCCGGCTACGGACCGTTGGGTGCAGCATTGCCGGGAGCTGGCGTCCGCCACTCTCTTCCCCCTGGCAAATTCGTGGTACATGGGCGCGAACATTCCGGGGAAGCCTCGCGTCTTCATGCCGTATATCGGCGGCTTCGGTGCGTACGGCAAGATTTTGGCCGAAGTCGCGGACGACGGATTTCGGGGTTTCGACTTCTGCCGGTCTCGCACTCGGTTGGCCGACCGGGTGGGGTAGTTGCCGAGACAATGGTCAGCCGCGCAGGCAATTGTCTGCGCGGCTGACCATTTCGTCGGAAGATGCGCGAAAGTTATTCGGGGAGCGCGTAGGTGGCCCAGGCCTGAGCGAGCACGTCACCGCCGAGCGTGCACGTGACGGTGACGTCCACCATTCGGGCGCCGTCCTGGACGTAGGTCTGCTGCACGGCAGCGGAATACCGGGCGCCGGTGGTGATCTCGCGTCGAATACGGGTACGGAACCGGCGCAAGGTTCCGAAATGCCGGTCGGCACAGTGTTGCTCGAGTAGGTCGGCTGCGGCGTCGGCGGGTCCTGAACCGACGACGTTGGACCAGAATTCGACGACGAGCCTCTCGTCGGAATCCCGGCCCTGCACCAGCACCTCGGTGCCGTCCGTCCGGGACTGCACGCGCAGGTCCTCGCACATCTGATCCGGGTGCAGAAAGACGTAGTCCTGCTCGACGGCCCTCGTCGGAAGAGCTGTGCCGGGCGTGCGGGAGCCGTCGCAGAGGTGCCGAATCCAGGCTGTGCGGGTGTGAGTCGTGGTGGCGGCGGCCATCGGTCCTCCCGATGTCGAGGGTGTGCGTGAAGTGCACGCTAATCGTGCTGGGCCCGCGCGACGGCCGCGTTCCCTGTCAACGGGAGGGGAACCGGGTTGTTTGCGAAAGATTCTCGCTCAGTGGGAGAGCTGGGTACCGCACTGGACGCGACGAGCCGACTATGAGCTGCACCACACCCCGAGGGTGTTCTTGACGTACAGCGAGGCGGAGGTAGACATGGTGCGCAATGGTGCCGTAGACGGTGACGAAGTTCGGATGATCGAGGTAGGTTCTGCCCCCACGCGATTCGCTCGCGGGTGGCATTGCCTGGGTTTGGCCAAGACGTTCCGGGACGGCGCTCCGCATCAGGTCGATGCGTTCGGCACGTCCCTGGTGGTGTTCGAGACCTCCGATGGCACCCTCAGTGTGCTGGACGCGTATTGCCGGCACATGGGCGGCAACCTCGCGCAGGGCACCGTCAAGGGTGACTCCATCGCCTGCCCGTTCCACGACTGGCGCTGGGGCGGCAACGGCAAGTGCACGGGGATTCCCTACGCGCGACGCGTGCCCCCTCTCGCACGCACCCGGGCCTGGACCACGCTCGAGCGCAACGGACAGCTCTACGTCTGGAATGACCCGCAGGGCAACCCGCCGCCGGCCGACGTGACGATCCCCGAGATCGACGGCGTCGGGTCCTCGGAATGGACGGACTGGACCTGGAACTCCCTGCTGGTGGAGGGTTCGCACTGTCGCGAGATCGTCGACAACGTGGTCGACATGGCGCACTTCTACTACGTCCACTTCTCGTTCCCGCGCTACTTCAAGAATGTGTTCGAGGGGCACGTCGCCACCCAGTACATGCAGTCGACGCCACGCCACGACATCTCGGTGGGCACCAGCTACGACGACCCCAACTCCACGCTTCGCTCGGACGCGTCGTACTTCGGCCCGTCCTACATGATCGACAAGCTGTGGAGCGAGGCGAACGGGATGATGATCGAGACGGTGCTCATCAACTGCCACTATCCGGTGACGTCCAACTCGTTCGTGCTGCAATGGGGCGCCATGGTCAAGAAGCCCGAGGGCCTGTCGGACGAGATGGCCAACGGCATGGCGGCCCAATTCGCCGAGGGCGTCGAACTCGGGTTCAAGCAGGACGTGGACATCTGGCTCAACAAGTCGCGTATCGACAACCCGCTGCTGTCGGAGGAAGACGGGCCGGTGTATCAGCTGCGCCGCTGGTACCAGCAGTTCTACGTGGATGTCGAGGACATCACCGAAGACATGACCAAGCGCTTCGAGTTCGAGATCGACACCACCAGGGCGGTGCAGAGCTGGGAGGCGGAGGTTGCCGACAACCTCGCCAACGGCGTCGTACCGCTCGACACCCACGCCTGAGCGGGCTCAGAGACAAAGGACACGAACGATGACCTACGAGGTTCTCGACAACATCATGGCCATCGCGGATGAGCTCCGCGACCAGGCTCCCGAGGCCGAGCGTATCGGCCGGCTGCCCGACGACACCGCGAAGAAGCTCCGCGAGGCCGGGCCGATCAAGCTTCTGCAACCGGCGAATTACGGCGGATTCGAGGCCCATCCACGCGCATTCGCGGAAACAGTGATGGCCGCCGCCGCCCTCGACCCCGCCACCGGGTGGGTGTGCGGCATCGTCGGCGTCCACCCGTGGCAACTGGCGTTCGCCGACCCGAAGGTGCAGGAGGAGGTGTGGGGCCGGGACACCGACACGTGGATGGCCTCGCCGTACGCGCCCACCGGCATCGCGACGCCGGTCGACGGTGGCTACCTCTTCAACGGGCGCTGGCAGTTCTCGTCCGGCACCGATCATTGCGACTGGATTTTCCTGGGCGCCATGCTGGGCGACAAGGACGGCGCGATGGCGTTGCCGCCGAAGATGCTGCACATGATTCTTCCGCGCAGTGACTACGAGATCGTCGAGGATTCGTGGAATGTCGTCGGGCTGAAGGGCACCGGTTCCAAGGACATCATCGTCCGGAACGCCTTCGTCCCCGATTACCGGGTCATGGACGCCGACGAGGTCATGAACGGCACGGCGGTGCAGAAGTTCGGCCGCACCGAGACGCTGTACAACATGCCGTGGTCGACGATGTTCCCGCTCGGTATCTCCTCGGCCGTCGTGGGAATCGCGGAGGGCGCCCTCGCCGCGCACCTCGACTACCAGCGCGACCGTGTCGGGGCCCAGGGCACCGCGATCAAGGACGACCCCTACGTGCTGTTCGCCGTCGGCGAGGCCGCGGCCGACATCAATGCGGCGCGGCAGGAGCTCCTCGCGAACGTCGACAAGATCTGGGACCTGGTCGAATCCGGTAAGGAGGTCAGCTTCGAGGACCGAGCTGCCGGTCGCCGAACGCAGGTCCGCGCCGCATGGCGGGCGGTCACCGCCGTCGACCAGATCTTCGCGCGGTCCGGCGGTAACGCTCTGCGCATGGACAAGCCGCTGCAGCGGTATTGGCGGGACGCGCACGCCGGACTGGCTCACGCCATTCATGTCCCCAGCACCGTGTACCACGCATCGGCGCTCAGCTCGCTCGGCCTCGACCCCGCCGACAACCTCAAGTCGATGATCTGACCGGCGTTACCGAAACACGAAGAAGGACAGACACTATGACCGATATCAAGGGACTGGGTTACGTCAAGATCCAGACCAATGACCTCGAACGGTGGCGCACGTTCGCGTTCGACGTCCTCGGGTTCGCCGAGGGCAAGGGCCCGGACACGGATGCCCTCTATCTCCGCATGGACGAGCGTGCCGCCCGCATCGTCGTCGTGCCGGGGGACACCGACGAGGTGGTCACCATCGGGTGGGAGGTCCGAGATCATGCTGGCCTGCTGCGCGTGCAGGAAGCGGTCGAAGGCGCCGGGATCGCGGTGAAGCCGCTGTCGGTGGAAGAAGCGGACGCCCGCCGCGTCGAAGAGGTGGTCACCTTCCAGGACCCGACCGGGGCGACGATCGAGATCTTCCACGGTGCCGTCCTCGATCACTCTCCGGTGGTCACCCCGTTCGGCGCGAAGTTCGTGACCGGCGCGCAGGGACTCGGACATGTGGTGCTGCCGGTGATGGACATCAATGGGGCCTTCGACTTCTACACCGACGTGCTCGGGTTCCTGCCCCGCGGCGCCTTCCGGATCCCGGCGCCGCCCGAGTTCGGCCCGATGCGGGTTCGCTTCATGGGTGTCAACGAGCGGCACCACAGCCTGGCGCTGTGCCCCGCACCGCATGGCGGCGCCCCGGGACTGGTGCACATCATGGTGGAGGTCGACACACTCGACGCCGTCGGACAAGCCCTCGACCGGGTCGTGAAGGACGGGTTCTCCGTCTCCTCCACGCTGGGCCGGCACACCAACGACAAGATGGTGTCGTTCTACGTGCGTGCCCCCGGCGGCTGGGACATCGAGTTCGGCACCGAGGGCAAGAAGGTGGACGAGAAGTACTACTCGGCCGAAGAGATCACCGCCGACAGCTACTGGGGCCATGACTGGTCCGGAAGCGAACCGCTGGCCGCGATGTAGCGGCTGCTCGAGGCCCGGTACCTGCGTCGATCGACGTGGTACCGGGCCTTTTGCCTGTCCGGACAGGCTGGCGTATTGCAAATAGGTATATGCCTATTTATAGTAAGTGTCGCCAGTCACACAACGCGTCGTTCTCCAGCACAGCGGCGCAACGGAGGTCCCCATGACTACGACACTCAGCCCCGCAACCCCCACCGCCGGCCTCGATCGGGCCGCTCTCCTCCTCGACGCCTTCGACGGTCCGGGACGGCTCACCCTCGCCCAGATCGTGCGCCGCACGGGACTTCCGCGTTCCTCCGCGCACAGGATGCTCGAGCGGCTGGTGCAGCTCAGGTGGCTGAGACGTGAAGGTCGCGACTACGAACTCGGTATGCGACTGTTCGAGCTCGGATCGCTCGCCGTGCACCAGGACCGACTGCACCGTGCCGCGCTCCCTTTCCTGCACGAACTGCACCGCCTCACCGGCCATGCCGTCCATTTCGCCATCCTCGAGGGCATCGACGTCGTCTATCTCGAGAAGATCGCCGGACGCTTCGGGGTCGGCCTTCCGTCGCGGGTGGGCGGCCGCCAGCCCGCGCACTGTACGAGCGTGGGCAAAGTGCTGCTGGCCCATTCGCCCGAGAACGTGGTCGATCGCGTCGTCGACGCCGGTCTGCCGCGCAGCACGCGGTTCAGCATCGACTCACCGGCGGCCTTTCGCGCGGAGCTGCAGAAGACGCGTGAACGCGGAGCGGCGTACGACCGGGAAGAGGACCTTGTGGGGGTCAGCTGCGTTGCCGTGCCCGTGGGCACCGAGGGCAACGTGGTGGCGGCAATTTCCGTCTGCGGACCCAGCAGCCAGATCAAGCTCGACCACCGGCTGACCGCTCCGATCCGCATGGCGGCCAAGGGAACCTGGCGCAACTACATGGCGACCGCGACACCGGGCGCAGGCCGGCATTCCGCCTGAACTCGGCCTTTGTCGGGCAGCAGATTCATGTTTCCGCGACGTAGTTGGCCACGAACCGCACACGGTCGCTGCGGCACGAGCGGTTGATGTAGACGGTGGCCTTGCCGTCCTCGTCGAGATTCAGCCCGTCGCGTAGGACGACGGCGGCGCCGGTGGGGATGTCGAGCAGCTCCGCGACCCGCGGCGTGGCCGCGCCGGCTCCGAACGAACGCCACGCGGCCCGAAGGCGTACTCCGTACGCGTCATTCCACACCGAGTAGATCGGTGTTCCCTCGCCGAGGAGGCGAGTGATACCGCGAAAGCGCTTGTCGTCCAACCAGTAAGTGTTGACGAACCAGGGGTCGCCGTCCACCGCGAGGACAGTGTCGATGCGGCGGAGCCGGCACCCGGGCAGATTCTCCTCGGCTTCGGGGGCGGTGCCGCCGAGGACCACCTCACTCGAGACGAGGAACTCGGTGACGTGGCGCCCGACCGCGGCGAAGGCGTGGCTCATGCCGTCCGGATCGTTGATGTAACTGGGCGTCAGCTCGATCGGAAAATGTTGCGGCGGCTGCGCGACGAACGTTCCGGCGCCCTGCCGTGCGACGACGCGGCCTGCCCGGGTGAGTTCACCGATGGCCTGGCGCACCGTCAGCCTGTTGACGCCGAGCTCGGCCGCAAGTTCAGTTTCAGGTGGCAACTTGTCGCCCGGGCGAAGCGATCCGCCGTCGAGCCGGCGCTCCAGCACCTCCTGCACCTGCCGGTAGAGGGGGACCTTGCTGCGACGAAGAGTGCTCGGCATGCCGGAAGTCTAGATGAGTCCGGTCTGTCGAGGAGATCGGTGCGAGGCTCGATTTATCTGTTGGGAAACGGTTCATCTGCTCGAAACCTCGATGGGTGCGAACGTCTACTTGTCTAGATGAATCTTCGATCACCCCATTGACAGATTCGAGAGGCCTTCCGTGAGCAACAACCCGAGACTGCGCCGAGCCCTGGCGGCAGCGACCTGCGCTCTGACCGTCTGTGGCGCCGCCGCGTGCGGCGATTCGGCCGCGAATGGCGGTGCACCCGCGGTCCTGAAGGTGGGCCTACCGCCCTCCGAGGCCAACGCCGACCTGCAGGCGAAGTTCGCGCCGATCACCGACTTGATCGCCACCGGTTCGGGTAAGCCCGTGGAGGTCAAGCCCACCAGTGACTACCTGTCGATCGTGGAGGCGATGCGTTCGGGACTGATCGATGTGGCCGCATTCAGCCCGTTCCCGACACCGCTCGCCGAGGCAGTTGCCGGTGTCACGCCTCTCGTGGTCGCCAAGGGCGCCGCGTACAGCTCGGTGTTCGTGTGTCGTACGGACACCGGCATCGACTCGATCGACGATCTTCGTGGACGGAAGATCGCGTTCGTCGACGCCGGATCGACCAGCGGCAACTACATCCCGAAGCTCCTGCTGAAGCGGGCCGGCATCAACCCGGACACCGACATCGAGGGCAGTTATGCGGGTGGCCACGACACCGCCCAACTCGCGGTGAAGCAGGGCTCGGTCGACTGCGCCGCCGATGCTCGATCGTCGTATCAGACGATGGTGGACAAGGGCGTCATCGATGGTTCGACGCAACGGGTGGTCGCCGAATCCGACCCGATCCCGGTGTCGCTGGTCATCATCGCGCGCAAGGACCTCGATCCGGCCCTCGAACAGGGCATCGTCGACTCCTTCGTCGACGGCGACAATGCGGCGGCGCTCGGCGTGGTGAAGGCCACCAGCTTCGAAAAAGCGACCGCCGCCGATTTCGACCTCTTCCGCGACGCCGCCAGCGAGCTCGGCGTGAATCTCGAGGAGTTGTCGCGGAAATGAGCGACGTCGTTATGTCTCCGCGACTCGAGGCGGACGCCGTGAGCTACCGCTATCCGGACGGTACGACCGCCCTCCAGTCTGTGTCGCTGCGGGTTCACGCCGGTGAGATCGTGGCGGTCCTCGGCCGCAGCGGCGCCGGGAAGTCGACGCTGATGCGTTGCCTGGCGGGGCTGGAGATTCCGACGGACGGCCGCGTTCTGCACGACGGCGAGGACCGCAGCGCGCTGCGCGGTCGGGCCAGGCGTCGCGCACATGCCCGAGTCGGTGTGGTGTTCCAGGAATTTCAGCTCGTCGAGCGCGCGACAGTGCTGTCCAACGCATTGATCGGGCGCCTCGCGTACCAGCCGGTGTTGCCCAGCCTCCTGCACTTCGTTCGGCGGAGCGACCGGGAGATCGCCGTCGGGAGCGTGCGGCGACTCGGCCTCGGTGAGCAGTTGCGTAAACGCGCCGATGCACTGTCGGGTGGACAGCGACAGCGGGTCGCGATAGCGCGAGCCCTCGCCCAGCAGCCGGACATGCTGTTGGCGGACGAACCGGTCGCGAACCTCGATCCCGTGCTCGCACGCGGGGTGGTCGACGACATCGTCCGTCTCGCGCGCGTCGAACGGCTCACCGCGGTCCTGAACCTGCACGACGTCGACCTGGCCAGGCATGTCGCCGACCGCCTGATCGGGCTTCGTGCGGGCCGCCTCGTGTTCGACCGACCGGTGGGTGACGTGTCCTCGTCCGACCTCGATCTCCTCTACGCCGATCCGGCTCGTTCTCCCGTGGGGGTGCAGTGACATGACACTCGATACCGAACCGAAGCCGGAGGCAGTCGAGAGCACGGCCGACCTGGCGGCTCTGCGGAGACCGTCCTGGCAGACCGCGGCCGGGGTGGTCATCGTGTTGACCGTCCTTCTCTGGGCGGCAGGTGCCACCGAATTCTCGGTGGCCGCTCTGCTCGACGGCATCCCCAACATCGCCGATTTCGTCGGACGGATGTTCCCGCCCGACCTCGCCATCCTCCCCACCGCGATTGCCCTCATGGGGGAGACCCTGGCGATCGCCGTCATCGGAACCGCGGTCGGCGTGCTCTTCGCCATACCGTGGGCGCTGCTCGCGGCACGCTCGGTGTTCGACCAGGCCTGGCTTCACCACGCCGCCCGCAGCTCGATCAACCTCACGCGCGCCATTCCCGAGCTGATGTGGGCGTTGCTGTTCGTCTCGGCCGTCGGACTCGGCCCACTCGCGGGAACGCTGGCGATCATCATCGGTTCCGCCGCCGGGATGGCACGTCTGTTCGCCGACATCTTCGAAACGACCGACATGCGGGCGTGGGAAGCTGCCGCGGCGTCCGGGGCGAGCCGGGCGCAGCGCATCAGCTGGGTCCTCCTGCCGCAGAGCACACCGACCGTCGCGAGCTACACACTGCTCATGCTCGACGGGAACGTTCGCGCTGCCTCCCTTCTCGGTATCGTCGGTGCGGGCGGTATCGGAATGGAACTGACGCAGCAGCTTCGCCTCTTCGAATACGGCAGTGTCCTCACCATCGCTCTCGTCGTTCTCGTGGTGGTGGTTACCCTCGATCGCGTCGCCTCCCACCTACGGAAGAAGCTCACATGACCGTCACCGAGACCGCCGTCCTACCGAATTTGCGTGACCTCGGTGGCTTACCGCTCCCCGACGGACTGCAGACCCGCAGCGGGGTGCTCTACCGCAGCGCACTTCCGGTTGACGGTGATGCAACGCCGACCGGCGTGGCGGAGTGGCCCGCGCGAACCGTCGTCGATCTGCGCAGTCCCCGGGAACAGGCGACACGCGCGCATCCGTTCGACTCGGCCGACACCCTTGTCCACCGAATCGCGCTGATGTCGGACGGGGAGGTCGCCCGGCCGGACCCGAATTTCCGTCTCGCCGATATCTACCTGAGGGTGCTCGACCGAGCCGGCACACAACTGGCGGAGATACTCGACGTGGCGGCCACCGCACCCGGCCCGATTCTCCTCCACTGTGCCGCTGGGAAGGACCGGACCGGCATCGCCGTCGCAATGCTTCTGCGTGTTGCGGGTGTCGGCGCAGCGGAGGTGGTCGACGACTACACGGCGACCAACGACCACATGGACGCGGTGCTCGCCAGGATCACCCGATTCGCGCCGGAACTCGGCCGGGTTCATCCCACCAAGCGGGACCTGGTCGGCGCCCCTCCCGAGGCGATCCAGGGTGTTCTCGACACATGGGACGCGGAACCCGGTGGAGTACGGACCTGGCTCCTGCAACGGGGAGCCACCGAGGATGCCCTCGAACGCTGGACTGCTCGTTTCACCGAAGACGACAACACTCGACGCTGAGTTGGGTCAGCCCTCCGCCTCGTCTGCGTCCCGCGCCGCCTTCATGGCAGCCTGGTACTCCTGCAGGGCGGCGCGGGATCTGCGGATGGCATGTGTTTCAGTGGGTTTGGGAACACCGGGGTGCTCCGGGGCATCCTCGCCCCGGATCTTCCGGGTGGCCTCGTCGATGTCGGCGAGCATCTGTTTCGCGAGTTCGCCCTCGGCTGCGTAATAGCGCTCCGACCACTTGTTGACCATGTGCGCGAAGGCCCACGTCGGTTCGACTTCGGAGTCGCGGGCGTCGAGGCCGGCCTGTCGGCTCATGCCCTCCACGTACGAGATGTGTTCGCGAAGAGCTTCTTTGAGATGATCGGGTTCGGTGAGATGGCCGAGCCACATCCGGAGCATCACACCGTGCTTGAGCACCGGCGGATCGATGGGGGCCTCACGCGCCCAGCTGCGGATAACGGCCATACCGGTGTCCGTGATCTTGTACAGCCGCTTGGGTTTCACGCGCGACTCGTCGTCGACGACGGTCCGCGACGTGACGTATCCCAGCTCCTCGAGCTTCTTGAGTTCCGAATACACCTGACTGAACGACGGGCTCCAGTAGAAGAAGCGCACGCTGTACGACGCCCACTTCTTGAGGTCGTATCCGGACAGCTCCTCGCCGAACGACAAGATGCCGAGCACCGGCCAACTCGTCGACCGAAGGCCGGCGAAACCGGAGCTCTGTGGGGGGTCGGACGAAGGCATGTCCGGAGCCTATCAACCACCGACCTACGAAAGCCTGCCGCTGGGTGGGACGGACCGTTCCGGCGGAGGGCGGCGCCGTCCAGGCTGGAGGCAACCCGTCGAACTCTGTCGACTCGTACTGGTAGGAGGCACGATGACACGAACCGAGGAACCGGCACCACCGGTCGTCCGCGGCTTGGCGCCGTCCGATTTCAAGTCCGTGCTCGGGCACTTCTGCACCGGCGTCACCGTCGTCACTGCCCACGACGGCACGAGCCCGCACGGTTTCACGTGCCAGTCGTTCGTCTCGTTGTCGCTCGAACCGCCGTACGTGTCGTTCTGCCCGGCCCGGACGTCGACGAGCTGGCCTCACCTGCGAGCGAGTGAACGCGTCTGCATCAATGTGCTCGCCCACGACCAGCGCGACGTGTGCCGAACCTTCGCGACCAGCGGGGGAGACAAGTTCGCCGACGTCGGATGGTCGTATGCCGACAACGGTGCACCCGCGCTGGACGGCGCTCTCGCCCAGGTGGAGGCCACCGTCGAAGTCGAACACGATGCGGGCGATCACACGATCGTCGTCGCACGTGTCACCGGCCTGCGCGCGTTGCGTGATGCACCGCCGCTGCTGGTCTACCGCGGCGGACTCGGACTCTTCGCCGGATAGACGGATGCGTCTCCCGCTCCGCGGGAAGAGTTGTGGGAAAGCGGAATCGACACCGGCAGAGTGTGATCGAGACCACTTCGGAAGGTGTGCACGATGAGCGTAGACGAGCAGGAATGGGACCGGGAAGTCGATCTTCTGGTGATCGGCAGCGGCGCGGGTGGCATGACTGCCGCGCTCGCCGGTGCCGGACGGGGACTCGACACCCTCGTCGTCGAAAAGGCCTCGGTGTACGGCGGTTCGACGGCCCTCTCGGGCGGAGCCCTGTGGATTCCCAACTCACCGGTTCTACTCCGCGAGGGTATGACCGATGATCCAGGCGAGGTCCGGCGGTACCTGGACTCGATCGTCGGCGAGAGCGTCCCGCCCGAACGCCTCGAGGCCTACATCGAACAGGGCCCGGCGATGATGCGGTTCCTGGAACAGGCGAGTTCTCATCTCCGGTTCTCCTGGTGCAAGGACTATTCCGACTACCACCCCGAGAACGTGGGTGGGCGCGCCGAGGGTCGTACCGTGGAGCCTCTGCCGTTCGATATGAACCTGCTTGGTTCCGATCGCGAGTTGCAACGTCCCAACGCGTTGGCGATGCCCGGTGGCCTGTACATGACGTCGACGGAGTTCCGTCACCTCAACATGTTCTTCCGGACGTGGGCCGGACGCAGAACCGCGCTCGGTGTCGGTTGGCGCTCGGTCGTCGCCATGGTGCGGCGCAGGCGAATGGAAACACTGGGGCAGGCGCTCGTGGGCCGTTTGCGGCTCGCGCTGAAGGAGGCGGGCGTTCCGCTCTGGCTCAACTCCCCGCTGAAAAGCCTCGTCACGGACGCCTCCGGCGCCGTCACCGGTGCGGTGGTCGACGCCGGGAAGCGTGAGCTGAAAATCCGGGCCCGCCGCGGCGTGCTGCTGGCGACCGGAGGCTTCGAGCAGAACGAGCAATTGCGGAAGAAATACCTGCGTGAAGGCGGCAAGGACAACTACAGCGCAGGCTCACCCGACAACACCGGTGACGGGATCATGGCCGGGGAACAGGTGGGCGCCGCACTCGACTTGATGGACGACGCCTGGTGGATGCCGTCGTTCCGGCGTCCCGACGGCATCATGCACGTCCTGGTGTCGGAGCGCTCGATTCCCCCGTCACTCATCGTCGATCAGAACGGTCGACGCTTCACCAACGAGGCGTCGCCGTACGTGTCGTTCGTCCACGACCAGATCGCCGGAAGGCACGACCCGGTCTGGTTCGTCTTCGACTCGAAGGCCAAGAGCCGCTACCAGTTCGGCGGTGTGATGCCCGGCCAGAAGTTCCCGGTCGAGTGGTTCGAGACGGGGCTGATGCTGCGGGCCGATTCCGTCGCTGCGCTCGCGGAGAAGATGGGTGTTCCGGCCGGCGCCTTCGCGGCCGAGATCGACAGGTTCAACGGGTTCGCCCGCGCGGGAGTCGATTCCGACTTCGGGCGCGGCGACAGCGCGTACGACCGCTACTACGGAGACCCGCGTCTGCCCAATCCGACGCTGGACGAGGTGGAGAAGGCTCCGTACTTCGCGGTGCGAATGGAGGCGGGTGACCTCGGCACCAAGGGCGGTCTGGTGTGCAACGAGCACAGCCAGGTACTGAACCGGGGCGGCAACCCGATTCCGGGACTCTATGCCACCGGCAACACGTCGGCATCGGTGATGGGCAACGACTATGCCGGCGCGGGTGCGACGATCGGGCCCGCAATGGTGTTCGGGTGGATCGGGGCGCGCCACGCCGCCGGGGCGGTGAGCTGAATGCTGCCCGTCGAATGCCGTCGCTGCGGAAATTCGGTACTCGTCGAAAAGTACAGCGAAGCGCACACCAGTGTGCAATGGCTCGGTGACGCCGAACGGTCCTGCCCGGAGTTCGCGCAACTCGCTGCGGCAGGGGAGCACTCGATGTTCATCCTCACTTGCGGGGCCCTGCGCGGCTCGATCGACGACGCCGTGGACGACGGACGGGTAGGGCTGTCGCTGCGCAGCTATCCGACGCCCGGACGCCTGGACTAGGAGGAAGCGGACGAATGGCGCGGATGGCAGGAAAGACCGCCTTCATCACCGGAGCCGGCAACGGCATGGGACGCAGTCATGCGGTCCGGCTCGCCGAGGAAGGCGCCGACATCATCGCCGTCGACCTTCCCGGAGACGAGCCGGCCGCGAGTCTGGCGGAGACTGCCCGACTTGTCGGCGAACTCGGACGACGCGTGGTGGTCGCACACGCCGACGTGCGCGACCCGGCGGCCCTGCAGGAGGCGGTCGACGCCGGTGTCGCCGAGCTGGGTGCCATCGACGTCGTGGTCGCGAACGCCGGCATCGCCGACAATCCGGGACCAGCGTGGACCATCGCGGACGACGTCTGGAATCGGTCCCTCGACGTCAACCTCACCGGAGTGTGGAACACCGTCAAGGCCGCGGTCCCGGCGATGCCCGAGGGCGGCGGTTCCGTCGTCGTGGTCAGTTCCACGGCCGGTATCAAGGCCGTCGCCGGCGCCGCACACTACTCGGCGTCCAAGACCGCGGTGGTCGGGCTGGCGCGGACCCTCGCCAACGAACTCGGCCCCCGCTTCATCCGCGTGAACGTGCTGCACCCCGGTGCGGTCGGCACCCGCATGACATTGAACCCGGCGACGATGTCCCGGCTTCGGCCCGACCTCGACAATCCCACCGAGGACGACGTGATTCCGGTGCTGACCCGCAACCACCTGCTTCCGGTGCCGTGGCTGGACTCACGCGACGTCAGCAATGCGCTGCTGTTCTCGCGTCGGACGAATCCCGATACATCACCGGCACCCAACTCGTGGTCGATGCCGGACTCACCCAGAAAGTGTCGTGATGACAGGTCGTGTAGAAGGCACCGTCGTTCTGGTGACCGGGGCCGCCCGGGGAATCGGGCGGGCGCAGGCACTGCGGTTCGCCCAGGAGGGCGCCGACGTCATCGCCGTCGACCTGTGCAGACCGGTGGACACGGTGGTGACACCCCCGGCGAGTCCCGAGGACCTCGAGGTCACCGCAAAGCTGGTGCGGGACACCGGCCGCAGAATCGTGACCGCGCGGGTGGACGTGCGCGACGGAGCGGCTCTCACCGAGACCGTCGCGGCGGCCACCGCCGAGCTGGGCGGGCTGGACTTCGTCTGCGCCACAGCGGGTATCACGTCCTCGGGCGCCGCGCTGGACCTCACCACCGAAACCTGGCAGACCATGCTGGACGTCAACCTGACCGGCGTCTGGCAGACCTGCAAGGCTGCGGCGCCGCATCTGATCGAGCGCGGCGGTGGTGCGATGATTCTCACGAGTTCCATTGCGGGCCTGCGGGGCCTGGTCGGAGTCGCGCACTACACCGCCGCAAAGCACGGTGTCGTGGGATTGATGCGCTCGCTGGCCAAGGAGCTCGCGCCGCACCGGGTTCGGGTCAACAGCGTGCACCCCACCAACGTGGACACGGACATGATTCAGAACGACATGGTGCGGAGGGTGTTCCGGCCCGACCTCGAGCATCCCACTCGTGAGGAGTTCGCTGCGGCCGCCGCGACGATGAACATGCTGCCGATCCCGTGGATCGAACCCGTCGACGTCGCCAACGCCGCTCTGTTCCTGGCCTCGGACGAGGCGCGGTACATCACGTCCGTGGCCCTGCCGGTCGACGCGGGCAGCGTCAGTCGATAGCGACGCGGGCAGCGTCAGTCGATAGCGACGCGGGCAGCGTCAGTCGATAACTGAGCTGCCCGCGCCGAACCGCCGTTCCGTAAGGTCGGCGCTCAGGCGTGCGTACCGCCGTCGATGCGGATCTCCGTGCCGGTGATGAAGGCACCGTCGTCGGAGGCGAGCATGGCGACGACCCCGGCGACCTGTTCTGGTCCGCCCATCGCGGCGCCGCCGGATTCGAGGGTGGTGGGCAGGATGGGGGAGAGCTTGGAAAACAGAGCCCAATCGGCATCTGCGGGCACATAACCTGCTGTGGCGTCGGTGATTCCGGTTTTGATGCTGCCGGGTGCGACGCTGACCGCGCGCAGGCCCTGCTTGCCGTATTCGAGCGACAACGCATGGGTGAACGACTGGATTCCGCCCTTGCTCGCCGCATACGCGGCCATGTAGGGATGGGCGAACGCAGCGGAGGTGGAGCTGAAGTTCACGACCACACTGCGCTCGCACCGCAGCAGCGCGGGCAGGCATTCGCGGACCACGAGGAACGTGCCGGTGAGGTTGATGCCGATTACCTGGTTCCACAGGTCGAGGGAGGTGTCGTGGGTGTGCGAGGCACGGAGAATTCCTGCCGCGTTCACGAGTACGTCCAGCCCGCCGAGCTTGTCGATGCTCTCACGCACGCCGTCGATCACCGACGTCTCGTCGCCGATATCGATGGTCGTGGTGTCGAGACGCCCGGCGGTGCCCTTCGCCTCGGCCAGCGCCCAGGTGCGCTTCAGGCCGTCGTCGGAGACGTCGGCGGCCACGACGGTGCCGCCTTCCTCGAGCAGGCGGAGGACTGTGGCCTGCCCGATGCCGGAGGCGGCGCCCGTCACCAGCACCCGGCGCTCTGCGAAACGATTCATGTCGATACTCCTCGGTGTGATCGGATGGTGCTGATGGTAGAAGTTATTGACCCATCACGTATTTCACTGTCGGTCCCGCGGTCCAGCCGCCGTCGACCGCCAGTTCCGCGCCGGTGACGTAGGCGGCAGAGTCGGACAGGAGGAAGCTGACGGCGCCGGCGATCTCCTCGGGTACGCCCACTCGCGCCATCGGGGTATTGGGATAGTTGCCGTCGCCCTGCTGTATTCCGAGGTCGGCGGTCATCGGTGTGTACGTCATACCGGGGTGAACCGAGTTGACTCGGATCTTGTCGGTGCCCAGTTCGACCGCCGCGATCTTGGTCAGTCCACGGACGCCCCACTTGGAGGCGCCGTATCCGGCCGTGAGGGCCAAGCCCATGAGGCCCGCTGCGGAGGAGATGTTGACGATGGATCCGCCCCCGGCCGCCCGCATCGGTGCAATCACGGCCTGGATGCCGTTGAAGACACCGGTGAGGTTGATGTCGAGGACACGGCGGAAGTTCTCGGCCGTCTCGTGTTCGATGTACTGCCCGGCCGAAATGCCTGCGTTGTTGACGAGGCCGTCGACCCGGCCGAACTCGCTGACCGTCAGGTCGACCGCGTCCTGCCACTGCTGACGGTCGGTGACATCGAGATGGGCGTATCGGGCGCGTGCGCCCAGCTTGTCGACGGTGGCGCGTCCCTCGTCATCGAGGACGTCCGCTACCACCACGCTCCCGCCCTCGTCGATGATCCGGGTGGCGAACGCGGCACCGAGCCCGCGCGACGCTCCGGAGACGATCACGACCTTCCCCGCTACCTGCTGTGGGATCTCGGTCATCTCAGCTCACATCCTCGTCTCGTGACAAATTTCGTTCGTCGGCACGCCGGTGCCGATGGCCCGAGTCTGCTGCGGGCGTCTCCGCCCGGGGAACGGGTTCTCCCGGTCATCGGAATAACTCGTAGCCACGGGAAACGCCGGGGCACTGTGATGTGGATTACCCGCTGACGTTCCGCGCAAGCCGGACGGAAGTGGATCTCGCGACATTCCGACGAAAGGCTGTTCATGTCTCGAAGTGCAAAATCCACCGCCGCTGTGCTGATCACCGGTGGCGTCCTGTTCACCGGCCTCGGTGGTCCCGCGGCCGTGTCAGCGCAGCCGCTCTCACCACCGGGAATCAGTCTCCCAGATTTCGGTTCCCTGGGTAATGCACGTCCCGTCGTCGAAACACCGCGTCTGGCGTCGGTCGACAACTTCCGGGACGTCGGCGGAACCGGACAGGGGTACGCCACCGCGGAGGGCGACCACGTCATGAGGGGTGTGTTCTACCGCTCGAACGCGCTCGTGCCCAACGACCAGGATCTCGCCGTGCTCACCGGCCTCGGCCTGACCGCCGTCTACGACGTCCGCACGGTCGAAGAGGTCGCTGCGAAGCCGGACAGGCTCCCTGCCGGACCGCGCTACCTCGGCATCCCCATTCTTTCGGGCGATCTGGGCGCCGCAGTGGCGCAATTGAAGTCACCCGCCGATGCGGTGGCGTTCATGCAGAATATGAACCGCAGCTTCGTCGACGACGCGGCCACCCGGGCGGGATTCGCCCAGCTGCTGACCGAAATGGCCCGCACGGCAGGGCCCCAGCTGTTCCACTGCACGGCAGGCAAGGACCGCACCGGTTGGGCGTCAGCGCTGTTGCTGTCCATTGCGGGAGTGCCCGAGGGCACCATCTTCGACGACTACCTGCTGACCAACGAGTACACGGCCGCGTCGATGAAGGTGACGTACGACCACATCGTGGCTTCTCGAGGCGAGGCCGTCGCGCAGATCTATAAGCCTCTGCTGGGGGTCGACCGCAGCTATCTCGAGGCGGGGCTCGGCCGGCTCGCCGAGAAGTACGGCACAGTCGACCGCTACCTCACCGAGGGACTGGGACTGAGCCGAGGAACCATCGAAACGTTGCGGCACAAACTGATCACCGCACCGGCGCCGCAACCGAGAAACGGAAACAACTGATGACACATCAGGAACTGCTCACCGCCGACGTTATCCGGACCGCCGTCACCAACTACCTCGACGCCGTGTCCTCGGGCCCGTCCCGCACCATCGCCGCACTGTATGCGGAGGACGCCACCCTCGAAGACCCAGTGGGCGGCGAGGTCCGGGTGGGGCGCGAAGCGATCGAAGCCTTCTACAGCGCTCTCGACGGCGTCGACTGCAAGACTGAACTGCTGACGGTCCGGGTGAGCGGCAACAATGCGGCTTTCCATTTCCGGGTCATCACAGAAATCGACGGTAAGGCTTATGCCATCGAACCCATCGACGTCATGACCTTCGACGACCGCGGAGCCATCACCAGCATGCGGGCGTACTGGTCGCCGTCGGACATGACCGAGCTCTGAGCATGTCCGTCACCTGTTGTAGATGATCAGGTCCGCGCACCCGCGCGTTTCGGCCACCATCGACGCGTTGATCTCGTCGGTGCCGTGAGCCCAGGCGTGGGCCGCGGGACCCGATTTACCTGCCGCGCGGTGCCGATCGATCAGACGCGCCAACCTGAGCTCGCGTGGGGTCTCGAGATACCAGACCTCGTCCATCACCGAACGCGCGCGCGGCCAGGCACCTGAAGCGGCGAGCAGATAGTTACCTTCGGTGAACACCACATCGACGGCGCGCGGCACTGCGATCGAGGCAGCCACCGGATCGCCGAAGGCGTGGTCGAAGTCGGGCGCATAGACGACGTCCTCGTCGCGGCTGCGCAGCCGCTCCAGCAGAACGGCGAACCCGGCATCGTCGAAGGTGTCGACGGCACCTTTGCGATCCACCGACCCCAGCGCGCGCAGCACCGTGTTGCTGAGGTGGAAACCGTCCATCGGGACCACCACCGTCCGAACCCGCCTCGGCAGGGCCGCCACAACCTCGGTGACCAACGTCGATTTCCCGGTGCCGGGTGGTCCCGTCACCCCGACGATCAGGCGCTGCCCCGGCACCCGGAGTCCGAGCACACGCTGGGCCAGCTCCTGGGGGTCGGCGGAACCCGTGACCGCGTGGTTGTCCATGGTGCGCCCGTCTGATCGTGCCGGTCAGTCTGCGGTGAGAGTAGTCGGCGGTCTCCGTGGTGCGGCTGTCTCAGCCGGTGGCGCGCCGGAACGATCCGTCCAGGCGAGCGTGGCGGCGGCACCCAAAACACCCATGAGCGTCCCGACGCCGAAGCCGCCGAAATTGGCGGCCGGAAGCGCGACGAGAGCGAGGAGCATCGCGCCTCCACCTGCCGTGACCCGCGTCTTCGGCCGCACCAGCACCGAGCCTGCGCACAACAGCATGGAGGCACCGAGGAATAGCGTGGACACTCCCGAGATGGTGCTGATCGAGATCAGAAGATCACCGACCTCGAGGGTGGTGTAGGCGGGAAGCAGGAGGAACGCAGCGGAGACAGTGAGCATGACCGCGCCCCCGAACGGGCGCATGCCGCGCCAATGCCGGAAGCGTTCTCTTCGGGTGAGCGGTGGTTCAGCTGTCAGCAACTTTTTGCACCCATCTCGGAGGTAATCGTGAAGTCGCGCAACGACAGTGAAGTCGCGGTGAGGGACACTCCTTCCAGGCGGGCGCCCGTCATCGACGATTCCGCGGCCACCATCCCCGACGTGACCACACCCTGCACGTCCCCGGTGGCCGAAACATCGGCGCCCATCTCGACGTTCGAGATTCCGATCGAACCACCGAGGACGGACGCATCGGCCACAAGGTCGCGGGCTGTCGTGCCCTCACCCGGGACCCGAAGGAACATCGTGACGTCCCCGACCAGGGGCAGGCCGTGTGCGACCGTCGAGAGACACACGTCGGTCAGTCGAGCGGACTCGATCAGGATCGCGACCGTGGGCAACTGCCCTGCCTTCGTTTCGACCTGGCGAGGAAAGACGGTGATGCTCTCGCCCTCCACTGCCGACATCGTCCCGACGAACCTCTGACCCGACAGCGCGACGTTCATGGGTAGTTGTCCGTCGGCTATCCCGGCACCGAGGATCGTGGCGGCAAGCAACCCGCCGGACACGATCGCGGCGAAGCGTCCCTTACGCAGCGCTCCCATTCGTTACCGCCAACTTTGGGACGCGCAAGCGGAATTGGGCATGGTGGCGGTCATCAATCTCCTGAGTGTGCTGGCCGGCGTGGGAAGGGAGCGGGCTCCGTCCCCGGGCTGCATGCTCAACCGCGGGCGCAAGGCTAACAGTTGGCAAATCGTGCCGCAAAGTCGACGGGGCTTGCGGTGGAATCAATGGGAGGACTAAGGTAGAACATACGTTCGAATTGGGGGGTTCGATGGCGGATGGGGATTCAGTTGATGCACGCGATGCCGGGACGGTCGGTGTCGCCGACGTGCGCGCGGTGGTGGACCGCTTGCGCGTCGTCGAGCGCCACTGTGACGACGGTGTGCGGGTCGATCTACTGCGGGCGTTGGAAGAATTGAAAGCGGCCTGTGCGGGGGCGCAAGCTCGGGTAACCGCCGATTTCGCTTCCTCGCAACAGGAAGCAGCCGGATCGGCGAAAGTCCCTGTGTCGCAGCGCGGGCGTGGAATCGCGGCGCAGGTGGGACTCGCGCGACGGGACTCACCTTGGCGAGGGAACCGGCACCTGGGCATGGCGACGGCGTTGGTACACGAAATGCCCTTCACTCTGCGGTTGCTCGAACGCGGACTGCTCAGTGAATGGCGAGCGACGTTGCTCGTGAAGGAGACAGCCTGCCTGTCCCGGGAAGACCGGACAGTCTTGGACCGCCGATTGTGTGAAGACCCGGCCACCTTGGACGGCCTCGGGGACCGTGCGGTCGCGGCCAAGGCCCGAGCATGGGCTGCAGAAGTGGACGCGGCAGCGGTGGTGCGCCGCGCCCGGCGGGCGGAATCCGATCGGCGGGTCTCCTGCCGTCCGGCACCGGACACGATGGCGTATGTGAGCGCCTTGTTGCCGGTAAAGCAGGGTGTCGCGGTGCAGACGACGTTGTCGCGGGACGCAGCCGCGCTGATTGCAGCCGGGGACGGGCGGAGTCGGGGTCAGATCATGGCGGACCTGCTCTTCGAACGGGTCACCGGCGCCGGGGCCGCTTCAGGATGTGCGGTCACGGTAAATCTGGTGATGTCCGACTACACCCTGCTCGCCGGCGGGTCCGAGCCGGCGCACCTGCAGGGGTACGGCCCCGTGCCGGCCGCACTAGCGCGGGAATGGGTCGGCAAGAGAGGAGGTGGCGAGGCAGTCGGAGGTCACGAGACTGGGGGTCGCGAAGCAGCCGGAGGTCGGGAGACCACGGGCACAGCTCCGTCTGCTGAGCCAATGATGCTGCTGCGGAGGGTGTACGCGTGCCCGGAGTCGGGGTCGCTGACCGCGGTGGAGTCGCAGGCGCGGAAGTTCCCAGTGGGACTGGCGCGCATGATCGACCTGCGCGACCGCACGTGCCGCACGCCCTGGTGTGATGCGCCGATCCGGCACCACGACCACATCAGGTCGTGGCACAAGGGCGGGCCGACGACACTCGAGAACGGGGCAGGATTGTGTGCGGCGTGCAATTACGCGAAGCAGGCCGCCGGCTGGCATGCGACCACGCCGAAGCGGCGGCAAGGGGAGGTACACGCGTACGACTTCCTCACCCCGACCGGGCACCGCTACAAGTCTGCCGCACCGGCTCTCCCGATACCGATACCGATGTCGGACGTCGTCGACCCGATGGCCGGGGACCTGCCCGCCGCGTACGACGAGTCGGCCTGACGGGAGGTAGGGCGTTTGCCCGACAGTGTGCCGGGGCACGCTGGAGAAATGACGCACGGAGAGGATCCAGCTCATCGCAACGACGATCCTGCGCTGATGTTGCTCGGCCGCACCCGCGCATTGTGCGAGGGGTGCCTCGACACGGTAGGCGTGGATGGGTCGGCAGTCGCCGTGTTCGCCGGTGACACCACTCGTGACCTGGTGTACGCCACCGACTCGACCGCCGAGAGCATCGACGAATTGCAGTTCACCCTCGGCGAGGGGCCGTGCCTCGCCGCGTACCGCTCCCACAGGCCCGAGCTTCACGCCGATATGGCCGATCCGGCCGAATCCGCGCGGTGGCCGGCGTTCGCGCCGGAGCTGGTCGCGCTCGGGGTCCGCGGCATCTACGCCTTTCCTCTCGGACTGTGGAACGGGGGACGAGTCGGTGTCCTCGAGCTGTATAGCGACAAGCCTCGGACGCTCGACGGTGCCCAGTACCGCGCGGCCGAGGACTGCGCCGCGATGCTCGGTCCGACCGTGCTCGAGGAGCTCGACCCCACTCGCTACCCGTCGGTCTGGACCGATCCGGCGTTGTTCCCCCACGGCAATGTGCACGTCGCGGCGGGCATGATGGCGGGCCAGCTACGTATCTCGCCAGCTGATGCGATCTCCCGGCTGCGGGCGATGGCCTTCGCCGAGGAGCGCAGGATCACCGCGCTTGCGGAAGACATCATTGCCGCTCGTGTGACATTTCCTCCCGAGGAGCCTCGTGGTGAGCGCGGATGACCTTGTGTGTGGGGCGCCGAAGGTGGGTAAGCGGTCCGTCGAGTCGGGTCCCTACACGCTCAGGAGAAATTATGCGCAAGTTCGCAGCAGGCATCGCCGCGGCCGCACTGTCGTCCGGCATCATCCTCGTCGGAGCGGGTAACGCTGCCGCGGAACCTGTCCCGGACGGGACCTATCAGGGAACCACCGACGTGCCTGGAGGCGGACTGATCTGGAAGGGCAAGACCTTCCGGAACGGCACGGTCACCAACAATTTCGTGTTCGGTCTCAGTGGTCTGAGCGGCAACTACTACGAAGATGCGGCGGGCAGAACCGTCATCGATTACGGCCCCTCGGGTCTCGGATTCCTCACTGACACGATGGTGGCCAACGGGGACGGCTCCTACACCGGCGCCACGTACATCAACGGCAATCAGGTCGGAGGTTTCCGGTTGGCGAGGTAGGACCGACAGTGCGGGTCGGTTCAGTCGATTCGCCTGAGCAGTAACAGTGCGCGTGGCCCGACCTCGATGTCGGCTCCGGCGAGGAATATCGACTTCGGCTGTTCGGCCTCGGGCAGTCGGGTGTCGACGACGAGCTCCCAGGACTTTCCGTACTCGATCGACGGCAGGGGAAAGGTAATGCCGTCGTGATGAGCGCTGAGGTACAGCAGGAACGAGTCGTCGGTGACGGGTAACCCGTAGTCGTCGGTGTCGGGGATAGCGTTGCCGTTGAGAAAGATTCCTACGGCACGACCGAAGTCGACGAGCCAGTCCTGCTCGGTCATCTCGCTTCCGTCCGGGCGCAGCCAGGCGATGTCGGGGAGGTTGTCGCCCCGTCGTTGCACGGGGCGGCCTTCGAAGAACCGTCTCCGGCGGAACACTGGGTGCTGGGTGCGTAGCTGCGCGAGCCGCCGGGTGAACGCGAGGAGGTCCTCGTCGGTGGCGGCCCAGTCGACCCAGGTGATCGCGTTGTCCTGGCAGTAGGCGTTGTTGTTGCCGTGTTGGGTGCGGCCCAGTTCGTCACCGTGGCTGAGCATGGGCACACCTTGCGACAGCAGGAGGGGTCGGACCGAGGTGATTGCCTTCGGCGGTGTGGTTGTAGACGACGTCGAGGATGACCTCGATCCCCGCCTGGTGGACGGCCCGGACCATCGCCTTGAATTCCTGGACCTGGCCTGCCGGTGATCTGCTTATCGCGTACTTGGCGTCCGGCGCGAAGAAGCCGATGGTGTTGTATCCCCAGTAGTTGGACAGTCCGCGCTCCTGCAGAAGCGCGTCGTCGGCGAAGTGGTGGACCGGCATCAGCTCGAGCGCGGTCACCCCGAGACTGCGAAGATGTCCTAGGACGGCCGGGTGTCCGAGGGCCGCGTAGCTGCCTCTCATTTCCTCCGGTACGGCCGGCTGCAGCGCTGTGAGCCCTTTGACGTGGGCCTCATAGAGGACGGTGTCCGCGTAGGCATGCCGTGGAGGGCGATCGGTGCCCCAATCGAAGAAGGGGTTGATCACCACAGATTTCGGCATGTGCGCTGCGGAGTCTTCGTCGTTCCGGCTGTCGGGGAAGCCGAAGTCGTAGCCGAACAGTGACTGATTCCAGTCGAACCGCCCGTCGATCGCCTTGGCGTAGGGGTCGAGAAGAAGCTTGTTCGGGTTGCACCGGGCTCCCGCGCCCGGATCGAAGGGCCCGTGCACGCGGTACCCGTAGCGCTGGCCGGGTTCGATGCCCGGGAGAAGGCATGCCAGATGAAGCCGTCCAACTCGACAAGTTCGATCCTCGTTTCGGTGCCTGCGGTGTCGAACAGGCACAACTCCACTCGTTCGGCGACTTCACTGAACAGGGCGAAGTTCGTGCCCGACCCGTCGTACGTCGCCCCCAGGGGATAGGCGGAGCCCGGACGAAGCAGCATGAGCGCCCTTCGGTGGTTGGTCGGACGGAAATGATGGCGTACGTCGAGCGAGTTTCCGGGCCGAAGGGGAATAAAACCTGAGTGTGATGCGCTCAACTTTGCACACACTTCCGCATTCACTCGTGGACGAGGAGGTCGAGGACGATGGCATTGCCAATTCGCCGACATGCCGATGTGGCGCAATCGGACCCATTCCGCATCGTGGGCTCGTAGACCCCGCCCGAGTCCGTAGAGGCTGCGCGAGCCCGACGGATAGAGATCACCTCGGGCTGACTCGGCAGGGCCGGAAACCTTGACTGACCAGCTCGGGAGTCGGAAAATTGAGTCCAACAGGCTCAACTCTGAAACACGCAGTCTTTCCATAACTGAGGAGGAAAAAATGGCACGCGCGGTCGGTATCGACCTCGGTACAACCAACTCGGTCGTGTCAGTGCTCGAGGGCGGCGACCCGGTAGTGGTTGCCAACTCGGAAGGGTCCCGGACCACGCCCTCCGTGGTCGCCTTCGCCAAAAACGGTGAGGTGCTGGTCGGCCAACCCGCCAAGAACCAGGCGGTCACCAACGTCAGCCGGACGGTGCGGTCGGTCAAACGCGAGATCGGCACGCCGTGGACGGTGGAGATCGACGGCAAGAAGTACACAGCGCAGGAGATCAGTGCCCGGGTTCTGATGAAGCTCAAGCGTGACGCCGAGTCGTATCTGGGCGAGGACATCACGGACGCCGTGATCACGGTCCCCGCCTACTTCAACGACGCGCAACGGCAGGCCACCAAGGAAGCCGGCCAGATCGCCGGCCTGAACGTGCTGCGCATCATCAACGAGCCCACCGCTGCGGCACTGGCCTACGGCCTGGACAAGGGCGACAAGGAACAGACCATCCTGGTGTTCGACCTCGGCGGCGGCACCTTCGACGTCTCACTGCTCGACATCGGCGAGGGTGTCGTCGAGGTCCGCGCCACCTCCGGTGACAACCACCTCGGTGGTGACGACTGGGATCAGCGCATCGTCGACTGGCTGGTCGACAAGTTCAAGGCGCAGAACGGCATCGACCTGACCAAGGACAAGATGGCGCTGCAGCGCCTGCGTGAGGCGGCGGAGAAGGCGAAGATCGAGCTGAGCTCTTCGCAGAGCACCTCGATCAACCTGCCCTACATCACCGTCGACGCGGACAAGAACCCGCTGTTCCTCGACGAGCAGCTCTCGCGCAGCGAGTTCCAGAAGATCACCTCCGATCTGCTCGACCGCACCCGCGCCCCATTCCAATCGGTGATCAGGGACAGCGGTATTGCGGTCAAGAACATCGACCACGTCGTGCTCGTCGGTGGTTCCACCCGCATGCCCGCCGTCTCCGACCTGGTGCGCGAGCTCACCGGCGGTAAGGAACCGAACAAGGGTGTGAATCCGGACGAGGTCGTCGCGGTGGGCGCTGCCCTGCAGGCCGGTGTCCTCAAGGGTGAGGTCAAGGACGTGCTGCTCCTCGACGTCACGCCGCTGTCCCTCGGTATCGAGACCAAGGGTGGGGTGATGACCAAGCTCATCGAGCGCAACACCACCATCCCGACCAAGCGGTCCGAGACCTTCACCACGGCCGACGACAATCAGCCGTCGGTGCAGATTCAGGTGTTCCAGGGTGAGCGCGAGATCGCCTCGCACAACAAGCTGCTCGGCTCGTTCGAGTTGGCGGGCATTCCGCCGGCTCCGCGCGGGGTGCCGCAGATCGAGGTCACCTTCGACATCGACGCTAACGGCATCGTGCACGTAACCGCGAAGGACAAGGGCACCGGCAAGGAAAACACCATCAGGATCCAGGAGGGCTCCGGTCTGTCCAAGGAAGAGATCGACCGGATGATCAAGGATGCCGAGGCGCACGCTGCCGAAGACTCCCGACGGCGCGAGGAGGCCGAAACGCGGAATCAGGCCGAGTCGCTGGTGTACCAGACCGAGAAGTTCATCAAGGACAACGAGGACAAGGTTCCCGAGGACGTCAAGGGCAAGGTGCGGTCGGCGATCAAGGAAGTGCAGGATGCTCTGGCCGGCACCGACATCGGGGCGGTCAAGTCCGCGGTCGAGAAGCTGGCCACGGAGTCCCAGTCCTTGGGTCAGGCAATGTACGACACCCAGGCGCAGCAGGGCGGCGCGCCCGGCGGCGACGGGACCACGGGGTCCGATGGATCCGAGCAGGTGTTCGATGCGGAGGTGGTGGACGAACCCGGGAGGGAGGATGCGCGATGAGCACTGAGCGCAGCAACGGGAAAGAACCACCGCGAGAACCGATTTCGATCACCGATAAACGCCGGGTCGATCCGGAGACCGGGCAGGTTCGAGAGCACACGCCCTCGCAACCCCCGGTCGCCGGCGGTCGGAGCCAGTCCGCCGACGGTGGGAAGACGGGCGCGCCCGACGGTGGGAAGACGGGCGCGCCCGACGAGGATCGAGTGGCGGAGCTGACCGCCGATCTGCAACGACTGCAGGCCGAGTTCGCAAACTACCGGCGGCGGGTCGAACGCGATCGGCAGGTCACGGCCGAGATCACGAAGGCTTCCGTAGCGGAGAAGTTCCTCGGGATCCTCGACGACCTCGACCGGGCACGCAGCCACGGCGACCTCGAGCACGGACCACTGCGCGCTATCTCGTCCAAGATCCGGGCAACGCTTGCGGACCTGGGGGTGGCCGCATTCGGCGAGGAGGGCGATCCGTTCGATCCGACTCTGCACGAGGCAGTTCAGCACGAGGGCGACGGGCACGAGCTCGTCGTAGGAAGTGTGCTGCGCCGCGGTTACAAATTCGGTGACCGCAAGGTGTTACGGACGGCGATGGTCACCGTGGTGGACGCTCACCGATCGTAGGGACTGTGAAAGGAGGATGCCCGGTGACGCAGCAGGAATGGTTGGAGCGGGACTTTTATGCCGATTTGGGCGTCTCCTCTGGTGCGTCGGCGGACGAGATCAAGAAGGCGTACCGGAAGCTGGCCCGCGAGCTGCATCCGGACGCCAATCCGAACGACTCCCGCGCCGAGGAACGGTTCAAGTCGGTCAGTGAGGCGCACGCCGTGCTGTCGGACCCTGCCAAACGTAAGGAGTACGACGAGACGCGGCGGCTGTACAAGGCAGGAATGTTCGGTAACACCGGATTCCGCCCAGGCCCGACCGGCACCTCCCGAATGAGCGATTTCGACCTCGGCGATCTTTTCGGGAACGGATCGCACTTCACGACTGCCGATGCCGGCTCGATGAGTGACGTGTTCGGTGATCTGTTCCGGAGTCGCCGACAGACCACCCGGGCGCGCCCACGTCGGGGTAGCGATATCGAGACAGAGACACATCTGTCCTTCCGGGATGCGGTCAACGGTGCGGTCGTACCCTTGCGCATCAGTGGACCGACGGTGTGTACCACCTGTCACGGCAGCGGGTCTCGTCCGGGAACTCATCCGCGTCGGTGTCCCTACTGCGGTGGTTCCGGCGTGCTCAACCGGAACCAAGGCGGGTTCGGGTTCAGTGACGCCTGCGACGAGTGCCGTGGCACCGGCTCGGTGGTCGATTCACCGTGCTCGGACTGTCACGGAGCCGGGGTCGCGAACCGCACCCGCACCATCTCGGTGCGCATCCCCGCCGGGGTGAGTGACGGGCAACGAATCCGGCTTCCCGCACAGGGTGAGCCGGGTCTGCGAGGCGCGCCGTCGGGCGATCTGTACGTGAATGTGCAGGTGGATCCCGACCCCGTGTTCGCCCGTGCCGGTGACGACCTGACGGTGACCGTACCGGCGACGTTCAGCGAATTAGCCTTGGGCACAACGATCTCGGTTCCCACTCTCGACGGTCGTGTCAGCGTGAAGATTCCGCCGGGTACCCCGACTGGTCGGACCTTCCGATTACGGGAGCGTGGCGTACCGCGCCGCAGCGGACCACCCGGAGATCTGTTGGTGACCGTGGAGGTCGCCGTGCCGCCCCGGTTGGATCAGCATGCGGTCGATGCGCTGCGCACGTACGAGAAAGCGGAGAAGTCCGCGGGATTCGATCCACGCGCCCACTGGCCAGGTCGCGGATGACGCTCAAGACGATCACCCCACTCGGTACCGAGGTTGGTGCGCCGGCGGAATGGGTATCTCCTACACGATGATGGGGAATTTCCGGAACGGAGGTGGGCTGTGGACAGCTTCCTGGCCACCCCACGGCGGGTGGCGGTCGCGGGAGACTGGCACGCCGACACCGACTACGCCGTCGGCGCGATCGCTCGTGCGGGAGCCCGAGCCGCCGATGTGATCGTCCAGCTCGGCGATTTCGGTTACACATTCCGCCCCGCATACCTCGACAGCCTCGACGCCGCCCTCGCGGAGGAGGGCTTGGTCCTCGGTTTCGTCGATGGCAATCACGAGGACTTCGACTGGCTGTTGCAACAACCGATCGCCGACGACGGACTGCGGTATCTGCGGGAACGCATCGTCCACCTGCCGCGCGGGCTGCGCTGGCAGTGGGGTCAGCTGCGGTGCCTGGCTGTCGGCGGGGCTTGCTCGCTCGACAAGATACTGCGGACCCCGCACACCTCGTGGTGGCCGCAGGAAGCCCTGAGCGCCGACGAGGTCGGCGCCATCACCGCCGCTGGTGGTGCCGAGGTGATGTTCTGCCATGACTGTCCCGCCGGAATAGCCGTCCCCGGGTCGGCTCGTCGTGAGGCCGGTGTGCCACCCGACGAGTTGCGCGCGACTGCCGAGAACCGTGATCGACTTCGGATGATCGTCGACGCGGTTCGGCCGATTCGGTTGTGGCACGGCCATTTTCATCAGCGCTACCAAAGCCTGCTCGACGCCGGGGACTATCGCACCGTCATCGACGGGTTGGGCCGCAACAGCGATCCGATCGATAACAACATGGTCGTCGTCGATGTGGCGGCGCTCGGCAGGCACGTCGCGGTGACACCCGCGTCCGGCGACGGGCGGGTCAATCCGTTCGCCGACGCGGACGCCGTTACCCCCACACGGCCGCTCAATCGGGTTCGGGGGTCCAGGCGCCGAGGAGAAACTCCGGCCTGACCGTGGGATGTCCACCCGACGGGCCCGGGGACTCGTCGAGTGGGCGGGGAACTGACGGGGTCCGGTTACGCGGCTGCGAAGTTCGTGGCCGGTGCAGTGCGTCGGTGCCACGCCGGGTCGTACACGTAGGCCAGTCGGCCGAGGGTCACTGCCGCGAGCATCAGGCCGAAGTCGCGCAGTGCGATGTCGTAGAAGCCCGGATAGCTCAGCAGGTTGACGATGATCCCGGCGAGCCAGGCGGCAACGATGTAGGCCGCGTATCGCGGTTTGATCGCGACAGCGATCCCGGCGACGATTTCGATCACTCCGACCACCAGCATGGTCTGGTGGGCGCTGAGGGGGACGATGTCGACGATCCAGGGTGCCAGGTAGTTCTCCCAGGTGGTGAGCAGATTTGTGAACTTGTCGAGGCCCATGACGATCGGCAGCACGGTGAAGCCGATGCGTAGCAACAGAAATGCGCCATAGGCAGGGTCGCTGCGTGCGCGTTGCACGGCGGCACCGAGGGAATGTTCAGAGACTGCTGACGAGGAGCGTGGCGTCGGGGCGTTCATCACTGATCCTTCTGTAAAAGTAATAGGAACTGTTTTTAGAATCCGCCCGCCCGCACCTATTTGTCAATAGTTCTTGGTGATAGAGTCGAGGCATGTCCTCCACAGCCCGATCGGCTGCGCCGGCGGCTCTGGCGGCGCTGAGTAATCTGGATGATCCGTTGCGGCGCAAGCTGTACGAGTACGTAACCGAGAGCGCCACGCCGGTTTCCCGCGAGGAAGCGGCCGCGGCCGTCGAGATCGGTCGAACCCTCGCGGCCTATCATCTCGACAAGCTCGCCGATGCCGAACTGTTGACCATTAGTTACCAGCGGCCGGCGGGCCGGAGCGGTCCCGGGGCCGGACGTCCGGCGAAGTTGTATGCCCGGGCCACGAAGGAGATGGCTGTCAGTGTGCCGCCGCGGGACTACGAACTGCTCGCCCGGTTGCTCGTCTCCTCCGTGGAACAGGATGCCAGCGGAGCCGTTCGGAACGCGGTGAACGAGGCGGCGCTCGATGCCGGACGCCGATCTGCCGCCGAGTCCGGGGGCAACCTTCTGGCGGCGCTCCGAAGCTGCGGATACCTGCCGCAGGTAGCTGACGACGGCCGAGTCGAGTTGCGTAACTGCCCGTTCCATCTCGTCGCCCAAGACCATCTGGACGTGGTGTGCGGGCTGAACTTACGGCTCGTCGAGGGGATGATCGCCGGAAGCGCCGAACCCGGTGCGCGGGCGGTACTCGATCCGCGACCCGACTGGTGCTGTGTAGTGGTCGACCCTCCGGAGTCCTGACTGTCTGCCTCGACCCGAACCGATCACGACGACGGCGCGGTGAAGTTACGCATGAAGTTCCGGGCTACTTCGTGAACTTTCGTGTTGGTGCGTTGGGAGATCTTGGCGAGCCGTTCGAATGCCTGGTCGCTCGAGATTCCGTGGATGGCCATCAGTACGCCTTTGGCCTGGTCGATGTCGGCGCGTGACCTCAGCGCATTCTGAAGCTGGAGGACTTGGTCGTGTGCGCGCTGCCAGCGGAGTGCATTGGCGATGGCCTCCGAGGCCGCCGTGGTGAGCAGCCGCACCAGTTGTTCGTCGAAGGGGTCGAAGGCTTCCGTGCGATAGCTGTACACGTTGAGAGATCCGATGAGTTCGGAGTGGTGGGCTCGGCCGACGACCGCGCGAACCGGCTCTCGTGTGTGGGCGGCTTGTAGGCAGGGCTGCCCACGGCCTGCGGCGTACTGGCGTTCGTCGATGGCGGCGACAGCGGCGTCGGTCGTGGCAACTGTGTCCGGAACGCCATCGACGAGGCGGGTGACGCTGGCGGCATCGGCCTCGGGGAGTGCCGTGACGGCTGTGTGAGCCACTCGTTGCAAGGCCGTCTCGAGTGGTTCGCAGGCGGTGGCCTCGTCGCGGCTATGGTCTCGACGTTACGCCGTGAGGCCGTGTGCGAGGCTGCTCATCCGGCAGTTTTCGGCTGCGTCGACCGACGCCTATTCGTCGGCGATTTCTCGGTCGTCGTCCATGGGCACGGCGAAAGCCTGTTCCCACACGTCGGCCTCGGGGGCGTCCCACCTGCCGGAGGTGGGCGGTATCAGCTCGGTGACTGGGGCTGCCGACTGCTGTTGTTCGAAGCTGTCGGCCTCGGGAGCGTCCCACGACGACCGCGAAGTCACGGGCTGCTCGTCGGCGATCGAGCGGTTTCCTGCATCGGTGGGGTCGGCGGGTTGTGCTTGCTCGAGCTGGTCGGCTTCCGGAACGGCATCGGAGAGGTCGATGTCCATGGTCGGTGTCCTTTCTGCTCGTAGCTGGGCGTTGTCGGCAGCGAGGCGGGTGTTGTCCCGTTGAAGTTTCTCGGTTCGACGCTCGAGGTCCAGAATTCGGCCGATCCCGGCCAGGTTGACGCCGGCCTCTATCAGCTCGGAGACCCGCTGGAGGCGTGCGAGGTCGTAGTCGCTGTAGCGGCGGTTACCTCCGCTCGTGCGTGCCGGTGTGACCAGTCCGTACTGCTCGTAGAAGCGCAGCGTTTGGGCCGCGATGCCCGACAGTTCGGAGGCGACGGAGATGCCGTAGAGGCCGCGCCGGGATTTCGGAAGGATTTTCCTCGGCATAACACCTCCTCGGAAGTGGAATTCTCGCTGCCTTCGATTTACCCGATAATACTCCTCGTGCTGCAATAAACCTACAGTAAATGCTGCAAATATCTGGTCTCTCGCCGTCACCGGGGTGGCAGGTCGGGAAAGGTGGAGGTCTCGGCGTCGAGCATGGCGTTGAGCCAGACCAGGGCCTCGACCAGAGTGGTGGCCCGCACCGCTGGATCGGATTCGCGTTCGGCCGCCGCGAGCTGCGCACGGGCGGCGGCGCGATCGTCGGCCAACAACGCCAGCACCGACCGCCCTACCCGGCCCTGTCCGGGAGGCAGATCGCCGGCACCCACCGTACGGCCGGCGGTGGTTCGGACCTCGAGGACGAAGGATTCCCCATCCGCTGCCGCGCCCAGGCGCGCGACGACCACGTCCGCGAGCGCGGTGACAATCCAGGTCAGTACATCCCCGTAGAGGGCCGGCCGAGACAGCGAACTCCCGGGCGACTGCACGAGCGGGGACAACTCCGCAGAGAGCGCCGCGTAGTCTCGATCGGCGACCAGCGCTATCAGATGTCCGGCGACAAACCTTGCCTCCGGATACGCCCGGCCACCGAAGTCCGAAGCCATGAGCGACGAATACCCATCTCGATGGGGAACACGCACCCAGGGCCGGATCAGGCAGGTCGGATCCGGCGTTCGTTACCGCACAGTCGTCAACGGTGACGCCGGACCGGCCCGGCCCGGAACATCGGTGCCGGGTCGCTCGATGCGTGGTGCCGGACGCGAATAATCGTCGGTGCGACCCCTGCGCTCGGTGGCGCAATCAGGCTCTGCCGGTCGTATTCGGCGCGACGGAGCGGGTCACGGAGCACGGCGTACGCGGCCAGTAGGTGTTGCAGCGACTCATCCGAAGGCTGGGTGTCGAGTGCGGCTTCGCGGGTATCGGGGTGGAACTGCCGCAGTCTGCGCCGGTAAGCGCTGGTGATCTCGCTCTGGGTTGCGCTGCGTGGCAGCCCGAGGATGTCGTAGAAGTCGGTGCGGGTGTTCATGATCCGCGGATCTCCGGTACCGGCGCCGCGGACGGGGTCCAGGGCGCCGACGGGAGTGGGAGGGGCGAGGCGCGCTCGCCCCTCCCCGGTTCAGGGTCAGGCGTTGACTGCCTTCTTCTCTGTGTTGGTACCGATTTCGATCTTGCGCGGCTTGGCCTTCTCGGCGACTGGGATGGTCAGGGTGAGCACCCCGGCGTCGTAGCGAGCCTCGATCCGGTCGGTGTCGAGGTTCTCACCGAGGAACAGTTGCCGGCTGAACACGCCCCGTGGCCGTTCGGCCGCGACCATTTCCTTGTTCTCGTCCCGACTCGGCCGTTCGGCGTGCACGGTGAGAACGTTGCGTTCGACGTCCAGGGTCAGCGAATCGGCGTCCACTCCCGGCAGGTCGAATTCGACGATGAACTTCTCACCTTCTCGCCAGGCGTCCATGGGCATCACTGCCGGGCGGGCAGCGGTACCGAGGATCGACTGGGTCAAACGGTCGAGGTCGCGGAACGGATCTGTGCGCATCAACATCGTGTCCACCTCCAGAAAACCCTCTCGTTGTGACAGGTTACCTGCAGCAGATGCTGTAGATTCGTTATAGCATCTGTCGTAGTTGAAAACAAGGGCTCTGGCAAGAAAATTCCTGGTCGGAGTCCCTTTCTGGTCCTTCGGGACTCACGAAGCGGGCTGAGTCTCGATCGTCCGTAGACGCTGCTGGAACGTGCGCAGCAACAGGATCGCCGCGGTCAGCAATCCGCAGGAAAGGCCGATCCACATGCCGTAGGTGTCGAGGCCGAACCCGAAGGCGAACAGAAGGCCCACCGGCAAACCCACCAGCCAGTACCCGATGAGGGTGATCCCGAAGCTCGAGGCCGTATCGCCCACGCCGCGTAGCAGTCCGATACCGATGTTCTGGGCGGAGTCGGCGAACTGCTGGAAAATCGCGATCGCGAGAAGCACCGTCGCGATGGACACGGCCGTGGTGTCAGAGGTGTCCATGAACAGCGACAGCACCCAGGTCGGTGCCAGGAGATACACGACACCGACGACGGCGATGACGATTGCCGCGTGCGAGAAGGCAACCCGGGCGGTCAGACGCGATTTGATCGCCTCACCGAGTCCGACGAATCGGCTGACCAGGATCGACGAACCGTGCGAGATGCCCACCGACACCTGGAAGACGATGTAAGTGAGCTGGTTGACCACGGTATGGGCGGCCAGAGGGGGAGCGCCGAAGCTGCCGATGATCACGGCGGTCACCGAGAACAGACCCGCCTCGCTGCCGTAGGTTCCGGCGATCGGGACCCCGAGACGGAGGATCGTCCGTACGGTCTCGGGCCGGGATCGGTGGATGGCAAAGCTGAGCATCGGCGACAGCACGTCGTCGCGGCGCACCATGGCCGCGAAGATCCCGAAGGTCAGCAGGTACACCAGAGAGGTGGAGACACCGATGCCCGGCAGGCCGAGGGCGGGAAGCCCGAAGGTGCCGTAGATGAAGGCCCAGTTGAGGGCGATGTTGAAGAGCACGGACAGGATGGTGATGACGAGCAGTGCCTTGGGCCGCCGCATGCCGACGGTGAACTGGCGGATCACCTGGAACCACAAGCACGGCACCAGGCCCGGGGCGAGCGCGATGAGCATCGGCAACGCCATGTCGAGAACCTCGGCGTCCTGGCCGACGAACCGGAGCCCGTAACCGAGCCCGACGAGCAGGATGCCGCCGAGGATTCCGGCGACCGTGGCGATGAGGAAGCTCGACCGGACGATGTCGCGAACCTCCTCCGCGGTGGCCTCGGACGGCGTGGTGTCGCCTGTCCGCTCACCGCGGCCGACAGCCCCGGAGATGAGGTTGCCGACGGCGGTCACCAGCCCGACGCCCATGGTGCGCAACTGGTTGAACAAGGTGATGGCCAGACCGCCTGCCGCGAGGGCCTGGATGCTGATCAAGCCCATCATGACGGTGTCGGTGGTGGTGAGCGCCACCTGCGCGAGCTGGGTCAGGGCGATCGGTGCAGAGAGATAGGCGAGTTCGCGACTGGTCTGCCGGTAACTCTGTGTGGGCGCGATGGTTCCTGTGCTTCCGTGTGTCATGCGTACTCGATCGGCGACTGCTCGCGGGCGGACCGGCTTGCCGGTACTCCGGCCGCATCGAGCTTCTCGTCCACGTGCAGCTCGGCGGCGAGGTCGAGGAGCTCGTGGCGTGTCATCCATTCGTCGTCGAAAACTGTATCAAGGTACTTCTCGCCACCGTCGCAGACGATCGTGACGACGGTGCTGCCGGCGGGCAGCGTCGGGAGGACATCGAGTGCGGCGAAGATGGCGCCGCCGGACGAACCACCGACCATGAGCCCGTTCCGCCGGGCCAGAGCCCGAGCGGTCGCGAAGGCGTCGACATCGGACACCTTGACGCCCTGATCGAGGAGCGAGTAATCGACTGCGGTTCCGATGGTGGCTCCGGGAGGAGTGCCGGTGCCCGACTGGTGGTACGCCCCACCGGGTCCGCCGAAGGCGATGGAACCGACGGGTTCGACACCGATGACGGTGGTCGACTGCCCGAGCCGCCGCAGTTCGCGCGCCGTCCCGAACAGCGAGCCGCCGGTTCCGACCGCGCAGACCAAGGCGTCGATCGGCGAGGCCGCGTCGTCGAGGAGCTCCGCGGCGAGCGCGCGGTAGCCCACGGCGTTGCTCGGGTTGTTGTGTTGCTCGGGAAACCACCCGTCCGGATCCGCCGCGGCCATCTGCTCGGCGAGGTCCTCACGGGCCGAGGTGGCGAGCTCGGTTTCGCCGTCCTCGGTGACGAAGTGCAAGTGGGCGCCCATTGCCCGCATGGATCGCAGCTTCTCGGCGCTGGCGTGGTTGTCGACGACGGCGGTGAAGCGGTATCCGCGTTCCGCCGCGACCACAGCCAGCCCCAGTCCCGTGTTGCCCGAGGTGGATTCGATGATGTGACCTCCGGGACGCAGCAGTCCCGCGACCTCGGCGTCTATCACCATCTGGCGCGCCATCCGGATTTTCATGGACCCGGTCGGATTGAACTGCTCGAGTTTGAGGAGATAGCGTGTCCCGTTCTCGAGGGTGCACAGCTGCAGCAGGGGAGTGGAACCGATCAGATCCGACACTCGGCTGACGACGCGGGCGGTAGTGGCAATGGTCTCCACTGTCTTCTCCTAATTGCTGATGGGACGGTCGAGTTCCCAGGCGGGTCGGCCGTCGACGTATGTGATGACGACCTTGGGCGGGACGGGGGTGTCGTGAAACGCGGATTCGTTCGAGTCCATCTGGTAGCCCGCGGTGTTGTGGTACACCAGGAAATCGCCTGGGACGGGTCGGTGCGGGAACTCGATCACTCGCCAGGTCAGCATGTCCGATTCCAGACAGGTCGCGGCCCCGACCGACGCGAAAAACGGGGTGCGGTCCTCGGTAGGCGTCGTTGCGGACACCAGCTGAGGGTCCGGGAGGAATTCGGTGTCGAACCACTGTTCGGACAGGCTCAGGCTCGTGCCGTTGACGACGATCATTCCGGGATCGCGTTCCTTGACTCCCAGGACGGGGAACACGGTGATCCCGGCGCGGTCCAACAGGGCGCGACCCGGTTCGGCGAAGAACGAGATGCCGTGGTCCTGGCTGAACTGGGCCAGCGATTTCCGTCCCGGTGCGGGTTCGGTGAGGATGGCCCGCAAGGCGTGCGCTCCGGTGATCGCCGAGTGGTACGGGTAGTAGCTGTCGAAGCGCTTACCGGCATGAAATGCGTGGGCCGATTCGCCCATGAATCGCTGCCAGTCCTCCTGCGGCACATAACTGATGGGGTACCCGCCCCCCAGGCTGATCGTTCCGGCAGCGAGCCCCTGCGCGCGGGCGGCACGGAGGCGTTCGACCAGTTGACCGGCCTGATCGCGACGCTCGGGAATGCTGTACCCGGAGAGGTGGAAGCTGTACCCGAGCATCGTCACGTCAGCCGAGCGATCGAGTGCAAGCTGTTCGGCATACCGCAATTCGTCGTCGTTCATCCCGAATCGGCTGGTCTCCGGTTGCGGAAGAACACGGAAGAGGACCCGCACGCCCAGTCCGTCGGACAGATCGGCGAGTGCCCGGAGCTCGCTCGGGGAATCGATGGTGACGACGGCGTCGTGCCGCACGGCCAGAGCGAGAAGTTCGGCCGGTTTGGCGGGGCCGGTGATCAACAGGTCGCTGCCCCGCACTCCCGCCGAGAGTGCTTGGCGGAATTCCCCGGCGCTGGCCACATCGATACCGAAGGTGCCCGAGCGTCCGGCGCGGCGGTCGGTGGTGACGAGGTCGGCGACGGCATCGGCGAAGGCGTTCGCCTTGTTGGCCTTCTTCCCGAAGTAGACGGTCCCGTCGACCCCGGCCTCGTCGAAGACGGCCGCGAAGCTGCGGGCGTTGTGCGAAAACTGTGCCGGGTCGAGAAGATGCACGGGCCCGCCGCCGAATCCCCGCACGAGGGCGCGCAACAGCGACCGGTCGGCGGTGACGGTGTCGGTCCAGGGGGTGGTCAATGCGGGTAGCCGCACCGACCGCAGGATGCTTCGGGTCATGACCACAACTCCAACGGGCTGCCGAGGCCCTGCTCGCGTGCCTTGTGTGCGAACAGGAGTCCGAGCGCGATGTCGGTGACCACGAGTCCGCTGTTGTAGGCGAACACCCGGTCCGACGCCGAAAGGCGGGGCGCCGCCCGGCCGGCCAGAATGTCGGGCAGTTCAGCATCCACCGAACGCAGGACCCCGTCCGGGCCGGCCATGTCGGTACCGGTGGTACGCATCTGTTCGGTGTTGGTGGCCACCACGTAATCCGCGCCCGACAGGGTCGACGGCGACAGACCGTAGCCGACGAGGATGGAGAGCGCGCCAGGGGCGAGCCAGTCGGCTTCGATCCGCGCGGGCGTCGCTTCACCGGCCACAGCGAGGATCACGTCGGCCCGACGGGCGGATGCCTCGAGGTCGGTACTGACCGTGACCGTGCGGTCCGGGTACTGACGAGCCAATTCTTGTCGGACCGCGGCAATTCCGTCCGGATGTGTGCCGAAGAGTTCGAGGTGGGTGAACAGTGGGTGTGCGGTGAGCGCCAATGGCAGCGCGAACCGCCCCTGCGTTCCGGAACCGACGACGAGGACGGTGGACGCGCTCGGTGCCGCGCAGGCCCGGATGATCAGCCCCGATACGGCCGGTGTGCGTAGGGCGCCGATGCGTCCGCAATCCATCAGGGCGATCGGGAGTCCGGTTGCGTCGTCGTACAGCGACAGCGTGGTGTAGTAGCGCTTACTCGTACGATCCCGGTCCGGGTCGAACTTGTACGAGGTCTTGAAAGCCACGGTGGAGCTCTGCCCGTCCCGGGCGAGCATCGAGTAGGCCACCGAGTGTTTGTCGGTGGGAGCTACGGTGAGCTTCCCGGGATTCGTCGACTCTCCAGCCGCCAGAGCGCTGTACGCCTGCTCGACCGCGGCGAGCACCTCAGCGGGGGACACCTCGACCTTGTCGAGATCGCTCGCCGTCAGCGTGAGGATCGGATGGGGTGCGCTCATCGGTTCGCGCTCCTGACGGAGTAGATCGGATGAACACCCGACGGGTCGACGACGTCCTCACCGTACCCGTCCTCGAAGTCCTCGGCGGGGGGTCGATGCCGGCCCGGGACCCGCACGTTGATGCGCTTGAGCCACCGGTCCGTGCCGTCGTAGCGGGGTGTGAAGGGAACCCGCCCGTGCACGATGACGTCGTTGTCGATCATCAGTACCTCCCCGGCGTCGAGGGAGATCGTGCGGGCATGGCGTGCGAGTTCCTCGGACAGTCGGGCGTAGGCGCGCCGATACCGTATGGGAGCCATGTCGAGTGGTGTGTAGGCCGGATCGTAGCGCAGGCACAGCCCGTCCTCGCCGACCCAGAGTGTCGGCAACGCAAGAGCATTGGCTCCAGGTGCTGCCGTGGGCACGCCCGCCGCCGGGTTGGTCTCGTAGGAGGCGTCCGGGAGGATCGGGACCGTGGCGCTGGCGAGTTCGACGAACTCGGCGGGTTCGAGTTCCACCTCCCGGACCGAGGAGATGGTCGTGCCGATCCGGTCGTGATTACGCATCCCGCCGAGCAGAAGGAAGTGGCACCGTCCCGGGTGAAAGGCGTCCTCGGTGTGCGGTTCGAGCAGGACGGTACTGCTCGCCCCCGTCTGTTCCGTCTCGTGTCCCGGAGACGGCACGATGTTGTTGACCAGGCGACCCTCCTGCTGGCCGGACCACCCGAAGGGGGCGCCGACGACATGCGCGAGCAGCAGCATCAGCACGTCCCACTCGGCCGTCCGGTGGGGGTCCACGTCGTTCCATCGCGCGGGGGTGGGACCGATTGCCCGATCGTCGATCTCGAACCCGGACAGCACCTGGAATCCGAGTCCGCGCGGCTCCATGGTGCACGCCTCGCGAACCTCGGCGGGCAGCGTTTTCGCGATGTCCGCTGCCTCACCGATCAGATCGGGATTGTCGACGGTGCCGTACGCCGACACCACCGCCGCGAGAAGGTCTGCAGTGGCCGCCGCTCCGGCAACCGAGATGGCACGCGTGGTCAGTGTTGATGCTGTGGGCATGGAGTATCCAACTTTCGGTCAGACGATCGAGAACCGTCGTTGCTGAGAAGAAAGTGTTGTGTGAGTGCGAGATTCGAAAAGGCTCACGGCCGGAATCAGTGTATGGGAAGGCTAACCTCATTTTAGGCCAACCGAAACCTTCTGTGCGGCAGATCACACTACTCGGCGGATCAACGTATTCCTATGTGGCAGTGTGGTTTAACGATTGATTACCTTTGGATTCGACGGGTCGGCGGAGCCGGCCGGCCGCGGCATATGAGCCTGATTCGACTACCCGTCCGTCGTCGATCACGAGTACGTCCCGACAGTATCGGGCCGCGAGTTCCAGATCGTGAGTGATCACGATCAAGCTTGTATGTCGCTCGTGCATCGTCCCGCGAAGCACATCCATGACGGACTGCGCGGTGGCGGCATCGAGCGCGGATGTCACCTCGTCACAGATCAGGACGTCGGGTTCCGCAGCCAGTGCGCGCGCGATCGAAATGCGTTGGCGCTGACCACCGGAAAGTTCGGAAGGGTAACGAGTGGCGAATGCCCCGGTGAGCCCCACGGTGACGAGCAACGCGGTGACCGTGCTGTCGAGGTGTGCCCTCCCGCGGACACCCCGACGCCGCAAGGGCCGGGCGAGGGTATGTCCCACGGTGTGAGCGGGATTGAGTGTCGACAGCGGGTTCTGCGGGATGAGCTGTATCCGGCCGCGCAGCGACCGTGGCCGGCGGGCGATCGGTAACCGGAGCGGGGCATCGTGAAGCCGCATCGTTCCGGTCGCGGCCGGTTCGAGGCCGGCGAGCACCCGTGCCAAAGTCGTTTTCCCGGCTCCTGATTCGCCGAGAACTGCGGTCGCCTCACCCGGGCGGACCGTGAGATCCACACCCGCCAGAACAGCTCTGTCGCCACGGACGAGACCGAGGTCGGCTGCGGACAGCACGGCGGAACCGCGTGGCGTCTCGGCCGTCGTGGCAGTGGTGTGCACCCTCATGGTGACGGGGACGCCCAGGTGCACGGTGTGATCCGCGAGTTCGTGCAAGATCGTGGTGTCGTGACCGGACACCGCGACTGCGACACCGGTATCGGCGAGACGGCGTAGGACGTCGGCGACTTCGTGCCGCACACGTCCGTCCAATCCGGCGAACGGTTCGTCGACAAGGAGCACGTCGACACCTCGTATCAGTGCCCGGGCGAGCGCCACCCGCCGCTGCTGGCCGCCCGAGAGGGCGCCCGGACGGCGATGCAGAACCGATGCGGGTAACTGCACACGCTCCAGGACGCGGGCCGGTTCGTCGGGGTCGCGGGTGGCGGCGACTTCACGGAGCAGCGCGCCCACTCGCATGGTGGGGTTCAGGGCCGATCCGGGATCCTGTCCCACGAAGGCCAGGTGTGCCCGGCGGAGTCGGCGCAGGGGTTCGGGCTCCAACGTCAGTACGTCGTGCCCCAGCACCCGGAGACTGCCGGACTCGCGGCGGGCTCCGGGCGGAAGGTATCCGACGATTGCCTGCAGCAGTGTTGTTTTTCCCGATCCGGATTCACCGGTGATTGCGGTGACCGTGCCGGGGCGCAGGGTGATCGACCCGTCCTGCAGGAGCGGCGTCGCCGTGCCGGCGGCGGTGATGGTCAGGTGCTCGGCGACCACTGCCGGATCCGTCATACCTGCACCCCCTGCCGGCCGGTCCGGGCCGAGGCGATGGCGAGATTGACACTCACCGCGAGCAACCCGATCGCGAGGCTGGGCGCGAGAACCGACCACGGGTTGAGCAGGGCCCCGGAGCTGTTCTCCCGGACCATCAGAGCCCAGTTGGAATCCCCGAGCGCCGTCGGCAACTGGAGGAACGCGGCAGTACTCACGAGGTACATCGCCTCCACGAAGCGGAGGCCGAGCTGGGTGGTCACCGTCGTGCGCAGGTTCGGTAGGACTTCGCGGAATACGAGATACGCCAGGCGCTCGCCACTCGCGGCGGCGACTTCGATGTATCCCGACGCGGCGACACCACTGGCGGCAGCGGCGAAAACCCGCGCGGTGTAGGGGGTGCCGACGACCACGGCGATCAGTACCAGGCCGGCGGCGCCCGAACTCGGCCACGATAGCATCACGAGCAGGATCGCGAGGATCGGCGGAAGCAGCATCAGGGCGTCGGTGGACCGTTCGATGATTGCGCCGACCCGGGGCCGCAGGGCCGCTACGGTACCGATGACGGCCGCCAGCGCCGTGACGAGGACGGCGATCACCGCGGCGAGCACGAGCAGTCCCCATCCCCCGACGAGGAGATGCGTCAGGACGTCCTGGCCGAGGTGATCAGTGCCCAAGGGCGCCGCCGCGGACGGCTCGGCGTAGGGAATGTCGACACCGGCGTCCACCGCGTGCGGTGCGAAGAAGGGGCCGAGGACGGCCAGCGCGATGACGGCGGCAGCGGGGAGCGCGAGCAGCGCAGGACGCATCCAGGGCCGGCTCATGCGCGCCCCCGGACCGACCACGCGCGCAACAGGTCCGCGGCCAGCAGTACACAGGTGATTGCGGCACCGGTCAGTGCGACCACCGAGGCGACCAGTGCCGCGTCACGGTCGGCGACCGAACCGGACAGGACGGAGCCGATGCCGGGATAGTTGAAGATCGTTTCGACCACCAGCGCGCCCCCGAGCAGCATTCCGACGGAGGTGGCCAGGGAAGTGGCGATGGTCGGCAGCGCGATCGGCAGGATATGGCGTAGCAGTACGTGCCGGTGGGGCAGGCCGTCGAGGACGGCGGCGAGCACGTGCGGCGCCTGCGCGGCCTCGTGCAGGGCCGCACGCGTCACTCGAATGTTCCACCCGGACTGGGGGATTGCGAGAGCGATGACGGGCAGCACCAGCATGGAGGAGTCCAGGGGGCCGCCTGCCGAATCGGTGATCGTCACGGCGGGAAACCAGCCGGTTCCCAGCGAGAAGGCAAGGACGAGCAGGGTGGCGATGACGAATTCGGGAACCGCGATCACCATCGTGGTGGCCGGTGACAGGACGCGGGCGCCGGCACTGCGTGGGCGCAACGCCCACAGAGCACCACCGAGCAGCGCCGCCATCGTGGTCAGGGCCAGTGCGAGCCCCCCGAGCAGCAACGTGCTCGGGAACTTGGACGCAAGTATCTCGGTGATCGGGGTGCCACGCACGGTGGTTCCGAGATCACCGGTGAGCAGCCCCTTGAACCAGATCAGGAATCGCACCGGCAGTGCCCGGTCGAGTCCCAGCGACTGCTCGGCAGCCGAGATCTGTTCCTCGGTGGCATCGCGGCCGAGGGCTGCGCGCGCCGCGCTGCCCGGGAGGAGATCGATGGCGACGAACACGAGGACCAGGACGAGTACCAGGATCGACACCCGTTGGGCGAGCACCACCGAGACCCGTGTCCCGAGGGTGGTGAACCGACGGGCGTCGGCCGCCACGACTGTGGCGGCCGACGCGGCCGTGGTGGTGGACTCGCTCAACTCGACAGCCAGGTCTTTTCCAGTTGTACGCGTCCGTATCCGCCGAGTTGGGGCAGGCCCTGCACCTTCGAGGAGGCGACGTCGACTCCGTCGGCCATGCCCCACACCAGGTAACCGCCCCGTGCGTACTCGATCTCCTGCAGGGTGCGACTCGCCTTGGCGTAGGTGTCGTCGTCAGGAGCCGCAAGCGCCTCGAGGTAGGCGGCGTCGAACTCGGGATCGCGGAACCCGGATTCGTTCCACTTGGTGCCCGAATACATCACCTTGCTGGCGAAGAAGATGACGGAGTCGTTGGTGCCCCAGTTCGCCGTGTACAGCGGAGCCTTCAGCCAGGTTTCGTCGTAGAACGCGTTGGCGTCCTGCGTGACCACGTCGATCGTGACACCGATGTCCCGGGCCTGGGTGGCGAACAGCTTCGCGGAGTCGACCTCGCCTGCAGCTTCCTCCTTGGTGAAGAGGGTGTACGTCCGGCCGGTATCGAAGCCGGCCTCGCGGAGCAGCTGCTTCGCATTCTCGATATCGCGGCTGCGCTGTTTCAGCGACCAGTCGTAGGTGGGGTCGCCGGTGCCCAGCACGTCGTTGGCGACGGTGCCGTACCCGGACGTCACCTGCTTGACCATGGCGTCTCGGTCCACGGCGAGTCGAAGTGCCTCACGCACCCGGGGATCGGCGAACGGACCGTCGGACGTGCGCATGACGATGGGGATCACGACGTCGTTGGGACGGCGTACCACCGTGAGGTTGTCGCGCCCGTCGGCGGTGCGGCCCGCCACGGCTCCGACGTTGGAAGCGAGGTCGATCTGCTGAGCAATCACCGCGTTGGCCATCGCCGTGGTGCTGTCGAAGCGCGTCACCTCGATGGCCTCGAGGAGCGGGGTGCCACCGTGCCAGTTCTCGTTGCGCACCAGGCGCGCGTTCCCGTCGCGGTACGACTCCAGCTTGAACGGTCCCGTACCCACCGGCGTGGTGAAGTCGGTGGTGTCCTTCTTCACGACGAACGTCATCAACCGCAGCAGGAGGGGAAGCTCGCGGTTCGGTGCGGCGGTGGTGATCACGACGGCCGAGGGGCCGTCGGAGACGATGTCCTCCACGGAGGCAACAGGAACCTTGGTCTCGCCGGCGATTTCTCGCAGGCGCCGCAGCGACCACACCGCGTCCTCGGAGGTCACCGGTGTTCCGTCGTGGAATGTCGCGCCCTCGGCGAGCGTGAACTTCCACTTGCGGAGATCCTCGAGCTGGGTCCATTCGGACGCCAGGCGCGGTGCCACGTTGGGGTTTTCGCCGGGGACGGTGAGGGCGTCGTATACCAGCGAGGTGATCAGGAAGTCGCTGTCATTGCTCAGCGTCTGATGGGGGTCGCGTTCGATCTTCGACGGCTGCCCCAGTGCGCCGACCCGCAACGTGCCACCGGAACTGGGGTTTCCGGATCCCTCCGAAGACTCGGAGGAACTACAGGCAGCAAGGGCGATCAACGCCGTCGTGCCGAGTCCGGCAGAGATGAATTGCCGACGGGAGAAAGTCACGTGTGCACACCTTCGCGTTCAACGAACACCAACAAAGCATGGAATGCATAACCTAACTTGTCGGCGCCTGTAAACAGGGCGGTGTTTCCGGCGGGATGCGCCGCCGGGGTCTCGCAAGGGTGCAGTCGCGACTGTTTCGGGTGCGCCTCCCATTCCGTCGGCGCAACGCGATGCCTGGCTGAGCGGGAAAAATCCCGAACGGCGTTCAAGTCGGGCGCGGAACTGGACGAGTGACAAGGTTATGGCAGCTCGGAGTTCGACTGTGATCGAACTCACAGCACTCGACTTCGGTTGACGGAAACCGAGACTTTGGTAATCCGTACTTCGCATCACCGGGTAGCCGGCCTCGGCCTCCGGTCGCCCCGAACGTTATGTACGCGCCCGGTCACTCAGCGGGCGAGTGCCTTCGGCTGCACCACCGGGGTGATCAGTGTGCCCGAGGTGAGGAAGTCGTCGAGGTTGCGCAACGTGAGCGCCTCCATGGCGGCTCGGGTTTCGACGGTGCCGCTCGCGACGTGGGGAAGAAGGACGACGGTGTCGAGCGCCAGCAGCGCCTCGGGAGTGTGCGGCTCGTCGGTGAATACGTCGAGACCCGCCCCCGCGAGGCGTCGTTCGGTGAGCAACTCGACGAGTGCCTCTTCGTCCACGACCGTGCCGCGGGCCACGTTGATCAGATAGCCGTCGGGACCGAGCGCCTCGAGCGCGGCGCGGTCGACGAGCTTCGCGGTGCCCCGACCTCCCGCCGCTGCCACCACGAGTACGTCGACGCCGGCGGCCAGGTCCACCACCGACCCGACGTACGTGTACGCAGAGCCGGACACCTCGTGCCGGTTGTGGTACGAGATCGAGCAACCGAATCCTTCGAGTCGGGTGGCGATCGCCGAGCCGATTCTCCCGAGCCCCACGATGCCGACCCGGGTGCCGCTCACCTTGCGGGTGAGAGGGAAGTTGCCGTCCACGGGCCACCGCCCCGCCCGCACGTAGCGGTCGGCGGCCGAGAACCCGCGAAGGGTGTCGATCAGCAACCCGACCGCGGTGTCGGCAACGCAGTCGGTGAGGACGTCCGGAGTGTTGCTCACTCCGATGCCGCGTTCCGCGGCGAGCGCGACATCTGTTGTGTCGTAACCGACTCCGAAGTGCACGATCGCCCCGAGGCGGGGGAGGGCGGTCATCAACGTCGCATCGACTCCGGTCCGGCCGGACGTGACCACCGCAGTGACGGACTCGGCGTGCTCGCGCAGGAAGTTCGACCGCCCCTCGCCCATGGGCAGGTCGAGTGCGTCGTACCGCTCCGTCAGCGTCGCCGCGAGGGAGGGCTTCAACGGTCCGGCCATCAGTACTCGGCCGAGGTGAACACCCTGCGCCGCAATCGAATTCGGAGAAGCCTCTGCCGTCGCCATTCAGTCCTCCTCGCACGAGGTGGAGCGAGTCTCCACGCATCGGGATACTCGAACGTTAAGCCGGGTCCCAATGCCTGTCCAACACGTAAATAACATGGACCGATACCGAAACGGCATGATTGACGGCCTCTCTGACGACGGTGAAGGGGAGCGCCACCGGATATCCGCCGGTCACGGGCCTGCCCCGGGGTGATCGCAGTCTCCTCGGCGGGTGTCGTGTGACGGGGCTCACCTGGCCTTTTGGCGCAGCAACCTCGACTTACCGCTGTTGACGCTGTTCCGGGCCGCTTCTAGCGTGTGTCTACCGTCACAGACGGGCCCTCTTCATTCGCGGACAGTCGCGACACATCCTACGGAGGACACCATGAGCCCTGCACGTTCGTTGCAGCAGGGAACCCGTTACCGCGCCGCCATTGCAGCCACAGCCGTGATGACGGTGTCGGCGCTGGCCGCCGGCTGCTCGGTGGCCAATTCGAACCACAGCGATGCCGCCAGCCCCGACACGCTGCGCATCGTGCTCCCCCAGGAGCCGCCCACGCTCGAACCCTGCGACGCGTCCCTCACCTCGACCGGTGTCGTGGTGCGGTCGAACATCACCGAACCCCTGGTCGAGCGCAACGCCGACACGGGCGACCTCGAACCGAAACTCGCCGAGTCCTGGGAGCAGACGTCCGGGAACGTGTGGACGTTCCGCATCCGCCCCGGCGTGACGTTCAGCGACGGCAGCGTGTTCGACGCCGCGGACGCCGCCTTCTCGATCGACCGGGCCGTCAACTCCACCATCGGCTGCGATGTGGACGGGTACGTCTTCGGTGACGACCCGCTGGTGGTCGCGGCGGTCGACCCCGGAACGGTAACGGTGACGACGCCCACCGCCGATCCCATCCTTCCGCTGCGGATCTCGTTCGTGGAGATGGTGCCCACCACCACGGATGCGCAGGACAAGGTGCGGGAACCCATCGGAACGGGTCCATACCGGGTGGACTACTGGGACCACGGCCAGCGCCTGTCGCTGGTCCGGAACGACACCTACTGGGGTGCGATGCCCGAGTATGCGCGCGCGATCTACCAGTGGCGCACCGAGGGCAGTGTGCGCGCCGCCATGGTCACCAACGACGAGGCGGAACTCGCCACCTACCTCGGCCCGGAAGACGGGGCGGGTGACCTGGGGGTCGCCTACCCCAACAACGAGACGACGGCGCTGCGGATGCAGGCGAACGAACCGCCGCTCGACGACTACCGCATCCGTGAGGCGATCGACTACTCCGTCAACCGCAGCGGCATCGTCAAGGCGCTCTTCCAAGGGCTCGGCGATCCGGCAGCGCAGCTGGTCGGCAGCAGCATCGTCGGGTTCGATCCGGATCTGCAGCCCACACCGTACGACCCCGGCCGGGCGGCCGCCCTCGTCGCCGAGGCGAAGGCCGACGGCGTCCCGGTCGACAAGGAAATTCGGTTGATCGGCCGCACCGGTCAGTTCCCGAAGATCAACGAGACCATCGAGGTCATCCAGAACTCGCTCAGCGAGGCAGGTCTCAACGTCAAGATCGAGATGATGGACACGGCCGGGCAGATGCAGTACCAGATCCGCCCGTTCCCCGATGCCGGTCCGGTGCTGCTGATGATCCAGCACGGCAACCAGGCGGGTGACGCGCAGTTCACCGTCGACCAGTACATGCGCAGTGACGGTTACCAAAGTTATTTCGGCACAGAGACATACGACGCGCGGATCGACGCGGCCGAAGCGCTCGTCGGGGACGCCCGCCAGGACGCCTTCGCGGCGGTTCTCGCGGACGAACCGACAGAGCTCCGCCAGTTCGCGTACATCGCGCACATGAATGCGGTGCTCGCCAAGTCGCCGTCCGTCCGGTACGAGCCGAACTCGGCGACGGGAGACGAGATGCGCTTGAGCGAGATGACCCGCGCCGACACCGATGCGAGCAGTTAACCCTCTCCCCAGCCCACCCGGAGGAACCCTGATGTCCCGACCGATACCGTCCGAAAGGCGGTGACCCGTGTTCGCATTCCTGCGCCGACGCGTGTACACCAGTCTCGTTCCACTGCTCGTCGTGCTTTTCGGTGTATTTCTCCTCGCCCGTCTCACCGGCGATCCGACCAACCTGTACCTGCCGGTGTCGGCCACACCCGATCAGCGGGCGGAGTTCGCCGCGGAGAACGGTCTGGACAAGCCGGTCCTGAGCCAGATGCTCGACTATCTCTCCGGGGTCGTCCACCTCGACTTCGGTGAGTCGCTGCGGACGGGCGAATCCGCCGCCGCCATGGCGCTCCGGGCCTTCCCCGCCACCCTCCAGCTCGCGTTCTTCACGATGCTGCTGGCGGTGATCGGTGCGGTCGTGATCGGGTGCTGGGCCGCGTACCGGCCCAACTCGCCGGCCGACCGGGTGTCGAGCCTGCTGTCGATGACCGCCGCCAGCATCCCCGACTTCTGGTTCGCCATCACCGGAGTGTGGATCTTCGCCGTGGTGCTCGGCGTGCTCCCCACGTCGGGAACGGGCAGTGCCCTGTCGTGGATCCTGCCGATCGCCACCCTGCTGATCCGACCGCTCGGCGTGCTCACCCAGGTGGTGCGCGGTGCGATGGTGTCCGCGCTCTCCGCACCATACGTACGTCTTGCCCGCAGCAAGGGCGCCGGCGACCTGCGGGTGGTCACCCACCATGCGCTGCGCAACGCGGCCGCACCCGCTCTCACGGTGGCCGGCGACCTCACCGTCGGCCTGGTCAACGGCGCCGTGGTGGTCGAGGCGATCTTCGGGTGGCCCGGCATCGGCAAGCTGATGATCGACGCGATTCTGCAGCGCGACTTCGCGGTGCTGCAGGCCGCGGTCCTCGTCACCGCGGTCAGCATCTTCGTGCTCAACATCCTGATCGACGCCGGGTATGCGCTTCTCGACGCGCGTGTCCGCGAGAAGTCCAAGGTCTAGGAGGCCGCCGACATGTCCATCGACAACCCTCCCCGGGTGGAGGAGCCCACCGCAGTCCCGCTGCCGAACGAACCGGTCCCGACCGCACCCGGCAGGCCGGAGAAATCCGCGGCAGGGAAGATGCCGCTGTGGCGGCTGCTGCTGCGCGACCGGATGGCCACGGTGGCCGCGGCGATCCTCGTCATCGTGTTCCTGGTGGCCGTCTTCGGTCCCTGGCTCGTCGGTGACGCGGCCACGGACCAGGACCTCGAGAAATCCACCCTCGCGCCCTTCGACGTGACCAACGGCTGGATGAACATCCTCGGCACCGATCCGCTCGGCCGCAGCATGCTCGCCCGGCTCGTCGTCGCGTGCCGCACCACTCTTCTCGTGGCACTACCAGCGGTCGCGCTGTCCTGCGTCATCGGCTCGCTGGTCGGCATGTGGGCCGGTTACCACCGTGGATGGCGTGAGACGACGGCGATGCGAGTCGCCGACGTCATCATGAGCTTCCCCTCCCTGCTGATGGCCGTGGTGGTGTTGTACGTCTTCTCACCGAGTGCGGCGAACATCGTTCTGGTGCTGGCCATTACCCGCATTCCGATCTACCTGCGCACCGCCCGCGCCGAGTCGGCAGAACTGCAGAGCCGGTTGTTCGTCGATGCCGCACGCACTTTCGGCGCTCGCAGCGGAGCAATCATCAGGCGGCACGTGTTCCCGATCCTCCTGCCGACTCTCCTGACCGTCGCGACCCTCGACTTCTGCTACGTGATGCTCGCCGAATCGTCACTGAGCTTCCTCGGCATCGGCATCCAGCCACCGGACATCAGCTGGGGCCTCATGGTGTCGCAGGGCCGCACGTACCTGCAGACGGCGTGGTGGCTGTCGTTCTTCCCCGGACTGGCCATCGTGATTACGACGGTGTCGGCCACCGTACTGGCGGCGTGGGCGCGCATCGCCACCGACCCGGGCCAGCGCTGGCGCCTGACCGTGCCCCGCTCGCGCCGTTCGCGCCTTCTCCCCACCCGAAAGGTTGTCTCATGAGCGCACCCGCAGCAGCCGTCGAATCTCCCGAGGTCGCAGAGACCGACCGTGTGGCCCTCCAGGTCTCGGATCTGACCGTCGACCTGCGTACCCCCGCAGGGACCGTCCGGGCCGTCGACGCGGTGTCGTTCACCGCCCGCCGTGGTGAGACGCTCGCCCTGCTGGGCGAATCCGGGTGTGGCAAATCGATGACCGCCCAGGCGCTCGTCGGTCTGCTCGAGCCGATCGCGGACATCACCAGCGGTTCGGTGCGCCTCGGGGAGGTGGACCTCGTCACCGCAAACACCAAGACCCGCCGCGCCCTGGCCGCCACCGAACTCGCCATCGTCTTCCAGGACGCACTGACCGCGCTGAACCCGGTCTACACTGTCGGTAAGCAACTGGCAGAACCGTTTCGGCTCCACCGCGGTATGACGGCCAAACAGGCCCGCCGGGAAGCGATCGCCTTGATGCGCCGGGTGGGTATCCCCGAACCCGACTCCCGCGCCGACTCGTACCCGCACCAGTTCTCCGGGGGCATGCGCCAGCGACTGCTGATCGCCATGGCCGTCGCGCTCAGCCCGTCGGTACTGCTCGCCGACGAGCCGACCACCGCGCTGGACGTCACCGTGCAGGCACAGATCATGTCCCTGCTGCGCGACCTGCGCAGCGAACACGACATGGCGGTCGTCCTCATCACCCACGACCTTGCTCTCGTCGCCGAGGAAGCCGACCGCGTCGCAATCATGTATGCCGGCAACGTGGTCGAGACCGGCCCGGTGTCCGAGGTATTCGCCCATCCGCGCCACCCGTATACCAAGGGCCTCCTCGATTCGGTCCCGGTGCGCGCGGTGCGCGGAGAAGATCTGAAGTCCATCGGCGGCACACCGCCGGACCTGCATTCCATTCCCTCGGGCTGTGTCTACCAGGCCCGGTGCCCGCTGGCCCGCGATCTCTGCCGCACAACCCGGCCACCGCTCGAGAAGGTCCGAGGAGCCGGTCGTCGATCCGCATGTCATTTCCCCGAGGAGGTAACCGGTGTCTGAGTCGATACTCGAGGTGCGGGGGCTGACCAAAACTTTCAAGGTCCCCGCCAACAAGGCAGGCAAGAACCAGCTACGCGCACTCGACGGCATTCACCTCGACCTGGCTCGCGGTGAGACTCTGGGCCTGGTGGGTGAATCGGGTTGCGGCAAATCCACTCTCGCCCGCACGTTGATGATGCTCGAGCGCCCGGACTCCGGTTCGGTGACGTGGGACGGGGTCGACCCGTTCTCGCTGCGGGGCAAGGATCTACTGGCCCTGCGCCGCCGCGTGCAGATGGTGTTCCAGGATCCGTACGCCTCGCTGAACTCGCGCATGTCGGCGGGCGAGATCATCGCGGAACCGTGGCGAACCCACAAGAATCTGTACAAGTCGGGTCGGGACCGCACCGCACGGGTGCGGGAACTGCTGCAGCTCGTCGGGCTGCGGGCGAGTGACGAGAACCGGTATCCGCAGGAGTTCTCCGGCGGGCAGCGTCAGCGGCTCGGCATCGCACGCGCCCTGGCCCTGAACCCGAGCGTCGTCATCTGCGACGAACCGGTGTCGGCACTCGACCTCTCGGTGCAGGCCCAGGTGCTGAACCTGCTGGGCGATCTGCAGACGCAGCTCGGAATCTCGTACGTGTTCATCTCCCACGACCTGTCCGTGGTCCGGCACGTCGCCGATCGGGTGGCGGTGATGTACCTGGGGCGGATCGTGGAGACGGGTGCGACGGACGCCGTGTTCGACCGGCCGGCGCACCCCTACACGGAGGCGCTGATGTCCGCGGCGCCCAAGCTGGACGCCGCCTCGCGGAAACACCGGATCATTCTCGACGGCGAGGTGCCCTCGCCCCTCGACCCGCCGTCCGGCTGCCGGTTCCGCACGCGCTGCGCCCACGCGACCGACATCTGCGCGAGCACGATCCCTCCGAAGGCCGTTGACGTGCGAGAGGCACACCACGTCGCCGAATGTCACCACCCCCGCGGTCGTGCGGAACTGGGCATGCCACTCGCGGTCGGGTGAGCGGGGCGGCCGGGGACGACAGCTGACGTGATGCACGATGTGCATCGTTCGATGCTCAACAAGTGTTGGACACGTATCGATGGCCGCCCATACGATTCTTGTGAGCCGCGTCACCGGCGGTCTCGTGTTTCGAAAGGTAGGGAATGAGAACAGCCGACACCCCGGTCGTCACCGACATGCGTGTGGTCCCGATTGCAGGTCGAGACAGTATGTTGCTGAACCTCTCCGGCGCGCATGCCCCGTACTTCACCCGCAACCTGGTGATCCTCACCGATTCCGACGGCAACGTCGGCGTGGGAGAGGTGCCCGGCGGTGAACCGATCCGGCGCACTCTCGAGGACGCCCGCCCGATCGTGACGGGTCGCAGCATCGGCGAGTACAACGCCGTCCTCGCCGACATGCGCCGGACGTTCGTGGATCGGGACGCCGCCGGACGCGGCAATCAAACGTTCGACCTGCGTGTGGCGATTCATGCCGTGACCGCGGTCGAGTCGGCCCTGCTGGATCTCCTCGGCAGGCACCTCGGTGTCCCGGTCGCGGGCCTGCTCGGTGACGGCAAGCAACGGGACCGCGTGCAGGCGCTCGGGTACCTGTTCTTCATCGGCGATCGGACGGCGACCGACCTCGACTACCTGTCCGGTGAGGGCGAGTCCGACGAGTGGCTTCGTCTGCGGCACGAGGAGGCCCTGACCCCCGATGCCATCGTCCGCCTCGCCGAGGCGGCCCATGCGCGTTACGGTTTCGAGGATTTCAAGCTGAAGGGTGGGGTGCTCGCCCCGCGCGAAGAGGCGGCGGCAGTGACTGCGCTGGCCGAACGGTTCCCGTCCGCGCGCATCACGCTCGACCCCAACGGCGGCTGGTTGCTGGCGGAAGCGATCGAGACGTGCCGGGGATTGCGTGACGTCCTCGCGTACGCGGAGGATCCGGTGGGTCCCGAGGGCACTTTCTCCGGTCGCGAGGTGATGAGTGAATTCAAGCGGGCAACCGGACTGCCGACGGCCACGAACATGATCGCCACCGATTGGCGGGAGTTGGGCCACACCATCCGCTCCGGCGCCGTCGACATTCCCCTGGCCGACCCGCACTTCTGGACGATGGCGGGTTCGGTTCGGGTGGCGCAACTGTGCGACGCCTGGGGGCTGACGTGGGGTTCGCATTCCAACAACCACTTCGACGTCTCCCTCGCCATGTTCACCCATGTGGCAGCGGCCGCACCCGGTGACATCACCGCCATCGACACGCACTGGATCTGGCAGGACGGGCAGCGGATCACGAATGCGCCGTTCGCCATCGAAGACGGATACCTGACCGTGCCGACCACGCCCGGTCTCGGTGTGGAGCTCGACATGGATCGGGTGGAAGCGGCGCACGAACTCTATCTCCGTGAAGGTCTGGGCGCCCGAGACGATTCGGTGGGCATGCAGTTCCTCGTGCCGAACTGGACTTTCGACAGCAAGCGGCCCGCACTGGTACGCGGCCGGTGAAGATCGTCGTCGGCGACCGGAACCTGCTGCCACACAAGGAACTGTTCGAATCCGGGCTGCCGTCCGGGGCTTCCGTGTCCTGGCATCGGAGGTTCGACGAACCGGCGATCGTCGCCGATGTGGCCGACGCCGACGTGTACGTGGGTGGCCGGTTCACCGCCGCGATGGCCGCCGCCGCACCGAAACTCCGTCTGGTGCACGTAGCGGGCGCGGGCACCGACAAGGTTGACTTCGATGCCCTCCCCACTGACACTCTGGTGGCCAACACCTTTCATCACGAAGACTCCATCGCCGAATACATCGTGTCGGCGGCGGTCCTGCTGCGACGCGGACTGCTCGATCAGGATCGTGCGCTGCGCGGCGACCGATGGGCCAGCTCCGTGTACGACGACGCGATCCCGCAGCCGGCGTCGATGCACGACGCGCGCATCGGATTCGTCGGGTTCGGTCACATCGGCAGGCGGTCGTGGAACCTGCTTCGAGCATTCGGTTCGTCCGGCTGCGTCGTCACCGGCCGGGGACGTGTCGACGCCGGTGCGGAAGGACTCGTGTGGGCGGGTGACCACTCGTCGCTGCTGCGCCTGATGTTCGAGTCCGACATCGTGGTGGTGTCGGCGCCGCTGAACTCCGCGACCCGCGGGATGATCGGCACCGCGGAATTGGCGGCACTGGGAGCCGGTGGTGTGGTGATCAACGTCGGCCGCGGCCCGCTGATCCAAGAACAGGCGCTCTACGACGCTCTCGCGACGGGCGTCATCGCCTCGGCCGCGGTAGACGTCTGGTACGCCGACCCCGACACGAACGGTCGGGGTGCCCCGGCCGCGCACCCGTTCCGGGACCTGCGGAACCTTCTCATGACACCGCATTCCTCCGGCGTCACCCGGCACACCTTCGTCGGACGGGTCCGGGACATCACCGACAACATCCGCCGGCTCGACGCCGGGCAAACCGTTCTGCGCACCGTCCGCCCCGGTTAGAACCTCCGGGCCTGTGACTTGGCCCACGGAACAGGTAGGTTATGTGTAACCGCAAAAACTACTAACCAGTAGGGGTACGTCATGCCTGTTCCGTCCGCCGCCACATTCGCGCGGCTCGCTGATCTCATCGCCATCCCCGAGGCGGCGGATCGTCCGACCCGTTCCGTCGTCGAGGCATTCACGGGCAAGGAACTGGCGACCGTCCCGATCGGTACCGCCCAGGACGCCGTGGACGCCATCGCTCGTGCCCGGGTCGCGCAGAAGGACTGGGCACAGCGGCCGGTCACCGAACGGGCCGCCATCTTCCACCGGTACCGCGAACTGGTGCTCGAGAACCGCGACGCCCTGATGGACATGGCGCAGGCAGAGACCGGAAAGTCCCGCACGGCCGCCCAGGAGGAGATCCTCGACATCTCGATGACGGCCCGCCACTACGCGCGCGTCGCACCGAAGCTGCTCCGCCCCCGCCGCGTCTCCGGGATGCTGCCGGTGCTCACCAAGACCGTGGTGCGATACCAGCCCAAGGGCGTCGTCGGCGTCATCTCTCCCTGGAACTACCCGATGACCCTCGCGGTGTCCGACGCCATCGCGGCCCTCCTCGCCGGCAATGCGGTGGTGCTCAAGCCGGACAGTCAGACGCCATACTGCGCGCTGGCCTGCGTCGACCTGCTCTACAAGGCGGGACTTCCGCGTGACCTGTTCGCCGTGGTCCCCGGGCCGGGCTCGGTCGTCGGCACGGCGCTCGTCGAGAACACCGAGTACGTGATGTTCACGGGGTCCTCGCAGACCGGGCAGCTCCTCGCCGAGCAGGCCGGTCGCCGGCTCATCGGTTTCTCCGCAGAACTCGGGGGCAAGAACCCGATGATCGTCACGGCCGGTGCCAACCTCCGCGAGGTCACCGATGCCGCCGTGCGCGCCTGCTACTCCAACTCGGGCCAGCTGTGCATCTCGATCGAGCGCATCTACGTGGAAGAATCCATCGCCCCCGAGTTCACCCGCATGTTCGGTGAGCGGGTGCGCAACATGTCATTGGGCGCCGGCTACGACTTCGGCATCGAAATGGGCAGCCTGGTGTCGGAGGCGCAGGTGAAGGCGGTGTCCAGCCACGTCGACGACGCCGTGGTCAAGGGTGCCACCGTGGTGGCCGGCGGCAAGGCGCGCCCCGATCTCGGACCGCTGTTCTACGAGCCGACAGTCCTCACCGGAGTTCCCGAGGACGCCGAGTGCTACCGCGAGGAAACGTTCGGACCGCTGGTGTCGGTGTACCCGGTGGCGAACGTCGACGAGGCGATCGAACGTGCCAACGACACCGAATACGGGCTCAACGCCAGCGTATGGGCGGGAACCAAGGCGGAGGGTGAGGCGATCGCGGCCCGTATCCACGCCGGAACGGTCAACGTCGACGAGGGCTATGCCCCCGCCTGGGGCAGCACCGGCGCGCCGATGGGCGGCATGGGAGTGTCCGGGGTCGGGCGCCGCCACGGTGCGGACGGGCTCCTCAAGTACACCGAACCCCAGACCATCGCCACTACCCGCATTCTCAATCTCGGCGGACCACGCGGATTGCCGCCCAAGGTGTGGGCCAAGATCATGCCGCCGTTCGTGAAGGCGCTGCAGTACGTGCCGGGACGCTGAGTCTCACCCCAGGGTGGTCGTTTTACCCGCCCTGGGGTGCCTGTCGTCGGTGGACGCCCGGGTGGAGGCTGTGGGTGATGGTTACACCCGCGGAGGCGCCCCTCATGAATTCTCGGCCGACACCAGCCGAACACCCCTGCCCTGGCATCCGGCGTGAGAACGTGGAGTTCTCCTCCGGCGGACAGCGCTGCGCCGCCTGGCTCTATCACCCCCCATCGCCCACCTCGGCGGCACTTCCGTGTGTCGTGCTGGCGCACGGCTGGAGCGGCGTGCGTGAACAACGACTCGACGCCTACGCCGAGCGGTTCGCGGCCGCGGGATTCGCGGTACTGGTGTTCGACTACCGCTACTTCGGTGCCAGCGAAGGGGAACCCCGGCAACTCCTCGACCTCGACAGTCAGCTCGTCGACTGGGCCGGCGCTCTCGACTACGTGCGCAGTCGTCCCGACATCGATCCCGACCGCATCGCGATCTGGGGCACCTCGCTGGCCGGCGGTCTCGTCCTGACGACGGCCGCGCGGGATCACCGGGTGGCGGCCGTGGTGTCGCAGGTGCCGTACGTCGACGGGCTGACGAACCTTCGCAGGCTCGGCATCGCGGGGCTGGCCCGCATGTCGGTCGCCTACCTGCGGGATCGGCTCGCGCAGTTACGACGTCGGCCGCCGCACATGTTCCCCGTGGTCGGGCCGCCGGGGTCGTTCGCGGCCATCACCACCCCCGATGCGGAGGCGGGATACCGCGCCATGGACCCGCCCGGTTCGACGTGGCGCAACGAAACTCCCGGACGTGTCGCGTTGCAGGCTGCGCTCTACCGGCCGACGAGGGCGGTCGCGCAGATCGGCTGTCCGGTCTTGTTCGCCATCGCCGACAACGACGTCGTCACCTTCACGCGCAGTGCGCGGAAGGCCGCGGCCAAGACCCCGGATGCCGAGGTACACGAGTACCCGGGCGGTCACTTCGACGTCTACTTCGGTGAGCTCTTCGAGAAGGTGGTGGCCGACCAGATCGAATTCCTGATTCGCACTGTGGGCGAGGGGCGGCCGCCGACCGTCTCGGAGCTCCTCAGGCCCGGCCGAACACTGCCGGCCGCTTCTCCTGGAATGCCGCAACGCCTTCCGCGAAGTCGGGCGCGGCGAGCAGCACTTCCTGTCCCGTGCGCTCGCGGGCACAGGCGCTGTCGAGTTCGGTCAGCGTGGCATCGTTGACCGCGTCTTTGGTGAGGTGGAAGGCCTCCGGCGGTCCGTCGGCGAGACGTCGGGTGAGGGCATCCACCGAGGCGGCGAACTCGTCGTCGGAATAGACGTCCGAGATCAAACCGGCGTCGAGGGCGTCCCTCGCCGGAAGACGCTCGGCCAGTAGGGCCATTCTCATGGCACGGGCTCGGCCGATCGATGCGGCGACGAGGGCGGTGGCGCCTCCGTCCGGCATCAGACCCACCTTCGTGAATGCCAGCAGGAAGTAACTCGATTCGGTAGCGACAACGAGATCGCAGGCCAGCGCGAGGGAGACACCGACACCGGCTGCGGGACCGTTGACGGCGCCGATCACGGGACAGGGGAACGCCCGGAGCGCGGCGACGACGCGATTGGCGGCGTCGATCGTGGCGGTCGACGGCGGGCCCGACACGTCGGTACTCGTCGTAAGGTCGGCGCCCGTGCAGAACGCCCGGCCGGCCCCAGTGAGTACCGCGACCCGCACCTCGGCGTCACCCGAGAATTTTTCCAACGCGTCCGCAACGGCGTCGAGTGTTTCGGTGGTGACGGCATTCATGCGGGAGGGCCGGTCGAGCGTGATGCGGAGGACGCCGTTGTCGACGGTCGTGTCCACACCGGGTAGGTCGGAAGTCATGAGGGTCCTTCGGTGTCGTGGGGGAGGAGGGACAGCGCGATTTTGCCTGCAGCCGAGCGTGTTTCGAGGGCGCGCAGGGCGTCGGCAGCGTGTTCGAACGCATAGATGGTGGGTTCGGTGATCTGCAGTGCACCGGATTCGAGCAGCGGTTCCAGGGCGGCCCACTGCCGCTTCGTGTAGCCGGGGTCGGTGCGCACGTACTCGGCCCACCCGGCCCCGAGGACCGAGATGTTTCGGAGAAGAAGGCGATTGACCTTGACTGTGGGGATCTCGCCGCCGGTGAAGCCGAGGACCACGAGTCGCCCGTTGGGTGCGAGGCTGCGCAGACTGTCGGTGAACCGGTCGCCGCCCACCGGGTCGAGGATGATGTCGACTCCGCGGCCGCCGGTGATTGCCCGGACACGGTCTTTCCACCCGTCGAGGAGGACGACGTGGTCGGCGCGGTGGGCCTTCGCGATGCCGGCCTTCTCCTCGGTGCTGACCACGGCGATCGTCTCGAGTCCCAGAGCGGCCGCCACCTGCAGTGCGGCCACCCCGACACCCCCGGCGGCGCCATGGACCAGAACCGTTTCGCCGGCGCGGAACCGCGCGCGCTCGTCCAGGGCGAAGTGCACGGTGAGGTAGTTCAGGAGAAAACCGGCGCCGGCTTCGAGCGACACCGAGTCGGGCAACGGAAACACGGAGTGAGGTTCCACCGCCACGGTCTGCTGCCACGCGCCGCCGGAGGCGAGTACCGCCACCCGCTGTCCGGCGTGAAAACCGCTGTCTTCCGGAGCGTCTCGTACCACTCCGGCGCCCTCGACACCGAGCACGCACGGAAGGTCGCGCACCACCTGGTAGCTGCCCGTGGTCTGCAACAGGTCGGGAAAGGCCACCCCGGCGGCGTGCATATCGACGACGACGAGACCGGATCCGTCGGGTTCGTCGATCTCGGCGAGCCGGACACCGCTCGGTCCGGATTGAGCAGTCAGTTGCTGGGCATACACGTGGTGATCTCCTCCGTCGGTCCCTGGACTATCCATACCAGACGCAACTTAACGTGCGCTAGGTAAAGCTGGCCATTGACCGTGCCCGGTCGTCGTGGTACTAACTTTAACGAGCGATCAGTAATCATGCGTGAGTCGAAGGGTGTGACGTGCCGGAAATGACGGAGACGACGGAGGCAGCCGCATTGTGGGAGCGGCGTGGAGGCATCGGCATCATCACGCTGAACCGCCCCAAGGCGCTCAACGCGGTGAACGGCGCATTGTCGACCGCGGTGGGCAATCTGCTCGAGCAGGCCGAGAACGACCCCGAGGTGCGGGTCATCGTGATCACCGGGTCGGGTCGCGCGTTCTGTGCGGGCGCCGACCTGAAGGAACTCTCCGTCGGTAAGGCCATCTCCGCGGAGGGGCATCCGGAGTGGGGTTTCGCCGGATACGCGCAGCACTGGATCAGCAAGCCGACCATCGCCGCGGTCAACGGGTTCGCCCTGGGCGGTGGCACCGAACTGGTGCTCGCCAGCGACCTCGCGGTCGTCGATGAAGGAGCGGCCCTCGGGTTGCCCGAGGTCAAGCGAGGATTGTTCGCGGCCGCGGGCGGAGTGATCCGTCTGCAGCAGCAGATTCCGAAGAAGGTCGCGCTGGAGATCGCGCTCACCGGCGAGCCGATCACCGCGGCGCAGGGCAAGGAACTGGGCCTGGTCAACCGGGTCGCCCCGGCCGGCACCGCCCTCGACGTCGCGCTCGAACTCGCCGAGCAGATCGCCGCGAACGCGCCGCTGTCGGTGCGCGAATCGAAGGCGATGATCCACCGGACCGCCACCGAAGACGACTGGGGCGACCGGGCGTGGGAGGCGAACAACGCCGCGCTCGCCGTCGTGTTCTCCAGCGCGGACGCCAAGGAAGGGCCCACCGCGTTCGCCGAGAAACGCCAGCCGGTGTGGCAGGGCCGCTGAAGGGCCCTTCGGGCCTGTGAGTACTTCTTAACCGCGGGCGGTTTGTGCTGTCTACGTTGATATGAGACACGGGTGTCTACGTAGATGCGAGACAGATTTTAGGCGGGTTGGAGTTGTCCTTGGTAGCGCTTGGTGTGGTCGAGGTGTAGGTGTCCGATCACGTTGCCGTCGGCGGTGTAGGCGGTGACGTGGTCGTCGTCGTGGAGCAGGGTGATGGTCTGCCCGGCTCTGCGCCGGCCGACGCTCAGTCGGGTGTGGGAGTCGATGCACACGGTGCCGGCGGAGGAGACGATCAGGGCGTGCACGGTGGCGTCGTGTTGGATCGGAAGTGCTTGTGGCCCACCGAGGAGTGGCGCGTTCTGCCAGGCCTGCAGTGGCGGCATCTTGACCGCACTGTGCGGGCGGTCGGTGTTGTAGAACCGCTGGTAGGTGTCGCAGAGCTGCTGCAGTTCGATCAGAGTGGTCGGTTGGGTGGGGTGAGTGGCCAACCATTGCTTGAAGGTGCGGTGGTGGCGTTCGACCTTCCCGCAGGTCTGTGGGTGGTATGGGGTGGAGTGGATCAGCCGCGCCCCGGCCCGCTTCACGACCCGGGTGAAGCCCGAGGTGCCGCCCTTGGTGCGGCGGGAGGTGAACGCGCTGCCGTTGTCGGCGAGTACCAGTGCCGGAACCCCGAAGTCGGTGAACGCGGCGGTGATCGCCGCGATCGCCCCGGCGGCGGTCTCGGCGTCCGCGACCCGGGTGGCGACCAGGGTGCGGGTGCAGTCGTCGAGGACCTCGAAGACGGTGGCCTTGGCTCCGGTCGCCAACCGAACTTCGGTGGCGTCGATCTGATAGCAGTCGCGGGGTTTGCGGTAGCAGAACCGGCGGTAGGACGATTTCGGGCGTTTCTTCGGCTCGGGGACGACCAGGTGGTAGCGGGAGAGGATCTTGTTGATCGTGGCCCGGGACGGGATGGTCCAGCCCTGCTCGGACCAGTGTTGTTTCTCGGCGACCGCGTTCAGGTGGTAGGCGATGGTGTCGGCGCCGCGCTCGTGATGGGGCAGGTTGAGGCGAAGCCGCACGATCTCGGCCTCCACCTCCCACGCGGTGGCGTGTGGGCAGGAGGTGGGCCGGCGGGACCGGGCGGTCCACCGGCCGTCCTCCTCGATCCGTTTCTTGTGCCGGTAGGCGGTGGCGCGGGAGATCCCGTGGTCGGTGCACCAGCGGGCGAAGTTCCCGTCGAACATGTCGGCGCCGGTGGTCTGCGAGACCACCAGCAGGGCGTGTAGCAGTTCCATGACGGCTTCCGTTCCGGTCATGAACCAAGTCCACGACCAGTCAGGTGCCTCATACCTCAATCGACAGCAGCGTGTCTCACATCTGGGTGGACATCATCTGTCTCACATGTCCCCAGACTCAACAAACCGCGGGCGGTTAACAAGTACTCACGGCACAAGAACTCGGCCCGGTGTTCTGTCGACCCCGGACACCGGGCCGCAACCACTTTTTCTCCTCCTCGAAAGGGAACTCTCATGACCAACGCTGTCATCGTGGACGTCGTCCGCCTCGCCTCCGGTAAGGGCAAGCCGGGCGGCGCCCTGTCCGGCACCCACCCGGTCGAACTCCTCGCGCACGTGCTGCGCAGCCTCGTCGAGCGCAACGGCATCGACCCCGCGCAGGTCGACGACGTGATCGGCGGCTGCGTCGGTCAGGCCGGCGAGCAGGCTCTCAACATTTCGCGTACCGCGGTGCTGTCGGCCGGCTTCCCCGATTCGGTCCCGGCTACCACGATCGACCGCCAGTGCGGCTCGAGCCAGCAGGCGGCGCACTTCGCAGCGCAGGGCGTCATCGCCGGCGCCTACGACATCGTGATCGCCGCGGGTGTCGAGTCGATGTCCCGCGTGCCGATGGGCACGACGACCCTCGGGCAGGACGCGTCCGGCCCGGGCATCGCGGCCCGGTACCCCGAGGGCCTGGTCAACCAGGGCATCTCGGCCGAACTGATCGCCGCCAAGTGGAAGTTCGACCGCGACACCCTCGATGCCTACTCGGCCGAGTCGCATCGCCGTGCCGCCGAGGCCGCCGCGAAGGGGTTGTTCGACAAGGAAATCCTGCCGATCGAGGTGACCAACGCGGCCGGTGAGACGGTGACGCACCTCGTCGACGAGACCGTGCGCGCGTCCACCACCGCCGAGGGGCTGTCCGGGCTGAAGTCGTCCTTCTACTCCGAAAAGTACGCGGCCCGGTTCCCCGAGGCGCAGTGGCACATCACCCCGGGCAACTCGTCCCCGCTGACCGACGGTGCGTCCGGTGCACTCATCATGAGTGAAGAGATGGCCGCCAAGCTGGGCCTGACGCCGCGGGCGCGGTTCCACTCGTTCTCCGTTGCCGGCGACGACCCGGTCTTCATGCTCACCGCCCCGATCCCGGCGACGAAGAAGATCCTCGCGAAGTCGGGGCTGAGCATCGACGACATCGACGCCTACGAGGTCAACGAGGCCTTCGCGCCGGTGCCGCTGGCCTGGGCGCACGAGTTCGGTGCCGACCCGGCCAAGCTGAACCCGCGCGGCGGTGCCATCGCCCTCGGCCACGCGCTCGGCTCCTCGGGCACCCGCCTGCTCGGCACGCTGGTCAACCAGCTCGAGGCAACCGGCGGACGCTACGGCCTGCAGACGATGTGCGAGGGCGCGGGCATGGCCAACGCCACCATTATCGAACGCATCTGATCACCGTCTCCTGACAACCCCAGAAATTTCGAAAGGCACAACATGATCGTCAACGACAGCGTTGCTCTCGTCACCGGCGGCGCATCCGGCCTCGGCCTCGCTACCACCAAGGCCCTGCTCGCCGACGGCGCCAGCGTCGTCATCGTCGACCTGCCCTCCTCCAACGGTGAGACCGTCGCCAAGGAACTCGGCGACCGCGTCCGCTTCGCTGCGGGCGATGTCACCAGCGAGGCCGACGTGTCCGCTGCCCTCGACGTCGCGGAGTCCCTCGGCCCGCTGCGGGTGGCCGTCAACTGCGCCGGCATCGGCAACGCCATCAAGACCGTCAGCAAGAACGGCGCGTTCCCGCTGGCCGATTTCACCAAGATCGTCACCGTCAACCTGATCGGCACGTTCAACGTGATCCGGCTTGCTGCCGAGCGCATCTCGAAGAACGAGCCGATCGACGGCGAGCGCGGTGTCATCATCAACACCGCCTCCGTCGCCGCCTACGAGGGCCAGATCGGTCAGGCCGCGTACTCCGCCTCGAAGGGCGGCGTCGTCGGCATGACCCTGCCGATCGCCCGCGACCTCGCCTCGCTGCTGATCCGCGTCAACACCATCGCACCGGGCCTGTTCAAGACCCCGCTGCTCGGTTCCCTCCCCGAGGCCGCGCAGCAGTCCCTCGGCGGCCAGGTGCCGCACCCGTCGCGTCTGGGCGACCCGTCCGAGTACGGCGCACTGGCCGCGCACATCGTGTCCAACCCCATGCTCAACGGTGAGACCATCCGTCTCGACGGCGCCATTCGCATGGCACCGCGCTGATCGGCAACCCCGTGACCCAGCTGCGCGAGAACGGGACAATCACCACGGAGCCGATGTTCGCCGACTGGCGGACCTTCGAGGCCCTGCCGCTGACGCCCATCCTCGAGCAGGCACTGGAGTTGTTCAACGAGAACGGTTACCACGGCACGACGGTGCGGCAAATCGCCCGTCGTGTCGGGGTGACCGTCCCCGCCCTGTACTACCACCACGAGAGCAAGGAAGCCGTTCTCGTGGCACTGTTCGAACTGCAGATGCGCGAACTCAACGACCGCGCCGAGGCAGCCGCCCGCGAGGCCGGCGACGATGTGGTCGCGCAATTCTCCAACGTCGTCGAGGCGATCGTCCTGTACATGACGAACCGGGTGCGGCACGTCGGCCTCGACACCGAGTTGCGGCACGTCTCCGTGGACAGCCGAAGTCGGTACGCGGCCACGCGAAAACGCCTCGAGCTCATGGTGATCGACGTGGTGTCCGAGGGTGTTGCCGTAGGTGCGTTCTCGGCCACCAACGTAGCGGAGACCGTGCGCGCTCTCCTCGGGATGTTCCAGTCGATTCCGCGGTGGTACCAGCTCGGTGGGGCACTGACCCCCGAGCAGGTCGCCGAGCGTTACGTCGACATCGCTCTCCACACCGTCGGCTACCGACCCGCCCACTGACCGTTTCCCAGAGGAGCCGTCCCATGCTTTCCACAGCGTTTACCGAGACCTTCGGCGTCCGCCATCCGATCGTGCAAGGCGGCATGCAGTGGGTCGGTCGCGCCGAACTCGTCGCCGCCGTCGCCAATGCCGGTGCCCTGGGCCTGCTCACCGCGCTGACCCAGCCCACTCCGGAGGACCTCGCCAAGGAGATCGCCCGCACCCGCGAGCTCACCGACCAGCCCTTCGGTGTGAACCTGACGATTCTGCCGGCGATCACGCCGCCGCCGTACGAGGAGTACCGGCAGGTCATCATCGAATCCGGAATCAAGATCGTCGAGACGGCCGGTTCCAACCCCGCCCCCCATCTACCCGACTTCCACGCCGCGGGCGTGAAGGTGCTGCACAAGTGCACCAGCGTGCGGCACGGGATCAAGGCCCAGGACACCGGCGTCGACGGCATCAGCATCGACGGCTTCGAATGTGCCGGCCACCCCGGTGAGGACGACATCCCCGGGCTGGTGCTCATCGCGGCCGCCGCGGAACAGATCACCATCCCGATGGTCGCGTCGGGCGGGTTCGCGGACGCGCGTGGATTGGTCGCGGCACTCGCCCTCGGCGCCGACGGAATCAACATGGGTACCCGCTTCATGTGCACCGCCGAATCCCCGATCCACCAGAACATCAAGGAAGCGATCGTCGCGGGCAAGGAGACCGACACCGAGTTGATCTTCCGGCCGCTGCGTAACACTGCGCGTGTCGCGAGCAACACCGTGAGCCGTGAGGTCGTGGAGATCCTCGATCGGGGCGGCAAGTTCGAGGACGTTCGTGAGTTGGTCGCCGGTGCCCGCGGGCGCACCGTGTTCGAGAACGGCGACACCGACGCGGGTATCTGGACCGTCGGCACCGTCCAGGGCATCATCCACGACATCCCCACTGCCGGTGAACTCGTCGAACGCATTGTCCGCGAGGCGGAGGCGCTGATCGCGGAACGTCTCGCGGGCCTGTCGGTTTCCGTCGGCGTGTGACCGATTCCTAGGAGAGAGACCATGCAGCGCACTATCTTCGAGAAGGATCACGAGGCGTACCGGGAGACCGTGCGCGAGTTTCTCGCCCGGGAGATCGAGCCCCACTACGAACGGTGGGAGTCCGACAAGCTGATCGACCGATCGGCGTGGCTCGCGGCCGGCAAGTCCGGTCTCGTCGGACTCGGTGCGCCGGAGGAGTTCGGCGGCGCCGGCGTCACCGACTACCGGTTCCGGTACGTCGTCGCCGAGGAAATCGCTCGCACCGCGACGACATCATTCGGGTCGGGCCTGAGCGTGCACGACGACATCGTCATCCCGTACATCGTGAACCTCGGCACCGACGAGCAGAAGCAGCGGTGGCTGCCCGGCATGGCCGCGGGTGAGCTGATCGGCGCGATCGCGATGACCGAGCCCGGCGCCGGCAGCGACCTGCAGGGCGTGAAGACCACCGCGGTGCGCGACGGCGACGAGTGGGTGATCAACGGCCAGAAGACGTTCATCACCAACGGCATTCACTCCGACCTCGTCATCGTCGTCGCCCGCACCGACCCGAACGCCGGTTCCAAGGGGTTCTCGCTCTTCGTCGTGGAGCGGGGCATGCCCGGCTTCGGTCGTGGTCGCAAGCTGCACAAGGTCGGCTTGGCCGGTCAGGACACGGCGGAGCTCGTGTTCGAGGACGTGCGGGTGCCCGCGACCAATCTGCTCGGCACCGAGGGGCGCGGATTCGTCCATCTCATGGAAAACCTGCCACTCGAACGTATTTCGATCGCGGTCAACGCGATCGCCGCGGCGAAGGCGGCATACCAGTGGACCAGGGACTACGTGTTCGAGCGGAAGGCGTTCGGCAAGCTGATCGGCGATCTGCAGAACACCCGGTTCGCGCTGGCGGAGATGCTCACCGAGATCGAGGTGACCGAATCGCACATCGACCGCTGCGTACTCGCCTTGAACGCAGACGAACTCACTGCCGTCGACGCGTCCAAGGGCAAGTGGTGGGCCAGTGAACTACAGAAGCGAGTGGTCGACCGCTGCGTCCAACTGCACGGCGGCTACGGCTACATGATGGAGTACCCCATCGGCCGCGCGTACGTCGACAGCCGTATCCAGACGATCTACGGCGGAACCACCGAGATCATGAAGGAAATCATCGGGCGCGATATCGCGTCACAGTAGGCGGCTTCGCCGCCTGTGCGCCTTTTTGGTAGCAGGAACAACCAGAAAGGCGCACGGGCGCGAAGCGCCTAGAGCAGGCGGGACTTCGCGTCGGCGTACTCCCGAGTGAGCCGCTCGACAACCTCGGCCGCCGGGACGACTGCGTCTACCGCGCCGATTCCCTGACCGGCACCCCAGATGTCGCGCCACGCCTTGGACTCCGACTTCTCGTTGGTACCGAAATCCATCGCGCCGGCATCCGACACCGGAAGGGCTGCGGGATCGTATCCGGCCGCCTCGATGCTGCCGCGCAGGTAATTTCCGTGCACGCCGGTGAAGAGGTTGGAGTAGACGATGTCCGAGGCCGTGGAGTCGACGATCATCTGCTTGTAGGCGGCGTCGGCGTTGGCCTCTTCGGTGGCGATGAAGGCGGACCCGATGTAGGCGAGGTTCGCGCCTGCAGCCTGTGCGGCGAGTACCGAACGCCCGTGGGCGATCGAGCCGGACAGCAACACGGGGCCGTCGAACCATTCGCGGATTTCCTGCAGCAACGCGAATGGTGACTGGGTGCCTGCGTGTCCGCCCGCACCCGCGGCGACGGCGATCAGGCCGTCGGCACCCTTCTCGACGGCCTTCTTCGCGAACCTGTTGTTGATGACGTCGTGCAGAACGATGCCGCCGTAGGAGTGGACGGCGTCGTTGACGTCGGTGCGGGCGCCGAGGGAGGTGATGACGATCGGGACCTCGAACTCGACGACGGTGGCCAGATCCTCGTCGAGCCGGTCATTGCTTTTGTGCACGATCAGGTTCACCGCGAAGGGTGCGGACGGCGACTCCGGGTTGTTGGCGTCGTGCTTGGCCAGCTCTTCGGTGATGCGGGTGAGCCATTCGCGCAGTACCGGCTGCGGCCGGGCGTTGAGGGATGGGAACGAGCCGACCACACCCGAGGTGCACTGGGCGATCACCAGGTCGGGACCGGACACGATGAACATCGGCGAGGCCACGACGGGCAGGCGCAACCGGTCTCGGAGAATGGTGGGCAGACTCATGAAAGCTCCTTGCTGTGCGGGTTTCTAGGACTGGGAGAGCTGGGCGGCCATCAGCGGAATGAGCGCTTGCAGACCTTTCACCGGGCGGACCATCACCGTGAACGACGTGATCTGGTCGTTGTCATTCCAGTGCACGATGTCGACGCCGTGCACATGGACGCCGTCGAGTTCGGTGGCGAACTCGAGGACGGCGGAGCGGTCGCCGTACCACTCCTCGCGGTAGTGGAAGCCGGTGCCGGTGAACACCGTGAGTGCCGCGCGCAGGTACGCGAGGACCTTTGCTTTTCCTTCTTGCGGTGTGAACACGGCGGGGGAGGAAAACACCGCGTCTTCCGCGATCAGGGCGTCGAGGGCGCCCAGGTCGTGGTTGTCGACCACCTGGTGCCAGCGGGTGACGACGCGCGGGGCCACTGGGAGTTCGGCGTTCATCCGGCCAGCATGACACGCCACCTGAACGAGCGCTAGAACGGACCCGTCACACGGGCTCGAGCAGTTCGGGTCCGTTGTTGCGCGGGGAGTTGACGGCGGTACTCACCTCGTACGGCTCGAGACGGGGCTCGGGAATCGACGCGATCAGGGCATCGACCTGTTCGCGCTCGGTCAGGGTGGGGTCGAGCCAGTGTTCCTGGAAGCTCGGTGGCAGCACCACCGGTGAACGGTCGTGAATGTGGCCGAGGACGTCGGTGGCCTGGGTGGTGAGCACCGTGGTGGTCCAGAGCCACCTGTTCGGGTCGTCCTCCGGAAGGGAGGGGTCGGGCCACAGTTCGTAGAGGCCGGCCATCGCCAGCACCCCGTCGCCGTGCAGGAAGTACGGAATCTTGGTGCCGTCGTCTCGCTTCAACCACTCGTAGTAACCGTCGGCGGGAATGATGCAGCGCCGTCGGGCGGCGGCCTTCCGAAATGCGGGCTTCTCCGTGATCGACTCGGATCTGGCGTTGATGAGTTTGTTGCCGATCTTCACGTCCTTCGCCCACGGCGGCACCAGCCCCCACTTCGCCGTCCGGAGCTGACGGACGGGGTCGGCGTCGGGTTCGGCACGCGGTGGGCGTTCCAGCACGACCCGGACCTGCTGGGTGGGAGCGACGTTGTAGGACGGACCCAGCTCCTCACCGACGATCTCGGCGACCTCGAAGATGGACCGCAGTTCCTTGTCCGTGGTGGTGCTGGCGTATCGTCCGCACACTTTTCGGTCTCCTCGCTCGGGTTCTCGCCCCGGTCCGCGAGCCGCGATGAGTTTTCCTCGGCCCGGCAGTCTGTCTTTTCGAGGGAACGGAACACGCTCCCCGCCCCGTCACCTTCTACCTTCGGAGATCGCCATGACCTCGACACCACATTCCACCGCAAAGACCGCCGGACCGCTCGGTTCTGCCGAGAACACGGCACCGGTAGGGCGGAAGGCGAGGATCGCCGGACTGATCATCACCGGTCTGGTCACCGCGTTCCTGCTTTTCGACGCGATCATCCACATCGCGAACATTCAGTCCGTCCGCGACGCGATGGCCGAACTCGGTTTCGACGAGAACATTGCCGTCGTGATCGGAATCGTGATGTTGGTGTGCCTCGTGCTGTACCTGGTTCCGGCGACGAGCATTCTCGGTGCCGTCCTCCTGACCGGATATCTCGGCGGCGCGGTGGCGACCAACATGCTCACCGAGCAACCGCTGTTCAGCACCATCCTGTTCCCCGTCTACGTCGGCATCTTCGTGTGGGGCGGGCTGTGGCTGCGCGACGCCGGGGTCCGCACGATCATGCCGATCCGGCGGTGAGGGGTCGGTAGGGTCGGAGTGCGTGGGAACGATCACGGCCGTGAGCCGGAGTGGCAGGCACGCGTTCAGCAAGTCGAACGAGAGCGCCGTCCACCTGCTCGTCGGTCTCGGTGTGGACGGTGACGCTCACCAGGGCGTCACCGTCCGACACCGTTACCGGATGCGGCGTGATCCCACGCAGCCGAATCTGCGGCAGGTGCACCTCATGCACGCCGAGTTTCTCGACGAGTTGAACTCCCTCGGTTTCGAGGTCCAGGCCGGTCAGCTGGGCGAAAACATCACCACTCGCGGTATCGACCTGCTCGCGTTGCCGACAGGAACTCGTCTTCACCTGGGCGCGCGGGCGGTGGTGGAGGTGACGGGTCTGAGGAATCCGTGCAAGCAGATCGAGGCGTTCCGCGCAGGTCTCCTGTCGCACACGGTGGACCGGGACCTGAACGGCACGATTGTCCGCAAGTCGGGCATCATGTCGATTGTCCTCGAAGGCGGCGACGTCCGGCCCGGTGACGCTGTTTCCCTCGAGTTACCGCCCGAGCCGCACCGGCCACTCGTGCCCGTGTGACCTCGAGCGTCGCCGGACATTCTGCAGGGCGCCCGTCACGGCGTAGGCGACGCCGGCTGCGGACAGCACCCAGGGGGCCGCGACGATGAACGGGTCCATCCACTGGTGGTTCAGGTCGACGCGTTTCTTCCCGAGTCGGGACGACACACCGTGATGGGAAAGCTCGCTGCGAATACCCGTCTGGGTGATGGGGTTGTCGGGATGCAGGGTCGCGAACGAGACCAGATGGCTCTCCAGCGCATCGACCCGGTCGGCGGCCAGCAGGATGAGCCAGTGCGCGGCCCGGCCCTCGCTGTATCGGAACGCGAATTTCCGCATGGCGCCGGAGAGGCCCTTCGGAGGACACGAGGTGCCGAATACAGGTGTCAGGAATTGGTGTTCGATCGACCGCTCACGCGGCCACTTCTCCTCCTGGCACTCCGGGAAATCCCAGTGGGCGCCCGTCGCGCCGGGGTCGAAACGCTCCTTCGGTACCGCGGGCCGGTCCTTGGGGTCGAGGTCCACACCCCATCCCGGAATGCGCGCGCGTAGTTCGTCGCTCGTGAGTGGACGCTTCGGCGTCTCAGCTGTATAGGCCATGATCGGGTCCTCCTCGTCGATCAGCCGGCGTTCGGCACGATAACCGGTTTGATGCAGTTGTCGAGCTTGGCCGAGAAGATGTGGTAGGCGTCGGCGATATGCTCGAGCGGAATGCGATGCGTGACAATATCGTTGGGCTTCAGATAACCGTTGCGAATGTGCTCGAACAGGCGGGGCCACTGGCGTTTCACGGGGCACTGGTTCATGCGAAGCGTCAGGCCCTTGTTCATCGCATCACCGAACTTGACGGCACTGAACATTGGACCGTAGGCGCCCATCACAGAAACCGTCCCGCCCTTCCTGACGGAATCGATCGCCCAGTTGAGGGCAATCGGGGAACCGCCCTGCAGCTTGAACTTGGCGGCCGTGACGTGTTGAAGGAAGTTGCCGTCGGCCTCGGCGCCGACGGCGTCGATGGCCACATCGGCCCCGAGATGGTCGGTGATCTTCTTCATGTGGACCACGATGTCGGCGTAGTCGGCGAAGTTGTAGGTCTCGGCGTGTGTGAACGTGCGAGCCTTCTCCAGTCGGTACTCGAGGTGATCGATCACGATCACTCGCCCGGCACCCATGAGCCAGGACGACTTGGCCGCGTACAGCCCGACCGGCCCGGCTCCGAACACCACGACGGTGTCGCCTTCGACAATGTCGCCGAGTTGTGCACCGAAGTAGCCGGTGGCGAGGGCGTCGGTGAGGAGTAGCGCGTCCTCGTCGTCCATCCATTCGGGGATTTTGGCAGGGCCCACGTCGGCGAACGGCACGCGCACGAACTCCGCTTGTCCACCGTCGTAGCCACCGCACGTGTGGGAGTACCCGTAGATGCCGCCCACGGCGGTGGCGTTCGGGTTCACGTTGTGACAGTTCGAGTAGAGGCCGCGTGCGCAGAAGTAACACGAACCGCAGTACACGTTGAACGGGACCATCACCCGGTCGCCGCGCTGCAGGTTCTGTACCGACGGGCCGACCTCCTCGACGACGCCGATGAACTCGTGGCCGAACGTCATGCCGACCCGGGTGTCGGGCATCATGCCGTGGTACAGATGCAGGTCCGATCCGCAGATCGCCGCCAATGCCACCCGCACGATCGCGTCGTTGGGGTGCTCGATGGGCGGGACTGCCTTTTCTTCGACGCGGACCTTGTACGGCCCCCGATACACCATCGCTCGCATCACGCCTCCTCGTCCGCGCCGATAACCTTGTTGAGACCCCGACAGCGGGAGCAAGTACCCGAGTCGGCCCGAACAAAACACGGACGTGGCGCGGCGGGGCGGCCCAGCGTTCACGGTGGGTGAATGGATGTGAACAACATGTTTCTTCTAAAGTCAAGGGTTGACGGATGTCTTGTGCGTGAGATTACATCTTAGCGGTAAGCCTTTGAGGGCTTAAGTAAATGCCTCGACACAACCCTGAGGATGCTCATGACGACGGTATCGCCCGCCATGGCTGCCACAGCTGAGATGATCAGCGCCCGACTCGAACGCCTGCCCATGAGCAGGTGGCACATCAAGGCGCGCGTCATCGTCGGAGCTGTCACGTTCTTCGACGGCTTCGACCAGCTGATGATCGCCTACTCGCTTCCCGTTCTCACTCCCAAGTGGAACCTCACTCCGTCCTCGATCGCCTGGGTCATCGCGATCGGCGGTATCGGCATGCTGGTCGGCGCACTCGCCGGCGGCTGGTTCGCCGACCGCGTCGGACGTCTCAACGTCATCATCGCCTCACTCGCCTTGTATGCGGTGATGAGTCTCGGGATGGCGTTCACCGACAGCCTGATGCTGTTCCTCGTCTTCCGATTCGTGCAGGGTATCGGCCTCGGCGCCGAAGTCCCGGTGGCCGCGAGCTACATCGGGGAGATCACCAAGGCCCACAAACGTGGACGCTTCGTCCTCCTCTACGAGGTCATCTTCCCCGTCGGCCTCGTCATGTCGGCCGTCGTGTCGGCCTGGGTGGTGCCGAACTTCGGCTACAAGATCCTGTTCGCCCTCGGCGCGCTGCCCATCCTTCTGTTGCCGTTGCTGTGGAAACTCCCCGAATCGCCGCGCTGGCTGGCTTCCCGCGGACGCTTCGAAGATGCGAACAAGGCGATGACGCAGATCGAACGTGAGATCACCGACAAGTACGGCAAGACTCTGCCTACCCCGCAACCGCTGCCGGCTGTCGCGGTCGACGTCCGCCGCGGCCGGTTCATCGAAGCCTTCCAGGGCGTCTACCTGCGCCGCACGCTGATGCTCGCCGCGATCTGGGGATGCGCCTACTTCGTCAACTACGGCATCGCCTCCTGGCTGCCGTCGCTCTACCACTCCGCGTTCGACGTCAGCGTCGACACAGCGCTGCACTACAGCATCGTCACCAGCGTCGCCGGTCTGCTCGGCTGCCTCCTCGTCGCCTTCCTCATCGACAACCTCGGACGCCGCATCTGCATCACCGCATCGATGGTTCTGTGCTCGTCGCTGCTGTTCCTGCTGGCCGCGACCGGTGCGGACACCGCGACCAAGGTGCTGTTCTGGTCAGCCGGATCCGCCCTGTTCGTCTTCGCCGTCAACATGGCGCTGTACGTCTACACCGCCGAGCTGTATCCCACCCGGATGCGGGCCATCGGCTGCGCCATCGGCGGCGCGAGCGGTCGCCTCGGCATCATCGTCGGCCCCCTGGCTGTCGGCGGCATCCTGGGCGGCGGCGGCACTCTTACCATCGTCTTCGGAATGTTCGCGGTCGTCGCCCTGATCGGTGCCCTCGTGGTCGGCTTCTTCGCCGTCGAAACCCGCGAGAAGACCCTCGAGGAGATTTCACAGTGACCGCACTCGACTTCCGCGAAGCGACGCTATCGTTCGCTCCGATCGCCGATCGCATCTTCGTCGCCGGAACCTGGCGGCAGGGAACCGGGCCGGCCTTCGAGGTCACCGACCCCTCCACCGGCGAGGTCCTGCAGGTCGTGCACCAGGCCACGACCACCGACGTCGACGAGGCGGTCCGTCGGGGTCGCCCCGCCGCCGAGGATCCGGCCTGGCGCAACCTGCTGCCGCATCAGCGGGCGAAGTTCCTGCACCGCATCGCCGACGCGATCGAGGCGAACACATCCCGGCTGGCACTGTTGCAGAGCTACAACACGGGCAAGACCGTCGCGGAAACCACTGCGCTGGTCGGCAGTGCCGCGGGTACGTTCCGATACTTCGCCGCGGTCCTCGAGACCGCCGACGAAGACCTGACCACGCCGCGGGGCAACTACCTCACGATGAGCGTCCACGAACCCATCGGCGTGATCGGTGCCATCGCACCCTGGAACTCGCCGGTGGCCAGCGACGCCCAGAAGATCGCGCCCGCCCTCGCCGCGGGCAACGCCGTCGTCCTCAAGCCCGCCGAGTGGACACCGCTGGTGTCGCTGGAACTGGCTCGAATCCTCGACGACAGCGGTCTGCCCGCCGGACTGCTGTCGGTGCTCCCGGGCAAGGGCTCGGTTGTCGGTGACGCGATCGTCCACCACCCCGGCATCGGGAAAGTGACGTTCACCGGCGGCACCAACACCGGCCGCGCCATCGCCCATGCCGCGGCCGAGAAGTTGATGCCCGTCTCGCTCGAGCTGGGCGGTAAGTCGCCGACCATCGTGCTGGACGACGCCGACATCGACGCGGCCGTCAACGGCGTGATGTACGGGATCTTCTCGTCGACCGGGCAGAGCTGCATCGCCGGGTCTCGGTTGTTCGTCGACCGCCGGATCTACGAGGAGTTCCTCGCGAAACTGGTGGCCAAGACGCAGCGACTGCGACTCGGTCCCGGCCGCGACCCCGACACCCAGGTGGGGCCGATGGTGCACCGCAAGCACCGCGACAGCGTCGCCGCATACGTCGACCTCGCTCGCGAAGAGGGCGGACGGGTGCTGTGCGGCGGGGCGATCCCCGACGACGAACGGCTCCGCGACGGCGCGTACTACCTGCCGACGATCATCGACGGGCTCCCCAACACGTCACGCACGTGCCAGGAGGAGATCTTCGGGCCGGTGCTGGTGGTCCTGCCGTTCGACGGCGAGGACGACCTCGTCGAGCAGGCGAACGACTCGGTGTTCGGGCTGGCGTCGGGAATCTGGACCGGCGACTATCGCCGGGCCTGGAAACTCGCCCGCCGACTACAAGCCGGGACGGTGTGGATCAACACCTACAAACAGTTCAGCATCTCCACGCCGTTCGGCGGCGTCAAGGAAAGCGGGCTGGGAGTCGAGAAGGGGCGCAGCGGTATCGCCGCCTACTCGCGGCAGAAGAGCATCTACTGGGGCCTCGACGAAGAACCCAACCCGTGGGCAAACTGAGCGACCCGCTCGTGGGCTGATTGAGCGACCCGCTCGTAGATAGGGCGTACAGAAAAATCTCCCGCAGCTCTGTACGCCCTAATACTTTAGCGCTAAGATATTGAGACCTAAGCAACTGGAGGCACGCGATGAATCAACCCATAGCCCGGCTGCGGTGCCTGCGCTCCGTGGAGCTGCGGACGCAGGCCAGCACGGAATCCACCGAGTTCTATTCGGAGGTCTGGGGCCTTCGCGTTGTCGATCAGGGCGCGACCGGCGCCTGGCTGCGGGGAACCGGTGAGCACCACCACGCGCTGCAGCTCACCCAGGCCGAGCGGAACGGCCTCGGCCGCATCACCTTCGCAGTCGCCACACCCGCAGAGGTCGACGAGGCCGCCCGCCGGCTCGAGTCCTGGGGTGTGCCGATCGTCAGCGGGCCGGGCCCCGTCGACGACCTCGGTGGTGGATACGGTGTGAGCCTCGTCGACCCCGAGGGTCGCGTCGTCGAACTGCTCGCCGATGCGCTGGCCGTCCCGAAGCTCGGCCGGGAGGACGCCGTCCCGGTGGGCGTCACCCACGTAGTCCTCAACACCGTCGACATCGACGCCGCGGTGAAATTCTACTGCGACGTCCTGGGCATGCGGGTCTCCGACTGGTCCGAGCACCAGATGGCGTTCCTTCGCTGCAACACCGACCATCACAGCATCGCGTTCAACCAGGCCGAGTGGACGTCGGTGAATCACGTCGCCTACGAGATGCCCACCGTCGACCACTTCATGCGCGGCATCGGGCGGCTCCGCCACCACGGCACCGTGCCGCTGTGGGGTCCCGGCAAGCATGGCCCCGGCGACAACACCTTCTCGTACTTCGCCGACCCGGCGGGGCTGGTGTGCGAATACACCTCCGGCATCGCGCAGGTCGACGAGGACCGGTGGCTCTGCAAGGTGTGGCGACGGGTGCCGGAACTCTCCGACCTGTGGGGCACCGCGGGCCCGCCGTCCAAGCAGGTCCGTGACCACATGGCCGGCATCCCCGACCCCGGCGCGTTCGAGCGGTTCGACCTCGGGCGGGCGTCGTGACGCACGTCGTCGAATCGGGTTCCGGCCCCGCACTGCTGATGCTGCACGGCATCGGTGGCAGTGCAGACAGTTTCGCTCCGCAGTTCGACGAACTGTCGGACTCGCTGCGACTGCTGGCCTGGGACGCTCCCGGGTACGGCCGCAGTGAGGACCCGGGCCGTCCGTTCGACCTCGACGACTACGCCGACGCAGCGGCCGACGTGATCCGCGACCGCTGCGGTGACGCCGGAGCGCACGTCCTGGGCATGTCGTGGGGCGGGGTGATCGCGACCCGCATGGCCCTGCGTCATCCCGACCTCGTGCGCAGCCTCCTGCTCGGCAGCTCGACCGTAGGTTCGGGGGCCGACGACGAGGCTGCCGGCCGGATGCGGACCCGGGCTGCAACGCTCGCTCAGCAAGGCGCCGAAGCCTTTGCGGCGGAACGTGCCCCACGCCTGGTGTCCGGAACGGCCGGCGCCGAACTGGCAGCGAAGGCCACGGCGATCATGGCCGCGTCGATCCGGCTCCCCGGCTACGGGTACGCCGCCGACTCCATGGCAGCCACCGATCACACCGCCGATCTCGCGAAGATCGACATCCCGACACTGGTCCTGAGTGGAGACGAGGACACCGTGACGGGAATTCCTGCGAGCCAGGTGCTGGCCGGCGGTATTCCGGGCGCCGTCTTCGTGACCGTCAGGGGCGCAGGACATCTCGCGAACCAGGAGCGACCGGACGCGTTCAACGCCTGGGTCGAATCCTTCATTTTCATCACCGAACGCCTACGCAACCACCTCTAGAGAAGGAGCACGACATGACACTCGACTACGGCACCGCCGACCTGAAGGAATTCACCGATTCGCTGATCCTGACCCGTGGCTCCCGCCACGAGGACTGGGATACCCTCGGGTTCCAGGCCAAGGCCGGTGACCAGTTCAAGCGCGCACAGATCCGCTACGTCGGTTCCGGAGCCACCGGGAACCACGACAACGACAACCGGACCATCCCGTCGCGCGGATTCACCTTCTCCAACATGCTCCTTCCCCCCGGCGCCGAGGGCCCCGAGCACACCCACCACGACGCCGAAGAGGCTTTCTTCGTCCTCGAGGGTGAGGTGGAGGTCGGTGTTCACCGCGACGGCAAGGTGGAGAAGCGCACCCTCGGTTACCGCGACATGATCGTCGTCCCGGCCGGGGTTCCGCGCAGCCTGAAGAACAACGGCGACAAGGACGCCCTGTTCTGCGTCATCATCGGCGCGCAGAAGCCGCAGATCCCGACGTACCCCGAGACGTCGGCCATGCACGGTGTGACACGGGACTGATCGTGAATCTCGACGGGAAATCCATCGTCGTCACCGGTGCCGGGCGCGGCCTCGGTCTGGCCATCGCCCGCCGGCTCGGCGAGGACGGCGCCGACCTGTGGCTCGCCGACATTCGCGAGGACTGGGGAGAGTCGGCGGTGGAGAGCCTGCGCGCCGACGGCGTGAAAGCACAGTTCGTCCACGTCGATCTGCGCGACGCCGAATCAGTCTCCGCAATGGCCGCCACCGTCACCTCCGGTGGCCCGCTGTACGGGCTTGTCAACAACGCGGCCCTCGCGGATGGAGTGGGCGGCAAGCCGATTCACGAACTCGACATCGACGAGTGGGACAAGGTGCTGGACGTCAACCTGCGCGGCACCTTCCTCGTGAGCAGGGCGATCATTCCCGTAATCATCGGGAACGGAGGCGGACGAGTCGTCACCATCGGCTCCGACGCCGCCCTGTACGGCTCACCCCGTCTCGCGCACTACATTGCCTCCAAGGGTGGGGTGGCTGCCCTCACTCGGGCCATGTCACGCGACCTCGGCCCGCACGGCATCACCGTCAACACCGTCTCGCCCGGTCTGACCGAAAGCGAATCGGCGCAGAAGGTTCCGGAGCACCGGCACGAGCTGTACCGCCTCAACCGGGCACTCGAGCGACCGCAGCAACCGTCCGATCTGGTCGGTGCCGTCGCATTCCTGATGGGGCCCGAGGCGTCGTACATCACCGGTCAGCAACTCGTCGTCAACGGCGGATTCGTCCTGCACTAGAGAAGGGGACCACGTCGTGGACCTGCAACTGAAAGACCGCACCTACCTGGTGACGGGCGGAAGCTCGGGAGTCGGGCTCGCCACCGTCGCGATGCTGCTCGAGGAGGGTGCCAACGTCGTCACCTGCGCGCGGGACCGCGACCGGCTCGACTCCGTCATCGCACCGCTGCCCGGCAGCGACCGCGTCCTCACCGCGTCCTGCGACGTCCGGGATCCGGCCGCGGTCACCGCACTCGTCGAGGCGGGGGTCGAGCGGTTCGGCGGACTCGACGGTCTGGTCAACAACGCAGGCAAGTCCCGCATGGTCCCGCGCGGCGAGGCAACCCTCGACGACTGGCGCGACGAACTCGACCTCAAGTTCTCCAGCGTCCTCAACACCGTCGAGGCCGCCTTGCCACTGCTACGCAAGTCCGACGCCGCGGCCATCGTCAACATCTCGGCGGTGCTCGCGCGGCAGCCCGAGCCGCGGCTGGTCACCACCAGCGCCGCCCGGGCCGGACTGCTGAACCTCAGCAAGTCGCTGTCGCTGGAACTCGCCGCCGACGGCATCCGCGTGAACTCGGTGTCGCTGGGACTGGTCGACACCGGCCAGTGGCGGCGCCGCTACGAGGAATCCGGCACCGACGCCACCTTCGCCGAATGGGAGGCGGAGATCGCCCAGGACCGCGGCATCGGACTCGGCCGGTTCGGCCGCGCCGACGAGGTGGCGGCCATGATCGTGACCCTGCTGTCTCCCCGCTCGTCCTATGTGACGGGCACCAGCCTCGACGTCTGCGGAGGCGTCGCCCGTTATGTCTGAGAGGAACACCATGTCCGTAGGAAATGGGGGCGACCTGCTCGTCCAGGTGCTGCGCGAGGCCGGTGTCGACACCGTGTTCGGCATCGTGAGCGTCCACAATCAGCCCCTGGTGCAGGCGGTCAGCAAGCACCTGCGGTTCGTGCCGGTCCGGCACGAGGCCACCGCGGTCAGCGCGGCCGACGGGTATGCCCGGGCCACAGGCGGACTCGGCTGCGCCCTGACGAGCACCGGCACCGGTGCCGGCAACGCGGCCGGCTCGCTGATCGAATCGCTGAGTGCCGGAACGTCGGTGCTGCATGTGACGGGCAACGTCGAGAGCCGGTACCTCGGCTCGGGTCGCGGGTTCATCCACGAGACCAAGGATCAGCTGGGGATGCTGACGGCGACGTCGAAGCATGCCGCCACCATCCTCGACACCGACAGTGCGGGAAAGACCCTGCGGGAGGCCGTTGCCCAGGCTCTGGCAACGCCCGGCGGTCCGGCGAGCATCGAGTGGCCGATCGACCTGCAGTACGCCGAGCACGACATCGACGTCATGGAGGCGGCGCAGGAGAGCCCCCGGACCCCCGACGCCGACGAACTCGCTGCGGCACTGTCGTTGCTGGCTGCGGCCGAGCGCCCCGTCATCTGGGCCGGCGGCGGCGTCACACGAGCCGGTGCCGAGCTGACCGAACTGGTGGAGCGGTGGGGAGTCCCGTTGCTCACCAGCAACTCCGGTCGTGGAGCCGTGCCCGAGGACCATCCGCTGTGCATCGGCAACTACGGCAACACGCCGGTGGGCCGGGAACTCCTCCAGGACGCCGACCTGCTGCTGTCGCTGGGAACCCACTTCCGGTCCAACGAGACCGGCGACTACTCCATGCCCGTCCCCGCCGTGCACGTGCAGGTCGACGTCGATGCCGCCGCGCTCGGCCGCGTGTATCCCGCGCAGGCCGGTGTCACCGCCGACATCGGAACATTCCTTCGGACACTCACCGATCTGGCTCCGGTCGACGCCGCCTGGACCGAACGTGCCCGCACCACCCGCGAACTCGTCCGCAGCAAGCAGCGCGCCGGACTCGGCGATCACGCCGTACTGTGCGACGCCGTGCGTGCCGCGCTCCCACAGGATTCCGTCATCGCCCGCGACGTCACCATCGCGTCGAGTTCCTGGGGTAACCGGCTGCTCCCGATGTTCGACCCCAAGTCCAACGTCTTCCCCCGCGGCGGCGGCATCGGGCAGGGCCTGGGCATGGCAATCGGCTCCGCACTGGCCGACGAAACCCGGCCCACCCTGGCGCTCGTCGGCGACGGCGGCCTGGCCGTCCACTTCGGCGAGATCCTCACCATGGCGCAGGAGAAGCCGTGGCTGGTGCTGCTCGTGTTCAACGACGGCGGCTACGGCGTGCTCCGCAACATGCAGATGGGCGGGGGTGACGACACCTACGCGGTCGACCTCGTCACGCCCGACTTCCCGCTGCTCGCCCAGTCGATCGGGGTGCCCTACCTGCGGATCGGCGGTGCCGAAGAGGCCCACGCCGTGCTCGAGGACGCGGTCTCGCGGCAGGCGCCGGTGATCGTCGAGGTGGACCTCGCCGCGTACGGCGACATGCCCGCACCATTCACACCTCCCGTCACAGTGCCCGGAAAGGACGTCAAATGACCACGGTCGCGGTGTGCGGTGGCGGAATCGGGGGACTGGCCACGGCGATCGCTCTTCGCGAGCTCGGTTTCGATGTCACCGTGTACGAGCAGACGAAGCAGTTCGCCCGCGTCGGCGCCGACATCAACCTCACCCCGAACGCGGTCCGCGCGCTCGACGGACTGGGTGTGGGTGCAGAAATCCGCGAGTCCGCCGCCCGGCCCCAGTTCCGGCTCAGCCGAACCTGGGACACCGGAGTCGAAACGTCGCGGCTACCGATGGGGGATACAGCGGAACAGCAGTACGGTGCACCGCAGTTGACGATGCACCGCGGCGACCTCATGACCGCCCTCGAGAACCGGCTGCCCCCGGGTATCGTGGAAATGGGCCGGCGGGTCAGCGGCGTCGGCGACGGCCGCATCGAATTCACCGACGGCAGTAAGGCTTCCGCAGACGTGATCGTGGGTGCCGACGGTATCCACTCCGCGGTCCGGACCGCTCTCCTCGGGCGGGACCAGCCGACGTTCACCGGAGTCGTGGCATTCCGTGCCGTCGTCCCCACCGAACGCGTCGGTGAACTCCCGAACCTCGACTGCTTCACCAAGTGGTGGGGACCCGATCCATCGACGCAGATCGTCACCTTCCCCCTCAACCAAGGCAAGGACATCTTCGTCTTCGCCACCTGCGGTCAGGAGGAGTGGACCGAGGAATCCTGGACCACCCCGGGCTCGGTCACCGAGCTGCGGGACCTCTACCGCGGCTTCCACCCCGACGCACGAGCCCTGCTCGACGCCTGCGACGACGTCCTGAAATCCGCTCTCTACGTGCGTGACCCGCTGGAGTCGTGGACGGACGGAACCTCGGTGCTCCTCGGCGACGCGGCACATCCGATGATGCCATTCATGGCACAGGGCGCCGGCATGGCCATCGAAGACGCCGTGGTACTGGCCCGCTGCCTCGGCATGTTCGACGAACCCGCGGCCGCGCTGCAGACCTATCAGCACACCCGCCTGCAGCGCACCTCACGCATCCAGCGCGGCTCCCGGTCCAACGAATGGCTCAAAGTCGCAGGCAACGGCGACTGGGTATACGAGTACGACGCCTGGCGGGTGCCGCTCGAGTCGGCCACTGTGCGGGCAGGAGCGTGAATGGAAACATCACGACGGCACCAGATTTCCAGACGAGGTGCACTGGCTCTGCTCGGCTCCGCTGCGGCGGCCGTCGCAGCGACGAGTTGTGCGTCACACACCTCGGACGCGCAGCCGAGTGGTGCGACGCCACCGGACGCCTACGAGCTGTCCGGCGACGTCGACGGATACACGACGAAGCTGATTCTGCTGGGAACAGCGGCGGGACCCATTGCGGTACCCGGGCGTAGCGGCACAGCCAGCGTGCTCGTCGTCGGGGACAGGCCGTATCTCATCGATGCGGGTCCGTGGTCGAGTCGAAAGTTGATCCAGGCAGGTATCGATGCGGATTCTCTGGGTGGAGTATTCATCACACATATGCACAGCGATCACATTGCCGACTTGTTCAACGTCTTCTGGCTTCCGGGCGGCACTCCGTCGTACACCTTCCGCAACGTCGTGCCTGTGTACGGCCCCGGATCGGCGGGAAAGCTGCCAGTCCCGCGTGGTGGCGCGAGCATTCCCGTCCAGAGTCCCGGTGCGCCGGCTCCCGGCCTGACTCAGCTGTTCTCCGGAGTGCTCGACGCGTACGCCTACGACATCAACATTCGCAATGCCGAGAAGGGTGCGCAGTCCGACTACGGGCAGCGGCTCACCCTGCACGACGTATTGCCCCCGGTGTCGGCGGGGGCGTCCGCCGACAACACGTCGCCGGACATGGAGCCGTTCCCCGTATTCGAAGACGACCGGGTGCGTGTCACCGCGACGCTGGTGCCACACGGGCCCGTCTTCCCGTCGTACGCGTACCGTTTCGACACCGAGGACGGAGCGGTGACGTTCTCCGGTGATACCGCGAAGTCACCCAACGTGGTTCGGCTCGCGACGGGATCCGACATCCTGGTCCACGAGGTGATCGACGTCGATTTCTACGCCGCCACCTCCGGTCCCGCCCTCGTCGAGCACATGATTCACGCACATACCACCGCTCAGGACGTAGGACGTGTCGCGACCGAAGCAGGAGTCCGCCAGGTGGTGCTCTCGCACATCGGACCGGGCGACCCCCGTCAGGTCACCGACGATCAATGGACCAGCGGCGTGTCATCGACGTATTCCGGCACTGTGACCGTCGGGCACGATCTGGTGCAGGTCGGCGTCGGGCAGCGCCGCTGAGCGATTCTTGTCTGCCCCTGCCCTCTCACAAGAGGACGGCGGCGATCTCCCCGGCTGTGACGCGGGCGAGTTCCACGAAGAACGGTATGCGCTGGTCGATCATGAGTTCGGTGGGTCCGCGCAATCCGAGAGCGAACCGGACGACTCCATCGGAGTCGCGAATCGGCAACCCGATGGTGCGGAAGTCGGGGGTCAGCTCCTCGTCGTTGAAACCGTATCCACGCTCACGAGTGCGGTGCAGTTCCTCTCGAATACCGGCGACGTCCGTGATCGCGCGGGACGTGGTGGCCGCCCGCGGTAGCGAGGCGAGTTCGGCGTCGTCGGTGTCCGACCACGCGAGGAACACCTTACCCAAGGCGCTGGCGTGCAGGGGAAGCCGAACACCCTGCAGCACATGCCCGTCGCTTTCCCGCCACCGGCTGAAGCCCAAGAGCACGACGTCGTGACCGTGCCGCATGGCCAGTGAGGCGGACGCCCCCGTGGTGGCCGCCAACTGCTCGAGATAGGGCTCGGACAGATAGATGCGGTGCTGCCGGTAAGAGATCTGACCGTACGCGGCCAGGGCACTTCCCAGACGGTACCGGCCCGACGTCGCATCCTTGTCGAGAAAGCCGGCATCGACCAGGGACTGGAGCAGCCGATGGGTGGTGCTCACCGCGAGGTCCTGGCGTTTGGCGATCTCCGAGACGCCCAGCTCCTCACCCCCACCGAAACAGGAGAGCATCGTCAGGGCCCGCGACACCGTCCGAACTCCCACAGCACGTGAGTCGGTCACCAAAGGTCCTTTCGTCGAGCAATGCGACCGTGCGCCTTTCTGGTTGTCCCAGCTACCAGAAAGGCGCACGGGCCGGAACGGCGTCCGGCGCAGAAGGCACCATACTTTCCGCCTGCCGGAAAATGGCGGCGCCCGCATGTGCCGAATCCCCAGCGCACGCCGGTGAACTGGGTTTCCGGAACTTGTCAAGGTTTCCGATCTGTAGAAAACAAACAGGAGGAAATCTGGGGCGGGGGACATAGCGTCAACGGTCGTCACACCTGACGATTCATCCGTTGAAGGAGTTCCCCACATGTCCCGCTTACGCCGACTGCCACGAGCCGCCGCCGCGCTCGCCATGATCCCGCTGGCCGGGTTGGCGGTGGCGTGTGGGTCTTCCGAGGAGCCCGGAGGAGCCGCTGCCGGTGCGGACGTCACTCTGAAGGTCTTCGATCCGGGCAACTCGGGCGCCATCGCTGTCGGAAAGCGCGACGGAACCTACGATGATGCCCTTGCACCGCTCGGTGCGAAGATCGAATGGGTCAAGACCACACCCGGATTCAGTTCCAACCTCAAACTCTTCAACACCGGTGAACTCGACATCCAGACCGGCGCGTACAGCCCGGTGGTGGGGGCGCTGTCCAAGGATGTGGGCGTGCGAATCTTCGCGACCTCCGACCCGTACAACAAGGATCAGGCAGGCATCATCGCCCGACCCGAATCCGGGATCAAGACCGTCGCGGATCTCGCCGGAAAGCGGATCGCGGTGAACCCTGCCGGTAAGGGCGAGTACATCACCCTGAAGGCGCTGACCGAGGCGGGCGTTCCCATCGACTCCGTCGAGCGGGTGCCGCTGCAGCAGGCCGATGCCGCGTCGGCGTTCTCCACCGGCCAGGTCGACGCCTGGGCATCGTTCCTGATCCCGTACCAGGAGGCGAAGGCGAAGGGGGCGGTCGAAATCGTCACCGAGGCGAGCATCGGCTCGGTGGACAGCACCATCATCGCCGGCCGTACCGAGGTGCTCGAGGAACATCCCGAGGTGGTCGCGAAATTCCTCGAAGTGACGCAGCAGCTCACGGAGAAGCAGCGCCAAGACCCTGCGTCGTTCGAGAACGTCTTCGAGAAAACCGGGCCGCGCGCGCTCTCGGGTCAGCGACTCGACGACGCGATCGAGCTGGGCGGCCGCATCACCAACTTCCGGTACCCGACGGCCGCCGATGCCGCCGACCTGGAGTCCATCGCGGCGTTGTTCGCCGAGAACGGAGTCATCCAGCGGCCGCTGAAGGGCAGTGACGTCATCTTCGGTCTCCCTGCCGCACTCGGCAGCGCGTCGGCCGAGGGCAAGTGAGTTCGGTGGTGACCCTGACGGAACCCGCGCGCGACACGGCACCGGGAACCCTGACACTGGAGACACCCCGCTATCGCCGCACCCGGGAACGGCCCCGGTGGATCTCGATTCCCCTCCGATTCCTCGTCCCCGCGCTGCTCGTGGCCGGGTGGTGGATCGGGTCTTCCACCGGCATCCTCAGCCCCGAGATCCTCGCCGGACCGCCTGCGGTGTGGCAGGCCTTCGCGGAGCTGTACGAGTCGGGCCAGCTACTCGACTTCGGGATCGCGTCGCTGCAACGCGCTGCGCTGGGTGTGGGCTGCGGTGTCGTCATCGGGCTCGTGCTCGGAGTGCTGTCCGGACTCTCCGCGCTCGGTGAGGAGCTCATCGACTCCACGATGCAGATCAACCGGGCGGTGCCGTTCCTGGCGCTCGTTCCGCTGTTCATCGCGTGGTTCGGCATCGACGAGACGTTCAAGGTCGTCCTCATCACCGTGGCGACCCTTGCTCCGATGTACGCGTACACCTACCTCGGAGTGCGCGGCGTCGACCGCAAGATGGTCGAGGCCGCCCGCGGGTTCGGGCTCACCGGCTGGCGGCTGGTGTTCGGCGCAATTCTGCCGACCGCACTGCCAGGAGTGCTGATGGGGTTGCGTATCTGCCTGTCACTCAGCATCACCGGGCTCATCGCCGCCGAACAGGTGGGCACCCGCGAAGGCATCGGGTACCTCGTCACCCTCGCGCAGGAATACAACCGCACCGACTACATGGTTCTGTGCATCGTGTTGTATGCGGTTCTCGGTTTGATCTTCGACGCCGTCGTCCGGGTGATCGAGAAGTTCGCGATGCCGTGGCGGCAACTGTCGGTGACCCGATGAACACCACCGAGGCGCCGTTGCCCCCGCTCGCCCCCCGCGAACGCACCGCGACCACCGCAGCGGAACGACGAGCCGGGTCCCCCCTTGCCGTGTCGCTGAAGGGTGTGCGGAAGTCGTTCGGCGACAAGCACGTACTCGCCGGAATCGACCTCGAGATCACCCGCGGCGAGTTCGTGGTCCTGCTCGGCCCGAGCGGTACCGGCAAGACGACACTCCTGCGACTGCTCTCGGGGCTCGAGCCACCGGACAGCGGCGACGTTCTGGTACCGCGACAACGCACGGTGGTGTACCAGGAACCGCGACTGATCCCGTCCAAGCGTGTCCTGGCGAATGTGTCGGTCGGGCAACGTCGGTCACGCGTCACCCGCGAAAACGCCCAGCGTGCGCTGGCCGAGGTCAATCTCGGCGACAAACAGCGAGCCTGGCCCGCCACCCTGTCCGGCGGCGAAGCACAACGGGTCGCGCTCGCCCGTGCCCTGGTCCGCGAACCGGAACTGCTGCTGCTCGACGAACCCTTCGCCGCGCTCGACGCGCTGACCCGGTTACAGATGCAGGACCTCGTCGGCGACCTGGTGGCCCGGCACCGCCCGGCCGTTCTGCTCGTCACGCACGATGTCGACGAAGCGGTGCGCTTGGCCGACCGGGTGCTGATCCTCGACAACGGCGGCTTCGCGGTGGACGTCGACATCGATCTCCCGCGTCCGCGGGACAGAAACGATCCCGACTCGCTCCGCTACCGCGCGACCTTCCTCGCCCAACTGGGAGTGGGACGCCATTCCCCACCAGATAAGGACAACTCATGACTGTGACGACCGGACCTGCGCTCGACACCCTCTGGTACACCCGCTGCCCGGTACCCACGGCGAGCGGCCTCGCGAACAATCTCGGCTGGCTCGGTCGGACCGCGGACGCCGCCGGAGTCGAATTCGGTGTCCTGCAGGATGCTGGTCCCGAACTGGCCGTGCGACATTTCGATCACCGACTGCCGGGCCTCATCCGGGAAGGCGGCAACGTGCCGGCCCTCGCCGCACGCGCCGAAGGTTCACCGACCCGGCTGATCGGACTCACCTGGATCGACGAGGCGCAGGCGATTCTCGTGCGCCCGGAGTCCGGCGTCCGCGCGGCCGCCGAGCTGGCCGGGCTGCGGGTCGGCATCCCCGCCTGGGCCGCCGACCGGGCGCGGAGCTTCCCTCGTGCGATGGCACTGCACGGTGTCGCCTCCGCGCTGCGCCTCGGCGGGCTGTCCTTCGCGGACGTAAAGCTGGTGGAGGTCGCGACGACGGCGGCTCCGCAGGTGCGCACCGCCAATCCCGACCGCAACACCACCTGGGGCATCGAGTCGCTGCTGGCGGGTGATGTCGATGCCGTGTACGTCAAGGGCGCCCGCGCCCAGGACGTGGCTCGGCAGCACGGGCTGGTCGTCGCGGTCGACCTCGATTCCACTGCCTCGCTGCGGGATCGGGTGAACAACGGCACCCCACGCCCGGTCACCGTGCACGCCGACCTCCTCGAACACCGCCCCGACATCGTGATCGGCTTCCTCGCCGAGAGCCTGCGTGCCGCGGACTGGGCGGCGGCGAACGTGGAACAGGTACGTGCCGTCTTCCAGACCGAGACACAGTCCGGGCCGGAAGGCGTCGTCGCGGCGTACGGCGAGAACTTCCACGAAGGGCTCCACCTGAACCTGTCCGAGGAGCGGGTCGACCTTCTCGGCGTCCAGAAACAGTTCCTGTACGCCCACGGCTTCCTCGCCAGCGATTTCGACCTCGAATCCTGGGTGGCGCGCGAACCCCTCGAGCAGGCCAAGGCACAGCTCGCCGCGGAGAAGGAGCCCACGACGTGACGGACTTCTACTGGGAGTTACCGTCCCGCGGTGACGGGCGCCGGGTCGCATCCGAGTTGAACACTCGCGGCGGCTTCGGTGGCGATCGTCCGGCGACGGTCGCCACCGACCTGCGTCCGGGCAAGCTCGGCCCCTTCGACGAACTCGCCCAGGTGATCCACGCCGCGGAACTGTCGGGAGTCGACGGAGTGATCGCGCCCTACGACCCGTCGGGTGAAGAATCCTGGGTGGTGGCCGCGGCGGCACTGCGGCAGACCCGGCACGCGCGGGTCGCGGTCGAATTCCATCCCGCGTTCGGCACTCCGGTGTACGCGGCGAAGATGTCCGCGACCCTGCAGAGGCTTTCCGGTGGACGGCTCGAGTGGCGACTGAAGGTCGAGACCGACCCGGCCGACGCCCGCGCCCGCGGCGACCGGGTGACCGGTCCTGATCGTTACGCGCGTGCGGACGAGTTCCTGACCGTGGCTCGCGGCGTGTGGAACGACAGCGAGGTTCTTCCGGGCGGATTCGGTGGCACCGGATACGAGTTCGCCGGGAACCACTACGACGTGATCGACGGCGGTTTCCGCGGCATCCTCTCCGGGCTTCCCTTCCCCGTCGTGCACCTCACCGGGAATTCGGACGAGGCTGTGACGTTGTCTGCCAAACACGGTGACGTCCACCAATTCGTGCTGACCGACACCGGGTACGAGACGTCCGCGCGCACCCTGGCCGACCGTGCACTCGAGCAGGGCAGGTCGGTGCGAAAGCTCTTGCGGCTGCCGATCATCGCGCGTGAGACGACGGACGAGGCGTGGGCGCGCGTCGAACGGCTGTGGCGGGAGGCGCACCCGGACGGTGTGAGCGGCGACAGCCGCGCTCTCGCACGCGAGAACTCCCAGTGGTCGGGGTTCGACCGCCTCGGCTACGACCAGCCCATCGGCCTGATCGGCAGCTATGAGGACGTGGCCCGCGAGTTGTCGTCGTTCCGGCATATCGACGGCTTCGTCCTCACCGGCCGACCGCACATCGAGGAACTTCACCGGGCGGGCGAACACCTGCTCCATCTCGTCGACCCCGCCGGACGCACCCTCGCCGGTCAGGAGGCACACGCGTGAGTATCGACTTCTACTGGCGCATAGGTATGGAGGGCGACCACGCGTCACTGCGCACGCCGCGGCGCTACAACCGTGGCGACGCGGGCGGATACGGTCCCGGCAACATCGCGCCGGCGATCCGGAACGGTGAACTCGACGGCTACGGGTACATCGACCACATGGCCGCGGTGGCCAAGGCGTCCGAGTCGGCCGGCTTCCTGGGCGGTCTGCTGCCGTCCTTCCCGATGACGGAAGACCCCTGGGCAACCGCGTCCGCGCTGGCCGCCGAGACCACCACGTACCGATTCATGGTCGCCTTCCAGCCCGGGTTCCTGCACCCGGTACAGGCGGCCAGGATGTCGGCGAGCCTGCAGCGGGCCACCGGTGGGCGACTGGTCTACAACATCATCAGCGGCGGTGGCGGTGCCCCTCAGCTGTGGTGGGGAGACAAAGTCGATCACGACGACCGCTACGCCCGGACCTCCGAGTTCCTCGACGTCCTCCGAGGCGTGTGGGACGGAGAGCCATTCAACTTCGACGGCCGGTTCTTCCGCACCGCCGGTGCTGCCCTGGCTCCCGGTCTGGCCGGACAACCGTTCCCCGAGGTGTACTTCTCCGGCTCGTCCGCGGCGGCCGTCGCCGCCGCGGGCACGCACTCGGACTACTACCTGTCCTGGCTCGAGCCGTACGCAGACCTGCGGAAAAAATTCGACGGCGTACGAGAGCAGTCCGCGAAACTCGGGCGCACCCCCAAATTCGCGGTGCGGATCGACATCGTCGCCCGCCACACCGAAGAAGCGGCCTGGGCGGAGATCGAGAAGGGCTGGGCCTTCGTCGACAAGGATGCCGCAAACCGGGCGGCGCAGGGCGATTCCGTCGGGGCGGCCCGCATCAACGGCTGGGTACCCGAACACATCACCGGCTACCGGGACCTCGAAGTCCAGCCCAACGTCTGGTGTGGCTTCAGCCTGATCCGAGGCGGCCCCGCATTCGGACTGGTCGGCAGTTACGAGCAGGTCGCCGAACGTCTCGACGAACTGCGTGAGCTCGGCGTGGACGCCTTCATCCTGGCCGGCAATCCTCACCTCGAGGAGGCATACCGCGTCGGTGAAGAAGTTCTTCCCCTCCTGCAACGCCAACCACTTCCCACTTTCGGACAGGACACACCATGACTACAACCGAGAATCGCGTGAACTCCGACGTCACCACCTTCGTGGAGGCAGCGCAGCGCGACGCAGACAAGGCCTTCGCCGTATTCCGGAGCACCGGTACCGTGTCGGCCAACGGCACCGTCAATTTCGTCGAACGGGTCCCGGGCACCGAGATCGCCGTCGCGCTGAACGATCCCGGCCCGTGGGCGGATGATCCCCACGTGTCACCGGTCGTGGCGACCTTCGACGGGGACGTGCTGTCGGGTAACGGTTCCGCCGGATTCGTCACCGGTTACGCCGCCGTCTTCCGGCAGCATCCCGAGATCACCAGCGTCGTCCACATTCACACACCGTGGCTCGGCGGCTGGGCGCAAACCCATCGCACCTTGCCGATCCGGTATGCGGCGTCACAGCGGCTGACGCTCTCGCGGGAGATTCCGCCGCACATCGATCGTTCGCAGTCGGCGGGCGACTTCATCCTCGAACGTCTGCAGGACGACCCGGACCTCGTGGCCGTCTTCGAGGCCAACGGCGGTGTCAACGTGATCGGCCGCAGCGGCCTGCTCGAGCTCGCGAAATTCGTCGTTCTCCTCGAAGAGGGCGCACAATTCCAGGCCATCGCCGAATCTCTCGGTGGTTCCGTCGAATTCGACCCCTCGAACCTCGCCGTGCAGTGGGGACGCTCGGGGCTCGCCGACGAGGCCCGCCGCCGCGGCCTCCTCTGATGTCCTCACCTTCCTCAACCGAACAGAACAGGTAACGGCCATGACAGTCCGTGTCGGATACTTCCCGCACAACAACTCGCTCTTCGTGCTGCGGCACACCGGAATCCTCGAGCGTCGGCTACCCGACGTCGAATGGGTGGATCTGCGTGACCTTCCGTCGAAGCCGCCCGTCGATCCCACCAACGCCCTTCCGACCCTGCATTCCGACTGGCTGTTCGAGGACGGCGGATACGACGTCATCGGCACCGGCTTCACCCCGCCGATCACCGGCCTGGCGCACGACCGCGACCTCGTCTACATCGGCATCTCCGGGCCCCGCATCGAGAACGGCCGCCTCGTCGTGAAGACGGAGTCCGGCATCGACGCCGTCGAGGATCTTCGCGGAAAGCGCGTCGGCATCGCACACGGCTCATGGCAGACGACGCTGCTCCTGTTCGCGCTCGACCGGGCAGGGCTCACCTGGTCCGATATCGTTCCTGTCGACACCGACGTGCGCGGAGGCGGCGCCGAACTCGTCAGCGGAACCATCGATGCGTGGGTCGGCGCATACCCGGGGCTGGCGGAGATCGAAGCCGAGCACGCACTGCGCACGCTCGTCGAAACGGACGGACTCTTCAGCCACCCCTCGCTGTGGTTCACCCGCCGCGACTTCGCGGAGAACAACGCCGAACAGCTGCGGGCCGTCGTCGAGGCGCTGCAGGAGTCGGACGCCTGGATCGAGGCACACCCGCGCGAAGCGGCGCAGTTCTTCGTCGACGACGTCGAGCGGCGCGGCGGAACCGCCAGTCTCGATGCCTGGGAGGCGGCGCTGCGCGGCCGGCCCTTCGGCATCAACCCGGTGACCGACGAATTCCTGGACGAACAGCAACGCGCCGCCGACCTCCTGCTGGCCAACGGACTCCTCCCGCGGTCGATCCGGGTCCGCGACGCCGTGGTCCCGGAGATCGGCGAGTTGGTCACCGCCGATCGCGCCGCCGTGTAGCGGGGTTCCGGGCACGCAACTCGGCGAGTCGTGCCGATTCCCTTGTCTCCGCGAGCGGGGAGGGGGAGGGTGGTGTTCCAGGACACCGTCACCCTTGCGGAGGCCGGACATGGACACCACGATCACCGAGATCGCGCCCGACATCTACCGCATGTCGACGTACATCGACGACGCGAACCTGATCATGAACCAGTTCCTCGTCGACGGTGAGGAGCCGCTCCTCTTCCACACCGGACAGCGGTTCCTCTTCCCGTCGGCATCCGAGGCGGTCGCGCGGCTGATCCCACTCGACCGATTGCGATGGATCACGTTCGGCCACGTCGAGGCCGACGAGTGCGGCGCGATGAACTCGTGGCTCGGGGTGGCGCCGCACGCCGAGGTCGCGCACGGGGCGATGGGCTGCTTCGTGCAGGTGAACGACCTGGCCGACCGTATGCCGCGGCCCCTCGACGACGGCGACGTCCTCGAGACGGGGACGCGGCGGGTGCGCCACATCGACACCCCGCATGTCCCGCACGGTTGGGATGCGGGACTGATGTTCGAGGAGACGACGTCGACCCTGTTCTGCGGAGATCTGTTTACCGCGTTCGGTCATCATCCCGCCCTGACCGAAGAGGAGTTGCTCGGTCCGGCGCTGGAGGGTGAGGACAACGGGAGGGCGACGTGCCTGACACCGGCGCTCGAACCGACCATCCGCGCACTGGCGGATCTCGAACCCCGAACCCTGGCACCCATGCATGCACCGGCCTTCACCGGCGACTGCGTCCAGGCGCTGCACGACCTCGCCTCCGCCTACGAGCAACGGTTCGAAGCCGAACGCGAACGGTACGCCGGCCGGCACTGACCCCCGCGTCCCACGGGTGCGACCAGGGGATGGGTTGCGCGGCTCCCGTCTGGGCACTCTGCCTCGAGAGCGGCGCCGTACAACAGCGATGCGGCACCGGCCTTGCTCGAGCGACAGCGAAGGGGAACTTACGTGTCCGAGAAGAAGCCGCTGATCCCAGGAACACCCGGATCGGGAACACCGTCGGTCGACGAGCCGACCGAGCCCAAAGAGCCGCTTCCACCGAAGTCCGATCAGCGGTCGCCTGCATTGCGGACCGCGACGGGTGAGCCCGTCAAGGGTGCGGAGACGGCGAGGGGACAGAAGGGCGAGTACCTCACGACCGCGCAGGGGGCGCGTCTGTACGACACGGACCATTCGCTCAAAGCGGGGAAGCGGGGACCGACCCTCCTTCAGGATCACCATCTGCGGGAAAAGATCACCCACTTCGATCACGAACGGATTCCCGAGCGGGTGGTCCACGCCCGGGGCGCTGCTGCGCACGGTGTGTTCCGCGGCTACGGCGCCGCCGAGCCGATCAGTAAGGCCGCCTTCCTCGGCAAGGACGTCGAAACCCCCGTCTTCGTCCGGTTCTCGACTGTTCTCGGCTCGCGTGGTTCGGCAGACGCCGTCCGGGACACCCGCGGTTTCGCCACCAAGTTCTACACCAGCGAGGGCACCTTCGACCTGGTGGGAAACAACATTCCGGTCTTCTTCATCCAGGACGGGATCAAGTTCCCGGACATCATTCACGCCGGCAAACCACATCCCGACCGTGAGATTCCGCAGGCCCAGAGCGCCCACGACACCTTCTGGGACTTCGTGTCCCTCCACACCGAGGCGACGGCGCACACGCTGTGGAACATGTCCGACCGGGGCATCCCGCGGTCGTATCGGATGATGGAAGGCTTCGGCGTCAACACCTTCCGCATGATCAATGCGGACGGCGAGAGCGCTCTGGTGAAGTTCCACTGGAAGCCGAAGCTGGGCGTGCACTCGCTGGTCTGGGAGGAAGCGCAGATCATCAACGGCATGGACCCCGACTTCCATCGACGCGATCTGGCCGATGCGATCGAAGCCGGTGCCTACCCGCAGTGGGAACTGGGAATCCAGGCGTTCCCGGACACTCCCGACCAGATGTTCGACGGAATCGACCTCCTCGACCCCACCAAGATCGTGCCGGAAGAATTGGCTCCGGTGCAGCCGATCGGCGTCATGACGTTGACGGCGAACCCGACCAACTTCTTCGCCGAGACGGAGCAGGTGGCGTTCCATCCCGGCCACCTCGTTCCCGGCATCGACGTGACCGACGATCCGCTGCTGCAGGCCCGGTTGTTCTCGTATCTCGATACACAGATCAGCCGGCTCGGTGGCCCGAACTTCGGGCAGATACCGATCAACCGTCCCCACACCGAGGTGAACGACATGCTGCGCGACGGCATGCACCAGACCGGAGTACATCCCGGGGTCGCGCCGTACCGGCCCAATTCGCTCGACGGGGGATGCCCGTTCCTGGCCGGAGCGGACACCAGTGCCTTCGTCGAGGTGCCGGTGCCGATGCCGGAGTCGACTAAACTCCGGGGCGCCCCCGCGAGTTACGACGACCACTTCTCGCAGGCCCGGCTCTTCTACGCCAGCCTCACCGACATCGAACGCGCCCACGTCGCGCAGGCGTACACGTTCGAACTCGGGAAGTGCTACGAGCAGGCCATCAAGGAGCGGACACTCCGCGTTCTCGCCGAGATCGATACCGGCCTGTGTGCGGAGGTTGCTGCCGGGCTCGGACTCCCGGCCCCCGAGCCGACCGTCGCCCACGAGGCGCCGCCGATCGTCAGTCCCGCGCTGTCCCAGGTGGGCGCCGAGTGGCCGGTCGACGGCCGGATCATCGGCATCGTCGCGGACGAGACGTCGGACCTGGCCGAGGTGGCCGCCGCCGTGAAGACGATCGATGCGGGCGGGATGGTTCCGCTGGTCATCGGACCCCACGGCGGTGAACTCGGGTCGGGGAAGGAGGCGGTACCGGTGTCGCGCACGTTCCTGACGATGCGTTCGGTGGAATTCGACGCGATCCTCCTCGCCGCATCCCCGTCCGATCCCCGGCTTCTGGTGCTCGTCTCCGAGGCATTCCGCCACTGCAAGGCGATCGGCGGGTGGCCTGCCGGCCGCGATCTGCTCGTCAGCGCCGGCATCTCGGCCGATGCCCCCGGAATCGTCGTGGCGGACGAGACCGAGGGGCTGCTCGACGGCATGACGACGCTGATGCGGTCGCACCGGGTATGGGAGCGGACCGTCTGATCGACAGCAATACCAGGTGACCCGGCCCCACGGCCGGGTCACCGTTCGTTCGTAGGAACGAAATTCCTGCAACTGTGGCGCAAGATACATCTTAGTGCTAAATTATTGAGCACTAAGGAAATACCGAGTGCAGGAGTATCGATGACAACAGACGCAGACACCATCCCCATGATGGTCCGTCAGATGCGGGTCGAGTCCTCGGGCGTCGTCTCGCTCCGCCTCGAACGGCCCGACGGCGGGGCAGTCCACGAGTGGACCCCGGGTGCCCATCTGGATCTGCACCTGAGCGGCGGCACCGTGCGGCAGTACTCCCTCTGCGGCGATCCCGACGACAAGACCGGATACCGAGTCGCGGTCCTGCACGAGGCGCACGGTCGCGGCGGGTCCCGGCACATTCACGAGACGCTGCGTCCCGGCGACACCGTCCACGTGAGCCCACCGCGCAACAACTTCGAATTCCTTCCCTCTCCCCGCTACCTGTTCGTCGCCGGTGGAATCGGCATCACACCGCTGCTCGCGATGATCGGCGAAGCTACACGGATGGGCGCCGACTGGGAACTGCACTACGGCGGACGCTCCCGCGCGTCGATGGCGTTCCTCGACGAACTGTCCGCGCACGGCGAACGGGTGCAGGTCGTCACCGAAGACGTGGACGGCATCCTCGACCTGAACGCGCTCCTCGGCGAGGTTCGCGAGGACACCCTCGTCTACGCGTGCGGACCCGAAGGCCTGCTCGCCGCCATCGAGAACGTCGCCTCCGGGTGGCCCGAAGGGTCCATTCAGCTCGAACGTTTCAAAGCCAAGGAAATACCCGCCGACACGCTGGCCGGTGACCGACCGGTCCGGGTCGTCTGCGAGCGGTCGGGCATCTCCACCACCGTCGCCGCCGACAGGACCGTCCTCGACGCGCTCGAGGAAGCCGGTGTCGACGTCCCCAACTCGTGCCGGGAAGGCATCTGCGGTACCTGCGAAACCCGTGTCCTGTGCGGCACCCCCGATCACCGTGACTCGCTGCTCTCGAGCGCCGAGCAGGAGTCCGGGGCAACCATGATGATCTGCGTTTCCCGCGCCCGCTCCGACGAGCTCGTGCTGGACCTCTAGAAGGGAAGAACCATGAGTCTTTACCTGCAACCACGGCAGGCCGGCACCGCGGGCCCCACTCCGTACGAGCTCAAGCTTGCCGGTGCCATCGAAGAGGTCTTCGGTACCGGTGTGCACCACCTCGAGGGATTGGTGAAGGGGCTGAACGACCTCGGTATCTGCAGCCCGAGTGGGGAACCGTGGACCCCCGACACGTTCACGGACGAGATGCGACGGATGGCGGCCTGAACATGGTGAATCGACTGAACAAGACGGCACTGACCGGCGACGAAATCTTCGCCACCGGCATGCGGAACCAATGGCACGCGGTCTGTCCCTCGGACTTCGTCGCGCGCGGCGACATGAAGAAGGTGCGACGCCTCGGCGAGGACTGGCTTCTGTTTCGTCAGTCCGACGGAAGCCTCCGCATGCTCGCCGACAGGTGCCCGCACCGCGGAGCACCGCTGTCGCAGGGACAGCACCTCGGTGACCGGGTCGCCTGCAAATATCACGGGGTCCAGGTCGACGGCGGCGGAACCGTCGTGTCCGTGCCGGGAATGCCCGGGTGCAATCTCGAGGGCAAGCGGCTAGTCACCAGCCTCCCGGTGCGTGAGGTGGCCGGCGCCGTCCTGGCATGGTTCGGCACCGATCCGGACGCCGAACCGGGTCCCCTCGAACTCCCCGAACGCCTCGTGGACGACGGTATTTCCCGTTTCCTCTGCTACGCGGAATGGAAGGCGCCCTGGCGCTTCACCCTCGAGAACCTGCTCGATCCGATGCACGGCGCGTTCCTGCACCGCGAGTCGCATTCGATGTTCGGCGGGGAAACGTCCGCCAAGTTCCGGATCCGGGAAACCGATCGCGGGTTCTTCTTCGAGAAGACCGACCAGCGGGGCGTGAACTTCGACTGGGTCGAATTCTGCCGGACCGGAGTCGACTGGGTCGACCTGGAAATCCCGTACCCGCCCACCGCAGGCCCCGGCGGATCGTTCGGCATCGTCGGAATGGGAACGCCCATCGACGCCGAGACCACCGCCGTCTTCTTCTGGCGGTACCGCCGGGTGGAGGGCTGGGAGCGCGACGTCTGGCGCTTCCTCTACCGCACGAAACTCGAGGAGCGGCACTGGGCGGTTCTCGAACAGGACCGGGTCATGCTCGAGGCAATGGCCGCCGACGCCGACCAGGCCGAGAACCTCTACCAGCACGACCTCGGGGTCATTCGCCTGCGCCGTCTCTACCGGAGCCAGGCCGCAGCACAGGCGGAGGCGCTCGCCGGAGCGTAAGGTCGCGCGGGTTGACTTGAATGAACTGTCAACCAAGAATGTGTGACGGCCGACACGTCGGGAGCCGGCCGGTACGAGGAGGCGCGAGCGGTGCACGAAAACGACGGCGTTGCGGATCGGAGTGCGTTGATCGAGGCGGCGGGTCGTTGCTTCGCAGAGCTCGGATACGACAAGACCACGGAGGCGGTCATCGCGGAGAGCGCCGGCCGGTCGGTGACGGACTTCCGTCGGCACTTCCGGTCCACGAAGGACGCATTTCATGCGGTGGCCGCCGCCGTGTTCGAGAAGTTCCTCGAAGCGCAGCGCACCGCGGTACCGCCGGACGCCGACCCTCGTACCGTGCTGGGCGCGGCCACTGCCGCATTCATCGACACCGTCTACAGCGTCGGCCGGCTCTTCACCGTCATCGAAGCCCGTGCGGCCGTCGACCCCGTGGTCGGCGAGCAGCTGTCGCAGGCGCACACCCGGATCCTGGCCCGGTACACCCGCTTCATCGAGGGGCTGGACGAGGCCGGGATCGCACGGCCCTGCGCCGAGGCCGCCCAGCTCGCCCGCAAACTGTCGGATGCGCAGTGGCGGGGAGCCGCCCACCTGATCGGGGCCTCCCCGGACGAGCAACGTCGGTTCATCGTCGAGATGACGGCCGCAGCCGAACGCTTCATCGGATTCGACTGCGACACCGAACTCGTCGAGAGGCCGGCCTGCTGAACCAGGTCCCCAGGTGAGGGACGTCTGGTTGTCTCCCTAGGTGAGGGGCGTCTGGTTGTCGACGATCGAATGTTCGAGTTTGCGGAGCAGTTCCGCGAGGGACGCCTGATCCGTCGCGGACATCCCACTGAGAATTCGCGCCTCGTTCGCGAAGTGTGCCTCCGCCACCTTCTCGATCACCCGAAGGCCCTCGTCGGTGAGGTGTGCGTACACGATCCGGCGGTCTTCCGCGTCCCGCTCACGCTCGACGAGACCCGCCTTCTCCAGCCGGTCGACCCGGAGGGTCACGCCACCCGTGGTCACGAGAGCGGACTCCGCCAACTGCCCGGACGTCATCCGGTAGGGCGGACCCGAACGCCGCAGCGCGGCGAGCACATCGAACGACGCCATGTTGATGCCGTGCTCTTCGAACACGACAGCCAGCGAGGCCTGGTAACGCAGGTACGAACGGTGCAAGCGGCCCAGAACTTTCAGTGGACTCACATCCAGTTCAGGCCACTGGTGTGCCCACTGATCGACGATGTCGTCGACGGCGTCACGGTCGGGAACCGGGCGTTGCGTCACCGGGGCGCCTCCTGAACTTTGTGGTCCTGAACTGTTGAGTCCCAAGGTATCGGATTGCCGGGAGGAGGGGACGCGCCGCGGGTCCCCGTCCGGTGTGTCGAGGACGGGGACCCGCGGTCGTCTGGTCGGGGGAGTCGCTCAGCGGCCACCGACTGCGGCGACGGCGTCGATCTCGGCAATCGCGCCGTACGGGAGGCTGCTCACCTCGAGGAAGGTGCGGGCCGGGCGCGGTTCGTCGAAGATGCGCTCGAACTGCCGGTTGGCCTCTTCACGCAGGGTCAGGTCGGTGACGTAGTAGGTCAGCTTCACGACGTCCTGAAGCTGTCCACCCACGGTGGCGAGGCGATCGACCATCCGGTCCACGGCGGCGTCGAGAGCTTCGGTGCGCCCGGGTACGGCAACGCCCTCGGCGTCGACGGACAGGGCACCCGAAACGAAGGCCAAACCTCCCGCGACCACGGCCGGGCTGTAGGGGTGATGGGCGGAGACTTCAGTCATGGACATGGGGACTCGCTTTCGAAGTAGGCGTCGACTCAGTATATCTTAGCGCTAAACTAATTGGCAGGTCCGGCGAATGAATACCCCGCCCGCGGGTACTCGACCCGCATGCCACGAGCCACGAAACAGTCGGCAGCGCCGTTCGTGCCCGACACCGTCGACCTCGACGCGTTGTCGGACGCCGCCGGAGGATGCCGCGGCTGCGATCTCTACCGCGACGCCGAGCAAACCGTCTTCGGCGCCGGCAAGCGCTCCGCCCGGATGATGCTCATCGGCGAACAACCGGGTGATCAGGAGGACCGCGCGGGGCAACCGTTCGTCGGGCCCGCGGGCAAGCTGCTGAACAAGGCCCTCGAAGCGGCGGGCATCGACCGGGATCTCACCTACGTCACCAACGCGGTCAAGCACTTCAAGTACGTACCCGCCGAACGCGGTCAGCGCCGCATCCACAAGAAACCGAACCGCACCGAAATCGTGGCGTGCAGGCCGTGGCTCGTCGCCGAGCTGCACGCGGTAGTGCCCGATGTCCTGGTGTGCCTCGGCGCGACCGCCGCCCAAGCGTTGCTCGGACCGTCGTTTCGGCTCACCGAGCATCGCGGGGAGCGGCTGCATCTCGACGGTGAAGTGGACGTTTCCGGCGATCCCGACGTCTTCGTGACCATCCACCCGTCCGCCGTCCTGCGCGGACCGGATCGGGACGAGGCGTTCTCCGGACTCGTCGAGGACTTGAAGAAGGCAGCCCTTGCCCTGTAAGGCCCTGCCGTGAGTACTTATTAACAACCCGTTGTCGATAAGTACTCACAGGGGTAGGCGAGGGACCGCCCCGCGAGACAACATGGGGTTATGACGAATCCGAAGCAGACCATGAAGGCCGTCTCCTATTCCTCCTACGGTGGTCCCGACGTACTCGAAGTGGTTGACGTTCCCATTCCGGAACCCACGGGGAATCAGGTGCGCCTCGCTGTCCGCGCCGCCGGGGTGAACCCGATCGACTGGAAGGTGCGGTCGGGTTCGATGGCCGAGGTGATGTCGGTGCAGTTCCCGAAAGTTCCAGGCAGTGAGGTGGCCGGCGTCGTCGATGCCGTCGGTCCGTCTGCGACCGGGGCTGTGGTCGGGGACGAAATGTTCGGCTGGTCCGACACCGGCGGTTACGCCGACTACGTGCTCGCCAGCGTCATCGTCCCCAAACCGCGCGAATTGAGCTGGACGGACGCCGTCACGATTCCCGTGGCCGGGGAAGCCGCCGATCGCGGACTGCGACTGCTCGACCTGCGTGAGGGCGAGACACTTCTGGTGAACGGGGCGTCGGGAACAGTCGGAACCCTGGCCGTGCAATTGGCCCGGCAACGAGGAGTCACGGTGATCGGCACCGCCAGCGAACGCCACCATGACGCACTCCGCGCACTGGACGTCGTCCCGACGACGTACGGTGACGGCTTGGCCCAGCGGGTTCGTGAACTCGCACCGCAGGGTGTCGACGCCGTCCTCGATGCCGGAGTCGGGGGGCTGCCGGCCGCTATCGAGCTGCGCGGCGGTACCGAGCGGATCGTGACGTTGTCCGACGGGGCGGCCTTCGAGCTCGGTATCACCTTCTCCTCCGGCACCTCTGACGACTGGAGCGCCGAAATCCTGCGACGCCTCGGTAGTGCGGCCGCGGCCGGCGCACTGGCACTGCCACCCGCTCGCACCTTTGCCCTCGCCGGTGCTGCGGACGCCCACCGTGAGGGTGAGAAGGGCGGCAGCCGGGGGAAGCTCGTTCTGACCCCTGTGAGTACTTATTAACAACGGGTTGTTAATAAGTACTCACAGGGGGGTCAGGCAGTGGTGGCGAGGGCGGCGGCGAGACCGAAGGCCACCGCCATCGCAACCACCTCGACTGCGGCGCGCCGCAAGGAGTCGTCTGCGCTCATCCGGTGCGCGGAGGCTCGGCCGACCCAGGTTCGGCGCCACCACCACCCCAGTGCGAGCAGTGCCGCGAGCACCACGGCCTTAGCGACCACGATGCGGCCGTAGCCGGTGTCGGTCAGGGCCGACACCCCGCCCAGTCGGACAGCAGCGTCCACGACACCGGTCAGGGTGAGCAGACACACGCACCACACCGCGACGTCCGAGTACCGGGGCAGCCACCTCGACCAGTCCCCCCGTGAGCGCATCGTCATCGCCAAGGCGGCCAGCAGACCGAACCAGGTGGCGGCTGCCAGGGCGTGAACGGCGTCGAGCACCGAACCGAGGACCTGCTGCGACATGTGCCCGGTGACCGGGCGCGCGACGATGGCGAAGGCCGTCACGACAGCGACCGCAACGGGAAGACGAGCCCCGGGATGCCGGAACGCGAACAGCGACCATGCGGTGACTGCGGCCGTGCACGCGAAGACGGCGAGGTCGATACGTCCGGCACTGATGTCGGTGACGTAGGAACCGAACCGGCCGACCGTCAATCCGGACAGCGGGAGGGCGTCGGCTTCCGCCGCCGTCATGGCGAACACGACCGCCTCGGCGGCCATCCACGATCCGGCCACGGCCGTCAGCAGTCGCCAGAGGTTGGGGTCCTGCACGAGGGGTCGGCTGTCCGTCCGGTCCCACCACCCGAGTGCGGCCAGTCCCAGGACCACCGACCCGAGGATCAGGCACAGAGCCCGCACAGCGCTCGACGGGCTGGGGTCTTCCGGTCGAGCCAGCGCCCACCCACCGGCAACACCCACGAGCGAGGTGGGCACGGCGAACAGCAGCCACCACTGTCGCGCCGTGACCACCGTTCTCAGTTCCGCTCGCGCGGTGTGCGGAGCGCGAACCACAGCCCGGCACCGAACACGAGCACACCCGCACCGACGAACGGCCACAACGGGATGCCTCCGGAGCCCGAATCACCTGAGCTGTCGGCGGCGGCGCCCGGTGTGCCCGACCCCGCCTGGGTGAGCGTGAACGTTCGGGTTCCGCTCACCGGATGTCCGTCGGCGGAGGTGATGCGGAAGGCGATGGTGTAGTCACCGGCCTGGCCAAGTTCACCGAGCTCCGCGCTCACGGTGGCCCCTTCGACCGAGGGGTCGCCTTTGGTCCACAGGTTGCCGTCCGGGCCCACCACGGTGAGCGAAGCGAACGACTCCTGCAGCGCCTCGTTGAACGTGACACTCACCCGTTCGGGCGCTGCCGCGATCTGTGCACCGTTCTCCGGGTTGGAACTGAGCACCACCGAGTGGGCCGCGGCGGAGCCGACACCGAGCATGCTCGCCAGCATCGCCAGCAGTCCGACGGCGATCACCTTCACCGAGGTGAGCGTTGCGCGCGCCGTCATGAGCGACGACTTCGAACCAGTGCGCCGAGACCGAGGGCCGCACCCAGCGCGCCAAGGACGAGTCCGACGCCACCCAACCAACGGGCGGTGTCGTCGGTTCCCGCGGCCGCCACCTCGTGGTCATCGGCCGACGAGGACACGGCGTCGTGGCTGCCGTCTTCCCCGCTGGAGGCCGCGAGGGTGAGTGTGGGTGCCGGCTTGTCCGGTTCGGCACCGTCCGGGCCGGCGGGCTGATCCCAGTTGACGACGTTGCCGTCGCTGTAGGTCTGTGCTGCCGGGAACGACACCTCGTCCTGTTCGGGCAGAGGTCCGGCCGACAGCACGAATTGCTGGAACTGGCCGGGCGCCACTCCGACACCGGGATCGGCCGTCCACGTCACCGAGGTCGCGAGCTTGGACCCCGGGTCCTTGGCGACGACGGCCGTCCAGCCCGGCAGCGGTTCGGTGCGAGCGGATTTGAGGCCCGGAAGTGTCACGGTGAGCGCGGTGGTGGAAGCCGTTTCGGATTCGGTGGGCACCCGGAACGTCAGGACGGAGTAGCCGCCCTGTTCGGCGCCCGGAGCCGCGACCGTCACGTGTGCGACGGCAACACCGGCCGTGAGCAACATGGCACCACCGGCGGCGCCGGCGGTGAAAAGGGCACGCGAAACTAGGGAGTTCATCGAAAGAAGGTCCTTACTGGTCTGAAGGCGAAGTGAGATGAAGGTTCAGACCAGAACAGGGGGACCGCGACGGGAGATGCTCGCTCGGAGCAGTGCGTCGACGGGATTTCTGCGGGGGACGGGGTGAGGGAGGGCAACGGCGACCGCGACGGGTCGAGGCTCCCCGCGTAACACCACCCGCCATACGTGGACCAGCGAACGGTAGAGCCGTTCGGCGCTGGCAATGAGCAACGCGCAGACGACGGTGGCGGCTGCGTGCGCCAGCAGCATCGGTGCAGCGGGGAGAACTGCGTGCAGGTGTGCTGTGGCTGCGAGTGTGAGGTGGCCGGCGACCTGTCCGAAACCGAGCGCGCCGAGAAGGGCCGAGTTGCTGTGGAAACGCGGCGGCAGGTTCGCGGTGATCGCGCCCACGCCGCTACAGGCGAGGAGCAGCAACGTCAGTGCTGCCGATGCGGGAAATCCGCCCCCACCCGCGCCGTGCGCCGCGACCGCGAGACCGGCCGAAAGCGCACCGACGGCCGCGCCTCTGAGGGTGGCGGTCGCGTCGGAGCGGGCGGGGGACATGAAAGTGCGTCGAAGTCGGTCAGCGCACGCCGAGGCGGGCGAGGAGATCCGCTTCGACACCGTCGAGTTCGGACGAGATGGCCTGGTGAGCGGCCTTCCGGCGAGCCTGGGGCATCTGCTCTGCCGCGCGGACGGCGGTATTCAGATCACCGAGGCGCTCGCGGATTGCGCCGGCGAACTTCTGCGTCTCGGCGTCGTCAGGCTTCTGACCGAGAATCTCGGTGGTGGAGCTTTCGGCACCGGCGATGCGGGCGCTGAGCTTGGCGCCGTGACCTGTGAAGTTGGCGAGCTGGTCGATGCCGACGCCCATCCGATCGGCGCGCCTGGCGTCGATCTGGCCGCGCACGACGGTTGCGGCGCGGTAGACGATGGGAAGCAGCACGGGCGTGAGGAGCCGCGCGACACCGAGATACTTGCGAACGGAGGCCACGGTGAAGCCCTTCTGGGCGGCCGCCTTCTCCTGAGCTTTGAGGGTAGCGATTTGAGCCTTCTCGATTTTCTTCTGTGATTTCAGTTCGGCAGCTTCGAGCTTGCGCGCGGACTTGAACGCGGCCTTGTCCCGCCTGCGTTCGTTGCGTGCCTTCAGCTTCGCTTCCACTCCCGCCTTGTGCTTGAGTGCCTTCGCTTCTGCCTTACGGGTGGCTCGGGACTTACGTTTCTTCAACAACCCCATCGAAAAGACCCCTTTTCCTGGTGTTTCAGCGCAGCCCACGCTACCAACTGCATCCGGTGCTTCGGGATCAGCCTAGGGGAGCACATAATCTTCGTCATCGTGTGTTCCCATATCGGTCAGCAAACAGAACCCGGCGCCTCTCCCGGACAGGTGCCCGGGCCGGTGATCGATGCCAGCGCACTGACGCGGTGCCGTCACCGTGTGCATCTCGACGCCGCCTTCCCCGCCGCCCTGGCCGCTGCGCCGGAGGACATCGGTGTCCGACAGCGACAGGATGCGGCTGCCGCCCGTCGCGAAGACATTCGTCGGCTTCTCGTCGAGCACGATCCCGAGCGGTGGGTAGTGATCGACGCCGAACACAGCATGCGCACTCGTGCCGAAGACACGGTGGCCGCGTGCAGGGCAGGCGCGGACCGGATCTGGGGCGCCGTGCTGCCGCTCGAACGGGACACCGGCCGCAAAGCCCGTTGCGAGATTCTCATCCGGGACACGGACCGCGGCGGGTACATCCCCGTGATCGTCGTCAACCACAAGGTCACCGATCCCGGTCGGGGCGCGACGACGTCCGGCATGTTCGAGTGGGAGCCACGCGAGGATCCGAGCAGGAAGCCCCGCAGCCAGGTCCGCGACCAGATGCGTGTGGCACAGGTGTACCGGATGCTCGAGCGGCACGGTTTGGCCAGTCCGGCCCTCCTGGCCGGGGCGATCGGATACGGCTCCGACGTGATCTTCGTGCACGATCTCAGCACCATCCTCGCCGACTACGACGAGCGTTTCGCCGACCGATTGTCCGTGGCGCGGGGGGAATCGGCGACGGTGCCGTCCCGGATCGGCGAATGCCGATCGTGCCCCTGGTGGCCCGGTTGCGAAGAACAGTTGACGCTGACGCACGACGTGAGCCTGGTGGCCACCGGGTCGCGGGCCGACATGCTGCGCGAGGCCGGTTGTCACACCATCGACGACCTTGCCGCCTGGGACCGCGAACCTCTCGAGGACTGGCCGCACGGTGCATTCGAGGACGCTGTGGTGACGGCAAAAGCCTGGCTGGCGGGTGCGCCACTGGTTCGGCGCTTTCCGCAGATCCGGGTGACCCGCGCCGACATCGAGATCGACGTCGACATGGAGAGCTACCAGGAACACGGTGCCTACCTGTGGGGAACGCTGCTCAATATGGACGGGGTGTCGGTATATCGACCGTTCGTCAGCTGGGACCCCGTACCGACACAGGACGAGGCGCGGTCGTTCGCCGAGTTCTGGACGTGGCTGATGGCCGAACGGGAGGCCGCAGCCCTGAGCGGCAAGACGTTCGCCGCCTACTGCTATTCACGTGCGGCCGAGGACAAGTGGTTGCTCGATTCGGCCCGCCGATTCGCCGGAGTCCCGGGAATCCCCACCGAGGCCGAGATCCGCGAGTTCATCGACAGCCCGCAATGGGTCGACATCTATCAAGCGGTCAGCGATCAATTCATCTGCCCGGGCGGCAAAGGACTGAAGAAGATCGCTCCCGTCGCAGGTTTCAGGTGGCGTGACGCCGACGCCGGCGGTGAGGCGTCGATGAGTTGGTACCGCGAAGCCGTCGGCTACGACGGTGAACCCGACCTCACCCAGCGCGAGCGACTCCTGCAATACAACGAAGACGATGTGATCGCCACGAAAGTGCTGCGGGAGTGGATGTCGGATCGGGCCGAGAAGGAGATCCCGCTCGCGTCGGACCTCTAGGCTGCAAGACGAGTCCGACTGGGTAGGGGTGGTCAGGTGGAAGTGCCGAAGACATCTACGACGCTGCGGTTCGCTCTGTTGCTCACCGCCGCCGGCGGCTTCCTCGACGCCTACACCTACATCAGCCGCGGCGGAGTTTTCGCGAACGCCCAGACCGGCAACGTCATCCTCATGGCCATCGACCTGTCGGAGCGGCACTTCCACGCCGCACGGGCACACCTGTGGCCGATCCTCGCGTTCATCGTGGGTGTCGCATTCGCACACCTGCTCAAAGGCGAACTAGCCCACAGCGTCTTCGATCATCCCATCCGGATCGCCATGGTCGCGCAGATCGTTGTTCTCGTCGCGGTCGCCTTCGTTCCCGCGAATGTCCCCAACGCGGCGGTGACCGTACCCATCTCTTTCGTGGCGGCCATGCAGTTCGGTCTGTTCCGCACCATCGGCTCGCTGTCGTACATCGCTGTCGCCACCACGGGCAACCTCATGCGCTTCACCGAGTCGGCGTACGCCGGATACATCGAGAAGGTCCCCGAATCGCGCCAGCACACGCGGGTGTACGCCGCCATCGTCGGCAGCTTCGCCGGTGGAGCCGTCCTCGGGGCGTTCGCCACCCGCTACTTCGGCGGAGCCGCCGCCTGGATCCCCGCTGCCCTCCTGTGCGGAGCACTCGTGCTGTTCTACATCGACGACCGGCGACGCCGCCGACTGTGAGCGAGTGACGCGCAGAGTGCCGCAGTCGCTCCTGACACTGCTCGAGGAACGTGTCCTGTATACCCGCCGTACCGGATCAGTGTGCGAGTGATCGCAGGTCTTTACGAAGTATCTTGCCCGCAGCGGACTTCGGAATCCGATCGATGAATTCGACGGCCCGCACTTTCTTGTGGGGTGCCACCTGTGCGGCGACGAAGTCGATCACCTCGCCGGCGGTGAGTTCGGTGCCGGGCCGGGTGACGATGAACGCCTTGGGGATTTCCTCCCCGGTGTCCTCTTCGATCACGCCGACGACTGCGGTATCGGCGATTCGGGGATGGCTGAGCAGCAGTGCCTCGAGTTCGGCGGGCGGTACCTGATAGCCCTTGTACTTGATGAGCTCCTTGAGTCGATCGACGATATAGACGCATCCGGCAGCGTCGACCTGTGCGAGGTCGCCGGTGTGAAGGTATCCCTCCACATCGATGGTCTCGGTGGTGGCCTGGTCGTTGCCGAGGTAGCCGAGCATCACATTCGGACCCTTGACCCACAGCTCGCCGGGCTCCGAGAGTCCTTCCTCCGGGATCGTGATCTCAGCACAGGTGGTGGGGTCGACGATCTTGTTTTCGGTGTTGGGAACCGGCCACCCCGACGAGGCCAGCGGGGGCTGGTCCTGTCCGAAAGCGGACGCGTCGGTCGGCATCATATGACTGACCGGGGAGAGTTCACTCATCCCGTAGCCCTGCAGCATCTGTACGTCGAGTCGCTCGGCGACTGCGGTACCCAATGTGTCGTCGAGCGGTGCCGCGCCTGACACGATAGTCCTCAACGAGGAGAGGTCGTAGTTGTCGACGATGGGGTCCTTGGCCAGCGCGACCGCGACCGGCGGCGCGATGTAGGCGCCGGTGACCTTGTGATTCTGGATGTTCTCCAGGAACTCGACGAGGTCGAACCTGGGCATGATTACCAAGCGTGTGCGGTTGTACAGTGCGCCGTTCAGCAGCACTGTCATCCCGTAGATATGGAAGAACGGCAGCACTGCGATCACGACGTCGTCGGGGTGCTGGCCTTGCAGAGGCCGAATCTGGGCGAGGTTGGCAACCAGGTTTCGATGGCTCAGGGCAACGCCTTTCGGATTGCCTGTGGTGCCGGAGCTGTACGGCAGGGCGGCGATATGGGTGGCCGGATCGAACGTGACCTGCGGAGCGGGAAGCTGTGGCCGGAGGAGGTCGATGGCGTTGGGGTGGCCGGTGTCGGCTTCTCCCGTCCAGTCCAGAACGATCAGCTTGTCGTCGGTGATGCCGACCTGCTTCGCCGCGGTGTGGGCCTGCTCGAGCATCGCTGAGATCGTCACCAACATCTTCGCCTTGGAATCGGTGAGCTGCTTGGCGATCTCTGGTGCGGTGAACAGTGCGTTGATGGTCGTCGCGGTTCCGCCGGCACGCAGGATGCCGTGGAAAACGGTGGCGAACGCAGGAATGTTCGGCAGCAGGACGCCGACGACGTCGCCGACGCCGACGCCGCGGGCGGCGAGTGACCCGGCTGCGGCATCGATCTGGCCGATCAGCTGCCGGTAATTCGTCTCGGTTCCCGATGTCGGATCGACAAGTGCGACGCGATCGAGGTCCTCATCGGAGATCGAGCCGAACAGGAGGTCGTAGACGCTCAGATCAGGAATCTCGACGTCGGGAAAGGGACTTGCGAAACTCACGGAATAACTCCTTCGGGGTTGCGCGTGACCGACTTCTGCTGGTGGCCGGTCGCACGAGGGACAGTGTGTGCTGTCGGCGGGATGGGTCAGTGACTGTGTCGACTACGGGCGCTGACGAGGTCGGTTTGAGTGTGCGTCTGACGGGTTGCGGTGCGGGGCGTCGTCTCGAGTGTCGCGGTGAGGTCGGTACGCATCGTGGTCAGCCAGTCCAGGAGGTAGTTCTGCCGGACCTTCCATGGCCTGCGGTCACCTTGCCGGGGGAAGTCGCCGATGGAGCGCTGTACGTAGCCGGCGGCCAGCTCGAGCAGGGGACGTTCGCGCAGGCCGGGATCCGCCTTGGGGGCCACGGCGGCGAGCTGGTGCCGGTCCATGTGGTTGAGGATCTTGCAAACCAATCGGGAGGTGAGGTCTCCGCGCAGCGTCCAGGAGGCGTTGGTGTAGCCGATGCACAGGGCGAAGTTCGGCACAGCGGTGATCATGGCACCCTGCCAGACGAATTGGGATGGAAGGTCGACAGGCCGGCCGTCGATGTGCAGCTTCACCCCTCCGAAGGCCTTGAGCCGCAGTCCGGTTGCGGTGATCACGATATCGGCGTCGAGGACCCTGCCGGAGCGGAGCCGAATGCCTTCGGGGACGAAGGTATCGATGCGATCGGTGACGACCTCGGCGGCACCCGAAGTGATCGCCTTGAACAGATCGGCACTGGGGACAGCGCACAGCCGCTGATCCCACGGGTTGTAACTGGGAGTGAAGTGTTCCGCGACGAGCTGCGGGTCGCCGAGGATACGGGTGCTCGTCTTGGTGAGCAGTGCGCGTGCTGCTTTCGGGCGGCGACGGCAGAATTGGTAGAACGCTGTGCCCAGGAGGATGTTCTTGCTGCGGATGAGGCGATGAGCCGTGGCGGCGGGCAGGACGGCTCGCAACCGGTCGGCGGTCTTGTCGCGACTGGGAACCGCGCTGATCCACGTCGGTGAGCGTTGCAGCATCGTCACATGGGCGGCATCGGTGGCCATGGACGGCACCAGGGTCACGGCGGTCGCCCCGCTGCCGATCACGACCACCTTCTTGCCGGTGTAGTTGAGATCCTTCGGCCAGAATTGGGGGTGGACCACGGTGCCGGTGAAGCTGTCACTGCCCGGAAACCACGGAGCATGGCCATTCTCGTAGTCGTAGTAGCCGGCACAGGAGTACAGGAAGTTGCAGGTCAGTGTGGTGCGCGTGGTGGCCCCGTCGTGGGCACGCTTCTCGACGGTCAACGTCCACAAGGCGGTGTCCGTGGAGTAGTCCGCGACCACGACCTTGGTGCTGTAGCGGATGTGGCGGTCGATACCGAACTCGGTGGCGGTGTCCCGGATGTAGCGCAGGATCGACGATCCATCGGCGATCGACTTGGCGTCGCGCCACGGCCGAAACGGATAACCGAGGGTGAACATGTCCGAATCCGAGCGAATACCGGGATAGCGGAACAAATCCCACGTGCCACCCATGGCGGTGCGGGCCTCGAGAACGGCATAGGACTTGGTCGGGCACTCGGTCTGCAACCGGTACGCGGCACCGACACCGGACAAGCCGGCACCGACGATCACCACATCGACATGGTCGGAAGGGGTGGGGCGAGGGGCGTCTGTCATGGCTCCCAGTATTCGCAGCGCCGCTCCCGCAATCTTGATTTGAGACGACAGAAATTTGATACTGGGCGACATGTCGACGATCCGCTCCGCGGCGCTACGGGGGTTCCGCGCCACGGTGGCCGAACTTGGCGGTGATGCGGACGAGCTTGCCCGGCTGGCGGGATTGCCACCGGTCGCCCTCGACAGCGACGACATGCTTGTCGCCGATCTTGCGGTCGTCCGGATCCTCGAATCCGCTGCCCGCGTACTCGACTGCCCGGATCTGGGTTTGCGGGTAGCCGCCCGCCAGGACCTGGGAATGCTGGGTCCGCTGGCTTTGGCGATCCGCAATGCGCCGACCGTCGCCGATGCCATCGAATGCACGTCCCGGTACCTGTTCTTGCATGCCCGGGGGATGAGCATCGCGATGGAGGCCGACCCGAACGGGGCGCGCGGGGTCCTCGCGTTGCGTTACGAGGTCTCGCCGGACGGATTGCCTGTCTCGGTTCAAGGCGTCGACCTCGGGCTCGGATTCGTCCACCGGACCATCGAGTCTCTGATGGGTGGGAGGTACGGCCTTCGCTCGGTGGATCTGCCGTATCGCCCTGCCGCCCCGATCGACCGCTACGAGAAGTTTTTCGGCGCACCCGTGCGTATCGCGCGTCCGGCCGCGCTGTTGCGGGTGCCGCGCAGCATCACGACCCATCCGCTCCTCGGGGCGGACGAGGCTTTGATGCGGCTGGCGTTGACCTTCCTTGCCAGGCAGGCTCCTTCGCACCCCGCGCCCGGCACCGCGACGCAAGTGCAGGCGGCGGTACTGCAATCGCTGGGCACCACACCTCCGGAGATCGGTGTCGTCGCGAGGCTTCTCGCCATGCATCCCCGCACGTTGCAACGCCGCCTCGCCGCAGAGGGAACGTCGTTTGCCGCCATTCTCGACGAGGTCCGCCGCAAGCAGACACGGCGCTACCTCACCACCACGGACATGCCGATGAGCCAGATCGCCGCCCTGGTCGGATTGACCGAGCAATCGACGCTGACCCGTTGCTGCCGGCGCTGGTGGAACGCCACACCGCGCGAGGTCCGCCGCGGCGCCCTGACACGCTGAACGCGGTGTTCTGGCGTGCCGTGCTTTCGGGTTGTGACACTGTCGCGCCGGGCTAAATAGTTGTCGTCTTCGATCAAGTACGGATGGGTGCTCGGCAACACACTGGGAGGCCAGCGCACCATCAGCACCGTCGAAGGAGAACCGATGTCACTTCCCCCTTACAAGTTCACGGGGGCCACCGCACTGCTCACCGGAGCCGCGAGTGGCATGGGTGAACAGATGGCATACGGGCTGGCCGAACGCGGCAGCAATCTGATTCTGCTCGACCGGGACGCCGACCGACTTGCTGTCGTCGCCCAGGTCATACGGAAGGCTCACCCGGACCGCGAGGTCGACACGCACGTCGTCGATCTCGCCGACCTCGATGCTATTGCGGCGGCGACCGCGGCGATCCTGACCCGACATCGCCGGATCAGCCTGTTGATCAACAACGCCGGTGTGGGCCTCGGAGGTGAGTTCCAGGACCTCACGGCCGAGGAGTTCCAGTGGGTCCAAGACATCAACTTCCGCGCCCCGGTCACCTTGACCCGGCTGCTGCTCCCGACCCTGCTCGCCTCGCCGGGCAGCCACATCGTCAACGTCTCGAGCCTGTTCGGGCTCATCGCACCAGCCGGTCAAAGCGCCTACGCCGCCAGCAAGTTCGCTCTCCGCGGGTTCAGCGAAGCGCTCCGCCACGAACTTGCCGAAGAGGGGGCCGGCGTCACCACCGTCCACCCCGGTGGTATCCGCACCAGAATCGCCGAAACCGCCCGTGTCGCCGGATCGGCCACCGAAGGACAGGCACGAGCGGCCAAGACGAACTTCGCCAAACTTCTCACGTACCCGGCCGACAAGGCTGCCGAGCAGATCCTCGACGGCATCACCCGTCGTAAACCCCGTGTACTGATCGCACCCTCCGCGGTCACGGCCGATCTCGTAGTCCGGTTGTTTCCCAGCTCGTACCTGGCGGTGCTACAGCGGCTGCGCCCCCGACGCCGCGTGCAGCCGCCGACCGGAACCCCTGCGCTGGACAGCATCTGATGCAGCGCGCGCACCGTCCGGACGGAACATCGGCATGAAGATCAAGGGCGCGGTACTCGAGCACAGCGGCTTGCCTCGACCGTACGCAGAGTCTCGACCGCTTGTCATCGAGGAGCTCGACCTCGACCCGCCCGGGCCGGGCGAAGTCCTCGTTCGTATCGAAGCAGCCGGCATCTGCCATTCTGACCTGTCTGTCGTCGGCGGCAACCGCCGCCGGCCCGTGCCTCTGCTGCTCGGACACGAAGCCGCCGGACGCATACAGCGCCTCGGCCCGGCCGTCGACGACGTCGCGATCGGACAGCGGGTGGTCATGACCTTTCTCCCGCGATGCGGATCCTGTACTTCGTGCGACACCAATGGGCGCCTGCCCTGTTCCGCGGGCAGTGCAGCGAACAACGAAGCCGCCCTGCTCGGCGGCGGGACACGGCTGCGTCGCGGCGGGACGGTCGTCAATCATCACCTCGGGGTATCCGGATTCGCGACGCACGCGGTGGTCGACCGACGCTCGGTCGTTCCTCTCGACGACGACGTACCGGCCGACGTTGCTGCGGTACTGGGTTGCGCGGTACTGACCGGCGGCGGCGCGGTGATCAACGCCGGCCGCCCGCGGCCGGGCGACGCGGTGATGATCGTGGGTTTGGGCGGGGTGGGAATGGCCGCCCTGCTCACTGCGCTCGCGCTGGGCAACGGCGAGGTGATCGGTGTCGATGCACTACCCGACAAGCTCGACCATGCGCGCGCGGCCGGGGCCACCGCGTACTCACCGCAACAGGCGGCCGAATTCAATATCACCGCCCCGCTCGTGGTCGAGGCGGCAGGCAACGCCCGCGCCTTCGAAACCGCGGTGGCGGCCACCGCACCCGGCGGGACCACTGTCACGGTCGGACTGCCAGGACCCGAGACACGCGCCGCCATCGCACCGTTGGATCTGGTCTCCGGAGCGCGCACGATCACCGGAAGCTATCTCGGTTCGGCTGTGCCCGAGCGTGATATCCCCCTCTACGCGCAGATGTGGCGCGAGGGCGTGCTCCCCGTCGAGCGGCTCATCACATCGCGGATTCGACTGTCCGACATCAATTCGGCCATGGATCGCTTGGCCGACGGCGAAGCGGTTCGACAGATCGTCATCTTCGATCGGGATTGACGGCCCCCGCGAGCGCGACCGCCACCGCTGTGGACGTAGGTGCGCCGGCCGGTGATCCGCGCGTGAGGTCAGGCGGGCGTCATGACCAACTGTGCTGCCGCAGCATGGATCTCGGGTGGGATGGTGACGGGCGTGCGGGTCTGCGCGTCTACGTACACGTGGACGAACCGGCCCACCGCCGCGAGGGTCGACTCCGCACCCGACACCCGGAAGATGGCCAACGAGTACACGATGCTGCGATTGCCGAGCTTCTCGATCTTCACGCCCACCTGTAGCAGGTCGGGGAACGTGAGCTCGCGGACGTAGGTGCAGCGTGTCTCCGCGACGACGCCGATCGCCGGCAGCGTCCGGATGTCGAGGCCCGTCGTCGCCATCAACCACCCGTTGACCGCGGTATCGAAGTACGAGTAGTACGTCACGTTGTTGACGTGGCCGTAGTGGTCGTTGTCCTCCCACCGGGTCGGAACCGGCCACAGGACAGGAAAGTCGGCGGTGGTGGGAAGTGGCAGGGCGGTGTCGTGTGTCATCGGCACCACGATAACGGCACCGCGGAGAGGACCCGAGGACAGATTTCTTAGATAGATGCAATGAATGCTTGATTCATTGCACGATTCATGATTATATTGCAGGCATGAGTGTTCCCCGTCACAGCAGCGCCGGATACGAACAGGCCGTCGACGCCGCGCGCCGCAAATTCCTCGCGGGCGACCGGCTGGACATGCAGAAACTTGCGGCTGAACTCGGGGTCAACCCGTCAACGCTGTTCCGTTGGGTCGGCAATCGCGACCAGCTGCTCGCAACGGTGCTGTGGTCACTCGCCGAACCGACCTACCGCGCCGCGATGGCGGCGACCACCCGCAGCGGTGCCGCCCGGATCGCCGACGCGGCGGCCATGTTCGACCAGGCGCTCATCGACGCGCCCTACTTCCGGGCCTTCCTCCGCCGCGAACCCGAACACGCACTGCGCCTGCTCACGACGAAAGCAAGCCCGGTCCAACAGGAAATTGTCGCCGCCACAGAACGTTTGGTGCAACAGGAGATGGACCGCGGGAACCTCGTCCATCCGATGTCTGCGCACGACCTCGCATACCTCATCGCACGCATCTCCGAAGCATTCGTCTACGCCGACATCATCACCGGGGAAAGCCCCGACGCCGCGAAGGCCGCCATAGCGGTCGCAGCGCTGCTCGGCGATGCCACCTACGTACCGAAAGGACTCCCGTCATGACCGTCTCCGGGCACTGTAACCCCGAATTCCGCGACCTACGAGCCGAATTCGAGAAGAACATCTCCTCGGAAGAGGAGCTGGGCGCGTCGATAGTGGTCGACGTCGACGGCGAGATTGCGGTCGACCTTTGGGGCGGGTTCTGCGACAGCGGACGAACCCGGCCGTGGAACGCGGACACCATCACGAACGTGTGGTCGTCGACGAAGTCGGTCACGAGTCTGGCGGTGCTGATGCTGGTCGACCGGGGCCTGCTCGATGTCCGCGCACCGGTCGCGCAGTACTGGCCCGAGTTCGCCGCCAACGGGAAAGACCGGATCGAGCTCCGCCATCTGCTTTCACACACCTCCGGTGTAGCCGGCTGGGAGCCGCCGTTCGGCCTCGACGACCTCTATGACTGGGAGCTGGCGAGTTCGCATCTGGCTGCCCAGGCTCCCTGGTGGGAGCCGGGCACCGCATCCGGATACCACGCACAGAACTACGGCCAGTTGCTCGGCGAGGTGGTCCGCCGGGTCTCCGGGAAGTCCCTCGCCCAGTTCGTTGCCGATGAGATCGCCGCACCGCTGGGAGCCGATTTCCAGATCGGTGCCCGCGAATCGGATTGGCCGCGGATCGCCGATGTCGTTCCGCCGCCGCCACTTCCCGTCGACCTCACCGTATTGCCTGAGGACAACCTGACGCGCAAGTCCCTCGGCACCCCTCCGCTGGATGCGGCCGCCGCGAACACCGCGGCGTGGCGGCGTGCCGATCTCGGGGCCTACAACGGCCACGGCAACGCCCGCTCGCTCGCCCGGATCATGTCCGCCATTTCCCGCGGGGGGACAGTCGACGGCGTCACGTTGTTGACGCCGGATACGATCGATCTGATCTTCGAAGAGCAGTCCAACGGCGTCGACGTCGTTCTCGGATCTCCGTTGCGCTTCGGCATCGGTTACGGCCTGCCCCACACGGTCACCGTCCCGTACATCCCGGACGAGCAAATCTGCTTCTGGGGCGGCTGGGGTGGATCAATGGTCGTCATGGACCTCGACCGCCGGATGACCGTCACCTACGCGATGAACAAGATGGGGCCCGGTCTCATCGGTTCACCGCGCAGCGAAGCGTACCTGCGCACGGTCTATCGGACGGTCGACGCCTGATCGTCGTCCTCAGCGGATCCACCAGCTGCTGCAGGGCCGTGCCCGCAGCACGGCACCCATGATCGATTCGACAGTTGGAGGAACACTTTGCGAGCCACAGTGCGAGAACCCGTGCGTTCTCTGGGCGTGTTCTTCCATCTGTCGATCGATACGTTCCGTGGCATCGCAACGTGGCCGTTTCAGCACCGGGAGTTTCTCGACCAGTGCTGGTTCATCGTGCGGGTGTCGCTGGTGCCGACATTGCTTGTCGCACTGCCATTCACGGCGCTGATCAGCTTCACGTTCAACATCCTCGCCGCGGAATTCGGTGCATCCGATGTCGCGGGCGCCGGGGCCACACTCGGCGCGGTGACCCAAGTCGGCCCGGTCGTGACGGTTCTCGTCGTTGCCGGCGCAGGTGCGACCGCGATCTGCGCCGATCTCGGATCGCGGACCATCCGTGAGGAGATCGACGCCCTCGAGGTCCTCGGCATCGACCCCATCGTGCGGTTGGTGGCGCCGCGAGTGCTGGCCTCGACAGTGGTCGCTGTGCTGCTCAATGCCCTGGTGTGTGCGATCGGAATTGCGGGAGGATTCTTCTTCTCGGTGTACTTCCAGAACGTCACTCCCGGTGCGTTCGTCGACGGGATCCCGCTGCTGACCGGGGTGCCGGAGCTGGTGATCTCCGAGATAAAGGCAGGGGCGTTCGGCCTCATCGCCGGGCTCGTCGCGTGCTATCGCGGTCTGACCGTGAAGGGCGGACCCAAGGGGGTCGGCCAAGCAGTGAACGAGACGGTCGTCTACGCCTTCATGGCGTTGTTCTTCGTCAATATCGCCCTGACGGCGATCGGTATCAAGATGACAGCAGGTAGCTGAATGGCACAGGCGTTACCCCGCTTCACCTCGCGACCGGCACGGATCGCAGTTCTTCGTGCACAGTCCACCAAGCGTGCCGTCGACGAGATCGGCAGGCAAGCGATCTTCTACCGGACAGCGATCATCGAAATCCCCATCGCGCTCGCCCGTCACCGCCGGGAAACGCTGCGGCTGCTCGCCGAGGTCGCACTCGGTTCCGGCGCCCTGGCCGTGATCGGCGGCACTGTCGCCATCGTCGGATTCTTGACTATGTCGGCAGGGGCTGTCGTAGCGCTGCAAGGCTATACGACACTCGGTGACATCGGGGTGGAAGCGCTGACCGGGTTCCTGGCCGCATACGTCAACGTCCGGATCGCCGCTCCGGTGATCGCGGGCGTTGGCCTCGCCGCCACGATCGGCGCCGGAGCGACAGCCCAAATCGGTGCAATGCGCATTTCGGACGAGGTCGACGCGCTCGAGGTGATGGGTGTGCGATCGATCCCCTACCTGGCGTCCTCACGGATCATCGCCGGCATGATCGCGATCGTCCCCGTGTACGCAGTTGCGGTCATCGCCTCGTTTTTGGCGAGCCGGACGGCGACTGTCGTCGTGTACGGGCAGTCGGGCGGTGTCTACGACCACTATTTCTCCACCTTCCTGGTCCCCACCGACCTGCTGTGGTCGTTCCTGCAGGTCATCCTGATGGGACTGGTGGTGATGCTTATTCACACCTACTTCGGGTACACCGCCGCCGGCGGTCCGGCGGGAGTGGGTGAGGCGGTCGGCCGGGCGGTCCGTGCATCGCTCGCGGCGGTGGTGTTCGTGACACTGGCTGTGTCCCTCGCCGTGTACGGCACGTCCGACAGCTTCAACTTCGCCGGATGATCGGGCGATCGCGCAGAGGGCCGCGGGTCCCTCATGTCACCACGGCAGGAATCGCCTTCGTCAGTTGTCTCGGACTGGTCGCCGCACTCGTCGCCGCGCAGTTCCGGGGTGAATTCGTCGACAGTGTGCAGGTGATTTTGCTGGCGCCGCGGTCGGGGCTCAACCTCGAACCAGGCGCCCGGGTGAAGCTGCTCGATGTGCAGGTGGGCCGGGTGGGGACGGTCCGGGAAGAATCGGGATTCGCGTCGATCGAGCTCGACCTCTCACCGGAGCGAGCACGGTCGATTCCGGCGAACATCGGCGCGACGATCGCCAGCACCACCGTGTTCGGCGCGAAGTTCGTCTCGCTCACGCTACCGAAAGACCCTGCCTCGCAGCCGCTTGCGAACGGCGACACCATCGACAACCGAGGAGTCACCACAGAAGTCAACACGCTGTTCGAGCGCCTGACCACCGTCCTGCACGCAGTCGCACCGGAAAACCTGAACGCCACCCTGACCGCGATCTCCGATGCGCTGCGCGGCCGCGGCAAGCAGGTCGGTCACACGATCGACCAGGCCAACACCTTCCTCACCGAATTGCGGCCGAGTCTGGACGCACTGCAGGCCGACCTGGATGCCACAGCAGAGGTGACGAACCTCTATGCCGACGCAGCACCGGGGATCGTCGAAACGCTGCGGTCGTTGACGACGACCGGATCCACGGTCATCCAGAATGCCGCCGGGCTGGATCGGTTTCTTCTGGCGGCCATCGGATTCGGACGAACCGGCGGCGACACGCTCGACGCGAACAGAGAGGCCACCGAAACGCTGTTGCGGTCGGTTCGTCCGACCGTCGAACTGCTCGACGAATACTCAACCGGACTGCCGTGCTTCTTTCAGGGCCTCGACCAGGCGCGCGCGGACATCGAATCCGTGGTCGGCGGCGCCGTGCCGGGGGTCAGCATCAGTGCCACCCTGCTGCCAGGCGAGATGCCGTACCGCTACCCGCAGGATCTGCCGAAAGTCGCCGCGAGCGGCGGTCCGCGGTGCGGTGCACTGCCCGACCTGGATATCACCGACGGACCGGCGAAGTACCTCGCAACCGACACAGGCGTCAATCCCTACCTACCCAACGGCCGGCCGGCCGGCCTCAATGTCCTGGACTTCATGCTCTACGGCGTCCCCGGGGGAGTGCGATGAGGAACGCTCTGAAATTCGGCAGTTTCGCGCTCGTGATGCTGATGGTGCTCGCGCTTTTGGTATTGGTACTGGGCCAGATCCGCCTCGACCACAGAACCGAGTACCACGCCGAGTTCGCCGAGGTGTCCGGCCTCGCCGAGGGTGATTTCGTGCGTCTCGCCGGTGTCGACGTCGGCCGGGTGCACGCGGTCGAATTGCACGGCAGGAACGTGGCTGTCGAGTTCGACGTCGCCCGCGGTGTTGCCGTCACCAGTGACGCACGGCTACAGGTGCGCTACGCGAATTTGCTCGGGGATCGCTACCTCGAGCTGGCCAACGGCGACCGCCTCGACGAGGTGATGCCCGTGGGCGGCACCTTTCCCCTCACACAGACCGAGGCGGCCCTCGATATCGATTCGCTTCTCGGAGGGCTGGCCCCGCTGACGCGGTCCCTCGAACCCGATCAGATCGATCGCTTGACCGGTGAATTGATCCGTGTCCTGCAAGGGCAGGGCGGAACGATCACCTCAATCCTGCACGAGATCGCCGTCCTCACCAGCACACTCGCCGACCGCGACGCGCTCATCGGGTCCGTCATCACCAACCTGGGTACGGTGCTGGGCACAATCGGCGACGACAGTGACGCTTTCACGCGGGTGATCGACCACCTGCAGCAGCTGGTCGCGGCAGTGGCCGAGCGGAACACGCCGATCGCGGACGCCCTCGTGCACGTCGATTCCGCGTCGGCGACGCTGACGGACCTTCTCGTCGCCGATCGGCCGGCCATTGCCGCAGACATCGCACAGACGAACCGCGCGGCCACGCTCCTCGACGACGGCAGCGCCCAAGTCGAGGCCGTGCTGAGCGCGCTGCCCGAGGCATATCAGCGACTGACCCGACTGGGCGCGTACGGCAGCTTCTTCAACTTTTACCTCTGCGCGGTCACGGTGAAGGTCGACGGCCCCGGTGGTGCACCGATCGTCACGAAACTCGTGCAACAGAAACACGGCAGGTGTGTGACACCGCAATGAGACGCTATGAGAACCGAAACACGGCCCGCACAGGCGTTGTCGGCGCAATCCTGATACTGATGGTCGTCGCCACTGTCTCGAATTACGACCGGTTACCAATGCTGAACTCCGACCGGGAGATTCGAGCGATCTTTGCCGACGCCGGCGGCCTGAAAGCGGGGGACCGCGTCGAATTCGCGGGTGTGAACGTGGGGTCGGTGCGCGACATCGTGCTGCGCGGCACCGACGTCGAAGTGACGATGAGCGTCGAGGGCGATCTCCCACTCGGTGCCACCCCGAGTGCGCAGACCAAGACACGGACCGTACTCGGGCGTAAGGCTGCCGTTCTGATTCCCAGCGCCGACGACCACCGATTCGACTACGACACCGTCATTCCGCTCGAACGTACCCGGTCGCCGTACGACCTGCCCACCGAACTCGGCCGGCTCACCGACAACGTCGCGGGCATCGACACCGGGCAACTCTCGGACGCGCTCCGCACCTCGTCGGGGGTGCTCGAGAAGACCTCGCCGGAGCTGAAGGACGCACTCGAGGGGGTCGCGCGACTGTCGGACAGCCTCGGATCCCGCGACGAGGTCCTCGGGCAGTTGTTCGCCGACGGTTCGAAGGTCACCGGTGTGCTGGCCGAACGCAGCCGGCAGATCAACACCCTGGTCGTCGACGGCAACCGTGTCCTAACCGAACTCGATGCGCGGCGATTCGCGATCGGGAAGCTGTCACACTCCTTGTCGGCGGTCTCGCATCAGGTGAGCGGGCTCGTCGCCGACAACCGTGACCAGCTTGCCCCGACGCTGGCGCGGCTGAACAGTGCGCTCGAACTGCTCGAACGGAACAAGACGTCGATCGACGCGGCGCTGCCCGGCCTCGTCAAGTACGTCGGGACGCTCGGCGAAGCCGTCGGCAGCGGACCGTTCTTCGACGCCTACGTCGGCAACTTGATTCCCGGCCAGTTCATTCAGCCGTTCATCGACGCGGCGCTCGGTGACGGCCGAGCGCTTCGATCGGAGGTTCCGCGATGAGATTTCGTCGAAAGACATTGGTGGCCATCGCTATTTCGGGCGTCCTCGTAGCGCTCGCAGTCCTGAGCTACGTGATCGTTCCGCGACTCACCGACCGGGCGATCGTGGCGCATTTTCCCGCGGCCGTCGGCCTGTACCCGGGCGACGACGTGCGGATCCTCGGCGTGACGGTCGGCACGGTGGATCGCATCGAACCTGAGGGGACCCGCGTCGCCGTACACCTCACCGTCGATCGACGCTGGAAACTGCCCGCCGACGCGCACGCCGTCGTCGTGTCGCCGACACTCGTCACCGCCCGATTCGTGCAGCTGACCCCGGCCTACGTCGAGGGGCCCGAGCTACCCGACGGAGGAACGATCCCCGAGGAACGGACAGCCGTGCCTGTCGAATGGGACAAGATCAAAGAGCAGCTGACCCGGCTGAGCACGACATTGGGTCCGCAACCCGGCGAGCCCGGAACCCTCGGGGAATTCGTCTCCGACGCAGCGGGCAATCTGCGCGGAAACGGTGCCACGTTCAACGACACTCTGGCGAACCTGGCTCAGGCGACCACCACGCTCTCCGACGGGCGGACCGATGTCTTTGCTGCCGTACGCAACCTATCGGTACTGGTCGACGCGCTTTCGCAAAGCCATGCCCAGATCGTGGCGTTCGAGAACCATCTTGCGTCCGTCTCGGAGCTGGTCGCGACGAGCGAGACACCGCTCGGTGACGCACTCGCCGATCTCGACGCCGCGGTCACCGACGTACAGACTTTCCTGGGCGAGAACAGAGCAGGGGTGAGCCACGCGGTCGACAAACTCGGCGCCGCCACGCAGGTCCTCACCGACCGCCGCCGCGACCTCGAACAGATTCTCCACGTGTCCCCGACGGTGCTAGCGAACCTCGAGAACATCTACCAGCCCGCACAGAACTCGCTGACCGGGGCGCCCGCGCTGACGAACTTCGCCAACCCGACCCAGTTCATCTGCTCGGCCATCGCCGCCGCCGGTGAACAGGGCGCCGAGGAAGCAACGAACCTCTGCATCCAGTACCTCGGACCGCTGCTGAAGACGATCGCGTTCAACTATGCCCCGATCGGCGCGGTCGTCGGGAACTCCGTCGGCGCGCTGCCCGACCAGATCGACTACAGCGAACCCGGTCTGCCCGGACTCATGCTGCCCCCACTCCCGCTGCCGGGAGGCGCACGATGAACGCATGTGCACGCCTGGTAAGTGTCCTCGGCGCCGCATCGATCCTCACGGGGTGCGGGTGGACGGGCATCAATCAATTGCCCCTACCCGGATCCGTCGGCACCGGCGATGGTTCCTGGTCGCTCGCCCTCGAAATGCCCGACGTCTCCACCCTCACCGAAAACGCGCGGGTTCGCGTCAGTGATGTGACGGTCGGGACGGTCCGCTCGATCGAAGTCGAGGACGACCACGCCCTCGTCACGGTCTCACTCGGGCCCGATGTCGAATTGCCGGACGGCACCACAGCCAAGATCGGGGCGACAAGTCTGCTCGGCTCGGCACACGTCGAACTTCTCACACCCGACTCGGCCTCAGCGACACCACTGCTCAACGACGGTGACCGGATCCCACTCGACCGCGCCGACGCGTATCCGACCACCGAGCAGACACTGTCGACGGTGTCGTACCTCCTGACCGGTGGCGGTGTCGGCAAACTCGCCGAGATCAATCGCGAAGTCGGTCAGGCCCTGTCCGGTCGTGAGGACACGGTACGGAGCCTGCTCGCCAATCTGCGGGAGGTCACCGACCGACTCAACCGACAGCGCGACGAGATCGTGGCCGCCCTCGACGGACTCGACCGCTTCTCGGCCATCGTCGCGAACGACCGCGACACACTCGATCACGCCCTCCAGACGCTGGATCCAGCATTGGTGACCCTGAACGACCAACGCGAGAACCTCCTCGGTGCGGTCGACGCCATCGGCCGGTTCTCCCGGTCCGCCGACGAACTCGTCACCACGAGCCGACAAGACCTCGACGCCGACCTGCGCGCACTGGAACCCGCACTGCGCGGGCTGGCCGACTCCGGCCCCGCGTTGACCTCCTCACTGTCTCTGCTCGCGACCCTGCCGTTCCCGATGAACACCTACCGCAACGCGGTGCAGGGCGATTTCGCGAATCTGTTCCTGAATCTGGATCTGACCACTGCTCGGCTCGACCGAGGATGGCTGACCGGGACACCGGCAGCCGGACAGCTCGCCTCGCTCGGCGGCATCATCGGCCAGCTTCCGCCCCTCCCGCCGATCGACGGCAACCCACTGATCACGCCGCTCGACCTGGGAAACACCCGTCCGGCCGACCAAGGGGGCAACTGATGCTGTTATCGCGACTCGTCAGGTGCCAGCTGATTGCCTTTGCGGTGATCACCGTCCTTGCTCTCGCATGGATCGCAATGAAGTACCTACAGGTGCCGACGATGCTCGGAGTCGGTCGCCACACCGTCGAACTCGTATTGCCCTCCGGTGGAGGGCTTTACGCGAAATCGAATGTCACCTATCGCGGCATACACGTCGGTGTCGTCGACAACCTGCGCGTCGACGGCGACTCGGTCGTCGCCACCATGTTCCTCGACGGCGCCGTCGACATCCCCGAGACGGACATCGTCGCCGAGGTGCACAGCCGGTCGGCCATCGGCGAGCAGTACATAGAACTGCTGCCGCAAAACGATTCCGGCCCCTACCTCGAGGACGGAGATACGATCATCGGCGGTCGATTGCCGACCCCCACATCAGAGTTGATCGACACACTCGACGTCGCCCTCACCGATGTGCCGCGCGAGGATCTGCGCACGCTGATCGACGAGAGCGGTGCCGCGTTCCGCAACTCCGGCACCGATCTCCAGCGGATACTCGACGGCACCAACGCCTTCCTCGACGACGGGGTACGCAACCTCGGCCCGACGCGGTCACTGATCGACGGGGCGGGTCCGCTGCTCGCCACCCAGACCGCGACAGCGGATTCCATTCACGCGTGGTCGGGTTATCTGAGCTCCATCACTCGATCGGTCGCCGAGAAGGACGGATCTGTGCGGAGCTTGATCGACCACGGTGGTCCCGCAGGGGAGGAAGGTGCCGCCCTGTTCGCGGACATCGGGTCGACGCTTCCCCGCGCACTCGGCAACCTCAATTCCGTTGCCGACGTCCTGCGGATCTACAACATGAGCGTCGAACAGGTCCTCGTCATCTATCCCGCGATCGCCGCGGCGATTCAAAGCGTGGTGGCCGGATCCGAACCGGGAATGGCCAACCTCGATTTCAATTTGGGTGTCAACGCGCCGCCGCCGTGCACCACGGGCTTCCTCCCACCCGGCGAACGGCGCTCACCAGCCGATTCCGAACCGATCCCGCTGCAGACACTCGCATACTGTGCGGTCCCGCAGAACGATCCTTCTGTGGTCCGCGGTGCCCGCAACCTGCCCTGCGTAGAGGCCCCGGGTAGACGCGCACCCACCGTCGAGCAATGCAGAGACGCCGGCGGCTACGCCCCCCTCGGCGAGAACACCCCCCTCGAGACGGGAGAAAACTGAGATGGCACACCGTATGAGAACCCTGCTGGACGCGATGCGCCGCACCGACCGCGTGATCGCCGCGACCGTCGGCTTCGCGATCGTCGCCGCCGTGTTCGCCGGACTAGCGGTGACGTCACTGCGCGACCACCGCGCCATCGAGCGTCAACGCATCGAGGACGTGGAGATTCTCGACGCCGCCCGCTCCGGGGTGCTCGCCATGATCTCGATCCGCGACACCTCGGCCCCAGACGACGTCAAGAAGGTCCTCGACCAGTCGACCGGTGCATTCCAGAAGGACTTCGAGGCGAGATCGGCGTCCTTCGTGTCGGTCGTGCAGGAAGCCAAGGTCGTCACGACCGGCGACGTGCTCGCCCAGGGAATCGAATCGCGCGAGGACGGCACGGCAACAGTACTGGTGTACGCGACGTCGTCGGTCACCAACGCCGCCGGCGCCGAGAACGAAACCCGAACGTGGCGCCTACGCGTCACGCTGACCGACGACAGTAGCCGATACAAAATGTCGAACGTGGAGTTTGTGGCATGAAATTTCCAGTATTACAGAAGATTCGGCGGGGTAGGCGGGCCGTACTCGCATCGTGTATGTGCGCGGCGCTCGTCGGGGTCGCCGGCTGGGCATATCTTTCGTTCCTCGTCGCTCCGCGCGATGCGGCGATCGGTCAGACGCAGCAGCAAGTTGCCGTCGATGCAGCCGCCGACGCAGCAGTCGCGATTCTCAGTTACGGACCAGACACCGTCGACGCAGACCTCGATCACGCACACGACCTACTCACCGGCCCGTTCGCCGACTACTACGGCACCCTTACCCGCGACGTCGTGATACCCGCTGCCAAGGAGAAGAAGATCGACACCTCCGCGACCGTCGTAGGCAAAGCGATCACCGACTTCTCCCAAGACCGGGCGAACGTCTTGGTTTTCCTCAACCAGTCCACGACAACAGCCGACACCGCCCAACCGACCACCACGAGCACGGCCGTTCGCATCGAAATGGAACGCCACGCCGACACGTGGCTGGTCACGAAATTCGACCCTGCATAGTTCGGAGTATTCGATGATCATCGACCTGGTCGACCCGATTCAGCACCTCGTTGAAGCGATTGCGTACCTGCTGTTTCGAGGCCACTTGTCGAACTGAACCGCGGATCCTGTCTGGCTGATTCCATCACATGCAGACGCCCAAACCATCGCGGCAACCGCGACAGCCCTGGGAGGCAACCGGTGCACCCCCGCTGCTCGCCGAGAAGGCGACGGCGGGCTCGCCTACTCCGGTGTCGCGGGACCGATCCACTCCGGATACTGCACGGCCACCGGCATGGTGGGAGGTTCGAATCCGGGTGGGGGGACGAGGTTGCCGCCCGCGTTCGGGCTGAAGTTCGGAAACTGCTGCCGCCACCAGTCGGTGCAGCCCTGAGGGATGACGTCCCCGTTCAACTGGCGCAGGTAGTGAAGCCTGGTGATCTTCCAATCGCCGAACACATTCCAAGTCGGTACTCGGTGTGCGCGCGGGTCCTTCCGGGCGGGGTCGGTATCGGGGATGCCGGCTTGCCCGGCGTCCGCCCCGGCTCGCTCCAGTTGGATACGGAATGCCATCTTGAGCGGGTTGAGCGAAATGTTCGTACCGCTTTCCGGGAAAAGGTAGTAATGGCAGACCGTTGCGGCAACCGAAGTTTCGGTGGCCTGATAGGCGGTGATGTGCCCGAAACTTGTTCCCTCGGCTTGCGTATCGCTTTCGACTGTGCGTGAGGTCATGAAGTATTCGATGTCAGGATCGGTGTGGTGGGCTTCGCCACCCACCGCTCTACCGAACCCGGGATACGAGTCCTCGAGACCCACGAAGGTCGCGTAATTGCCGGCCTCGTAAGTGGCTCGTATTAATTCGGCACCACGGCCAAGTAGATCAATCCCCGGATCGGCTGACCAAACGTGGGAATACAATACTCCTCGGTCCTGCGCGCCTAGTGCCGGTGCCGGTTCATTGCGCGCCTCCGTCCCGCATCCTGATGCGAAAATCAGCGTCGCCACCGCGCCGCACACGGTCAGCGCGCCCCGATTAACCGTCATTGCGGACGACGTCGTCGTAGCCATTGCGGATGCGCTGGCCATTGCCGTCGGCAGGGTCTCCGAGCTGATTGAACATATCTTGGTAGCCATCTTTCACACTAAAGGCCAAGTCGGGCTTCGACCGCACGTCATCCCACGGCAGTAGATTCCCGGACCCATCGAACGCCCACGAATACTCCCGCCGAAACGATTCGGGAAGAACGGGTGCCGCTTGGAGAATGTTGTAGTAATCGCGGTAGAAGTCGGGGGCTTCGAGGGCGACTGACGGTGCCGGACCGGGTGCCTTGCCGATGATGGCGTCCTTCAGGGGGTCGCCGCCCGCGTCGATCATGGTGTTGATGTATTCACCGCCCGGGAGTCTGTCTATTCCGAGGCCTCCGAGACTCGTCAGGGCGCCGTACGCCGCTGCTTTGCGGTCGTAGATGGCTTGCGCCTGTTCGGCTTTGTCGTTGTAGTTGTCCTCGGTCGAGAGGAGTAGTCCTCTGTCCATGAGGCCGTGGATTCGACCCGCTGTGGAGAGGTCGCCACCGGAGAGGGGCGCCGAGGGGTCGTGCGCGTACCGACCCTCTGCGGCGAGGATTTCCTGCATCGACGACTGGGTGAAATGTGTTCCTGCTTCCGGGTCGGTGTTGAGGACCGCGAAAACGTTCGACGAGCCGCCGAAGTGGTTGTTGTCGGCGGGATCTGCCCAGGTGCCGATATCGAATCCGGGTGTCTCGGGCCTCCCGGCACCGGCGAGGTCTCCGACATACGGGCTCATGCTGTGGGACACGGTCCGAAGCAGGTCCGGGTTGACCTGCCCGACGGATTGGTCTTCGGTACCGGGAATGTTCCTCAGCGTGTCCCAGTCGGTGCTCATATTTTCCGCGACGGCCGACATGATGCTTCCGGTGCGGGTGGCGGTGGCGACGTCCGCCGGGTTGTTCGGGTCTTCGACGACTGCATCCTGGGCCACGAACTCGAAGAGCGTCGAGGCTGCCTGCCCATTGTCAGACCAATTGTTAAGCAGCACATCGCGAACCAGTCCTTGGCCGGTGTCGGGATGAGTGACCGCATTCTCGACGGCGATCTTGTCGTCCGCGACTGCCGCGAAGATACCTTCGGTGATGGCCGTGTTCTCGGTGCCGCGGCCGTCGACGGTGAAGTACTCGAACTTGTGATTGGGGTTCTGTTCGTGCGCGACCTGGGCGTCGAGGTACTGGCGACCTACGTCGAGTAGGTGCTGATCGAGGCCGCTGCCGACCTGGTACTGCGGATCACCGGCCTCGACGATCTTCGCGATGGCCTGATTGTCCGCGACACCGTTGAGTTCGACGCTGGAGGCGCCCGAGGAACCCACCATCTTGAAGTCTCGGATGACGAGGTCGTCGCGGGTAAGCGATTCCCGCATCTTGTCCGGCAGCAGGGCTCCGCCGCCTTTGGTCGGCACCTCGGAGTCGCCGGTGACGGTGGCGGTGACTTTCTCGTTCGAGATGAGCTGGAGCGAGTTCGCGAGAGAGCGTTGGGCGTCGGGCGGCAGCTTCTCCATGATGTGCTGGATCTCTTGCGGACTTTTCCCGTCGAGCGACCGGCTCACCTGGTTCAGGTACTCCATCTGGGACGCGGGGATGGTAGCGGCATTTCCGCTGTTCACTGCATCGAGCTGTGCGGGCGTCAGGGCACCCGCCTCGCCCAGCCTCCGGACCTGCTCCGGGGTCAACCCGCCCGGGTCGGATACGAGGTCGGCCGCATCGGTGCGACCCTGGTCTGCACCGAGTGCGGCGGCGGACGTGAAGGCCGCCCGCAGGCCGTCACGCGCCGTGTTGAGGGCGTCCCGGACAGTTCTGTCGGCATTCACTGTCGCTGTCGCTGCGTCGGAGAGGTCGCGCTGCCAAGCGGCCATGTCGTTCGCTCGGTCGGTGTCCGCCTCGGAATTGACCGGATCCGTCACGACCAGGTCGTCGGATACGCGGAACTGGGCTGCTTCTGCGCCGACGATCGCCATCCGGGCGCGTTGCAATGGCGCATCCACTTCGTGGAAACCCTGCTTCGCCCGGTTGGCGAGCGCCTCGAGGTGATCGACGAGGGCGAGGGCGGTCTTCTTGTCGGCATTCGCCCGACCCTGGGCGGCCTCTGCGGTTTTGCCCTCCCAGTATGAGTCGTTCACCTTCGTGACGCCGTCGACGTAACGGCCGAACAGGTCCTCTACCTTGACGCCGAGCGCAATCCACGCGTCACCGACCTCGGTCAGCATCGACGGATCCCACGATTCGAGCTGTGTGCGGGTGACGGTCATCCTTCTGCGTTCCAGTCACCCGTGGCGTCTGTGTACGCAGCGACGAATCGGTCGGCGGACGCGTCGTCCTGATCCCGGTATTCCCGGGCGACGTTGATCATCACGTCACCGGTTTCGCCGAGACGCTCCTCGAGAGCGGGAACGAGGGATCCCTCGATGAGGTCGCCCGAGATGCTGCACGCCTCGAGGACGGAACTCATGACGCCGCCCGGGCTCGACATGAAAGGGCCTGCCGCGGGGCCGACTCGTAAACTGCCTGCCTCCCCGGCCAGGCCGCGCAATACTGCGCCCAGCTTTTCGAGCTGGTCCAAATCAGCTTTCAACGTCCCCACAAAGGCCCCCTTCGACTGCCGGCCACTTCGGCCGGCTCCCCCCACCGTCAGCGTTAGAGCCTAGCGGGCGGTGCGGCCGCGTACCCGAGGGAGTAGGCGCCGACCACCTTGGGAGTGGACTTCTCGTAGAAGACGTCGAGTTCCCGAATGTCGAAACCGGCGTCGGTGAGCAGGGCAGGGATGTCGCGGGTGAGGTGGCAACCACCGGCCACGGTCTTCTGGATGGGCTCCAGCCGGTGCTGCCACTTCTGGACCCCGGCGTCGGGGGCGAGGCCGTGCTCGACGAAATGCAGGGTTCCGCCCGGCCTCAGCACTCGGCGCACCTCACGCAGTGCGGCGTCGATATCGGGAATGGTGCACATCGTCCAGGTGGACAATGCACTGTCGAAGCTGTTGTCCAGGAACGGGAGCGACTGACCGTCCACACCGGCGCGGTCGACAGTTACCGGGGACCCGCTCAGCCTTTTCGCGGCCAGCTTCCAGCCGAGATCGGCTGGTTCGACGGCGCTCACGGAATCGAGATCCGGTGGATAGAACGGGACGTTGAGGCCGGAACCGAAGCCGATCTCCACAACGCGCCCGTGCAGTCCGGCGCAGACCCGTCGGCGCGTCGGCTCCGTGAATTTCACTCCACAGCTGATGTCGACGAGCCGCGGAACGATCCGATCAGTGTAGAAACCCATGCCGTCCTCCCATCAGGGCGCTTCGCGCCCCGTGCGCCTTTCTGGTAGCTGTAGCAACCAAAAAGGCGCACGGGCGGCGGAGCCGCCTACCGCGGGGCCATACGCAGCGCACCATCCATACGAATGGTCTCACCGTTGAGGTAGTCGTGTTCGACAATCATCTGAGCGAGCTGCGCGTATTCGGCGGGCTGGCCGAGGCGTGAGGGGAACGGGACCCCGGCCTCGAGTCCCTTGCGGTACTCGTCGGTGACGCCGGCGAGCATCGGGGTGTCGATGATGCCGGGGGCGATGGTGTTGACGCGGATGCCGAACTGGGCGAGGTCGCGGGCGGCGGGGACGGTCATGCCATGCACGCCACCCTTGGACGCGGAGTAGGCGATCTGGCCGATCTGGCCCTCGAACGCGGCGACGGACGCGGTGTTGATGATGACGCCGCGCTGCCCGGACTCGTCGACGGTGTCGGTCTTGGAGATGGCGTCGGCGGCCAGTCGCATGACGTTGAACGTGCCGAGCAGGTTGACGGTGATGACGGTGCGGAACAGTTCGAGGTCGTGGGGGCCCTTCTTCGACAGGATGCGGCCCGCCCAGCCGACACCGGCACAGTTGACCACGATGCGCAGCGGCAGTCCCGATTCGACGATCTTCTCGACTGCGGCCTGGACCTCGTCGCCGCTGGTGACGTCGGTGGCGAGGAGGGTCACGCCGTCCGGGACGGTGTCGCCGGCCCGCTCGATGGACTGCTGCAGGTCCAGTCCGAAGACGGTGGCTCCGGCGTCGACGAGACGCTTGGCGGTGGCGGCACCGAGGCCCGACGCTGCTCCCGTGACCAGTGCGGCGGTTCCCTGAATATCCACTGTTCGAATCCTTCTCTCCGGCGACCCGAGTTGGTCAACCCTGGTGACCTGCACCATAACGCGGCCAGCTCATGGCAGCAGAGGCAAGGTGTGCCCGACCGGCTACTCCGCGGAATTCCCAAAATCCGCTCGCAGGTAGCGGCACCCTGTTCGGCCGCTGACGAGGGCGGCTCGCGCTGTGCCGAGACGAATTTCGTTGCCGTCACCGCTGTGGAGTCGCACGTTATGGTCTCCCGGTCGATCTGCCCGTACCTCGGTGTCCGCGAATCCATGTGCCGACGCGATGTCTCGAGCCGCCTGGAGCACCGCCGGCCACTCGGCGTCGGGGATGGGACTCGACGAGTAAATGTCGGGAAGAAAGACCGACATCCCGGCGGCACTCGCAAACGGCACTGAGCAGCTTCCCTGAGTCCGGTCACCCGCCGACACCCAGCGAAGCGTGGGCACGATGGCTGCGGCGGCGTCAGCGATCTGGTGCACCACGCTCGCGACCGTCGCTTCCGTGTCCTCGAGCGGAGGCCACTGGCGCATCCGCCCCTCGGCGGCCGCGATGTCGGCGGCAGGGCCGTTGTACGGGTTGTCTGTCATTGCACCTCCATATTTTGTGACAGCAGCACAGCCTGTGACGGCAGCACATCCTGTGACGGCCGTCAAAAAAATCCCTACGGCAATTGCGGCGGCCCGGTGAGCCGGGCGACGGCGGTCGGCAATCACCGAACTACCCTCTCCGGCAGCCCGGCCACGATTGCCGACATGTTGTACTCGGACATGGTTCCCCGGTGCGGATACTCGCTGTGCCCCAGAGCGCCGTCGCGAAAAATTCCGTCCGGGCTCATTCCCTCGTCGACCGAGAGTTGTTCGAAACTCACTGTGCCCGGATCGGGACCGAACCTGTGCGTCTTGCCTACCTCGGTGACGAATCGGTCGTCGGCGGCTTCCATCACGTATCCGTGCCCGTCGCGCAGCCCGAGGTCGGACTCGTCATCGGCGTTGACGCCGGGAGAACCGTAGAACACTGCGTCATCGACCGGCTGGCCGGGACCGGGATCCTGGAGTGCCAGGCCAGTCGTGTAGGAACCATACGAATGTCCGAGTGCGGTGAGGTGCGGATCCGGTTGTCGAGAGGCGACATTCACCCCTTCGTAGAAGGCGGCGAGCTTGACCGCTCCGGCAGCGGCCCGGTCGCTCTGTGTCACGTCCAGCATGCCTCGAACCGTGTCGAAAGTCCCCGGTCCCATTGTCTGCGGCGGCTCGTATCCCAACCACGCAATCGTCGCGACCGTCTCGTCGTGCCGGCCCTGAAGACGCAACTGCTCGACGCTGGTGTCTCCCAACGAACGCGCCTCGCCGACCATTCCCTCGAACGAGTCGACGATGGTGGTGTTCAGTCCGGGCGTCGTCACCGAAATGCGCTCGGCGGTATCGGGGTCACCCACCGCGAAGGCCGCCATGCCCCGCTCTCCAGATTTCAGGTCGAGCAGCATCAGCCGGCCGTCCGGATTCTTCGCGACGACCTGCTCGAGTATGCGCAGATCTTTCACCTTCTGTTCGGTGTACCACAGCGCCGCATCGTCATTGGTGAATGCGCCCCCGAACGGAGCGTCGTCGATAATCGACTGCAACCGGTCGCGTTCTGCTGTCAACCGGACCCGTTCGTCGTCGAACTGGTTGACGTTCGCCTGATGCCGCGCCGCAGAGGGGAGGCCGTCACTGCTTCCGACCCACTCGGGATGGCGCTCGAGCATTTCCCTGCGTTGCGACTCCGGCATTGCGTCCCAATACTTCCGGTTCTCCAGCGGGGAGGCGTTCTGCGGTGGCGCCGGGGCGCACAGTCTGCCCTGCTGATCGCCGGCTTCGAAGTCTCCGGCGCCCCGATCTCCGATGCCACCACCCATCGCGTGTGTGAGCACATGGGCTGCGTCGGCGTCGATGTCCTCGGCCTCGAGGATCAGCGCCCGCGCACTCGCCTCGAGGTCGGCCCGGACTGTGAACTCGTGCTGCCGCCGTTCGGAAGATCTCGGCGCATCGGTGACCGCGCCGGCATCGGACACAACGAACGCATAGTCGTCGGCCGTAGCCATCAGCGCGGCGACCTCGAGTTGGACGTGCAGAACAGCGTCGAACGTGTCTGCCGTGACCCGCTGGACCGCGCCGATCACCGCACTCTCGTCGGCGAGGTCCTGCACTGCCACCTGAAAAGCACGTCGTGCTGCCTGCGCGGCTTCGCCCTCCCAACCGCGCAGATCACCGAGTTCGGTAATCCGCCGCCGCACATCGTCGATGGCGGTGATGCGTGCCGACAGAGCCTGTTCCAACTGTTCGAGCGCGACGGTGTCCCACTCACGAATCATCTTCAGATCCACGGTCCCCCCCGGGTGCCACTGTGCACGTAAGGTAGCGGGGCACGAGCGGATTCGTAAAGGGGGATGTCGTGGGGGAGTGGCAAACTGTGAACGTCGATGTCGTGGAACTGCGTCTCGCAGCAGGGCAGATGGAGGGGATGTTCACAGAGGCGAATACGGCGCTCGCGGCCATCGACGGGGTGATCGCCCGGTCATCTGAGGCGTGGGCTTCCACGTCGCGGGCGGCTTTCCCGCAGTTCTGCGCTTATCTCGATACGCGGCGAGAGGCGCTTCTCGGTGACCTCGCCAGAATCGCCGACAACCTCGCCGGTACAGCCGCTCGCTATGACGGGCAGGACAGGGCCACTACCGACGCCGTGTCGCGCCTCCTCCCCTGAGTGCGGAGAAAAGCCCGGACACTGTTCTGTTCGTGGTTACAGTGGGCGCGATGAGTTTCGAACGGCTCGATGGTCTATCCCTTCGCCATCCCGTAACGAAAAAGAGGAGTGAGTCCCGTGCGCGTTGTGATCATGGACTTTATCAGTTTGGACGGTGTCGTGCAGGCGCCCGGCGGCCCTGAGGAGGACACCGACGGTGGTTTCGCCCACGGCGGCTGGTCACATCCGTTCTTCGATCCGGAGGCGATGGGCACCGCTTTCGACGACGCGTTGAGCGGGGCAAAGGCGTTGCTGTTCGGGCGGCGCACGTGGCAGACGATGGCCGCGGCGTGGCCGGAGCGGGCAGGCGACCCGTTCGCCGACCAGATGAACGCCATCCCGAAGTATGTGGTCTCCTCGACACTCGGCGACGACGAGCTGACCTGGGAGAACACCACGCGCATTCCCGGTGACGAGGCTGTCGCGGAAATCCGGAAGCTGCGGGAGAGTGGCGACGGCTCGCTGCTGGTGATGGGAAGCGCCACACTGGCGCGGACCCTCCTGAGCGAGGGCCTGTTCGACGAACTGCGGCTCATGATCGAGCCGGTGATCCTCGGCGGCGGCAAGTCGATCTTCCCCGAGAACGGCGGGCTCCGGACTCTCGAGCTGGTCTCCTCGGTCACGAGCAACACGGGCGTGCACGTGTGCACCTACCGGCCTGTGGAGTAGCCGGGTAGGTTGTCTTCGCGTGCGCACGGGAGGCGCAGGCAAAACGGTGGGGGGACGGATGACCGGGAATCAGATGGAAGTCGATCGCGAGGCGCTGCTGCGCTGCATCGCGGCGTGTGACGCCCTGGCGTCGGACATGGCGGAGTTGCGACTGCGGGCGTACCGGGAACTCGCGCCCGACAACTTCGGTTTGGGCGAAACGCATCTGTGGTCGGCCGCGGCGCTGGCAGAGCGCTTTCGGGCGACGGCCGTGGGCGGTTCGGGTGTGGCGGACGAGAACACCGCGGTCGGTGTTCTCGCCGCGCACGAACGCCACGCCGCGGCGATGAAGGCGACGTTCGAGGCGACGCTTGCCCGCTACGACGAACAGGACGCCGCGACCGCGGCACAAGTGAACGGTGCCGGTCTCTAGCTCGGCAGATCAGTGGATGTGTTTCTGCCAGTCCTGCGGCACGCGGTCGGCGGGGCCCGGAATGGTCTGCTCGAGCGGATGATGTTGCGGTGCAGCCAGTTCGGGGCCCTGGAACACTTGATCGGTGGCGTAGTTCCAGAACCACGATTCGCCGGGCTCGAAGCTTTGCACCACCGGGTGGCCGGTGTCGGCGGCGTGTCGGCTGGCGTGCTGCGCCGGTGAGGAGTCGCAGCATCCGACGTGTCCGCACAGTGCGCAGCGCCGCAGGTGCACCCACCACCCACCGGCGGCGTCGCATTCGACGCACCCGGTACCGCTCGGTGCGACGCTCGTGTCGATGCCTTCCACTTCACCCATGCGAGTCTCCTTCCATCGCTGTCACTTCCGGCTCGATCGGGATGCGAACCTGGAAGCGGGTATCGCCCGGCTCGGAGTGCACGCGGAGATCGCCGCGGTGTTTCTTCACCACGATGCGCCAGGAGATGTCGAGGCCCAGGCCGGTGCCTTCTCCGACGGGCTTCGTGGTGAAGAAGGGTTCGAAGATGCGCGAGCGGATCTCTTCCGGCACACCGGGACCGGTGTCGCCGATCTCGATGAGCGCCATGTCGCCGTCTCGGCGGGTGCGGACGGTGAGAGTGCCGTGCCCCTGCATCGCGGCGACGGCATTGTCGATGAGGTTCGTCCACACCTGGTTGAGTTCCGCCGCATAGGCAGGAACCTGAGGCAGGGAAGAGTCGTAGTCCTTCACCACCGCGACCGAGTCGCCGATCTTGCGCCCCAGCATCACCAGCGAACTGTCGAGCAATTCGCGAAGGTCGACGCGCTGGTACGGGGCGCGGTCCATCTGGGAGTACTGCTTCGCTGCATTCACCAGAGTCGACACCCGGGCGGTCGAATCGGCGATCTCGTTCATCAGAAGCTCTGTCTCGATGGTGTAGTTGAGCCACCGGATCGTGCTCTCGACCACCGCGTCGTCGTCGACGCTCGCCACGATCCGCTCGAGCCACGGGATGTCGAGGCCTGCCTGCACGAACGTGGGAGCGAGGTCCCAGCCGCCGGAGACGCCATGCGTGTCGAACCAGTCGCCGAGCTGGTCTTCGCGATCCGCGGCTTCCAGCGGTGTGAGTGTGGGGGCTTTCGCCACCAGTTCAGCCGCTTCCTCCTGTAACCGGATCAGTGTCGCGAGTGCCTGCCGGTCGTACACCCCGGACGCGATGACACCGAGCTTCTGCCGCATGTGCGACACCCGGTCGCGGAGCGAGGCCGTCGCCCGGACTGCGGCGGCCGCCGGGTTGTTGAGCTCGTGCGTCAATCCTGCAGACAGTGAGCCGAGGGCGAGGAGCCGCTCGCGCTGGTCGACGATCTGACGGGAATTCTCACTGCCGAAGAACAGCCCTTCGAGGAGGTGAACTGCCATCGGGAACCACTCGTGCATCAGGGCACCGAAGCGGTCGGCGTCCAAAACGAAGAACCGGGACGGCGTGGTGACCCGCAACGATGTCGTGTACGTCTGAGGTGCGCGATCGCCGAGATACGACTGCCACGCCCCGGCATACACGCCGCGCTGAGAGGTTCGGTTGACCTCGATCTCCTCGCCCCCGGACAACTTGCCGAGGACCAGTTCGCCGTCCATCAGCACGTAGAAGCAGGTCGCGGCATCGCCCTCGGCGAAGACGGGACCCGGTTCGATCAGCTCGACGCGACCGCTTGCGCACAGCTCGCCGAGCTGGCGATCGTCGAGTTTCTCGAACAGGAAGAGCGTTCTCAGTTCCTCCGGGGAACAGGAAAGTGTGGTCACGGTCTCCCCCCGGTCACGGTTGTCCGATGTAGCGGTGCACGAGCATGACAGCCATCGCCCCTTCACCGACTGCCGACGCCACCCGTTTGGCCGACTCCGACCGAACGTCGCCCGCGGCGAAGATTCCGGGGACGCTGGTTTCGAGGTGGTGCGGAAGCCGGTCGAGTGGCCAGCCGCTCGGAGCCTTCCCGTCCACGACGAGATCCGGGCCGGACACCACGAATCCGTGCTCGTCGCGAATCACCACACCGTCGAGCCACTCGGTGCGCGGGGCGGCACCGATGAACAGGAAGAGGAACCCGGCATCGACGGTCTCCTCGTACCCGCCCGCATTGTCGCGCAGTCGGATCCTCTCGAGGTGGCCGTCCCCTTCCACTCCGACCACCTCGGTGCACGGCCGGACGCGTATTCGCGGGTTCTGCTGAATCTGCTGGATCAGGTAATACGACATCGAGTCTTCGAGCGACTTCGCCCGGACCACGATCGTGACGGTGCGCGCGCCCCGCGCCAGGTACATCGCGGCCTGCCCGGCAGAGTTGGCGCCGCCCACGATGTATACGTCCTGATCCGCGCAGCGGGCCGCCTCGGTGACGGCCGACCCGTAGAAGACCCCACGTCCGGTGAGCTCGTCGATCCCGGGCGCGGGGTGGCGCCGATAGGAGACCCCGGTGGCCAGAATCACGGTGTGAGCGTCGATGGTGTGGCCGTCGGCGAATCGCACCGTGCGCGCCGAGCCGTTCACCTCGAGAGCCACCACGTCGCGCGTGGTGATCAGCTCGGCCCCGAACCGAGTTGCCTGCCGACGGGCGCGGTCGGCCAGCTGGGCGCCGGACACGCCGTCGGGGAATCCGAGGTAGTTCTCGATACGGCTGCTCTGACCTGCCTGCCCGCCGGTTGCCGTCCGCTCGACGAGCGCCGTGCGCAAACCTTCGGAGGCGCCGTAGACCGCGGCGCCCAGCCCGGCGGGACCGCCGCCGACGACGACGAGATCGTAGAAGTTCTCCGACGGCGACGTCCGCAACCCCAGCCGATTTCCCAGCTCGGTGTCGGCCGGCTCGACCAGGACGTCACCGTCCGGGCAGATGACGACAGGCAACCGCAGTCCGTCGGCACCTGCGGCGGCGAGGAGTCGCTCGCCTTCCGGTTCGTCCGACATGTACCAGCGATACGAGAGTTGGTTGCGTGCGAGGAACTCGCGCACCTCCGACGACCGGGCCGCCCAGCGGTGGCCGACCACCTTGGTTTCCTCCACCGGGTGCCGCTCCGACGACGCCCAGGCGTCGAGCAGCGCGTCGACCACCGGATATAGCTTCTCCTCCGGCGGATCCCAAGGTTTGAGCAGGTAGTAGTCGAGGTCGATCACGTTGATCGCCTCGATCGCCGCATCGGTGTCCGCGTATGCGGTGAGCAGCACGCGCCGGGCCACCGGGTAGAGGTCCATGGCCTTCTCGAGGAACTCGATTCCGCTCATGGCCGGCATGCGGTAATCGGCGAGAATGACCGCAACGGGGTCGCCGCGCAGTTTCAGCTCGCGCAGCGCTTCCAGTGCGGATTCGCCGGACTCGGCGCGGATGATGCGGTACTTCTCGCCGTACCTGCGCCGCAAGTCCCGCGCGACGGCGCGAGACACTCCGGGATCGTCGTCGACTGTGAGAAGCGCGGGTTTGGCGCTCGCAACGGGCTGGTTCACACACGCCTCTCGTCTGCGGAGAACATAGAGCAACTTTCGCGTCGAGTATCGCCCGGACTGCGTGAACTTGTCGACTCGCTGGGAAGGCACCGGACTGCGGTCAGTGCAGCAACTCCTGATCCTTCACCGGAGCATGCGTCCGGCGACGGGACCACACGGCACGACCCGCTGCGACAGCGACGGCGGTGACGACGACGGCGCCGGCCGCGAGTGGGCCCGCCGCGCTGCCCGGGAGCAAACCTGCCAGCAGCAACCAGGCCCCGAAGGCGAAGAACGACACCGCAGCACCGATGCGGATGACTCTCTCCGGCAGGTGCTTGCCCAGGACTGCGCCGAGCAGGATGGCCAGGGCGTCGGCCGCCACCATGCCGACAGTCGAGCCGATCCACACGCCGACCGTGTCGTGGTCGGTGGCGAGGGTGATGGTGGCGAGCATCGTCTTGTCGCCCAGTTCGGCGAGGAAGAACGCGGATGTCACCGCCAGAAACGCGGAGCGGGCGGTGCGGCCGGCCTTGAGCTGCTCCTCGTCGGTGAGGCGGTCACCGCGTAATGTCCACGCACCGAAGATCAGGAACGCGATCCCACCGACCACACTGATCGCGCCGGTCGGAAGGGCGACTCCGAGGCTGTGACCCACGGCGACCGACACCAGATGCACCACCGTCGTCGCGACCGTGATGCCCGAGATCACCACCCACCACCGGTAGCGCAGCGCGAACGTCATCGCCATCAGCTGGGATTTGTCACCCAGCTCGGCGACGAAGATCACCCCGAAACTCAGCAGCACGGCGGCCAGCACAACATCCTCCTCCAGTAGTCGGTCGGAGGCGCAAAAACCCTCCTCCAGCAGTCGGTCGGAGGATTGACATGTGGGTCCCCCGGCGTGGCAGGCGCTGACGCGCCCACTCGGCCGAAGGTCTCGCCCACCGGCACCGAGAGACGTCACGGTGCCGGTTCGCCAGGCCGGGTCCGGTGACTCGCGTCACAGTGCCGATATGTCGACACTGGCGATTGGGGGCTACTCCCCTTCGCTGACCTTCACGCTAGCGGGGCGGATTCGAAAACGCAAAGGCGACAATAAGTTTGGGCAACCTCGTCGTGGAATTTCGGGAACCCTCACGATGCCAGCAGCATCGCCAAAACAGCGGTGTCGGGATCACTGATCGGGTCGATGCCGACTCGGCTGACCATGGAGGTGACCGTGCCGTCCGCCTCCGCCTCCACCCACGCCGCCCGGTGGTCGAGACCCAGGTGAGGCAGGCCGGGTAGCAGGACGCAACCGGATGCCGCGCCTGCACATTCCGGCAACGACGGCGTGGTCTCCGACGGTGGGTGCAGCATCATCAACGCCGGTGGCTGATGGTCCGCGAACCGCCCGGGAGCGAGCGCGAACTCACCGAGGACGGTGCCCTCGGCAACCACGAGGCCGACGGTCTCGGGCTCCGGTTCCTCCGGCAGATCCTCGCGGGCGCCGAACACCGTCGTGGTGTGCAGAAGCCCCGGAATGCACGCCACCCGGACGGCGAGGGCAAGCAGCTGCGCCCATTCCTTGGTGGTGTCGGGCCAACGCCCCGAAATGACGAATCCGCGCAAAGTACCTGCGGCCTGGAAGGGCGAGATGCCGATGTAGCCGTCCCTGTTCATCTCTGCCTCCTCGGTGTGAATGACGTGCTGGAAACATGCCTCGTGCGCACACCTCGTTGGGTACTTGAAGAATGCACCGAACAATGCCTGGCACACAAGTGCACACGAGTGCTAACGCACACGAGTGCTCACCGGGTGGCAGGCGGCGCTCGTTCCTCAGAGAACCCTCAGAAAGCCCACAGCCCCCCGCTATCAAAGCCCCCTACCCTCACCGGAATGACGTCTGAGCGCCCAGGGAAATCCGTCGGCCACCACGCCGCAACCGACACGATGCGACAGTTCTTCACGCCCCGCCGCACTGCCGCACTGGGCCTGGCCGCGCTCGTCGCCGTCTCCGCGGCCGGCCTCGGCGCCCTGTTTCTCGGTGACGCGCCCGACAGCCGGACGGTGGCGATCGTGAACGCGGATGCGGGTGCCACGGTCGAGGGGGAGGCAGTGCGGGCCGGCGAATCGCTGATCGGGAATCTCGAAGCGAATCAGGATTTCGACTGGCGGGTGGTGTCGGCCGACGAGGCGGAGACCGGCAACTATTTCGCCACCGTCACCGTGCCCGAGGATTTCAGTGCCGCAGTGTCGTCGATCTGGGGTCCGAAACCGCGGCAGGCCACCCTCGGCCTCGACGTGGAGGGCTCCGACGAGGTGGCATCCCTCACACTGTCCGAGGTGGTGTCTTCTCAGGTCGGGGCCGATGGTGTCGCCGACCTGCTGGCCGACATGTCGAAGTCGCGGACTACCTTTCAGCAGGCGGGGATGGCCGCCGGACTTCTCGCGGCGGGCACATCCGCGGCGGACGATGCGGCACAGCAACTCACCGCCGGCGCCGACACGCTGCTGCCGTACCTCGAGACGGCGCGATCGGGCGCAGTGCAACTCCTCGGCGTGGCGGATCAGGTAGCGAGTGTGGTCGACGAGACGGCCGGAACAGCGAACGACCTGGCAGATCGGCTGAGCGCGCTGGGACTGACCTTGGGTGAAGCGAACGACAGTGCCGTGCAGATGCGCACGAGAATCGATGCGGCGATCCGCGTTCTCGCGGCCACTCCCGTCGCGCCCGAAGTGGTTCCGGTCCTACAGCAGGTGAGTGCGGACCTGGGATTGCTTTCAGGCCAGCTGACTTCGGTCCCGGGGCTTCTGGGTGAGCAAGTCGGCCCCGACACCGACCTGGGTGAACTCGTCCGGGTGGCGATGGGACAGCTGAACGACGCAAGTGCCGAACTGAGCAGTGGCGCGCGCCAACTGAACGACGGCATCGTCCCGATCGCTGATCAGGCTCCCGAGCTGCTGGCCGGTGCCACCACGCAGATCGTCGACGGCTTCGCGAAATTGAAGGCACTGTCGGGGCAGCTGTCGACCGATCTCAATGCCGGGGTGGCCGCCATGCCTGCCCGGTCCGGGGCCCAGCAGACGCAGTTGGCGACCGTTCTCGCGGACCCGGTCGCGGTGTCGCGCAGCGTCAGTGCGCCGACCCCGATCCTGACCGCCGGTCACCTGGCCGTCGGATTCGGGTGCACGACGGTGCTACTCGCCGGCATTGTTGTGTGGATGAGCCTGCGAAGAGGTAACTTTCAGCGCGCATCCTGAATGCGTCGCCAGGGAGTTGCCTGCTCCAACTCGAACGCCAACTCGAGCAGGGTGCGCTCGTCCCCGTGGTTCGCGGAGAAATGTGAGGCGAGTGGAAGCCCCTGCGACGTCTCGTGCAGCGGCAGCGAGATGGCAGGGCTGCCGGATGCGTTGTTGAGCGGCGTGAACGCCGTGTAGGCGATGAGCTTGTCGAACAGTTCCTCGAAACCTTGTTTGGGGGAGAGGTATCCGAGTTCGGGTGTCGTGTGTGCGAGGGCGGGTGAGAGCACCACGTCGTACGTCTGGAACACCCGGGCGTACTCGCGGTACGTACGACGCAGCCGGTACAGCATCTGGGGTGTTCTGGCCATTTTCTTCCGGTACATCGCAGCCAGCCCGCGTGTCAGGTTGTCGGTAGCGGCTCGATCGAAATCCGGCCCGAGCATCCGCTTGCCGTTGTTGGAAATGACGAACGCGAGGAATCCCCAGTAGGTGCAGAAATCGTCGACGAAGGACTGGTTCACCGGCATCGGTGCTTCCTCTACGTGATGTCCCAGCTCGGCGAGTAGGTCGGCGGTGGCGTGAACCGACTTTCGCGTTTCGTCGTCGGTGGGAGACGTGGTGACGGAATCGACGACCACGCCGATGCGGAGCCTGGTGGTGCTGGGCCCCTCCACCAATCGGATGGGCGGCAGCGTCGGATTGCGGTAGTAGCGTTCGGCCGCGGCCATCCACCGAGCGGTATCGCGGACCGACCGGGTGACGACGCCCTGCGAGATGATCCTGACGGGCAGCGTCTTGTCCATGGCATCGGGCACCGTGCGACCCCGGGACGGTTTGAGGCCGACGAGCCCGCAGGCCGCGGCGGGAATGCGGATGGAGCCGCCGCCGTCGTTCGCGTGGGCGATCGGAATCACCCCGGACGCGACGAGCGCGGCCGAACCGCCGGACGAGGCGCCAGGGGAGTACGCGAGGTTCCACGGGTTGTGCACCGGTTCTGCATCCATGAATTCCGTCGAGGCACTGAACCCGAATTCCGGTAGCCGGCTCTTTCCGAGCGAGACGATCCCGGTCGAGAGGTACTGCGCCACGAAGTCGCTGTCGGCCCGGGCCGGTGTGGCGGTGAACGCTGAACTGCCGTGCTGGGTGGGCTGGCCGGCGACGTCGACGTTGTCTTTGATGACCGTCGGCACCCCGGCGAACACGCCTTCGTGGGGGCGTCCCGATTCTGTCAGGGCGCGGTCGAAGTCGGGGAACGCCAGCCCGCACAGTAAAGGTTCGACCGACTCGGCGCGGGCGATTGCCGCTTCGGTCACCTCACGGACCGAGACTTCCTTGGACGCGATCCGCTCCGCGATACCGGTGGCGTCCAGATCGCCGAGCGCATCGTCGCGGAAGGCGTGGACGGCGGAGTCTTTGCGTGGCGTGCTGTTGTCGGTCACGGATCAAGGCTATTGGACGCACGGCCAACTCGGACGAATTCCGGAGTGGCGAGGGCGCCGGAACGGCACGAGCGCACAGAAATGCCCGGAGGCGTTCTGTGCGCTCGTGGGAGAAGAGAGGAGATCAGCCGATGAGGCCGGCGCCCTGAGTGCGGGCGCGGGTGAAGCGTTCCTCGGCGTCTGCCCAGTTCACGATGTTCCACCAAGCCTTGACGTAGTCGGGCTTGACGTTCTGGTAGTCGAGGTAGAAGGCGTGCTCCCACATGTCGAGCATGACCACGGGGATCAGCGCGGCGGTGATGTTGCCGTGCTGGTCGGTCATCTGCTCGATGACCAGTCGCTGGCCGATGGTGTCATACCCGAGCAGTGCCCAACCGGAACCCTGCAGGGTGGTCGCGACACCGGTGAAGTGAGCCTGGAACTTGTCGAACGAACCGAACTGGTCGTCGATCGCGGCGGCCAGCTCGCCGGTGGGCTTGTCGCCACCGTTGGGCGAGAGGTTCTTCCAGAAGATGGAGTGGTTGGTGTGTCCACCGAGGTTGAAGGCCAGGTTGCGGGAGAGCAGCAGCGCCTTGTCGGCGATGGTGCCGTCTTCGCGGGCTTCGGCCATCTTCTCGAGGGCGGTGTTGGCGCCCTTGACGTAGGTAGCGTGGTGCTTGTCGTGGTGCAGCTCCATGATCTTGCCGGAGATGTGCGGCTCGAGGGCTGCGTAGTCGTAGGGGAGTTCCGGCAGCGTGTATTCAGACACGAGGGTCCCTTCTTTGCGGGCGTGTGGCCCTGATTCTTCCGGGTGCGAACGCCGCGTGAGCATGCGTCACGCACCCGCCTTTTCCAATCGTTCTCGGGTATATACCCAATCTCATTGGTACACCGTGCGCAACACCGGGGCACAGGGGGCGATTCCCTCACAGTAAAGTTCGGCTACCCGAAAAAAATCTGACACGGCAGATCCGGCGGTCGTGAAAATTCGTCTGCCCGGTGAACGGAACCTTAAGCTGTCGCGGTGCCTTTGCTGATACCTGTTGCAGATTCACACGCGGCCGCACCGCGCGTGGAGCTCACGGGCGCGAATCTGCTGCGTTTCTTCGCGGTGCTGACCGTCATTTATTCGCACATCTCGTTCTATCTGATCGACGATCTCGGAACGGGATGGTGGTTCATCGACGTCGTCTATCAGATATTCATCGAACGGGCCGGACTGAATCAGCATTTGTCTTTTCTCGGTGTCGCCGTATTCATGATGCTGACCGGGGTGTTGATCACCCGTTCGGCTATTCGTCACCCGCCCGGGCGATTCCTGTTCAACCGGCTCGGGCGCATCCTGCCCGCATTCTGGGTGGCGATTCTCGCCGCCGTCGTCCTGGTACGCCTGGGAATCAACGGCATGTTCAGTGGACAGGACGGAATCTCCAACGTCGACGCCCTCCTGAGCTTTCTGCTCGGCGGATTCTTTCTCAAACCGGAAGTCGCGGTACTCGGCGTCACGTGGACCCTGGCCGTGCAGATTCTCTTCTATGTCGCCTGCGTCGCCGCGCGGCCGGTCCTACGCGCCACGCCCATTGCGATGCCTCTCGCCGGCGCCGCGATCTGCTCGCTGATCCTGCTGTACAACCTGTACGTGCCGCAGCCCTTCACGGTGCCGATGCTGTCCAAGATCGCCGCGACGTTGCCCGCCGTGTTCCTCGGTCAACTCATCTACCTCGGCTGGGCCAGGCTCGCGGAGCCACGATGGATCATCATCGCCGGGCTCGCCCAGGTGAACGTCATCCACCTCGCCACCGACTTCCGGGTGTACTGGGCAGGGGAACACTACCTGTGGACATTCGCCGTCGTCACCGCGTGCGTCGTGCTCGTCGGCCGGTACGACGGACCGGCCGCCCACTGGGCCGTCGTCCGCTGGACGGCGACGCGCAGCTACGCGATCTACCTCGTCCATACACTCGTTCTGTACCGGGTGTACGAGCACACCGTCGGCCATTTCGGCGCGACCGGCGCCATCGTCGTCTTCCTCCTGGTGACCGCGCTGATCTCGGAGGCGCTGTACCGATGGGTGGAATTGCCTGCCTCGCGGTGGGTCGCCGCGCGCATTCCGGACCCGGGTGAAACGACGACATCGGTCGAGGAGACGCCTGCGACTGCACGCGTAGCATCGAGTCATGTCTTGGTACGACGAGCTGCTGGGTCGGGCAACCGCTAAGTCGACGATGGTCACCGCCGAGGGTGCGCTCCCCGGCCGGGATCGGCCGATGCCGGTTCCGGCGACGCACTTCGTGAACGGTCATCCGCTGCAGCCGCCGTTCCCCGAAGGAATGCAGACCGCGGTGCTGGGGATGGGATGTTTCTGGGGCGCCGAGAAAGAGTTCTGGCAGCTCGACGGCGTGTACACGACCGCTGTCGGATACGCAGGTGGCTATACCCCGAATCCCACCTACGAGGAGACCTGCTCCGGTCGGACCGGGCACACCGAGGTCGTGCTCGTGGTGTTCGATCCGCACGTCATCTCCTACGCCGAAATCCTCAAGGAGTTCTGGGAGAATCACGATCCCACCCAGGGCATGCGGCAGGGCAACGACCAGGGCACGCAGTACCGGTCCGCGATCTACACGATGAACGAGTCGCAGGTCGAGATCGCGGAAGCGACGGCCGAGGCTTTCGAAAAACGCCTCGCCGACGCCGGCTACGGGGCAATCACCACGGAGATCGCCCCGCTCACCCAGTTCTTCTACGCGGAGGACTACCACCAGCAGTACCTCGCCAAGAACCCCGGCGGCTACTGCCCGGTGCACGCCACCGGAGTCAGCTGCCCCGTCGGAGTGCTGAAGCAGGACGAGGTCCCCTCTCAGACGGATGTGCTTCCGCCGTCGTAGCTCAGGTTCCGGTCGCCGCCCACACGAGCACCGCCGAGGCCGACAGTGCGCTGACCGTGCGCACGTGGTTCCACGCAGTCCACCCGGGCACGTAGTTTCCCCAGACGTCCGCTGCGTCGTTCCCGCCGGGATCGACCGCGTCCAGCGCATTGTTGCGCGGGACGTGATAGACCACCGTCAACACGATCCCGGTGAGATAGAGAACGCACGCAACCACTGCGTAGCTCGCCGACGCGTGGTGCCGGACCACCGTCGCCACGGCCAGCGCGATCGAGGTCACCGCCGTACCGAACAACGCGGTCATGAAGAAAGCATTCGGCGCTGCACGATTGATGACCTGCATGGCCGCGATGCCCTGTCGCGGTTCGAGGCGGCTCAGCGCCGGCATGATGAACGTCGAGAACGCGAACATCACACCGCCGATCAACCCCGCCCCTACGGCCGTGACGATCAGCAGGGAACGCTCCATCACCTCTCCTTCCAGACGCCCGCTGCCGCTGCGGCGCGGGCGTAGTTGGCGAAGTCCTTCGGTGCCCGTCCGAGAGCCCGCTCCACCCCGTCGGTGAGATATGCATTCCGCCCGTCGAGAACGTCCTCGAACAGGTAGGTGAGCAGACCGATCGCATCGGGGGCCAGCCCCGCCGCGGCCAGCAGTGACGCATAGTCCGCCGAAGTGGTGGTGACATAACGGAAGTCGCGCCCCGTTGCCTCCGAGACTGCGGCGACGGCGTCAGCAAACGACATCAAGCGGGGGCCGGTCACCTCGTACAACTCGCCCGCGTGCCCGTCCTCGGTGAGTGCAGCGACGGCGATGTCGGCGAGATCGTCGGCGTCGACGAAGGGTTCGAGGACGTCGCCGACGGGCAGAGTGAGAGTTCCGGTGCGCAACGCGTCGGCCATGAAACTTTCACTGAAGTTCTGGCTGAACCAACTCGAGCGGAGGATGGTCCACTCCACGCCCGACTTCTGCACCACCTGTTCGCTCCGCTCCGCCTCCCGTTCGCCCCGGCCGGACAGCAGAACCAGCCTTTGCGCTCCGGCCGCCACCGCAGTCTCGGTGAATTTCTCGACCACTTCGGCGGTCCCCGGCACGGCGAGATCCGGGTAGTAGGCGATGTACACCGAGGTGATGCCCTCGAGCGCGGGCGTCCACGTGTCTTCGTCGTCCCAGTCGAAGGGCGGGTGGCCGGATCGTGAACCACTGCGGGCGGGCGCTCCCGCGGCGGCGAGTCCGCGGAGAACACGGCCGCCGATCTTGCCGGTGCCGGTCAGGACGAGGGTGGAAGTTGTCGTTGTCATGCGTCCAGTCAAGACGGAAGTGGTGAGACTATCCATGGTCGAGAAGCGCTCATTCATACGCCAGCGTCTACGATCGCGTCCATGGATCCCCTCGCCGGTCTCATCAGCGGTCCCCGGGCCACCGGAGCCTTCGTGCTCCGCTCGATCATGGAACCACCGTGGTCGCTGCAGATCGACGACCGTGCACCGCTCAGTCTCGTGGCCGTGGGGCGCGGCGAGGCGTGGATCTCCCCCCATGCCGGCGAACCCATCCGGTTGACCGAGGGGGACATCGCTGTCGTGCGTGGACCGGAACGCTACATCGTCGCGGATGACCCGGCGAGGGCGCCGCGCGTCGTCATCAATCCCGACCAGAGCTGCACGACGCTGCACGGGGAACCGCTCGCCGAATCGATGGATCTGGGCGTCCGGACGTGGGGAAACAACCCCAGCGGCCGCACCGTGATGTTGACCGGAACGTATACGACGCCCGGCGAAATCAGCCGCCGCCTGCTGTCGGCGCTGCCCCAGCTGGTGGTGCAACGCCGCACCGACTGGGACTCCCGGCTGGTCACCCTTCTGCACGACGAGGTGGTGCGCGACGAGCCCGGCCAGGAAGCGGTTCTCGACCGGTTGCTCGATCTACTGCTCATCGCTGTGCTGCGTGCGTGGTTCGCCCGGCCTGCGGTCGAGGCGCCGTCGTGGGTGCGGGCACAGACCGATCCGGTGGTCGGCAAGGCGATGCGCATCCTGCAGAACAATCCGGCGCAACCGTGGACCGTCGCTTCGCTTGCCGCCGAGACCGGGATGTCCCGCGCTGCCCTTGCCCGCAGGTTCACCGAACTGGTCGGGGAGCCGCCGATGACCTACTTGGCCCACTGGCGGCTTGCTCTGGCCGCCGACCTGCTCCGCGAGCCCGACGCCACCGTGGCCGCGGTTGCGCAGCGAGTCGGGTACGGCAGCGGTTTCGCGCTGAGTGCGGCATTCAAGCGAGTACGGGGCATGAGCCCCAAAGAACATCGGGAACTGGCCCTATGCGGACGAACCCCGGGAGGAGTATCAGTGGAGGTGTAATACCACACAGTGCCCAAGCACACACCTCGATGACTTGATCTTGTTTGCGAAGCGTACGACCCTGGAAGCAGGAGATTGTCGGCGAGAGGACCGGAACGACATGTGGAAGAACTCTCGAGCGGGAGGGCTGCCGCTGCGGCCCGGCTCCGCCCGGCGCAACCCTCTGATGCGACGTTCCGACCGCATCGAGAACCTTCTCACGCTTGCAGTGATCGTGCTCGCCTTTGCGATGCTTCCGCTCGCCATCTTCGCGGGTGCGAAGACCGCCGCCAGTCAAGAAGTGCTGGCTGAGCAGCAGACCTCCGAGTTCCGGACCGTCACCGCGACCACCCTCGCCGACTCCACAGGCGTGACGATGTCCTCCGACGTCGCACCGTCCGGAGTCGACACCGCCCCGGCCAAGTGGACGTGGGGTGACCAGACCCGCCGCGCCGACATCACCGTCGATCCCGCCACTCCCGCGGGCACCGAGGAACAGATCTGGGTCGACGGCGAAGGGAACCTGACCACCCAGCCGATGTCGGCGTCTGCCGCACGAGTGGCCGGAGTGATTGCCGGCCTGTTCACCTGGTTCGTGGTGATGATGATCGCGATGTCCGGATTCCTCATCACCCGGGCGTCCCTCAACCGTGCCCGCGACGCCCAGTGGGACCGCGACCTCCGGCAGTTCCTGGACTCGACCACCCGCCACTGACCGGGCTGCCTGTCACAGTCGGTGCAGTTCGACCTCGCGCAGTTCCCCGTCCCGAACCTCGGCCGTCATGTACGTGCAGAACGGCTGACGACGGCGATCCGTGGGGGACCCCGGATTGAGCAGGCGCAGACCCGTGTCGGAGACCGTGTCCCACGGAATGTGACTGTGCCCGAACACGAGAACGTCGGTGTCGGGGTAGGCGGCGGACATCCGCTTCTCCCGGCCGGTGGACGCCCCGGTCTCGTGCACGACAGTGAAGCGGACCCCCTCCAGTGTCACCTCAGCCGTCTCGGGCATCCGCGCGCGCAGGTCGTCGCCGTCGTTGTTTCCCCAGCAGGCGACGAGCCGGGTGGACCGTTCCTCGAGCGCATCGAACAGCGCCACGTCCACCCAGTCCCCGGCGTGAATGACCACATCGGCCTTGTCGACCTCCTCCCAGACGAGGGCGGGAAGATCCCGCGCACGCTTGGGCACATGGGTGTCGGCAAGAAGCAGCAACCTCATACCTTGATTGTGCTGTAGTTGTCCTGGTTCAGCTCAGCTGCGGAAGTACCTCGCTCGCGACCAGTTCGAGGTGGTCGAGGTCGCTCAGGTCGAGGGTCTGCAGGTAGATGCGCTGTGATCCCGCTTCGGTGTAACGGCCGATCTTGTCGACCAGTTCGGCGGGCGACCCGGCGAGTCCGTTCTCCCGCAGTTCGCTCACCTCACGCCCGATGTTCGAGGCCCGTCGGGACACTTCCTCCTCGGTGCGGCCACAGCACAACACCAGCGCGTTGGAGTACACCAACTCGGTGGGGTCGCGGTCGATGGCCTTGCACGCGAGATGGACTCGTTCGATGATGTCGCGCGTGTCCTCGATGGAGGCGAAGGGAACGTTGAACTCGTCGGCGTACTTCGCGGCCAGAGCCGGCGTCTTCTTCTTGCCCGCACCGCCGATCACGACGGGAGGGCCCTGCGGCTGTCGAGGTTTGGGAAGGGCAGGTGAGTTCTCGATCTGGAAGTGCTTCCCGCTGTGCGAGAAGGACTCACCACGAGGTGTGCGCCACAGTCCGGTGATTACTGCCAGAGATTCCTCGAGTCGTTCGAAACGCTCTTTCAGAACGGGGAACGGGATGCCGTACGCCTTGTGCTCTTCCTCGAACCAGCCGGCACCGATCCCGAGGTCGACGCGTCCCCCACTCATGTCGTCGACCTGCGCCACCGAGATGGCCAACGGTCCCGGATGGCGGAAGGTCGCGGAGGTGACGAGGGTGCCCAGCCGGATGGTGGACGTCTCCCGGGCCAGAGCGGCCAAGGTGATCCACGCGTCCGTAGGGCCGGGCAAGCCCTCGCTGTTCATCGCGAGGTAGTGATCGGAGCGGAAAAATGCGCCATAGCCGAATTGTTCGGCGGCCTGCGCCACGGCCAGAAGGTCGGTGTAGGTAGCGCCCTGCTGAGGTTCGGTGAAGATTCGCAACTCCATGGCAGCCACTTTGCCCGATGCGCCGTCGGTACGCTGAATTCATGGCCAAGAAGATCCCGCTCTCCCTGCCGAAACCGCTGGCCGACAGGTTGCCCGACGCGCTCGGTGGCGGCGGTGCGGGCGTGGTCCCGGTGGTGCGCCTGCACGGAATGATCGCGTCGGGAGGCGCCGGTTTCGGGCGGGTCCTGAGCGCGGAGTCGGTCGAGGAACCGCTTCGCCGCGCCTTCACCGCACACGGCGCCAAGGCCGTGGCACTCCTCATCAACAGTCCCGGTGGTTCGCCGACGCAGAGTGAGTACATCGGCGCCCGCATTCGGCAGCTCGCGTCCGAGCACGAACTGCCGGTGCTCGCGTTCTGTGAAGATGTCGCGGCGTCCGGCGGATATTGGCTCGCGTGTGCCGCCGACGAAATTTATGCCACCGCGACGTCGGTGGTCGGTTCCGTCGGCGTGATCTCGGCGGGGTTCGGATTCTCGGAACTGATCGACCGCATGGGCATCGAGCGACGGCTGCACTCCGCAGGTGAGGCGAAGGCCCGCCTCGACCCGTTCTTCGCCGAGAAGTCGGAGGACGTGCGGTGGCTGGAACAGATCCAGGAGGGCATCCACGACGAGTTTCGGAACTGGGTGATCGAACGCCGCGGTGACAAGCTGAAGGCGACCGAGGAAGAGCTGTTCAACGGCGAAGTGTGGCTGGGCCGACGGGCCGTCGAACTCGGCGTCGTGGACGGAATCGGCACCCTACGCGAGGTGGTGGAGAAGCGATTCCCCGACGCCACCATCGAACTGACGGGCCCGCGCCGCTCACTTTTCGCGAAACTCGGTCTGCCCGCCGCCGGATGGGACGACGCCGTGGCAGCCGTGGTCGGGGCGGCGAGGGCCCGTGTCGCCTGGTCCCGGTACGGCCTCTGATCTCCCGGGACGCCCGGCTACTTCGGTACGACGACCCCGACCGGGCCCACACCCACACACACCGACAGGTCAGGAGTCAGCGTCTTCACCCGCAGACTCTGCCCGCCGCCCGTGAGGCGCACGTACACCGAGTTGAGTCCGCGGTGCACCGGCACCCGCACGGGATCACCGACCTCCATGGCCACGGAAAGCTCACCGTCCGCACTGGCGAGATAGTTCAGCTGGGCCGTCCACTCCCATCCCGTCAGCGGGCCGTCGAGAGCGACTGGGACGAAGCTGCGCTTGTCTACCAGATGCCCGCAGTCCGGTACCGTCCCCGGCTCGAGCGACCGCACCCACGTCACCTGCGCATCGACCAACATCCCGGAGTCGTCGAGCATCCGTAGCCGGTCGGTGCTGTCGGCGAATGCCGGACGGTCCGGGAGGGGCGCGAAGACCCGGCTGACGAGATTGTTCGGATACGCCACCGGAAGCAGCACCCAGATCGACACCGGTTGTTCGAGCAGGGCTGCGTCTTGATGCTCGGCCAGGGACGCACGGGCCGTGGTCAGGTAGTCGGTGGTGGGGTTCTCCGCCCAGCTCCGCGTGAACGTGTACGTCGACCACAGGCTGCCGACCACGAACGCGGCGACCACGGTCGCCGCCACGACCGGCCGGGTGAGGAACGGGACCGGGACGGGCCCCCGTGCGGGTGCCCGCACGATCAGCGCGGTACCGATCGCCAGCACGACCGCCGTGTCGGTGAAATAACGCAGAGTCTGGGCCAGCTCGTAGGTGGTGTCGGCTCCCCACCGGGTGACCACCATCGCGGCCACCGACAGCAAGAAATAACCGGCAGTGAGAATCCACACCGCACCGATGCGACGCTTCGATCGCATCGTCGCGACCACCACCGCGAGAAGAACCAGCCAGCTCACCACCACGAGAGCCGGGGACGGAGACGCCCACGGCGGACTCGGAATCCAGCGGTCCCACGTCCACGGCCCCCCGAGCAGCGTCGGCACGAGACCCAGTGAGGTTGCGTGGTGGAACAACTGGAACGCCCGAGACGGTCCTGCCCACTCGAACTGCGACTCCACGGTGAACAGGTAGAGCGCCGCCCACCCACCGAGCACCACTCCCGAACCGATCCACAGGGGAGCGCCGCGCCGCAGTGTGGACCACAGCGGTCGAGGAGCGCCGTCGACGTGCGCGAGCAACGCCACGGTCGCGAACGCCACAAAAGGCACCACCACAGACTTCTCGAAGAAGAGCAACCCCGCGACGGTGACGAGGATGGCGGAGATCGCGTATCTGCGTCGTCCCGTCCGGCACAGCTCCAGTGCGTCACCCGCCACCCAGGCAAGCGCGATCTGCAGAGGTAGTGCGTTGAGCGCCGCCGCCCACCACGCGAACGCGGGCACCGTCAACGGCGTGAACAGGTACAGCGCCAGAGGGATCAGCACCGCGGGCCGCAGTCCCAGAATTTTGCGCAACAACCGGAAGACCGCGTAGGACGCCGCCGCCTGAAGCGCGATCATCGTGATCATCGGCAGGATCCACTGGTAAGGCGCGATTCGTGTCGCGATACCGGCGACCAGGAAGGCGCCGGGCATCAAGTGACCGTCGTGGTCGTAGACAAGAAGGTCGGCTGACAGGAGCGGCAGGCTCCCGCCCCGCCCATTGAGGATCAGATCGTCCCAGTAGAAGTCGCTGCGAGCTGCCACCCACGACCGGACGAGTAGCGATACGGCGATGAGGCCCAGAGCCAGGTGGAGGACGCGGGCGGGTCCGAGCTGCCACCGCGATCCGACGTCGTCCGTCATCGTTTTCCGAGATTACAGATCGAGTGGAACCAAACGGCGCCGGGCTGCGTCAGATCAGGTGTCGGGGAAAATCTGCCCCGGCACGCGGTGGGGGAGAAGACGGTCGGTCCGGAGTTTTCGGGTTGCTTCGCGGGCAACCCGGCATGGAGGGGTAATTCCGGGCCGCGCCGTCGCCCAGCCGAATCGCATCGTTCACCGACCTGCGGTGTCAAGTTCATCCACGGTTGTGGACCGTTCATGTCGAGGCTGTCAACAACGGAGATTGTCCACGCCTTCTGACCAGGAATTGCGCGGTGTGAGCAGTGTTCATAACTGTGGATGAACCTGTGGAAACTGTGGATAACTCGAGAATCCCCGTGGCGCAGCTCACAAAATTGGTGGGAAAAGGACGAATCGGTCGCTGCCCGACCCCAACAGGTGGGTCGTGACAGAATCGGAACTGTGAAGTGGGTGCGGACGGCATGAGCGTCATTCAGGTGTGCGCACGATGCGCCGGCCGGTGGCCAGTTCTCGGCGCCCCGGCACAGTGGTGTCCTCGCTGTCACGGCGTGCTCCTCGCACCCATCCGGACCGAGCAGCAGCTTTCTCCCGATCAGCGTGGCTTCCGTTGGGTGGCGCGACCACCGCTCCGGCGTGGGGGGCTGGCCGCTGATCCTCCTGCGCCCAGTCCGACACCCCATTACACCGACGTTCCGCGTTGGGGACTTCACGACCACGTCGATGCGTCGCGTGGGGGGAGGAACTGGCCGGAAGCCATGGCCGACAAGGCCGCCACCTTCCTGATCGTCACCGCCGGCCTGTACGCGCTGGCCGTGCCGGCCGAACTGGGTCGCTACGCCGTCCTCGTCTGGAACAGGACCCGTTTGGTCGACCCGACCGTGCTCGCCGTCTCGGACGTCGCCGTCTTCGTCACCCAAGCCGGTGGAATGCTCTTCGCCCTGCTGTCCGGCATCGGTGGCGTGTGCTGGCTGCTGCGGATCCGCCGCCGCACATTCGCCCGGGAGCGAAGGTCGGATCCGCGTTCCGCCAATGAACTGATCGTCGGCTGCGCCGTCCCCGGCCTCAATCTGGTGATGCCGGGTGTGTTCCTACTCGAGGTCGTCCGGCGAGATCCCCGAGCTGTCACGCTCGTGCGAGCCTGGTGGGCCATGTGGGTCTTCGGTGTCGTCCTCCTCGTCTTCAACTGGTTCTGGCGGTCCCGTCCCGGGTTGCAGGCCATGGCCGACGGCGTCCTCCTGTCTGCGTTCACCGCAATGGTCGCGGCGGCCACCGCGCTGCTCGCCCTGCTGGTCCTGCGCAGACTCGAGGGCCGCACTCTGAAGGGGACGAAGGAAGCGGTCACCCGTTGGGTGATTGCCACCGACCCGCCGTCCGAATCGGAACCACCGGCGAAGAACTCGGGAACACCTGATCAGGAAGCGCTCGCCTCGTGAGCCCCGACCGGCGCGGACCGCTCGTCGTCGCGCATCGTGGTGCATCCGCGGCCAAGCCCGAACACACCCTCGCCGCGTACGAACTCGCGCTGAGAGAGGGTGCCGACGGGCTCGAATGCGATGTGCGGCTCACGAAGGACGGCCACCTCGTGTGCGTCCACGATCGCACCATCGATCGCACCTCCGACGGCGTAGGCGTCGTCAGCGAGATGACGCGCGACGAGCTGGCCCAATACAACTACGGCACCGCCGACGAGCCCGCCGAACTTCTCGAATTGAGTGCGCTCATCGAGCTCGCTCTCGACTCGGCGCGGCCCGTCAAGGTGTTCATCGAAACCAAGCATCCCGTCAGGTTCGGCGGGCTCGTGGAAAGCAAGGTCCTGGCCGAGTTGCAGCGGTTCGGCATCGCGTCCCCGCCGTCGGCCGACCACTCGCGCGCCGTCGTGATGTCGTTCTCGGCCGGAGCCGTGTGGCGGATCCGGAGATCGGCGCCGATGCTCCCGACCGTGCTGCTGGGGGAGTCGGCCCGCTATCTCGGCGGAGGAGCGGCGACGACGGTCGGCGCCACCGCGGTGGGTCCCTCGGTCAAGACCCTGCACGAGCACCCCGACATGGTCGACAAGGCCGCGGCCGCAGGGCGGGCCACCTACTGCTGGACCGTCGACGATCGGACCGATGTCGCTCTGTGTCGCGAACTCGGTGTCAGCTGGGTGGCTACCAACCACCCCGGGCGCACCAAGAATTGGCTGGCCTCCTGACCGAGCCTCTTCCGGCGTGTAGGTTTTGGCGTCGTGGCAAAGAAGAGCAAGAGAAACAGTGGACCGAAGCCCGACAGTGCCCGCGCCGAGAAGCTCGCGCAGCGGAAGGCGGAACGGGAAAGTGCCGCCGCGGCCGTGACGCGCCCCTTCGAAGGCCTCGCCGCGGAATGCGACCTCGTCGCGCTGCGTGAATTCGTCCCCTCGGCAACAGCACCGCTGCCGGTGAAGGACTCCTCGCGTCCGGTGACGTTGGCGACCGTCCTGCCGGGTGCCGTGGCGGCGCTCGTCCGTGACGAAGGCGAGGACGCCACCGGGTTCGTCGGTGTGCAGGTCCAGGCACACTCTGCGGACCTCGGTGCCGACTTGGCGGCCTCCGTCGTGTGGGTTCGAGACGCCGCGGCCGGAGAATCGCTGGCCTCCGCCAACCCCGGTGCCGACACCCCCGCACCGGCCGAGGTGATCGACGCGGACGCTCTGCTCGACATCACGGTGCACCAGGATTTCAACTGGTGGATCCCCGAAGGGGTGGAACCGGCACCCGAAGTCGCGACCACGGTGCAGCACGCCAACGCGGCAATCATGCCGTCCGCGCGGGTCGAAGCCGAAGGCGTCGTGGCAGCGTGGTGGGTGGATGCGGGGGAGAAGGCGCACATCCGCTGGGTGCGTCCCGAAAACGAGGACGACCTGATGCTGGCGCTGGCGCGGGTCCACGCCACCGGCGGGCTGCACCTGGGTGAAGGGTCGCGCTATGCCGGCTCTTTCCGGACGCACGGCCTTCTCGTTCCGGTCTTCGACCTGGATCGAGAGAAGCACCCCAACGAGTGGGCAGCCGCCACGGTCGAGCTCGGTGACCGACTCGCGCAGGCGCTGGCCGTCGATGCTCCGCTCACCACCGACGAGCGACGCGCCCGCGACGGCCTCCGCGGTCGCCAGGTCACGTTGCGCTAGGCCCTCCGGGCCCGTGAGTGGTTGAGGAGTGCAGAGACTCGCTAACCACTCACGGGCGGCGGAGCCGCCTAGATGGCGCCGCCGGCAGCGGCAGGCGCTCCGGCGGTGTCGTCGACGACGCTCATCTCGCGAGCGACGAAGTCCTCCAGATGGAACAGGTTGGCGCCCGCGCGGTCGGCGATGGCGAGCAGGGTGGTCATGCTGGCGACCTCCTCGACCTGTTCCTTGAGGAACCACTGCATGAACTGCTCGCCGAGGTAGTCGCCCTCTTCGCGGGCGGTGCTCGCGAGCTGCACGATCTGCTCGGTGACCGTCTTCTCCTGCGTCAGAGCCAGCGCGATCGGCTCACGCGCATTCTCGAAGTTGCCCTTCGCGGCGTCGACACCCGACAGCTCCACGTTGATTCCGCGATCCAGGAAGTACTGGATGATCATCATCGCGTGATTGCGTTCCTCGACGGCCTGCTTGTAGAAGTGCTTGGCCAACTGAGGAAGGTCCGCATTATCGAAATAGACGGCAGTCGCGGTGTACTGGTGTGACGCGTTGAATTCGTTGCGAATCTGGTCGTGCAGCAGGGCGTGGAATTTTGTCTTGTGCGCGTCAACGGAAGTCATGAGACACACGATATAGCTGGTCAGACGGCATTGTCATGCAAGTTCTGCCTAATTATGGCAAGGGTTCCCAAACTTAATGCGGCCTAATTCGGCGCGAATTCCGCCGAATTATGGCGCACCGTTTCGGGTTTATCCGGGGTGCCTTCAGGCTCCGCTACCTGCGGTCTTGGGAGCGGTCGAATCGGCGCGCGGGGCGGCGTTCATCTCCCGGGCAACGAAGTCTTCGATGTTGAACACATCGTTGCCTGCGCGGTCGACGATGGTCAGCAGGGTGTTCATGCCTGCAGTTTCCTCGACCTGCTCCTTGAGGAACCATTGCATGAACTGCTCGCCGAGGTAGTCCCCGTTGTGGCGGGCGGTGCGGGCGAGTCTGGTGATCTGCTCGGTGACCGCTTCTTCCTGTTTCAGCGCCAGTTCCACCGGTGCCCGCACCGAGTCGAAATCCGTGATCACGTCGTCGATACCCGGAACGGTCACGGGGACGTGATTGTCGAGGAGGTACTGGATCATCATCATCGCGTGGCGGTGTTCCTCGGTGGCCTGCGTATAGAAGCGCCTCGCCAGCTGCGGGAGATGGTGAGAATCGAAGTAGACGGCCACCGCGATGTATTGCTGTGACGCCGTGAATTCGTTGCGGATCTGCTGTTGCAACAGGTGGTGGAATTCACTGGGCTTCGTAGGCGCCGACTGTGTCATGCGGCTCAGTTTACGGATGCGGCGTCACTGGCCCGTGGTGACCAGTTCGGCGGGAACCTGCCGATCCTCGGCGAGAGCGCCGAAGAACTGCGAGGCCCGTTCGTCATCCCACACCAGCACGTTCCCCGAACCGTCGACATCCTCGAATCCGGCCACCGGGACCGTGGTGGTGACCATGTCACCGCGCACGGCCCAGGCGAGCATTGCAAGGTTCCAGATGTGATCGCCCTCGTCGACGCGCAACGATTTGGCTGTGTCGGTGATCAGCGGCCAAACCCGGAACGGGTTCAACCACGTTGCCGGGCTTGTGGCTTTCGCCATCAGCGCGGCCATGAACTTCCGCTGGTGGTTCATACGGTCGATGTCGGCGAGCGCCGTTGCGCGAGTGCGGACGAATCCGAGGGCGTCCGAGCCGGACAGCTCCTGGCAGCCGGGCGCCAGATTGATGCCGGCGAGGGGATCGTCGATGGGGGCATCCAGGCACATCTCGACACCACCGATGGCGTCGACGATCCCGGCGAAACCGCCGAACCCGATCTCGGCGTAGTGGTCGATGTGCAGCCCGGACGCTTCCTCGACCGTCTGCACCAGCAATTGCGGGCCACCGAATGCGAACGACGCGTTGATCTTGTCCTCGCCGTAGCCCGGTATGGACACGTAGGAGTCGCGGGGGATGCTCACCATGGTCGCCGGCCCGCCACTGCTCGGAAGGTGCATCACGATGATGGTGTCGGTGCGGTCGGGACCGCTGTTGCCGCCGGTCGACAACTCCTGCTCCTGTTCCGGTGTCAGCCCGGTGCGGCTGTCCGACCCGACCAGCAGCCAGTTGGTGCCGGGGGTGTCGCCGACCCGGCCGTCGTAATCGGCGAGGGCGTCGACCCGGTTCAGGGAGGTATCCAGGTAGTAAGTCATGCCGGCGAGGGCAAGAACCAACACCAGGAAGAGGATGCCGATGCGACTGCCCCAGTTTCGCCGGCGTCTGGGTCTGCGTTGACGCGGTGGTTCGGGGTTGCGGGGAGGCGCGAGCGGGGGCGGCGGGTTGCGAGGGGGGCGCTGATCCGGGACATACGCCTGTCGGTACTGCGGCGCCTCGCGATACTGCGGTGGCTCACGATAGGGCTGCGGCGTCTGGGTGGGCGCGTAGCCGTCCGGGCGAGGAGGCGCGGACCGCGACAATCGCGGTTCGGGCGCCTGCGACCACGCCTGCTGCGGGGCGGGTGGGGTGCCTCGCCCGTCTCGCCGGATCACCTGGGTTCCTTCCGGAGGCGGACCTGCGGGGCCGGGGCGGGGCGCCGGGTGCCGGGGTCGCGGCGGCGGCGGTCCCGGAGATCCTCGTGGCGGAACGCGAGGAGGCGGAGGCGGGGCGGAACCGTGCGGGCCGGGAGGTGGGGTCCGGCGGTTCGGCGACTGCGGCGCGGGTCCGCCGCCCTGCGTCCGCCGAGGCGGGCGGGGCGGCAGCGGTGGATAGGGTGCGTCGCCGGTCACCCGCACGACTTTACTGGTCTCGAAGGATTACGGAATCCAGCCGACGTGGCCACGCAGGGCCGCGTAGCCGACGAAAGCCACCGAGTCGATGGTGGCGTGCGCGATCACGAGTGGCCACAGCCGGCCGGTCTTCTGCCAGTACCGGCCGAACACCACACCCATCGCCACATTGCCCAGCCCGCCGCCGAAGCCCTGGTAGAGGTGGTAGGTGCCACGCAGCAGGGCCGACGCGAGCAGGGACGAGTTCTCGCTCCACCCCAGTTGCCGCAGTCGGGTGACGAGATAGGCGACGACCAGTACCTCCTCGGCCCCCGAGTTGGCGATCGCCCAGAGGACGAGGACGGGAAGCCGCCACCAATGGTCACCGATCGTGCTGGGGACGACGGTCAGGTTGGCGCCCACCGCGCGCGCCAGCAGGTAGAAGCCGAGGCCGGGGAGCCCGATCAGCGCAGCCAGCCCGACACCCTGTACAGCGTCGGGTCGCCACCGGATCCGCCCCAGCCCCACCGAGGCGAGGCTGATGCCGCCACGCCACAGGAGATACAGACCCAGCGCCGCCCAGGACAGCAGTTTCACGACACCGAGCAGCTGCCGTGCCGCATCGATGAACTGGTTCTCCGCGCGCGCGACGTTCAGCGCGACCGCTTGGTCGGCAAGGTCACCGGGCGTCAGCAGGGACTCGGTCAGCGACAGCAATCCCGACAACCCGCTGGTCCCGAAGGTGACGAGCAGGACGATCGTGATTTCGATCCACAGCCCGCGGCGTTCCCTCGCCGGCACCACCGGCATCTCGGGTGATGCGGGGCGTAACCAGGAGTCGAGCGTTGTCCGCGAGATCACGCGGCAACGCTAGCGCGCGGGTCCGTGGTTTTGCCGATCAGCCGCGGGCGCGCAGACCGTTGACGAAGGGGCATCCGACGAGCAGTCGTATCGCCCGGCTCAGCGACAGGGCGTCGTCCACCGGATTCGCGAACGGCATCCAGATATCGCGGTCACCGTTGTCGCTCTCGACGCGCAACCGCAACCCGTAGCGGTCGATACCGAGCGGTCGGATGCGTCCCTGCCTCATGTGCGGCGGAAGCTTGCGGGAGAGCAGGTCGATGAGGTCGGTGTGATCCTCGTCGAGGTGCTGAAGCCAGGCCGTTTCCATTTCCCAGAACGGGTCGGGCCTGGCCGCGAGCAATTCGGGAAGGGAGACGGGTTCGGCGCCGGTCGAGTCGGCGACGACGGCAGACTCGAGCCGTAGCTGCAACAGCGTGGCGTCGTGCCCGACGTCGAGGAGCCCGGGATGCGGGTATTCGGAGGCGACCTCGTCCGCGAGTGCGCGGGTGTGCGCCTCGCACAGGGAGTGGAGGGTGCCCCGTAGCCAGACGAGTGATCGCACGGGTTCGCGGAGTGGGAGCGGTGAGTTGTCGGTCAGCTCCAGGACCGCGGGGATTCCGCCGCCACCGGCCAGCCAGGACAGGGTGGCTGCCGCCGAGTCGGTCGGCACCGCGACGACGACGTCTCCGCCGGCGCGCAGGTGGTGGACGGACGTGACCGTAGGAGCGCTGCCCTCGACAGCGAGTACTGCCTCCTGGGTCCGTGCGCACGAACTACGCACACGCTCGGCGGTGGTCGGTCCGGGAGTCGTGACGGGCATGGAGCCTCCTTCGGGAGCAGCGGTACTGAGGTAAACCTAACCTAATGTGACGTGCGTCGGTTGGCAAGACCACCGCAGGATTACGGTGTGAAGGTGGCAATTCCTCTTTCCCTCGGAGTTCCGCGTTCGCGCGGACCGCAGTCGCTGCTCGAAGGCCTGCTCAGCGCGGCACCCACCGCCGGAGTATCCGCGGACCCCGCGGACACGGTCGCAGGAACAGTCGGGCCCCGGGTGGTTCTTGCGTCCACTCTGATCGGCAGCCACGGCACCGACGCGGGCCGCATCATCGTCGGCCTCGACATCGACCCCGCCGAGCTGCGTACCCGAGAACAGGCGTCCTACGAGGCGGTTCGATTCCACCTCGACTGCCCCGCGGCGCAGCTCGGTGACGCACTCGCGTTGCGACTGCCCTCGCCGCTCGCCGTGTTCGTCGGTGACGGCGACCTCGGGCTCGCAGAATCGGCGCAGCAACTCGCGGATGCCGGACGCATCCCCGGCCTGGGCAGTGGATTCTCCATCGGTGAGATGGCCGATTTTCTGGCGGTCCTCGCCCATGCGGATGTCGGATACGTGGCCAGGGCGCGTGACGCCGCCGAGGTCCTCGCCCTGTTGTCCGGCACCGTCGCGTCGCTGCGCGGAGACAACGTCCGGTCGGCTCTCGCCGACCCGACCGCGGAGAAGCTTGCGGCACTCGGTCCGGAGGCGGCCGAGGCAGTCCGGGAAGTGCTGCTGGGCATCGAAGTGAGCGATCCCGCCCGGGTGAGTCGCGAACTCGCCGCAGCCGGGTTGCGATAAAGATTCACCGCATAGCGCCGGGCCGTCAACTCTCGTTGCGTAATCTCATAGGCGTGCCAAAGATCGCGTACTTCGGACCCTCGGGAACCTTCACGGAAATGGCGCTCGCCGAACTCGAGGGGGCGGGCGCCTTCGACGGGCCGGTCGAACGCGTCGCCGCGTCCAGCCCCCCGGCCACGCTCGAGCTGGTACGCGACGGTGTGGTCGACGGTGCCGTCGTCCCCATCGAGAGCTCTGTCGAGGGGGCTGTGGTGCCCACGCTGGACTCCCTGGCCCTGGGCGAACGGCTACAGATCGTCGCCGAGACCGAACTGGACGTGGCGTTCGAAATTCTGGGTCGACCCGGCATCGATCGCCTCGACCAGGTGCGGACCGTGCGCGCATATCCCGTCGCCGCCGGCCAGGTACGGACCTGGCTGGAGAAGAACTGCCCCGACGCCGAGATTCAGACCGCTTCGTCCAATGCGGGTGCGGCCGAGGACGTCTCGCACGGTCTCGCCGACGCCGCGGTATCGACCGCGCTGGCCGGCAGGCGTCTCGGGTTGCACACACTGGCCAGCAGTGTCGCGGACGTCGCCGGCGCGCGGACGCGGTTCGTGCTCGTCACCGCCCCGACTCGGGTCCCACCGCGCACCGGTAGCGACCGGAGCTCCGCCGTTCTGCAGCCCGACAACGAACCCGGATCGCTCGTCAGCGTTCTCTCCGAGTTCGCCACTCGCGGAATCGACCTCATCCGCATCGAATCCCGGCCCGTTCGCACCGAACCCGGCTCCTACCGGTTCTTCGTCGACTGCATCGGTCACCTCGATGATCCGCTGGTCGCCGAGGCGTTCCGCGCGCTGCACCGCAAGTCGACCGTGCGGTTCCTCGGCTCGTGGCCGGCCGCGAACCCGAGTGGTCCGCCCCCGCCGTCCGACGGAGACGCGGCGGACTGGATCGAACGAATCCGTCAGGGAGACAGGGAACTGTGAGCGGCAAGCTGATTCTGGTACGGCACGGACAGACCGAGGCCAACGTCGAACGCCGACTCGACACCCGGCTGCCCGGCGCACCGCTGACACCGGAGGGGCAGGCGCAGGCCGACGCTCTCGGAGCCCGGCTCGCGGCCCGTGCGTCGCTCGCTGCGCTCGTCAACTCAGAGGCCCTGCGAGCCCGGCAGACGGCGGGTGCGGTCGAACGTGCCACCGGGCTTTCCGCCCAGACCCGCGAGGGGTTGTACGAAGCGCAGGCGGGTGAACTCGAGGATCGACGTGACGATGAATCGCACGCCCTGTTCATGAAGACTTTCCACCTGTGGCACGCGGGTGAGCTGGGCGCCCGCGTACCCGGTGGCGAATCCGCTCACGACATCCTCGACCGCTACGTGCCGGTCGTCGATGCCCTGCGCGCGGAGTATCTCGACGATCCCGACCGATCGGGAGATGTCGTCCTCGTCAGCCACGGCGCCGCGATCCGCCTCGTCGCCGCACAGCTGGCGGATGTTCCCGGGCTGTTCGCCGCCAATAACCACCTCGCGAACACGGAGTCGGTCGAGTTGGTACCGACCCTCGGCGGAGGCTGGGAATGTGTGTGGTGGGGAACGATCGAGCCGCCGTTCGAACATCGCGTGATTCCCGGGGCCGACGACCCGATGGGGTGAATGCGTTGCGGACTTCCACCCGCTGCGCGACGATGGAGAAAACCGTCCTCGAGGAGTGACGGCAATGGAATGGTTCGTAGCCGAAGACTATTCCCTCGGGCGGCTGCTCGTCACCGAGGGGCTCGCGGCGATCTACCTTGTCGCCTTCCTGGGCGCGGTGCATCAGTTCAGGCCGCTCGTCGGTAGTGACGGCATGATGCCGATTCCGCGGTTCCTGAGGGCCGTCCCCTTCGCACGTGCACCGAGTGTCTTTCACTTCCATTACTCGGATCGGTTCTTCGCGGCAGTTGCCTGGACCGGCGCCGGGTTGGCACTCGCGACTCTGCTGGGTGCGACGCAATTCATGCCGCTTGCCGCCTGCATGCTGGTGTGGTTGGTGCTGTGGATTCTCTATCTGTCGATCGTCAACGTCTCGCAGATCTGGTACAGCTTCGGATGGGAGTCGCTACTCCTCGAAGCCGGATTTCTGGCGATTTTCCTCGGTAACTCCTCCGTCGGTCCGCCGATTCTGGTGCTGATCGCGGTGCGGTGGTTATTGTTCCGGCTCGAGTTCGGCGCCGGACTGATCAAGATGCGCGGCGACAAATGCTGGCGTGACCTCACCTGCCTCTACTATCACCACGAAACCCAGCCGATGCCCGGACCGCTCAGCTGGTACTTCCACCGAATGCCGAAAAGACTTCACCGGCTCGAGGTGTTGGGAAATCATTTCGCGCAATTAGTGATGCCGTTCGGGCTGTTTGCGCCCCAGCCGGTGGCGGCGATCGCCGCGGCCGTCATGATCGTCACTCAACTATGGCTGGTGGCGAGCGGTAACTTCTCCTGGCTGAATTGGATCACGATCGTGCTGGCCCTGTCGGTCATCCCGGACAGCGTGTTCGAGATGCTTGTGCCGGTATCGCTCCCGGAGGGAAGTTCGTCGGCGCCGCTGTATTTCGTCGTCCTGGTGGTCGCCGTGACAGCGTTGGTGGTGGTGCTGAGTTACTGGCCGATCCGCAACATGATCTCGCACGGTCAGCGGATGAATGCGTCGTTCAACTCGTGGCATCTGGTGAACACCTACGGCGCCTTCGGCAGCGTCACCAAGGTTCGGTACGAAGTGATCGTGGAGGGGACATCCGACTCGGCGATCACCGCGCAGTCCGAATGGAAGGAATACGAGTTCAAAGGAAAACCGGGCGATGTGAATCGCCGGCCACGGCAGTTCGCGCCGTACCATCTGCGGCTCGATTGGTTGTTCTGGTTCATTCCGATCTCGCCGGGTTACGCCGATCCATGGTTTCCCGCCTTCGTGGAGCGGCTGCTGAGGAACGACCGCGACACGCTGAAACTGCTGCGCCACAATCCTTTCCCCGACGCCCCACCTCAACATGTGCGTGCGCGTCTGTACCGCTACCGGTTCACCACGTGGAAGGAGCGCCGCGAGACGGGGGCGTGGTGGAAGCGTGAACCGGTGTAACTCAGTGCAATCTGAAGTCAGTGCAATCTGTCGGCCAGGAACTCGAGGGCCTGGCGCAGACGTTGTGGTGTACCCGGGCTCAGAGAAGACCAGGCGACGCCGTGCGCGGACACGCTGGACGTGCCGACGATTCGCCCCTTGTGCGTGTCGAATACGGTGACGGGACCACCGACGGGGTCGTACTGCCCGTCGCCGTACACGATTCCCACGATTTCGGCGTAGGTGTTGCAGGTTGCCATCGCGGTGCCCACCGCGGTGGCGTCGGGCGGCGCGACACCGAGTGCGGTGAGGCCGGCCGCGAGAGCTTTACCGTCGCCCCCCGCGTCGAACACCTCACCGAGTTGGGCAGTGGGTGCGTTGACCACGCCGAAGTCCATCGGCTCCGCGGTGCCGAGGGCAGCGATGACCGGCGCAAAGACGTCGACGCCGGCGTCCTGCACCACGTAGGTGTCGCCGGCGCGCATGGTGAGCACCGACATGGTGTCGCCCCGGGAAACACACAACCGCGAGATGGTTCCGTCGACGTACCAGCGCAGAGCAATTTCCCACCGCGGGCGGGCAAGAACCTGCAGTCCCGAAGCAAGCTCGGCGCGAACCTCACCGCCCGGGAGGAGATCCCGGGCGGTGAGGCCGGCGACGGCGTCGTGAAATGCTTTGCCCCTGGCTTCGTACGAGTCGTACCGCGGGCCGGCGTCGAGCACCACCGGCAGGACGTCGAGCGCGAGCCGGTCCACGAGGACATCCATCTCGTCGAGGCTCAGGGTCACCGCCGGCAGGGTCGGTCCCGCCTGGGTGCCCAGGTCTATCAACGTCCGCTCTCCGGGTGGTCGGGGTTGGCGCCGATCACCGAAGGAATGACCGTACGTCCGTCGGCGAAGTGCTCGAAGTTCTTCAGATAATCGGGGGTGTCCCGTTCTTCGTCGTCCTGCGAACCGGCCGTACCCGCGCCGCGCCCGCCCATCATGGGTCCGCTACCCGTTGCTCCACGTGCCGCGGTAGCGGGATTTATGTCGGTCCGGACGTCTCCGATCACTGCGCCGGGTGTGGCCGCGGGCGCTCCGGGCCGAGCACCCTGGCCCAGGGCATCTGTCTTTCCCCAGCCCTCGGGAAGAGTCGCACCGCCGGCTCCCGTCCCGGCGCCGAGCGCACCCGCCGACGTCCGCGCCGCCGCCGTCGACGTGGAAGCTGCACCGCCACCGCTGTACGAGCCACCCGACAGCATCGGCGCACCAGCCATCATCGGGGTGGCCGCCGAGCTGGTGGCTGCGGACAGCGCCGCCCCACCGATGTTGCTCGCCGCCGACGTGGCGGTGGACACGGTGGTACCGGCGATACTGCCGACCTGCGATGCGGCGGTGGTGACCGCGGGATTCTGACCGGCCGCCATCAGCGCGGCGGCAGCGGCCCGTGTCGGGTCGAAGTTACCGTCCTGCGGGACATCCTCGAAGGTTCCGACCTCTTTTGAATCGGCTTTGGTGACGATGCGCGGGGGCTGCTTGTACGTGCGTTTGAGCGCGAGGATGTTGGATGCGGCCTCGTACCCCTCCATCACGAGCCCTGCCCGGATGTCCATCGCCCGGTCGGCGGCCTCGGCGACTGCCGCGGAGCCGTTGAGGGCACCGCCCGTCGAGTAGGCGGTGGCCTTCGCGGTCTTGACTGCCACGATCTCGGGAATGCTGGGCATGATGAGCGCGGCCGTCGTGTATGCGCCCGCCTCGAGTCCGGCCTTGACGGCGGTGTCTGCCGCCAGTTCGGCGCACTCGGCCGTCCATACCGTGAACGGCGTGATCTTGGCGAGTGCGGCCACGGCCGATACGCCCTGCCAGCCGGCGGCCAGCTCGGCCATCACCCGAACGAGCGTGAGGTTGGCGTCGACGAAGCTGGTGGACAGCGCAGTCCACGCAGCGCTCGCCACGCTGAGCGGCACCGGGCCTGCGCCCGCGATGAGCGTGGTCGAGTTGACGGTGGCCCCGCGGGGCAACCAAATGACACCTGTCAGTCCCATGGTCATGTGCGATTCTCCTACTGGTCTCGAGGCGTTCCGGTCACATGCCCGCAGCGAGCGACGCGCCCAGGGCAAGGTCCTCGGCGGCGTACAGAGCGGCTTGGGTGCGGAGCGTGTTCGCGGTCTCCCGCATCTCGAGAATTCCTTGGGCGACAGCAGGAGTGAACGTTCCTGCGACCGTGTTGAAGTAACCGGCGGCATGGAGGGAGACTTCTTCGCTCCCCGACGGGAGTACCCGGATTGCTGCGGAGTTCAGTGCGACCGAAGCCTCGAGGCGCGCGGCGAGCGCGTCGAGTTCCACGGCGGCGGCGACAAGAGCTTCGGGTGCGACGTGCAGAGCTGGCATTGCGTCGAACTCCTTCTGACCTAGGCGGGTGCGGAAGGCAGCTGCCCCCCGGCAAGCGAACTGCATGGTGCAGCGTCCCTACTTCCTTGGACGCCGCCACGCGCTCTTCGGTTCCCCCCGATCCCGAGAAAAAATTCCCGGGAAAACCGTTCATCCCCAGCCGAGCTCGTGCAAGCGATCTTCTTCTATCCCGAAGTAGTGTGCAACCTCGTGGATCACGGTGACGGCCACTTCGTGAACGACTTCCTCCTCCGAGCTGCACATTTCGAGGAGGGCGTCGCGGTAGATGGTAATCGTATCGGGTAGCGAACCGCCGTAATGACTGTCCCGTTCGGTCAGCGCTATTCCGTGATACAGCCCGAGAAGATGCGGATCGTCCTCGTTGCGGTCGTCGACGAGGACGACGACGTTGTCGATTGCGGTCGCGAGTTGAGGCGGAATCAGATCGAGCGCGTCCCCGACCAATTCCTCGAATCGGTCGGGCGTCATCAGAACCGGCACGTCAGGGCCCGGGAACCGGAGCTGCGCCGGGAAGCGGCGTCGGCATCGACCTGCCCTCCGGAGTGGGCGGTGGCGGTACCGGCGCCGCGCCGTTGATCAGGATGTCGCCCTTGGCGGACCCGGTGATGGTCGAGAAGCCGCCGGTGTCGGTCTCCTTGCCCACCGAACAGTTGATGCGCCTGCTGCCCGCCAGCCAGCTGTCGAGTTCCAGGTTGTCCCAGAACAGGGTGAGGGTCTTGTTCCGCAACGCGTCCGCCGAGCCGAGAAATTCGTTGGACGCCTGGGTGCACACGCCCTCGAGGTACTTGTCCTGGTCTTCGACCGACGGCATCGAACCCGGGAACTGGGTGCCGAGGTCGACCACGGAGATCACCTCGTACGCGTGAGGCTGCACGCAGTCGACGGGATCGGTGGGGACATTCTGATTGATGCCGATGCAGGTGCCGGGATCCCAGACATTCGATTGGTCCTGCTCGGCCACCCGCCCACTGAAGGGAAGCAAAGTGCCTGCGGTGCCGGAGAATTGGAGACCGCACCGCAAGGTGCGCTCCCCGGCGGTCCAGCCTGCCTCGCTGGGGAACATGAGACCGACGCTGAACTTCCCGTAAGGGTCGAAACGCGCACCCAGGTAGGTCTCGACGGCAGGCACGCAGTGCTCGTCCCGCAGCTCGGCGAACCGCAGGGCGCCCGGGTAACGCGACCCCGGCCCGAACTCTGCGCCCGGGTAGACACTGAGGTCCAGTGGGGCCGCCACCTCGAAACGGTGCTCCTCGGCGCAGTCGACCTTCGCGACGTCCTTGCGATCCTCTTTCGGATCGTTCGACGGTGTCCAGTCGAGGCAGTCGCCGGCGACCGCCGATGCGAAAGCCTCCCCTTCCACCGACGCGGTGGCTTGTGGCCCGGGGTCGCCCGAGTGGGTGGGCAGATTCTCGCTGCGGTCGAACCCACCTGCGATCGCGAAGGTCGCGATCGCCGCGACCACGGCGCCGATCGCGACAGCAGCGAGCGCGCGACGTGTCGTGGTCGCGGACATGGTGCGGGGTGCCTTGGTCGGTTGCCCGGCGTTCCCGGGCTGCGGTTCGGCACCGTTCGGCTGATCTGAGGACATCGTTTTCCATCATGCCCGTTCCGGTGCGAGAAGCAGAACAACTCCTTCGATCAGGTTCGCGGCGAGGTAGCTTCGAGTGCCATGAACGACCATTCGCAGCCCTCCGCCGAACCTGTGGATCCGGAACTCCAGGAACTCGCGGGCCGGGTGTTCGATGCCGCACGCGCGGGCGACGCAGTGGCGTTGGCCACGTACATCGACGCCGGGGTCCCGGTGAACCTCACCAACCAGAACGGCGACACCCTCGTCATGCTGGCCGCCTACCACGGCCATGCCGAGGCGGTCCAGGCTCTGATCGACCGCGGTGCCGACGTCAACCGACTCAACGACAAGGGTCAGTCACCGCTGGCAGGGGCGTTGTTCAAGGGTGAGGACGGGGTGGTGCGCACCCTCGTCGCGGGCGGTGCCGACCCCAGAGCCGGGCACCCCACCGCGGTGGACGCCGCGCGCATGTTCGGCCGGGAAGATCTCCTGAGCCTGCTGGAACCGAAACCCGAATGAGCGCTCCGGAGGCGCCCGGTAGGGTTTGACACCGTGATTGACCTGAAGTTCCTCCGCGAGAACCCCGACGCCGTCCGCGAGTCGCAGCGCACCCGCGGTGAAGATCCTGCGCTGGTCGACGCGCTGCTCGAGGCCGATGCGTCCCGTCGCGCCGCGGTACTCGCCGGTGACACTCTGCGCGCCGAGCAGAAGGCCTTCGGTAAGAAGGTGGGCCAGGCGTCCCCCGAGGAACGGCCCGCGCTGCTCGAGGGGTCCAAGGAACTCGCGGCCAAGGTCAAGCAGGCCGAGGCGGAGCAGCACGAGGCGCAGGCCGCGCTCGACGCCGCACACCGGGCGATCTCCAACATCGTCCAGGACGGCGCCCCGGCCGGCGGCGAGGACGACTTCGTCACCCTGGACACGGTCGGCGATGTCCCCACGTTCGACTTCGAGCCCAAGGACCACCTCGAGCTGGGCGAGTCGCTGGGACTGATCGACATGGAACGCGGCGCGAAGGTATCCGGCGCCCGGTTTTATTTCCTCACCGGGTTCGGCGCCATGTTGCAACTCGGAATGCTGCAGCTCGCCGCGCAGAAGGCAATGGCCAACGGGTTCCAGATGATGATTCCCCCCGTGCTGGTGCGCCCCGAGATCATGGCGGGCACCGGATTCCTCGGCGCCCACTCGGACGAGATCTACCACCTTGCCGACGACGACCTTTACCTCGTCGGAACCTCCGAGGTCCCGCTCGCCGGATACCACTCGGGCGAGATCCTCGATCTTTCCGCAGGCCCGAAGCGGTACGCGGGCTGGTCGACCTGCTTCCGCCGGGAAGCAGGCAGCTACGGCAAGGACACCCGCGGCATCATCCGGGTCCACCAGTTCGACAAGGTGGAGATGTTCACCTACTGCAAGCCCGAGGATGCCGACGCCGAGCATCAGCGTCTGCTGTCCTGGGAGCGCGACATGCTGGCTGCAATCGACGTCCCCTACCGGGTGATCGACGTCGCCGGGGGCGATTTGGGTTCCTCGGCTGCCCGCAAGTTCGATTGCGAGGCGTGGGTGCCTACCCAGCAGGCGTACCGCGAGCTCACGTCCACCTCGAACTGCACGACGTTCCAGGCGCGGCGCCTCGGTGTGCGGTACCGCGACGAGAACGGGAAGCCGCAGACTGCCGCCACCCTGAACGGCACGTTGGCCACCACGCGGTGGATCGTGGCGATCCTGGAGAACCACCAGCAGTCCGATGGGACGGTACGAGTGCCGGAGGCGCTGGTGCCCTTCGTCGGTACGGACGTATTGAAGCCGTAAAAGAATACTGTCCGTTATGCAAGGCTACCCTTGCATCTCCGCCCGAATGATGTAACCCTTACCTAATCAGATAGTTCGCGTAAGGGAGAGCCACATGTTCGTGTGCATCTGCAAGGCCGTCACCGAAACCGAGGTGCACGAGCATGTGCACGACGGTGCCGACACTGCAGATGCCATCGGTGAGCGATGTGGAGCCGGATGGGGGTGTGGAACCTGCGTCAACCGCCTCGAAGAAATTCTCTGTGCGTACGCGGAGCGTAATCGCACAGCTGCCTGACAACTGACACCACGATCCGCTGCGGAGAGTGGTCGAGCCTGATACGGTCGCATTAGTCCCGGCGACCGGAGGTTGTCATGCGCGGTAACGACGAGGTAATCGCTCTTCTCAACGAACAGTTGACGAGTGAGTTGACGGCAATCAACCAGTATTTCCTGCACTCGAAGATGCAGGCCAACTGGGGTTTCACCAAACTGGCGGCCAAGACGCGTGCCGAATCCATCGAAGAGATGATTCACGCCGAGATCTTGACCGACCGCATCCTCTTTCTCGAGGCGCTACCGAACTATCAGAAGCTGCTTCCGCTGCGCATCGGACAGGACCTGCGAGAGCAGTTCCACTCCGACCTCGCGGTCGAGCTCGAGGTGGTCGAACGCCTGCGCCCCGGAATTCAGATGTGCCGGGAGAAGGGCGACGCGACGTCGGCGAAGCTGCTCGAAGGCATCCTCGCGGAAGAAGAGGAGCACATCGACTATCTGGAGACTCAGATCGAGTTGATGGACAAGATGGGCGACCAGCTGTACATGGCCCAGCTCGTTGATCAGCCACCGACGGCCGGGTAGTCGATCGACGAAAACCGCGCGACTCGCTGGGCGCTCTGTGTAAAAATGGGCGCGTGAGATACCCCGCCGCTCAGCCTTGACCCAGCTCCCAGCGATCGCTCACCGTCCGCGTGGTCGGTTACACCGCCACGCGTGACCTCATTCCGCTTTTCGGTCTCTACGACCTGCTGTTCGCCGACCACGGCCTCAGCGTCGGGCAGATTTCGTCGCTACTCGTCATCTGGTCCGTCGTATCGTTCGTCGCCGAGGTGCCGTCGGGCGCCTGGGCCGACACCGTGTCCCGGCGTGGACTGCTCGTCTTCGCCTCCGCCCTGTACACCGCGGGATTCACCGTGTGGGTGGTGGCGCCGTCGTATGCAGGCTTCGCAGCCGGATTCGTGCTGTGGGGCATCAGTGGTGCCATCCAGTCCGGAACGTTCGAGGCACTGCTGTACGACGAACTTGCCTCGCGGGGGAAATCGGAGAGCTTCGCCCGGCTCCTCGGCTACGCCAACTCCGGCGCCATGGCGAGCAACCTCGTCGCCACGCTGACCGCCGCGCCGCTCTTCGTTCTTGGCGGCTACACACTGGTCGGATGGGCCAGTGTCGCTGCGACGGTGGTGCACGGAGGCTTCGCACTACTGCTTCCCGCTGCGCCGAGAGCAGCCGACGCGGACGAAACACGGGAAGTGGCAGACGGGCGCGGACTGCTGTCCCGCTACGCCGGGATGCTCCGGTCCGGGGTCGGGGAGGTGTCGCACGACACGGTGCTCCGCCGAGGCGTGGTGCTGTCGTCGGTACTCGTCGGATTCCTCGCCTTCGACGAGTACTTCGGCCTGCTCGCCCGCGACGGTGGCACCCCGACGGCGGCGGTGCCGTTGCTGGTGGCCATCACCGTCGCCGGCCAAGTGGTGGGTACCGCGGCGGCCGGCCGGACAGCGTCGATGCGAGCGGTGACGATGAGCCGTGTCGTCGCAGCAGGTGCCGTACTGCTCTGTGCCGGCGCGCTTCTGGGTGGTGTCGCCGGGTTCGCGGCAATCGGCGTGGGCTACGGCATCCTCGGCAATGCCATGATCGTGTCGGAAGCTCGTGTGCAGGACGCGATCACCGGTCCGGCGCGGGCCACCGTCACCTCGGTGTCGGGGCTGTTCGGCGAGATCACCGCACTTCTGATCTACGTGGGTTTCGCTGTCGGTTCGACGTGGTTCTCGGTCACCACACTCGTTGCCGCACTGGCTGTTCCGGTGCGGCTGTCGGCGGTCCTGGTGCGCCGGTGGCTGCCACCGGTTCGGCCGGACACACCCACCGTCGGGTGAATGTACCTTTCGACGCCTCAGATGCGCCGAAAGGTACATTCGCCCGAGCGGTCAGAGCTTGCTGGACCGCAACTCGTGGCCCTTCGACGTCTTGCAGCGACCCGACTCGAGGTCCCACTGCCAGCCGTGCAGGTTGCAGGTGAGATTAGTGCCGTCGACGACGCCGAACTTGGACAGGTCGGCCTTGAGGTGCGGGCAGCGACGCTGAATCTCGTAGCCGCCGAGCTCGATCGACGCCGAGTCGTCGTGGGCTTCTGCGAACCAGCCGTCGGCGTAGGCGATGCGCTCGTCGGTGAGGCACTTGAAGAACGTGTACAGGAACTCGTTGTATCCGCCGACCCGCCACGCCTCGAAGCGGGTAGACAGGAAGATGGTGTTCACCCAGTCGGGTTCGTCGTCCCGGAGCACGGTGCGAACCAGTTCGGGCGCAATACGGAAGCCGTAGCGGTATTTGCCGTCCTTCTCCCCGCGCGGACGGACGATGCGCTGCGGGAAGTCGAGGACGACGGTCTCGTCACCCATCACCAGACCGACGGGGTAGCCGATACCGTCGCAGATCAGGTCGGACTGCTTCATGATCGGCTCGAACTTGGCCTTGAGCGCCTCGAACAACGGTTCGCCCTCGGCCGGGGCCCAACCCGCCTTCTCGGCGGCCAGGACCGGAGCCATCCGCTGCGCCATGTCCTCGATGTACGCGGCCTTCTCGGCGAAGATCTTGTCGACCTCGGCGTCGGGAATGGGGTGCGTCAGGGTGAGCGCACTCCCCTTCACATCCGCGGTGGACCCCGGGATCATCAATATCCCGCCGTCGTTGCCGTGAATTTTCATCTGCTCGAGGAACGTGATCTGGTCGGGGAAGATGTTTCCCTCGTCGCCGCGGTCGTCGTTGAGGTAACGCAGCTCGTCGTCCAGGAACACCGGCGGACCTGCCGAAGGCACCACCCAGGTGGCGTCGACCTGCTCGATGTAACTGCGACACCGGTCCATGCCGCGCTGACGCTTCTGCTTGCCGAAGTTGGCCTTCGTCTTGGTGGGAATGTCGTAGACCATCGGGTACCAGATGGCGCCCGAGTACTGCAGCAGGTGGATGTCGATCTTGCCGAACTCGTCGTGCAGGACGTCCATGTCGACGGGTCGGGCGTCGTTCATGTTGAAGCACGTCGTCTCGCCGTCGGACACCACGAGACCGGAGTCGCCGATCGGTCCGTCGGCGGGCGCCCGCAAGGCGATGATCATGATGTCCAGGTCGCCCGGCGCGAGCGGGGCCTGCGGAGCGACCTCGATTCCTGCCCCGTTGATCCTGTGCTTGACCGAATCCTCGGTCTCGAAGAATTTATGGAATCCGAGTGCCTCGAGTTCCCGTTTGAGGTCCGGCACCGGATAGTCGGGGAGCAGAACGATGGCGTCCTTGTTGACGTGCTTGCTCAGGTTCTCCGGATCGAAGTGGTCCTTGTGCAGGTGCGATACGTACAGGTAGTCGCAGTTGCCGAGGGCGTCCCAGTCGAGCTGGGTGTTGTCCGGGAACGGGAACCACGCCCCGAAGTACGCGGGGTTCACCCAGGGGTCGCACAGGATCGATCCTGCCTCGGTTTGGATGTGAAATCCGGCGTGGCCGACGCTGGTGACCTGCACTGGTATGCCTCCTGAAGAGCTGAGCGACTGTTCCAGGGTAGGCGGCTCCGCCACCTGTGCGCCTTTCCGGTAGCCCCAACAACCAAAAAGGCGCACGGGCGGCGGAGCCGCCTACGTCACTTCGCCCAGGCAGTAGCCGTCCTGGCCGATCGACAAGGTGACCTGCTTGGTCTTCGTCACACCCGAGACATCGGTGACCGGGACCGTGACGTTCACGTAGTCGCCGCGGACCGGTGTGGTGGTCATGTCGTCTGCCGCGAACGCTGTGGTGCCGGCCAGAACGTCGGGGTCCTGTTTCAGCGGTGGCTGTCCGCCGTTCCCCGACCCGGACGGGTCCCACGGACTGAACCCGGGGCAGATCAGGGGATAGGCGGCCTCGGTGTCGGCCGGGCTCACCGGTCGTCCCGCCTCCCGCGACAGGAACCTCGCCACCGCGTGTTCGGCGTCCGCCGGGGTGTAGACGTCGGCCGTCCCGGCGGGATGGACGTGCGGGCAGGCGTACCCCGACGCGATCTCGCTCCGCTTGACCGACACGATGGTGCCGCCACCTGTCCACGAGACGGAGAACTGCCCGTCGACACCGGGTTGTGCGAGGGCCCGCAGCACTGCGCCGGTGTCCTCGTACTGTTCGGCCATCTGAGCCGGCGGCAGTGTCCAGCAGGTCGAGGTCAGCCCCTCGGGATCCGTGACGAGGTCGAGAGCCCACGCGTGGACGGCGTCGGCGGCCTCGGGATTGCCGGGGACCTCACCGACGACCACCTGCGGGGCCGGCCGGGCCGGGGTGGGAGGCACAGTGCCGGGACTGTCGGCGGTGGAGGTGGGGGCAGCCGCGACTTCTGCCGCCGCGACTTCTGAAGTCGCAACGTCTGCCTCCGCGGCGTCCACGGGGATGCCGGACTGGGAATCGCAGGCCGCCGCTGAGGCGAGGATCCCGACCACGAGGGCGAATGTGTGTGCGGGCGCGAACGCCCCCCTGCCCGTGCGGCCCATTTCCTTCACACGCCCTCCTGCCGACTCCCCGCCGAGCGTCCGTTCCCGACTGCGGGCCAGATCGCCGATACCCGGCTACGCTAGCCGATTGTGGAACCCGTCTATCGAACCGTCATCGGCATTGCCCGCACCGTATTCGCCTTCGAGGGGCTGAAGTTCACGGTCAAGGGCGATCAGCACATTCCCGCGACGGGTGGGGCGGTGATCGCGATCAATCACACCGGCTACATGGACTTCACCTATGCGGGACTCCCTGCGCGCAGGGTGAAGCGGTACATCCGCTTCATGGCGAAGAAGGAAGTGTTCGACAACAAGATTTCGGGCCCGATCATGCGGGCCCTCAAACACATTCCCGTCGACCGCGGGGCCGGCTCGGATTCGTATCGGGCTGCCGTCGACCGGCTGCGCCGCGGGGAGCTGGTCGGCGTCTATCCCGAGGCCACGATCAGTCGCAGCTTCGAGATCAAGGAATTCAAGTCGGGCGCCGCACGGATGGCGATCGAGGCCGACGTGCCCATCATCCCGATCGTGATTTGGGGTGCGCAGCGCGTGTGGACCAAGGGTTTCCCGAAGCGCCTCGGGCGAACCAACACCCCCATCTCGATTGCTGTCGGTGAGCCCGTCGCGCCGTTCGAGCCCGCCGCCGAATTGACGAAGAAACTCCACACCACCATGCAGGAAATGCTCGCCGACCTGCAGAAGGGCTACGACCATCCCGCGGGCGCCTACTGGGTGCCCGCGCGACTCGGCGGCAGCGCGCCGACGCTGGAAGAGGCCGACAAGTTGGACGCCGCCGACGTCGAGAAGAGGGCGCAGGCTCGACAGGACCGGGAGTCCGGGAGCTAGATCGGGTGGAACCTGTCTTTGTCGAGACGCTGCACACGCGGATGAAGGCATCCTGCATCACGTGCAGAGTGGCTTCGAGCATCCGGCCGGGGCGTATCGGGTCCCGAGACGTCTCGGTGGCAGTGCCCCGACGATCGAGGAAGCCACCGAGATGGACCACCGCGAGACCGAGCTGCGACACCACCGGTAGCCCGCGCCCGGCGGCCGCTCGGCACGGGGAAGAACAGTGCAGGCAGAATGACCGGGTGAGCCCAGACCGACCGACCCTTGTAGCGTCCGATGTCGACGGCACCCTGATCGGGCCCGACGAACGGGTCAGTGCCCGCACCCGTGACGCCGTGCAGTCGGTGGTGGCGTCGGGAACCCCGTTCGTCCTCGCCACCGGCCGCCCGCCGCGGTGGATCCATCCCGTGGTGGAGGGCCTGGGTTATGCGCCCCTCGCCGTCTGCGCCAACGGCGCCGTCATCTACGACGCCGACAGTGACCGAGTCCTCAGCGCCGCGACACTCGACGTGGACACCCTCACCTGGTTGTCGGAGATCGCTCTGGAGATGTTGCCGGGTGCGGGGCTGGCGGCGGAACGTGTGGGCGTCAGCGCTCACGACGCCGCCACACCCCAGTTCGTGAGCTCTCCCGGCTATCAGCATGCGTGGCTCAACCCGGACAACACCGAGATGTCCGAGGACGAGGTTCTGGCAGCGCCGGCCGTCAAGCTGCTGATCAGAGTGCCCGGAATGTCGAGCCAGGCGATGGTCGACGTCTTGCGGCCTCACCTCGGCGCCCGCGCGGACCTCACCTTTTCGACGGACAACGGTCTGATCGAGCTGTCGGCGTCGGGGATCAGCAAGGCGTCCGGCCTCGCGATCGTGATGGAGGAGCTCGGGGTCACGGCGTCGGGGATCGTCGCGTTCGGTGACATGCCCAACGACATTCCGATGCTGAACCTCGCGGGTCGAGGAGTGGCCGTGGAGAACGCGCATCCGGACGCCAAGGCGGCTGCCGACGAGGTCACCGCCACCAACTCGGACGACGGTGTGGCAAAAGTACTCGAGCGCTGGTGGTCGTAGACCACCAGCGCTCGAGAGGGTGATGCAGTTCCGTCAGCCCACCGGAGCTGGTGCCGGAGCCGGAGCCGGAGCGGCCGGCGCAGGCTCGACAGGTGCAGGTGCAGGTGCGGCCGGAGCAGGTGCCGGGGGTAGCTGTGCCGGATCGGCGGGCGGTGCGGCGGGAGCCGCGGCGTCGACCCGGGCGCCGTCGCGGTACGCCTCCGCGTAGGCGTCGTTGTAGGTCTTCAACACCTTGGTGACGATGCCGGTGAGCTCGTTGAAGATGAGCGAGCCGTTCTCGAAATCGGTGCGCAGCCCACCCGGGATCGGGTATTCGTCGGAGGTCGGCAATCCCAGCTCGCCGTTGTCGGCGCCCAGGTTCTGCCAGGTCTTGAAGATCTGTCCGAGAACCGACCACACACCCCCGTTGGGTGACGTGTAGATGGCTCCGTTGGTGAACTTCGCACCCTGGTTGCCTGCCTTCGCCTGCAGCAGTCCGGTGACGGCCTGCCCGAGGGGGCCGGTGTCACCGCCTTCGGCCACCCACTTCTGTGCGACGGGGGAGGGGTCCGTCAGCCGGAGAATTTCGTTGACCAGGGCCGGAATGCCTGCCCCGAGGCTCGCGCTTGCATCGGTTCCCGGCGCGGACGCGGGCGGGGTCTCGCCCGGGGGAGGTCCCGAGGCGAGTGATGCGCTGTCGCCGCCGCTACCGGTATTCGCGGCCGCGATCTGACGAATCTCGTCCATGTGCGAGTACCCGGCATCACCGGGGCAGGAGGTGTTGCCGACGTCGCGGTGCGCGAAGATCACCGGCAGGTCGACGGCCTCACCCTGTGCATACGGTGTGAACTCGGTGCCTTCCGAGTACATCGTGGTCTGGCCGAGCGGATCGAGTCCCGCCTTGGCGAGCTTCCATCCGAGGAACTTGCCGACGGAGTCGATCGTCGCCTGCGGCGGATCCTCGGACGAGAAGTCACCCATCATCGCGATGCCCATGGTGTTCTCGTTGAACCCGCCCGCGTGCGCGCCCTGAACCGGACGGTCCAGGCCACCGGCGCGACCTTCGAAGATTTGCCCGTACTTGTCGACCAGCACGTTGTAGCCGACATCGCACCAGCCCAGCGTCTGCGCGTGATACGCGTAGATCGCCCGGACGATTTCGGCCGACTCGGCCTTGGAGTAGTCGTTGGCGCCGGCGGTGTGGTGCACCGTCGCACCACCGATGAAGTCGTCGTACGTCGGTTCGTCGCAGCGGATCGACTCGTCGGCGCCCCACTGGGAGCGGGTGATCACCTTGGGTCCGGAACCGCCGATCGGTGCCGCGATGTCACTCAGGGCTCCGTCGCCCGGTCCGCTGCCCGGCTCGATGAGCACGGCGGTGACGTCGTCGGCACCGGTCTGGGCCGGCTGCTGGCGCAGCGGCCTGTCGACGGAAGCGGGTGTGTACCCCAGCGGCGCAGCACCCGCGGGCGCCGCTGCAGCCGGAGGTGCAGGTGCAGGCTGCGGCGCGACCGGAGCGGGCACCGGCTCGGCGGCGGATGCCGGCGCAGACGTGGGCGTCAGGATCTGGATGGCCTTCGTCAACCCGACGTACACCGGTTCGGTGGCCACCGTGCCGTTCGATGCCGTGCTGTCGGTGCGCCGCGTGTCGATCATGTCGGGGGAGAACCAGTCGCCCCAGGTTCCGTCGGCTCGCAGGGCGCGGACCTTCGACTCCGCGGACGCCACGGTCTCGGAGGTGAGCGCCACCATGCTGAACGGGGTGTCCCGGGTGATTTCCTTGACGATGGCTCCCGGCTGCTGGTCGGCAGGCGGCAGGATTGCCGGGTCGGAGACATCACCGGGAGCGGGAAGCTTCAGGGGGATCTGCAGGTTCGGGATCTGAATTCCGGCCGGCAGGGGGAGATTGCTCGGAATCTGGATGTACGGCGGGATCTTCACGTTGCGCAGATCGCCGATATTGACGTCGGGCAGGTTCAGCCCCGTGAGTTCCTTCAGCGGAATCACGATGTCGGGAATCTGGGAGAGCACTACCTGGGCGATCTCCGTGGACACCGCGGAGGCAGAGGTCTCGTTGGTGGAGCGGACGTCGGAGGGGGCGCTGCTGATGCCGTAGACCGCAACGGGACTTGCGACAGCCAGAGCAGCGACAGCCCCGAGGACGATCGAGGGCTTCGGTCGGCGGTGCGGCAAGGGGACTCTCCTCAGTTGTAGTTTCCTGCGAGCAGGCCTCGCTCATCTGCAACTTGTGATGCCGATGTGACCTGTGTGACTGATGTTGCCAACTCGAATCACTCTTGCCACACTAGTCACACAGGTCCATAACGCTCAACCTTACATTGAGACTTTATCCCGAATTCTTCGGACCCGCCGGAGCAAGGCACTCACCGCGCTTCGGAGCTCGTTGTTTCAGCGATGAGGAGTGCATTGATGTCCAAGACCGAATTCGGGATCCGCGCAGGGAGAACTGCCTGGACACGGAAAAGGCGGTACATCGCGGGACGTCCCGTTCGGCGCGGATGGACGTCTTCGGTGGCGCGCGTGTCGGCGCTCGGTATCGCTCCTCTCCTCGTGGTGGGCGCTGCGGGAATGGCGGTCCATCTGCGCTCGGGCGAGCCGGAGATCCGGGAGTCGGTCGCCTCGGACACTCCGTTCACGTTCTCCGGCCACGGCAACGGGCACGGTCGCGGGATGGGCCAGTGGGGCGCCTACGGATACGCGAAGGACCAGGGATGGGCAGCCGAGCGCATCCTCGCCCACTACTACGGCGGAACCACCCTCGGCACGCTCGCCGACGCCCAGATCAGCGTGCGACTCCAGGGCCGCGACGATCAGGCACTCGACGTGTATTCCGCCGTCGGTGCGGTCGTGGCGGGTAAGCCCGTCGGGCCGGGTGAAGCCGTGCATCTCACGCCGACGGCGGGCGGTGGCGCCAACGTCGTCGTGACCCGGGGCTGCGCCGGGGAGGTGTTGTGGCAAGACGTCACGGACCACCCGTGGGTGGACCCGGTCGATCTCGGGCCCGACCGCCCGCCGAACGAGCACCTCACCTTCTGTGCCGGCGACACGCCGTACCGCGGTGCGCTCGGTGTCGCGCTGGACGGCGCAGCCGTGCGCACGGTCAACGTCCTCGGCATGGAGGACTACCTGCTCGGGGTCGTGCCCGTCGAGGCGAAGGCCGAGTGGGCCGATACCGGCGGTGCGGAAGCCCTTCGGGCACAGGCGGTTGCCGCACGCTCGTACGCTGCCGCCGAGAGTCGTGAGGCCTACGCGCGGACCTGCGACACCCAGAGTTGCCAGGTCTATGGCGGCTCCGCGGTGGAGGATCCCCGCACCACGGATGCCGTGCGTTCGACTCAGGGCATGATCCTCGTCAGGGACAACAAGGCCGTTGCCGCCGAATTTTCCTCGTCGACAGGCGGATTCACGGCCGGTGGCGAGTTCCCGGCGGTCGAGGACCAGGGCGACACCGCGTCGCCGCACCACGATTGGACGGTCACGCTGACGGCCGGCGATATCGCGACCGCGTTCGGTGTGGGCGAACTCCACACCTTCGAAGTGGTGACACGCAACAACTTCGGCGTCGACGGGGGTCGGGTCACCGGCGTGAAGGTAGTCGGTTCTGCCGGTACCACGGAGGTGACGGGGGCGCAGGCGCGGGCCAAGCTGAAACTGAAGTCCGACTGGTTCACGGTCGGCGAGGGGGTCGGGATACCGGGAGTGCCGCCGGTGCCGGGCGAACCCGACCCGAGTCTCGCGGACGACGACACCGTCGGCACCACCCCGGGATCGCCGATCGCCGAGAAGTACAAGGAACTGGGCGGAGTGAACAGCACGCTCGGTGCACCGGTCGGCCCGGAGATGATGCTGCCGTCCGAGGCGGGCAAATTCCGGATGTATCAGAACGGAACCATCATCTGGACGGAGAAGTTGGGTGCGCAGGTGATCGACGCGAGTGTGCTCCGGGACTGGATCCCGACCGGCGGCAGCTAGCGGTCGTCCCCGAGCACCGCGAGCATTCCGTCGACGGACTCGGCCCAGCCGAAATCCTCGGCCCGGCGCCTGGCGGACGCCCGCCGAGTATTCGCGGGAATCTCGAGGACGCTGCTGACCGCCTCCGCGAAGGCCGAGCCGCGGTTGCTCGCCAGGGCGCCGCACCCCGGTGTGATGATCTCGGCCAGCGCCGAGGACTGTGACGCAACTACCGGGGTGCCCGCTGCCAGCGACTCCAGCGCCGACAGGCAGAACGTTTCGTGCGGGCCGGGTGCCAGCGACACGTCGGCCGAGGCGAACAGGGCGGCGAGCCGCGACTTGTCGCTGATGAACCCGGTGAAGTGGACCGGGAGTCCGCGTGCCCGGGACTTCAGTGCTTCGCGCCGGGGTCCGTCACCGGCGATGACGAGGCGGGTGTCGTGCCCCTCGCGCCGAAGTAAGCGGACCGCCTCGATGCTCCGCTCCACCTGCTTCTCCACGGACAGGCGGCCACAGTGCAGGAGGAAGCGCTGCGCCGGCCCGGCGTAGGAGTCGCGCATGCCCTGATCATGTTTGCCGGGATGGAACATCGCCAGATCCACCCCCAGCGGCACCCGGTGCAGGTTGGGTGCCCCGATCCGGAGGAACTCCTCGCTCGCGAAGTCCGTCGTGCAGACGACGGCGTCGTAGTTGCGCGCCATGCGGCGGTTCGCGGCGTCGGCCCACCCGGTGGCGAGACGACGCGGTGCGAACTGGCCGAGAAGTCGGTCGAGACGCTCGTGTGAAACGACGACACTGCGAATGCCGCGGTCGCGGGCCCAGCCGCCGAAACCACGCAACGTCAGCCGATCGGACACCTCGAGGACGTCGGGTCGCAGTCCTCGCACGACGTCGGCCACGCGCCGCGGATTGACGATGCGATAGCCGCCCGTCGCCGGGATCACCGGTGCCGCCCGGGTGATCCGCAGAACCCCACCCGGCAGAACCTCCTCACTGTCCCGCTGACCTGGGACGACAAGGATCACTTCGTGGCCGCGCTCGGCGTAGCCACGCCCCCAGTTGTGCAGGGCAGTGCGGAGCCCGCCCGACCGCGGTCCGTAGAAGTTGGCCAGCTGGACGATGCGCACCCGATCATTGAGCTGGATCGGCGCGACGGCGGGAACAACGAGGTTCGCAGAAGCGGTGAATACCGGGAGAACTCCTCGTGCATGGCGAGGGTGTCCGTGCACCCCGTGGCCGCGCACGGGGGGCCGAGTCGCTTACCCTGGTTCACCGTGACCGCTGCAAACCCAGAGACCACTGCCCCCGCGAAGGCCGAGACGGAGCGCGACAGCGCGGCCGGATACGACCTCATCGTCGTCGGCTCCGGATTCTTCGGACTGACCATCGCCGAGCGTGCAGCAACACAGCTGGGCAAGCGTGTGCTGGTGCTCGACCGCCGCCACCACCTGGGCGGAAACGCCTACTCGGAGGCCGAGCCGGAGACCGGCATCGAGATCCACAAGTACGGCGCACACCTGTTCCACACCTCGAACAAGCGCGTGTGGGACTACGTCACCCAGTTCACCGAATTCACCAACTACCAGCACCGGGTGTTCGCCCTGCACAAGGGCCAGGCGTACCAGTTCCCGATGGGCCTCGGCCTGGTGTCGCAGTTCTTCGGCCGCTTCTTCACCCCTGAGGAGGCGCGGAAGCTGATCGCCGAGCAGTCCAGCGAGATCGACCCTGCGGAAGCGTCCAACCTCGAGGAAAAGGCGATCTCCCTGATCGGACGCCCGCTGTACGAGGCCTTCGTCCGGGACTACACCGCCAAGCAGTGGCAGACGGACCCCAAGAACCTGCCTGCGGGCAACATCACTCGACTGCCCGTGCGGTACACGTTCGACAACCGCTACTTCAACGACACGTACGAGGGCCTGCCCGTCGACGGTTACACGGCGTGGCTCGAGAACATGGCGAAGGATCCGAAGATCGAGGTCCGGTTGGAAACGGACTACTTCGACGTCCGTGACGAGCTGCGGGCCGCGAACCCGGACGCCCCCGTCGTCTACACGGGCCCCCTCGACCGGTACTTCGACTACTCGGAGGGGGAGCTGGGCTGGCGCACGCTCGACTTCGAGACCGAGGTCCTCGAGACCGGCGACTTCCAGGGAACACCGGTGATGAACTACAACGACGCCGACGTGCCCTTCACCCGCATCCACGAGTTCCGCCACTTCCACCCGGAGCGGGACTACCCGAAAGACAAGACGGTGATCATGCGCGAGTACTCGCGCTTCGCCGAGAGCGCGGACGAGCCGTACTACCCGATCAACACCCGCGAGGACCGCGAGAAACTCGCTGCATACCGGGACCGGGCCAAGGCGGAGATGGCCGAGAAGAAGGTGTTGTTCGGCGGACGCCTCGGCACCTACCAGTACCTGGACATGCACATGGCGATCGCGAGTGCGCTGTCGATGTTCGACAACTCCCTTCGACCGCATTTCGAATCCGGTGCGGAACTCGTGGGGGACTCCGAATGAGCGCCCGCCACCTGCTCGAGGCCGAGAAGGGGACCGAGGACCCGTCGTTGCTGGGCAAGTCGTTGCTGCAGCGCATTCTCGTGCCCCGGCCGGGGGAGCCCCTCGACGTGCGCACCCTCTACGTGGAGGAGGCGAAGACCAACAGTCGTCGCGCCCACCCGCTGTCGCGGACGTCGCTGTCGGTCGCTGCGGAGTCCGAGGCCTCGTTCTGCACCTATTTCAATGCCTTCCCGGCGAGCTACTGGCGTCGCTGGACCATTCTGAAGTCGGTGGTGCTGCGGCTGGATCTGTCCGGCCACGGCCGCGTCGACGTGTACCGCTCGAAGGCCGACTCGTCCCGCATCCACGTCGAGGGACGCGAGTTTCTCGACGGCGACGCCGCGATGGAGTTCGAGATCGAGTTGGCGCCTTTCGAGGACGGCGGCTGGATCTGGTTCGACATCACCTCCGACACCGAGGTCGTCCTCGAGAGCGCCGGCTGGTTCGCGCCGATCGATGCGCCGGGCGAGGGCACCGTGGCCGTGGGCATCCCCACGTTCAACCGGCCCACCGACTGTGTGAAGGCGTTGGAAGCGCTCGCGTCCGACGAGCTGGTGCTCGATGTGGTCAAGGCCGTCATCGTCCCGGATCAGGGCACGCGCAAGGTCGTGGACGAGCCCGGGTACGAAGAGGCCGCCGCCGCTCTCGGTGATCGCCTCGTCATTCACGACCAGGCCAATCTGGGTGGCTCGGGCGGCTACAGCCGCATCATGTACGAGGCCCTGAAGACCACCGACTGCCAGCACATCCTCTTCATGGACGACGACATCGAGATCGAGCCCGATTCGATTCTGCGTGCGCTCGCGATGTCCCGGTTCGCCAAGTCCCCCATGCTGGTGGGTGGCCAGATGCTCAACCTTCAGGAGCGTAGCCACCTGCACACGATGGGCGAAGTGGTCGATCGCAGCATTTTCATGTGGACCGCCGCGCCCAACGTCGAATACGACCACGACTTCTCCAAGTACCCGCTCAGCGACCGCGAGAACTCGAAGAAGCTGCACCGCCGCATCGACGTCGACTTCAACGGCTGGTGGATGTGCATGATCCCCCGCCAGGCGGCCGAGGAACTCGGTCAGCCGCTCCCGCTCTTCATCAAGTGGGACGACGCCGAGTACGGGCTGCGTGCCCGCGCGGCGGGTTACCCCACCATCACCATGCCCGGTGCCGCCATCTGGCACATGGCGTGGAGTGACAAGGACGACGCCATCGACTGGCAGGCGTACTTCCACCTGCGGAACCGGCTCGTCGTCGCTGCCCTGCACATGCCGGGCAGCGTCCGCGGCCTCGTGGTCAACAGCGTGAAGGCCACCATCAAGCACCTGCTGTGCCTCGAATACTCGACCGTGGCCATTCAGAACCAGGCCATCGCCGACTTCCTCCAGGGACCCGAGCACATCTTCGAACTGTTGCCCACCGCGCTGGGCAACGTCCATGCGATGCGTAAGGAATTCCCGGACGCCGTTGTCTTGCCGTCCTCGACCAGCCTGCCGCTGCCCTCCGGGGCCGAGGTCGGCGCCGTCGGTCTGCCCACCAACCCGCTGGCGAAGATCGTGCGCCTCGGCAAGGGCCTGGTTCACAACGTCAAGCCCGCGCACACGGAACACCACGAGCGGCCGCAGCTCAATGTCCCGACGCTGGACGCACGCTGGTTCCTCCTCTCGCAGGTGGACGGCGTCACGGTCACCACCGCCGACGGCAGGGGAGTCGTCTACCGCAAGCGCAACCCCAAGCAGGCCCTCGCGCTGCTGAAGGAAGCCCTGCGGCTGCGCCGTGAACTGGCTCAGCGGTTCCCCGATCTCAAACGTGAGTACCAGGACGCTGTTCCTGCCCTGACCAGCAAGGAGAGGTGGGAACGTGTCTTCGGCATCTCGTGAGGTGAAGATTCTGCGGTCCGTGCAGTCGACGATCGCGGGCAAGCCGGGGGTCGTCGCCACCGCCCGTGGGATGTCTCACTTCGGTGAGCACGCCTTCGGCTGGGTGGCCGTCGCCGGGATCGGTGCCGCGCTCGACAAGCCCCGCCGGCGTCAATGGGCGGGAGTCGCTGTCGGCGCGGTGGGTGCCCACGCGGCGTCGATCGCGATCAAGCGCGTGGTCCGCCGGCCTCGGCCGGTCGACCCGTCCATCCAGGTCAACGTGTCGACACCGAGCAAACTGAGCTTCCCGTCCTCGCACGCCACGTCCACGACGGCGGCTGCTGTGCTGCTCGGCCGACTCACCGGGCTACCCTTGCCTGCGTTGTTGGTACCGCCGATGCTGCTCTCCCGGCTCGTTCTGGGAGTGCATTACCCGACCGATGTGCTCGCCGGATCTGCCCTGGGGGCCGCGTCTGCGGCTGCGGTACTCAAGGCCGAGCAGAAGTTTGGAGAAAAATGAGCGAGGAACCGGCAGTCGTCACCGGACCCCCGACATCCCTGGCCACAGGCATCGTCCGGGCAGTTCGCCCCCGCCAGTGGGTGAAGAACGTCCTGGTGCTGGCAGCTCCCATCGCGGCAGGAACGGCCACGGAGCCCGACGTCCTGCTGCCGGTCGCGCTCGCATTCGTGGTGTTCTGCATGGCAGCATCCGGCATCTACCTCGTCAACGACGCAATGGATGTCGAAGCGGACCGTGCACACCCCACCAAGCGATTCCGGCCCATCGCGGCCGGCGTCCTCCCGGTCAACCTGGCGTTTGCCATGGCGGTCGTCCTCCTGGTCGGTGCCATCGCCCTGTCGTTCCTGGCCAACTGGCAGCTCGCCGTCGTGATGGCCGTGTACATCGGTATCCAGCTGGCGTACTGCTTCGGGCTCAAACATCAGGCCGTACTGGACATCTGCATCGTCTCGTCCGGCTTTTTGCTGCGCGCCATCGCCGGCGGTGTAGCCGCCGAGATCGCGTTGTCGCAGTGGTTCCTGCTGGTCATGGCGTTCGGATCGTTGTTCATGGCCGCCGGTAAGCGGTATGCGGAACTGCAGCTCGCAGAGAACACCGGGGCGAAGATCCGCAAGTCGCTCGAGAACTACACCACTACCTACCTGCGCTTCGTCTGGACCCTCAGCGCCACGGCCGTGGTGCTCTGCTACGGACTGTGGGCCTTCCAGCAGGACGACCTGAAGAACACGAACTGGTACGCCATCTCCATGGTGCCGTTCACCATCGCGATCCTCCGCTACGCGGTCGACGTCGACGGTGGCGAGGCAGGAGAGCCCGAGGAGATCGCTCTGGGCGACCGCGTGCTCCAACTCCTCGCCATCGCCTGGATCGGAGTGGTGGGTGTCGCTGTCTACCTCGTCTGACGTGGTAGGAGGCACCGAACACTCGGATGCCGCCGCGGAGCAGACCGAACGCCACCGGAAGGCCATCCTCTCGAGGGTGGTCTTCCTCGGGGGTGTGGCCATCTCGGCTCTCCTGATGTTCTGGGGAGCCTGGGAGCGTCGGTGGATCGCCGACGACGGTTTGATCGTCCTGCGCACCGTGCGCAACCTGCTCGCGGGCAACGGTCCCGTCTTCAACGCAGGCGAGCGCGTCGAGGCGAACACCAGTACCGCCTGGACCTACATCGTCTACGCTTTCGGCTGGCTCACCCAGAGCCGGCTCGAGTACGTGGTTCTCACGATTGCCCTGGTTCTGTCCACGGCAGCCATTGTGCTCGCCATGCTGGGCACGGCCCGGCTCTACCGCGGTGGATCGTTCGGCTCGGGCGGGACGCTGTTCCTCCTGCCTGCCGGTGTGCTGGTCTACATCGCGGTTCCGCCTGCCCGCGACTTCGCCACGTCCGGCCTCGAAAGTTGCCTGGTCATCTTCTGGATCGCGCTGCTGTGGCTGCTGCTGATCCGCTGGAGTCAGGCTGCTGCACCCTCCACCGGATCTGTGCTGATCCTCGCGTTCATCGCGGGAATGGGCCCGCTGGTGCGACCCGAACTGGCTATTCTGGGCGGCCTGGCGCTGGCCATGATCTTCCTCGCACCCGGACTGACCTGGGTGGCGCGCACCGTCATGGTGTTCGTGGCCGGCATCGTGCCGGTCGGGTACCAGATCTGGCGGATGGGCTACTACGCGCTCCCGTATCCCAACACCGCGGTGTCGAAGGACGCCGGTGGCGCCAAGTGGTCGCAGGGGTTCGCGTATCTGTGGAATCTTGTCGGCCCGTACCTTCTGTGGCTCCCGCTGCTGTTCCTTCTCGTCGGCGCGATGCTCGCCTGGCGGGGTCGCAGCAAGTCTCTCGGCGATGGTGTTGCTCACACTTCCGGCAGCCGTGTCCGACGCCTACGCGCCCGGCTCCGGACGCAGAATGCGGTGGTTGCATTCATTCTCGGCAGTGGATTCATTCTGGGTCTCTATTCGCTGCGTGTCGGCGGCGACTTCATGCACGGGCGCGTTCTCCTTCCCGTGCTGTTCTGTTTCCTCGTCCCCGTCGCCGTTATTCCGGTGCGAATTCCCGAGAAGGTGTCGTGGGGGAGAAATCGCGCAACCTCACTGTTCTTCGCGATGGCATTCCTGTGGGTGGGCACGGTGGTGTGGGCATTCTTCGCGTCCAATACCACCGGAATGCCGGAAGGCGCCGTCGTCGGGCGATCCGGAATTGTCGACGAGCGCGCGTTCTACGTGCTCAATACCGGTCACGCCCATCCCATTCGTGCCGACGATTATCTGGATTACCCCCGGATGCGGGCCATGGCGGAAACCATTGCGGACACCCCGGACGGTGGCCTGCTCATCGCGGCGCCCGACTACACGTACTGGTTCGTCGTTCCTCCGCCCCTTCCGATCCCGGAGGACGGTGCAGGCCACACGGTCTATTTCCTCAACCTCGGCATGACGAGCATGAACGTCGGGCTCGATGTGAAGGTTCTCGACCAGATGGGCCTCGCGTATCCGCTCGCGGCCCACACCGAGCGTCTGGATGACGGCCGCATCGGACACGACAAGAACCTCTATCCCGACTGGGTGGTGGTCGACACGGGAATGATCGACAAGCACCCGTGGATGCCCGGATTCCTCGACGAGGAATGGGTGACAGAAGCGCGCGTGGCGCTGTCCTGCCCCGAGACACAGGAACTGTTGACCTCGTATAGGTCCGAACTGACCTGGCCGCGTTTCAAGCAGAATTTCAAGGATGCGTTGGATTTCGCGAGTTACCGTTTCGAGCGTGTGCCTGCGTACGAAATTCAGCGGTGCAATCTCGAGCCACCTTTTCCGGAACCGGTGAAATAGGCCGAATCGGGCAGGCGCGGTCTCCGGTAGCCGACCTGCAGATCTCGATGCAAGAACGTCACATCTCGTTTGTGTAACGCCGGGCGCTTCGGTCACGATGTACGTCGATGATGAGTCATCGGTGACGGTGGTCTAGAAAGTGCCCCGGCAAATGCTCCGCGAGCGTTTGTCAGGGAACTTTGTGTGACATACAGTCCACCGAGCGCAGTGTGACTTGGAAGAGGTCCGCTGCCGATCCGGAGTCGATCCGGGCCGGCAGGTCGCCTGTTCCCCGACGGAATCCGCCGGAACCGCCCCTTGGCGGAGTCCGCAGACGAAGAGAGAGAGCAGTATCCATGCGTTTTGCCAGAACGAGGTTGTCTCAGCGCCTCAAGCAGCGTGCGATGGCAGTAGGTGCCGCCGCACTGGTACTGCCTGTGGCCGCAGGAGTCGCTGGTGGAGCCGTCGCCGTGGCAGCACCCGCTCACGCCGCCCCCGTCCACACCGCACCGTCGGGTGGGTACGAGGAGCTGTGGGTTCCTTCTTCGATGGGGAACATCAAGGTCCAGGTGCAGTGGGCGGCTCGTGGTGGTAGCGCCGCGCTCTACCTGCTCGACGGACTGCGTGCCCGCAACGACCGCAACGCGTGGAGCTTCGAGACCAACGCGCTGGACCAGTACCGCAACGACAACGTCACCCTGGTCATGCCGGTCGGCGGCGAGTCGAGCTTCTACTCCGACTGGTACGCGCCCAGCAACTTCAACGGCCAGCCCGTCACGTACAAGTGGGAGACCTTCCTGACTCAGGAGCTTCCCAACTTCCTCGCGAACTACGGTGTCTCCCGCACCAACAACGCGGTTCTCGGCCTGTCGATGGGTGGCAGTGCCGCTCTGACGCTCGCCGCGTACCACCGCGACCAATTCAAGTTCGCCGGTTCGCTCTCCGGGTACCTGAACATCTCCGCTCCCGGCATGCGTGAAGCCATCCGGGTCGCGATGCTCGACGCCGGCCGGTTCAACGTCGACGCGATGTGGGGCCCGCCGTGGAACCCGGCGTGGCTGCGCAACGACCCGTTCGTGTTCGCTCCGCGTCTGCAGGGTCTGTCGATGTACATCTCGGCCGCCAGCGGTCTGCCCGGTGAGTTCGACCACCCGCGTGCACCGATCGACTACTACAACACCGCCAACGGCATGGGACTCGAGGCGCTCGCGCTGGCCAACACCCGCGCCTTCCAGGTTCGCCTGGCCACCCTCGGTGTTCCCGCCCACTTCAGCTTCCCCGCCAACGGCACACACTCGTGGCCGTACTGGAGCTCGGAGCTGTGGAAGGCCCGCGGACAGATCCTGGACACGCTCGGCGCCTGGTGATCTGAGCTCGACATCGATGCCGTCCCACCTTCCGGGTGGGACGGCACTCGTCGTTCGGACCGGGTCTGTCAGAAGTAGTCCCGAACCGGGGGAACGGTCGGAATTCGCGTACCCGGGAGTGCGCAACGACATGTTTTGTCAGTAAGGTGATCCCGTCGAGACGCCACCCGCGCAGCGATCGCTGCGCGGGTGGCGTCTGTACGTGAGATTTTCACGAGAGTTCGAGTGGTTGCCGCGTCCGCGGCGCGCGAGGGATCAACCGAAGGGAAGACGATTTCATGCGAGTTGGGGGTTCGACGAGAACGAGCGGGTGGGCCAGACGCACCGCCGCCGCGATTGCTCTGGCAGTAGCACTGCCGCTGGGCGTGACCATGGTGGGCGGCGGCGCGACCGCATCCGCGGCCTTCGACCCTGCAGCCCAGGACTTCTGGGTCGACTCGAGCATGGGCCCGGTCAAGAGCCGCATCTGGCGTGCAGCTGACGGCAACACCAGCCGCGTGGTGTACCTGCTCGACGGCCTCCGCGCCCAGGACGACCTCAGCGGCTGGGAAATCAACACCGACGCCGGGCCGTTCCTCGCCGCGCAGAACATCAACGTCGTGCAGCCGGTCGGCGGCCAGTCCAGCTTCTACTCCGACTGGTTGTCGAACTCGACCTTCAACGGTCAGAAGACCACCTACAAGTGGGAGACCTTCCTCACGCAGGAACTCCGCAACGCGCTCGCGGACCGCCTCGGGTTCCAGTCCACCCGCAACGGTGTCATCGGCTTGTCGATGGGTGGCAGCGCCGCTCTGACCCTCGCCGCGTACCACCCGGACCAGTTCAACTACGCCGGTTCGCTATCCGGGTACCTGAACATCTCCGCTCCCGGCATGCGTGAAGCCATCCGGGTCGCGATGCTCGACGCCGGCCGGTTCAACGTCGACGCGATGTGGGGCCCGCCGTGGAACCCGGCGTGGCTGCGTAACGACCCGTTCGTCTTCGCCAACAAGCTCCGCGACAACGGCACCCGCGTCTGGGTTTCCGCCGCGAACGGCATCCCCGCCCCCGGCGGCGCCGCCCCCACCGGGGTCATGGACGTGTTCAACGCCACTACCGGCGCGAGCCTCGAGGCGTTGTCGCTGGCCAACACCCGTGCCTTCCAGGTGCGGATGGCGACCATCGGCGCCAAGAACGTCACCTACAGCTTCCCGCCCCGCGGCATCCACAGCTGGCGGTACTGGCAGCAGCAGATCCATGATCTGGCACCGGATCTCAGCAACACCATCGGCTAGCCGGAAATAGCTCGGAAGTAACAATTGCACCAGCGGTAACAGCGCGGCGCCCCCACTCGTCAGTTGATTGCGTGTAGAAAGAACCGGAACGTGAGGCAGTGTTCCGTGTTGTGGCCTCGACGCGCAGAGAGAGAGTGAACGCCATGCGAGTAGGCCTGCTCAGGGCAGAACGTCAGCGTGTGTCGGCCGGAGTGGTCCGCAGAAGGGTCCTCACCTCGCTCGCCGCTGTGCTCGTGGTGCCGGTGGCGGTCGGGTTCACCTCGACCGCCACCGCGTCCGCTGCGCCGGTTGCCGTGCATGCGGCTCCGGTGGCTACGCAGGCGCCGAGTGGCGCAACCATTCATCACGTCGACTGGCTGTCCGACCGCCGGGTCGCGCTGTGGGTCAACTCTCCGTCCATGGGTGTGCCGATTCAGGTCCAGTTGCTGCTCGCCCGCGATTGGAATTCCAAGCCGACCGAGAAGTTCCCGTCGGTCTGGATGCTCGACGGCCTGCGGGCGCAGGACAACGAGAACGGCTGGACACTCGAAACGGACGCCGAATCGTTCTTCGCGGACAAGAACATCAACGTCGTCCTTCCCGTGGGCGGTCAGTCCAGCTTCTACTCCGACTGGGTGGCGCAGGACAACGGCCAGAATTACCAGTGGGAGACGTTCCTCACCAAGGAACTGCCGCCGATCCTCCAGAGCGACTGGCGCACCACCCAGACGCGTGGAGTGGTCGGGTTGTCCATGGGCGGGACGTCGGCAATGTTCCTCGCCGCTCGAAACCAGGGATTCTTCGACTTCGCCGCGTCGCTGTCGGGCATGCTGACCACCACGGCGCTCGGAATGCCGCAGGCCGTCGCGTACGCCATGAGTGATGCCGGCGGGTTCGACGCGAACGCCATGTGGGGACCTCCGACCAGCTCGGCGTGGGAAGAGCACGACCCGTACCTCCTGGCCGACAAGCTCAAGGGTGTCAGCCTGTACATCTCCAGCGGCAGCGGAACCACCGGCCCGTACGACCAGCCGTCGGGCATTCCGGGCGTGAGTACTAATTACGCGGGCATGGGTCTGGAAATTCTTTCGCGTCTCACCTCGCAGACGTTCGCCACCAAGCTCAACAAGCTGGGCATTCCCGCGCAGGTCAATTACCGCCCGTCCGGGACGCACTCGTGGCCGTACTGGCAGTTCGAGCTGCACCAGCTGTGGCCGCAGCTCGCCGCCGCCGTGGGCATCGAGGCAGACAAGCCGGTGTGTGGCACGGGTGGCTCCATTGCCGGGGTCGCGGCGGCCAGCCCGTGGATCGGGGACTGCCTCACACCGGAGTACAGCCTCGCGGGCGGCACGGTGCAGGACTTCCGCTTCGGCAGGATCTTCGCCAAGTCCGACACGGGCACGCATCCGGTTGCCGGGGTCATCGGCGGCGCCTACCAGGCGGCGGGCGGTCCGGCAGGGCCACTCGGCTACCCGACCACACCCGAGCTGGGCACACCGGACGGTCGCGGTCGTTTCAATCACTTCGAGCACGGGTCCATCTACTGGACACCGCAAACCGGTGCGCATGCCATCCGCGGGGCCATTCTCGCGGAGTGGGCACGCCAGGGCTGGGAGGGCGGGCCGCTCGGTTACCCGGTGGCCGACGAGGTGCCCACCCCCGGCAAGGACGGTGTCGTGCAGGGCTTCGAGATCGGCGCCATGTACTACAGCCCCGTCCACGGCACGCACCGCGTGCAGGGGATGATCATGGGCAAGTACGCCGAGCTCGGGTATGAAGGCGGATGGCTCGGGTTCCCGAAGACGAGCGAGATCGCCGTCAAGGACGGCGGCCGGTTCAACGAGTTCGAGGGCGGCAACATCTACTGGAGCCCGTTGTCCGGCGCCTGGGCTATCGAGAACGGCCCGATCTTCGACGCCTGGAAGAGCGTCGGCTACGAAGCCGGCCGGATCGGCTTCCCGATCAGTGACAAATTCGTCATCCCCGGCGGTGTGCAGCAGAACTTCCAGACCGGCTACATCACCCTGATCGACGGTAAGGCCGAAGTGCACTGATGTGCGTAGTGCAGCGGGCGGGACCGGTCCAGCGGACCGGGTTCCCGCCCGATCTGCGTCTGTACCCTGTCGAGAGACAACAACTTGGAAAACTAGGACGGAAATAGATGCCGCAGCATTCACGTATCAGCACCACCTTCGCACGAGCACTGGCGACCGGCGCGATTGCAGTTGCAGCAAGCGGATTGCTCGTCGGATGCGGCAGCGACGACTCCACGGCGACGTCCACTCCGTCCGCGACCACCACCACGGCAGCGGCCACGTCCAGTGCTACCGAGAGTTCGGCGCCTGCTCCCAGTGGAAGTGCCACCTCGTCGGCGCCGGTGACGAGCCCCGGCCAGGCGGCGACCGCGCCGCCGGAGCAGCCCGAAGAAGTTCCCGGTGACTTCCCCGGGCCCAGTGAGGTTCCTGTCAGCGCGGACGGTCAGCGGTTCCTCGCCGCGCTGAAGGACAAGGGCATCGAGCCGGCGGCCGACGGCACCATGGCCGTGAGCACCGCCGACTTCATCTGCCAGTCGAAGGCAGAAGGCCAGAGCGACGCCGACACGATGGTGTTCGTCACGGCGATGGTGGGCTCCGAGGCTGCTGCGGCGGGCAAGGAGCTCAGCCAGGAGCAGGCGATAGCCGACGCGCAGACCTACGTGGACGTCGCGCACGCCACCTACTGCAAGTAAACGCCGATGACGGGGACCGGGCGCGGAACGCGGAAGAAGAAGAGCAGCCTCCTGCGCAAGCTCGTACTGCTGGCGGCCTTCCTGCTGGTGGTTCTGCTGGCATTGATCGCACTCTGGTATCTCCTTGCGGGGCGGCTCCCCGAACCCATCCCGAGCCCGCCCGGTCCCGATCGGCCCGATTCGCAATCCGCGAGCTGCCCTGACGTCCAGGTCGTCGTCGTCCCGGGAACGTGGGAGTCCAGCCCCACCGATGATCCGTACAACCCGTCCGCGAACCCGGCGTCGCTGATGCTCAACGTGTCCCGGCCGTTGCAGCAACAGTTTCCGCCGTCGCGGGCCGACGTCTACACGGTTCCGTACGTCGCCCAGTTCTCCAATCCGGTCGCGTTCCCGCCGGACGGCCAGCAGTCGTACAACAACAGCCGGGCCGCAGGGATGGCAGCCGCCAACGACATTCTCATCCGTCGCCACGCCGAATGCCCGCTGACGAGCTTCCTGCTGACCGGTTTCTCGCAGGGTGCGGTGATCGCAGGCGACATCGCGTCGAGCATCGGCGCCGGTGACGGTCCGGTCCCGGAAGACCTCGTTCTCGGTGTCGGCCTCATCGCCGACGGCCGCCGCGACCCCTCGGCCGCCACGAATATCGGTGCTCCGGTCGTCGGTGTCGGCGCCGAGTTGTCGCTCGCCGGGTTGCAGATTCCGGGCATCACGATGACCGGTCCGCGTCCCGGTGGGTTCGGGGAACTTGCCGACCGCACGGTCGAGATCTGCGCACCGTCGGACGGCATCTGCGACGCGCCCGCCCGGGCTTTGGCGCCGGGCAATTGGATCGGCAGCGCGCTGCGCCTGCTCGAGTACAACAACAACCCCGTCCACGCGCTGTACAACTCGTACGTCGTGGACGGAAACGGCACCACGGCCACCCAGTGGATGGCGCGATGGGCAGCGGAGAAGATCGCCGCGGCGCCGACACCGCCGCACAGTTGAGTTTGTGACTGGTGGGTATGCCGGGGTCCCTGATCCGGAAATCGTCCCAAACAGAGACGCACGCCTCGTACTCGCCGGTAGTGTGCGTTTCTCGGCACCGGTAGAGTGCTGCACTGTTGCGGCACCACCCGTGCCCATCCCACCGATGTTCACGTCCTGTTGCGCGGGCGTTTCACCACAGGAGAAGCGATACATGAGTTCCGAGGCCAGCCCGCCCCGTAAGTTCCGATTCGCGGCCGGCGGCGAGGGCAACGCAGACGAGGGCGGCGCGCGCCGGTTCGTCAAACTGGCCCAGAAAGCCGAAGAACTCGGGTTCGACAGCTTCATGATCCCTGATCACCTCGGCAATCAGGTGGGGCCGATCGCCGCGCTCGGTGCGCTGGCCATTGCTACCGACAAGATCCGTTTGGGCACCGCGGTGCTCGCCAACGGCTTCCGGCACCCGGCGATCCTCGCCAAGGATGCGGCCACCATCGACGTGTTGTCGGGTGGACGCCTCGAACTCGGTATCGGCGCCGGGTGGATGAAAGAAGAGTTCGACAAGGGTGGCATCGACTACGAGCGACCCGGCGTGCGCATCGCGAAGCTCGAGGAGTCGCTGCAGATTCTCGACACGCTGCTGCGCGGCCAGGAATGCAACTTCGACGGCAAGTACTACCAGATCAAGGGCCTGACCGGCAGTCCACGGCCCCGCCAGGGCCCGCGCCCGCCGATCGCCGTCGGCGGTGGCGGCCCCAAGATGCTGGCTCTTGCCGCCAAGTACGCGGACATCATCTCCGTCGCCACCCCCACCAGCAAGGAAGGCAAGTTGCTGCTGTCGGGGGTCACGCTCGAGAAGACGATGGAACGGGTCGAGCGGATCCGCGAAGCGGCCGGAGAGCGATTCGACGACATCGAGCTGAACTGGACGATCACGACCATCGTCATCACCGACGACCGGGAGCAGACGGCCGAGATGGCACTCTCGGCGCTCGATCAGGGCTTCCCACCCAACATCGAGGTGGACGCCAAGCTCTCGGTCGAGGACATCCTCAACTCGCCCTACCTGGCAATCGGCAGTTTCGACGAGATCGCCGATCAGATCCGGATGGTGCGCGAGAAGACGACAATGTCCTACGTCGGCGTGTTCCCCACACAGATGGATGCGTTCGCGCCGATCATCTCGCAACTGAAGGGCGAGTAGACGCAGCGTAGCGAGGGCGGCGATGCCAATCTGTAACATATCGATGGTTTGGAATCGATGCACTTATTCGGGTGAGTCGCGTTTCGCGTGATTCCCCACGAGTTGTACAAGATCCGATTCGGCGAAGGAAGTCTGGGGCGCAGGCATGCCGGTGGCGTGCCTGTGTGATCGCTTCGGAGGAGATGGAATGAACGCGAAGTTCGATGATTTTATCGACGAGAAGGGCCATATCCGGCTCGACTCGGACAGTACGTTGGTCGACTATGTCCAGCGTCACACGCGAGAGAACTCGGACGAGTTGGCGTACCGCTACATCGACTATTCGCGGGACCGTGACGGCGAAGCCCACGAGCTGACCTGGGAACAGTTCGGTCATCGCCTGCGTGCTGTCGCCGCCCGCCTCCAGCAGGTCACCAAGCCGGGCGACCGTGTCGCCGTCCTCGCGCCGCAGGGTCTCGACTACGTCATCTCGTTCTTCGCCGCAATCCACGCCGGCACCATTGCGGTGCCGCTGTTCGATCCCGACGAGCCCGGTCACACCGACCGCCTCCACGCCGTCCTCGGTGACTGCAAGCCCTCCGCGATCCTCACGGCCACCTCCTCCGCCGCGGGTGTTCGCCAGTTCTTCCGGTCACTTCCCGCAGCCGAACGCCCTCGCATCATCGCGGTCGACGCCATTCCCGACAGCGTCGGCGACAGCTGGGTTCGCCCCGAGATCGACCTCGACGACATCGCCTACCTGCAGTACACGTCCGGGTCCACGCGTGTTCCCGCCGGTGTCGAGATCACCCACCGTGCGGTGGGCACCAATGCCCTGCAGATGGTCGACTCCATCGAGCTCAACGAGAACTCGCGCGGCGTCACGTGGCTGCCCCTGTTCCACGACATGGGCCTGCTGACGGTCATCCTGCCTGCGCTGGGCGGCAAGTACATCACCATCATGAGTCCGCGTGCCTTCGTGCAGCGTCCGTACCGCTGGATCAAGGAGCTTGCCGCGGTTTCGGACGGCGCGGGCACCTTCGCCGCTGCCCCCAACTTCGCCTTCGAGCACGCGGCCGCCCGCGGTCTGCCGAAGAACGGCGAGAGCCTCGACCTGAGCAACGTGATCGGCCTCATCAACGGCAGCGAGCCGGTGACGACGTCGTCGATGCGCAAGTTCAACGAGGCGTTCGCGCCCTACGGTCTGCCCAAGACGGCGATCAAGCCGTCGTACGGCATGGCCGAGGCCACCTTGTTCGTGTCGGCGACCCGGCATTCGGACGAGGCCCGGGTCATCTACGTCGACCGCAACGAACTCAATGCGGGACGCGTCGTCAAGGTCGATCAGGACGCCGAGAACGCGATCCCGCAGGTGTCGTGCGGATACGTGGCGCGCAGCCAGTGGGCGGCGATCGTCGATCCGGAGACGGGCATCGAGCAGCCCGACGACCGGGTCGGGGAGATCTGGCTGCACGGTGAGAACATCGGCACCGGCTACTGGGGTCGCACCGACGAGACCGCCGAAACATTCCACAACAAGCTGATCAACCGGCTCGTCGAGGGCAGCCACGCCGAGGGCACATCCGAGGATGCCAATTGGATGCGGACCGGGGACTTCGGCGTCTACATCGACGGTGAGCTGTTCATCACGGGCCGCGTGAAGGACCTCGTGATCGTCGACGGCCGCAACCACTACCCGCAGGATCTCGAGTTCTCCGCGCAGGAGGCGAGTAACGCCCTGCGGCCGGGTTTCGTGGCCGCGTTCGCCGTCCCGGCGAACCAGTTGCCGTCGGTCGTGTTCGAAAACACACAGTCGGGCCTGTCGTTCGATCCCGACGATTCCTCGGAGCAGCTCGTCATCGTCGCCGAGCGCGCTCCCGGCGCCGGCAAGGCCGATCCGCAGCCCATCTCCGACACGGTGCGGGCAGCCATCTCGAGCAGGCACGGTGTGACCGCGCGGGACATTCTGTTGGTGCCGGCGGGATCGATTCCGCGCACGTCGAGCGGCAAGATCGCCCGCCGCGCGTGCAAGGCGAGCTACATCGAAGGGACCCTGCGTGGCGGATACACGCAGACGGCGTTCCCCGATAGCGTTTCCGACTAGTCCACTTTCTGACGGGTAGCTTGGTGAGTTGATGGCTGAATTGAATGAAGACCGGGGTAGCAGCGCGAGTGCGACCACGAGCGATGCGGACCGGGCGGCGGGGTCTGCCGGCGACATGACGGTTGCGCAGCTGCGTGAGTGGCTCCGTAACTGGGTCGCCGACGCCACCGGCCAGCCGGTCGCCCAGATCACCGACGACCGCCCGATGGAAGAGTTCGGCCTCTCGTCCCGCGATGCCGTCGCCTTGAGCGGCGAGATCGAGGAACTGGTCGGCGTGACGCTCACCGCGACGGTCGCCTATCAGCATCCGACCATTGCCTCGCTCGCCACGCGCATCATCGAGGGTGAGCCCGAGCAGATCGACGATTCGGCCGATGCTGCGTACTACGCGTCCGCGCCGACGTCGGACTCGCACGACATCGCGATCGTGGGGCTCTCGACCCGGTTCCCGGGAGCGGGGGAGACCCCCGTCGAGATGTGGGAGATGCTCGCGCAGGGCCGCGACGGCATCTCCGACCTCCCCGAGGGCCGGTGGGAGGAATTCACCGCCGACCCGCAGATCAAGGCGGCGGTCGAGAAGGCCAACACACTGGGTGGCTACCTCGATGACGTGAAGGGTTTCGACGCGGAATTCTTCGCCATGTCTCCGCTCGAGGTCGTCAACGTCGATCCGCAGCAGCGCCTCGCGATGGAGTTGACCTGGGAGGCTCTCGAGCACGCCCGCATTCCCGCGAGCGATCTCAAGGGCGAGCAGGTCGGTGTGTTCATTGGCAGCTCGGCCAACGATTATCAGATGCTGGCGGTCAGTGCCGAGGGCGGCGCCCACCCGTATGCGCTGACCGGCACGTCGACGGCGATCGTCGCGAACCGTGTCTCCTACTTCTACGACTTCCGCGGGCCTTCCGTCGCGCTCGACACGGCGTGCTCCTCCTCGCTGGTCGCCGTGCACCAGGCGGTGCGTTCGCTGCGGACCGGCGAATCCGACGTCGCGCTTGCCGGTGGCGTCAACATGCTCATCGCGCCCCCCGGGACCCTCGGGTTCGACCAGCTCGGTGTGATGGCCGCCAACGGGCGCATCAAGGCTTTCTCCGCTGACGCCGACGGCATGATCCGGGCAGAAGGCGGCGGACTCGTCGTTCTGAAGCGCCTCGAAGATGCCGAACGCGACGGTGACCGGGTTCTGGCCGTGATCGCCGGTAGCGCGGTCAACCAGGACGGCCGCTCCAATGGTCTCGCGGCACCGAACCCGGATGCTCAGGCCGATGTGCTGCGACACGCGTACCGGGACGCCGGCATCAATCCTTCGGCCGTCGACTACATCGAAGCTCACGGCACCGGCACCATCCTCGGTGATCCGATCGAGGCCGACGCGCTCGGCCGCATCGTCGGGCGTGGGCGTGCGGACGACAAGCCTGCGCTCCTCGGGTCCGCCAAGACCAACTTCGGCCATCTCGAGGCAGCGGCCGGTGCCGCCGGGCTCATCAAGGTCGTGCTGGCAATGCAGGAAGACACCCTGCCGCCCACCCTGAACTATGCGGGACCCAACCCGTACATCGCGTTCGACAAGGCACACCTGCAGGTCATCCCGGAAGGTGCGGCTTGGCCGCGCTACTCGGGCGCCGCGGTGGCCGGTGTCTCCGGATTCGGATTCGGTGGCACCAATGCTCACGTCGTCGTGCGGGAATACACCGGGCCGGTTGCGGACGAGGAAACCACCGGCGCCGACAGCGCCGACGCGACAGACGTCTCCGCGCAGGTCGATGAGACCTCGGCTGTCGATGAGACCGCGGCGGTGGAAGAGACTGCGGCTGTGGAGCAGACCGCGGCTGTGGAAGAGACTGCGGCTGTGGAGCAGACCGTCGTCCTTCCGGTGTCGGGCGCGCTGCCTTCCCGACGTCGCCGTGCCGCCGCCGATCTCGCCGACTGGTTCGAGACGGAAGCGGGCAGCACCACGCCCCTCGCCGATGTCGCTCGTGCCCTCGCGCGCCGCAATCACGGTCGTTCTCGGGCCGTGGTGCTGGCGAAGACGCGTTCCGAGGCGATCACCGGATTGCGTGCGGTCGCCGCGGGTAAGCCGGGACATGGTGTGTTCTCGGCTGATTCACCGTCGTCGAAGGGCCCGGTGTGGGTGTTGTCGGGCTTCGGTTCACAGCACCGCAAGATGGCCAAGCAGCTGTATCTCGAGAATGCTGTGTTCGCTGCGGCCATCGACGAAGTGGACGCGCTGATCGAGGACGAGGCCGGCTACTCCATGAAGGAGAAGTTCCTCGACGACAGCGTCGACTACGACGTCGAGACGTCGCAGGTGGGCATCTTCACGATCCAGATCGGCCTGGCGGCGTTGCTCCGCCATCACGGCGCCGAGCCGGAGGCCGTGGTCGGTCACTCCATGGGCGAGGCCGCGGCGGCATTCATCTCCGGTGGTTTGCCGCTGGAGGATGCAGTCCGGGTGATCTGCGCCCGATCGCGTCTGATGGGTGAGGCCGAGGCCACGCTCGAGGGCGACGACATCCGCCTGATGGCGCTGGTCGAGTACAGCGCGGCCGAGATCGAGACCGTTCTCCCGGACTTCCCGCACCTCGAGGTCTGCGTGTACGCGGCCCCGACCCACACGGTGATCGGCGGACCCGAGTCCGAGGTCAACGCAATCGTCGCGCGGGCCGAGGGTGAAGAGAAGATGGCCAGGGTCCTTCAGACGAAGGGCGCGAGCCACACCTCACAGGTGGACCCGCTGCTGGGCGAGCTGGCCGCCGAACTGGCCGGAATCGAACCCACCAAGCTGAAGTGCGGCGTGTACTCGTCGGTCGATCAAGACACCTTCTACCGCGCCGGCCATGAGCCGATCCACCGCGAGGAGTACTGGACCAAGGGTCTGCGGCACAGCGTGTACTTCACCAACGCCGTGCGCCTCGCCGTCGGAAGCGGGCACACCACGTTCGTGGAGCTCGCCCCGAACCCGGTGGCCTTGATGTCGGTGGCTGCCACGGCCTTCGACGCCGGTCTGCACGACATGCAGCTCATCCAGACGCTCAAACGCAAAGAAGACGAGTCGCTCGGTGTGCTCGCCGCACTGGCGCAGCTGTACGTCCACGGACACGCGGTCGACCTGTCGTCGTTGCTGCCCGCCGGCGATTACGCATCCGTGCCGCGCACGGCGTGGCTCCGGAAGCCGTACTGGGTGCACAGCCGCATCACGTCGAGCGGCAACAACCGAGTTCCCGGTGCGCACGTGTCGTTGCCCGACGGCCGCCACGTGTGGGAAGTCCAGGCCGATGCCGTCACCGACCTGCCCGCGTTGGTCACCGCCGCCGCTGCCCAGGTGCTGTCGGATGTTGCTCTTACTGCGTCGATTTCCCATGCCGAGGTTCCGGCGGACGGAACCCTCACCACCACGCTCACCACCCATCCCGGTGGTGCGTCCGTTCAGGTGCATGCCCGGACCGCGACCGGTTTCACGCTGCTGTTCGATGCTGCGGTCTCCTCGGGAGAGGTGCTTCCGGAGCCTGTCGCAACCGCGGCGCCGGCGGCCGAGCCTGTGGAGGAACTGCCCGAGGTCGTCGAAGACATCGGGGACAAATGGGACCCGAACGGTTCGCAGTCGCTGGACGATCGCCTGGCGCTGATCGTTGCGGAGTCGATGGGTTACTCACCCGAGGATCTGCCTGCCGAGATCCCGCTCATCGAACTGGGCCTCGACTCGCTGATGGCGGTGCGCATCAAGAACCGCGTCGAGTACGAGTTCGACATCCCGCAGCTTCAGTTGCAAGCCGTCAAGGACGCCAACCTCATGGAGGTGGGCAAGTACCTGCGATACGCGGTGGAGAACCGTGAAGAGGTGCAGGCGCTCGCCGACAAGCAGAAGGCCGAGAGGGAGGCCGCCGAGGCCGCCGAGGCCGCGGAGGCCGCCAATGATGCCGAGGCCGCCAACGTGTCCGAGGCTGTGGAGGCCGCAGAGGCCGCCAACGTTTCGGAGGCTGTGACCGAACCCGCCGCGCCGGTGTCCGAGGCGGTGACCGACCCCGCCTCGCAGGAAAGCGTTGTCGCGAACGGCAATTCGATGGACAGCAAGGAAGCGTTCGCCGATGCGACGGGTTCGGACGTCCCACCGCGTGATGCGGCCGAGCGACTGACCTTCGCGACGTGGGCCGTTGTCACCGGTGAGTCCGCGAAAGGCATCTTCAACACGTTGCCGATCGTCGGTGACGAGGTGGCGGAGAAGCTGGCCGCACGCCTGTCCGAGCGTGCGAACGGGGACATCACGTTCGACGACGTCCTCGATGCCACCACCATCGAGGAGCTGGCCAATGTGGTCCGCGGATTCCTCGAGGACTCCGGCAAGATCGACGGGTTGGTGCGCACACTGCGCGCGCGTCCCGAAGGGTCCACTGCCGTACCGGTATTCGTGTTCCATCCGGCCGGTGGTTCGACCGTCGTGTACGAGCCGCTGCTCAAGCGACTGCCCGAGGGCACGCCGATGTACGGGTTCGAGCGCACGGAAGGTCCGATCGAGAAGCGGGCCGCCGAGTACCTTCCCTTGATCCGTGAGATCCAGGGCAACGGGCCGTACGTGCTGTACGGCTGGTCGCTCGGTGGTGTGCTGGCGTACGCGGTGGCGAAGCTGCTGCGGGCCGAGGGTGCCGACGTCCGGATCGTCGGCCTGATCGACACCGTCATGGCGGGTGAAGAGGTGCCGGAGACTCCGGACGAAATCCGGAAGCGCTGGCAGCGTTACGCGGCGTTCGCGAAGAAGACCTACAACGTCGACTACCCCCTGCCGTACGACAAGCTTGCGGCGGCGGGCAGCGACGAGGAACAGGTCAAGATCCTTACCGAGCTGCTGAAGCTGAGCGGCACCAAGATTCCGGGCGGCATCATCGAGCACCAGCGCACGTCGTGGCTCGACAATCGGGCCATCCAAACTGCCGAGCTGGAGCAGTACGACGGCGAGGTGGTCCTGTACATGGCCGACCGCTATCACGACGATGTCATGCAGCTCGAGCCCGCTTTCAAGACGCGTAAGCCCGACGGCGGCTGGGGCGACGCGGTGGAGAACCTGGAGATCATCCACGTCGGTGGCGACCACCTGCAGATCGTCGACGAGCCGTACATCGCGAAGGTCGGGGCCGATCTCACCAAGAAGCTGGCGGCCATCCACGCCGTCGGAATCGGAGCACAGTAGTGACCACGACCACCGCAGAGAAGCTGGCGGAGCTGCGCGAAAAGCTTGACGTCGCCAAGGAACCGGCGGGAGAGCAGGCGATCGCCAAACGTGCGAAGAAGGGGATTCCCAGCGCACGGGACCGCATCGACATGCTCCTCGACCCCGGGAGCTTCATCGAGGTGGGCGCGCTGATGCGCCAGCCCGGTGACCCCAACGCCTTGTACAGCGACGGTGTGGTTACCGGCCACGGCACCGTCGACGGACGCCCGGTCGCAGTGTTCTCGCACGACCAGACCGTGTTCGGTGGTTCCGTCGGTGAGATGTTCGGCCGGAAGGTCGCGGCCATCATGGAATTCGCGGCCAAGATCGGCTGCCCCTGCGTGGGCATCAACGACTCCGGCGGCGCCCGAGTCCAGGACGCGGTCACCTCGCTGGCGTGGTACGCCGAGCTCGGCCGCCGGCAGGAGCCGCTGTCCGGGATGTGCCCGCAGATCTCGATGATCCTCGGTAAGTGTGCCGGTGGGGCCGTGTACGCGCCCATCAACACCGACATCCTCGTGGCCACCGAGGAGTCGTACATGTTCGTGACCGGACCCGACGTGGTGCGGAAGATCACGGGCGAGGACGTCAGCCTCGAAGAACTCGGTGGCGCCCGGAACCAGGCGCAGTACGGCAACCTGCACCATGTCGCGGCCGACGAGAAGGCCGCGTTCGAGTGGGTTCGCAAGTACCTCAGCTTCCTGCCGTCGAGCTGCATGGAGCAGCCGCCGGTGGTCAACCCGGGTCTCGAACCGGAGATCACGGACTCGGACCGCGATCTGGACACGTTCATTCCCGACGCCGACAACGCCGGCTACGACATGCACGACATCCTGCTGCGGATTTTCGACGACGGCGAGTTCCACGAGATCGGCGGGCAGGTCGCGCTCAACATCATTACCGGCTTCGCCCGCGTGGACGGACGCACGGTCGGCGTGATCGCGAACCAGCCGCTGGTCGCGGCGGGCGCCCTGGATGCCCAGGCCTCGGACAAGGCCGCGCATTTCATCCGCATCTGCGACGCCTTCGACATCCCGCTGGTGTTCGCCGTCGACACCCCGGGATTCCTTCCAGGTCTCGAGCAGGAGCGGATCGGCGTCATCAAGCGGGGCGGCCGGTTCATCTTCGCGTTCGTGACGGCGACGGTGCCGAAGGTGACCGTCGTGATCCGCAAGGCGTACGGCGGCGCGTACGCGGTCATGGGGTCCAAGCAGCTCGGTGCCGACATCAACTTTGCGTGGCCCACCGCCCGCATCGCCGTCATGGGCGCCGAGGGTGCCGTCGATCTCATCGGCCGCCGTCAGATCGAGGCCGCCGGCGAGAACGCACCCGCGGTCCGGCGTCAGCTGATCAACTTCTACAACGAGAACATCGCAACGCCGTACATCGCCGCCGAGCGCGGCTACATCGACGCGGTGATCGAGCCCTCCACGACCAGGCTCGAGATCCGTAAGGCGCTGACGATGCTGCGCGACAAGACGGTGCAGCGCAATCCGCGCAAGCACGATCTGATGCCTCTCTAGCTGATCCGCGGCGATCAAGGCCGATGTCACACAGTCCGATTCGATTGCTGTGACATCGGTTCGGCGCCGTCGCCACCGCCGAACCCTGCGGGAAGTCCCGGCGACCGCTGAGTGTGCCCGGTGACGGCGAACACCGAGGGACGCGGACGAGAAGCTGCGAGCGACCGGGCGGCGCGAAGGTCTGCCAGCACCGTCGCCGGTGCCGCCGAAATCTGCTCGGGCGAGTGACTGACCACGACGATGCCCTCCCGCTGCATGCGCGCCCGCCGAATGATGGTGGCCTCGTGCAGTTCCGGGGAGAAGTGATACCTCGGCGAGTCGAGCTCCCATGCCAGGGCCACGTCGTCGAGCCACCCCTCCGGGCGGGCGAGCCACTGCCCCGTCGCAGAGAGCACGTCGACGCCCTGCTGCAGTGGCGGAAGATCACTCGAGCCGTACAACATTCGGGCGTGAACCTCGGCGACGGAGTGCGCGTCTTCGCTGAGCTCCCGCAGTACCGCGCGCGGCACATGGCTTCCGCGGTGGCTGCCCGACGCCAGTTCGCGCGCCAGGTCGTCGACGGTGACGTCGCCGCGCTGGATTCCGTCGGCGAGCAGCGCACGACACCTGTCGGGTAGCAGGGTCCGCCGCGCCGCATCCAGGAGGCTGCGTTCGGGAGGTGCGAGCCGGAGCAGTCCACGCCGGACCGGGGTGGGCATCCGCCACGTCCGCTCGACCTTCACATACGCCCAGTCACGTCGATGGCAGACAGGCGGAACGAGCAGCAGCACATCGTTTCTCGACGCCGACCGGCTGTACCCGAGAGCGGTGAGCGCCGCGTGCCCGGACAGCATCGAGTCGGGCCCGCCGTACTCGAGCGCCGCCAGGTTCCGTTGCAGCGTCGTCGGCGGTCCGTCGTGCAGCAGGACCACGCCGGGCAGGATGCGCTGCCACGGGCCACGCTCACCGCAGCGGGCGGAGATGGTTCCCTTCGCGATGCCCAGCCGTTCCAGCTCGGCCGTCCGCACCACCGCGTCCCGGCTGATCGCGGTGATGGCAGAAAGGTCGTCGGCCCACATTCCACGTCGCATGGATCAGAGCATGCCGGACCCTGCCGGGGTCACCTCCGGGAAAGCACAGGTGGCACTTTTGCCCTGTGGATGAACCGGAAGTTGTGGATAACTCGCTACGGGCTGTCGTAGACACGCAGGGTGCCGGGCGACCACAGTCCGGACCTGGTGCTGGTGGCGGTGTCGACGGTGGCCGCGGTGGCGTCCGGGTAGTACCGGTCGAAACGCTCGAGCGAGCCCCAGTCCCGACCCCAGTCGTCCCGCATGTAGGTGGGGATGGCGGTGGCGCCTGCCAGCAGTCCGGTGAACCCGAGCGGGCCACCGTTCTCGGCGGACTGCCAGGTGTCGGTGGAGCTGACGGCGAGTGGCCGGTCGGGGAGGATGCGATAGTTCGGCATCTCCGCGACCCCGTTCTGGTGGTCGAACGGTCGCTGGCACGGGAATTGAAGCCCCACGGCCCAGTCGAGGAGAACCGGCTGCGTGCTGCCGATCGTCGAGTTGAGCGTGTCGAGCGTCGGAACCCGCGGCGGGGTGAACGCGAGCCACTGGTCGCCGGTGAGGTTGGGATCGTTCGCGATGATCCGGACCGCGTCGGTGTCGGGGGCGAGCTCGTCGATGGGGACCCGCAGGTTCCGCCACGACGGCGCGGGCCCGATGTCCTTGGGCAGGTAGGTGCCCTGGATCTGCACGGTGCCGTCGGGCTGACGCTTGCCGTACTCGACGAGGAGGGACTGCCCGTAGGTGGTGGCGCCGGTCGGGTCGACCGACCAGATACGTCCGGCGGCCGACATGACGACGAGCGGGGAGTTCTCGCTGCGCTCGGGAAGCGCGTACCAGCTGGACGACAATGTGGCCGGTTCCTGGACGCCTTCCTGGTAGCTGCCCATGACCGGGGTGGTGCTGGGGTCGAGTCCGAACGGCAGCTTGGCGGTGCTGCCGTTGACACCGGTGCGGCCGGTGCCGCCGCTGGTGCCGGCGCTGCCGCCGGTCTCGAAGCTGGGGCCGACGCTCTGGTTGTCGGTGTTGCCCATGCCCTGTTTGACCTCGACGTAATCGGCGGTGAGGTCGGCGGGCACACCGTTGGGGGAGAAGCCGGTGGGCGCGGCGCCGCCGAGTGGATCGGCGGGGTCGGCCAGCGGCGTCGTGGGGTCGGGGATGGGTGCGAGATTGCCGCCGTTGGTGTCGCCTTCGACGAGGACGTCCTCGGCGAGGCCGCACGTCTGACCGGCAACGGAGTCGAAGTTGGATCGTGCCAGCGAATACGCCGGGTATTGGGACACCGCGCCCTTGAGCAGGGAGACCACCTCGAACAGCACCATGACCCCGGCAATGACGGTGAGCGGTGCGGCGGCGAACTTCCTGATGCGCCTGCCCTTCTCGGTGTTGGGCCGGACGGGCGGCGCGGCGAAACCTTCGCGCAGGTACTGCCAGGCGGCGAGGGCCACCGCGAGTCCGAAGAGGACGAGGAAGAGGGTGTTCGACTCGCGGCCACCCAGCGACACCGTCTTGTCGAACCACGGCACCCCGAAGCTCGACACGTACCAGTACCCGTTGATGCCGGCGAAGGTCAGCGCGAGCATCAACAGCAGTCCGGCGAGGAAGATGGTGCGGTTGCGGCGCGATCGCAGCGCGGACGCCGACACCGCCACGGCGGTGAGAGCCGCGAGTGAACCGGCGATGCCCGCGTACGCCCCGAAGTGGTGGGTCCACTTGGTGGGGTTGAACATCATGAAGAAGATCGTTCCGAACACCACTCCGAGCAGGCGCCACGACGGTCCGGTGGCGGCACCGGGAATTCGCCTGCGCCGCAACAGAATGAACAGTGTGGTGAGCAGACACAGGATCATGGTGAGGAACGCGAACCGGCGAGCGACGGATCCGTCGACGGTCGGCACGAACAGGTAGTAGTAGCGCAGGAAGTCCTTGTACCACTCGAGGTTGGGGCCGATGAGAGTGCGGACCCGGGTGGCTTCGAGGACGGCGGCCAGGGTCTGATCGGCGAACACCACGACCAGGACGATGGTGCCGGCGGCGGCGATCGGCGCCAGCAACGGCAGCGTTCCCACCTGTCGGTGACGTTTGACGATGATGCGGACCAGCGGCCGGGTGCCGGCGAGGAGGGCGGCCACACACATCAGGCCGGTCGGGGCGGCCGCGAGTGTGAAGGCACCGATGAGCACGGCAACGGCTGCGGGCAGGAGCCGTCCGGTCGCGATCGCGCGCTCGATGGAGCACCAGGTGAGCAGCGCACCGAGGGCGACGATGGGCTCGGGACGCAGGCCGTTGTTGTAGGGCAGCCAGAACGCGAGGAAGACGAGGCCGCCGGTCCACAGTGCCACCTTGTTGCGGCGCACGGAGCGGCCGAGGCGGGGAGCCACCTCGCGGCTGATGACCAGCCAGCAGAGAATCCCGGCGATCAGGGCGGGCAGGCGAATGAAGGGGCTGGCCGTCGAGATCTTCGCCATCGCGGCCAGGACGTCGTAGTACCAGCCGAACGGCGCCTCGGGGACACCGAACCAGCGGAAATAGTTGGCCATGTATCCGGCGTGGTCGGACACCCGCGCCATCGTAAGTAGATATCCGTCGTCCGACGTGTTGGCACCGATGAAGTGCCAGACGACGAGGGTGCCGACGACGAGGGTGTCGAGGCCGGTGAACTTCCACCAATGCGACGGGAAGAAGTTGCGGTGCCCCCGTCCGTCCGTGCCGTCGAGTCTGCCGAGGGCGACCATGGCGATGGCCGTGGTGAGGAGGGCCACGATCATGGCGACAAGCTTGATCAGCGTGGGGCTCGACGAGAACCGTGAATCGACGTCCATCGTGAACGAGAGGCCGGCCGGGGCCGTGCCGTTCGGGAGATCACTGAAGACCCCGACCACCTGCGGCCGCAGGTCGCCGGTCAGCTGACCGGCGATGGGAACCCCGGTGGGGGTGCGGAGGCCGACGAACTCCGCCGAGGTGGTGTCGATGTCGGACGTGATGCGGATCTCCGAGCAGGCGCCCGACTGCACCTGTTCGCGCGGTGCCGTCGCGATGGTGACGTTGCGGTCGAGGACGTCGACGGACTTGTCCGACACGCGCACGAACATCGCGTTCAACGCGGCGCCGTCACCCTGCGCGGGTGCGGTCGAGAGCAGGATGCCGCCCCGCTCGGGCAGCTCCGCGACGGCGGAGCACGGGATCGTGGCCGACAGGGCGACCGGTACCTGCGACATCAGCGGTGCCTCGAGGTCGCTGACCTGGCCGTTCTCCGGCCAGTTGACCGTTGCGGTGCTCTGCTCCACGGGCATGAACGGGGTGGCCAACGCCAGCACCAACCCGATGAGGCCGGTGACGACGGCGACCAGACGAGCGGTCCGGTACTCGCCCCGTCGGTCCTGCCGGGCAGGCGGCGGGGCAGCTGCGGGTTCGGACACAGGGATTGTCACGGCGTCGGGCACGGTTGTCGATGGTATGTCAGGAACCTGAGGAGTCATATCGGCGGTTCCCTACGCCAAGCAAGAACTTACCCGTCGGTAACGAGTGTGCAAACTAGTAGCGAACGGGTCCTGCCGACCAGGTGCCGGACCTGGTGACCTCTTCCGTGTCCACCTCCGCCGGGGTCGTGGCAGCATCGCGCGGCGTGAACCGCTCGAGGGAGCCCCAGTCGCGGTCCCAGTCGTTCGACAGGTAGGTCGCGAGGGTGCTCGCCGACAGGAGCTGGTCGGTCCACCCCAGCGGGCCACCGCCGATTCTGTCCTGCCAGGCGTTCGTGGACTCGGCGCCGATGCGGTCGGGCAGAACCCGCCACTGCGGCACCTCCGCGACGCCGTACCGGTGGTCGAAGGGGCGCTGGCAGGGGAATGCGAGCCCGACCGCCCAGTCCAGCAGCACCGGATCGGTGGATCCGACCACCGTCTGCAGTGTCTGCATCTTCGGCACCCGCGGTGGAGTGACGGCGAGCCACTGGCCGGGGTCGGTATCCGGGTCCTCGGCGACGAGCCGCACAGCATTCGCGTCGGCGGGCAGCAACTCGAGCGGCACACGCAGGTTTCGCCAGGACGGCGACGGCCCGATGTCGATCGGATCGATGCTGCCCAGCGTGGCGACGGACCCGTCGGGGCCGGTGGAGCCGTACTCCACCTTCAGGATCTGCCCGGGCGTGACGACACCGTCGGCGTCGACCGACCGGATGCGTCCGGCAGCGGACAGGGTCACGATCGGTGCGTCGTCGGTGCGCTCGGGAAGGCCGTACCACCCCGTCGTCAGGGCGGCGGGCTGCTGTTCACCCGTCTGGAAGCTACCGAGGACGGGCGTGCGGGCGGGGTCGAGACCGAACGGCAGCGTGACGGTGCTCCCGTTGACGCCGGCGGTGGCCTCGGTGCCGCCGCCGGTACCGGAACTCGTGCCGGTGGTCGTCTCATCGGTGTCGGAATCGACGGTGTTGGCCCCGCCCTTGCTGATCTTCTCGGAGTCGGCGGTGAGGTCGCGGGCGATGCCGTTGGCCGTGAAGCCGTCGGCGGCGGTGGCAGCGAAGGCGCCGGCTCCGTCCGGGTCGGTGATCGGGGCCAGGGGACGCAGCAGTGCCGCGTTGGGGTCGGTCTCCACGAGTACCTCGTCGGCGAGGGCGCAGGTGCCGCCCGTCATCGACTCGATGTTCGCCTTCCCGATGGAGTAGCCGGGGTACTGGGCGACCACACCCTTCAGCAGCGACAACACCTCGAACAGGACAACGGCACCGGCGGCGATGGTCAGCGGTGACGGAGCCAGTACGCGGGCACGTTTCCCATCGGGCTCGGTGTCTTTCCTGTAGGGCTCTCGGACGTGATACCAGGCGGCGAGGAGCAACGCGAGCACGGTGAGACCGAGGAACAGGGTGGAGAAACCCTTCCCGGCCAGCATCGGCGGCTTGTCCCACCACGGAACTCCGTAGCTCGAGACGTACCACCAGCCGTTGGATCCGGTGAAGGCGACGGCGAGGATGAAGAGGATGCCCGCGGCGAACAGTGTGCGGTTGCGTTTGGAGCGGATGCTTCGGGCCCCGACGCCGACCGCGGCGAGCACGGCCACCGATCCGGCCAGCCCCGCGTACACGCCGAAGTGGTGGGTCCACTTGGTCGGCGTGAACATCATGAGCAGGAGCGATGCGAAGACGATGCCGAGAATGCGGCGTGACGGGCCGATCGCCGTGCCCGGCACCTTGCCCTTGCGCAGGATGAGCATCACGCAGAGGACGACGCAGAGCAGCATGACGAACACACCGAACCGGCGTGCGAGCGAGCCGTCGGGGGAGATGCCGAGCAACGCGTCCCAGCGCACCCGTTCGTCGAACCAGGCAACGTTGGGGCCCACGGCTGTCCGCACGCGGGTGGACTCGAGCACGGTCGCCAGTGTCTGATCGGCGAAGACGGCTACGAGCACAACGGTGCCCGCAGCGAGGACGGGCAAGATCTGCGACGCGAACCCCACGCGGTGACCCCGCGCGATGACGATGCGCAGGATGGGCCTCGCACCCGCGATCAGCGCGGCGATGCAGATCAGACCCGACGGACCCGCGGCGAGGGAGAAGGCCGCGATCAGCACGGCGACCGCGCCGGGAAGCAGTCGTCCGGTCGCGATGGCGCGTTCGATGGAACACCAGGTGAGCAGGGCGCCGAGCGCGATCACCGGTTCGGGGCGCAGGCCGTTGTCGTAGGGCAGCCAGAACGCGAGGAAGACCAGCCCGCCCGTCCAGAGGGCAGTCCTGTTGCGCCGCACCGCGACACCGAGGCGGGGAATGACTTCACGGCTGATCACCATCCAGCACAGCAGCGCCGCGAGGAGAGTGGGGAGCCGCATCCACATGCTCGCCGTGCTCACCTTGACGAGGGCCGCGAGAAGCTCGTACGACCAGCCGAACGGTGCTTCCGGCACCCCGAACCAGCGGAAGTAGTTGGCCATGTAACCCGACTGCTCGGACACCCGGGCCATCCCCAGCAGGTAACCGTCGTCGGACGTGTTGGCTCCGATCACGTGCCACAGCAGCAACGTCCCGATCACCACGGCATCGACGCCGGTGAATTTCCACCAGTGGGCAGGCAGGAAGCGGCGGGCGCGCCTGCCATCGATGCCGTCCACCCGGTGCAGCGCGTACAGCGACGACAGGGTCGCGAGGACGCACACGATCATCGCGAGAAGTTTCAGCAGAGTCGGGCTCGACGAGAACCGGGAGTCGAGGTCGACGTGCACGTTCAACCCGTCCGGGACGCTGCCGCGCAGGTCGGTGAAGATACCGACCATCTGCGGGCGGGCGTCTCCCTCGACCGACCCTGCAACGGGATCCGCGGTACCCGTCACCTCGGCGGACGTGCGCTGGTGGTCGGAGGTGACTTCGATCATGTCGCAGCCCTGCACCTCGGCGCCGGTCGCGGAGATCAGCGTGTTGCCCCGGGTGATGACCTCCACCGTGCCGTCGGCGGCCGCCCGCACCACCAGGCCGGCCGACTCGAAGTCGGGTGCGCCGTTCGGCAGCGTCGAGACCAGGGTGCCGTCGCCCTCGCCGAGCTGCGCCACAGCCGAACAGGGCACGGAGATTTGCATGTTCAGCGGCGCGTAGGACACCAGTGGGGCGTCGACGCTGCCGAGAACACCGTTCTGCGGCCAGTCGATCGAGGCGGCGTCCTGCTCGACCGGCAGCAACGGGATGGCGAGTGCCAGCACGAAACCGAGCAGGCCGGTGACGATCGCGATGAGCCGGGAAGTGCGGATGCTTCGAATGTCGGGCAGCGGCCGCCGCTCCGACGGCGAACGTGTGGGCTTCTCTGCTACTTCGGACGGCACACGACGATGGTAGGCGGTGACTCCCGGCGGGTGCTCCGTCCCCACGGCGTACCGGCCTCACGTCGTGCGGTGCACCGGAGGCCCGAGTCCGAGGCGGCCGACCGGCGTCAGGACGCGGCCATGCCTCCGGTCACCGAAGGGGTGAGGGAATCGGCCACCTCGTCGAGCGACAGGCCGAGGACCCGGGCCACTGCTGCGATGGTGAAGAATGCGGGAGTGGCGATACGTCCGGTCTCGATCTTGCGCAGCGTTTCGACCGAGATGCCCGCGTCGAGCGCGACGGTGACCATGCTTCTGTCTCCCCGGGTGGCGCGCAGCAGCTCGCCCAGTCTCTGCCCGCGTTCGAGTTCTTCGGCTGTCAACGGCACACGCACCATGTGCCATATAGTAATACCGGTATAAAAATTGCACACAGGTAAGGGTGGGTCGTGGTCGAGCTGAAGACGTCAGCCGAGGTGCAGGCGATGCGCGCGGCGGGGCAGGTGGTTGCTGCGGCACTGGCCGCGGTACGGAAGTCGGCCGCGGTCGGGGTGAGCCTGCTCGACCTCGACGCCCTTGCCACCGACCTGATCGTCGGGGCGGGAGCGGTGCCGCTGTTTCGCGACTACCACCCGAGCTGGGCGCCCTCTCCCTTCCCTGGATCTCTGTGCACGAGTGTGAATGATGCTGTCGTGCACGGCGTCCCGGGTCCATATAGACTCCGCGACGGTGATCTGATCAGCGTGGACTGCGGGGCGCGGCTGGACGGATGGTGTGGTGACGCCGCGATCAGTTTCGTCGTGGGCACGGCGGACCTGGCGGACATCGCACTGGTCGCGGCCACCGAAGCGGCACTGGCTCATGGGATTGCGGCTGCGCGTCCCGGAAACCGGTTGGGTGACATCGGTGCGGCCATCGGACTGTATGCGCGCGGCGCCGGTTACGGAATGCTCGCCGATCACGGTGGGCACGGCATCGGCAGGCGTATGCACGAGGATCCACACGTGCCCAACGAGGGTCGCGCGGGCAAGGGTCTGCTGCTGCGCCCCGGAATGGTTCTCGCGATCGAACCGATGCTCATCGCGGACGGCAGTGACGACTACCGCTGCGACGCCGACGGATGGACGCTGCGCACCGTGACGGGAGCCCGCGCCGCTCACAGCGAGCACACGGTGGCGATCGGCGAAGACGGACCGGAAGTGCTGACCCGCTAACCGCTTTCCCGTGTCAGTGCGCGGACGTCCCACACCCAGACGCCGTCCACAGGCGTCGCCGGCTCGCCGATGAGCAGGCGGACCGTCTCACGCAGAACGCGATCGTTGCGGGTATGTGGGAGCACCAGGACGTCGGCGTTCCAGAAGCGCAGATCCGCCAGCGCCTGGGTCCGCGTCTGCTCGTCGATGTCGGGCACCTTGCCGGACTTCTGCGCCGACGCCAGCAGCAGTGCGGTCGGGCGGTCGTCCGGCCCGTACTTACCCTTCGCATCACTGCCGGCGGGGCCGACGAAGTACCCCCCGGCGATGGGGAAGGCGAGGTCCTGCTCGGTCTGCCAGCGCAGCATTCGCGCATTCTCCGGTGACGGGAGTGGCACGGTCACCACCGATCCGTCGGTGACGTACTGCTTCCACGTTCCTTCGGCGAAGAAGTCGGGTGCGGTGTCCCGTTGCACGACGGCAAGGGGTGTGGGCGCCAACGGAAGCAGGGCGACGGCGAGCCAGCCGATCCACAGCAGAGTTATGGTTCGCTCCCCGGCCCGAGCGGACGCGAGGGCGCGGTCGGTGCCGAGTGCGAGGAGGAGCGCCGCAGCCGGGAGGCAGCCCATGGCGAAGCGTGACTCCAGAACGGATTCGAGGAGGGGAAGATGCGATACGTACTTCCACGGGAGTGGAATTCCCGTATCGGTTCCGCCGATGGTGAGGGTGGACCCGAGAGACAGGACGGCCATCGCCGCAACGGTCACGGTGGCTGCGCGCGCGAGCGGCATCCGCCACAACCACAATCCCGACAGCGTGAGAAGAATCAGGAGCGGCCAGCCGAAGTAGGCGTTCTCTTCGGTGGAGTTCATGCTGAACTCGGCTGTTCCCGGGGCTCCCGCCAGTGAGGAAGTGGGGAAACCGGTGAACGCCTCCGTGTCGTTGCCCACCGGACCGTGCTCGAGCGCGCGGTAACTGTCCGGCCCGAAGAACTGCCACCACAGGGGCAGGGCGGCGATGGACAGGGCGACGCCGCCTGCGATGGCGAAACCCTTGCTGCCCTTGCGTACCGACGTCACAGCGGCGCGGGGACGGGTCGCTGCGAACGCGAGTCCGAACACCGTGAAGGCCAGTGCATAGATCAGAAGTGGTTCTTCGCCCAGAAAGATCTGGTACGCGATCAGCAGGCCGAGGACGACACCGTCCCGCACCGGACGTCGTCCACTGCCGAGCCGGATCACGCCGAGTGCGATGAAAGGAAGGAGGAACAGGGCGACGAAGTTGGGGTGTCCGTTGCTGTGCGAGATGAGGGCGGGTGCGAATCCGCAGACGACGCCGCCGACGGCCGCAGCGAACCGCGAGGCGACGACGTGGCGGGAGAACAGCCAGTACCAGGCGATGGCCGTGCCGGACAGCCCCAGCGTGAGCGCGAGGGTGAACGTGACACCGGGGCCGAACAACAGGGTGACGGGCGCCAGGGGGATGCTGATGCCGAACATCGCCGTGTTGCCCATGAGGTTCACGCCGAGGGGATAGTTCTGGAGGTCGCTCGACAGTGGATTCTCCAGGTGCACCACCGAGTGCGCCGCGACGGCGAAGAACCATTCCCACATGGTCTGGTCCTGGCCACTGCGGACGAGGTAGCCGGTCCCGAGATGTTTCCACTGTCGAACCAGTACGAACACCGCCAGGCCGACGAAGAATGCCACCGCAGCGACATCGGCGGGGTGGGGGCGAATTCGAGAGCGTACGGGGCCGGGGGTCTCGGTGGGAGTGCTCAGGGACCGCTGCGGCGTTCCGACGTCGGTGAGTATCTCAGTCACGCAGGCGCGCCTCCGAATATCCGGGTCGATGTCGATCGACCGAGGGTACCGGAGGGTCTGATGGGGTATTCGGGGCGTGACGGCAGAAGTGTTGCCCATGTCACAGGAAGTTCATTTGTGAACTTCTGATCAATACGGGGATATTGTTCGCTTCCTGTGGTTACGCTCAGCTTGCTTTTTCGTATCGGTTGCAGTGCACTCTGAATGGGGTCGGCATGACGGACATCACCACATCTCGGTATGGATACAAACGGTTCACGCGCGCAGTGGCTGTTGCAGGAATTGCAGTGCTCGGCATGGTCATGGGCAATGGGACTGCCTCGGCAGGGGTCGACAATTCCAGCTCCGTCGTCGACGCCGGTGGCAATCGCATCGAAGTCCTCCAGGGAGATACCTCCTATCACACGGTTCCCCCGCTCGACGGCGTTCCGACGTCGGTCGAGTTCTTCCACGACGGCTACGCCGCGGTGAACATCACCGGGCCGAACGCCGCGGAGTTCGAAGACACGCAGCTCACTCTCGGCTATCAGATCGGCTACCCGGTGGCGCTCGCCGGTGCGACGATCGTCCTCAACACGCCCAACCTCGACTGGTTCATCGAGTCGAACAACGGAATCGATCTCTCGATACCGCTCGACGGGACATTGCCCGACGAACTCGGACTGAATGCCGGTACGGCCGCCGGTATCGGTGGCTCCATCATCCCGTCGCAGGAACTCGATATCGACCTCGAGCCGGGCGGCATCACCACCGTCCCATTCCTCGAAGGCCAGGAGTTCGACGGACCTTCCGCTCTGGTGCGGATGCAGGGTATGCACGGGTTCATCTCCGGTGCGATCGGTCCGGTCACCATCCGGCCGTACGCGATGGCCGTCACCGCGAACGGTGACTCGGTCATGACCTACGGTGTGCCGCAGAAGCTCAACTAGGCAGCACGCTCGATCGAGTGACTGTGGGAGGCCGCCGGACCGACGTCCGGCGGCCTCTGCCGTGTGGTCTGGACGACGACACCACTGGTGATCCACAACGACACCCCGATCAGTGCGAGGACGAACAGCGCCCAGTGCCCCACGTAGACACCCAGGATCGCCCCGATCGTCAATGCGAGTCCGGCGTGCACCGCAACCTCGCCACCCCCGGTGCCGAGCACATGATCTTCGGGACCGGAGAGGTCGCGCGGCGGCCTTCCTGCATCGGGCATGTCCGCTCCTCGCCGCAACCTGCATTCCCCTCGAAGGGCGGATGCTTCCGCTCCTGGACTGGGTGCGGAGTTCCCTCGCTCGAGCCGGGATAAACGCGGACCGACCGATCAGTTTCGTGTGACCACCACGAAGGGTCCGGCTTCGGACACCGTGAATCGGGGGTCGTCGAACAGTTCCTTCGGGAACGTCACCGTGTAGCGGCGAACGTTCGGATCGTTGGGGTAGACGTCCTCCGCGAGGCGCAAGGTGTACCCGTCGGGGCCCTGGCGGAAGACGAAGGCGTCGGGCGCGCGCCACGGCGATGCGTCGAGGGCCGATACCAATTGGTCGGGCGTGTCGAGTTCACTCCAGTCGGCGATGGTCTGTGCCCGACCGGCGAAGTCGGCCAACGGGTTCGAATAGTGGGACGTCAGTGCCTGGAACCCGAGATACGGGTAGAAGCTGAGGAAGGTGGTGTCGGCGGTCAGGACCACCGTGTCGTCACGTTCGCGCGGGATCTGTTCCTGCAGGAGTTGGTCCACCGCGGCGAAATGCGCGGCCGCACCGGGCGGACGTTTGTCGGCGCGCTCACCGTTGCCGTCGGTGTCGGTGTAGGCGACGGCGATGTCGGAATCGAGGTGCCGGGGAATGTTCTGGACGAAGGAGAGCCCGCCCAGCACGCCGATCACCAGAATCGCTCCACGAACTCGAGGATTGTCGCTCGTGGCCAGCAGGAGCCAGCCGGCGAACTCGACGAATCCGAACACACCTGCCGCACCGAGCAGGACGATCAACACCGGCTCGAGCCGGAAGGACAGGAGGGTGTTGCCGAGAGCGGCGAGAGCCATCGACATCATCGACCACACGTAGATGGCCACCACCCCGACCCCGAGCGCCTGCGCGCGACGCGACGTGGTTGCCCGGCCGACCAGCCAGATGGTCCCGAGTAGGCACAGGGCGCCCGTCAGCGAGAAGTGGATCATCGGCAGGGGGAGACGCGCACCCGCTTCGGGCAGGTAGTGCAGCGCAGTTCCCGACGCGGCAGGCGAGCCGTGGATCACTTCGAGGAGATACGGACCCCAGACCAGGAGGGCAATAAGCCCGGACACCACCGCCACCACGGCCAACCGGAGAAGCGGGTCGATCGCCCCCCGCCACGTCTTCTGCGATCGCACCCGGAGTGCGGCGGCGAGCACCGCGAGCAGGGTCACCGCGAAGGCGGCCAGGCCGAGGTAGAGCGTGTAGAAGGTTGCGGCGAGACCGAGGAAGAGTCCGGTGCCGATCACCGCGCCCCAGCCGCCGCGCCCGGACTCCCGGTGCAGCCCACCCCAAGCCAGAACGAGGGCGGGCCCGATCAGGAGTGCGATGATCGCCCCGTAGGGCTCGGGAGAACCGTATGCCACGACCAGCGCTGCGGTCGCGAGTGAGACGACGATCGCCAGGTCGTGCCGGATCAGGTTGCTCCACAACACGAGTGCCACCACGGCAGCCACGGCCAGCGACCCGATGGCGTAGGGCTTGAACGCTTCCCAGCCGTCCATACCGAGGAGGCCCGCGACCCGTCCACCGACCCAGAACCACCCCGCCGGGTAGTACGGCGGCAGGTCCGCGTACGTCATGTCGCGCAACGCGGGGGAGTCGGTGAGCCGTGTCAGGTACTCGGTGCGGAATTCCTGATCGACGGAGACGCCGTGGAGATACAGCCGGGTTGCGGCGAGCGGGAGGCCGAGCGTCACCGTCACGAACCCGGACAGGCTCGCCCACGACAGCAGCCTCGCGAACCGCACTGCCCGGTGGCGCCGCACGAGCAGCACCGACACGGCGATACCGGCGACGGCCAGTACCTGGCCGACGGTGGTGACAGCCTGCGTCACATTGGACGAACTGAAGGCCGGCCACTGCACTCGCGCGAACGCGACGAGTCCGACCGCCGCGACCACTGCGGCGACGACCGCCGCCGAAAACATCTCGGCGGCGGTCGACAGTGCCCGACGGGCGGGGGCTACGCGTGCTTCCGTCACGAGGGCGAAGCTTAGATGGGCAGCTTCTTGAAGATCGGTCGCGGGATGTGCCGCAGGATCATCATCACGTACCGGAAGGCGCCCGGCGCCCAGACCAGCTCCTTGCCCTTCTCCGCCGACGCGACGGCCAGCTTGGCCACGTCTTCCTTGTTCACCGTGAGCGGGGCTTCCTTCACATCCGCGGACATCCGGGTGCGGACCTGACCGGGACGGATCACGAGGACGCGGGGCCCGAACTCGCGCAGTGCCTCACCGAGGCCCAGGTAGAAGCCGTCGAGTCCGGCCTTGGTGGAGCCGTACACGAAGTTCGACCGGCGTACACGCTCGCCTGCGGCGGACGACATGGCGATGATCTGGCCGTAGCCCTGTGCTTTCATCTTCTCGCCGACCAGCACGCCCACCGACACCGCTGCCGTGTAGTTGACCTCGGCGATCTGGACGGCCTTGCGCTGGTTCTGCCACAGTTCCTCGGCGTCACCGAGCAGGCCGAACGCGACGATGGCGACGTCGACGTCCCCCTTCGCCCAGGCTTCGTCGATGACTTTCGGGTGGCTCTCGGTGTCGACGGCGTCGAAGTCGATGACGTCGACGGCGTTCGCTCCGGCAGCCGTCAATTGCGCCACTGCGGCGTCCCGGCCGGGGTCGCCGGGCAGAGCGGCGAGGATCACCCGCATCGGAGCCTTCTTCAGGTACTCCTCACAGATGGCGAGACCGATCTCGGAGGTGCCACCGAGGAGCAGGAGGGTTTGCGGGTTCCCGACGGCGTTGATCACAGTTCCAACCTTCTGGACATATCGGAGGCGAAGACATTGGTGGGGTCGTACTTGCGGCGGGTGGCGATCCACTCGTCGATCCGCGGGTACATGGAGTGGAAGGTCTCGGCGGTGGTCCGCGAATCCTTGGCGGTGTAGAGGCGTCCACCGAACTTCAGCACGCGCTTGTCGAGCTCGGTGACGAACTCGTTCAAGCCCGGTTTGATCCGGAAGTCGACGCAGATGTTCCAACCGGGGATCGGGAAACTCAGCGGCGCCTGGTTGCCCTCACCGAAGAGCTTGAACACGTTGAGGAAGGAGTGATGCCCCGACTTCTGGATGTCGCGGATAATCGCCTTGAACTCGTCGACTGCCTCCGGCGGCACCACGAACTGGTACTGCAGGAAGCCGTTGGAACCGTACGCACGGTTCCACTCCCCGAACATGTCGAGCGGGTGATAGAACTGCGTCAAGTTCTGCACCTTGCCGCGGTAGGTCCCGGACTTACGGAACCACAGCTCGCCGATCAGCGAGAAGTTGAACTTGTTGGCCAGCCCGTTCGGGAAGATATCCGGGAACGTCATCAACTGCGGTGCGTCGAACGCCAGCGGATTCTTCTGCAGCTTCTCCGGCAGCTGGTCGAGCTTGGCCAGGGAACCGCGGGAGATTGCAGCGCGGCCGAGCTTCGGCGGCGCCGCGATGGCGTCGAACCACGCGCTCGAGTACTCGTAGTTCGCCTCGCTGCCGTCGCTGTGCAGGGCGATCGTCTCGTCGAGGCTGCCCGTGACGTCGCCGTCGGCGATGAAGTACGCCGTCTCAGTGGGCGTCATCTTGATGGTCGCCCGGAGGATGATGCCCGTCAGGCCCATGCCGCCGATCGTCGCCCAGAACAGCGCGCCCTTGGGGTCGTTGCGGCCGCCCTTCGGTGTGAGCTTGCGCACCTGACCGTCGGCGGTGAGCAGATCCAGCGACACGACGTGGTTGCCGAAGCTACCCGCGCTGTGATGGTTCTTCCCGTGGATATCGGAGCCGATGGCGCCGCCGATGGTGACCTGGCGGGTGCCGGGCAGTACCGGGACCCACAGGCCGAACGGCAGGGCGGCCTTCATCAGCTGGTCCAGATTGACGCCGGCATCGACGTCCACGAGATGGGTCTCACGGTCGATGCGGTGAATGCGGTTCAGCGCATTCATGTCGATGACCAGGCCGCCGGCATTCTGCGCGGGGTCGCCGTACGAGCGGCCGAGGCCGCGGGCGATCACCCCGCGCTGCAGGTGAGAGGGCTTCGACTCGTTCTTCTCCGCGACCTGGGCGACCGCTCGAGCGATCACGTCGACATCGGGAGTGGACAGCACCTGCGCCGTGGTGGGCGCGGTGCGTCCCCAGCCGGTGAGGGTGCGGGTCTGTGTGGGGAGCGCCTGGGTGGGCGTCTCTTCTGCTGTCGTGGACATCGAGATAGAGGCTACCTGGCGGTAGGACCCACCGGCCCTGTGCGTACTTATCAACAGTGGGGGGTTAACAAGTACGCACGGGTGGTTACTCTCGTCGTCGTGTCAGAAACCCAGCCGAGTCACGAGCACGAACATCACGTTCCCCTCCCGGTCGAGATTCCCGTCACCGAGAACATCGCGGACGACGCACTGGACCTGAAGACGCAGATCGTGCGGTTCGTCCTGACCGGCGGGTTGTCGGCGATCGTCGACTTCGGCCTGTACTGGCTGCTCCTCGAAGTGGTGGGACTGCCCGTCAACGTGGCCAAGTCGATCAGCTTCATCGCCGGCACCACCACGGCGTATCTCATCAACCGCCGGTGGACGTTCAAAGCGGAACCCAGCCGGGCCCGTTTCGTCGCGGTCGTGATCCTCTATGCGGTGACCTTCGCGGTGCAGGTCGGTCTCAACTGGGTCATGTACCAGGCATTCCCCGACGAGTGGTGGCGCTTGCCGTTGGCGTTCGTCATAGCGCAGGGAACGGCAACGGTCATCAACTTCGTCGTCCAGCGCGCGGTGATCTTCAAGATCCGCTGACCGCCCGGACTCGAGACGGTGCCTGCGGTGTTTTCGTCGTGATCGAGATTGCATAACGACCCGGCGACAGCGGCTGCGCGGGTGGGATTCTCCTGCACAATCGGGCAATGCTCATCGTTCTCGATACATCGGCGGTCACGCGAGATTCGCGTTTCGAGACTTTCGTGCGCACGGCCGTGGACGGGGGTGTCCGGGTCGCGGTTCCCCGGCTCGTTCTCGTCGAGATCGCCGACCGGTACCAGCGAGAGTCGGCGGCGATGATCGAAGCGCTCACCGTCCAGGCCAGGATGTACGACCGGCTCGGACTGCGGGACGACCTGTCCCTGTTCGTCGATGTGGCACGTGCGAAGGCCGGTGGGTACGTGGTCGCCCTCGCCCGCGAATTGGAGAAGATCGGCGTCGAGGTGGTCGAGCCGGTGGGGTGCTCGCATGTGGAGATTGCCCAGCGCGCCGTCCAGCGCCGGCGCCCCTACCGGGAGAAGAAGAGGTACGACGGCTACGCGGCGACGGTGAACTGGCTGACCGTCCTCGATCTGGCCGATCGTCACCCGGACGGTGTCGTGTGGGTCAGTGCCAACGCCCGATCTTTCGGGGGCGGTGAGCCCTCGGTATGGCACGACGAGATCGCAGCCGAACTGCGGGAACGCCGACTGGACGGGCGTGTGTGGTGGGCCACCAGCCTGGCCGACGTGGACCTCCACACCGAGGACCTACCCAGCACGGAGCCCGAACCGGTCATCCTCGACAGTTCGGTGCAACCTCTGGTGCTGCCGGCGGAACAGTGGGTGCCGGCGGAACAGGAGCGCCCGGTTGTACCGAGCCCGCCGCCGGTCACCGTGCCGCGCCCACGCGCCGCACCTCAGCGCATTCCGCCGTCCGGGAAGGCAGACAACGGTGGGCGTCGCGGCCTCGGGAAGATGATCGGGGGGCGCACCCGGCGCGTGAGCATCGTCGAGGAACTCGACGACGTCGATTTCGGCTGACCCGGCTCGCTACCCGGCTGGTCACGACTCGATGCCGATGCGCCGATGTGGGACAAACGCGGCGCCCGATACTTCTACCGTGGAGAGACGCCCGTCAATGAAGACGGGCGTCGGCGACGAGGGAGCGGGCATGGATTCTGTGCCGAACGACCGCCACACACCTGCGGAACAGCGGATCGGGAAACCGACGGTGCAGTACCGGCCCGGTGCCCGACTCGCCGGGCCGAGTATGGAATCCCAGCTCCTCTACCAGGCCTGTCGCTGGTTTCTCCGCCCTGTCGTCCGAATGGCCCCGATCAACGAGTCCGCCATCCGCCGTGCGGCACTGCTCGACCTCGCCGCGGGAATGCGGCCCGCGTCCGGCATTCGCCGCCAGAAGGTTCGACTGCCCGGCTTCGACGCCGAGGTCGTGCGGGCTCCCGGAGTCTCGCCGGACCTGAGCGAGGGAGTCGTTCTCTACCTTCACGGGGGTGGATTCCTGTGTTGTGGCCTGAACACGCACCGGCCGGTGGTGGCGACCATCGCGAAACTCACCGGACTGCCGGTGATGCACGTGGGTTACCGGCAGTTGCCCGACACGAACATCAGCGGATCGGTCGACGACTGCCTGACGGCGTACAAGTGGCTGCTCGAGAACGGTGCCCGGGCGGGCGGGACGGTCTTTGCCGGTGATTCCGCTGGCGGGTTCCTGGTGTTCGCGACGGCGCTGAAAGCCCGTGAGGAGGGCGTCGATCTGCCTGCCGGACTCATCGGGTTGTCCCCGTTGCTCGATCTGGACTGCGCGGAGAAGTCGGTGCATGTGAACGCGGCCAAGGACGTGTTCGCGCCGATCGAGGCGCTCGTCACCATCGGGAAGCTCGGAGCCGAGGTCGACGGCGTGCTCGACCCCGCGTTGTCGCCGGTGAACGGCAATCTGGTGGGAATGCCGCCGTCGTTGCTGATCGCCGCGGAAGGTGAAGTGCTGCGTTCGGATTCGGAGTTGATGGCGCACCGGCTCAGCGCCGCGGGGGTGGCGACCACGTTGCAGATCTGGGACGGGCAGGTGCATGCTTTTCCGGCGCTGTGGCCGGGGCTGCCGGAAAGTCGTGCGGTGCTGCGGCGGATCGCCAGATTCGTGGCTGTCCGTGTCCGGCGTGACGACGGGATGGTGCAGGGCGCCACGGCGTGACGGTCAGCGCGGCGGGCCCTCGTCGAGGACGATGGTGGCTGCCTGCGACTGCCCGCGGTCGTCGAGCCAGAGCACCGACACCGTGTCGCCGGGGTGTTTCGCGTTCATGCGTTCGCTCAGTTCTGTCGACGAGCGGACGGGTGCTCCATCGAAATCGGTAATGATGCTGCCGATCTCGAGTCCCGCGTGGTCTGCCGGGGTCCCGGTGCCGACCCACAGTACTTCGGCGCCCCGCTCGTTGTTCGTGACGTTGATGCCGAGAAGTGCTGTGTCACCGACGTGTACGGTGGATGACGTCCTACCGGCACGGACCTGATCGACGACGGCCATCGCGGTGGTGATGGGGACGGCATACGAACGTGGCTGCGCGGGTGGAGGGGTCGACGGATCGGAGTCCGCGTTGCCCGCGGTGTTGACCCCGATCACGGTGGCGGTGGCGTCGACGAGGGGACCGCCCGAGTCGCCCGGGCGCACTGCGGCGTCCACTTCGATCAGGCCGCTCAACCGGTTCCGGGAACCGTCCGTCGCGCTTCTCGCGGTGATCGACTGGCCCACGTCGGTGACGAAGCCCCTTGCCGGCACCGGATATCCGTTGCCCTCGGCGTTGCCCACGGCTGTCACGGGGTCACCGATCCGGATGGCGGGTGACGTCGCCAGCGTTGCCGTGGGCAGCGAATCCGCGCCTTGGAGTTGGAGCACCGCGATGTCGCGCGAGCTGTCGTAGCCCAGGACGTCCACCACATATTCCGCACCGTCGGCGAGGGTGACCGCGCTGATGTCGAGTGCGCCGTCGATCACATGATGATTGGTGAGAACGACGCCGTCGGGTGTCACCACGATGCCCGTACCTGCGGTGTCGACGAGTCCCGAATCCGCGACGAGCGTGACGATGACCGGTGCGACGCGGGCCTCGATCTCCTCGGGGGTGAGGACGACCGGCAGAGGTGGGGCGGGGGCGGCGGGCTGAGCCACGCTCACCGTGGGCACGCCCGCCTCCCGAACCGGCAGCGGGTTCAGGAGGACACCGCCGGCCACCGCCACCGCCACGGCGACGACCGATGCGGTGCGGGAGCTCGGCATGCCCGGCTACCTCCGTCGAGGGGTGCGGCTCACGACTGTTTCAGAGATCCCCAACCGTGCCAGGTGTCGATGTCGATCCACGCGCTTACCCGTGCCCGGTCCCGGACCGGATACGGGTTGCCGGTGTAGTGCCGGGCGATGCGGTCGATGTCGTCGAGATTCTCGTCGTCGACCAGCTTGACTACCCGGCCCTGGACGCTGACGTGGGTGATCCAGTCCTGTGGGTCCATCGCAGTGAGGCTCACCCGCGGATCGTGGCGCAGATAGTCGAGCCGCTTGCGCCCCGAATCCATGTTGACCAGTACTTTCCCGTCCTCGTAGAGGTACCAGGTGGCCACCGACACGGGCTGCCCGTCCGGTCGGACGGCGGTGATGGTGGCGTAATTGGGCCGCGTGAACATCTCCGCGGCTTCCTGCGGGAGGGGAGGCTTCGGCATGGTGACCTCTCGTCGGGTGGTGCGCTCACGTTCCAGTGCGAAAGATACCCCGACTACCCCGCGCTCACCCGCGGACCGGGAACCGAAGTCCACCCCCCACCAGCGCCGCGCATGTGCCGCGCCTAGCGGGTGTCGCGGAACCGGGGAGTGCGGTCCTCCTTGCGGGCGGCGGTGGCTTCCTCGAAGTTGTCGGTGAGCAGCCGCACGAGGAGTTGCCCGAGACCTTCCTGGTGGATGTGGGACTCCAGCGACGCCGCGTCGAGTCCCGACCACAGGGTGCGCTTGGTCAGCTCCAGGCCCGGCCGGGAGAACGTCGCCATCCGCTCGGCCAGGTCGAAGCACGCGCCCAGTAGGTCGTCGGCAGGCACACACCGCGACACCAAGCCGATACGCTCGGCTTCCTCGGCGTGGACGTCTCGGCCCGACAGCATGATCTCGAAGGCGCGGGACGAACCGATCGCGCGAGGAAGTAGGTAGCTGAGTCCCAACTCGCTCGCGGTGAGCCCGTTGTTGATCCCGGCGGCCCGGAAATAGGCGGCGTCCGAGGCGATCCGGACGTCCGATGCGAGCGCCAGGCACAGCCCACCACCGATGGCGGCACCGTTGACTGCGCTGATCACCGGCTGGTGCATGCGGCGAAGCGCAAGTACGACGTTGTCCAGCATCTCCATCGCGCGCAGGGCGACGGTCGGCCGGGTCAGGCCGTCGATGTGCGGCGGACTGCCCGCGGACGTCTGGTCGGCGCCGGAAGAGAACCCCTTTCCGGCGCCGGTGACCACGACCGCTCGTATCGCGTTGTCGTGGCTGATCCGTTCCAGCGTTTCGCGAAACGGCACCATGACGTCGAACGCCATAGCATTCATGCGTTCCGGGCGATTGAGCGTCACCAGGGCGACGCCCGGCCGTGGATGGTCGACGAGAACGAAGCTCACAGCGTCTCCGTGGCGGGCGATACCGGTGTCCAGTCACCTTCCATACTAGAACGCGTTTCAGTTATTGGGGCTCCGCTGCGACTTTTCCCGATACGCGTTCATGGTGACGGTGAGTGGTCGACCTCCGATGTCGCTGACAGCGCCGCCACCGAGCGCATCACCGGCCGCCACACTTCCTCGAGAACGGCGGGGTCGACGATCAAGCTCAGGTGCCCACCGTTCACGAGACGCCGCGTGATGTGCTCCGGTGGGGTGGAGATGTGGCGTTCCAGCGCCCACACCTGCTCGGGTGGTGTGAACTCGTCATCGGAGCCCGCTATCAAGAAGACGGGACACGAAATAGACTCGAGCGTAACGTTTCCCGTTTTCACGCGGAGCTCGTTCGAGATCAGCCGATTCGTCAGGAACAGCTCCTCGATCATCCAGTCGCGGAATCGGTCCGGTAACTGCTGCGACCATGCGAACCACCGTCTACGCTCGAGATAGCGTTCCACGGACTCCGGTTCATCAATGTGCGCAAGCAGCGTCATGGCGTGTTCGAACTCCGCAGTAGGTCTCCCCAGAGGGACGCCGGCCGCTTCACCGAGTCGATACTGCAATCCGGCGATTGCCACGGCGCACGCCCGTAACCATGCGGCGCTCGGATCACGCAACCAGCTGCCCATCACCTCGACGACGTGCGGTCGTCCGGCGTGGAAATCGATCGGCGCACCTGCGATGACGAGTGAGTGGGCCGCGGCGGGATGAAGTGCCGCGAAAATCGTGGCAAGCCATCCACCCTGGCTGAAGCCGACCAGGTTGATCCTGCCGCCCAGGAAGTCGGTTGTCTCGGTGAGCAAGTCGAGGTAATCGTCGATCGACGCGTTGATGTTGTCGGGAGTGCGGCCGTGCCAGTCGAGGCAGTAGAGGTTGTCGATTCCGGCCTCGCGGAGCGTGTGCATCAGACTCCGTCCGTCCGCATAGTCCACGATCGAGGAGGCGCGACCCGAGTGGGGTGGGATCACCAAGGTCGGGATCTGGTCGGTGGGTCCGTCGGTGGAGTAGTTCCGGCAATCGGCCAGTCGACCCCGACGAGCAACGTCACTGTGATGCGCCCACTTCGGGCATTCGCGCGAGCTCACCGCAATCCAGAACGAAAGAACGTCGTCGGCGATGTCGAACGGATTCGCCCTTCGTCGACAGAGTCCTGCCAAGTACCCCGACCATCCCTCGACTGCCGCCGCCCCCACCTCGAGCGGGAGAAGAGCGAGGTCTCTCCAGGGCCTATTCCCTGCTCTCGTCATGCAGCTGGCTCCTGTCGGGTGCATGTGCGCGCTCTCACTGGCAGACGACGATGGCCGGGATGTGTCATCCCGGCCATCGCTGCTTTCACGTTATTTCAGCACTGAACGTGCGGCGTCGGTGAACGCCGTGCTGATCCCGTTGACGAGGGACACCTGTGCCTTCGTGAGGCTACTGATCCACTCGACGTTGCTGCTGGTGCCGATCTTCTCCTGGAATTCGAGGACACTGCCGAGGGCCTTCTCGTAGGTGTCGAGAGAGAGGTTTCCGCTCTGCTTCGCGGCGTCGACCACTTTCTCGTTGAGGGATGAGATCCGCTCGGTCGATTCGTCGAGTGCCTTGCTGAGGCCGGCAGCCGCTGCGGTGGTGGCGTCGGTGACTGTCTTCGCTGTGGTCACGTTCTTACTCCTTGGGTGGGGGTAACGTCAGTAAGCACATTAGCAGGTTAGCAAGCTGATTGCTAACACGCCTGTCGCCTGATTACTGAGAGACGTACGTCCCCGGGGCCTCGGCAAGGACGGGATGCTTGGCATTGCCCATTGCCGGCGGTGCCACCATGTCGCCCGCGCGAGAAGCTGACCACTGTGTCCAGTCCTCCCACCACGAGCCGGAATGCTTCTCGGACAAAATCTGCCAGTCCGCCGGATTTGCGGGCATGGTCCGGCGTTCGCTCGAGTCGGGTGCGCCGACGGTATGGAAGAAGCACCGGTTGTTCGGTGGATTGACCGCACCGGCGATGTGGCCCCCGTTGGTGAGGACGAAACGCACGTCTCCACCGAGTAGATGCACACTCTTATACGACGAGGTCCACGGCACGATGTGGTCGTTGACGGCACCGACGATGTAGGAATCGCACGTTACCTTCGTCAGATCCAGCCGCTGACCGTCCAATACGTATTCCCCAGAGGATAATTCGTTTCGGCCGTAGAGGGATCGCAGGTACTGGGAGTGCATCGTGGCGGGCATCCTGGTCTTGTCCTCGTTCCACGCGAGGATGTCGAACGCGGCCGGCTTTTCGCCCTTCATCCAGCGCGAGACCCAGTAGCTGAAGATCAACTCTTTGGCCTTGATCAGGTCGAAGGTGCCACTCATCTCTTCGCCGGACAGAAAGCCCTGCCGCCGCATACGCATCTCGACACGATCGAGGGTGTCTGGATCGACCAGAAGCTTCAGCTCGCCGACCTCGCTGTAATCGAGCAGCGTGTTCAACATCGTCAGTGAGTTGATGCGGTCGCCCCCGGTTGCAGCGAGACGGGCCGCTCCCATCGCGGCCATAGCGCCACCGAGGCAGATGGAGAGGATGTCGATCTTCCCCGAACCGGTGACCTCTTCGACGACGTCCATGGCGGCAGCGAACCCGCGAAGGTAGTAGTCGTCCATCGTGATGTCCATCATGGACCGGTCGGGATTGCGGTAGGAAATCGCAAAGACTGTGCGCCCGTGCGCGACCGCCCACTCGATGAGGCTGCGTTTCGGCGCGAGATCGAGTATGTAGTACTTGTTGATCCACGGTGGGGAGACAAGGATCGGGACCGCATGCACGGAGGGGGTCTGCGGTTGGTACTGGATCACTTCGATCAAGTCGTTGCGAAAAACGACTTTGCCCGGCGTGGCTGCAAGGTTGTCACCGAGAGTGAAGGCGGCCCGATCGACTTTCACCGGCTGCCCCTTCCGCTTGATGACGTCCTCGGCAGCGAAAAGGGCACCGCGAACGAGGCTCGCCCCGCCGGTGTCGAACGCGCGCGTCAGTACACCCGGATTGGTGAGCGGGAAATTGGTGGGCGACAGGGCGTCGAGCATCAAGTTCACGATTTGCCGTGCCTTGGCGTCCTGTAGTTCGTCTCCCGCGCCCGCCTCTGTGAGGTCTTCCGCGAGTTCACGAGTCGCGAGATAGCTTTGGTGCAGAGAGAAGAACGCGGGATTCTCGCGCCACGCCGCGTCTGCGAACCTCTTGTCGCTCGGGTCGACCGGGACGGGAGGTTGGGCGTCGACGTCGTTGAACACTCGAACAGCAGCCGCCGGAATGTGGGCGAGGTGAGTGGCGTAGTTCGTCGACGCGGCGACGACGGCCTGAGGATTCTTTGCTGCACGGCCGGCGACGGACGCCACCGCGGGGCCCCAGCCGATGGGGTCGATCCGCGAGGCGATCTTCTTGTGCATGTTGTCGATCACACGTTGCTCCCCAAAAATCGAATCGTCATATCCGCCACGCACGCCGGACGTTCGGAGCCGTCGACGGACATGGTCAGGGCCGACGTCACCTGATAGCCGCCCCTACAGGCTTTCACGGTGGTGACCTCAGCGGTCAAACGCAGGTGAGAACCGACGGGAACGGGCGCCGTGAACCGTGCATTGCCTATACCGCAATTGATCACCTGCTCGCTGTCGACGACATCGATCAGTTGCCAGAATAAACTGGGTGCCAACGACAATGTGAGAAATCCGTGCGCAATTGTCGTCCCGAGCGGACCTTCCTTCGCGCGCTCGGGATCGGTGTGGATCCATTGGTGATCATTCGTCGCATCGGCGAACATGTTGATCTGTTGCTGAGTGATCTGTACGGCACTCGACGTGCCGAGTTCAATACCGACGAGGGTGGGGAGGTCTTCGAGTGCGACGGCGCGCGCGGTGGTGTGTTCTGTCTGCACGGTATTCCTGTGAGGTGATCTTGCTGCGGATCCCGCAGAGGCGAAGAGTGGGACGGCGCCGGTGGCGCCTGATCACACGTTGACACAGGAACGTTTGAACTGCATATTACCGAGGGGTATACTGCACGGTCAGTTGCGTCGGCGTACTTTCATGGCTGCACGAGCCGGTCCATATGGCGTCTCTATCTGCGGGGACTCGTCGTCACACCTATGTTTACCAGTCCATGTGACATGCGGCACAGTCGTGGGTGGTCGGTGATGTGCGTGACGCACTCAGTCTTGTGGTCCGGTGCTCGGACGCTTCCGTTTGGCGATGGTGAGCTGCCGGAAGGCCTCGTACATTTCCTCGATCGCCTTACGCTGCGCATTGGTGAGGTCCGGGTCCTCCCGGATCGCCGTTATCACTGCGGAGGCGGAGTCCTTCTGGGCTCGCGACGCCTCCGACACGAGCATGTCAGCGGACAGATGAAGCTGATCGGCGATGGCCTGCAGGACACGGTCGCTCGGCTCCCGGAGGTTCCGCTCGATCTGTGACAGGTACGGATTCGAAATTCCCACCATCGCAGCCAACTGACGCATCGGGAGTTCGGCCATCTCCCGCTGGCGCCTGATCAACTCACCAAGCGTCAGTCCGCGCGGAGCCTCTCGATCCATGAGTGCATTCTAGGCCTTCGGCCCGTGCGCCTTTCTGGTAGCTGGGACTACCAGAAAGGCGCACGGGCGCGGAGCGCCTAGAGCGTGCGAGAGATGAGCTCCTTCATGACCTCGTTGGATCCGGCGTAGATGCGCTGGATCCGGGCGTCGGCGTACATCTGGGCGATGGGGTATTCGAGGATGTAGCCGTATCCCCCGAAAAGCTGTACGCAGCGGTCGATCACGGAGCACTGCTGGTCGGTGAGCCAGTATTTGGCCATTGCGGCGGTGGCGACGTCGAGCTCACCGCGGAGATGCTTGACGATGCAGTCGTCGAGGAAGGTGCGCGACACCCGGGCGATTGTGGCGCATTCGGCCAGTTCGAAGCGGGTGTTCTGCAGGTCGAACAGGGTCTTGCCGAACATCGTCCGGGACTTCGCGTACTCCACGGTGAGGGCGACCGCTCGTTCGATCGCAGCGACTGCGGCAACACCGCAGATCAATCGTTCCTGGGGAAGCTGCTGCATCAGTTGGACGAAGCCGGCACCCTCGGTCGGACCGAGGAGATTCTCGGCGGGCACTCGGACGCCGTCGAAGAACAGTTCGGTGGTGTCCTGCCCTTTCTGTCCCACCTTGTCGAAGATTCGTCCCCGCGTAAAACCCGGAGTGTTGTCGTCGACTTCGGCGACGATCAGCGACACTCCTTTCGCGCCGAGTGCGGTGTCGGTCTTGGCGGCGACGATCACCAGATCACAGTTGTAGCCGTTCGAGATGAAGGTTTTGGTACCGGTGAGGAGGTAGTCGTCGCCGTCCCGCACCGCTTTGGTCGTGATGCTCTGGAGGTCAGATCCGGTTCCGGGTTCGGTCATGGCGATCGCACCCACCCATTCGCCACTCGTGAGGCGGGGCAACCACCGCAGTTTCTGGTCTTCGGTCCCGTAGGCGTTCAGGTAGTGCGGGACAATTCCCGAATGCACGCCCAGCTGAAGCGAATGGTCACCGGCCAGAACCTGTTCATGGAACAGAACAGCGTCGTGCGCGAAAGTGCCGCCGCCACCCCCGTATTCGGCGGGAATCGACATGCCCGCCAGCCCCAGGTCACCAAGAGTGCGGTAGACCTCCCGGTCGGGAAAGCCTTGCTGTGCGAAGCGGGATTGGTGCGGAGTCACCTCCCTGGCGAAGAAGTTGCGTGCGAGTTCGGCTACGGCGCCGAGGTCCTCGTCGATCCAGGCGGAGTTCGTCAGTGTGGAAGCAGGAGAGATGGTCATCGTCTTCTTTCGAGATCGGTGGAGAGTTGCCCTCAGCCTGCGACTGCGGGCACAGAGTCCGCCCGGTGCAGCGTGGCTACCTGGACGCCCTCAGGCACGGGCTGGGCGTAAAGGTTTTCGATCTCGGGCGCGTATTTTGCGGCGATCGGCGTGCGTCGCAGCTTCATGGTGAGGGTCAATTCGTCACTGCCGGGCTCCCAGAAAGAGGGCAGAACAATGAACTTCTTGATCTGCTCTACCCGTGAGAGGCGGCTGTTTCCTGCCGCGACCGCGTCGGCAACCACGGCAATGACGGCGGGGTGTGCTGCCAGAGTCGCGGCATCCGCCTCCACGTGAAGCTGTGCCGCGTAGCCGGCTGCGCCGTCGGGGTCCAACGTGATCAGCGCGGTGTTGTACGGCCGCGCGTCACCGATGGTGGACACGTTCCCGATGAGCGAGGATTGGGCCTTGATCGCATTCTCGATCCCGGCCGGCGACATGTTCTTGCCCGATGAGTTGATGATCAACTCCTTCTTCCGGTCGATGATGGTGAGATATCCGTCGTCGTCGACGGTCACCACATCTCCCGTGGACAGCCAGCCGTCCGCGTCGACTGCCTCCGCTGTTTTCCCCGGCTCACCCCGGTAGCCCTTCATGACCAGCGGGCCTCGGACGAGGAGTTCGCCGTCGTCGGCGATCCGCATCTCCATGCCGGGGATGATTCTGCCGACCGTTCCCAGTCTGGTGGGGTCCGCCGCTGCGGCGCTCGCGATGCACGTCAGTTCCGACATGCCCCAGATTTCCGAGATGTTCAGACCGAGCGAGCCGAAGAATGCCAGGGTGTCAGCGGGGATGGGGGCCGCGCCCGATACGGCCCACCGGAGGGCGTCGAATCCGAGTTGCGCCCGCAGAGGTGCCAGCACTCGCGATTCTGCAGAAACGAATTCGGCCTCGAGTTCCTCGGGTACGGGTTGGCCGGCCCGCAGCATCGCAAACCGGCGGGCGCCCACCGCGAGGCCCCATTGCAATCCCTGGCGCCGGGTTTCCTCCGGCTCGTCGGCTACCGCCCGCTCCACTGCGACCTGGAGCTTTTCCCAGACGCGTGGGACTGCACCCCAGATGGTCGGCCGGCAATCGGGGAGGGCGGCGGCGATCTGCGAGATGTCCTCGACAACGGTGATTTCGGTGCCGAAGACCATCTGGAAGTAGAGGCAGGTCATCCGGTCGGCGATGTGCGCGGATGGCATGAACGAGGTGATCCGGTCGCCGAATTCGATCGGCAGGATGTCGCGCACTGCGCCGGCCTCGAACAGTAATGCGGCGTGGGTCGATTCGACGCCCTTGGGATTTCCGGTGGTCCCCGAGGTGTAGATGAGCGTGGCAACGTCGTCCGGTTGCACGGCTCGCCAGGCCGAGTCGAAGTCGAAGTCTGCGGGACGCAGAGTTTTCATCTGGTCCAGCGAGAGGGTTCCGGTGGGTGCGCTCCCCGAGTCGACATCGACGACGACGATCCGCGAGGGCTGCACGCCGGATTCTCTGATCCGTTCGACGTACTGCGCCTCGCACACGACCACTTTCGCTCCCGCATTACGGAGGACATGGGCGATGGCGTCCGGAGGTGAGGTGTTGTAGATCGAGAACGAGGTGGCACCGACGTGTTGGGCACCCACGTCCACCGGGTAGAAGTCGAGGCGGTTTCCCATCATGAGTGCCACGGTGTCCCCGCGTCCGACGCCGAGCCCGGCGAACCCGGCCGCCACGTCCCGTACCTGTTCCGCGTAGTCCCGCCAGGTGTGTACTTCGTTGCCGCCCACGGTCCGGAGTGCGACCGAGTCGGGGGCGATGGCTGCGACGCGTTGGAAGGCCTCGCACAGGGTGATCGGAGCTCGAGTCGGGGTCATGGCATCTTCCTGCTGGCGGTGGGTGATCCTGGAGTGGTGGAGGTGGCGGGTCGGGCGTCGAGTTCACGGATGAGTTCGTGGCAGTCGCGGTCGGCGACGAGGTAACCGTCGGCGAGGACGTTCACCAGTCCGCGTCCGAGCGCCCACGGTTGCCAGGCCGCGGGTGCCAGGGTGCGGCCGGCACGTCGGGCGATGGCGTCGGCGATGACGGTCGCGGCGTCCTCGGCGCTGATACGGCGGCGCAACGGCCGCGGCAGGCGGGCGTCGAGTTTTCGGCCGAGCTCGTCGTCGTCCAGGGTTGCGCGTGCCAGTTGGGTATCGACCATGCCGAAGTAGGCGACACCGGCGGAGGCGCCGTAACCTGCGAGTTCGAGGCGCAGGGCGCGGCCGAGTTGCTCGACGGCAGCTTTGCTGATCATGTACGACGCCCCGCCGAGGCCGGGCGCGAACGCGGCCGCGGACGACACCACGACGATGTGACCACGTCGTTCGATCACTTCGTCGACGGCCGGACGAATGGTGTTGAACACTCCGGTGAGGTTGATGTCGATGACCCGGTCGAAAGCGGCGGGGTCGATTCGGCGGAGAGTGCCCGGTGGCGGTGTCACACCGGCGTTCGCGACGACGACGTCGAGCCGCCCAGTCTGTTCGATCACGTCCTGCACGGCTGCGTTCATGCCGGCCCGGTCGCGGACGTCGGCCATGAGAGTCAGGACCCGTTCCTGTCCCAGTGCGCAGTCGGCGTCGGTGAGGGCCGCTGGATTGTTATCGATCAGTGCGACGGTTGCGCCGCGGGCGTGCAGCGCGCGCGCCGAGGCCAGTCCGATGCCGTCGCCCCCGCCGGTGATCAGGACGACCTTGCCGGCGACATCGTACTCAGCCCCCTTCCCGGGTAACGGCAGGCCCAGGTCGCGCAACGTGCGAGCGTATGCAGTTCGTTTCTCGAAGATCGCCATCGTCAGTTCCTTCCGTGAAGCACGGTGATGAGGACGCGGACGAGAGAGTCCACCAGGCGTGTACGCCGAAATGTCGTGAGCGGCAGCACGGACGGGAATCGCTGTCTGGTCATCGCCCGTGGGAAAGTGAATTCCCTCAGGCCGTCCGCGCCGTGGACCCGACCGAATCCGGAATCATCGACACCGCCCAGGGGCAGACCGGGAACGGCCGCGTAGAGAACGTAGGAATTGACGGAGACGGCGCCGGTGCGAATTCGCCGTGCGATGTCCTCGCCGTGCTTCCGGGAGAAAACGCTGACACCCAGGCCGTATCGGCTCGCGTTGGCCCGTTCCACAGCCTCGTCCATGTTTCGGACCCTCGACACGACAAAGGTGGGGCCGAAGGTTTCCTCGGTGACCGCGATGCTGTCCTCCGGCACGTCCACGAGAACGGTGGGTTGCACGAACCGGCCCTCCACGGCGTCGGGCCCGCCGAGAACCGCCCGCCCGCCCTTGTCGAGCGCATCGTCGATGTGGCGACGGATCACGTCGACCTGCGAGGGCATCGTCATCGGGCCGATGTGCGCATCCGTGTCGGAACCGGCGCGAATGCGGGAGGCGAGGGTAACGACCTGATCGACGAACTCGTCGAATACCTTGTCGTGCACGTATACCCGCTCGACCCCGAGGCAGGTTTGCCCGGCATTGGACAGCCCGCCCCACACAGCGGCGTCAGCGGCAGAATCGAGGTCTGCGTCGGCGTTGACGATCAGGGCGTCCTTGCCGCCGCATTCCATCAGGACGGGGGTGAGCGATTCGGCGCACGCGGCCATTACTTTCTTGCCGGTCGCAGTGGATCCGGTGAATCCGATCTTGTTCACCTTTGACCGGCACAGCGCGGCGCCGGTCGAACCATCTCCGGTAACGACCTGCAGCACTGGAAATTCCGGTACCGCTTCGGTGAAAGCCTCGATCAGCCACACGCCTACGCCCGGGGTGTACTCGCTGGGCTTGTAGACCACCGTGTTTCCGGCTGCGAGGGCGAACGACAGCGATCCGAGTGGAGTGAAGACGGGGTAGTTCCACGGCCCGATCACACCGACCACCCCGAGGGGAAGGTATTCGACGCTGGCCGATTGGTTGACGGTGAGCGCGCTCGAGCGTACCGAGCGACGCCCCAGTACCTTGCCGGAATTCTTCGCCGCCCACGCGAGGTGTTCCAACGCCATCGCGATCTCGAGCATCGCGTCTGCGGGTGGCTTCCCCATCTCCCGGTGGACGAGGTCTGCGAGTTCCGTTGCCCGCCGGGCGATGATGCCACGCCAGGCATCGAGCCTGCGGGCCCGTTCAGCGAATCCCAGTGATGCCCACCAGTCGGCGGCGCCACGCGCACGGGCTACGGCGTCCTCGACGTCGCGGGTCGAGCCGAGGGGGTGAACGCCTACCACCTGTCCCGTGGCCGGACTGGTCACCTCGAATGTGGCAGGTGCCGGCGTGGTAGTGGTCATCGGGTCGCGCCCTTCGGGTGGTCGAGTGCCTTGTGGGCGAGGCCGCGCGCCCATCCGCGCGTCACCCGGCGCAGCAGTGGCAGGGACAGCGCGAGGAAGGGCGTGAGCCCGGGTGCGGCCTCCATCGCGAAGGTCCAGGTGAGCCGGGTGCCGTCGGGGTGCGCGTCGAGGCTGATGTCTTCGGCGAACCGCCGGAATCCGGGCCTGGACGCGCTTTCGGCGGTGAACGTGATGCGTCTGCCCTCCTCCCAGCGGTAGAAGCGTTCTCTCAGGGCGGCGGCCCCGTGTCCGAGCGTCACGGTTCTGGTGGTGCCGATACCGAAGGGCCGATGCGAGGTCCAGTCGCTCGCCGTGATCAGCCGCGACCAGGACACCAGTGCGTCGTGGGCGGTGAGGACACTCCACACGTGCGCAGGGTCCGTCGACAGGTAGGCGACGTGCACGATGCGGAATCTGGCGGTCTGCAGGAACTCGTCGTCGGCGGCGGCGAGTGGGTACCAGCGCGTCACAGGTCGATCACCAGAGATCCACCGGCCGAGCGTGACAGGCAGATCAGCATCGAGTCCTGTCGCTCGGCGTCCGTCAGCGTGCGGTCGCGGTGCTCGACATCTCCGGCCAGAACCCGCACTCGACAGGTACCGCAGAAGCCCTGCTGGCACGAGTAGGCGACACCCGGTACTTCCCGGCGGATCGCGGCCAGCGCGGTTTCGTCGGCGCCCACCGACACAGTCGTTCCCCGCTGGGCGAGGTGTACGTCGAACTCCTGCCCGCCGACCACCGGCAGAGCCGAAAACCGTTCGGTGTGAAGGGAACCGGTGGGATTGAGCTGACCCATCACACGACGCGCGGTGCTCGTCAGCGGCGGTGGTCCACACAGGTAGACGGCTGCGCCAGGGGCTGCGGTGGTGAGGATCTCGGTGATATCGGGTTGACCGTTCTCGTCGTCGGGCCGGACCTCCACACAACCGGCATACCGCGCGAGTTCGTCGAGAAACGGCATGGTGTCGCGCGAGCGGCCCAGATAAACAAGCCGCCAGGGTCGTCCGCGCGCGTGGCACTTTTTCACCATCGGCAGGATCGGCGTGATGCCGATTCCGCCCGCGACGAACAGGTACGAGTCCGCAGCAACCAACGGAAAGGCGTTGCGCGGACCGCGTACGGTGACGACATCCCCGGCCTCGAGCGAATCGTGGACCTCCGCCGAACCGCCCAGTCCGCCGTCGATGCGGCGGACGGCGATGCGGTACGACGACAGATCGTCGGGGTCACCGCACAAGGAGTACTGACGCTGCCGGCCGGACGGTAGGAAGAGGTCGAGGTGCGCGCCCGGAATCCAGGACGGCAACGCATGTCCTTCCGGCGACGCCAAGGTCACGCCGATGACGCCCTCCGCCTCGGCTCTCACCTGCTCGATCACGAGACTCATGTCGAAACCTGTGTTGCGCACCGGCTTCGGACGCGACAGCCACGAGGCGGCGCGACTGGCCGCGAAGACGGTCCGGTAGGCGACGGTTGCCCGAGCCGCCAACCGGAGTGCGCGGGTGGGCTCGAACTCGCGGGCGGGGGAGTCCGGCCCCGATGCCCGTTCCGAGGTGGTCATCATGATGAGTGGTCTTTCTCGCTAGGAGCGGTTGGCGGCAGGGGACTGCGCGAGGTAGCGCATCGCGACGTCCATGTCGCCGATCTGCGACGGGTGGAAGCTGGGGCGCAGGTACGGCGGAATCTCCGTCACCAGGAAGGTGATGTTGGGTACCAATCCGCGTCTGATCGCGCTGATCAGCTGCAACGGCCAGAAACGGCCCTTGTCCGTCGACGGGTCGGCGCGGAACAGGTAGTTCATCGAGGTCAGGAAGAGCAGGATCAAGGTAAAACTGGCAATCAGGGCGGTGCGCACCCGCCGGGCGTAGCTGCCGTCCACGTACATGAAGGCGTCGAAGGCGACATTGCGATGCTCGACCTCTTCTGCTCCGTGCCACCGGACCATGTCCAGCATCACCGGGTGCATCCCTGCCCTCTCGAGCGCGGGGTCGGTCAGCAACCACTCACCGACGACGGCGGTGTAGTGCTCCATCGCAGCGAACAGGCCCAGGCGCTCGCACAACCATGCCCGCTTCGCCCGGCCGGACAACCCACGGTCACCCAGAATTCGATCGACGAGCCAGTCCATTTTGCGCGCCATCGGCCCGATGTCCATGCCGAGTTCCGCGAGATGCTCGCGCGCGCCCTTGTGCGAGGTGGCGTGGGTTGCCTCCTGGCCGATGAAACCCACCACTTCCTCGTGGAGTCGTTCGTCCTCGATCAGGGGCAGTGCCTCGGCAAGGGTCGCGGACATCGCCCGCTCACCTTCTGGAAGGACCAGGTGCATGAAGTTGATGACGTGCGTGGTCATCGGCTCGCCGGGAACGTAGTGCAAAGGCACTCCCTCCCAGGTGAATTCGACGTCGCGGGCGGTGATCGCGTGAGACTCGTCGGTGTACCGGCGCGCGCCCGCGGGGTCGACCACCGGTTTCCGGCCGATTCGGGGAAAAGTCATCATCCTGCTGTCCTCACGGTCGGGTGTGACGGGGTTCCTGCTCTTCGGGTGACGTATTGGGCGAGGTCCGCCCGCCGGGTGCGCGCCCGGAAGCTGTGGTTGAACCCCGGATAGAAGGTGAAGTTGCGGCCCGCACCGCTCAGGTAGTAGCTGGTACAGCCGCCGACATTCCACACCGACTTCTGCAAACGCCTGTCCACGTCGTCGACGAACGCCTGCTGCACCTCGGGGCGGATGTCGATGCTCGTCATGCCCTGCGCGTCCATCTGCCGGAGAGCGCTGAGGATGTACTCCACCTGGGCCTCGATTGTCACCACTTGCGAGGTGTATGTGACGGAATTGGGGCCGAGAAGCATGAAGAAGTTGGGGAAGCCGCTGATCGTCGTGCCGAGATATGCGCGGGCATTGCCGTTCCAGGCCTCGGCCAACGTGCGGCCGTCCCGCCCGCGGACCACGTCGAAGGCCGGGTTGTCGGTCAGCTTGAAGCCGGTGCCCATCACGATCGTGTCGAGTTCGTGCAGTGTGCCGTCGGCGGTCACGATTCCGCCCGGTCGCACTTCCCGTATTCCCGCGGTGACCACGTCGACGTTCGGTTGTGCCAGAGCGGGGTAGTAGGCGTTGGAGAATGTCGGACGTTTACACCCGAAGGCATACGTGGGAGTGAGTGCGCGTCGCAGTTCCGGGTCTCGGACCTGGCGATTCAAGTGCGCGCGACCGAGCGCAGCCAGACCTTTCAGCAGTGCGGGCCGGTAGACGAACCCCGGAACCATCGCCTCCTGCACCAGATCGAGTCCAGTCCGTGCCAGTCGCTGCGAGAGCGGTACACGTTCGAAAAGTCTTCGCGGCCAACCGGTCATCGGCTGGTCGGGATGCGGGAGTATCCAGGTCGGAGTCCGCTGGAACACCGTCATCGACCGGGCGATCGGCTGAATCCGGGGGACGATCTGCACTGCCGACGCGCCCGTTCCGACGACGGCAACTCTCTCGCCGGCCAGATCGTGCCCGTGATCCCAGGCTGCCGAGTGGAACACCGCGCCGTCGAAGCTGTCGAGTCCGGGTAGGTCCGGGACCGCCGGTTCACTGAAGGGTCCCATGGCCCCCACCAGAATGCGGGCCTCCCAGCGGCCTTGATTCGTCGCCACGTGCCAGACCTGGGCAGCATCGTCCCAGGTCGCCTCCCGTACCTCGTGGTTCAGGCGCAGGTGCGGCACTATTCCGAAGTCCTCGGCGCAGGCACGCAGGTAGTCGTGGATCTCGGGCTGCAATGGGTAGAGCCTCGTCCAGTTCGGATTCGGCGCGAACGAGAACGAGTACAGGATCGACGGGATGTCACACTGTGCGCCCGGGTAGGTGTTGACCTGCCAGGTTCCACCGATCTCGCTCGCTCGCTCGAGCACGACGAAATCGTCGATACCGGCTTGTTTCAGCTTCATCGCCGTTCCCAGGCCACCGAAGCCTGCGCCGATGACGAGTACGTGGACCTTCTCGCGAGCGTCGTCGTCGACCGGGCTGGAAATCGATTGTGCAGAGCTGACCATGTGCCGCGTCCTCCTCGTCGATGCCGCCGTGTGACCTGACAGTAGAAGTGACATCAACCAATGTCAACAGCAGCTGATGTCAACATTGTGTTCGAGCGATCCCGTCGAAAGGTTCCCGGGTGCGCGGTAATGAGACGATGGAGGCATGACCGAGACCGAGACCGCTCGCGGCGCGCCCCGGAAATGGCGGGGCCGCGAGCCCGAGGATCGCCGGGCCGCACGTCATGAGCAGCTGATCGAGGCCGGTCTGGACATCATGGGCACGGAGGGTGCTGCCGCGACGACGATGCGCGCCACCTGCCGTCGAGCCGGTCTCACCGAGAGATACTTCTACGAGAGCTTCAAGAACAGAGACGAACTGCTGGTCGCCGTCCTGGATCGGGTCGTCCTCGGGGCCCGGGACACCTTGATCGCCGCACTACGCACGTCCCCGTCGGAACCCCGGGATCTCATCAGACACGTCGTGCGGTCCTTCACCGACTACGTGGCCACCGACCGACGTCGGGGACGGATCATGTTCGTCGAGTCCCAGAGCGTTCCGGAGCTTGCGCAGCGCGGCGAGCAGCTGGTGAAGGAGTTCACCGCGCCGATCGCGGCGTCGCTGGAAACGTTGGCCGGCGGCGCCGAACACGACTCCACCACGATCGCGCTCAACTCGATCGCCATCTTCGGTGCTCTCGCGTTCCTGTATCAGCACTGGCTCACCGGAAGTTCACGAATCTCCAAGCGGCGCATAGTCGAGCACGTCTCGCGGGTGATCGAGGCGCAGATCGGCGTCGACAGCACGCCGGCAGGGCGCCCGTAATTCAGGACTCGGTGTAGGTTGCTATCGCGTCCGCGCCGGAAACGTCGTGAAAGCGCCTGAACGGTATGGCATCCTCACGGGGTGCGGCGGTGCAGAGGTGAGAGTGGGGTAGCCGGTACGCCGGCTGCGACCACGTCAGGGGTAACCCCTGGCTCGGCATTGTTCACCGGAGGCACCGTCCGACGCACGACCGCACGCTCCGCGTGCTTCGGCGCGCCGCAGACGACAGGTATCGGTCGCCTCTCACCGTCGCACGCATGACAGGGCGTCGCGCCCTGTCCCGGGCTGTGGCGCGTCGCCTGGCCGCGGTGGCGACGTCGGGTTCCTGGACGCGAGCCGGGATTGCCCAGCGGTTCGAGGAGATCGGCACCCCGGACGCCGACCGGATCGCAACACGATTGTTCGACCTTCTGCCCACTTCTCCGGTGGAGGGGGTCGACAGCGTGTACCGGTTGCTGTCGGAACTGCCGCACATCGACGAGCCGGCTCCGGTGGTAGAGCAACCTGACCACGAATGGAGGTTCGACGTTCCGAAGTGGACCCACACGGTCGCGGTAGCGCAGGCGGTCGGTCTCACCCCGGCGGAATTGGACTGGTTCGCCGATCCGGGTGAGTGGCTGCGGAACAAGGCGCCTACCCTGCAGCACTACCGCTACCGAATACGGTCGGATCACCGACTGCTCGAAGCACCCAAGGAACGGCTCCGCGAGGTGCAGCGCCGAATCCTGCGGGGTCTCCTCGATCGAGTACCTCCGCATGCCGCCGCGCACGGCTTCGTGCCCGGGCGCAGCGTTCACACGTTCGCGGCCCCGCATACGGGTCGAGATGTGGTGGTGCGGATCGATCTGCGCGCGTTCTTTCCGTCGATTTCCCAGGCTCGGGTGCGGGCGGTTTTCGACTCCCTCGGATATCCGCCACGGGTGTCGCGTGTGCTGACGGGACTCTGCACCACCTCCACTCCACCGGACGTTCTCGCGCGGCTGCCGTTCGACACGGCGAGCCGATTACGGGGGTCACACCTGCCGCAGGGGGCGCCGACGTCGCCGGCCCTCGCGAATCTCGTCGCGTATCGGCTCGATCGACGGCTGACCGGGCTGGCGCGATCGTCCCGAGCTGAATACACGCGGTACGCCGACGATCTCGCGTTTTCCGGCGTCGACCTCTCGGCGGACCGCCTGATCTCCGCCGTCGGCCGGATAGCAGCGGACGAAGGGTTCTCGGTACATCCGCGTAAGACGCGCATCATGCGAGCGCACCGACGGCAGCACCTGGCAGGACTCGTGGTCAACTCGCACGCGCAGGCCGCCCGCACGGAGTACGACCAACTGCGTGCGCTGCTCTTCAACTCCCTGCGCACCGGCCCCGATCTGCAGAACCGGGACGGGCGCTCACACTTTCGTGAATACGTCTACGGGCGCATCGCCTGGATCGGGGAATCGAACCCGAACCGCAAGCGTGTGCTGCTCGCCCTCGCCGACCGGATCGAGTGGACGGGGTGAACCGACCCTTGCGGTGACAACGCGGCAGTTGTTCGATGGAGGGAGGCGCACCATGTGTTCGGGCGTGCCGGCGAGGAGAACGCTGATGCTGTACGTCGCGCTGTTCGGATTCATCCTCTGGGTCCTCTGTTTCGCCGATGCGATCACCACCGACGAAAACGAGGTCCGGAATCTGTCGAAAGACGGCTGGCTGGTGGTGGTGTTGCTCCTGCCGATCGTCGGCTCGATCCTCTGGCTGGTGGCGGGGCGGCCCGAGAAGTACCCCGGTGAGCGCCTGCCCGAAGACCCGGAAGAGGCCGAGTTCGTCCGCCGATGCCGTGAACGTGCCGAGGAGCAACGCCGAGAGAACCGGCGGCCTCCGCAGGAGTAACCTCGCCGCCCACCGGAACTCCGGCTACAGCGGCCGGGGCAACCCGGGTGCGACGGTGCGGGCGAGGATCCCCAGAGTGGCGCGCAGAGCAGTCTCCGAAATCACCGGGAAGATTCCGGCGTCCCGCCAGACGGGGTCGATGGACGACCAGTCGTAGAACGAGGTGACCATCGTGCCCTCCTCGATCGGCTCGAGGCGGTAGCCGTACACGTGGCCGATCTGCGGGCGAATCCGGCCGAGGACCTTCCACGAGATCTCGCGGTCGGGAACGAAGGTCTCGATCGTCACGGTCACGTCGTACAGACCGAGATCCACGTCGTTCAGCGCATCACGGTCCATGTGGACGACGAAGCTGTCACCTGCCGCGGTGACGGGTTCACCCTCGGCGGACATCAACATGCCGGAACTGTCGATGGCCACGTGCCCGTTCGGGTCGCACAGCACGCTGAAGATGTCCGCCGGCTTCGCCGCGATCGCCCGCTGAACTTCCAGTCGTTCGCGTACCGGGGCGGTCTCGTTCGTGTCGCTGGTCATCCAGGCATCTTCCCACCCCTGGTCGGTGCCGCGCTGCGCCCGGCGCAGGGCCCGGTTACCCCACGTGCGCTTTGAGAGTCTCCAACACCTTCCGGGCCGCGGTCGGGCCGGTGTTGAGGTAGAAGACGTCGTCGTCCACCGGTATCGCCCGGCCCGACCGCACGGCCTCGAGCTGCGACCACAATGGTGCGTTCGTCAGGGTGGCGGCGTCGCCCTGCACCCCGTAGAACAGCCAGTCGGCGTCCGCGACGGTCAGTTCCTCCTCGCTGATGTCACGGGAGGTGTCGTCGAACTGTTGCGACTGCGGGCGGCCGAGACCGGCGTCCTCGCCGATGCTGCCGGTGAACGACGGAATGCCGAAGATCCGCAACCGGTTGCCGTTCTGGCGTGTGAAGGACACTGTCGGGGCAGTTCCGAGTGAGCGGCCGAATTCAGCTGTCTCAGCGTGATATCCGTCGAGCAGGGTCTGTGCCTGTTCTGTACGTCCGAGAGCATCGGCGGCGAGAAGGAAGTCCTGTTTCCAGTACACCCCGGTGCCCTGGGTGGCGACCGTCGGGGCGACGGCCGACAACTGGCCGTACAGCGTTTCGGCGTCCTTGCCTGCGGTGTTCATCAGGATCAGGTCGGGTTCGAGACGTGCGATGGCCTCGAAGTCGGGGGTGAACCGGGCACCGACGTCGACGACGGAGTCGAGCGCGACCCGGTGCTGTGGATAAGCCTCCTTCAGGTATTCCGGGACGAGTTCGGCGCCGTCCGCTCGCGTGGATGCCGCGGGCACGACACCCAGGGAGAGCAGGGCATCGGCCTGACCGGTGGAAATCACGACGACCCGCCGCGGTTCCGAGTCGACGGTGGTCTCCCCGGCGAAGTGGGTCACCGTCCGCGGGAATTCGCCGTCCGATGCGCCGCTGCCCATACCGTCCGGAAGGGTCCGGGGTGCGGCCACCTCACCGGCCACCTCACCGGCCTCCGCATGGCCGGTTGTGGGCGACGTCGACGGTGCTGCCGTGTCACCGCCGCCCGAACACCCCACCAGGGTGAGCGACACCGCGCCGATGATCAGTGCGCTCGCGTAGTGCTTTCCTCGACCGGCGAACATGGCAACTCCTGGAGGTAGTTAGGGAACCCTATCCTCGGGAGGGTAAACCAGTGCCGATCCGGCTGCGGACCCGACCTCAGGAGCTCACATAGACCGGCAGGACCCCGGCCTCGGCTGCCTGCGTCAGCGTCGGCGCGGCCGAGTCCTTGCCGGACAGCTGGAAGTTCAGCGGCGAGCCGTCACGTCCGACGGCGGGCCAGTCGATGGCGAGTTCGGGGTCGAACGGATGGACGTCGTGGTCGAGTTCGGGGGTGTATTCGAGGGAGCACAAGTACATCACCGTGGATGCGTCCTCGAGCGACAGAATTGCGTGGCCCAGACCTGCGGGGAGATACACGGCGCGACGGTCCACATCGTCGATCACCACGGAATCCCACTGCCCGAAGGTGGGGGAGCCCACGCGCACGTCGACGATGACGTCGAGGAACGCACCTTTGACGCAGGTGACGTATTTCGCCTGACCGGGTGGGGTGTCGGTGAAGTGGATGCCGCGCAGCACGCCGGCGGCGGACACCGAGCAGTTGGCCTGCGCGAGTTCGAGTCGGTGCCCGACAGCCGCCTCGAACTCGGAGCCCTTGAACCACTCCAGGAACACGCCGCGGTCGTCACCGAACTGTCGTGGCGTGATCTCCCACGCCCCGGGGATCGTCAGCTCCCGATATTCCACGTCACCAGTCCTTGCCGCGTTCGAGGATTTCGAGGAGGTAGTCGCCGTAGCCCGACTTGCCGAGAGTGGCTGCACGTTCGGCCAATTCGGTGTCGGTGATGAACCCGCGCCGCCAGGCGACCTCCTCGGGAACACCGATTTTCAGTCCTTGCCGGTGCTCGAGCGTGCGGACGAAGTTCGATGCCTCGAGGAGGGAGTCGACGGTGCCGGTGTCGAGCCAGGCGGTTCCGCGGGGCAGTACCTCCACCTGTAACCGCCCGGCCTGCAGGTACGCCTGGTTGACGTCGGTGATCTCGTACTCGCCGCGATCCGACGGGGTGAGGCCCCGCGCGATGGCTACGACGTCGTTGTCGTAGAAGTACAGCCCGGGAATCGAGTAGTTCGACTTCGGGGTGGCCGGTTTCTCCTCGATAGAGGTGGCACTGCCGCGCTCGTCGAACTCCACCACACCGTACGAACTGGGGTCGGAGACCCAATAGGCGAACACTGCCCCGCCGTCGATGTTCTCGAACCGGTTCAAACGGGAACCGAGACCGGGTCCGTAAAAGATATTGTCCCCGAGAATCAGGGAGACCGGCTGGTCACCGATGTGATCGGCGCCGAGGACGAAGGCTTGGGCGAGGCCGTTCGGCTCCTTCTGAACAAGGTACGAGAGGTTGACGCCGAACTGGGAGCCGTCGCCCAGAAGCCTGCGGAACTGCTCTTCGTCGTGAGGGGTGGTGATGATCAGGATGTCGCGGATGTTGGCCAGCATCAGCGTGGAGAGCGGGTAGTAGATCATCGGCTTGTCGTAGACAGGTACCAGCTGCTTACTCACCCCGAGAGTGATGGGATGCAGCCGCGACCCCGTGCCACCGGCCAGAATGATTCCGCGCATGTGCGCAGTGTTCCAGTGTTCGCCGCGGATGAAAACTCGGCGTCGCCGCTACCCTTGGTGCCCATGAGGCTTCTCGTGACCGGCGGGGCGGGGTTCATCGGCGCCAATTTCGTACATCTGACGGTGGCCGAGCGGCCCGACGTGCAGGTGACCGTGCTCGACGCCCTGACGTACGCCGGCAACCGACGCTCACTCGACCCGGTCGCCGATCGGATCGAATTCGTCCACGGTGACATCGCCGACGGTGCGCTGGTGAACAGCCTGGTCGCGGCGTCGGACGCGGTGGTCCATTTCGCGGCCGAATCACACAACGACAACTCGCTGGCCGACCCCACGCCGTTCCTGCACACCAACGTGATGGGGACGTTCAGCCTGCTCGAGGCGGTGCGTGCCCACGACGTCCGCTATCACCACATATCCACGGACGAGGTATACGGCGACCTCGAGCTCGACGACCCACAGCGGTTCACCGAATCGACGGCCTACAACCCGTCCAGCCCGTACTCCGCCACGAAGGCGTCGAGCGACATGCTGGTGCGGGCCTGGACACGATCGTTCGGCGTGCGGGCCACGCTCTCGAACTGCTCGAACAATTACGGCCCGTACCAGCACGTCGAGAAGTTCATTCCGCGGCAGATCACCAACCTCATCGACGGGGTCCGCCCGCGTCTGTACGGCAGCGGCCGCAACGTGCGCGACTGGATTCACGTCGACGACCACAACTCGGCTGTGTGGACGATCCTCGAGAAGGGCAGCATCGGCCAGACGTACCTGATCGGTGCGGACGGTGAAGTAGACAACCGGACCGTCGTCGAAACGCTGCTCGAGCTGTTCGGCCGCGATATCGACGACCTGGACTTCGTCACCGACCGCCCCGGGCACGACCTCCGCTACGCCATCGACTCGACGCGGCTCCGCACCGAGCTGGGGTGGACACCTCAATACGCCGATTTCCGCGGCGGACTCGAAGCCACCGTGCGCTGGTACCGCGACAACGAACCGTGGTGGCGGGCGCAGAAGGTATTCGCCGAGAAGGCGTACGCGGCTACGGAGTCTGTGATCGGCTGATCCTTCGTTGCGACCTCCGCACGGGCGGATCCCGGGGAACACCGCCGAAGATTCCCACCTCTGGTGATTGAGCGTCCAGCAAGTGGGGTAGACCCGAAGGGCGCACCCCTAACGCGCACGGCCCTCCGACACACAATTGCCGAAGCTGGCGTCGAGGTGCGTGTGGCTACGTGGACTAAGGGGTCGACGATGAAGGCAAAAGGTCAGGTTGCATTGGCCGTCGGCGCGGGCTACATGCTCGGCCGCACACACAAGATGAAGATGGCATTGATGCTCGCAGCCGCGGGCGCGACCGGACGCTTTCCGGGAGGGCCGCGAGTTCTGCTCGAACGCGGCACCAAGATGCTCGCCAGCTCCCCGGAAGTCGCCAAAATCGGGGAATCGGTGCGAGGGGAACTGCTCAACGCCGCGAGGGCTGCGGCGGTCACGGCGGCCAGTCAGCGGATCGATTCGCTGAACAGCCGCCTGCAATCGAGCGGTCAGGGTGTCACCGACACCGTGGGCGGCGTCGCGGACGTTGCCGGTGTGGGGGATGTCGTTCGCAAGAGGGGGCGGCGTTCCCGGAAGAACGACGTCGATGCAGCGACCGTCGACGCGGAGCTCGAGGACGAGTACGCCGACGAGGAAGCTGAGATCGAGGACGAGCAGGACGAGCAGGACGAGCCGGAGCCCGAGCCCGAGCCCGCCGTCCGCCGTCCGACAGCACGTCGCCGGGCGACAAGTGGAGCCGGCTCTCGAAACGGCGAGTCTCGTTCCGAGTCGGCCGCCGATGAGGGCGACGAGCCTGCGCCGCGCAGTCGTAAGACGAGGGCCCAGGCCCCCACAAATGCAGCGCCGGTTCGCCGTGGGCGGAGGTAAATCGATGACTACGAATCTGACTGACAAGGTGAAGGACACGGCGTCGTCCGGCGGGAAGAAAGGCGCCTCTGCGTCGTCCCCACTGCAGGATGCGGTACAGAAGCTGGTCGGCACCGTGGCGGAACGGGCGCTGACGTCCGTGTCGAGCAAGGTTCTGTCCACCTCTGGGCGGCTCAATGAGTACGCCGAAGGCGGCGGTGGCGGGCTCCTCGCGGCAGTCACAGGCTCCGAGAAACTGGCCGCAGGCGAATCCCCGGTCAAGTCTGCTGCTGCGGGCGCCACGCAGTTCGTCAAGGACAAGGCGTCCGACCTGAAGGAAGCAGTCACCGGCGGCGGAGGTGGCGGCGGCAAAGGCAAGAAGCTCAAACTCACCAACATCATAGAAGAAATCGATGTCGGTGTTCCGGTGCAGCTCGCCTACGACCAGTGGACTCGGTTCACCGACTTCCCGCAGTTCATGAAGAAGCTCGAACAAGTGGAGCAGGTATCGGACGAGAAGCTCGAGTGGAAGGCGAAAGTCTTCTGGTCGCGGCGGACGTGGGAATCGACCATCATCGAACAGGTCCCCGCTGAGCGCATCATCTGGCGCTCGAAGGGCGCCAAGGGTTACATCGACGGTGCCGTGACCTTCCACGAGCTGACGCCGGACCTCACCCGCATCCTCGTCGTTCTCGAATACCATCCCAAGGGTCTGTTCGAGAAGACCGGGAACATCTGGCGTGCACAGGGTCGGCGAGTGCGATTGGAACTCAAACACTTCCGGCGTCACGTCATGACCCAGACGGTGCTGCACCCGGATGAAGTCGAGGGCTGGCCCGGAGAGATCCGCGACAGCCAGGTGGTCGAGCCGGAGGAATCCGAGGAAGAGGAACCGGACGACACAGGGCGAGACGAGGCGGAAGCCGACGAGTTCGACTTCGACGAGGACGAGCTCGAGGCGGAAGAATCTGAACCGGACGAGCCGGAACCGGAAGAGGCGGACGCGGGCGACACCGAGCAGGACGAAGTCGAAGAAGAACCCGAACCGGAGCCCGAGGAAGAGGAGGCGCCGCCGCCGAAACGGCGAGCCCGCAGGCGCTCGACAGCCCCGGTCGGTAAGAAGCAAGGAGCGACCCGATGACCACGGCGATCCAACCGGCCGGTGGCGGCGGCGGTGGAGTGGGCGGTGGACCCAGTTCGAGCAGCCTCGCCGACGTCGTCGACACCATCCTCGACAAGGGCCTCGTGATCGATGCCTACGTCCGTGTGTCATTGGTCGGCATCGAGTTGCTGACCATCGACGCACGTGTCGTGGTCGCGAGCGTCGACACCTATTTGCGGTTCGCCGAGGCGGTCAATCGGCTCGAGATCGGTGACAACGAGCCGAAAGGCCTGCCGGACCTCGTCCAGGACGTCACGGAGGGAGGCGCCAAGTCGAAGACCCGCGGCGCTCTCGAGGCCGCCGGCGAGAAACTCGGTGATCTCCTCGGAGGTGAACAGGAACAACCGGAGCGAGTGACGCGAAAATCGAGTCGGGGAGACCGGTGATGACTACTTCGGATCAGACTACTGACGCGCCGGAACGGGAAGGCACGAAAGGTGTCTACGTGTATGGCATCGTCCCGGCAGACGTGGAGCCGGAAGCAGATGCCGTCGGTATGTGCGATGCGAAGGTCGATGTCGTGAAGCAGGGGGATATCGCGGCGCTCGTCAGCGAGGTGTCGGTGGATCGGCCGCTCGGCAAACCGGAAGATCTGCGAGTGCACGCACATATCCTCGACGGCACTTCTCGTGTGGCGCCGGTACTTCCGCTGAGGTTCGGCGCGGTCCTGACGGACGCCGACGCAGTGAAGGAGGAACTGCTCGGCGAGCACGCGGACGAGTTCGCGGCGGCGCTGCAGGAGCTCGAGGGCAAGGCGCAGTACGTCGTGAAGGGACGGTATGTCGAGAAGGCGATCCTTCGTGAGGTGATCAGCGAGAACCAGCAGGCCAGCGACCTCCGCGACACCATCCGTAATCAGCCGGAGGACGCCACCCGTGACGCCCGGATGGCTCTGGGTGAAATCGTCAACAACTCCATCGCGGCCAAACGGGAGCAGGACACCCGCACCGTGGTGGACGCACTCACGCCGCTGGCCGATTCGGTCAACGTCCGGGAACCGACGCACGAGGAAGATGCCGCGCAAGTGGCGGTGCTCGTCGAAGTCGAGAGGCAGGGTGAATTGGAAGAGGCCGTCGGAGAACTCGCCAAACAGTGGGAAGGCCGGGTCGAGATGCGCGTGCTCGGCCCGCTCGCACCGTACGACTTCGTGGTGACGCAGACACCGGAAGGCTGAGCGATGGGCCTGCTGTCGTTCGTATTCACTCTGCCACTGGCGCCGGTGCGGGGCGTGATCTCGCTGGCCGAGGTGATTCAACGTCAGGTCGAACAGGAGATGCACAACCCGGCGACGGCCCGCCGCGAACTCGAAGAGCTGGAGGAAGCCCGGGAACGTGGCGACATCACAGCCGAGGAAGAAGAACAGGCACAGCAGGCGATCCTCGATCGAATGACCTCCGGAGCCGCAACCCGCCCGGAGAACCCGCAGGAGGAGTGACCGATCATGACCGAGGATCAGCCGCCACCGTTGCCGGCGCCCGAGATCGCCCAGGTCGCTCTGCGGGATATCACGAAGCTGACCGGGAAACAGCCTCTCGGTGCCACCTCCGTCATGCCCAGCGACGACGGGTGGACCGTCGAGGTCGAGGTGGTCGAAGACCGGCGCATTCCGTCGTCCGCGGACATGCTCGCGCTGTACGAGGTGGTGTTGGATCTTGACGGACAACTGTTGTCCTACCGCCGGACTCGGCGCTACATGCGGGGCAGCACCGATAACGGGGGCGCAGCCTCATGACCGTCGCGGGGGGTGGGTCGGGGCCCATGTCGCAGGGCGGCGGCCTCGGCGGCGGCCATCAATCGACGAACCTGGGCGACATCCTCGAGCGGGTCCTCGACAAGGGTTTGGTGATCGCCGGCGACATTCAGGTGAATCTCCTCGATATCGAACTGCTGACCATCAAGGTGCGGTTGGTCATCGCGTCGCTGGAAACGGCGAAGGAGGTGGGCATCGACTGGTGGGAACACGATCCCTGGCTGACGGGCTCGAAGAGCAGCATCGAGATCGAGAACGCCCGGCTGCGTGAACGGATCGCCGAACTCGAGTCCGACCGTTCGGTGTCGCCCGCATTGGGAGGTGCCGAGTCGATCGAGGTGGAGGGGCAACGTCAGGACACCGACGATGACGCGCAGTGACGGGGTTTGGCTCTACGGCATCACTTTCGACGGCGTCGGTGATGCCCAACTGGCGGGCGTCACGGGCGTGGCCGGTGAACCGGTGCGGGCGGTCGCCTCGGAGGGGCTGGTCGCGGTGGTGGGGTCGGTCAGTCTCAGCGAGTTCGGGGAGGACTCCCTGCAACGGAATCTCGAGGACCTCGATTGGCTGGCGGCCACGGCAAGGGCACACGACCGCGTGGTGGCCGCGGTGTTGCGTTGCGGTCCCACCGTTCCGCTGCGACTGGCAACCCTGTATCTCGACGACGACCGGGTTCGTGGCCTGCTCGCTGATCGGCGGGAGGAATTCGCTGCCGCACTCGAGCGAGTGACCGGTCGCAGCGAGTGGGGCGTCAAGGCGTACGGGGACGCCGACGTGCTGGCTCAGGCGGCGACGGAGGAGCGCGTTGCGCAGGGCGCCGCCGGCAAGGGAACGGCGTATCTGCTGCGCCGGCGTGCGGAACTGGCCGCGCGGCAGAACGTCGAACGGCAGGCTGCCGAGCATGCCGCGAAAATCCATGCCGCGCTCGTCGAGAAGGCTGTCGACGGCCGGCGACAGCGGGTCACCGATCCGGCGCTGACCGGGAAGCGTGCGTGGATGATCTTCAACGGCACCTACCTCGTCGACGACGAGCGGGCGCAGGACTTCGGTGCCCTCGTCACCCGACTCGACGCCGAACATCCCGGTATCACCCTGGAGCTCACCGGCCCGTGGCCGCCGTACTCCTTCGCCACCATCGAGCAGGTGAACCCATGAGCGAAATGGTTCCTGCCGACGACACGCGGCAGATCGCCCTCGTCGACCTCCTCGATCGAGTGCTCGGCGGTGGGGTGGTGATCACCGGCGAGATCACGCTGTCGCTCGCCGACGTCGACATGGTCCGCATCTCGCTGCGCACGCTGATCGCCTCGGTGAGTGCCCTGGTACCGGAAGTTCAGGAAGCCGGCGATGAGTGACAGCCCACCCGGAAGCGACGCCCCGCAGCCTGCCGAGCTCGACGCGCTGACAGGCGAGGGGCGTCGTGTCCTGCCCCAGCGTATCGACGCCGACCCGGAGTCGGTCGAACGCGGCCTCGTCACCCTCGTGCTCACTCTCGTGGAACTGCTCCGTCAGCTGATGGAACGCCAGGCACTGCGCCGGGTGGACAACGGCGACCTGAGCGACGAGCAGATCGAGCGGATCGGCACGACGCTGATGCTCCTCGAGGAGCGGATGGCCGAACTGCGCGAGCACTTCGGCTTGACGCCCGAAGACCTCAACATCGATCTCGGGCCGCTGGGACCTCTGCTGTCCCACGAGTGACGGGACGCCCGGGCTACCGCCCGGTTCTCGCTGCGACCGCCAGGCGGGTGTCCTCTGCGATCAGATCGGCATTGAGGGCCGCCGCAGCGTTGAGTCCCGCTGCGGCGGAGGCGATTACCTGTCCCTTGAGGTCCGCCACGTTTCCGGCGACCCACACGCCCGGAATGGCCGTGGCGCCCATGGCATCCGAGGCAATGTAGGTGCCCACCACGTGTCCGCCCATCTGCTGCTCCACGGGCTCCAGCCCGAGTGTGGTCAGCACGTCGGCGCGCGCGGTGAAGACAGGCGCGACCACCACTGCGGCGCAGGCGAATTCCTCACCGGAGTGCAACCGGACACCGGTGAGGCGGTCCTCGGCCACCGTGAGGCCCGACAGCTTTCCGTCGACCACGGAGATGTCCCGGGCGGCGAGTTGCTCGTACTCCTCACCGGTCGGCTCGATCGCGTCGTTGAGGAACAGCGTCACCTTGTCGGTCCATTGCCGCCACATCAGTGCCTGGTGAATCGAGAAGGGGCTGCTCGCCAGAATGCCGATCGGCTGGTCCCGCACCTCCCACCCGTGGCAGTACGGGCAGTGGAGCACATCGCGGCCCCAACGTTCGGACACGCCGGGAATGTCGGGCAGCTCGTCCACCAACCCCGTGGTCACCAGCAGTCGCCGGGCCGAGACCGAACGTCCGTCGGCAAGGGTGACCCGGAAGCCGTCGTCCTCGGCGGTCTCGGCGGAGGTGACGGTGCCGGTCACCACCTCGCCTCCGTAGGAAACGACCTCGCCGCGGCCGATGTCGAGCAATTCGGCCGGGGGAGTGCTCTCGCGGCCCAGGTAATTGTGGATGTGCCCCGCCGGGGCGTTGCGCGGGGCGCCTGCATCGATCACCAGCACCGACCGCCGCGCCCGGGACAGGGCCAGCGCACCACTCAGTCCTGCTGCGCCACCACCGACGATCACTACGTCGTATTTGTCCTTCACTGCGTCCTCCTTCGTTCGGGCTTCGTAATCGAACTGTCCAGCACTCCGTGCAGCATTGACAAACTCTTTTGCCGGGATGGCAAGATGAGGGTATGAGCGACGACATTCCCGACCTCGGCGGTGTCCTCGACGCCGTCGGTCCACGACTGAAGGCACTCCGTCAGCAGCGCGGCGCAACGTTGGCGCAGCTGTCGGACGCCACCGGCATCTCGGTGAGCACCCTGTCCCGTCTCGAGTCCGGTCAGCGCAAACCCACGCTCGAGCTGATGCTGCTCCTCGCCCGAGCGCACCAGCTTCCACTCGACGAACTCGTCGACGCGCCCGCCACCGGTGACCCGCGGGTCCACCTGCGGCCGATCGAGCGTTTCGGCACGAAGATCATTCCCCTCACCCGCAGACCGGGCGGAATCCAGGCGTTCAAGCATGTCATCCCGGCGCGGGAGCCGTCGCCGAGCGAACCGCAGTTGCAAGTCCACGAGGGATACGAATGGCTCTACGTCCTCTCCGGGCGGCTTCGCCTACTGCTCGGAGAACACGACGTGATCCTCACCGCGGGCGAGGTGGCCGAGTTCGACACGCATGTACCGCACTGGTTCGGCAACCCTGGCCCCGAGCCGGTCGAAATCCTGAGCCTTTTCGGGCCGCAGGGGGAGCGGGCCCACGTCCGGGCCCGGCCCGCAGGTGATGCGGCGCTCTGACCGGCACGACCGCGCGCACCACCCCAGCAGGAAAGGCGGGCTGAGCCGCGGCGAAGGTCTCGATCGCGATACCCTGCCCGGGTGGATACAGCGAACGCCTCCGTTTCCGACGTCGAGCTGACCGAGCACCGGGCGGTGTCCGATCGACTCGTCGCGCAGCGAGGACCGTTCACGGGCACCTCACCGATCGTCAACGACGACCTGTACGCAGTGGTCAAGCGCGGCGGGTCCACCCGCACCCGATTCGCACTGCATCTGCACGCCGGCGCCACCGTCCACACCAACACCTTCTTCGGCCGGTTCCCGGCCAGCTACTGGCAGCGATGGACCACCGCGGCCGAGGTCACGGCCACAGCGCGGATCGACGCCGCAGACCACTGCCGGGCGCAGCTCCTGGCCTCCGACATCGGCGGGCACCGACGCATCATCGCCGCCGAGGTGATCACCGGCTCCGGCACCGTCACCCTCACCGCGAAACTCGACAAGTTCGCCGACGGCGGCGCCTTGTGGCTGCAGTTCGATGCGCTCGAGGGCGGCGTCACCGTTGCCGACATCGAATGGACGGTGGCCTCGCCCGAGACCGTCCGGCCGGTGGCCATTGCGATCTGTACCTTCAACCGGGCCGACGACTGCGCCAACACCGTGGCCGCTCTCGCGTCCGACGAGCGGGTGCTCTCTTCCCTCGACGCGGTGTACGTCGTCGACCAGGGCACCGATCCGGTGGAGACCCGCGAACTGTTCCAGCAGGTCGCCCCGAAGTTCGGCGACCGGTTGCACTACCTCCGCCAGGCCAACCTCGGTGGCGCGGGCGGGTTCAGTCGGGGACTCTACGAGGCGTCCGCCGCGGGTCCGCATGCCGATGTCCTTCTGATGGACGACGACGTTCTGTGTGAGCCGGAGAGCGTGCTGCGACTGAGCGCCTTCGCGAACATGACCACCGACCCGGCGCTGATCGGCGCCCAGATGCTGTTCCTGTACAACCCCAACTACCTCTTGGCGTCCGGGGAACGCGCCGATCTGACGACGCTGCGGCGCGGGCTACCGACCGACAAATACGGAGTCCGGAACAGCAACGTTCTGAAGAAGCTGCCCGAGCGCCGCATCGATGCCGAGTACAACGGCTGGTGGTCGTGTCTCATCCCGGCCGAAGTGGTCCGGCAGATCGGGATGCCACTGCCCGTCTTCTTCCAGTGGGACGACGTCGAATACAGCTTGCGGGCCGGCCGGGCGGGCATCCCGACGATCACCCTGCCGTCGACCGGAGTCTGGCACGCCGATTTCTATTGGAAAGATGTCGACGGCTTCGCGCATTACTTCAGTACCCGCAACGGGCTGATCACCGCTGCCCTCGACCCCGGCTTCGCGCCGACATCCCTGGCCAAGCAGCTCAGCCGGGAAATCAGTCATTCGATCGTGAGCTTGCAATACGGCCTTGCGCACACGCAGCTGCGGGCGATCGAGGGCTTCCTCGAAGGCCCGAATGCCCTCGCGGATGGTGGGCAGGCAGCTCTCGCCATGATCAACAAGGAGCGCACCCGGTTCCCGGAGACCATCACCAGACCGGTGTCCGAGTTGCCGGCGGACGTCCGGTTCCGTCGAGCCGATCCGCCTCCGAAGGAGGGCTGGGACGATCTGGTGCTCGCGAAACGGGCGGCCGCCCACCTTCGTGGACGCCTCGAGCGTGGGCCCGTCGCGATCTCCTACGAGGACGCGCGGTGGTGGCATGTCGGACGGTTCGACCACGTGTATGTCACGGACGCGTCGCAAGCCGGTGTGCGCGAACGCAAATACGACAGGGAGCTCGCTGCCGAGATGGGTGGCCGCCTCGCCGGAGTGATGAAACGATTCCGCGCGGAGGCGCCGACCGTCGCGGAGGCGTTCCGTGCCGAGATGCCCACCCTCACCAGCCGTGAAAACTGGACCCGGCTCTACGAGCAGATGAACCAGGCGTCATCGTGATATCGGTTCGGTGATGCGCACGACCACCTGCTCGTGGTTGGCCGTGTAACCGAGGTACTCGAAACCGATTCCCGTGCGGTCGACGAATTCCTTCCACGCCCGGTATTCGTGTTCCTGCCAACCCGGATAGTTGAAGAATTCGTCGAAAACGATCACCGTTCCGGCGACAAGCCGGAGGCCGATCCGGTCCAGCACCGTCTTGGTCGACGAATACAGGTCGGCGTCGAGGTGCACGAAAGCCACCGGATCCGGATGTGTGTCGAGGAAATCGGCGAGCGTGTCCTCGAAGAGTCCCGGGACCAGCTGGGCGCCGCGTACCTGGGGCATCTTCTCCTGGGCGAACTCGCCCGCCGGGAAACCGGTACGCCAGGTCTGCGGCAGTCCCGAGAACACGTCGAAACCGAAAACCTCGTGCTGGGCATCCTTGAGCTGTTCGACGATGATCCGCAGGGTGGTTCCCGACGCGACACCGAACTCGAGCGCCATTCCGGGAATCTGCACCTGGGACAGTCCGTACCGCAGCGTGTCGTGGGGATTCCAGAACACGGGAGCTTTCGGCATGTGCTCGAGCACGAACGCCGCCGACTGGTTGGTGGCTCCGACATCGAGGGCCTGCGTGATGTCGCGACGAGCCTGCTGTTCGAGTTCGCCGAGTCTTTGCTGAACGTCGGATACCTCCATCCGGGCATCCGACAGTTCCGACAGGACGCGCGAGAGTTCCTTATTGGTGGCGGACAGCTCGGCCAGCGTCTGATCGTGCTGGTTCTCGTGCAACTCGCGAGAACGCCGATCCGATTCGGCCACCACCTCATACACGGCGCGCTGAAGCTTGAGCCTGGCCTTTCGCCGAAATCCCTCGAACATGTATCCATGCTGCCAGGTCGCATCCCGGCTCAGGGCCGAACCGGGATGCGAGTTGGGCAGGTGTCAGTGACCGCGGGTTCGATACATCCGGCGATGCCCGCGGGCGATGATCTTCCACTCCCGTTCCCGCTCGGCGCGTAGCCGGGCATCGGCCCGTGACGCGATCCGACCGTTCTCGCGAATCAACTTGCGGTAGCTCACAAGTCGTCGTTCGGGAAGATCGCCGCGCTCGACCGCGGCCAGCACCGCACAACCCGGCTCCGCCTCGTGTGAACAATCCCGGAACCGGCACTGCGCGGCCCAGTCGTCGATCTCGGGGAACGCCTTGTCGATGCCGTCCGCCGCGTCCCACATGCCGACACCGCGCAGGCCCGGCGTATCGATCAGGGCGCCACCCTGCGGAAGCGGCAGCAGTTCCCGGTGCGAGGTGGTGTGCCTACCCTTGTGATCGCCCTCGCGAACACGGCCCGTGGCGAGCAGATCCGCGCCGAGCAACGCGTTGGCGAGCGTCGACTTGCCCGCACCGGACGGTCCGATCAGAGCGATGGTGCCGTCGATCATTGCGGTCAGAGCAGCGACGCCGTCGCCGGTCTCGGCGCTCACCGCCAGCACCGCCGAACCGGGCGAGACCGCAGTCACGGCGGTGACTGCGGTGGAAAGATCCTCGGCAGCATCGGCTTTGGTGAGAGCGACCACCGGCGTCGCGCCGCTCTCCCAGGCCAGTGCCAGCAGTCGTTCGATGCGGCCGAGATCGAGGTCGGTGTCGAGAGCGGAGGCGATCACCACCGTGTCGACGTTCGCGGCGAGCACGTGGCCGTCGGATCTGCCAGAGGCGGCGGACCGGACTATGGCGCTGCGCCGCGGGAGCAGGTCGGCGACAACGACGGTGTCACCGCTCGTACGGACAGTGACCCAGTCGCCGGTGCAGAGCGCATGCTCACCGTTCTCGGCACGAATGATGTCCGAAGACGTTGCGACGTCGCAACGTCCGCGGTCGACGCGGATCACGCGCCCGGGCTCGGAACCCTCGGTCGTGTAGTCGTCGAAAGCAAGGGTGTTGTTCCAGCCGTAAGCCAGGAGTTGTCCAGGGTTGAACATGATGAGTGGAATCCTCGGGTCGGTGAAGTGCCGACCGGACCACGATCAGGGTTCGGTCAGGCGAAGGAAGGGGGAGTGTGGACGCACGCGGCGTCGACCGACGAGACAATCATCGGACACTCACTCCTTCGCGACACTTTCCGGACCGTTCGGGAATCAGGATCCCACCCGACAGAACGTCGGGCAACCGATTTTACGGCCGCTCGAAACGCTCCCGGCGTCCCAGCTTCCGCAGTCGCATCCATTCGCGCAGTCCCTGCACGTCACGCCGTGTGACGAGGAAGTACCACCCGAACCGCACCCATTCCTGGGGAAGCAGCTTCCGCATTCCCGGCTGGGACAGCAGGTATCCCCGGTTGCGGTAGGTGAAGTAGCGCTTGACCTCGTTGTCCGGGTACTGCGTATGCATCCGGCCGCCGAGGATCGGTTTGAACTCCTCAGCGCCGTTCGGATGCACGTACGCCGTCTGCAGGCACGTTCCGAAGGGCAGCCCGGACCGCACCAGCCGGCGATGCACCTCCACCTCGTCGCCGCGTACGAACAGGCGCAAATCGGGAACCCCGACCGCGTCGATCGTGGACGCACGGAACAGCGCGCCGTTGAACAGGGAGGCGATGCCCGGCAGCAGATCGGCGGAGTCGTCACCGTCCTTGTGTAGTTCCGACCGAAGCCGCCGCCATTCCACCCCGCGTCTCAGCGGAAACGCCAGACGGTCGGGGTCGTCGATGTCACACACGACGGGCGACACTTCGGCCAGCCCGTGCCGGGTCGCGCAGTCGAGCAGGGTCTCGAGCACCTTGTCGCCCTCGGGACGGCCGTCGTCGTCGGCCAGCCATACCCAGTCGGCGCCCTGCGACAACGCATAGAGGATGCCGAGTGCGAAGCCTCCCGCACCACCGAGGTTGTGCCGCGACCCCAGGTAGCTGGTCGGAATACCCGCAGACTCGACGAGGGTTCGCACCTCGTCCTCGGCGGCATTGTCGACGACCACCAGATGGTCGAGCGGCCGCGTCTGCGACGCCAGCACCTTCAGCGACTGCGCGAGCAGTTCCCGGCGCTTGTGCGTGACGACGACGCCGATGATCCGCTCGGCGGGAGCGCTCACGCGGACTCCGCCTCCGTGCCGGTGCTCGTGCCCGCACTTGTCCCCGTAGGAACGGAACGTTCGCTCGGTCCAGCGCTACCAGCGTCCCGTTTGTACGAACGCGAGGGAGCAGTCAAGCCGGCCTTCTCCCGCTCGAGCTCGTAGATCACGTGCCGGACGTGGTCGGCCGCGTCGTCCCCCTCGTACGCCCGGACGACGTCCTCGATGCCACCCTGCTGGCGAATCCGGCCGTGATCGATCCACATCGCGGTGTCGCAGAGCTGGGCGAGGAACTCGTTGGAATGGCTGGCGAACACCAGAATCCCGGACCGTTCGACGAGCGCCTGCAACCGGACGCGGGCCTTCTTCATGAACTCCGCGTCGACGGCGCCGATACCCTCGTCGAGGAGAAGGATTTCGGGGTCGATGCTGGTCACCACGCCCATCGCGACACGCACGCGCATCCCGGTGGAGTAGGTGCGCAGCGGCATCGACAGGTATTCGCCCAGCTCCGTGAACTCGGCGATCTCATCCATCTTCGCGAGCATCTGCTTACGGGTCTGACCGAGGAACAGTCCGCGGATGATGATGTTCTCGTAGCCGGAGATCTCGGGGTCCATGCCGACACCGAGGTCGAAGACCGGCGCCACGCGGCCGCGGATGCTCGCGCTGCCCCTGGTGGGCTCGTAAATGCCCGACAGCAGTCGCAGCAGCGTCGACTTTCCGGCGCCGTTGTGGCCGACCAGCCCGATCCGGTCACCCTCCTTCAGCGACAACGTGATGTCGCGCAGGGCCTCGACCACCACCACGTCGGAACTGTTCCGGCCGATGGAGCCGCCGGCCTTGCCGAGGAAGGCTTTCTTCAGCGACCGCGACTTGGCGTCGAAAATGGGGAAGTCGACACAGGCATCCCGCGTCTCGATACTCACATGTTCTGTCATAGCGGAACCCCTAAACCCAGTAGGGCACGCGGGCCCGGTACTTGCGAAGCGCGAGGATGGCGGCGGCCCACCCGACAACGGTGATGGCCAGCACGATGTACCAGTGGTATGCCTGCTGGTCCTGTCCGATCATCGGTGCCCGGACGATGTCGAGATAGTGGAACAACGGGTTCAGCTCGGCGAGCTTGACCCGCTCGGCGGCCTGACCGCCCTGCGCCTCGAGGCTCTGGGTGGTCCACATGATCGGGGTCAGCACGAACAGCAGCAGCGTCAGGCTGGAGAGGATCGGCGCGATGTCCCGGTAACGGGTGGAGAAGATGCCGAACATGATCGACACCCACGCCGCGTTGAGAACGATCAGCGCCAGGGCCGGGATCGCGGCCAGCGACGTCCACGTCAAGTCGCGCCACACGCCGAATGCCACGAGCATGATCACGTAGATCAACAGGTTGTGGGCGAACAGCAGCAACTGTCGCCACACCAGCCGATACACGTGCACGCTCAACGCCGACGGCAACTGCTTGATCAGGCCCTCGTTGGCGATGAAGACCTCGGAGCCCTCGAGGATGCTGGCACTGATCAGGTTCCAGACGATCAGTCCCACCGTCACGTACGGAAGGAACTCCGGCAGCGGGATGTCCAGGAGCGCGGCGTACAGAATTCCGATGGCCGCAGCCTGCACGCCGGTGGCGATCGTGATCCAGAACGGGCCGATCACCGACCGGCGGTACCGCTGCTTGATGTCCTGCCAGCCGAGGCTCAGCCACAGCTCTCGCTGAGCGAAGCCGTCCCGGAGGTCCTTGAACGCACGACGGAAGGTCTGCGAGTCGGACACCGGGTGCGGAACGCCTGCGGCCTCGGATTCGATAGCGGATGCTGACACGGGCACCGAGCCTACCGGGAGTCGACTTCCACGCTGCGCCGCCCGTTGCTACAGGTACTGGCCGGTACCGCTCGATTGGTGTCCCTCGCCGTGGTTCTGCGGCGGGTGCGGGTTGCCGATGCTGATGCCCGGTGGGAGGGCGCCTTGACGCATCATCTCCAGCTGCGAGCGTGCGGCCATCTGCTGGGCGAAGAGCGCGGTCTGGATTCCGTGGAACAAGCCCTCCAGCCAGCCGACCAGCTGGGCCTGCGCAATGCGGAGCTCCGCGTCGGACGGGACGGTGTCGTCGGTGAAGGGCAACGTGAGGCGCTCGAGCTCGTCGCGCAACTCGGGGGCGAGCCCCTGCTCGAGCTCGCTGATCGACGACTTGTGGATGTCTTTGAGCCGGGTGCGGCTGGCGTCGTCGAGAGGTGCCGCCCGCACCTCCTCGAGGAGCTGCTTGATCATCGTCCCGATCCGCATGACCTTGGCGGGCTGCTCGACCATGTCGGCCACCGACTCCGGTTTCGCGTTGTCTTCGGCGCCGGCGTCGGCGTCGGCGGATCGCTTCGCGGCCTCTTCGACGGGTACGGCCACAGGCTGACCGTCGGGGCCGATCACGAGGACGTGTTCATTCTCCGAGTTCGTCATGACTCCATCTTGTCTGTTCACGCTCGGGCATGCGCGGGTGCGTCCGATTTCTCCACATTCAGGGTTTGTTGCACACCACAACAAGAGGCGGCTGGCTTCGACCGTATTGACTCAGGGTCTTAGAGTGTCGGGCATGGCTTACGACGTTGCCCGCGTACGGGGACTGATCCCGTCACTCGGCGACGGTTGGATCCATCTCGATCCTCAGGCCGGCATGCAGATCCCCGACGCGGTGTCGCGCACCGTTTCGACGGCGTTCCGGGCGTCCGCCTCCTCGTCGACCGGCCGTCACGTGTCCAGCCGGCGGAGCGCTGCAGTGCTCGATGCCGCCCGCGCCGCCGTCGCCGACCTGGTCGGTGGTGATCCTGCCGGGGTGGTCCTCGGGCCCGACCGCGCCGTCCTGCTCGCCTGGCTGGCCGAGTCGTTGAGCACACGACTCGGACTCGGAACCGGGCTGGTTCTCTCCCGTCTCGACGAAGAAGCGAACGTGGCGCCCTGGCTCCGCGTGGCCGGCCGCTACGGCGCCCAGGTGCGCTGGGCCGAGGTCGAGATCGAGACCTGCGAACTCCCCAGCTGGCAGTTCCAAGACCTCATCACCACCACAACGCGGCTCGTCGCCCTCACCGCGGCATCCCCGATCGTCGGCTCCGCGCCCGACGTCCGAGTCGCCGCAGATCGCGTCCACGAGGTGGGCGGCCTGATGGTCGTCGATGCCATCGGCGCCGCTCCCTACGCCCACGTCGACATCAACGAACTCGGAGCCGACGTCGTCGCTGTCGGAGCCACCTCCTGGGGTGGGCCGCAGGTCGGCGCCCTCGTCTTCCGCGACCCCACCCTCCTCGACCGCATCCCCGCCGTCTCGCTCAACCCCTATGCGCGCGGCGTCGAACGACTCGAGGTCGGGGGACACCAGTTCGCCCTGCTCGCCGGGCTCACCACCTCGATCGACTTCCTCGCCGGACTCGACGAATCCGCCACGGGATCACGCCGGGAAAAGCTCGAGACGTCCATCAGCTCGTTGCAGAACTACCAGGACACCCTCTTCGACCACCTCATGTCGTCGCTCAAGAGACTCCCGCAGATCATGGTCATCGGCCGGTCACCCAGCCGGGTACCCACCCTCAGCTTCACCGTCGCCGGAGTCTCCGCCGACAAGGTGGCGTCCCACCTCGCCGACAAACGCATCGCCACAGTCAGCGGCGTCCACGGTGGATCCCGACTCCTCGACGCCCTCGGCGTCAACGACGAAGGCGGCGCGGTCACCATCGGCCTCGCCCCGTACACCACGCGGTACGAGATCGATCAGCTCGTCGGCGAACTCGCTTCGCTGGGCTGACGTACGCCCTGCCCTTGCACCGCCCCGCCGCTGACCCGATGGGGTACTCGGTCAGCGGGAGGCGGCGCGAGGGCGTCAGTGCCGCGGAATGGTGAGAATCACTTTGCCGACGGTCTCCGGCGAGTCGAGCAGCTCGTGGCCGCGCGGCGCCTCGGTGATCGGCAGTTCGGCCGACACCACGGGTTGTATCGCGCCCTCGGTGATCAGTGGCCACAGGCGGTTTCGGACGTCGGCGACGATTTCCGCCTTGCTCTCGCGGCCGTTCTCCGGACGGCCGCGTAGTCCGGTGGCAGTGATGTTGCCGCGCTTCGCGAACAGTCGGGTGAGATCGAGCTCGCCTTTGCGTCCGCCCTGGAAGCCGATGAGGACGAGCCGTCCGTCCGACGCCAGCGCGTCGATGTTGCGGCCGAGATACGAGCCGCCCATGTTGTCGAGAATCACATCGGCGCCGTGTCCGTCCGTCGCCTTCTTCACCTCTTCGGCGAAGTCGGCTTCGCGGTAGTTGACGAGGATGTCGGCACCCAGCTCGCGGCAGCGTTCCAGTTTTGCCTCGGATCCCGCCGTGACGGCCACCCGCGCGCCCAACGCGACACCCACCTGGATGGCATGGGTGCCGATGCCGCCGCCACCGCCGTGCACCAGCAGGACGTCACCGCGCGACAACCCGGCCCGCATCACCACGTTCGACCACACCGTGCAGGCAACCTCGGGTAGGGAAGCGGCGACGAGGAGATCGACGCCCTTCGGCACCGGTAGTAGCTGGGTCGCGGGGACGGCCACCCGTTCGGCGTAACCACCGCCCGCGAGCAGGGCGCACACGTGGTCGCCGACGGACCACTCCGAGACGCCGTCGCCGACCTCAGCGACGATGCCGGAACATTCGAGGCCGAGAATGTCGCTGGCACCGGGCGGCGGCGGGTAGAACCCCTGGCGCTGGGTGAGATCTGCGCGGTTGACGGCGGTAGCCGCCACATCGATGAGAACGTGGCCGGGTAGCAGTTCGGGATCGGGCTGCTCCGCCCATCGCATGACTTCCGGACCACCCGGCTGATCGATCGTGATCGCATACATGAAGGACGACGTTAGCGAATCGAGGCGACGCACGGTCCCTGCGAGCGATCCCGCTTGTCACATCGAGGGATTGGGACCCGACGCTACTGGAAAGTAACGTCACGCTACTAGAATATGAACCTGTGACAGCAGAAACCTCCGACGCCGAAGTCGAGACCAATTGGTTGACCCCGGCCGAGATGCGCGCATGGCGCGGCTATATGGACGGCAACCAGCGGCTCATGGACGTCCTCAACAGGGATCTGCAGGAAAAGCACGATCTGTCGCTCGCCGACTACCGAATTCTCGTGCTGCTGTCCGAATCGCCCGACGGATCGCTACGGATGTCCGATCTCGCCGACGGGGTGCTGTCCTCGCGCAGTCGGCTCACGCATCAGATCCGGCGCATGGAGGCGCAAGGCATGGTCACCCGGGACACCTGCCTGGAGGACGGCCGGGGTGTTCTCGCCGTCATCACAGACGAGGGTCGGGCGCGACTGGCCGAGGCGGCACCCACCCACGTAGCCGGGGTCCGGCGCAACCTCGTCGACCAGCTCACCAAATCGCAGCTCAAAGTACTCGCCGAGGTGTTCGAGCGGGTAGACAAAGCCATCGGCGACCGCTGACCGGTTGCAACCGCCGACATCGTTACCGATAGGATCGCGCACGGAAGCGTGGCAGAGCGGCCGAATGCACTCGCCTTGAAAGCGAGCGTGGCGTTAAACCCACCGGGGGTTCAAATCCCTCCGCTTCCGCAGATGAAGCGGCCCCGGCCCGGCACCACACGTGCCGGCTCGGGGCCGCCTCTCATTCCTCTACCCGCGGGGGCGTGCAGTCTTCCGCGCTTTGGGCGCCTTCGGCGGCAGTTCCGCTACCTCCGCGAGCGCGCGTTCGAGCCACCGCCTGGCCTGATCGGGGGTGTCGCGCCAGTGGTCCGGCAGGGCGAGGTATTCGCGCATCGGCTTTTCTCCGGGTCCGAACGGGCCGACGCCGTCCGCAGACGACAGCTCGTCGTTCGCCTGCTCGCTGAGGAGCCGGACCCCGACGCTCGGTCCGAGAAGTCCCGCGAACATGTTGCCGTTGACGAAGGCGCCGAGGTTGCCGAACATCGGCTTCACTTGGACACCGGGTCGGTCGGGAATCAGTGACCGGAAGAATTCCTTGTCCGCTTCGGTTGGCTTCGGCATCTCCATGGACAGTCCTTTCGCAGCGCCCGGATCTACTGTTCCGGGCGCTCTTCGGGGGTCATGATGCTGAAGACGGCGCCCTGGGGGTCGGCGACTCCGGCCATCCGTCCGACCGTCGGAATGTCCATGGCCTCTTCGACGATCGCGCCGCCGAGTTCGACCACTTTTGCAGCGCTGGCGTCGACGTCCTTCACTGCGAAATACACGCGCCAATGGTTCGGCGTATTCGGATGGAGCGGTGCACCGGCGCCGCCGACCTGCTCGTCACCGACCTGGAACAGGGTGTAGGTGTAGTCGGGTCCCATGGACATCTGGGTGGTGGTGGTCCCGAGGATGCTGTTGTAGAAGCGGACCGCCGTGTCGACGTCGGTGGTGTTCAGTTCGTTCCAGAGGCAGGCCCCCGGGTCTCCGACGAGGCCGGCACCGATGTGCTGCTTTGCTTGCCACAGCCCGACGCTCGCCCCGGTCGGGTCGGTGACGAAGGTCATGCGGCCGGCTTCCCCCACGTCGAACGCCGGCATCGCGACCTGGCCGCCGGCGCCGGGGACCTTCGCGACCGTCTCGTCGACGTCGTCGACTGCGATGTAGGTGTTCCAATTCGCCGGCGCCCCGGCCTGGGCCGCGTCGGGTTGTAGTGGCGCAATGGCGGCGACGTTCTCACCGCGCACGGTCGCCATCGAGTAGACAGGGCCGTCGGGCATCGGCCGGTCGTCGTATTTCCAGCCGAGCAGTTCCGCGTAGAACTTCTTGGCCGCGTCCTGATCGCTGGTCTGGAGATCTACCCAGCTCGGTGTTCCCTGAGGGTATTTCGTTTTGATCGGCATGGCGGTTCCTTTCGGTGAGGAGATCAGGCCGTCGGGAGTGGGCGACCGGTGAAGGCGATCAAACGCTCGAAGGGGTCGGCGGTGTGTTCGGCAGGTACCGGGTCGGCGAATCCGACGGCACCCCGGGCTTCCGGCCGGATGATGGTGTGTGCCAGTCCGAGTACGTACTCGGACAGTGCAGGGTCGACATTGACATTCCGGTCGACGGCTGCTGCGAAATCCCAGGCGTGCACCAAGAATTCGATGGACAATATTCCTACGGCGATAGGTGCCGGGACGGTGTTTCCCCCGATGATCACGGTCCCGTCCAGTCCGCGGCGCCGCCACGCTTCCAATGCCTGTTGGGCTTCGTCGGCGATCCTGGTTTCTACCGGTTTTCCCGGTTCGTCGTCGATCTTCGGACCGGCGGCCGAGCCGATGGTCGTGATCGATCCGGCGAGGTGGTCGGCGAGCTGCGCGACGGTGAACTCGGTGCACACCGTCTGGGCGGACATGTCGTCGGCAGTGAGATCGCGTAGCGCCCGCTGCACGACCGCCAGAGTTGCCTCTGCGCTCGACAATTCGTCGAGAGGCTGCGGGAGCGCCGCCCATTCGTCGGGTCCGGCGTCGCCCACGACGGCGGCTGCGGCGAGGCGATCGAGGTAGTGGGTCCAGCCCTCGGCGTGGCGGGCTGCCTGTTCGTCGCTCAACCCTTCGTGAACCAGTCGCACCTCGGTTCCGCCTGCGGTAGGAGTGAGGGTCACGGTGACGGTCGAGGTGCCGGGCGGAAGGTCTTCGCTCTCTTCCCAACCCCACGTGAAGACAATTCGCCGACCGGGGTCAACCTCCTTGAATGTTCCCGCGGCCGAGTGTCCGGGCACGACGGTCCAGCGGTATCCGCCGCCCGTTCGGAGATCGATCCGCGCTGCGACCGTCTGCCACCTGCGTAACCGTTCGGGCTCGGTGACGAGTGCGAAGGTGGCGTCCGGGTCGAGCGGAACGACAACGGTTTTGTCGAATGGCATCAGCGGTCTCCTTTGGAAGCTGCTTCCTCGGTGGCGTCCGCGACGAGCCGGTCGAGTTCGTCGATCCAGAACGAATCGAACAGCGTGCGGAGTTGGGCAAGGCCCTGTGGATCGAGCCGGTAGTACCTGAAACGTCCGTCTTTACGTGCGGTCACCAGCCCCGCGTCCATGAGCACCCGAAGATGTTGAGAAATGGCCGACCGGCTCGCGGAAAAGTGCGCCGCAAGCGTGTTGACGGTCTGTTCCCCAGATGTCAGCAGATGCATCAAGCGTCTCCGGGTTGGCTCGGCTGCAACTTCCAACTGGTCGAGCACGTCCAATACGTTAGTCGCGGCTAACGCGTTGTGCAATGGGTCACACGGTGCAGATGTCGCCGCGAGTCGACCGGATCACCGATCGGACGCGGGCTCGTGCGCCTCGATTCCGAACTCGCCGAACAGTGCGCTGGTGGCGCCGTCGGTGGCTCCCCTGATCAGTGAGTTCGTGAGCATGCCGACGTCGAATCCGTTGCGGCCACCGGTCACGATCTGCAGTGCCTGGATTCCGCCGTCGAGCGCGACGCTCTGTGCTGCAGCGACTGCGGCTTGTTCGAGAACCGCAATGATCAGATCCCGAATGATCATGCGGATGGTGACCTGCGTTGCTGCTTCCGCCGCCATTGCACCTGCAGCGCTCACGCCGAGTGTCGGAACCGCTGCGGCGGCCATCGCCACGAGCTCCGCGAGCAATATGGCCAGTGCCGCGATGATCGACAATTTCGCGTATTCGACCTCGGTCGCCGTCGACTCGCACATCGCGGACAGGTTCTCGCACAGTGCCGCGAGGTCGTGGAGGGCGCCGGCGTCTCCGCCGTACTTCTGCCAGTGCAGCGACATGGCAGTGGCGACGTCGCCTTCGACGGCGGACAACGCGTCGCGCAGTGCGGCGTCACCGTCCGCCGTGAGGTTCTTCAGCCCCGTGGAGACTGTGCCCCAGGCGTCGGCGAGTCGGCGCAGTGACGTCTCGTCGGCCGCGGGCCAACTGGAACCGGACGCCAGCCAGGCCACCGGCTTCACGACCTCGGGAAGTTCGATGCCCATCAGAAAGCCTCGCCCAGTCGCCGGGAGAACCGCGTATCCGTTGCTTCGAAGGATTCGGCCGTCGCTCGCATCCCGTCACCGATCGCGGAGAATAGCGCGACGAGAGACAAGGCGGCGTGGACCGCTGACTCCGCCCCGGGAACGTAGTGCCGGGCGAATGCCGTCCCACCCTCGTCGGAGCCCCACGCAGTTCTTTCGGCGTCGAGCGTGCTCGTCAGCTCGGTCAGCAGGGCGTCGGCTGTGTCCGCGAGCGCATCGAATTGTGGCGCCACGGTCCGGAGATGGTGAGGGTCGACCCACAGTGCTCGACTCATCGGTCCGCTCCGCGCAGGATCGAGGCATTCCATCCGGGTTCGTCGGCGGAAGGCGGCGGGTCACCCGGGCCCGGAGCATCCGGAATCAGCTCTGAGAGGGCAGGCAGGTCGGCGCGGGCGTCGAATACGGGTGCCAGGACCTGGGCGGTTCGCTCGCGCACGTCCGCCAAGGCCAGACGTGCCGCTTCTGCCGTCGCGGACGCCAGCGCCTCGGGGCTGGTGCGCTTGAACGCGTCCGGCGACAGTTCGACCGCCGTCACGTTTCCGCCGGCATCGACGCAGACCCGGACCAGTCCGTTGCCCGAGGTACCCGAGCCCCTCATGCGCTCGACCTCGGACTTGGCACGGGCCAGGCTGTCTGCCTGCCGTCGCACGGCGTCCAGCATCGAATCGATCTGGTGACGCAATTCTTCGTTGCGGGCACGCAGTTCGTGGCGTGCGGCCTGGTCGACCATCAAGTTCCTCCCCCATGCGGTCAGCTCGGCGTCAGTGCCTGCTCACGAGGTTGGACGCAGCGATCCCGCAATCGGTTCCCCTCGCTCTCATATCGGTCTGGCCACAAGCGCACGCACCCGAATCACACAGCAATCACAAAACCTTTAAGCTCTGCTTGACCGGCCGCACTTTGTACTGTGCAATCGGGATTCACACGGTCCGGGAAGAGGGATTTCTTTATGCGTCGCCTAGCATTCGCTGCTGTCGGAGTGGCAGTGTCACTGACCCTGTCTGGGCCGGCGTTCACTGCTACGGCCGATCCGACGCCTTCTCCGGCGGCCCCCCGGGCGAGCAGTGCTGCCAGTGTCGACAAAATTGTGAAGATCACCCCTACCCGCAGTGCGATCTTCGTGAACTCGCCCGCCATGAACCGGGTGGTTCAGGTGCAGGTGCTGCATCCGGCCGGTGGCGCTGCGCGCCCGTCGCTGTATCTGCTCGACGGGGTGAGCGCAGGCGCCGAGTCCGACTTCCGGGAAAGTACCTGGACGCAGAAGACGGACGTGGTCCAGTTCTTCGCCGACAAGAAGGTGAACGTGGTCCTGCCCGTGGGCGGCACCGCGAGCTACTACACCGACTGGCATTTGCCGGACCCCACCCTCGGCGTCAACAAGTGGGAAACCTTCCTCGCCGACGAACTGCCACCGATCATCGATGCCCAGTTCAGCGGAAACGGAACCAACGCAGTTGCCGGCGTGTCCATGGGTGCCATGGGTGCGGCCAACCTCATGACCCGCCACCCGCACCTCTACCGTGGCCTCGCCGCCTACAGCGGCTGCCTCGACAACACTCAGCCCACTTCACGTGATTCGGTCCGCGGCACGGTCGCTTTCAAGGGCGGTAACCCGGCCAACATGTGGGGACCGGACTTCGACCCGGCCTGGGCGGCCCACGACCCGACGGTCAATGCCGAAGCCCTGCGCGGCAAGCAGGTCTACATCTCGACGGGTAACGGCCTTCCCGGACCGTACGAGATGGCGACGGGGGGAGACCTGGCCTCGACCATCGCGGTCGGCGGGCCCCTCGAGGCGGCGGCGAACCTCTGCACGCGGACGTTCCAGCAGCGGCTGAACGCCCTCGCCATTCCCGCCACCTTCGTCTACCGCAACTCGGGCACGCATTCGTGGCCGTACTGGCAGGACGAGCTCCGCACGTCGTGGCCGGTGCTCAGGGGCGCGCTCGGCATCTGATCAGGGCCGGCCGACCACCGCGATCCGATCGGTTCTCGGAGGTGACACGGGCGAGCCCGCGCCGAGGTAGGTGATCAAGGCGTCGAGATCGCAACCCGCGTGGACAGCCTCCGTGTGGGTGCGGAAGGCATCGAACCCGTCCCCGCCGTCGGCGAGGAACTTGTTGACCGCGACACGGTAGACACCCTCCGGCGACACCGGTTCTCCGTTCACGCGGATATCCGAGATGCGGTTGCCGACAGTCGCCGACCGATCCATCGTGTACGTCAGCGAACTCGACGGCGACAGGATTCGCTCGGTGACGCTGCCATCCCCGCGGGGCTGGAACTGTTGCTCGAGCACGCTGCGGAGGGTGGCGCCCGGAAGCGTCAGAACCTCGAGCGAGTTCCCGAAGGGCTGGACGGCATACACCTGACCATAGGTGACGGCGTCTCCGACCAGGTCTGCGCGGAGACCGCCGGGATTGGTAAGTGCAACCTGAGCGCCGAACACTGTTCCGGCGGCCAGCTGGGCATCGGCCACAGCGTTGCCCAGCGCAGACTCGCCGCTGTCCGTCGTCTCCCGGGTGAGGTCGTGCTGCAGTGACGCCACCCACGTTCGGCTGACCTCGCCCGCCCGTTCTCCCGCTCGGTCGACAAGCAACCGAGTGTCGGGGTCGGGAGGTATGTCGTGCGTGACGACCTGATTGAACGAGGACGTGCGTTCCCGCAGGAGGTCGCGGGTGGTGCGATCGATCGCCACATCGACCACCGAGACGATCCGGCCGTGCGAGGCGCCCTGCATCAGCACCCGCGGGTTTCCGGCCGGGTCGGGAAAGGTGCAGTTGTACTGCTGGTGCCCGTCGGCCGTGAAGATGACGTCCACCTTCGGGGAGGCGCGCAAGGCCACGTCGTGGGTGCGGCGGGATTCCACGTCGCACTCGTCCGGCCGATTGTCCTGGTCGACTTCGGTCTCTCGGTGCATGAGGAGGGCGACGGCCCGCACCCCGAAGAAGTCGAGTAGATCTGCCGTCCGGTTCACGGCCGCGAGCTCGTCCGTGAACCGCAGCCCGTCCGCACCGCCCGACGTCACCATGTGTGCGGTATCGGCGGGCATCGTCGCGATCACCCCTACCGGGATGCCCTCGACGTAGTTCACCGCGAAGGGCAACGTCGCGGGTGCGCCGTCCTCGAACTGCAGGTTCGCAGCCAACAGCGGGAAATCGGAGCCCTCGAACGTGTCGTCGAAACGGCAACCGTCCACGGGGTGACAGCCGCCGCGCTGGAGTCGCAGGAACTCGGCGTACCCCTCGTCGAGTTCGTGATTGCCGATGGCGGAGGCGTCGACGCCCATCCGGTTGAGCAGTTGCACCGTCGGCTCGTCGTGAAAAGCAGCTGATTCGAGAGCTGACGATCCCCAGTTGTCGCCCACCGAGTACAGCAACGAGTGCGGGGATTGACCACGGAGTTGATCGACGTATGCCGCGAGATACGCGGCACCGCCCGCGGGCACCCGTGATCCGTCCGCCTGCTTCACCTCGCTACGAACGCCGAGGGGAGGTGTGAGACTGCCGTGCAAGTCGTTGAAGGCGAGGAACCGCAACGACACCGGCGGCTCCTGCGCCTGCACGTCGGGAAGGCCGACGGTCACGGAGGTGGCGAGTGCCAACGACACCGCGGCGGCCACAACAGCACTCCGGGCCGCGACGCGATGGCGCATTGTGGGTGGCTCCCTTCGGCAAACCGCACTGAGTCTGCCAAGGGAGCATCACGGGAGCTATACCTGCACGTAACGTTTACATCTCAGGACTTACGCGCGAACACCGACCTTTGCGATCGAGCGGGCCTCTGCGCTCGTCGCAAAGGTAAGGAATGCGTCGTTCTCGTGCGGGTCGCCGATAGTGATCCGCACCCCGTCGTCGCCGTAAGGCCGAAGCAGAACACCCGCTTCTGCGCTGGCAGCGCCGAACGGTCGGGATTCGGTTCCCAGCGGAAGATAGACGAAGTTGGCCGCAGACTCCGGCACGTCGTATCCGGCGTCGAGGAGGGCGTCGCGGACGCGGTTTCGTTCGGCGACGACGCTGTCGGTGCGGGCGAGCAATTCGTCGGCGGCGGCCAACGATGCGATGGCGGCGGCCTGCGCGACGGTGTTGACGGCGAAAGCGATGTGCACCTTGCCGAGCGCGGTGACGATCGTCGGATCGGCCACGGCGTAACCCACGCGGAGACCCGCCAGCCCGTAGGCCTTCGAGAAGGTGCGCAGCACGACGACGTTGGGGCGTCCACGAAACAGCTCGATGCCGTCTGCGTCGGATCTGTTGTACTCGAAGTAGGCCTCGTCGAGTGCCACGACGACACGATCGGGTACGGCGTCGAGGAACCGTTCGAGCTCGGCCTTCGTCAGGGCGTTACCCGTCGGGTTGTTCGGGTTGCAGACGAAGATCAGGCGCGTGCGGTCTGTCACGGCGGCCGCCATGGCGTCGAGGTCGTGGCCGAAGTCGGCGGTCAGTGGAACCGTCACGGGAACGGCGCCGGCTACCTGGGTCACCACGGGGTACGCCTCGAAGGAGCGCCACGCGAAGATCACCTCGTCACCATCCTGGCAGGTGACCTGAACGAGTTCCTGGCACAGGCTGACCGAACCATTGCCTGCGGCGATGTTGTCGGTGGGGACGCCGAGGTGGCCTGCCAGCGCCTCGATCAAGGCCACGTGACCGTTGTCCGGATACCTGTTGGCGTTGCCCGCTGCTGCCGCGATGGCGTCCCGGACACTCGGCAGCGGACCGAGAGTGGTCTCGTTGCTCGCCAGCTTGATCGCACCCGGAAAGTTCTTGCCGGGTACGTAGGCCGGAATCGTGTCGAGGTCTGCCCTTGTTCGCGGAGTCACCAGGCGATTATGCGCCTCCGATCCGGTGCGTCGACGGCCAGTCCGTGCCAAGGTGGGGACATGTCGGGAATCTTCAGGGACACCGCGGTCCTGCAGGCGGTCGGCGGCGCACCGGCCGATCCGCAGGCGCGGGTTCCACTCACCGTGGCAGAGCCGGACGGCCCCGCACGTGGCGCGATTGTGGTGCTGCACGAGTCGCGTGTGTTCAGCGAGCCGCTCCTCGAGTTGATGCGCTCACTGGCCGAGGAAGGGTGGGTGGCGGCGGCCCCGCACCTCTTCCACGGTCGTCCCGCGCACAACGCAACCGAGGTCTTCGGCGAGTCGCTGTTCGCGGACTTCGACGCCACCGTGCACTGGCTGACGAGCCGCGGCGTCCTCTCCGATTGTGTCGGGGTTCTCGGTTTCGACGACGCCGGAACCGCCGCGCTGCTCGTCGCCACCAACCGGCCGATCGGAGCCGCTGTCAGCGTCTCCGCTCGCGGAATCGTCGAGCCGTTGTCCGACGATGCCCCCGCCCTGATCGACGCGGCGCCGTTGCTGCAGGCTCCGTGGCTCGGTCTGTACGGCGAGGACGATCCGTCCACCCCGCCGGAGCACGTCGAGCAGCTGCGGGATGCGACGGGAAAGGCATCGGTCGCGGCCCTCGTCGTCAGCTACGCCGGACTGGCGCACCGGGCGGACGAACCACTCCAGGTGCCTGACGAGCCGGACGACGCCCCCGGCGTCGAGAACATCGTCGACGCTCAGCGCAGAATCTTCGACTGGTTCGACAGCAACCTGAGATAGCCCGCCCGCCGCTCTGACCAGCCGTTTTGTCTTGTCGTGGAAAGGTGTGTAATCTTTCGCTCCGGCGGTCCGAAGGGATCGGAACCACCCCAGGGAGGCGTGCCAGAGCGGCCGAATGGGACTCACTGCTAATGAGTTGTCCCTTTTACGAGGGACCGGAGGTTCAAATCCTCTCGCCTCCGCCACGCCGGTGCTAGTTGGCCGGTGCAGATATAACTGAAGACTTGCGCCCGTAGCTCAACGGATAGAGCACTTGACTACGGATCAAGAGGTTAGGGGTTCGAATCCCTTCGGGCGCACAACAGAAACCCCCTCACCACAGTGGTGAGGGGGTTTCTCGTGTCTGCGGTCGGACTGGAGGCGGCGTCAGGTGGTCGGCGGCACGAACTCCGGCTGGTCGAGCAGGCGAAGCCACGACCCGTCGGGCTGGCGACGCACCACCTGGGCGCGCGCCCCCGAACCGTCCTTCGGCGGGGTGGCGGTGAGAGCGATGTCCTCGCTGACGAGCGTGGGGAGGGGAGTTTCCGGCTCGAAGTGCGGCGCATGGGCGAGGACGGATTCCCACAACTGCCGGATCGCCTCGCGGCCGACGGTCCGACTTCCGGGCGGGTAGGCCATAACAGCGTTCTCTTCGTACAGTGCCGCGACTCCGGCTGCGTCGCCGGCATTGCTCCGCTCGACGAAGAGGCGGGTCAGGTCCTCGGGTTTCATGGCCTTCTCGTACACAGCAGTCCTCTCGTTCGAATCGTTCGAGTAAACCCAGCGTCGTACCCGAAGGAGCGGAAGTCCAACAGATAGTTCTGCTCACTTCTAGAATCAGAGCTTATGGAACTGCGTCAGCTCGAGTACTTCGTCGCCGTGGCAGAAGAGGCCAACTTCACCCGGGCCGCGTTGCGTGTGCACATCAGCCAGTCGGGAATCAGCGCGCAGATTCGCCAACTCGAGCACGACCTCGGGGCCACGCTCATCGACCGCTCGACTCGGACGGCCACGTTGACGGCGGCGGGAGAGGCCGCGCTCGTTCATGCCAGGGAGGCACTGGCCGCCGCCGCCGCGGTGCGCGACGCCGTCGACGCCGTGAACCAGCTGGTCCGTGGACGCCTGGTGGTCGGCATGGTCACCGCGTGTACCGTCACCGGTCTGTTCGATGCGTTGGCGACGTTCCACGACGCGCATCCCGGCGTCGAGATCACCCTTCTCGAAGAGAGCTCCGATCAGCTCGTCGACCGAGTCCGTGGCGGCGACATCGACCTGGCACTCGTCGGCACGGCCACCGCACCGCCCGACGGGCTCGAGGCGTTTCCGATCATTCGCGAACGGTTGGTGGCGGCCGTACCGCCGAATCACCCACTCGCGGGTCGAACCAGCGTGGCACTGGCCGAACTCTGCGACCATGCGATCGTATGTATGCCCGCCGGAACAGGAATCCGGACCGTGTTCGACCAGGCGTGTGCCGCGTCGGATATCCGGCCCGGTATCGCCTTGCAGGCCAGTGCCCCGGACACGGTCGCGGATCTCGCGCTCCGCGGACTCGGGGTCGCGATCCTCAGCGAATCGATGACCGCCGCCTTCGATGGGCTGACGGCGCTCGTCCTCGACGACGTCGACATCCCGGCGGTGCTGGCACTGGTGTGGAAAAGCGCTGCGAGTCCTGCAGTTCGCGAACTGGTCAGGCACACCCGACGTGCGTTCGCTGAGGCGGAAGCGCCGCAGATTCCCGTGCCGCGGTAGCGACTGGGCTCACGAGCCCAGAAGCTTCGCCTTCGCTGCGGCGAACTCTTCGTCGGTGAGAACGCCGGCGTCCTTCAAGCGCGCGAGTTCCTGAATACGCGACACGAGGTCGTCGCCGCCCGCGGAGGTGGGGGCCGGTGGCGGTGCCTGCGCCGCCTGCTGTTCGGCGTACGCCTGCTGGGCAGCTTGGTCGGCGCGAGCCTGTTGCTCCGCATCCTTGTTGGCTGCGCGGCGGTTCATCGCGTTGGACGTCGCCCGTGCAGTGCCGGTGATCACCGCGGTCCTGGCCACCACACCGAGCAGGCCGGGCCGTCCCACACGACGTGGACCTCGAAACACCATGTGCGTACTCCGTTCTCTGGGATGTCAGGTCGCCGCGGCGATCGCGGTCTCGACCACTTCGCGGGGAATGTGCAGATGGAGCGCCACCTCGCCGCCGGCTTCACGGGAAGCGGCGGCCAGCTTGCGCGCCCACGTCTGCTCGTACACCAGGGCGACCGCCGACGTGCCCGGTTCGAGTGATTCGCGGACCACATCGAGGTCTTCGTCGCTGATGAGCTCCTTGGCTTCGATGGACAATGCGGCGAGACCGACATTGTCGAGCTCTTCGTCCACCTCCACCTGTCGCAGCGTCCCGTCGTCCGACTTGGCGAGGAAGACGAGGTCGAGGATGGTGACGGTGCCCTGCTCGACGAGCTCTCGGAACGACTCGATCACCGCGGGGTCGGCGCGGTCACCAGGGAATGTCAGGAACAGGAACGCGACCGGTCCGACGTCCGCAGCTGTATTCGTCATGTCTCTCCCTGTGCCGGGGATGTTCTGATGTCGATGTTCGCGACAGGCGGCAGGGTGCGCATCATCCACGACGGGTGATGTCGGCAGGCCCGGCCTCTGCGAAGCTCGTCGACAGCGCTGTTGGATGAAATGCCGGAAGAGACGGGGTGGTGTATGCCTTCACTCGATGCCTCAGGCACCGGACTGCCCGTGATCGTGGCCGTCACCTGGGTAGCCGTCGAATCGGGTGACATGACCGCGGCGAATGCGTCGGTGCTCGTCGCTGCGGGTGCGACCGACAGTGCAGCGACGAGCGACGACAAACGGAGGAGCTGACCGGTGACCAGAACCGCATCGACACAGGCGCCGGCCCGGGCAACGCTTATCCTGGCGACGCTGATACTCGTTGCCGCCGTAGCGAACTTGAATCTTTCGGTGGCCAATGTCGCGTTGCCCGACATCGGTCGCGCCTTCGATGCGAGTCAAACCCAGCTGAACCTGGTCGCGGTGGCGTACTCCTTGGGTCTGGCGGCCTCGGTGCTCTATCTCGGTGCGCTCGGCGATCGGTACGGGCGCAAGCAGATGCTGGTGCTGGGAATGGCGCTGTCATTGCCGGCGTCGGCGATTGCCGGGTTCGCGGGCAGTGTCGAAATACTGTTCCTCGCACGTGTTCTCGGAGGGATCTCCGCGGGCCTCGCCTTCCCCACCACGCTGGCCATCATCACTGCCCTGTGGTCGGGTCCACCGCGCACCAAGGCCATCGCGTTGTGGTCGGCTCTCGGCGGGGCGATCTCGTCGCTCGGCCCGATCGTGTCGGGTGCGCTCCTCGAGCACTTCCACTGGGGCTCGGTATTTTTCGTGACGCTGCCCCTCGCCGGTCTCGCTCTCGTCTGCGCCGCCGTCTGGGTGCCCGCCCACGTCAACGAGACCACCGACCCGGTCGACAACCTCGGCGGTGTCATTTCGGTGGTCTTCATTGCAGCACTCATCCTCGCGATCAACTTCGCGCCGGTCGACGGCGCCGGGGCGACGGCCATCGGGCTGGGCGTGATCGCCTTGGCGGCCGGTGCGGCGTTCTTCCTGCAGCAGCGCCGCGCGGCGCACCCGTTGTTCGACCTCCACGTGGCGGCGAGGCCCACATTCTGGGTCGCCGCCGTGGGCGGGGTGATCGTGTTCGGTGCGCTGATGGGGGCCATGTTCATCGGACAGCAGTTCCTGCAGAATGTGCTCGGCTACTCCACGCTGGCTGCGGGATCTGCGATCATTCCGGCGGCGGTCGCGATGGTGATCGTCGCGCCCCGTTCGGCGAAACTCGTCGAATCGCGTGGTGCGCGCTTCACTCTCCTGCTCGGATACCTGTTCGTGGTCCTCGGGTTACTCGTCGCGTTGCTGTTGTGGAACGAGAACGCTCATTACCTCGAGGTGGGGGTGGCGTACGCGTTCGTCGGAATCGGAGTCGGGTTCGCGGGCACACCGGCGTCGCGTTCGCTCACCGGATCGGTGCCGGTGTCGCGGGCGGGGATGGCGTCCGGCACCTCCGACCTTCAGCGTGACCTCGGCGGTGCGATCATGCAGTCGATCCTCGGCGCGGTACTCACCGCCGGGTACGCCAAGTCGCTGTCGTCGGCGATCGCGGAATCGCCTGAGGCGAGTCAGGTGACGCCCGAAACGCAAGCGGCGCTGACGAAGTCGTATTCCAGTGCAGAAGTGCTGGCCGAACGGTATCCCCAATACGCGGACCAGATCATCGCTGCCGCGCGCAATGCCTTTCTCGACGGGGACACCAAGGCGTACCTCGCCGCAATCCTGGTGGTGGGCGCGGGCGCTGTGGTGGTGTTCTTCTTCTATCCGCACCGGGAGGAGGAGAAGCGATTGATGGCGGAGTACGCGGAACAGCGCGGCACATAGGACGCATGTACCTTTCGGCGCGGTGGAAGCGTCGAAAGGTACATTCGCCCGGTGGCGGCGGGGTAAATTCCCGACAATCGGCACATCGACGAGGGGACCAGCACGATGACAGCTCGGGTCGTGACCAAGGTGAATCGTAAGCGAGGGCTGGTCGCGGCCGCAGCGGCTGTGCTGCTGGTCGCCACGGCAGCGTGTTCGGACGACTCCTCCACCGGATCGACCACGTCGGTGACACAGACGACGCAGGCGGGCACGTCGGCGGCCGGAGATGGCACGCAGATCGATTCCGCTGTCGCGCAGCGTCTCGACGAGGCCATCGTGAATACGATGGCGAGGGCCTCGATTCCCGGGGTGATGGTGGGAGTATGGGGCGCGGACGGCAACTACGTGAAAGCGTTCGGTGTTGCCGACAAGTCATCGGGCGCCCCGATGGAAACCGACTTCTACAGCAGGATCGGCAGCGTGACAAAGACTTTCACCGTCACCGGCGTGCTGCAGTTGGTCGACGAGGGAAAGGTCGGCCTCGACGACCCCATCGGGAAGTATATCGACGGTGTTCCCCTGGGTGATCAAATAACGATCCGCCAGCTGGCGCGGATGCAGAGCGGATTGGCCAACTACTCGGCCAACGAGGACTTCCAGAAGGCCCTGATCGCCGACCCGAAAGCGAACTTCACTCCCCAGCAGCTGCTCGGCTACGCATACGCACAGCCCGCGACCTTCCGGCCGGGGCAGGGATTCGAGTACTCCAACACCAACACGACGTTGCTGGGACTGGTCGTCGAAAAGGTCAGTGGAGTGTCGCTTGCCGACTATGTGACGCAGAAGATCATCGACCCGCTCGAGATGGCCGACACGAGCTTCCCGAACTCGAACGCCATCCCCGAACCGCATCCGCAGGGTTACACCGAGCAAACGGCGGACGGCAAGGAAACAACGGCCACCGACTGGAACCCGTCCTGGGGGTGGGCCGCGGGTGCCATGATCTCCACGCTCGAGGACCTGCACATCTGGGCCCCCGCGTTGGCCACGGGAACGCTGCTGCAACCGGCAACCCAGGAGCAGCGACTGCAGACGGTAACGGCGCCGGGTCTGTCGACCGATGTCGGATACGGCCTGGGCATCTTCGACATCGCCGGCTGGATCGGGCACAACGGCAGCATCCCCGGCTACCAGACGGTCAGCGTGTATCTGCCGGAGAAGGAAATGACGCTCGCGATCATGATCAACACCGACGTTCCCTACGAGGGCAGCGAGCCGAGTACAGCGCTGGCTACTGCCATTACGGAGATCATCTCACCCGATCACGTCTACCGGTTGCGCGCCGACGTGCAGGATCCCAGTGCCACGTCTGCGCCCTCGACTACGCCGGGGGCGCCGCAGCCGTCGACGTCCGCCCCGGCTCCCACCAGCTGATCGCAACCACGACACCGAGATCTCCGGAACCCACGTTCGCCGGCGCGTACGGTGGTGCCGTGACGATTCTGGTGACCGGGGCTACCGGGAATATCGGCAGGATGCTCGTCGATCATCTTCTCGCGCGGGGTGCGACCGATGTCCGGGCACTCACCAACCATCCAGAGAAGGCGCACCTGCCCGCGGGAGTCGAGGTCGTGCACGGCTATCTCCGTAGGCTCGACACCCTTCCGGCCGCATTCGATGGCGTCGAGTCCATGTATCTGGCACCGACGCCCGACACGGTCGAGGATGTGCTCGCCGTGGCAACGCGTGCAGGAGTCCGTCACCTCGTCGACCTGTCCGGTCCGCACGACGGACACTGGGGTGACGTGGCGCGGGCGGTCGAGGCGTCCGGCATACCGTGGACCCATCTGTGGCCCGGCGAATTCATGGAAAACGCAGGAATACTCGCGCCGCAGATCAAGGACGCCGGGGTGGTTCGCGAGCCGTTCCCGACGGCAGGCAATGCCCCCATCGCCATGGACGACATTGCCGAGGTGGCGGCGGTGACGCTGCTCGAGGACGGACACATCGGCAAGTCGTACGAGCTGACGGGGCCGGAGACGTTGCTTCGTGCGGAGCTGGTTCGCCGGCTGGGTGCGGCCCTCGGCCGCAACATCGAGTACCGGCAGGTCTCGTTCGAGGAGGGGGTCGAAGTCCTCACCCCCGCGATGGGTGAGTACGCGCGGTGGTATCTCGAAGGCATGGCGACCCTCGTCGATCATCCCCAGCAGGCCAATTCTGTATTCGAGGACATCGTCGGCCGACCGGCCACCACCTTCACCCGGTGGGCAGCGGAGCACGTCCACGAGTTCGGCGGATAAATATCTGGGATCCGAATTGGTTGTCCCATAACCTGATCAGCGCGAGGGAGTCAGAGCCACAACGGGTACGGGCGCTTCATCTTCTTTTGGCAGTCGCTGTAGCGGCGTTCATGGTGGCCCACATACGATCGTAGTCGGGATCGCCGGGCAGATAGTGCGACCTACGGTGTGCAACAACAGAGTCGGCACACCGAACAGCAGACGATGGCCGAGCCATCCGCCCCATTGACGAACAGATCGGCCATCGTTCCTCGTTCCGGGCAAGGGAGCTACGTATTGCCCCACCGTAGAGGCACGGTGGTCAGTGACGCCGGACCGCGTGCAGGACCGCGTCCTTGATGGTGACGAGGTTTCCGTCCGGGTCGATGATCTCGCGCGTCGGGGCCGCGCACACGAGAATCTCCCAGTTCTCGGGGTCGAGTACGGCGGCCACCTGTTCGGCGGTGAACATGATGTCCGGCACATCGGGCCTGCCCACCGAGGCGTGCATATCGGTGGGGTGATGACCCACGATCAGCAGGTGCCCGCCCGGCCGCACGGCCGCGGCCAGGCGACGGTGCAGCTCGCCGCGCGCCGGCTCCGGCAGTTGCATGAACTGCGCGGATACCAGATCGAACTGTTCGGTGGGCGGCTCCCACGATCGAATGTCGACCTGCTGCCAAGTGGTGTTGTCTGCGATCGCAGCGCCGGCCGCTGCTGCCCGTGCGGCGGCGCGCTCGAGCGCCACCGTCGACACGTCGACTCCGGTGGCGTCCCAGCCGTTCGAGGCCAGCCAGATGACGTCCGCCCCCTCGCCGCAGCCGACGTCCAGAGCGCGGCCCGGGGTCAGCGTCGCTGTCTGTTCCACCAGGCGCTGGTTGGGGTTCCCGCTCCACACCGCGCCGGTCGAGCTGTACCGCTCGTCCCAGAACTCTTGGCTGTAGAAGTCGCTGGGGTCGTGCTCATGTACGTGCGTCATGGCTCCACTGTGCGGGCACCCGGCGCAAGAGGAAAGTTCTGTTGCCGAACCGGCAACGTGCGGCGACTACGAGGCCTGGAATGTGAAGATGCGGCAACCGCTCATGTTCGCCGAAGAGGCGACCCCGTCGGCGCGCGCGTAGTCGCCCTTGGCCGACAGGTTGTTGGCGAGTGCTGCCTGATCGTCACAGAACGCCTGATCCGCCGGGTCGGTCACGGGATTGCTGATGTAGGTGTCGCCCGGTGCGGCCGCCGCGAACGGACCGACACCGAGCAAAGGTACGGCAGCCGCTGCGAGCGCAATGGAGGCCGCCGCGAAGAACTGGCGGATCATGATGCTCCTCCGGGAGTAAGGCGTGGGATTTTTCCGATGACCCCATCCTGCACCGAACTTTCCCGGGCAGCCATACCCCCGAGGGTGCAAAATTTCGCATCGAGCGGTTCAGGGCAGTTCGACGGTGCCCAAAGCCTCTTGCACACGGTCGGCGGCCTCGATGGGGTTCTCGTGCTCCCAGATGCGCACCACCGTCCAGCCGGACTCGATGAGGCGAGCGTCGGTATCTCGGTCGCGGGTGACATTCCCCGCGAGTTTGTCGGCCCACCACTGGGCGTTGTTCTTCGGGAAGGTGGCGTGCTTCGGGCAGCTGTGCCAGAAACAGCCGTCCACGTACACCGCCACCTTGCGGCGTGGAAACACCAGATCGGCGCGTCGCCTGATGCCCTTCATCGGGGCCCGGTCCACGAAGTATCGGACCCCGCGGCGGTGCAGCTCCCGCCGCAACCCCAATTCGGGAGCGGTATCTCGCCGCCGCTGCGCCCGCATCCGGGCGCTGGTGGCGGGATCGGTGGACGGCATGGCGAACGCCTGGTGTCCGTCAGGCCGCAGCCTGCGGAAACCCGCCCATACGGTCGAGATGACTTTCGACGTCGTCGATGAAGCCCGGAATGAAACGCAGGTTGCCCATCCGCGCCCGTTTGAGGAAACCTGCAGTCGCGCGGGCGGACAACAGCCGGGTGTCCTCGAGGAACCCGCTGAGATCCTCGTAGGGTTCTTGGACCGGCCACGTCGACATGTGCACCCGAAATGCCTGCCGGTTCATCCCCCACGCCGCAGCGGGCCACGCGTCGCCGGGATTCAGGGGAGTCTCGACGCTGCGCTCGTAGGCGTCCGGCGCCACCAGACGTCCACCCACCCACGACGCCATCCGCACGCTCACGGCGTTGCCGACGAGTTTCCACCGATGGCTGTTGCGCAGGCCGGGGACGAGCGCAGCCGGAGCGGTCCAGTCGGGATCGAATCCCTGGAGCCGTTCGGCGTCGATCAGCCCCGGAGTGACGATTTCGCCCGACGGCAACCGCACGGCCGGCGGACTGGCGATCCCGACGGAAGAGCCACCTTTGAGCGTCGGGACCGCATTGACCGCCCAGCCGAGCCCACGGGTGCCCTCGGTCCAGTAGAAGCCGCAGGGATAGTCGGCCGGATCACCCACCGGGCGTTCCCCGGCATTCTCACCGAACAGCACCGGACGAGGGTCGTCGGTCCGCGAAGCGAGCATCAGGACCCGCTGACGTCGCTGCGGAAGTCCGAAGGCCCGGGCATCGACCACCCGGTACGCCCACATGTACCCGAGGTCCTCTAGGGCGTCGGTGATATGCCTCATAGCGGCGCCCCGACCGAGCTGCAACATGAACGGCACGTTCTCGATGAGCAGCCAGCGGGGACCCTTGCGGCGTTTGACCAGTCGGAACACCTCGTCCACCAGACTCGAACGCGAGCCGGTGATCCCGGCCGTCCGCCCCGCCTGGGACAGGTCCTGGCAGGGGAAACCGGCGGCGACCAATTCGATGTCCTGGGGGAGGGACCGCAGCTTCGTGACGTCGGAATGCACCGGCACGTCCTGGAATCGGGTACGCAGAACCGCCTGGGCGCCCGGATCGATCTCACAGAGCAGTTCGGTGTTCCAGCCGTGCTCTCGGAGACCCAACTCGAGCCCGCCGATACCGGCGAACAGGCCCACCATGCTCCCGGTTGACGTCACGGCACCCTTCCTCACGAACCAGTCACCCGAGAACGTTACTCGAGATCTGCACCGACTTTGACCAACGACCCGTGAGTACTTGTTAACAGCGGGGCGTTAACAAGTACTCACGGGTGGCGGAGCCACCTAGACTTCGGGTGGGTGGGTACGCAGGGAGGCGCGATGATTCCCGGGTTTCGCGAGAGGTCGCTGTTTGTGCGCGACGCCCAGGGCAGCGGTCTCGTCGAGGCGTTCGTCATCATCGGCATCCTCACGATCCTGCTCACCCGCGCCTACCTGCACCTGACGGGCTATCCCCAGGTCGGCGGGTCTTCTCTGCACATCGCGCATGTGCTCTGGGGCGGGCTCGGCATGATCGTGGCTCTGGTGACGGTGTTCTCGTTCCTCGGCCGGAAACCGCGCGTGGTGGCCGTCGTCGTCGGCGGCATCGGTTTCGGCTTGTTCCTCGACGAGATCGGCAAGTTCGTCACCAAGACCAACGACTACTTCTACCGCCCGTCCGTCGCCATCATGTACGTGGTGATCGTGGTGTTACTGCTGCTCAATCGGTGGCTGCACGACGTGCGCCCGCCCACCGTCACAGAGGACGTCGCCAACGCTGCCGCCATCGCCCTGGGCGGCCTCGACCGCGGGCTGGACCGGGTGCGGCGAGAGCAGGCCATCGCTCAACTCCGCCGCGCGGGGGAGGCGGGAGCGGATGCGTCGACAGTCGCGTGCGTTGCCGATCTGCTCGACCGCTGTCCCGATCGGCAAGGCCGGGTGGTGCCGTCGGTGCGCGAACTCGCGCGGCGTGCCACACCCGAGTTCGCGAGGGGCCCGGGAATGCTGTGGACGGCTGCCGTCGGGCTGACCGTCTTCTCCACGCTCGGTCTGATCAGCGCCGTCACCACCCTCGACGACGACCTGCGCGGCGCAGGAGCGGACATCACCACCGTCGGTCAGCTCGTCGGTTCGGCCATCGCATTCGTGCTGTGCTGGAGCGCGACGGTGCGGCTGCGCAACGGCAAGATGTGGCCGTTGCAGTTCCTGCGGTCCGCGGCGCTGGTCACCGTGCTGCTCACGGAGGTGTTCGATTTCGTGGCCCAGGAATTCGGCGCGCTGCTCAACGTGGCCGTCGGACTGGGCGCCCTGATCGTGTTCTCCGCGCGCATCGCGGCGATGGATCGGGCCCGTGCAGCCGATCTCGGCAACTCTGCTGCAACGAAACTCGGCCCATTGCCACCCCGCGAGCCGTCGTCGATTACCGTAGACAGGTGAGCATCCAAGACTCCGGTGCCCCGTCCTGGCCTGCAGTACTGACGTGGCGGGCGGAAAACGCACCCCGTATGGAATCTGTGCGTGTCCAGCTCAGCGGTGACCGCATCAAGGCTGCCGGCCGCATCATCGGCGGCACATGTCCCGAGCACCCCGCGTTCAGCGCCTCCTACGACCTCGTCACCGACGAAAGCGGCGTCACCCGCCGGTTGTCGCTGCGCACCTCGGTCGCCGCAGGTGAGCGGCAGATGTCGATCAGCCGCGACGAGGAAGGCACGTGGATGGTGCAGCACGGTGCCCACCATCAGCGCTCCACATTCGACGGTGCCCTCGACGTGGACATGGTGCTCAGCCCCTTCTTCAACACTCTGCCGATCCGGCGGTACGGGATGCACCTCGGCTCCGAGGACATTCAGGTGCCCGTCGTCTACGTCAACCTCCTCGACCTCCGGGTCGAGGGCGCCATCCTCACCTACAGCAGCGGTCCGGACGGGATTCACGTCCTGTCTCCGGTGTCCAGCTCGTCGGTCACCGTCGACGCCGAAGGGTTCATCCTCAACTACCCGGGGCTGGCGGAACGGATTTAGGCGCTTCGCGCCCGTGCGCCTTTCTGGTAGCTCTGGCAACCAGAAAGGCTCACAGGCGGCGGAGCCGCCCCCCGCGACGGCCCGCGTCACGCATCGCCTCGATCCAGCCGTCGTCGCCGGGCACGATGCCGGTGATGTCCCAGGTCTCCTGATTGTCGTATCGGGTGCGGGCGGCATGTCCGGCGTCGACGAGCGTCGCCGTGGACGACTCCTCGGCCAGTTCGGTCCGCGCGCTCTGCAGCAGTTCCAGCGCCTCGTCGAGGGCGATGAGCAGCGCACTCCGGTTTCCCTCGCACATGGCCCGGACCAGGCCGGGTGCGCTTCCGGCGACGCGAGTGCCGTCCCGGAACGACCCCGCAGCCAGCCCCAGTGCCAGCGGCCCACCTGCCGCACCGGTCACGGCCAGGGTTTCGGCGAGCAGATGCGGGAGGTGCGAGATCCGGGCCACCGCCCGATCGTGTTCGGCGGATTCGGCGGGTACGACGACGGAACCGCAGTCCAAGGCGAGCTGCGCCACCTGCATCCAGATTCCGGGGTCGACGCCGTCGTCGGTGCCGACCACCCACACCGTCTCCCGGAACAGGTCGGCGCTGCCGACGCTCCACCCCGACGCCGACGTTCCGGCCATCGGGTGCCCGCCCACGTACCGGTCGGCGAGTCCTTGACGGGCCGCCGCGGCCGCGACTTCAGCTTTGACACTGACCACATCGGTGATCGGGCAGTTCGGGGCGTAGAGGGCGATTACGGTCAGGGTGGCTGCCACGGCGGGGACGGGTACGGCGATCACGATGAGCGCCGATTCCGCCGACGCCCTCTGGAGCACCGCGACCAGATCGGTGTCGGCGTCGAATCCGTCTGCCCGCGCAGCCTCGACGGACTGCGCGGAGCGATTGTGGCCCCACGCGTCGCGTCCCGCCCGTACTGCGGCACGGAGGAGGGATCCGCCGATCAAACCGAGGCCCAGGACACACACCGGAGGTGCGGAAGCGGTATCTGACACCTGCTCAGGTTGGCACATTCGAGTACGGACTTCATTTACCGGCACCCCGCGGGCTACCGTTGCGCTCATGGGTGCACAGCGCGCGGGAAACAACAGCGCCTCGTCGGATCGGGCTGAGGATCTGGAGGGCTTCGGTGTCGCGGTAGTACACGAGGACGGCCGATGGAAGGTCAAGGCCCTCAGCTCGGCTGCTCTGACCAGTTTGAGCGCCGCGGAGGAGGAACTACGGTCCCTCCGCAGCGCGGGCGCGTTCTTCGGTTTACTCGACGTGGACGACGAATTCTTCATCATTCTGCGGCCGGCGCCGTCGGGCACGCGACTGCTGCTGTCCGACGCGACCGCGGCCATCGATTACGACATCGCAGCGGATGTCCTGGATGCGCTGAACATCGAGGTGCCGGACATCGACCCGGACGACCTCGATGACGTCGAGCCGTGGGAGGAGGGTGATCTCTCGCTCCTCGCCGACCTCGGGCTCCCCGAACCGGTGCTGGCCGTGATCACCGCCGAAACCGACCTGTACCCGGACGAGCAGCTGGGCATGATCGCTCAGCGGCTCGGCTTCACCACGGAGCTGTCGGGGGTTCTCGACAAACTTCCGCGATAGTTCTCGTCCGGTGACACTCCAGGACGACGAGCGGATGATCCGCGTGGCGATCGAGGCTGCGCGCGCCGCCACCGACGCCGATGTACCAGTGGGCGCCGTGGTGTTCGACGCCGACGGGGTCGAGGTGTCGCGTGCGGTGAACTCACGCGAGGCGATGTCGGACCCGACAGCACACGCGGAGATCATGGCGCTCCGGGAGGCTGCCAGGGTCTACGGCGACGGGTGGCGCCTCGAGGGCACGACGCTGGCCGTAACCCTCGAACCGTGCACGATGTGCGCCGGAGCGCTGGTGCTCGCGCGGGTGTCGCGTGTCGTCTTCGGCGCGTGGGAACCGAAAACGGGAGCAGTCGGCTCCCTCTGGGACGTCGTCCGCGACCGCCGGCTCACCCATCGGCCGCAGGTCCGTGGGGGTGTTCTCGAAGACGAGTGTGCTGGAATTCTCGAGGATTTCTTCCGAGAACGGCGCTGACCGGTTTCAAACGTTTTCGTGGGGTACTCGACAGTGTGTAGCCGGGTCGGCACGATCCGTGCTTCTCTGGAGACAGGCGCCGAACGAGGCGCCGCCGGGCCCGGCACCGGGTCCGAAACGGATTCACGGAGGTATCTCATGGGAATCGCAGACAAAGCATCGAACAAGGCCGAAGACCTCAAGGGTCAGGCGAAGGAAACCACCGGCAAGGCCACTAACGACAAGGACCTGCGCGACGAGGGCAAGGCCGATCAGGCGTCGTCCGCGGTCAAGGACGCCGGCGAGAAGGTCAAGGACGCCGCGTCGAACCTCAAGGACAAGCTCACGTAAAGCGGCTCCACCTGGCGATTTCAGGCTCGGGCGTCACATCCGGTAAAGTCACCGGCGGTGGCGTGTCCGAGCGGCCTAAGGAGCACGCCTCGAAAGCGTGTGACGGGTAACCCCCGTCCGAGGGTTCAAATCCCTCCGCCACCGCCAAGGGCAAAGCCCCTGATCCGGTCCTCGAGACCGGGTCAGGGGCTTTCTCGCGTTTACGGGCCTGTTGCGGCGGGTGCGCCGGCGGAAGCAGTGTCGCTCCCTGCGGTATTTCTGCGCGGCACGGTGAAGGTGGCGACGAGGCACAGGACCGCGACGGTGAAGCAGGCGAGTGTGTACCAGAGGTTGCCCACCGGGTCGCCGTTGTCCGTGACGCCGTCGACCGCCCCGAAGTAGTCGGGCAACGCCGTGGCCCAGAGCAGCGCCATCACGCTCAGGTACACCACGCTGTAGCGCTGGACGAAGTGGTTGGTGTATGCGGGACCATCCGTGTTCTCCCCACGCAGCCGCATCCATTGACGGACGAGAATCCAGATCGCGACGACGGTGACGACGAGAAGTTCCGCTGCGTAGAGAACGGCGCGGGCGGTGGTGCTGCCCATTCCGAAGACCGTCGCCGGGAGCGGCAGGATGAACGTGCCCAGCGACGCCAGGACACCGATGACGACTGTGCGCCACACCAGTTCGGGACCGGAGAAGCGCCGGCCCTTGTCGACGTGACGGCCGACGAAGAATTGCACGCAGAACGCAAGCGACATCGGCCACAACGCAGCGAACACGACGACACTCGGCAGTGGCACGGAATCGAACAGCGGTTGATTGATCGGATTCTCGGTCGACCACTCCCACCACCGCAGTTGCGGGCCGAGATGGTCGAAGATCTCGTAGAAGGCGTGGTGGACGAAGCCCACGCAGACCGCGCCGGCGAGCACTCCGTACCGGCGGAAGACACCGAGCATTCTGACGATCTCGAAGGCCATCGTGGCCATCAGCGGGTAGATCGCGATGATGTACAGCGGGAGTCGGCCCCAGAGGAACTCCACGGTGAACACGTTGTGCGCGAACATCGTGTCCACGTGGTCCTCGATGCCGAAGGCGGCGGGGAAGTACAGCGGCGGCTCGATGATGAACAGGTAAGCGGTTGCCCCGAACCAGAGCACCAGGTTGGTGGGATCGCCCATCCGTCGCAAGCGCACGATCGCGACGACGAGCGCGAGCACAGAGCCGAGAACGATGGTGAGCTCGAGGACAGGCAGTGTCCAGTTTTCCAACGCCAGTGGGTTACGGACCTCGACGAGCCCACCGGCTTCCTCGCACGAGAAGCCGAGCGCCGATGCGAGTTGGTCGAATGTGGGTGAGCAATGATCGGCCATCAGCGCGCCTCCGAAGACGCGGCCGTGTCGGCGGAATACCAGTGCGTGACATCGTAGCCGGCCTCGTAGCGCTCGAACCACACGTCGGCGAGTGCGGGCAGCTTCTCGTGATCCGGGTTGTGCCGCGGCAGCTGGCTGCGGATGATGCCCACCAACGCGGTGAGTTGCTTGCCGAGCGGGAGATCGTCGAACGCGCGCATCATCGGGCCGTTGTCCTCGACGCGCAGCAGGGGCAACCGCTTGCGCAGGTTCTGCTGACGCCGGTACGAGGCGAACATCGACAGCGCATCGACCTTGCGATCCTCGAGCGGGACGTGCCGATTGAAGCCTTCGCAGGCGATCCGGATCACTTTCAGCACGTGCCGGAAGATCGACGGGGCCATCCGCATCCGGTACATGTCACTCCCGACGACGGAATCGAAGATGATGAGCGCAGAACTTCGGTGTTCCACTTCCTCGACGAAGTGCCAGATGAACAGGGACGCGACCCGGTCGTCTCCGGGCCGGAACAGAGTGGAATCGTTGTCGAGCATCAGCTTGAACACCGGAGTGAAGGTCGCTTCCAAGTCGGCGGTGTACGCCAGTCGATAGTTGAGCGAGGTCTGGGCGGTGAGCCGGTCGAATTCTCCGATCACCTCGTCCAGGGTCTCCTGAAGTCCCGGGTATCGATCGATCAGTGCCTTGACGTGCTGGCGGTGAGCCGTCGAGTGCTGCCCTTCCTGCCGCATGAAGGCGTCCGCCTCCTCGGCAACTGCAGAATCGGTGATGAGCGGCTTGGTTTGGAGAATCATTTTCACGATCATCTTCTCGAAGCCGATCGCCAGGAACGAGACCGCGTTGGCCATGCTCGAGAAGGCCGGATTCTCCTCGTTCCACACGAACGGCACGTCGTAATCCGCGAACGCGAAGCGCATCTTTCGGACTTGTAGATCGGTCACGGTGCGATACCTCGTCTTTCGAAACGGGCTGGATGGAAGCCTCAGTGGCGACGATCATACATACGGCGACGTATCTGTATGATTACTTTCGAAGCTCGAGTTCGAAATGGCGACGGGGGCTCTGTGGTAGCGTCGCCGTTCATCTGGATGGGCGCGCTCCCGCCGTGGGTTCTGCGCGCCCGACGGACAGAACTCGATCCGAGGAAGCGGCAGTGGCACGAAGGCGCGGCTGGGGCGGTAGTCCACCCGGTGACGATGACGAAGCGTCCCGCCGAATCGTTGCCGCCGCAGTCGAATTGATCGGACAAACGGGTTCGGCGATCAGCATCGCGGATGTGGCGGAGTCGCTCGGCGTCATCCGCCAGACGGTCTACCGATACTTTCCCAGCGCCGACGCACTGATGAGGGCGGCCGCCATCGCGTCCGTCGACGGATTTCTCGATCGCCTGACCCGGCAGGTGAAAGGCATCGAGGATCCGGTCGACGCGATGATCGAGGCAGTGGTGTACACACTGACTGAGGTGCGTCGCACACCCCACCTCGGCATACTGCTGTCGAGCTCGTACTCGAACGTCGATCCCGAGGGCATCACCTCGCACGAGGCGCGCACCTTCGGGATGACGATGATCAAGCGCTTCGACGTCGACTGGGAGGGTTGCGGGTACGACGACCCCGCTCTCGCGGATCTCGTCGAGTACGTCCTACGAACCATGCAGTCGTTCTTCGTTTCCCCGGGGAATCCGCCGAGGAGCGACGATGAGATGCGGCGATATCTCAGACGCTGGATGGGGCCTGCGATCGCCCCGCAGCAGCCCGTCGCACCGACTCGACGTGCTGCCGACAGCACTGCCCGCGGCGGCTCTCAGTTCCTGCAGTAGCAAGCGTGGCTACTTCGTGCGCGTTGCCGAGTTCGACGCCGCATGATCTCACCTTTCGCCGGTGAATTCTCAGAACGACATATTTCCCGAGATCCTGGATCAATGTGCCACTGCCTGTTTCGGGTCGATGGCGTGGGGTAACTGCAACAACACGGCCGCTTCGGACGGACCGACGCGTACATACGTTCACGCAGGAGGCAGGGCCAACACATGACTATTCCCGGTGGTAACCCCACACAAGACCAAGCGGGTGCGTGGGCCGGTCCCACGACGCACACGCCCACAACGCGCACACAGGACGAGTCGACGACGGACGTCGCGAAGCAGCAGGCGAGTGAGGTCGCGAGTGATGCGGCCGGGGCGGGTAAGCACGTCGCCGGTGTCGCAGGTGAACAAGCGCAGAATGTCGCCGGCGAGGCGACGCAGCAGGCTAAAGACCTTCTGCAGCAAACACGGAGCGAATTGACTGATCAGGCGGCTACGCAGCAGAAGCGAGTGGCGTCGGGTCTTCGGGCCCTCGGTGACGAGTTCGGATCGATGGCGAGGAACTCGGACCAGTCCGGGATGGCGACCGATCTCACGAAGCAGGTCGCCGAAAAAACACACGCCATCGCCTCGTGGCTGGACGACCGCGAACCCGGGCACGTTCTCGATGAAGTGACACGTTTCGCGCGGCGCAAACCGGGCACCTTCCTCGCTCTCGCCGCCGGCGCCGGGTTGCTCGCCGGTCGACTGGGCCGCTCGTTGATGGCGGCGAACGACGACAGCGGTGACGCCGCGCCGAACCGTGCCCGCGCAGGTCAGGGTGAACAGTGGCCGCCGGAGGTTCCGGATGCCGGAGCACTCCCTCCGGAGCCGCAGCGTCTGTACGACGCGCCGCCGCAGTACCCGCCCTCCCAATATCCACCTTCGCCACAGCCCGGCTACACCCAGCAGCCGGGGTACTCGCAGCAGCCCGGATACACGGAACCGGGGTACGCCCAACCCGGATACACCGGGCAGCCCGGCTACACCCAGCAGCCGGGGTACTCGCAGCAGCCCGGATACACGCAGGAATCCGGCTACCCCGAGACCGGGTACCCGCCGGCCGGCCCGGACGTGACGCGATGAGCGCACCCTACGGATCCCACACCGAAGGAAACGGCACAGAGCCGCCCTCCATCGGCGAGTTGCTGTCGAACGTCAGCGAAGATCTCACCGTCCTGATGCGTCAAGAAGTGGCGCTCGCGAAAGCCGAAGCGACGCAGACCGCCAATCGCGTCGGTAAGGGCGCGGGCATGCTGGCCGGCGCCGCGGTAGCCGCGCACTTTGCGGTGCTCTTCCTGTCCATTGCCGCATGGTGGAGCCTCGGCAATGCGATCGGACGCGGCTGGTCCGCGCTGGTTGTCATGCTCGTGTGGGCGATCATCGCCGCCGTTCTGGCCGTACTCGGCCGCGCGGCACTGAAGAAGGCGCGTGGCCTCCCGCAGACCACCGACACCGCCAAGAAGATTCCCGACGCGCTCACCCCTCACCCCCAGGAGTCGCCATGACCACCAGCCAGGACCCCGACCGTATCCGCGCCGACATCGAACGCACGCGCCGTAATCTCAGCGCCGACGTGGACACCCTCGCTCGGGAAGCGAACCCCACCACCATTGCGAAGAGAAAGGTGGGCAGGATGACCAGCGCGGTCGGCGGGGTGCGCGACCGCGTGATGGGGTCCGCGCAGGACGCCGGCTCCAGCCTCGCCGACGCGCAGAGTTCCGCCGCCGACGCCGCTCAGTCAGCTCCGCGCGCGGTGCGCCAGCACACGCAGGGCAACCCGTTGGCGGCCGGACTGATCGCCTTCGGTGCCGGGTTGCTGGTGGCATCGATGCTTCCCGCGAGTGAGCGCGAACAGGAGGCCGCTCTCGCGGTGAAAGAGAAGGCCGAGCCCCTTACGCAGGAACTGACCGACGTCGCGAAGGACGCGGCCCAGAACCTGAAGGAACCCGCCCAGAACGCCACCCAGGCGGTCAAAGAGACGGTGACCGAGGCCGCGGACACCGTGAAAGCGGAGGGAACGTCCGCCGCCCAGGACGTGCAGGGCCGTGCGGCCGATGCGAAGGACACGGTCCGAGAACAGCAACGCTGACCCGGAATACCGTCGCCCCGTTCGGGTTCCCACCCGAGCGGGGCACGCGTATGTCCCGGTGGGTTCGGCGATGCACCAGCGACTCCGACGCGCGAACCGAGTGACAGCCATTGAAGCTGCAACTACCCTGTCTGCATGAAGAAGCTGTGGTGGGCCATCGGCGGAGTCGTTGCCGTTCTCGTGCTCGCGGTCCTGGTCGGCCCGTGGGCATACGGTCAGTTCATCGCCGAGGACGACGCGCCGGCGGCATCGGTGTCGACCGAGGGCGCCGAGGCGGCTTCCGGGTCGGTCGACGGGCAGTGGACGGTCGCACCGGGTGAGGCACCGAACCAGACCGCCGCGGGATACACCGTCCACGAAATCCTCAACGGCGCGAGCGTGACGGTGGTCGGCTCCACAGGTGAAGTCGCCGGTTCGGCCACCGTCGAGGGCGAGAAGCTGACCGCCGGAGAGGTGAACGTGCAGGTCGCCGGCATCACCACCGATCAGTCGCGTCGGGACGATCAGTTCCGCGGCAACGTGATGGACACCGACACCCATCCGACAGCCACATTCACCGTCGACGAGCCGGTCGACCTGTCCGGGCTTCCCGAAGACGGTTCGGTGGGGACGGTGACCGCCCCGGGCACCCTGACGCTCAAGGGACAATCGCGGCCGGTCACGGTGGACATCGAGGTGCTGCGTTCCGGCGACGACCTCATCGCCTCAGGCAGCATCCCGGTCACCTGGACCGACTTCGGAGTGCAGCCACCGTCACTGGGCTTCGTGACCGTGGACGGCCGCGGCACGGTGGACTTCCTGATCAGCCTGGCGCGATCCTGACGGCGCCCATCCGGGAGGCCCGAACACGTAGCCGAGTTTGTCTCGCCACGACCGCGCGTTGCGCCAGTCCCGCCCGATCGCGGCGTACTCATTGGTCTGCAGCTTCCAGATGTTGTACGTCCCGACCGGCTTGGTGAGCTCATAAGTGGGGCAGTGGGTTTCGGCCCGGAAGGTGCCGAACATCCTGTCCCACACGACGAGGATTCCGGCGTAGTTGCGGTCGAGATACTCGGGTCGCAGCCGTGGCACGTTTGCTCCTTTTCATACTCAGGTGATAGGAATTCGGTGTGCACATCACCGCCAAGGTGGACTACGCCGTGCGGACCCTCATCGAATTGGCCGCGGCCGGGCCGTCACCGTCCAAAGCCGAGTTCCTCGCGCATGCGCAGACCATTCCGCACAAATTCCTCGAAGCCGTGCTCGCCGACCTCCGGCGCGGGGGGCTCGTGAACAGCAGGCGCGGACCCGACGGCGGCTACTGGCTGGCCCGTCCGGCGTCGGACATCTCCATCGCCGACGTGATTCGTACCGTCGAGGGGCCTCTGGCCTCGGTGCGCGGCGAGAGGCCCGAGGACGTGGAATACGGCGGGCCGGCGGCCAAGCTGCAAGACGTGTGGATCGCCGTGCGAGTGAACCTGCGTGCGGTACTCGAGAACGTGAGTGTCGCCGACATCGCGGAGCAGCGGCTCCCGGACTTCCTCACCGCACTCACCGCGGATCCCGGCGCGTGGGAGCGCCGCCCCCGTGTGGCTGCACCGGCGGCCGAGGACGCACAGCGCGGCTGATCGTGTGGGCTCAGGGCTTGCGTGCGAGGTACCCGAACATCGTCACGGACATGTGAAAGTCGCCGGTGTGGGCGCCGGACTCCAGCTGCTCGAGAAGGGCTCTCCGTTCGGCGGGGGAGATCGCACCTTCGGCCACCGCCGCATCCATCATCATCGTGACCAGTGGACCCGTGGCGTCGCCGGGTTCCTGCATCAGTGCCTGCGAACCTGTGTCCTCGACGACGAGTCCGGCCCGCGTCAACTGACCCGGCAGAAGCCGGCCCGAATACGGATTCGCGGTGTTCGTCAGCATCACGTCGGTGATGCGTGCGAGAACGTCGGGATCACCCGGGTGCAGTATCGCCGTTCCCCAGTCGCTGTCGAGGATCACGGCTCTTCCGCCCGGTTTCACGACGCGCGCCACTTCCGCTGCCGCTCGCTCCGGCTCGGTCAAATGCTGGAAGACCCGCTCGCAGCGCACGGCGTCCAGACTGCCCGTTGCAAAGGGTAGGGAATAGGCGGTGCCGACGACGAACTGCGCCGTCGACCGCGCGGCCTCCGTCCGTTCGCGCGCGAGGAGCACCATTCCGGGATTCGGGTCCAGCCCGATCGCTCGCCCCGCCGCACCGACGGCATAAGCCATTGCCCGCGTCTCCGATCCGGTTCCGGAGCCGATGTCGAGCGTGTGTTCACCCGGTTCGAGATGGAGGGCGTCGTGGGACCAGGCGCGCAGACGTCGGATTCCCGGCCGCTCGGCCTGGATGTCGAGGACGGAGGCGAGTTGTTCGAGGGCGTTTCGGTCAATTTCGTCGGACCGGAACGACAGCGGCACGGCCGAATCTGCCATGAATCCACGGTAGTTCAGCGGTGACGGCGAGCACAGCCGAACGGTCGAGTGGTCAACGTCATAGAAATTGCACTCCTCTGCAAAATTGCAGAGCTCTGCAAGTTCTGTACGGTGGATGGGGTGATTTCGGAAATGGGACTGCGAGACCGTAAGAAAGCCGCTACTCGCGCGGCTCTCAGCGGTGCCGCCGCGCGCCTGGCCCGGGCGCTGGGCATCGAATGCGTCACCGCCGACGCCATCGCGTCCGAGGCGGGTGTGTCGACTCGGACGTTTCACAACTACTTCTCCAGCAAGGAAGAGGCGGTACTGGCGCATTTCGAGGAGTCCGTTCACGACTGGGTGAACCTGCTCCGCGCTCGTCCGGAAGACGAGCCGATCTGGGATTCCCTCGAACACGTGGTGGTCCAGATCGTCACCGATCCCGCGAAACCCCTCGAAGAGACCGTCGTGATGATGGAGCTCGTCGAGACCAGCCCCGCGCTGCTCGCGAAGAAGCTCGAGGTGCATCTTCGGGTGACCCGCCTGGTCGGTGAGGTGATCGCCGAACGGACGGGCACCAATATCGACACCGACCTCTATCCCAACCTGCTGCACATGGCAGTCGGCTCGGCATGCAAGGTGTCGCTCGATCTGTGGATGAGCGGCAAATCGGGTGCGAGCGGACCCGAAGAGCTGGTCCGCGACGCCATGCGTCAACTCCGTCAGGGAATCCCGCAGCCGTAACCGGTTGCGCCCGATCCCCTCGTTCCACCGACTCAGAAGGAGCCTCCAGTGGCCACCTATCTCTATCGGATCGGCAGATTCGCCTACCGGCGAAAAGGTGCGGTCATCAGCGTCTGGTTGGTGATCCTCGTCCTCATGGGTGTCGGGGCGGCAACCCTGTCGGGTCCCACCAAGGACTCATTCTCCATTCCCGGCACCCCCGCGCAGCAGGCGCAGGACTTGATGGCCGAGCGCTTCCCCGAAGCGGCCGGCAACAACCCCATGGAAGCGGTGAGCGCCAGGTTCGTCTTCGCCGCACCCGAGGGGCAGACCCTGGAGAGTGAACAGAGCCGGCAGGCGATGGACGCCGTGCTCGCCAAGGTGCGGGGAATCGAACAGGTCCAGGATGCAGCCAAGGTCGATCCCGCAGTCGCTTCGGGAGCCGACGCCGCGCAGGCACTGGTCAACCCGGTCGAGGCGAACACGCAGCTCCTCGACATGGCGAAGTCCTCCGCCGCGGACAAGGGGATCAGCGAGGAGACGGCCGTCGCGAACGCACAGGCGCTGTCACCGCTGAACGCGGACAGGACCGTCGGCTACGTCGAGGTGCCCTTCAAGGGCGACATGGGCGACGTGGACAAGGCTCTGCGCGAACAGATCTCGTCGGCAGCCGACGCCGGCCGCAACGCCGGCCTGACCGTCGAGATCAGTGGATCGGCCGCCAACGATGCCGAACCGCCGGGCGGCGCCACCGAGCTCGTCGGAATCGGTGTGGCGGCCGTGGTTCTGGCCTTGACGTTCGGCTCGCTCGTCGCAGCCGGTCTCCCCTTGATCACCGCGATCATCGGAATCATGATCGGCAGCCTGGGAATCACCGTGGCCACCGGGTTCACCGACCTGAGTTCGATGACGCCCACCCTGGCCATCATGATCGGCCTCGCGGTCGCCATCGACTACTCACTGTTCATCGTGTCCCGTTTCCGACACGAACTCTCCCTCACCTCGGATCGCTCGGAAGCGGCAGGACGTGCGGTCGGCACCGCCGGTTCCGCCGTGGTGTTCGCCGGTCTCACGGTCATCATCGCGCTGATCGCGCTGCGCGTCGTCGGTATCCCGTTCCTCACGGACATGGGTGCGGCTGCCGCGTTCACGGTGCTCATCGCCGTCATGATCGCGCTCACACTGCTGCCTGCCATCCTCGGGTTGTTCGGGCGCAAGGCATTTGCCGGAAAGATTCCCTTTCTGCAGAGTCGTGACCTCGAAGACGACGAGGGTAAGCCGAGCTTCGCGCTGCGGTACATCAGCGCAGTGGTGCGCAGACCCGCCATTCCGTTGATCGCCGGTGTCGTGCTGCTGGGCGCACTCGCCATTCCCGCGACGGGACTCAGCCTCGCTCTTCCGAGTGAGGGCACAGGCGACCCCGCCACCAGCTCACGGCAGGCCTACGACCTGGTCGGCGAAGGATTCGGTCCCGGCAAGAACGGTCCCCTGCTTGTCGTCGTCGACGCCAAGGACCTCACCTCCGGCACACCGGCTGCCGCGTTCGACGAAGTGGTGAGCACCATCTCGGCGCAGGACGACGTGTCGAACGCTCAGATCGTGGGCGTGAACCGGGCGGGTGACACCGCGCAAATCCTGGTGACACCGACCAGTGCACCCAGTGACCCGGCAACGATGGACCTGGTCAACAACATTCGCGGTGCGGAAACCGCACTGCACGATTCGATCGGCGTCAACTACGGCGTCACCGGGCAGACCGCCCTCGAAGGTGACGTGTCCGAGACGCTGCAGGATGCGCTGATTCCGTACCTCGCCGTGGTCGTGGGTCTCGCCTTCCTCCTGCTGCTGCTGGTGTTCCGCTCGATACTGGTGCCGCTGACGGCAACGCTCGGCTTCCTGCTCAGCGTCGCCGCCACCTTCGGTGCCACGGTCGCCGTATTCCAGGAAGGCTGGGGAGGCCTCATCGCCAACCCGCAACCGATCGTGAGCTTCATGCCGATCTTCCTGATCGGAGTGGTGTTCGGGCTCGCGATGGACTACCAGGTGTTCCTGGTGACCCGGATGCGCGAGGAGTACGTCCACGGTGCGACCGCGAAGCAGGCCGTCACCGTCGGCTTCAACCACGGCGCCCGCGTCGTCAGCGCAGCGGCCGTCATCATGATGTCGGTGTTCGCCGCCTTCATCGCCGAACCCAACTCGTTCATCAAGTCGATCGGCTTCGCCCTGGCGGTGGCCGTGTTCTTCGACGCCTTCGTGGTCAGGATGGTGATCATCCCGTCGGTCATGGCGCTGCTCGGCGACAAGGCCTGGTGGCTGCCCAAGTGGCTCGACAAGATCCTGCCCAACGTCGACATCGAGGGCGAGAAGCTGCGCCAGGCGCTCCCCGAGTCGGACGACGCGCTCCAGCCCACGCGGTAGGCGCTCCGCGCCCGTGCGCCTTTCTGGTAGCCCCAACTACCAGAAAGGCGCACGAGGCCGTAGGCCCGGTAACCTTCGAAGATCATGATGACGCGTCAGGATCGCAGCCCATGCTGAACCGCTTGCTCTCCACCTACCTTCGCCCGTACAAGCGGGAACTGATGCTGGTGGTCCTGTTCCAACTGGTCGCGACGGCGGCCGCGCTCTACCTCCCCAGCCTCAATGCCGACCTCATCGACAACGGGGTCACCAAGGGCGACACCGGTTACATCCTGTGGACGGGTGGGGTGATGTTGCTCGTCACCGTCGTCCAAATTGTGTGTTCCATCGGTTCCGTGTACTTCGGTGCGCGCGCGGCCATGGGCTTCGGGCGTGACGTGCGCCGGGCGGTGATGCATCAGGTCGGTAGCTTCTCGTCCCGCGAATTCGGCCGCTTCGGTGCACCGTCGCTGATCACCCGGAACACCAACGACGTGCAGCAGGTGCAGATGCTCGTCGTGATGAGCTGCACCATTCTGGTGATGGCCCCGATCATGTGTATCGGTGGTATCGCGATGTCGATACGCGAGGACGTCGGGCTCGCCTGGATTCTCGCCGTCACCGTGCCGGTCCTCGGATTGTCCATGGGGTTCGTGATCTCGCGGATGGTGCCCGCCTTCCGTGAGATGCAGACCCGGATCGACGGTGTCAACCGAGTTCTGCGCGAGCAGATCACCGGCATCCGCGTGGTCCGGGCGTTCGTCCGTGAACGCTCCGAGATCGAACGTTTCGAGACGGCTAACGAACAACTCACCCAGACCGCCCTGCGCGTCGGCCGCCTCACCGCGATCATGTTTCCCCTGGTCATGGTGATCGCCAATATCACCAGCGTGGCCGTCATCTGGTTCGGCGGGCACGAAATCGACAGCGGCAGTATGCAGATCGGTTCGCTGACGGCGATGCTCAGCTACATCATGCAGATCCTGATGTCGGTGATGATGGCCTCGTTCATCGCGATGATGGCACCGCGGGCGACGGTGTGTGCAGAACGCATCGGTGAGGTTCTGGCCACCGAGTCGACCGTGGTCCCGCCGGCCGAACCTGTCACCCGGATCGAGCATCCGGGGGTGGTGGAGCTGCGCGACGCGCAATTCAAGTTCCCCGGCGCCGACGAACCGGTGCTCCGCGACATCAGCTTCCGGGCAGAACCGGGCAAAACCACCGCGATCATCGGCGGCACCGGATCGGGTAAGACCACGCTGCTCTCGCTGATCCCCCGCCTCATCGACGCCACGGCCGGCACCGTCACCGTCTCCGATATCGACGTCCGGCGCCTCGACCTCGACGTTCTGCGGACGGGGATCGGTTTGGTTCCGCAACGGCCGTATCTGTTCTCGGGCACCGTCGCCACCAATCTGCGGTACGGCAAACCTGACGCGAGCGACGAGGAGTTGTGGCACGCGCTGGAGATCGCGCAGGCCGCCGACTTCGTCCGGGCGATGCCGGAGGGCCTGGACACCCCCATCGCGCAGGGGGGCACCACCGTGTCGGGTGGGCAGCGACAGCGACTGGCCATCGCGCGGGCTCTGGTACGCCGCCCGTCGATCTATCTCTTCGACGATTCGTTCTCCGCTCTCGACCTCACCACCGACGCTCGCCTGCGCGCCGCACTCGAACCGGAAACGGCGGACGCCTGCGTGATCCTTGTGGCGCAACGGGTGTCGACCATCGTGGAGGCCGACCAGATCGTGGTGCTCGAGGACGGCGCCATCGTCGGAATCGGTACCCACGACCACCTGCTCGACACCTGCCCCTGTTACGTCGAAATCGTCGAATCCCAACGATCGATTCAGGAAGCCCTATGAGCGATCGCACGAGCACCGCCACCGCCGAGAAGCCGGCGGGCCCCCGGATCCCGGGGCCGGTCGCGCCGGGAGCGCCCGGCTCCAAGCCGCACGCTCTGTGGCCGTCCACCAAGAGGTTGCTGGGGCGGATGCGGCCGCATCGCATCGCCGTGAGCACCGTCATTCTGGTCGCCGGGGTGGCGGTGGTGCTCACCTCCATCGCGCCGCGCCTGCTCGGTCAGGGCACCAACATCATCTTCGACGGCATCGTCGGCAAGCAGTTGCCGGCGGGAATGTCGAAGGACCAGGCCGTCGCCGCACTGCGGGCCGACGGGCAGGGCACGTTCGCGGACATGGTGTCCGGCATGGCCGTGATACCCGGAGTCGGTATCGACTTCGGTGCACTCGGTCGTGTTCTCGCGATCGTCCTCGCGTTGTACGTCGGGTCGACCGTGTTCATGTGGCTGTCCGGGTACCTCCTCAACATCGTCGTGCAGGGAGTGGTGAAGAACCTGCGCGCCGAGGTGGAACGCAAGATCCACCGGCTTCCGCTGCGCTACTTCGATTCCCATTCCCGCGGTGACCTACTCAGTCGCGTCACCAACGACATCGACAACGTGTCGCAGTCGTTGCAGCAGACGATGAGCCAGCTGATCGTGTCGGCCATGACCGTGATCGGCATCCTGGTGATGATGATCGTGATCTCGCCGTTGCTCGCACTCATCGCCGTACTCACCGTCCCGCTGTCGGTGCTGGTGACAGCGCAGATCGCGAAACGGTCCAAGACGCATTTCGTCGCGCAGTGGAAATCGACCGGTGCGCTCAACGCCGAGGTCGAAGAGGCGTTCACCGGCCATGAACTGGTCACCGTGTTCGGCCGCAGCCGGGAGGTGGAGGCCCGGTTCGAGGAACAGAACGAAAACCTGTACCAAGCGAGTTACCGGGCGCAGTTCATCTCGGGCCTCATCATGCCCGCGATCATGTTCCTCGGAAACCTCAACTTCGTGGCCATCGCAGTCCTCGGCGGCATGCGGGTGGCGTCCGGCACGATGAGTCTGGGTGACGTGCAGGCGTTCATCCAGTACTCCCGCCAGTTCACGCAACCGCTCACCCAGATCGGCGCCATGGTCAACCTCATGCAGTCGGGTGTGGCCTCCGCCGAGCGGGTGTTCGCGATCCTCGACGAGGACGAGGAAGAGCCGGATCTGCTCGACGCCCGGACCCCCGAGCTGGCGAAGGGACACGTCGAGTTCTCGAACGTCTCCTTCAGTTACTCACCGGAGAAGCCGCTGATCGAAAACCTGTCACTGGTGGCCGAGCCGGGACAGATGGTCGCGATCGTGGGGCCGACCGGCGCGGGAAAGACCACGCTGGTCAACCTTATTCTGCGGTTCTACGACCTCGACGGCGGCAGGATCCTCCTCGACGGTGTCGACATCGCCGAGATGTCTCGGGACGACCTGCGGTGCCGGATCGGCATGGTGTTGCAGGACGCCTGGTTGTTCGGGGGCACCATCCGCGACAACATCGCCTACGGCCGACCCGACGCCACGGAGGAAGAGATTCTTGCGGCGGCACGGATCACCTACGTCGACCGGTTCGTCCACTCGCTGCCCGACGGCTACGACACCGTCATCGACGAGGAAGGTAGCAACATCAGCGCGGGTGAGAAGCAGCTGATCACGATTGCGCGCGCCTTCATCTCGCAGCCGTCGATCCTGATCCTCGACGAGGCGACGAGTTCGGTGGACACCCGTACCGAACTGCTGGTGCAGCATGCCACGGCGGTCCTGCGCAGCGACCGCACCAGCTTCGTGATCGCACACCGGCTGTCGACGATTCGCGACGCCGATCTGATCGTCGTCATGGAGGACGGACGCATCGTCGAGCAAGGCAGCCACGAAGATCTGCTGATCGCCCGCGGCGCGTACTACCGGCTGTACAACAGCCAGTTCGTGGGTGCCGACGTCTGACCGGTCTCCCTATTTGACGAGGGTGAACTGCATGACGTCGATGTGTCCGGACCGGAAATGGGCGGCGCAGCCGAGAAGATACTTCATGAACCGTTCATACATTTCCGATGAGGACAGCTCGATCGCCTCGGCGCGGCGTGCCGTCAGAGCGTCGGCCCAGTGCTCGAGCGTCCGCACGTAGTGCTTCTGCAAGGACTGAATCCGCTCGATCCGGAAGTTCGCCTTGTCGACGGCTTCTTCGATCCACTGTGGTTGGGGCAGTTGGCCACCGGGGAAGATCTGCCGCTTGATGAAGATGTGGAAGAGGGCGTTCTCGCGGGTCACCGGGATACCCATCTCCCTCAGGGCCGACAGGGGATGGCCGATGATCGTGTGCAGGAGCATCCGGCCGTCGTCCGGCAGCATGTCGTGGCAGTTGGAGAAGAAGGTGTCGTACCGTTCGCGCCGGAAGTGTTCGAAGGCGCCGATGCTGACGATGCGGTCCACCTTTTCGTGGTATTCCTCCCATCCCCGGAGATGGACTCGGCCCGTCCGGGGACCAGGATGGTCCGCCAGCAGCCTGCTCACGTGGTCGTACTGATTACGGCTGAGCGTGAGGCCTTCGACGTTGACGTCGTACTTCTCCATCGCCCGCAACATCGCCGCGCCCCAGCCGCACCCGATGTCGAGAAGGGTCATTCCGGGGTGCAGATCGCACTTGCCCAGTGACAGATCGATCTTCGCGCGCTGAGCCTCCTCCAGAGTCATGTCCTCGCGTTCGAAGTACGCGCAGCTGTACGTCATGGTCGGGTCGAGGAACAGTGCGAAAAAGTCGTCCGAAAGGTCGTAGTGCGACTGCACCTGCCGATAGAAGGGTTTCAACGCTGTGTGCGACATACCTGACCCCTTGTCTCCTCGGGCCGGCCGCCTCCCGGGCGATCCGGAGGACTCCTCGCGCCGACTCTGCCGAGGGGATACCCAAACTTTCCCGGCTGACTCACCCGCGCATACCGGAGGTGAGGAAGTACGCACGGCCGGCCGTGATTGGATACACCAGTGAATGCTGTAGTCCCCACCCCGCCCGATCCGTTCTTTACCGTCGGCACGCGACTCGAGGGCCGGCTGGGCCGGACCGGGACCATTCACACGCCGCACGGGGACATCGCGACACCCTCGTTCGTGGCCGTCGGCACCAAGGCCACGGTAAAGGCGGTGCTGCCCGAAAGCATGAAGGACCTCGGCGCGCAGTCCGTGCTCGCCAATGCCTATCACCTGTACCTGCAGCCGGGACCGGACATCGTCGACGAGGCCGGGGGGCTGGGCAAGTTCATGAACTGGGACGGCCCCACCTTCACCGACAGCGGTGGCTTCCAGGTGATGTCGCTGGGGGTGGGTTTCAAGAAAGTCCTCGCCATGGAGGCCGTCGGCGTGCGCTCCGACGACGTGATCGCGAAGGGCAAGGAACGTCTGGCCACCGTCGACGACGACGGCGTCACCTTCAAATCGCACCTGGACGGGTCGCGGCATCGGTTCACGCCCGAGGTGTCGATGCAGATCCAGCATCAGCTCGGCGCCGACATCATGTTCGCGTTCGACGAGCTCACCACCCTGCTGAACACCCGCGGATACCAGGAGAGGTCGGTGGAGCGCACCCAGGCGTGGGCGGTGCGGTGCATCGCCGAACACGAGAAGCTCACGGCCGAGCGGGCGCACCGTCCCTATCAGGCCCTCTTCGGTGTGGTTCAGGGCGCTCAGTACGAGGATCTGCGCAGGCAGGCTTGCCGCGGACTCGAGTCGATTCGCGGGGAAAGCGGACGCGGATTCGACGGGTACGGCATCGGCGGCGCTTTGGAGAAGCAGAACCTCGGCACCATCGTCCGCTGGTGCAACGAGGAACTGCCCGAGCACAAGCCCCGGCACATGCTCGGCATCAGCGAACCCGACGATTTCTTCGTGGCCATCGAGAACGGCGCCGATACCTTCGACTGCGTCAACCCGTCACGCGTGGCACGCAATGCGGCGATCTATCACCCGGACGGCCGCTTCAATATCAACACCAGCAAGAACCGTCGCGACTTCACGCCGATCGACGAGAACTGCGACTGCTACACCTGCGCCAACTACACGCGGGCGTACCTCCATCACCTGTTCAAGGCCAAGGAGATGCTGGCGTCGACCCTCTGCACCATCCACAACGAACGGTTCACCGTGCGGCTGGTCGACCAGATCCGGGGAAGCATCGAGGGCGGCTACTTCGACGAGTTCAAGGCCGACACCCTGGGCCGCTTCTACGCCGCGAGGACGTAGGTCGGTTCACGCTTCTTCACGTAGGCGATGACCCGATAGGTGATGGGCATGACCAGCACCTCCACCAAGGTCTTCCACAGGAAACCGACGATCACGTAGTTGACGAAGTCGGTCCACGTCGTGATGCCGATGGCGCCGGCTGCGATGGAGCAGAAGATCAGCGTGTCGGCGAATTCCCCGACGACGGTGGAGCCGATCAGCCGCGCCCACAGGTGCTTTTCCTTGGTGCGCTCCTTGATGAGGACCAGCGTCGCCGAGTTCAGCATCTGGCCCACCAGGTAACCGGCCAGTCCGGCGAGCAACAGTCGGGGATAGACACCGACGACGGCGCTGAGGGCGTCCTGGTTTTCGTAGAAATCGGCGGCGGGGAGCTCGATGAGGAGCCAGAAGCAGAACGCGGCGAGAATCAGGGCGCCGAATCCCAGATAGATGGCCCGACGCGTCGACTTGAACCCGTATACCTCGCTGAGGACGTCGCCGACGATGTAGGCGAGCGGGAAGAGGAAGAAGCCGCCGTCGGTGATGACGGGCAGGATCTGCAGCGGCCCGAGGGTCAGCGACGAATCACTGAAGAATGCGACCCCCTTGGTCGCGCAGATATTCGAGATCAGCAGCGTCGCGGTGAACAATGCGACGAACGTGGGGTAGTATCCGCGACTGACGTGCGCGAACGTCGCATGGTCGGCTTGCTCTACGTGCTGATCTGAGGCTGTCACGCCGCAATCCAAGCACTTGCGGGTGGAGTGGCGCGAATCAGGATCGGATGAACGTACCTTTTGTCCGATCTGAAGCGACGAAAGGTACGTTCACCCGCAGGCGCGACACCAGTGGCAGCGCTCAGCCCTGAACGACGCGAGTACCGCCGGCGAGCTCATCGTGCTTGCCCTGTTTCGTGGGGCTGCTGTTGATCGTCACACCGATGACGATGGCCGCGACCGTGCCGAGGAGTCCGAACACGAGCCCGATCAGGGGCAGACCGCCGAGCGCCGAAAGGACGTAGAAGCTGTTCCGGATCAGCGACTGCTGCTGTGTGGGCAGTCCACCGTTCGGTCCTACCACCCGAAGGCCGAAGAGCTGCTTTCCCGGGGTCTGCCCGCGCGTGGTCTCCAGCAGCACGAAGTACCCGATCACTGCGGCAGCGGTGAGAAGGGCACCGACGACGCTACCGAGAACCGAACCGAGTGCCAGCGAGATGATCGTCGTGACGATGGCGGTGGGAATCCCCACGATCAGGCCGTCGATTACGCGCGCACCCAGGCGTGGAAGCAGCTCGCCCGGGCGGGACGTGTCGAACCCGAAATCGGGCTGGGCGAACGGTGCAGTACCGAAAGCCTGCCCCGAATCGAACTGCTGCTCACTGGATTGCTGCCCGTACCGGTGCTCCCCCTGCGGCTGGGCACCGAACGGTTGGTGCCCCTGGTTCGGATCGAATCCGCCAGTAGTCATATTTCCCCCTCGAATCTCGAGTCTGTGTGTCTCGGATGACGCCGAGCACATTACGCATGGGGAGAGTGGGGTTCCTGTGACGGATAGTGAAACGGGTGAGCGCGCTTGCCGTCCGTGTGGACGGGAAGCACGCTCACCCGCGGTGAGTTCAGGCCGTCAGGCCGAGACGTAACGACCGGTGAGCACGCGGTATGCGTACGTCGAGGCGATGATCGTGAGGGGAATCGTGACGAGCAGTCCGAGTCCGCACGGAATCGCGCCGAGAATGTTGATACCGACCAAGGCGAGAGCCAGCAGGAGAAGCGGTCCCACGTTCTGGGAAATGATTCCGAAGCTGGACTTGATACCAGTGACGGCGTCCTGATTCTGGTCGATCACGAACTGCAGCGTCCACCACGTGAGGAAGACGACGATCAGACCCGGTATGACGAGCAGGATGAAACCGATGGTGGACAGCACACCGACGATCAGGCTCGCGATGATGATCGCACCGATATTCGTGAACTGAAAGAACGATCCGAAGGCAGGCTTGTTGCCGTCCACCTCGTGAAGCGCTCCCCGCACGAGGGCGGCATTGATCAGGTAACCGACCACCGTGGTGACGAGCGTTCCGATGATTCGCCACACCGTGAAGGTGTCGGAGAGGTCGGAGGACGTGCTGAAACCGCCGAAAATCAGGTTCAAGACGACCTGGATGACCGCCGCGACCAGCATGATCCCGATCCAGATGAGCGCGTTGTCCTTGAACTTGTTCCAGCCGTAGCTGATCGCGTTGCCCACCGACAGCTGTCCCGGTGTCTGGCCGGGGGCGCCGTAACCCGTTACGGGCGGAGGCGGCGGATATCCACCCGGCGGCGGACCCTGCGGAGGCGGTGGGTAATTACCCTGCGGCGGTGGGTAATTTCCGCCCTGTTGGGGTGGATAATTTCCCCCCTGCTGCGGAGGTGGGTAATTCCCGCCCTGCTGCGGAGGTGGGTAATTCCCGGGAGGCGGCGGGTAGTTTCCGCCGGGGGGCGGCGGATATCCGCCGGGAGGTGGTCCCTGCGGCGGCGGTGGGTAATTCCCGGGGGGCGGCGGATATCCGCCGGGAGGTGGTGGGGGATTGCCCTGCGGAGGGTATCCGCCCTGATCACCGCCCTCTGGTTTGTCGTTCGGGTCGTATCCACCAGTCGTCATGTGTTCCCCTCAGCAAGAATTGAGTGCTTGCGTATGACAGTGCGAATAGACACTACGTGGACGAACCTTTACTTGCCCACCTTTGGACCGCTTCTTCTCGAGGCGATTTCATGCCTTACGCTGGTAAACGTGACTAATTCTGGGGGATCGGACAACTCGAATCCGGACGGCGGCCAATACCCGCCCGGCTACGGCGAGGTACCGGGTTTGCCGCGGGACGGATACGGGGTCGACGCCTCCGGCAACCCCACGTATTCGGCGCCCACCGAGAAGTATCCCGACTATCAGCGGCCGGGCGCCTACGGAACGTCGCCGGCGCCGGAGAGCCAGGGGCAGTACGGAAGCCCCAATCCCCCTGCCACGCCGAACCAGTACGGTGGCACCGATCAGTACGGCGGTTCGCCTCAGCCGTACGGGACACCAAACCCGTACGCGGCACCTAACCAGTACGGCGGCCAGGCACAGTACGGCGGGCAGAATCAGTATGCCGCCCCGAACCAGTACGGTGCCCCGACTCCGGGGTACGGGCCCCCGAATGCGTATGGCGCGCCGTATGCGCAGCAGCCTGGAACCAACGGGCTGGCGATCGCCGCACTGGTCGTCTCGATCGTCGGCGGCTGCGTCTACGGTCTCGGCGCCATCGTCGGCATCATTCTCGGGGTCGTTGCACTCGGTCAGATCAAGCGGTCCGGGGAACAGGGTCGGGGACTCGCGATCGCCGGTATCGCCCTCGGCGCGGCGTACATCCTCGGGTGGATTCTGTTCTTCCTCGTCATGGTGATTGCGGCGGCGTCGTCGGGAGTGTGATCACCCACGGCTCGCGCGGCAGCCGAGCCGGTTCGAAGCGGTCGAGCAGCCCGGCCAGGTCCACTTCCTCGTCGGGCGCGGTGAGTCGCAACGAGGTGGCCAGCATGGCGAGTACCTGACGAGGTGTGCGCCCCAAAGCCTTTTGGTCGCCGAGCGTGACGGCACCGGCGCGCTTGGCTAGTCTCCGGCCTTCCTGGTCGAGGGCCAGGGGGACGTGGGCGTACTGGGGCGCCGTCAGTCCGAGTAGTCCGGCCAGGTAGGCCTGACGGGGCGCCGACGACAGCAGATCGTCGCCGCGCACCACCTGGTCGACGCCCTGGGCCGCGTCGTCGACCACCACCGCGAGGTTGTACGCGGGCGTGCCGTCACCGCGCCGCAGCACGAGGTCGTCGACCATCCCGGAATAGCTGCCGTGCAGCAGATCGTCGATCGTGAACGACCCGACCTCGGCGCGCAGGCGCAGGGCGGGGGGACGGCCACCGGCCCGCCGGGCGTCGCGTTCTTCTCGCGTCAGGTTTCGGCAGATGCCGGGATACGCACCGTGCGGTGCGTGGGGTGCGGACGGGGCCTTCAGTATTTCCCTTCTCGTGCAGAAGCACTCGTAGGTGAGGCCGGCCGACTCGAGTCGGGTGACCGCGTCCCGGTAGTGCTCGAGCCGGTCCGACTGCACCATGAGGTCCTCGTCCCAGTCGAGGCCGAGTTCGCGGAGATCTGCCAGTTGCTGCTCGCGGGCGCCCGGGCGGACGCGGTCGAGGTCTTCGACGCGCATCAGGAAACGACGGCCGGTCGACCGCGCGAACAGCCACGCCAACAGGGCAGTGCGGAGGTTCCCGAGGTGCAGGTCTCCTGACGGGCTGGGCGCGAATCGGCCCGCACCGACGGTGGCGTTGTTCGGCTCCGCCTGGGAGGGCGGCGTTATCGGGTGCGGCGACTGGGACATCGGCGAGGCGGTGGGGTCAGCTGGCCAGTTCGATCGACGACGTCGTCGGCACGACCTCGGCGCCTTGCAGAACCATGGCAATCTGGATGTCGAGGGCGTGCTCGAGGTACTCCGGCGGGTACAGGGCGGGGCTGCCGAGCGCGTGGAGCGCGAGGCCGTCGACGGCGGCGAGCAGCAACGCCGCGCGTGTTTCGGCCTCGTGGACGCCCATGCCGATCAACACCGCGGACAGCTTGGTACGGATGGTGAACAGGGTCGTGCGGCGAATCTCGGCGAGCGAGGCCGAGGTGGCCGCACGGACGGCGAACCCGGCCATGACGTGGGCCTCGCGGGACCTGGCCTCGTCGAGCGGAAGTAGCTGCGACAAGGCCGAGAACAGGCCGCGGGCGGGGTCGCCGCCCTGATCCACGTCCGCCAGACGGGTGAGCAATTTGTCGACGAGAGTCCTCAGGGCGAAGGCGAACATCTCGTCCTTGGTGGAGAAGTGATGCTGCACGGCGCCGATGGACACGCCGGCCCGCTTGGCCACCTCGCGAACGCTGGCACCCTCGAGGCCTGCCTGGGCCGCGACATCGAACAGGGCTGCCGCGAGGTGCTCTGGACTGGTCGAGGAGTATCGGCGTTCGCGCATGGATAGAACATTACTTGCGTATTGAATCAATACACGTGTCAGGTGCCCCTGTGTCGCAAAGTGTCGCGTGTGGCCAGTGGGTTCAGCGTTATTCGCAGGCCGGAAACGTGGGCCGCACGGTCACGCGGCAGCACATTTTCCGGTTCGCCGGCAACGATGACAAGGGTTAGTTTCTTCACGAGACTCATGCTACGGTCGCCGAGTTGCGTGAAACAACTCACATTGATGTGGAGCAGACCCTGATGGATACGACGACAACACCGCTTCTGGTCCGGCGAGGACAGCACCGGATACACGCGGAAATCACGGACGGACCGGGAGCGCCACTGGTGCTCATGCACGGCTTTCCCGACAGCATGCACCTCTACGACCGCCTCATGCCGCACCTTGCCGGTCGCCGGAGCGTGGTGCGATTCGACTTCCTCGGGTGGGGCGAATCGGACAAACCGTCCGGCTACCCGTATACCGCGACCAACCAGGTCGGCGACATCGACGCGGTGGTCAACAGCTTGCCGGACGAGCGAGTCGTGCTGGTCGCGCACGACGCGTCCGGTCCGCCGGCCATCGACTGGGCGCTGCGGAACCCCGAGCGGGTCGAGGAGCTCGTCCTGCTCAACACCTACTACGAGTGGACGATCGGCCTTCGCCGTCCACATGCCATCGTGCTGTACTCGACGCCCGGGCTCAACGCGATCGCCCGTCGGCTGTCGGCGATGCGACCCGACCTCGAGCGGCGCCTCTTCCACTACCAGGTGGGCTCATTCATCCGCGACGGCGACGCACGCGCCGAACTCGTTCCGCAGCTGTTCGAGCAGTTTCGCGCGTCACGTCCGGCGTTCTGGCGGCACACCTCCGGCATGCTCGGCCAGGTGGTTTCCCGGCGGTTCAAGGCCCGCCAGCTGCAGCATTTCCACCGTCCCGTGCGGATCATCTTCGGCGTCAGCGACCCGTTCCTCAATCCGCGGTTGGCGAAGCGATTCGCCGGGCAGTTCCCCGACAACAACCTGCATCTGATCGAAAACTCCGGGCATTACGTACAGGTCGACGAGCCCGAGCTGGTCGCCGACCTCATGACGGGCGAGTATCGTCACGCAACCTTGTCGGCGTAGAATCGGCGGATGCTCAACCGCACGTACGACGGCCAGGTGTGCTCCATCGCTCGCACGCTCGAAGTTCTCGGCGAGCGATGGACACTGCTGATAGTTCGCGACGCGATGCTCGGCCTGCGCCGCTTCGACGAGTTCCAGCACAGCCTGGGCGTCGCCCGCAACGTGCTCACCGACCGGCTCAAGCGGTTGGTGGAGGCGGGTGTGCTGGAGCGCGTCGAGTATCAGCAGCGTCCGCCTCGCTTCGAGTACCGGCTCACCGCGGTCGGCCTCGAACTCTGCACGCCGGTGGTCGGACTCATGCATTGGGGCGACCGGCACCGGTCGGGGCCGGACGGCCTACCGCGGCTGACCCGGCACCGTGAGTGCGGTGGTCAGCTGCACGCCGAGCTGGTGTGCGAGCAGTGCGGCGAGACTGTTTCCGGCACCGAGCTGGAACTGCCGCCGGGGCCCGGACTACGAACAGACCCCCTCCCTGCCGGTTAGCTCGCGCGCAAGGGGGTCGGAGAGGGACCCGGATGAGCGACGTGCGCCTCGAGTCAGACGTGCACGTCAGGTGGCTGGAATGACGGCGCGCGGCATGTCCGCCCGCAACTCCACATCGGTGACGAAATCACCGTCACCGGGCTCGTAGCGTCTTTGCGGGTCGAAATCTTCCACGCGGAAACTGTTCAACGCGGGGGAGTGCGTGGTCACCGCGAGGGTGCCGCCGTCGAGGTCGAATTGGAGCAGTCGCTGGAAGCCGGTCTCCCGACGGTTGTCGACCCGGAAGTTCTGGTAGTCGGCGAGCAATTCCACCACGGTGCGGTCGGTGTCCCCGACCTTTCTGTCGGTGACCGTCGTCTGCCCGTCGACATGTCCGGCGAGGACGAGGAACACCGTGTCGAACGGCACGACGAGCCGGTTCCAGATCTGCTGTCCGGCGCTTCCGCCGATGTCGCCGAAGCCGCTCATCCGCAGGGAGCCGTCCTCGTCGAGGTAGTAGTGGCTGCCGATCATCACATTGCGATCCGGATGCGCGGCGAGAACGTCCTCGGCCCACTGCAGTACCCGCTCGGGCGGGTTGTAGCCGATGTACAGCATCAAGAACTTCGCACCTGCGAGGTCGAGCAGGTCGTAATGAGCCGAGTTGTCGGTGTCCGTCACCGACCCACCCCAATACGGCCTGTCCCGGTATCGCCACGGGCCGAAGAACTCGTTGTAGAGGGCGTGGTTCTTCTCATGCTCGCCCGGGATCAGGCGGCCGCCGACATTCCACAGATTGTCGTGATTGCCGGGCAGGACGCCGTGCGGGATGCCGGCGTCTTCCAAAGTCGACATCGCCTTGTCCGCCACTTCGAATTCGGGGCGGGCGCGAGTGTCAGGCGCCCCCGGCCGAATCCAGCTCTGGACCAGGTCACCGGTGTGCATCGAGTACGCGATTTTCCGGTCCGCGGCATTGTCGACCGTCCAGCGGGTCATGCTGTCGAACACCGCGGGATTGTCCCGGGACACGTACTGGGTGTCGGTGATGTGCTGAATTGCGAAGTCGTAGGACGCCGGATCTGCGAATTGCTGGTCGGCCTCGGAGTTGGCATCGCGGAAGGAACGGTCGCGGCGCGGACTGTCGATGACGAGGATCTGGGCCGAATCGGCACCCTCGATGCGGGTGCTCAGCCTTACCGGACCGCCCGGAATGTCGGGTCGCGCGGTGGCCACCGGCTCACCCCAGCTGTCCGCCTGCTCATCCCAGACATGCAGTGCCACGTCGTCGAGGTTGACCGAACGGCCTTCCCAGACCACCTCGTTGGCAAGAGTGCCCGGCACGAACGTGACCTCGTATCGCATGTATGGGTACTCGTCGAAGCGGTGGGTGGTGGCCGATGTGCGGTCCGATTCGTCGCCGGGCACACGACCGGACGGCGTGAGATCGTCGGTGATGCCGGCGAACATGACCGCGGAGTGCAGTGGAGTCGAACTCAGCAGCCCGCGCGACGCCAGGCCCTGGGCGCCGCGCGGCTCCGGTTCTGCGCCGGCAACCCCGTCGCTGCTGAGCACACCGGCAACCAGCGACACGGCCATCAACGTGGCTAACCTGCCCGGCACACCCATGACCTGAGGTTACAAGTGTGGCCGGGACGGCGCCGATCGTCAGGCCTTGCGACCGAGGAAGCCCAGAAGTCGAGTCTGCTCGTCCGCGTCCGCAGGCACTTCGACGGCCGGCCCGCATACACCTGCCATGCGAATGTTGTCGCCGAGTTGCTCGGCGACGGTGCGTACCCACGCGAGGTCATCGGCGGGGATCGTCTCGTCGAGGCCGGTGGCCCGCGCGAGGTCCCATCCGTGGACCACCAGGTCGAAGCAGTAGAAGCTGCCGACCGTGTCGGCGAGGGTGGTGCGGCCGAAGTGTCCTTCGTATTCGCGGCTTCCGCGCTCGGGGTCGTCGAGGATTTCCTGCATGCCGTCGCGGGTGGCCGCCCACGCGGCGGCCGGATCCTCGTCGACGGAAGGGCCGGCGGGCAGCTCGAGGTCGACCACGGTGACGATGTACCGCTGGGTGTCGATTACGTGGCGCAGGAGGTCGCGGGCGGTCCAGCCCTCGCACGGCGACACATTGTTCCAGCGGTCGGCGGGCACGGATTCGACGCGAGCGGTGAACTTCTCGGCCAGATCTCGGTAATGGGCGGCGGGGGTGTCCGTTGTCGAAGTCATGCTGCCGATTCTTCCCCTCCGAAGCGGTCGAGGGCTTGAACATTTCCGACATCGACGACGGAGGCGCTGCCGTGCCAGCCGGGTGCCTCGCTCGCAAGCAGGTCGGAGGGGGTCAGTGAGGAGATCCGGCGGCACTCGCGGGACAGATGCGCCTGATCGCTGTACCCCGAGGTGGCGGCGAGTTCGGCCAGGCTCCTTCGCTTTCCGGACTGGGCCAGCGCCATGAACCGCTGAAGCCGCAGGATTCCGCGCAGGGTCGCTGGGCCGTATCCGAACGAGTCGTTGCACCGCCGCTGTAGTTGCCGTTCGGTGACTGACGTGGCGTCGGCGAGCGCGCCCACGTTCCAGGAGTGACGAGCCAGCGCCCGGCGCACGTGGCCGATCAGCGGATCCGCTTCGCGTCGGCTGCCGCGCAAGGATCGCACGGCGTTCTCGAACAACGTGATTCGCTCGTCGCTTCCCGCCGCGTTGTCCAGCCGGTCGGTGAGTGTTCGTTCCCAGCTCGAGCCGAGGACGTCGCCCAGCCCGACGCGGATGTTGCGTACCTCGGACGCCGGGGTTCGAAACAGTGGCGAAGCAGCGCCCGGCCGGAAACGCACGCCCACCGATTCGGTGCCCGGCGGCAGGGTGAACGACCAGGCCGATGTTTCGGGACCGCAGAGCCGGATGCCGATCCCGCGAATCCACAGAATGTCCATGCAACCGTCCGGCACCAGCAGGTGCTCGCCCTCGGTGCGCGCCGACCAACCGCACACCAGGGTGTCGGTGAGATCGGACGACGGTGAGGTCGGCGTGTACCAGCCCATGACAGGGAGCGTAGTCACGCGCACCGACATCTGCCGCTGTCGCGGCATCACGCGAAACTGCCCGCACCGGCGGACAACTCGAGGTGAACTGTAGGCACGGGTCCGTCGAGGTTCCCCGGAGGCCCGCCATACCGCCGTCACAGAGAACGAGGACTCCATGAGACGAACATGGGCGCTGGCCGCAATCGCCGCCGTCAGCCTGGCTTTCTCGAGTTGCGCGTACGACAGCACCGACTCCGGCGATACGGGCGGAAACGCACCCGTGTCACCGACTCCGACGTCGCCACCTGCGTCCCCCGGTGAACCCGTTCTGAAGATGGGCCCGACGACCATCGGTGAAGTGGTCGTCGATACCGGTGGTATGACGGTGTATGTGTACGACAACGACGAGGTCGGGTCCGGTGCGAGTTCCTGCCGTGGCCCCTGCCTCGAATCGTGGCCGCCGGTCACCAGCGTCACCGAGAATCCTGTCGTCCAGGGTTTGCAGGAGGTCGTCGTCGACACCATCCCGGCGGCGGACGGTACCCACCAGCTGACCGTCAACGGCCGGCCGGTGTACCGCTACAAGGACGACAACGAGCCCGGGGACGCGTTCGGACAAGCCGTTGGCAGTGTCTGGTGGACCCTCGACTCCTCGGGTAACCCCGTCACGACTACTGCCGGCGGCGAGTAGCGCGGTCCACCGTCCGGTGGACGAGGACGGTCAGCGCAGTGGCCGGCACCGCCGCGAACCACAGGGCGTCCAATCCGACCCAGCGGTGGGCGAGGGTGCCCGTCACCGCGCCCACCACCAGCCCGACCCACAACGCGAAGTGACGTAGCCACGCCCAGCGGGAGCCGCCGAACATGACGGCCGCGAGTCGGTGGCCCATCTTCACGAGGGCACCGGTCATGTACGTGAGTCCGACGCTCACCTCGCCGTCGCGCTGGAAGAAGGAGTTCTCGGCCCCCATCGCGAGCAGCATGGCGCCGACCGCCACCGTGCTCGCATCGAGGCTCGCGGCGACAGACCCTGCGAGGAGCAGGCCCGACACCGCCGCGAGCACGGTGCTCTTCACCGGCAGGTTCCGCCGGTCGGCGAGGTGGACGATTGTTGCACCCAGCACGGTCCCCAGGACGAACACGCCGATGACGGCTGCGGCCGTCAGCGCATGCGCCCAGGTTCCTTCGGCGAATCCGACGCTGAAGCGGGTGAGATTGCCGCTCATGAACGCGACGAAGAACCCACCGAGGGTGATGAACCCGAGAGCGTCGACGTATCCGGCCAGGACGGACAGAACGACGGCGAGGGTGAGCATCCGCCTGCTGTCGTCGATGGGCACAGCACTATCCAACACCGTGCAGAAACACCGTGGCCTGAAATCACAGTGGCCCCCGATCCGAGATCGGGGGCCACTGTGGTGGAAGGTCAGGCGAGGGGAACGCTCGGCTCAGGAGGTGCCGAGGGCGGGCGCGATCGTGCCGGCCCAGGACTCGTGCAGCCGTTCCTGCCAGTAGTTCCAGGTGTGGAGGCCTTCATCGGTGATGCGCGTCTGCACCTTGGCGCCGGCGCGCTGCGCGGCGGGGACGAAGGTCCGGCTGCTCAGGCCGGCGGCGGTCTCCAGGGGAACGGTCTGCGAGAACTTCACCGGGTCGAAGTGATCGCTGTCCGGGTCGACGGTGGGATCGCTCGCCGCGCCTGCACCGGAGGAGATGTAGACGGACTTGCCGCGCAGGGCGCCGACGTTGAGCAGCGGGTCGTTGCGAATCCACGCCGGTGACGGCCAGAAGCCCCACATGTTCGATGCGTTGCCGCCCATCTGGGCGACGGAAACCTGAATACCCTGGGCGAAGCCGGGGGAGCTAGCCGTCGGGTATCCGCTGTAGGAGGCGACCGCTTTGTAGAAGTCGGGACGATGGATGGCGAGGTTCAGCGCGGAGGTGCCGCTCATCGACAGACCGGCCACGGCGTTGTTCACCCCGTCGCTGCCGAACTGCGACGCCATCACCGGGGGCAGCTCGTTGGTGAGGAAGGTCTCCCACTTGACGCGGCCGAGCTTGGGATCGTCGCGCTGCCAATCCGAGTAGAAGGTGCCGCCGCCGCCGAACGGAATGACCACGTTGACGTGCTTGCCGGCGAAGAAGCTCTCCACGTCGGTCTCGATCAGCCAGCCGTTGTTGTTGTCCGGCGCCCGCAACCCGTCGAGCAGGTACAGGGTAGGGGCAGGACCACCGCCCGCGGCCTTCAGCACCTTCACGGGAATGTGCTTGTCCATAGAGGGTGAATACACCGAGATCAGGGCGGAGTCGGCATGGGCGATGCCGGCTCCGGTCAAAGCGGATGCGAGGCCCGACGCCAACACTGCGACGAGGCCCACGATCAACGCGCGGGTGCGACGAATCGCCATGGAATTGTCCCTTTATCTCGTACCGACACACACTGCGCCACGAACGATAACAGGAAGATAACTACTCTGCGTATTCAAGAAGGCCTGGATGTGAAGCGAAAGAACCCCTGTGAACCGCTTTTCGGCAGTTCACAGGGGTTCCTGTGGCGGAGGATAGGGGATTTGAACCCCTGAGGGCGTTAACCCAACCCGCGTTCCAGGCGAGCGCCATAGGCCACTAGGCGAATCCTCCGTGGAGGAGCATACCCAACGACCCCGCCTCGGTGTTAAACGGCCAGGTGAAAGCGCGGTTCTACGCCCAATGCAGCAGGGTCAGCGAGTGTTCGGCCAGCGGCACCGACCGGTTGCACGAGGTGTCCGGGTCCGCGACGGCGTCCAGGCCGAAAGTCGTGTCGATCAGGAGGGTGCCCGAGTCGGTAGTGAACTCGAGGATGCACTGGTACTTGCTCTCGGCGAGGGCGCGACCTTCTTTTCCGAGCACCTCGATGGTGCGCAGGGGCTTGTCGGGGGCGGCGGAATCTGTCGTGGTGACGGTCACGGTGTTCAGCGTCTCGGGCCGGCCCCACGTGCAGCTGCGACGCTCGTCGGCCTCGACCGGCGTGCCGTTGCCGACGTCGGCCGTCAGCAACGTGTCCAGCGTTGCCTCGTCGGCCAACGTGCACGGGTCCACCGCATCCCAACGCGCTGCGTCGTCCGAGGTCGGCTCGTCGTCGCCCCCTCCGCACGCCGACAGCGCCGCCACGACGCTGCCGAGTGCCACCGCCCGCGCGGCCCTTCTCCGATACATCCCTCAATCCCATCGGTCTTTCGGCCCGAGGTGGCCGAATGCGGTGGCGACCGTAGCACCGGACCCCGGTTCCGGGGTGGATCCCTGCGGCAGTTCGGGGCCGTCTACACTCTGTGGTGGATCCCGCGCGGCGCGCATCCTGTGAACTCCCCCAGGGCCGGAAGGCAGCAAGGGTCAACGGGCTCTGCCGGGTGCGCGGGGTCCCCTATCTTTCGCATACCCGACTCATCACGTCGGTGAAAGGCCGCTCCTGATGCCCAACCAGACCCAGATCGGGTTGATGAGCCATGAGGAACTACTTTCCGAGCACGAGCGTCAAACTGCGAATTATGCGCAGTTGAAGACCGAGAAGCTCACGCTCGATCTCACCCGTGGCAAACCCTCTCCCGAACAGCTGGACCTGTCGGCGGAGCTTCTGACGCTGCCGGGTGACGGCGACTTCCGGGACGGCAACGGCACCGACTGCCGCAACTACGGCGGCCTCGCCGGCCTGCCCGAACTGCGGGCCATCTTTGGCGAGTTACTCGGCATTCCCGTCGAAAATCTCCTCGCCGGAAACAACGCGAGCCTCGAGATCATGCACGACGCGGTGGTGTTCTCGCTGCTGCACGGAAATCCCGATTCCCCGCGACCGTGGTCGCAGGAGCCCAAGGTCCGGTTCCTCTGCCCGGCGCCCGGATACGATCGCCACTTCGCGATCACCGAGTCCTACGGCATCGAGATGATTCCGGTGCCGATGCGACCGGACGGCCCGGATGCGGACCTCGTCGCCAAGCTTGTGGCAGGAGACCCGCAGATCAAGGGCTTGTGGGCGGTCCCCAACTATTCCAACCCCACCGGTGTCGTGTACTCGGAGGAAGTGGCGCGGACGTTGGCCACGATGCCCACCGCGGCCCCAGATTTCCGGTTGTTCTGGGACAACGCCTATGCGGTGCATCCGTTGTTCGGGGAGACGGCGCCGTCGCTGGACATCCTGGGCATGGCCGCCGAGGCCGGCCACCCGAACCGTCCGCTGGTGTTCGCGTCGACGTCGAAGATCACGTTCGCGGGCGCCGGTGTCAGCTTCTTCGGTGCCTCTACCGAGAACCTGGCGTGGTATCAGAAGTACTTCGGCAAGAAGAGTATCGGTCCCGACAAGCTCAACCAGCTTCGTCACCTGCGATTCTTCGGCAACGCGGACGGTGTCCGGGCGCACATGGAGAAGCACCGTGAGCTGCTGGCACCTAAGTTCGCGTTGGTGCTGAAGATCCTCGAGGACCGTCTGGGGGCGTCGAAGGTGGCGTCGTGGACGGAGCCGAAGGGTGGTTACTTCGTGAGCCTCGACGTCGTGGAGGGCACGGCCAAGCGGGTGATCGCCCTGGCGAAGGAAGCGGGTATCGCGCTCACCGCCGCCGGATCCGCGTTTCCGTACGGCATCGACCCCGAGGACAAGAACATTCGGCTCGCGCCGAGCTTCCCGTCCACCGAGGAGTTGGGCAAGGCGATGAACGGCGTCGCAACCTGCGTTCTCCTCGCGGCCACCGAGGCGCGCCTCGACGGAACGCACCCCTAGTCATTGCTGTACTAGGGGTGCGCCCGGCTACATCCGGGCATTGCGCGCCATCACGAAGCTGTACACACCGTAGGCGGCGATGCCCAGTGCGGCGAGGACGAGAAGCACCTGACCGTACGGCGCCGAGCCGAGTGTTTTGACCGCGCCGTCGAGGCCGGTGGCCTTGGAAGGGTCGGACTTCAGCACGGCCACGATCACGAGGACGCCCGCACCGGCGATCACCAGCCCCTTCGCGACGTATCCGATGACGCCGAGCGGCTCCACGAGCTTCGAGGGCTGACCTTTCAGATCGTCGCAGAAATTCTTCGACGCGCCCTTGTAGATGTGATACCCGCCGATCGCGATGGCCACCAGCGCGACCACGATGAGAAGTGCCTTGCCTGCCCCGGACTCCATGAGCCGAGCGCTGAGTCCCGCATTCTGCTGACCGCTCGACTTCCCGGCGCCGCGGGCGAACTGGACCGCAGAGAAGGCGAAAGCGAAGTAGACCAAGGCCAAGCCGAACGCCTTCGCGCGGTCCATCAACGACGGACCTTCCGGATCACCCTGCGATCCCTCGGTGACATGCGGTCCGAGCACGGTCTCGGCCAGCCGCCACAGAGCCATTGCGACGAACGCCACCGCGGCTACCCACAGGACGAACCGGCCACCCGGTTTGGAAGCGAGAGTGCCCAGCGCCCCGGACTGGTCGGCGTCGCCACCGCTTCCGAACGCCAGCTGAATGATGATGTACGCAACGAGGAGATGGACGAATCCGCTCATCACGTGGCCGGCGCGGGCAACCCGTTCGAACGTGGTGCTGTCTGTCGCCCGATCGACTGCTCCACTGAATCCGCTGGCTCGGTTGGCTTCGTTCTGGGCCATCGGGTGTCCTTCGGGTCGCGCGAATGGACCGTAGTCCCTGGAACCTAGAGGTACCCGGCAACGGCCGCGCCGACACGCGGTGTGGTCAGCGGCGTGGAGGCTGCGTCCCGGATTGGGGTGCGCCGGGATCGATGGTGAGGTCGTCGGTGTCGGCGAAAACCAGGCGTCCGTCGTCGAGGGCGATGGCCCATCGATGCACAGGCGCCCATTCGTGCCCACGTTCGACGTCGGTCAACGCGGCGTAGTCCTCGATGACATGACCGGTCTGTGCCTCCTCGGACTGCCGGCGTACCAGCACCCGCACACCCACAGCGACGTTTGCGGGCGCCGGTTTCTTCTCGCTCGTGTTTTCGGGCATTGTCCTCACCCTCTCGCTCGGCGGATACCTCGGATCATATGCACATTTCCGCATGAGCGACGCTGTCTGTCGAGACGCGGGACGGTCCGGTTCACGGAAATACCCCCGCAGTCTCGAGGGTCTGCGGGGGTATCCCCATAAAGTCATACCGGGTCAGGCCATTCAGCGACCGCGCCCGGCGAGCGTTTACTCGGCGAGTTTCGCGACTGCCTGCGCCCAGAGAAAGTACTTGTTGGTACCCAGGTCGGCGACGGTCTTGATGTTGAACGCCGCCGCGAGATGTTCGGCGTCGGACTCGCTCACCCCCTCGAGCGCGGCGACCGGGGCCTGTGCGAGTTCCTCGATCGGAAGGGTTTCGTAGGCCTTGTCGAACTTCGACGCTATACCTGCCATGTGCTGACCTCCACTACTCGTTTTGGTTCCATGGTTGAGGCCGCGCACCCTTGCGTTGCGCCGACCCGTAGGCCAGTTAATCGTGCTCCCACACACGAGCGCACGGTTTTGGGCACGGCGAGTCGTCCACCGGCCCCAGTCGACGGTTGCGCGTCGGCCACCTTTCCGGCGCAGTCACGGCTCGATCAGCCCGGCGCGGATCGCGTAACGAGTCAACGCGAGTCGGTCCCGCAGTCCGAGCTTCTGCAGAATGTTCGCGCGGTGCCGGTCGACTGTCTTGGCACTGATGCTCAAGGTGTTCGCGATCTCCCGGGTGGTGTCGCCCTCCGCGATCAGTTTCAGAATTTCCTCCTCACGGGGCGTCAAAATGGTGGCCGGCAGTGATTCTCCGGTCCGGTCCCGGTGGAGGTAGTCGCGGATGAGGGCGGTCACCGCACCGGGGTAGAGGAATGGCTCCCCTCGCAGGGTGGCCCTGCAGGCCTCGAGGAGGTCGCGGTCGGCCACAGATTTGAGCACGTAACCGGACGCGCCGGCCTTGAGTGCTTCGAAGAAGTACTGCTCGTTGTCGTACATCGACAAAATGAGGATCCGAACCTGCGGGTGGGACCGGTTGATCTCTCGCGCTGCTTGCAGCCCCGTCATCCGGGGCATCGCGATGTCCAGAATCGCAAGGTCGACCAGGGTGTCGTCGAGCGCACCGATTGCCTCATAACCATTTGCGGCCTCGACCACCACCTGGAGGTCCGGCTCGGCATCGAGGATCATCCGCAGACCGCTCCGCACCATCGCATGATCGTCGGCGAGCAGTATGCGAGCACCTCGACAATTCATCGCACGCTCGATTCCACGCGCAAGGGGAGGACCAGCCGAACCTTCGTGCCCTCACCGGACGGCGAGTCGATGCCGAGCGTGGCGCCGACCAGCAGGGCACGTTCGCGCATCCCCTTGATCCCTGCCCCGTCGGCGACGACGCCGCCCTTGCCGTCGTCCACGATGCACAACGTCAGGTGATCGTCGGCGACGTGCAGGTCCAGGTGCACTTCCTGGGCCCCGGCGTGGCGGGCGATATTGGTCAAGGCCTCCTGCGCGACGCGGTAGCAGACCAGCTCGATGTTCGGATTCAGGCGGGCGAGCCTGGGGTAGATGTGTCTGACGACATCAATCCGCGTCGCCTGCGTGAACTCACTGCACAGGGCGTTGAGTGCGCTGTGCAGTCCGAGGTCCTCGAGCACGTCGGGGCGCAACCGGCTGGCGATGCCCCGGACCTCGTCGAGGCTGGCGCGCACCGCCTCCTGGGCGTGGTGAAGGTCGCCGCGCAGCTCGATCGGCGCCTTGTCGACCGCGCGTTTGAGGGCGAGTAGAGCCACGGTGAGGCTTTGGCCGATCTCATCGTGCAGCTCCCGCGCAATCCGCGCTCGCTCACCTTCCTGCGCTGCGAGTGCCGACCCGGTCGCCGAACTCCGTTCGGTTTCGAGCCGGTCCAGCATGGCGTTGAACGAGGCGATGAGATCGTGCAGATCGCCGTTCCCGCGATCGTCGAGGCGGTCGCTACGGTGTGGCGGATCCACCCGGCTCATCGAGCGGGCGAGGTTGTCCAACGGGGCGAGGCTCGAGCGCAACAGAAACGCGTTGGCAGCGAGGATCACAGCCAGCCCCACCACGAGCACCGGTATCTCGGTCAACCTGATGCGGGCCGACACCGTCGCCGGTGACAGCGCGAGCGCGAGGGTTCCGAGGGTGAAGACCAGTCCGTTGATCACGAAGAGTCGCCGGAACAGCGCCCCGGCGGGTGTCCGTGTCCGCCCCCGAAACCTGCTCACGACCGATACGCGAGGGTTCACCCCACCAGAGTGACCGCACAACGACGGCATTGTCCATACATGTCATTCACCCACAGAAATGGGTGTCGCGGCCGATTGTGGCGGGATCGGTAGTCGGAGAACACTCGAGACCATCTCCAGCAGGGAGGCGTTATGCACATCAATCGGACGACGATCGCGCATCGACTCGCCGCGGTGGAACGACAGGTCCGCGAACTGATTCGAGAACGAGGACGATGATGATGACGACCACTCCAGCCTGCACGCAACGGAACGAAGCCATGCAAGCACACGAGATCGCGGTGAGCCCACCCACCGTTCGGACGAATGATCCGGTGTCGAATGCGGTCCGGCTCATGGTCGTCAACCGGCTGCCGGGGCTGATCGTCGTCGACGACGCGGACCGTCCGATCGCCGTTCTACCGGGTACACAGGTGCTGCGGCTCGCCATTCCCGAGTCGTATCAGGACGACCCCGCGCTGGTCCGCACCATCGACGAAATGCACGCCGACCTGTTCTGGCGGGAGGCCGGCCGGCTGACCGTCGGTGACTGCCTGCCCAATCCCATTGCCAAGCCGACCAGTGTGCCTCCGGAGGCGACGCTGCTCGAGATCGCCACCGTCATGGCGAAGAAGCACAGCCCCCTGATTGCCGTGGTGGACCAGACCGGCAAGCTGGTCGGCGCGGTAACGCTGGAGCGGCTTTTGACCAGCCTGGCGGTCGCCGGGCCCGGTGACTGATCCCGAACCAGCAGACCCGGTCGCGACAACAGGTTGAGCGATGGCCCCCGTACTCGCATTGTTGATCTTCGTCGGGTCTCTCTGGTTCATCGCGACCGAGCGTGCACACAAGGTCAAAACGGTCCTCGTCGCCGCGGCGCTGATGGCCGTGCTCGGGCTGATTCCCGGCGAGCAGGTGTTCTACTCCGAGCACGAAGGGATCGCCTGGAACGTCATCTTCCTTCTACTCGGGATGATGATCATCGTCGGCGTCATCAAACAAACCGGCGTGTTCGACTACCTCGGGATCTGGGCGGCGAAACGTTCCCGCGGCAAACCCTTCCGGCTCATGGTCATGCTGATGTTGATCACGGCCATCGCATCGCCGGTCCTCGACAACGTCACCATCATCATGCTCATTGCACCGGTGACCATCGTCGTGTGCGCGCGCCTGCGCATCGCCCCGCAGCCCTATCTGATCGCCGAAGTGCTCGCCTCGAACATCGGCGGCGCCGCCACCTTGATCGGAGACCCGCCGAACATCATCATCGGAAGCCGGGCAGGCCTCACGTTCAACGACTTTCTCATTCACATGGCTCCTGCCGTGATCGTGATCTTTGCCCTGTTCGTGGTTTCCACCAGGGTGCTGTTCCGCTCCGCGCTACACACCGACGAGGTGCAGGTGGGTCAGGTGATGGCGCTGAAGGAACGACGCGCGATCAAAGACACTCGGCTGCTGATGCGGTCGCTGGCGGTGCTCGGTCTCGTCATCATCGGATTCGGGCTGCACTCGGTGCTGCATGTCGAGCCGTCGATCGTTGCTCTCGTCGGGGCCGGCGCAATGCTGGTGGTGACCGATATCGACGTGGCCGAAGTACTGCCCGAAGTGGACTGGGCGACCCTGGTCTTCTTCATCGGATTGTTCGTGATGGTCGCCGGCCTGGTGCACACCGGCATTGTCGAAGCCGTCGGCACTGCCGCCGTCTCAGCGTTCGGCGACAACTATTTTTCGGCTGCCACCTCGCTGATCTTCGGATCCGCGATCCTCGGCGCGTTCATCGACAACATCCCCTACACCGCGACAATGGCCCCCGTCGTCGAGGGCATGGCCGGTCAGGCGCCGGACGCCGAAACCGGCCGTGCGCTGTGGTGGGCCTTCGCTCTCGGCGCATGCTTCGGCGGCAACGGCACGGCAGTCGCCGCCAGTGCCAACGTCGTCGCTATCGGTATTGCGCACCGCGCAGGGCATCCCATCACCTTCTGGCATTTCACCAAGTACGGAATAATCGTCACCCTGCTGAGTACCACCCTGGCATGGGGGTACGTGTGGCTCCGCTACTTCTGACCACGGGGGCGCACGCCAGCCTGGAGTAGGGGCAACCTCAAACCCTACGCGCGAGTAATGCAGTGCTGTGGACAACTCTGTGGACAACTCTTGTATCGAACCTGTTGACTCCCGGCCGAATGGGCGTGGTGGCAGGATCGACCTCATGGCACGCACGTTGAATCTCGTCGGTGATCCGGAGGCGGACGCTCTTCTGGCGAGTGACCCCCTTGCCCTGCTGATCGGAATGCTGCTCGATCAGCAGGTTCCGATGGAGACGGCGTTCGCGGGCCCGAAGAAGCTTGCGGATCGTCTCGGCGGGCTCGAGGTGCATCGCATCGCGGAGATGGATCCGGAAGAATTCGCCGCTGTCTGTGCACAGACTCCCGCGGTGCATCGGTTCCCCGGTTCCATGGCCACGCGCATCCAGTCGCTGTGCGCATTTCTCGTCGAGAACTACGACGGCAGCGTCGAAGCGCTGTGGACCGACGGCGATCCGGACGGCAAAGAGGTTCTGAAACGGTTGAAGGCGCTGCCCGGCTACGGCGACCAGAAGGCGCGGATCTTCCTGGCACTGCTCGGCAAGCAGATCGGGGTGGAACCCCAGGGCTGGCGGGAAGCCGCCGGTGACTACGGTACGGACGGTTCCCGCCGGTCGATCGCAGACGTCGTCGACGAGAAGAGCCTGCACGAGGTCCGGGAGTTCAAGAAGGCCGCCAAGGCCGAGGCGAAGAAGGAAGCCGCCGCGAAGAAGAAGTAGCCGCTACTCGGAATCCTTCCGTTCCTCGTCCAGGTGGCGACGGCGTTCGCTCTCGTGCATCCACGGGAACACACTGTTGCCCTGACCGCCGCCGACAGCTCCGTGGCCGAGGACGCCGTGCTCGTACGCCGATTCGGCGTGCAGGGCCAGGTCGATTCCCGAGGATTCGTCCTCCGCACTCACCCGGAACCCGAAGGCGCGGTCGATGAGCTTGCCCAGCGCGTAGGTGACACCGAAGGCGTAGAGGGTGACGACGACCACGGCTACTACCTGCTTGCCGAGTTGCGCGAACCCGCCGCCGTACAAGAGGCCCTCCGCACCGCCCGTCATCACTTCGGTGGCGAGCAGGCCGATCAGGATCGTGCCGACGATGCCGCCGACCAAGTGGACGCCCACCACGTCGAGGGAGTCGTCGTAGCCGAGGCGGAACTTCCAGCCGACGGCGAACGAACAGACCACACCGGCGACCGCCCCGACGACGGACGCGCCGAGCATGCTCACCGTTCCGCACGAGGGCGTGATCGCGACCAGGCCGGCGACGACACCGGACGCGGCGCCGAATGTGGTGGGGTGTCCGTCTCGCTTCTGTTCCACGACGAGCCAGCCGAGCAGGCCGGTGCAGCCGGCGACGAGGGTGTTGAGGAAGATTGCGGCCGCGGTGCCGTCGGCGGCGAGGGCGGAGCCTGCGTTGAAGCCGAACCAGCCGAACCACAGCAGCCCAACACCCAGCAGCACCAGGGGCAGGTTGTGCGGGCGCATCGATTCCGAGCGGAAGCCGAGGCGCGGGCCCAGAACCAGGGCCAACGCGAGGCCGGACGCGCCGGAGACGATCTCGACGACCAGCCCGCCCGCGTAGTCGAGGGCGCCGAACTGCGCGATCCAGCCCTCCGGGTTCCACACCCAGTGGGCGACGGGCGCATACACGAGAAGGGCCCAGATCGGGACGAAAACCATCCATGCCGAGAACTTGGCGCGGTCGGCGATCGCTCCGCTGATCAGCGCGGCGGTGATGATGGCGAACGTCAGCTGGAACGTCGCGAACAGGATCTCGGGAACCTGCCCGTGAACCGTGGTGGGGTCGATGCCCACCATCCCCAGATGCTCGAAGCCGCCGATCAGGCCGCCGCCGATGTCGTCACCGAAGATCAGGGAGTACCCCGCCACCAGCCATGCCACGGTGACCAGGGCGATCGACACGAAACTCATCATGATCATGTTCAGGACACCGGTGGATCTCACCATCCCGCCGTAGAACAGGGCGAGACCCGGGGTCATCAACAGGACCAGCGCGGTACTGATCAGCAGCCAGGCGGTTGCTCCGGCGTCGATTGCAGGCACGACATTCTCCTCACACGCTCGGACGGAACCGTGCGCGGAAAGTCACGATGACCGTGACCCGTTTCGGGTGTGCTGCCGATGCGTTGCGAACGTGTTACGCAATTCACTCATTCGACGAGTCTCGGGTGTGAAGTGACGGGTGTGACGACGACCGATCGGGCATGGCTGTGGACCCGACCACCCGCACCTGACCTGTCGGGGTCCGCCGGTAGTCTTTCCGCGTGGCCCTGTACCGGAAGTACCGACCCGCATCCTTCGCCGAGGTGGTGGGGCAGGAGCATGTCACCGAACCGCTGAGCACCGCCCTCGATGCCGGACGGATCAACCACGCCTATCTGTTCTCCGGTCCTCGTGGCTGCGGCAAGACGTCCTCTGCCCGCATCCTCGCGCGCTCGCTCAACTGCGTCGAAGGCCCGACGTCCACCCCGTGTGGTCAGTGCCCCTCCTGTGTGGCTCTGGGACCGGGCGGTTCCGGCAACCTCGACGTCACCGAACTCGACGCCGCCAGCCACGGTGGTGTCGACGACACGCGTGAGCTGCGCGACCGCGCGTTCTACGCACCCGCGGAGTCGCGGTACCGGGTGTTCATCGTGGACGAGGCCCACATGGTCACGACGGCCGGATTCAATGCCCTCCTCAAGATCGTCGAGGAACCGCCGGAGCACCTCATCTTCATCTTCGCCACCACCGAGCCGGACAAGGTGCTGCCGACCATTCGTTCGCGTACTCACCACTATCCGTTCCGGCTACTGGCGCCGTCGACCATGCGTGGACTGCTCGAGAAGATTTGCCGGCAGGAAAACGTTCCGGTGGCGGATCCCGTATATCCGCTGGTCATCCGTGCGGGCGGCGGTTCCCCGCGAGACTCGCTGAGCATCCTCGACCAGTTGCTGGCCGGTGCGGGCGACGACGGGGTGACCTACCCGCGTGCGCTTGCGCTCCTCGGTGTCACCGACGTGGCACTCATCGACGACGCAGTCGACGCACTGGCCACCGGTGACGGCGCTGCACTGTTCGGAACCGTGGATCGTGTCATCGACGCCGGCCACGATCCGCGGCGGTTCGCCGTCGACCTGCTCGAGCGTCTGCGTGACCTGATCCTCATGCAGGCGGTGCCGGACGCCGCCGAGCGCGGCCTGGTCGACGCACCCGGCGATGTGCTCGAGCACATGCGCGCACAGGTGAAGCGGATCGGACCGGCAACGCTCACCCGATACGCGGAGGTGATCCACGCCGGACTCGGCGAAATGCGCGGCGCCACTGCACCGCGTCTGTTGCTCGAAGTGATGTGCGCCCGCATGCTTCTGCCGTCGGCGTCCGACGCGGAGTCCGCGGTATTGCAGCGGCTCGAGCGAGTCGAACGGGGACTGCCCCCGGCCGGTGCGGCACCGGCGACTGCGGCGGCCGGACATCCGGCCCAGGCGCCCGCGGCGCCGAACACTTCCACGGCAGATCCTGCGGCGCAAGCCAATTCGTCCCCGCAGCCCGAACTCAAGTTCCAGCGGCCCTCGATGATGACGGCCGAGACAGTGCCTGCGCCATCCGAACCCGAACCGGCGCCACACCCGGTTCCGAAGCCCGAGCCGGCGCCCGAGCCTGCCCCCGTGCCGGAGCCGACACCTGAGCCCGCCCCGGTTCCGGCGCCCGAGCCTGCTCCCGTGCCGGAGCCGACGCCGGAGCCCGCCCCGGTTCCGGCGCCCGAGCCTGCTCCCGTGCCGGAGCCGACACCCGAGCCCGCCCCGGTTCCGGCGCCCGAACCGGCTCCCGTCCCCGAGCCGGAACCGACGCCGCAACCGGTAACCGAACCTGATGCGGCCCCGGCTCGCGAGGTCGCGGCGCAACCGGACGCGTCCGGCGGCCCCGACGTCGCTGCGTTGCGAGAGGCATGGAACAGCCTGCGCGAGAAGGTGAGCCAGCGGAACAAGATTCTTCCGGCGATGCTGTCGGCGGCGACGGTGCACGACGTGCAGGGCAATCGCTTGATCCTCGCGCATCCCGTTCCCAATCTGGGCGCACGCATCGCCTCACCCCACAACGCGCAGGTCATCGCGGAGGTGCTCGCCGAGATATTCGGCGGCGACTGGGAAGTGGAGTATCAGGCGGGCGCCCCGGCACCCCCGCCGCCGCCGGTCACGAAGGTCACCTCGGCACCTACCCGGCCGGCCGGCACACCGCGATTCTCGCGGCCCAGCCAGGACAAGACCGCGCAGCGTGCAACTTCACCATCGTCGGAGCCGCGAGCTGCAGGCGCAGAAACCGCCCGGCCGCAGCCTCGTTCGTCGTCCGTACCGGACGACGACATTCCGCCGCCGGAGGCACCCGACTATCCCGACGATCCTGCACCCCCGATCGACTACGAATCCGCGACCCCTCCTGTCACCACCCCGGAAGACGAAGAGGAGATGTTCGCCGAGGCGGCGGAACCCGCTGATCCGTCCACACGTCGTGACCCGGAAGTCGTGGCGTTCGAATTGCTCAAGGACATGCTCGGGGCGAAGAAACTCGAGGGCTGATCGTCCCGCCGGTTCGGGACTCCGGCCCCTGGTGCCCGGGACGCAGGGTAACCGATTCTCTTTCCATGAGCACAGTGAATGTTCCTGAAGGCGTGCAGAACGAGGTCCCGGCGGCTGCACGACGTGGCCGGTGGTGGGCGTATGTCGGAATTCTCGCGGGGGCGGCCGGCATTCTCGGCATCCAGGCGAGCATGTCGATCGACGCGGTCTATGCGGAGTCGTCGGCAGGCGACGCGGTAGCGATCATGAACCACCTCGCCGGACAGCGAACCAGCATCCTCGTGATGCACGTGTCCATCATGACCACGGCGCTGCTCCTGCTCGTCTTCGCAGCCGGGTTGGCTCAACGGCTGCGGGCGGCGCTACCCACGGACAGCATTCTCCCGTCGGTTGCGGCGTTCGGGCTGGTCCTGACGTCGGCGGCGTGCCTGCTGGGGACCGGCCTGACGACGGAGCTGGTGTTCGGCCTCGGTGAGACGGATCAGCTGGTGCCGGAGTTCGCGGTGATCGGAGCCCACTGGATGGGCACGATCCCGTGGTTGTGGGCGGGCGCGGGCGTCAGCGCGCTGGCGGTGGCTGCCGCGCTGCTACGCGGACACGCCGGGCCCCGGTGGATCGGCTGGGTCAGTCTGGTCCTCGGTCTGGTGACTGCCCTCATCGGCGTGTCACCCCTGCAGTACATGGCCGGGTTCACCGGACCGCTGTGGGTGTTGGTCAGTGCGGTGGGATTCGCGTTCGCACCCTCCCCGCGTGAGTGATACTCGTTCGCACGATGAGCGAGACGAGGGCATGTCGAATGATCGAGGGGTCGGCGGGTACCGGCGGTGCGCCGGTACCCGCCGCAGTCATGGCGGTGTCGTCGTGGGTGCTGGTCGTTCTGTCCGTTGTGGCGTTCGTCGGCGCAGACCCGGGCATCGATTCGAACCAGCTGTTCTTCTTGGTAGATGTCGTCGGCGCTGCGGTGTACGGGACCGTGGGCGGGGTCGTCCTCGCTCGGCGTGTGCACCCGGTACCGATCCTCCTCGGCCTCACCGCGATCGGAGTGGGCGTCGCCGCGCTGAGCTACAGCTACTCGCAGCTCGCGCTGGTCCGTCCCGGGCTTCCGGGAGTCGTTGTGCTGGAACCGCTGCAGAACACGGCGTGGATTCCGGGCACACTCAGCCTCTTCCTTATCGTCCCGTGGCTGATCCGCGACCATCCGCTGGGGCCGAGCGCGAAGGCAGGAGTCGTGGCGGGTGTCGGCGCGACCGCGTGGTACTTCTGGTCGCGGACCTTCACCGACATTGCACCGATCTGGGTGCTTCTTCCCGTCCTCGTCGTCGGGGCGCTTGCGTCGGCGGATTGTGGTTGGCGGTGGCGACACGGTCCGCAGGCCGAGCGGGTAGGTCTCGGATGGATGTGTCTGGGCACCGGTCTGATGACGGCCGCGTACATTCCTCTCGCGCTGCCGGCGTCGCTACCCGGGCTGTGGGTGCTCAATCCATTGGTGCACCTCGCCGTGCAGGCGTTCTACCCGGTCGCGATTCTGGTGTGCGTTCTGCGGCAGCACATGTGGGGGATGAACCTGGCGGTCAGCCGTGCGACGGTGGCCGGGACGCTCACCGTCCTACTGCTGGTGTTGTACGTCGTGGTGGCGACGCTCGTGTCGGCGCTGCTCCCCGCGGGTGAATCGGTGGGTGCGCAGGTGGTGGCGGCGGGAGTCGTCGCTGTCGCTGTGCAGCCCGCGCGGTTGTGGCTCCAGCGGCGCGTGCACCACCTGGTGTACGGCGAGGGCGCAGATCCGGCCCGAGCGGTCCGCGCACTGGGGCGGCGATTCGGCAGTGCCGAGTCACCAGAGGAACTACTCGCGGAACTCGCCGCCGGTGTGGGTGTCGCGTTGCGACTCGAATCGGTATCCATTCGCCGTGGCAGCGGTGTTGCCGCAGTGTGGGGTCACGCGACGGGACCCGCAGAGTCGGTGGAGCTGGTACATCGTGGAGCGGTGTTCGGCACGATGATCGTCACCGCCCCTCCCGGGGAGACGCTCGGTTCACGGACGCGCAGATCGCTCACCGAGTTGTCTGCAGTGGTCACGGCGGGCCTCGTGGTCATGCAGTCGGCCGACGACCTGCGGGAGGCCCGGCGGCAGCTGGCGTCGGTTCGCCTCGAGGAGCGCCAGATGATCCGCCGTGAATTGCACGACGGCCTGGGGCCGTCGCTGGCAGGCATCCGACTCGGCCTGCAAGGGGCCCGGAATCTGCTCACCAGCGATCCCGATTCGGCAGCGGTCCTGATCGATTCGCTGCAGGCGGAACTCGACCACCAGGTCGAGGGTGTCCGGCAGCTGTCCCGCAGCATGTTTCCGCCGGTGCTCGACGAACTCGGCCTTCTCCCTGCCCTGCAAGAATTGGCGGAAACACACTCCCGTAGTGGTTTCACGCTGCACATTCGAGCTGACCCGCCGGCCGGCATCGGTACGCAGATCAGCTCCGCTGCGTACGGAATCATCGTCGAGGCCGTGACCAACGCACGACGGCACAGTGGCGCCGAGGGTTGCCGTGTCGACGCCACACTCGGTCAGGATCCGGAAGCCGGCGACGTCCTCGAAGTGATGATCCGGGACGACGGCTGTGGGTTCGATCCCACGGGAGGTGCCGGGGTGGGGACCCGGTCGATGCGTGAGCGCGCCCGCGAACTCGGCGGCACCCTCGACATCGAATCGGGGAGTCCGACAGGCACAGTGGTCACCGCCCGGCTACCGTTGTCACCACTATGAGCGCGAGTATTGCCAGTCCTTCACCCTCGCCCATCCGGGTCGTCGTCGTCGACGATCACCCGGTGTTCCGGCTCGGAATGGTGGCGCTGCTCTCGACACTCGACGGCATGGAGGTGGCTGCTCAGGCCAGCTCCGTCGCCGAAGCGCTCGACGTCGTCGACGCCGAAGTCGATGTGGTGCTCATGGACCTCGAACTCGGTGACGGGTCGGGCGTGGACGCCACCCGCCGGTTGGTCCAGGCGTATCCGGCGCTGCGGGTGCTCGTGGTCACGATGCACGAGGACGACGAGTCGCTCGTCGCTTCGGTGCGTGCCGGGGCGAGGGGTTATCTCGTCAAGGGCGCCGACCCCGCCGAAGTGGAACGTGCCGTGCGAGCCGTCGCGAACGGCGAAATGATCCTGGGCGCCGCAGTCGCCGCCCGGGCGATGACCTTCATGGCGGCCTCACACCGGGTGCGCCCGACGGTGTTTCCCGAGTTGACCGACCGGGAACGTGAGGTTTTGGACCTCGTGGCTCGCGGGCACGACAACGCGAGCATCTCCCGGCGACTGGTGCTGAGTCCGAAGACCGTGCGCAACCATGTGTCCAACGTGCTTGCCAAGCTCGGTGTGCCGGACCGTTCCGCCGCCATCGTGCGCGCGCGGGACGCCGGGCTCGGACTCGATGCGTGAGTGTGGCAGCTAGACGGCCGCGGTGGACGTCGTCGGCACGAATCTGAACCCGGGGCCGGAGTCGTCCGTGTTCGTGGGACTCGGGCCGGGCCCGGGGCGGGAGGCGCGGACGTCGGGAATCCGGCGGGGAGACGAGACGAGTGGCGGGGTGTCGCGCCACACCGGGTCCGCTTCCTGCAGTTCGAGTGCCGTCGAGATCAGCGACTCCTCGGCCCACGGGAGACTCCCGAGTTGCACGCCGAACGGAATGCCGGTGGCGGTGGACCTGCCGGCGGGAACGCAGATCACGGGTGCCCCGGTGTAATTGGCCCAGAAATAGTTTTCCCTGGCGCCGGCGAACACGCTCGTATCAGCCAGTGTGTCGCGCCGGATTCCGTCCGTCAGTGCCCCGGGTCGCAGAACCACGTCCAAGGCGTGCTCGGCAAACATGCGGTTGTACTCGTGCTGGTAACGCCGTCGCTCGCGTTCGAGCGAAAAGTAGTCTGCCACCGGCACGCCGAGACTCGCAACAGCCGCAGCCGCGGCAACAGCCGATTCCGGCCTGTACGACGGGAGCCGATCGACGAACTGCTGGTGGTACAAACCGAATTCGGCCAGGTCACCGGTGAGAAGTCCGGTGGGAACCGTCGGCATCCGGACGTCGACGATCACCCCGCCGAGACGACGGATCAGGTCGAGAAATGCCGAGAACAACACTCCCACAGACTCGGGCAGCTCCTCGGTTGCCGTGCTCGGCAGGCCGAAGCGTATGCCGGACAACGGCTGTGGGCCGCCCACGGCGGAGAGTGGGTACCCGTTCGCGGGTACGTCGGGTCCCACCGACGTGCTGGGGTCGTCGACGTCGACGCCCGCCATGTAACTGAGCAGAAGGGACGCGTCGGCGACACTGCGCCCCATCGGTCCGGTGTGATCACGCGTCCACGTCAGCGGGATCACCCCGCTGGTGCTGCACCGGCCGAACGTCGGCTTGATGGCGGTGATCCCGCACGCGCTCGCGGGGATGCGCAATGATCCGCCGGTGTCCGTCCCGACAGCGCACGGAGTGAACCGGGCGGCGAGTGCGGCGGCACTGCCGCCCGAGGAACCGCCCGGTGAGTACTCGGTGCCCCAGGGGTTGCCGACCTGGGGTGTGGCGGTCCCGATAGCGAACTCATGCGTGTGCAGGTGTCCCATGAGGACCATTCCCGCATCGCGGAGCCGCCGCCATACGCCCGAATCGCCGGCGGCGATGTTGCCGGCGAGGGCGCCGCTCGACGCCGTCAGGGGTAACCCGGCCACGGCGAAGACATCTTTCATGCCGATCGGCAATCCGCAGACGAGTGGTGCCGATCCGGTAGCCAGTCGCTGCGCTGCCAGGTCAGCCGCGGCGTATGCCTGCTCCGAGTAGATCCGGATCCACGCCTCGACCGAGCCGTCGTGTTCCGCGCTGCGAGCGAGGCACGCGTCGAGCAGATCCCGCGGGTGCAGGGCACGCGACTGCAGAAGAGTCGCCGCCTCGATCGCACTCAGCAGAGCGGGGTCGGTCTCCGTGACGGACGTCGGCGGCGGAAGACGCCGACGGGCCGAGGCGGATCGGCCGCCGAACCCGGCTGCAGTCACGGCGCCCACCGCCGCGGCCCCGAAGAGACGTCGCCGGGACAGCGGGGTCGGCACGAGGGGTCTCTTCTCTTGTCGCGGGACTGTGGGCGCGCGTCATTACAGCACGAAATTGTTGCCTCGGCGCGATGAGAGAAGGGAGCCGTGATCGCCTGGGTCACGATCCTGGATCGCTTCGGTCCTTCCTCCGGTTTTGCAACAGGTTCTAAGGTGAAGTTGACGGGGTATGCCCCGCGCAGAGCGCCGTGTGCACTGTCGGCGTCGACGCAGATAAGGAAGGAACACCCGAAGTGACCACAGAGGCATTCATTTATGAAGCCATCCGCACCCCGCGTGGCCGCGGAAAGAAGACCGGTTCGCTCCATTCGGTCAAGCCGATCTCGCTGGTCACCGGCCTGATCGACGAGCTCCGCGTCCGCTTCCCCGACCTCGACGAGGACCGCATCTCGGATCTGATCCTCGGTGTCGTCACCCCGGTGGGCGACCAGGGCATGGACATTGCACGCATCGCCGTCAACGACGCCGGGCTGCCCGACACCGTTGGTGGTGTCCAGCTCAACCGGTTCTGCGCGTCGGGCCTCGAGGCCGTCAACACCGCCGCCCAGAAGGTGCGGTCGGGCTGGGACGAACTGGTGATCGCCGGTGGCGTCGAATCGATGTCCCGCGTGCCGATGGGCTCCGACGGCGGACCGTGGGCACTCGACCCGGCCACCAACTACGACAACTACTTCGTGCCGCAGGGTGTGGGCGCCGACCTGATCGCCACCATCGAGGGCTTCTCCCGCGAAGACGTCGACGCGTACGCCGTCCGCTCGCAGGATCTCGCCGCGAAGGCGTGGGCGGGCGGGTACTTCACCAAGTCCGTCGTCCCGGTGAAGGACATCAACGGCATCACCGTCCTCGACCACGACGAGCACATGCGTCCCGGCACCACCGTGGAGAATCTCGCCGGCCTCAACCCGTCGTTCGCCGGTGTCGGTGAGATGGGCGGCTTCGACGCGGTGTCGCTGCAGAAGTACCACTGGGTCGAGAAGATCAACCACGTCCACCACGGGGGTAACAGCTCCGGCATCGTCGACGGCGCCGCGCTGGTGCTCGTCGGGTCGGAGCAGGCCGGCAAGGACATGGGTCTGCGGCCGCGTGCCCGCGTCGTCGCCACCGCCACCTCCGGCGCCGACTCCACGATCATGCTCACCGGTCCGACCCCGGCGTCCAAGAAGGTCCTCGCCGCAGCCGGACTGACCGTCGACGACATCGACCTGTTCGAGATCAACGAGGCGTTCGCATCGGTGGTGCTGAAGTTCCAGAAGGACCTGAAGATTCCCGACGAGAAGCTCAACGTCAACGGTGGTGCCATCGCGATGGGTCACCCGCTGGGTGCTACGGGGGCCATGATCACCGGCACCATGCTCGACGAACTCGAGCGGCGGAACGCCCGGTACGCCCTCATCACCTTGTGCATCGGCGGCGGTATGGGTGTCGCCACCATCATCGAGCGCGTCTGACGCCCGGATCAACAGGAGACTTGAAGCAGTGAGCGAGCAGAACATCATCAACTGGGAGCAGGACGCCGACGGCATCGTCGTGCTCACCATCGACGACCCCAACCAGGGTGCTAACACCATGAACGACGCCTACATCTCCTCGATGAAGGCGACCGTCGACCGCCTCGTCGACGAGAAGGACTCCATCACGGGTGTCATCATCACGTCCGGCAAGAAGACCTTCTTCGCCGGCGGCGACCTGAAGAACATGATCAAGGTCGGGCCCGAGAACGCCCAGGAAATCTACGACCACAGCGTCGCGATCAAGTCGGACCTGCGTCGCCTCGAAACCCTCGGCAAGCCCGTCGTCGCCGCAATCAACGGTGCCGCACTCGGCGGCGGACTCGAGATCGCCCTCGCCACCCACCACCGCATCGCCGCGGACGTGAAGGGCGTCAAGATCGGCCTCCCCGAGGTGACCCTCGGCCTGCTGCCCGGTGGTGGCGGAGTCGTGCGCACGGTCCGGATGCTCGGTCTGCAGAACGCGCTCATGCAGGTACTGCTGCAGGGTCAGCAGCGTGGGCCGGTCCAGGCCAAGGAGGTCGGACTGATCGACGAGGTCGTGTCGTCCGTCGAGGAACTGGTACCCGCTGCGAAGGCGTGGATCAAGGCCAACCCAGAGGGCGGCGTGCAGCCGTGGGACAAGAAGGGCTACCGGATTCCGGGCGGAACCCCGTCCACCCCCGCGTTCGCCGCCAACCTGCCCGCCTTCCCCGCGAACCTGCGCAAGCAGCTCAAGGGCGCCCCCATGCCCGCGCCCCGCGCGATCATGGCAGCCGCTGTCGAGGGCTCGCAGGTCGACATCGACAACGCGCTGCTCATCGAGGCGCGGTACTTCACGTCGCTGGTCACCGGCCAGGTCGCGAAGAACATGATCCAGGCCTTCTTCTTCGACCTGCAGGCCATCAACTCCGGGGCCTCCCGCCCCGAAGGCATCGAGAAGACCCCGATCACCAAGGTCGGTGTGCTCGGCGCCGGAATGATGGGCGCTGGCATCGCCTACGTGTCCGCGAAGGCCGGCTTCGACGTCGTCCTGAAGGACGTCAGCATCGAGGCCGCGAACAAGGGCAAGGCGTACTCCGAGGGCATCGAGGCCAAGGCGCTGTCGCGTGGCAAGACCACCGAGGAGAAGTCGAAGGCGTTGCTCGACCGGATCAAGCCGACCGCCGACCCGGCCGACTTCGCCGGTGTCGACTTCGTCGTCGAGGCCGTGTTCGAGAGCCAGGAACTCAAGCACAAGGTGTTCCAGGAGATCGAAGACATCGTCGACCCGAATGCGCTGCTCGGCTCCAACACTTCGACCCTGCCGATTACCGGCTTGGCCACGGGTGTGAAGCGGCAGGAAGACTTCATCGGCATCCACTTCTTCTCACCCGTCGACAAGATGCCGCTCGTGGAGATCATCCGCGGCGAGAAGACGTCCGACGAGGCCCTCGCCCGAGTCTTCGACTACGTGCAGGCCATCCGCAAGACACCGATCGTCGTCAACGACTCGCGCGGCTTCTTCACCTCACGCGTCATCGGCACGTTCATCAACGAGGCCATCGCCATGCTCGCCGAGGGCATCGAACCGGCCACCATCGAGCAGGCAGGTCTGCAGGCCGGCTACCCCGCCGCGCCGCTCCAGCTGTCGGACGAGCTGAACCTCACGCTGATGCAGAAGATCCGCAAGGAAACCGCGGAAGCTGCAAAGGCCGAAGGCAAGGAACTGCCCGCCGACCCGGCAGGCGACGTCATCAACACGATGGTCGACAAATTCGACCGCAAGGGCAAGCTCGGCGGCGCCGGCTTCTACGACTACACCGACGGCAAGCGCACCGGCCTGTGGCCCGGCCTGCGGGAGAACTTCGGTTCCAAGGAGCTCGACGTCCCGTTCCAGGATCTCATCGAACGCATGCTGTTCATCGAGGCCATCGAAACCCAGAAGTGCTTCGACGAGGGTGTTCTCACGACCACCGCCGACGCCAACATCGGCTCCATCATGGGTATCGGTTTTCCCGCCTGGACCGGCGGTGTGTCGCAGTACATCCAGGGCTACACAGGTGGCCAGGCCGGCTTCGTCAAGCGCGCTGAAGAACTCGCCGCCAAGTACGGTGAGCGGTTCACCCCGCCGGCGTCGCTGAAGTAGGCGGCTCCGCCGCCCGTGCGCCTTTTTGGTAGCTGGGACTACCAAAAAGGGGCTCTACTGACTCATTCGTGGGTGGATTCGGCCGGGTAATTGTGGGCGGGCGCCCCCGAGGCTGAGCATCGCGAGTGCGATGACGGCCTCGGGGGTGTGGAACCCGAATCCGCGGCGGGTGATGAGGCGAATCTTGGTATTGACCGATTCGATCCGACCGTTCGAGAGCCCGTGCTCGATGGCGGCGAGGATCGCGGGTCTGTGGACGAGGATGCTTTTCTGCAACGCGACGAACGCCGGGATCCGGCACCGCCGGGCCCAGTCGATCCAGCGGTCGAGTTCGGCAGCGGCCTGCTCGACCGGGAGCTGGAAGATCAACCGCAAACTCTCCTTGAGCCGGTAGCCGCGGTGCAGGACCGGATCGTGGAGTTCGATCCACCGCAGCACCGCCTGCTGCTGCGCGGTGAGGGCGTCCGGGTTCTTCAGCAACGCCCACCGGCTGCGTTTGACCGACCGAGCCGGGCCGGCCTTCGGGCGACGCCGCGGTTTCCACCCACCGCCGCGGGAGGCGTTCTCGGTGGACCGTGCCCGGTTCCACGCCGCCCGCCGCACCGTGTCGAGGGCCTCGGTGGCCCAGGCGACCACATGGAACGGATCCGCGCAGCGCACCGCATCCGGGCAGAACCGGGTCACCACCGACCCGATCCATCCGGCCGCGTCCGAGGTGACGTGGGTGATCTTCGCGCACCGTTCGGGCCCGAGCAGGTCGAAGAACCCGGACAGGGTCGCCGCGTCACGGCCCGGGGCCGCCCACACCAGCCGGCCGGAGTCGTGGTCGACGACGACCGTCAGATACTTGTGGCCCTTCTTGTACGAGATCTCGTCGATCCCGATCCGCCGCAGCCCCGCCAGCGGGTCCCGGGCGGGTGTGGTGTCGGCCCACACCCGGTCCACGATCGTCCCGACCGTGCGCCACGCGGTGCGCATCAACTCACACGTCGCGGCCTTCGAGGTATGGGTGGCGAGCCACGCCACCGTCTGGTCGAACGCGTAGGTGTGCCCGGCCCGGTGCCGGGCCCAGGGCACCGCGGCCACCGTGACTCCGTGTTCGCGGCAGCACACCCGCGGTGCGTCGGCCTCGACGAAGGTGCGGACCAGGCCGCAGTCCGGGCCGCGCCACCGCCGCCGACCGGTGCCACCGTCGTAACCGGGGCTCCGACGACCACACACCCCGCACCGGGACCGGGCCCGGGCCTGCGGCCGGACCGCGACGATCACCGCCCCGGCCGTGTCGTCGAAATCGACGCCCTCGATCACCGTCTTTTCGACACCCAACACCTGACGCCATATCCTGGCTTCGCGCACGCCGTTCCCCACATATGTAGCCGACTGACCCTAGACAAGCCAGAACGCTACTGGGACAACGGCGTGCGCCCTCACCCGCACCGAACTCCACCCACGATCACAGCAGTAGAGCCCAAAAAGGCGCACGGGGCGGGTTATCCACAACCGGGCGGTTATCCACAGGCGACGTGGATAACCGCGTTTTTGTCGGGTCGGCGTCGTATACCCGGCACACGATGTGCCGCATGACCGACATCGATCTCACCGATTTTCAGCGACTTGTCGACACCCAGTTCGGGATTGTCACGCGACCCCAGCTCGAGCCGTTCGGCTTCTCTCGCGGCCGTGTTCGCCATCTTCTCGACTCCGGGCAGTGGCGCCGTGTTCTGCAAGGCGTCTACGCCATCACTAACGGCCCACTCACCCGAGACATGCTCCTGTCCGCCGCAGTGCTCTACGGAGGTGGCCACTCGATGCTCAGTCATGCGACGGCAGCCGAGGAGTGGGGGATGGCTCTTCCCTGCGACGGCGAGCCGATCCACATCACGGTGCCGTACGGCAAATCGTCGCGGTGCCAAAGCCACACGGGCATGCGGCCCTCGAGGAAGCCCGGCAATCCGATCGCTCTGTCCTCAACGCTGCATCCGGGCGTCGTCGTCCATAGGTCCCGCGCGCACGATTACATCGCGGTCGACACCGACCCGCCTCGGACAAGTCGCGCCGACACTGCGCTGGACCTTGCGATCGCCGAACCCACGGCACGGGACGCCTACACCCGGCTCATCGCTCTCGTGACCAATGGCCGGATCCCTCTGCGCGACATCCGACGACGTATGGAGGAGCGACGGCCACGCCGATACCGCAAGGCACTCGCGGACGCGGTGCGACTCCTGGCCGACGGCGTCCAGTCGATCCTCGAGTACCGCTACGCCACCGACGTCGAGGATGCGCACGGTTTGCCGCGCGCCCGACGGCAGTCGCCGGTGGTTGTGGACGGACGCACCCTGTTCGAGGACTGTGATTACTCCGATCACGGTGTGCCGCTCATCGTGCGACTCGACGGTCGCCGTGCACACGCCATGGCGGAGGTCGCCTTCCGGGATCGTCGACGCGACAACGCAGCAGAACTGCAGGGAAGGCCGCGGCTTGTCTACGGGTTCGACGAGGTGACGAAGAGTGCGTGCGTGGTGGCCCGCGAAGTGGAGACCGTCCTGGTGCGTGAGGGGTGGGTGAGGTCCGGCGAGAGGCCCTGCCGGGCTTGTGCGCCTTTCTGGTTGCTCTAGCTACCAAAAAGGCGCACGGGCGGCGGAGCCGCCTAGGACCACCACGGGCGGAGCGGGACATGCGCTTCACCCTTCGGCCCGAGCTTGACGGCGAGGACCTGGTGCAGCTGCACGACGTTGCGTTCGAACCCGAGACGCGACCCGGCCATGTAGAGGCCCCATACGCGTGCGGTTCCTTCACCCACGTCGGCGACGCAGGCGTCCCAGTTGTCGACGAGGTTCTGACACCACCCGGCGAGGGTGAGTGCGTAGTGTTCGCGCAGGTTCTCCTCGTGCCGGACTTCGAGGCCCACGTTCTGGATCTCGGAGATGATGCGTCCGGAGCCGGTGAGTTCGCCGTCGGGGAAGACGTACCGGTCGATGAAGCCACCGGCGCGCGCCTGACTGCGATTGTCGGGACGGGTGATGCAGTGGTTGAGAAGCCGCCCGCCCTCACGCAGTTTGTCTTTCAGCAGGGTGAAGTAGGCAGGATAGTTGCCGACGCCGATGTGCTCGGTGAGGCCGATCGACGAGATGGCGTCGAAGCCGGTTTCGGGCACGTCGCGGTAGTCGGAGAACCGGACTTCGGCAAGGTCGGACAGGCCCTCTTCGGCGATGGCTTTCTGCGCCCACTCGGCTTGCTCGCGCGACAGGGTGGCGCCGATGACTTTGACGCCGCGCCGGGCCGCATATCGAACCATCGAACCCCAGCCGCACCCGATGTCGAGCAGCCGGTCACCGGGCTGGAGGCCGAGCTTCTCGAACACCAGCCGGTACTTGTTGTCCTGCGCTTCTTCCAGGGTCTGCTCGGTGTTCTCGTAGCACGCGCACGTGTACGTCATGGAGGGACCGAGGACGTACTCGTAGAAGGTGTTCGAGACGTCGTAATGGTGGTGGATCACTTCAGCGTCGCGCGCCTTGGAGTGCCGCAGGCCTTCGGCGACGCGACGCCACCGCGGGAGATGCTCCTGCGGGGGAGGGGCGATGGGCCGTAGGAGGTCCCAACCGAGCGAACGGGTGATGGCCGCGAGCGTCAGCGCCGACGGACGACGGAAATGCAGTTCGTCACCCATGACCCGGAGAATTTCGTAGGGGTCGCCGGGGTGGACGCCGCGTGCTTCGAGGTCGCCGGACACGTAGGCCCGGGCCATCCCGAGATCACCGGGTGCGGTTGCAAGGTAGGTGGTTCCGCGGGTGGACTTGAGGTGCAGGCCGTAGGGCGCATCCTCGGGTCCGGCGGCACTGCCGTCGTATGCGGTGAACCGCAACGGGAGCATGCCGTCGGAGAGAGTCTCGAGAATCTCCGCGATGGTCAGCTTCCGGTCTTGTGTGCGGGGAGCTTTCAGAGTTGTCATCGACGTTGCACCGCCTTGGAGAAGAGGTCCAGTAACCGGGAATCGGGATCGTAGTGCTTTTTCAGTTCGGTGTATCGATCGCCGCCGTAGTAGAGGCGCTCGAAATCCGCTCGTGAGTAATAGGAATCAGAGTAGAGGGACTTGTGTCCGTCGAAGTCACTGACCTTGTCCTCGATGAGCCGGTTGGCCGCCCCCTCGGGCTCTCCGGGCCGAATGGGCACCGACGACCAGAAGCCGATGTTTACATAGGTGCGTTTCGGTTCGAGAGGATAGAGAGGCCACGGTCGCTGCGACGACGCTCCGGCGGGCGCAGGTTCACGCAAGCGCAACGGGCACAACCACAACGGTTCGATGGGGATCTCGTCGAGAAACCATCGAACGAAGTCGGCGGTGCGCTCGATGGGTACTTCCACGTCCTGCACGACCCGCTCACGTGGGGGATTGCCCTTCCGCTTCTCGAGACGGTCACCGATGTCGTACTTGTGGTCGAGCGCGATGAGCTTCCAGTAGAAGCTGCTACGGAGAAGCTTTTTCGGCCACAACCTGCGGATCGTCGGGTTCTGGGCGCCGAACGCACGCGAGCACCAGAACCAGTCGGTATCCCACCGCCACAAGTAATCTCGGGTGGTCAATTTGTCCGTTTTGGGATGGTTCACCGAAGCGTGCTGAATGGACCGGTAGAAGATGTTGCGACCGGTGTAATCGCTGACCGCACCGCCCTCGTCGGTCTGGTTGCCCAGCGTCAGATAGCTTTCGGATGCGGTGAACACCACGCCGTCCACGTAGTCGACGGGAATTCCGTCGTAGGTCCGGTCGCCGACGATCCGGTCCATCGTCGACTGCAGCTCGTCGAGTGAGTCGAAACGCAGGTGTCGCAGTGCCACATACCGTTTGACGGGCTCGAGCTGGATCCGCAGGCGGGTCGAATATCCCAGTGTGCCGTACGAATTGGGGAAACCCCAGAACAGATCGGAGTGCCGGCCCTCCGGCGTGGCGGTGATGATGTCGCCGCTGCCGGTCAGAACATCGATCTCGAGCACGGACTCGTGGGGCAGACCGTTGCGGAACGACGTCGACTCGATCCCGAGTCCGGTTACCGCGCCCCCCAGTGTGATTGTCTTGAGCTGCGGAACCACCAGCGGTGCCAGCCCGTACGGCAGGGTGGCGTCCACGAGATCCTCGTACGTGCACATCCCCGCGACATCTGCTGTCTGCGCCTGCGGATCGACGGAGATGACCCCACCGAGGCCGGAGACATCGAGTCCTGGGGCGGTGGTGTGTGCGCGGGCCCGAAACAGATTGGACGTCTTCTTGGCGAGTCGTACGTCGGCGTCCGAAGGGATCGCGCGATACGACGCGAGTAACCGTTCGACACCGGCGCGGTGAGCGTCGATCCCGGTCAGGGGCGATGTGCGATGCGCACGGGAGGGGCGTCCACCCTCCCGCATGCTTTTCAGTAGTTCAACCGAAGAGGCAGCCACACCCTGACGCTATCCCTCTCCGGGGATTGAAGCCACGCATATCGCCGCGGCGGGCCGAAGATTCACACAAATGTCTCACCAACGCGCGGGTCGTGACAGCGATCCGGTGACCTAGCTCACAATCGATTGCTGCGCCGTCACCGATGTCCGCATTCGAGAGGCAGGATGGTGAGGGAAGATGCCGTACGAACCGTACTAGAGGAGTCAAACAGTGGGCCAGGTCAGCGCGAGCAGTTCGATTACCGTCGCAGCCACGCCGGAAAAGGTGCTTGCGGCCTTGTCGGACTACGAGACGGTGCGTCCCCGCATCCTGTCGGAGCACTACCGGGACTACCGCGTTCTCGAAGGCGGGCAGGGCACCGGCACCGTGGCGCAGTGGACGTTGAAGGCCACCGAGAAGCGGTCGCGTGACATCAAGGCGACCGTCACCGTGGCAGGCGACACGATCACGGAGACGGATGCCAATTCCTCGCTCGTCACCACCTGGGTGGTCGCACCGAGCGGGTCCGGCTCGACCGTCACGACCACCACGCAATGGAAGGGTGCGGGCGGCATCGGCGGCTTCTTCGAGAAGACCTTCGCCCCGCTGGGCCTGAAGAAGATCCAGGCAACGGTACTCGCCAACCTGGAGCGTGAACTCGCCTGACCGTCCCTTCCTGCCCGGCGCCTGCCGGGCAGGGGGATGAGGCCGCCGTGCGCGCTGTCTGGTTCGTCGGCGTGGCGCCACGCCGATGGCGACCGTCTACGCTGGCAGGGTAACCGCAGAAAGGACCACGTCAGTGCAACCAGGTGGACAGCCCGACATGTCGCAGCTTCTGGCGCAGGCACAGCAGATGCAGCAGCAGCTGATGGCCGCGCAACAGGAGATGGCCGAAGCCGAGGTCACCGGGCAGGCCGGTGGTGGACTCGTCACTGCGACCGTCAAAGGCACGGGTGAAGTAGTCGGTCTGAGGATCGACCCCAAGGTCGTCGATCCCGACGACGTCGAAACGTTGCAGGACCTGGTGATCGGCGCCATCGAGGACGCGTCGAACAAGGCGCAGCAGATCGCGGCGGAGAAGCTCGGTCCGCTGGCAGGTGGATTGGGTGGAGGCCTGCCCGGTCTTCCCGGCTTCTAGAGGTCCGGCGTGTACGAGGGGCCGGTCCAGGACCTGATCGACGAACTCGGCAAGCTGCCCGGTGTCGGGCCGAAGAGTGCCCAACGCATCGCGTTTCACCTGCTCAGCGTCGAACCTTCCGAGATTCAGCGGCTCGAGAACGCCTTGGAGCGGGTCCGTGACGGCGTTCAGTTCTGCGTGGTGTGCGGCACCGTTTCCGACAAGGAGTACTGCCGGATCTGCGCCGACCCCCGCCGGGACCGCACGGTGATCTGTGTGGTGGAGGAACCGAAGGACGTGCAGGCGGTGGAGCGGACCCGTGAGTTCAAGGGTCGCTATCACGTGCTCGGGGGTGCCCTCGACCCGCTGTCGGGTATCGGCCCCGACCAGCTCCGTATTCGAGAGTTGCTGGGGCGCATCGCGAATCAGGAGGACGGGGTCGACGTCTCCGAGGTCATCATCGCCACCGATCCCAACACCGAGGGTGAGGCCACCGCCACGTATTTGGTGCGCATGCTTCGGGACTTTCCGGGGCTGACGGTCAGCCGGCTCGCATCGGGGCTGCCGATGGGCGGCGACCTCGAGTTCGCCGACGAACTGACCCTGGGCCGAGCGTTGTCCGGAAGACGCACACTGTGACGTCCGAGCCGACCGCGATGCCCGAACGCGCTGCGACCGCACCTGCGAAACGCACAGCCGAGCAGTCGAGGTCGCTCATCGTCGATGCGGCGGGGCGGGCATTCGCCACCAGGCCCTATCGGGAGATTACACTCAAGGACATTGCCGACGATGCGGGGGTCAGCGCCCCGCTCATCATCAAATACTTCGGGTCCAAAGAGCAGTTGTTCGACACCCTCGTCGATTTCCGGGGGGCCGCCGACATGATATTCAATGGCCCACTGCATGGGCTGGGCGAGCGAATGGTGTCGATGTTCGCGCGTCCGATGGAATCGTACAAACCGCTGTCGTTGAACATTCTGTTCATGAGCGGGGCCAGCGAGGAGAGGGGCCGCAAGCTGCGCGCCAACTACTCGTCGCAGATGATCGATGCGCTGGCGACACGCTTGACCGGTCCGGATGCGCGGCTGCGCGCGGAACTGGTGATGTCGATGTTGACCGGTCTCGCGGTTATGCGCCGCAAGATGATGCAGGAGTATGCCTCCGGTTCGCCGGAGGAGGTGGTGGCGCACTACGCCCCCCTGGTGCAGCAGCTGCTCGACCCCTGAGAGTTCAGCTTGCGTGGTAAATGACTGTTCACCTAAAGTGGTGAACAGCCATTTACCAACTGTACGGGGGTGACGCGTGACGATTTCGTTGCCACGGCCACTGTCTTCCTTGCCGCGGGCGTCGTCGGCACGCACTGCGGCCGAGCCGCAGTCCCCTCCACTCCCGGTTGGATCGAGGTTCCTTCTCCCCATTCTTGCCTTCGCCGGGGTGTTTCAAGCTGTACTGCAGACGGTGATGGTGCCGCTGCTCCCCAGCATGCCGGCGTTCACCGGCGCCGGGACGACGTCGGTGTCCTGGCTGATCACGGCGACGCTGCTCGTCGGCGCGGTGGTCACTCCCATTTTCGGGCGCCTCGCGGACATGTATGGAAAGAAGCGAATGCTGATGGTGGCGTTCGTCATCATGACGCTGGGCGCAGTGCTGTGCGCGGTGACCTCCGAAATCGGTCTGCTGATCTTCGCGCGCGGACTGCAGGGCGTCGGCGGCGCGGTTATCCCGATCGGTATTTCGATCCTCCGCGACGAACTGCCGCCGGCGAAGGTGCACCGCGCAATCGCGATGATGAGTTCGACCCTCGGCATCGGCACGGCCCTGGGCTTGCCGTTCGCGGCTGCCATCGCCGAATACTCCCATTGGCACGTTCTCTTCTGGGTGATCGCAGCGATCGGGTTGGCCGTCACCACGGCGGCGGCGTTGTTCATCCGCGAATCGACGGTGCGCTCCGGCGGACGCTTCGACGGGGTCGGCGCGGTCGGGCTGACGGCCGCACTGGTCAGCTTGCTGGTACCGATCACACAGGGCAGTTCGTGGGGCTGGTCGAGTCTCGCGGTGCTGGGCATGTTCGCGTCTTCGGTGTTTCTGTTCGCGTTGTGGGGCTACCAGCAGTTGCGTAACCGGAATCCGCTGATAGACCTGCGAGTCTCTGCGCGCCGGTCGGTTCTCCTGCCGCACGGAACCGCACTTCTCGTCGGGTTCGCCTTCTATGGCAACGCGCTCATCACGACACAGTTGCTACAGGCGCCGCGGAGTGGAGCCGGATACGGACTGACGATCCTGCAGGCTGCGGTGTGCCAGCTGCCGACCAGTCTGTCGATGATCGTCTTCGCCCAGGTCGGGGCGAGTGTGACCGCGCGGTTCGGGTCGAAGGTGACGATCCTCGCCGGCGCCGTGTGTCTCGTCGCCGGTTACTCGCTGCATGCTGTGCCGGGTAAGGAGTTGTGGTTGGTGATCACGGCGTTGGGTGTCGCGGCCATCGGCACGGCACTGGTCTACAGCACACTGCCGATGCTGATCGTGCGCGCCGCGCCCGCGACTCAGATGGCCGCGGCCAATGGTGTGAACGTCTTGCTGCGGACGATGGGCACCACCATGTGCAGCGCAGTGGTCGCGTCGATTCTCGCGGCTGGCGTGGTGGGCGGGTCCGCCACTTCAGGGTCGTTCTCGCTGGCGTACGGGGTGTGTGCGGTGTTGGCCGTCTTGGTGTTCGCCGTCTCGCTCGCGTTGCCGGGTCATGACCGGTCGCAAAAAATGTGATGGAACCTCTTGTGACGTAGATCACTCAGGGGTATCGTAAGTAGTGCGGATCGAGGAAATGTACCTGTGAGCAGAGAAAACTCGTGAAGCAGAGATCCGGCCGAGAATGCAGAAGCATTCCCGGCCGAACCCCTGTCTGGGGTCCTTACATCGATTCTGCGATGTTCTTGATAGCTGCCAGCCGTCGGTCCCACTCGGCACCGATTCGCTCCAACGTCCGGGCCGTCTTGCCGAGTTCGGCGCCGAGCGCCCGATAGCGAACCTCCCGACCCACCTTCACCGATTCGACCAACCCACACGCCTGCAGGGCGGTGAGATGCTTGGCGATCGCCTGTCTCGACACCGGCAGTCGGGTGGCGAGGGACGACGCGGAATGATCTGCCCGTCCGAGCTCGGTCAGGATCTCCCAGCGGGTTTCGTCGGACAGGGCCGCGAACACCGAAGCGAGTTCGGTATAGGTGCCCACGGTCATGCCTTCACGCCATGCAGGTAGGCGACCAGTTCGTCGAGTTCGGCGTGCCAACCCTGGATGTTGCCTTCGCGCTGCTGGTTCCGTGCGTCCGCGTCGCGGTCGAGGGTGTCGAATCCAGTCTCGGTCACCGTCAGCTCGGTTCCCGACTCGTGCTCGGTGAGGGTGAACCGGACCAGTGTCGAATTGCCTTCTACGGGATCGGTGTCCCTGTCGGCCGCCCAGCGGAAACCGAAGCTGTTCGGCTCGTCGACCTCGGTCACGATCGCACGGGACGTTCCGTGCCCGTCCCAGGTGAACTCTGCTCTGCCGCCCACGGCGAGGTCGATCTCGGCCTGCTGTCCGAACCATTGGGCGACCTTGTCGGCGTCGGTGATGGCAGCCCAGACTGTCGATCGCGGGGCGCTGATCACAACGCTTCGGGTGATGCTCGTCGAATCCATGTCGATTACCTTCCTTCGCGCGGCTTCTGCAACTCAATGGTTGCACGCACACCCGACTTCTGCAACCCTGCGGTTGCATCAAGTGACATCACGGACGGTTATCCCCAGCCTGTGGAGAGGCTGTGTGTGATTTCTGCCGCCCGAGCGCGCCCGAGCGCGCCGTAGATCGGCGGGATCGTCGCAGTGCGGAATGGCGAAGGGACGGCATTGTCGGCACAGGGAACCGCCCTCGGACCCGTCCCGGGGCAGAGGGTTCGATCGGCGCAGCATGGGACTACTCCCGCTGGACTACACGCGCAGGCGTTCCCGGCGCAGCTGTTCGACTTCGGGGAGGTCGAGGGTGGGGAGTTCGTCGACTCCGAGGGCTCGCTTCAAGATGAGGTCGGCGAGTTCGGGATTGCGGGCCAGCGCCGGTCCGTGCATGTACGTGCCGATCACGGAACCTTGGACGACGCCCTCTTGTCCATCGCCGACCCCGTTGCCGACGCCGTGGGTCACGCGGGCGAGGCCGCGCGCGTCGGCGCCGAGAGTCGTTCCGCCGCGGTGATTTTCGAATCCTGTGAGCGGCAGAGTCAGGCCGTCGAGGTGGGGCTTGGTGATCACCTCGCCGATGGACCGGGTGGCCTGCGGAGAGGTGGTGACGTCGAGCATCGACACACCGTCGACGCGTTCACCGCTCGACGTCTCGTACCAGTTGCCCAGTACCTGGATGGCGGCGCAGATCGCGAGCACGGGGGCACCGCGTTCGGCGGCCTTCTGGAGTCCGGGATATTTGGTGAGGTGGCGGGTCGCGAGCCGCTGGGCCGAGTCCTCGGCGCCGCCGAGGGTGTAGGCGTCGAGCGATTCGGGGACCGGGTCGTTCAGGGTGATGTCGACGATCTCGGCGTCGTATCCGCGCATGCGCAGTCGCTGCCGCAGGATGAGAGCATTGCCGCCGTCGCCGTAGGTGCCCATGACGTCGGGGAGTACCAGTCCGATGCGCACCGTGGAGTCAGACATTGCGCGCCTCCTTCGCGATGGCGTTGTTCAGGTCGCGGAATGCGGTGTAGTTGGCGAGCACCTCGACACGTCCCGGCGGGCAGGAAGCGATGGCGCGCAGGGGATTCGGTTCGAGGGTGTGGTCGACGCCCGCGTAGGTGAGGCGCACGGCGAGGTCGGTACCGCGTTCGCCGGCGGCCACCACCTTGACGCCTTCGAAGTGCTCGAAACGCACGTCCCACAACCACGAGAGGTCTTCACCGTCGGGCACCTGACCGTTGACCGCGATCACCAGTCCGTCGACGGTGGGGTCGATCATCGACAGCGCCTCTTGCCAGCCGGCCGGGTTCTTGGCGAGCAGCATGTGGACCGAATGGGGCCCGACTTCGACGGTGCTGTAGCGGCCGGCCACTTCTTGCACGGTGGCTGCGGCGGCGACCGCGTCCTCCGCTTTCGCGCCCATTGCGACTGCGGCGGCCACTGCCTGGGCCGCGTTGCCTCGGTTCGCGCGGCCGGGTAATGCCAGCGTCATGGGAATCTTCAGGCCCTCCGGCCCGTAGAGGTTCTCCTCGTCCAGCCACCAGTCGGGGGTGGGGCGCGCGAAGTCGGAACCGGTACTGCGCCAGTGCGGTCCTTCCCAGACGATCGGCTCACCGGTGCGCGGACAGCTGGCGGCGTCGCTGGCCCAGCCGCCGCCCGCGGCCACCCAGACGACGTTCTTCGCGTCGTAGGCCACCGACGTGACGAGAACGTCGTCGCAGTTGGCGATGACGGTGGCCTCGGGATGCGCGGCGACGCAGGCGCGGAGTTTGCGCTCGATCATGTTGATCTCGCCGACGCGATCGAGCTGGTCGCGGCTCAGATTGAGGAACACCAGGACCTCGGGATCGACCGCGTCACTGACATGAGGGACGTGCAGTTCGTCGACCTCGAGTGCGGCGAGGGGTGCGTGCACCCGGTTGCTCAGGGCCGCGACGATCCCGGCGTCCATGTTGGCGCCGTCGGCCTGGCTGGCCACCTCGCCGAGGGTGGAGAGCGCGGCAGCCGTCATCCGGGTGGTGGTCGACTTGCCGTTGGTGCCGGTGATCACCGCAGTGCGGCGGCTACGACCGAGCTGTTCCATCAGCGTGGGGTCGATCTTCAGGGCGATCAATCCGCCGATCATCGAGCCCTTGCCGCGTCCCGCCTTCTGCGATGCCCAGGAGGCGGCCGCTGCTGCCCGGAGGGCGACCTTGCCGCGTGTCGTGATCCCAGTTCCAGTACTCACTCCGCGAGTTTTGCACAGGGTCCGGTCAGACGCCGACTCGCGCCGGTGGACGGACGTGCGGAGATGGGTCCTGGCGTGCCTTGCCGCTCACCTGGGTGGCTGCCGCACCGGCGATGACCACCGCTCCACCGATCAGCGACACGACGCTCGGTTCTTCGTGCAGTACCAGCCACGCTGCCCCGATGCCGACAACGGGAACGAGGAGGGACAACGGCGCGACGGTGCCCGCCGGATAGCGGCTGAGCAGAGCCGTCCAGAGGCCGGAGCCGACGATGGTGCCGAGGATCACGATGTAGGCGAGTCCGGCGAGCGCCAGCGGGCCGTTGCCGTGAAGCGAAGACGTCAGCGCGTTCCAGCCGGACGAGGGTCCTTCGACCGCGAACGAGAGTGCGAGCATGGGCAGCGGGGGAATGACGCACATCCACAGCATCAGCCGCATCGGCTGGCCGGAGGCCGCCTTCCGGTTTCCGAGGTTGCCCAGCGCCCACGACAGGCCGGCGAGCAACGTCAGAACCACGGGGAGGAGGGCGGCGTGCTGGGACCGGTCCCAGCCGATGAGCACCATCCCCGACATCGCCACGAGGAGCCCGCCCACCTGCACCGGCCGAAGTCGCTCGCGGAGCAGGATTGCGCCCAGTACGACGGTGAACGGCGCCGACGACTGCAAGACCAGTGACGCCAGCCCGGTGGGCATGTCGAGGTGCATGGCCCAGAACAGGAACGTGAACTGCCCGACTCCGAAGCCGGTGCCGTAGAGCAGCAGCCACGTGATGGGGACCTGCGGCCGCGGAACGAACAAGACCACCGGGATCGCGATGAGAAGAAAGCGCACTGCCGCGAAGAAGAACGGCGGGAAGTGATCGAGACCGGCGCGAATGGCGAGAAAGTTCAGACCCCACAACACGACGACGGTAAGTCCGAGGAGCCGATCGCGGGTGGTCATGTGCTCCATCGTGAGCCTGCCAAACCATCAGGACAAGCACTTTATAGTGCATTGTCCATGTAGTTTTACTTCATGGATGCGACCCGCCTGCGAGTCCTGCGTGAGCTGGCGGACCGAGGGACGGTGGCCGCCACTGCCGCGGCATTGTCGATGACCCCGTCCGCCGTATCGCAGCAATTGAAGATCCTGGGGCGGGAAGCAGGCGTGACCCTGCTCGAACCCGACGGCCGGCGCCTGCGGCTCACCGACGCCGGACAGGCCCTCGTGGTGCGGGCCGACGACGTCCTGGCCGCCCTGGACAGGGCAGCAGCGGAGATGGACGCCTACCGAGGGTCGCCGCGAGGCCGCGTCCGGGTGGCGCTGTTTCCCTCCGGCGCCGCGTTGCTGCTGCCCCGGCTGCTCGACGTCCTCGCCGGAAGCGGCGTGGACGTGCAGCCGCGGGACGAGGATCTGCCCTCGTCGGCAGTGCCGACGCTGCTTGCCGACTACGACGTGGTTCTCACTCACCGGGACGAGCGTGCCGCCGACACGTCGTCACCGCGGGTGACCGCCGAACCGCTCATGCGTGAGCCGATCGATCTGATCCTGCCGCCCGGGCATCGCTTCGCGGGGCAGAAGTCGGTGCGACCGGAACAGTTGGCCGACGAGAGCTGGATCAGCGTGCGCGGCGGATTCCCCGTCGATGACGTTCTGCTGTCGGTGGCCGCGGCAACCGGAGTGCAGCCGCGGGTGGTGATGCGTATCAACGATTTCCGGGTCATCGAGGAACTTGTGGCCGGCGGGCACGGCGTCGCGCTGCTGGCCCGCCATGCCGTGACCCACCCGTCGGTGGTCCGGTTGCCCCTCGCCGGTGTCCGGGCGGCGCGCATGTACGAACTGGCTCGTCGCCCGGCGGCCGATGCCATTCCTGCCGTCGCATCGGTGCTTCAGGCGTTCCGGGACGTCGCGGCGGAGCTCACGGACTGACACGGCACAGGGACCCGCCCGAAAGCGGGTCCCCTCGGGAAGTGGGCCAGTGGTCAGCCCAACGCCTTCGCCTTCAACGTCTCGTACTCCTGTTGATTGATGGTTCCGGCATCGAGCAGGCCTTTCGCGTCCGCGATCTGCTCCGCCGACGACTTGCCCGCGACCTCGCGAATGTAGCTGTCCTGGGCCTGTTTGACCTGCTGAGCCGCGGCCATCGACCGCTGAGCCATGCCGTCGCTCCTGACGATCAGGTACACCAGCGCGGTCAGGAAGGGGACGATGAACAGGAAGATGATCCAGATGGCCTTGACCCAGCCCGACGACTTATGGTCGCGGAACAGGTCGGTGATGATGGAGAACAGCAGGATCAGGTAGGCCACGAAGGCGAACGTGGTGATGATTACCCAGAGGAAGTCCCAGAACGAGTCCATTGCAGCGCTCCATTTCACACAGTCGAAGGAAGTCTGCGCCGACTATCGCAGCTTCCGGCACCGCCCGCGTCATCCGAAACAGGTGAAATGGGTATGGCCCAGTACACGAAACGGCCGCGACACCCGAAGGTGCCGCGGCCGTGTCGCGTCGTTCTAGCTCGCTGATTCCACCGCTCGTCGCATACCGCGCTCGACGGCACCGATGATGTAGGGGCGGAGTTCGACGGCGGGGATGACCGCGTCGACGGAGCCGACCTGCTGCGCGCGCTGGATGTTGTGCACGGCCTCGAACTCGGCGGCGACTTCACCGAGCTTCTCGTTGCGGACCGCAGCCTGCTGGGCGGCCAGCTCGACGCGCAGGTGAGCCTGCTGGGCGTCGGTCTGGGCGCCGGCCAGGTTGGCCTCGAGTTCCCGGATCGTCGGGTCGGCGGCCACCCGCGAGTTGACCTCGCGTGTGAACACCACGGCCGCGGCGGGCGCGCCACCGAGCACCGACGCGAAGGAACCCTCGACCGCGAGAACTTCCATGTTGTCGTTGAGCGCCCCGGAGAACACGACGAACGCGCCGCCGTGGTAGCGGGAGATGACGCAGAACACGATCGGGCCGTCGAAATTGACGATGGCGCGGCCGATTTCGGCGCCGTACTCGAGCTGGATGTGCCGCAGCGAGTCGGGGGACCCGTCGAAGCCGGACAGGTTGGCCAGCACGACGAGGGGACGGCTTCCGCTGGCGGCGTTGATTGCCCGCGCCGTCTTCTTCGACGACTGCGGGAACAACGTTCCGGCGGTCCACTGGTCGGGGCCGTTGGCCGGCGACCATCCCTTACGAGCGATGGCCCGCGACTCGATGCCGATGACACTCACCGGGTAACCGCCCAGGTGCGCATCCATGACGACGGACGTGTCCGCGTCCGCCATGTCGGCCCACCGCTCCAGCACCTGGTGGTCCTGGTCGACGAGCGCCCGCATCACGGTGCGAATGTCGAACGGCTTCTTGCGTTCCGGGTTCGTCTCTGCCGAGAAGATGTCACCGACCGTGGTGAAGTCGCTCGACGGGTGGACGTGCGGGAAGGTGCGCACGTCGCGGCCGATGGGGTCGGCGGTGTGGGCCCGACGCGGGAACCGTTCCCCGGCAACCACATACGCATGGTCGTAGTGGGCGAACAGGATCTGGCAGGCCGCGGGCAGGTTGGGAGCCCAGTACTGCGCCTCGCCATTGGGTCCCATGACGCGGTCGTAGCCACCGATACCGAAGTTGTCCTCGGCCGAGACACCACCCGAGTAGTCGAGCGAGTTCTTACCGGTGAGCACCATGGCGCTGTCGGGCGTCATCACGAGGATGCCCTTGGTGTGCATCAGCATCGTGGCTTCGGCGTTCCAGTAGGGCTGCGCGCCGACGTTGATACCGGCCACGATCACGTTGACCTCGCCACCGTTCTGCGTGAACGTGATGATGCGACGCAAGCCGCGGGACACCCAGTCCATGTTCTCGGTGCCGCTGTCCATGGAGATCGTCGCCCCGGACGACAACGCGAACCACTCGACCGGCACACCCAGCTCCTCGGCCAGGTCGACGCCCGCCACGAGACGCGCGCACTCGGCTTCGGCGACGGTGCCCAGCGCCTTGGTCGGATCGCCGAAGAGCGCGACCCGGGTCATGCCCTCAGGGTGCCGTTCGGTGCGGGCGGTGACCAGACCGACGATGAGGCCCGCGCGGTTCTGTCCGTACGGACGGTCCACCGGAACCAGTCGGCCCGACTCGTCCAGGTCGTGCTCGACGAAGGTTCCGTCGCGACCGGTGAGCAGGGGAATCAGCTCGTACGGGTAGACGGTGCCGCGGGCGCGGGAACTGCGGACCTTCTGGGTGTACGCGTCGAGCGGCTGCAGCGGCTCGGTCGGCGGATCGGTGACCTTGACGACGACGCCGCTGCCGGTGCGGTAGGAGAATCGCAGTGCCTTCTCCTGCGACTCCGTTCCGGCCGGGCCCTGGAGCCGGGCGATCACGGTGATCTCCTCGAGTCCGGCGCCCGCGGTGAGTGGGGCCGCGACCCGCGCGAATTCCTGCAGGTCTTCCACCGGAGCGTCGATCTTCGGCCACACGTACAGCACGACGCGGTTGGCGTCGAGCTTGCGCTTGCTGCCACGGGCCGCCTGAGCTCGCCGGATGCCGTCGAGGCAGGACTGGAGCACGCGCTCGGCAGCGGGAACGCCGATCACCTGGCCGTCCTCGTTGCGGACGGGGGTGATGTCGCGGATTTCGGCGAGTGCGATGAGGCGCTCGTCGGTGGGGTTCTCGGGCGACACCAGGTGGAACAGGAACGTGTCCGCCGCCGCGGGCAGGCGGGTGCCTTCGAAGTTCTTCAGGCGCCACAGATCGAAACGCTGACCGGTGAGCGGGTGCATGTCCCGGATCAGTGTCTCTTCCGCGAGCACACCCGCGTCCGGCCGGTAGGTGAACTTGCGGACGTCGATGCCGACGCCACCGAAGACGGACACCGTGACACGGCGGCAGGAGGCGATCAGGGGCAGCGTCGCCAGCGTCTTGCGCAGGTCCTCCGACATCGTGTCGGGATCAGCCGGCGGCTCGGACCACGACAGGTACAGGTCGAGGACGAGATTGTCGGGGGTCTCCGAGGCGACGTCACCGATTTCGGTGAGCGCACCGGGCAGTTCGGCGTAGTCGGCGACGGCCGACACGAGGTGCAGACGCTCCCCGAGCAGGTCGAAGTTGCCGGTGACGAAGTGCCGTCCGCCACGATCGAACGCTGCGACGTCTTCGAGCGTGCGGATGTCGTAGTAGCGGCGGGTGACCACCTCGAGCAGCGGGCCCACGGTGGCGCTCTTGCGGGCGATGCGCTGTCCGAGCAGCTCGGTCAGCGACTGCGGGGTGGCGACGAGTGCTTCGAGACGTTCCTGGTAGTCGTCGGCTCCGGGATGCTCGGCGAGGTACTCGAGGCTGCCGCGGACACCGTCGTACACCTGTTCGCGGGCCTTGCGGATCTGCGGCTCGTCGAAGAAGCGGAAGCGGACGTTGCGGGCGACGTTGCCGATCACCGGGTAGCGGACCTGGGTGGCGACGATCAACCGGTCCAGCACCTCACCGAGTCCGCTCGGGGCGCGGCCGGGTGCGTTGCCGTCGTTGAGCCAGCGGTCGAGCAGTGCGGCGATGACGGGAACCTGATTGTCCATCCGCTGCTGCGCGAGGAAGAGGCGGTAGACCGCTTCCTCGAGCTCGGCGGTGCGCTCGAGATCGGTGACGTCGTAGTGGCGCAGAGCGCGCGACAACCGGGTCTGGAAGGACTCCGGAAGCCCCTCGAGCTCGACGTCCAGGGTGTGGAGATAGGTGTGGAAATGCTCGCGCGGGCTGTGCACCCGCTCGTCACCGTCTTCCTCGGCCACCGTCGGACGGTTACGGCCGATCTCGCAGATGTCGGCGAACGTGGTGAGCAGCGCCAGCTCGGCCTGCACGAGGTCGGGATCGCCGGCGATCTGTGCCCGCAGCTTCTCGTACTGGGCGAGCAGCACGCCGGCCCGCTTCGCGCTGACGTCGTACCCGGTGAGCAACGCGCCGAGCGCATCGATCTGCGCAAGGGCATCGAGGCGTGCGTCACCGTGGGGTGCCGGGGCGCCGAGATCGAATTCGACGCGGGGCGACTGCTGCGCCGTGGACTCGTCGGAGCTTTCCTCCACCCGCAGCAGCGCCGTTCCGGCGTCCACCTGCGAGTTGACCATGGCCAGCACTTCCCGGACACGGCCGGCGACGGGCGCGCGGACCGCGGTTTCCATCTTCATGCTCTCGAGGACGACCAAGGTGGCGCCGACCTCGACCTCGTCACCGACGGACACCGGCACCGCGACCACGACCGCCGGGGCGGGGGCGCGCACGACGCCGGCCTCGTCCTGGCTGATCTGGTGGCTGATGCCGTCGACCTCGACGAGGTACTGGGCGCGTCCCGCGACGGAGACGACGTGGTGGCGGCGGTCGCCGATCACCAGGCGGCTCTCGAACTCGCTGAGCCGGTCCACCTCGACCTCGGTCTCGGGGGCGTCCCCGTCGACGCGGTAGCGGTGGGCGCCGACCTGAGTGACGGTGAGTCCGTATGCCTGACCCTGGTAGCTGAGCTCGACCTTGCGGCCGATGGCGTGGCCGGCGCGGGGCCGCCCACCGCGGGCAGACGAGAGGAATGCCTGACGCTCGAGCTTCTCCTCGGCGTCGTAGACGTCGATGGCGGCGGCGATCAGCGCGACATCAGCGGTGCGGGACGGCACGTTGGACGTGCCCGCGTCGGTGCGGTCCAGCCAGCCGGTGTCGGCGGACGCCGTGATGACCTCTTCGCGGTCGAGCAGATCGAGCAGGAAGGACTTGGTGGTGGTGCCGCCGCGCAGCACGACCGTGGTCTCCCGCAGCGCCGTGCGCAGCCGGGCCAGTGCCTCGGAGCGGTCGCGGCCCCAGGCGATGACCTTGGCGACCATGGAGTCGTAGTCGGGTGGGATGACGTCGCCCTGCGCGATGCCGGTGTCGACGCGCAGGCCGCTGCCGAGCGGGAACTTGAGCAGTTGCACCGCGCCGGGGGCGGGTGCGAATCCGTTGGCGGCGTCTTCGGCGTTGAGTCGGGCTTCGACGGCGTGGCCGAACTCGGGCGGGCAGTCACCCACGAGGGGTTCGCCGCTGGCCACGAGGATCTGCAACTTCACCAGGTCGATTCCCGTGGTGGCCTCGGTGATGGGGTGCTCCACCTGCAACCGGGTGTTCACCTCGAGGAAGGTGAAGGTCTTCTGCTCCGGCTGGTAGAGGTACTCCACAGTGCCTGCGCCGCGGTATCCGGCTGCACGCACGAGTTCGCTCGACACGGTGCGGAGGTGATTCGACTGCTCTGCGGTGAGGAGCGGCGAGCTGGACTCCTCGATGACCTTCTGGTTCTTGCGCTGGATGGAGCAGTCACGCACACCAGGAGCCCAGACGTTGCCGAAGTTGTCGGCAATGACCTGTACCTCGACGTGGCGCGCATCGGTGACCAGCCGTTCGATGAAGACGACGGGGTCGCCGAACGACCGCTGGGCCTCACCCTGGGTGCGCTCGAGCGCGAGTTCGAGTTCGTCCTCGGACCACACCTTGCGGATGCCGCGGCCACCGCCACCACTGCGGGCTTTGATGATGAGCGGGTAGCCGATCGCCTGGGCGTGGCGACGTGCGTCGGCGCGGGTGGCGACGGGTCCGCCACTCCACGGTGCGACCGGAACGTCGACCTTCTCCGCGAGGAGCTTGGCCTCCACCTTGTCACCGAGCAGACGCATCGCTTCAGCGGGCGGACCGATGAAGGTGATACCCAGCTGTTCGCACACCTCGACGAAAGCGGGATCCTCGGCCACGAAGCCCCAGCCCACCCACACGGCGTCGGCCTTGCTCTCGCGCAGGGCGCGGGCCAGCTCGGCGTGGTCGAGGTAGGCCGTTCCGCTCTTGACTGTGCGCAAGCACACACCTTCGTCGGCCTGGCGCACGAACATCGCGCGGCGCTCCGCCTCGGTGTGCAGTGCAACTGTCGTGATGCCGTAGTTGTGCTCGGCATTCAGTTCACGCACGGCTCGAATCAGGCGGACCGCAGCCTCGCCGCGATTGACAATCGCTATTCGCTTGAACATCAGTTAGCGCTCCGTTTCCGTAAAACTCATTGATCCGCAGAGTGTTTCGATGGCCAAGGCCATATCCGCCGTGGACTGGGTGCCGCCTTCGCGAACACACGCACCCCTGCACAACCCACTTGTCCCCTCCAGAGGTGCCCCGAATGCGATCATCGGGTCCTGCCACTCTGCAGGACCCGATGCCCGGGAACTGGAGCATAACGTCGATTTTTTGTACCCGCGCGTAACTTCAGCGCGGGTCACGTTCGGTTTGTCAAGTGTTCAAGAAGTTACCTGTAACGCATTGTCACGTCGTGAGTTTCGGGGCGAACAACGAAAACGCCACGCCGCAGCGCACTTTCACGTCAAGTTACCGAGCGGTTCGGTCCGCCGGCGCAGAGGCCCGGAAAAACGCGAACGCCGCGAGCGCGCACGGGGCGCACTCGCGGCGATACGGACGAATCGGTCAGTGAGCGCGATTGACTGCCGAGACGACGGCGCGCAGCGACGCCGTGGTGATCGACGTGGCGATACCGACACCCCACACCACCGTGCTCCGGCCGTCGGGCGCAGTAACGGCGCACTCGACGTACGCAGCGGCCTGGGCGTCGTCACCCGCCGACATCGCGTGCTCGGAGTAGTCGAGCACCCGGACATCGAAGTCGATGGTGGCGAGCGCGTCGACGAACGCGGCGAGCGGGCCGTTGCCCGAACCCGAGATCTCCTGTTCCTTGCCGTTCACCTTGACCGTTGCGGTGATGGAGTCGGTACCGCCGTCCTCTTCGGACGCGGTGACCTTCTGCTTCATCCGCTCGAGGGGGGTGATCGGAGCGAGGTACTCCTCGTGGAAGACGTCCCACATTTCCTTCGGGGACACCTCGCCGCCCTCGCCGTCAGTGATCCGCTGGACCGCCTGGGAGAACTCGATCTGCAGCCGGCGCGGCAGCACCAGCCCGTGGTCGGCCTTCATGATGTAGGCGACGCCACCCTTGCCCGACTGCGAGTTGACGCGGATGACCGCCTCGTAGGTGCGGCCCACATCCTTGGGATCGATCGGCAGGTAGGGAACCGCCCACTGAATGTCGTCGACGTCGGCATCTTGGGAGTCGGCGTCGATCTTCATGGCGTCGAGGCCCTTGTTGATGGCGTCCTGGTGGCTGCCGGAGAAGGCGGTGTACACGAGGTCGCCGCCGTACGGGTGGCGTTCGTGGACAGGCAGCTGGTTGCAGTACTCCACCGTGCGGCGGATCTCGTCGATGTTCGAGAAATCGATCTGCGGGTCGACCCCGCGGGTGAACAGGTTCAGACCCAGCGTGACCAGGCAGACGTTGCCGGTGCGCTCGCCGTTGCCGAACAGGCATCCCTCGATGCGGTCGGCGCCCGCCTGATAGCCCAGTTCCGCAGCCGCGACACCCGTGCCGCGGTCGTTGTGGGGGTGGAGCGAGAGGATGACGGAGTCGCGGCGGGCCAGGTTGCGGTGCATCCACTCGATCGAGTCGGCGTACACGTTGGGCGTGGCCATCTCGACGGTGGCCGGCAGGTTCAGGATGACCGGGTTCTCGGGGGTGGGCTGCAAGACCTCGGTGACGGCGTCGCACACCTCCTTGGCGTACTCGAGTTCCGTGCCGGTGTACGACTCGGGCGAGTACTCCCAGCGCCACTGCGTGTCCGGGTACTTCTTCGCCTCTTCCAGGGCCAGAGCGGCCGCATCGGTGGCGATCTTCTTGATGACGTCGCGCTCGGCCTTGAACACCACTCGGCGCTGCAGGATGGAGGTGGAGTTGTAGAAGTGCACGATCACCTTCTCGGCACCCTCGCACGCCTCGAATGTGCGCTTGATCAGCTCGGGGCGCGACTGCGTGAGCACCTGGATGGTGACGTCAGCCGGAATGGCGCCGTCTTCGATGATCTCGCGGACGAAGTCGAAGTCCGTCTGGCTGGCCGACGGGAATCCGACCTCGATCTCCTTGTACCCCATCCGCACGAGCAATTCGAACATGCGCCGCTTGCGGGCCGGGCTCATGGGATCGATCAGAGCCTGGTTGCCGTCGCGGAGATCGACCGCACACCATTGCGGGGCGCGGTCGATGGTCTTGTCGGGCCAGGTGCGGTCCGGCAGCGACACCGGTTCCACTTCTTCGGCGAACGAGCGATACCGGAACGTCGGCATCGACGAGTTCCTCTGGGTGTTCCACGCCGGCTGGTCGGCGGGAGCAGGCTTGGAAGGCGGCGTGATGGTGCGCGTTCCGGTGGTGAAAGCGTCAGCGGGGGACATGGGATTGATCTCCAGATTCGTTGCGGACTTTGTGAGCCCAACGGCTGTGTCGACCGGCGCACGAGAACCCCGCGACGGGAAGCCAGTCTGGATCAGACCCCGTCGCGGCAACCAAGGAGAAGTGCGCGATGCATAACGAGCACTCTACTCCTGAGCCTATTCTCCGTGTGTAGGGGTTCGGCACGTTTCCGGATGTGCCGCCGTTCGACACGTCGAGCGAGGGAGGTGCAGTGCGTCACATCTCGCGGGTCACTCCGATGGTTCTCGCCATCGTTTTCGCAGCGTGTGCCCTGTCCTGCGGGGTGAACGTGGACGGCTCGCCGCGTGTCGTCGGGGTGGGTGCACCGGTCTACGGCCGGCCTGTCAGCGACTTCGTCCGTGCAGAGCTCGCGGTGGCTGCGGCGGCCAGAGCCGTCGAACCGTGCGGACTGCTCGATGCAGCCGGCGTGGCGTCGTTCGGCGTCCTCACCGCATACGGTCCGGCAGGCGACCTGTCGACGTGCCATGCCGAGGTGATCCCGCCCGGCGGTACACCGGTCGATCCGTCCTGGATCGAGGTCGTGGTGGGGGAGCGTGAACCGTCCGAGGGAGTCGGCCGCGGCCCCGCCGCCGGTGGCATCGAGGTGCGCCCGGCGCTGTCGCCGCTACCCGGTACGTGCACGCTCTACTTCTCGCTGCCACCGGTCCCGGGAGGCGCCGCGCCGGAGCGCTGGGGTCACGTCTCCTATCTCGACGGAACTGCCGGTGTGGTGAGGCCGGATGCCGGTGACGACTGCGCGGAGGCGAGAGCCGTCCTCGGGGCGGTGACGGCCAGGCTGCATTCGGCTCCGCGGGGTACGACGAATATCCCACTGGCGCAGCAAGACCCGTGCCGGGTGGTCGAAAAGGTGACCGAATCCGAGATCGCGACGTTCGCCCCGGGCAGTCGGCCGTACGAGTGCCGCCTGACCCTCGGACGCGGCGACGAGGCGTCCGTGCGGTTCGCCCTGTCCACCCCACCGCCGCGGACCGGGGGACCGGAGGTGGTCGAGATCGACGGAGAGTCGTTCGCCTTCTTCGAGGACGGGCTCGAATGCCATTACTACTTTTATCCCGGAGAAATTGTCGACACCAACGTGCCGCACAGCCCGATGAGCGAAATTGCCCGACGCGGCAACAGACTGACCGCCTCGGTGGCGGCAACGGCGCGTGATTGCGAAGACGCGCAAATGCTGGTGCTCGCCGCGGCAGAAATGTTCGACTACTGACATGAACACTCAGGTCGAGGTGGCCCAGGCGTACCTGGATGCGTTGGTCAGTCACGATGGGAACGCGGTACCCTTCGATCCCCGGGCCGTCCGCTACGAGGCGGGAATCAAGACGGCGTTCTCCGGAAACCATCTGCGCCGCAGCCTGTCCCGAGGTCCGCAGTTCCGTCTGATCCGCGCCGTTCGTGAGGTGGCGTGGTCGGTGGCCGGGGACGACGTCACAGCCGACTATCTCCTGGACGCCGGACTGTTCGGCCGAACCCTCGTGACCGTGCGGGTGATCGAGACCTTCCACGTCCCGCAGAACGATCTCCGAATCCGCCGCATCGACGCGAAGATCCGGCGTCCCTGAAGACGTGGTGAACACCGCAGTCCGGCGTTCACCTGCCTGGATCGCCGCGACGGGCCGGAACTAGCCCAGTGTCTCGTGTGCCGCGGGGATGGATCCCAGGCGACCGGCCTGGAAGTCCTCGAACGCCTGCATTACCTCGGCCTTCGTGTTCATCACGAACGGTCCGGCCATAGCCACCGGCTCGCGGATCGGCTTGCCGCCGAGGATGAAAACCTCCAGCGAGGAGGTACGCGAGTCCTGGGTGTCTGCCGCGGCGATGGTCAGGGTGTCGCCGCGTCCGAAGACGGCGGTCTGCCCCATCCGGAACGGCCTGCGCTCCGAACCGACCAGACCCTCACCGGCGAGGACGTACGCCAGGGCGTTGAATTCCGGATTCCACGGCAGCGTCAGGCTCGCTCCGGGGGCAACGGTCGCGTGAACCAGGCTGATCGGGGTGTATGTCGAGCCCGGGCCGGAGTGTCCGTCCACCTCGCCCGCGATGACCCGCACCAGGGCGCCGCCGTCGGGGGAGGAAAGCAGGGCCACCTTCTGCCCGGTGATGTCCTGATAGCGGGGTGCGGCCATCTTGTTGTCGCGGGGCAGGTTCACCCACAATTGGACGCCGTGGAATAGCCCACCACTCATGACCAGGTGCTCGGGCGGGGTCTCGATGTGGAGGATGCCACCACCGGCCGTCATCCATTGCGTGTCGCCTCCGCCGATGGTGCCGCCGCCGCCGTTGGAGTCCTGGTGCTCCATGATTCCGTCGATCATGTAGGTCACGGTCTCGAACCCGCGATGCGGGTGCCACGGCGTTCCCTTGGGCTCGCCGGGCGCGTAGTTCACCTCACCCATCTGGTCCATGTGGATGAACGGGTCGAGCGCGGCCAGATCGATGCCGGCGAAGGCGCGGCGAACAGGGAAGCCCTCGCCCTCGTACCCGACCGGAGCCGTGGTCAGAGAGCGGACCGGCCGGTCGACGGCGCTTGGGGCGGAGGCGTCGATACGCGGCAGGGCAAGGATGTTGTCGACAGTCACGGCAGGCATCGGGTATCTCCTCGAACTCGTGTAATTGATTCTTCAACTACCTTACGAGGTGTAACACCGGAGCTGTCCAGGTATTCCCGCTTAGGCGGCTCCGCCGCCCGTGCGCCTTTCTGGTAGCTGGAGCAACCAGAAAGGCGCACGGGCGCGAAGCGCCCTCAGTTGAGGACGCCCTCGTGGTCGGGGCAGTACCGGGTGATCGCACCGATGATGTAGTAGTAGACACCGTCGGCGGAGAGCATGGGCGTCCACTCCTCGCGCACCCGGTCGAGGGGTTTGCCGGCGTCGAGGGCGGTGCAGATTTCGCCGGCCTGGTGCACCGCGGTCTCGTCGTTGGTGACGTTCTGATTCATCGACCTCAGGTAGGTCAGGTAATCGGCGGCGGCGGCGGGGTCGTCGGCGACTGCGAAGATGCGCTTCCCCGGTGCGGAGGCGGCGGTGGTCCTGGCAGCGGCGGAGGTCGTGCTCGACTCCGGTGCCGCGGAATCGGCGCTGTCCCCACCGCAGGCGGCCAGGAATGTCGCGGAGCAGAGGGTGAGGGCGGTCAGAGCAAGAGTGCGGCGCATGTGGTGACGGAGTCCTTTCGAGGCTGGTGCGGCGACGATCGTATCGCCCGTGCGGCGAGAGCACGCGGTGTGTGTTCGCGGCGTTCGCCTGTTCGCCCGGGTGCCCGGCAGGTAGTGTTGCCCTCTCCAGTTGGAGTGGTTCGAGGAGGTGAGACCCGTGTTCGTCAGTTCAGTCCGGGTGCTCTCACCCCGCGACCGCGCGGTGGTGCCGACCTAAGGTGGCCGAGAGAGCGCCCATCGGCAATCCGAAAGGCACTCTCATGTCAGTTTCCGTCGAAGATGCTCTCGTTCATCAATTGCGCTCTGCCGGCTGCGTTTTCGCCGAAGATGAAGCACGGTTGATCCTCGCGGCCGCGAGTGATCGGACGAACCTCGAGTCGATGGTCCAGCGGCGCGTTTCCGGTGTGCCACTGGAACACGTGCTCGGCTGGGCAGAGTTCTGCGGTCTGCGAATAGCGGTCGACGCCGAGGTTTTCGTGCCTCGCCGGCGTACCGAATTCCTCGTCGACCGGGCGGCGGCTTTGATGCGTGAAGGCGCTGTCGTGGTCGACCTGTGCTGTGGGTCGGGAGCGGTCGGGGTTGCGCTCGCCGCCCTTGTCGACTCCCCCGAGTTGTTTGCGGTCGATATCGACCCTGCCGCGGTCCGCTGCGCTCGTCGTAACATGCCCGCGGAGCGCGTATTCGAGGGCGACCTCTACGACCCGTTGCCTGCTTCCTTGCGCGGACAGGTCCATGTTCTGGTGGCCAACGCCCCATATGTGCCGACCGAGGCGATTCGGTTGATGCCCCCCGAGGCGCGACTGCACGAGCCGCGTGTGTCACTCGACGGTGGTGCCGACGGCCTGCACATTCAGCGGCGAGTGGCGGCCGGGGCGCAGCACTGGCTCGCCCCCGGCGGTCACCTCCTGATCGAAACAAGTAAGAGCCAGGCGACGCGGACAGTCCAGGCCTTCACCGACGCGGGGTTGAGCGCGCGAGTCGAGTCCTACGCCGAGCTCGGCGCCACCGTCGTCGTCGGAACGCGGGCGTGAGCGCCTCGACACAATGCTGGACCGACCTCGCGGGGCGCAGCTGCGTTCTGCTCTCCCGAGGCCCGAGTTTTCGTTAGGGTCTCGAGATGGGTCGTGGCACAGGAGTCGGCATCGGAATCCGGGCAACGCTGGCGGCAGCACTCTGCGCCGGAATGGTGGCGGCGTGTTCGTCGGACGAGGCGCCATCGAGCGACCCCGCGGCCACCTGTGCCGATGTTCCCAACGGCACGACGGCCGCAGCGCCGCCCGCCGGGCAAGCTCCGCCGCCGGCAGGCACGCCGCCGACCACTCAGAACCTCGCGACCAATCCGGAGATCGCGACGGTCTACCGCTCCGGGATGGTGCCCGTCGACACCGCGTCGTATGCGGTGTCGACCGCCAACCCGATTTCGACACAAGCGGCTTGCGACGTTCTGCGCGAAGGGGGAACCGCGGCCGACGCGTTGATCGTCGCGCAAACGGTGCTCGGCATCGTCGAACCGCAGTCGTCGGGTATCGGTGGTGGTGCTTTCCTCCTCTACTACGACGCGGAGAAGAACAGTGTCGAGGCGTACGACGGACGCGAGGTCGCACCGATGGCGGCGACGGAGAATTATCTCCGCTGGATCAGCGACACGGACCGCACCGAACCGAAGCCCGACGCGCGTGCGAGTGGACGGTCGATCGGAGTGCCCGGCGTCGTCCGGATGCTCGAGCTGGCACATCGCGAACATGGCAGAAATGAGTGGCGGGAATTGTTCGATCCCGCAGTCTTCCTCTCGGATCAGGGTTTCGAGATCAGCCCCCGCATGGCCGGGCAGATCGCCGCGTCGGCTCCCGACCTGGCAATCGACGAGGCGTCGAAGGCGTACTTTCTGAACCCGGACGGCAGCCCCAAGGCGGCGGGCACCAAGCTGACCAATCCCGCGATGGCCAAAACGCTCGGGGCCATCGCTTCGGGCGGAGCCGATGCCTTCTACACCGGCGCGATCGCCCAGAGCATCGTCGACTCCACGGCGACGACCTCGGGAGGACGGACCCCGGGGCAGATCACGCTCGACGACCTCGCGAACTACCAGGCGAAGAAGCGCACGGCCCTGTGTACGCAGTACCGTGACCACGAGGTCTGCGGTATGCCGAACCCGTCGTCCGGGGGGACGGCGGTGGCGGCGACCCTCGGCATTCTGGAGAACTTCGACCTGTCCGCCGTGGGGCCGACGAACCTCGACGCCAATGGTGGAAAACCGACCGCGGAGGCCGTGCATCTCATCGCCGAGGCGGAGCGGTTGGCGTATGCGGACCGGGACAAGTACGTGGCCGACTCGGATTTTGTTCCGCTGCCCGGTAATTCGGTGGACACCCTGCTGAACGACGACTACCTGAAGCAACGTGCCGACCTCATCGATCCCGGCAAGAGCATGGGTACCGCGAAGCCGGGTGACTTCGGTCCGGTGCCGCTCGGGGTGCAGCCGCAGGACAAGGAGCACGGAACCAGTCATATTTCGATCGCCGACAAGTACGGCAACGTCGCGTCGATGACCACGACGGTCGAGTCGGCGTTCGGGTCTTTCCACATGACCGAAGGTTTCGTGCTCAACAACCAGCTCACCGATTTCTCGGCGCAGCCCGTCGGACCGGATGGTGCGCCGCTGGCCAACCGGGTGGAGCCGGGGAAGCGGCCCCGCAGTTCGATGGCCCCGACACTGGTCTTCGGTCTCGGCGACGACGGCGCGCGAGGTGACCTCGAATTCGTGACGGGCTCACCCGGTGGCTCGGTCATCATCCAGTTCGTCGTGAAAACACTGGTGGGCATGCTCGATTGGGGCATGAACCCGCAGCAGGCCGTCTCGGGCGTCGACTTCGGCGCCGCCAACACCCCGGTGACCGGGGTGGGCGGTGAACATCCGAACATCAATGCTGCCCGGGACGGCGCCGATGACCCCCTGATCGCCCAGTTGCGGGCGATGGGCCACCAGGTCTCGGTTGCTCCGCAGTCGAGCGGGCTCAGTGCACTGCAACGCGTCGACTCCGGGTGGGTCGGCGGCGCCGATCCCCGACGCGAGGGTGCAGTGATGGGTGACGGTACCGGCTAGCTCACGTCACGCCTGTTCGACGAGTGGCGCAACTTTGGTGCCGAGGAGTTCGATGGCGCGCATCACCTTGTCGTGCGGCAACGGCCCGACGCTGGGGTGCAGCATGAACCGCTCGATGCCGAGGGTCTCGCGCATGTCGACGATCTTCTCCGCCACCTGCTCGGGGTTCCCGAGGACCAGTGAGCCGCCGGGGCCCTGCATGGCGTCGAAGGACTGGCGATCCATCGGCGCCCACCCGCGTTCGCGACCGAGTCCGGTCATGGCCGCGGCATAGGACGGGTAGAAGTCGTCGGCGGCTTGCTCGGCCGTGTCGGCGACATAACCGTGGGCGTGGACGGCGATCGGCTGCGGTTCGTGACCGCCCTCCGAGACCGCACGCCTGTGGAGGTCGGCGAGCGGGGCAAAGCGTGCCGGGCGGCCTCCGATGATCGCGAGCGCCATCGGGAGACCGAGCAGCCCGGCACGGACCACGGACTCCGGGTTGCCGCCGACTCCGACCCACACAGGCAGGGGACGCTCGGGCCTGGGGTACACCGGCTGATCGGTCAAGGCCGGCCGGAATCGTCCTGACCACGACACCGATTCGGAGTCGCGGAGTGCGAGGAGCAGCCCGAGCTTCTCGACGAACAGGTCGTCGTAGTCGGCGAGGTCGTACCCGAACAAGGGGAACGATTCGGTGAAGGATCCGCGACCGGCCATTACCTCGGCGCGACCGTCGGAGATGAGGTCGAGGGTGGCGAACTCCTCGAACACCCGCACCGGGTCATCGGAGCTGAGCACGGTGACCGCGCTGGTCAACGCGATGTGGGAAGTCTTCGCTGCTGCGGCGGCGAGCACGACGGCGGGCGCGGACGCGGCGAAGTCGGCTCGGTGGTGCTCCCCGACGCCGTAGACGTCGAGACCGACCTGCTCGGCGAGCACGACCTCCTCGAGCAGGTTCTTCAGGCGCTGCCGTGGTGAGACGGTTCCGGTCTCACCGGGGCCGACCTCGGCGAATGTCGTCAACCCGAGTTCCATGGCTGCACTCCTTCTAGATAGTTGAACTATCAATCAGTGTGGTAACCGTGGAAGCCTGCTGGATATTCCGACGTTGGTTCGGATCGGCGCGCTCGGGGAATACCGACACCATGGCGACTTATCGAGTAATCGACCCCAAAGGTGACGTGGTAGAGACCCGAGAAATCGACGCAGCCGACGACGCGCACGCGTGGTTCGTCGATGTCCGGGCCGACAACAGCGAACTCGGGTGGCGGATGGAAGTCGAGCACGACGGCGAATGGTCGTTCTTCGATGACACCGAGGGCGTATCGAAGCAGTAGAGACCCCACCGTGCTCGCCAGCAGCCCAAGGAAATTGGGCGTCGAGGAAGAATTTCACCTCATCGACTTGAAGACCCGGCGCCTGACGACCCGTGCGCCGGAACTGCTGGCGCGACTGCCCGACGACGCCTACGTCGACGAGCTGCAGCGGTGTGTGGTGGAGGTCAACAGTGGTGTGTTCACCGACCTCGCCGACCTCAGGTCCGACCTGGCCTGGCACCGCTCGCTGCTCGTCGACGCGGCCGAGGGGCTCGGTGTCGGGGTGGCGGCCGCCGGATCGATGCCACTCGCCCTTCCGACGGAGATGCAGGTGACAGGGTCACTGCGCTACCAGCGCATGCTGGCCGACTATCAGATGCTCGCCCGCGAACAACTGATTTGCGGCACCCAGGTGCATGTCGATGTGCCCGACCGGGACGAGGCCGTCCAGGTGGCCAACCGCATCGCTCCCTACCTGCCGGTTTTCCTGGCGCTCAGTGTAAGTTCCCCGTTCCGGGCCGACGGTTCGGACACCGGTTACGCGAGCGCGCGGACCCTGCTGTGGTTGCGGTGGCCGAGTACCGGTCCGGCGGCGCCCGTCTCCTCGGCCGCCGAGTACGACACCCTGATCGACGACCTGGTGTCGAGCGGCGTGATCAGCGACCCCGGCATGGCGTACTTCGACATCCGTCCCTCGGCCAAGCTTCCGACGCTGGAACTGCGGGTGTGTGACAGCTGCCCGCGACTCGACACAGTCATCCTTGTTGCGGCCCTCTTCCGCGCCCTCGTCGAACGGGAGGTCCAAGGTCTGCGGGCCGGCGACAAGGGTCTGAAGATCGTCTCGACGATGACTCGGGCGGCGCTCTGGCGGGCTGCGCGTTCCGGTCTGGAAGCGGACTTGGTAGACGTCACGGTTCCACGCTCGCGGCCCGCTGCGGACATCGTCGAGGACTTCGTGCGCTCCTTGAGGCCCCAGCTCGAGGAGACAGGTGACTGGGACACCGTCCTCGAACTGTCTACCGCCGCCCTCGCGACGGGAAGCTCGGCTGCGCGTCAGCGTCAAGCATTCCAACGACGGAATCGGTTGACCGACGTCGTCGACCAGCTTCTCGCCGAGACGGCCGACCGGGTGTCACCGCTTCCCGAGGGCGAAACCCTGGTGCCGAGCGTGCACGCGGGACGCTCGCACTCGAGCGTGGCGACCCGCCCGCGGAGGCACTGGGCCGCGCGATTCGCCCGGCGTGACAGCGAATCCGAGCTGACCTGGACCGGGTCGGGAGAACTCGACGAACAGCAGCTGCTCGCGTGGCGTAGAGATCTCCACGCCCATCCCGAGCTGTCGTTCGAGGAGCGACGAACCACTCGGGTCGTGCGCGATCACCTCGAGAGTCTCGGTGTGGAGCCCGTCCTCATGCCCGGTGGAACCGGACTGTGGTGCGATATCGGACCCGAGACGGAACACTGCATCGCCCTGCGCGCCGATCTGGATGCCTTGCCGATCACCGAGGCGACCGGTCTCGAATTCCAATCCACGGTGCCCGGGGTTTCACACGCCTGCGGCCACGACGCGCACACCGCAATGCTGATGGGCGCCGCCGCCGTCCTCGTCAAGTACCCACCGACGTGCCGTGTGCGATTGATCTTCCAGCCGGGGGAGGAAACCACACCAGGCGGTTCGGTCGACACGATCGCCGCCGGCGCACTGGAGGGTGTCTCCAAGATCTACGCCCTGCACTGCGACCCCAACCTCGAAGTCGGGAAGCTCGCCACCCGGAGCGGTCCCATCACCTCGTCGAACGCATCGGTGACCGTGCGCCTCTGGTCGCAGGGTGGACACACCGCGCGCCCGCACCTGACGGGCGATCTGATCCATGCCGGTGCGGTACTCATCACCGGGCTGGCCTCTGTGCTCGACCGCCGCATCGACGCCCGTACGGCGACGGTCCTCACCTGGGGGAAGGTGTCCGCCGGTCAGGTGGGCAATTCCGTGCCGGAGTCGGGGGAACTCGTCGGGACCCTCCGCAGTGCGTCCCACGAAACCTGGGCCAACCTCGAGCCCCTGGTCACCGAGACGATCGGAGAACTACTCGCCCCCTACCACGTGCGCTACGAGCTCTCCTACCTGCAAGGCGTGCCACCCGTGGTCAACGACCCCGACTGCACGGCGGATCTACGGGAAGCGATCGAGTCCGTGGTCGGGTTCGATCACCTCGCGGAAGCCGAGCAGTCGAGCGGCGGGGAGGACTTCGCGTGGTACCTCGAGCAGGTTCCCGGTGCGATGGCCCGCCTCGGCGTCTGGGACGGCGTCGGCGAACGTCATGAACTGCACCAGCCCGGTTTCCGGCTCGACGAACGCGCGATGATTCACGGTTTGCGCACGCTGGTGGCGCTCACACGGCTCGGCGATCAGACCGAGTGAGACCTACATCTGCGGCGGGTACGGCGGCATCGGGTCGGGTGGCTGGGGTCCGGGTGGTTGGGGTCCTGGCGGTTGCGGTCCGGGTCCGGGTTCGGGTGGCCGCTCGGGTTCGGGCGGACGTTCCGGTCCGGGCTCCGGCGGGAACGGATGAGGCGGCGTCGGAGTGGGCGGTATCGGCGGCTGCGGTTCCGGCTCGGGAGGTTCGGGCCCCGGTGGCACCGGTCCCGGGTCGCGGTTCAGGGGCTCGTCACGGTGGCTCGTCATCGCCTCGATCACTTTCCTGTCGGCTGATTGAGGAGTACCCCGATCGGGCATACCACAAGCGGCATGACATAGACCGGTGGTTGGGGAACAAAATCGGGAGCCGGTGCGTTGTCTAGCAACCATGCCCCGCAAGCGCGGGAATGTCCGGCAGGGGAGACCCGAGCCGAAGGGAGGAAGTCATGGCAACCGACTACGACGCACCACGGGTTACCGTCGACGACGAACTCGCGGAGGACTCGCTCGAAGAACTGAAGACGAGAAGGAACGAGTCGCAATCTTCCGTCGTCGACGTGGAAGAGGCCGACACCGCGGAGTCCTTCGAACTGCCCGGCGCAGACTTGTCCGGCGAGGAACTCACGGTACGGGTCGTTCCGAAACGGGCCGACGAATTCACCTGTAGTAGCTGCTTCCTGGTGCACCATCGTTCCCGACTCGCCTCGGACGAGGGTGGCCAGCTGATCTGCCGCGACTGCGCGTGAGACAGGTGAGTGCCGAAGTGCCGTACTTCGGCACTCACGTCCGTCGTTCGCGCGGGCACAGCGCCTACGGCTGATCGAACTGTCGCCGCTTGTGGTCACCGAACGGTTCGTCCCGTTCCCTAACAGCCTCGCGGAATCCCGCGGTGGCCGAACGCAACTGAAACGCGTATCCCTCACGGGTGTGCCGGGAGACGCCGTCGAACACGGTGCTGATCATGCCCGAATTGGCCACCCCCTGGGCGAGGAGAGCGCTGTTCAAGGCGAGCTTGACCATCATCAGCTGATTGATCGGCATCTGAGCGATCCGGCCGATGAGGTCCTCGGTGCGCTGGTCCAATTCCTCGGCGGGCGCAGACTCCACCGCCAGCCCCCACTCGGCTGCCTGCTTTCCGCTCAGGCAATCACCGGTCAGCAGTAATCGCTTGGCCCGTTGATCGCCGAGGCGGTGCGCCCACATCCCGGCGGCAGGCACCCCCCACACCCTGGTCGGGGGGTAGCCGATCTTCGTGTCGTCGGCCGCGATGATCTGGTCGCAGTAGAGGGCGATGTCGGTGCCGCCCGCCACGCAGAAGCCGTGCAATTTCGCGACGGTCGGTTTGTTCGAATGCAGCAGACTCGCGAACCCACGATTGAAACGGCTCATCATCGCGTAATCCGCCATCGGATCCCAGTGGCCGAACGGATTGTGATTGCGCGCCTGCACCATCGGATCGAGCACCGTGCCGGTGGTCCTGTCCGGTCCGTCTCCCGGATTGCCGCCGCTCTCGGCGAACACTCCGAGGTCGTATCCGCCGCAGAACCCCTTCCCTCGTCCAGACAGCAGGATGACGTGGACGCGGGGATCGAGGTCGGCCCGTTCGACGGTAGCGGCGAGCTCGAGCGGGGTGTCCGCGGTGATGGCATTGCCGTGCTCCGGCCGGTTGAAGGTGATCCGCGCAATCCGCCCGGTCACCTCGTAGGTGAGTGTGCGGTACTCGGTGTGGTCCTCGGCCTGTTCCCGGTCCGCGAACAGCGAATCGGCTCCCTCGTCCCAGCCTTCCCGCCACGCGCCGGGACGCATGCCGGCGTGGTTCTCGTAGTCGGTCACGACCCCACCTTGGGGGTGGCGCGGTCGATGATCGCCGCGGTGTCGATGCCCGTCGGGAGTGTCCCGAACACGGTGCCCCAGTCTCCGGACAACCTGCTGACGCAGAAGGCGTCGGCCACCGCCGGATGTCCGTGGCGGACGAGGAGTGAACCCTGCAGGGCGAGTGCCATGTCGCCGACGACCCGGCGGGCGCGGTGCTCGAGGCTGTCGAGGTCGCCGAAGCTCGACTTCAACTCGGCGACCGCGGTATCGAGCCGGGAATCGACTCCGGCAGTGGAGTCGAGTTCGTCGAAGAACACCTGCAGCGACTCCGGTTGTTTCGCCATCGCCCGTAGGGTGTCGAGGGCGGCGACGTTGCCGGAGCCCTCCCACACCGACAACAGGGGCGCCTCCCGATAGAGCCGCGGCATCCGCGACTCCTCGACGTAACCGTTGCCGCCGAGGCATTCCAGGGCTTCCGCCGCATGGATCGGCCCGCGTTTGCAGACGAAGTATTTGCTCACCGACAGGGAAATCCGGCGCAGCATCGTCGCCTGTTCGTCACCGGCCGTCGCGCGGTCGGTGAGTGCGGCCAGCCACAGTGCGACCGTGGTGGACGCCTCCGACTCCACCGCCAGGTCGGCGAGCACATTTCGCATCAGGGGCTGATCGACCAGGTGGGCGCCGAACGCGCTGCGGTGCACGGCGTGGTGCGCTGCCTGCGCTGTGCCGACCCGCATGCCGGTGGCAGTCCCGATCGTGCAGTCGAGGCGGGTCATGTTGACCATCTCGATGATGGTTCGGACACCGCGGCCTTCCTCACCGACGAGCCACGCCACGGCCTCGTCGTACTCCACCTCACTGCTCGCGTTCGAGTGGTTGCCGAGCTTGTCCTTGAGGCGCTGCAGGTGCATTCGGTTCCGGCCACCGTCCGGGAGGACGCGGGGAAGCAGGAAACACGACAGTCCGCCCGGGGCCTGCGCGAGGACCAGGAACAGGTCCGACATCGGCGCGGAGGTGAACCACTTGTGCCCGGTCAGCAGGTAGCTGCCGTCGGACTGTGGCACCGCGCGGGTGGTGCCCGCGCGGACGTCGGAGCCGCCCTGCTTCTCCGTCATCGACATTCCGGCGATCAGCCCGGCCTTGGTGAGGGGCGGACGCAACACCGGGTCGTAGACGCGGGAGGTGAGCAGGGGTTCGTATCGTGCGGCGAGTTCGGGGTTGTGACGCAACGCGGGAACGACGGCGTAGGTCATGGAGATCGGGCAGCCGTGCCCGGCGTCGACCTGTCCCCACACCGCCATCTTCGCCGCTCTGATCAGGTGAGCATGCGGATTCGGATCCGCCCACGGACTGCCGTGTAACCCCATCTCGACTGCGGTGGTCATCAGCCGGTGATACGACGGGTCGTACTCCACCTCGTCGATGCGGTGACCGTAACGATCGTGCGTCCGCAGCACGGGTGGGTGCGCTTCGGCGAGGTCGCCCCACCGCTGGGCTTCCTCGCTGCCCGCCAGCCGCCCGAGGTCGTGCAGTTCCTCGAGCGCGTCGTGTGCGCCCTCCCGTTGCAGCGCTTCGAGTATCGGCGGGTAGTAGGCCGCGTCGAAGTTGGTGAGGGGTGGCACCTGATTGAAAACCTCGTGCGTGGCGGTCATGTCGGGCTCCCGAGAGATCGAAGGGTGAAGGTGAGCAGGGCGGGGATGATGGCGGAGTCGCCGGCTCCGCGGGCCAGCGGCAGGATCAAGGCCTCACCGATGGCCCCGACGATGCAGGCTGCGGTCACCGACGCATCCTGATCCGGGATTTCCCCGGCCTCGACGGCGGCGGCGATGGCGACTGCCAGCGCATCGCGGAACGATTCACGGAACAGCAGTCGCTCCGTGTCCACCTGGGGGTCGACGGGTTCGACGAGGAGTGCGTAGGCGAGTGTCGGTGCGCGCAGGGCGCGTTCGGCGAAGGTGTGCACAGAGGCCGACACGGCTGCGACATAGCGCCCTTCGGTGGATTGCGCGGAGTTGCCGGCCTGGACCGCAGCGCTCACCTCGCGGCTGCACACGATTCGGAAGACCTCGGCGAACAGTTCGCCCTTGTTCGCGAAGTGGCGGTAGACGGTGCCGGTGCCCACTCCTGCCTCGGCTGCGACGGCCGAGATGGAGCACCCTGCGTAGCCGTGCCGGGCGATCAACCCGAGTGCGGAGTCGATCAGGGTGGTACGGAGGGCGTCCAGTCTTTCCTGAACGGCAGGAGTGCGCCGATAGGCCATATCAAAGAAGTGAACACCCGTTCCGTTCTTCCGTCAAGGGTGCTAACGTCGGCCGGACCAGCGAGGAAAGGCGCATCCGATGGCTTCCGACGTGGTACTCGTCCGACGGGACGGCCCGGTCACGACGATCAGTCTCAATCGGCCGGAAGTGCGCAACGCGGTAGACAGGCCCACCGCCGAGGCGCTCGCCGACGCCTTCCGCGAGTTCGACCGCGACGAAGACGCCTCCGTCGCAGTTCTGCACGGTGAGGGCGGGACGTTCTGCGCAGGGGCAGACCTGAAGGCGATCAGCGCAGGCCGGGGTAACCGGGTAGCCCCGGACGGTGACGCCCCGATGGGCGTGTCCCGCATGAGGCTGTCCAAGCCTGTCGTCGCCGCGGTCGAGGGTCATGCCGTGGCCGGTGGACTCGAATTGGCACTGTGGGCCGACCTGCGGGTCGCCGACGAGAACGCGATCTTCGGGGTCTACTGCCGTCGTTGGGGTGTCCCCCTGATCGACGGGGGAACGGTTCGCCTCCCGCGACTCATCGGTGAGAGTCGCGCGATGGATCTGATTCTCACCGGCCGTTCCGTCGACGCCGACGAAGCCCTCCTGATCGGGCTGATCAACCGGAAGGTCCCGGCCGGTGACGCGCTTTCGGCGGCGCAGCAACTCGCCGCCGACATCGCTGCCTTCCCGCAGGTGTGCATGCGGCAAGACCGGCTGTCGGTCCTCGAACAGCACGGCCTTTCCGAGGAGATCGCGCTCCTGGCGGAACTACGCCACGGCGCAACCTCGTTGGCGAACGGAACAGTCGAGGGTGCGTCGCGGTTCGCCGCCGGCGCGGGGCGGCACGGATCGTTCGACACGCCCGAGGCGGATCGCTCCTGACCGAGCCCGGTGACGATGACAGGTGCGTAGCATCGATTAACCGGGCTCGAAGGTGGGGTGCACGTGAACGACTGGGTAAAGGAGCAGTTCTTCCGGGCCGCACCGACCGAGGCCGTGGAAACGTCGCGGCGCCGGATCCGACTGCGGCAGGTGGTGTGGTTCTCGTACCTGTCGGCGCTGGTGCTGGTGATCTGGTTCGTCGGATTGCCCACCGATCGTCTCTATCAGGCCGCCTGGATCATCGCCGGGCTGATTGCCTTCACCATCGACCGCAGCTGGCGTGAACACCTGAAGGTACTGACGGATTGGCTCCCGCTCATCGCCGCGCTGGTGGTGTACGACCTCAGCCGGGGGGTCGCCGACGAACTCGGAATGCCCATCCGCGTCACGGAACTGGTCACCGCGGAGAGCTGGCTGTTCGGCGGCGCGATCCCGACGGTCTGGTTGCAGGACCAGCTGCTCGGGCCGCACGGTGTGCCACCGTGGTGGACTCTGCTCACCGGCATCGTCTACACCAGTCATTTCCTCGTGCCGTGGCTGGTCGCGGCGGTCTTCTACGCGTACTCCCGGCCGATCTGGGCGAAATACATGAGGCGGGTGCTGGTGCTCTCGTACCTCGGGTTGACCACCTACATCCTGCTGCCGGCCGCGCCGCCGTGGTTTGCGGCCGAGGTGGGCGCGATCGATGATCCCGTGGGCCGGGTCGCCGGCTTCGGATTCGGCATCGTCCCGCTGGACGTGAGCACGCGGTGGCTGGAGGCACAGGGCAATCCGGTGGCGGCAATGCCCTCGCTGCACGCCGGTTTCGCTTTCCTGGTCGCGATCGCGTTGTGGCCGCTGACCACCAGGTGGTGGCTGCGTATTCCACTCGTGCTGTACCCACTGGCGATGGCGTTCGCGCTCGTCTACGGCGGCGAACACTATGTGGTGGATGTGCTCGCCGGCTGGGCCTGCGTCGGACTCGCCATCGTCCTGTGCAGGATGTGGGAGGGGCGGGCCGGACTGCGCGGGGAAGGGGAACGCACGGACGTCTCCCTCGCTGCGTGACCACCGTAGGAAACCGGCACGCGTACCGTCGGAAGAGATGCAACAGTACGTCCCTCGCCCCCCGTCCACCGTCGGCGACTGGAGTGATGCCCGACGGAAAATGCAGTTGCGCCGATCCCGCCCGGGACACTCGTGGCGCCGCTTCGGCCGCACTCGCCGAATGCTGATGTGGCTCGGACTGTCGATGGTGCCCGTGCTCATCGTCGGTGGGCAATATTGGGTCCAGGACGTGCAACCCGAGAGGGAGCGGCTGGCCCAGACCCTGCCCGCCGTCCACGACGTCTACGAGGCGAAAGATCCGGCCGATCAGAAAACAGCAGTGGTCGACATGGTCGGGCTCGGCAACGTCGACGCCACGGATACGGCACGGTCGCTCGGGGCCTATACCGACCTCGGGCAGGTGTGGGCGGTGGAATATGACAACAGCGGTATCGACACCAAGGTGATCAGCGACCTGATCGTCGACCATGCCGCCGCCACGGGAACCGACAACATCATCCTGTCGGGGCACAGCATGGGTGGGGTGGTCGCGCTGGAGGTGGCTCAGCACATCTACGAGGACACCGACACCGTGCTGGCAGGGGTCGTTCTCGACTGCACGCCCGTCGATCTGCACGCCGTGCGGGGAGATGCGCGCGACGCCGGGGAGGACATGCTGCGGTGGATCGGCTGGTTGCCGGGCGCGCGGGAGAGCAGGAGCCTTCGCGTGCTCGTCGAAACAGCCGCCCGCAAGGACCGCTTCCTCGACAGCAACTCGTGGTACCCGCGCGTCGATCTGTCCGCTCTCGGCAGCGTCGTCGAGGAGGTCCTGCACGACAAGGTGTTCTCGGATGATGCCGCCAGTAACGGGTTGATCGAGTCCCAGTTCAAGGTAATTGTCGCCTCCGGTGCCATCGACAATTTGAAGTCGCTTGCCGTGGAGCGGGATGGGAAACCCCTGCCGGCAGTCGTTTTCGTTCGCCCGCGGGACGGTCGATTCGATCCCGTGGTCGATGTCGACTACACCCAACGCATACTCGTCGAGCAGTCCGGCGGCGTGGACGGCACGCTGCTCGTCGCGAAGCTGGATGGGATCGGGCACGCCAATCCCATCCAGCAACCGGCCGCCTACAACGCGGCTATCGAGAACCGAATCGCACCGTTCCTCCGGCCGCTCCTCCCGTCCCCACCCGTGCGTACTTATTAACCGCGGAGGGGCTGTTGCGAAATGTGTGACCGCGCTGGCGGGTGAGGGGGTGCCGCGGTGGGGGATCCCGCACCTTTGCGGCTCTCGGTCAGGTGGTGGCCGGGAGGGTGGTTCCGCCGGTGAGGTGGGTGAGGATCTTGCCGAGATTGTGGACGGCGGCGTGGAACGCCCATTCGCTGCGGGCCCGGTCGAGGCCGCGGCTGGTGAACCGGCGGAAGCCGAGGTTGTGTTTGGCGTGTCCGAACACGGTTTCGGCGATCGGTGAGCGCTTGCGGTAGGTGGCGATGCCGTCCTCGGTGCGTAGCCGATCGGCCATCGCCCGGATTGGATCCGGGTGCGGGTGCGGTGGTGCGGATCCAGCAATCGGATCGTCGGCCGCGGCGGCCTCGAGGTCCCGGCTCTTGCCGGTCGCGATCAACCGGTCCGGGCCGGGCGAGGTCAGGTTGCTCCGCGAGCAGTACCCGGCGTCGAAGAGCATCACCCCGATCAACTCCTCCGGTGTCGGGTCGGCGGGGTCCGGGCCGGTAGGGGGCGGGTCGGTGGGAAGTGTTCGGCCGCGACGGGTGGCGTCGATCAGTTGCGCGGCCTTGCCGACCTTGTCGACCAGGTCAGGGAAGTAGTCATAGTCCGCGGGGCTGGTCCCGACCCCGGTGGCCAGGATCACCCCGTCCTCGCTGGTGAACGCCTGACAGTTGTATCCCTGTAGCCACCCGCCGCCGCGCAGCGGCTGCAACCGCGAGTCCGGGTCGGTGATGTTGCGGCGCCGCTGCCCGGCGGCGGCGATGCGCTCGCGGTGTTTACACAGGGCGGTTTCGAGTTCGGTGCGCCGCCGCCGCACCAGATGATGCTCGTCGACCGGTTTCGGCACGAACCGGCCCCGACCGGCGGCGGGAGCATCCCGGAACCGGTCGAGCACACCCTGCTGCGCGGCGACCGCCTGCGCCAGCCGCCGCTCGGCGGCGGCGACCTCGGCCCCCACCGGCACCCGCCCCATCACCGTCTGACCCGCATCGAGCCTGCTCAGATAATCGTGGGCCTTACGGTCCCGGTCGGCATCCTGGTCCTGCTTTTCCGTCTCGAGCTGGGCCAACGCCTCCGCGATCCGCGCTGAGCGGGTCGCCGGATCGGCCAACTCCGCCGGCACCTGCCCCGGTCCCGGACCGTCGTTGCCGTAGAGGTCGTCCTCGGCGTCGTCGCACGCCGCGTGCGCGGCCGCCGCCGCCGCGGCGATCCGCGCGGCCTCCGCCTCGGCCGCTCGGCGGAGCCCGTCCTCGGTGCGGTTGGCGTCCTTCGAGGCGTTCGAGGCGATCTTCACCCCGTCCAACGCGATCGTTTCGAGTCGGCCCAGTCCCATCCGCGCGGCCAGGATCAGGACCTGCGTGAACAACTCCTCGCAGGCGGTGTGGTTGTCCTTGCGGAACCGCGAGATCGTCGCGTGATCGGGGGCGTCTCCGGCGCAGATCACCCGGTAGGACACCACCTCCGAGCAGGCCCGCTCGATCTGCCGGGACGAGCACACTCCCCGCGACCACGCCCAGATCAGCAAGGTCACCAGCATGTCCGGGTCGTAGCCGGCCCGCCCCGCACCGCCGGTGCGGCGGCCGTGATGGAACGCCCGGGTATCGAGATGGGTGCCGACGATCTCGATCACCGTCCACACCGGATGGGTGGCCGGTAACCACTCCCGCATGTCCGGCGGCAACAGGAACTGCTGATCACGATCTACCGGTCGATATCCCTTGGCCACCAACACATTATCCAGGAAACCGCAGGTCACAGCATGTAGACACGCGGGCACCCCGACCCTCAATTTCGCAACAGCCCCCGGAATGTTAATAAGTACTCACAGGTGCGGAAGCGGCTTCCCAGTGCACACTGCGCCGCGACTGGTCCGAGATCGGCGGCGTGATCGACGTCGCGCAAGGTCGGTAGCAGGCGCACCGACGCGCCCGCGGCGATCAGCGCCTCGTAGGTCTTCCGACCGGTTTCGGAACTGGACGTCGGCACCGGGAGGATCGCCTCCGCGACCCCGGGGTCGGGTACGCCCAGAGCCCACCAGCCGCCGTCCTCGGCAGGCCCGAGCACACACGTCGGTGCCTCGTCGGCAAGTAGTGCGGCCGCATCGCCGAGCAGATGCGCGGTGACCTGCGGCGTGTCCATCCCGATCTGCAGAACCGGTGATTTGGTCATCGTGAAGGTGTCGGCGTGGGCATTGACCAGGCGTTCCGCAAAATTGCCGCCGCGCTGTTCGAGGACGGTGACGCCCTTCAGTGCTGCCGTGATCTCTCTGCTCCGCGTCGCCCGCGCGAGATCACCGGTCAGGGCCACGACACGATGGGCAACTCCGGTCGAGGTGACCGCGTCGAGAGTGTCCAGCAGTGACGCCGCCGCCAGATCTGCGGCCGCGCCGTTCCCGATCTCCCGGGCGAGGCGAGTCTTCGCGAACCCCGGCACCGGAACCTTCGCGACCACGAGAACGGCCACGCCGATGCTCACCGCATCACCCTCCAGAAGTCGTGGACGGCGCGCAGCGTCCCCTTGACCGACCCCGACACCTTCGACGACCCCGCGGTGCGCGGTCGGTAGGTGATGTCACATTCGGTGATCCGCCAGTGCGCGCGGCCGGCGAGAATGAGGAGCTGCAGTGGGTAACCCGAACGCCGGTCGCCGACACCGAGGTCGAGAAGGGCCTGCCGCCGAACCACTCTCATCGCACCGAGGTCGTGGACGGGGATACGGTAGCGGCGTCGAAGGCGGGCAGCGACGACGGCGTTGCCGATCCGGCTGTGCAGGGGCCAGGTGCTGCGTTCGACCGGGCGGCGGCGGCCGACGGCGAGATCCGCACCGAATTCCACGGCAGCGACGAGTGCGGGGAGCTCGCGGGGGTCCATCGAACCGTCGCCGTCGAGCACACACACCACCGGCGTCCGTGCGGCCTCCACGCCCGCGTGGACGGCGCTGCCGTACCCGGGCCTGGCCTCTGCCACGACGGACGCACCGTGCGTCCGGGCGACGTCAGCGGTGCCGTCGGTGGAATTGTTGTCCACCACCAGCACTCGGTAGCCCGGCGGGATCCCGGCGAGTACACCCGGCAACGATCTCGCCTCGTTCATGCAGGGAATCACCACGGTGACGTCCGCGGGAGAGATGGTGACGCCCTCAGACATGAGGAGAACCCATCGAGCGGGCGTTGCGCAGCGGTGCGTGGGCAAAGGCGGTGAGTCCGTCGTGCGGCCGGATCCGGGCCCGGAATTCCAGGAACTGTTCGGCTCTTCGTGGATCGGCAACGATGTGCCGGACGTCGCCGGGGCGATATTTCCCGGTGACGACAGGCTCGGGCCCGCCGCAGGAACGTGCCAGTGTCGTGGCCACCTCACCGATCGTGATCGGCTGGCCCGAACACACGTTGAACGCCGCAAATTCCGGTAACTCCGCGTCGAGTGCGGCAATGTTCGCCGCCGCGACATCCCGGACATGGACGAAGTCCCGTGTCTGCCGTCCGTCCTCGAACACCCGAGGTGGGTCGCCGTCGTCGAGAGACGACCGGAACATCGCCGCGACACCGGAATACGGCGTGTTGCGAGGCATCCCGTCGCCGTACACGTTGTGGTAGCGCAGCGCGGTGACGGATCCGCCCGTGGCCAGCGACCAGGCGAGTGCGTAATTCTCCTGGGCCACCTTGCCGGCGGCATAGAAGCTACGCGGACGCAGCGGCGCATCCTCGTCCACGAGGGCCCACTCGAGCGGCTCCCCGGTGTCGGGATCGATGTGGTCGAACACTCCCGCGTCGAGATCGGTCCTACGGCGTGGTGCCGGTTCGACGTCATCGCCGCGCCGGTTGCGATAGCGCCCGACGCCGTACACCACCATCGACGACGCCAGTAGCATTCGGGTGCACTTGGTTTCGTACATCGCGGCCAGGAGTACTGCCGTTCCGAAGTCGTTGTGACTGGCGTATGCGGGGGCGTCGCTCGCGTCCACTCCTGCCCCCACGACAGCGGCCTGGTGGCACACCACGTCGATGCCGTTCAGCAGTCGGGTGATGGCTTCCTGGTCGCGGACATCGATGTGCCGAACACCGTCCGGAATGTCCGCGTCGGCGCCGTGCGCGCACGGCAGCAGTGCGTCCACCGCCACGACCTCGTGTCCCGCATCCTGCAGAGCCGTGAAGACGTGGCTACCGATGAAGCCTGTTGCGCCCGTGAGCAGCACTCGTCGAGAAGTCATGGCAGTTCGATCGGCAAGGTCGCGCCCTCGTGCACGCGACAGGTGTCGCACGGACCTTCCGGCGCCGCGGCGATCGCCTTGTGAACCAATGATGTCAGGGAACCGAGGTTGCGTTCGAACTCCGCGAACACATCCACGGCGCGCACACCGTCCCCTGCATCGATCCCGGCGTCGAGGTCGGTGACCAGAGCGATGGTGGCGTAACACATCTCGAGCTCCCGGGCCAGAACGGCCTCAGGGTGTCCGGTCATGTTCACCAGTGACCAGCCCTGCCGTGCGAACCACTGGCTTTCCGCCCGGGTCGAGAAGCGTGGGCCCTCGACCACCACCAGCGCCCCGCCGTCGACCGTGCCGGTCCGCAGGGCCGCCTTGCGCAGGTCGGCGCAGTACGGATCGGCGAACTGCACGTGAATGCCGCCGCCATCGAAGTACGTCTGGGTGCGGCCACTGGTGCGGTCGACCAGCTGGTCCGGGATCACCAGCGTTCCGGGACCCCAGTCGGTGACGAGGCTCCCGGCGGCGCACGGTGCGAACACCCGCTGCACACCCAGTGTGCGCAGCGCCCACAGATTGGCGCGATACGGGATCGTGTGGGGAGCGAACTCGTGACGCCGACCGTGCCGCGGCAGGAAGGCAACCCGCCTGCCGTCCACTTCGCCTACCGTGATGGGGGCGCTCGGGCTGCCATAGGGGGTGACGAGCTCGACCTCCGCTGCTCCTTCGTCGAAAAAGGAATAGAAGCCACTCCCGCCGATGACGGCAACCTCCGCACGCGGGCGTTCGGTGGAACTCATTGCGGTCATAGAGACATCCTCCGTCGTTATGCTGGGCGCGAGTGCGACTTTCGCCGAAGGAGATGACGTCATCGGACCCGAGCAGCGAGCAGCGGGACGGCGCTTCGCGTACCGGGATCTGACGGCTGCCGGGCTCGCGCTGCTTCTCGTCGCCGCGGCGTTCGTCGTCCCACGCCTGGGCAACGAGACGATGACAGCGATTGTTCACCGGGCGGCGGAGAGCGTGCGAGACTTCGCGGATGCCGCTCCGCTGTTCGGGTTCCGCGACGTGCACGTCGGCTGGGGGACCCCGGTCGCGATCGTGCTCGCGGTGGCGGTCACGGTGTGGGGTCCCGGCCTAGCCTCGCGGCTGTCGTGGCGGCACCTCACGCTGGGAGCGTGGCTCGTCTCCGCCGCATGGGCGATGTCGCTGGCGATGGTGGACGGCTGGCAGCGCGGGTTCGTTCGCAGATTGACGTCCGAGGACGAGTATCTGCACGAGGTTCCCCGGATCACCGACATCCCGACGACGCTGCGCGGCTTCACCGAACGAATTTTGGACAACCAACCCGAATCGTGGACCACCCACGTGTCGGGGCATCCGCCGGGTGCGCTCCTGACGTTCGTCTGGCTCGACCGGATCGGCCTCGGCGGCGGCACCTGGGCCTCGGCATTGTGTGTCGTGGTCGGGGCGAGCGCGGCCGCTGCCGTGATCGTCACCATCCGGGCGCTGGGCGACGAGTCGATGGCGCGGCGCGCGGCCCCGTTCCTCGTGCTCGCGCCCACCGCGATCTGGGTGGCGGTGTCCGCGGACGCCTTGTTCGCGGGAGTGGTGGCGTGGGGGATCGTCTTGCTCGCCCTGTCCGCCCGTCGCGCGGTCCGGTGTCCGACCACAGCCGCGGTCAGTGGTGGCGTGCTGCTCGGATTCGGGATCTATCTCAGCTATGGCCTGGTTCTGATGGCATTGCCCGCGGTGGCCGTCCTGGTGATCGCCCGCACGGCGAGGCCGCTGGCCGGCGCCATGGTCGGTGCCCTTGCGGTGGCGGCAGTGTTCACTGCGTACGGCTTCTGGTGGTTCGACGGCTATGTGTTGGTGCAGGAACGCTACTACCAGGGCATCGCGTCGGATCGGCCGTTCCGGTTCTGGGCATGGGCGAACTTCGCCTCCCTCGTGTGCGCCGTCGGAGTGGCGGTACCTGCCGCGCTCCCTCGGGTGTTCACGTGGCCGCGGCTGAAGGAGCTGTCCCCGGTCAACGTGCTGGTGGTCGCCGCCCTGCTTGCCGTGGTGATCGCGGACCTCAGCGCGCTGAGCAAAGCCGAAACCGAACGCATCTGGCTGCCGTTCGCGGTGTGGCTGCTCGCCGCTCCCGCGCTGTTGCCGCGGCCAAGTCACCGGTTCTGGCTTGCACTACAGGCTTTCGGCGCACTGGCCGTCAATCATCTGTTCTTCACGAACTGGTGACAGCCCGTGCGTACATATCCACCGCGGAGTGTTAACAAGTGCTCACGGGTGGGCGTGACGAATCTGGTCGCGGGGCTCGTCGTAGCGGATCGTTTCGAAACCTATCAGCGCGAGGAGGACCGCAGTGAGAATCCCCAGCGTCGCGAGGGCGGGAACGTGCCAGACGAGCGGGATCAGTGCGAGCAGGATGACCGCCGCCACCACCCGGGGCACCGTCACGGACCCGGTGGCGTACGCCTTGAACCACACCAGTGCGAGCAGATAGAGCCCGGCGCCACCGAACAGTGCGATCAGCGGCCAGCCGTACAGAGGATCTGTCAGCCGGTGATCGTTACCGTCGCCGACATACGACAGGATCTTCTTCAGTCCCAGCGACAGCATCACGACACCGATCACCATCGGAAGATGCAGGAAGCTGTAGCAGTTGCGGGCGATCCGGATCTGACGGGCACCTGTGGCTCGTTCGAACGCGTGCTCCACGGCCAGGGACGTCACGTCGAAATACGACCACCACAGCAGCCCCGACACCGCGAGGCCGAGCAGCGACGCCACGATGATGGCCCAGGAGATCGGGAGGTCCGCGACGCCGATGCCGATGGACACGATCGACTCACCCAGGGCGACGATGATGATGAGTCCGTGCCGCTCCGCGAAATGGGTGACCGATCGCAGCCGCCACCCGGTCCCCCCGATGAGGGTGCCGATGTAGTCACCGGCGAGGGCCAGGAACCACATCACGGTCTGTGCGTTTCCAGTGAGCTGGGAGGCGATCAAGAGGAAGGTCGTGCCGATCAACATGCTCGGCGTGAACCGGAGAACCTGGCCGCGCAGCTGCGGATCGTCGCGGCTGATCACCCAGAACATCAGCAGATGTAGGGACCGCACCACGAAGTAGCCGAGGGCGAAGACAACTGGGCCGTCCAGCCCACCGGCTAGATCGTCGAATGCTTCGGGGATGGTCAGCGCGGTGATGAAGACGCCACCCATCGCACCGAACATCACCACCCGCACGACTCCTTCGTCGGCGCGCACGAGGTTGCAGATCCACGCGTATCCCACCCAGCTCCACCACAGAACGGCGATCACCAGCGAGCCACGCAGCAGATTGACGCCCGTGGGGTCGTCCGCCATGAAACCGGTGACGCCCGTGATCGCAAAGACGAACACGAGGTCGAAGAACAGCTCGAGCGTCGAAACCGACTCGCGCTCCTGGACGAGGCGCGGACGCAGACGATGGGCGAAGGTCACGGATGAATGGTGCCACCTCGTAGCACACCGCGGAAGTCGGGCCAGAGCGGCTTTGTTCGTAAAAAGGCGGAAGTATGTATTGATGTCGGTCTTAAGTTCCTCTACTGTCAGCGTGACACCGCTCACTCGTATGGAGGACAGAAACCATGGCTCTGACGATCGGTATCGACGTGGGTGGCACCAAAATCGCGGCCGGAGTCGTGGACGGCGACGGAGTCATCCACCGGATGGAGCGTCGGCACACCCCGTCCCACGATGCGCGGGAGGTCGAGAACGCCATCGCCGAGCTCGTGCGTGAACTGGCTGCTGCGTATCCCGTGCAGGCGGTCGGTATCGGCGCAGCCGGTTTCGTGGCCGCCGACCTCAGCACCGTGCTCTTCGCCCCGAACCTCGCCTGGCGCAACGAGCCTCTGGGTGAAGTCGTCCAGGCCTCCTGCGGACTGCCGACCATCGTCGAGAACGACGCCAACGCCGCAGCCTGGGGCGAGGCGCGATTCGGGGCCGGACGCACCGGTCGAACCGTTGTCGTGCTCACGGTCGGAACCGGAATCGGCGGTGGCATCGTCGTGGACGGCGTTCTGCACCGCGGACGCTTCGGAGTGGCTGCGGAATTCGGTCACCTCAATGTCGAACCGCACGGCCGCCGCTGCGGTTGCGGGAACAACGGATGTTGGGAGCGCTACGCCAGCGGACGCGCGCTCGTGCGGGAGGCGCAGGACCTCGCGGTGGTCTCGCCCGCATTCGCCGCGGAACTCCTGGCCCGCGCAGGTGGACGCGCCGAGGCCATCACCGGACACCACGTGACCGCCGCAGCACAGCACGGCGACGCAGCGGCGCTCGAGTGTTTTGGGGAGATCGGTTCCTGGCTCGGACACGGCATGGCGGACATCGCCGCGTTCTTCGATCCCGACCTCTTCATCATCGGCGGAGGGGTGTGTGAAGCGGGCGAACTGCTTCGGGCCCCTGCCGCCGCCGCGTTCGAGAACCGCCTCACCGGACGCGCACACCGGCCGGTCGCCGAAGTCCGGCTGGCCGAACTCGGCGCGAACGTCGGCATCGTCGGCGCCGCCGACCTAGCTCGCGAGCACCTGCTCGGGCTCGCTCATGACGGCTCACAAGTATCTGGAGGAGTGCAATGTCCAATCGGCTGAGTCTTCCCGTTCCGGTCGCCGAAGTGTGGGACTGGCAACGAGACGCCGCGTGCCGCGGCTACGAATCGTCACACTTCTTCCACCCCGACCGCGAACGCGGCCGGGCACGCGAACTGCGGGACTTCCGCGCCAAACAGACCTGCCGAGGCTGTCCCGTGCTGGTCGAGTGCCGCGAGCATGCACTCAGGGTGGGCGAACCGTATGGAATCTGGGGTGGGCTCGCCGCGCACGAACGCGAAGAACTCCTCGCCAACCACCAGGGCCGGGTGGACGACGCCGTCGCAGAATCGTTCGGCCTCGATCTGGCACGCCACGCCTGACGCCGTTCGATCTAAAGCGCCACGCCTGACGCCGTTCGATCTGCAGCGCCACGCCTGACGCTGTTCGGCCTCAGTTACCGGCCGGAAGCATGAGCACCCGGCCGTTGTCGGTATCCGCGACATAGACGTCGCCACGGTTCGACACGGCGATGCCCTCGGGTTCACTGAGTCCGGTGAACGGCAGAACTTCCTGTTCGTCCGAGCCGGCCTGAAGTCGCAGCACGCGGTGATGGTTCTGGTCGATGGCGTACACCGTCCCGTTGTCGTCGACGGCCACTCCGCCCACGCTCTGCAGGTCGGTGAGGGGCAGAAAGCTCTGCGCGCGGGTGGCCGCGTTCCACGCCAGAACCTTGTTCGGGGTGCCTACATAGAGGTCGCCCTGCTTGTCGACGGCCACGGTGAACGGGCCGATCACCGTGAGCGGTACGTCGGCGGGGCTCGCCGTGACGTCGTGCAGGGACACCACCCGGTTGTTCAGCGTGTCGGCGACATACACGGTTCCGTCCGGCCCCACCGCGACGCCGAACGGCTGGTTCAGACCGGTGAACGGCAGCGGCAACGCGGTGTCGTCGTGCAGCAGTGTCACCGTGTTGGTCACCAGATCGGAGACGTACACGTCACCGGAAGCACTGACGGCGACGCCCTGCGGCACCGCGAGTCCGGTGAACGGCAGGACGGTCTTCTGTCCGGAGCCGGCGTGCACGCGCACAACCTGCTTGGCCGAGCTGTCCGCGATGTAGAGGTCCCCGGCGTCGCTGACCGCGAGTCCCGCAGGACTCGCCAGGCCGGTAATCGGAAGGACCACCTGCGGGCTCGTTGACTGTTCGTCCGGCCATGCGAAGAAGGCGACACCGGCCAGGATCATCGCGCCGGCCAGGGCCGCGGTCACCGTCACCGGCTTGCGCCACCACGGCCGGCGCCTCGGCGCCGGGACGGTCTCGGTGAGAGTCCCGCCGCTGACATGTGTGGTTGCCGCGGGATCGACGGGCCGGGACTGGCCGGGGGCGAGGGCGGGTGCGCTGCGTGATGCGGCGTCGATCGCGTCGCTGAACTCACGGCAACTCGAATACCGGTCGTCACGGTCCTTGGCCATCGCCCGCGCGACGACATCGTCGAATCCGGCGGGCAGATCCGGCCGCACCCTGCTCGGCTTCGGGATCGGACCGTTCAGATGACCGTGCATCACCGCGGAGGCCGTGGTGCCCGGATACGGCGGTTCGTTGGTCAGAAGGTGGAAGAATGTGCATCCCAGCGCGTAGATGTCGACCCGGTGATCGAGTGTCGCACCCTCGATCTGCTCGGGTGCGGCGTAATGCAACGTCGCGACGAGCATCCCCGTCCGGGTCAGTTGATGTGTTTCGTCCAGCGCCTTCGCGGTGCCGAAATCGGCCAGCAGGATCCGTTCGGGATCACCCTCGGCAAGCAGGATGTTGGCGGGCTTCACATCGCGATGCAAAATCCCGGCCCTGTGTGCATGGTCGAGGGCGTTCCCGGTCTCGGACACGATGTGCATCGCCCGCGCGACATCCAGTCCGCCGGACGCGAGGGCTTTCCGCGCGTCGACGCCGGGAACGTACTGCATCGCGATCCACAACCGGCCACGCTCGCGGCCGCGGTCGTGGATCGTCACGATGTTCGGGTGTTCGAGTTTCGCGGCGTGGTCGGCCTCCGACTCGAAGCGTGAGCGGACGTACTCGTCGCTCGCCCACACCGAGTCCAGCAATTTGAGGGCGACCTTGCGTGGCAGGTTCGGATGCTGAGCGAGGTACACGGTGCCCATGCCGCCTCGTCCCAGAACCCGTTCGATCACGTAGCCGGCAAACACCGTGCCCGGTTCGAACTCGCCACTCACACCGGCTTCACCGCCTCCCGGGTCCCTCCACCCATTGAACCCCGACCCCGGGTCAGTCCGGTAGCCGCCGCATCTCGATGACGGTCAATCCCAGCGCGTCGAAACGGGCCAGCATCCCCCGCAGGTCCGTCGGGCTGTCGACCCGGCCGTACAGCGTGGTGTCACCGGTTGTCACACCCGACACGTCCAACTCGGGGAAAGCCGCAATGACCCGCTCGGACAAGGTGCCGCTGATCAGGAAGGCGTACCTGACATTGTCGGGCCAGGTCGATTGCTCCACGGCGGCTCCTTCATTCGCGGATGGGCAGTCCTTCGACAAGCGGTCAGCCAATGAATCAAGGGTGACTCGAAAGACGGCGGCGCGCCTCACCCGCAAGTGGTGAATCGCGCTCAGAGCAAGCCGGCCTGTTGCGCCGCCGCGATGGCGTCACGTCGGGAGGTGACCCCGAATTTGCGGTAGATCCCGCGCAGGTGCGTCTTCACGGTGTTCACGGACACGCACAGGTCGGTAGCGATCTGCTCCGCCGTGCGCCACGACGGAAGCTCCACGAGCAGTTCCAGTTCGCGGGGAGTCAGCATGTCGGATGCCGCGGTTCCGGACCGTGGAAACGACGCGCGTAGCCGCTCCGCGAAAGTCTCGAGCACCCCGAACCGGCCGGTGCTCCGGATCAATAGTTCTCGGATCTGTGGTCCGCAGTCGTGGAACGGACGCAGCACCGAATCGGGCTCGGCCAGGCGGAGCGCCTCGGTGAGGGCACTGTGCGCCCGCGAATCATGTTTACGGGCAAGCGCTATGGCCGTGTCGACCAGCCACGCCGCAATCAGATTGGTGCCCGCCGCGCACACTACTGTGCCGTCCAGCACGGGTTGCAGGGTTTTGCGGGCCTGATCGAGACGGTGGGCGTGGACGGAAACGATGGCGTCGAGGACCGCCGTGTCACCGGTCGATCCGATCAGGGTCCGCGCGTCCGCCGCGAGTTCGTGCGCCCACCCGACCTCGCCGGCGGTGAGGTACGCGTACTGGATCGCCGGCAGCAACACCGCCCGGATACCCGGCGGCACGGGAATCGACGACGAGACAGGGCTGTGCGCATGGAGCGTGGTCACCGCACTGTGCCGATGGTCCGACCCGTCCAGTCCGAACAACACCGCTGCGCCGTCCGCGAATCTTGCGGTCCCGGCGTTCTCACGGTGCAGAACTACGGCCGATTCGGCGGCGATCCGCGCGGCACCATCGTCGAGACGGACGTACCGGCACCACGAATCGACCAATCGGACCAGGTGAAACGTCGGATTGTCCGTGGCGGACTGCTCCGTTCCGATTCTGAGCGACTCGCTCACGAGGGCGGCGGCACGAACTACTTCACCTCTCGACATGGCGAGGGCCGCGAGAGAGCCGAGGCAGTACATGACGGTGAGCGACGCATGGGCGAGGCGGGCGTGAGCCAGCGCCTTCCCGAGTACGTGCTCCGACTCCTCGGTTCGGCCGAGGAACAGTAGCGCCCTGCCTTCCTGAAGAAGTACGAACGCGTCCAGTTCGGATTCGCCGGTCGATTCCGGTCCCACCGACCGCAGCCGGGTCAGCGCGCCGTCGATGTCGCCGGTCTGAACGGCGGTCTGCACGCGGAGCGACTCCCGAAGCAGCAGGTGCCGTCGCGGATCCATTTCGTCGATCGCGGTCTCTGTCCGTGTGCGGTCGAGAACGTCGAGCGTAGACCGCGCCACGGGAACGTTGCCCGCGGCCAGCGCCGCCGCCGCGCGGATCAAGCGCGCCGACGGATGCTCCTGGGTGGTTCGCGGCGCCCGGGTGAGGAGACGATCGACCGCCTCACCGTGACCCCCGACGATCAACGACAGCGACGTCCGGGAGAGCAGCGCGACGATCGCATCGTGGTCGCCCGAGTTGACCGCATGTTCGAGCGCCACCAGCGCATCCCCGAATTCCGCGTGCCAGTGCGCGGCGGTGAGTTCGAGATGCTCCACCTCGACGTGCCCGACGCGGCTGATCTCCGCCCGCAGATAGCTACGCAGCAGCGGGTGGTACCGGTACTCCGTCGGGGAGCCGTCGATTCGGTTGATCAGAAAATTGTGGTGTTCGAGCCAATCCACCTTGTCGTGCGCGTCGGTGCAGCCAGTGAGGATCTCCGCGAAGTGGGTTGTGAACGACGCGGGCACGGAGGTGCGGAGAAGGAAGTCGCGCATCTCGTCGGTCTGGCCGGCGAGAACTTCCTCGATGAGATAGTCGGCGACCGCTCGGCGATTACCGGAGAACTCGGCGATCAACCGACTGGGATCGGGATGGCCTTCCAAAGACATTCCTGCCAAACGGATTCCGGCTGCCCAACCCTCGGTGCGCTCCATCAGGGCGTCGAGGTCGCCGGAATCGAGCCGCACATCGTGCTCGGTGAGCATCGCGGCAGCCTCCTCGGCGGTGAAGGCGAGATCGCGGGCCATGACGGTGAACAGCTTGCCCTCCAGCCGAAGTCGCTGCAGCGCCAGTGGCGGCTCGAATCGTCCGCAGATAATTGTCCGGAGCATCGGCGGTTGCCAGCGCATGAACGACTCGAGGTCGTTCAGTATGTCGGTGTCGAGGAGCAGATGAGCGTCGTCGATCACCATCCAAAGGTTCTCCCCGAGTTCACCCAGATCCGCGGACATGTGCGCACCGAGGTCGGGGGAATCGGGGTCGAGGCGGTCACACAACGCACGCAGCCGAGGATTTCCGGTTTCGTTCAGTGCCCGCAGAATGGCGCGGTGTATGACGCCGATGTCGTTGTAGCGTTCTTCGATCGTGATCCATGCGATGGTCGGTGAATCCGCGCCCGCCAGAACTTCGGATGCCCAGTCGGCGGCCAGTCGGGTCTTGCCCGACCCGGCGGGCGCGCACACGAGGACGACAGGATAGGGGTGATCTTCGCTGGTCAGGGCATCGGTAAGGAGGGTGTGCAATCTGGTGCGGGTCACCGTTCGGCCCACCGCATCCGAAGGTATTCGGATACTCGAATGAAACTCGCCGAAATGTACTGCCGTCACGCCGACCCCCAATTCTCGCTGCACCGAGAAACGATCTTCGACAAACGCCAATCTCCGACGCCGTGGGCCGGTGCGGTGATTTTAGCGAGAAAGCGCTGTTCGTGTCGGTGAACGGCAGGGCGCTCCGCGCCTCCGTGCGCCTTTCTGGTTGCCCCAGCTACCAGAAAGGCGCACGAGCCCGAAGGGCCTATGCGGCCGGTTCTGGGGGCGGGGGAGCGTCGCTGAGAATTGTGTTCACCCACCTCGTGGACGGGTCGATATCGATTAGCAGCGCCTTCGCCATCAGTGTCAACGGAATCGCGAGAATCGCGCCGAGGGGACCGAGTATCCACGTCCAGAAGACCAGCGACAGGAAGGTGAAGGTCACGGACAGGCCGACGGCGTCGCCGACGAACTTCGGTTGGATCACCGACTGGATGATGACGTTGATGACGCTGTACACGACGATGACCGTCAGCATCAGTCCCGGACCGCCCTCGAGCAACGCGAGCAGAGCCGGTGGAACGAGCCCGAGGACGAAGCCGACGTTCGGAACGTAATTGGTGATGAACGACAGCAGTCCCCACAGGATCGGCAGCGGAATCCCCAACGCCCACAGCGCCGCGGTGTCGATGACCGCGACGATCAATCCGAACACCGTGGACACGATCAGATACTTGCGCGTACCGGCCGAGAAGGCGGTGAGGGCGGTAGCGATGTCGGGGCGCATCTGCGTGACGATGGACATCCGCGAACCGTAGGAGCTGCCGTCGACGGCCATGAACAGCAGGAGTGCGAGGACGAACAGCAGGTTCGAGAAGACACCCAGCATCGCCTGCAGAATTCCCTCGACCAGTCCGAAGACCTTGCCGTAATCCACCTGGGACAGCAGCGTCTGGGCGTCGGTGGAGTTCACCCCGTTGCTGTTCAGGAAACTCTGGGCGTCATCGATCAGGCCGGTGAAGTCGTCCGCGTATTCCGGTAGGAGCGTGGCGAGTCGCGCGACGGACAAGGCCAACGACAGCACGAGGACGAGAAGAATGCTGTTGACCACCACGATCGCCGCGATTGTCGCGAGCCAACCCGGGACACCCTTTCTGTAGAGCCATACGGGCAGCGGGTGGACTGCGACGGTCAGCATGAGAGCGAGGAAGATGGGGCCGACGATCGACGCAGCCACCTGGATCCCCGCCACGGTGACGACGAGCGCGGCCAGCCCGAGAATGACGATCAGACCACGCGGCATCGACCATTGGGTGTCTGCCGGTTTACCGGACCGGTCCTGAGGTTCCGTCATCTCGTGTCCCCTTCGCAAAGGTCGGCCGCATCGACTCTCGCATTCGGTGCGCCGACGCACATCATCCGTTGCAGATGAGGATCACCCGGCGCGGATGATGTCCACGACCGAACGAGGCCGGACCATTCACTTGTTCGCAAACACACTTTCGAGAAGGGCATGGACATGACGACCAATCCCGAGTCCAGAACGAACAGCCCTGTAAAGCAGGGTTTTGCAGCAGGAACGTCTCTGGCAGCGGCGATTCTGCTGCTGACAGTCGGCGTGATTTCGTTCTTCCAGGGAATTGCCGCAGTCGCTTCCGACGACCTGCTGGTCATCGGCGTCGAATACACCTATCAGTTCGACACCACCACGTGGGGGTGGATTCACATCGTTCTGGGCCTCGTCCTGATCGCCAGTGCCGTAGGTCTGATGACGGGCGCCACCTGGGCGCGAATCGTGGCCGTCTGTATTGCCGCACTGTCCATCCTCGCGAACTTCCTGTGGCTTCCCTACTACCCGCTGTGGTCGATTCTCATCATCGCCCTCGACGTGGTCGTGATCTGGGCAGTCACCACTTGGGACACCAGCAAGTACGACACCGCCACGTACTAGGACGAGGGAGTGGTGAGTCCCCGGGCGGGCGCTTGGCCGGTTTTCGGCTCACTGCGGGAGTATCGAAAGGGATGGGTCAGGCCCGATGTGCTCGCGGGCCTGACCGTCTGGGCTGTTCTGGTCCCCGAGGCCCTGGCCTACGCGACCATCGCGGGTGTGCCGCCCGTCGTCGGCCTGTATGCGGCGGTCCCCGCGCTGATTCTCTATGCGGCGGCGGGTAGTTCGCGGCACCTGGTGGTGGGGCCGATGTCTGCGACAGCCGCGCTGTCTGCGGCCATCGTCGCACCCGTCGCCGCCAGCGACGGCGGGAAATATGCAGCACTGTCGGCGGTCCTGGCGATCGCGACCGGAGTCGCGGGACTGCTCGCCGCCCTGCTCCGTCTCGGCTTCATCGCGTCATTCATCTCCGAACCCGTGCTCAAAGGCTTCATAGTCGGTCTCGCCCTCACCATCATCATCGGGCAGGTGCCGGCGATCTTCGGGATCGAGAAGACGACGGGCAACTTCTTCGAACAGACCTGGGGGGTGATCGCTCACCTCGGGGACACGGACTGGGGCACCCTCGTCGTCGGCGGGCTCAGTCTCGCCGTGGTGCTGGGGCTCAGGCGCTGGGTGCCGGTCGTCCCCGGCTCGCTACTCGTCGTCCTTCTCGGAATCGCCGCGGTCTCGCTGTTCGACCTGGATGGCAAGGGCGTCGACATCGTCGGACCCATTGATTCCGGTCTGCCGACGCTCGGGTTACCGGAAGGCGTCGGATTCGACGACTTCCTCGATCTGATGGGCCCGGCTGTGGGTGTGTTGCTGATCGGGTTCGCGGAAGGACTGGGCGCCGCGAAGACATATGCGACGAAAGAGGGCTACGAGGTCGACCCGAATCGAGAGTTGTTCGGTCTCGGCGCCGCGAATCTCGGCTCCGGTCTCTGCTCGGGAATGGTGGTCAACGGCAGCTTGTCCAAGACCGCCGTGAATGGTGGGGCAGGGGCGAAATCGCAGGTGAGCGGCCTGGTAGTGGCCGCGTTGACCATCGTCACGCTGCTGTTCCTCACCGGACTCTTCGAGAAGCTGCCGGAGGCGACGTTGTCGGCGGTGGTGATCGCGGCCGTCATCGAGCTCGTCGACATTCGAGCGCTGCGCCGGCTCTACGGCGTGTGGACCGAAAGGCTCGGCAACATCTACGGATACGCCGCGCGTGCCGATTTCGCGGCCGCGCTCGCCGCGATGGTCGGGGTGCTCCTGTTCGACACTCTTCCCGGACTCGTCATAGGAATCGGCGTGTCCATGCTGCTGCTTCTCTACCGAGCGTCGCGTCCCCACGTCGCAGCGCTGGCGAAGGAAGGATCGCTGTGGGTGGACGCGGAGCGTCACCCCGGCCTTCCGACCGCACCGCACGTGGTGGTGGTGCGCGTGGAGGCGGGACTGTTCTTCGCCAATGCCGAGCACGTCAAGGACCGCATCGAGGACCTGTGCGCCGACGACACACGGGTGGTGGTTCTCGACGCCGAGACGTCACCTTTTGTCGACGTCACTGCGGCGCAGATGCTCGGACAATTGCGGAGTGTGCTCGCACGCAGGGGAATCGAACTCCGAGTCGCGCACGACATCGGACAGTTCCGGGACACGCTCCGGCTGTCCGGCTCTGATGCGACACCCGTCAACCTGTACGCCACCGTGCAGGACGCGCTCGACGCAGGCGCTTCGCGCCCGTGAGTGGTTGACGAGTGCAGGGACTCCTCAACCACTCACGGGTGGCGGAGCCGCCGGTAGTGTTCGGGCGGATTCGAGGGGGGTCGAGTGAAGAGAATTGCCGGGGCGCTCCTGTGCGCCGTCATCACGTCCGGGTGTGCGCACAACGTGTCGGGGACTGCGGGGGCTTCTCCGCTGGACGAGTCGAGTCCAGGGCAGCAACGTCACATCGACGTCGAGGACGCCCTACGCGCCGCCGATCCGTGCGGACTTCTGGACGAGGCTGTGGTGCGGCAGTTCGGGACGGTTCAGCAATTCGGATCCGCTGTGCAGTTGCCGGTGTGTTCGGCGCTGATTGCAAGGCCCGGCGGCGCGAAGACCTATGTGGACGTGTCTCTGCTGCCATCGATGCTGTCGGACGCAGCGCTGACCCGGCCGGACACGGTCGACGGGGTCACTGTCTACCGCGGCCCGGGCGCGGACCTCGCGCGCGGGACGTGTGAACGCGTCTTCCAGCTGAACCTCGGAACGCTGGAGGAACGCGCGAACCCCCAGTTCGCGACCGTCCGCGTCGGAACCGTCGCCGGGGAGGACGCCTGCCCGCTGGCCGACGCGGTGCTGGACTCCGCGATCGACAGCATGCGGCCGGGACTGCCCGCCCGTGACGCCGCGGCCCGGAATCAGGTGGCACTCGCGGTCCACGACCCGTGCGAAGTCCTCGACGTGCTGGGCAACGCCGGCGGACGCGTCGTCGATCCGGACGCACCGCCGACACCGTTCGACTGCGTCCTGTTTCCGGACCCGTATCGGGCGCCCGGAAGTGAGGTGACCGTGTCGTTCACCGTGTCGCCGGTCAAGGAAAACCGACCAACCGTTCCCACCGGACCGGAGACGATCGGCGACCGGTGCCGCTGGACGAGCCCGATGGGTGAGCCGATCGACATCACGCGACCCGGAGCCGAGGTCAACCAGTTCACCCGCAGGCTCGGTTCCGCTGGTGCAGTCGTCACTGTTCACGGGCCGAACTGCACCGCAGTCGCGAGGGTCGTGGAGGCCGCGACCACGGTGTTCGGATAGGCGGCCCGACGGACTCACCCGGGATCACATTGGACTGCGCCGGTAAGCTCGACAGCTGGACCAGTACAGATTCTTCGACCTGGAGGTAGAAACGCGTGGCTCTCGTCGTCCAGAAGTACGGCGGATCCTCGGTGGCAACCGCCGAGCGAATCCGACGAGTGGCTGAACGGATCGTCGAGACCAAGAAGGCCGGCAACGATGTCGTCGTCGTGGTTTCAGCGATGGGGGACACCACCGATGAGCTGCTCGATCTGGCTCAGCAGGTGTGCCCAGCCCCACCCGCCCGCGAAATGGACATGCTGCTGACCTCCGGTGAGCGCATCTCCAACTCTCTCGTCGCGATGGCGATCCATTCGCTCGGTGCCGAAGCCCGTTCGTTCACGGGCTCGCAGGCAGGTGTCATCACCACCGGTGCGCACGGTAACGCCAAAATCATCGACGTCACACCCGGTCGCGTTCGCGACGCGCTCGACGAGGGTTCGATCGTCCTCGTCGCCGGATTCCAGGGCGTCAGCCAGGACAGCAAGGATGTGACGACGCTCGGGCGCGGCGGTTCCGACACCACCGCTGTGGCTCTCGCGGCTGCCTTGAAAGCGGACGTCTGCGAGATCTACACCGACGTCGACGGCATCTTCAGCGCGGACCCGCGCATCGTTCCCGACGCGCAGCGTCTCGAGACGGTGTCGTTCGAGGAGATGCTCGAACTCGCGGCGTGCGGCGCAAAGGTGCTGATGCTGCGCTGCGTCGAGTACGCCCGCCGTTACAACGTGCCTGTGCACGTCCGCTCGTCATACACGACCAAGCCGGGCACCATCGTGTCCGGATCGATGGAGGACATCCCCGTGGAAGAAGCAATTCTCACCGGAGTCGCGCACGACCGCAGCGAGTCCAAGGTCACCGTCGTCGGCCTCCCCGATACCCCGGGTTACGCCGCGCAGATCTTCCGGGCGGTCGCCGACGCGGAGATCAACATCGACATGGTGCTGCAGAACATTTCCAAGGTCGAGACCGGGAAGACGGACATCACGTTCACCCTGCCGACGGCCGACGGGCCGCGCGCCGTCGAGAAGCTGTCCAAGCTGCAGGGCGAGATCGGTTTCACCCAGATCGTCTTCGACGATCACATCGGCAAGGTGTCGCTCGTCGGAGCCGGCATGAAGAGCCACCCCGGCGTCACCGCCACCTTCTGTGAGGCGCTCGCCGAGGCCGGGATCAATATCGACCTCATCTCCACGTCCGAAATTCGCATCTCGGTGCTCGTCAAGGACACCGATCTGGACAAGGCTGTGAAGGCGATCCACGACGCATTCGAACTCGGCGGCGACGAAGAAGCTGTCGTGCACGCAGGAACGGGACGGTAAATCATGACCACCATCGCTGTCGTCGGTGCCACCGGTCAGGTCGGCATCGTCATGCGTACTCTCCTCGAGGAACGAAACTTTCCGGCGGACACGGTGCGGTTCTTCGCGTCGGCGCGGTCGGCGGGCAAGAAGCTGCCGTTCCGTGGTGAGGAAATCGTCGTCGAAGATGCGTCCGCCACCTCCGACGAGGACTTGAAGGGCATCGACATCGCCCTCTTCTCGGCCGGTGCGACGCTCTCTCGCGAGCAGGCCCCACGGTTCGCCGCTGCCGGCGCCGTCGTGGTCGACAACTCGTCCGCGTTCCGGAAGGACCCCGACGTTCCCCTGGTCGTCAGCGAGGTCAACCCGGAGCAGGCGAAGAACCCGCCGAAGGGCATCATCGCCAACCCCAACTGCACCACGATGGCCGCGATGCCGGTCCTGAAGGTGCTGCACGACGAGGCCGGACTGCAGCGACTCATCGTGTCCAGTTACCAGGCGGTGTCGGGCAGCGGTATCGCCGGCGTCGAGGAACTGGTGAGCCAGGCGCGCGCCGTCATCGACAATGCGGAGAAGCTGGTCCACGACGGCAGCGCCGTCGACTTCCCCGCCCCGAACAAGTACGTCGCGCCCATCGCGTTCAACGTGCTCCCGCTCGCCGGCTCTCTCGTCGACGACGGCAGCGGTGAGACGGACGAGGATCAGAAGCTCCGCAACGAGAGCCGCAAAATCCTCGGCCTGCCCGACCTCCTGGTGTCGGGTACGTGTGTCCGCGTCCCCGTCGTCACCGGGCATTCGCTGTCGATCAACGCCGAGTTCGAGCGTCCGCTGTCGGTGAAACGCGCGCAGGAGATCCTGTCGAAGGCTCCCGGGGTGCAGCTCGTCGACGTGCCCACCCCGCTGCAGGCCGCGGGCAGCGATCCGTCACTGGTCGGGCGCATCCGCCAGGATCCGGGTGTCCCCGAGGGCCGCGGTCTGGCGCTGTTCGTGTCGGGCGACAACCTGCGTAAGGGTGCCGCGCTCAACACCATTCAGATCGCCGAACTGCTGGTGTGATCTCCCCACGTGAGTGGCAGGGCACGCTCTGCCCCTCACGTGCGATTCACCCGGCACGTGCGAGGCGCACACGAGTTCACCGACCCTAGGGTCCGGACATGGGCTCAGTTCTCGGAGAAATGCTCCCGCTCGCAGTCGGTGTCGCCATTTCACCGATCCCGATCATCGCGGTCATCCTGATGTTGTTGTCGAAGCGCGCCGGCGGTGCGAGTGCGGGCTTCGGTGTGGGGTGGCTCGCCGGAATCCTTGTGGCTACCGGCATCGTCGTGCTCTTCGCCGGCGGTATCGACACCACCGACTCCGACGGTCCGTCGGCGACCACGTCATGGATCAAGATCGTCCTCGGCGTGCTCCTGCTCGTGCTCGCCGGACGGCAGTGGAGAAGTCGCAATGCCGACGCGGAACAACCGAAGTGGATGCGGGCAATCGATGACCTGAACATCGTCAAGTCGATCGGACTCGGATTCGTCCTGGCGGCAATCAATCCGAAGAACCTTCTGCTGTGTGTCTCCGCGGGCGTGGTGATCGGCTCGTCCGGTGTGAGTGGCGGTGAGCAGGCGATCGCGCTGGCGGTGTTCACCGTGCTGGCCGGGTCGACGGTGATCGTTCCCGTGGTCGCCTACGCAGTCGCCGCCGACAAGATGCGCGGCGCCCTCGACAACCTGAAGGTCTGGCTGCAGGCCAACAACGCCGCGGTGATGAGCGTGCTGCTACTGGTGATGGGTGCCGTCGTTCTCGGGAAGGGACTCGGCGGAGCGTTCTGACGCGACCGCGTCCGGCCCGCGGAGGTACCGACCGATGTAGGCCTCGTCCAGCGCAACCGCCTTGGTGATCACCGCTGCCCCCACGATGACGACGGACATCACGAAGAGCCAGCTGATCGCGGTGAACACCAGGCCGAGTGGCCCGAACTGGTGCTGTGCCGAGGCGGTGATCCGGGGGAGAAGGATACGTCCGCCGACGTGGAGAGTGGTCAGTGCTGCGGCGGTCAACGCCCCGGTGGCCCAGAGCACGCGGCCCTCGAGGGTGCCCATCGTCAGCAGGTACGGGCTGAGAGTCCAGACGGCCATCCACACCGCGAACTCCCCGGCGACTGCGAGCGGTGGCCCGATGAACCGGACGCTCGTGAGCTCACTCGCCAGGCCGATCGCTGTACTCGACAACGCAACGGCGAACAGGACCACCAGCCACCGCCAGGCGTCCCGGAGGTTGATCGACGGGACGTTCCAGATCTTCCCGTAGATCCGGGCGAGGGCCCGGGCAAACGACGTGCCGCTGATCGCGATCATCAGCAGGCCGACCACCCCGAAGGCCGCGAACGACGGGTCCGTGGTGTCCACGGTGCCGGACGTGGAGGACAACTCCGCGGGGTCGAAACCGAACTGGGTCTTGATGGTGCGGGCGGTCAGGTGCCAACTGCTCAACGTCGAGGCCGCAATCATCACGGGGAGCACCGACGTGAAGATCCGCGCGGCAAGTGTCATCGACCGGTCGACGAGTTCGATCTCGATCAGCCCGTCTATGACCCGTCGAACCGTGCGGCCCGGAGGAGTGCCCTGCATCCAGCCGTTGGCCGATTCGGTCCGCGCCGCGAGAGCTTCCCGAGCCAGCATCACTGACAACTTGGTCGACCGCACCTTACTTACTCAACCGCAGTGAACGCGGTCTGTCTTCATCCCCGTCAGGTGAGTCCGGCCCGCGTTCACTCGCGGACGACGCATCGGAAACCGATGTGGCAGGTCGACGTCTCTTCGGTGTCGCCTTGCCGAGCCGACGGCCGGTAACGGAGGCAGTAATTCGGTGCGCAGAGGTGTGAACCCCCCTTGATCACTCGCCGCGCATAGGGTTCGCAGGGGTTCTCGGCGCGCGCGGTGTCGACGCGCGGGTTGGTCGGAATGCAGCAGGAACTGGTCGGCGCGACATTTTTCCCGCTCGCGGAATGATCAGCGGTGAAGTGGTCGGTGGTCCACTCCCACACGTTGCCGGCCATGTCGCTGAGCTCGTATCCGTTGGGCCGGAAGTGACCCACCGGCGACGTGCGGGCGAAGCCGTCCGCGAGCAGGTTCTCCCAGGGGAACCGGCCCTGCCAGACATTTCCGCCGGGCCTGCCACCCGGCTCGTGCTCGTCACCCCACACGAACGGTTGCCGGTCCAGTCCGCCCCGCGCCGCGAATTCCCACTCCGCTTCCGTCGGCAGATCTTTGCCTGCCCACTCCGCGTACGCGCGGGCATCGAACCACGACACATGGGTGACGGGATGGCGTTCACGTCCGCCGACGTTGCTGCCCGGACCCTCCGGATGACGCCAGTCCGCTCCCGGCGTGAACGACCACCAGCGGGTGTAGTCGTCGAGCGGCACCGGTCCCGGTGTCGGGGTGAACACGAGGGAGCCGGGGACCAGCAACGACGGGTCCGCGTCCGGGTACTGCGTGGGGTCGGGCGCGACCTCGGCGGTGGTGACGTGACCGGTGTCTTTCACGAACCGCCGGAACTCGGCGACGGTTACCGGGTGCGAGTCCATCCAGAACCCGTCGACCGTCACCTGGTGGACCGGGCGCTCCTCGGGATAGAAGTCCTCCGATCCCATCCAGAACGTGCCACCCGGAATCCATGCCATGTTCTTCGGTACCGCTCGAGTCATGAGGCCAGCGTGGCATGGTCGGCGCGCGGGTGCGACAGGATCCCCGGTGCCGAAACCGGGCTGAGGGGTACCCCACTCGAGGTACCGTCGGCTTTCCGAGTCGCAACAGGATATTCATCGTGCAGGGGGCGCCGGCGAATGGATGGACGAATTCCGCGCAGGTCGTTCGTTCGTGGACTGGCACTGACGGCCGGGCTTGGCGCCGTAGGGGTCGGCTCGGCAAGCGCCTTCCCCTTCGGTATCGACCCACTGCGGCCCTTCGTTTTCCGGTCACCGCCACTCGAACCGTTTCGGGACCCACTTCCCCTGCTGCCGACACTCGGTGGCACTTCCGTCGAGGTGCACGCGAGCAGCACGATGCACACGTTCCACTCCGACCTTCCCGCCTCCCCGGCGCTCGCGTACGGCGGTGTCGACTACCTGGGACCGACGATCGAGGCCCGGGTCGGCGAACGGACATCGCTCGTCTACCACAACGACATCGCGAGTAATCCCCTCGCCGCCGATGTGGACACCAGACTGCACGGCGTGACCGAAGCGGACCGCACCGACGTGGCGACCGCGCTGCACCTGCACGGGGGGTCCAATCCGCCCGAGTTCGACGGGCACCCCGAGCACACGCTGCGGCGCGGGCAAGGGCTGGTGTACGAGTTCCCGAATCAGCAGGATGCGTGCACACTCTGGTATCACGACCACGCGATGGGGGTCACCCGGCTCAACATTTTCGCTGGACTGGCCGGTCTGTACCTGCTCCGCGACGAGTTCGACACCGGTGCAGCGGGCAATCCGCTCAGGCTGCCCGCCGACGAGTTCGAGGTTCCGCTGATTCTGCAGGACAAGAATTTCACGGATGACGGCAGGCAGAGCGTTCGCTCCAACCCGCTGAACCCGCAGGGCAGCTGGGAAGCGGCGACCCCCGGCGACACCGGCGTGGTGAACGGCAAGGTGTGGCCGGAGATGGCCGTGGCGCGCGGGCTGTACCGCCTGCGCATGGTGAACGCCGCCTCGTTCAGCGTGTGGAACCTCTTCTTCGACAATCGAATGCGGTTCTGGGTCATCGGCGCCGAAGGCGGATTGTTCGACGCCCCGGTCCCCGTCGACCATGTTCGCCTCGGACCGGGTGAGCGCGCCGACCTGCTCGTCGACTTCGGTGCTCTGGCGCCCGGCACGACCGTCGAGCTGCGCAACGACGAAGCGATTCCCGACCAGGTGGCGCAGCGCGGGGTCCTACCCATGCCGCGTTTCTGCCGTTTCCGCGTGGGAGCTGCGGCGGGGTTCACCGGCCCGGTGCCGCAGACCCTGCGCGGCGGCCGCCGGCAACCGCCGCTGCTGGCGCCGGTCGCGCAACCTCAGATTGTCCGCAACGTCTCGGTACTGCAGATCGGCCAGGGCCTCGGGCAACCGTCACCGCTGATGTCGCTCAACAACCTGCGCTACACCACCGACGACATCGAAATGCCGCGCCAGGGCGCGGTCGAACAGTGGAACATCGTCAATGCCACCCCGGAGCCGCACCCGATCCATCTGCATCTGGTGAGGTTCCGCGTACTCGGGCGGCAGGCGGTCGATACGGCCGCATTGATGTCGGCGTCGCCGCTCCCCGCGGTCGGGACACGGTGGACGCCGTCTCCGGATCCGTTCACCCGGGGACCGGTGCTGTCGCCGCAGCCTTGGGAGTCCGGTTTCAAGGACACCGTGATCGCCGACGCCAATTCCGTCACCCGTGTGGTCGTGCGGTTTCCGACAGCCGAGGAACTGGGTTTCGATCCCGACGCGACCTTCGGCATGTCGGCCCATGCCACGGATCACTCGGGTGGACACACCGGGCAGGCACCCCAACCTCTGCGGGGCTACGTCTGGCACTGCCACATGCTCGATCACGAGGACCACGACATGATGCTGAAGTACCGCCTCGTCCCGTGAGTACTTCTTAACCTCCCGTTGTTGACAAGCACTCACAGGCGCTTGCGCAATTTAAAAGCAGTTTGGACTGTTTTGATTTTTCGGCCTACAGTGCAGATGTGACCAGTGCAGATGTGACCTCCGACATAGCAGTCGCCAAACCGACCCGCACCCAGGCCGAGCGCACCGCCGCGATGCGCACACGATTGCTCGAGGCCGCGGTCGACTCGCTGGTCGAGCTCGGCTACGCGGGCACCACCACCCAGGGCATCGCCCGCCGGGCGGGTGTGTCGCGGGGAGCCCAGCTACACCATTTCCCAACCAAGGAGTCGCTGGTGGTGGCGGCAGTGGAGTACCTCGTCGACAAGCGGATGGCGGAGATTCTCGCCGCCGAGGTGGACACCGACCGTGGCATCGACGTGCTGGCCGACGCCTTCTCCGGCCCGTTGTTCTATGCGGCACTCGAGTTGTGGGTGGCCGCCCGCACCGACTCCGCGTTGTTCGAGGCGATGGTTCCGCTGGAGCGGAAGGTCACCGAGGCCCTGCGACACGGGTCTGCGGAGGTGTTCGGCGATCGGTACGACGCCGACACCATCGAGCTCGGTATCGAATTGGTTCGCGGTCTCGCGGTGTCGGCATTGTTCCGGACACCCGAGGCTGATCGCTCACTACGCGCGCGGCTGCTGCCGGCGTGGGAATCGAAGGTGAAGAAGTCGTGAGTCTTCCGCAACATGTACACACGCTGGTCGTGGGAGCCGGTTTCGCAGGAATGGGTCTCGCGGCGCGGATCCTGCGGTCCCGTCCGGAGGCCGACGTCCTGATCATCGAGCGCGGCCACGATGTCGGTGGGACCTGGCGCGACAACACCTACCCGGGGTGTGCGTGCGATGTCCCGACGTCGCTGTACTCGTTCTCCTTCGCGCCCAGCGCCGACTGGAGTCACACCTTCGCCCGGCAACCGGAGATCTACCGGTACCTGAAGAAGGTCGCGGCCGACACCGGCATCCTGTCCCGGGTCGTGACCGACTGCGCCTTGGAGCAGGCAGACTGGGACGACGACAAGGCGGTGTGGCATGTGCGCACGAGCCGTGGTTCGTTGACCGCCGATGTGGTGGTGGCGGCCACCGGTGCCCTGTCGACCCCGAGCATCCCGGATATGCCGGGACTCGACACGTTCGGCGGCACCACCTTTCACTCCGCGACGTGGAATCACGATCACGACCTCACCGGTGAGCGGGTGGCCGTCATCGGCACGGGTGCCTCGGCGGTGCAGTTCGTTCCGGAAATCGCGCCCCGCGCGAAGCATGTGACGGTCTTTCAGCGCACGCCGGCGTGGGTCATCCCGCGGCTCGACCGAGTGCTCTCCGATCCCGAAAAGCGTCTGTATCGGCGAATGCCTCTGGTGCAGAAGGCTGTCCGTGGTTCTGTCTACAGTTTCCGGGAAGCGCTCGGCGGAGTCCTGGCCCATGCCACCGGACTGCTGCCGTTGTTCGAAATGGTGGCCAAGGCACATCTGCGTCGGCAGGTGCGCGACCCGGAACTGCGACGGAAGCTCACCCCCGATTTCACTATCGGCTGCAAGCGGATGCTGTTGTCGAACGACTGGTTGCGGACGCTCGACCGGCCGGACGTCACGCTCGTCGACGCAGGCCTGGCGGGTATCACCGAGGATGGTGTGGTCGACGCGGTCGGCAACGAACGCAAGGTCGACACCATCATCTTCGCCACCGGTTTCACTCCTACGGAACCTCCTGTCGCGCATGCGCTCCGGGGCACCGACGGGCACACGCTGGCCGAGCACTGGAAGGGCAGTCCGCACGCCTACAAGGGGACCACGGTCGCCGGATTCCCCAACCTCTTCCTGATGTACGGACCCAACACCAACCTTGGGCACAGCTCCATCGTCTACATGCTCGAATCGCAGTCTGCGTACATCACCGATGCGCTCGATGCCATGCGCAACAACGACATCGCGGCATTCGAGGTCGCAGAGGAGGCGCAGCGACGGTACAACACGCGGATTCAATCGGGCTTGCAGAGCACCGTCTGGAACAAGGGTGGTTGTTCGAGCTGGTACTACGATGCGGAGGGCCGTAACTCGGTGCAGTGGCCGACGTTCACCTTCAGATTCCGCTCGCAACTTCAGCGCTTCGACAGGGAGAATTACGTGGCGCGCCGGAAGTCGGAGAAGGAGGCCGTCGCGTGACCCACTACGACGTGGTGGTGGTCGGCTCAGGTTTCGGCGGCAGTGTGGCTGCGCTGCGGCTCACCGAGAAGGGCTACAAGGTCGGAGTGCTGGAGGCGGGACGGCGTTTCGCCGACGACGAAATGCCCGAGACCAGCTGGAGATTGCGACGCTATCTGTGGGCTCCGTGGATGGGTTGCTATGGCATGCAACGTATCCATCTACTTCCCGATGTGCTCGTGATGGCGGGTGCCGGTGTCGGCGGTGGATCGCTCAATTACGCCAACACCTTGTATCAGCCGCCCCGGCGCTTCTTCGAGGACAAGCAGTGGGCGCACATCACCGACTGGCAGTCGGAGTTGGCGCCGTATTACGAGCAGGCCAAGAGGATGCTGGGCGTGCGGACCAACCCGCTGTTCACCCCGGCCGACGCGATCATGCGCGAGGTGGCGGAAGAGATGGGGGTCGGTGAGACGTTCACATCCACGCCGGTCGGTGTCTTCTTCGGCGAGCCCGGAGTCGCGGTCGCGGACCCGTACTTCGGTGGCAAGGGGCCTGATCGGGCCGGCTGCACCGAGTGCGGTGGCTGCATGACCGGGTGCCGCGTGGGCGCCAAGAACACGCTGGTCAAAAACTACCTGTACCTGGCGGAACAGGCCGGTGCGCAGATCCATCCGCTCACCACGGTGAAGGAACTACGTCCACGTCAGGGCGGCGGATACGAGGTGCGAACTCGTCGAACGAACGGTATCCGTAAGCGGGAGAGCACCTTCACCGCAGACCAGGTGGTCGTGGCTGCCGGCACGTACGGAACCGCCCGGCTGCTACTCGCGATGAAGGAGGCCGGAACCTTGGCGCGGTTGTCGCCGCGGCTCGGAACGGTCGTCCGGACCAATTCGGAGGCCGTACTCGCGGCCACCGCGAAGAACCGGAGCACGGACTTCACGCGCGGCATCGCCATCACGTCCTCGTTCCATCCCGACGACCACACCCACATCGAACCTGTCCGATACGGCAAGGGCAGCAATGCGATCGGGCTGCTGCAGACGGTCCTCAGTGATGGCGGCGGCCGGACACCTCGACTTCTGAAGACCGTCGGTGTCGCACTCCGCCGACCCGACGCATTCCTGCGCAGTCTGTCGGTGCGGCACTGGTCCGAGCGGACGGTCATTGCGCTGGTGATGCAGACCGACGACAATTCGTTGGAACTCACCAAGGGGCGGGGACGCTTCGGGCGTGCGGTCACCAGTCGGCCCGGTCCCGGCGCTCCGCCGCCGGAGTGGATACCTCAGGGGCATACGGCCATCCGCAAGGTCGCCGACAAGATCGACGGTGACCCCGGTGGCTCGCTGGGCGACGTGGTGAACATCCCGATGACCGCCCATTTCCTGGGTGGCTGCGCGATCGGCGACTCGCCCGACACCGGAGTTGTCGACCCGTACCTGCGGGCCTACGGGCACGCCGGACTCCACGTGGCGGACGGATCCGTGGTCAGCGCGAACCTGGGCGTCAATCCGTCGCTCACCATCACGGCGCAAGCGGAGCGGGCATTCGCGTTGTGGCCGAACAAGGGAGAGCTGGACCCCAGACCTGATCCGGGCGAGCCATACGTACGTATCGACCCGACGCCGCCGCGCTTCCCGGTGGTACCGGCCGACGCGCCGGGAGCCCTACGACTTCCCCTCACTGTGACGACCCGAAAGGAGGCCGTCGATGTGGAGCGTGCCTGAATCGACCACCGACCGCACCGAATGGCCCGAGAGTGCGCCGCCGCCGTGGCCTGCCGGGGTGCGTGCAACGCTGTGGTGGCATCGCGCGACCGCCGCCGCCCGTGAACTCGGACCCGAGGGTGCGGTGCTGCCGGTGACCCTCGCCATGATGGTCGACTACCTCGACTCGCCCGTCGGGCCGTATCGCGAGATCCTGGCCAGCCCGGTGCTGCGGGCGCCCGGGCGTCGCAGCGGTCCCTTGCCGCGCATGGCCGTGCCGTTCATCGCGGTCGACTCGGAACCGTCCGTCCACGGCGGACGCGTGCACTGGAGCCTGCCCAAGGTCCTCGCCGCGTTCGACGGCGACGTCCACGGTTTGTTCGAGGCGTCAGCCGGGCCGTCCGCGTCGTCATCGGAAGGCCAGTGGCGTGTGTCGACCACGGCGCACCCGCGCGGTCCGCGGCTGCCGATCGCGGGCGCCTTGGGGTTCGCCCAGCCCGCAGAGTCGGGCGGACGCCTGGTGGCGGCGTCGGCCCGGCTGCGCGGGCACTTCCGGTATGCCCGTGTGAGCGTTCGGGCAGAGGGTCCCACTCTGGCCGACTGGCTGGTGGCCGGAACTCATCATGGTGTCGTGATCACAGATGGCCGTATGACCACCGGGCCTGCAGAGCTGCGCTGAGCAATCGCTTTTCTTGACTAATTCCAAAAAAGGGCCATACTGGAACACATGCGACACGACCACGATCCCCGAGCGCAATTGCGTGACGTGGGCCTCCGTGTCACTGCACCCCGGGTGGCGGTGTTGAATGCGGTTGCCGCGCAGCCGCATTCCGACGTCGACGACATCGCTGCCGTGGTGCGCGACCAGCTGGGTTCGGTGTCCACGCAAGCCGTGTACGACGTGCTGAAAGCGTGTACGGCCGCCGGTCTCCTTCGCCGTATCGAACCCGCGGGGTCACCCGCACGGTTCGAGACACGAACCGGAGACAATCACCACCACCTCGTGTGTCGATCGTGCGGCACCGTTGCAGACGTCGATTGCGCCGTCGGTGAGGCGCCGTGCCTTGAGCCGTCGCAGTCGCACGGTTTCCAGATCGACGAGGCCGAAGTCGTCTTCTGGGGTCTGTGCGAACAGTGCCGGCCCGGGCCGACGGCATCCCAGTCCTGACCCGTCTTCATCTACCACCCTCACAATGAAGCACTCTGGAGGCTTTGCCATGCCTGAAACACAGCGCGCTACCACCACCAACGCCGGAATTCCTGTCGTCAGCGACAACGAATCGCTCACCGCGGGACCGCAGGGCCCCATCCTTCTGCACGACCACTACCTCGTCGAAAAGCTCGCCCAGTTCAACCGCGAGCGTGTCCCGGAGCGGGTGGTCCATGCCAAGGGCGGCGGTGCCTTCGGTGAGCTGGTCGTCACGCACGACGTGAGTCGGTACGCAAAGGCCAAGCTCTTCCAGCCGGGAGCGAAGACCGAGTCGCTCGTGCGCTTCTCCACGGTGGCGGGCGAGCAGGGCAGTCCCGACACGTGGCGTGACCCCCGCGGATTCGCGGTGAAGTTCTACACCGAGGACGGCAACTACGATCTCGTCGGCAACAACACGCCGGTCTTCTTCATCAAGGACCCCATCAAGTTCCCCGACTTCATCCACTCGCAGAAGCGCCTGCCGGGTTCCGGCCTGCGCGACCACAACATGCAGTGGGACTTCTGGACCCTGCGGCCCGAGTCGGCACACCAGGTCACCTGGCTGATGGGTGATCGCGGGATTCCGAAGACGTGGCGTCACATGGACGGATTCGGCTCCCACACCTATCAGTGGGTGAACGCCGAGGGTGAGCGGTTCTGGGTGAAGTACCACTTCAAGACCGACCAGGGCATCGAATTCCTCACCCAAGCGGAGGCCGACGAGCTGGCCGGCACGTCGCCCGACCACCACCGCGCCGACCTGTACGACTCGATCACCCGCGGCGAGTTCCCCAGCTGGACGCTGAAAGTGCAGGTCATGCCGGTCGCCGAGGCGGAGGGTTACCGATTCAACCCGTTCGATCTCACCAAGGTGTGGTCCCAGAAGGACTACCCGCTGATCGAGGTCGGCAAGTGGACTCTGAACCGCAACCCCGACAACTTCTTCGCGCAGATCGAGCAGGCCTCGTTCGAGCCGTCGAATGTGGTTCCGGGGATCGGCTTCTCGCCCGACAAGATGCTGCTCGGGCGTGTCTTCTCCTACGCCGACGCACACAGGTACCGGATCGGCGCGAACTACGCCCAATTGCCGGTCAACGCACCGAAGAACCAGGTCAACTCCTACTCGCAGGACGGGGCGATGCGGTACGCGACCAACTCGCCGGAAACGCCGGTGTACGCGCCCAACTCGTACGGCGGTCCCCACGCGGACGCGTCCCTCGCCGGGGACGAGGGCCTGTGGGCCTTCGACGGAGAGTCGGTGCGCGCCGGCTACATCCAGCACTCCGAGGACGGCGACTTCACCCAGGCCGGCACGCTCGTACGTGAGGTTCTCAGCGACGACGAACGCGAGCGCTTGGTGAACAACATCGTCGGGCACGCGCTCGATGGCGTCAGCGAGCCGGTTCTGCTGCGCGTCTTCGAGTACTGGAAGAATGTCGACGCCGACCTCGGCAAGCGCGTGGAAATCGGTGTCCGCGAAGGACAGAACAAGGCCTGAGGCGCACCACCGGCGTCGGTGTCGATGCGCCCGCAACGAAACACGACCACTGAGGAAATACATCATGACTAATCCCATTACCAGCACGTTGGATCCCGCTCAGCAGAAGACCGCCGGCGACGCACTACAGGCCACCGTCGTGGATCTGATCGACCTCACCCTCATCGCCAAACAGGCGCACTGGAATGTGATCGGCCAGAACTTCCGATCGGTGCATCTCGCGCTCGACGAGCTCGTGAGCGCGGCCCGCGACTTCACCGACGAGGCGGCGGAACGCGCGACCGCGATCGGCGTCAGTCCCGACGGCCGCGCAGCCACGGTCGCACGGGATTCCGGGGCCAAGGGCATCGGCGAAGGGTGGACCAAGGATGCGGAGATCACCGCGTCGATCGTCGGTAACCTCGCCGCCCTGATCGACCGACTCCGTGAGCGTATCGCGGCCACCGAAACGGCCGACCCGGTGACGCAGGACCTGCTGATCTCCATCACCGCGCGGCTCGAGCAGTTGCATTGGATGTGGCAGGCGCAGGGCGTCTGAGCACTTCGGGTCCGGACGTACTTCGTCGCCGCCGACGGTGCCGGAGTACGTCCGGCGTGTGACTGGAGTGTCGGATGGTGTTGCTAGGTTGAGCGGTGTCAGGACACCGGCTCGGATGACCGTGTCCCGGGTCGGGTTCGAAAGGTGCGTTCTTCCATGGTGATGGGTCCCACCCACGCAATGTCCGGTGCTGCCGTCGGTTTGGCGACGGCAGATCTGCTCCCGCTGGAATGGGGTGGGCCTACCTCGACGGCCGAGACGTTCACGTTCGCGGCCGTATGCGCAGGCGCGGCGTTGCTACCCGACCTCGATACCAGCCAGTCGACCGTTTCGCGGTCCTTCGGCCCCGTGAGCAGCATTGCTGCCAAGGGCGTCGACGCGGTGTCGCTCGGCTTCTACACGGTGACCAAGGGCAAACGAGACGGTAAGCGCCGCGGCGGGCACCGCACGCTCACGCACACAGCATTGTTCGCCGCCGGGCTCGGAGCAGGCGTGTCGGCGCTCGTAGTGCAGTTCGGCAAGCCGGCCATCATCGCCACGCTGTTTCTCTGTCTGGGGCTGGCACTCCGCGGCCTCGCCGGTGAGTTCGCCAAAGAAAAAGGCTGGCTCGCCGTTTCGGCCGTGGCCGCGGTGCTGTCGGCGCTCACCTGGCAGTCATATCCCACGGAGGCCGGTTCCACCGGGCTCGGAGTCGCGGTGGCGCTCGGCTGCGCCACCCACTGCCTCGGCGATGCCATCACCAAGGAAGGCGTGCCCTTCCTCGCCCCGTTCCTGCCGCTGGGCAGAGAGCGGTGGTGGGAGTTCCGCCTGCCGTCCTTCCTCTCCATCCGGGCGGGCGGGCCCTTCGAGAAACTCGTTCTCGGGCCCGCCCTCACCATCGCCGTCGGGCTGATGATGATCTGGGCAGTCGACGGTGCACCGGAGGCGATCTACGACGCGTTTATGCCCGTAACCCAGTAGGACGCGTCAGGCGGCGAGCATCTTCTCGAGGTCGTCGAGTACCAGCATGGCACCGGTGGGACCGAGGGCCAGGAACCAAGTTTCGTCGCTGACGTGCACGGCGTGGCCGTCCTTGACCGCCTGAAGCTGGTTCCACAGCGGTCCACCGACCACAGCGGACTCGTCGGTCGTCTCGGGTGCGCCATAGCTGGAGTAGAAGATTCGGTCACCATCGGCCTGCGAGATGGTCTCCTGGCTGACCTCGACCGCGAGTTCGTCGACGTCCTGCACCTGCGGGCGGGGCAGCCCCACATCCTCGAGAATGACGCCGATGAATGACAGGTTGCCGTACAGCCGGATCTTGCCGGACATGAAGCGCACCAACGAAATCGTGGGCTCGCCGGTGATCGCGTCCCGGACCTCCCCGGCCCGGGTCTGATATGCGTTGAGCACCTCTTCGGCCTTCGCTTCCTCACCGAGCGCGTCGGCGGCCAGGAGGAAGTTCTCCTTCCACGGGAAGCCGGGACGGATGCTGAACACGGTCGGTGCAATCGAGGAGAGCTGCGGGTAGAGCTTGTCGGCCCGCAGCTTGCTGCCGAGGATCAGATCGGGCTGCAATGCGGTGATCGCTTCGATGTTCAGGTTGTTGGTCGTTCCCACGTCGGGCACACCCGCCAGCTTGTCGGCAAGATACGACGGCTGACCCGCCGCGCTCTCCGGACTCGCCAATCCCACGGGCGTGATTCCCAGCGACAGGACGTCGTCGAGTTCGCCGCCGTCGAGGACGACGACCCGTTCCGGCTTCTTCTCGATGACCGTCTCGCCCAATGCGTGCGTGACGGTGCGCGGGAAAGCGCCGGGTTCGGCATCACTGCCCAGTTTGGCGGTCTCCTCGTCGGCGGTGGCGAACAGCCGTCCGCCCGTCGCGACGTCGGTGTTGCCGGAACTGGACCCGGCGTCGGTGGTGCCGCAGGCGGCGAGAAAGACGGTGGCCAGGGCGACGAGCCCGGCCTTCAGGGGAGACCTCGTAGACATGAGGGCAGGCTAGCCTACCGACCTGGCGGCGGGCGTCCGGGAGTCGTTGGGCCCGGGTGCGGGGAAAGAGAAAGACCCCCTCCGCCTGAGCGGAAGGGGTCTCACATCAATCCCACACTGTCGGGGTGGCGGGATTTGAACCCACGACCTCTTCGTCCCGAACGAAGCGCGCTACCAAGCTGCGCCACACCCCGTGTCGAACCTCGGCTAGCTTACAGCACAGAGTCAGCCGCGATTAAATCCGCAGTTCAGCGGCGTATAACCGAGCTTTCCGACGGCTGCGTCCGACCTTCGCCCGCACCGCTGTCCGAGCCACCACGCTTGGCTGGTACCAACGTCAGCAGCGTCGCCTCGGGGCGGCAGCAGAAGCGTGCCGGAGCCCACGGCGACGTGCCGATTCCAGCGGACACGTGCAATCGGGTGTGGGCACCCCACTTCGACGGACCCTTGACCCGAGAACGGTCGATCTGGCAATTGGTGACCAGTGCCCCGTAGAACGGCAGGCACAGCTGACCGCCGTGGGTGTGGCCCGCCAGCACTAGGTCGTACCCGTCGTCCGCGAACCGGTCGAGCACCCGCGGTTCGGGGGAGTGGGTGAGGCCCAGACGTAGATCCGCTAACGGATTCGGCGGCCCGGCGATGGTGTCGTAACGGTCGCGTTGCAAGTGGGGATCGTCCACCCCGGCCGACGCGATCCGGACCCCCGACACCTCGAGGTCGCGGCGCACATGTGTGACGTCGAACCAGCCCCGCTCGGTGAAGGCAGCGCGGAGATCACCCCACGGCAAGGGGTCACCCAGGACGCGCTTGTGCTCCCTGCTGAAGTACTTCAGCGGGTTCTTCGGCTTGGGCGCGAAGTAGTCGTTGCTGCCGAACACGAACAGGCCCGGGCGCGCGAGCAGATTCCCCAGCGCCTGGACCACTGCGGGGACGGCCCGCTGATGGGACAGATTGTCGCCGGTGTTCACCACCAGGTCGGGTTCGAGGTTGTCCAGCTCACGCAGCCAGTTCTGCTTCAGGCGCTGTCCGGGCATCATGTGCAGGTCGCTGATGTGCAGCACCCGCAGCGTGGACGACCCGGGCGCCAGCACCGGCATCGTGACCTCACGGAGCGCAAACGCATTGCGTTCGATGAGGGAGGCGTAGCCGACACCGAGGGCGGCGGCGCCCGCTGTACCCAGCGCGGCACGGGTCAGGGTGGTGCGGAACTCGTTGGACACCCTTTCAGGATACGGGTGCGCGCGATCGAGGTGCAGGGTACAAATTGATGCTCCGCATTCCCGTGCGTGGGACGCGGCATTCCCGTGCGTGCGAGCGCGTAGCGTTTCGGCCATGCCAGATTCACTGAAAGCAAGACTGCGCTCCGACATGACGGCCGCCATGAAGGCGAAGGACTCGCTGCGCACCGCCACTATTCGCATGCTCATGGCCGCCGTGCAGACCGAGGAGGTCTCCGGCAAGGAAGCCCGTGAACTCACCGACGACGAGGTGCTGAAGGTCCTTGCGAAGGAGTCGAAGAAGCGCGGAGAGTCCGCCGAGATCTACACCGAGAACGGCCGCGGGGAACTGGCGGCGCAAGAACGCGCCGAAGCCCAGATCATCGACGAATATCTGCCGACCCCGCTCAACGATGCGGAACTCGTGGACGTCGTGGACACGGCCATCGCTCAGGTGGCGGAGGAGATCGGGGAGCGCCCCGGCATGCGCCAGATGGGTCAGGTCATGAAGGCGGCCACCGCACTCGCCGGCGGCAAGGCCGATGGCTCGAGGTTGTCCCACGCCGTCAAGTCCCGCCTCTGAATCGACGTGCGTGGGAAGTGTGTGTGCGCACTTCCCCCGCACGGATGGTCAGCGCGGTATGGGCGGCAGCTGGATCGGCGGCAGACCGGGCAACTGGATGGGCGGTAGGGGGATGCCCTGGCCGGGTACCTGCTGCGGCGCCGCCCGCACCGATCCGTCGCTGACGTAGATCGTGATGGTCGAACCGGGGATGGCCGATCCGGAGGGCGAGGCGCCCGTCACCGTTCCCTTGGCCGCCTGAGCCTGCGTGGTCACTGCGTTGACGGTGAAGCCTGCTGCCTGCAGCCGCGAGGTGGCGGCCGACTGGCTGAGTCCGACGACATCCGGAACCTGGCCGTTCTGGGATCCCCGCACATATTTCTGGTCGATCGGCGGCAGGGTCGTCGGGCCGAAGTTGTTGACGATCGGGTTGATCGCCGCGTACCACGTGCGGGCCGGTTCGTTACCACCGAAGAGGTTGCCGTCACCGCAGGGGCGTAGCGGGCTCGAGCAGATCTCGCCCGGTGTGGGGGAGTCACCGAACACGTATACGGCTGCCGCGAGGTTGTTCGTGAACCCGAGGAAGCCCGAGGACATGTGCGACTCGGTGGTGCCGGTCTTGCCGGCCATGGGGAGCGTCCAGCCGACGCTGCCCGCCGCGGCCGCCGAGGTGCCACCGGGCTTGTCGTCCTTGCTCATCGCGTTGGTGAGGGTATCGGCCAGTCCTGGCTCGACAACTTGCTCACAGGCCTGCTGGGTCACCGAAACGGGCTTGCCTTCGCGGTCGAACACCGAGTCGATCGGGGTGGGCGGGCACCACTTGCCGTGCGAGGCCAGCGTGGCGGCGACATTCGACAGTTCGAGGGGGTTGATCCAGGTGGGCCCGAGTGTGAACGACCCGAGATTCTGATCCTTCTGGAAATCGGCCATGCTGCGCTCGTCGAAGCCCGAAGTGCCGGGCTGGGCGTAGGAGCGCAGTCCCAGACGCACCGCCATGTCGACGGTCGGGGCAACGCCGGTGGCCTGGATCAACTTCACGAACGCCGTGTTCGGCGACTGCGCCAGCGCATCGGTCACCGACAGTGCCGCCGGATACCGGCCCGCATTCTCGACGCAGTAGGTGGCCGCAGGGCATCCTCGCGCGCCACCGCTACCCATGCCGCGGGCCTCGAATCGACCGGGAACGTCCAGGACGGCACTCGTGCCGAGGCCCTTCTCCATGGCGGCGGCCGTCGTGAAGATCTTGAAGATCGATCCGGCGCCGTGACCGGCCAGTGAGTACGGCTGCGCCTGGACGGTCTCACTGGCGTTGGCGTCGAGTCCGTAGGTGCGGCTACTGCCCATCGCCAGGATCCGATGCGAGTCCTGTCCGGGCTGGACGACGTTCATCACGTTGGCGATGCCGTCGAGATTCGGCCTGGCATTCGCGGTGAGCGCTGCCTTGGTCGACGCCTGCACGGCCGGGTCGAGCGTGGTCTTGATCAGGTAGCCGCCCTTGTCGATCTGCTCGCGACTGATTCCGGCATTGGCCAGATACTGCAGGGCGTAATCGCAGAAGAAGCCGCGATCACCCGCGGCGATGCACCCCCGCGGCAACCGGTTGGGCTCGGGCAGCACCCCGAGCGGAGTCTCCTTGAGGGCCCGGAACTCCGAGGCGCGGTCGGGGATGTTGGCGATCATCGTGTCGAGGACGACGTTGCGGCGCTCGAGCACGCCCTCCGGATTGGTGTACGGGTTGAGCGCCGAGCTCGACTGCACCATGCCCGCGAGCATCGCGGCTTGGCCGGCGTTCAGTTCGGACGCGTCGATGCCGAAGTACGTCTGCGCGGCGTCCTGAATGCCGAACGAGGCGTTGCCGAAGGGGACCAGGTTGAGATACCGGGTGAGGATCTCGTCCTTGGTGAGCTCCTTGTCGAGCGTGAGCGCCATCCGGATCTCCCGGATCTTGCGCGCCGGAGTGGTCTCGATCGCCGCGCGGCGTTCGGCGTCGGTCTTCGCGACGACGAGCAGCTGGTAGTTCTTCACATACTGCTGGTCGAGCGTGGACGCGCCCTGCTGCACCTCACCACTGGTCGTGTTGGTGAGGAACGCGCGCATGGTGCCCTGCCAGTCGACGCCCTTGTGCTCGGGGAATCGGCGGTCCTCGACCGAGACGATCGCGAGTTTCATCTCGTTGGAGATCTTCTCGCTCGGGACTTCGAACCGTCGCTGCTCGTACAGCCAGGCGATGGGGTTGCCCGCGGAGTCGACCATCGTCGAGACGGCCGGCACGGTGCCCTCGACCAATTCGGCGGAGACGTTGTCGACGGTGTCAGCCGCTCGGTTGGACATGAAACCGAAGCCGCCGGCGAGCGGAAACATCACGCCGGCGAGCAGTACACCTGCCAGGGCGGAGGATCCGGCGAGCTTCCCCACTGTTTTTGCAATCGACACGATCTACAGACTACGTGGGCTCCGCGGGTGCCCTGGTTGGGCGCGGATTTCGACGAAGAAACTGCCCTGAGCACGGGGTATGGACGGGCGTACCAAAAAAGCGTCTTCCCCGTCTTGCGCGTTGCGGTTTCTTTACTTAAGTTGTTGGAACAGTGTGATGGAGGTAACACTCTATTGCGAATGTGGTGCAGCTCTTCCGTGATAAGTGCTGGGCTGCGCAGACTCGAAAAGGGGAAACGAATGCATATGACCACCCCAACCAGCCGTCTGGACGTCGAGCAAGCAGAAGCCCGAATCGCCTGGGTTACGCAGGCCCGTTGCCGGGAAGTCGATCCCGATCAACTTTTTGTACGTGGCGCAGCGCAGCGCAAGGCTGCGACGATTTGCCGGCATTGCCCGGTGTTGATGCAGTGTGGAGCCGATGCTCTCGACAATCGGGTCGAGTTCGGGGTGTGGGGCGGCATGACGGAACGTCAGCGTCGGGCGTTGCTCAAGCAGCATCCCGAGGTCGAGTCGTGGTCCGACTTCTTCGAAGCGCAGCGGCAGCACCAGTCCGCCGTCTGACCTCCCGCTTCGGGTGGGCTGACGGAAGAATTTCGCTAGGTGGGTGAGCCGTTTCTCCGGCGGGGCTGATCAGCTCCTGCGGGTGAGCTGATCACCCACCGCTCTCAGCGCCTCGAGATCCGACACCTCGAACGGCAATGAGGGAACGCCGACGATCGGCACCCGAGGGTGGGCGGCCGTGAACCGGCTCAGTAGTTGTACCTCTCGCTTCGCTATCACTGCTCGGTGGGCATGAATCCGCAGGACAGCGGAGGTGAGGGGATCCTGTTCCCCCAGTTGATCGGCGGCTGTGGCCGCGTGATCGGCGGGCAGGGAACTGAGGGTGGGATGCGTCCGATTCAAGACCAGGCCCGCGAGCGGCATGCCGTCGCTCGCGAGCCGGTCCACGAAGAACGCCGCCTCCCGCAGGGCATCCGGCTCGGCCGCTGCGATCACCAGAAAACTGGTGCCGGGCTGTCGGAGCAACTCGTAAGTACGCGTTGCCCTTTCGCGGAAACCACCGAACATGGAGTCGAGTGATTGCACGAAACTCGATGCGTCGGACAGCATCTGACTACCGACGATGGTGGACACGCCGCGTAGCGCCAGGCCCATCGCGCCGGTCACCAGCCGGGTGAGACCGCGTCCGGGCGCGGTCAGCAACCGGATCATGCGACCGTCGAGGAAGGTGCCGAGACGCTGTGGGGCGTCGAGGAAGTCCAGCGCGTTGCGGGACGGCGGGGTGTCGACCACCACGAGATCCCATTCCTTGCTGGACGCGAGCTGGCCCAGCTTCTCCATCGCCATGTACTCCTGCGTTCCCGAGAACGAGGTGGCGACGGTCTGATAGAAGGGATTGGCGAGAATCTGCTGCGCCTTTTCCGGCGTGGAATGCTCGATCACCATCTCGTCGAACGTGCGGCGCATGTTGAGCATCATCGCGTGGAGTTCGCCGGTGGCACCGGGTCCGAGCTGCACCGGCTGCGGCGAGTTGTCGAGTTCCTGGACGCCGAGAGCCTGGGCGAGCCTGCGGGCCGGATCGATGGTCAGCACGACCACCTTCCTTCCGCGTTCCGCCGCCCGCAGCGCCAGCGACGCAGCCGTCGTCGTCTTGCCGACCCCACCGGCTCCGCAGCACACCACGATCCGGGTGGCCGGGCTCTCCAGAATGCCGGCCATGTCGAGGGCGGGAGCGGTTCGACGCCGCTCGTGTTCCATCGTCTGGGTCATCGGACACCCTGTTCCGTCAGAATTTCCGCGAGTTCGTACAACCCGCCCAGGTCCACACCGTCGGCGAGGGAGGGAAGGTGCAGCCGCGCCCCGTCCACTTCGCTGAGCTGTCCGGCACTCTCCTGCTGGGCTTCGAGTACCGAGGCGTGCTCGATGGTCTCGGTCAGCAGTCCGGCAAAGTCCTCGTCGGTCACCGTAATTCCGCTCTTCTCCAGCCCCGCACGAACGGCGTCCGCGTCGATGCGTCCCTTCGCGACCTCGGCCAGGGTCTCGTCCGGAAGGAACTGCGGGCTCGTCCGGTTCACGATGATGGTTCCCAAGCGGAGATCGGCCCGGGCGAGTTCTTCAGCCGCGTCCGCCGTCTCCTGCACAGGCAGTGCCTCGAGCAGTGCGACCAGATGCACCACGGTGTCGTCCGAATGAAGCAGCCGCACCACGCCTTCGCTCTGCGAGCGAACCGGGCCGCCCTTGGCTAGGTCCGCCATAGCCTTGGTGACGTCGAGGAAATTGCTGATGCGACCCGTCGGGGGAGCGTCGACGACCACGGCGTCGTAGACCTGCCGTCCGGACTTGTCGGTGCGCACGACGCATTCCTTGATCTTGCCCGTCAGCAGCACGTCGCGAAGTCCGGGCGCGATGGTGGTGGCAAATTCGATGGCACCGAATCTGCGCATCGCCCTGCCCGCGAAGCCGAGGTTGTAGAACATTTCGAGATACTCGAGGAAGGCGGTCTCGATGTCGATGGCCAGCGCCATCACCTCGCCGCCTCCTTCGGCCGCCGCGACCTTCGTCTCCTGCGGCGGCAGTGGAGGCACGTCGAAGAGCTGGGCGATGCCCTGCCTGCCCTCGACTTCGACCAACAGCACACGACGCCCGCCCTCCGCCAGTGCGAGGGCCAACGCGGCGGCGACCGTGGACTTTCCGGTGCCACCTTTTCCGGACACGAAGTGCAGCCGCGCGCGCGCCGCCTTCTCTGGCCATGTCGGGGTGAACCGCTCTGGGGATGCAACCACGCGTCGAGCCTATAAGTCTGGGAGCCGGGATGTGCGGGGGATAGGCTCACCGGCATGAGTGAATTGACTTCCTGGGAGTACGCCACCGTTCCGCTGCTCACACACGCCACCAAGCAGATCCTCGACCAGTGGGGAACCGACGGCTGGGAACTGGTCACAGTTCTCCCCGGACCCACCGGTGTGCAGCACGTTGCATACCTGAAGCGTCCGAAGGGCTGAGAGCGTGACGGAAACACAGAACTGGTCGGCCCGCCTGACCGAGCTGGGTGTGACGCTGCCGCCCGTCGTGCCACCGGTCGCCGCCTACGTCCCGGCCCTGCGCACCGGCAACTACGTGTACACCTCGGGACAGCTGCCGATCGTCGACGGCAAGCTCACCACCAAGGGCAAGGTCGGCGCCGACGTGTCGGACGACGACGCCAAAGCGGGAGCGCGCACCTGTGCGCTCAATGCGCTGGCGGCAATCGACGCGCTGGTGGGCATCGACTCCGTGGTGCGCATCATCAAGGTCGTCGGCTTCGTCGCGTCCGCCGAGGGATTCACCGGTCAGCCCGGCGTCGTGAACGGCGCATCCGAGTTCTTCGGTGAGATCTTCGGTGAGGCCGGAGCGCACGCCCGGTCCGCTGTCGGTGTCGCGGAACTCCCCCTCGGTGCACCCGTCGAGGTGGAAGTCATCGCCGAAGTGCGGACGGAAGCGTAAAGCGATGACGCTTGCTCATCCCGCCTACGGGCAGGTCCGTGCGGTCACCCCGATCGTCTCGGTCCTGCTCGAGAACAATCCCGGCATGATGACGCTCGACGGCACCAACACCTGGATTCTGCGAGCACCGGGTCGGGACGAGTGCGTGGTGGTGGATCCGGGCGATCAGGACGAAGAGCACCTCGCCCGGGTCGCCGCCCTCGGTCCCGTCGCCGTGACGTTGATCACCCATCGTCACGTCGATCACACCGGCGGGGTGCAGCGTTTCTTCGAACTGACCGGAGCCCCGGTGCGTTCGGTCGACCCCGAGTTCCTCCGCGGAGGCGGGGAGCCGCTCGTCGACGGCGAGATCATCGACGTCGCCGGGCTCACCATCAGTGTTGTCGCGACACCGGGTCATACCCGTGACTCGGTGTCCTTCACGGTCGAAGGCGAAGGCACGGTCCTCACTGGGGACACGATCCTCGGGCGCGGCACCACAGTCCTCGACGACTCGGACGGCGATCTCGGCGACTATCTGTCTTCGCTGCGACGTCTACTCGAGCTCGGGCCCGGTCACCGCGTCATGCCCGGGCACGGACCCGAGTTGCCCGACTTGCACACCGTCGCCCGGCAGTACCTCGATCATCGTGAGGAGCGTCTCGCTCAGGTTCAGGCAGCGATCGCGGACCTGGGCGAGGAAGCCACGGCCAGGGAGGTGGTCGAGCACGTGTACTCGGACGTCGATCCGCAGCTGTGGCCGGCGGCCGAGAAGTCGGTCAACGTGCAGCTCGCCTACTTGCGGGCACCCAACTGAGAAACGCTTCGGCCACCCCTGATCGCAGGGGTGGCCGAAGCGTTGTCGAGCGTGAAAGCTACCGGGCGCGACGCGCCAGACGCTCGGAGTCGGAGATCAGCACGCTCTTGCCTTCGAGGCGCAGCCAGCCGCGGTGTGCGAAGTCCGCGAGCGCCTTGTTGACCGTCTCGCGGGAGGCGCCGACGAGCTGGGCGATCTCCTCCTGCGTGAGGTCGTGCGTGACGCGCAGCGAACCGGCTTCCTGCGTGCCGAACCGCTGAGCGAGCTGCAGCAGGGCCTTGGCGACACGGCCGGGAACATCCGTGAAGATCAGGTCGGCAAGGTTGTTGTTGGTGCGCCGCAGACGGCGCGCGAGCACCCGGAGGAGCTGTTCGGCGATCTCGGGACGATGGTCGATCCACGCCTTGAGTGCTTCGCGATCCATGCTCACGGCGCGAACCTCGGTCACCGTCGTCGCGGTGGACGTACGCGGGCCGGGGTCGAAGATGGACAGTTCGCCGAACATGTCCGACGGCCCCATGATCGTGAGCAGGTTTTCGCGGCCGTCCGGTGAGCGGCGGCCGATCTTCACCTTGCCCGAGACGATGATGTACAGGCGGTCACCGGGCTCACCTTCGTTGAAGATGACATGTCCGCGGGGGAAGTCGACAGGCTGCAGCTGCTTTGTCAGCGCCGCTACTGCTGAGGGCTCGACTCCTTGGAAGATGCCGGCTCTTGCCAGGACGTCGTCCACGTGCGCTCCTTGGGAATATTCGTTCGTCTGTAGTCATATTGTGCGCGATTTGCTGCACGGCGACGGCGCCCCGGTCATCGGCGGCGTGTCGCTGTGCAACAGGTACGGCACTGAAGTCTACGTTGAGACGGCTCGGTCTGAGTGACCGATACCACGCAAGTCGGAAAAGTTAACCGTACGTACGTGCTCCGAAACACATCCTCCGGTGGTCAGCTGGCGCGACGTGAGCCGACTTCCGTCACCGCAGCGTCGTCGCTGTCGAACCGCGAGTGCCCTCTGCGCCGCCGGTGGAAGCGGGCAAGGGCATGCGGGAATCCCTCATGTGCCAGGGTGGCCACTTCGTCGTGACTTGCCTGGTCGAGAAACTCTTCCACCTCTTGCTGCCGAACGGTGAGCCGGCGGAGCCGGAACTCCACACGTTCCATGGCCAGCGCAAACAGCATCAGCAGCACTGGGAAGAGGACCACAGCGAGACCTTGCATACCGGGTAGTAAACACTGCGAATGTCTCAGATGCGACACAGCGGCGATTCGGATTGCGGCCATGTCCGTAGAGTTGGACCCGTGCATGTGACCCCCAGTGACGGCTCCAGTCTGCGTGGACGCGCCCGTTCCCGGGCCGCGAATCAGGAGGAATCCCGGCTCGGCCTCGTGCGACGCGCCCGGAGGATGAACCGCCGCCTCGCGGAGGCTTTCCCGCACGTCTATTGCGAGCTCGACTTCACCACTCCACTGGAACTCGCGGTCGCGACCATCCTCTCCGCGCAGTGCACCGATGTGCGGGTCAACATGACGACGCCGGCGTTGTTCGCCCGCTACCCGGACGCGAAGGCGTATGCGGAAGCCGACCGCACGGAACTCGAGGAGTACATCCGGTCCACCGGTTTCTACCGCAACAAGGCGACGTCGCTGATCGGGCTCGGGCAGGCTCTGCTCGAGCATCACGACGGAGAGGTTCCGAACACCCTGAAGGAACTGGTGAAGCTTCCCGGTATCGGCCGCAAGACCGCCAACGTGATTCTGGGCAACGCCTTCGATGTCCCGGGCATCACCGTCGACACTCACTTCGGTCGGCTGGTCCGGCGCTGGCAATGGACCGACGAGGAGGATCCCGTCAAGGTCGAGCACGCGGTCGGGGCAATCATCGAACGCAAGGAATGGACTCTGCTGTCCCACCGGGTGATTTTCCACGGTCGGCGCGTCTGCCATGCCCGCAAGCCGGCATGTGGCGTGTGTGTACTGGCCAAGGACTGTCCGTCGTACGGTCTGGGCCCGGTCGACCCCGACGTCGCTGCCGAGCTGGTGCGCGGACCGGAGACCGAGCATCTGCTTCGTCTGGCCGGCCGGTGAGGATCGATACGAGTGTCTAGTGCAGCGCGGTGGAGTGTGGCCGCCCTCGTCGTTGTTGCAGCTCTCGTCGTCGCGATCTGGCCGCGCGGGAACGATGCGCAGGCGCCGTCGTACGAGGACCGTTTCGGTCCGGGCGGAAGTACGCCGATGTCCGTCGGCGCCGATCCCGGCGCGCTCTCCGCGCTGCGTTCGGATGCGGCGCTCGAGCCCTGTCCCGCACCCTCCTCGGCGCCCGCTGCCGACTCGGTATTGGCCGGCATCACGCTCGAATGCATGGGTGACGGCAGCGGGGTCGATCTCGCATCCGCTCTCGCCGGCCGGCCTGCGCTATTGAACCTGTGGGCGTACTGGTGTGGTCCCTGCGCGGAGGAGCTGCCCTACATGCAGCAGTTTTCCGATCGGGCCGGTGACGCCGTTACCGTCCTTACCGTGCACACCGATCCCCAGCAGGCCAGCGCATTGTCGCGGCTCGTCGACTACTCCGTCACCTTGCCCGGTGTGCAGGACGCTGACGGGCGGGTCGCCGCTGCGGCGGGGGCGCCCGCGGTCCTGCCTGTGTCCGTGCTGATCCGGCCCGACGGCAGCGTGGCGAAAATCCTGCCGCAGCCGTTCCGCAGTGTCGAGGAGATCGCCGTCGCCGTCGAGCAGAACCTGGGGGTTGCGGCATGACCGCGTCCGTCGACGGCGCAGCCGTTCCGACCTGGTTGCGTGAGGTCGTGCGGCGCACACCGGCCGACCCGCATCGCATCAATCCGGTCCTGAATCGGCGTGCCCCCAGCGGGGCAGCCACGCGCGAGGCTGCGGTACTCGTGTTGTTCGGCGGTCCTGCCGAGGCAGACCCCCTGATGTCCGGGGGACTGCCCGCGGGCGCCGACGTTCTGCTCACCCAGCGCGCGGCCACCATGCGTCAGCACAGTGGGCAAGTCGCGTTTCCGGGCGGTGCCAGCGATCCCGGCGACGACGGTCCCATCGCGACAGCTCTGCGAGAGGCGCAGGAGGAGACGGGGCTGGATCCGGCCGGGGTGCAGCCGCTCGCCGTTCTGGAACAGATTTTCGTCCCGCCGTCCGGCTTCGAGGTCACCCCGGTTCTTGCGTACTGGGAGAAGCCGAGCGCAGTGGGAGTCGTCGATCCGGCGGAGGCGGCGCGGGTGGCACGGGTTCCGCTGCACACCCTGATCGACCCGCGGAACCGGTTCCAGGTGCGTCACCCCGCCGGTTACCAGGGTCCGGCATTTTCGGCCGACGGCATGCTGGTGTGGGGATTCACGGCGGGCATCCTGGCGGCGTTGTTCGCGATCTCGGGCTGGGAACAGGAGTGGGACCGCCGGGACATCCGGGACCTCGACACCGTCCTGGCCGAAATGGAGAACGACATCGACGACGACCATCTGCCTCACAAGCACGGACATCGGGTGGGTGAGCGATGACGGGGTCGCGCTGGATCGATCTGGCGATCGTGTTGATCGCGCTCATAGCGGCCAGCTCCGGTTGGAGGCAGGGTGCGGTGGCGTCGGTACTCGCCTTCGTCGGTGTGCTGCTCGGTGCGGTCGCGGGCATCCTCATCGCCCCGCACGTGCTGGTGCACGTCGACGAGGGACGCGGCCGGGTGCTCGTCGGCATTGCGTTGATCGTGGTGCTGGTGATCATCGGGGAAGTGGCGGGCATGGTCCTGGGCCGAGCCGCCCGCGGGAGTATGCACAGTCCGGCGGCGCGCTCCGTCGACAGCGTCATCGGTGCCTGTGTGCAGGCGGTCGCGGTATTCGTGGCGGCGTGGCTGTTGGCCATTCCGCTGACGTCCTCGTCTCAACCGCAACTCGCAGCCGCGGTGCGCGGCTCGAGCGTGCTCGAGACCGTCGACAACCTTGCACCGGCGTGGATGCGCCAACTCCCCACCGAGTTCTCCGCGCTACTCGATACCTCCGGCCTCCCGGACGTCATCGGTCCGTTCGGACGCACCCCGATCACCACGGTCGATCCGCCCGACGCCGGTGTTCTCGAGAGTCCGGTGGCGTCCTCCCTGCAGTCCAGCGTGCTCCGTATCCGGGGTGTGGCGCCCAGTTGTCAGCGTGCGCTCGAGGGATCCGGCTTCGTCGTCGCGCCGGAACGGGTGATGACCAACGCGCACGTCGTGGCGGGCACGGCGGGAATCGTCGTGGACACCGCAGACGGACCTCTGGACGCGGAGGTGGTGCTGTTCGACCCGTCAACTGACGTGGCCGTTCTCGAGGTACCGGGTCTCGACGCTCCCGTGCTGAACTTCGCGCCGGAGCCGGGACGAACAGGTGACAGTGCGCTGGTTCTCGGATACCCGGGCGGCGGGTCCTACACGGCGAGTGCCGCGCGGATACGCGAGATACTCGACCTCAGCGGTCCCGACATCTACCGGGCCGGAACGGTTCAGCGCGAGGTGTACACGGTGCGCGGGTCCATCCGGCAGGGCAACTCGGGTGGACCGCTCGTCGACGGTGAGGGCATGGTGCTCGGGGTGGTCTTCGGCGCCGCGGTAGACAACAGTGACACCGGCTTCGTTCTCACCGCCGCCGAGGTATCGCGTCAGCTGGAGACGGCGTCCGGCGCGACCGCCGCTGTGGACACCGGAAGCTGCATCCTCTGAGCGAGCCCTACACGCGGCGCGTCGAGACCAGCCCCTGCAGGGCGGAGTTCACTCGCTCGGGCGCTTCCCAGTGCGCGTAGTGCCCGACACCGGGAATCGTGTCGAGCTGCTGTGCGGGGGCGAAGCGACGGCTGCGCCGCACGGTGTCGGCGAGCACGTAGGGGTCGAGGTCACCGTGGAGGTGGAGTACGGGTATCCGCAGCGTTTGATCCATCGAGGCCATGAACCGGCGGCCGTCCGGGCGGAACTGGCTACGGAACGCCCATCGCTGATATTCCAGCGTGCAGTGCGCGGTGCCGGGAATCTGGATCGCCGACCGCATCCGGGACATCACGAGGTCGAATTCCGGAGACTTCGGCCACGCCGGCCCCGACCGTTCGACGATCACACGCTCGACTTCGGCCCCACCGTCACGCGTGAGCCGCCGTTCGGGCCGCCACGGCAACTGGTAGGACACGAACGGGGGCAGAACGGCCTTGCGCTGGTGACGGTCGCGGAGAACCGCCTGCTTCAGGGCGATCGGGTGTGGGGAGCTGATCAGTGCGATCGACCGCACCAGACGCGCGTGGAGCACCGCGGTAGCCCAGCAGACCAAGCCGCCGTCGGCGTGCCCCACCAGCGTGGCCTCGCTGTAGCCCATCGCCCGGATCAGGCCCGCGATGTCACCGGCCAGGGTCCAGCCGTCATAGCCGCGGGGAGGTTTGTCGGAGTCGCCGTAACCGCGGAGGTCGACGGCCACGGCGCGGACACCCTCGTCGGACAAGGCGATCAGCTGATGTCGCCACGACCACCAGAAGTCCGCGAATCCGTGCAGCAGGACGACGAGCGGCGCATCCGGGGCGGATGCGCCGACCTCGACGGTGTGGAAACGGATTCCGTTGGCATGGATGTCACGGTGAATCCACGGGCCGTCGAAACGGACGGTTGACGGATCGGGTGGTGCCACCGGACGGAACTATCGTGCGTGTCGTCCGCTGGGAGACGCGAGGTGGGCCTCCGCATCGGAGTACGACGTCGGGAGCACGGATCTGGCCTGCTTGAGGGAATCGATCGTCTTTTCCGGTGCACGTAGTTTGCGGACCCGCAGATAGCCGAGCAGACCCAGAATCGCCGTGACGACGACCATGATCAGGAAGACGATGAGGAAGGCCAGCCAGCGTGCAATCCAGACGTCGAGGAGTTCGGCGAGGAAAAAGAAGAAGAAGAACGAGCTGAACAGCAGCACGGTGAACGCGAGAATGAAGAACAGACTGCCCTGCAGACCCTTCTTGACCTCGCCGGTCACCTCGGCCTTCGCGAGCTCCACCTCGGCGCGCACGAGCGTGGAGACCTGCGCGGTTGCGTGCTTGACCAGTGTGCCGATGGTCACCTCGCCGGACGGTGAAATGTCCGCGTCGGTGAGCGGGATCGACGACACCGTGTTCGGCACCCCGTCTCCCGTGTAACGCGGGCTGTCTCCCTTGCCGTGAGTGATGCTCACTTGTCGACCCCTCCAGGTAGCTCTTGCACGTCCGAGTCTTCGTTGTGGCCATGTGTGCCCGACACCGTCGTCACAGTAACTGCCGACGATGTCACGAGCAGCCCGACCTTCATCGCGTCGGCCGTGCTGCCGTCACCGATTCCCGCGTTTGCGAGATTCGCTACGAGAAGGCTAGCGGTCAGTGGGCTGCCCGGGTGTAAGCGGCTCCGCCGCCCGTGCGCCTTTCTGGTAGTGGGAGCTACCAAAAAGGGGCTCTACTGACTCATTCGTGGGTGGATTCGGCCGGGTAATTGTGGGCGGGCGCCCCCGAGGCTGAGCATCGCGAGTGCGATGACGGCCTCGGGGGTGTGGAACCCGAATCCGCGGCGGGTGATGAGGCGAATCTTGGTATTGACCGATTCGATCCGACCGTTCGAGAGCCCGTGCTCGATGGCGGCGAGGATCGCGGGTCTGTGGACGAGGATGCTTTTCTGCAACGCGACGAACGCCGGGATCCGGCACCGCCGGGCCCAGTCGATCCAGCGGTCGAGTTCGGCAGCGGCCTGCTCGACCGGGAGCTGGAAGATCAACCGCAAACTCTCCTTGAGCCGGTAGCCGCGGTGCAGGACCGGATCGTGGAGTTCGATCCACCGCAGCACCGCCTGCTGCTGCGCGGTGAGGGCGTCCGGGTTCTTCAGCAACGCCCACCGGCTGCGTTTGACCGACCGAGCCGGGCCGGCCTTCGGGCGACGCCGCGGTTTCCACCCACCGCCGCGGGAGGCGTTCTCGGTGGACCGTGCCCGGTTCCACGCCGCCCGCCGCACCGTGTCGAGGGCCTCGGTGGCCCAGGCGACCACATGGAACGGATCCGCGCAGCGCACCGCATCCGGGCAGAACCGGGTCACCACCGACCCGATCCATCCGGCCGCGTCCGAGGTGACGTGGGTGATCTTCGCGCACCGTTCGGGCCCGAGCAGGTCGAAGAACCCGGACAGGGTCGCCGCGTCACGGCCCGGGGCCGCCCACACCAGCCGGCCGGAGTCGTGGTCGACGACGACCGTCAGATACTTGTGGCCCTTCTTGTACGAGATCTCGTCGATCCCGATCCGCCGCAGCCCCGCCAGCGGGTCCCGGGCGGGTGTGGTGTCGGCCCACACCCGGTCCACGATCGTCCCGACCGTGCGCCACGCGGTGCGCATCAACTCACACGTCGCGGCCTTCGAGGTATGGGTGGCGAGCCACGCCACCGTCTGGTCGAACGCGTAGGTGTGCCCGGCCCGGTGCCGGGCCCAGGGCACCGCGGCCACCGTGACTCCGTGTTCGCGGCAGCACACCCGCGGTGCGTCGGCCTCGACGAAGGTGCGGACCAGGCCGCAGTCCGGGCCGCGCCACCGCCGCCGACCGGTGCCACCGTCGTAACCGGGGCTCCGACGACCACACACCCCGCACCGGGACCGGGCCCGGGCCTGCGGCCGGACCGCGACGATCACCGCCCCGGCCGTGTCGTCGAAATCGACGCCCTCGATCACCGTCTTTTCGACACCCAACACCTGACGCCATATCCTGGCTTCGCGCACGCCGTTCCCCACATATGTAGCCGACTGACCCTAGACAAGCCAGAACGCTACTGGGACAACGGCGTGCGCCCTCACCCGCACCGAACTCCACCCACGATCACAGCAGTAGAGCCCAAAAAGGCGCACGGGGCGCGAAGCGCCCTACTTGCCGCGGATGGCGTCGAAGACCTTGGGGTCGACGAGGGTGGAGGTGTCGCCGAGGTCGCGGCCTTCGGCGATGTCCTTGAGTAGTCGACGCATGATTTTGCCGGAGCGGGTCTTGGGTAGTTCCGGGACGACGGTGATCTGCCGCGGCTTCGCGATGGGGCTGATTTCTCGCGCGACCTCGGCTTTGAGTTCGGCGATCAGGTCGTCGCCGGTGTTCTCGACACCTTCGCGGAGGATGACGAACGCGACGATGCCCTGGCCGGTGGTCTCGTCGGCGGCTCCGACGACGGCGGCTTCGGCGACTCCGTGGTGTCCGACGAGGGCGGATTCGACCTCGGAGGTGGAGATGCGGTGGCCGGAAACGTTCATGACGTCGTCGACGCGGCCGAGGACCCACAGGGCGCCGTCTTCGTCGTACTTGGCGCCGTCACCGGCGAAGTACCAGCCCTGATCGGGGTAGCGGGACCAGTAGGTGTCGCGGTAGCGGTCCATGTCGCCCCAGATACCGCGCAGCATCGCCGGCCACGGCTTGTCGAGCACCAGGTAGCCGGATTCGCCGTTGCCGAGTTCCTTGGCGTCGTCGTCGACGATCTTGGCGGAGATGCCGGGCAGCGGTGCCATGGCGGATCCGGGTTTGGTGGCGGTGATGCCGGGGAGCGGCGAGATCATGATCGCCCCGGTCTCGGTCTGCCACCAGGTGTCGACGATCGGTGCCGTGTTTCCGCCGATCACCTCACGGAACCACTTCCACGCCTCGGGGTTGATGGGTTCGCCGACGCTGCCGAGGAGCCGGATCGAGGACAGGTCGTGGGCGTCGGGGATCTCCCGGCCCCACTTCATGAAGGTACGCACCAGGGTGGGAGCGGTGTAGTAGATGCTGACACCGTACTTTTCGATGATCTGGAAGTGGCGGTGCTCGTCGGGGGAGTTCGGGGTGCCTTCGTAGACCACCTGGGTGACGCCGTTGGACAGCGGTCCGTAGACGATGTAGCTGTGCCCGGTGACCCAGCCGATGTCGGCGGTGCACCAGTACACGTCCTGTCCGACTTTGTGGTCGAAGACGTTGTGGTGGGTGTAGGAGGCCTGGGTGAGGTAGCCGCCGGAGGTGTGGATGATGCCCTTGGGCTTTCCGGTGGTGCCGGAGGTGTAGAGGATGAACAGGGGATGTTCGGAGTCGAACGGCTTCGGCTCGTGGGTGTCGGAGGCTTTCTCGACGGTGTCGTGCCACCACAGGTCCCGGCCCTGGGCCATATCGACGTCGATGCCGGTGCGTTTGACGACGAGCACGTTCCTGACGGATTCGGCGCCGTCGACAGCGTCGTCGACCGAGGGTTTGAGGGGGGCCGCCTGGCCTCGGCGCCATTGGCCGTCGACGGTGACGACGAGTTTGGCTTCGGCGTCGTCGATGCGGGAGCGCAGGGCGCTGGCGGAGAAACCGGCGAAGACGACGGAATGGGTCAGGCCCAGGCGTGCACAGGCGAGCATGGTGACGATGGCCTCGGGGATCATCGGCATGTAGATGGCGACGCGGTCGCCGGGGACCAGTCCGAGGTCGCTGAAGGTGTTGGCCGCCTTGCTCACTTCGGTGAGGAGGTCGTGGTAGGTGAGGTCGCGGGTGTCGCCGGGTTCGCCCTCGAAGTGGATGGCGACGCGGTCGCCGTTGCCTTCGAGGACGTGGCGGTCGACGCAGTTGAATGCGACGTTGAGCCGGCCGCCGACGAACCACTTCGCCACGGGGGCATTTGACCAGTCGAGGACTTCGGTGAATGGTGCGTGCCAGTGCAGTCGTTGCGCCTGTTTCGCCCAGAATGCGAGTCGATCGGCATCTGCCTCGGCCTGGAGTTCGGGTCCGGCGTTCGCGGTCGCGGTGAACTCGGGGCTCGGCGGGTACACCTGCGGGACGGCATCCGGCTGTGCGGATTTCTCCGTCGATCCGTTCGCCTGTGCTGCACTGGTCATTGTGGCCCGGCCTTCTTTCCAGTCTCGAAAACGGCAGTTCTAGCACGTGTGAGGGTAGTCACAAGGGCTCGGGAGCGCACCGTTGCACGAGGTTGCATGCCCGTGTTCTGCGACGATCGGTCCTTTCGGCGCGCCGGACGGTATTCCTCGGCGGCCGAACGGTCGAACTGTCCCGGTCGAAGATTCGCCGAGACGGCATTTCGACGAGATTCTGCGTCTCCGGCCCCGCGGAGCCGTAACGTGACTATCGTCGTCCCATCATTCCACCGGGGCTGGAGGACCGTTGTGCGTAGGACACGCGTGGCAACTGCTGTTCTGGCGGTGGGCATTGCAGCGGGAATGCTGTCCGCCTGCTCTTCCGGTGAATCCTCGGGCGGAGGAGGAAGCGGGATCGTCAATGCTTGGGCGGGTGAGCCGCAGAATCCTCTGATCCCCACCAATACGAGTGAGAACCAGGGCGGCCGTGTCATCGATGCCCTGTTCGCCGGCCTCGTCTCGTACGACGCCCACGGTGCAATTACCAACGAAGTGGCCGAGTCCATCGACACCACGGACGGTAAGACATTCACCGTGACGCTGAAGGACGGCTGGACCTTCACGGACGGGTCACCCGTCACGGCATCGTCGTTCGTCGACGCATGGAACTACGGCGCGCTGTCCACCAATGCGCAGCTCCAGGCATCCTTCTTCGACCCGATCCAGGGCTACGACGAGGTGGCGGCCGAGAACCCGACGGCCCAGACGATGTCCGGACTGAAGGTGGTGGACGACACCACCTTCACGATCGAGCTGAAGCAACCGGAGTCGGCGTTCCCTGATCGACTCGGATTCGCCGCGTACTTCCCCCTGCCCCAGGTGGCGTTCGATGACATGGCAGCGTTCGGCGAGAACCCGGTCGGAAACGGGCCGTACAAGCTGGCCGGACCCGGTGCTTGGCAGCACAACGTGCGGATCGACACCGTCACCAACCCCGATTACGACGGCAATCGGAAGCCGAAGAACGACGGTGTCGACTTCATCATGTACAACAGCCTCGACACCGCCTACACCGATCTGCTGGCCGGCAACGTCGATGTTCTCGACCAGGTTCCGCCGAGCGCAGTCACCACCTTCGAGTCGGATCTGCCGGGTCGCACCGTGAACCAGCCGTCCGCGACCATCGAGACCTTCACCATTCCGGGGCGTCTGCCGCACTTCAGTGGTGAGGAAGGCACCCTCCGTCGTCAGGCCATCTCGATGGCGATCAACCGCGACCAGATCACGGAACAGATCTACAACAACACCCGTACTCCGGCTCTCGACTTCACCAGTCCCGCCATCGAGGGTTGGTCGGATTCGCTCGCCGGTAACGGCAATCTGAAGTTCGACCCCGAGGCTGCGAAAAGACTGTGGGCGCAGGCCGACGCCATTGCGCCGTGGACCGGCAGTTTCGAGATCGCGTACAACGGCGACGGCGGGCACAGGGAATGGGTCGATGCCACGGCCAACAGCATCCGCAACACGCTGGGCATCGACGCGAAGGGCAAGGAATATCCGACCTTCGCTCAAATCCGGACCGAGGCCACCAACCGCACGATCCCGTCCGCATTCCGTTCGGGATGGCAGGGCGACTACCCCCAGCAGTACGGCTTCCTCGCGCAGAACTACCAGACAGGCGGCAGCTCGAACGACGGCGACTACTCCAATCCGGAGTTCGACCGGCTGCTGCGCGCATCGGCCGGCGAGGTCGATCCGGGCAAGGCTCAGGATTTGCTCGACGAGGCGCAGGAAGTTCTATTGAGGGATCTTCCCGCTGTTCCCACGTGGTACCGCAATGCCGCGAGCGGCTGGTCGGAGAACGTGTCGAACGTGACGATCGACTGGAAGGGTATCCCGATGTATTCGGACATCGAGAAGAACTGACACCGGAGTCGCCGACGGGGTGGGGCGAGCCTCCGCCGTCACCGGCCTGCGGAGAGGAAGGGACCCGATGCTCTGGTACATCGGCCGCCGTGTGCTCCAGATGATTCCTGTGTTCCTCGGGTCGACCTTCCTGATCTACGCGATGGTGTTTCTCCTGCCCGGTGACCCGATCGCCGCGCTCGCCGGCGACAAGGCGCTGAGTCCCGCCGTCACAGCCCAACTCCGCGCCCGGTACCACCTCGATCAACCGTTCCTGATGCAGTACTTCCTCTATCTCGAAGGCATCTTCACGCTCGACTTCGGCACATCCTTCTCGGGTCGTCCGGTCAGTGAGGTTCTGGCGCAGGCGTTTCCGATCACCATCAAGCTGTCTCTGATGGCACTTGCCATCGAAGGGCTCTTCGGAATCGGGTTCGGGCTGTTTGCGGGACTGCACAAGGGCGGCCTCTTCGACAGCACCGTGTTGCTGGTCAGCCTCGTGATCATCGCGGTCCCGATCTTCGTCATCGGGTTCCTTGCCCAGTTCTTCATCGGGGTGAAGTGGGGATGGGTACCGCCGACGGTGGGGGGCAATACCAGCTTCGTCAATCTTCTGCTCCCGGCCTTCGTCCTCGGGTCGGTGTCTTTCGCGTACGTGCTGCGGCTCACCCGCACCTCGGTGGCCGAGAATCTGACGGCCGACTACGTGAGAACAGCCACCGCCAAGGGGCTTTCGCGGCGCAGAGTCGTGCAGGTGCATGTATTGCGGAACTCGCTCATCCCCGTCGTGACCTTCCTGGGTGCCGACCTCGCCACCTTGATGGGTGGGGCGATCGTCACCGAGGGCATCTTCAACATCAACGGAGTCGGCGGCACGATTTACCAGGCGGTCACCCGGGGGGAGGCGCCCACGGTCGTTTCGTTCGTCACCGTCTTGATCGTCATCTACCTGCTGGCCAACCTGATCGTCGATCTCCTGTACGCCGCACTCGATCCGAGGATCCGTTATGTCTGAGAAAGTGGTCAACGACGAGTCGCCCCAGACCGGAGACCGGAAGATTCGCCAATCACACTTCGTCGCTCCCGAGGAGGTCGCGCCGCCGGGGGAGACCGACACCGTGTCCCTCGATCAGCCGCCCACGAGTGTGTGGTCGGATGCCTGGCGCGATCTGCGCCGACGTCCCCTGTTCGTCGTCGCGTCCGTCATCATTCTCGTCGTCATCGCCGTAGCCGCCTTCCCGAGCCTGTTCACCGGCACCGACCCACGGTTCTGCGACCTTGCGTTCAGCATGCGCGGCCCGTCCTCGGGCCACTGGTTCGGTTTCGACAAGCAGGGATGTGACATCTATTCCCGCACCATCTACGGGGCCCGCGCGTCGGTGCTGGTCGGCGTGGGGGTCACCACGATCGTCTTACTTGTCGGCGTCGTATTCGGCTCCCTCGCCGGATATTACGGAGGCTGGGCCGATTCGTTGCTGTCGCGGGTAGCCGACATCTTCTTCGGTGTCCCGCTCATTCTCGCTGCTATCGTTCTCATGCAGTTGTTCGCGAATCGCAGTATCTGGACGCTGATCGTCGTACTCGCCCTCTTCGGCTGGCCCCAGATGGCGAGAATCGCTCGCGGGGCGGTCCTCTCGGCCAAGAACAACGACTATGTCATGGCGTCGAGGGCGCTCGGCGTCTCGAACTTCCGGACGCTGCTGCGTCATATCCTGCCGAATTCCCTGGCGCCGATCATTGTCATCGCGACCATCTCGCTGGGTGTCTACATCGTGGCCGAGGCGACGCTGTCGTTCCTGGGTATCGGCCTCCCGTCCTCCGAGATCTCATGGGGCGGGGATATCAGCACTGCGCAGGTGACACTCCGTCAAGGGTCGGCAATTTTGTTCTACCCGGCTGCCGCGCTGGCGATTACGGTGCTCGGCTTCATCATGATGGGCGACGCTCTCCGGGATGCGCTCGACCCCAGGGCGCGGAAGCGGTGAGCGTGATGTCCCCGAACGAAACCACGGGACCGATGGCTACGGCCGACGAGGCGCCGCTGCTCGATATCCGAGACCTGGAGGTCACCTTCGCGTCCCGTTCGGGTTCGGTTCCGGCGGTGCGGGGGGTGAGTCTCACCGTGTATCCAGGGCAGACGGTGGCGATCGTCGGTGAGTCGGGGTCGGGAAAGTCCACGATTGCGCACGCCGTCATCGATCTGCTGCCCGGTGCGGGGAAGGTCACCGGCGGCCGGATTCTCTTCGCAGGACGTGACCTGGCGGGTGCCCCGGAGCGAGACTTCGTCGCCTTGCGTGGACAGAAGATCGGCCTCGTTCCGCAGGACCCGATGTCCAACCTCAATCCGGTGTGGAAAGTGGGCTTCCAGATCCGGGAAGCACTGTCGGCCAACGGGATCGCGCAGGGGAAGGCCGCGAGGATCCGCGCGGCCGAACTCCTCGAAGAGGCCGGGCTCGCCGATGCCGAAGACCGGTTGGGGCAGTATCCACACGAGTTCTCGGGTGGCATGCGACAGCGGGCGCTCATCGCCATCGGACTGTCGGCCCGCCCGCAGTTGCTCATCGCCGACGAACCGACGTCTGCCCTCGACGTCACCGTCCAGCGACAGATACTCGATCACCTGGACGGGCTCACCAGTGAGCTGGGGACGGCAGTACTTCTCATCACCCACGACCTCGGTCTCGCGGCCGAGCGGGCGGAGCATCTCGTGGTGATGAGCAAGGGCCGCGTCGTGGAGTCCGGGCCCGCCCTCGAGATCCTGCAGCGCCCGCAACACCCCTATACGCAGAGACTCGTCACCGCAGCGCCCTCGCTGGCCTCCCAGCGACGCAGCTCTTCGCTCGCGCGGGCCGACATCCGGGATCAGGCACTCGAGGTGGTCGGTGAGGCGGAGCAGCACAGTGCGCTCGAGGGCGAGTTCGGTGAGGTCACCGATGATGTGGTGGTGGTGACCCGACTGAACAAAGTCTTCACCATCCGTCACGGCTTACGGAGATCCACCGAGTTCAAGGCCGTCGACGACGTCTCGTTCGCGGTCCGCCGGGGAACGACGACCGCACTCGTCGGTGAGTCCGGGTCGGGCAAGTCGACCGTGGCGCACATGGTGCTCGGACTGTTGGCCCCGACGTCGGGGCACGTGGTCTTCGACGGTAAGGATGTCGCGACACTCGACCGGAGGGAGACGCTGGCTTTCCGGCGCCGCGTACAACCCATCTTCCAGAATCCGTACGGCACCCTCGACCCGATGTACTCCATCTTCCGCACCATCGAAGAACCTCTGCGCACGCACAAGGTGGGTACCCGCAAGGAGCGGGAGGCCCGGGTGCGGGACCTGCTGGACAAGGTCGCGTTGCCTGCGTCGGTGATGCGGAGATTCCCGAACGAGCTTTCCGGCGGGCAGCGCCAGCGTGTGGCGATCGCCCGTGCGCTGGCGCTGCAACCCGAGATGGTGGTGTGTGACGAGGCGGTGTCGGCGCTGGACGTGCTGGTACAGGATCAGATCCTCACCCTGCTCAACGACCTGCAGGCAGAACTGGGGTTGACGTACCTGTTTATTACTCACGACCTCGCGGTGGTGCGGCAGATCGCCGACGACGTCGTGGTCATGTCGGCGGGCGCCATCGTAGAGAAGGCCACTACCGACGAGGTGTTTCGCTCGCCCAAGGCGGCCTATACGCGGAAACTGCTCGCGGCCATCCCGGGTGGATCGATCCGGCTCGGCGCCTGAGGACGACTCGGTGCCGGGTAGCGTTCTCAGACGTGAGTGACCCGTTGCAACCCCTCGTCGACCTTCCCGGTGTCCGCGACGCCGCCGACCGTGCGCGCGACGCGCTCGGGGAGGTGCATCGCCACAAGACCAACCGCCGTGGTTGGCCGACCACGGCGGCGGAGGCAGCCGTCCGGGCTGCTCGCGCGTCGGCCTCACTCGACGGTGGACGCACGGAACTGCCGGCGCCGGGCGAGGTCGCGGATCCGATCCTGTCGGGTGCACTGCGTGTCGGTCAGGCGCTCGACGGGGATGCGCTGGGTCTACTGCAGTCGACGTGGCAGCGCGCTCCGCTGCAAGCGCTGGCGAGGCTTCACCTCCTCGCCGCCGCAGACCTCGTGGAGGATCCGGAGCTGCTGGGCAGGCCCCGCCCGGCCGCCGGGGTGGCCGAGCGGTTGGATGGTCTCGCGCAACTCGTCACCGGAGAGACAACGGCACCGGCACCGGTCCTTGCCGCGGTGGTGCACGGCGAACTGTTGGCGTTGAAGCCCTTCGGTGTCGGCGACGGTGTCGTCGCCCGAGCGGCATCACGGTTGGTGTGCGTGTCCAGCGGCCTCGACCCCCACAACCTCGGTGTGCCGGAAGTGAGCTGGTTTCGCCGCCAGCAGGCGTACCGCAACGGGATCGGCGCCTTCGCATCCGGTGCCGCGGAGGGGGTCGGCAGCTGGGTGATTCTGTGCTGTGGGGCGCTGGAGGCAGGTGCGCGGGAGGCGATGTCCATCGCCGAGGCGGCAGCGACCTGACGCGAGCGTCACACGAAACGGGCGGCGCTGCCGACTCTCGTCGACTTCGCCGCCCGTCAGCGCGGACTACCGGTTACCAAGCGTGCTCGGTGGGTTGTGTGGGTGGCCTCGGCGAGAGTTCGACGATCGTCGGGTCGTCCCTGCAACCGGTGCAGGGTCCTTGCCGATGAAACGCGAGTCTCGCAGGCCCACAACGCTTCTGCCCTTATAGTGGCTTGTGCTCCGCGTGGGTACCTAGTGCCCGTGCCGGGAATCGCGGTCGGGAGATCGATCCTTCTCTTCCGGGTCGATCTTGGCCTTCCGTTCTTCCGTAACTCCTTTGTACCCCGTGACCCACCTCACAGCAAGTGTCAAATTCGGTTTGTGGCCGTGTCGGGTGTTGTCACCCGTCAGCGCTTGCGGCGCATTACTCCGTAGGTGAATGCGCCAGCGACGAGGGCGCCGATGCTGACCGCTGCGGTGGTGGCGACCGTCGTCGCCGACGGGGACTGGAGGCGTGCTCGGAGGGACACCGGATTGGAGAAAGTCAGTATGGGCCAACCGTTTCCGGACGCTACTTTTCGTAGGGCACGGTCGGGATTGACCGCGGTCGGGTGCCCCACTGACGTCAACATGGGGAGGTCGGTGACGGAGTCGGAATAGGCATAACAGGACGACAGGTCGTAGCCGTTCTTCTCGGCCAGTTCGACGATGGCTTCCACTTTTCCTTCGCCGTAGCAGTAGAACTCCACCTCGCCCGTGTAGAGCCCTTCCTTCACGGCCATGCGCGTGGCGATGCTGCGGGTAGCTCCCAACGCTTCGGCGATCGGTGTCACCACCTCCTCGCCCGACGCCGACACCACGACCACGTCGTGGCCCCGCAGCTTGTGATCCGCCATGAGGTCGGCGGCCTCGGCGAACACGAGGGGGTCGACGATGTCGTGCAGTGTCTCGGCGACGACGGCCCGGACCTGTTCCACATTCCACCCCGTGCACATGCTCGTCAGGTAGGCACGCATGCGCTCCATCTGATCGTGGTCGGCCCCGGACAGAAGGAACAGAAACTGGGCGTAGCTGCTCTTGAGGACGGACCGCCGGTTGATGAGACCTTGGTCGAAGAAGGGCCTGCTGAACGCGAGGGTGCTCGATTTGGCGATGATCGTTTTGTCGAGGTCGAAAAATGCGGCCACTCGACCCGTCTCGGTGTGTCGACCTGTCTTTGCACTTATCTGTGGCTTCACGGTCACAGCTGCCAGGATATGCGCTGTTCGGGAGGGAAGCTGCGTTCCGGACGCCACCGCGAGTGGCCTCGAAACATTCGTGCGACACGGCACAATCGTTCGACAGTTGAACTTGCAAATACACATCCAGGGAGGTGTACTATCAAAGATGTCCGGATTTGATTCGGACATGTTCAGCCCGACCCCCCGGGGCTGAACGCCGACGACCCTCGCCTCCTCCCCCCCTGGCGAGGGTCGTCCTCTGTCTGTAGCAGGTATGGCTTTCGCGGCAGATGCGGCCAGGATTCTCTGATATGTCCATACCTCAAAATGGTACGGACGTACCTATTTCTATCCACAGGGTCGAAGTTGTCCACAGATCGTTCCGTGCCCCTTTCGCGCATATGCGGTGCCGGGCACGCTCACTGCATGGACACGGACATCGGTGGCGAAGTGCTGGTTCTGATCGGAGACCCTGCACTGCTGCACAGCATTCGGCGGGTCGCCGCCGCGGCGGACCGCAGGATCGACGAAGCCGAGGTCGCCGATGCGCACCACACCTGGGGGAATGCTCCCCTCGTCGTACTCGACACCCGGGCCGCCATCGCGTGTCACCGCCTCCCTCGCCGACGTCGGGTGGTGTTGCTGTGTGACGGAACGCCGGGGATCGACGAATGGCGAATCGCGACCGCGATCGGTGCGGAGCACGTCCTCGCGGTACCGGAAGACGAAGCCACTCTGGTCACGGTGCTCGGTGAGCAGCCTCAGAAGCCGGAGGCGGACGGCAGCGTCGTCGCTGTCGTCGGAGGCTGCGGTGGTGCCGGTGCGTCCACCATGGCAACGGCGGTAGCCCTGTGTGCCGCCACCGGTGCACAAGCGGAAACGACACTGCTGGTGGACACCGACGCGTGGGGGTCGGGTCTGGACGTGCTCCTCGGTCTCGAGGACGTTCCCGGCCTGAGGTGGTCGGGCCTGTCGATCGAGGGTGGACGGATTTCGTCCGACGCACTCCGAGACGCGCTCCCCGCACGCGGCGAGCACTTACGGGTTCTGTCCTGCAGTCGCAGCGGCCACGGAAGCTCGGGGCCCACGCAGGCAGCGGCACGCGCGGTGATCGAGGCGAGTCGGTACGCCGGGAATCTCGTCGTATGTGACGCGTCGAGATTTCCCGGACCGGTCACCGAAACGGTCCTCGAACTGGCAGACCTCGTAGTCCTCGTCGTGCCGGCGACCGTCCGTGCCTGCATCGCTGCCGGCAAGGTCGCGCAGTGGATTGCCGAGCGAAACCCGAACCAGGGTGTCGTGGTGCGCGGCCCGGCGCCGGGAGGTCTGCGGGGCGCGGATGTGGCGGAGGTGCTCGAACTGCCTCTGATCGCGTCCATGCGCGCCGAGCGCTCCCTCACCGCAATGCTCGAACACGGCGGCTTGAAGCCCGGCCGGCGCTCAGCGCTCATCGCTGCGGCATCGGCGATCCTCGAGACGGCGGCCGAGAGGCCGCGTTCGCGGGAGTGGGCGGCGTGAGTTCCCTCGTCACGCCCGACCTCCTCGACCGGGTCCGCGAACGCCTCGCCCACACCTCGGGGGAGCCGACCCCGGCAACGGTCGCTGCCGCCATCCGGACCGAGTCCGGTGGTGTGCTGGGTGACACGGATCTTCTCGGTGCGTTGCGCGTGCTGATGACCGAGCTGACGGGTGCCGGTCCCCTCGAGTCCCTGCTCACGCGTCCCGGCGTCGCGGATGTCCTCGTCACTGCTCCCGACGAGGTGTGGGTCGATCAGGGTCGCGGTCTCGAACGCACCGACGTACGATTCGCCGACGAGGCGGCGGTACGCAGACTCGCTCAACGCCTCGCCCTGTCAGCCGGTCGCCGGCTCGACGACGCGCAGCCCTGGGTCGACGGGCGCCTGCGCGGGGTGGGCAATGGCTCGTTCGGAGTGCGGCTCCACGCAGTGCTCGCCCCCGTGGCGCACGGTGGAACCTGCCTGTCGCTGCGTGTGCTGCGGCCGGCCACTCAGGGCCTCGACGCGCTGCTGTCGGGCGGTGCGCTCACCGAAGAAGCCCACGCGCTGCTCGGAACAGTGGTGCGCGCGCGGCTGGCCTTTCTGGTCACCGGGGGCACGGGCGCCGGAAAGACCACGCTGCTCGCCGCGCTGCTCGGCGCCGTCGATCCGGCCGAACGCATCATCTGTGTCGAAGACGCCGCCGAGCTGGCGCCCAGACATCCGCACGTGGTCCGGCTGGTGGCGCGGGCGGCCAACGTCGAAGGAGTCGGCGAGGTGACCGTCCGGGATCTGGTGCGCCAGTCCCTGCGCATGCGTCCTGATCGAATAGTTGTGGGGGAGGTGCGCGGCGCGGAGGTCGTCGACCTTCTCACGGCTCTCAATACCGGCCACGACGGCGGTGCGGGAACCGTCCATGCCAACTCGCCCGAGGAAGTGCCCGCCCGGCTCGAAGCCCTCGCCGCGCTGGGCGGAATGGACCGCAGCGCCCTGCACAGTCAGCTGGCCGCTGCGGTCCAAGTGATCTTGCACGTGCATCGGTCCTCGAATGGAACTCGGAAGCTGATGCAGATCGGTGTGGTCACCAGTGACGACCGGGGATACGTCTCCATCGTCCCGGCTTGGACTTTCGGCACCGGGTCGGACGCGGGCGCCGCGGTCCTGCAGCAACTCTGCGCCCGCCGCATCGGAGAAGAATCTGCCGAACGTGTGGTGGCGACGTGATCGCAAGTCTCGTGGTGCTGGCCGGCGCTGTCCTCGCGATGCCCTCGGCGTTGTCCCGTACTCGGTTGCTCGCGGTTGTCGGGCGACGGCCACCGCGGAGGCGCGCCAGGGTGTCCGGCATAATTCCGGCTGCTCTCCTCGTCCTTCCCGTTTCCTACGAACTGGGCGGTGTCGCCGTCGTACTCGCGGCGATGATTGCGTGCGCCACAGTTCGTTTCAGATATGTGCGGCGGCGAGCGGCTCGGGCGAGAGATGCCGACCTGCGCGTGATCCTGTCGAGTCTCGAGGTGGTGACTGCCGAACTTCGCGTCGGTGCTCATCCTGCGACGGCGTGTGACACGGCCGCAGACGAGGGTTCCGGTGTCGTGTCGGTGGCCTTCCGGTCCGCATCGGCACGCGCGCGTCTCGGGGGTACCGCAGCGGATGGACTGCGTATCAACGACTCCCGAGTCGGAGTGGAGCTGGCGCGCATTGCCGACATCTGGGACGTCGCGGAGAAGCACGGTCTTGCGCTCGCCGAGTTACTCGAGGCGGCGCGCGCTGATCTGCTCGGTCGACGGCGATTTCGTGGGCGCACCGAGGCGGGGCTGGCGGGCGCGAGGGCAACGGCGAGCGTGCTGGCTGCTCTTCCGGTCCTGGGCATCGGCCTCGGCCACATGATGGGTGCTGCGCCACTCGAAGTGTTGCTCGGCGGCGGACTGGGCGGTGGTCTGGCCGTGCTGGGGACGGGCTTGGTGTGTGCGGGACTGCTGTGGACCGATCGCATCACCGCGCAGGTAACACAATGACCTGGATCACGCTGTCGCTCATGGCCGGAGCACTTCTCATCCTTCCGGGTCGCCGGCCTTCACGGGCGCGCCTGCAAGGCGAGCGTGGCCAGGTCGTGCAGAACGACGGCGAGGATCTACACCGGCGCGAGGACCCGCTCGCCGTCGCTGCCACCTTCGACCTGCTGGCCGCGTGCCTACGCTCGGGGCTCCCTGTCGCGGTCGCTGCCGAGGCGGTGTCGCTCACGGCTCCAGCACCGCTGTCGGAGTCGTTGCGCCGAGCGGCGGATCTACTGTCCCTGGGAGCGGACGCGGCCACCGCATGGGAGTCGGCGGCGTCGGATCCGGCCACTGAATCACTTGCCCGAATGGCTCGACGCTCGGCCAGGTCAGGATCGTCGTTGGCAGGCTCGATGACCGAGTTGGCTACAGAAAGTCGCTCCCAGGCCGAGGATTCGGCGGCGGCTTCGGCCGAACGCGCCGGTGTGCTGATCAGCGGTCCGCTGGGTCTGTGCTTCCTGCCTGCCTTCATCTGCCTCGGGATCATTCCCGTCGTCGTCGGTCTCGCCTCCCGGGTTCTCGATGGCGGACTGCTCTAACTTCGCACTCCCGGTGCAGATCCACTGCGCCGGTACAACAAGGGGGAAACATGATGGTAAACACGATGCGTGCTCTGACGGCTCGCCTGACACTGCTCGCGGTCGAGGAGGAGGGGATGTCGACCGCCGAGTACGCAATCGGCACGATCGCCGCGGCGGCGTTCGGTGCGGTGCTCTATTCGGTGGTCACCGGTGACAGCATTGTGACCGCGCTGACGAATATCATCGACAAAGCGCTGAGTACCACGGTCTGATGACACAGTCGAGGGGGCTGCGGCGTTCGGATGCGGGGGCGGTCACGGTGGAGGCGGCCATCGCAATCGCGTCCATCGTGGTGGTGGTCGTCCTGTGCATCGGAGCGATCACGGCGGCGACGCTCCATGTTCGCTGTGTCGACTCGGCCCGTGAAGCGGCTCGTCTCGCTGCTCGCGGGGATCGGGAGTCGGCGATGTCCGCAGCGGCGAGGGTGGCTCCTGAGGGCGCCGACGTGGTGTTGCGCGAGGAGGGGGATCTCGTCGTCGCCACCGTACGCGCCCGCAGTCCGCTCCTTCCGCTCGTGCATATCTCGGCGGAAGCGGTCGCGGTACGCGAGCCCACCGCCGCTGGGTGGGGTGGGCGATGAATGCTCGCGACGAGCGTGGTTCCGCCACAGTGCTCGCGTGTTTCGGGCTCGCGGCGCTGGTGGTGATAACGGCGACTCTGCTGCACCTCGGTTCGGCGGTGTCGGTGCGGCATCGGGCTCAGTCCGCGGCGGATCTTGCGGCCCTGGCCGCTGGAGTGGGACTCGACCGGGGCAGCGAGTCCGCGTGCGCTGCCGCGCGTGCCGTGGCGGAGCGGATGCACGCCGAGGTGGTCGACTGCACAGTCGACGACTGGGATGTGGTGGTGACGGTCACGGCCCCGATGTTGCTGTCCTCGCTGGGCATTCGAGATGCCCGGGCAGTGGCTCGGGCCGGACCTGCGGAATGAGACGGCCGCTCATCCGAGCGCGTCGAGCACCGCCGCGAGGACTCGGATAGCACCGTCCTTGTCGAGGGGGTCGTTTCCGTTTCCACATTTCGGTGAGTACACACAGGAAGGGCAACCGGAGGTGCACTCGCAGGAAGTGATCGCGTCCCGGGTCGCGCCCAGCCACCGCGCGAGCTCGGCGTGGCCCCGGTCGGCGAATCCGGCACCGCCGGCGTGTCCGTCGTAGACGAACACGGTGGGCAAGCCGGTGTCGGCATGCAACGCCGTCGAGACGCCGCCGACGTCCTCGCGATCGCACACCGCGACCAGGGGCAGGAGTCCGATGGCTGCGTGCTCAGCGGCGTGGAGAGATCCGGGCACTCGTTCGGCCGCGACACCGGCTCGGGAGAGCAGCTCCGGGGTCATCGTGTACATCACGGCACGGGTACAGAGGGTCTGCTCCGGCATGTCCAACTCCACCGAGTCGAGTACTTCACCGGACGGCAGTCGGCGCAGGTACCCGATCACCTGGTGCGTTACCTCTACCTCGGCGAGCGCCACTTCGACGTCACCGAAAAGTTTCTGCTCCAGCACAGCCGTCACGGTGATCTCGGTGGTTTCCCGGGCCGAGGTCGTCCAATCGGGGTCCTCGGCGTGAACCAGGGCAAGACCCTGATCGAGATCGAGTTCGTCGATGACATACGACTCCCCCTGATGGATGTGTACGGCGCCGGGATGGACGGTCGCCGGGGCGCGACCGGTGTCGACGGTTCCCAGCAGACGTCCGGTTTCCGACACCACTATTGCTACTTGCGTACCGATTCCACCCCGGATATCCAGTGCGCCATGCGGATTTGTTCCCGCAGTCACGAACCAACCGTGGGCGCGCCTGCGAATCAGGCCCTGTTCGGACAGCTTTGCGAGGACGTCGAGACCGCCGAATTTTTCTGCTTCGGCATCGGAAAGCGGCAATTCCATTGCTGCGCAGAGCAATTGTGGACCGAGGACGTACGGATTGGACGGGTCGGTGACGGTGGCCTCCACCGGCTTGTCCAAGAGTGCGGACGGGTGGTGCACGAGGTAGGTGTCCAGCGGATCGTCGCGGGCTACCAGGACGACGAGCGATCCTTCACCACGCCGGCCGGAGCGGCCTCCCTGCTGCCAGAACGAGGCGACCGTCCCGGGAAATCCCGCCACCACCACGGCGTCGAGTCCGGCGATGTCGACACCGAGTTCGAGCGCGTTCGTCGTTGCCGCACCGAGCAGTGTGCCGTCGGCGAGGGCTGCCTCGAGTTCGCGTCTGTCTTCGGCCAGGTAGCCGGCGCGGTACGACGCGACCCGTGTGGCAAGGTCGGGATCGACCTCCGCGAGTAGGCGTTTGGTGGCCATGGCAGTCAGCTCGGCGCCGCGCCGCGAACGGACGAAGGTGAGAGTACGTGCCCCCTCGGTCATCAGGGTGGCCATGATACGTGCGGCCTCCGAACCTGCAGGCCTGCGGACCGGACTCCCGTTCTCTCCCGTCACCTCCCGCATGAGGGGTGGCTCCCAGAGGGCGATGGTCCGCGGGCCGTGGGGCGACCCGTCGTCCACTATCTCGGCGCACGGGGCCCCGATGAGGCGGGACGCGGCGGAGCCGGGTTCGGCGGTGGTGGCGGAGGCGAGGATGAAGACAGGGTCGGCCCCGTATCGCGCCGCGATGCGTCGGAGTCGGCGCAGGACGAGAGCCACATTGGAGCCGAAGACACCACGGTAGGAGTGGCATTCGTCGATTACGACAAACGCCAGATTGCGGAAGAAGTGCGACCACCGTTGATGGGTCCGGAGAAGGGAGATGTGCAGCATATCGGGGTTGGTGAAGAGCCACCGTGAGTTCTCGCGCGCCCACTGACGCACCTCCGACGGTGTGTCACCGTCGAACATGCAAGGGCAAGCGCCCCGAAGGTCGTCCGTAGCGTCGATGATCGAGGTCACCGCCCGCAACTGGTCTGCGCCCAGGGCTTTGGTCGGTGACAGGTAGAGGGCGGTCGCCCGCGGATCCATTGCCAGAGTGGTGAGTACCGGTAGCTGGTAGGCGAGCGACTTTCCCGATGCCGTTCCGGTCGACACCACCACGTTCGTGCCCTGGTGGGCAAAATCGGCGGCAGCCGTTTGATGGCTCCACGGGCGGGCGATCCCGTTCTGCTGGAGGGCCGAGACGACCGAGGGGTGCGCCCACGTGGGCCAATCCGTCAGTGCCGACGTCCGAGCAGGCATTTCGGCGGCGAATGTCAATGGCGTTTCGCTCGGCGGGACGCCATCGAGCACCCTGTCGAGCAACTCGCGACCGTATGTTTCGCCAGTATTTCCACTGTCGTCACGGGGCGAAAACGGTGTGCTCACTGATCTCTCCGGGCTGTCGATGGAGCGGGGCGAGGAGCTTCTACACCGCCACGACCTGCATATATGATGATAGCGAGTCGACTCCTCAGGATGTTTCCGGGGGTACGGCACGTGCCGACCGGATGCGTCCATTCGCGGCTGTTCGCTACAAGATCAACATTTTGTGTGAATTGTTCCGTTTTCGACTGTTGCGTTCGCGGAGTTCATGGTTGACTACATCTTGGTCGCAGCTTCTGTGTTCGTGGGCTTGAAAGAGTGAGCGTTCGCAGGATCGATGTTGCGAACGCGGTGCTCTGCTTTTCCTGAGGGGGAAATCAAGAAGTACAGCGGTCGGAACCGGCCCGGCGGACTGTACGTGCTGTCCGCCGAATCCGGTGGTTAGAAAGAGAAGGAAAAGCATGGCACAGGGCACTGTGAAGTGGTTCAACGCGGAAAAGGGCTTCGGCTTCATCGCACCCGAGGACGGCTCCGCTGACGTCTTCGTTCACTACTCCGAGATCCAGGGCAGCGGTTTCCGCACCCTCGAGGAGAACCAGCGCGTGGAGTTCGAGGTCGGCCAGGGCACCAAGGGCCCCCAGGCAACCGGCGTTCGCGCAGTCTGATTCTGCCGTCCATTCCGTGGACACGAAAATCAGATAGGCGGGATCTCGCGATTCCGTCCGAATCGTCCCCCATCGCCCGAGGCGGTGGGGGACGATTCGTTTTCCATGCTGGTGGCCACAGTGACGTGGCAGAAGGGGGTAGGTCGATGAGTCAGCTCTCCTTCTTCTCTGCGGAGGCACTTCCACCGGCGGTTGCGGATCTGGGTGGGCTTCTCGCAGCGTCGGGCCAGGTGGTCTCCGGCGGCGGCCGCGCGCGGATTTCCATCGTGGTGGATGCGCTGTGGCGCGCGGAAGGAATCGCCGAGCTGATCGCCGAGGCGGGGCTGGAAGCCGAGATCACCCGGAGCGACGAGGGCAGCCCGCTCGTGCGCACCGCTTCGGTAGTCGACTTGCGGCCCCTCGCGGAGCAGTGGACGAGGGGCGCGGTGAAGGCGGTGCCGCCGGGCTGGGTGCCGTCCGGGAGGCAGCTGCGGTTCTGGGCTCTGGCTGCGGGCCACGGCGAAGCGGACGGAGAACGCTTCGTTCTCGGACTCGATTCGCACGCCCCGGACACCCACGCGCCACTGGCTCAGGCCTTGATGAGGGCGGGTATGGCGCCGACGTTGATAGGCACGCGCGGGTCAGGTCCCGGCCTTCGAATATCGGGTCGGCGTAGGCTCGGCAGACTCGTCGAGAGTATCGGCGAAGCACCCGGAAATATGGACGACCGTACCGGTTGGCCCCACATGTAGGACCGCGTAGGCAGTACTGATCTGCGAGGACGGCTCCCCGGTATGTCACTCTAGTAATAGGCGAACCCGGTATAAACGGTTTGTCTGCACAACTGTCGGGTGGCAGCGATCGACTTCAGGAAGGTTCGGGCAACAGGTGGCAAAAGGTGACAACGGCAGTGCGCAGGATGCGGCGGGAGCGTCCGGCCAGCCTCGCCGCCTCGTGATCGTCGAGTCGCCGACCAAGGCCCGCAAGATTGCTCCTTACCTCGGAAAGAACTACGTCGTCGAGGCGTCGGTGGGGCACATTCGTGACCTTCCTCGCGGCGCCGCCGATGTTCCGGCCAAGTACAAAGGTGAGCCGTGGGCCCGACTCGGTGTCGATGTCGATCATGATTTCGAGCCACTGTATGTGGTCAGTCCGGAGAAGAAGTCCAAGGTCACCGAACTGAAGGGCCTCCTCAAGGACGCCGACGAACTGTTCCTCGCCACCGACCCCGACCGTGAGGGCGAGGCCATCGCCTGGCACCTGCTCGAAACTCTCAAGCCGAAGATTCCGGTTCGGCGGATGGTCTTCCACGAGATCACCGAGCCGGCCATCCGAGCGGCCGCCGACGACACCCGCGAACTCGACACCGACCTGGTCGACGCGCAGGAAACTCGGCGCATCCTCGACCGTCTCTACGGTTACGAGGTCAGCCCGGTCCTGTGGAAGAAGGTCATGCCGAAGTTGTCGGCGGGCCGTGTGCAGTCCGTCGCCACCCGTGTCATCGTTCAGCGTGAACGCGAGCGGATGGCATTCCGGTCCGCGTCCTACTGGGACATCTCGGCCACCCTCGACGCAGGCGCCGACGCGAGCCCGCGCAGCTTCGGGGCCCGTCTGGTGAGTGTCGACGGTTCACGAGTCGCGTCGGGTCGCGATTTCGGCTCGGACGGCCAGCTGAAGACCGGCACGGTCACGGTGCTCGACGAGGCCCGTGCACAGAGGCTCGCCGAATCCCTCGCCGGTGTCGACCTCACCGTGTCGTCCGCGGAGAGCAAGCCGTACACGCGCAAGCCCTACCCACCGTTCATGACGTCGACCCTCCAGCAGGAAGCGGGACGCAAGCTTCGATTCACGTCGGAGCGGACGATGCGCATTGCCCAGCGGTTGTACGAAAACGGCTACATCACCTACATGCGTACCGACTCGACGACGTTGTCTGCATCGGCCATCGCCGCAGCGCGTGCGCAGGCCACCGAGTTGTACGGCGCAGAGTACGTTCACGCGTCGCCGCGCCAGTACACCCGCAAGGTGAAGAACGCCCAGGAAGCTCACGAGGCGATCCGTCCTGCGGGCGACGTCTTCCAGACTCCGGGGCAGCTGCACTCACGGCTCGATACCGACGAGTTCCGGCTCTACGAATTGATCTGGCAGCGCACCGTGGCGTCCCAGATGGCCGATGCCCGCGGCACCACGCTCACCCTGCGGATCTCGGGTACGGCAGGTACGGGCGAAGAATGCACGTTCTCCGCGTCGGGCCGCACCATCACGTTCGCCGGCTTCCTGAAGGCATACGTCGAAAGTGTCGACGAAGAAGCCGGCGGCCAGTCCGACGACGCGGAGTCGCGCCTGCCGGTGCTCGTCGAGGGCCAGGCGGTCACCGCGACGAAACTCGATCCGGACGGCCACACCACCAATCCCCCGGCCCGGTACACCGAGGCGAGCCTGATCAAGACCCTCGAAGAGCTGGGCATCGGTCGCCCGTCCACCTATTCGTCGATCATCAAGACCATCCTCGACCGTGGATACGTCTACAAGCGCGGTAGTGCGTTGGTGCCGTCCTGGGTCGCGTTCGCCGTCATCGGCCTCCTCGAGATGCACTTCGGTCGGCTGGTCGACTTCGACTTCACCGCCGGGATGGAGGACGACCTCGACGCAATCGCCGGTGGCCGGGAACAGCGCGGCAACTGGCTGAGCAGTTTCTACTTCGGCGGTGATCACGGCGCCGAGGGTTCCGTCGCCCGCGAGGGTGGCCTGAAGAAGATGGTCGGTGTCAATCTCGAAGAGATCGACGCTCGCGAGGTCAACTCCATCCGACTCTTCGACGACGCCGAAGGCCGCGAAGTTCATGTCCGTGTCGGACGCTTCGGTCCTTACCTCGAGCGGATGGTTCGCAACCCGGACGACCCCGAGGGCGACCTCATCTCGCAGCGTGCAAACCTGCCCGACGACCTTCCGCCGGACGAGCTGACACCCGAATACGCCGAGAAGCTGTTCTCGACCCCCCAGGAGGGCCGCAAGCTCGGAGTCGATCCACTGACCGGGCACGAGATCGTAGCGAAGGAGGGCCGGTTCGGCCCTTACGTCACGGAGATTCTTCCCGAGCCGGAACCCGAGCCCGAACCGGCCGTGGTGCCGGTCACCGAGCCGGAGCCTGCCGAGGGCACCACCAAGACCAAGACGGCTGCGAAAAAGGCCCCTGCCAAGAAGGCGGCGAAGAAGGCAGCGGGTCCCAAGCCGAGAACCGGTTCGCTTCTCAAGTCCATGGATTTGGCCACGGTCACCCTCGACGACGCCCTGAAGTTGCTGTCGTTGCCGCGGGTGGTGGGTATCGATCCCGAATCGAAGGAAGAGATCACCGCCCAGAACGGCCGGTACGGTCCCTACCTCAAGAAGGGCACCGATTCGCGGTCACTCGCCACCGAGGACCAGATGTTCACGGTCACGCTGGAAGAGGCCCTGAAGATCTACGCGGAGCCCAAGCGCCGCGGCCGGCAGGCGTCGGCGACGCCGCCGCTGCGGGAGCTGGGCGTCGACTCGGTCAGTGAGAAGCCGATGGTGATCAAGGACGGCCGGTTCGGACCGTATGTAACGGACGGCGAAACCAACGCCAGCCTTCGCAAGGGCGATGAAGTGGAAAGCATCACCGACGCTCGGGCGTCGGAACTGCTGGCGGAGCGTCGGGCGCGCGGACCTGTCAAGAAAAAGGCTCCCGCCAAGAAGGCACCGGCCAAGAAGGCCGCGGCGAAGAAGACTGCTGCCAAGAAGGCACCGGCGAAGAAGGCTGCTGCGAAGAAGGCCGCGGACAAGAAGGCGTGAGCCGGTACGGCGGGGCGTCGGGGGCGTCGCAGGTGCGGGATAGTCTGACGTCGTGACCGTATTCGACCGATTGGTGGGCCAGGCAGATGTCGAGGCCGAACTGACAGCCGCTGCTACGGCGGCCCGTCTCGGACTCGGCTCAATGGGGTCGTCGATGACGCATTCGTGGCTTTTCACGGGCCCCCCAGGCTCGGGCAGGTCGGTGGCCGCACAGTGCTTCGCTGCGGCCTTGCAATGCACCAGTGACGGCGTCCCTGGCTGCGGTGCGTGCCACTCCTGCACCACTGCAATGGCAGGCACCCACGGTGATGTGCGGCGGGTGGTTCCAGAAGGACTGAGCATCAGCGTGAGGGAGATGCGGGCCATCGTGCAGACGGCCTCCCGCAGGCCCAGTACCGGTCGCTGGCAGATCGTCGTCGTGGAGGACGCAGACCGTCTCACCGAGGGCGCGGCCAACGCTCTCCTCAAGGTTGTCGAGGAGCCGCCGGATCGCACCGTGTTCTTGCTGTGCGCTCCTTCCGTCGATCCCCAAGACATCTCGGTGACCCTGCGGTCGCGCTGCCGGCACGTCGCCCTTGTCACTCCGTCGGCGGACGCGATCGCTCAGGTTCTGCGCGAGAGGGATGGTGTGGAGCCCGAAGAGGCGCGCCTTGCCGCGTCGATCAGTGGCGGTCATGTCGGGAGGGCACGGCGACTGGCGACCGACCTGAATTCCCGCATTCGTCGCAAGGAAGCCCTGGACCTTGCGGTCGCGGCATTGCGACCCGCGACTGCGTTCGCGGCTGCCGAGGAGTTGGTGCGCTCAGCCGATGCCGAAGCGAAAGAGATGAGTGCGGCGCGAGACGAGCAGGAGACGGAAGAGTTGCGCACCGCCCTCGGTGCAGGAGGCACCGGCAAGGGCGCTGCCGGGGCAATCCGAGGATCGGCCGGTGTACTCAAGGATCTGGAGAAGCGGCAGAAGTCGAGGGCTACCCGCACGGGTCGTGATGCGCTGGATCGCGCTCTCATCGATCTCGCGGGTCTCTACCGCGACGCCCTCGCCGCCACGTGGGGATCGGCAGCCGCAGCAAACCATCCCGACATGGCCGACCGAGCTGCGGAACTCGCGTCGAGAACCTCGCCGGAAGGCCTGCTGAAGTGCATCGAAGCGGTACTCGAGTGCCGTGAGGCGATCGCTGTCAACGTCAAACCACAGTGGGCTGTCGACGCCATGGTGGCCAGCCTCGGCGACGCGTTCAGGGAGCCGTTTTCGCATACTCGGGGTTGAGGCGCTAGACTCGCCACCGCCGAAAGGCACCGCTGCCTTAGCTCAGTCGGTAGAGCATTTCACTCGTAATGAAAAGGTCGAGAGTTCGATTCTCTCAGGCAGCTCAGCGGTTCTCTGGCCCTTCCCGATTCCTCGGGGAGGGCCAGAGTTGTATTCGGATCCGACACGTCGAGGACGGGGATCCGTGTCGTTCGCAGTCCCGACCCGCCGCGGCGGGGAAAGATCCGGAAGACTGGAAGCGTGGACATCGAGAATCGGACCCGTACCTCACAGGTGGCGGGTCTACGTGCGCTCGGTGCGCCCGCAACGGTTGCTGCAGGGGCGGCCGCCGCCGTCGCTCTCCTGCACTTTCGCGATCCACATCAGTCGGGTGCGTACGGCTTCTGCCCCGTGTACGCATTGACGGGATGGTGGTGTCCGGCCTGCGGGGGCCTTCGTGCTGTCCACGACCTCACCGATCTGGACATCGGGGCCGCGTTGTCGAGCAACGCCTTGATCGTTCCGTTGCTCGCTGTCTCGGTGTACTTGTGGGTGCGGTGGGCGCAGCGCCGCTGGGCGGGAGCGCGCGCTCGATCGATCGGCATCCGTCCATATGTGATGGTCGGTGTGCTGATCGCTCTCGCGGCGTTTACGGTCACGAGGAATACATCTTGGGGAAGCTGGCTGGCGCCGGTTTGACGACGGTCGCCGCCGGCATGAAACAGAGAGTCGGTTCAAAGATGGCAATGCAGGTTTTCTCGTTGATTGCGATCCTCGGAGCATTGATCGTGCTCATTCCGACAGCGCTCCGAGTCTTCGGTAAGAGCGACAACGTGAAGGCACCCGACGACGCCGAAGAGTGACCGGGCGCTGCTCTCGACAACCCTCCGCCCCACGGTCATGATTCGTGTATGAGTGATTCGCTGAAGGACCGGGTCCGGGAGAAGTTGCTCCGCCAGCTCGCCGAAGACGGAGGCCACCCGGTCCAGGAGGCGGAAGGTGACGATCCCCGGCTGGTGTCGATCGATGCGGATCTTGCCGCGCTGGAGCAGGCAGCCGACGGCGATGTGGTCATCGAGGAACTCGCCGCGAAGTACTGGGTTCCGTAAAAAGGCGATCCAGCAGGCTGACCAGGCAATTTGGCGTAGCGGGTGTTCGTCGCGTAACTTATTCCAAGTCAGAGCGACACGGACACCGACTCCGCCCGCAGGGGCTGGGACACGAGGTTGGACGAAGGCGCCTGAACTTCCCGAAGATGCTGATCTTGATTGGTGTGTTCGAGATGTCCTGGAGGTTCCCGTTTGCATCGGGGGTTGGCAGGAGTTAGGCTGGAGCGGTTGCCCCGGAGCGGCTAGCGAGTGTGCTGGTGGTGATGGTGTGTGCGTGTTCTTTGAGAACTCAACAGTGTGTCGATGAATGTCAGTGCCAAATGTTTTTGGTACTCCGCATCACGGGTGATCGGCTGGGCCTTTTGGGGTTTGGTTGTGAGTGGTGTGGGTATTTGCTGGCTCTTTCTCCTTCTTCCGTCGGAGAGGGGGTCGGTGTTTGATTGAGCTAGTTTGAGTTTTTGATCGCTAGTGATTTGACTCGATGTCTATGACTGATTGGGGTTCGCCTCTTTCTAGAGTCTTCAACGGAGAGTTTGATCCTGGCTCAGGACGAACGCTGGCGGCGTGCTTAACACATGCAAGTCGAGCGGTAAGGCCCTTCGGGGTACACGAGCGGCGAACGGGTGAGTAACACGTGGGTGATCTGCCCTGCACTTCGGGATAAGCCCGGGAAACTGGGTCTAATACCGGATACGACCTTCGGCTGCATGGCTGGGGGTGGAAAGGTTTACTGGTGCAGGATGGGCCCGCGGCCTATCAGCTTGTTGGTGGGGTAATGGCCTACCAAGGCGACGACGGGTAGCCGACCTGAGAGGGTGACCGGCCACACTGGGACTGAGACACGGCCCAGACTCCTACGGGAGGCAGCAGTGGGGAATATTGCACAATGGGCGAAAGCCTGATGCAGCGACGCCGCGTGAGGGATGAAGGCCTTCGGGTTGTAAACCTCTTTCAGCAGGGACGAAGCGCAAGTGACGGTACCTGCAGAAGAAGCACCGGCTAACTACGTGCCAGCAGCCGCGGTAATACGTAGGGTGCAAGCGTTGTCCGGAATTACTGGGCGTAAAGAGTTCGTAGGCGGTTTGTCGCGTCGTTTGTGAAAACTCACAGCTCAACTGTGAGCTTGCAGGCGATACGGGCAGACTTGAGTACTGCAGGGGAGACTGGAATTCCTGGTGTAGCGGTGAAATGCGCAGATATCAGGAGGAACACCGGTGGCGAAGGCGGGTCTCTGGGCAGTAACTGACGCTGAGGAACGAAAGCGTGGGTAGCGAACAGGATTAGATACCCTGGTAGTCCACGCCGTAAACGGTGGGCGCTAGGTGTGGGTTCCTTCCACGGAATCTGTGCCGTAGCTAACGCATTAAGCGCCCCGCCTGGGGAGTACGGCCGCAAGGCTAAAACTCAAAGGAATTGACGGGGGCCCGCACAAGCGGCGGAGCATGTGGATTAATTCGATGCAACGCGAAGAACCTTACCTGGGTTTGACATATACCGGAAAGCCGTAGAGATACGGCCCCCCTTGTGGTCGGTATACAGGTGGTGCATGGCTGTCGTCAGCTCGTGTCGTGAGATGTTGGGTTAAGTCCCGCAACGAGCGCAACCCTTGTCTTATGTTGCCAGCACGTAATGGTGGGGACTCGTAAGAGACTGCCGGGGTCAACTCGGAGGAAGGTGGGGACGACGTCAAGTCATCATGCCCCTTATGTCCAGGGCTTCACACATGCTACAATGGCCAGTACAGAGGGCTGCGAGACCGTGAGGTGGAGCGAATCCCTTAAAGCTGGTCTCAGTTCGGATCGGGGTCTGCAACTCGACCCCGTGAAGTCGGAGTCGCTAGTAATCGCAGATCAGCAACGCTGCGGTGAATACGTTCCCGGGCCTTGTACACACCGCCCGTCACGTCATGAAAGTCGGTAACACCCGAAGCCGGTGGCCTAACCCCTTGTGGGAGGGAGCCGTCGAAGGTGGGATCGGCGATTGGGACGAAGTCGTAACAAGGTAGCCGTACCGGAAGGTGCGGCTGGATCACCTCCTTTCTAAGGAGCATCTCCAGTCATGTACCGCTGAACAGTCAGTGGATGATGGTCTGGCAGAGGCCATTTCGGATGCGTATGTTATCCGGTGGTTGCTCATGGGTGGATCGCTGACAAGTATTGGTTCTCAACTGCCGGCCTGTGTGCTGGTGGGAGGGCGAATTATATCGACATACTGTTGGGTCCTGAGGGAACACGTGAGTGTTTTTTCTTTCAGGGAAGTGACGATCCGGTTCGGATGTCAGGCAGACCGCATCACTTTTGGTGGTGGGCATGGTGCTGGCGGAGTTCGAGGCGGGTGTGTTGTTTGAGAACTGCACAGTGGACGCGAGCATCTTTGTTGTAAGTAATGAAGAGCGTACGGTGGATGCCTTGGCACCAGGAGCCGATGAAGGACGTAGGAGGCTGCGATAAGCCTCGGGGAGCTGTCAACCGAGCTGAGATCCGAGGATGTCCGAATGGGGAAACCCAGCACGAGTGATGTCGTGTTACCCGCATCTGAATATATAGGGTGTGTGGAGGGAACGTGGGGAAGTGAAACATCTCAGTACCCACAGGAAGAGAAAACAATAGTGATTCCGTGAGTAGTGGCGAGCGAAAGCGGAAGAGGCTAAACCATGGATGTGTGATAGCCGGCAGGCGTTGCATTCGTGGGGTTGTGGGGTTCATCTTGTCAATGCTGCCGTGTTGGCCGACAGTAAGAAATCATGGTGTTAGTGGAAGTGGTCTGGAACGGCCTGTCGTAGAGGGTGAGAATCCCGTACACGAAAACATTGTGACTGTCGTGATGGAAACCCAAGTAGCACCGGGCCCGTGAAATCTGGTGTGAATCTGTCGGGACCACCCGATAAGCCTGAATACTCCCTGGTGACCGATAGCGGACTAGTACCGTGAGGGAAAGGTGAAAAGTACCCCGGGAGGGGAGTGAAATAGTACCTGAAACCGTGCGCTTACAATCCGTCAAAGCCTTCGAGTGACTTGTCACTGGGGGTGATGGCGTGCCTTTTGAAGAATGAGCCTGCGAGTTAGTGGCATGTCGCGAGGTTAACCCGTGTGGGGTAGCCGTAGCGAAAGCGAGTCCGAATAGGGCGTTCATAGTGGCATGTTCTAGACCCGAAGCGGAGTGATCTACCCATGGCCAGGTTGAAGCGACGGTAAGACGTCGTGGAGGACCGAACCCACTTAGGTTGAAAACTGAGGGGATGAGTTGTGGGTAGGGGTGAAAGGCCAATCAAACTCCGTGATAGCTGGTTCTCCCCGAAATGCATTTAGGTGCAGCGTCGCGTGTTTCTCATCGGAGGTAGAGCTACTGGATGGTCTAGGGGGCCCACAAGCTTACCGAAATCAGCCAAACTCCGAATGCCGGTGAGTGAGAGCGCGGCAGTGAGACTGCGGGCGATAAGGTTCGTAGTCGAGAGGGAAACAGCCCAGATCGCCAGCTAAGGTCCCTAAGCGTGTACTAAGTGGAAAAGGATGTGGGGTCGCGAAGACAACCAGGAGGTTGGCTTAGAAGCAGCCACCCTTGAAAGAGTGCGTAATAGCTCACTGGTCAAGTGATCCTGCGCCGACAATGTAGCGGGGCTCAAGTACACCACCGAAGCTGCGGCATTCACACAATGCACCCCCATTTTCCTGCGGGAGGGTGGGCAGTGGTGTGGATGGGTAGGGGAGCGTCGTGTGGCCATGGAAGCGGCGGGGTGACCCAGCCGTGGAGGCCACACGAGTGAGAATGCAGGCATGAGTAGCGAAAGACGAGTGAGAAACTCGTCCGCCGAATGACCAAGGGTTCCTGGGCCAGGTTAATCCGCCCAGGGTGAGTCGGGACCTAAGACGAGGCCGACAGGCGTAGCCGATGGACAACGGGTTGATATTCCCGTACCCGTGTGAACGCGCCCCTGGTGAATCAGTGATACTAACCACCCTGAAACCGCGTGTGGACCTTCGGGTTCGTGCGTGGTGGATGCGTGGGACCTGATCTGGTAGTAGCCAAGCGATGGGGTGACGCAGGAAGGTAGCTGAGCCAGTCAGTGGTAATACTGGTGTAAGCCTGTAGGGAGTGACCTAGGCAAATCCGGGTCACACATATCCTGAGAGGTGACGCATAGCCGAATGAGGCGAATTCAGTGATCCTATGCTGCCGAGAAAAGCCTCTAGCGAGCTTTCACACGGCCCGTACCCCAAACCGACACAGGTGGTCAGGTAGAGAATACTAAGGCGATCGAGATAACTATGGTTAAGGAACTCGGCAAAATGCCCCCGTAACTTCGGGAGAAGGGGGGCCTCGTCTGGTGATCACTCTTGCAGTGTGAGCTGGGTGGGGCCGCAGAGACCAGTGAGAAGCGACTGTTTACTAAAAACACAGGTCCGTGCGAAGTCGTAAGACGATGTATACGGACTGACGCCTGCCCGGTGCTGGAAGGTTAAGAGGACCGGTTAGCCATTTCGGTGGCGAAGCTGAGAATTTAAGCCCCAGTAAACGGCGGTGGTAACTATAACCATCCTAAGGTAGCGAAATTCCTTGTCGGGTAAGTTCCGACCTGCACGAATGGCGTAACGACTTCTCAGCTGTCTCAACCATAGACTCGGCGAAATTGCATTACGAGTAAAGATGCTCGTTACGCGCGGCAGGACGAAAAGACCCCGGGACCTTCACTACAGCTTGGTATTGGTGTTCGGTTCGGTTTGTGTAGGATAGGTGGGAGACTGTGAAGCGCTCACGCCAGTGAGTGTGGAGTCGTTGTTGAAATACCACTCTGATCGTATTGGACCTCTAACCTCGGACCATGATCTGGTTCAGGGACAGTGCCTGGTGGGTAGTTTAACTGGGGCGGTTGCCTCCCAAAATGTAACGGAGGCGCCCAAAGGTTCCCTCAGCCTGGTTGGCAATCAGGTGTCGAGTGCAAGTGCACAAGGGAGCTTGACTGTGAGACTGACAAGTCGAGCAGGGACGAAAGTCGGGACTAGTGATCCGGCACCGGCAAGTGGAAGCGGTGTCGCTCAACGGATAAAAGGTACCCCGGGGATAACAGGCTGATCTTCCCCAAGAGTCCATATCGACGGGATGGTTTGGCACCTCGATGTCGGCTCGTCGCATCCTGGGGCTGGAGTAGGTCCCAAGGGTTGGGCTGTTCGCCCATTAAAGCGGCACGCGAGCTGGGTTTAGAACGTCGTGAGACAGTTCGGTCTCTATCCGCCGCGCGCGTTAGAAACTTGAGGAAGGCTGTCCCTAGTACGAGAGGACCGGGACGGACGAACCTCTGGTGTGCCAGTTGTTCCACCAGGAGCACCGCTGGTTAGCTACGTTCGGAAGGGATAACCGCTGAAAGCATCTAAGCGGGAAGCCTGTTCCAAGATGAGGTTTCTCACCCCCTCGAGGGGGTAAGGCCCCCGGCAGACCACCGGGTTGATAGGCCAGAACTGGAAGCCCAGTAATGGGTGTAGGTGACTGGTACTAATAGGCCGAGGACTTACCACAAAGAAGCTACGCGTCCACTGTGCAGTATCTGAAACAACACACACGATTCACCATGTTCTTCGGGGAATCGGGTGCGGGCGAAGCCCCCCACGTTTTGTGGATGGGTTCCGCGTGCACTCGAAAATTTTTCCCTCCGGAGGACGATGGGTGTGACAGTTTCATAGAGTTACGGCGGCCATAGCGGAGGGGAAACGCCCGGACCCATTCCGAACCCGGAAGCTAAGCCCTCCAGCGCCGATGGTACTGCACTCGACAGGGTGTGGGAGAGTAGGACACCGCCGAACATCCGTTACCGGAAGCCCCCCAACACCTGTTGGGGGGCTTCCGGCATTCCACCACAAAAAATCCAGTAGGTGAGCGCGCCGCATCCGGACGGATTTGATATATCGCGGGCGGTCAAGGGACGGTTTCCAATTCGAATCCCGGTTTCGCTTGACCAATGGAATCGATGTTGCTCGTGGAATAACTGCACCGATTGAGATCACGCCTTGTGGGCATTTGGGGTTGTGCCAGACAATGATTTGTCGGCGATATTTTGTCACGTAGGAGTTCGTCGGCTCGTTCAATGCGGTCTTGGTCACGGTCGTAATCGATGCTGCCTTCAGGCGCAAATGCGCGGTCACCGGCGTCATCAGTCGGCGCGGCCGGCCGAAACCGTTGTCGTACTATGACAGTGACTACATTGCACCAGTACCGATCGCGCGCACGACATCGTGGTGCCGACCAGACCCATACCGGACCTACGAAGAGTTCCGGGCCTCGGCCGCAGCCGGAATCCGCGGCGCCCAAAAGGCCATGAGGTAAATCTCATCCAGCGGCATACTGTTGAGCCGCGGACAAAGAGAGATTTGCAGCAGTCATCTGCGACGCCAGAGCTCCGCGCTCGGCTTCGCTACCGCCGAGAGTGCCAGCGGCATTTGTGACTGACTTCGTTCCGGCAACCGAAAATTGGCCTCTGGGTTGGCCTCGTCACCGAATGCCTCAACCAGCGGCCAAAGGGGTTGTTCGAGGTGATGAAAGCAATAAAAAGACCCGTGGATCGATTTTGCCGTTGGCTGGCGTGTCCCTCATGTGGTCAGCGGGACGAGTCGGCTAGCGGGCTACGCGGTAGCGGAGGTAGACCACTTTCGAATTGAGGGTGCGGGACTCGAGGAGGTCGAGGTTCACCCGATGCTGGCGTTGAGGAAAGAAGGTGCGGCCGCCGCCCAGCAGCACTGGGTAGACCCTGGCCCGGTACTCGTCGATGAGACCCAAGGCGGCCGCCTCGGCGGCGAGAGTCGCTCCGCCGATCGCGATGTCGCCCACCGCCGGTTCGGCTCGCAATCGCTCGATCTCATCCGCCAGACCGCTGGACGCGAGGCGGGCGTTTCCCTGCACCGCCGACAGCGTGGTGGAGAACACCAACTTCGGGAGCCCCCTCCAAAGCGCGGCGAATTCGAGCGTTGAGTAGTCGAGCGACGGGTTCTGGTCGGCGGTCTCCCAGTACAGCATGGTCTCGTACAGCCGTCGTCCGAGCAGATGGACGCCGACCCGGCGTACCTCGTCAGTGGCGAGGTTGAAGACCTCTTGGTCGGGTGAGCTCCAGTCGAAGGACCCGTCCGGCCCGACGACGTAGCCGTCCAGCGACACGGCCATCGAGTAGGTCACGCTGCGCATCAGGAGCTCCCCTCAGTAGCGGATTCGACTCCATGGTGAGTTGACCATCGCGCGACCAGTCGTGTCACGCGACTTGCCGATGAACTCCTGATTCGTGGTCGTCGGGTTTCCGACGAGGACGCCCTTCTCGAACTTCGCGTCGGCGCGGACGAGGGTGACGAGGTGGGGTGCGTTCACGGCACGCCATCCGGGTGGGTGGGCTCATGAGTGTGAACACCTTCGCAATACCGGCCGCGAAGGTGCCGGGTCCCTTGGTGACCCAGTGCCGGAGCCGCACGGTGGTGAAGGTCGGCTTGATCGGGTGGTGTGCAGGTGGATCCAGTGCTCGGCCGATAGTCATAGAAGAGAAGGCGAGCAGCACATTGAGGTGGTCGGTGACCTTTGCGGTCGCCTTGGTGCACTTGGAGGTGTAGTCGTCGGCGAACGTCTTCGCCGCGGCCCGGGCGTGCTCCTTATTCTTTGGCGTTCCAGATCTCGGCTAGTGCAGCCTTCGCGCCAGGCTGGGCGAACCTGGGCAGCGCGTTGAGCACGTTGGCGATCTTGTGGAACCAACACCGCTGCTCGCGGGTGTCGGGGAGCACCTACCGCAGGGCAACCCAGAACCGCCGACGCCGATGCGAGTACCGGGGCCCGCAACCTGCGACGCTTGCACGAGCGGAGCAGGTCGAGCCAGGGCTCCGAAAATTCGCGTTGTCCGTCGTCGAAGGAGACCAGTTCCCTGGTGCCGTCAGCACGCACGCGACGATGACCAGCAGGCACACCTTGGTCCTGCGCGAGTCGGACCTCGGGTGGATCCCGTCGACCCCCCACATGCAGACGAAGTCGGTGACCGTCAGCGAGCACTTGTTGAACGCCTTAGCCTCCTCCTGCCAGTGCCTGGTCATCCGGGTGATGGTGGCCGTCGACAGGCCGCTGCTGCTGCCAAGGAACTGCCCCAACGCCGGGCCGAAGTCCGAGGAGTACAGGCCATGCGGGTACAGCAGCGGCATCACCGCGGCGACCTCGGCCTGCAGTGCCGCCGCGAGCATCAATCTCGCTCGGGAGGTGCGCCAGCTTCAGGTCACCCGCCGAGGGTGATCCACAGATTTTGATTATCGCTCGGTGGTGATCGAGCGGTGCTCACCCTCGAAGGCGCGGATCGCGAGCCGATCGACAGAAGGTCTTGCTCTGCCGGGCGGTCCGAAGACCACGTTGCCTTTCGCGGTCACGAAGCCGAGGGTTCCCGGGTGCGCGAAGGTGTCTCGCTCGGGGCCGCGGGCGTAGTCGAAGTCGAAGTCCTTCAACGAGTTGCGGGCGGGGAATCGCGCAGCCCGCATCCGCGCTCCACCGTCGTGGCTTCCATGGCCGGGACCTCCCGCTGCAGACCTGCGACCAGGAATACTTCGTGGGTCCAGTTCTCAGGGCGGGCGCGCTCGATCAATCGGCCGGCAACGCCACGCAGGGTCGGCTCTTTCAGAGCGCGGGGAGGATGCTCAACCGCGCTGTCAGGTCCCGATCCGACGTTCTGGTATTCGCGGTCATTTAGCCACCGCTCCGTCGTAGTCGCGATCCATCTCCGTGGTCCGGCCTGTCGGTAGACCAATGCGATGCGGTCCCGGCATAGTGCCGCAGGGGCTTTCACATGATCGGGGTTGCAGATGTTTGTTGTGTCGCCGTTGGAGTCGAGGCGGATGTAGTGATCGCGGGCCAACCGGGTCAACTGCTTCCCCCCGGTGACTGGGGGACCGGGGGCAGGGCGAGCATCGAAGCCCTGGTCGGCGTCGATCCGTTGCCGCGGAAACCCTGCTGGGTCGGTTCGCGTTTTGCGTGTGCCGACATGACCGGCCAGCGCCTTCGCCATCCCGCACCAGCACCCTGGGCGCCGTACCGAGGCTGATGGAGGCGAAGGCCTATCGCAGTGAGTCACCAATCAAACTGTCGCGCAATAGCGTTCGGCGACCTCATGTTCTCGGATCAAAAGGCTTCCTTGTCTATGGTCGTTCGAGGTGGCTCGGTTCAATGCCCCTACCGACTCCTCGTCCCGGCATCACCCGGTTGGCCGTGCGTGCCGAGGAGTCTCCTGGGAAGTTGAGAACGCCCAGCGCCGTATGACGCGAAGACGTCTGCGTTCATGACTGGTTTCTCCAAGTCGGCGCCGACCAACGGCACGGTCACCTGCACGGCCGGGGTGTCGGAATCGGCGTATTCATCAGCGGCTTGGGCAGATACCAGCGGCCGCATCGCTGGAATCCGCTGGCCCCTCCGGAAGGCGGGAACTGAGGTCTGCTGCGCCGCTTTGGAAGGTTCGAGTGCGTCCTCGGTCCCGGTCCTTTGCCGCGGTCACCGGGTGCGTTATCTCAGTCACCACGCTGAGAGCAGACGCCGACATACGCGGGCAGCGTGACTGCATCGAAGGTCTGCCCGCGCTGCTTCGCTAGGTATCCGACCCTGTCGCGCTCGATGAGCCGGCGTTCTGGCGATTGGTGATTCCCGTACTCACCTCAGGAGTGCGGACTCCATGGTTGTCGACACTTCACTGGGTGCAGTTGGATGTTTCGACGGCCGCACGAAGGGCGCTCGGTCATTCTTCGACGGCATCCTTCTGACTGCCGCCGAAGATGAAGACTAAGCCCTCTGCGTCGCATTCACGTCTACCCGCTCGCTATGGGCTGGGCTGCCCCCGAGGCCGAAGAGCTGTAGCGGTCTCGATCGCTCTCGGCTCGTTGTTCAGGGTGACCATGTCGTCCGATCAATCCCGCTCCACCGGCGGGCTGGATGGTTGCCTCGTTCGGCGCGACCAGCCTCGGCCAGAACATGGATGAAGCAGGTGAGTTCGGGTTCCGCATCGGGGCCGAGAGCTCTCAGAAGGTCATAATCCGGTTGCGACCTGGCGATTTGGAATGTACGCCCCTGTCGCGTAACTTATTCGAAGTCAGAGCGACACGGACACCGACCCCGGCCGGAAGGCGGGGGACACGAGGTTGGACGAAGGCGCCTGAACTTCCCGAAGATGCTGATCTTGATTGGTGTGTTCGAGATGTCCTGGAGGTTCCCGTTTGCATCGGGGGTTGGCAGGAGTTAGGCTGGAGCGGTTGCCCCGGATCGGTCGGAATGTTGTCTTCGGGTGTGATGGTGTGTGCGTGTTCTTTGAGAACTCAACAGTGTGTCGATGAATGTCAGTGCCAAATGTTTTTGGTACTCCGCATCACGGGTGATCGGCTGGGCCTTTTGGGGTTTGGTTGTGAGTGGTGTGGGTATTTGCTGGCTCTTTCTCCTTCTTCCGTCGGAGAGGGGGTCGGTGTTTGATTGAGCTAGTTTGAGTTTTTGATCGCTAGTGATTTGACTCGATGTCTATGACTGATTGGGGTTCGCCTCTTTCTAGAGTCTTCAACGGAGAGTTTGATCCTGGCTCAGGACGAACGCTGGCGGCGTGCTTAACACATGCAAGTCGAGCGGTAAGGCCCTTCGGGTACACGAGCGGCGAACGGGTGAGTAACACGTGGGTGATCTGCCCTGCACTTCGGGATAAGCCCGGAAAACTGGGTCTAATACCGGATACGACCTTCGGCTGCATGGCTGGGGTGGAAAGGTTTACTGGTGCAGGATGGGCCCGCGGCCTATCAGCTTGTTGGTGGGGTAATGGCCTACCAAGGCGACGACGGGTAGCCGACCTGAGAGGGTGACCGGCCACACTGGGACTGAGACACGGCCAGACTCCTACGGGAGGCAGCAGTGGGGAATATTGCACAATGGGCGAAAGCCTGATGCAGCGACGCCGCGTGAGGGATGAAGGCCTTCGGGTTGTAAACCTCTTTCAGCAGGGACGAAGCGCAAGTGACGGTACCTGCAGAAGAAGCACCGGCTAACTACGTGCCAGCAGCCGCGGTAATACGTAGGGTGCAAGCGTTGTCCGGAATTACTGGGCGTAAAGAGTTCGTAGGCGGTTTGTCGCGTCGTTTGTGAAAACTCACAGCTCAACTGTGAGCTTGCAGGCGATACGGGCAGACTTGAGTACTGCAGGGGAGACTGGAATTCCTGGTGTAGCGGTGAAATGCGCAGATATCAGGAGGAAAACACCGGTGGCGAAGGCGGGTCTCTGGGGCAGTAACTGACGCTGAGGAACGAAAAGCGTGGGTAGCGAACAGGATTAGATACCCTGGTAGTCCACGCCGTAAACGGTGGGCGCTAGGTGTGGGTTCCTTCCACGGAATCTGTGCCGTAGCTAACGCATTAAGCGCCCCGCCTGGGGAGTACGGCCGCAAGGCTAAAACTCAAAGGAATTGACGGGGGCCCGCACAAGCGGCGGAGCATGTGGATTAATTCGATGCAACGCGAAGAACCTTACCTGGGTTTGACATATACCGGAAAGCCGTAGAGATACGGCCCCCCTTGTGGTCGGTATACAGGTGGTGCATGGCTGTCGTCAGCTCGTGTCGTGAGATGTTGGGTTAAGTCCCGCAACGAGCGCAACCCTTGTCTTATGTTGCCAGCACGTAATGGTGGGGACTCGTAAGAGACTGCCGGGGTCAACTCGGAGGAAGGTGGGGACGACGTCAAGTCATCATGCCCCTTATGTCCAGGGCTTCACACATGCTACAATGGCCAGTACAGAGGGCTGCGAGACCGTGAGGTGGAGCGAATCCCTTAAAGCTGGTCTCAGTTCGGATCGGGGTCTGCAACTCGACCCCGTGAAGTCGGAGTCGCTAGTAATCGCAGATCAGCAACGCTGCGGTGAATACGTTCCCGGCCTTGTACACACCGCCCGTCACGTCATGAAAGTCGGTAACACCCGAAGCCGGTGGCCTAACCCCTTGTGGGAGGGAGCCGTCGAAGGTGGGATCGGCGATTGGGACGAAGTCGTAACAAGGTAGCCGTACCGGAAGGTGCGGCTGGATCACCTCCTTTCTAAGGAGCATCTCCAGTCATGTACCGCTGAACAGTCAGTGGATGATGGTCTGGCAGAGGCCATTTCGGATGCGTATGTTATCCGGTGGTTGCTCATGGGTGGATCGCTGACAAGTATTGGTTCTCAACTGCGGCCTGTGTGCTGGTGGGAGGGCGAATTATATCGACATACTGTTGGGTCCTGAGGGAACACGTGAGTGTTTTTTCTTTCAGGGAAGTGACGATCCGGTTCGGATGTCAGGCAGACCGCATCACTTTTGGTGTGGGCATGGTGCTGGCGGAGTTCGAGGCGGGTGTGTTGTTTGAGAACTGCACAGTGGACGCGAGCATCTTTGTTGTAAGTAATGAAGAGCGTACGGTGGATGCCTTGGCACCAGGAGCCGATGAAGGACGTAGGAGGCTGCGATAAGCCTCGGGGAGCTGTCAACCGAGCTGAGATCCGAGGATGTCCGAATGGGGAAACCCAGCACGAGTGATGTCGTGTTACCCGCATCTGAATATATAGGGTGTGTGGAGGGAACGTGGGGAAGTGAAACATCTCAGTACCCACAGGAAGAAGAAAACAATAGTGATTCCGTGAGTAGTGGCGAGCGAAAGCGGAAGAGGCTAAACCATGGATGTGTGATAGCCGGCAGGCGTTGCATTCGTGGGGTTGTGGGGTTCATCTTGTCAATGCTGCCGTGTTGGCCGACAGTAAGAAATCATGGTGTTAGTGGAAGTGGTCTGGAACGGCCTGTCGTAGAGGGTGAGAATCCCGTACACGAAAACATTGTGACTGTCGTGATGGAAACCCAAGTAGCACCGGGCCCGTGAAATCTGGTGTGAATCTGTCGGGACCACCCGATAAGCCTGAATACTCCCTGGTGACCGATAGCGGACTAGTACCGTGAGGGAAAGGTGAAAAGTACCCCGGGAGGGGAGTGAAATAGTACCTGAAACCGTGCGCTTACAATCCGTCAAAGCCTTCGAGTGACTTGTCACTGGGGGTGATGGCGTGCCTTTTGAAGAATGAGCCTGCGAGTTAGTGGCATGTCGCGAGGTTAACCCGTGTGGGGTAGCCGTAGCGAAAGCGAGTCCGAATAGGGCGTTCATAGTGGCATGTTCTAGACCCGAAGCGGAGTGATCTACCCATGGCCAGGTTGAAGCGACGGTAAGACGTCGTGGAGGACCGAACCCACTTTAGGTTGAAAACTGAGGGGATGAGTTGTGGGTAGGGGTGAAAGGCAATCAAACTCCGTGATAGCTGGTTCTCCCCGAAATGCATTTAGGTGCAGCGTCGCGTGTTTCTCATCGGAGGTAGAGCTACTGGATGGTCTAGGGGGCCCACAAGCTTACCGAAATCAGCCAAACTCCGAATGCCGGTGAGTGAGAGCGCGGCAGTGAGACTGCGGGCGATAAGGTTCGTAGTCGAGAGGGAAACAGCCCAGATCGCCAGCTAAGGTCCCTAAGCGTGTACTAAGTGGAAAAGGATGTGGGGTCGCGAAGACAACCAGGAGGTTGGCTTAGAAGCAGCCACCCTTGAAAGAGTGCGTAATAGCTCACTGGTCAAGTGATCCTGCGCCGACAATGTAGCGGGGCTCAAGTACACCACCGAAGCTGCGGCATTCACACAATGCACCCCCATTTTCTGCGGGAGGGTGGGCAGTGGTGTGGATGGGTAGGGGAGCGTCGTGTGGCCATGGAAGCGGCGGGGTGACCCAGCCGTGGAGGCCACACGAGTGAGAATGCAGGCATGAGTAGCGAAAGACGAGTGAGAAACTCGTCCGCCGAATGACCAAGGGTTCCTGGGCCAGGTTAATCCGCCCAGGGTGAGTCGGGACCTAAGACGAGGCCGACAGCGTAGCCGATGGACAACGGGTTGATATTCCCGTACCCGTGTGAACGCGCCCCTGGTGAATCAGTGATACTAACCACCCTGAAACCGCGTGTGGACCTTCGGGTTCGTGCGTGGTGGATGCGTGGGACCTGATCTGGTAGTAGCCAAGCGATGGGGTGACGCAGGAAGGTAGCTGAGCCAGTCAGTGGTAATACTGTGTAAGCCTGTAGGAGTAGTGACCTAGGCAAATCCGGGTCACACATATCCTGCGAGGTGACGCATAGCCGAATGAGGCGAATTCAGTGATCCTATGCTGCCGAGAAAAGCCTCTAGCGAGCTTTCACACGGCCCGTACCCCACCGACACAGGTGGTCAGGTAGAGAATACTAAGGCGATCGAGATAACTATGGTTAAGGAACTCGGCAAAATGCCCCCGTAACTTCGGGAGAAGGGGGCCTCGTCTGGTGATCACTCTTGCAGTGTGAGCTGGGTGGGCCCGCAGAGACCAGTGAGAAGCGACTGTTTACTAAAAACACAGGTCCGTGCGAAGTCGTAAGACGATGTATACGGACTGACGCCTGCCCGGTGCTGGAAGGTTAAGAGGACCGGTTTAGCCATTTCGGTGGCGAAGCTGAGAATTTAAGCCCCAGTAAACGGCGGTAACTATAACCATCCTAAGGTAGCGAAATTCCTTGTCGGGTAAGTTCCGACCTGCACGAATGGCGTAACGACTTCTCAGCTGTCTCAACCATAGACTCGGCGAAATTGCATTACGAGTAAAGATGCTCGTTACGCGCGCAGGACGAAAAGACCCCGGGACCTTCACTACAGCTTGGTATTGGTGTTCGGTTCGGTTTGTGTAGGATAGGTGGGAGACTGTGAAGCGCTCACGCCAGGTGAGTGTGGAGTCGTTGTTGAAATACCACTCTGATCGTATTGGACCTCTAACCTCGACCATGATCTGGTTCAGGGACAGTGCCTGGTGGGTAGTTTAACTGGGGCGTTGCCTCCCAAAAATGTAACGGAGGCGCCCAAAGGTTCCTCAGCCTGGTTGGCAATCAGGTGTCGAGTGCAAGTGCACAAGGGAGCTTGACTGTGAGACTGACAAGTCGAGGCAGGGACGAAAGTCGGGACTAGTGATCCGGCCACCGGCAAGTGGAAGCGGTGTCGCTCAACGGATAAAAGGTACCCCGGGGATAACAGGCTGATCTTCCCCAAGAGTCCATATCGACGGATGGTTTGGGCACCTCGAATGTCGGCTCGTCGCATCCTGGGGGCTGGAGTAGGTCCCAAGGGTTGGGCTGTTCGCCCATTAAAGCGCACGCGAGCTGGGTTTAGAACGTCGTGAGACAGTTCGGTCTCTATCCGCCGCGCGCGTTAGAAACTTGAGGAAGGCTGTCCCTAGTACGAGAGGACCGGGACGGACGAACCTCTGGTGTGCCAGTTGTTCCACCAGGAGCACCGCTGGTTAGCTACGTTCGGAAGGGATAACCGCTGAAAGCATCTAAGCGGGAAGCCTGTTCCAAGATGAGGTTTCTCACCCCTCGAGGGGTAAGGCCCCCGGCACAGACCACCGGGTTGATAGGCCAGAACTGGAAGCCCAGTAATGGGTGTAGGTGACTGGTACTAATAGGCCGAGGACTTACCACAAAGAAGCTACGCGTCCACTGTGCAGTATCTGAAACAACACACAGATACCCTTTTCCCTTTTACGGAACCCCCGACAAGTTCCGCACCCACCCGGGTGCGTGGCCACGGAGGGGAAACCGGCAAAGGGACGATGGGTGTGTGACAGTTTCATAGAGTTACGGCGGCCATAGCGGAGGGGAAACGCCCGGCCCCATTCCGAACCCGGAAGCTAAGCCCTCCAGCGCCGATGGTACTGCACTCGACAGGGTGTGGGAGAGTAGGACACCGCCGAACATCCGTTACCGGAAGCCCCCCAACACCTGTTGGGGGGCTTCCGGCATTCCACCACAATTCCTTTCGCCGACGTTCATCGCGCTGCGGCAAATTCCGTCGTTTAGCGCGCAGTGACTCGTTCGCCTGCGTAACGTGACCCGGGCAGATCCGAGTCGGATCGTGCCACGTGGTGCGCCCGGCCGGATCACCCAGGCAACGAAGGGAATCTGTGGTGAGCAGCACCAACTCGAAACGACGTCCTACGGTCCGGGCCGCTGTCGCAATGGCGGGACTCGTCGTAGCAGCGGGCTCGGTCGCAGGGTGCACGAAGACCGACTCGAGCAGCGGCGAATCACTACTGGAACAGCTCCGTTCCGAGGGAACGGTGACCGTGGGATTCGCCGGCGAGGCCCCGTACAGCTTCGAGCAGGACGGGAAGCTGACCGGCGCCACCGTGGCCCTGCACCGGGAAATCTTCAAGAACCTCGGAATAGCCAATGTCGAAGGCGTCAGCACCGACTTCGGAGCCCTCATTCCAGGACTGCAGGCGCGCCGATTCGACGTTGTCAGTGCCGGAATGTCCATCCTTCCGCAGCGCTGCGAACAAGCAGCGTTCAGCGAGCCCGAATTCAACTACACGACAGCGCTGATGGTGCCCAAGGGCAATCCGGCGAAGCTCACCGACATGCAGTCGGTCAAAGACAGCGGCGTCCGGATGGCCGCCATGACCGGCGCAATCGAGTCCGACTACGCACAGGACCTCGGCATCGAGGCTACACAAGTGGCATCCCCGCAGGATGGCATGGATGCCATCGCCAATGGCCGCGCCGACGTCTTCGCACTGACGGGAATCTCGCTGAACTGGCTGGCGCAGAACAACCCGCAAGTGCCTGTGGAGGTGACTGATTCCTTTGTCGCAGAAATCAACGGGGTCCCCCAGGTAGGCGCCGGCGGCACCGTCTTTCGTAAGGAAGACACCGAGCTGAGGGACGCCTACAACACCGAACTGGCAAAGATCACGGCGGACAAGGACAAGTACCTTTCTATCGTCGGTCCCTTCGGATTCACCGAGGCAGAGCTTCCCGATCCGCAACTGACCACGGCGAAGCTGTGCGAAGGGCAGGGCTGAGTCGGACGGGACTCTGTTGTGAAGGAGGATTTCGATGCCCTCTTCGATGCCTGGCCGGGCATCCAGGAGGGAATCATCATCACCCTCGAACTCACTGCGGGAGGTGCTCTCCTTGCCTTCGTGCTTGCAGTGGTGCTCGGGTTGGCAGCTCGTTCACACCAGGTAATCGTCAGAGGTTCGGCGCGGGTTTTCATCGAGTTCTTCCGCGGCACGTCACTGCTGGTGCAGTTGTTCTGGCTTTTCTACGTGGTTCCGCTCTTCGGATATCTCATCGACCCCGTACTGTGTGGGATACTCGCCCTCGGCCTCAACTATGGCGCCTACGGAGCGGAAGTTGTGCGGGGAGCGATTAATTCGGTACCGCAGTCGCAATGGGAAGCTGCCACGGCGTTGGATTTCACGCACTGGCAGAGGCTTCGACGGGTGGTGTTTCCACAGGCCTGGGCCGAGATGATTCCTCCCCTGACGAATCTTCTGATCCAACTGCTCAAGGGCACTGCCCTGGCCAGTTACATCCTGCTGCAGGACCTGACATTCGAGATAGATCAACTTCGGCGTACGACGGGCAACACGCTCTTCGCGTTCGGGGTCGGGCTCGTCATCTACTTCGTTATCGGCTACGTGCTGACGCTGTTGATGAATGCGCTCGAGGTTCGGGCGAAGAACAGGCTGGGTACCGGTCCCTCTTTGCGTGAGATCTTCTCGCTGGCGCCCTCGGACCCGCGCGGACTGGAGGCTGCTGAAAAATGAGCGTCCAGTGGAGTTGGGATCGCGCGTTCGAGGCGCTACCCGTGTTGCTCGACGGATTCAAGATCACCCTCGTCGCAACCGTATTGGGCTTCCTCATATCCGTGGTGCTCGGCCTTGTCATCGCGCTGATCCGGCAGGCCGCCCCGCGCTGGATCGCAATGCCGGTGCGGGCGGTGAGCGAATTCATCCGTCTCACACCCCTCGTCGTGCAGTTGCTGTTCGTCTATTACACGTTTACGGCACTGTCACCCTTGCAGATCGGGGTAGTGGTCCTCGGCATCCACTACTCGACCTACATGGCGGAGGTGTATCGGGCAGGGATCGAGGCGGTACCCGTCGGCCAGTGGGAGGCAGCGAGAGCACTGTCCATTGCACCGGCCCGTACGTGGCGGGCGATCATCCTGCCGCAGGCAATCCGCCGGGTAGTCCCGGCTCTCGGGAACTATGCCGTGTCGATGTTCAAGGACACCCCGTTGCTGTTCGCGATCACGGTGATCGAAATGGTGACAGCGGCCCAGCAATTCGGTGCCCGGCATTTTCAGTACCTCGAGCCGTTGACCCTCGCCGGCGTGATCTTCCTGATCGCCAGTTACCCGACCTCCCTGCTCATACGGCGATTGGAGAAGCGTCTTGCCGGATAAAGCGAAGTCAGGCACCCCGATGATCAGGTTCGACGACGTCGTGAAGCGGTTCGGCGACCACGTCGTGCTCGATCACCTCGACTTCCAGGTGGAGCGTGGCGACCGGGTCACGTTGATCGGCCCGAGTGGTTCGGGTAAGACGACGATTCTGCGATTGCTCATGACCCTCGAAAAGGTGAATGACGGCATCATCTGGGTCGACGGGGCGCGCCTCACTCACGAGGAGCGGGGAGGCAAACTCGTCCCGGCGTCGGAGAAGTACATTCGTCGCATACGGCGTCGGATCGGAATGGTTTTTCAGCAATTCAACCTGTTCCCCAACATGAACGTGATCGAAAACATTACCGAGGCACCCATCCACGTCCTCGGGCTCGACAAGGCGGCGGCAGTAACGCGCGCCCGTGAACTGCTCGACACAGTAGGGCTGTCGGACAAGGAGACAGCGCATCCGACGCAGCTGTCCGGTGGCCAACAGCAGCGGGTTGCGATCGCCCGAGCGCTGGCGATGGATCCCGACATCCTGCTGCTCGACGAGGTGACGTCGGCTCTCGATCCGGAGTTGGTGGCGGACGTGCTGGACGTCTTGAGGAACGTGGCCCTCACCACGGACATCACGATGCTCATCGTCACACATGAGATGCAATTCGCACGCGACGTATCGAACCGGGTGATGATGTTCGACGCCGGCCGCATCGTGGAAGAGGGGGATCCGGTAACCATGTTCTCCGCACCGAAACACGAGCGGACCAAGACGTTCCTCAAGGCTGTGCTGGCCGACTGAGCCGGGGTCCGATGAGCCGCTCTAGCAGCGGGGGCGTATAAATACATCTTGTGTCTATGTTGTATTCGGCCGCGGAGCAGGTATACCGCGAGGTGAAGGAGCTCATCCTGTCGGGTGGGCTGCCCGGTGGTGAGTTGATCAGCGAAGGCGAGATCGCGGAGCGCATGGGCCTCAGTCGCACACCCGTCCGCGAGGCCTTTCTTCGTCTCGAGGCCGAGGGATGGATGCGGTTGTATCCGAAGCGGGGCGCTCTCGTCGTCGCGGTGGCCGAGGGGGAAGCCGAGCACATCGTCGATGCGCGACAGCTCGTCGAGACACACGCCGTTCGGATCCTGGCGGAGCGGCCGCACACACGTGAGGTGCTTGTCGCCCGGCTGCGCGCCAATCTCGAGGAACAGCGGCAGATCGCCGCACGAGGCGATGTGGCTGCCTTCAGTGCGTCGGATGCCGACTTTCATCGCCTGATCGTCGATGCCGCCGAGAATCCACTGCTCGCGACGTTCTACTCGAGCCTTCGGGAGCGGCAGCGCCGGATGACCGCCCACTCGATCACCCGCGACCCCGGGCAATTGCCGAGGATTCTCGCGGAGCACGAGCAGTTGACCGATCTGGTGAACGACGGTGACGCGGACGGGTTCGAGGCAGCGGTGCTCGCCCACATGCGTCGAGTTCACGCTCTGAATCCGAGGGGAGTGGCTCGATGACCTCCGTGCGCGAGTCGCAAGCCGCACTGCCCGACACCGTGGTGTCCACGCGGGTGTGGTTGCAGGTCGCCGCGACGATGTTCGCGGTCGCGTGGGGAGGCAACGAATTCACGCCGCTCCTGGGCATGTACCGCGCCGACCACGGTTTCTCGCCGGTGACCGTCGACCTCTTCTTGTTCGCCTACGTTCTCGGGATCGTTCCCGCCCTCCTCCTGGGCGGACCCCTGTCCGACCGGCTCGGCAGGCGTCCGATTCTGCTGCCCGCCCCGGTGCTGACGGTGGCAGGTTCGGTACTGCTCGCACTCGGCGCGGACTCCGCGGCCATGCTGATCGCAGGCCGCATCCTGTGCGGCGTCGCGCTCGGGCTCGGAATGGCAGTAGGGGGAAGCTGGGTGAAGGAGCTGTCGACCGCGCCGTGGGATCCCACGGCGACGGAAGGAGCCGGTGCCAGACGGGCCGCGATGAGCCTCACCGGTGGGTTCGGTCTGGGCGCCGGGGCCGCCGGCGTCCTCGCGCAGTGGGCACCACTGCCCAGTGTCCTGTCGTACCTCGTCCACAGCGCAATCGCCATCGCCGCGGCCATCGCACTGGTGCGTGCACCGGAAACCCGTGCAGCTCAACCGCTCTCCGAGCGGGTGTCGCTCGCTCGGGATCTGGCGATTCCCTCGGCGGCACACCGGCGTTTCCTTCTCGTCATCGCACCCCTCGCCCCTTGGGTGTTCGGGACCGCGGCCGCCGCGTATGCGGTACTTCCGGCGCTCATGTCCCAGCACGGCGGTGGGGTGCCCCTCGCGTTCTCGGCACTGATGTGCATGGTGGGCTTAGGGTCCGGCTTCGCGATCCAGGCGCTGGGCCGCAAGATCGATACGCCTCGCAATACGCGAGCAGTCGTCGTTGCCCTCGTCTTCGTCATAGCTGGGATGGCGATGGCAGCGGCCGCGTCTTCCACGTTGACCGTTCCGCTCGCACTCGTCGCTGCGGTGGTGCTGGGTTGCGGATACGGGATGGCCTTGGTGTCCGGGCTGCAGGAAATTCAGCGCATTGCCGGACCCGACGATTTGGCCGGCCTGACCGCGGTGTTCTACTCCCTCACCTATCTGGGCTTCGCGATGCCTGCGGCAATGGCATTTCTCTCCGAGAATTTCGCCGCGGTGACCTACCCGCGAATGTTTACCTTCGGCGCCATCGCGGCCGCGGGATGTCTCCTCCTCGCCGTCGTCCACTGGCGCTCGCATCTGCCCTCTGCCCGCGAAAGCTCGTAACAGCGTGCGCCACCGAATCGGTCGGTGGGGCGCACGCGGAAGGGCACAGTTTGGTTTCGGTTCGACGCATCGGAGAACTCAACTCTTAACCTGAGCCTCAGCCGTATACATTTGCCACATTCCGCTCGGCTGGGGTCCACGGTAGGGAGCAACGTGCAGAAATCTGATGGCGTCGAGGCGGAGTCATGTGTACGGCCCCCCATGGGACGGCGAAGACTGCTGCGACGGGGATGGATCGTGACGACGCTGACGCTGCTCGCTTTGATGATGGTGCCCGCGTCCCCGGTGGCGGCGAACCCCGTCGTGGAGCCTGTTGCCGCAGACCCCAGCGTGGTCCGTGCGGCCGACGGTATGTACTACATGTACACCACCGCGGACGACTGGGGCGACGGCCAGGGCATGCACAACATGTCGATGTTCAAGTCCTTCGATCTCATGGACTGGATGTATGTGGGCGACGTGTTCCCGGACCTGCCCGAGTGGCATCCGGAGGGAAAACTTGCCTGGGCCCCGCACGTCCTGGAATCGGGCGGCGGATACAGCCTCTACTACTCGCTCTACGACGAGTCGAATCCGTGTATCGGACTCGCGACGGCTCCGGGTGCGACCGGGCCGTGGACCGATCTGGGTCGCCCGGTGTTCTGTGCGCAGGACGTGGGCATCGAGGGCACGATCGACCCGTTCGTGTGGGACGACGGAACGTCGAAGACGATGGTCGTCGGCAACTTCCGCGGCATCTACGCAATCCCGCTGGACGGGGACGGTGCCGCGCCGGTGGGCGAACCGGTGCAGATCGCGGACGACCGGTTCGAAGGCCCCTTCATCACTTTCCGCAACGGCTACTACCACCTGTTTCTGTCCGCCGGGAACTGCTGCAACGGCGGGGACACCGCGTACCGCGTGGTGGTCGGCAGGTCCAGATCGCTGACCGGGCCCTACCTCGACCGCAAGGGGCAGGACCTCAACGAGGGGGGCGGCGCGCTCATCCTCGCGGGCAGCGACCCGTGGGCCGGACCCGGACACAACACCGTGGTGACGGACGACGCCGGGAACGATTGGATCGTCTACCACGCCATTCCGCGCGACGACGTCACACTGCCCAGTGGAGCTCAGCGCCGGGAAGGGATGATCGACCGGATCGTCTGGGCAGACGACTGGCCCGACGTCGGTGACGGCTCGCCTTCCTCGACACGACCCCAGCTACCCGACACCGACCTTCCGGTGCGGGTGTCGCTGACCGCGGACGACTCGACGACCCTGCCCGAGAACGGGGGAACCATCGCGGCGACGATGGTGGTGGCGGCACCCGAGGATCAGCCCTATGCGGGGCAGGTCTGGGCAAGCGTGACGTCGCCGGACGGCGGGATCAGTGATCCGATCTTCGGGCCGATCGACGTCGACCTGGCTCCCGGAGAGGTATACGAAGAGCCGATCAGTTACGCCGTGTCGGCAGACGCCCCGAACGGAACCTATGACGTCTACGCCTTTGCCGGCACCTTCGACACCGACACGGTCGAATTCGGGGCGCTCAACGGGGTGAAGTCCGGCCCGCAGATGACGGACGTCGCCAAGCGCGTCTCCGCCGTCGTGTGGCGGGACGGTGCGTGATCGTCGGCGTCTCTAGAGAGGTGGCAGCGCTTTTTCACCCAGCCAGGTGTCCCAGAGGGTTCGTAGCGACTCATCGGTGTACCGCGCGGCGAGATCGGTGAACTGTTCCGCGCTGACGCTGGAGTGGCTGTGCGACCGGGTCCACTGCTGCAGCAATGCAAAGAACCGTTCGTCACCCAGCCGAAGTCGCAGTGCGTGGAGAGTGATTGCGCCGCGCTTGTAAATGCGGTCGTCGAACATCAACTGCGGCCCAGGATCCGCGACCACCAGATCCTGCGGTTTCCGGGACAGACCCTGGTGGGCCTGTAACGCGAGTCGATGCGCTGCGGGTCCGCCGGAATTCTCCGACCAGAGCCATTCGGCGTAACAGGCGAATCCTTCGTGCAGCCAGATGTCCCGCCATTGACGCAACGTGAGGCTGTTACCGAACCACTGGTGGGCGAGCTCGTGGGCCACCAATCGTTCGAAGGCGCGGCTGCCCGTGCAGTGGTTGGCGCCGAAAATCGACAGTCCCTGCGCCTCGACAGGAATCTCCAGGTCGTCGTCGGTGACGACGACCGTGTAATCGGCAAACGGGTACGGGCCGAACAACCTGCCGAACACATCCATCATCTCGGGTTGGCGTCCGAAATCGACATCGAACGACGAGCGAAGTCGCGGCGGGTGCACGGCGAAAATCTTGACGCCGCCCGAATCCACTCGTCGTCGTTCGTACGGGCCGATCTGAATGGTGGCCAGATAGCTCGACATCGGCTCGGCCTGCTCGTACACCCAGGTGGTCTGGCTGGCCCGGGTCTGCTTGCTCACCAACGCACCGTTGGCCACCGTGTAGTACGGCGAATCGGTGGTGATGGACATGCGGTAGCTGGCTTTCGAGCTCGGGTGATCGTCACACGGAAACCAGGATGCCGCGCCATTCGGCTGACTGGCGACGAGACTGCCCTCGGTCAGTTCCTCCCAGCCGACCTCGCCCCACATGCTGCGGATCGGCTTCGGGGAACCGCCGTATTGCACCGTGAATACCAGTGCACCGCCCGCCGGGATCTTCTGCGCAGGGGTGACGACGAGCTTGCCGTTCCGATGAACCCATTTGGTGTTCCGTACGCCGTTGGCAGCGACCTTGGTGACGTGGAGGTCGGACGCCAGGTCGAGCGCGAACCGGGACCGCGCCTCGGTGGTGACAGCGGTGATCGTGGCCTTCCCGGTAAGCCGGTTGCTATGGACCTTGTAGGTGAGGTCGAGTTCGTACCGTGACACCCGATAGCCTCGGTTGCCGTTCTGAGGGAGATACGGGTCGAGGGGTTCGTCGACCTCTTTACCGGGCTTCACGTCGCCGCCCACGGTGCGATGGGGTTGCCCTGCCACCTGGTGGAGGGCGGAACGGTGTCGCCGCGCATGACCAGTGACGCAGGTCCGACCGTGGCGCCTGCACCGATTCCGGCGGCGGGGAGCGCGACGCAGTGCGGGCCGAGCGTGGCGCCGGCTCCCAACGTGACGGTGTCCATGGACATGATCCGATCATGGAACAGGTGAGTCTGCACGACGCACCCCCGTTCCACGGTGGCGCCGTCACCGAGGGTCACCAGATCGGCTTCCGGGAGCCAATAGGTTTCACACCACACCCCCTTGCCGATGGTCGCGCCGAGGCCGCGCAGCCACACGTTGAGTACGGCGGTGCCCGTGGCGGCGCGCGCGAACCACGGTGCGGCGACGGTCTCGACGAACGCGTCCGACACCTCGTTACGCCAGACGAAGGAACTCCACAGGGGATGCTCGACCTTTCCGATGCGCCCCACCACCAGCCACTTGGCAGCCACGGATATCGATCCGGCCACAGCGCCGGCGCCGAGGAGGACCACGCCGCTGGCCAGGGCGGCCAGCCAGAAGCCGATCAGGTCGGCCATCACCTCGAGCGTGAACAGCACCCCGAGCCCAATTCCGAACGTCACCATCACCGGGATCAAACGGCACGTCTCCACGATCGCCCGGGCGACCTTCAGCCGGAACGGCGGATGGAACGTGCGTGCGGCGTCGGTGTCGCCCGGGGCCCTGCGCAGGCGGACGGGTGGGCTCCCCAGCCAAGAAGAACCGGACTTGGCCTTGGATGGCGCCGCCGACAGCACCGCGACGAGCCCGTTCTTGGGCACCCGTCGTCCCGGGCCGGTCATTCCGGAATTGCCGAGGAACGCCCGCTTGCCGATTTTTGCGTCCTCGATGTGCATCCAACCGCCGCCGAGCTCGTAACTCGCGACCATCGTGTCGTCGGCCAGGAACGCGCCGTCCGCGACCGTGGTGAACTTCGGCAGCAGCAGCACTGTCGAGGCTTCGACGTTCTTGCCGATCCGGGCGCCCAGCAATCGCAGCCAGCCGGGTGTCAACAGGCTCGCGTACAAGGGGAACAGGAACGTCCGGGCCGAGTCCATGAGCCGCTCGGTGGCCCACACCTGCCATCCGGTGCGACTGCGGACCGGGTGGTACCCCTCTCGCAACCGGATCGACAACAGCCGAACGGCGATCACGGTGAAAACGGCGAACACCGCAAGGCTGAGAACAGTGGCGATCGGGAGAACCATCAGCGACTGCAGTACGGCGGATCCGATCGTCCCGGCATCGCGGATCCGCCAGCCGATCAGGGCGATGCCGGACAGGAGGGCAAAGATCGGGAGTCCGGCGATCAGCATCGACGTGACCCCGAACACGGGCACCCAGTACGACGCGCGTCGCGGGGTTTCTTCGGGCCACGGGTGTGCGGCCTTACCTACCTTGACGGCGGGTGAACCCGCCCAGTGCTGACCCGCCTTGACCCGTCCGAACACCGCCGAACCGGCCTCGACCTCCGCGCCTCGTCCGATGCGGGCGCCGGGCAGCAACGTGGACCGGGCACCGACGGTGGCCCCGGGACCGATCTTGATCTCGCCGATGTGCACGACGTCACCGTCCACCCAGTGACCGGACAGATCCACTTCCGGCTCGACCGAACAGCCGTCACCGAGTTCGAGCATGCCGGTAACGGGCGGAAGGGTGTGCAGGTCGACGCCCTTCCCGACGGTGGCGCCCAAGGCCCGGGCGTAATAGAGCATCCACGGTGCGCCCGACAGGTTGGCCGCGCCGCTGGCCTCGGTGAGTCTCAGCGCCACCCACAGCCGGAGGTGTTCACTGCCCCCGCGGGGATAAGTCCCTGGCTCGAGCCTCCGGAGAAGGATCCGCGAGCCGATCACCGAGATCGCCATCCGGCCCACCGGGCTGATGAACACGACGAATGCGGCGAGGACCCACCACCACGACACGGTGGGTGCCCACGACGCGTCCGCGACGTACGCGAAGACGTTGTTGGCGATGGCAAGCCAGGTGACCCACTGCAGACCGGTGAGGGTAGTGAGCGGAACGGTGGCCGCGATCTGCAGCAGTTGGCTGCGCCGCGGAGTGGGGGTGACGAGACGGGGTTCTGCGGCATCGATGGGTGCGAGTTCGTCGAGATACTCCGCCAGCAAGCCGAGCCGCGGATGGTCGTAGAGTTGCGCCACGGTGACCTCGGGGAACCGCTCCCGTAGCGCAGTAACCAGCTGGGCGGCCGCGAGGGAACCGCCGCCCAGCTCGAAGAAGTCGTCGGCAGGGCCAGTAATCTGCGCGCCGAGAATCGACGTCCACAGCTCCGCCACCCACGCCGATGTGCCGTCGAGTCCGAGGTCCTCCGCCGAGTCGTCGATCCCGGGCGGCGGCCAGGGCAGTGCATTTCGGTCTACTTTGCCGGAGGTGCGAGTGGGAAGCTCGCCCACCAGAACCAGCCGGGGCACCAGCGCGGCCGGTAATTGCTCGGCGAGCGTCGCGTGGGCTGCTTTCAGATCGAAGTCGGGATCCGTGCTGGCGAGATAGCCGACGAGAATCTGGTGACCGGCGCCGGTCCTGCGTACGGCCGCGGCCGCACCGCCGACTCCCGGCAGATTCTGCAGGGCATTGTCGACCTCGCCCAGTTCGATTCGCCGGCCACCGAGTTTCACCTGATCGTCGGCGCGTCCCTGGAACAGCAGTCCGCGCCGATCCAGGCGGACGAGATCACCGCTGCGATAGGCGCGATCCCATCCGAGGGTCGGCATGGGCGCGTACTTCTCCGCATCCTTCGCAGGGTCGAGATAGCGGGCCAGACCGACACCACCGATCACCAGTTCGCCCACCTCGCCCTCGGCCACCGGATCCCCGGAGCCGTCGACCACCGCGAGATCCCAGCCGTCCAGGGGAAGGCCGATGCTGACAGGGCTCCGTCCGTCCATCAGCGCACCGCACGCGACGACCGTGGCCTCGGTGGGCCCGTACGTGTTCCAGACTTCTCGTCCGTCGACGGCCAGGCGCTCCGCAAGTTCGGGTGGGCATGCCTCGCCTCCGAAGATCAGGAGACGGACGGCCTCGAGCGCCTCCGCCGGCCACAGCGATGCGAGCGTCGGCACCGTCGACACGATGCTGACGTCTCGGGCCACCAGCCAAGGACCGAGGTCCATACCGCTGCGCACGAGCGATCGCGGTGCGGGAACCAGGCAGGCTCCGTGTCGCCACGCCAGCCACATCTCCTCACAGGACGCGTCGAAAGCCACCGACAGTCCGGCGAGTACCCGATCGCTGGGCCCGATGGGCTCGTCCTGCAGGAACATTCGTGCCTCGGCATCCACGAATGCCGCGGCATTCCGATGACTGACCGCTACGCCCTTCGGTGTGCCGGTGGATCCGGAGGTGAAGATGATCCACGCGTCGTCGTCGACCGTCGGTGGGCGGGCGGCCGGAAGCTCCGACCGCTCGGATGCGGTTCCTGGCGTGATGCCGGCGCCCGTCACCACACATTGCACCCGAGCCTCGCCGAACACGAGGGCGGCACGTTCCTCGGGATCGTCCGCGTCGACGGGAACGTACGCGGCGCCGATTGCCAGCGTCGACAAAATGGTGACATACAGAGCGCACGACCCCGAAGGCATGCGGATGCCGACCCGGTCGCCGGCCCCGACTCCGGACTCGGCCAATTGCTCCGCGCCGCGGCCGATTTCCTCGAGCAGTTCCCGGTAGGTCAACGACGTCGTGCCGTCGTCGATCGCTGCGGCGTCGGGATACTCGTCTGCGGTGGCGTACAGAACGTCGATGAGGGTGCGCGGCGCCGGCGCGAACTCGCGGCGAAGGAATTCCTGGGGTATGCGGAGCGAGCGATCCGAATCCGTCGGTGACTGGAGAGACAAACCAGGATTCCTTCTCTGAGCGGGCGGTTGATGCGTACTGCTCGTTATCTCACGATCAAGTAGCCAGTTGGTGAACAGTGGGTGCTCGCTGTCGGGCGCCCATGGTCATTCTTCACCCCGGCGATTTCCGGCGAATGTCGGGCGGGCGGCGAATGAAGCAGTCCCAGATTTCCTTCGTGGAAGCTGAGGTGAGCCGCGAGCCGTGAGGAACCCCGTCAGGCCGGAAGCAGTGGACATCACTATTCCGCCAGGTAGTGATTACGGTCACCGTGCGCAGCAGAACGTGTGCGCTGACCTGTGGGTTTCGCCACCGGTCGGCCATGCAGCGACGCGCGGTGCCCGCTCTGGCCCCCCAGGGCCCGACGCGGGGTTTGCACAGCCGAAGCCTTCCGGCTAGGTATATATGTGACTGCTCGTCCCACATAAAAATACCTCCCGGAGTGCCCTGTGACTGCCATTATCGAGACAGCCCGCGCCGAGCATGTGCAGCACAAGAGCGCGAGCGTCGCCGAGTGATGACCTCCGCACTCGTCAAATGGCAGCTGGCCGGGCTGATTCTCATCGCCCTGGCCGGTCTGGTGTACGTCGGCGCCCAGTATGTGCGTCTCGACAATCTTCTCGGGTTCGGCGAATACACCGTCAGCGTCGAGCTCGCGAATTCTGGGGGGATTTTCAGCAATGCCGAGGTCACGTACCGGGGAGTTCCCGTCGGCCGCGTGGGTGAAATTTCGCTGACCTCGGACGGTGTCGATGTCGAGTTGAAGATCGACAAGAGCGCGCCTGCCATCCCTGCGTCCGCGAAGGCCGTCGTGGCCAACAGGTCGGCGATCGGCGAGCAATACGTCGACCTCCAGCCCGACACCGATCGTGGGCCGTTTCTCGAAGATGGATCCGTAATCACATTGGGCAGCACGGTAACTCCCGTCCCGGTCGAGGAACTGCTCGCCGGAACGAAAGAATTGGCCGACTCGGTCCCGGTCGATGCGCTCCGTACGGTCGTGACCGAACTAGGGGTGGCGTTCAACGGCAAAGGCGAGGACATTCAAGTCCTCGCGGATGCGCTGGCGGGACTGTCACAGTCGGGCTCCGAGTCACTCACCGAGACACTGGCGCTGCTGCGCGACGGCCGCACTGTGCTGGCGACGCAGTCCGAACAGTCCTCGGCCATCGAGCAATTCAGCACCGACCTCGACGCTCTCGCGGCACAGCTGCGCGCATCCGACCCCGACGTGCGGGCCCTGATCGAGAACGGAACGGCGGCGAGTGACGAAGTGGGCGCGTTCGTCAGTGAATCCGGAGGGGCGGTGACCAGGAACCTCACCAACCTCGGCATGACCGTCGAGACGCTCTCGGTTCAGGCGGACGCCCTTCGTACCCTGTTCGTATACTTGCCGGGGATTGCCGCGGCATCCTCCACCATCGCCCCCGGAGACGGCACCGTGCACCTGGGCTTGGTGGGCGAGGTGAACAACCCACCTCCGTGCACGGTCGGTTACGAGGGTACGCAGGCGATACTCGAGGAAATGAAGCGCCAGAATCCCGACTTCGACGATACCCAGCAGGACTTCCCTCAGAACACGGCGGCGAACTGCGAAACGCCGCAGGGAAGCGTGACCGGTGTGCGAAGCGCCAACCGGATCGTCCTCGGTGACCCCGCAACGGTCCAGCCGTGGGATTCCAAGCCGAAGAAGGACCCGAATCGTCTGAACCTCAACCCGATTGCGACTCAACTCGCACCACTTCTGGGGGTGAGCCCGAGATAGTGGGTTGACAACCTCGCGTCGATCCTGCAATCTTCGAATCAGGTCACGAGTACCAGCGTCAAGCCCCGGCTAGCTGGTCGGCAACCCTCCACCGCGGTGGGGTGCTCCGGGTGACGACCAGGCTGAGGTTCATACCGGACCCGGCAAGCGCGGACTCCGAGGGCTATCCCTGTGACGAGTCCCTGAGTACGAGGGATGTCGTGATGACTGCTGTATTGACCGCTGATGTGTGCGTAGCCCCCCTTGCCCCGGTTTCGGGCTCCGACCTGCGGGTTCCGCTGGTGCAGGGAGGTGACTGCACCTACGTCAACTTCGACTACGCGGCAAGCGCACCCGCCCTGGCGCAGGTGACTGATCGAATCAGTGCATTGCTGCCGACGTACTCGAGCGTGCACCGCGGGGCGGGGTACGCATCCCGGGTGTCGACCGCCTGCTACGAGAAGGCGCGCGCCTCGGTTGCGCAGTTCGTGGGAGCTTGCGACGACCAGGTGGTGGTATTCACCCGGAACACCACCGATTCCCTCAACCTGCTGGCGGGGTGCGTTCCCGGTAGCACGGTGGTGCTCGACATCGAGCACCACGCTAATCTGTTGCCCTGGAAGAACTCCCGTGTCGTCCGGGCAGCTGACACCCTCGCCGAAACCGTTCGGTTGCTCGTGGCGGAATTGTGCTCGAAGCCCACTGCCCTTCTCGCTGTCACCGGTGCATCCAATGTCACCGGTGAGGTGCTGCCGATCGCGGTTCTGGCGGATGTCGCGCACCGTTGCGGTGCAAGAATTCTCGTCGATGGGGCGCAACTCGCGCCGCACAGGCGGATCGACCTGGAGGCATGGGGCGTCGACTACCTGGCGTTCTCCGGGCACAAGTTGTACGCACCCTTCGGGTCGGGCGTGCTGGTAGGAAAGCGTGACTGGCTCGATGCGGCGGAACCGTACCTCGCCGGCGGTGGGGCGGTGCGCAACGTGACCGTCGAATCCACCGAGTGGGCACCGGCTCCGGCCCGGCACGAGGCCGGCACTCCCAACGTCCTCGGCGCCGCAGCCCTCGCTGCGGCATGCGACGCGCTGGCCGAGTTGGACTTCGGTCGAGTAGCCGAGCACGAAGCGGCGTTGACGTCCCGACTTCTGTCCGGACTCGCGGACGTGGACGGTGTGGAATTTTTGCGGCTGTGGTCGGACGCGCCGGACACCGTGGGAATCGTGACCTTCACGATCGACGGGTACGAGCCCGGGGAGATCGCCGCCTACCTGTCTGCCGAGCACGGAATCGGAGTGCGTGACGGCAGGTTCTGCGCGCATCCGCTGCTGACGCGACTCGGCCGGCCAGAGGGAGCAGTTCGGGTCAGCCTCGGTCTCGGCAGTTCCTCCGCCGATGTGGATCGGCTGGTGGACGCGGTCGCCGCATTGGTGGCCGGTCGTCGCAGCTGGGGCTATGCCAAGACCGACGGTCAGTGGAATCCGGTGCCGGAGACCCGTTTTTCGCACGACGCGCTACTATGAGCGCATGGCATCGCAGGCTGGGAGCGCAATGATTGCTCACTGGTGCCGTCGGCACGTCGATCTGTGCCGAACCGCCTCGGGTATGTGTTCGAGCTGACCGTTCTTTTCGGCTCCTGACATCGGCACACATTCTCCGAGGAAACCCCACATGTCTTCAGGCAACGTTTTGTCTTCCCGTACCCTCCGCGTCGCCGTCGAGCTGACCGGATCGGGTCACCATCCGGCAGCCATCGGGGCCGCAGGCACGCGGCCCATCAGCGGTGCGGACTACTGGGTGGAGCTCACCGCCGATTCGGCGGACCCGCTCGACCTGACCTCCTTCCCGCCCGATGTGGTCCGGATCCGCGCCACCGATCTGCGGGGAGCGCAGCAGGAACGCGCCCGGGTGCGCGCCGAAACTCTCGCCGCGGGGCGCGATCCCGACAGCGTCACAGTGCTGGTCGATCTCGAGGTACTGATCGCCGCGGAAGCTCGCACCGCGCGCAAGGAGTTGGCACTGCTCGACAGCGCACTGGAAAGCCCACGAACCCCCGAGTCGCTGCAGTACGTCGGGACTCCGGTGGGGCTCGCCGGGCTGATCGCCGACATCCAGGCTGCCGGGGTGGCCGACGGTGTGACCCTGCTTCCGCTGACTCTGCCGAGGGTGCTCGAGCAGCTGGTCGACGGCACATTGCCGTGGTTGGAGCAGCGCGGGCTCGTCACGTCCGCGGAAGCTGTCGACGAGGCCTTGCGGCGTTTCGACCTTCCACGCCGACAGCGTGAACTCGCTTCCTGAGGTTTCGACGCGCAGTCGCATACGAGGCCGTGGGCCGGGAATCTCAGGATTCCCGGCCCACGCGTCGTGCGATGTCAGTTGTCGAGCGGGGTCGGCCGGTAGTACCGCCCTTCGTGATACAGAAGGGGTGCGGCGGCGGACTCGTCGTCGTCCTCGGCGTGAACCCGCGTGACCAGCCCGATGACCAGCGTGTGATCACCGACCGGAATCAACTGGTCCACGGTGACCCGGAGCCAGCTCGGGGTCCCGTGCAGCACCGGCTCCCCGGTGTCGAGCCGAGCCCAGAGCGACCGGTCCGCGAATCGTTGGTCGGCGCTGCGTGCGAATCGCTGCGCCAGATGCTGCTGATGTTCGCCGAGCAGGTGGATCACCAGGGAATCGGCGGAATGCAGCGCGCCGATGCTGGATGAGGAATGCGCGATGTTGAACGACACCAGCGGAGGATTCAGGGAGACGGACGCAAAGGACGTGGCCGTGAACCCCACCGGCCCGGCCTCGGAATCGAGCGTCACGATAGTGACTCCCGCCGGATGACGCCGCAGCGCGGCGCGGTAGTCCTCGGCGCTGATCCCGGTAGCAAGTTCGGCCTCGGCCTCGCCACCCGCGGCGCGGACGGAATCGGTGTTCTTCGCCATGATGGCGTCAACTATAGGCGGGTGGCCGATCGAGGGAATCAGTCGACGTCGATGGCGAGGCCCGCGGTAATGCGCACCAGCTCGGAGAAGGACGTGCGGAACACGGTGTCGGGGTGTCCGGCGGCGGCCCACAACTCCGAATGCTTGGCCAGCGCGTTGTCCACGTAGGTCGGCAGGTTGGTGGGGTGCCCGAGCGGGGCGATGCCACCGATCGGCTGTCCGGTGGCGATCCGCACCATCTCGAGCGGTGCCCGCGTCAGGTTTCCCTGCAGTCGTTTGCCGGTGTTCGCGAGGTCGACCTCGTGTGCCCCCGACACCAGGAGGAGGATCGGGTCGTCGTCGAGAAGGAACACCAACGACTTGGTGATGGCCCCGATGTCCACACCCAAAGCCTTTGCTGCCTCGTCGGCGGTGTGAATGGACTCCGGCTGGGTGACGATGACCCCGTGGTGTCCTCGCGCGATCAGAGTTTCGGCGACATGCGCGGCGTGGGGGTGCAGGGGCGTCGGCATGAACCAAGAGTAGGGCCATAACTCCGGAACGACACGTGGACGCGTCGTCCGAGACGACATCGACACGGGGCGTGGTCTATTCCGGCCTGGAAACCCGGCGGGCGGTGAAGCCGAAGAGCAACGCAAGTCCGAGCAGGGCGTAGAGCGCCAGTGTCAGCGCAGGCGCCCCCGCGCCCACATCGTCGAAGTAGACGATGCTGCGGACACCCTCCGTCCCCGCACCCGGGGTGATCCACCGCCCGATTGCCGCGTAGAAGGTGGGGATGACGTTGGAACCGAACGCACCGCCCGCACTCGGGTTGCCGAGGATCACGAAGACGGCGATGGCGAGCGGCACGGCAAGGACTCCGATCGCCGCCCGCAGTCCCAACGTAAACACGGCTGTCCCGAAGACGACCCCGGTACCGAGGAGCCAGAGGGGAAACCAGTGCCCGGCGAAGGTGCCCAGCACGTGCGTGGTGATCAGTGCACCCAGAGCGCCGGAGACCACGGCGTATCCGAAGAGAACGCCGGCGTGTGCCGCCGCCTGCCGCAGCGACGTAGGTGCTCCGATGAACAGCCCGATCGCGGCCGCAAGGAGGTAGCCGCCGACCACCCACCCGACCGACAGGTAGAAGCCGGACAGTCCGCGATTGTCGTGGACGCCCACCGGGATCTCGTCACGAACCGTGAACTGCCGTCCCTGCGCGTTGTCGACCTGTGTGAACACCGACTCGAGGGCGGAGGAGATAGAACTTCCACCGGCGCTCGCCGTGATCAGTGTGTCCGCACCGACGGGTTCGATCACGTAGGCGCCCTGAATCTCGCGGGCATGCAGGAGCCGCCGCGCCTGCGCCGTGTCGGACACGATGCGCGCGTCGAGTGGGCGTCCGTCGATCCCATTGAGCCGGTCGGCGACCTGCTGGTCGACGCCGGGCGGCAGTCCCGGGGCGGCCACGACCGCAATCTCGATACCGCGGGGAGTGGGCTGATGGAATGCGGCCACATAGCTGAGGATGAAACCTAGCTGCAGTACGAGAACACCGAGGACGAGTGCCACCATGACCTTCGGTGTGCCGTACCGGGACGCGGGGCCGTCCGGGTGTTGTGGCGAGAAGGGGGCGTGTTCGGTCTCGGTCGTGGTCATCAGTAATCCTCGTCCTTGTCGATACCTCGGGTATTCAATACCGTAGGTATCGTGCCCGAACATGGTCAACACGACAGTCGTCACACCGAATGGACGCCGGCGACGCGTCCCGGCCGTGATGTAGTGCGGCAACGACTGCTCGACGCGGCGGCGGACGAGTTCGCGGAACGAGGCTTCAACGCCGCGCGTCTCACCGAGGTTGCGCGGCGCGCGGGATTTACCAAGGGTGCCGTGTATTCGAACTTCGAGTCGAAACAGGACCTGTTCGCCGAACTCTTCGCCCAGCGTTCACTCGAACTCGCCGGCCGCGTCCTCGCCGAAATAGCGGGGCTGAACCCGTCGGCCGCAGTCGAAAGAGGCGGCGAGGCGATCGCCTCATGGATGATGCGCGAGCCGGGGTGGTCGCTGCTGGTGCTCGAGTTCGGCGTACTCGCTGCACGGGACCCACAGATCGCGCAGGCCTACCTTCGCGAACGACGACACCTCCGGTCGCGGCTCGTCGAGCTGATCGGTGAGCGCGCCCGCGAATGGGGAGTCGAAGACACCCTCGACGTGCGAACCACCGCCATTTCTCTGATGGCACTGATCTCGGGCTTGGTGCTCGAGCACTCGGTCGATCCCGAAGAGGTGGATCACACGACGATGGGAGCGGCCGTCACAGCGCTGTTCGCTGGCGCTGTCGCAGGCGCCGGCCGGGCTTGACCCCTCATGCGATGCGCGCGACGGCGGCGTCCAGGAACGCGTCGATGTGCGCCCAGGTGGTCGTGCGCGCAGTCGGTCCGGCCACCAGGCCCAGGTGACTACCGGGAGCCGACTCGTACCGCGCCGACGGCGATCCCGTCAGCACGTCGGTAGCGGCCCGAACGGAGGCGACGGGGGCGATGACGTCCTCGGTGCCGCCGATCGCGAGCACCGGAACGCTGATGTCCGCCAGCGACACCGGGCCGTTCCTCGTCTCGAATTTCCCTGCGACGAGCGCATTCCCGAGGATCAACTGCGTGCAGACCTGCTGGAAGAATCGCGCGGGGTAACCCGGCATATCTGCCATGAACCGGTCGATGGACTCCATGCGGGCGAGGGTCTCCGTGTCGTGCAGATTGCGCGCGATGAACCATGGCTTCGTGAGTTCCCGCTGCAGTGCGGTGAATCGATAACTCGCCTGGACGAGTGGCGCCGGAAGGCCGCCCATCATCCCGGTCACGGCGGTGAGCGGCCGATCTCCGGTGAAACGGCCCACGGTCCGCAACGGTGCGATCATCGAGACGGCGCGGTAGTCGATCGGTGTTCCGATCGCGGTGACCGAACCGATGGGAAGGTCGCCGCGGCCCGCGGCCGTCAACAACGACAGGGTTCCGCCGAGGCTCCATCCGATCAGGTCGACGGGAGCTTCGTCGTGGAAACGGGACACCCGCTCGAGCGCGGTCGGGATGATGTCTTCGATCCAGTCCTCGAACCCGAGGTCGCGGTCGGCGTAGCCCATCGACCCGTAGTCCAAGAGGTACGACGCCTTGCCGGAGTCGACGAGGTGCGCGGCCAGGCTCTGTCCCGGCCGGAGGTCGAAGCACTGCGCGGGCGCGGCCAACGGGGGGACGAGAAGGACGGGGCGGGCATCATTGATCGAGTTGCCGTCGAAGCGGTAGAGGTCACGATGGGGACCTTCCGAGATCAGGGTCGAGGGTGTGCGCTCCACCGGTGCGATACCGCCACCGAAGGACAGTCGCCACGCGTTGCGGGTGAGCGTGTCGAGGGTGGGGGTCCAGGCGATGTCGAGCACGGGGGTCCTCTCGGGTGATGCCGATCCAAGATCAGATAACTGTGACGACAACATACAGTTAGTTCGACTTCTCGCGGACACCGACCGTCGCGGCTGGGACCGATGGTTACTCTTGAGTAATGACCGAATCGAAGACCTGGAACGCGTTCACCGTCGATCGGAAGGATCGCGTCGCGCGGGTGACACTCATCGGGCCCGGGAAGGGCAACGCGATGGGTCCCGATTTCTGGAGTGAACTCCCCGAAATCTTCGGTGAGCTGGACGCCGACCCGGAGGTGCGCGCCGTCGTCATCGCCGGTTCGGGCAAGCACTTCTCCTTCGGCCTCGACCTACCGGCCATGAGCGGGAGCTTCGGAGCCGTCCTGGCGGACAAAGCCCAAGCCGGCCCGCGGACGGCCTTCCACGACACGATCAAGCGCATGCAGTCCGGCATCAACGCGGTGGCCGACTGCCGCAAGCCTGTTATCGCTGCAGTTCACGGCTGGTGCATCGGCGGCGGCGTCGATCTGATCTCGGCGGCCGACATCCGCTACGCCAGCGCTGACGCGCGGTTCAGCATCCGCGAAGTGAAGGTCGCGATCGTCGCAGACATGGGTAGCTTCGCCAGGCTTCCCGCGATCATCGGTGACGGACACTTGCGCGAACTCGCGCTCACCGGCAAGGACATCGATTCGGCACGCGCCGAGAAGATCGGATTGATTAACGACGTGTACGAGGACGCTGACGCCGTGCTCGCGGCGGCGCACGCCACCGCCGACGACATTGCGGCGAACCCACCGCTGGTGGTTCACGGGATCAAGGACGTTCTCGACCACTCCCGCTCGGCCGCGGTGAACGACAGCCTCCGTTACGTCGCCGCCTGGAACGCAGCCTTCCTCCCGTCGCAGGATCTGACCGAGGCGATCACCGCCGTCTTCGAGAAGCGGGAGCCCGAGTTCACGGGCGAATAGCCCGTTCGCTGACACAGCCGCACCCTCCGGGGTGCGGCTGGTTGCGTTCACAGACCCTTATCCGCAGGTAAAGCCCAGTTCATCAGTTGTCCGGAACCTCGCCGCGCTCGCATACTTGCGGACTACAAGTAAACGACAGCGCAGCGAGGAAACAGTGTCGAATTCGGTCGAAACGCCGGTGGCCTACACCCACCGGCAGATCTTGGCTGTACTCAGTGGGTTGATGCTCGGCATGTTCCTGGCCGCGCTCGACCAGACGATCGTGGCGACGGCGATCCGGACGATCGCCGACGACCTCGACGGGTATTCACTGCAGGCGTGGGCGACCACCGCGTACCTCGTCACCGCCACCCTGGCGACGCCGCTCTACGGCAAACTGTCCGACATCTACGGCCGCAAGCCGTTCTTCATGTTTGCGATCACGGTGTTCGTGATCGGCTCGGTCCTGTGCACGTTCTCGACGTCGATGTACATGCTCGCGGCCTTCCGCGCAGTCCAGGGACTCGGCGCCGGCGGCCTGTTCTCATTGGCGCTCACCATCATCGGCGACATCGTCTCCCCGCGTGAACGGGCCAAGTACCAGGGCTACTTTCTGGCCGTGTTCGGCACGTCCAGCGTCCTCGGGCCGGTCCTCGGCGGGGTGTTCGCCGGACAGGACGAGTTCCTCGGAATCGACGGCTGGCGTTGGGTTTTCCTCGTCAACGTGCCGGTGGGACTCATCGCGCTCACCGTCGTCTCCCGGGTGCTGCACCTGCCGCGACGACCGAGCGGAAGCCGGCGGATCGACTGGTGGGGTGCGATCGCTCTCGCGGTGGGTGTCGTGCCGTTGCTCGTGGTCGCCGAACAGGGGCGCAGCTGGGGATGGGACAGCTCGAAATCGTTGGCGTGCTACGTCATCGGCGTCACCGGAGTGCTGGCATTCGTGCTCGTGGAGCTGGCGATGAAAGACGACGCACTCATCCCGATGCGCTTCTTCCGTAACAGCACGTTCGCGCTCGGCGTCGTCATCAGTCTCGTCGTGGGCGCCGTCATGTTCGGCGGCATCACCCTCCTACCTCAGTATTTGCAGGTGGTGAAGGGCTCGAGCCCGACCCTGGCGGGTTTCCAGATCCTGCCGATGGTCCTCGGTCTGATGGCCGGATCGGTGGTCAGCGGTCAGATGATCTCGCGGACAGGTCGTTACCGGTATTTTCCGATCCTGGGTACCGCCCTGATCGTGGTAGGCGCGTTCCTGCTGCACACGCTGGCCGCCGACACCCCGATGCCCGTGGTGATGGTGTTCATGCTGATTCTCGGGCTCGGTCTCGGAAACCTGATGCAGCCGCTCACCCTCGCCATCCAGAACGCGCTGCCCCCACAGGACATGGGGGTGTCGACCGGAGCGGCCACCTTCTTCCGGCAGATCGGCGGCACCGCCGGCGTCGCGATCTTCCTGTCGATCCTCTTCTCCCGCCTCACCCCGGCCATCGGCGAGCGAGTGACCGCCGCAGCCGGCACACCCGACTTCCGTCGAGCCGTCGCCGCGGCCGCGCAGAGCAACGACCCCGCCGAGGCCGCCATGGGCCGGGGAATGCTCAGCCCCGACCACGCCGGCGTGAGCGGCGTCCTCACGGACAGTTCGGTGATCGGAAAACTCGACGAAGTGCTGGCCCTTCCCTTCCGGGAGGGATTCGCCGACGCCATCGGATCCGTCTTCCTCAGCGTGTCGATGCTCGCCGTCGTCGCCTTCGTCCTCACCGTCCTGTGGAAGGAAGTTCCGCTCCGCAGCGAGTCCGGACTTCAGGCAGCGGCGCGGGGAGAAGCGGAGGTGTGAGACGACAACGGCGCCCACCCCGCAGGGGATGGGCGCCGAGCGTTGGCGGGACCGGTCAGTGCCCGCCGTTGTCCTTCAGACGCTTGAACGACGCCTCGACCTCGGCCTTGGCCTCGGACAGCCCCACCCAGTCGGCGGCCTCGACGTGCTTGCCGGGCTCCAGGTCCTTGTAGTGGACGAAGAAGTGCTTGATGGCGTCCAGTTCGAACTGGGGAACGTCGCCGATGTCCTGAATGTGATCCCAGCGCGGGTCACCCGCGGGCACGCACAGCACCTTGTCGTCGCCGCCGGCCTCGTCGACCATCTTGAACATGCCGACCGGGCGCGCCTCGACGATCACGCCGGGGAACACCGACTCCGGAAGCAGCACAAGCGCGTCCAGCGGGTCGCCGTCCTCGCCGAGCGTGTTCTCGATGAAGCCGTAGTCGGCCGGGTAGCCGAATGCCGTGTAGAGGTAACGGTCCAGCTTTACGCGACCGGTCTCGTGGTCGACCTCGTACTTGTTTCGCTGACCCTTGGGGATCTCGATGGTGACGTCGAACTCCACGCCGATTCCTCGCTGTCGTGTCGGTGATGATTCCGGGGAAGGATATCGGGTCGAGGATAAGGTTGGTGTGCTGACCACCCACGAGATGCAAGTGAAGAACACGGAGGCGCGTTGCCGGGCCAGGGAAAGAAGAAGATGGGCTCGTTAGCGGGACGTCACCGTCGGAACATGCGGATACTCCTCGCAGCGGTAGTCGTGGCGGTGCTCGCCGTGGCCGCCGTCCTCGTGATCGCCGTCAGCACGCAAGGCGCCTCGGCGAGCCGTGGTGAGCTGACGATCGCGCCGGTCCCTGCGCCGATCACCGCCGCGCCGCAGGTCAGGCCCGTTCCGGACGACGCGCCGTTACCGACGCCGCAGGGAATCGCCGCGGCAGTCGGCCCGGCGTCCGCCGACCCGGCGCTCGGAAAGTTCAGCGGCACGGTGGCCGATGCCGTCACCGGTCAGGTGTTGTGGAGCGTCGCCCCGCAGACGCCGATGACGCCCGCCTCCACCACCAAGGTGCTCACGGCGGCGGCGGCGCTGCTGTCGTTGCCGTCCGATCACCGGGTGACCACCAAAGTTGTTCAGGGCGCGAAGCCCGGAGAAATCGTGCTCGTCGCAGGGGGTGACCCCACGATCACCGCGAAACCGGTGGGCGAGAACGGCTATTACCCCGGCGCGGCGCATCTGTCCCAGTTGGTGGATCAGATCCGGGCGGCGGGCGTCGCCGCCACCGACATCGTGGTCGACACCGGCATCTATACGGGCGGGACCATGGCGCAGGGCTGGTTCCCGGCTGATGTCGGCGCCGGCTTCATCACTCCCACCGAACCGATCATGATCGACGGCGGGCGGGCAGATCCTCTGGTGGACGAGTCGCCGCGAACCACCACGCCGGCGCTGGACGCCGGGCGGGCGCTGGCAAGCGCGCTCGGGGTGAGCCCGTCCGCGGTCACGACCGGTGTCGCAGCACCCGGTGCGGCCACCATCGCTTCCGTGGACTCTGCGCCGCTCCGTGACCGGTTGCGGCAAATGATGGAACACTCGGACAATGTGCTTGCCGAAGCGATCGGGCGGGAGGTTGCCATGAATGCCGGCGCAGACGCTTCATTTGCGGGAGCCGTCGCCACGATCGGCCAGAAGCTGTTCGAGGCCGGATTCGACATGTCGGGCCTCACTCTGCACGACGCAAGCGGGTTGTCCGTCGACAACCGCATCGCACCCCAACTGCTCGACCAGGTTCTGACCGCCGCCGCGGGAGACGGCACGCCCGCCCTGCGGCCCATGCTCGACTACTTGCCCGTGGCCGGAGCGACGGGAAGTCTCTCGGACCGCTACGCGTCGGGCAACCGCACCGGTGCCGGGTGGGTGCGCGCGAAAACCGGCACGCTGTCCACTGCGAGCGCGCTCGCCGGGTACGTCGTGGACCAGAACGGCCGGGTGCTGACCTTCGCGCTGATGTCCAACGATCGGCCCCCGGAGGTCAGTCGCCCCGCTCTCGACGCGCTGGCGGCCGCCCTCCGCACGTGCGGGTGCCAGTGATGGCCACCGACAAGAATGCGTTCAGTGGAGTCGTCGACTGGAAACTCGCTGCCCGGACGGGTGTGAAGCTGGCCCGGAGCGGTCCGGCCACCTCGCGGTACACGGCCGAGGCCGTCGTCGCGGAGTTGGCCGACGCGTCCATGCGCGCGGAACTGCCGGTTCGGGAAGTGACCGGGCTGGCCGACGGACTGCCCGTACCGACGGCCCAGATCCTCGACCGGGCGGGGTGGATCCACGCCGCTGCCCATTCGATGTCGCAGCTCACCGGCGGCGACTCCGCACCCGGACTCCTCCTGGGAAAGCCGGCCGGTATCCAGGCCGGTGCCATGCTCGCCTACCTGTCCTCGGCGATCCTCGGCCAGTACGACCCCTTCACCGGGGACAACGGAACCCTACTGCTGGTGGCACCGAACGTGGTGACCGTCGAGCGGGCACTGCGCGTGAACCCGAGCGACTTTCGGCTGTGGGTATGCCTGCACGAGGTGACCCATCGGGTCCAGTTCTCGTCCTCGCCCTGGCTGACGCAGTACATGCAGGATGCGGTCGACACCCTGGGAACCTCCGACGACGAGTCGGTGGCCGACGTCGTCGGACGGCTGTCGGCCGCGGTGCGGGACCGGGGGCGCCCGGACCCGGATGCGTCCGGCGCCCCCGGCGGAATCGTCGGACTGCTGCGCGCCACCCAGGCCGAACCGCAACGCGAGGCCCTCGACCGTCTTCTGGTTCTCGGCACCCTCCTCGAGGGGCACGCCGATCACGTGATGGACGCGGTCGGGCCGGCCGTCGTCCCGTCGGTGACCACGATCCGCGCTGCCTTCGACAACCGGCGTCGCCGCAAGAGCAACCCGGTGCAGCGTCTGATCCGGGCGCTGCTCGGTATGGACGCCAAGATGGCGCAGTACGTCCGCGGCAAGGCGTTCGTCGACGCCGTCGTCGGCGAAGTCGGCATGGACCGATTCAACGTGATCTGGACCGGCCCCGACACCCTGCCCCGGCTGGCCGAGATCGATCGCCCGGCCGACTGGGTGTCGCGGGTACTGGGCTGAGACTCGCCGTGCTGCTTCCCGAGGAGCCGGCGATTCTCGAGGTGCGTCACGCAGTGCGGCGCTGGCTCGCGCAGCACTGTCCCGGCGGTGTGGTCGCCGTGGCGCTGTCCGGCGGTCCCGACTCGTTGGCGCTGACGGCCGCAGCGGCGGCGGAAGCGCGCACGGTCCGCGCCCTGGTGGTCGATCACCGGCTGCAGACCGGTTCCGCCGACGTGGCACATGAAGCAGCCGCCCGCGCCCGCGCACTCGGGTGCGTGTCCGCCGAGGTGCTGGCCGTCGACGTGACCGGTTCCGGCGGACTCGAGGCGGCCGCCCGCGACGCCCGCTACCGTGCTCTCGACTCGGCCCGCCGGAGCGATCCGGTGTTGCTGGGCCACACCCTGGACGATCAGGCCGAAACCGTGCTGCTGGGCCTGGCCCGGGGATCGGGCGGCCGATCCATCTGGGGAATGAGTGCCTACGACAGCCCGTGGGGACGCCCACTGCTCGGCGTCCGACGAGCCGTCACCCACCAGGCGTGCACCGAACTCGGACTCCTCCCGCACGAGGACCCGCACAACGCATCCCCGGACTTCACCAGGGTCCGGTTGCGCACGGAGGTACTGCCGCTGCTCGAGGACGTCCTCGGCGGCGGTGTCGCGGGCGCGCTCGCCCGCACCGGCGAGCAGTTGCGCGAAGAGGGCGCCGTCCTCGACTCGGTCGCGGACACGGTCGGTGCGCGTGCCGTGGTCGACGGAGAGCTCGACGTCGCAGTCCTGGCGGATGCCGCACCCCCGATACGCCGGCGGGTGTTGCGAACGTGGCTTCTCGCGGCGGGCGCGCGGGGGCTCGGCGACAAACACTTACGGGCCGTCGACGACCTCGTCGTGCAGTGGCGTGGGCAGGGTCCGGTCGCAGTCGGCGGCGGGACACCGGACGCCAGGTTGGTGGTCTGCCGACGACGTGGCAGGCTGAACGTCGGATTGGACGACCGACGAAGGGTTTGACCGCGTGTACGAAGGCGACATCGCATCGGTACTGATCTCCGAAGACGAGATTCGTCGACGCACCGTCGAGCTGGCCGAGGAAATCGCGAAGCGATACCCGGAGGGGACCCCTGAAGGGGATCTACTCCTGGTCGGTGTCCTGAAGGGCGCCATCTTCTTCATGACCGACTTTGCGCGGGCTCTGCCCATCCCCACGCAGATGGAATTCATGGCCGTCAGCTCCTACGGATCGTCGACATCGTCCTCGGGCGTCGTCCGCATCCTCAAGGATCTCGACAAGGACATCGCTGGTCGGCACGTGCTCATCGTCGAGGACATCATCGACTCCGGACTGACGCTGTCCTGGCTGATGCGTAACCTGTCGAGCCGCAATCCGGCATCGCTCGAGGTGGTCACGTTGCTCCGCAAGCCTGATGCCATCAAGGTCGACGTCAACGTCGCGAATGTCGGCTTCGACATCCCCAACGAGTTTGTGGTCGGATACGGACTCGATTACGCCGAGCGGTACCGCGACCTGCCCTATATCGGGACTCTCGAGCCTTCCGTCTACGGCGGCTGAGCATCCGCTAGCGCACGGACTCGTGGGACACGACGGGTTCGAGCGCCCGCAGGTCCTCCTCCAGTTGGCGGAACAGCCAGTAGACACCGACGAACGCGACGATCCCGCCGAGGCAAAGAATGCGGACCGCGATGATCACCAGAGTGATCTCGTCGGGCGACAGGAAGGTCACGCCGGCCACACCGGCGAGCGGAACAGACGCGGCTACCGCGAGATACAGGGTGCTGCGCCGATCCAAGCCCCGAAGTTTCTGCGCATCGGCACTGCTGGCGATGTCCTGCGGTAGCAGGCTGGGATAGATGCAGCGCACCGCGAAGAAGGCGACGACGAAGAACGGGTACGCCACCGACACCGCGCCGCACACGATCAGTGACGCGATGAAGTGCACGTATGCGCCCGGCGGAACGCCCCCGGCCGCCAGCTGCAGCGAAATTGGATAGGCGACCCCGGCGACGAACCACAACCCGAACACGACCAGCACGACGCGGTCGCCGAGGAGCAGGGTGTCGGTGCGCGCGCGGGTGAGAGTGTGCCGGTCGTACGTGCGCCCTTTGCGCAGTCCGCGCGGCACCAGTAGGGGATAGCGGCACCAGTACAGCAGCAGGATCGCGCCCAGCGGAAACGCAATCGAGTTGATCACCAGCTGTATCTGCTCGAAGGAACGCTGCGCCTCCGGAGTGAGCGCACTGATGATCAGCATCTTGTTGTGGTGATAGTTGTAGATTCCGGCCAGAGCGTTCGGCGCCGCGATACCGACGACGAGGATCGGCAGGGCCCAGCGGCGCAACCGCATGCGCCAACTGTGTGGCGGCGGGTCGACGAGGTCGCGGGCACGCGGATTGAGGCAGAGGTCGAACTGCTTGGCCAGCTCCGCTCCGCTCGACCAGCGTCCTTCGGGCTTCGGCGACAGGCAGGTCAGCAACACGCGCCGCAACGATGCGGGACAGTCGTAGGGCAGATGGTCGAGGAACTCGGGATCGATGGCGCGACTGCGGTGATCCAGCATCGCCTCGAGCCCGACCAGCGACTCACTCGACACGTCCTCGTCGGGGAAGGGGCGTCGCCCGCACATCAACTCCCACAGCATTACGCCCAGCGCGAAGATGTCGCTGCGGGTGTCCAGATCGGCCGCGGTGCCCGGCATGCCGCGATGACACGCTTCGAGCTGCTCGGGCGACATATAGGCGAGGGATCCACCGAAGTACGCCAGCGGTGACGCTCCCGAGACGGAGTCGCTGAAACTGATGTTGAAGTCGGCCAGCTTGGGCACACCCTCGGCCGTGAGCAGGATGTTGGCCGGTTTGATGTCGCGGTGCAGAACCCCGCGTTTGCCGGCGTAGTCGAGGGCGTCCGCCAGCCGCCTGCCCAGCCACGCGATCGTTTCCGGCCAGGTCAACGACGCTATCTCCGCCCGGACACTCGAATCGGTGGGCCGGATCTCACCCTTCTCCCGCATTTCCTCGTCCACTACCTCGAGCAGGAGGCTGCCGTTCCGCTCGCGTTCGGGTGTGACGCGGACACGCCGCAGCACCCGCAGCAGCGTCCCACCCGGGAGGTACTGCATATAGAGCAGGCGGAGCTTGCGGTCCTCGAGTAGTCGCTGATCGAACACCCGCACGATGTAATCGTGGTCGAGTTGCGCGAGAGTTTGCGGTTCGTTGCCGTGGTCGTGCGAGATCTTCACCGCAACGAGGCGTTGCATCGAACGCTGCCGGGCCAGGAACACCCGGCCGAACGCGCCGCTGCCCAAACCCATCAGCAGATCGAAGTCGTCGACCTGCTGACCGACCTCGACATCGTCGAGGGTCTCTCGGGTCGGCGGTCTGGTGATCAGAGTGTCGACGGGAACCGCGGTGACAGTGCGGCTACCCTCGCTCGGACGCTCGGCGCCCAGTGTCGGAGCGGCAGCCGTTCGCTCACCGTCAATCGTCGGAGCAGCAGCCGTTCGCTCACCGCTCAGCTGTGCAGAAACGGTTCGCTCACCGCCGAGCTGTGCAGACATGGTTCGCTCACCGCTCACTGGCGACGGGCCGGCCGCGACCGTCGCTTCACTGCTCTCGTGGTCGGAGTTCTGGACTCCGACGGTCTCTTCGGCAGAGGTTGATTCAGCGGCTGATCTGTCTCTGCCCGACCCGTTTCCTCTGGTCATAGCGCTTCGAGGTTCTACTGGGCGGGTGTAGCGAGCCCCGTCCGGGGACAAGCGAATGGTAACCCCGCGGACCTACCGTATCCAGCGCGAATAGTCGAAATGATCGAGTCGCCGAAACCTATACTCGAATGATGGGCGATCACCCGCTCTCCTCGGCCATCGGCATCGCCGACCGTGTTCGCTCCGGCATGTCGAGTCCGGTCGAGGCCGTGGAGTCGGCCTTGGCCGTCATTGCGGAACGAGACCCGAAGATCCGCGCCTTCGTCAGCGTCCTAGCCGAGCAGGCCCGCGCCGACGCTCTCGCCCTCACCCATCGTGCCGATCTGTCCTCGCTGCCGCTCGCGGGCGTGCCTGTCGCCATCAAGGACGACATTCCGGTCGCCGGCCAGCCGATGAGAGAAGGTTCGCGCGCGACGAGCGCCGAGCCGAAGGCCTCCGACCATTCCGTCGTGGCCAGGCTGCGGGCAGCGGGAGCCGTCGTGGTCGGGCTGACCGCTCTTCCCGAACTTGCCGTGTGGGGCACGACCGACGCTCCCGGCGTCATCACCCGCAATCCATGGAACCTCTCGCGCACGTGCGGTGGCTCGTCCGGGGGATCGGCTGCGGCGGTCGCTGCCGGAATGGTCCCGATCGCCCACGGGACGGACGGTCTGGGTTCCATACGCATCCCGGCCGCGAATTGCGGCGTGTTCGGTATCAAGCCGGGGCGTGGGGTGGTGCCCTCGGAACTCGGTGCGACGTCCTGGTTCGGCATGGCGGAGAACGGCCCGCTGGCGACGACGGTGGCTGATGCCGCCTTGATGCTGTCCGTACTGGCGGATCGACCGGAACTAGCGCAACTCGCCCAGCCTGCACCCCTGCGGATCGCGGTGGCGCCCGGATCGCCGACCCACTTGTCCGTCGTGGATCCGCATTGGCGGGCGGCAACCGAGCGGGCCGGCACGGAACTGGCTTGCTCCGGCCATCGCGTGGAGTCGGCGAAGCTGCCGTACCCGGTGAACCTTCTCCCCGTCCTCGCCCGGTGGACTGCCGGAACGGCAGCCGACGCGGAGGAACTCGACTTCCGGCAACTGCAGCGTCGCACCCGGCGACACGTGGCCGTCGGCCGAGGGCTCCGACGAGTGGTCCGTTCGCAGCAGGTGGTCCGGCTCGAGCAGACGATGTTCGCCTTCTTCGCCGATTACGACGTCGTGATCACGCCAACACTCGCCCAGCCGCCGCTGGCCGCCGCGGCCTGGAGCGAGCGATCCTGGACGTCGAATATCGTCGCCAACGTCCGGTACGCCCCGTTCACGGCGCTCTGGAACCTCGTCGGGTGGCCGGCGGCAAGCGTCCCGGTGGGCACGCATCCGCAGTCGGGCACCCCGCTCGCGGTGCAGATCGCCGCGCCACCGGGAGGCGAGGCACGCATTCTGGCACTCGCCGCCCACATCGAACGTGTCGCGGCCTGGCCGAGAGTGGCGCCTGCGCGGTGAGCGACGGCAGTGGTCCGCGCGCCGACGGGGCCGAGGGAACCTGGGGGCGGTCGCATGCGTTGACGTAGAGATACCGTCCCCACGGGCGGTTGGCTGCTACCTGGAGTCGCCGGCGTGCCGTCGCGGTAACCTGGATTGTCCGGTTGGCAGCCGGAAGGCGCACTCGGTAGACCCGCACTCTCGAAAGGACCGGCCACTTCGGCCGACCTGTATGAACCGTAAGACAGTGTTTCGTAACCTGGCGATAGTTGCCGGCATCCTGCTGGTGATCTACGCCTTCAGCTACTTCGGCAACGACACGCGCGGATTCAAGGGTGTCGATACGTCCGTGGCCATTGCGCAACTCGACGCGAACAACGTCGAGAAGGCGCAGATCGACGACCGCGAGCAGCAGCTACGCCTGTGGCTCAAGGACGGCAACGACGCCACCGGCGGTGAGACCGAGATCCTCGCGAAGTATCCCGAGGCGGCATCCGAGCAGATCTTCACCGAGATCTCCGACAAGGGCCTGGCGAGCTACAACACCACGGTCACGCAGGAGAGCTGGCTCACGTCGATCCTGCTGTTCGTGCTGCCGATGGTGATTCTGCTGGGCATCTTCTTCTTCGTGATGAGCCGAATGCAGGGCGGCGGCCGCGGCGGCGTGATGGGCTTCGGCAAGTCGAAGGCCAAGCAGCTGAACAAAGACATGCCGAAGACGACCTTCGCCGACGTCGCGGGTGCAGACGAAGCGGTCGAAGAGCTGTACGAGATCAAGGACTTCCTGCAGAACCCGATGCGCTACCAGTCGCTGGGCGCGAAGATCCCGCGCGGTGTGCTGCTGTACGGGCCTCCCGGAACGGGTAAAACCCTCCTCGCCCGCGCGGTCGCAGGGGAGGCCGGTGTCCCGTTCTTCACGATCTCCGGCTCGGATTTCGTCGAGATGTTCGTCGGTGTCGGCGCCTCCCGTGTCCGCGACATGTTCGAGCAGGCCAAGCAGAACAGCCCGTGCATCATCTTCGTCGACGAGATCGACGCCGTGGGCAGGCAGCGCGGTGCGGGTCTGGGCGGTGGCCACGACGAACGCGAGCAGACCCTCAACCAGTTGCTGGTGGAGATGGACGGATTCGGCGATCGGACCGGCGTCATTCTCATCGCCGCCACCAACCGCCCCGACATCCTCGACCCTGCGCTGCTGCGTCCGGGACGTTTCGACCGCCAGATCCCGGTCGGTGCTCCCGACCTCGCAGGTCGCCGCGCGATTCTCAAGGTTCATTCGCAGGGCAAGCCGATCGATCAGCATGCCGACCTCGAAGGTCTGGCCAAGCGCACCGTCGGAATGTCGGGTGCCGACCTCGCCAACGTCATCAACGAGGCCGCGTTGCTCACCGCCCGCGAGAACGGGACGGTCATCACCGAGGCCGCTCTCGAGGAGTCGGTCGATCGCGTGGTCGGCGGTCCTCGCCGCAAGAGCCGCATCATCAGCGAGCACGAGAAGAAGATCACCGCGTACCACGAGGGTGGGCACACGCTGGCCGCGTGGGCAATGCCCGACATCGAACCCGTCTACAAGGTCACCATCCTCGCTCGCGGCCGCACCGGTGGTCACGCGATGACGGTTCCCGAGGACGACAAGGGCCTGATGACGCGGTCCGAGATGATTGCCCGACTCGTGATGGCGATGGGTGGCCGTGCCGCCGAGGAATTGGTCTTCCACGAGCCGACCACCGGCGCGTCTTCCGACATCGACATGGCGACGAAGATCGCCCGCTCGATGGTCACCGAGTACGGCATGAGCGCCAAGCTGGGTGCGGTCCGTTACGGGCAGGAGGGCGGCGACCCGTTCCTCGGCCGGTCGATGGGTCAGCAGTCCGACTATTCGCACGAGGTCGCGCGGGAGATCGACGAAGAGGTACGAAACCTCATCGAGGCGGCGCACACCGAGGCGTGGGCCATTCTCAACGAGTACCGGGACGTCCTCGACATCCTGGCAACCGAGCTTCTCGAGCGTGAGACTCTCACCCGCAAGGACCTCGAGAAGATCTTCCACAGCGTGGAGAAGCGTCCGCGCATCACGGCATTCAACGACTTCGGCCACCGGACTCCCTCCGACAAGCCGCCCGTCAAGACCCCGAGGGAGCTTGCGGTCGAGCGCGGCGAGCCGTTGCCCCAGCACCAGCCCGAGCCGGTGTTCGCTCATCAGCAGTCGTCGCAGCAGGCCCAGCCGCAGCAGCAGTACCCGCAGCCGGTGGCGCCGGCAAACGGATACCCGCAGCCGGGCCCCTCGCGACCGCAGGGCGGGATCGCACAGCCGCGACCGGACTACGGCGCACCCGCGGGATGGTCGGCTCCGGGATGGCCGCCGCGTGATTCGGGTGGGCAGGGCCAGGAAGGCCGGTACTCCGGCACCCCGAATCCGGGCAACGAGTGGAACCCTCCGCACGAGCAGCGTCCCAGCGGGGACGAGGATCCGCAGACGCGGCCCTGGCGAGGACCGGACGGATCGAACTGATCTGCCCGAACTAGGCTGATGTTTCGGGACACATGTTCCCGATAGTGGAGGAGTTTCGGTTGTCGGTAGATCATCTCGATAGTGAACCCGTGGCACTCGAAACGGGACGGGTGTTCGATCAGCCGCGGGCTGAAGCTGCTGTGCGCGAACTGCTGATCGCGATCGGCGAAGATCCCGACCGACCCGGTCTCATGGACACTCCTGCCCGGGTTGCCCGGTCGTATCGCGAGGTCTTCGCAGGCCTCTACACCGACCCCGACAGTGTCTTGAACACCACATTCGACGAGGGCCACCAGGAACTGGTGCTCGTTCGGGACATTCCGCTGTACTCGACGTGTGAGCATCATCTCGTCTCCTTCCACGGGGTCGCCCATGTCGGTTACATCCCCGGGACGACCGGCAAGGTGACGGGTCTGTCGAAACTGGCTCGCGTGGTCGACCTGTATGCCAAGCGTCCGCAGGTCCAGGAGCGTCTGACCAGTCAGATCGCCGATGCAGTGATGCGCAAGCTCGATCCGCGCGGAGCGATCGTCGTCATCGAGGCCGAGCATCTGTGTATGGCGATGCGGGGCATCCGCAAGCCGGGAGCGAGCACCACCACCTCGGCGGTGCGGGGACTTCTCCAGTCCAGCGCGGCCTCACGTTCCGAGGCTCTGGACCTTATTCTGCGCAAGTGACCGCAATCGAGCTGCCCTCGCCCGGCCGGACCGTGGTGATGGGTGTCCTCAACGTCACCACCGATTCGTTTTCGGACGGGGGTCGGTTTCTGGATCGAGACGCGGCCCTGGCTCGCGGACTCGAACTGAAGCGTCTCGGGGTGGACATCGTCGATGTGGGCGGTGAATCGACTCGTCCGGGGTCGGCGCGGGTCGACCCCGAGATAGAGGCGGGGCGGGTGGCTCCGGTCATCGCAGATCTGGTGGCCGAGGGCATCTGCGTCAGTGTCGACACGATGCGGGCCTCCGTCGCCGAAGCGGCAATCGAGGCGGGCGCCTCCATCGTCAACGACGTCGCCGGAGGGCGCGCTGACGCGAAGATGGCATCCGTCGTGGCAGACGCCGGTGTTCCGTGGATCTTGATGCACTGGCGATCGGCCGGTGACTACGTTCACCGAGGCAACGCGGACCATTACGAAGACGTGGTGCGTGAGGTTCGAGACGAACTGATGACGCAGGTGGACCTGGCTGTCGAAGCCGGTGTCTCGGCGAGTTCGCTGGTGCTGGACCCGGGACTCGGCTTCGCGAAGAATGCCGCCCACAATTGGGCGCTTCTCAAGGCATTGCCGGAGTTCACCGACCTGGGATTCCCCGTCCTCATCGGTGCCTCGCGCAAGAGATTCCTGGGTTCGCTGCTGGCGGAACCCGACGGCACGAGTCGGCCACCGGCGGGACGCGAGGTCGCGACCGCGGTCGTCTCGGCACTCGCCGCCACGTACGGAGCGTGGGGCGTGCGTGTGCATGATGCCCAGGGTTCGCTCGACGCCATCGCGGTGGCCGAGGCGTGGGCACGAGGTGGCGTCGGTGAGTGACCGAATCGAATTGCGCGGTTTGAAGGTTCGCGGTAATCACGGAGTCTTCGATCACGAGAAGCGGGACGGCCAGGACTTCTACGTCGACATCACCGTGTGGATCGATCTCGCGCCGGCGGCAGCGTCGGACGCTCTCGAGGACACTCTGGACTACGGCGGACTGGCGGAGCGGGCCGCGGCGATCGTCGCCGGGCCGTCCCGGGACCTGATCGAGACCGTGGCCGCAGAGATCGCCGACGGTGTCATGACGGATCCTCGCGTGCAACGGACCGAGGTGGTGCTGCACAAGCCGTCCGCGCCGATTCCGCTGACCTTCGCGGACGTGGCGGTCGTTGCGCACAGGTCACGGCCATGAGCCGCGCCGTGCTGTCCATCGGGTCGAACGTCGGCGACAGCGTCGCCCACCTGCAATCCGTTCTGGATGCGCTGGGAAGCAGTGTGGTGGCGGTCTCGCCGGTGTATTCGACCGAGCCGTGGGGTGGGGTCGAGCAGCAGGACTTTCTCAATGCGGTGCTGGTGGTAGATGATCCGGCCCTCGACGCCGCCGGATGGTTGCGACGGGGACAGCAGATCGAGGCGGCCGCGGACCGCGTGCGGACGCAGCGATGGGGCCCGCGGACGCTGGATGTCGACGTCATCGTGTGCGACGGCGTCCGTAGCGACGATCCCCACCTGACCCTGCCGCATCCGAGGGCGCACGAACGCGCCTTCGTCCTCATCCCGTGGCTCGACGCGGATCCCGATGCAGTCCTGCCCGTCGGAGGGGAGTCGCACCGGGTCGACGAACTCCTGGCATCGCTCGACGACGGTGAACGCGAGGGTGTGCGTCGCACGGAGTTCGCCCTGAACCGGCGGTCGCGATGAAACCGGAACCGACCGGCACGATGAAGCCCACCCGGATCTGGGACCTGTTGTTCCTGGCGGCCCTGGCCGTGGCGGCCACCTGGATTCTGGTCCGGGTCTTCTACGGCTCCTTTCCGCCCATTCCCGTGTACGCGGGGGCGTCGTTGTATCCGGTGGCGGTGATCGAGGTGATCCTCGCGTTCATGGTCCGGTCCAGGGTCAGCAATCATCAGGTCGGTGACGGTCCGCGTCAGCTGCATCCGATCACCGCGGCCCGGGTTGCCGCCTTGGCGAAGGCCTCCGCGCTGGTCGGTGCCGCGACCGCGGGAGTGTGGGGCGGCTTCCTGCTCTACCTTCTCCCGCAGCGTTCGGTGTTGCGGGCCGCAGTGTCGGACACGCCGGGAGCCTGGGTCGGGTTGGTGGCCGCGCTCGCGCTCGTCGGCGCTGCCCTGTGGTTGGAGCACTGTTGCCGCACCCCGGACGACCCGTCCGACGAGCCGGCGCACTAGCACGTGGGGGATCGCCGGACGTGTCCTGCGAATGCGCAGTGCACCGCTGACGGCCAAGTACCCTGGCAAGCATGACGAATCCTGGTCGCCTCAAGTCTGCGCGCCGCAACCAGCGCAGCGCGAGCCAGATGATCGTTGCGGCGTTGCTCGCGCTGGCCGTGGTCGCGTCCCTGTTCCTGATCTTCAGTGAGAGCGTGCCACTGCTGAGAGTTGGCGTGGTGGTGGCACTCTGGGCGGCCACTCTCGGCGCTATCGCGATGACGAAGTATCGGCGCGAGTCCGCTCTCGACAAGGCGAAGGTCAACGATCTGCAAACCGTGTACGAGCTCCAGCTCGAACGGGAGATCTCCGCAAGGCGTGAATACGAGCTGACCGTCGAGAAGCGGGTACGCAGCGAGGTGCGCGCCGACGCCGAGGAACTTGCGGCTCTACGGGCCGAGCTGTCTTCGCTGCGGAAGAGCCTCGAAGCACTGTTCGACGGCGCCATGCCGACCGAAAGGATCGCGCTGCGTGCCGACTCGACGCGGGTTCAGGAACTCGCGGGCGGTTCGTACAGCAGCTACCAGCCGGCGCCGTCCGGGCTCTATATCCCCGGGGCGGGATACTCCGGTCACCAGGGGCAGCAGAGCGGCGGGCAACACAACTTCGCGAATCCCGACGACGAGCCGGTCACCGCCGAGACCTCCATCGTCGACCCCGATAACCGGGGCTACGCAGAGGCGGAAATCGAGGTCGAGCCGGAGCCGGAGGCGGCACCCGAGGCCCAGCCCGAGTCGGAAGCCCAGCCGGAGCAAGAGCCGGAGGCGGAAGCCCAGCCGGAGGTAGAAGCGCAGGCGGAGACCGAACCCGAGAAAGAGCCGGAGGCGGCACCTCAACCGGAGGTAGGAGCTCAGGCGGAGGACGAGCCGGTGCCGGGGTCGCGGCGCGCTCGTCGACAGGCGTCCGAGGACGACGAACCTTCCGGCGCACACGCGAGTGGTTTGTCCGTGGCCGAGATCATGGCCAACATGCATTCGACGGCGGGCACGGCGCAGGGCACCGGGCGTCGACGGCGCCGCGAAGCCGAGTAATGAGGCACAGATCACTTCGCCGGCGCATGGCGGGGTGAACTGGAAGCGGGCTATTCTCACTCGAGAACGTCTGGTACCCGCCGAGCGGGACTGGAACGAACGAGAGGACGAAGGTGACCTCTTTCGGGATCACTAATGGCCCTGCGCCTGCGCGATTGTCGGTAGGAATCGTCTCCGCCGGCCGGGTCGGTACAGCTATCGGGGCGGCGCTCGAGCGGGCAGGTCACGTCGTCGTCGCCTGTTCGGCGGTCTCCGACGTGTCCCGTCATCGAGCGCGCACCCGTCTGCCCGACACCGAAATTCTTCCGGTTGCAGATGTCGCTGCCCGCTCCGAGCTGCTGATTCTGGCTGTTCCCGACGCGGAGCTCGCCTCGCTGGTAGCGGGGCTGGCCTCCACCGATGCGGTGCCGAATCGCACGATCGTCGCCCACACCTCGGGGGCCAACGGCATCGGCATCCTCGATCCCCTTGCCCGGCAGGGCGTGGTTCCTCTCGCGATTCATCCGGCTATGACTTTCACCGGTCACGACGAGGACACCGTGCGCCTCGCGTCGGCATGTTTCGGGATCACCGCGGCCGACGACATCGGTTATGCCATCGCGCAGTCGCTGGTGCTCGAGATCGGCGGCGAGCCGGTGCGGGTGCGCGAGGACATGCGACCGCTCTACCACGCGGCTCTCGCGCACGGCAGTAACCACCTGGTCACGCTGGTCGTCGACGCCGTGGCCGCCCTGCGTGTCGCGCTCGAAGGCGAGGAGCTCCTGGGGCAGGAGCTGATCGGCAACGAGCCGAACGGCGTCGCGGAACGAGTTCTCCAACCCCTGCTGTCCGCTGCCCTCGACAACGCGCTCCGCCGCGGCCCGGCCGCGCTCACCGGGCCGGTGGCACGGGGCGATTCGGAAGCTGTGGCCACGCACCTGCGGGTACTCGAAGAGGTCGATCCTCGGATCGCCGCGGGTTACCGGGCGTTGTCGCTTCGGTCGGCCCAGCGGGCAGGCGCTACACCTGAACTACTCGACATCCTGGAAGAGCGGAGGTGAGTTCCGTGAGTGAACTGCAAGGCGGATACAAGCGCGGGGAACTCACCGTGCACCACGACCCCAAGGTCCTGACCAGGGTGTCGAAGGCGCTTCGGGGCGTCGGCCGGCAGGTCGCACTGGTGCCGACCATGGGAGCCCTCCATGCCGGACACCTCGAGTTGGTGCGTCAGGCAAAGTTGACGGGCGCGGTGGTGATCGTGTCGATCTTCGTCAACCCGCTGCAGTTCGGCGCCGGGGAAGATCTCGATTCTTATCCGCGCACGCTCGATGCCGACCTCGAGTTGCTGCGGGAGGCCGGGGTCGAATTGGCATTCGTGCCCACTGCCGCCGCGATGTACCCGGCAGGACAGCGGACCATGATCCACCCGGGCCCGCTCGGTGCCGAACTCGAAGGAGCGGCCAGGCCGACGCATTTCGCGGGCATGCTGACCGTTGTGGCCAAGCTGCTCCAGATTGCCGCGCCGCATGTTGCGTACTTCGGTGAGAAGGACTACCAGCAGCTCACGCTGATCCGGCAGATGGTCACCGACCTCGACTTCGACGTCAGGATCCTGGGCGTGCCGACGGTCCGCGAGCACGACGGTTTGGCGTTGTCCTCACGTAACCGTTACCTCGACGAGAAACAGCGGGCTGCGGCGACAACGTTGTCCGCGGCCCTCATCGCCGGCGCCCATGCCGCCGCCGGCGGAGCCGAAGCGATTGTCGCCACCGCCCGTGAGGTGCTGGCGTCGGCGCCGGAAGTAGATGTCGACTACCTCGAAGTGAGGGGCGTCGATCTCGGTCCCGCCCCCGAACGGGGGGACGGTCGCCTGCTCGTCGCGGCCCGGGTGGGGTCCACCCGGCTGATCGACAACGTCGGGGTCGCGGTCGGCACCGGATTCCTCGAACGTGCAACCGAACCGCCGTCCGGCACGGCAGTCTCCGAAGAGCTCACCTCCCGATAGAGAAGCGTCGAATCTTCCGTCTGTGGAAGAGTAAGGACCAGAACATGTTTCGCACCATGATGAAGTCGAAGATCCACCGCGCCACCGTGACGCACGCCGATCTCCACTACGTCGGTTCGGTCACGGTGGACCAGGATCTGATGGACGCCGCCGACCTTCTCGAAGGGGAGCAGGTGTGCATCGTCGACATCGACAACGGTGCGCGGCTCGAGACCTACGTCATTGCCGGTGCACGCGGTAGTGGTGTGATCGGAATCAACGGCGCTGCAGCACATCTGGTCAAGCCTGGCGACCTCGTCATCCTCATTGCGTACGGAGTCATGAACGAGGAGGAGGTGCGGGACTACCAGCCGCATGTCGTCTTCGTCGATGCGGTCAACAAGCCCATCGAGCTCGGCACCGACCCGGCGCACGCACCGGAAGGCTCGGGCCTCATCACGCCCCGCATGCTCGGGTCGCTCGACGCCGAGCGTGAATCCAGCCTGGTGTAACCGGTGCTTCTCACCGTCGACGTCCGGAACACGAACATCGTTCTCGGGCTGTTCACCGGATCCGGCGAACACTCGAAGCTGGTGCAGGACTGGCGGATGCGTACCGACCAGCGGATGACGGCAGACGAGTTGGCGCTGATCTTCCGCGGACTGCTCGGCGTGCACGTCGACCAGATCACCGGTGTGGCCGCGTTGTCGACGGTCCCGTCCGTGTTGCGCGAGATTCGGGTCATGTTGACGCGGTACTGGGGTCACGTTCCGCACGTGCTGGTGGAACCGGGAGTCCGAACCGGTGTCCCGCTGCTGGTGGACAACCCGAAGGAAGTCGGTGCCGACCGGATCGTCAACAGTCTTGCGGCGCACCACCTGTACGGTGCGCCGTGCATCGTCGTGGATTTCGGCACGTCCACCTGTGTCGACGTCGTGTCGGGCAAGGGGGAGTTCCTCGGTGGGGCTATCGCCCCCGGGCTCGAGATTTCGTCGGACGCTCTGGCGTCGCAGTCGGCGGCGTTGCGCAAGGTGGAGCTGCTCCGCCCCCGCTCGGTGGTCGGCAAGAACACCGTCGAATGCATGCAGTCGGGTGCGGTGTTCGGTTTCGCGGGTCTCGTCGACGGTTTGGTACGTCGGGTCCGCAAAGAGCTGCCGGCTTTCGCAGGCTCCGATGTGGTGGTGATCGCGACCGGTGATCGCGCGCCGCTGATCATGCCCGAGACGGAGACCATCGACGAGCACGAACCGGACCTCACTCTCGAAGGCCTGCGGCTGGTGTACGAGCGGAATCAGGCCCGCCGTGGGACGTCCCGTCGAAGTCCGCTCGACTGACGGGTTCCGTCCGCCCGGAAGATGTGCCACAATGGTCGGCGTGAATCGCTGCACGAGTGCTCAGGAGTGTTGTCGAGGCTGAACGCTGCCTTGACCAATTCACACTTCTGGAGTCTCTCTCGTGCTCGCAACGTATTCTTCTGCAGCTGTACCCACCCGTCTTCGTCCGGCCGATCTGCTGCGCATCACCGATCAAGGTGCTGCCGAGGTCCTCGACGGCCGGCACGACAACCTCCTCCCACATCGATGGCCGACCGATGAACGCTGGTCCTCGCGGCTGTACAGCGACGACGACGTCGATGTCTGGCTGATCAGCTGGGTTCCAGATCGAAACACCGAATTGCACGACCACGCAGGCTCTTTCGGGGCGCTCACCGTTCTCAGCGGGGCTCTTTCCGAGTTCCGCTGGGCGGGTGACCGCCTGCGTCACCGGACGTTGGAAGCAGGCGATCAGGCTTCCTTCCCGCTCGGATGGGTTCACGACGTCGTGCGAGCCCAGGACGTGCCTGGAGCGAGTGTTTCGACGCCGACTCTCAGCGTGCACGCCTACTCGCCGCCGCTCACGGCCATGTCCTACTACGAGGTCACCGAGCACGGCACCCTCCGCCGCACCCGCAGTGAACTCACCGATCTCCCCGAGGGCGGTTCGAAATGACCATCGATCAGATGCTCGAAGAGGCTCGCACACAGATCGATCGGATGTACGCGTTCGAGCTGCCCGAGGCGGTGGCGCGCGGTGCGATCGTCGTGGACATCCGACCACAGGCGCAGCGGGCCGTCGAAGGCACACTGCCCGGCGCTCTGGCCATCGAACGGAACGTGCTCGAGTGGCGCCTCGACCCCACCAGCTCGGCGCACCTGGCATTGGCGGTCAACCACGATGTGGAGTGGATCATCGTCTGCTCCGAGGGCTACACGTCGAGTCTCGCTGCCGCGTCATTGCAACAACTGGGCCTGCACAAGGCGACCGACCTCGTCGGCGGGTACAAGGCGATCAAGGCGGCGGGACTTCTGGGAGCGCTCATCGGCTCGCAGCACTGCACGCGCGAGCTGGCCACCGTTTCGGCCCATTGACCCGAGGCCGGCCGACGCCCGGAGACTCCTGAATAGGGGCGCCGCGGGCGGTCGATTAGGCTGGTGACCCGTGAGTGAAGCAGCAGACCAGCCAGTCGACGACACCCCCGAGCAGCTCCGGATCCGTCAGGAGAAGCGTGCGCGGATCCTCGCGGAGGGGCGCGAGGCGTACCCGGTGTCGGTTGCGCGCACCCACACGCTGTCGGAGATCCGCGCGAAGTACCCGGAGCTGGCACCCGACACCACGACAGGTGACGTGGTCGGTGTCGCGGGTCGTGTCATCTTCGTCCGCAACACGGGCAAGTTGTGCTTCGCGACGCTGCAGGAAGGCGACGGCACCCAGCTGCAGGCGATGATCAGCCTCGCCTCTGTCGGGGAGGAGGCGCTCGCGTCCTGGAAGGCCGATGTCGATCTCGGTGATTTCGTGTTCGTCCACGGTGAGGTGATCAGCTCCCGTCGCGGCGAGTTGAGCGTGATGGCCGATTCGTGGCAGATCGCCGCGAAGTCGCTTCGTCCGTTGCCGGTGGCGCACAAGGAGATGAGTGAGGAATCGCGCGTCCGGCAGCGTTACGCCGACCTGATCGTGCGAGCAGAGGCGCGCGAGAATGCGCGCAAGCGGGTGGCCGTAGTGCGAGAACTGCGCAATGGTCTCGAGCGCCGCGGATTCCTCGAGGTCGAGACACCGATGTTGCAGACGCTCCACGGTGGCGCCGCGGCCCGGCCCTTCGTCACTCATTCCAATGCCCTCGACATCGACCTCTATCTGCGTATTGCGCCGGAACTGTTCCTGAAGCGGTGCGTCGTCGGCGGTATCGAGAAGGTTTTCGAAATCAATCGCAATTTCCGTAACGAAGGCGTCGATTCCACCCATTCGCCGGAATTCGCGATGCTCGAGACCTACGAGGCCTACGGCACGTACGACGATTCCGCCGTCATGATCCGTGAACTGGTTCAGGAAGTCGCCGAGGCGGCTTTCGGGTCGACCGTGGTGACACTTGCGGACGGCACCGAATACGACTTCGGTGGTGAATGGAAGACCCTCGAGATGTATCCGTCGCTGTCACAGGCGATCGGTGTCGAGGTGACCCCCGCGACCACCGTCGACGAATTGCTTGCGCTCGCTCAGAAGGTAGGCCTCGAGGTACCCAAGGACAAGGGGTACGGGCACGGAAAGCTTGTGGAAGAACTGTGGGAGCACCAGTGCGGTGACCAGTTGTACGAGCCCACGTTCGTTCGCAACTTCCCGGTCGAGACGTCTCCGCTCACGCGGGACCACCGGACCGAACCGGGAATCACGGAGAAGTGGGACCTGTACGTGCGCGGCTTCGAGTTGGCCACCGGCTATTCGGAATTGGTCGATCCGGTGATTCAGCGTGAGCGTTTCGTCGATCAGGCCCGGCTGGCCTCGGCCGGTGACGACGAGGCGATGGTCCTCGACGAGGAATTCCTCGCCGCGATGGAGCAGGGAATGCCTCCCACCACCGGTACCGGAATGGGAATCGATCGACTGCTCATGGCATTGACTGGATTGGGAATCCGGGAAACAATCCTCTTTCCCATTGTTCGCCCCTCGTCCCGCTGATTCACCTCGGCGAAATCGTGCGAATAAAATAAGTCCATTCTCCGTATTCCGAGACGACGAATCAAGGGTATGGTTACCTCCGGGTAGTAGCTCGCGTTGACGATGACACGTTCGCTTCATTCGAGAGGAAATTCATCCCATGGCCAAGAAGGTTACCGTCACCCTGATCGACGACGTCGATCAAGAGGCATCTGCTGATGAGACCGTCGAGTTCGGACTCGACGGTGTCCAGTACGAGATCGACCTTTCCTCGGAGAATGCGGCTAAATTGCGCGAGCAGCTCGACGTGTGGGTTTCGCATGCCCGAAAGGTCAGTTCGCGCAAGCGTGGCAAGACCGTGGCGGCAGCCCCGGCCGCGACCAAGTCCCGCGTTTCTGTCGACCGGGAACAGAGCGCGGCGATTCGTGAATGGGCGCGTAAGAACAACAAAAAGGTTTCTGCACGCGGACGGATCTCCGCCGAAATTATCGACGCGTACAACAAAGCGAACTGAATGTCGGCTGGGAACAGAATTCGCTGAATCGGTCCCCGGGAGCCTTCTCGCCTGTTACGGTCCACGACTGATCGGATAATCGGTTAATGCGGGACCGGCCACGCCTCGTTGCGTGCGGATTCGGCAATTCTGTTCCTGGCGTTCGGGCTGTAGGCCGACAGGGGACCGACCTCGGCGTAACAGCCACTTCCAGTAGCGGAATCTTCCCTGTCCGGTGTGCTGCGCGAAGCGACAACATAGAGGCTCTCGCCCACACCGATCTGGACCGTCGTGTGCTCGCCGACCTCCGGCCGTGGCCCGGACCCGACTTTCCCGCCCCATCGTCACCGCCGGTTTCCGGCGAGCTTTCGGATGCTTCCTCGAGGCGCCGCAGGATCTGCTCTGGCCTCAGTCGTGTCGGGGGGACTGCGTCGGCAGGGAGTGGGTGGCGAACACACAGGTCATCGACATACCCTGTCGGGACAGGCCGGACTGGCGGGCTTTCTGTTCGTGCGGCAACGCTGCGACGGAAACGACTGCATGCGGGTTGCGGACTTCGCCGGACTGTCGAAGCTTGGCAGCTGTCGTCGACCCATCCGGCAACGTCCTTGCGACGAACAACTGGACAGAAGTATCTGTTCGAGCCCAACCCCGGCGGCTACGAAACGGTGGCCTCAGCGGACGTGCGGTCCTTGTTCGCTCCCGGCGTACAGGGAAGCGAAACGATTGCCGGAGCTGGGGCGTTGAATACGATAAGCAGGCTCGCCCGCTCACCTAAAGGGGTGGAGGGGCAGCAGGTCGATCGGCAGCCAACTAGAGTATGAGATGGGGTCGTGGAACCTTCGTCGGTTCGAGGCTGAGGCGCCAGTTCAGGGCTGAGGCGTTCGAGCAGGCGGCGGCGATCTGCTTGTTGTGCCGGAGCGAAACGCGGCGAACAGGGACGAGACACCCGGTCTCGTGACTGCTCGTCGGAAAGTGTGAGGGAGAGCGATGTTCGAGAGGTTCACCGATCGCGCACGGCGCGTTGTTGTCCTGGCTCAAGAAGAAGCCAGGATGCTCAACCACAACTACATCGGTACGGAGCACATCCTGCTCGGCCTCATTCACGAGGGCGAAGGTGTCGCTGCCAAGTCGCTGGAGTCGTTGGGCATCTCCCTCGAAGGAGTGCGCAGCCAGGTCGAGGAGATCATCGGCCAGGGCCAGCAGGCCCCGTCCGGCCACATCCCCTTCACCCCGCGTGCCAAAAAGGTCCTGGAGCTCAGCCTGCGCGAGGCGCTGCAGCTCGGACACAACTACATCGGTACGGAGCACATCCTGCTCGGCCTCATCCGCGAGGGTGAAGGTGTCGCGGCGCAGGTGCTGGTCAAGCTTGGTGCCGATCTCAACCGCGTGCGCCAGCAGGTCATCCAGCTGCTGTCCGGTTACCAGGGCAAGGAGCCGGCCGAAGCGGGCGGCACTCGCGGCGAGGCGGGCACCCCGTCGACGTCGCTGGTGCTCGACCAGTTCGGTCGTAACCTCACCCAGGCAGCCCTCGAAGGCAAGCTCGACCCCGTCATCGGCCGCTCGAAGGAAATCGAGCGTGTCATGCAGGTGCTGTCGCGCCGTACCAAGAACAACCCCGTGCTGATCGGCGAGCCCGGTGTCGGTAAGACCGCCGTCGTCGAGGGTCTGGCCCAGGCCATCGTCAACGGTGAGGTCCCCGAGACGCTCAAGGACAAGCAGCTGTACACGCTCGACCTCGGGTCGCTCGTGGCCGGCAGCCGCTACCGCGGTGACTTCGAGGAGCGCCTGAAGAAGGTCCTCAAGGAGATCAACACCCGCGGCGACATCATCCTTTTCATCGACGAGCTGCACACCCTCGTGGGTGCCGGCGCGGCCGAGGGCGCCATCGACGCGGCCTCGATCCTCAAGCCCAAGCTCGCTCGCGGTGAGCTGCAGACCATCGGTGCCACCACCCTCGACGAGTACCGCAAGTACATCGAGAAGGACGCCGCACTCGAGCGCCGGTTCCAGCCGGTGCAGGTCGGCGAGCCGACGGTGGAACACACCATCGAGATCCTGAAGGGTCTTCGCGACCGCTACGAGGCGCATCACCGCGTGTCCATCACGGACGGTGCACTCGTTGCTGCCGCCACGCTGGCCGACCGCTACATCAACGACCGCTTCCTCCCCGACAAGGCGATCGACCTCATCGACGAGGCCGGAGCGCGGATGCGTATCCGCCGGATGACCGCACCGCCGGACCTGCGCGAATTCGACGACAAGATCGCCGATGCCCGCCGGGAGAAGGAATCTGCGATCGACGCGCAGGACTTCGAGAAGGCCGCGAACCTGCGGGACAAGGAGAAGACCCTCGTCGCGCAGCGCGCGGAGCGGGAGAAGCAGTGGCGTTCCGGTGACCTGGACGTCATCGCAGAGGTCGACGACGAGCAGATCGCCGAGGTTCTGGGCAACTGGACCGGCATCCCCGTGTTCAAGCTCACCGAGGAGGAGACCACGCGTCTGCTCCGCATGGAGGAGGAGCTGCACAAGCGGATCATCGGTCAGGAAGACGCGGTCAAGGCTGTCGCCAAGGCCATCCGTCGTACCCGCGCCGGCCTGAAGGATCCGAAGCGTCCGTCCGGTTCGTTCATCTTCGCGGGCCCGTCCGGTGTCGGTAAGACCGAGCTGGCCAAGTCTCTCGCCAACTTCCTGTTCGGCGAGGACGACGCTCTCATCCAGATCGACATGGGTGAGTTCCACGACCGCTTCACCGCGTCGCGGCTGTTCGGTGCCCCTCCCGGCTACGTCGGCTACGAAGAGGGCGGCCAGCTCACCGAGAAGGTGCGCCGCAAGCCGTTCAGCGTGGTGCTGTTCGACGAGATCGAGAAGGCACACCAGGAGATCTACAACACCCTCCTGCAGGTGCTCGAAGACGGCCGTCTCACCGACGGCCAGGGCCGGACCGTGGACTTCAAGAACACGGTGCTCATCTTCACCTCGAACCTCGGAACCTCGGACATCTCCAAGGCTGTGGGCCTCGGATTCACATCGGGCAAGGGCGACGAGTCGAACTACGAGCGGATGAAGCTCAAGGTCAACGACGAGCTGAAGAAGCACTTCCGGCCCGAGTTCCTCAACCGCATCGACGACATCGTCGTCTTCCATCAGCTCACCACCGAGCAGATCGTCAAGATGGTGGACCTGATGGTGGCACGCGTCGAGGTGGCGCTGAAGAACAAGGATATGACCATGGCGGTCACCGACAAGGCCAAGTCGCTTCTGGCCAAGCGTGGCTTCGATCCGGTCCTGGGTGCACGGCCGCTGCGCCGCACCATCCAGCGCGAGATCGAGGACCAGCTGTCGGAGAAGATCCTCTTCGGCGAGGTCGGCCCCGGTCAGATCGTGTACGTCGACGTCGAGAACTGGGACGGCGAGGGTGCGGGCGAGGACGCGAAGTTCACGTTCCGCGGCGAGACCAAGCCGGTCACGGTGCCCGATGAGGTTCCGATCGACCTGGCCAAGTCGGGCGCGTCCGACTCGGAGTAGGTAACTATCACACGAACGGGCCGCCGGTGGATTTCCACCGGCGGCCCGTTCGTCGTATGCGGGGTCAGAAGCTCTTGCGTCCGGACCAGTTGGCCAGGCGCTCGGTCGGGCCCGCGGCAGGCTGGGGATCGACCACTTCGGCAAATGGAACATGTCCACCGCGGACTTCGGCCGGAATCGCCTGGCGGGCGACGGCGAGCGCCGCTTCGGCGAGCGCGGGCCCAGTTTCGGAGTGCTGACCGGTGGCGACAGCGACGTCCCAGCCGTGCACCAGTGTCTCGTTGATGTATCCCCACACGGCCGCACGGCCGGGCACCGTCCCCCACGGCGCTCGAACGTCGGCGTCCAACCGGTCGTCGCCCCAGGCCGGCCACATCCGTTCGATCGCGGACCGGTATGCGGCTGCGTAGTCCCCGTCGGAGAAGTCGGTGACGACGAGGGGGATCGTGCTCGGATTCCCGCCTTCGCCGATGACCCGGGCACGTTCCACGGTGGCCACCAGATGGCCGAGAAGGGTGCGGACGTCGAAGTCGGCGCACGGGGTGGACGCCGCCAGCTGGTCTTCGCGGACCTTGTCGATGAGGCCGGCAGTCCAGGCGAGTGCCTCGCGGTAGAGGGGACGGGGATCGTTGGTCTGTGTCGTCATGCGGCAACTATCGCCGCGAAACACGACATCTCCTGTCATGTATTTCTGCGAGACTTTTCCCATGCGTGCCGACCGTCTGCTGTCGCTGGTGCTGTTGCTCCGAAACCGTGGTCGGATGTCCGCGTCGGTGCTCGCCCGCGAGCTCGAGGTATCACCGCGTACCGTGCTGCGTGACATCGACGCTCTGTCGACGGCGGGGATACCGGTGTATGCCGAGCGTGGCCGGGACGGCGGCTTCGAACTGCTCCCCGGATTCACGACGGACCTCACCGGGCTGACCGTCGACGAGGCGAAAGCTCTGCTGGCGGCCGGTTCCGCCGCCACCTCGCAGTCACTGGGCATGGCTCCGGCCTTTGCGTCGGCGATGCGCAAGGTGGTGGCGGCGATGCCCGACGCACACTGCGCAGCGGCAACCAAGGTCGCCGAACGGATTTTCGTCACTCACGGAACCTGGCTGTCGGACCCGGACCAAGCCGTGGAACATCTCGGCCTGATCCAGCAGGCCGTGTTCGTCGGACGTCGCCTGAGCATTCTGTACGCGTCGAGGGGTGCGGCGGCGGTCCGGCGAATTGTCGACCCGATGGGACTCATTTATGCGTCCGGACGGTGGTACCTCGTCGCCATGGATGCCGGCAGGGAGAGGATGTACCGACTCGAGCGCATCGAGGAGGCAGTGGAACTGGAGGAACCTGCGCACCGGCTGGCCGACATCGACCTCGCCGCCATCTGGCAGCGTCGCCGCGCAGCGTTCCGGGCGAGGACGGAACCGGTTGTCGCGGACGTACTCGTGCGTGTGGCTCGTCGGGACGATCTCGTGGAACGGGTGTTCGGTGTGCGCTCCCAGTCCGTGTTCGACCGTAGTCGGGTTCGCGTCGAGGTGGTGTTCGGCGACCGCGCCCATGCCCACGGTGTGCTCTGGGCGATGGGGGACGATGTCGAGGTCCTGGAACCTCCGGATCTGCGGACAGAACTGCGGTCCAGAGCGATGCGCATGCTCGCACGGTACGAGTAGGTTCGAGGAGAACTGACGTCACACGAGAGGATCGGCATGCCGACACGTACCGCACGCACCGCCTGGAACGGAACGCTCGAACAGGGAGGGGGACAAGTCGAACTCACCAGCTCGGGAGTTGCCACGTTCGACGTGTCGTTCCCCAAGCGAGCGGCCGACAACGCGGACGGAACCACCAGCCCCGAAGAGTTGATCGCCGCAGCGCACTCGTCCTGCTTCGCGATGCAGTTGTCCGCGCTGATCGCGGAGGCAGGCGGAACTCCGCAGAGTCTCGAGGTGAAAGCCGATGTGTCCCTGGGCCCGGACACTCCGGGTTTCAAGCTGACCGGCATCCTTCTCACCGTGCGAGGTGAAGTGGAGGGCCTGGACGCCGACGGGTTCGCCAAAGCCGCACAGGCGGCCAAGGAGTCGTGTCCTGTCAGCAAGGCGTTGACCGGTGTCGAGATCACGCTCGACGCGGCCCTCGAGTCCTGAGCCGCGTCACTGCCGGTTGAATCGGGTGCGGATCTCGTCCATCTTGGCCTGCAGCTCCTCTTGACTGATCACGCCCCTGTCCATCAGGGCATGGGCAGTCGCGATGACGGAGCGGCTGCGGACCGGGAAGTCGCGGTAGACGGTCTCGCCCAGCTCGTCCTCGGTGTGGCGCCTCTCGAGGTTGTCGAAGGCGCCACGCCAGGACAGGCATTCAGCCGTGGCCTGCATACTCGATTCCCAGGGGTCGGGTTTACGGTCGAGGTCGGGAAGCGTGGCATCGTCACGGGTCGCGGACGGTGTCAACGTGTTCAGGAGTATCTCGTAACCTTTGTCGGTCATCACTGTGGTCCTCCGACCGAGGGTGGCGTGGTCGCCGTCCAGTCCACCTGAGGTACTGCGACACCGATCATGGTGTCGCGGGTAACGATCGATGCGAGTTGCTCTTCACTCCAATCCTCGGTTCCGGACGGCCGCATCGGCATCACCATGAACCGGGACTTCTGATTCGAGTCGTGTACGCGCACTTCTACATCGGGCGGAAAGTGCAAGCCGAACTCTGCTATGACTTCCCGGGGCCAGCGGACCATCCGGCGCCGGTAGTTGGGCGTGCGGTACCAATCGGGTGACATGCCCAGGACTGGCCGCGGGTAGCAGGAACACAGCGTGCAGACGATGACGTTGTGCACCTTCGGCGTGTTTTCCAGCACGTAGAAGTAGGTGTAGTCGCTCGGTGTCCCGGACCCGGTGGGATCGCGCCAGTCGATCCCGACTTCCTTGCACGTCTCGGTTCCGTCGGCCAACAGCCGCTTCTTGAATTCCGGGTCGACCCACGCTTTGGCGACGAGCTTGGACCCTCCGGAGGGCCCGACGGATTCGGCCCACTCCGAGAATCTGCGATGGTCCTCGTGGGAGAACAGGCCGTGCTCGATGGACAGTTCGCGGATCGCCGTTTCGAGGATCTCGAATTCGCTGATCTCTTCCGACGCTTGGATCGGGGTGTGGTCGTCGTGCGAATGCGTCATGTCTCAGCCTCCCCTGCAAGCTCGAGCCAGCGCTCGGAGCATTCGGTTTCCAAAGTGTCGGCGTCGAAGCCGGTGTAGCGAGGCCACAGGTCGGTCTGCTTGAACCGCACTACGTAGAACGGTTCCGTTCGTCCGTCGTCCACCCTTCCCCACGCCTCGTCTTCGGGTATCACCCATTCCGGGCGATATTCGACGATCACGCCGGTGTGCCCGCGGATGAACGCTTGAGTTCTGGTGTGGAACATCGAGGTCGCGTCCCGGACGGTGACCCGATCGCCGATCCGGAACTTACTCATGATGGACTCCCACCTGCTCGTTGGTCACTCGACCGCCGGCGAACCTCGTCGATCTTCGCGGAAAGTTCGTCAGGGGTGATGAAGCCTTTGTTGATCAGTGTCTTGGCCGCCACCGTGATCCACCGGGCGTAGTACGGCAGACCGAAATAGAGCGTTGCACCCAGATCGTTCTCGGCACGACGGCGCTCTTCCGAATTCCACACACCCCGCCATCCGAGGCATTCACAGGTGACGTAGGTGCGCATCTCCCAGTCTTCTTCCACCTTCTCCTCGTACGGAACGGGAAGAGCGGGCTGGCCGCCGACATCGTGTAGGACATGCCGCAACGCGTCGAAGGCAGCGTTGGAAAGGTAATAGGGCGAATCCATTTCGGCGTGGTGGACTGGGGTGAATTCGGCGACGCGATTGGCCTGTGCTTCGAATTCCGCTCTAGGGTTCATCTCCGGCTCCGGTCCTGGATGGAACTAGTGGCAGGGAAGTCCCAGTAGGTGGCGTCCGTCGTGCATCAGTTCGTGCAGGTACATGCCACTTCGAGAGATCACGCCCTGGTCGAACCCGACCAGGTAGAGCATGAGGAGGGAAAGAAGGACGACTCCGACGGTGATCGACACGACTCCGAGAGTTTCGACAGTCCTGCCCGGCGAAGCGACGTACACCATGATTTCCCCTGGATGAGTGCGGGTTCGAGAACTACGTCCACTGCCGATCTTCCGGGCATTGCGGCGAGCGCCCCTCGATCAGCGGCACGACCGTTTCGACGTTACTCCCGGTACCGAAGACCGACTACTGTCCCGGCGGGCCGAATCCCGGGTGCGCAAATGCGGCGCGGCGGACCAAGACAAACCCAACTTCTGAGGTCGACGTCACGGAACAGAAAGCGGCTTCGCACTGTTTTCTGAACTGTGACGACACAACTCGACGACTCCGCTCGTACCATCGAGATCGAAATCTGGTCGGACGTGGCGTGCCCGTGGTGTTACATCGGCAGGCACCGCTTCCTCGATGCCCTCTCGGACTTCGAGGGGAGTGAGCGGGTGCGGGTGACGTGGCGGGCGTATCAGCTGTCGCCGGAAACACCGGCAGGGGAACGTCGCAGCGAGCTCGACGCCCTCGTGCAGAGCAAAGGTCTGCCCGCAGAACAGGTGCGTCAGATGTTCGAACATGTGTCGCGTACTGCCGCAGAGGAAGAGCTCAGGCTCGACTTCGACACCGTGATCGCCGCAAACACGTTCGACGCGCACCGCCTGATTCACCTCGCGGGCGACTCGCGCGACGCGGTGGTGGAGGCGCTGTTCCGCGCGCACTTCCGTGAGGGCGCGGTGATCGACGATCGGGCCGTTCTCGTCGACATCGCATCGAGTACCGGTCTCGACCCTGAAGTCGTGCGGAAGCAGCTGGACTCCGACGTCGGTTCGGACGCCGTACGCGCCGACCTCGACACTGCACGACAGTTGCAGGTATCGGCGGTGCCGTTCTTCGTCGCAGACCGCCGAATTGCGGTGTCGGGTGCTCAACCGAAGGACGTGTTCCTTCAGCTGCTGACACAGGCGAGCGCAACGCCGGTGGACTGACGAGGCCAGTGTCCGCGCCAGTGGGGTCCACCCCTACCCGGGCGTCGGTGCGACGCGCTTGCCATCGCCATGGCCGAAGAGCACATTGAAATGCACGTCATCGGCTGGGAGGCACTGTGCGCGAGCAGACACGATCCAGAGACACATGGCCCGCGTTGAAAGTGGACGACTGGACCTCGACACGGGACACCCTGCACATGTGGACGCAGATAGTCGGGAAGATCCGCTTGGCCCACGCACCGTTGATCAATCACTGGTGGCAGGTCCCGCTGTACGTGAGCCCCCGCGGTCTCACGACGTCGACAGTCCCGTACGGCACCGAATGTTTCGATATCGAATTCGACTTCGCCGACCCTCGACTGGTGATCCGCACGAGTACGGGCGGCAGCGGGACGGTTGCCCTCGAACCGAAGTCGGTGGCCGATTTCTACACAGAGACGATGGACACGCTGGCCGAACTGGGTGTGGCGACGACCATTCGGGCCCGGCCCAACGAGGTGAACCCAGCCGTTCCGTTCGCGGAGGACACCCAGCACTGCTCGTACGACAGTGAGTCGGTGTACCGGTTCTGGCGTCAGCTCGTGCAGGCGGATCGGGTGCTGCACGAATTCCGTTCGCATTTCATCGGGAAGGTCAGTCCCGTGCACTTTTTTTGGGGTGCGCTCGACCTGGCCTGTACCCGGTTCTCCGGGAAAACCGCGCCGACTCACCCTGGGGGAGCGCCGAACTGCGGAGACTGGGTGATGGTCGAGGGCTACTCGCACGAGCTGAGCAGCTGCGGTTTCTGGCCCGGTGGTGGCGCCGAAGGCGCGTTCTATGCGTACGCCTACCCGGAGCCGGATGGCTTTGCCGACTACCCGGTCGGGCCCGACGGAGCCCTCTACAGCGGAGAGTTCCGGCAGTTCTTGCTGCCGTATGAGGCCGTGCGAACTGCAGACGATCCAGATCTGGCACTGCTGACGTTCCTGCACAGCACCTACGACGCGGCTGCCGAACTGGGTGGCTGGGACCGGGCCGCCCTGGAGGCGGACCCGGCCCGATGGAACAAATTCCGTTGACGCCCTGAGAGGCGGGTCAGCCGGCGTTCGCCGACGCGGGCGCCTGCGCCCGGCTGGCACGCTCGGTGAGGAAGGCGAACACGAGACCCAAAGCGAGCCACAGGGTGGCCTGGGTGGCGAGGGATGCGAGGCGGAAATCCCACAGCAGGCCGGCAGGGAAGTCGTCGCCCACCTCGTCGACGGTAGGCAGAATCAAATATCCGACCGTGACCACGACCAGGAAAGCGGCCACCGGGGCCGCGATGCGCGTCGACAGGAATTCCTGAGCAGCTACCGCCTTCGCGGCGAATACCGAGGCGACCACGGCGAACAGTCCCAGTACCACCACGGCGAGCCACAGCCAGGTGCGACTGGTGACGGTCTCGGGATCGCCGACGGCCGGCGGATTGGCCGGGTACTTGAAGAACGGAACGGCTTCGATCGCCAGCCATCCGAGTGACGCGAGCACCATACCGAGCACCGGACCCGAAAGAGTGGTCACCCTGCGCGCGTAGTGCGCGACGACGGCAAATATCGCCCCGAGCGCCAGTCCGGCGAGTGACGTCGCGAGGAACAGACCGAACCGCTGTCCGTTGCGACTGACCAGGGCTTCTTCCTCGTCGTGCGAGTGGCCTGCCGGTGCACTCGACTCCGCCCCGCCGTGCGAGTGGTCGGCGCTACCCGCTTCCTCGATCGCGATGGCGGCGTCGATGTGCGATTCGCCGAGGACGAATGCCACGCCGCCGGCGAGGATTCCGGCAATCAAGCCTGCAAGCAGACCGCGAATCAGTAACTTCCCGAAGGACTCGCTCAGTGTCATGTTCGCGGATGACCCGCTCAGTGGCATGTTCGCGGACGACTCGCTCAGTGGCACGGAAGGCCCAGCAGGTGGCGCCCGTCATGCATCAGTTCGTGCATGTACATGCCACTGCGCGAAATCGCGCCCTGGTCGAATCCCACGAGGTAGAGAGCAAGCATCGCGAAAAGTACGATCGCGAACGAAATGACGGCGAGCCGGGTCGAATCGACCGATGCGCCGGGTGCGTAGACGAGTGCCATGGTTCCTCCTGGGATGTCGCGTCCCCTAGGTTCGTGCGATGGCCGCAGTATCTGGCTGTCGAGGTGGTTCCCGCATCTTGCCGTGGCCTAGCTGAGGGACTACTCCGATTTACAGTGGCGCGACCGCTCCGGTTTTGCACCGGATTCCTGCCGAACCATCGCTTTGTCTTGCGAACTTTCGCACCCGGCGGGCCGCCGTGTCAATGTTCGCCTCGAGGTTTGTGTCGAGCAGGTCCTCAGCGGTCGGCCGCGGCCGAGACGTCGAGAACCACTTCGAACTCGAGCAGAGACGCGCCGGACGCCACCGGCTTCTGCCGCTCACCAGCGTGCGCTTCCCGTGCAGGGCCGTCGCGCCACGCCTCGAACGCCTCTTCGCTCTCCCACTGGGTGACGACGAAGTAGCGGTTCTCGCCCTTGACCGGGCGCAGAAGCTGGAACCCGAGAAAGCCCGGGGAATTCTCGACGGCATGCGCGCGTCCTGCGAAGCGCTTCTCCAGTTCGGGGCCCGCACCCTCGGGAACTTCGATTGCATTGATCTTCACCACTGCCATGCTTGGGGAGGGTACTCCGCTAGCGTCGCAGTCGTGGTGGGTGAGAGTGCGTTGCACGACGAGGGCGGCACCGGACGACCGATTCTGCTGCTGCACGGGTTGATGGGCAGTGCGCGGACGTGGCGCAGGCAGGTTCCGTGGCTGCGCGAACACGGCCACGTCTACACGTTCGACGCTGCAGGCCACGGCCGTCCCACTCCGCCCGTGCTGTCGACGGAATCATTCGTCGAAGACCTGGCGGCGGCATTGCGTCCGGTCGCCGAGCCGCTGGTCGTCATCGGGCATTCGATGGGCGCCTTGCACGCGTGGTGCCTGGCCGCCGAGTTCCCGGAGAAGGTCGCCGCTCTCGTTCTCGAAGACATGGCGCCTGATTTTCGTGGCCGTACCGCCGACGACTGGGCGGCGATGATCTCGAACTGGCCGCAACCGTTCGAGACGCGAGAGGCGCTCGTCGAGTACTTCGGACCTGTCGCGGGTCAGTACTTCCTCGACTCGTTCGAGCAGCGTGAAGACGGCTGGTACCTGCACGGCGAGGTCGAAACGTTTCGCGACATCTCCGCCGAGTGGGGCGACCGGCACTTCTGGGCTCAGTGGGCCTCGATCACGGTGCCGGCGCTGCTGATCGAGGGCGAGTACACCATCACCCCCGAGGGGCAGATGCGGAAGATGGCAGAGCGGCATCACCGTGCCGAGTACGTCCGCATCGAGCAGGCCGGGCACCTCGTCCACGACGATCAGCCCGAGCAGTACCGGAAAGTGGTCGAGGAATTCCTGCACGGACTGACCTGAGCGCACGGTTGCGCAGAGGTTGGTCAGCTGCGGACGCAATCGTGAAGGTTTCCAGCAATTTCCTCAGCTTCTGTGCCCGGTCGCGTGGGCTGCTAGCTTCCCTCACCCGCGAGGGCGAAGAGGCCGTCGTCGGTCTGCTCCACCAGTCCGTCGAGCAGTAACGAGTGCAGAGCACGATCACGCTGACCGGGGTCGTCGAGCCACACCTGGTCGAGGCGAACCCGCTCGACCGGACGCGAACTGTCACGCAACACCGCCATGAGCTTGCCGCGAACCTGACGGTCCGTGCCTGCAAACTTCTGCACCTTCCTGCGTTCGCCGGTGTGCGCTGGTCGCCCGGCGTCCATCCAGGCGCAACTCGGCAGCGGACACCGCGAGCATTCGGGGGAGCGTGCGGTGCAGATCGTCGCACCGAGTTCCATGAGTGCCGCCGAGAACGTGGCGGCGCGGGCGCGGGTCCGGGGCAGCAGCGCGGACACGTCCGCCAGGTCGCGCACCGTCGACGGGTTGCCGGGCTCCGCGTTGCCGTGCACAGCGCGCGCCACCACCCGTCGAACATTGGTGTCGACGACGGGGACACGCTGCCCGTAGGCGAAGCACGCCACTGCGCGAGCGGTGTACGCGCCTATCCCGGGAAGCCCGAGGAGCGTGTCGACGTCGCTCGGGACCACGTCACCGTGCTGGGTGGCCAGCACTTCGGAACACTGGTGCAGTCGCAGCGCTCGCCGCGGATAACCGAGCTTTCCCCACGCGCGCAGGACGTCGGCCTGGCTCGACGCCGCCATCAGGGACGGGACGGGCCAGCGCTGTACCCATTGCTCCCAGATGGGAGCAACGCGGACGACGGGTGTCTGCTGCAGCATGATCTCGCTCATCAGAATGTGCCAGGCGGTCACACCCTCGCGACGCCACGGCAAATCCCTGGCCTCGGCGTCGTACCACCTGATCAGCGCAGACGAGTCCACGGTCACTTCTTCTCACAAGTCCCTTCGCCGCAGTGCCAACCGGATTTTCCGTCGACGTAATGCTCCCGCAGAGCCGGTGCAACAGGAGGGGTGCACAATATGCTCATGCCTAACTCCAACCCGGTTTCTGCATGGAAGTCCCTACGCCAGGGTAACGAGCGGTTCGTCAACGGCACCTCGCTCCATCCCAGTCAGGGCGTCGCCGATCGTGCGAAGCTCGTCGACGGCCAGCACCCCACGGCCGTTCTGTTCGGTTGCGGAGACTCCCGCGTCGCCGCCGAGATCATCTTCGACCAGGGGCTCGGCGACATGTTCGTCGTCCGCACCGCAGGTCACGTCCTCGACGACGCGGTTCTCGGGTCGATCGAGTACGCCGTCGGGGTGCTCAACGTGCCGCTCATCGTCGTGCTCGGTCACGACAGCTGTGGCGCCGTCAAGGCGACGCTCGACGCCCTCGACGACGGCAACATCCCCCCCGGATTCATCCGCAGCATCGTCGAACGTGTGGCGCCGTCGATCCTGAAGGGACGCCGCGAGGGCCTCAGTACCGTCGACGAACTCGAAGGTCGCCATGTGGTGGAGACCGGTGCGCTGCTCATGCAGCGGTCGCGCATCATCGCGGAGAAGGTGGAGAGCGGCGCGTGCGCCATCGCCGGTGTCACGTACAAGCTGTCCGACGGCCGCACCCACCTGCAGGGCGCCGTCGGAGACATCGGTGAGCTCACGGACTGACCGCGACACGCCGCACCCGCTGAGCCGTACCCGCACGCTGCCGAACTACCGTTGACGTCGTGCTGGAACCGAATGGACCGTTGCCCCCCGAGATTTACTGGCGCCGCAGGGCGCTGGCGATCGGCGGCGCCATCGTCGTGCTGCTCTTGGTGGTCTGGTTGATCAGTTCCCTCCGCGGTGGGGACGATTCCGGGACCGACCCCGCGGCGGCCAGCTCGTCGTTGACCACGCCGGTGTCGATTTCACCGACTGCGTCGGGTTCGCCGTCGAGTGGTGGTTCCGGCGGCTCGGGTGGGGGCGGCGGAGCTGCCGCGGCCGGCGATGAAGGCTCCGGCACGGCAAGTGCCTCGGGCTCCTCGACCAGTGGAGCATCGAGGAGTGCCGGGTCGACGAGTGCAGCTGCCAGCGGTCAGGCCGTTGCAGCCGGCCAGTGCCCGGACCAATCCCTGGCCATCAAGGTCGCTGCCGACAAGCCGACCTACCTTCCGGGGGAAGAGCCGAGTTTCACGACGGTCATCACCAACATCGGCACCACGCCGTGCCAGCGCGACCTCGGTAGCAGCCTGCAGCAGGTGCTGGTGTACACGATCGACGGCAGCGTCCGGCTGTGGTCCAACATCGACTGCTTCCCGCAGTCCGCGGCCGACCTGCGCACCCTCGCCCCCGGCGAGCAGGCTCAGTTCACGGTGAAGTGGTCTGCCAAGACGTCCGCACCGGATTGCCTCACCCAGCCGGAACCGCAGCGCGACCCGGTGGGTCCCGGCGCATACACCGTGGTGGGGCAGCTGGGACAGCTGCGCAGTGCGCCGGAACCGTTCAACCTGAGCTGACCGGGCTACAGCTCGATCCGGGATCGGCGATCGAATTCCTTCTCCAGGCCGGTCTGGTCAGGGTCGGCAAGCAGTGCCGCGAGAAGAATGCGGGCCTGTCCGGCTCTGAGGTCGGTCGAGAATAGGGCCCCGGCCGCGACGAGGTCGGAGCCGCCTCCACCTCCGCCGTAAGTGGGGGAGATCGACCCGTACGGAACGCGGGTGGATACGGCGACCGGCACACCCGCCGCGACGCATTCGCGTACCGCCTCGACGATTCCGGGGTTCGCATTGCCGGATCCGAGCGCATCGAGAACCACGCCGTGCGCGCCGGCGCTGCGACACGCGTCGAACTGCACACGATCCGTCCCCGGGTAGATCGCGACGACGTCGACACGGACGCCGGAGATCGGACGCCAGGGCAGTGGCTCGGGCCGGTGTCGGTGCATCGGGGTGCGGACGGACCGGAACGCATCGAGCGCGGTCGTGTCTGCCTTGCGGACCCCCGGAACCGGATGAAGCTTTCCGCCGAAGGAAATCAGCACTCCCCGCCCACGCATGGCCGGATCGGTGGCGGCCGACAATGCGGCAGTGAGATTGGCCTGCGCGTCCGACTCGGGATGATCGAAGGTCCGTTGTGCCCCGGTGAAGACGACCGGCCGGGGATCGGCGTGATGCAGATCCACCAGAAACGCGGTTTCCTCCATGGTGTCGGTTCCGTGGAGAACGACCACCCCGGCGACAGTGGGGTCGCGGAGTTCCGCTGCGATTGCCTCGCATACCCGATCCATGTCGGCGAAGGTCATGCACGAGCTGTCCTTCGACAGCACATCGGTGACGCGGACCTCGGTGGCCGCCCGCTCGGCTCCGGTCGCGAGCAGATCCGGGCCGGTGACGACGGGACGGCTCACACCGTCCTCGTCGCGTCGGCTCGCGATGGTGCCCCCGGTGGTGACGACGGCGACTGTAGGCACTTACTGTCCTCCCTGCGAGGCGGTCGGGTAGTCATCGATGGACATGCTGCCATCTCGTGCGGCGGCCAGGTCGCGGATGCGGTTTCTGCAGGCGTACCAGCCGATCACCAGGAGCGGGGCGATGATGGCGATCGATCCGACGGTCCACGTTCCGACGGGGTGGTCGAAGGCCATCAGCACGACTACCCCGACGAGGAACGCCAACGTCAGAAGGCCGGTGTAGGGGGCGCCGAACATCCGGAAGCTCGGCCGGACGAGACGCCCCTCCTTCGCGAACTTCCAGAGTTTCAACTGGCACAACACGATCACGGCCCAGGCGCTGATGATCCCGAGGGCGGCCAGGTTGAGGACGATCTCGAACGCCTGAGTGGGAACGATCGCATTGAGTCCGACACCGAGGAGAATGACGAATCCCGTGAGAGCGATGCCGCCGTAGGGGACGCCCGCCTTGTTCATCCTCGCCGCGAACGCGGGCGCAGACCCTGCCATGGCCATCGAGTGCAGTATTCGTCCGGTCGAATACAGTCCGGCATTGAGTGAGGACAGTGCGGCGGTGAGTACGACGAGATTCATGATCGCGTCTGCGCCTTCGACGTTGATCGTTCCGAAGAAGGTGACGAACGGGCTTTCGCCGGCGTGATATTCCATGTAGGGGAGGAGTAGCGCCAACAACATGACGGATCCGACGTAGAAGACGAGAATCCGGAGGATCACCGTGTTGATCGCCTTGGGGATCACCTTCTCCGGATTCTTGGTTTCCCCGGCCGTGGTGCCGACCAATTCGATGGATGCGTAGGCGAATACGACGCCCTGAATCACCACGATCGCGGGCAGGATGCCATTGGGGAACCACCCGCCGTTGTCGGAGATCATGCTGAAGCCGGAGGTGTGGCCATCGATGGGGGTACCGAACAAGACGAAGTAGACCCCGAAACAGAGGAAGGCGGCCAGCGCCACGACTTTGATGAGCGCGAACCAGAATTCCAATTCACCGAACACGCGTACCGACACCATGTTCAGTGTCAAAACGAGCGCTACTGCCGCCAAGGCGAATACCCATTGGTCGACGTCTCCCAGTGGCGCCCAGTATTTCTTGAAGAAGTTCATGTAGAGCGCTACTGCGGTGACGTCGACGACCGCGGTCATCGCCCAGTTCAGCCAGTAGAGCCAGCCGGCGGCGAATGCCATTTTCTCGCCGAAGAATTCGCGCGAGTACGAGACGAACGAACCCGACGTGGGACGGTGCATCACCAGCTCGCCCAGTGCCCGCAGAATCAGGAAGGCGAAGAATCCGCAGAGGGCGTAGACGAGAACAAGGGCGGGTCCTGCTTGATGAAGGCGTCCACCGGCGCCCATGAACAGACCGGTGCCGATCGCACCACCGATCGCGATCATCTGAATCTGCCGAGGGCCGAGTGCCTTTCGGTACCCCAGATCTTCCTCGACGAAGATGTCGTGTGTCTGACTCGGGCCGTCTTTTTCGATCGTCATGACACCACTCCAGCGGTCGTCGGAACGGGAGCCTGAGTTGCCGTACCAGCCCTCAGGTTGGCGAGGTGCTCCGGACTGAGTAGTCGATCGAGTTCGTCTCGGTCGAGTAGTCCGGCCTCGATCACGAGGTCGGCGACCCTACGGCCGGACACCAGCGCTTCCTGCGCGATACGGGTCGACGCGGTATAGCCGATGTACGGATTGAGCGCGGTGACGAGTCCGATCGAGTCTTCGACCCGGGCACGCAGAAGTTCGGTGTTGGCGGTGATCCCGAGAACGCACTTGTCGGCCAGGATGCGGCAGGCGGCGGCCAGATGCCGCATTCCGTCCGACAGCGAATGCACGATGATCGGTTCGAAGGCGTTGAGTTGCAGCTGGCCGGATTCGGCGGCCATCGTGATGGTGACGTCATGACCGATGACCTCGTAGGCCACCTGGTTGAGCACTTCCGGAATCACGGGATTGACCTTGCCGGGCATGATCGAAGATCCCGCCTGCACCGGCGGCAGATTGATTTCGTTGAGTCCCGCCCGCGGCCCGGAGGACAGGAGACGGAGGTCGTTGCAGACCTTCGACAACTTCACCGCGATCCTCTTCAGGACGCCGGACAGGTGCACGAACTGGCCCACATCCTGGGTGGCCTCCACCAGGTCGGTGGCGAGTACGAGGGGAAGTCCGGTGAGTTCGCGCAGCTTGTCGCACGCGGCCTCGGCGTACCCGGCGGGGGCGTTGAGACCGGTCCCGATTGCGGTGGCTCCGAGATTGATCTCGTGGACCAGTAGCGCTGCTTCCCCGAGTCGTGCGCGGTCCTCGTCGATCATCACCGAGTAGGTGGCGAATTCCTGTCCGAGCGTCATCGGGACCGCATCCTGAAGTTGGGTGCGGCCCATCTTCACCGTGCCGGCGAACTCGACGGCCTTCGAAGCGAACGCCTCCTGCAGCACCCGCAGGGCGTCGAGCAGATCCTCGATCGTCAGAATCGTGGCGATGTTGACTGCCGTGGGATAGACGTCGTTGGTCGATTGGCTGAGGTTGACGTGCTCGTTGGGGTGCAGGTGCTGGTACTCGCCGCGATCGTAACCGAGAATTTCGAGCGCCCGGTTGGCAATGACCTCGTTGGCGTTCATGTTGGTCGACGTCCCGGCGCCACCCTGGATCACATCGACGACGAACTGCTCGTGCCAGCGGCCCTCGACAATTTCGCGGCAGGCCTGGCCGATCGCCTCGGCGCGGCGGTGGTCGAGAATGCCCAGCTTCTCGTTGGCGCTCGATGCCGCCCATTTGACGAAGGCGAGTCCGCGAATCAACGAGGGGTTCGTCGAGATCGGCCGACCGGTGATCGGGAAGTTCTCCACCGCACGGAGCGTGTGAATACCCCAGTACGACTCTGCGGGCACCTGGCGGTCCCCGAGTAGGTCGTGTTCTGTTCTCGTTTCGAGCACTTGACTTCATTCCTCACGTGGATTCGCGCTAGCAGTGGTCCCGCGGCGCTCGGAGAGGCAGTTGGTAGAGCTGCCCACCTACCTACCTGCCAGGCTGTCAGACAGGTGACATTGTTACTTGGCTCACTTGCGGTCGTCAACCCCTCGATTCGCGCAGGTTGACGCATTTGCCTGGTCGTGAGAAGAATGTTGCCATGAACCTGTCAGACAGCTGGGCAGCCAGGCGTCCCGTGACCGCGCGGGTCAGCGCCGCCGAAGCTGTTCTCGCGGACCTGCGCGCCGCCATCACCTCGGGTGAGCTGGCCGTCGGTGAGCGGCTCCCGTCGGAAGCGTCGTTGGCGGCGCGGCACGGGGTCAGTCGTTCCGTCATCCGCGAGGCGCTGCGGTCATGTCATGCGCTGGGTCTGACCGAGACCAAATCGGGTCTGGGCACGTTCGTCATCAGTGATTCGATCGCGCGCGACCTCGACTTCGGGAATTACGCCGCCAACGAGCTCGTCGAGGCGCGCCCTCATGTGGAGATCCCCGCTGCCGGATGGGCGGCGCAGCGGCACTCTGCCGAGGACCTTGCCGCATTGCGCGGCTTGGCCGGTCAGATGCGCGACGAGGACGACCCCTTGGTGTGGGTGTCCCTGGACGCCCAGTTCCACGCGCTGATCGCCCGGACCAGTCGCAATCGCGTGTTCGAGTCGGTCGTCGTCGATATTCGTGAAGCGCTGACCCGGCAGTCGGAAACGCTCAACCTGGTCGCCGGCCGGCAGCAGAGGTCGAACGACGAACACGACCGGATAGTCGACGGGATCGAGTCCCGAAGCTACGAGGTGGCCGCCAAGGCCATGGCGGAACACCTCGATGCCGTGCGTGTCGCACTGGAATCCGTTGTCGGCGAGGCCTATTAGGCGGATCGATCGTAGGAGTTCGGCTCGTACATTCCGGTCGGGCGAAAACTAGTCGTAGGGACCGGAAATCGACGTTTCGGCGAGCCGGGACAGGCCCTCCCTGATGTGTCGAGCCCACAAGCCGCCGATCCCCTCCACCGACTGCAGGTCGGCGGCCGTTGCGGCAAGCAGCGACTGCAGAGTCCCGAACGAGCCGACGAGCCGGTGAATTTGGTTGAACTGCAAGCGGGGAACTCGGGTGAGAACGCGATACCCACGTGGACTCATGGGGGCCTCGAGCGCTTCGATCGTTCCCGGGTATCCGAACGCACGAGCCAGGGTCGTCAGGTCCAGCAGGTCGGCGTCGGTGATCTTGTCGAGGGCAGTCAACGACTTCTCGACATCGGGTGCAGGGGCGGGTCCCGAACCGGCGAGATAGTCGCGGACGATCAGTTCCCGTGCCACATCGTTGTCGCCGACGAGCTCCTCGAGTTGGAGGGCGAGCTGTCGGCCGTCGGTGCCCAGTTCGAGTACGTCCTGCTCGATCTCCACAGACACGCGGCGCACCATCTCGAGCCGCTGCACTACGGTAAGCGCGTCGCGGAGGGTGACGAAATCCTCGATCTCGACGACCGACAACTGACGGGTGACCTCGTCGAGGCGCGCCTTGTACCGCTCGAGGGTGGCCACCGCCTGATTGGCCCGGGACAAGATGGTGGCAGACCCGTCGATGACGTGGCGTATTCCGCCGACGTACACGCTGACGATGCTCATCGACTGGCTCACGGACACCACGGGATATCCCGTCTGCATCGCCGTGCGTTCGGCGGCGCGGTGCCGGGTGCCGGACTCGACGGTGGGAATCTTGTGGTCGGGAACCAGCTGGACGTTGGCGCGGACGATGCGCGAACCGTCCGTGGACAGGACGACGGCACCGTCCATCTTCGACAGCTCACGCAGCCGGGTGGGAGCGAACTCGACGTCGAGCTCGAAGCCGCCGTCGCAGATTTCTTCCATCTGCTCGTCGTAACCGAGGACGATCAGTGCGCCCGTGCGGCCGCGGAGAATACGTTCGAGGCCGTCCCGAAGCGCCGTTCCGGGAGCCAGCCGGGCAATGGTTTCGCGCAGCGCAGACGACGACTCTGCATCGTTCATCGCGAAACACTCCCCGCTGAGGTAGACGTCACTTTGTACAGGGCCGTCGGGGAATAGGGCCCGGACCCGCGTTTAGATTACCTATCCATGAGTAGTACCTGGACTTTGCCCGACGACCTGACCCTGCCGGAACCGGTCGGCACCTTCCCCGCTGCAGGTCAGCCCGTGCCGCAGCACTGGAGTCGGTGCTTCGGGTGCGGCGACCAGTCGCCGGCCGGTATGTCCATGAGCTTCACCGCCGGGGAGAACCTCGACGTGTGGGGACGTCTCGAGGTGGCCCCTCGCTATCAGGGCGGTCCGGGAGTGATCCACGGCGGCATCCTGTCGACAGCGTTCGACGAGGCACTGGGCATGGCGTGTCGGGCGACCGTGGACGGTCCGGTGGTGACCGGTCATCTGGAGATCGACTTCGCGCGGCCCATTCCGCTGGGCTCGGTGCTCGAATTTCACGCGCGCATCGACGGAACGATCCGCCGCAAGGTCTACGCCAGTGCGGAGGCGCGCATCGTCGAGGGGCCGAACACCGACCCCGACGTGGTTGTGGCCACCTCGCGGGGGTTGTTCCTCACCGTCACGGCCGAACACTTCGAGAAGACCAAGACCTTCGTGGACGGGGTTCCGGACATGCCGTTCGGCACGTCGTCGATCTAGTTGTCTAGATGCGCGGTCAAGCGACGGCTTGCTCATGTGCGCGGTCAAGCTACGGCTTGCTCATATGCGCAGGGAAGCGATGGCCGCTCCGAGATTCCCGACCTCGGTGACCTTCATTCCGGGAGGGGCAGCACCGGAGTCGAGCGGAACGAGGGCCCGGTTGAATCCGAGTCGGGCCGCTTCGGCGAGCCGGCGCCCGACACCGGGAACCCGCCGGACCTCACCTGCCAGCCCGACTTCGCCGAGGATCACCAGCCCGTCGGGAACGGGCTTGTCCTTGACCGCGGAGGCGACGGCGAGTGCCAGCGCCAGGTCTGCAGACGGTTCGGTCATCCGCATGCCGCCGACCGTAGCCGCGTAGACGTCGTTCTTGGCGATCGGTACTCCGCACCGGCGGTCCAGCACGGCCAGCACCATGGCCACACGTGCGCTGTCGAGCCCGCTCACCGCGCGCCGGGGTGCGGGCATGGATGTTGCGGCCACGAGCGCCTGGACTTCGCCGAGCAGAGGCCGTTTGCCGTCCATCATGACCGTGACGGCGGTTCCGGGCACAGCTTCGGCGCGGTGGTGCAGAAACAGTCCCGACGGGTCGCTGATGCCGGCGATGCCGTCTTCTCGGAGTTCGAAGCACCCCACCTCGTCGGCGGCACCGAAGCGGTTCTTGACCCCGCGCACCATGCGGAGTGTGGAGTGCTTGTCTCCCTCGAAGTGCAGGACCACGTCCACGAGGTGTTCGAGCGACCGCGGACCCGCGACGGCGCCGTCCTTCGTGACGTGGCCGATCAGCAGGACCGGGACACCGCTGGCTTTCGCGAGCGAGGTGAGCGCACTGGTGACGGCCTTGACCTGGGTGACGCCGCCGACGACACCGTCGACGTCGGCGGCGAGCATGGTCTGCACGCTGTCGACGATCAGCAGGGTGGGACGTACCTGTTCGACGTGACCGAGGATGGTCGCGAGGTCGGATTCGGCGGCGAGATAGACCCGCTCGTGCACCGCGCCCGTCCGGTCGGCGCGTAGCCGTACCTGACCGGCGGACTCTTCACCCGTGACGTAGAGCGATCGGTCGTCCGGGCCCCGCCGCGCCCACTGGTGCACGACCTCGAGAAGAAGCGTGGACTTGCCGACGCCCGGTTCGCCCGCGAGGAGAACGACCGACCCGGGGACCACACCACCGCCGAGGACGCGGTCGAGTTCACCGATGCCGGTGGGTTTGGCCTGAGTGGATGTGCTGTCGATCTTCGTGATGGGGGTCGCCGGCGTGGACGGGAGAACGGCCCCCGCCCCGGCCTTCGCGAGCGATGCGCCTGGACGACTCGCCACCGGCGCGAGGATCGGAGCCTCGTCCATCGATCCCCAGCTGCCGCACTCGGGACAGCGGCCGACCCATTTGGGCACGGTGCACTGACACGACGAACACCGGAAACTGGACTTGAGTTTGGCCACCGACGCAGCCTAGAGAGCCGGTCCGACAGACCGGCCCCGGGCGGCTGTCAGTGCCCGCCGCCGCCTTCGGCCTGCGTGCCCGCGGACTTGTCGGACACGTGACGCTCGGTTTCGTGACCGGCGTCGACGGGAACGGACACCGTGACCTCACCGGCCTTCTCGAACGTGAAGGTGACGGGGAAGGTGAGGCCGGGGCGCACACCCTCCTTCAGATCGTCCAGCGTGACCAGGACGACATCGCTCGGAACCTCGGCAGCCTGGTCACGTTCTTGCTCGGCTTGACCACCCTCCACGGCGTCCTGCGCGACGTCTCCGGCCACGAGCGCCGTCTGCGGGGGAATCTCCTGGCCGCCGGCAGCATCACGAATGGTGACGGTCTTGGCGACGTCGGTGCTGATCTTGGTCAGCTTGTCGGCGGCATCTTCGTTGTTGTTGATCGCGGTGAACGCGAGGACCGCTTTTCCGCCGGCCTCGATGCTGTACTCGTCCGAGTTGGGGTACACGACGTGCACGTTGCGCAGAGCGATCGATCCGAGGTCGGCGCCGTTGCCGTTGACCGCGGCGACCTGATTCGAGGTCTGGGTGATCTGTCCCGCACCGCAAGCGGACAGCGTGAGGGCCGCGCCGGCAGCGAGAGCAACGGCGGTCGCGACTCGGCGAGTCGGCTTGTCGAGAGCAGTCACGGGTTGTCCTCCAGTGTCAGGTTCGCACTCCAACTAGGCAGAGTAGTAGTTCCCTCGTACGGCCCGGTCGCTGGGTACTCACAACGGTTGTCTGCGTGCACTTTCGGCCTCGAAGAACTGCCAGTTCGGAGCCCGTGAGATGCACGTATCGCAGGCGCTGTCAACCCCTACGATCAGGCCTCGGTGCCCCTGACCTGCACCGTTGATGCGACCTGGAACCGGTCACGTGTTAAACTCGAAAGATCGAAAGGGGCACGGGACAGATGATTTTTAAGGTCGGAGACACCGTCGTATACCCCCATCACGGTGCGGCGCTGATCGAAGCTATCGAAATCCGCACCATCAAGGGTGAGCAGAAGGAATATCTCGTTCTCAAGGTTGCTCAGGGCGATCTCACTGTACGGGTTCCCGCAGACAACGCAGAGTATGTAGGCGTACGTGACGTAGTCGGTCAGGAAGGTCTCGACAAGGTCTTCCAGGTCTTGCGGGCACCGCACACCGAAGAACCCACCAACTGGTCTCGCCGCTACAAGGCGAATCTCGAAAAGCTCGCGTCGGGTGACGTGAACAAGGTCGCCGAGGTCGTTCGTGACCTGTGGCGTCGCGAGCAGGACCGCGGCCTGTCCGCGGGGGAGAAGCGCATGCTCGCGAAGGCCCGGCAGATTCTTGTCGGAGAGCTGGCGTTGGCCGAAGGTACCGACAGCGACAAGGCCGAGACAATCCTCGACGAGGTCCTCGCGGCCGCGTCCTAGACAGCGGCGACGTCGCAGTGACCGAAGACCGAGGTCCTGTAGTCGCGCTGGTTCCCGCCGCTGGTCAAGGAGTGCGTCTGGGTGAGATGACGCCCAAGGCATTCGTTGATCTCGGTGGGAAGACCATGCTTGTACGCGCGGTCGACGGGCTCCTCCAGTCGGGGGCTGTCGACCGCGTCGTCGTGATCGTGCCGGAAGAGCTCGTCGATTCCACGCGCGGCACTCTGCCTGATGGAGTCGTCGTCGTGCCCGGTGGCAGCGAACGGACAGATTCGGTGCGCGCGGGCCTCGCTGTCGCGGACGACGCAGAATACGTGCTGGTCCACGATGCTGCGCGTGCGCTCACGCCCCCATCGCTCATTGCCCGGGTCGTTGCGGAACTGCGCTGCGGGCGCAGCGCCGTCATCCCCGTCCTCCCGGTGACGGACACGATCAAGACCGTCGACGTTCTCGGGGCGGTGACCGGAACACCCGAACGGTCCGAACTGCGGGCGGTCCAGACGCCACAGGGCTTCGTCGCACCACTGCTCCGGCGTGCCTACGCCGCCGCGGATGGCACCGCGACCGACGATGCCGGCCTGGTGGAGCGCCTGGGTGAGCAGGTTCGCAGCATCGTCGGAGAACCCACCGCATTCAAAATCACCACACCGCTGGATCTCGTGCTGGCCCGCGCGCTGGTGGAAGAGGGAGCGAACTAGTGCGCGTCGGCATCGGTACGGACGTCCATCCGATCGAGCAGGGACGGCCGTGCTGGATGGCAGGTCTTCTGTTCGAGGGCGAGGACGGGTGTGCCGGTCACTCGGACGGCGATGTCGCGGTCCACGCTCTGTGTGACGCATTGCTGTCGGCCGCGGGGCTCGGGGACCTGGGTTCGGTTTTCGGCACGGGCAGGCCGGAATGGTCGGGAGTGAGCGGTGCCGCAATGCTCGCCGAGGTGCGACGACTCCTCGGCGAGGAAGAATTCGGTGTCGCCAATGCCGCCGTCCAGGTGATCGGGAATCGGCCGAAGATCGGCCCGCGCAGAGACGAAGCGCAAAAGGTGTTGAGTGACATTCTGGGCGCACCGGTTTCGGTGTCCGCGACCACCACGGACGGTCTCGGACTCACTGGGCGGGGCGAGGGGATCGCCGCGGTGGCCACCGCGTTGGTCATCCCTACTCAAAGCGCCAGGTAAGATCGCTGGTCGTGACCCTGCGCCTATTCGACACCGAGACGCGGGCCATGCGTGACTTCGTTCCGCTGGCCCCTGGACACGCATCGGTGTATCTGTGTGGAGCCACGGTGCAGGGCGACCCCCATATCGGGCACGTGCGCAGTGGCGTCGCCTTCGACGTACTGCGACGCTGGTTACTCGCCCACGACTTCGACGTGGCGTTCGTGCGCAACGTCACCGATATCGACGACAAGATCCTGAACAAGGCCGCCGAAGCCGGGCGCCCCTGGTGGGAATGGGCCGCCACATTCGAGCGATCCTTCACCTGGGCGTATCAGCAGCTCGGAGTCCTTCCGCCGTCGATCGAGCCACGGGCTACCGGGCACGTCACCCAAATGGTCGAGATGATGCAGCGACTGATCGACAACGGTCACGCGTACGCCTCGGGAGGTGACGTCTACTTCGACGTGCGCAGCTACGCGAGCTACGGCAGCCTGTCGGGGCACAAGCTCGACGACGTGCATCAAGGCGAGAGTGCCGGCGAGTGCAAGCGGGATCCCCGTGACTTCACGCTGTGGAAAGCGGCCAAGCCCGGAGAGCCGTCGTGGCCGACGCCGTGGGGTCGTGGCCGCCCGGGATGGCACCTCGAGTGCTCGGCAATGGCCGAGTTCTACCTCGGTGCCGAGTTCGATATTCACTGCGGCGGACTCGACCTCGTCTTCCCGCACCACGAGAACGAGATCGCACAGGCCAAGTGCGCCGGCGACGGTTTCGCGCAGTACTGGTTGCACAACGGCTGGGTCACCATGGGTGGCGAGAAGATGTCGAAGTCGCTCGGCAACGTGCTCTCCGTGCCGAACGTGCTGAACAAGGTTCGGCCGCAGGAACTTCGGTACTACCTCGGCAGCGCCCACTACCGGTCGATGCTCGAGTACTCCGACACCGCTCTCGACGAGGGGGCCGCGGCGTTCCGCCGGGTCGAATCATTCGTGAACCGGACTTGTGAGCGTGCCGGTGAGGTTCCCGTCGGTCGTTGGACGGAGGCGTTCGGTCGCGCTCTCGATGACGATCTCGCCGTCCCGGCCGCGCTCGCCGACGTACACGGCCGTGTGCGTGAGGGCAACATCGCTCTCGAAGGGGGAGACCTCGAGGGTGCCCGCGAGATCGCGTCGCAGGTGCGGGCCATGATGGGAATTCTCGGTGTGGACCCCCTCGATCCGCACTGGACTCAGGACACCGCGGATGCGTCCGCGGCAACCGACGCCCTGGACGTACTGGTCCGGGCCGAACTCGAGCGCAGGCAGAGTGCCCGGGCCGAGAAGAACTGGGCTGTGGCCGACGAGGTGCGTGACCGCCTCATCCGGGCGGGCATCGAGGTCACCGATACCCCCAACGGGCCCGAGTGGTCTCTCAAGGCAGGACAGTAGTAATGGCTGGAAATTCGAGCAGGCGCGGAGCCGTCCGCAAGTCGGGTACGAAGAAGGGGCAGGTCGCCGGTTCCGGTGGCCAGCGTCGCAGGGGACTCGAGGGACGGGGCGCCACTCCGCCCGCCGAGGCCCGCACCAAACATCCCGCGGCCAAGCGGGCAGCCAGGGCCAGTCGTGAGGCCGAAAAGCAGCCGGGTCGCGGCAGGCAGACCGCAGGGCGCAAGGTCCTCGACGGACCCGAAACCGTGCTGGGCCGCAATCCGGTCGTCGAGTGCCTGCGCGCCGGTGTCCCGGCGACCGCACTGTATGTCGCGGTCGGCACCGAGAGCGACGACCGCCTCAAGGAATCGGTGCAGCGGGCGGCCGACGCCGGCATTTCCATCCTCGAAGTTCCGCGAACCGATCTCGACCGGCTCAGCGCCAACGGCCTGCACCAGGGAATCGCGCTGCAGGTGCCGCCGTACCGTTACGCGCACCCCGACGATCTCCTCGCGGAGGCCCGTAAGCATCAAGAGGCGCCGTTGCTCGTGGCCCTCGACAACATCACCGATCCGCGCAACCTCGGTGCCGTCGTTCGATCGGTGGCTGCGTTCGGCGGACACGGTGTGGTCATCCCGGAGCGCCGTAGCGCAGCGGTGACCGCGGTGGCCTGGCGGACGAGTGCGGGAGCGGCGGCCCGGCTGCCGATCGCCCGCGCCACCAATCTGACTCGTACGCTGAAGGATTGGGCATCCAAGGGTGTTCAGGTCGTCGGTCTCGACGCGGGCGGTGACACCACTCTCGACGACTTCGACGGCAGCGGTCCCGTCGTGGTCGTGGTCGGCTCGGAGGGCAAGGGCCTGTCGCGTCTGGTTCGGGAGAACTGCGACGCCATCCTGAGCATTCCCATGGCCGGGCCCGTCGAGTCGCTCAACGCCTCCGTCGCCGCAGGCGTCGTACTCGCCGACATCGCGCGTCGCCGCCGGAGCTAGCCGGATCGCGATCACCGAAGTGTCGTGGGCTCCGGCCGCCGTATCTTTGTGACACTCGTGGGGGTCATCGCGGGATCGTCGGCGCGACCATCCGGTGGAAGCGCATTCGGTGGCCGGGGCGCAATTGTGCGGCCATCGGCAGGTCGTCCTCGACGACGACCGCGATCACCGGATACCCACCCGTGACGGGATGATCGGCGAGGAACAGGATCGGCCGGCCGTCGGGAGGCACCTGCAAGGCTCCCGCCACCATCGCTTCACTGGGCAGTTCACGGGTAATCGCTCGATGCAGAGGTCCCGGCCCGGAGAGACGTGCGCCCACGCGGTTGGTGTCGGAGCTCACCGTCCAGGTTTCCCGCAGGAGCGCGTCGACCGATGCCTTGGTGAACCAGTCGTCGCGGGGTCCCAGTCGAACCCGCATCATCAACGGATTCTCGGGAGCTGCGGGCGGGGGCGCGAATTCGTCGGCAGGCCAGTCGGTGCAATCCGCTCCGACGAGGATTCGATCACCCTCGGCCACCGGGTCCGGGCCGAGATCCGACAGCGTGTCTCTCGAGCGGCTGCCCATCACCGGCGGAACATCGACACCCCCGCGCACCGCGAGGTAGCTACGTAAACCTTCCGACGCATACGCCACCTCGAGCAGATCACCGGACTCGAGGTGCAGCATCGTGTAGTCGGGCTGCGGTCGCGAGTTGACGGTGACGGGCGCCCGCGCACCGGTGACCGCAACCGACACGGTGCCCGCGACGCGCACGGCGAGGCCGCCCAGTGTAATTTCCAGAGTGGCGGCCCCGGACCTGTTGCCTACGAGCCGGTTTGCGCAGTCGTGGGCGACGCGGTCGGCAGCGCCGGACTCACCGACTCCCACCGAGGCGTATCCGGGCCTGCCCCGATCCTGCACGGTGGTGAAGGGTCCGGTGCGCACAACCTCGAGCCAAGCCATGGGCCGATTGTCTCGCACCACCACCCCCCGTGAGTACTTATTAACAAGGGGTGGTTAAGAAGTACTCACGGGCGCGAAGCGCACAACGACGCCGGGAGTCAGGAGCGCTGGAGGAGTTCGCTGAACATCCCAGATGCGTTCGTCCGTGCTGCCGATGAGCTGCCACCCGCCGGGTGAGCTGCGCGGATAGATTCCCGTGAACTCGCCGGCGAGGCCGACAGCACCGGCCGGAACGGATGTTCGCGGCGTGGATCGCCGCGGAACGTGTAATTCCGGCGCACCTCCGGTGAGGTAGCCGAATCCCGGCGCGAAGCCCGAGAAGGCCACCGTCCAGGGTGTGCCGGTGTGCGCCTCGATCACCCCGTCGACCCCGAGGCCGGTCAGCTCGGCCACTTCCTCGAGGTCGGGCCCGTCGTAGCGGACGCTGATCTGTAGGTGCTCCGACGTGTCCTCGGGTGCGCCCGTTCGCGGTTCGGTGGTTCGCAACCATCGGACGACGCGGTCGCGGCTGGTTGCGGCACGATCGAATCTGACGAGGATGGTGCGGGCGGCCGGAACGATCTCGCCGACCCCCGGCGGCCTGGCCTCGTCGAGGGCACGGAAATGGGCGAGGACGGTGTCGAGGTCTTCGAACTCGGCGAGGACCGCAGCATCTCCGACGTCGAGTACCCGCATCAGACGAACGGTTCCACTGTGATGCCCTCGGCATCGAGCAACTGCCGGATGGACGCGGCCATCTCCACGGCCGCGGGGGTGTCGCCGTGAACGCAGACGGATTCGGGTGCGATCGCCAGCAGGGTGCCGTCGACGGCTTCGAGTGTGGAGTCGAGCGCCAACCGGCGTACCCGCTCGGCAACGACCGCCGGATCGTGAAGCACGGACCCAGCTGTCGTGCGCGGTACCAGCGTGCCCTCGGGTGTGTAGGCACGGTCGGCGAAGGCCTCGGCGACGGTCCGCAGGCCAGCGGCCTCCGCTTCCTCCAGGAACACCGAACCGGGCAGGCCGAGGACCGGGAGAGTGTCGTCGTAGGCACGGATTGCGGCGACCACCGCGCGCGCCTGCTCACGATGATGGACGATCGCGTTGTACAGCGCGCCGTGCGGTTTCACATACGCCACCGCAGAGCCGCACACCTGCGCGAGCCCGTCGAGGGCGCCGATCTGATAGACGACGTCGGCGGTGAGGTCGCGTGGTGTGACGTCGATGAATCTTCGTCCGAAGCCGGCGAGATCGCGGTAACCGACCTGCGCGCCGATACGCACGGTCAGGTCGGCCGCCGATCTGCACGTGGACAGCAGCGTCGTGGGGTCACCGGCATGGAAACCGCACGCCACGTTTGCACTGGTCACGAGTTTCAGCATCGCGAGGTCGTCGCCGAGAGTCCACGCCCCGAAACTCTCGCCGAGATCACTGTTCAGATCGATGGCCGGCACATATTCGATACTAGGGTTCTCGCCCCCGTCTTGTAGATTCTCTGGCAGGGGCGGGTGGAACCGATGTGGGTCCTGCTGCGTCGAAACAAATAAGTGTGTTCGGCAGTGCGTTGATCGGGAGGGGACTCGTGGCTGATCCGGAGTACATCAAAGACCCGGAAAATTTTCACTCCGACGGATGGGACCACGCACGCATCGCGAATGCCGTCGCCGGCATGGACGGAAATCAGATCAGTGCCGTCGCCCGAGCATGGACCGAATTGGGTTCGGCAGCAGGCGAAACCATCATCGCCTTCAGTGACGCCGTCAAGAAACAGATCCGCGAGAGTTGGCAGGGCGCCGCGGCCTCTGCGGCGTACGCCGAAACGGAGCGTTACGCCGGCTCCGCACCTGAGGCGCGCGACCAACTACACGGTGTTGCAAGCGCGCTGACTCCGCTCATCGACACCGTCACGGCTCTTCGAGGCAGAGTGCCTCGAACGGTGGGCACCGGGCTCTGGGACAAGCTGACACCCTGGGATACCGATACGGAAGACGAGGTCTACCGCCGCGAAGGCGAAGCGCGGGACGCGATGGCCACCGTCTACAACCCGGGCCTCGCCACCTCGGACGGCTCCGTTCCCGAGTTCACAAAACCGGGAAGCAGGGTCGACGTCCCCTCGGGTCCGTCCGGTCCCCGTGTCGACCACGGAAGCAGTGCCCCGAATTCGAGCGATCGGATTGGTGGACCGAGCGCAGTGCAGCCGCTTCCCGGCGAAGCTCCCGCGGGCGAATCCACCGCTGCGGACAGCGCGCCCAACGCAGATGGCACTGAGCAGAATGCGGCAACCGCGCCGACAGCGGCCACAGCACCGGCCACGACGGCCCCGGCCTCCGCGACGGGTGATCAGGCGCAGAGCCGGACGGGTATGCCGCACGGTGTCGATTCGTCCTCGGGCGGTGGCTCGCGAGCAGGTGGTGTGGGCGGCGGTGGCGCGGGTGGCGCTCTCGGGGTCGGGTCCGGCGGACTGGGCGGCAGTAGCGCGGTCGGTGGACGATCGGGTTCGGTCGCGGGGACGGGTGGAAAACCAGGTGTCGCTGGGGTCGCCGGTGGCGGGCGCGCCGGTTCCGGTGTGCGTGGAACCGGGCCGATGGGCGCCGGAATGATGGGCGGGGGAGCCGGAGGAGCCAGGGGCACCGGCGAGGACAAGGAGCACAAGACCCCCGACTATCTGATCACACTCGACAACGGCAACGAGTTGATCGGCAAGCTGCCCCTCGTGTCACCGCCGGTGATCGGTGCATGAGCATGCGCAATTGGCAGCTGCGACCGGAGCTTTTCAACGCACTGTGGTCCGGTACCGGGCAGGACCGCATGCCCTACCCGTTTCGGATCGTCAGCCCACATGCCGGGCTCAATGCATATGTCGCAGAGCAGAACCGGATACGAGAAACGTTCGGGGGAGCAGAGCACGACGATGTGCGGGCGGCGTTGGAGATGCTTGCCGAACCCGACGTGTATGTCGAAATCTCCGGTTCCACCGCCGACGAGGCGCCGATCCGAATCATCGGCGCGCAGCACCGACAATGGTCGGTGATCGCGACACAACTCCCCGGCCGGGCACCGCAGGTCGGTGGCGACGTGGTGATCGGGACCGGCGCGGCGGGGCAACTGGGCGCCCAGCTGATCGGCCTTATCCCACCGAACGCCGCCGGCCGCCGCCGATTCCAGCGGCGCGACGACGACGGCACCCACTTCTCACAAGGAATCTTGCAGGAGGTCAATCGGGTCGCCCCCGCCCGACTCGAAACCGCCGTTCAGAAGGGATACGCGGGCCGCGGCAAGATCCGAGTCTTCCGCGGTCCCCGCTACGGCGCCGGCAGGGACATCGGAGCTCTGCACTGGATCGACATCGCGGGCGACGGACGCTATGCCATCGGCCCACACGATCCCGGCGCAGCCAACCCGGCAGGACCTCGTGAACTCGTATCGAGGCTCGACACCCTGATCCGAGTCGGTACCACCCAGCGAGCAGGCTCGACGACCGCCCGCGGTTGGTAGATTTGCCACGACGTGCAGGGTGGGGACGACAACCAAGGGGGACACGAACATGGCTGGTCCGGACGCACCGGAAGCCGGATGGAAGGCTTTCACCGAGAACGTGGTCGGAAGCGGCAGGCTCGAACTCGACCCCGCCGGCATCGAGCAGTGCATCAAGCTGTGTCAGGAGCATGCGGAGCTGATGGCGGACCTAGCCGACAGTGCTCGGCAGAAACTGCGCGCGACGAATCTCGGAATCGGTGAACTAGACATCGACTCCGCTAAAGAACTCGTGCGGAAGTTCGACGAGAAGGCCGTCGGCGGCGATGACATCGAGTTCGCCAACACAGCAGTAGGGCTGTTCGGAGCACATCAGGCCTACGCGAAGGACATGAAATCGATGTTCGAGGCAGTCCTTGCACGCTACAACGAGCAAGACTCGGCTATCGCAGCCAATCTTGGTTCGGCCGGAGCTCGCCTGTGAAGGTGCGCTCGGGTGCCATCGTGATGGTGCTCGGCGTGGTGACGGCCGGTGGGCTGGTCGGTTGTGCGGAACCCGCAGATGGTGGGACTGCGACACCGGTCGTCCATGAGATTTCATACCACCCGTGTAACGACCTCTCACAAGAATCGATCAGCGCGGCCGGGATCGATGTACGCGCAGGTTCTCGGCTATCAGATGAGGTCGCGAATCGTTCCTGCTCATTCCGCTCGCGCGACCCGGACTTCGGCGTCGTCATCTCCTCCATCGCCGAGACTTTCAGCAGTGTCGAGTCGAGTGACCGCTTCACCGTCCTGAGTGAGACGACGATTGGCGGTCGCCCCGCGCTGGTGGCGGATTTCCGTGGTGGGAGTGCGTGCACGGTGTCGGTGGCGATCGAGCCGGGGATTCTCGAGTTCATGATCGGGTACAGCGAGTTGGAGGAGTTCACGACGGTCGACGCTGCGTGTGATCAGGCGACGAAGGTGGCGATGACGCTGGCGCCGTATTTCCCCGACCACCTGTAGGCCGCAGCCTGTACTGAGGCGCCACTCGTCGACCTGTGAGGGCCGATTCGGCCGTCGAGGCGCGGGGAGTGGCGGCTCAGTGCGTGTGCGCGGCGACGCGTCCCGCGGCGACGCGTCCCGCGTTCTTCCGACGCCTGGAGCCGCCGAGGCGGCAGATCAGGTAAATCACGAAGGAGATCGTCGTCACGAAACTCGAGACGGGGACTCCGGGGGCCAGGGACAGCAGGATGCCGCCCACTGCCGCGAGTTCCGCGAAGGCGATCGACAGAATGGTCGCTTTCACCGGGCTCGCCGTGACGAAGGCTGCAGCCGCCGCGGGCGTGATGAGCAGAGCCATCACGAGCAGCGCCCCGACGATCTGCACTCCGAGGGCCGCGGTGATGCCGACGAGCACTGCGAACACGATCGACAGTGCACGCACCGGCACCCCGCGCGCCTCGGCGACGTCGGGGTCGGTGCTGGCGAACAGTAGAGGCCGGTAGATGAGGGCGAGAACCCCGATCACCACGACAGCGCAGAGCAGCAGCAGCGCAAGCCCACTGTTTCCGGGCGCCACGATCTGACCGATCAGCAAAGAGAAGCTCGTGCCGGTACGGCCTTCGTACGACCAGATGAACAGCACGGACAGTCCCAGACCGAAGGCCATGATCACGCCGATCACCGAGTCGCGGTCGCGTGCCTTCGCTCCGAGTAAGCCGAACAAGATTGCAGCCACCACGGAACCGACGATGGCTCCTGCACCCACACTGATACCGACGAGCAGTGCGGCCGACGCACCGGTCAGCGACAGCTCGCTGGTCCCGTGAACCGCGAACGACATCTGCCTGCTCACGATCAGCGGCCCGATGACGCCTGCCAGCAAACCGAGGATGGCACCGGCGATCAATGCCTGCTGGACGAAGTCGTACTGCAAGAGGTCGATGGTGGCGGAGACATCGAACAGGTGCGACATCGCATCGGTGAACTTGTTGCTCATGCGTGTTCCTCGCACGTGTGGTGGACACCTTCGCCGGGGCGAAGTCCGCCGGCGCTGCCGAGTGCGTCGATGGCGTCGCCGGTGCCGATCACGATGAGACGTCCCCGCACGTGCAGGACCTCGACTTCGGTGCGATACAGCTCGGACAGCACCTCGGAGGTCATCACCTCGCCGGGTGTGCCGATACGGAATTGGCCGTCGACGAGGTACAGCACCCGGTCGACCAGCGGCAGAATGGGATTGATCTCGTGGGTGACGAACAACACCGCGGTGTCGTGCATGCGCCGGCGCCGATCGATGAGGCTCGACACGAGACTCTGATTGGCCAGGTCCAAGCTGAGGAGAGGTTCGTCGCACAGCAGTATCTGCGGATCTCCGACGAGTGCCTGAGCGATCCGTAACCGCTGCTGCTCGCCGCCGGACAGCGAACCGACGGGTGCGTCGGCGTAACTTTCTGCACCGACCTCGGCGATCGCTGCATCCACGATCGCCCGGCGATGTCCCCGGCGCAGCAGCCCGGTTCCCCACCGGTGGCCGTCGACACCGAGACCGACGAGGTCACGTCCCCGGAGGGGAAGCCCGTCGTCGAGCGACTTCTGCTGCGGGATGTACCCGACGTTCGAATTTCCGGCTCGGGCCGGTGATCCTGCGATTCTCGCGGTCCCGGAATCGAGGCCCAGCTGCCCGAGCAACACCTTGAGCAGTGACGTCTTGCCGGAGCCATTGGGTCCGAGAACGGCGACGAACTCGCCGGGCTCGACGGTGAGATCGAGATGCTGCCACAAAGTGCGTTCGCCGAAAGACAGTCGCGCCCCCGTCAGTTCGACTGCGGGGATGCGACTGCTGTGTTCGGTGTTCGTCGAAGAGAGTTCCGTCACAAGCCGATCAGTTCTATTGCAGCGCCTTGGCGAGGGCCTGGGCGGTGTTGGTCTGCCACTGAATGTAGTCCAACCCCTCGGGCAGGGTTTCGGTTACCTCGACGACGGGGACTCCTGCGGCCTCCGCGGTGGCCCGCACGTCCTCGGTGACCTTGTCCTGCGTCTGGGTGTTGTAGACGACGGCCTTCACCTGCTTGTCGGTGATCAACTGGCGCGTGGCTGCGATTGCGGCGGGCGCGGGATCGTTGCCGTTCTCGATGGCACTGGTGAAGTCGGCGGGGGTGACGTCGTTCAGTTCCGCCGACTCGACGAGGTAATGCGCGATGGGCTCGGTCTGGGCGATCGGCGCGTCCTTGTGCGCGGCCGCGATGCCGTCGGTGACGGCTGTGATCTCCGCGAGCCGGCCGTGGAAGGTTTCGGCGTTGGCGGTGTAGACGTCGGCGTTGTCGGGGTCGAGTTGGCCGAGCTTCTCCGCGATGGCATGTGCGGTCGCGTCGACGGTCGCGACGTCGTACCAGACGTGCTCGTTCACCTCGCCGTGTTCGTGCACGTCACCTTCGTGGCCGGCCTCTTCGCCTTCGTGCCCGGCCTCTTCACCCTCGTGCGCGGTCTCGCCTGCGTGTGCACCGGCTCCGAAGAGTTCGAATGCGTTGACCGAGAGCTGGTCGCCGTTGCCGGTGTTGATGATGTCATCGACGAAGTGGTCGTATCCGCCGCCGTTGTAGACGATGAGGGACGCGTCGGTGAGCTTGGCGGCGTCGGTGGGGCTCGCCTCGAAAGAGTGCGGATCCGAGGACGGCTCGGTGATGATCGAGCTCACCTCGACCTTGTCGCCGGCAACCGCCTGCGCGACGCTGCCCCACACGTTCGTCGACGCGACGACCGTCAAGGCGCCGTCGCTCGACGTGTCGGAGCTGCACGCAGTGAGGGTGAGGGCAGCGGCGAAGGACAGCCCGACGGCGGCCGTTGCGACACGAAAGCCTGAGGAAGCGCGCACAGAAAACTCCTGACAGAAGACGAGCTAAATGCTATTGGAAACCGTTACCGTTGCACTTTAGCGGATACGTCGCTGGTAGTGCACTTTCGGCCGAGCCCCGCCGAACCGTCGAACACTTCGGGTACTAACGTCCCCCTATGCCCAGGTCTCGACAGCCGCGCCGCCAAGCCACGCTGGCGTCGCTCGCGGCCGAGCTCAATATCTCCCGCACGACAGTGTCCAACGCCTACAACAGGCCCGACCAACTTTCCGCGGAACTCCGCGACCGGGTACTGCAAGCCGCGAAACGCCGTGGCTATCCCGGGCCGGATCCGGTGGCTCGTTCGTTGCGCACACGTAAGGCGGGTGCTGTGGGGCTCCTGCTGACCGAGGCGCTCAGCTATTCCTTCCGTGACCCGGCGGCGATGAGCTTCCTGTCCGGCCTCGCGGAGTCGTGTGAGTCGGCGGGACAGGGCCTGCTTCTGATCCCGGCCGGGCCGGGGCGTGACGACGCCGACGCCGCGGCCGTCGTGCAGCAGGCCGGTGTGGACGGGTTCGTCGTCTACTCGGTGGCGGACGACGATCCGTACCTCGCAGCGGTGTGCGAGAGGCACCTTCCCGTCGTCATCTGCGATCAGCCCCGGGAGATTCCTGGAGCATCACTCGTGGGAATCGACGATCGGGCCGCGATGCGGGCGCTCACCGACTACCTCATCGGGCTCGGGCACTGCGACTTCGGGGTGCTCAGCATGCGATTGGGCCGCGACCGCTCAGATGGAATTGCCGACGCCGAACGGTTGCACTCGCCGAATTTCCATGTGCAACGCGAGCGCATCGGTGGAGTTCGCGACGCGATGTCCGATGCCGGCCTGAACCCCGAGACACTCACCGTGGTCGAGCGTTTCGAGCACACCGGACGATCCGGTCACTCGGCAGCCGCCCAAGCGCTCGGCGCGAATCCGAACATCACCGCCCTCGTCTGCACCACCGACGTGCTCGCGCTCGGCGCCGTGGACTGGGCGCGCTGGCAGGGAATCGACGTTCCCGGCCAACTGTCGATCACCGGATTCGACGGCGTCGACGAAGCGCTCCGCGAGGGAATCACCACCGTGCGGCAGCCTCAGGAGGACAAGGGCCGGCGTGCCGGCGCCCTGCTGATGTCTCCGTCGCACTCCGGCGTCGCAACGGTCGAAATGCTCGACACCGAGCTGTCACGCGGATCCACCGCCGGCCCCGCACCTCGCTGAGGCGGCCCTACGGCCCGCTCACGCCAACAGCTGTGCGCAGCGGAGCAGGCCGAGGTGGCTGTATGCCTGCGGGTGATTGCCGAGCGAGCGCTCCGCGACGGGGTCGTACTCCTCGCTGAGAAGCCCGGTCGGTCCCGCCACGTCGACGAGCTGCGCGAACAAGGCCTCCGCCTGTGATCGCTGACCGATCAGCAGGTAGGCCTCCACCAGCCACGCCGCGCAGAGGTGGAATCCGCCCTCGGTGCCCGGCAAGCCGTCGTCGTGGTGGTACCGGTACACCGTCGAACCGCTGCGCAGTTCCGCTTCGGTGGCCGTGACGGTGGCGGCGAACCGCTCGTCGTGCGGGTCGATCAGCCCGGACAGCCCGATGTGCAGTGTGGCGGCATCGAGGTCGGTGCCGTCGTAGGCGGCGGTGTACGAGCGGACCTCGTCCTTCCACCCCTTCTCGCGCACCTCGTCCGCGATCTTGTCCCGCAACGGCGTCCACCCCGGTTCGATGGGGCGGCCGAAGTGCTTCGCCAGCGCCACCGCCCGGTCGACGGTCACCCAGCCCATCACCTTCGAGTACACGTGATGGCGCGGGTTGTCGCGGATCTCCCAGATTCCGTGGTCCGGTTCGAACCATCGGCGCTCGACGGCCGCGACCATCGCGCACACCAGTTCCCAGTCGCGATCGTTCAACGCCACTGCGACGCCCTGCTTCTCGCGGGCACGCGACAGATCGGCGATCAATTCGACGATGGGACCGAACACGTCGAGCTGGACCTGCTGATTGGCGGCGTTGCCGATGCGCACCGGACGCGACCCGGCATACCCGGGCAGTGAGTCGATCACGGCCTCGGGAGGAAGTCCGGTGCCGTGGAGGGTGTAGAGCGGATGCAGACGCTCGGGGCCGGGAATGGTCTCCAGCACGTCGTGCACCCAGTCCAGGAAACCCTCGGCTTCGCTCAGCGAGCCGAGGCTGACCAGTGCGGACGCGGTGAGCGCGGCGTCGCGGAGCCAGCAGTAGCGGTAGTCCCAGTTGCGGACGCCGCCGATTTCCTCCGGCAACGAGGTGGTGGCCGCGGCCATGATGGATCCCGAATCGACGTGGACGAGACCGCGCAGGGTCAGCGCCGAGCGCTTCATCAGATCGGGCTTCAGTGTGGGCAGGGTCAGCCCCTTCGCCCAATCCGACCAGTACGCTTCCGACGCGGCGCGGCGTTCTTCTTCCGGTGTCTGCGACGGGCCGATGTCCTCGGTGCCACACCGCAGTTCCAGAACGACGTCACCTTCGGACGGGTCGACGACGGCGTGGGCTGTCTGCTGATTCCCGTCGGAGGTCACGTTCCAGCGCACGCCCGGCGAGCGCAGGACGATCGGCTCGTTGGTGCCGTGCACACGCAATCCTTCGGCGACCGCCTCGAGGATCACCTGACCCTGGCCGAACTCGGGCCGCGGTGCGAATGTGACGACCGCGGCGGCCTGCCCGCTGATCACCCGGGTCAGATCGGTGCGACCGGGACACACGTCGTGCGGCAGGTAGTCGGTGACCGAGAGGCTGGCCCACCGTGTCTGCACGGTCATGGTGCTGTCGACGTAGCGCTGGCTCAGCGGCAGGGCGCTGCGGTGCGGGCCGACACTGAAGTGGCCGGCTTCCGGTCCGCCGAGCAAATGCGCGAAGACGGAGGCGGAGTCGGGTTCGGGGTGGCACAGCCAGGTGAGGGTCGCATCCGGGGTGACGAGGGCGACGGTCCGGGGGCTGGCGAGCATGGTGAGCCGCTCGATCGGTGGGGCATGCGCGCCCGACAGCCAGGTGCGACGCTCCTCGAGCAGGAACGCGAGGGCGGTCGCGACCTCTTCGGTGGTGTCTACCCGGAACTCGGCGAGGCTGTCGCCCGACCCGACCTTGACGCCGACGTCCGGGCCCTGCAGTCGCGAGAACGCTTTCTCGTCGGTGACGTCGTCGCCCACGAAGACGGCGGCGGTGGCACCTTCCTGATGGCGGATCAGGTCGAGGGCGTGACCCTTGTCGGTGGCGACCACGGCCAGTTCGATCACCGACTTGCCCTCGGTCACCTGCACGCCCACGCGCTGCGCGGCGTCGGCGCGGACGGCGGCCAGTGCCTTCTCGCCGTGCTCGGGGTCGGCATTACGGACGTGCAGTGCCACGCTGGCGGGCTTGGTCTCCACCCCGGTGCCGGGATGCAGTTGGGAGATCTGTCGCAGATCCTCGGTGATCTCGGCGAGCAGTTGGCGCGCGTCGGCGTCGATGGCGTGGATGAATCCGATATCGAATTCCGATCCATGACTGCCGACGAGCTGAACCTCGGCGGGCAGGCGGGACAGCGCCGCGAGATCCTTCAGCGCCCGACCCGAGATGACGGCCGCCGTCGTTCCTGCCAGGCCCGCGAGGCCGCGGAGGGCTCGCACCGATTCGGCGTGCGGAAATGCTCTTTCGGGGTCGGACACGATGGGGGCCATCGTGCCGTCGTAGTCGGAGGCCACGAGGAGACGAGGCGTCCTCGCGACCCGGGAGAGGGCACGACGGAGTTCGATGGGCAGATCTTGAGCGCTCACGCGTTCAAATCTAGGTGATGCAGCGGCGGAGAGCGCATTGTCGCTTCCGGATGTGCGCGGTTCGTCCCTTATTCGGGTCTGCGGCTTCCGTCACCGAGGAGCAGTTCGACGGTGAGTTCCAGCCGATTCGCCACATCTGTGGCGGAGGAACGGCGTGTGAGCCAGGCCACCAGATTCGACAACCAGACGTCGGAGATGACGCGAGCGACGGCCAGCTGGTCCTCGGTGGGCTCGGTGTCGGTCATGGCCCGCGCGAACAACCGGTCCATGAGCTTGCCCACCTGATCGACCTCGGCGGCGGCGGAGGCGTCGGCGAACATGAACGCCCGTGTCATCGCCTCGGTCAGCAGCGGGTCCCGCTGCATGGCGCGGGTGATCTGGCTGAGGATGAGCTGCATGCGCTCGAGTGGATTGCTGCCCGGCGGATTCTTGCCCCGCGAATCGATGCGCTCGAACTCGCGCGCCAGTGCCGAGACCAGCAGGTGCACCTTGGACGGGAAGTAGCGGTACAGGGTCCCGACCGCAACGTCCGCACGTTCCGCGACCGCGCGCATCTGCACGGCTTCGTATCCGCCTTTGGAGGCCAGGGCCAGGGTGGCGTCGAGGATCCGCTTGCGCCGTTCCTTCTGCGCGTTGGAACTGAGGTCGTCCTCGCCCAGCGTCGCCGCAGCGACTGTCGTGGGACGGGATCGAGAGCTGGTCGTCATACCTGTTTTCCTTCGCGCCTTGACTCATGGCCAGGTGACATATTAGAACACGTTCTAGACGAATGTGTCATTCAGGAGAGGCGGAAACCCGTTGTGACTATCGCCACCACCGAGGAACAGAGGGCTGCAGCGGGTTCGATCCAGGCGTGGGCGCGGTCCACGGACCCGCTCGTCACAGTACGCCAGGGACCAGCGGATTCGTGGCGCACGTCCTGGTCGTCCTTCGCGTCGCTCGGGATCTTCTCCGTTGCCGTACCCGAGGCGGTCGGTGGTTCGGGCGCGGAGATCGTCGACCTCGCCGCGATGATCGAGCAGGCTGCAACTGAACTCGTCCCGGGTCCTGTTCTGCCCACCGCGCTGGCGGCTCTGGTCGTCGGGCGCGGTTCCGGCGCGGCCGCGAAGACCTGGTCCGAAAATCTCGCCGACGGGAAGATTCCGTGCGCGGTCGCTCTCGGCAGTCCGCCGGTGAACGCCACCCTCGCCGACGACGGGGGGCTGGTGATCACCGGAGACGCCGGTTTCGCGATCGGTGCCGACTCGGGAATGTCGGTGTTGCTGGCGGCCGACGCCGGCGACGGCGTCGTGTGGTGCCTGGTCGACGGCGAGTCCGTCGGACTCGAGGTGGCTCCCGCCGACACGATCGACAAGAGCCGGCCGCTCGCCCGCATCCGGTGCACAGGCGTTGCCGTCGCACCGGACCGCGTGATCACCGGGCTGCGGGAGGGGTTGGTCCGGGATCTCGCGGCCACACTGGCTGCGGCGGAGGCATCGGGGGTCGCGCGCTGGTGCCTGCGCACCGCGGTGGACTACGCCAAGATTCGCGAGCAGTTCGGTAAGCCCATCGGCTCGTTCCAGGCGATCAAGCATCTGTGCGCCGAGATGCTGTGCCGCGTCGAAGCGTCGAGTGCCGCGGCCTGGGACGCCGCGGTGGCGGCCGAAGGCGCGTGGGACGCAGACGGCGGTGAACTGCCCATCGCCGCTTCCGTCGCTGCGGCGGTCACACTCGACGCCGCGGTGGAGACCGCCAAGGACTGCATCCAGGTGCTCGGCGGGATCGGCTTCACCTGGGAACACGACGCCCACTTCTATCTGCGCCGGGCGACGTCGCTGCGGCAGTTGCTCGGTGGGTCGACGAGGTGGCGCGCGAGGGTAGCCGAACTCACCCGCGGCGGCGCCCGCAGGCACCTGTCCCTCGATCTCTCGGAACTCGCCGACGAGCGGGCCCGGATCCGGGCCGAGGTGACTGAACTGGTCGCGCTGCCCGACTCCGAGCGTCGCGCCGCACTCGCCGAGTCGGGCTACCTCGCGCCGCACTGGCCCGAACCGTACGGGCGGGGCGCGCGGGCCGCCGAACAGATCCTCATCGAGCAGGAGCTGGCCGCAGTCGGTGTGGCACGGCCGGACCTGGTGATCGGGTGGTGGGCGGTGCCCACCATTCTCGAGCACGGAAGTCCGGAGCAGATCGAGCGATTCGCGATGCCCACTCTGCGCGGCGACATCATCTGGTGCCAGCTGTTCAGTGAGCCGGGGGCCGGTTCCGACCTGGCGGCCCTGCGCACGTCCGCCGTGAGGGTCGACGGCGGATGGACACTGTCGGGTCAGAAGGTGTGGACCTCGCGGGCTCACGAGGCGGACTGGGCGATCTGCCTCGCCCGCACCGACCGGGATGCGCCGAAACACAAGGGCATCACTTACTTTCTCGTCGATATGACAAGCCCGGGAATCACGATTTCACCGCTTCGCGAGATCACCGGCGACGCCCTGTTCAACGAGGTCTCTCTGGAAGACGTGTTCGTGCCCGACGATCTCGTGGTCGGCAATCTCGGTGACGGCTGGAAGCTGGCCCGTACCACCCTGGCCAACGAGCGAGTCGCGATGGGCGGTGGGTCGTCGCTGGGCGCGGCAATGGAAGAGCTGCTGACACTCGCAGGTGAAGGCGATCCGGTGACGGACGATCGGCTCGGCCGATTGATCGCAGGCGCGCTCGTCGGGTCCGTGCTCGAACTGCGCACCACCCTTCGGCAGCTCGACGGCCAGGATCCTGGAGCGGAGTCGAGCGTGCGCAAGCTGGTGGGTGTGCGCCAACGCCAGGAAGTGGCGGAATTCGCGATGGAACTCGGCGGCGTCGACGGCTGGGTGGACGGTCCGCTCTCGCGTGAGTTCCTCAACACACGGTGCTTGTCCATCGCCGGCGGCACGACGCAGATTCTTCTGACCGTCGCGGCGGAACGCATTCTCGGACTGCCCCGATCCTGAGCACCTCCCGCGATGGCCTTTCGCGAGTTCCGCGATGGTGATACAACTAGAACACGTTCTAAATCGAAAGTGGGAATGCCAGGTGGACTTCACCCGAGACGAGACTCAGGAGGCGATCACCCAGGTTGCGAGGGGACTTCTGGACCGCGACCTCGAGGGCGACGCTCTGTGGCGCGCCTTTGCCGAGGCCGACCTGCTCACTCTCGCGCTACCCGAACGTCTCGGTGGGGAGGGCCTCTCGGTCACCGACGTCGGTGCGCTGCTCACCGAGGTCGGGCGCAGGGCGGCGGTCGTCCCCGCCCTCGCGACGCTGGGCTTCGGGGTGTTGCCCCTCGTTGCGCTCGGTGACGACAGGCAACAGGACGAGTTGCTGAGCGGGCTGGCGGACGGACGAACCTTCACCGCGGCGCTCGCCGAGCCCGGGAGGCCGTTCCCGACGCCGCCGTCGGTGACCGCGGTGGCGGAGGGGAACGACTACCTCGTCACCGGACGCGTCGTGGCCGTCCCCTATGCGGACGGTGCCCACCGCATCCTCGTGCCGGCCGACGCCGGCGTCGTGCTGGTGCAGCCGGGGTCGGACGGGGTGTCGCTGACTGCCACACCCTCGTCGTCCGGCAGTCCCGAATTTGCCGTCACCTTCGACGGAGCGCGGGGTGAACTCCTCGCCGGTGGACCGGAAGCGGTCCAGCAGCTCTATCGGATCGCCCTCGCCTCCATCGGTGCCGTGGCCGACGGATTGCTCTCTGGAGCAACACTTCTGGCGGGTGAGCATCTCGCCACCCGGCATCAGTTCGGCAAGCCGCTGGCGACGTTCCAGGCGGTCGCCCAGCAGATCGCCGACGTCTATGTCACCTCCCGCACCTTGCACGTATCCGCACTGTCGGCATCGTGGCGGGTGTCGCAGGGGCTCGACGCTCAGGACGACCTGGATGTGATGGCGTACTGGATCGCCGCGGAGGTTCCCGCAGCCATGCAGGTGCTGCACCACCTCCACGGCGGAATCGGCGTCGACGTCACCTATCCGCTGCACCGCTACTACTCGACTGCCAAAGACCTGGCGCGCCTCGTCGGCGGCGCCTCGTACCGACTCGACCTCGTGGGGGCCCGGTGTTCATCGATCTGACCGACGAGCAGCGAGAGTTGCAAGCGGAACTACGACGTTACTTCTCGGGCCTCGTCACGCCTGCCGAGGCCGAGATCATGCGCACCGAACGGCACGGCCCCACCTACCGTGAGGTGATCCGGCGGATGGGCAAGGACGGCTGGCTCGGCGTGGGCTGGCCGGTGGAATTCGGCGGCCGGGGATTCGGCGAGATCGAACAGCAGATTTTCGTGAACGAGGCGACGCGCGCGGACATTCCACTTCCGGCGGTCACCTTGCAAACGGTGGGCCCGACCCTCCAGAAGTACGGAACGGACGAGCAGAAACGCAAGTTCCTCCCGGCAATCCTCGCGGGCGAAGTGCATTTCGCGATCGGCTATACCGAACCCGAGGCCGGCACCGACCTCGCGGCCCTGCGGACCACGGCCCTCCGGATGGGCGACGAATACATCGTGAACGGCCAAAAGATTTTCACCACGGGCGGCCACGACGCCGACTACCTGTGGCTCGCCGTCCGGACGGGTTCCGCGGATTCGCGTCACCGTGGGATCTCGATCCTGATCGTGGACACGAAGGATCCGGGCTACAGCTGGACACCGATCATCACCTGCGACGGGGCTCATCACGTCAACGCCACCTACTACTCCGATGTTCGAGTACCGGTGAATATGCTTGTGGGTGAGGAGAATCAGGGGTGGCGACTGATCACGACCCAGCTCAACCACGAGCGGGTCATGCTGGGGCCGGCGGGACGCGTGGGCGGACTCTACGACCGCATTCGCGACTGGGTGGTAACCCACGGTCTGCTCGCCGAGCCCGACGTGCGGCGCGCGCTCGGAGAGATCCACGCGACGTATCGGCTGAACGAACTGCTCAACTGGCAGGTCGCCTCGAGTGACGCGGAGGCCATCGACATTGCCGATGCATCGGCAACGAAAGTGTTTGCCACCGAGCGGATCCAGCGCATCGGAAGGCTCGTGGAGGAGATCATCGGACGCTACGGCGACCCATCCGACCCGGATACCGCCGACCTGATGACGTGGCTCGACATGCAAACGAAGCGAAACCTGGTCATCACTTTCGGTGGGGGAGTCAACGAGGTGATGCGCGAACTGATCGCGACGGCAGGCCTGAAGCTTCCCCGAGTACCGCGATAGGAGCGCCGCGCATCATGAGTGCCGAACAGATCCTCGCTGCAGCAGAGAAGGTCCGATCCGCCGGCCCCAGCGCACCGCGGCCAGGACGGGACCCGATCAACCTCCCGATGATTCGCAACTGGGTAGAGGCGATCGGCGACCGGAACCCCATCTACGTCGACGAGGACGCCGCGCGGGCAGCAGGCCACGACGGTATCGTCGCCCCACCGGCGATGGCGCAGGTATGGACCATGCAGGGGCTGCACGCCGAACGCCAAGCCGACGACCCACTGGGCCGCATGACGACCATCCTCGACGAGGCCGGGTACACGTCCGTCGTCGCCACCAACTGCGATCAGACCTACCACCGCTACCTGCGGCTCGGCGAGAGGGTCACCATCTCCACGACGCTCGAAGACGTCGTGGGACCGAGGAAGACCGGCCTCGGCGACGGGTGGTTCTTCACCACCCGCAGCCGGTGGACGGTCGCGAACGACGAGGGCGCCGACGAGGTCGTGGCCGAGATGTTGTTCCGCATCCTGAAGTTCGCCCCGAAACCCGCTGAACCGGTGGCACCTTCGGCGAACGGTCAGGGCGCGTCCTTCGACGATCTGGACCCATCGAAGATGATGCGGCCGAGTGCATCTCAGGATACCCAGTTCTTCTGGGACGGTGTCGCCGCGCACGAATTGCGTATCCAGAAGCGGGCGGACGGTTCCCTGCAGCATCCGCCGGTACCGGCGCTGTGGAAGGACAAGGCGGAGTCGACGGACTACCTCGTGGCCTCCGGCCGCGGCACCGTGTTCAGTTTCGTCGTTCATCACGCGCCGAAGGTGCCGGGGCGCTCACTGCCTTTCGTGGTGGCCCTCGTCGAACTCGAGGAGGGTGTCCGCATGCTCGGTGAACTGCGCGGCGTAGAGCCGTCCGCGGTGGGCGTGGGAATGCCCGTGGAGGCGATCTACCTCGACTTTCCCGGCGACGACGACACCGGCGGGGCGCCATGGACCCTGTACGCGTGGCAGCCCGCGACGAAGGAGCACTGATGACCTCTACTCTCGACGTCACGGTCGGCACCACACTGCCGGAGCTCGTGATTGCGGGTGATCCCACGTTCGTGGTGTCGTCCGCGCTGGCCACCCGCGATTTTCAGGACGTCCACCACGACCGCGATCTGGCGCAGAAGCGAGGGTCGAAGGACATCTTCGTGAACATCCTCACCGACACCGGTCTGGTGCAGCGGTTCGTGACCGACTGGGCAGGTCCGACCGCCGTCATCAAGTCGATCGCGCTCCGGCTCGGAGTTCCGTGGTACGCCTACGACATCTTGACGCTCAGCGGAACGGTGGCCGCGATCGACGACGGTGTCGTCAGCCTCGACGTGGTCGGCAGGAACTCGCTCGGTAACCACATCACGTCGCAGGTGACGCTCGTGCTGAACGGAACCACGAACGGAGCCGGGGCATGAAGGGATTGTCGGGGAAGGCTGTCATCGCCGGCATCGGCGCCACCGATTTCTCGAAGGATTCCGGGCGCAGCGAATTGCGTTTGGCGGCCGAGGCCGTGCTCGCGGCACTGGACGACGCCGGCCTGGCGCCGGCCGACGTCGACGGGCTCACCTCGTTCACCATGGACACCAATACCGAGGCGGCCGTGGCCCGTTCGGTCGGAATCCCGGACCTGAAATTCTTCAGCCGCATCCACTACGGTGGCGGAGCGGCGTGTGCGACGGTGCAGCAGGCTGCGATGGCCGTGGCCACCGGCGTCGCGGACGTGGTAGTGGCGTACCGGGCATTCAACGAGCGTTCCGGAATGCGGTTCGGCCAGGTGAATTCGGGTCTGGTGCAGCAGGTGAATTCCTCGGGGACCGACAACGCGTTCTCGTACCCGCACGGCCTGTCCACTCCGGCCGCATTCGTCGCGATGGTGGCCCAGCGCTACATGCACGAGTACGGCGCGACGAGTGCCGACTTCGGCCGGATCGCCGTTACCGACCGGAAGCACGCGGCCAACAACCCGCAGGCCTTCTTTTACGGCAAACCGATCACCCTCGAGGATCACCAGAACTCCCGGTTCATCGCCGAACCCCTACACCTCCTCGACTGCTGTCAGGAGTCCGACGGCGGCATCGCGATTGTCGTCACCTCGCCCGAGCGGGCCAGGAATCTGAGGCAGAAACCCGCTGTGATCGCGGCAGCAGCGCAGGGGAGCGGCAGCGACCAGTACATCATGACGAGCTATTACCGCCCCGAACTCGCGGGATTGCCGGAAATGGCACTGGTGGGCAGGCAGCTGTGGGAACAGGCCGGGCTCGGGCCGCAGGACATCGATATGGCGGTGCTCTACGACCACTTCACTCCGTACGTATTGATGCAGCTCGAGGAACTCGGGTTCTGCGGTCGCGGCGAGGCCAAGGACTTCATCGCCGACGGTGCCATCGACATCGGCGGCCGGTTACCCCTCAACACTCACGGCGGTCAGCTCGGCGAGGCCTACATCCACGGGATGAACGGCATCGCCGAGGGCGTCCGGCAGATCCGCGGCACGTCGGTGAACCAGGTGAAGGACGTGCAGCACGTGCTCGTCACCGCAGGGACGGGTGTCCCGACATCAGGTCTGGTGCTGACGGCCTGATTACCGGCCTGTTGCTCCGCCGCGCAATGTGTTTCGCGACGTACTCGGCGTCTCTGCCGACACCGCCGGTGAGCATCGAGGCGAACGCCCGGAGGAACGGGAGACCCACGAAGTACAGTCCGGGATGGTCCGGCGAGACACCGCGGGATTGCTCGGGCCATCCGTCGGCGCCGGTCACCGGGATCCGGATCCACGAGGTGTCCTTGGTGAAACCCGTGCACCAGACAATGTTTCGGACGTCCAGCTCGGTTCCGTCGTCGAGGACGGGCCTGCCGTCGCGCACGCCCGTGACTTTCGCGGGGAAGTGTTCCACCCCGGCATCGGCGAGGTCGGCTCGCTTGACCCGTAGGAGTGGGCCGCCCCCGGACCGGACGTGCGGGCGCATCTTCCGTCCCATCGGAGTGCGTTCCGTGAGAATGTGATTGGCCATGAACCACATGATCGGGATCGCGATGAGCGCGGCGCGTCCCTCGATGTCGAACGGCAGCTCGCCGCGGACAGGGCCGCAGATCGTGGTCCGATGTGCAGGAGAAACCTCCAACGCGATGTCCGCGCCGGAGTGGCTGCACCCGACCACCAGCACGGGGCCGTCCTGCAACTGGGCGGGGTTGCGGTAGTCGCTGGAGTGCAGTTGCCTGATCCGGGGGTCGAGTTGCTCGGCGAGATCCGGGATCACAGGTGTCTGCCAGGTTCCGGACGCGACCACGACATTGGTCGCCTCGAAAGTCCGGGCCCCGGCTGTGACGATGTACCCGTCGCCGCCCGGCGAAAGTCCGTCCACCGTGACACCGGTGCGAACGGGGAGGGAAAATCTGTCTGCATACGCCTCGAAGTAGTCGGCCACCTCGTCTTTGCCGGGCCATGTCCACGAACGTGCGGGAATGCCCCAACCAGGCAAGCCGTCGTATTTGGCTGGGCTGTAGAGACGGAGCGAGTCGAACCGCTCCCGCCACACGTCACCCACCCGGTCGTGGGCGTCGAGAATGACGAACCGCTGCTTGCGCCTGGCGAGGTGGTATCCGGTCGCGAGACCGGCCTGCCCGGCGCCGATCACGATCGTGTCGAACTGTTCTGTAGTCATGGTCATTGCCTCTTCGTCGAGGGTGGAAATCGTCAGCTACGACGCTATGACCGCACCCGGCCGAGGGGCTTCGGGAGAATGATGCAGAATTCTCCACCCGGCATGGGTAGTTCTATGCAGACGGCTCCACGAGACGATGCTCGTAGGCATATGCGGTCGCAGCGGAGCGGGAGGAGATTCCCAGTTTGAGGAAGATGTTGCTCACATGCCGGGCCACCGTCTTCTCGCTGAGGAACAGGTCCTCGGCGACGGCGCGATTCGTCTTCCCCGCGGCCACGAGGCGGAGCACATTCAGCTCACGGGGAGTCAGGGGCGAAGCTGAGGATTCGATTCCGACTTCCGTCCGTACCCGTTCCAGATCGGGAGCAGCCGCCAGGTCGCGGTAGATCGCGGCGGCGAGATCGAACTCCATCCGCGCGGTGTCCACGTCGCCGAGCTCGCGGCACGCCCGCCCGATCAGCTCCCGAACGCGTGCCGCCTCGTACGGCGCCCCGATCAGGTTCCACCGTTCCCACGCCTCGCGGAGGACGGCCACTGCGTTCTGCGCCCGGGATTCCGCGAGCAGAACCGACCCCGACGCCTGCGCCGCCACGGCGTGGAGGTAGGGGATGTCGAGGCGTGCGGCGAGGGTTTCGAGCGCTGCTGCGGCGGCGCGGGCCGATGCGACGTCGTGCGCGGCGAGCATGATGTCGACGCATGCCGGGAGGAGTCGTGCCTGCTCGAGTGGGTCGAGTGTCTCGTCCACCTCACGCCGAATGCAGGCCACCGCGCTGCCGACCCGGCCCTGCATCATTCGCAGCAGGGCAAGCCCGGGCCGCGGCGGCCTACCCCATTTGTTCGCTTCCGTGTACAGCTTTTCGGCCTGCGCGAACTCACCGCGTAGTCGATGGAGCTCAGCCATCAGATAGCTGGCGGACCCCACCGCGGCGTGCACCGTCGGCTGGGTGAGTCTTCGGTGTGCACGCCGGGCCGCCTCCATGGACTCCGCCCACGCGCCCTGCAGCTGCAGGATCTCGGCACGGTGGACGAGGCATTGGCCGCGGTAGGGCACCAGGTCCGGCTGCGCCGAACACCACCGGGTCAGTGCGGCAGTCCATTCCTGCGAGCGGCGCAGGTCGAAAATGCGCTGGCACTGCTCGATCACAGCGCAATACACGATTCCGGTGACGATGGGAGACACCTCCTCGGACGTCACCCGGATCATGGCTTCGTCGAAGGCCGCAACGCCGTCGAGGTGGCGCCCCAGCACGATCAGCGCATGGCCCGTCCCGAGCGCGCCCAGCGAGATGAGGTCGGGATCGGCGAACCGTTCACCGATGACTGCTGCGGTGGAGAACACCTCCCGCGCTGCGGCGCCGTCTCCCTCGGCCAGGCGCTGGAGTCCCAGGGGGACCAGGAGGTAGCCGCGTTCGGGGCAGTCGACTCCCGTGGTGTCCAGTAGCTTCCGAGCCCTGCCCAACCAGCCGCCACCGCGAACCTGCTCACCCCTGAGGGACAGGGCGAGTCCCAGCCAGAATGCGCAGCGCGCCGCACTCACGGGATCGCTGCTGTGTCCCCATTGGTTCACGGCCCGCGTCCAGAACTCGGTAGCGGCGTCGTCCTCACCGATCAGATAGGCGGCGACCGCGAGTCGCTCGAGATCCGTACCCTCGAGCGGTTCCTGCCGATCGGCGTTCGACAGTTGGGTGTATGCGACGCTCCAGTCTCGCCGGGTGTAGGCCTCGCGGCCGGCCCGGAGCGCCGACGTGTCGTCGGACATCACCTTCTCCTGCCGGTTTCGCAGTGTCGTGGAGGCGCTCGCATCCAGATTACCGCCGCGCTCGCTGCCCTCGCGTGGTCGCTGTGGAGTCGTCGCATCGCGCCTGAAGACGGGTTCCCGGTCCGCAGACCAGGAGGCGGGGGCCTATATTCCCTGCACCGGGTCGGCGCCTCGAGTCACACTGGGTTCACACGCCGAGGAACGGGGAGTTCTGATGGTCGATGCGATCGCAGCCGAGGGGCTGGTGAAACGGTACGGAAAGGTCACCGCGCTCGGCGGTGTAGATCTCGCGGTCCGCGCGGGCAGCGTCATGGCCCTGCTGGGGCCGAACGGTGCAGGCAAGACCACCGCGGTACGCGTCTTCACCACCCTCCTCGTCCCGGACGAAGGATGGGCCCGCGTGGCGGGTCTCGACGTCATCCACGACGCCCGGGTTCTTCGGTCGCGGATCGGTGCGTCCGGCCAGTACGCCGCGGTCGACGAATACCTCACCGGTTTCGAGAACCTCGAGATGGTCGGCAGGCTCTACCACCTCGGTGCCAAGCGAAGCAAAGCCCGGGCCCGTGAGTTGCTCGAACAGTTCGATCTGGTGGAAGCCGGGGACCGGCCCGTGAAGGGGTACTCCGGCGGCATGAGACGCCGCCTCGACCTGGCAGGCGCCCTGGTGGCAGAGCCGGAGGTCCTTTTCCTCGACGAACCCACCACCGGACTGGACCCCCGGGCCCGACTCGGATTGTGGGACGTCATCGACGGCCTCGTGGCCAAGGGCACCACCCTGCTGCTCACCACCCAGTACATGGAGGAGGCGGAGCGGCTCGCCGACCAGATCGCCGTCATCGACCGCGGCAGCGTGATCGCGCGGGGAACCGCCGACGAGCTGAAGGATCGCGTCGGTGGTGAGCGCATCGAACTGACCGTCCGGGAAGGTGCCGATCTCGAGGTGGTGCGAAACGAACTCACACCGCTGGCCGCGGGAGCGATCACCATCGAAGACAACGTCCGCCGGGTCACCGTCCCGGTGTCCGGGGGTTCGGACGCACTGGTCGAGGCCCTGGGGCGGCTGTCCGATCGTGGGGTGAAGGTATTCGACGTCGGACTGCGCCGGCCCACGCTCGACGACGTCTTCCTCACCCTCACTGGGCACGAGGCCGAGGAGGAGCAAGTCTCATGACCGCACCACCAACCACCGCCCCGATGCACACCGCACTCGCCGACGGTCTCACCATCGCCAAGCGCAACATGATCAAGATCAAACGCGTGCCCGACCTCATCGTCTTCACCACGCTGTCGCCGATCATGTTCGTGCTGCTGTTCGCATACGTATTCGGAAGTGCCATCGAAGTTCCGGGGATGTCGTATCGCGAGTTCCTGATCGCCGGAATCTTCACCCAGACGGTCATCTTCGGGGCGACGTGGACCGGACTCGGCATGGTCGAGGATGTGCAGAAAGGGATCATCGACCGGTTTCGATCGCTCCCGATGGCGCCGTCAGCGGTTCTCCTGGGACGGACGTCCACCGACGTGCTCATCAACATCGTCAGTCTCGTGGTGATGTCGCTGACGGGTCTCGTCATCGGGTGGCGTATCCACTCGAGTGTGGGCGAGGCCGTACTGGGCTACCTGCTTCTGCTGCTGTTCGCCTATGCGCTGTCGTGGGTGATGGCGGTGGTGGGGCTGTGGATCCGCACGCCCGAAGTGTTCAACAATGCCAGCTTCATCGTCATCTTCCCGTTGTCCTTCGTCGCGAACACGTTCGTCGAAACCACCAACCTGCCGGGACCGCTCAAAGTGATCGCGGAGTGGAACCCGGTGTCCGCACTCACCCAGGCCGTGCGCGAATTGTTCGGAAACACGAACCCCGCCATGGCAGTTCCCGACGCCTGGCCATTGCAGAATCCCGTGATCGCGTCGCTGGCATGGACGGCGGTACTGCTCGTCATCTTCGTTCCGTTCGCGATCCGGCGTTACAAGAAGGCAGTCAGCCGCTGACTGTCGCCGGCTGCCGCTGCATGACTAGTCGCGGGAATCGACGTCCCGGCCGGTTCCGAGGTCGGAACAGTCGACCATCTCGACTCCGTGAGCGGCGAGGTACTGCCTCGCGCCGGTGTCGCCTGTGAGGCTGTGGAGTAGAGCTTTCCAGTGGTCGCGGCCGATGAGGACGGGATGTCCGGGTGCGTCGGTGTAACGGGCTTGCCGCAGGGCCGCTCGTGCGCTGCCGGGCGGAACGGAGGCGATGCGGCGTACAGCGTCGGCGTCCAGGTCGGGCAGATCGACGAGGGTGATGACGACGGCGTCGACGTTGTCGAACGTCTCCGCAACCTCCAAACCTCGTCGCAGCGACGCCGACATGCCCTGTTGCCAGTCTTTCGCCACACCCACGACCACCGATACGCCATCGGGTAGCAGACTCTCGGCCTCGTCGGCGCGGGCGCCGAGGACTACGACGACGGGACAGCATCCGGCCTCCGCGAGGATGCACGCGCCACGCCCCAGCCAGGGTTCTCCGTCGACGCCGACGACGAGCGCCTTGGGCATACCCATCCGCGAGCCGCCCCCCGCGGCGAGCAGCACGCCCCCGATCGTCACGGCTGGACGACCGCGGCCCGATCGGCCGTCGACACCGCGATCGGCTCGCTGTCGGCGTCCTCGGAACTGGCAGCTAAGTACGGCACGCGTTCACGCTACTTCTCCATCGGAGAGTTTGCTCCGCGGCCTGGGGGAACAGCGGTCGTAGACTGACCGACACCGGCCTCCGGACAGCGAGAGGCGCGACGCCGAGACGACGCATCGAAGGGGATGGACGCATGCTTGATCCGAAACGAGGTGGCTCGCCGGCCGGTCAGACGTTCGCGCGGTCGTGGGGTGGCTCGGGCAGTGTCATCGACATCGACGGACCCGTCCACTGGGTCGAGTACGGCGATCCGCAAGCAGGGTCGCTGCCGGTGGTGATGGTGCACGGCCTCGGTGGGTCGCATCTCAACTGGGTCCGGGTGGCCCCGGCGTTGGCGGAACGGACGCGGGTTCTGACGGTGGATCTCCCCGGTTTCGGACTCAGCCCGGCGGGGAAGCGTCAGACGGGGATCCCCGCCAACGTCGCGGTACTTCACCGCTTCCTCACCGAGGTGGTGGGTGGGCCGGTGATCCTGATGGGCAATTCCATGGGCGGCATGATCTCGATGTTCGAGGCGTCCGCCCACCCCGACACTGTTGCTGCACTCGTGCTCGTCGACCCGGCGCTTCCTGCTGCGCAACGAATGCCACATCCGCGGATCGCTGCGCAGTTCGCGATGTACATGACGCCCTTCGTCGGGGAGCGTTACCTCCAGTATTCGAGCCGGCGGATGACCGACCGTCAGCTGGTCGAGCGGGTCATCGACCTGTGCTTCGCCGATCCCGCACGGGCCTCCGAGGACGTCCTCGAGGCAGCGACGGAGCTGGCGAAGTACCGGCGCGAGCAGCCCTCGCAAGATGCCGCGTTCCTGCAGGCGAGCCGGTCACTGATGCGGGTGATGGCGCGTCCGCAGCGTTACCTGCAGGCCATGCGCGCCCTCGAACAACCGGTTCTCCTGCTCCACGGTGACCGCGACCGCCTGGTTCCGGTCGCCGCGGCGCGCAAGGTCGCTGCGGACAACCCGCGGTGGGACACCGTCGTACTGCCCGGCGTCGGGCACACCCCACAACTCGAGATGCCGGACGCGGTACTCGACCACGTGCTGACCTGGATCGACCGGCACGGGCTCGTCTAGCGTCTTCGCTCCCGTCCGGGTGTCGCCGGCGGCCGGCAGGTAACCTCACTCACATAACTCGCATACGAAATGCGAATTAATGTACTTTCAGATCATGCAGCTCACCCGGTTCACCGACCTCGGCTTGCGGGTCGTCATGCGCCTGGCCGTCGCGGCAGAGGGGGACCGTCCGGGGAGCCGTCAGGTCGCCGAGGAATTGGCGGTGTCCTACACGCACGCGACAAAAGTGATCACCCGGCTCGCTGAACTCGGCATCGTCGACGCGCGCCGCGGCCGCGGGGGCGGCCTCGCCATTACCGAACTCGGCCGCACCGCCTCGGTCGGGTGGCTCGCCCGCCGCCTCGAGGGAGACGGGGAGGTGGTCGAATGCGACGGCGCCCAGCCGTGTCCGCTGCGGTCGGGTTGCCGGCTGCGGTCGGCGCTGCGCCGTGCGCAGGAAGCGTTTTTCGCGTCGCTCGACACTGTCACCATCGACGACCTCACCCAATCACCGACCCGCGCCGTCCTGCTCGGACTGCCCCGGCCGGCCGACACAGATTTCCAGTTCTCTTCCGCGATCGGAGAATGACATGCTCTCGCCCACTTCTACGGAAATCATCCGCGCCACGCTGCCCGTGGTCGGTGCCGCCATCGGCGACATCACTAGCCTGTTCTACCGCAAGATGTTTGCTGCCCACCCCGACCTCGAACGCGACTTGTTCAACCGGGGCAACCAGAAGCAGGGTGGTCAGCAGAAAGCGTTGGCGGGGGCAATCGCCGCGTTCGCGGCTCTGCAACTGGAACCCGATCGGGCTCGCGTCGATTTGATCCTCTCGCGGATCGCGAACAAGCATGCCTCGCTGGGTATCGAGCCCGCCCAGTACGCGATCGTGTACACCCATCTGTTCGACGCCATCGTCGAGGTGCTCGGTGACGCCGTCACTCCGGAGGTGGCCGCCGCCTGGGACGAGGTGTACTGGACGATGGCCGAGACTCTGATCGCGATGGAAGCCGGTCTCTACCGCGCAGCGGGGGTCGCGCCCGGTGACGTCTGGCGGCAGGTGCGTGTCCGTGAGCGCCGCCACGAGTCCGCCGACACCGTCTCCTTCGTGCTCACCTCGGTGGACGGTGCTCCCCTGCCCGCCTTCGCCCCGGGGCAGTATCTCTCGGTGGGGGTTCATCTTTCCGACGGTGCCCGGCAGATCCGCCAGTACAGCCTCTCGTCCGCTCCGTCGCAGAAGGACTGGCGGATCACCGTCAAGCGGGTGGACGGGCAGATGCTGTCGGACGGATCGCACTCGCCTGCGGGCGAAGTGTCGAACTTCCTGTACCACAATGTTTTCGAGAATGACCTGCTGGACGTGACCACCCCGTTCGGTGACCTGGTTCTGCAGGACGACGACGCGCCGCTGCTGCTGATTTCGGCCGGCATCGGGTGCACGCCGATGATGGGAATGCTCAGCCACCTCGCCGACACCGAGGACACCCGCCCGATCTCGGTGCTGCACGCCGACCGATCGCCCAGTAACCACGCCCACCGGGCGGAGTTGGCCGAACTCGTCGAGCGGCTGCCGTTCGCGGTCATGCACCGCTGGTACGAGGACCTCGGCGCGCGTCGCCCCGAGGTGGACCTGCGGAAGGGGCGAGCCGACCTCGGGGAGATCACCATCGCCCCCGGCACCCGGGCCTATCTCTGTGGGCCGCTGCCCTTCATGCTGGGCATGCGCGAGGCCTTGCTCGAGAAAGATGTTGCGGCCGAGAACATTCACTACGAGGTTTTCGGCCCGGACAGCTGGGCGGCCGCCCCGGCATGAACTGCGCCTCACCCGCACACCTCGGTACACGAGCAGGGTGCGAGTGGGACTGGGTATCGGTCGGCTCGTCTTCCGCGCCCTCAATTCCATCGAAATGCTCTGGGCGGCAACGCTGGTTGCCTCGATCGTCGTCGGCGCCCCACCCGCCCATGTTCGACCTGATCACCGGAATATTCCTCCTCGGCCAGTAGGTCGCGCGCCGCCCCTGCCGGCCTAACTGTCGGTTGGGGATTCGGCGTCGGCAGCTCCCCGTGATCCTGCGATCGACTGCGCGAGCGCACGAAACAAGTGAGTGAGTTCGGGGCGGGTTGCCGTTCCGCTGCGGACTACCCCGCACACCGGGATGCGCAGAAGGTCGTGCGACTCGCGCATGAAACTGAGCCCGCGCCGGGGAGTCGCGTCGGCGGTGTCGGCGTACAACACGGTCCACGACAGGGGAGTGGTGAGGACGTCGAGGGTCGCCGTGTGGTCGCTGGGAATGGAGGGCCCGAGCTTTACGCGTTGCCCGACCTGCCGGAATGCATCCTCGACCACGGTGTGGATCAGCACCTGACTACTGCGCGGCGGCAGCAGTAGCGGATAGGGCGCCAGTTCGCTGAGGTCGACGGTCGAAAACTTGGACAGCGGATGTTGAGCCGAGGTGACGATCACCAAATCCTCGAGGCCGAATTCGATTGTTTCGAGTCCTGGTCTGTCGACGCCGCCGCGGATCAGGGCCAGGTCTGCATCACCGGACGCCACCGCGGTCATGCGGTCGGTGAAATCCTTGATGACGAATTCGATGTCGAGCTGTGGGAACTCCTCGCGCACAAGCGATATCGCCTCCAGGCTTTGGGTGGCGAAGCTCATGCTGGCGCTGATTCGCAGCCGATTGCGGGGGTCGAGTCCCACCGAGAGTGCGCGCGCCTCGAGGCTCATCATTTCTGCCGCGATAGGCATGAGGCGTTCGCCGGCCGCGGTCAGGCGCGTCGCACGGGTGGACCGTTCGAGTAGGGCCGTGCCGAGTTCGTGCTCGAGCTTGGCTATCTGGTGGCTGATCGCCGACTGCGAGATGAAGCATCGCTCCGCCGCACGGGAAAAACTGCCTTCTTCACCGACCGCGAGGAAGTAGCGCAACTGCCGGAACTCCATGACCCCAGGCTACAGCGCCGATGAGCATTTATGAGCAATCGAGATAACACAATTTCGATTTCCCCAGGTTATTGGCAATCAGGCTCATCGGATCCATAAGGTGGGCTCATACGCAACGCTAAGCACAGGAACGCTGGCAGAGGAGGTTTTCGGTGGATCGCACACAGGTCGTCATCGTGGGATCGGGTTTCGGCGCCCTCGCGGCGGCGAAGAAGCTCGGCAAGGCAGGCACGCCGTTCGTGCTGATTTCCGAGACCACCGAGCACCTCTTCCAGCCACTGCTCTACCAGGTGGCCACGGGTGTGCTCTCGCCCGGCGAGATCGCGCCTTCCATCCGCGCCATCCTCGCCAAGTATCCCAGTGGTGACGTCCGGCTCGGCCGCGTCGTCGACGTCGACCCGGACAAGCGCGAGGTGGTCTACGAGGCAGGCGGGATCCGCCACACCCTCGGCTACGACACTCTGATCGCCGCGACGGGTGCTCGTCAGGCGTACTTCGGCCGCGACGAGTTCGCCGAGGTCACGTACGCCCTCAAGACGGTCGCCGACGCCGACCGGTTGCGCCGCCAGATCGTCCGCTGCTTCGAAGAGGCGCACACCACGTCGGACCCGGAACGTCGCCGGGATCTGCTCCACTTCATCGTGATCGGCGCGGGGCCCACCGGGGTCGAACTGGCAGGTCAGATCAAGGAACTGGCGGGACGCTACTTCGAGAAGTCGCTGCGGGACGTCACCGCCGAGGACGTCACCGTGACCCTCGTCGAGGGTGCGGGGGAGACGCTGCCCGTGTTCGGCGGCAAGCTCAGCAAGTACACGCAGGACTCCCTCGAGCGTGCAGGGGTCGAGGTGGTCCTCGGCACCATGGTGACCGATATCGACGAGCACGGTGCCACCTTGTCGTCGCCCGGTAACGGGTTCGAGAAGCGACTGACGGCGGAGACGATCATCTGGTCGGCAGGCATTCAGGCCAACGACTTCGCGGCGGTGCTCGCGGAACGGACCGGGTGTGAGACCGGCCGCGGCGGTCGACTGCTGGTCGACGAGGACCTCACCGTGGGCCGCTACGACGACATCTATGCCATCGGTGACATGGCTTCGCTGAACAACCTCCCGGCTCAGTCGCCGTTCGCGATGCAGGGTGGCCGTCACGTCGCGGCGATCATCAACGGAAAGCGGCCGGCCGGAACACCCTTCACCTATCGGGACAAGGGCAGCATGGCGATCATCAACCGGTTCCGTGCGATCACCCGCGTCGGCAAGATCGAGTTGACCGGTGTACTCGCCTGGTTCCTGTGGCTTGCCGTCCACCTCGTCTACCTGGTCGGATTCCGGAACCGCTACGTGGCAGTGATGTCGTGGTGTGGATCGTTCCTCGGTCATCGGCGCCCGCACTTCCACTACGCGCAGGAGATCGAACCTGCCGACTCGAACGAGCTGGACCGGGCGGCCTAGAACTCAGGACGCCCCGGCCCGCCGGCCCGCGACATAGACCTCGGCGATGGAAGTATCGCGTATCCCCATCAAGAGCGCGAACAGGGTCTGATCGCGGGCCAGGTCGGGGTCGGCGGCGCGGATGCCGTGGCGCAGTAGTCCGTCGAGCGCCGGGGTGCCGGACGGATCGACGACGACGAAGTCGGCTTCCTTACCGACGTCGAAGTTGCCGAATCGGTTCTCCATGTCCAAGGCTCTGGCACCGCCGAGGGTACCGATGAACAGCATTTCGGCCGGATGCATCGATACTCCGTCGTCCCCGGGTTCGTTGATGTGCACTTTGAACGCATCGCCGAGCACCCGCGGGATCAACCATTCGTCGCCGCCGCCGAAATCTGTGCCCGCGGAAATGTTGACACCCGAGGCGACCGTCCGCTTCCACGGCATCGTTCCGGATCCCAGGAACAGCTGCGAGACCGGACAGTGCGAAACGGACGTACCGGTCTCGGCCATCCGTTCGAGCTCGACGTCCTGGCAGTGCACGCAGTGCGCGAGGATGGTGCGTCGGCCCAGCAGGCTCTTCCCTCCCACCTGGGAGCCGGGCAGGAACTTCCCGTCGTAGGTGTCCAGGTACGAATTCACCTGGTACACCTCTTTGGTCGAGTCCACCTCTCCGGTTCCCGGGCGATTGTTCTCGTTGAGATGCGAGTGCACATACACCCCGCGGTCCCGTACCTCGTCGTACAGTTCCCCGAGGTTTTTCAGGGTCTCGGTCGTCACCGACAACGAGAACCGCGGGACGATAGCCACGTGCAACAGTGCGGTGGCGACATCACCGGTGTCCGCGCCGTGCCACTTGTCGATCTCTTCGCGGGTCAGCCGGATGGCGTCTTCTTCGGATGTCATCAGTGGCTGGGCGGTGCCGACACCGACAGTCTGAATGCCGCGGCCGCTGACGATACGTAGACCGGCCTTCTTCGTCTCGGTGAACAGGGCGTCCTGTGCATGCGGAAACGCCGACCCGAATACCATCGCGGCCGTAGTGCCCGCCGAGATGCGACGGTGGGTGAACTCGACGGCGGCTTGCTGCGCGAACTCCGGATCGGCGAACTTCGTTTCCGACGGGAACATGCAAAGGGTCAGCCATTCCAGCAGTTGTCCGCCGCCGTAGGAGTCGCCGGCGTAGGTCTGCGGGAAATGGATATGGGTGTCGACGAACCCTGGCAACAAGAACCCGGGCCGGTGGTCGTGCACGGTGCCGGACTCATATTCCGACGGAATCTCGGTTCGGTCGCCGCAGAACGCGATTCGCCCGGAATCGTCCAGGACAAGCGCGCCGTCGGGAATCGATACGAGAGCGGCCGCGGCTTCGGTCACTGTCGGTGCGCCGGCGATGTGGAAGATGTGCCCGAGGTGGATGTGCGTTGCCATGTGATGAACTCCCGTCCAGTAGCGGCCAGTACTCACAATGCCACCGATCCGACCCATATCGTGGCGAAACAGACCGAGCACCCGACCGTACGAACAGGTGCAAGTGCACAACCGGGACGGGCTACGGGGCCTCGAGGTGACCGACACGGGCCGTGGTCATCTCTCGCCACACCCGTGCCGGAGTCATCGGCAACCGTCGCAGGCGAACGCCGGTGGCGTCGGCAATGGCGTTGGCCAAGGCCGGGGCCACCGGGTTGTACGGCGACTCGCTCATGGATTTGGCGCCCAGTGGACCTAATTGGTCGTAGGTGTCCGCGAAATACACCTCGGTCTCAGGGATATCGGCCAGTTGAGGGATGTGATAGTTCCTCAGCTGAGGTCCCAGGACTGTTCCGGCGCCGTCGAGACGGATCTCTTCATACAGCGCACTGCCGATCGCCTGAGCTACGCCTCCCTCGACCTGCCCACGGCACTGCTGCGGATTGAGGACGGTCCCCGCGTCGGCGGATTGAACCGACTGCAGAATTCGTACCTCACCGGTGACCGTGTCGACGGCGACCCGGAATGCATGCACGTTGAAGACCACTGAGCGGGGAGTGCCGTCGTGCCGACCCTCGGCTCGAAGAACGCCCTCGGCTGCGAGCTTGTCCCATTCGATCACCTGGGTGCCGATCCGGACGCCCTCCGGTGTCAGCGAGCATTCCGCGTCCTCGGCGACACCGGCGATGCGGCACGCGGTTCTGGACAGAAGTGCGCGCAGACTGTTGCATGCCTGATCGACTGCCTTCCCGGCAACCACACTTCCGGCCGACCCGAACGCTCCCGTGTCGTGCCCAGTGAGGTCGGTGTCGGACTGGCGGACGATGATTCGATCGACGGTGGTACCGAGCGCGGTCGCCGCGAGCTGCGCGTGCACGGTCGTGGTTCCGTTGCCGAATTCGGCGGTCCCTACCCGCACTTCGTAACGGCCGCCCGCGACGAGAGTGCAGGACGCCTCGGCGAAGTGCCCACGCGGCGGAATGGTTGCGATCATGGACGCCGCCATGCCCTCCCCGACTTTCCACCGCGGGCCATCCGGCGCGGCAACTCCATTGCCCCGGCGCAGGGCTGCCTCGGCGAGGTCGAGGCATTGGTCGAGCCCGTAGCTCCCGTAGGTGAGGTCGTCGTGCGCCACCTCGGCTTCGACGAAGTCGTCCCCCGGAACGATCACGTTACGGCGGCGGAAATCGAAGGGGTCGATGCCCAGCTTTCGGGCAAGCTCGTCCAACGCCGACTCGATACCGAAAATGACCTGTCCGAGCCCGTATCCGCGGAAGGCGCCCGACGGCAGGTTGTTGGTGTACACGGCGCGGGCATCGACCCGCTTGTTGGGAGAGCGGTACAGCGCGACCGACTCTCCGCAGCTGTGGAACATCACCCCCGCGGAATGATTCCCGTAGGCTCCGGCGTCCGACAGCACGTCCACGGCGAGCGCGGTCAGCCTTCCGTCTCCATCGGCCCCGGCCCGCACTGCGACCCGCATGGGATGGCGGCACGGCGCGGTGGTGAACTGGTCCGAGCGGGTGAACTCGTACTGCACGGGCTTACCGGTGCGCGAAACCGCAAGCGCGACGAGGTCCTCGACGAGCATTTCTTGTTTGGCGCCGAATCCACCACCGATTCGGGCGGTGAACACCCGGACCTCGGAACGGTCCAGCGCGAAGAGTCGTGCCAGTTCGTCGCGTACGAGGAAGGGAACCTGAGTGCTGCTCCGGAGGGTCAGTCGCCCCTCGTCGTCGAGCCAGCCGATCGCGGAATGCGTCTCCAGATGGACGTGTTGCACGCGCTGCGTCTGCCACGTCCCCTCGACCACCGCGCCCGACGCCCGGGCCGCCTCGAGTCCCGATTCGATGTCGCCGACCTCACCGTGTAACTCTGCCACCAGGTTCCGGGTGGGATCCGCGATGCGCGACTCGGCGCCCTTGTCGGAATGGAGCAGGGGCGCACCTGCCCGGTGTGCCAGGTCCGGGTCGAATACAGGCTCCAGAATGTCGTAGTCGACGTCGATCAATTCCGCTGCGCGGCGGGCAATGTCGACCGAGTCGGCGACCACCGCCGCGACACGCTGTCCGACGAACCGCAGCACGGTGTCGAAGATGTAGGTGTCGTCCGGGTCGTCGGTGCGGAGTTCGTGGCGTGCGGTGGAGAAGGCGATGTCCGGGCTGTCTCGGTGGGTGAGTACCGCGTGGACGCCGGGCACTCCCTCCGCTGCGGTGGTGTCGATGCGGGTGATCCGCGCATGGGCGTGCGGGCTGCCGAGGACATGGACGTGGAGCAATCCCTGGACCCTGACATCGAGGGTGTACGGTTCGGCCCCGCACACCACCCGGGTGGCGGCGGGGGCAGGAATCGAACGACCGGAGGAGTGACCGCTCGAGTCGTCCTCGGTGGTGCAGATTCCGCCGACTGCATCCCGGATCGCGCGGTAACCCGTGCAGCGGCACAAGTTTCCCTTCAGGGCGCGGGGAAGGTCGGCCCGTTGATCGGCGGTGAGCGCAGAAGCAGTAACTACCATTCCTGGAGTGCAGAATCCGCACTGGAAGCCGGCCGCAGCGACGAACTGCTCCTGGACGGGATGTAGTCGTTCGGGGCTCCCCAGCCCCGCGGCCGTCGTCACCTCGAGGCCCTCGGCACGGTGCGCCGGAATGACGCACGAATGCACGGGGTGGCCGTCGAGCAACACCGTGCAGGCGCCGCAATCACCGGCGTCGCACCCCTTCTTGACCGCGAAAACGTCGTGGTCCCGCAACAGCGTGCGCAGGCACTGACCGGGCCGCGGGTCGGCGTTCACCGGCTGCCCGTCGACGGTGAACTTCATGCCAGTTCCTCCCTGATCTCCTCCGCGAGGACGGCCGTGACATGGCGCCGCCAGTCGACGACACCGTGTGCGTCCGTGAAGTACGCCTCGAGTGGAATATGTTCCGCCAGTGCAGTGTCGAGTGCGTGAGGGTCGGGAACGTCGGGGAAGCGCAGTACGAAGGGGCGCAGGGTCGACGCGGTGACGGCGAGCGTGAATCCGTCCGGTCCGAGTCGTGCCGCCAGGAGTGCGCCGGACCGGCCGAGCGGCGAATAGGCGATCTTGCGGAGCGTCGTGCGGCTCCGGAGTGCCGATCCCGGGAAATGAATGCTGCGGATCAGTTCACCCGGATCCAGCAGGGTGCACCCAGCGCCGGTAACGAACTCGAGCACCGGGATTCGCCGTTCGCGCCCGTCGGGCGCCCAGAGCAGCACCTCGGCGTCGAGTGCGCAGCATGCGGTGATCATGGCGCCTGCCGGCAGCGCGAGCGCGAGGTTTCCCCCGACGGTGGCGGTGTGCCAGATCTTCCACGACGCGACGAGCGCTTCGGCGCACGGGCGGAACAGGCTTGTTCCGATCCATTGATCGGGATATGTGGTGTGGCAGAGTGTTTCGATGGTGCACGTGGCGGCCACCTCGAGCTCGTCGGGGCGCACCGTGACTGCCTGCCAGCCCAGGGTGGTGAGATCTACCAGGTGGGTGAGACCCGGTTGCGGTTCCGAGTACAACCAGGTTCCGCCGGCCAGGTACGCCGATCCCGGTTCCGGCACGGGAAGTTCCGCGCGCGTGCGCGGTGTGGCGATGTCGGTGACGAACGAGAGGTCCACGGTGTCACCCTCCCACGCTCGACCACCGTGCGCCCGTCGACGAGCAGTTCCTCGGGCGGCCGCTCGGCGTCAACTCAGCCAACCTGCGTAGGCAGACCACGCCGGCCCGGGGTCCGGAGCGTCGGAACGCTGAACCGTCGCCTGGATCAGCCCGTAGGGGCGGTCGGCGGCGTGGAACACCTCGTTGTCGTTCTCCACACCGAAGCGCCCGAGGTCGTGCGCGAAGTGATGCTTGTTGGGCGCAGACAGACGCACCTCCGCGAGCAAAGGACAGCGCTCGAGGACTGCCTTGCCGATTTCGTAGAGTGTCTGCTGCAGGGCCAACGAATGCACTGTCGCGAACGTGGACACGATCTGTTCCTTGATATCGGTGTACACGCTGTTCCAGTCGACCTCGGTGGTGACGAACCGCCATTGCACGACGAGTGACGTGGCCATCACCCGGTCGTGGGTCTCTTCGAGAACGGTGTACTCGTCCTTCAGGAACCCGAAGAACTCGCTGCCCGTGGATTTCAGAATCACCAGATCTTTCAGGCCCCCGACCACCCATGTTCCGTCGGCGTCGACCGTGATGGCCGCGGTACGTACCTCCTCGCCCTTCCGCACCCAGGTGTGATCGTGCTCGGCACCCTCGACCACGGCCCGCGCCCACGAGTACTCCTCGATCTCGATGCGCGCGCCCTCGACAGGTTGGACGTCGTTCACGAAATGCCGCGCCAACGCCAGTCCGTATTCCTCGATGGAATCGAGTCCCTTCTCCTTCGCGTAGGAGAAGGCGGTCTGCTTCTGACTATCCGTGGGCAGCACGGTGCTCTGATCGCCCTCGAGGTGCGCGGCGGAGAAGTCACCTCGAAGACAGGTGGAGACGCTCACGTCCCGGATCTCGTGCCGAGGGGTGTCGCGGTAGATCCGGACGATCCGGTTCTCAGCCTTCCCATACTGGTTCTTACCCAGGACGATCTTGCCCCCGAGGTGGGGGCCGTTGTTCGGATTACTCACGTTCAGCTCCCGCGATAGGTGGAATAGCCATAGGGGGACAACAACAACGGAACGTGGTAGCCGCGCTGGGGATATCTCAACTCGAAGGTGACGGTCACCACCGGGTAGAAGGTGTCCTGGCCGCGCCGACCGAAATAATCACCGGTGTCGAACACGAGGCAATACGTCTCCGCGATCAGGCCCTCGGGTGCAATTTCGGGGATGCGGCCGTCGACGCCGGTCATCGCGGAGGCGATCGGTTCACCCTCGAGGGATTCGAGCCGCACGTGCAGTCCGGCTGCCGGCTCACCGGTCGTTGCGTCCAGCACGTGCGTGCTGAGGATTCTGGTCATCAACGTCCTCCTTCGGTGGAGTGGTTCAGCAACCGTACGAGACGCAACCGGTTGATCGCGGCGAGTTCCGCCCGTAGAACCCTGCGCTCGGTGCTGCTGTCGTTGTCGAGGCGTCGGTGCAGCACGTCGAGCAGTTCCTGCGCAGAACGTCCGGACGCGCACACGAGGTAGACGTGCCCGAACTTTTTCTCGTACTCCTCGTTTCCCGCGCGAAGTTTCGCCCGCAACTCGCGGTCGGCGGAAGCGACTGCGGACTGCTCACGCGCCGACGACGCGTTGTCGGGGCGGTCGCCGATGCGCGGATGCCCGGCCAAGGCCTCGTCGATCTCGGCTTCGGTGAGTTCGGCGAGAACCTCGTCGGCGCGGGTATAGAGCTCTTCGGTCGTGCGGAACGGCCGCGCGGCGGCCACCCGGCGAGCCCACACCGTCGACGAACAACACTCGGTCAGCAAGGCGACGGCCTGCTCGTCGCTCCACTCGTTCACGGTGCTCAGGCCGGGCGGTTCGGTCATCGGTGCTCCTCCCGTGCGCCTTTCTGGTACCTCTGGCTACCACAAAGGCGCACGGGTGGCGCGTCGACTTACCGATCCAGTTACACCCGAGCGATTTGACGACCTTATGTAGGTTATGCAACCCTACGTAAGTTGTCCCACGGGGTGTAACCACCGCAGGGCACACGTAGTCGGTCACCGGAGCAAGAGTCGTCTCGCCGCTCCTAGTAGATAAGAGAACGATTCGTGGAACCGGCAGAGTTCGCGGCTGGTACGTCCGCCCGCGTTGACACCAGTGTCAACGAGAACGATTCGCACTTTTTCGCCCTCACCGCCGCTCAGCGCGGTATCTGGTATGCCCAGCACCTCATGGGCGAAGTGCCGATCACGATTGCGCAGTACATCGACGTCGAGGGCGCTCTGGATGTCGATGCTTTTCGACGTGCAGGTCAGGTCGCTGCCCGCGAGATCGGTAGCGGGATGCTCCGGATCGTCGAGATCGACGGCGAACCGCTCCAGACTGTCGACCTCACTCTCGACGACGGGGTGGGACACCACGATTTCCGGGCGGAGCCGGACCCCCACGCTGCCGCAGTCGAGTGGATGCGCGCCGACTACACCGCACCGCTGGATCTGCTCTCGGACCGGCTGATCCGGGCGGCCACCCTGCAGATCGGTGATCACCACCATCTCTGGTACTGCCGCATCCACCACATCGCGCTCGACGGCTACGGCGCCATGAAGTTCATGAGCCGCGCCGCCGAGTTGTACACGGCCGAGATCCGGGGTGTGGAGCCGACGCCGTCGGTGGCGGGTGACCTCCGAGAGGTTTCGGCCGCCGAGGACGCATACATCGGTTCTTCCCGGTACCTCACCGACCGCGACTACTGGGCGACCCGATCCCGGAACCTCCCCGTCCCGGTCAGCCTTGCGGGCCGCACTGCCCCGGCGCAGGCTCGGTCCCGCTGGCACGGCGGGCAGGTGCCCACCGACGTCGCCCGGTCGGTGGACGGGGCGACCTCGCGTCTCAACTCCGCCTTCGCGGCTGTCGCCGTGGCCGCGACCGCAGCTTTCGTCGCCCGGATGACAGGTTCGGACGACATCGTTCTCAGTCTGCCCGTGTCGGCCCGCACCAACGCCGTGCTGCGTCGATCGGGCGGCATGGTGTCCAATGTGGTGCCGCTGCGGGTGTCGATCACCCCGGACACGACGGTCGCCGCGCTGGTCTCCGCCGTCCAGCTCGAACTCACCGGTGCGTTGCGCCACCAGCGCTACCGCAGCGAGGACATCCGCCGCGACGCCGGCGCCGCCCAGGATCAGCGGGGCTTCTTCGGTCCCGCGATCAACATCATGAACTTCCATTCCGAAATCACCCTCGCCGAGCTCACCGGTCGGTTCCACGTCCTGTCGACCGGACCGGTCGAGGACCTCTCCGTCAACCTGTACCCGAGCGTGGCGGGAAGTTCGTCGCGCATCGATTTCGAGGCGAACCCCGCCCTGTACGGGGCCGAGGAACTCGCCGGACACCACGCGCGGTTCCTCGACCTGCTGGCCCGGTTCGCCGACGCGGACCCGGACACCCCGGTTGCACACCTGGACGTGCTGACGGCGGACGAGCACGCACAACTCGTGCCTGCCGCCGGCCCGGCGGCACCCGACCCGTTGCTGCTGGTCGATCTGTTCGAAGCCGGGGTCCGGGCGAACCCCGACGGCACGGCACTGATTCTCGATGGAGCAACGACCGGCTACCGCGAACTCGACGAGCGCAGCACCGCGCTCGCACGACTGCTGCTGACCCGCGGAGTGGGCCCCGGTGACTTCGTGGCGGTGTCGTTCACCCGGTCCGTCGACTCCGTCGTGGCGGTGTGGGCCGTGGCGAAGTCGGGGGCGGCGTTCGTCCCCGTCGACCCGGCCTACCCGGCCGAGCGCATCGCCCACATGTTGTCCGATTCGGGCGTGAGTCTCGGTTTGACGGCCACCGCGCACCGCGACCTGCTCGAGGGAACCGGCGTCGAATGGCTCGCCCTCGACGACCCCGCGCTCACGTCTGCGTGCGCGAAGCTGTCGGTCGCACCGGTGACGGACGCCGATCGCCCGGTACCACTGACACCTCACCACCCGGCGTACATGATCTACACCTCGGGTTCCACGGGCACGCCGAAAGGTGTGGTGGTCACGCACACCGGCCTGGCCGCGTTCGCCGCGTGGGCCCTGCCCGAGCTCGGCGTGACGCGCGACTCGCGGGTACTGCGCTTCTCCTCGTCGAGCTTCGACGCGTCCGTGTTCGAGATGGTGCAGGCGTTCAGTGCGGGCGCGACGATGGTGATTGCGCCACCGGGCGTGTATGGCGGCGACGAACTCACGGCTCTCCTCCGTTCGCAGCGGGTCACCCACATCATCAGTGCACCCGCGGTATTGGGAACCGTGGACGCCGCCGACCTCGACTCGCTCGAGGCTGTGGTCGTCGGTGGCGATGTGTGCCCGCCGGATCTCGTGGAGCGGTTCGGCAGCCGCTGCCGTCTCTACAACAGCTACGGCCCCACCGAGTCGACGATCGTGATCACCATGACGGGTCCGCAGACCGACCCCGCCGCGATCACGATCGGCGGCCCGATGCAGGGCGCACGAGCAGTCGTCCTGGACCGCTGGCTGCGGCCGGTGCCGCGCGGGGTGACAGGGGAGCTGTATCTCGGGGGCCCCGGGCTCGCCGAGGGCTATCACGGCCGTTCGGGTCTGACGGCGTCGCGATTCGTCGCCGATCCGTTCCCCGGGGGCGGTGGTAACCGCCTGTACCGCACCGGCGACCTCGTGCGGTGGAGCCGCGGCGAGCAACCCGTCCTCGAGTATCTGGGCCGCAGCGACTTCCAGGTACAGCTGCACGGACTGCGCATCGAACTCGGTGAAATCGATGCGGTGCTGTCGGGGCACGAGTCGGTGGACTTCGCGGTGTCCGCCGTGCGGGAACGTGAGGGCGGCACCTCGGTGCTGGTGTCGTACGTGCGAATGCGGCCGAATTCGCGTTTCGATCAGGCCGCGCTCGCCGCGCACGCTGCCCGCCTCCTGCCCAGCTACATGGTGCCGTCCACCGTGATGGAGCTCGACCGGGTTCCGCTCACCCCGGCGGGCAAGGTTGACCGTGAAGCCCTACCCGAACCGGTCTTCGCGGTCCGCGAGTACGTGGCCCCGCGCACCGACACCGAACGGCTGGTCGCGGCCGCCTACGCCGGTGTGCTCGGTGCCGGCGTGGTCGGAGCCGAGGACGATTTCTTCGATCTGGGCGGCGATTCGCTGAGTGCCACCCGGGTGATCGGCCGGGTCAACGAGTCGGCAGGCACGTCGTTGGCCGTGCGGGTGATCTTCGAGTCGCCGGGAGTCTCGGCTCTCGCCGCGGTGGTCGACGCCGCCGAGCGCGGGGACCGCCCGGCGCTGGTGGGCATCGAACGACCGGATCGCATTCCCCTGTCCGCGGCGCAGTCCCGGATGTGGATCCTCAACCGCTACGACCCCGAGTCGGTGGCCTACAACATTCCGCTCGTACTGCGGCTGTCCGGCGACCTCGACACCGTTGCCCTCGGGGCGGCGCTGCGGGACGTCCTGGAGCGCCACGAGGCGCTGCGGACCGTGTATCCCGACTCTGCCGACGGCCCGTATCAGCTGATCGTCCCCCTCGACGACCTCGCGCTGGACGTCGAACCGCGCCGCGTCGACGACGAAGAACAGCTGTTCGCAGTGCTGACCGCCGAGCTGTCCACCGGCTTCGACGTGACGGCATCGGTCCCGTTGCGCAGCAGCGTATTCGAGCTGTCACCGGACGAACACGTTCTCGTCGTGGTGGTGCATCACATCAGTGCGGACGGCGCGTCGATGGGGCCGCTCGCCCGCGACCTGATGCTGGCGTACACCGCCCGCGTCGGCCACCAGACCCCGGACTGGACACCGCTCGCCGTCCAGTACGCCGACTACAGTGTCTGGCAGCGGCAGCTCCTCGGCTCCGAGTCCGAAGAGGGAAGTGTTGCCGCACGCCAGGCTGCGTACTGGCGTCAGCAACTGCGCGGCGCCGCGGAGCTGCTCGAGCTGCCCACCGACCGGCGTCGGCCGGCCGTGGCGTCACTGCGCGGGGAGATCTCGACGTTCCGTCTCGACAGCGCACTCGTCGAGCAAGCCACGGCGTTCGGACGCAGCCACGGCGCCACCCTCTTCATGGTGGTGCACGCGGCCCTGGCCACACTGCTCGCGCGCCTCGCCGCGACCACAGACGTGGTGGTGGGCACTCCGGTCGCGGGACGCGGCGAGCAGGCCCTCGACGACCTGGTGGGCATGTTCGTCGGCACGCTCGCATTGCGGACCCACATCGATCCGGCGTCCTCGTTCGCGGAGGTGCTCGGGCACGTCCGGGAGACCGATCTTGCGGCGTACGGCAACGCGGACCTGCCGTTCGAGCGGTTGATCGACCTACTGCAACCGGCACGCTCCCAGGCGTATTCGCCGATCTTCCAGGTTGCGCTGTCGCTCGAGGATCAGAGCGTCAACCAGCTCACGCTTCCCGGTCTGTCGGTGTCGGCACTGGATCTCGGTGTGGTGCCGGCGAAGTTCGATCTGCAGTTGACCCTCCGCCCCGACGGTGCCGCAATGGCGGCGTCCTGGATTTTCGCCACCGATCTGTTCGACCGCGACACGATCGACTCGTTCTCCGTCCGCTTCGAGAATTTTCTGCGGCAGGGGATCACCGATCCGAGATGCGCGGTCGGCGATCTGGACCTGCTGACCGCAGACGAACACGCCGCACTGACCGCGCCACCCGAACCGCCTGCCGTGGTCGCACGCACGTTGCCGGACATCTTCACGAGCGGTGCCGGGCGCGGCGAGATCGCACTCGTGTCGGAGGAGGGGGAACTCTCCTACGCGGACCTCGACGCGCAATCGAACCAGTTGGCGCGCGTACTCATCACACACGGCGTGGGTCCGGAAATGGTTGTAGCGCTGGCACTTCCGCGAACCGCCCAGGCCGCCCTCGCCGTGTGGGCCGTGACCAAAACGGGCGCTGCGTTCGTGCCCGTCGATCCGAGCTACCCTCGCGAACGCATGGAGCACATGCTCTCCGACTCGGGTGCGGCGCTCGGGTTGACCGACACCGCCACCGCGGCGGGGCTGCCCGGCGGTACCGAGTGGCTGCTGCTGGACGACGTCGCACACGTCACGTCGGCCGCACCGGTCACCGATCGCGACCGCACTATGCCGCTGCGCCTGCAGCATCCGGCGTATCTCATCTATACGTCCGGCTCCACCGGAACCCCCAAGGGCGTCACGGTCACTCATACGGGATTGAGCGCATTCACGGCGGAGGCACGCCCGGAACTGGGCACTACGTCGCAGTCCCGCGTGCTCCGGTTGTCGTCCGCAAGCTTCGACGCCTCCGTCTTCGAAATGATTCAAGCGTTCAGCGCCGGGGCCACCCTGGTGATCGCGCCGCCGTCGGTGGTCGGCGGCGAAGACCTCACCGCCCTGCTCCGCGACCAGCGCGTCACCCACGTGCTCACTGCCCCAGCCGCATTGAGCACCATCGATGCGAGCGCACTCGGTGAACTGCGCACCGTCGTCGTCGGGGGGGAGGTGTGCCCACCGCAGCTGGTCGAACAGTTCTCCCCGGGGCGCCGTTTCTTCAACAGTTACGGCCCCACCGAAACCACCATCGTCGTCACCCTCGGTGAACCGCTCACCCCGGGCGCCGACATCACCATCGGCAGCCCACTCGACGGCACGCAGGCACTGGTCGTCGACTCCCGGCTGCGGCCCGTGCCGCGCGGTGTCACGGGTGAGTTGTACCTGTCCGGTCCCGGCCTCGCCCGCGGATATCACGCCCGGCACGGACTGACGTCGGAACGGTTCGTCGCCAACCCCTCTGGACCCCAGGGTAGCCGGATGTACCGGACCGGTGACCTGGTGCGGCTGCGATTCGACGGGCAGCTCACCTATGTGGGCCGCGCCGACTCGCAGGTGAAACTGCGGGGTCTGCGCCTCGAACTCGGTGAGGTCGAGGCCGCGCTGTCCCGGCACGGCGACGTGGTGGCCGCGGCAGCGTCCGTCCATCACCACCCCCGGCTCGGCGATCAACTCGTTGGTTACGTCGTGCCAGCGCCGGGAACCAGCCCCGACGTCTCCGACATCCTGGCGGCCGCGGCAGAACTGCTGCCCCGCGCGCTCGTGCCGGCAACCGTCACAGTCCTCGACGCCCTTCCGCTCACCCCGGCCGGGAAGATCGACCGCCCGGCGCTACCCGCCCCGACATTTGCGGCGCGGACGGTGTTCCGGGCGCCCTCGACCGCCACCGAACTGCTTGTCGCGCGGGTGTTCACGGAGATCCTCGACGTCGACAGGGTAGGAGCCGACGACAGCTTCTTCGAGATCGGCGGCAACTCCCTGTCCGCCACCCAGGTGATCGCCCGCCTGCGCGCGGCCACGGGCACGTCCCTGTCCGTGCGGTCGCTGTTCGACGCACCCACCGTCGCGGCGCTGGCCGCCGCCGTGGACACCGCCGGACGGTCCGACCGCCCGGTCCTGGAGGCACGTCCGAGACCGGATCGGATTCCGCTGTCTCCGGCGCAGGCGCGGGTGTGGTTCCTCAACCGTTTCGACCCGGGTTCCACCGTCGACAACCTGCCGCTCGCCCTCCGCCTGACCGGGACGCTCGACGTCTCCGCTCTGCAGGCAGCGCTCAGCGACGTCCTCGAACGGCACGAGGCACTGCGCACGATCTATCCCGACTCACCCACCGGCCCACACCAGGTCCTGGTCTCCATCGAGTCGGCGCTCCCGGACCTCACCGTGCTCGAGGTGACCGAGAGCGAGGCGCTGCAGCGGGCAGTGGAGTTCGCGACTACGGGATTCGACCTCACCGTGGAACCACCCCTGCGCGCAGGCCTGTTCGCGGTCTCCGAGAACGAGCACCTTCTCGTCGTCGTGGTCCATCACATCGCCGCCGACGGTTTCTCGCTCGCGCCGCTGGCCCGCGACGTGATGCTCGCGTACACCGCACGTGCGCAACAGGACGAGCCTGCGTGGTCGCCACTCCCGGTCCAGTACGCCGACTACAGCCTCTGGCACCGCGAACTGCTCGGCAACGAGGACGACCCCGCCTCGCTGGTGTCCCGCCAAACCGAGTACTGGGTGCGCAGTCTCGCCGAGCTGCCGGACGAGCTCACCCTGCCCACCGATCGGCCGCGTCCACGCCGACAGTCACACCGCGGCAGCGAGCTGACGTTCGATGTCGACGCCCACACCCACGAATTGCTGCGTGAACTCGCGGCTACTCGCGACGCCAGCCTGTTCATGACCGTGCACGCCGCCTACGCGGTGTTCCTGAGCCGGCTCTCGAACTCCGCCGACATCGTGGTCGGAACTCCCGTTGCCGGCCGGGGCGAGCAGGCCCTCGACGACCTCGTGGGCATGTTCGTCAACACCCTCGTCCTGCGGACCCACGTCGCGCCGGAGGCCACGTTCGACGAGTTGGTGGAGCGCACCCGCGAAACCGATTTGGGTGCGTTCTCGCATGCCGACGTGCCGTTCGAGCGGTTGGTAGAAGTTCTCGATCCGGTTCGCTCACAGGGTCGGCACCCTCTGTTCCAGGTCGCCCTGTCCTTCCAGAACCTGGCCCCCACCACGTTCGACCTGCCGGGACTCGCAGTCTCGACCGTCCCGGCGGAGCTGCAGACGGCCGAGTTCGATCTGCATCTGACCCTCACCGAACAGGCTGACGGCGGAATCCACGCGTCCTTCACCTACGCCACCGACCTGTTCGACGCGTCGACCATCGCAACGTTCGCCGAACAATTCACCCGCATCCTGCGGGCCGTGGCCGCGGACCCATCGACACCGGTCGGTGACGCGGCCCTGCTCGACGCGCCGGAATACACAGAGCTGGTCGACATTCGCAACCGGACGGACCATGCGCTGCCCGAGGCCCTGCTACTTGACGCCTTCGCGGACCAGGTACGCCTGACCCCGGATGCGCCGGCACTCGTCTTCGAGGGTGAATCGCTGACCTACCGGGAGTTCGCGGGTCGGGTGAACCGGTTGGCGCGGGTTCTGATCTCCGAGGGCGTGGGTCCGGAATCGTTGGTGGCGTTGGCCATGCGCCGTTCCGTGGACCTGGTCGTCGGTATGTATGCGGTTCTGACCGCGGGCGGCGGTTATGTTCCCGTGGACCCGGACCATCCGGCCGATCGCATCCAGTACATCCTCGATGCGGCCGATCCGATCTGTGTCCTGTCGACGTCGCGGGACGCTTTTGCGAGTGAGCGGTCCGTCATCCTTGTCGACTCTCTCGATGTCGACGGCGTTTCGTCGGCACCGCTGACGAATTCGACGGTGCACCCGGATGGGGTCGCCTATGTGATCTTCACGTCGGGCTCGACCGGCAAGCCCAAGGGCGTCGCGGTGACGCACCGGGCGATCGTGAACCAGATCGCCTGGATGCGTTCCGAGTACGTACTCGACGCGTCGGACGTGTACTTGCAGAAGACCGCAACGACATTCGATGTGTCCCTGTGGGGTTACTTCCTTCCGCTGGCTGCCGGCGCGACGCTGGTGGTCGCGGCACCGGACGGGCACCGCGACCCGCAGTACCTCGCCGACACCATTCGAGAGCACCGGGTGACGGTCACCGACTTCGTGCCGTCCATGTTGTCCGTCTTCGCCGACGGCGTCGGACGTGAGGCGCTGACCACCCTGCGGCACGTATTCGTGATCGGTGAGGCCTTGCCCGCGGCGACTGTTCGGGACTTCACCGAGATTTCGGCGGCGCGGGTCCACAATCTTTATGGGCCGACCGAGGCCGCGGTGTCGATCACCTACGCGGATGTCACCGACACGCCTGAGGGTGGTGCGGTGTCGATCGGTACACCGGAGTGGAACAGCCGCGTCTATGTCCTTGATTCGAGGTTGCACCCCGTCCCCGCCGGAGTCCCCGGCGAGCTCTACCTCGCCGGCATCCAACTAGCCCGCGGCTACCACGGCCGTGTCGACCTCACCGCCGACCGCTTCGTCGCCGACCCCTTCACCAGCGCGGGGGAGCGGATGTACCGCACCGGTGACCTCGTCCGTTGGAACACGACCGGTGAACTCGTATACATCGGGCGCACCGATTTTCAGGTCAAGTTCCGTGGCCAGCGCATCGAGCTCGGTGAGATCGAGACCGCTCTGCTCGCCCATGCTCAGGTGTCGCAGGTGGCGGTGCTCGTCGTCCCGACCGGCAGCGGTGATCATCTCGTGGGTTATGTCGTCCCGACCGCGGGTTCGGACGTCGACGTCGATGAATTGCGCACCGCGATCGCACACACGCTGCCCAGCTACATGCTGCCCGAAACTATCCTGGTCCTCGACAGTTTCCCCCTCGGCACCTCCGGCAAACTCGACCGGAAAGCCCTGCCCGCACCCACGTTCGAGGCCCGCGTTTTCCGGGCGCCAACCACCGCTACCGAAAGCGTCGTCGCCCAGGTCTTCGCCGACGTCCTGGGTGTCGAGCGGGTCGGCCTCGACGACGACTTCTTCGCCCTCGGCGGTAACTCTCTGATCGCTACCCAGGTCGCCGCCCGACTCGGCCGTGCACTCGACAGCAGAGTTCCCGTGCGGGAGCTGTTCGACGCCCCCACCGTCGAGGCACTCGCAGCGCGCGTTGCCCTCCTCGCTGGAACGGGCGGCGGAACGGCACTCGTGGCCGCTCCGCGTCCCGAGCGAATCCCGTTGTCGTCGGCGCAGAACCGGATGTGGTTCCTCAATCGCTTCGATCCGGAGTCGGCGGCGTACAACCTTCCGCTCGCGATCCGGCTGACGGGGACGCTGAACGTCGCGGCCCTCCACACCGCGGTCCACGACGTGCTGGAACGGCACGAGTCGCTGCGCACGGTCTTTCCCGACAACGGTGACGGCCCCGTGCAGGTGATTCTGCCTGCCGACCGGGTCGACCTCGATCTCACCCCGGTCGACGTGACCACCGACGAACTTGTGGGTGAGGTGACCCGCGTCCTGCACGGCGGCTTCGACGTGACCGCGGGAATTCCCCTTCGCGGGAGACTTCTGCGCACCGCCGTCGACGAGCATGTCCTTGTCATCGTCGTTCACCACATCAGCGGCGACGCCGTGTCCATGGGTCCGCTCGCTCGCGATGTCATGGTCGCCTATACCGCCCGAAGTGCGGGACACGCTCCGAACTGGTCACCGCTTCCGATGCAGTACGCCGATTTCGCGATCTGGCAGCACGCGGCACTGGGTTCCGAGTCCGATCCCGAATCACTGGCCGCACAGCAGATCCGGTACTGGACCGAGACGCTGTCCGGGCTGCCGGACGTGCTGGAGCTGCCCACCGATCGGCCCCGCCCGGCCGTGCCGTCGCAGCGCGGCGACACCGTGCGCTTCGACGTTCCGGCGGACACCGCGTTGGCGCTCGAGCAGACGGCCCGCGATCACGGCGCCTCCGTGTTCATGGTGCTGCACGCGGCGCTGGCGGTCGTGCTGTCGCGGTTGTCGTCGACGTCCGACATCGCCGTCGGCACCCCGGTCAGCGGTCGCGGCGAGCAGCACCTCGACGACCTGGTCGGAATGTTCGTCAACACCCTGGTCCTGCGTACGCACGTCGCTGCGCACGAAAGCTTCACTGAACTCCTGACACGGGTGCGCGACACCGACCTCGGCGCGTACGGGCACGCGGACATTCCGTTCGAGCGGCTCGTCGACGTCCTCACTCCCGTCCGCACTCAGGCCCACACACCCCTGTTCCAGGTGGCGCTGTCGTTCGAGCACCGCGGTGTCACCCGCTTCGAATTGCCGGGCGTGACCGTGGAACCCGTTCCGTTCGAGGCGGACACCGCGCAGTTCGACCTGGCGTTGGTCCTGACCGAAGGCGATTCGGCGAGTGCATTGTCGGGCGCGTTGCGATTCGCCACCGACCTCTTCGACCGGGCGACCGCCGAGGACATCGCCCGGCGATTCGTCCGTGTCCTCGACGCAGTGGTGGCCGATTCGGGCGCGATCGTCGGCGACATCGACCTCCTCGATCCGAGCGAGTGGGCGGCGGTGTGTGTACGGGGTGCGCCGTCGGCGACTCCGACGACACTCGCCGGCCTGATCGACGTCGCTGTCCGGACCGACCCGAACGCGCCTGCGCTGAGCTGGAACGGTCGCGAGTACACGTATCGTGAGGCGGACGAGTGGTCCACGCGCCTGGCCCATCTACTGCTCGAGCACGGGGTGGGACCGGAATCCTTCGTGGCCCTCGCTCTCCCGCGGTCGCTCGAATCGGTGCTGGCCGTGTGGGCGGTGGCCAAGACCGGTGCGGCGTACGTGCCCGTGGACCCGACATACCCGGCGGATCGCATCGCGCACATTCTCACCGATTCCGGCGCCGCCCTCGGTGTCACGCTGTCTGGTGAACGGGCCGCGCTGCCGGACACCGTCGTCTGGCTGACCCTCGACACCGAGGATGTCACCGCCCGGCACCAGTCGGCGAGCGCCGAGCCGATCACCGACGCAGACCGGATCCGCCCGGTCCGCGTCGAGAATCCGGCATACATGATCTACACGTCGGGCTCGACGGGTCTGCCCAAGGGTGTCGTGGTCACGCACGGCGGCCTTGCGAACCTTGCCGCCGAACGTCGCGAGCATTACCGAATCGAGCAGTCGTCACGCTTCCTGCACAAGGCGTCGCCCAGTTTCGACATGGCCGTCGGCGAGATGGTGTCGGCGCTGAGCGCCGCCGCTACCTTGGTGATCACGCCGACCGAGATCGTGGGCGGCGACGAACTGTCCGAGCTTCTGGACCGTCAGAAGGTCACCCATGCGTTGATCACCCCGGCGGTGCTCGCCACGATGGACCCGGCCGGACACCCGCAGTCGCGGGTCCTCGGTGTCGGTGGTGAGGCGTGCACTCCCGAACTGGTCGCCCGCTGGCAGCCGGGACGCATCATGCTCAACGGTTACGGACCGACCGAGGCGACCGATATCTCGACCGTCGGCGACCTCGTGGCCGGTGCGCCGGTCACGATCGGGCATCCGGTGCGTGGATTCGAGGTCATGGTTCTCGACACCCGCTTGCGGCCTGTTCCTGCCGGTGTTTCGGGTGAGCTGTATGTCGCGGGACCGGCCTTGGCGCGCGGCTACCATGCTCGGCACGGCCTGACCGCCGAACGGTTCGTCGCCAACCCCTACGGCGCACCCGGCGAGCGCATGTACCGCACCGGCGACATCGTCCGCTGGACCGGAACGCACGGACTCGAGTACTTCGGCCGCGGCGACAGTCAGGTGAAGATTCGGGGCAACCGGATCGAGCTGGGGGAGATCGAGTCCGCGGCGACCCGCCACGACACGGTGGGCCAGGCCGCCGTCGTCGTCCACGACACCCCGTCGGGGCAGCGTCTCGCGGCCTACCTCGTGCGTGCTCCCGGTCACGCACTCGACACGGACGCCATCCGGCGCCACCTCGAGGACGCCCTGCCTGCGCCCATGATCCCGGACGCCTACATGGTGATCGAGGCGCTGCCCGTGACGGTGAACGGGAAGCTCGACCGAGAAGCGCTGCCCGAACCGGTCTTCGTCACCGCGACCGCGCGTTTCCGGGCGCCGGTCACCGACAACGAGAAGATCCTGGCGGGCGTGTTCGCCGAGCTACTCGGCGTCCCGACGGTCGGTGTGGACGATTCGTTCTTCGGTCTGGGTGGCGACAGCATCGCGTCGATCCAGCTCGCGTCGAGGGCGAAGGCGCACGGGTTGATCATCTCGCCCCGGGACGTGTTCGAGCACAAGACCGTTGCGTCCCTCGCGCAGGTGGCGGCCCACGCCACCGACACCGAACCCGTCGTGCTGGAGGAACTTCCGGGCGGCGGTGTCGGCCGGATGCCGCTCACTCCGGTGATGCATCTGGTCACCGAACGCGGTGGCACTCTCGACCGCTACTCGCAGTCGGTCGCACTGGAGTTGCCGGTGGGCATCGACCGGGCAGGTCTGATCGCGACCCTGTCGGCCGTGATCGAGCACCACGACATCCTGCGTGCCCGCCTCGTCGGCGAAAACACGCTCGAGGTGGCACCGGCAGGCGCCGTCGACGTCGACTCTCTCGTGCACCGGATCGACTGGGATCCGCGGACGGATCCGACCGAACCGGCTCGGCGTGAACTGGATTCGGCGCTGAACCGCCTGAACCCGCGGGCCGGCATCATGCTGCAGTGCGTCTGGCTCGACCCGGTCGGCGTACCCGGACGGAGCGGCCGTCTGATCGTCTCCGCCCACCACCTCGTGGTCGACGGCGTGTCCTGGCGCATTCTGATTCCGGATCTGATCGCCGCGTGGGCGCAGATCTCGTCCGGTGAGGCTGCGACGCTCCCGCCGGTCGGCACGTCGATGCGCCGGTGGGCGCACGCCCTGACCGAGGACGCGCACACCCCGGAGCGAGTTGCGGAATTGCCGTTCTGGCAGGGGATTCTCGACGGTCCGGACCCGACGCTCGGGTCCCGGCCGTTCGACCCCGCAACCGACGTCCTGGCCACGGTCGACCACGTGCGCGTCGAACTCGACGCGGCGGTGACGCGATCACTGATGACGTCCGTTCCCGCTGCCTTCCGGGGTGGCGTCGGCGACGGGCTGATCGCCGCGTTCACACTGGCCGTGAGCGCCTGGCGGCGTCGCCGGGGAATCGACGAGTCCTCACTTCTCCTGCAACTGGAGGGCCACGGACGCGAGGAGGAGGCGGCGCCCGGCGCCGACCTCTCCCGCACGGTCGGATGGTTCACCAGCGTGTATCCGGTTCGGATCGACCTCGGTGGAATCGACGTCGACGCCGCCCTGGCCGGGACAGGCGACACCTCCCGCGCCGTCAAGGCCGTCAAGGAAAACCTGCTCGCACTACCTGCCCGCGGGCTCGGCTACGGGCTGCTGCGCCATCTCAACTCCGAGACCGTCGCGGCGCTGGACAACCTCCCCACCCCTCAGGTCAGCTTCAACTACCTGGGCCGGGTATCGGCGGCGGACATTCCGGAGGAGTTCGCGCACTTGGGCTGGACGCCCACCACTGACTTCGGCGACCTCGGGGGCGTTGGCAACGACGACATGCCCGCCGCCGCCGTTCTCGACATCAACGCGATCGTCACCGGTGTGGACGGTGAGTCCAGGTTGACGGCCACCTTCTCGTATCCCCGGGAAGTGCTGTCGGCGGCCGACGTCCGGGAGCTTGCGGACCTGTGGACCAGTGCGCTCATCACGGTCGCGGCGCATGTGGACAGCGGAACGGCGGGCGGGCTCACGCCGTCGGACGTGCCCCTCGTCGCGGTGGGGCAGCGGGACCTCGAACTGTGGGAAGAGCAGTACCCGGCGCTGTCCGACGTCTGGTCGCTGTCGCCGCTGCAGCACGGGCTCGCCTTCCATGCGCAGCTCGCGCAGGACACGGTGGACGTCTACACGACGCAGACGGTGCTGAAACTCGGTGGCGTCGTGGACGCCGACCGGATGCGTACAGCGATCTCCGCCCTGCTCGACCGGCACGCAAACCTGCGCACAGCGTTCGTCGGTGCGAGTACCGGCGAACTCGTGCAGGTGGTCCTCGACAGCGTGGAGATCCCCTGGCGCACCATCGATCTCGGGGCCGTGGACGAGTCCGCTCGAGCCGCTGCGCGGGACGCGGCGCTCACCGCAGACCGCGAGCGCCGGTTCGACCTCGCTGAGCCGCCGCTACTGCGGTTCACGCTGATCGACGGCGGCGACGGGCACCACGTCCTGGCCGTGACTCTGCACCACATCCTCGTCGACGGCTGGTCCATGCCGTTGCTGTTGAAGGAACTCCTCGTTCTGTACGCCACCCGAGGTGACGCGTCCGTGTTGCCGCGGGTGCCGTCGTACCGCACGTTCCTGTCGTGGCTGGCATCGCGAGACCGCGCCGCCTCCCAGGCCGTGTGGGCCGAGGCGCTCGCCGGTATGGAGCAGCCGACTGTCGTCGGCTCCGACGGTTCCGGACAGGCGGGACCGACCGCAGTGACGGCGGTGGACGCAGACGCCGGACCTGAGCTGTCCACCCGGCTTACCGCACTCGGGGCGGAACTCGGTGTCACGCTCAACACGCTCGTCCAGGCCGCATGGGGAATTCTGCTGTCCCGCATGCTCGGCCGCGAAGACGTGGTGTTCGGGGCGACGGTATCGGGCCGCCCCGCGGAACTCGAGGGCGTCGAGTCGATGGTCGGCCTGTTCATCAACACCCTGCCCGTGCGGGTGCGCATCGACCCGGACGAATCGGCGGCCGGCCTCCTGATCCGAGTGCAGCGCGAACAGGCGACGCTGCTCGATCACCACTACCTCGGCCTGAGCGAAGTCCAGCAGACTGTGGGCAGCGGCGCCCTGTTCGATACGCTGACGGTGTTCGAGTCGTATCCCGTGGACACCGCAGCACTGGCCGAGGTGACCTCGATCGACGGCATGACCGTCCTCGGTGTATCCGGCGAGGAAGCCACCCACTACCCGCTCACTCTCACGGTGTTCGCCGACGACGGGTTGCGGTTCACGCTCAGGTATCGCACCGATGTGTTCGACGAGACGTACGTGACCGCGCTCCGCACACGGCTGCTGAGGGTTCTCTCCGTACTGGTGGCCGACCCCGCCGCACCGATCGGCCGGATCGAAATCCTCGACCCCGACGAGCACGCTGCCCTCGCGCCTGTGCGCGGTCTTCCGGCCGCGGCGCCGACCACCCTCGCCGGGAACATCGACGCCGCCGCACGTACCGCCCCGGAACGGGTCGCGCTGTCCTGGAAGGGCCGAGACTGGACGTACCGCGAGGCCGACGCCTGGTCGAACCGTCTGGCCCGGTTGCTGCTCGCGCAGGGTGTCGGACCCGAAACGTTCGTCGCTGTGGCGTTGTCGCGGTCGGTGGAATCGGTGCTGTCGGTATGGGCGGTGGCTAAAACGGGTGCCGCCTACCTCCCCGTCGATCCCACCTACCCGACGGAGCGCATCGACCACATGCTGTTCGACTCCGGCGCCCGCATCGGCATCACCGTCGCTGCGGATCGGGATGGACTGCCGGACGATACCTCCTGGCTCCTTCTCGACGAGATCACAGACGCGCTCGACGCCATCCCGGCCACCCCGGTGACCGACGCGGAACGCGCGCGGCCTGTGCGTATCGAGAACCCGGCGTACATGATTTACACGTCCGGTTCGACAGGACGGCCGAAGGGTGTCGTCGTCACCCATGGCGGCCTTGCGAACCTCGCCGCGGAACGCCGTGAGCACTACCGCGTCGAGCAGTCGTCCCGGTTCCTGCACAACACCTCGCCCAGCTTCGACATGGCGGTGGGCGAAATGATGTCCGCCCTCTCCGCCGCAGCGACCCTGGTGATCACCCCACCGAGCGTGATCGGCGGGGACGAATTGGCCGCCTTCGTCCGGGACGAGCACGTGACGCATGCGCTCATCACCCCGGCGATGCTGTCCTCGATCGACCCTGAGGGGCTGGAGGAACTGCGCGTCCTCGGTGTCGGTGGTGAGGCGTGTACTCCCGAACTGGTGGCCCGTTGGCAGCCGGGACGCATCATGCTCAACGGTTACGGACCGACCGAGGCGACCGATATCTCGACCGTCGGTGATCTCGTGGCTGGCGCGCCGGTCACGATCGGGCATCCGGTGCGTGGATTCGAGGTCATGGTTCTCGACACCCGCTTGCGGCCCGTTCCTGCCGGTGTTTCGGGTGAGCTGTATGTCGCGGGACCGGCATTGGCGCGCGGCTACCATGCTCGGCACGGCCTGACCGCCGAACGGTTCGTCGCCAACCCCTACGGCGCACCCGGCGAGCGCATGTACCGCACCGGCGACATCGTCCGCTGGACGGCAGCGGGCGAACTCGAGTACAGCGGCCGCTCGGATCACCAGGTCAAGATCCGGGGTTACCGCATCGAACTCGGTGAAATCGACGCCGCCGTACTGGAACACCCCGACGTCGACTACGCGATCACCCTCGGCCGTCGCGGCCCGTCGGGTGACACCGTGCTGGTGTCCTACGTGGTCCCCGCCGCGGGGTCCGCGCCAGACCCCGCTCGGGTGCGCGCATTCGTGTCAGAGTTTCTGCCGACGCACATGGTGCCGTCGGCGGTGGTGTGCATCGATTCCGTCCCGCTCACCCCCACCGGGAAGCTTGACGTCGATGCGCTTCCGCGCCCCGATTTCGTTGCTGCCGAATACCGTCGGCCGAACGAGGGACACGAGAGCACGGTCGCGGCTGTGTTCGCCGAAGTCCTGGGAGTCGACAGGGTCGGCGCCGAGGACAACTTCTTCGACCTCGGTGGCACATCGCTGTCCGCGATGCGGGCGGTGAGCCGACTACGGGCCGGCAGCGACGTGACCGTGTCGCTGCAATGGTTGATGACCGAGCCGACACCCGCCGCGATCGCGGCCCGCATGGACGCGGCCGACGGCGACACCGAGGATCCCGCGCTCGACGTGGTCTTCCCGATCCGCGCGGGTGGGGCGGGTGCGCCGATGTTCTGGATCCACCCGATCAGCGGACTGGCCTGGTGTTACACGGGATTCGCCGAACACATCGACGAAAACCGCCCTGTCTTCGGCATTCAGACTCCGGCCGTCGTGGGAGAGGTGCTGCCCGGCTCGATCGAGGAACTTGCCGACCGGTATCTCGTCGAGGTGCAGCGGATCCAGCCCGAAGGCCCCTATGATCTGGCCGGCTGGTCGATCGGTGGCGTCATTGCCCATGCGATGGCGGTGCGACTGCAGGAGACCGGCCACGTGGTGGGTTCACTCGTCATGCTCGACAGCTTCGCGGAAACGCAGCAGTCGGAGGGCAGCGGTGAGGCGGCGGTTCGCGAGGAGGACACGGCGGACGTGCTGTCGGCCCTGAGCCCCGAGTACCTGCATCGCCTGACCGCGGCCGCGCACCACAACGCCACCCTCATGAGCGACTACCGGCCCGGGTTGTTCGACGGCGACGTGCTGTTCTTCACGGCGGCGCACGATGATCCGACGCTGCGGCGTGCGGTCGGCACCTGGCGCCCCTGGGTGAACGGGCGGATCGCGAACCATTCTGTGGCTGCGAATCATTGGCAGATGACCGAACCTTCCGCGGTCAGTGTGATCGGCCCACTGCTCGCCGCACACTTGGCCGACGCCGTGCATCACGCTTGGAGAATGGAGATCGACCGATAAGACCCGCCGGGTGGTGATGCGACGGCTGGTGCTGACGTCACAAGCTCTTCATTTCTTCCGCTTTCGGACGATCTGAGTCGACTCGAGCGCCTTCTCTCGTTTCTCCGCCCGACGCTCTTTGAGGGCACGTGCGGACTGTTTCGAACTTCTGACGGTGGACTTGTCAGCCATTGTCGGTCCTTTCCGAATCGGCAACCGCGAACTGACCTCGACCATACCCAACACAAGAATTAAGTCCAGTTCAGCTCTTCGTGACGACGGATCGTCGGTGACTCCGAGGTGCAAGGCGCGCAGTAAATTTCACGTAACTTGCTTATTCCTCACCCACGGCTATGGTGCATGGCAGCACTAGTCGCACCTACTTGGAGGACCGAAATGTGAACGCAGCTACCGATCGTCAGTGGGCGGTTCGTGACGCTGTTCTGCGTTGGCTTCTCGCGAAGACAACGGAGGGATATCGGAGTCCCATCCTGGACGCGGATGCCATCGGAGCGGAAGTCGGCTGGGTGGCCTCGAAGCTCACCAGTGACGAAGTGGCCGACGCCTCGATGTTCCTCTTCAAGGAGAACTATGTGACGGGCGTGCCGGTAATGGGTATCGGGATTCCACGACCGATGCTGACCGTCGCCGGACGTCGGGTGGCCAAGGCAGGCAAATCCCTCAGGTACAAGGACGACGCTCAGCAGGCGAAGTTGCGCCGGCGTTTGACCGTGCCGCTCGCAGAGACCTCCGCAACGACGGCAAGCTCCGGCGCATCAGGGACGGAGTTCGATCGGTAACGGATCGCGCACGCGTCACCGCCGCCGTGTCGAACCACACTGAATCACCGGCTGGGAGCCACCGGGTGCGTGTCGCGCCAGTGGCGGGCGATCTCGATCCGCCTGGCTACCCACACCTTCTCGTGGGACTGCACGTGGTCGAGGAATCGTTCCAGCGCGGCGGTGCGCGCGGGCCGGCCAACGATGCGGCAGTGCAGACCCACGGACAGCATCTTCGGCGCCCCCTCGGCGCCCTCCGCGTAGAGCACGTCGAAGGCGTCCCGTAGATGAGCGAAGAACTGCTCGCCGCTGGGAAAACCTCCCGGTGAGGCGAACCGCATGTCGTTCGTGTCGAGGGTGTACGGCACCACCAGGTGGTCGACCAGCCCCTTGCCTGGCGAATCCACCTTCACCCAGTACGGCAGGTCGTCGGCGTACGAGTCGGAGTCGTAGAGGAAACCGCCGTGTTCGACTACCAGTTCCCGGGTGCGAGGGGAGTCGCGGCCGGTGTACCAGCCGAGCGGCGACTCACCGGTCAGATCGCGCAGGATGTCGACCGCCTCCGCCATGTCCTTGCGTTCGGCGTCCTCGTCGGAAAGCTGATACGACTTCCACCACAGACCGTGGCTGGCGATCTCGTGGCCGAGTTCACGAAAGGCGCTGACGGCTTCTGGGTTTCGCTGCATGGCCTTCGCCACCGCGAAAATCGTCAGCGGCAGTCCTCGCCGCTCGAACACCCGTAGCACACGCCACAGTCCGGCGCGGGAACCGTACTCGTAGATCGACTCCATGCTCATGTGCCGGTTCGGGAACGGCTGCGCCCCCACCATCTCGGACAGGAACGTCTCCGACGCCCCGTCTCCATGGAGGACGTTGCTCTCGGCGCCCTCCTCGTAGTTGAGGACGAACTGGACGGCGATCTTCGCGCCGCCCGGCCACTGCGGGTCGGGGGGCTTCGGCCCGTACCCGACCAGGTCACGGGGATATTCGGAGTCGAATCCGTGGGTCATGACTGCAACCCTGCCCGACCGGCTTCGGTCAGGGAACCCCACAGCCGCAGCCGTGCCATGCCACCGTCCGGAAAGATGTCGAGCCGGGCCTGCGTGACCGGCTGATCGTTGTCGACGACGAACCGATGCCTGGTGTCCGGCTGCAGGCGTGTCCGGGGGAGGAGCTCCACCCAGTCGCCGTCGCCGTCGCGTCCCTGAATACTCGCCTCACCGGGCGCATTGCCGAGGAAGTACGAGGTGTCCAGTTCGGCCAGCGACACGATGCCCTGAGCGGCGAGAAGAATCTCTACCCAATCGTTGTTGTCGTCTCGTCGCCGAGAGGTTTCCCAGCCGTCGCCCATGACGCGAGCCGATCCAGGGAGCAGCATGTTCTGTGGTGATCCGTAGAACATGTTGGAGCAGGACATCACTCGTGCCCCGTTCTCCAGGGCAGCGAGATCCACCGGTCCGGCGTCGAGGAAGCGAAGATCCGGACGACCTTCGCCGTGCACGCGCAACCGGGCCACCCCGCCGTCCGGGTACAGGGTCAGTTTGACGTGCGTCCACCGCCGCGCCGAGTCCACCGGAAAGGGATTCTCGGTGTCCCCTCGAACTGGGCTGCGGCCGACGATGGTGGTCCACTGTGCGCCGACCACTTCGTCGGCCGACGGGTATCCGTCGATCGCCGCGGCTTCGACGGAAATTTCCGGTGGATAGTTGCCCGTGAACCATGCGGTGTCGACCACCACGCCCCGAATGACACCGGGAACCCCGAGGCGCACGATGGCCTCGTCGATGCCCGCGGTCCGGCGTCGGCGCGTCTCCCAGCCGTCGTAGATCTGGCCCTTGTGCCCGAACGTGGCCGACTGGTACACGGCCGCAGTCGGGCGGATCAGATTCTCGCGCTCGGCGAACAATTCGTCGTTCGCCCACACGACCGCGCCGCCGAGCGTGCGGACGGCCAAGTCCGGAAGACTGCGAAAGCTGGGCGGGGCAGGAGTGTTCGGAGTCACGATGGAGTACCTCCTGATCGGGCGTGGAGCAAGTGTAGGGCGTCGGCGATGCCGCCGGAGCGTCGCCGACCGGGTCCGGCCGCTCAGGTACCCGGGATCACCGTGCGGGAGACGAGGTTGTGGAGGACGTCGACCGTGCATCCGGGGGCTTGCGCCAGTACCACGTCCTCGTCGAACGCGCCGCAGGCGAGCCCGCGGAGAGCGACGGTGGCGAGGGCTTGTGCCGTGGCCGGTTCGTCCACCACGCCACCGCCCTGCCGATCGAGGTAGGCCTGCAGACGGGTCGCCGCGGCGGGCAAGGCACCCCGGTAGAAGTCGAAGGTGGCGAGCCAGCGGGTGATCAGATGCCCGGGATGCATGTCCCAGCCCTGGTAGTAACCGCGCTGGAGCGACCGGGTGACGAGCCGGTAGTGCCGGGACAATGCGGCGCGGACGTCGTCGTCGCTGCCCTGTGGGACGACCTGGGTGGAGCCGTCGCAGACCCACACCCCGGTCTGGGCCGCCGCCACCAGCATCACGGACTTCGCGTGGTCTGCCACCGGATGCTCGAGCGATTGGAAGCGAGACGCGATGCCGCAGGCCGCGCTGTAGTCGTAAGTGCCGTAGTGCAATCCGGTGCACCGGCCGTCGGCGAGATGAATTGCCTTGGCGACGGTGACGGTGCCGTCCGGGCCGATGACGGCCTGGGGGCTCTCGATCTGCAATTCGAAGTGCAGTGACCCGTCCGGCAACCCGTAGGCGCGTTCGAGTTCCTCGCACAGTGCCACGACAGCGGTGACCTGCGCCGCGGCGCGCAGCTTCGGGACGGTGAATACGAAACCGTTCGGAACGCCGCCCGCACCTTCGAGGACGAGCTCGAGAGTGCGGATCCCGCGGCGGCGTTCGTGGGGCGCCAATCCTTTGGCGCGAATCCCGAGGGATCGCGGGCCGTCGGGATCGGACGAGAGCAGGCGCAGTGTGCGCCCCGCGTCGAGCGCGGCGGCGTCCTCGATGTCATCGCTCCGCCATCCGTACCCGTCCTCGAAGTCGATGCGCAAGTCCATGACCGGACGGTTCTGCAACACCGTGCGGACATCGGGCAGAGCGTCGGTGGTTCCGAAGGATTCGAGCACATCGGCGTAGCGGTCCAGCAGCGCAACGGCCTGTTCCGACCAGCGCCGGGGGGTGTCGGGGCGCGCATCCGCCGCACTCACATAGACGGTGTGGATGGGCTGAGACTGCGGACGATCACCCGGAAAGTGTTGTGCAAGAGAGGTGTCGATGGGCCCGAGGAGGGCGTCGACGCGGTCGAAGCCGCTGTCCGGGAGCCGACTGAGGTACTGGGGGTTCACAGCACGATCTTGGCAGAAATGCCGGCATCGCGAGGAGTGGCAGATCCGAACTCCTGCCCTGGAGAGAAACCCTGCCCCGAAAGAACCCCGGCCCAGGGGAAACGGGCCGGGGTTCGATGACGGTGAAGGATATGGAGAGGAGGGTCAGTTGCTGCCCGGCCCGCTTCTCGTCGTCGCCACAGTGGTGGCAGGGCGGATTTTTGCGGCATTCGGGCCGCTCCACGCGCCGGCCGGTTGCGAAGAAATTGCGGGCGGGGCAGCAACGCCCTCGGGAAGTAAGCTCACGCTAGGGCATCACCATCCTTTCGACTCCGTGTTCCCTCTTCGTCGAGCGGTCATCATCCGCGCGGAGGGGAGCGCTGCGTCGCGTCGACTTCCGCTCCCGTGGCCTGCGCAGCCAGTTCCGTTCGCGTAGAGGGGACTCGGCCTGCAGAGGGAACGCGCTCGGCGCGGATCGCGACTCGTACCAGCGACACCACGGCGCGTGGCGTCAGCGCCTCGGCGAGAAGTCGATCAGAGTCGGCGATCGACAGGTCGTAGTCGATATCGCACCATCGGCGTTCGCTGCACAGCATTGCGTCGACCTCCGGAAACCCTCGTTGCTGACAGGTTACCTACAGCAGAAGCTGTAGATTCGTTATAGCAAACGCCTCAGCGTGCTGCAAGGGGCTGTGGCCGCGATTTTGTCCCAAATGAGAACATCCGGACATCTCACGCGGACTTGCTGCCGACTCCGGGGCGTGTGGGTTGCTGCAGCTCGTAGGTGATCAGGCGGGAGCTGTTGGCGACGACGGCGACGGAGGAGGCGTTGTGCAGAATGGCGGCGAGGACGGGCGACAAGGCGCCGCCGGCGCTGACGAGTAGGCCGATCGCATTGACCGCGATGGACATCGCGTAGTTCTGCTGAACCAATGCGACCGCGTGGGCACCGAGGTCGCGGACATCGAGGAGGCGGCGCAGGTCGTCGCTCGCGAGCGCCACGTCGGCGGTTTCGACGGCGACGTCGGTACCGGCCAGGCCCATGGCGATTCCGATGTTCGCGGCGGCGAGCGCCGGCGCGTCGTTGGTGCCGTCACCGACCATCGCGACGGTGTACCCGTTGTCCTGCAAACGGCGGACCGCGTCGAGTTTGTCTTCCGGCATCACCTCGGCCTGCCACTCGTCGATGCCCAGTTCCGCCGCCACCGCCGCGGCCGTCATCGGATGGTCGCCGGTGAGCATCACGATTCTTCGGATACCGTCCGCCCGCAACCGCGACAACACCTCGAGCGCCTCGGGCCGCACCTCGTCACGGAGACTGATCAGCCCCACCAGCTTGCCGTCGACCGCCAACAGCAGCGGCGTCTCGGCCCGCTGCTGGAGTTTGCGTACCCCGTCGGCGGCCCGCTTCGACACGCGGACGTTCTCGTCGCGCAGCAATCCTTCGCTGCCCAGGAGCAGCGTCCGCCCGTCCGCCCACGTGCGCATACCGAGGCCGACGAGGACCTCGCACTCTTCGTGCGGTGGGATCACGATGTGCCGTTCCTCGGTCGAGCGGATCACCGCCTCGGCGAGTGGATGCCGGGAATGAATTTCCGAGCTCGCCGCATAGGCAAGGACCCGTTCCGGCTCCCAATCCTTCGCAAAAGCAACCACATTCGTGACGATGGGGCGACCGATGGTCAGAGTGCCGGTCTTGTCGAAGACCATCGCATCGACGCATCCGGCCTGCTCCAGGTGCGATCCGCCCTTGATCAGGATGCCGCGCCGGGCACCGTTGCCGATAGCGGCGCTGATCGCCGTCGGCGTCGACAACCCGACCGCGCAGGGGCACGCGATCAACAGCATCGTCATGGCGCGGCGGACATCACGGGTCAGGACGAGGGTCAGCGCGGACAAGGCGAAGGATGCCGGCACGAAACGGCGGGAGAAATTTTCACCGACGGTCTGGATCGGGGCGCGGTGCTCCTGCGCCTGCTCGACCTGAGAGATGATGCGTCCGATCGTGGTTTCGTTGCCCACCGCGGTGGCCCGGATGACGAGCCGTCCGCGCAGCACCACCGAACCCGCGTGCACGAGGTGTTCGGCCGAGGTGGCGATCGGCAGCGTTTCACCGGTGATCGCGGACTGGTCGACGATCGCCTCACCCTCCACCACGACACCATCCACGGGTATCGCGACGTGATCGTGGACCACGACTTCGTCCCCCACCTGCAGCGAATCGACGTCCACCGAAACCTCGGTGCGGTCGGCCAGACGAATCCACGCGGTGTCCTGAGTGCCCTTGAGGAGATCGGAGATGGCGCGCCGGGTACGGCGCAGGGTGAGTTCTTGGAGGTACTCCCCGATGTTGAGCAACCACAGCACCGTCAGGGCCACCACGTTCTCCCGGAGAACCAGGCTGGCCACCGTCGCGGCGGAGACCAGAGCATCAGTGCCCGCCGTGCGGTTTCCGGTCAGAGTGCGGAGTGCTCCTTTGAGGAAGGGGTAGCCGGTGAAGATGGTCGCGCCGGTGGCGAACACGCGGCTGGTCGGGCCGAGTAGCGGTGCGCGGCGCAGTCCGTATCGGCGGACTCCGAGCACGAGCAGGGCGGCGCCGCCGATGGCCATCCGCACGATGTCGGCGTTACCGACGTCGGCCGAGCGAGGGGAGCGGTCCGGGACCAGCGCCCAGGGCGTCTCCTCGCCTGCAGCGATGGTGTCGAGCAACTCGGTGCGATCGAGCCGTTTCGGCGAATACCAGACCACCACCGACGCGGTCCGCGGATAGGCGTGCACGGCACGCACCCCGGCGAGCTTTTCTATCGAATCTTCCAGGGCGACGGCCCGTCCCACACTCGCGCGGAGCCACGGCAGATGCACGCGAATTCTGCCCGCCGCATCCGACAGGACTGCGACATCGTGCGAGACATGCGAGGCCGGCTCGGCGGACATGTCAGTGTGTGTGACCGTGACCGGTGTCGGGCTCCGCCGGCGGGGGAACTTCCTCGCCGATCCTGCCCTTGGCCTCGGCGATGACGTCGGCCACCTTCAGCCTTGCCGACTCCGCGCCCTCCTCCGCCTTCCGGGTCCCGCGTAGTCCCCACGCGGTCACGGTGACCGCAGTCTCGTGGAAGGGCGCCTTCGCGACCGCTTTGCGGGCCGCGTTGTACGCGGCGACACCGACAGCGCCGGTGACCACGGTGGAGGCAGCTTTGGCGAGCAGAATGTGAAGGGCCATGACCTATCGTTGCACCCACAGCTCGAAAATGGGATCTATTGCAGTAGCCGCGACATCATGCATCGCGCAAAGCTGACGTTTCCGCCGGTCGAGGCCTCCGCGAGGATGGGGGCCGGATCGCCTGCGTTCTAGGTCTTCGCGTGTGTTACATCCACGAAATATGGTTCGACGAGCACTATCTCGCCGAAGTGCGGCGAGCGCTGGCGCCGCAGGCTTACCCGGCGCTGTGGGCGACAGAACGAGTGAGCCGAATCGCGCGCCGCGCTCGATCAATGACGCCTACATGACCGCTCGAAACGCCGCAGCACTGGAGGCGGCGCTTGATCTGCATTGTCTGCGCCACTCCTATCTGCTCGCGAGCCGGGAGCTCACGCCACCAGGTGCCGGCGGCTTCCTACGCCAAAGGCACTCGAAGTGCCAGGGGGACCTTGCTTGCGTCCCCTGAATCAATTCACCGTTTCACACTGCCCGAACTCTCACGTCGACACGACGCGTCGAGCGGGACCGACTGGGGTAATACGAGGACAGGCGTGCCCGGTAGTCCGGAGTATCGGTCGTGCCCAGACCGCGCCGGTTCAGCATGGAGCCGGTGCGGCCGCCCACTCCTGCACCTCGCGGGCCTGTGACCCAGGCCTTCGTCGTCTCCGTCGTCGTGGGCGGCGGCCGTCGAGGTCCGCGAGAAAATGATCGGCGGCAAAATGTCCGGCGACAAACTCGAAGACCTGCTCAACCAGTACGCCCAGCAAGGATGGCGTCTCCAAGCAATAGCCTCGTCCGATGTCAAGGGCAGAATCGGCCCTGGCAGCGTGGAGGGACTGATGATCACCTTCGAACGCGAAGGCTGAGCAGGTCCGGACACCGATCAGCCGACGTGTTTTACGCGCCGAACATCACCTTCGCCGTGAGGCGGGGACCAGGCGAGGCCCCGGGAGCGAGGGAGTGGCTGCCATCCGATCGAGCACCGAGGTGCCGCATCCGCGGACCTTTCTCGACCGTGAGGTGGCGGTGCGCGGGTGGAAAGTGCGCAGCGAGAACTCGGCGTTGCGGAGCACCGTGCGGCGTGCCAGCCCCATCAGTACCGCCATGCCGGTCACGGCCATCCACATCGGCAACGGGTAGAGAGCGAGACGCTCCCCCAGGCCGAAATGCAGCGCCTGTCCCAGCATGAGGCCGGCGCCGACCACGCCCACGAGTGCGCACAGTGCGGACCACAGGGCGACCAGCCGCTTCTCGTGCCACATATGCCAGGCGATGAGCACGAGCACCACGTGGCGCGCCACGAAGCCCGGCAACACGGCCGACCAGTGGATGATCGTTCCATCGTTCGCCGGAAACAGTCCGGTGGCAGCAGTGCTGACCGCGATGATCACGGCAAGGGAGAGTATCCACTTCTTCTCCCGGCCACTTCGTATGTGTCGATGAAGAAACAGTGCACCGAGGAGGGTGAGCACCCCGAGCGCGACGAATGTCGAATTCATGACGTCGTGCATCGGTGAGCAGGATCCGACTTCGCAGGTCGTCACGCCCAGGGAGCTGATCGAGTCGTGCGCGAAGCTGTAAGGCGTGCTCCACGCCGCCGCGGTGAACACCTCCGCCAGCAAGTAGGCGAACGAAAGTACCCAGGCCGTGCCAGCAGCTGCGTGGCGCAGATTATCTGTTCTCGGTGATGGTCCGGCGCCGTGAGGATTGCTGATAGTGGATTCTCTCTGTCGAACCAGATATGTCGAGTGAGGCCGGAAAGCGGCCCGGATGATCTGCGTGGCCCTACGACCCGAACCTGAGGATGCTGCCCGAAATGTCTGCATGGTCAGCCTCCACTGTGTATCGGGTCGTACTACTGGCGCGCAATCGATCCGCGGTGTCTAGGTTGCCGACCTCTCCGCTCGTATTGGGGACCAAACCGTCCCCTCAGCCGTTTCGTCCGCTGACGACTGCTGACCGAGCGTGCCACAATGACCGCCAGTACGGCGATCACGACAATGACCGCGATCAGGATCCATCTCTTCAGACCTCCTCGTCCTTAGTACGGAATACCCAACCGACTATTTCGGAAACGGCGATTGCAGTATGCACCCCGCGGGTCGGCGAGAATCAATGCGGCAACCACCGGCACGCCCGATGTTCGAAACCTCGCTACGAAGAGGCCAGCGCTGCCGGCCATCCTGATACAACGAGACTCCCGGGGTGAGCTGGATGGCGTCGGGGGTCAGAACGGAACGGTGCAGTGGTGGAGGGATGGGTTCAGTTCACCGGTTCCGGAGCCGCGCGGCCGCCGGCCTGCCGCTTACCGTGTAGTAGCCGTCGTTCGCTTCTGCTCCGAGGGTCGAAAGGCGCGGAAGGGTTGCAGATCAAATCGCGTCGGTCCTCCAGGTCGCGACCGCCCAGATCACCACGGTGTTCAGGGCGATGATTGTCAGCGCCCACGCCGGGTAGTGCGGCAACCAAAGGAAATTGACGAAGATCGACACACCGCAGATCACCACGACCCCAGGCCGTGCCCATGTCGCATCGGCAAACAGGGCAATGCCAGTGACGATGCCGATCATGCCGAGCACCAGATGAGTCCATCCCCATACGATGAGGTCGAACTGGTAGGTGTACTCGATGTCGGTGACGATCATCTCGTCCGCGAAGATCACGGAAATGCTCTGCAAGACTTCGAGGATACCGACGGCAATGAGTAGAACAGCTGCGCCCCAGGATGTTCCCTGTTCGAGAACCTGTTTGACCCACGATTCCTTGGACATGACCGTTCCCTTCCCGGGAAACGTACAAAGTGCTCTGGTCTCGCTCATTGTTCTCCCTCAAAGCGGTGACGACAGCATTGTTTCCGAAATCCGGCGATCTTGGCCACTCGATCTCCGGCGCACGCCAGGCCTGGTCACCACCGTGATCGCCCTGCTTTACGCCTTCATCCCGGCCGGGATCACGCGCAGGGTCCCGCGCCCGCGACGGCCCGGCGGTCGGGATCCGTCGCATGATCGGCGTAACGGTTGGACCGGACCTGGCGAAGCCATCGAGTCGGCCACCGACGCCCTGGTCCGCGCCGATCTTCCGCTGGCCGAGCGGGTCTTCGACCTCACCGAGCAAATCGAGCGGTTACACGGTCCGTGTGAGGAGCAGGCGATGGCGTTGCTGGCGTTGCAGGCCAGTGAGAGGGTTTTTCGACAGGTGCTCGAACGACAGGGAAGAGGAGTACGTAATGATTCCTGGGTTTGGTACATACCTATCCCGGACGAATGGCGGTACACGCTGATCGTGCTGCAATCGCAGTGGATGGGACTGGGTTGATCTCTTCGAAACGTCTCGATGCCGATCGAAACAAATACTGCACATTTCGAATGCCGCACCTCCCCAGACAATCGCACGACGACGGGCTCTCGTCGTGCCCGGATCCGTCCTCACCCTAACGTTTCGGTTCCTTGACTCTGTTGCGCAAAAAGATGAGCGGGAGGACGAGCGTGGCGACGGCGGTGACGAGCCACACGATCAGTGTGGCGAAAACCCACGACTGCCACCCGGTGATGGACATGGCACCGAACAGGTTGACCAACACCAGCGAGACGAAGGTGGATACCAAACCGATTCCCCCGAGGAAAGCCGGAGCGTTTCGTTCGGTCACTTTGGTGATGAAGGGCGCGAGGATGCTTTGCGCCAACGCGAAGAGCACCACCGTGCCGATGAATCCTGCGGCGGTGATCGATACCTCGGGCAGGAGCCACACCGCCGCGAGAAGGCCGATCGCTGCCGAGCCGAGGAAGATGACGGCCTGGATGAGAAATCGAATCATGAGTCGATCCTTTGCGTCGCAGGGTCAACAGATCACGGTCAGGAGTACGCCCTCGCGGTGAAGGATCAGCGGTTCGGCAGGGGGCCGAGGGCCGCTGTTTTCTGACATACGTCATTGTCTCTCCCACGTGACCGTCTCGCGGCAAGTTGACGATCTCTGCGACTCGACCAGCGGCCGCGCGGCCCCCGCCGAATCCGGGAGGAATGCCTGACGTTCCGGCGCCTGCGTGCGACGATGGGAAGTACTTCGGGAGTGATGGGGTATGTCGAACCGCCGTGTGACGGGTGCAGCGATCTACACGGCCGCGCTGCTGGCGGCCGTAGCGACGGTCACGCTTGCCGTACGAGTGGTGCCCGCCTCGGATGCCGGGAGAAGCGCTCCCGAGCCGGGAACGGGTGCCACTCGGGCACTGATCGTCATTGCTGTCGTCGCAGTCGTGATCGCGGCGATCGCGCTCGCGGCTGCTCTGCACGGTGGGCGCCCCCGGATGGCCCCCGACGAGCCGGCGGCCGATGCGGTCGAGCGGGCACTCTCTGCGAAGTCGCGCAGACAGATCCTCGCGTGGACGGCCGGTGCCTGTGTCCTCGTGATCGCCGCGTATCTCCTCGGCTCCGCCGGTGGCAACGAGCCCCCGGCCCAGGAGGCTCCGGCCGCCGCCGAGTCCGGGGGCAACTCCGAATCACCGTCCGAAGCCACTCTGCCCGAGGAGTTGCGTCCCACGTCCGACAGCGCGCAAGCCCGCAGCGATCAAGCCGAATTATGGACTGCCGCAGCCATAGTCGGACCCGTGCTGGTCACCTTGCTCATACTCGGTGCGGCGGCCCGACGCCCTGTGGTCGTGGGCCGTGAGGTACCGACGCCGGTCGATATCGACACCGCCTCGGCCGCGGCGCAGTCGCTGGTGCGTGCGGCGGAGGAGGGTCTCGCGGCGGTCGTCACGACGGAGATGCCGCCACGGGAGGCCATCATCGCCAGCTACGCCGCCATGGAAGACGCCCTTCGGCGGGCGCCGGGCGCCGAACCCCGAGATTCGGATACGCCGTCGGAAGTGCTTGCCCGGGCGGTGCAACTCGGTGTGCTGCGCTCGGAGGCGGCAGCGCCGTTGGTTCGTCTGTTCGCCGAGGCCCGGTTCAGCCGGCATCCGATGGACGAACGTCACCGCGCCGAGGCGGTCGACCTGCTCAGGCGCGTGCTGGACGATGTCGGGGCGCAGCGCCGTGCGAATGACCTCGGGAGCAACACGTGCTCGCCATTGCCGTGATCGGTATCGCGGCAGTACTGGCCGTGGAGATTCCGCTCGTCGTATCCGGTCGGGACAACGTTGCGGTCGTGGTGGCGGGGGCCGTGACCGCCCTCGTGCTCTTCGAGGTTCGGCGGCGCATGTCACAGGAGGACGACGACGATGTGGTGGCGGGTCCGGAAGCCGATCGGGCCGAGGCGATGAGCCGCTGGCTGACGCGCACGGAGTCGCTGATCAGCTGGGCGGACGGCACCCGCGGAGACTGGGACCACCATCTGCGTCCACTGCTTGCCCGCGAATTCCAACAGTCCACCGGGCAGCGAAAGGGCGTCGACCCGGCCGCAACTACCGCCGCCGGGCGAGTGTTCTTCGGTGACCTGTGGCAGTGGGTGGATCCCGACGACGTCCGCCGCTCCGACCGGACCGAACCCGGCCCCGGTCGCGACGTGCTCGACCGGATACTTCAACGGCTGGAGTTGCTATGACCCTCCCCGCCCAGATGACCACCGCCCGCGCTCAGGCCGTTCTGGCGGAAGTCGAACGTGCCGTGGTGGGGAAACACGACGAACTGACGTCGATACTGCTCGCGGTCCTCGCGGGTGGCCACGTACTGATCGAGGATCTGCCGGGGCTGGGAAAAACTCTGGTTGCCCGGTCGTTCGCAGCCGCACTCGGGCTGGACTTCACCCGCGTGCAGTTCACCCCGGACCTGCTGCCTGCCGATCTGCTCGGCGCCACCATCTACGACATGCCGTCAGGTCGGTTCGAGTTCCGTCCCGGTCCCATCTTCACCAACCTTCTCCTGGCCGACGAGATCAATCGCACCCCGCCGAAAACCCAGGCTGCACTACTCGAGGCGATGGCAGAGGGGCAGGTGAGTGTCGACGGCACGACGCGGATCCTGCCGCGACCGTTCATCGTGCTGGCCACCGACAACCCCATCGAATACGAGGGCACGTATCCGTTGCCCGAGGCCCAGCTCGATCGCTTCGCCCTGCGGTTGCGGCTCGGGTACCTGACCGAGAAGCACGAGCAGGAGATGCTACAACGCCGTCTCGACCGGGGATCGGCTCCGGTGGTGGTCCAGCAGGTGGTCGACGCCGCGGATCTGCAGGCGATGCGCGAATCGCTCGAGGAGGTCAGTGTCCATCGTGACGTCCTCGGCTACGTGGTCGCTCTCGCAAATGCCACGCGTCAGCACCCGCAGGTCGAAGTGGGGGCCAGCCCACGTGCCGAATTGGACTTGGTGCAGTTGGCCCGGGCCCGGGCGCTCCTTGCGGGGCGCGATTTCGTGATTCCGGAGGATATCAAGGCGCTGGCAGTCCCCGCGGTCGCCCATCGGATCAGTCTGCGACCGGAAATGTGGGTGCGGCGTGTCCGCAGCGAGGATGTCCTGACCGAATTGCTCCGACGGCTGCCCGTGCCGAGGGCACGATGACCGAGCACGTTCTCACCCGGCACGACCTGACGTGGCGGGCGTCGCCCGCAGCCCGCACCCTCGCGACCTGTGCGGCCGTCGCGCTCACGGTCGCCGTGGTGGGCCGCTGGTGGGAGCTGATCGCGTTCGCGGCACCGATGCTCGGCGCTCTGGGCGCGGTGGTGTGGTTGCCGCCGCGGGCCACCGGAATCCGCGTCCGATCGGACACTCCCGCGTTGCGGTGCTTCGAATCGGAATCGGTGCAGTGCGAAGCCGAGGTGACGACGGTCGGCGGCGGCGCGCGGCTCGACGTGTCGCCTGCGCGCTCCGACGGCTACACGGTCGACGACGTCGGCGACGGGTATCGGATCACCGCCCACCGGTGGGGTCGCTACGAACCTGCACTGCACATCACGGCGCAGGCGTGCGGAGGTCTGCTCAGCGCAGCACTCGAGGTACCCGTGACCGAACTCCGGGTATTTCCGCTGGCGCCGCCGCTGCCGACCCCGCTGCCCCATCGCGCGCTTCCCGACCGGATCGGAGCGCACCGCACCCGCCGGTACGGGTCCGGCGTCGAATTCGGTGACATCCGGCCGCATTCACCGGGAGATCCACTGCGAAGCATCAATTGGCGGGTCAGTGCCCGACGTGGGCGACTGCACGTGACGGAGCGGATCATGGACCGCGCAGCCGACGTCGTCGCCGTGCTCGACACCACGCCGCAGGCGCCCGGCCCTGCAACGGACAGCCTGCAGCGCACCGTCCGTGGCGCCACCCAGGTGGTGCAGTCGGCACTGCAACGGGGAGATCGGGCCGGGGTGGTGGTCAGTGGCTCGCGCCTGCGGTGGCTCGGTGCCGACATCGGGCGTCGCCAGTTCTACCGCATTCTCGACACTGTTCTGGACGCCGGCGGCACGTCCGGTGGCACCCTTGTTCCGCGGGCAGCGCTACCACCCACTGCCGTGGTGATCGCCTTCTCCACCATGCTCGACACCAACTTCGCGCTGTCGCTGCTCGAGCTGCGCCGCCGGGGCCACGTCGTCGTCGCCGTCGACGTACTGCGAGGTCCGCCGTTCGAGGTCGAACTCGATCAGATGTCCGCCCGGATGTGGAAGCTCGAACGACGGAACATGTACCGGAACATGAGTGTTCTGGGTGTCCCCGTGGTCGCGTGGGAAGACGACTTGGCATTAGATCTCGCCCTCACTCTTGCGGATCGAGCTCAGCGCCCTCAGGGGGTGGCCAGGTGAAGTGGGCCGCAGTTCTGGCAGTGCAGGGAGCGATGGTCGCACTCGTCCTGGGCGATGCGTCCGTTCTGGCAGCCGCGACGGCGGGTATCGCGGCAACCGCGCTGCTTCTCGTCGCATTTACGGGACCGGCACCCGGATTTTGGACGCTGATGGTGTGCGCGGCAGTGGCGGGTGCTCCCGCCTACCTCGTCACCACAGTCCCGGTGGGTCCGCGATGGTGGTCGTTGCTCGGACCGGTTGCCGTCGTGGTGTTGTTCTGCATCGCCGTGGCTCCCTACGTCCGGAAACGCAGCACCGCTCAGAATCGGCGGATGCTATAGACGTGGAACTGTGACAGCGGGGCAAGGCCCACAGGCACTCCGCGTCCGTAGGCATTGAAGACCTGGCCGAAGCCGGCATAGATACCGATGTGCGACGCATCCGGATTGAGAACCACGATGTCGCCGGGAGCGAGCGCCCACAACGGTATCCGGGCGCCCACCTCGGCCTGCTCCCATGTGGTACGCGGAAGCCTGACTCCCGCTTGCCGGAATGCCCACTGCACGAGTCCCGAACAGTCCCAGGCATCCGGGCCCGTTCCGCCCCAGAGGTAGGGCTTACCGGTCTGGGTGACCGCTGCCGCCAGCGCGGCGAGACCGGTGGGCGTCGGAATCGGCGTGGGGAGAATCGCGGATCCGCTGGAACTGCCCGCTGTGCTTCCACTGTCGGCGCTGCCGGCGACCGGTGCCGCATGGGAGGGAAACGCCGTCAGGGCGGCCGCGCAGAAGGTCAGTGCTCCCGCTATCACTGCGCGTCGTACGGGAAGATGCCAGCGCTGGGACACGGAGTCCCCCTTCGTTTGCTCCTGCTCCGTGGAAGGCGTGCACCACCTGTTCCCCCGGCGGTACACGCCCATATTGCGTCACGGGAAGCGTACAAAGTGTCGCGCGAGTGTGCTTGGCATTTGCCGATATCCGCGCCGAAGCGCCGGTACGGCCCCGGCCGTCACCGCTCGGCGATGGTAAGCACCACGTCGGCCAGGGCAGGGGCGTGATCACGCTCGGGAACGGTGGCCGAGATCAGCAGGAGCCCGGGCTCTTTCCAGATGCGGGCGCGCAACGTCTCGCCGGGAAACACCACACCTGCGAATCGTGCTCGGAAGCCCGCGACCAGCGACGCGTCGGAGTCCAGCATCGTGTCGACCACCGCCTTGCACACCATCCCGTAGGTGCACAGCCCGTGAAGAATCGGCGCCGGAAAACCGGCGGCGGCCGCGAACTGCGGATCGGAATGCAAGGGATTGCGGTCACCACACATTCGATACATCAACGCCTGTTGCGGCAGCACAGGAATGTCGACCTCGGCGTCGGACGGGCGGTCCGGCAACTCGACGGACTGCGACGGCCCGCGCTCGCCGCCGAATCCACCCTCGCCGCGGGCGAAGATGGACGAGCGGCTGGTCCAGAGGGGCGCACCGTCGACGTCGGTGGTGGCCGACTCCTGGACGATGACCGCGGCCTTTCCCTTGTCCCACACCTCCGCGATGCGGGTTGTCGTGCGAGCCTTACCCTCCGGCGGAAGCGGCCGGTGCACGGTCACCTCCTGGCTGCCGTGGACCACTTTCGCGAGATCGATGTCGACACCGGGGAAGGACACCTGCGGAGCGTCGACGGCATGAAAATTGGCCGCGACCGTCGCGAAAGTCGGTAACACCTGAGGAGTGCGGTCCGTGAGGTAGCACAACTCCTTCTCATCCAGCGGACGGGAACCCGCACCGAGGGCGAGATGGTAGTGCTGCACGTCGGACGCGGTCCAGGCGAACTCGAGCGTGGGCAGTTCGGCGCCGATGGCGATCTTCGGGTCAATAGGCATGCGGGGCGTCCCCCTTCTGTGTGAGGGGGATGGTCGAGACCACCGTGTCGGATTCGTGCTTGCTCATGTAGAACACGTTATAGAATGATGGGGTTGTCGGTCCATTCTCACTGCCAGGAAGTGTCGGGGACGACAGCGCACCGAACAAGAACACGTGGCATCGAATGTTTCGGGCGTGCGCACTCACGTCAGTTTTCAGGGAAGGCACACAGAACATGCTCTCGAACCAACTACGCACCGAGTTGGCCGATCAGCTCGACGCCGCAGAGCGCAGTCGCATTCCCGTCGGGCCCCTGACCGCCGCCCATCCGGACATCGACGTCGTCGACGCATACGAGATCGCGTTGATCAACATCCGCCGCCGGCTGCAGCACGGCGCGAAGGTTGTCGGGCACAAGGTAGGTCTGTCGTCTCTCGCCATGCAGCAGATGATGGGTGTCGACGAACCCGACTACGGACATCTGCTCGCCGACATGGAGGTGTTCGAGGACCAACCCGTCGACACGGCTCGGTTCTGCTACCCGAGAGTCGAGGTGGAGGTGGCTTTCGTCCTCGGCGCCGATCTTCCGGGAGCGGACTGCACCGAGCAGGATGTCGTCGATGCCACAGTGGCGTACGCGCCGTCCATCGAGTTGATCGACAGCCGCATCAAGGACTGGAAGATCGGCCTGGCCGACACTATCGCCGACAACGCGTCTTCCGCAGGGTTCGTGCTCGGCACCGACCGGGTGCGCCCGTCCGACATCGACATCAAGGCCATCGACGCCGTCCTGACCCGCAACGGTGAGCTCATCGCCGAGGGCCGCAGCGATGCGGTGCTCGGCAACCCGGTGACGGCCGTCGCCTGGCTGGCGCGGAAGGTCGACAGTTTCGGCGTTCGATTGAGAGCCGGCGACATCGTGCTTCCCGGTTCGTGCACCCGCGCCATCGACGCTCGTCCCGGCGATCACTTCCGAGCCGAGTTCAGTGGACTCGGAACCGTCTCTCTGCAGTTCAAGTAGGAGTTGTATTCATGACCAAGGCAAGTGTGGCGATCGTCGGTTCGGGCAACATCAGCACCGACCTGCTCTACAAACTGCAGCGATCCGAGTGGCTCGAGCCGCGATGGATGATCGGCATCGATCCTGACAGCGAGGGCCTCGCCCGGGCACGCAAGCTGGGTCTGGAGACGTCCGCCGAGGGCGTCGACTGGTTGCTGAACCAGCCGGAGAAGCCCGACCTGGTGTTCGAGGCGACCTCCGCCTACGTGCACCGCGAGGCAGCGCCCCGATACGAGGCAGCAGGCATCCGGGCGATCGACCTGACACCGGCCGCGGTCGGGCCCGCCGTCGTTCCGCCGGCCAACCTGCGTGAACACCTCGGTGCCCCCAACGTCAACATGATCACCTGCGGGGGGCAGGCAACCATCCCGATCGTGTACGCGGTGTCCCGGGTCGTGTCCGTGCCCTACGCCGAGATCGTCGCCTCGGTCGCGTCGGTCTCCGCCGGCCCCGGCACCCGCGCCAACATCGACGAGTTCACCAAGACCACCAGCCGTGGCATCGAGACCATCGGCGGAGCGCAGCGCGGCAAGGCCATCATCATCCTCAACCCGGCCGACCCGCCGATGATCATGCGCGACACGATCTTCTGCGCGATCCCCGAGGACGCCGACCGGGCCGCCATCACCGAATCCATCCACCGCGTCGTCGCGGACATCCAGCAGTACGTCCCCGGTTACCGGCTGCTCAACGAACCGCAGTTCGACGACCCCAGCGTCGTGTCCGGCGGACAGGCCACGGTCACCACCTTCGTCGAGGTCGAGGGCGCAGGCGACTTCCTGCCCCCGTACGCGGGCAACCTCGACATCATGACCGCAGCGGCAACCAAGGTGGGCGAAGAGATCGCCCAGAAGCTCCTGAGCGTGGAGGCGTGAGCACGATGGTCCACTTCGACCCCAGCTGGGACATTCGCGTCACCGACACGTCGTTGCGAGACGGCTCCCACCACAAGCGCCATCAGTTCACCGGTGACGAGGTGCGGGCGATCGTCGGCGCCCTCGACAATGCGGGAGTGCCCGTCATCGAGGTCACTCACGGTGACGGGTTGGGCGGTTCGTCGTTCAACTACGGCTTCTCCAAGGTGCCCGAGCAGGAACTCATCTCCATCGCCGTCGACACGGCGAAGAACGCGAAGATCGCCTTCCTGATGCTGCCCGGTCTGGGGATCAAGGACGACATCATCGTCGCCCAGGACAACGGCGCGTCGATCTGCCGGATCGCGACCCATTGCACCGAGGCGGACGTCTCGATCCAGCACTTCGGACTGGCCCGCGAGCGCGGCCTCGAAACCGTCGGTTTCCTCATGATGGCCCACTCCATTGCGCCGGAGAAGCTCGCCAAGCAGGCGCGGATCATGGCGGACGCCGGATGCCAGTGCGTCTACGTCGTCGACTCGGCCGGTGCCCTCGTCCTCGAGCAGGTGTCCGACCGGGTCGAAGCGCTGGTGCAGGAACTGGGGTCGGACGCGCAGGTGGGGTTCCACGGCCACGAGAACCTCGGTCTCGGAGTGGCCAACTCGATAGCCGCGGTGCGCGCGGGAGCTAAGCAAATCGACGGCAGCACAAGACGGTTCGGAGCCGGTGCCGGCAACGCCCCCGTCGAGGCGTTCGTGGGAGTGTGCGACAAGATCGGCGTCAAGACCGGTATCGACTTCTTCGCGATCGCCGACGCCGCCGAGGACGTGGTCCGGCCGGCGATGCCTGCCGAGTGTCTCCTCGACCGCCAGGCGCTGATGATGGGGTACGCAGGCGTGTACTCGAGCTTCCTCAAGCACGCCGAACGCCAAGCCGAGCGGTACGGCGTCTCGTCCGCCGAACTCCTCGTCCGCGCAGGCAAGCGCAAGCTCGTCGGTGGGCAGGAAGATCAGCTCATCGACATCGCGCTGGAGCTGCAAAAAGAGCGCCTGTGAGTGCGGCTACGCCGCCTGTGAGTACTTGTTAACCGCGGGCGGTTTGTGCTGTCTACGTTGATATGAGACACGGGTGTCTACGTAGATGCGAGACAGATTTTAGGCGGGTTGGAGTTGTCCTTGGTAGCGCTTGGTGTGGTCGAGGTGTAGGTGTCCGATCACGTTGCCGTCGGCGGTGTAGGCGGTGACGTGGTCGTCGTCGTGGAGCAGGGTGATGGTCTGCCCGGCTCTGCGCCGGCCGACGCTCAGTCGGGTGTGGGAGTCGATGCACACGGTGCCGGCGGAGGAGACGATCAGGGCGTGCACGGTGGCGTCGTGTTGGATCGGAAGTGCTTGTGGCCCACCGAGGAGTGGCGCGTTCTGCCAGGCCTGCAGTGGCGGCATCTTGACCGCACTGTGCGGGCGGTCGGTGTTGTAGAACCGCTGGTAGGTGTCGCAGAGCTGCTGCAGTTCGATCAGAGTGGTCGGTTGGGTGGGGTGAGTGGCCAACCATTGCTTGAAGGTGCGGTGGTGGCGTTCGACCTTCCCGCAGGTCTGTGGGTGGTATGGGGTGGAGTGGATCAGCCGCGCCCCGGCCCGCTTCACGACCCGGGTGAAGCCCGAGGTGCCGCCCTTGGTGCGGCGGGAGGTGAACGCGCTGCCGTTGTCGGCGAGTACCAGTGCCGGAACCCCGAAGTCGGTGAACGCGGCGGTGATCGCCGCGATCGCCCCGGCGGCGGTCTCGGCGTCCGCGACCCGGGTGGCGACCAGGGTGCGGGTGCAGTCGTCGAGGACCTCGAAGACGGTGGCCTTGGCTCCGGTCGCCAACCGAACTTCGGTGGCGTCGATCTGATAGCAGTCGCGGGGTTTGCGGTAGCAGAACCGGCGGTAGGACGATTTCGGGCGTTTCTTCGGCTCGGGGACGACCAGGTGGTAGCGGGAGAGGATCTTGTTGATCGTGGCCCGGGACGGGATGGTCCAGCCCTGCTCGGACCAGTGTTGTTTCTCGGCGACCGCGTTCAGGTGGTAGGCGATGGTGTCGGCGCCGCGCTCGTGATGGGGCAGGTTGAGGCGAAGCCGCACGATCTCGGCCTCCACCTCCCACGCGGTGGCGTGTGGGCAGGAGGTGGGCCGGCGGGACCGGGCGGTCCACCGGCCGTCCTCCTCGATCCGTTTCTTGTGCCGGTAGGCGGTGGCGCGGGAGATCCCGTGGTCGGTGCACCAGCGGGCGAAGTTCCCGTCGAACATGTCGGCGCCGGTGGTCTGCGAGACCACCAGCAGGGCGTGTAGCAGTTCCATGACGGCTTCCGTTCCGGTCATGAACCAAGTCCACGACCAGTCAGGTGCCTCATACCTCAATCGACAGCAGCGTGTCTCACATCTGGGTGGACATCATCTGTCTCACATGTCCCCAGACTCAACAAACCGCGGGCGGTTAACAAGTACTCACAGGTCAGTGGGCTGTTTCCCAGAGCCCGACGACGTTGCCTTCGGTATCGGTGAAGTAGGCGGCGAACCCCATCGTGCCGACGGGTGTCCTGCCGGTGACCGTCTTCCCGCCGAGCGATTCGACCTTCTCCAGTGCGGCGTCGATGCTCTCGACGTCGACGACGACGACGGGGGAGGCCACCTCGTCGCGCTGCATCATGCCGCCGTTGATGAACCCGGGCTCGGTGGGCATTCCGCTCTCGCCCACCGGTCCGGTGGTGACCATGCTGTAGTCCATCTCCGGGATCTCGGCGATGGCCCAGCCGAACGCGTCACGGTAGAAGGTGCGGGCGCGCTCACCGTCGTCGAAGGGGATCTCGAAATGCACGATTCGGCCTGTCATGGGTTGCCTCCGGCTCGGCGGAAACCGCCGTGTCCGACGGCACTTTTCAGCGTAAGTCGCCGGGTTCGCAGGCGAAAGGGGTACGCACAGCTTCGCCCGATGTGCCATCGGGCGCAGTCGAACTGCACCCCTGTCACATCGGGCGAGAGCAGGGTGGAACCGGACGGCTACTCGAGGTGATCGCGCACGTCGATGAACCCCTCCATCACCGCGTGGTTGATGCTGTCCCACAGCCGCGGGCAGCCGTCCTGAAGGGCGGTGGGCTGCCCCTCCGCGGCCCGGTCGCGAAACGTCGGACACGTCTTCGCCGGGTCGCTCGTCCATTGGACGCTGGTGTGTTTGAGACTGTTCTTGCGCACCAGGACGCAGGTGCCGCAGGTGCGGCACTCGACCTCGTTCATTCCGTCGTCGAGGTAGTTGGCCTTGTCGGCCATCGTCTGCGCATGAATGGCCTCGAGCCGAGCAGGTTGCCCGGCGTAGTCGGGAGCTTTGGCCCATTCGGTCGAGGCACTCATGATCAGACCTGCGCTTCCTTGTTCTCGGAGCCGGCGGTCACCGTCTGTTCCGCGGCCTCTCGCTCGGCCTTCTGCCGGGCCAGGTTTTCCTCCACCTCGTGCTGCCAGGCCTCGTTGGCCTTGGTGGTGTCGACCTCGAACTCGAAACGTTGCGTCATCTTTTCGGTGACGTCGGCGACATCGACGTAGAACTGGTCGTACCACCGTCGCAGCTGGTAGACCGGGCCGTCCTCGTCGCACAGCAGGGGGTTGTCGATCTTGGTCTTGTTCTTCCAGATTTCGACGTCCTGCAGGAAGCCCTCGGCGATGCCCTCGGTGAACTTGGCCGCCAGCTTGTCGGCGGTGTCGTCGTCGATGCCGGTCGGCTTCTTGACGGTGACGCCGTACTGGAGCATGAACGAATTGTTCGTCACCGGATAGTGGCAGTTGATGAGGACGCTCTCGACCTCGTACCCGCCGTAGCTGTTCCACAGCGGATTGATCATGTAGGACGGCCCGTAGTACGCGGCCTCGGAGCGCAGCAGCGACTCCATGCCGTACTGCGTCGCCATCCCCACGTCGGGGCGACCCTTCGTGTTGAGGTACTGGGTCGCGATGTGGCCTTCGAAGACGTTCTTGAAGTACGTCGGAAATGCGTAGTGGATGTAGAAGAAGTGCGCCATGTCGACCACGTTGTCGATGATCTCGCGGCAGTTGGCACCCTCGATCAGCATCGAGTTCCAGGTCCAGTCGGTCCATTCGTCGCTGTATGCGCCGTCGATCCGGGGGATGGTCACCTCGTCGGGCGGCGGATTGCCCTCGGGGTCGTTCCAGACGAAGAGCTGTCCGTTCCGTTCCAGCGTGGTCCACGACCGCGTGCGCGCGATCGGCGGCACCCGGCGTGCGTAGGGAATGCTCGTGCACTTGCCGTTGCCACCCCAGCGCCAGTCGTGGAACGGGCACGCCACGGAATCGCCCTTGACCGAACCCTGGGAGAGGTCGCCGCCCATGTGACGGCAGTAGGCGTCCAGAACTTTCAGTTCGCCTTTGCTGTCGGCGAAGACTACGAGCTTGGTGCCGAAAGCCAGGACCGAATGCGGATTGCCGTCCTTGAATGTCTTGGTCAAGCCGAGGCAGTGCCAACCACGCGCGAAGCGGGTCTGGACAGTGCCTACATCGATCTCGCGAATCTGCGCCATTGTGCCCTCACATCCCTTCATGCTGTCAGTAGAACACGTTATAGAAGTTCCCCACGATTCGCCAGATTTCGAGCGGCTTTCTTCGAGCGCTGGGCCGTCGAACTGCGTCTTTCCCTGAGTCTCGACAGAAATGGGAACGTGTTCTAGTCTCAGAGAGTGAGTGAACCATCGACGAGACAGGAGCGTCCTGTGGGTGACCATGACAGTCACGAGGTGATGCAGCGGCTCGAGGCGCTACTGCCGACACTGCGCGAGCGTGCGCAGGAAACCGAGGATCTACGTCGCATCCCCGACGAATCGATCAAGGCACTCCAGGAGTCCGGCTTCTTCAAACTGCTTCAGCCGGAGCAGTGGGGCGGCTTCCAGGCCGATCCGGTGCTGTTCTACTCCGCGGTGCGGAAGATCGCGAGTGCCTGCGGCTCCACCGGATGGGTCTCGTCGATCATCGGAGTTCACAACTGGCATCTCGGTCTCTTCACCCAGCAGGCGCAGGAAGACGTGTGGGGCAAGGATACCGATGTGCGCATCTCGTCCTCCTACGCCCCGATGGGCGCCGGCCAGGTGGTCGACGGTGGTTACACGGTGAACGGTGCCTGGGCATGGTCGTCCGGGTGTGACCACGCCAGCTGGGCAGTGCTCGGTGGTCCCGTGATCAAGGACGGGCGGCCGGTCGACTTCGGCAGCTTCCTCATTCCCCGCGAGGACTATCGCATCGACGACGTGTGGAACGTGGTGGGACTGAGGGGAACCGGCAGCAACACGGTGGTGGTGAAGGACGTGTTCGTTCCCCGCCACCGCTTCCTGAGTTTCAAGGCGATGAGCAACCTGACAGCTCCGGGGCTCGAGCAGAACACCGCCCCGGTGTACAAAATGCCGTGGGGGACGATTCATCCGACCACGATTTCCGCTCCGATCGTCGGTATGGCCTACGGCGCGTACGACGCACACGTCGAGCATCAGGGCAAGCGTGTCCGCGCAGCATTCGCCGGTGAGAAGGCAAAGGACGATCCGTTCGCCAAGGTCCGGATCGCCGAGGCGTCCAGCGACATCGACGCCGCCTGGCGGCAGCTGTCGGGCAACGTGGCCGACGAGTATGCGTGTCTTCTCGCGGGGCGCGACGTGCCTTTCGAGCTCCGTCTCCGCGCGCGACGTGACCAGGTACGCGCCACGGGCCGGGCCATTTCGTCGATCGACAAGCTGTTCGAGAGTTCCGGTGCCACGGCGCTGGCCAACGGCACACCGTTGCAGCGTTTCTGGCGAGACGCGCATGCCGGACGCGTGCACGCGGCGAATGATCCCGAGCGGGCCTACGTCATGTACGGGACCGGTGAATTCGGTTTGCCGATCACGGACACGATGGTTTAGGAGAACACGTGACGACGACCGAGGAAGCCCTCACGTTCGAGTCCACATCGAAGTTCGCGCAGGTACGGCCCGACCTGAGACTGCACTATCACGAGGCCGGCGTCGGGAACGGCCCCACGATCGTGCTGCTGCACGGCGGTGGACCCGGCGCGTCGTCGTGGTCGAACTTTGCGAGAAACATTCCGGTTCTTGCCGAAAAGTTCCACGTCTTGGCGGTTGATCAACCGGGTTACGGGTTGTCTGACAAGCCCACCGAGCACCCGCAGTACTTCGTGCACAGCGCCTCGGCGCTGAACGATCTGCTCGGCACCCTCGACATCAGTGGACGCGTCCACCTGCTCGGCAATTCCCTCGGTGGCGGTGCCGCAGTGCGGTTCGCTCTCGACTATCCCGACCGCGCAGGACGTCTCGTCCTGATGGGCCCGGGCGGGTTGAGCGTCAACCTGTTCGCCCCCGACCCGACCGAGGGCGTCAAAAACCTCGGCAAGTTCAGCTACGAGCCCACCCGCGAAAACCTCGAGGCGTTTCTGCGCATCATGGTGTTCGACCAGAAATTGATCACCCCCGAATTGGTGGACGAACGCTTTGCTGCAGCAAGTACCCCGGAGTCGCTGGCGGCGGCGAAGGCGATGGGGAAGTCGTTCTCCTCCGCGGACTTCGAGCAGGGCATGCTGTGGCGGGACGCGTACAAGCTCCGTCAGCGGGTCCTGTTGATCTGGGGACGAGAGGACCGGGTCAATCCGCTCGACGGGGCGCTGGTGGCACTCAAGCTGATCCCGCGCGCGCAACTGCACGTGTTCGGTGGGTGCGGGCACTGGGCGCAGCTCGAGAAGTTCGACGAATTCAACCGATTGGCAGCCGATTTCCTCCTGGACGGGGGCAAGTGATGGGTATTCGGTCACTGGCATACATGCGTATCGAAGCCACCGACATGGCCGCGTGGCGTGAGTACGGACTCAAAGTTCTGGGCATGGTCGAGGGGAAAGGCAACAACCCCGATGCCCTGTATCTGCGGATGGACGACTTTCCGGCTCGGCTCGTCATCTTCCCCGGCGACCACGACCGACTGTCGGTGTCGGGATGGGAAACCGCGAATGCCGCAGAGCTCGAACAGGTCCGGAACAACCTCTCGACGGCAGGCGTGCCCTTCAAGGAGGGAACGGCCGAGCAACTGCAGGATCGCAGGGTAGACGAGCTGATCACCTTCGAGGACCCGTCGGGCAACACACTGGAGGCATTCCACGGTGCGGCCCTCGAGCACCGCCGCGTGGTCAGCCCCTACGGGCACAAATTCGTCACCGGCGAACAGGGGCTCGGCCACGTCGTCCTTTCCACCACAGACGACGACGCTTCGCTGCGCTTCTACCGCGACGTCCTCGGGTTCCGTCTGCGCGACTCCATGCGATTGCCGCCGCAGATGGTCGGGCGGCCGGCCGACGGGAAACCGGCGTGGCTGCGGTTCTTCGGCTGCAATCCGCGCCACCACAGCCTCGCGTTTCTGCCGATGCCCACGCCCAGCGGGATCGTGCACCTCATGATCGAGGTGGAGAACTCCGACGATGTCGGGCTCTGCCTCGACCGCGCACTGCGGAAGAAGGTGAAGATGTCGGCGACCCTCGGCCGCCACGTCAACGACCTCATGCTCTCGTTCTACATGAAGACCCCAGGCGGCTTCGACATCGAGTTCGGCTGCGAGGGAAGACAGGTCGAAGACGAGAGCTGGGTGGCGAGAGAGAGCACGGCGGTCAGTCTGTGGGGTCACGACTTCGGTGTCGGGATGCAGTCGTGAGCGAGAGGGCGGACAGTGCGGACCTTGCGGAGCAGGCGATCGACCCGCGCCGGTTCCGCACGGTGCTGGGTCAGTTCTGTACGGGTGTCACCATCATCACCACGACCGACGACGGCACACCGGTAGGTTTCGCGTGCCAGTCCTTCGCCGCGCTGTCCCTCGAGCCCCCGCTCGTGCTGTTCTGTCCCACCAAGACGTCGAGGTCGTGGGCGGCCATCGAACGCAGTGGCATCTTCTGTGTGAACGTGCTCGCCGAGGAGCAGCAGTCGACGTGCGCGCGATTCGGGTCCCGCGACCCGGACAAGTTCGCCGGGATCGACTGGACGGAGTCGCCGTTGGGCTCACCCATTCTCACGGGTTCGCTCGCCCACATCGACTGCACACTCGAGACCGTGCACGACGGTGGCGATCACTGGGTGGTGTTCGGCCGCGTGTCTTCGCTCAGCGAGATCCGCGAGGAGCGACCCCTGCTGTTCTACCGCGGGCAGTACACGGGCATCGAACCCGACAAAACTGTGCCTGCGCCGTGGCGTGACGACCTCGAGGCTTTTCTCACGACGTCGTCGGAAGACACCTGGCTGTAGGGCACCTGCCGGCCGGAGTCGCGCTCACATCGCGACTCCGATGTACTTGGTTTCGAGGAACTCGTCGATGCCGGTGAGCCCACCCTCGCGGCCCAGCCCGGATTCCTTCACCCCGCCGAACGGTGCCGCCGGGTTGGACACGACTCCCTGGTTGAGGCCCACCATTCCCGTTTCGAGGGCTTCGCTGACTCGCAACCCGCGTTTCAGGTTCTCGGTGTAGACATAGGCCACCAAGCCGTACGGGGTGTCGTTGGCCCGCTCGATCGCCTCCGCCTCGGTGTCGAAGGTGCTGATCGCCGCCACGGGCCCGAAAATTTCGTTGTGGCACATCTCGGCGTCGTCCGGCACATCCGTCAGTACGGTCGCCGGATAGAAGTTGCCGGGACGATCGAGTGGTTCGCCACCGGTGAGGACGGAGGCGCCGCGCCCGACCGCGTCTGCGACGAGAGTGCTCACCTTCGCCACTGCCGCCTCGTCGATCAGCGGTCCGACCACGACGCCGTCCTCGGTACCGCGCCCGACGGGCAGTGCCTCCATCCGCTGTGTGAGCTTGCGCGTGAACTCCTCGGCTACCGAACTGTGCACGAGTATTCGGTTCGCGGCCGTGCAGGCTTGGCCGATGTTGCGCATCTTCGCCGCCATGGCGCCGTCGACGGCGTCGTCGAGATCCGCGTCGTCGAAGACGAGGAACGGCGCGTTCCCGCCGAGTTCCATCGAAGTGCGCATCACCGTGCGCGCGCACAGTTCGAGGAGGTGCTTGCCCACCGCCGTCGATCCCGTGAACGACAGCTTGCGGGCGCGGCCGTCGAGGATCAGCGGACTGATCACCTCGTCCGGGCGAGAGGTGGTCACCACGTTGACCACACCATCGGGCAGTCCGGCTTCGGTGAGGATGTCGGCGAGGGCGAGGATGGAGAGTGGAGTCTGCGCGGCGGGCTTGATCACCGACGTGCATCCGGCAGCAATGGCCGGCCCGATCTTGCGGGTCCCCATCGCCATGGGGAAGTTCCACGGAGTGATGAGCAGGCTCGGTCCGACGGGCTGCCGGGTCACCACGAAACGCGACCCACCTCCGGGTGCGGTCATGTAACCGCCGTCGATACGGACTGCTTCCTCGGCGAACCACCGGAAGAACTCGGCTGCGTAGGCGATTTCGCCGCGCGCCTCGGTGAGCGGCTTACCCATCTCGAGGGTCATGACGAGTGCGAGCCGATCGGTGTTGTCGAGCAGCAGGCGGTGCGCGTTCATGAGGATGGTGCTGCGTTCGCGGGGAGTGGTGGCGGCCCACGACGGTTGCGCCGCCACCGCCGCGTCGAGCGCCTCGCGGGCCTCCGCCGCGTCGGCATCGGCGACCGTGCACAGGATCTGTCCGGTCGACGGGTCGTGGACCGGCATGGTGCGGGCGCTGTCACGCCACTTCCCACCGATGAAGAGACCGGTCTGGACCGAACGAATTGCTGCTTCCTCGAGCATGTTTCTTCCCCATTCTCCGTTGCCGAAGTGATGCCGCCCATGATATACAGATTGTCAACAATCTGACAATGCAAATTGCTGCGGCACGACGGCGGCATCTACGCGTGGGAGGGTTCTCGTGACTCGGTTATCTCCGCTGCTCGCACAAGCCACACCCGTGACGGTCGACCACGGTGAAGGGTGCTACCTCTACGGCACGGACGGCCGCCGTTACCTCGACTTCACCGCGGGAATCGGGGTAACCAGCACCGGCCACTGCCACCCCCACGTCGTCGAGGCTGCCCGCCGGCAGGTCGGCTCGCTCATCCACGGCCAGTACACGACGGTCATGCACCAGCCGTTGCTCGAACTCACGGAGCGGCTCGGCGCGGTGCTGCCCGAGAACCTCGACTCGCTGTTCTTCGCGAACTCGGGAAGTGAGGCAGTGGAGGCGTCCCTGCGCCTCGCCCGTCAGTCGACCGGCCGGCCGAACGTGATCGTCTTTCACGGTGGCTTCCACGGCCGCACTGTGGCGACGGCGACGATGACCACCTCGGGTACCCGGTTCTCGGCCGGGTTCAGCCCGCTGATGGGCGGTGTCCACGTTGCCCCGTTCCCCAACGCCTACCGCTACGGCTGGTCGGAGGAGGAAGCCACGGCCTTCGCGCTGAAGGAGCTGGACTACATCTTCGCCACGCTCACCGCGCCGAACGAGACCGCGGCTTTCGTGGTCGAGCCGGTACTCGGTGAGGGCGGCTACGTGCCCGGCAACACGACGTTCTTCCACGGACTGCGCGAGCGCGCCGACCGGTACGGAATCCTCCTCGTCATCGACGAAATTCAGACCGGATTCGGCCGCACCGGCAAGTTCTTCGGGCACCAGCATTTCGACGTCCGGCCCGACATCATCACCATCGCCAAGGGCCTCGCCAGCGGGTTCCCGTTGTCGGGGATCGCGGCGTCGGCCGAACTCATGGCCAAGGGATGGCCGGGCTCGCAGGGCGGAACGTACGGCGGCAACGCCGTGTCCTGCGCTGCCGCGGTCGCGACGCTCGAGGTGATCGAGAAGGAGGGTCTTGTCACCAACGCTGCGGAGCGAGGGGCGCAGCTCCTCGAGGGTGCTCGCCGCACCGCCGGTGCGGGCGTCGGGGACGTGCGGGGACTGGGACTGCTCGTCGGTAGTGAATTCACCGCGCCCGACGGAACGCCGGACCGCGCGACGGCGACCGCCGCCCAGCAATTGGCCGCTCGGAAGGGCCTGCTCCTGCTGACCTGCGGCGCCCACATGAACGTGGTACGCATGGTCCCACCGCTCATCGTGTCCGAGCAGCAGGTCGAAGACGCGCTCGCGATCTGGTCCGAGGTGCTCGACAAGGTGTAACCCCCTGTGAGTACTTATCAACCGCCCGCGGTTTGTTGAGTCTGGGGACATGTGAGACAGATGATGTCCACCCAGATGTGAGACACGCTGCTGTCGATTGAGGTATGAGGCACCTGACTGGTCGTGGACTTGGTTCATGACCGGAACGGAAGCCGTCATGGAACTGCTACACGCCCTGCTGGTGGTCTCGCAGACCACCGGCGCCGACATGTTCGACGGGAACTTCGCCCGCTGGTGCACCGACCACGGGATCTCCCGCGCCACCGCCTACCGGCACAAGAAACGGATCGAGGAGGACGGCCGGTGGACCGCCCGGTCCCGCCGGCCCACCTCCTGCCCACACGCCACCGCGTGGGAGGTGGAGGCCGAGATCGTGCGGCTTCGCCTCAACCTGCCCCATCACGAGCGCGGCGCCGACACCATCGCCTACCACCTGAACGCGGTCGCCGAGAAACAACACTGGTCCGAGCAGGGCTGGACCATCCCGTCCCGGGCCACGATCAACAAGATCCTCTCCCGCTACCACCTGGTCGTCCCCGAGCCGAAGAAACGCCCGAAATCGTCCTACCGCCGGTTCTGCTACCGCAAACCCCGCGACTGCTATCAGATCGACGCCACCGAAGTTCGGTTGGCGACCGGAGCCAAGGCCACCGTCTTCGAGGTCCTCGACGACTGCACCCGCACCCTGGTCGCCACCCGGGTCGCGGACGCCGAGACCGCCGCCGGGGCGATCGCGGCGATCACCGCCGCGTTCACCGACTTCGGGGTTCCGGCACTGGTACTCGCCGACAACGGCAGCGCGTTCACCTCCCGCCGCACCAAGGGCGGCACCTCGGGCTTCACCCGGGTCGTGAAGCGGGCCGGGGCGCGGCTGATCCACTCCACCCCATACCACCCACAGACCTGCGGGAAGGTCGAACGCCACCACCGCACCTTCAAGCAATGGTTGGCCACTCACCCCACCCAACCGACCACTCTGATCGAACTGCAGCAGCTCTGCGACACCTACCAGCGGTTCTACAACACCGACCGCCCGCACAGTGCGGTCAAGATGCCGCCACTGCAGGCCTGGCAGAACGCGCCACTCCTCGGTGGGCCACAAGCACTTCCGATCCAACACGACGCCACCGTGCACGCCCTGATCGTCTCCTCCGCCGGCACCGTGTGCATCGACTCCCACACCCGACTGAGCGTCGGCCGGCGCAGAGCCGGGCAGACCATCACCCTGCTCCACGACGACGACCACGTCACCGCCTACACCGCCGACGGCAACGTGATCGGACACCTACACCTCGACCACACCAAGCGCTACCAAGGACAACTCCAACCCGCCTAAAATCTGTCTCGCATCTACGTAGACACCCGTGTCTCATATCAACGTAGACAGCACAAACCGCCCGCGGTTAATAAGTACTCACAGGGGCTACGAAGGAGGAAACGTGGCCCGCTACATCACCATTACTCTGGACAAGCGCGGCGTGACGTGTCGCGCCCGACTTCTCGACGACGACGCCCCGCGCACCTGTGACGCGGTGTGGAACGCGCTTCCGCAGAGCGGGGACGCCTACCATGCCAAGTACGCGCGGAACGAGGTGTACACCTTGATCCCGCGCATCACCGCGGCGCCGCACCGCGAGAACCCCACCGTCACACCGATTCCCGGCGACGTGTGCCTCTTCGACTTCGAACCCTGGGAGATCGGGAACTCCGCCTACGGGTACGAGCCCGGCTCGGAGGCACACGCCGAACAGGGTGCCACCGACCTGGCGATCTTCTACGGCCGCAACAACCTACTGCTCAACGGTGACGTCGGATGGGTGCCGGGCAATGTGTTCGCCGCCATCGAGGACGGCCTCCCCGAATTGGCGGCGGCGTGCAACGACCTGTGGATGCGCGGAGTCGAGGGCGAAACAATGAGCTTTGCCCGGGCTTGACACCGCCGGACCCCGATCCGCGGACCTTCCGTACGCATCGCGCCGGTTGAGGAAGGTGCGACGCGCTGCGAAGGTCCGCGGATCGAATTCAGCCCAGCACGTGCTCGGCGAACCGTGCGACTGCGAGTACGAGGTCGTCCGAATGCCGCGGTCCGACGATCTGCAGCCCGACAGGTAGTCCCGCGGTGGTCTTGCCCACGGGGATGCTGATCGCCGGCTGCTGCGTCAGGTTGAACGGGTAGGAGAACGGGGTCCATTGGGGCCAGCTAGTGAGGTCACTGCCCGGTGGGACGTCGTATCCGGCCTCGAATGCGGGAATGGGGACGGTGGGCGTGAGCAGCACGTTGTGGTTGAAGTGGAACTTGCCCATCGTGATGCCGACGTCCGCGGCAACCGCCCGTGCGTCGAGATAGTCGACGGCGCTGAACGTCTCGCCGCGCTCCCACACCCGTGCCAGCCCTGGATCGACCTTGTCCCGCGCACCTTCGGGGAAGTTCTTCAACATCGCGGCCGCACCGGCCGCCCAGAGGAGCTCGAAAGCGTCGAGGGGGTCGGTGAATCCCGGATCGGCTGCAGTGACCGGAAGACCGGCCGAGTCGAGATACCGGACCGCCCGATCGACGATCGCCCGCACTTCCGGATCGACGGTGACGTAGCCGAGTGTCGGCGAGTAGGCGACACCGAGTCCGACGACGTCGCGGCCGATCTCACCACGAAAAGTGGTGGGGAAGGGGGCGAGTGACGTGGGGTCGCGGGGGTCGGGCAGCGACATGATGTCCATCAGCAGGGCGGCGTCCTCCACGGTTCGGGTGAGGGGACCGGCGTGTGCCAGCGGCCCGAACGGGCTCGCCGGGAACAACGGAATCCGCCCGTGAGTGGGTTTGAAGCCGACCACCCCGCAGAACGACGCGGGAATGCGCACGCTGCCGCCGCCGTCCGTGCCCACCGAACAGGGGCCGAGACCGGCTGCCACCGCCGCCGCGCTGCCCCCGGAGGAACCACCGGCCGTCTTGGTCGGATCGGCGGGGTTGCGGGTGATTCCGCACAGGGCGCTGTCGGTGACCGCTTTCCACGCGATCTCGGGAGTGGTGGTCTTGCCGAGAAAGACCATCCCGTCTTCGCGGAGCCGGGCCGCGACAGGACTGTCCACATTCCACGGCTGATCCTCGTCGATCGCCTGGGAACCGCGGAGCGTCGGCCATCCGTCGGTGAGGAAGATGTCCTTGATGGAGATGGGGACTCCGTCGAGCAGGCCCTTGGAGTAGCCGGTGTTCCAGCGCTCCTCCGACTTCTTCGCCTGGGCGAGAGCTCGTTCCGCGTCGACGAGGCTGTACGAATTGATGTCGCGGTCACGCTCGGTGATGGCGTCGAGAATCGCCTGCGTTGCCTCTACGGGCGACAGCTCTCCGGACGAGTAGGCCGTGACCAGTTCGACGGCGGTCATGTCGGTGGGATTCATGGAGACTCCTTCATCCTGGACGGTCGGCCCCTGCTTCAGCGGCTCGGGACGTACCCGAGCTGCTTGTCTACGACGTTCTCGAGGGGGTGCCCCGCGACCCATCGTTCGAAGTTGTCGGTGAACACGGTAACCAGCGCATCGCGCCACCCGGCGAAATCACCCGAATTGTGTGGCGTGATCGAAACATTCGGCATGTCCCACAACGGGTGGTCCGCCGGCAGCGGTTCGGAGTCGAACACGTCGAGTGCGGCGCCGGCGATCGTCCCCGACCGCAGCGCCTCGACCAGGTCGTCGGTGCGGACGAGTTCGCCGCGGCCGACGTTGACGAACCGTGCCCCCGGCTTCATCGCCGCGAAAGTCTCTGCGCAGAACATGTGCCGTGTCTGTTCGGTGAGCGGCGCCACTGCGACGACGTAGTCTGCGTCGGTGAGCTGTGCGGGCAGGTCGTCCGCCGGCAGAACGACGCCGAAGTCGGGATCGGATTCGTGCCCCCGGCGCCCCGATCCGCGGACTGTCATTCCGGCAGCGCGGAGCAGTCGGGCCACCGCACGTCCGATGGGACCGGTGCCGACGATCAACGCGGTGCGCCCCGCGATGCGTTCGGACTCCCGGTGTTTCCAGGTGTGGGACTGCTGCAACCGTATCGATCCGGGAAGGTCCTTGGCGAACGAAAGGATCTGCGCCAGTACGTACTCGGCGATGGCGCCGTCGAACACGCCCCGTGAATTGGTGATGGTGACGTCGCTGTCGCGGGCCTCGGGAAACATCACCGGGTCTACCCCGGCGGCGGCGATGTGGAGCCACTGCAGCGAGTCGGCCGCGTGCCAGGCTGCCGGGACGGCGCCGCTCAGGAAGTCGTAGAGGAACAAGACGTCGGCACCGTCGAGCGCGCGCGCCAACCCAGCCTCGTCCGTGTAGCGAACCTCGGCGCGCGAGTCGACCGGCGCCATGAGGTCGTTCCGCGGCAGGACCTGCGCATGGAGCACCGCGACGATCGGTTTTCGACTCACGTTGACACCGTAAGAGTAGCTCGTATGATTGTCAACAATCCGAAAAGGCTCAGGCGTTGCCGAAGCGAAGGTGAGGCCCGGTATTGGAACTGAACATTCCCGAATTCGAAGGGCCAATTGCGCAGCGAGGAATCGGCATCATCGCCCCGTTCGACCTGGCGCTCGAACGCGAGCTGTGGCGATGGGCGCCGCTCGAGGTGAGCCTGCACCTCGCGCGCACCCCTTACGAACCGGTTCCGGTGAGCCTGGAGATGGCAGAACTGGTGTCCGAGCGCCGGCATCTCATGACAGCAACCCGTGACGTGATGCATGTGGAACCCGAAGTCGTCGCCTACCTCTGCACGTCCGGCAGTTTCATCAAGGGCATTGCGCACGAACGGAAGCTGTGCGACGCCATCTGTGAGGCAGGCGCCCAGCACGCGATCACGACGTCGGGCGCCCTCCTCGAGGCGATCGAACACCTCGAGCTGAGCAAGGTCTCGGTGATCACCCCCTACGACGCGGCGCTGACCGAACGGCTGCACAGTTTTCTGCACGAGGCGGGAACCGACGTGGTGCGGTCCGATCACCTCGGACTCGGCGGCGGAATCTGGAAGGTCAACTACCGGACGATCGCCGAACGCATCATCGCCGCCGACGACCCGAAATCGGAAGCCATCTTTGTCAGCTGCACCAATCTCCCCACCTACGACGTGATCGCCCCGCTCGAGGCGGAGCTCGGTAAACCCGTCCTCACCGCCAATCAGCTCACGATCTGGGCATGCCTCGGCCGGATGAAGCTCCCGATGTCCGGACCCGGCAAATGGCTCCGCAACGTCTTCTGATCCGACCCCCCGACCCCCGCAGAGGAGAACGCATGACCCGCCTCCAGGCCCCCACCGTGGGATTCATCTACCCCGACCACGCGGCCGAGGACGACTACCCGTTCGCCGCGGACATGCTCGGGGTAGACCTGCCGGTCGTGCACATCTACGGCACCGACCTGCACGCCGTGCCCGAACTGCTGGACCTCGGCAGTCCCGAGAAGCTCGCCGGCGGCGCCGCCCTCCTTGCGGAGCAGAAGCCGGACGCCGTCGTGTGGGCGTGCACCTCGGGCAGCTTCGTCTACGGACCCGACGGCGCGAAGCAACAGGCCGATGCCCTCGCCGCGGCCACCGGTGTGCCCACGTCCAGCACCAGTTTCGCGTTCGTCCACGCGCTGGCTGCCCTCGGGATCACCCGCGTCGCGGTGGCCGCGAGCTACCCGGAGGACGTCGCGAAGTTGTTCGTCGACTTCCTCGCCGCTGCCGGCGTCGAGGTGCTGTCCATGTCGAGCGCCGGCATCGATACCGCCGCCGAAGTCGGATTGCTGAGCCCGGAGGAAGTGGTCGAGCTTGCGGTCGAAAACGATCACCCGGATTCGGAAGCACTCCTCATCCCCGATACGGCGATGAGGACGCTGGGCGCGCTGAGTACTCTCGAGCAGCGCCTCGGCAAGCCGGTCCTCACGGCAAACCAGGTGACCATCTGGGAAGGCCTGCGCCTCGCGGGCCACACGGCGGTGCATCCGTCGTTAGGAACCTTGTTCGAGAAAGGCCACAGTCATGGCTCTGACTGACTTGGAACCCGTCAGTCGTCAATCGACTGCCGAGTTCATCGCGGATCGTCTGCGTGACGCCATCATGAAGGGCGCACTCGAGCCCGGCACGCAGCTGGGGGAGGCGGATCTGGCCGCGCACTTCCAGGTGTCGCGCGGGCCGCTACGCGAGGCCATGCAGAGGCTGGTGTCCGAGGGAATCCTTCACAGCATCCGTCACCGGGGCATCTTCGTGACGGAGCTGACCCTCGACGACGTCGTCGACGTCTATCGGAGCCGATCGGTGATCGAGCGAGGTGCGCTCGAGATGATTTTCGACGACGGGCTGAGGGAGGACGTCTATCGCGCTCTCGAAGCACCTGTCATCGCGATGAAGGCCGCCGCCGAGCGGGGTGGCGCCGCCGCCGTATCGGACGCCGACCAGCTGTTTCATCAGGTTCTGGTGGAAAGTGCGTCGAGTCCCCGGCTGGTTCGTGCGGCCCGGACCTTGCTGATCGAGACGCGGATGTGCCTGGGCGCCCTGCAGACCACCTATGAGGACATTCGGGAGCAGGCCCAAGAACACGACGAGCTGCGAGAAGCGATCAGAACGGGTACACGTGAAGAGGTGCAGGAATTACTGGCCGAGCATCTCGACGATGCCGTTCAGCGCCTGCGCGCCGATCAGAGGACTTTGTCCTCGTAGAACACCGAAGTAGAGGAACGCGCCGAGGAGGGCATATGACTCAGGTAGCTGAGATCCAGGAACAGACGAACAGCCGCGACCACTACCCGACCCGGATCAGCACCGAGCCGTCCATGATCGCGCGCAGTGAACCTGCTGTATGGGGAACGCCCTCCGACGGCCCCTTCGACGCCGCCGCGCTCGAGCGTCATGAGGCCCGAGGTTTCACCATCGTCGAGAACCTGCTGGGCGCGGACGAGGTCGCCGTCTACCGTGAGGAGCTCGACCGGCTGTCCCACGACGCGCAGATTCGCGAGAGCGGGCGGGTCATCACCGAACGCGGCACGGACGAGGTCCGTTCCGTTTTCGACGTCCACCGGTGCAGTGCGATGGTCGCCGAACTCGTTCGCGACGGCAGAATCCTCGATCGCGCGCGGCAACTCCTCGGCTCCGACGTCTACATCCACCAGAGCCGGATCAACTCGATGCCCGGTTTCAAGGGCACGGGTTTCTACTGGCATTCCGACTTCGAGACCTGGCACGCCGAGGACGGCCTCCCGATTCCCCGGACGGTCAGCTGTTCGATCACGCTCACGGAGAACTTCCCGTTCAACGGCTCGCTGATGGTGATGCCCGGATCGCACAAGAGTTTCGTCCAGTGTGTAGGCGCCACACCGGAGAACAACTACGCGTCCTCGCTGGTCTCCCAGGAAGTCGGGGTTCCTCGGCGGGAGGATGTGACCGACATGGCCGCGGAGTACGGGATCGAGCAGTTCACCGGCGCTGCGGGCACCGCGCTGTGGTTCGACTCCAACGTGATGCACGGGTCGGGAAATAACATCACGCCGTTCCCGCGGTCGAACATCTTCCTCGTGTTCAACAGCGTCGAGAACACTCTCGTCGAGCCGTTCGCCGCTGCGCGTCCCCGGCCCGACTACATCGCGTCGCGCGACTTCACGCCGCTCGGCTGACCTCCGGTGGGCGGCGACGCGTGCCGATGCGCGCGTCGCCGCTCACCCGGGCAGCTCGTGCAGGACACGGGCGAGATGGGCGAGCTCGGGAACCTCGGCAGCCTGATCGAGCGCCGCTTCCAGCGTGGCATCGTGAGTGGGGCGCGCCGCGTCCAATGCGGCTCGGCCCGCAGGTGTGAGCTCGGTATAGATACCGCGACGGTCGTCGTCGCACAGAATGCGGGTGAGTAGGCCCCGGTTCTCCAATCGATTCACCAACCTGGTGGTGGCACTGCTGCTGAGCGCCGCGGCCCGCGCGAGCTGCGCCATCCGCATATGCCAGCCGTCCTGACGGTTCAGGGCGTCGAGCACCGTGTATTCGACCACGGAGAGGTCGTGGTCGCGCTGCAGTGCACGTTCGAGCTCCGACTCGAGCAGTCCGTGCAGGGCGGCGAGTGTGCGCCACCCTTGTGAACGGATCTCGACGGCATCATCGGCGACTGCCACTGACCAACCTCCTGTTGTGCGGCTCCATACCAAGATTACCAGCTTGCGCACATAGAGCGCGTATGCAACTATTTATCCCGCGCCTGCAACTACTGCAGGCGCGTGATTAAAGCGCTCGCTCGCATTCTTCGAGTCTGTACGAAAGGGGTGGCTGCGATGCCACTGGGCCTACTCGCCCTCGCCATGGGCGGTTTCGGTATCGGACTCACCGAGTTCGTCATCATGGGACTGCTGCCGGAAGTGTCGGCTGACTTTCAGGTCAGCGAATCGGCGGCCGGTTACCTCATCTCCGGCTATGCCATGTCGGTGGCAGTCGGAGCCATCGTCATCACCGCGGCCGTCACACGCTTCGACCGCAAGCGTGTCCTCCAACTACTGATGGTGTTGTTCATCGGCGGAAATCTGCTGTCGGCGCTGGCCCCGACCTACGAGGTCATGATGGCCGGCCGGGTTCTCGCCGCCCTGTGTCACGGCGCGTTCTTCGGCATCGGCTCCGTGCTGGCGGCAGATCTGGTCCCCGCAAGCAAGAAGGCGGGCGCCATTGCGACCATGTTCGCCGGACTCACCGTTGCCAACGTTCTCGGAGTCCCCTTCGGTACCTTTCTCGGTCAGCAGTTCGGATGGCGTTCGACCTTCTGGGCCATCACCGTCATCGGTGTGATCGCACTGATCGGGATCGCGACCCTGGTGCCGGCGGTGGATCGTCCGAGCGATCCTGCCTCAGCCGGACTTCGCGGCGAACTGCGCGCCTTCCGCTCACCCCAGGTGTGGTTTTCGATCGCCGTCACGATCCTCGGGTTCGGCGGCATGTTCGGTGCCTTCACCTACATCGCCTTCACCCTCACCGAGGTCGGTGGATTCGCCTCCACCAGTGTTCCGTGGCTACTCGTCCTCTTCGGTGGCGGCTTGTTCGTCGGCAACTTCCTCGGTGGGCGTGCCGCGGACAAGGCACTGACCCGCACACTGATCACCATTCTTGCGGTGCTGACCGTGGTCCTCGTCGTTTTCGCTCTCACCGCCGACAACAAGCCCATGACCGTCGCCGCACTGTTTCTGATGGGTGCATTCGGATTTGCGACCGTGCCGGGACTGCAGATGCGCATCATGAACTATGCGAAGGAAGCTCCCACTATGGCGTCCGGCGCGAATATCGCCGCCTTCAACGTGGGGAACGCACTCGGCGCGTGGCTCGGTGGCATGACCATCGCTGCGGGACTCGGATTCACCTCGCCGATCTGGATGGGTGCCGCACTCACGGTGGGTGCTCTCGCTGTTCTCGGTCTTGGCACCGTGCTCGATCGGCGTCCGGTGTGGTCGGAGGATGAGACAGTGTCGACGGTGTCGCTCTAGCGACAATTCTCGGTCAGCTGAGCGGTGGAACAGAATTCGTCTGTTGCGCAAGCTCACTCAGGCGTTGCGCACGGGCCACCTCGGCTGGCGTGAACGGCTCGTCGACAGCCCGTGTGAAGACGAGCATGTCACCGTCACGGACCGGGATTTCGAGGAACGCCGTGTTGGCGGGGTGGGCGTTCGAGCGGGTCCGGTCGCTGACCGTGTCGACGTACTGCGCGCCGAGAAGTTCTGCGATAGACAGGGGGAGCTCGGACGGATCGGCCGCCACCCGCGCCGCCAACGTCAACGCCTTGGTCTGGCCGTCGATCAACGCGAGCGCCGAAGCGGGCCAGACGCCGACGTCGAGGCCGCCCGCGGACTCGACGGCAGTCGACAGTGCGTCCGGTGACGTGTCCCGGCACGCGCCGACAATCAACTCGTCGAGCGACCCACCCTCGAGGTGATGGACATGCACCGTGAGGATGTTCGCGTCGAGATTCGCAAGGTTGTGGGCAAGCGATTCGAGCTGTCCCGGGCGGTCGCTCACCCGGACGCGGATGCGCCAGAGCGACTGTCCGGTCGCGAAATGGCTGTGCTTCCCCTCGGGCGGGCCGTGCAACCACCCGCTGAGCAGTCTCATCGCGGACGGCTCGACGACCCAGATCACCAACACGGTCGTGCTGACGGTGAGCACTGCGACGGTGACGAGGTAGGACACGTGGACGTGGACGACCAAGGCATGGAGCACTAGTTCGACGGGAAAGACGGCGCACAGTTTGGCAAGTGCCAGGCGGACGCGGCGGGGGTGCGGGAGCCGACCGCACGCCTCGCACGCGTTGACATGAACTCCGGGTTCTCTCGCGGCATCGTTCATACACACACTGTCGGCGCACCGTGTTGCGACGTCGTTTCACCGCACGTCGGTGATGTGACAGAGGGGCGTGAAATACGTTGGGTCACAGGGCCGAGATGGCTGTCGATACAGAACTCCGTTGTTGTGAGTTGGAGCACGGGGTTCCCGGTCAGACCGGTTGCGCGTCGCCGAAGGTCATTCGGAGGTTGGGGATGGACGACGTGACCAACGCCCGCTTCGGGAGGCCCAGCGACCGCAGTTCTTCGGCAATCGGGTGGTTGCCCAGTTTGAGTTCCGCGCCACCTGGCCGGGATCGGACACCACTCGGGTTCATGTCCCAAGTGGTGAACCGGGTGATCCCATCGAGGTGTGAGTACGCCGTAAGGGAGGCACCGGCACCGGAACCGGGAAGCGGCATGCCTTTGGCAACGCTCAACTGAGCGATCAGCCGGCCATCCTGGCTGACCGACGCCCGCTTGACGGAGCTGACGTGATCGACGTCGAAATCGGCCAGCACCTTGGGGAAACCCCAAATTCCCTTACCGGCTGCGAGGGTGAACTCACCGTCGACGGGCAGCCGATGGATCAAGGCACCTGCCCGGCCCTTGGCCAGAGCCTTCACATCCTGTGTGACCGAGGTGCTGTCGGTTCGGTGGTCGCGGACGAGAAAGGTCACGCCGAATTCGTTGTAGGGGCCCAAATCTCCGTCCACGTAGTCGACGAACACCAGCGCGCAGATGCCGCGTCCGGGCCGGAACTGCAGTATCTCGAGGCCGGTGTAGTCGATCAGTTCCTGCGCGGCACCGGTCGGCACCGAGTACATCGCCGTGAATGCCGACGCCTGCCGAATCTCCACCGGCATGTCGACTTGCTTGCCCAGCACCTGATGTGAGTTCACGGCGCGACCACTCCACGCAGTGCGTCCGCACCGAACATGGGCTCGAACATCGAGCGGAAATCGGGTCCACGTCGCAACATCTGGCCACCATCGACGTTGATGATCTGGCCCGTGATCCACGTGGATGCGGGCCCGAGTAAAAACTTGGCGAGGGCGGCGATGTCGGTCACTTCACCGACTCGGGCAATGGGTGTGTTGGCCATGTAGTCGTCGAGGACCGGGCCGCCGTCGGTGATGAGCGCGACGAGATCGGTGCGGGTCAGGCCGGGCCGGATGCAGTTGACGCGCACGTGGGACGCACCCAGTTCGTCCGCGGCGAGTCGGGTGAGGTGGTCGACGCCGGCCTTGGACGGGCCGTAGGCGCCGAACCACCGGTGCGTGTTGCTGCTGGCGATCGAGGAGATGGTCACGATGGATCCACCACCCGCGGCGACGAGGGCGCGTGCGGAATGCTTGATCGTCAGCATCGTGCCGGTGACGTTCAGATCCACCGTCCGTCGCCACGCATCGACGTCGAGCTGCGTCACCGGTCCCACGGTTTCGTTTCCGCCGGCGCAGGCAACGACCCCGTCCAGCTGTCCGGTGCGCTCGCTCGCCTTCGCGACCGCGCGGACGACCTCGTCCTCGGCGGTGACGTCGGCGACGACCGTGTCGACGGTCCCGGGCGGGTTGTCGGCCTCGATCCCGGCCGCCGCGGAGGACAGCTTCTCCCCATTGCGCCCACAAATCGTGATGTGCGCTCCTGCTGCCACCAACGCCGTGGCTACGCCCAACCCGATGCCGCTTCCGCCGCCGGTGACGAGCACCGACAACTTGGCGAGTCCGCTGTCGCCGTCGTTGTTACCCACGTGCCGACCTCCAGTTGTGAGAACTCGTGTCAATTCTGAGGCGCCGATCAGCGAGAACTTGCCGCTATACCTCTGTGTCATAGTAAGAACACGTTCTATTATCGGGGCACGGTTCGCAGGATTCAATGCTGAGGAGCACGTCGATGGGGAACAGGCCGGAATTCGATCTGATCGACGGGCGGTTCTACTCGGGCGAACTCGGAGATCCGCGGGAGGCTTACGCCTGGATGCGCGCCCACGAACCGGTGTACCGCGCGGACGGCATCCTCGGGGCGGCCAGCTACGAAGCGGTGCTCACCGCGGAGCGGGATCCGGAGTTGTTCTCCAACGCGGGCGGGATCAGGCCCGGAGTCGGTCCGCTGCCACAAATGATCGACATGGACGACCCACAGCACCTGCAACATCGTCGCCTGGTCAACGCGGGCTTCACCCGCAAGAAGGTAGAAGCCAAGATCGACCGGATTCGCGAGATCTGCGACCAGTTGATCGATGCGGTGTGCGACAAGGGCGAGGCGGACTTCGTCCGTGATCTGGCGGCCCCGCTACCCATGGCCGTGGTCGGCGACATGCTCGGTGTTCGCCCCGAAGAACGCGACACCTTCCTGCAATGGTCCGACGATCTCATGAATGCACTTGGCAGCAACGTCACCGAAGAAAGCCTGCAGGCCCAGCTGAACGCCTACGTGGCATTCACCGAATTCACGCACCGCACGATCGCCGACCGCCGGAAGAATCCGACGGACGATCTCACCAGCATTCTGGTGCGCAGCGAAATCGACGGACACCGCCTCAGCGACGAGGACATCGTCGGAGAGACCCTGCTCATATTGATCGGCGGCGACGAAACTACGCGGCACGTCCTGAGCGGCGGGATGGAACAGTTGATGCGCCACCGCGATCAGCAGGCGAGCCTGGTGCGCGATCCGGACGGTATTCCGGCGGCCATCGAAGAAATGCTCCGCTGGTCCTCGCCCATCAAGAACATGTGCCGCACGGTGACCCGCGACGTCGACTTCTTCGGCACACAGCTGCGACGCGGCGAGAAGATGATGTTGCTGTTCGAATCGGCGAACTTCGACGACACCGTGTTCGACGACCCGAACCGCTTCGACATCGCACGGTGACCGAACCCGCACGTCGCCTTCGGTTTCGGCACCCACTTCTGCCTCGGCAACCAGTTGGCCCGCCTCGAGGCCAGGATCATGTTCGAACAGCTGCTGTCGAGGTTGCCGGACATGACGCTCGTCGACGACGGCCCGTTGCGCCGCCGCCCCGCCAACTTCGTGTCCGGGCTGGAGGAGATGCCGGTGAAGTGGTGAGGCGCTTCGCGCCCGTGCGCCTTTCTGGTAGCTGGAGCAACCAAAAAGGCGCACGAGCCCGGAGGGCCTACTCCGGGGCGCCGATGTTCAGCTCGTCCGGGTGGGCGCCGACGCGTGTGCCGTCGTCCATCGTCTCGATCTCGCTGAGGTCCTGCTCGGTGAGCTCGAAGTCGAAGACGTCGATGTTCTCGGCGATGCGTGCGTCGTGCACCGACTTCGGGATGACGATCAGCCCGTTCTGCAGATGCCAACGGATCAGGACCTGCGCCGCAGTCTTGCTGTGTCGGTCGCCGATGCGGGTGATGATCGGGTCGGTGAGGAGCGTGTTGGGCTTCGAGTCGCTGCCCCAACCGGAATTGCTGGTGCCGCCCAGCGGGCTCCACGACTCCACCGCGATGCCGTGTTCGGCGCCGTACTTGCGGATGTCCAGCTGCGCGAGATGGGGGTGCAGCTCCACCTGGTCGACGGCGGGTACGACACCACCCCGATCGACCAACAGTTGCAGATGTCGTGGCTCGAAGTTGCACACCCCGATTGCCTTGGCCTTCCCCGATTCGGCGATCTTCTCCATCGCATCCCAGGTGCGCAGGATGCGGTCGTCGTCCTGGAGCGGCCAGTGGATGAGGTAGAGGTCGACGTAGTCGAGGCCGAGCCGGCCGAGGCTGGCGTCGAAAGCCTTCAGCGCCGGCTCGTAGCCCTGGTCGGAGTTCCACAGCTTGGTGGTGAGGAAAATATCTTCCCGGTCGACGCCCGAGCCGGAGATGCCGCGCCCGACCCCCTCCTCGTTGCCGTAGGCGGCGGCAGTGTCGATGTGTCGGTAGCCGGCCTCGTCGATGGCGAACCGGACAGCGTGTTCGGTCTCGTTGTTGGTGGCCTGCCATACTCCCAGGCCGAGCTGCGGGATGGTGGTTCCGGAATTCAGCACGATGTGCGGTACTCGAGGACTCATGGTGTCCAGGCTATCGACTGTGATGGTGTCCGGCGCGCAACAAGCCCGGCCTGGCATCATGCGGGGGTGACGCAAATCCGGCTCCTCGCGACCGACCTCGACGGCACCCTGTTGCGCTCGGACCGGGTGATCTCGTCCCGCACCGCACACGCGATGGCGACGGCACAGCAGTCCGGAATCGAGATCGTCTGGGCAACCGCCCGGGCCCGCCACTCGGTGCACGAACTGGCGCAGTCGTGCGGGTTTCGCGGCCGGGCGATCTGTGCGAACGGCGCCGTGGTCCTCGACCTCGCCGACGGCACCCCAGTCGTGACGGCCACGACGTCGATCGCAATGGCCTCCGCGTCGGCCGCAATGAGCAGGGTGCGGACGCTGCTCCCGGGTGTCGTGTTCGCGAACGTGGGACCCACCCGCTTCGTCGCCGAGCCGGCGTACGCCGCGCTGTGCGACTTCGCCGACCACCACCGGTACCCCCACGACATGTCGCTGTCCGAGCTGCTGCCCGACCTGGACGAGCCGATGGTGAAGATCGTCGCCCGACACCCGGAGGTGTCGAGTTCAGACCTGTACCGGACGGCGTTGTCCGCCGGCGTCGACGGTGTCGAGCTGACACATTCCGGCGCGCCGTACGTCGAAATGGCCGCATCGGGTGTGTCGAAGGCCAGTGCACTAGCCGAACTGTGCGCCGTCGACGGGATCGGAGCGTCCGAGGTCGCCGTCGTGGGTGATGCGATCAACGACCTGCCCATGCTGGCCTGGGCAGGGACGGCACTGTGCCCGTCGAACGCCATAGCCGAAGTCCAGGCGCTGGCTGACCGTGTGCTGCCGAGCAACGACGAGGACGCCGTCGCCACGTACCTGGAGGAGCTGGTAGGCGCTTCGCGCCCGTGAGTGGTTAACGAGTCCACCGTCTTCGATGGACGGACTGGCTATTTTTTTCCTGGGGCTCTACGACGTCAACACCTTCTAGTTCGAAGCCGCGAAGGGAGACGGTCTGCGCAAGGTCGGCTACTCGAGAGAGCTCGAGTCGACCCGTAGATCGTGGTTGGACTCCTGGTCGAAACCACACCGGATTCCACTTGGAGAATCGGCTGTATCGAAGGGGACCACAACGCGGTTCGCTGCCGTCTGGCCTGGGCGCTGGGTCGTTTGGCGCTTGGCACGACGACATGCCGGCTCTGCAACAGGCGTGGTCCTGTTGCAGAGTCGGCAGATGTGTGTCGCGCGCCGGGGTCAGACCGCTCGGGGTCGGGCCTGGTTGTGCGCGGGTATGGGTGTGCGTTCGAAGTCGACTTGCCGGGGCGGGATGAAGACGGGGTGCCGGTCTGCCCCCATTTCGATCTCCCAGTCGCTGTGGTGGAGCAGTCGGTGATGGAACCCGCAGAGCAGCACCAGGTTGTCCATGTCGGAGGGCCCACCTTTGGACCACGGAATGATGTGGTGGCCCTCGCACCATGAGGGTGGCGCACCGCATCCCGGGAATGCGCATCCCCGATCTCTCGCGACCAGCGCTTTTCGTTGTCGTTTGGTCACTGTCCGGGTGGTGGTGCCGAGGTCGAGTGGCGCGCCGTGGTCGTCGAGGACGATCGGTGTGTAGATCGAGTCGCAGCTGAGGAGCCGAGCCGCTCGCAGGCTCAGCGGTCCCATCCACTCGGTCCACGCGACCCCGTCGACCGCGAACAGCGACGCGTCCCTCGCGCAGGCGCCGCGCTGATCCTCTGCATTGGCGTGGTTGGCGTGGTTGGCGTGCTCGGCGAGGTCTTTGATGTTGATGTGGAGGGAGACGTGGGGTCGTTCTCCGCCTTCTTCGCCGGCGATTGCGGCGTTGAGGTACCGGCGCAGCAGTTCGGTGAACCCGTCGGCCCTGCGCTGTCCGGGGGTGCGGGTGTCTGTGGTTCCGTCCTGCGCGGGTCGCGGCTGGGAGAGTCCGGAGAGCGCGGAGAGCAGCATTTCACCGGTGACGGCGTCGAGGTCGCCTTTGACGGCGACGCGTCCGTTGAGTGTTCTGGAGGCGTGGAATTCGTTGAGTTCGGTGTCTTCGGCGGGCGGCGGGTCGTCGGATTCGAAGGCGCGTTCGAGTCGAGCGATGACGGCACGCACGGCGTCGGTGTTGGCGGTAGGACCGCTCGCCGCGAACAGCAACGCGTTTCGGCAGTCGTCCATCGCTTCGAGTGGCATGCCTCGAGGTGGCCGCTCGCAGAATTTCATGATCAGTGCGGCGTGCTCCGCCGAGATAGTGGTGCCGAAGTAGGCGTCCGCGATTTCCGGTTGGGAACGTAAACCGCGTCCCAACATCAGGATTCGTCCCGCCGCATCCACCTCGAGCAACGTCTTGGAGGCCAGCCACATCTTGGTGTTCGGAAATCCCAGCACATCGACCTTGCAGCGCTGGTCGACGGCACCGACCAGCCTGACCCGCAACGCCTCGAGTCGCTGAATCTCCTCCGACACAGCAACCACCGATGCGAGCAACTCGGCCTCGGCCAGACGCCACGCATCACCGACCGCAGTCGCCAGAATCTCGTCCGACGCCAATATCTGGTCCGACAACGCCCCCTGGATATCCTCCCCGATCCCCATGAATCGAACCCTACTTCGAACGCGTGTTCGAGTCAATGGCCTGTCAATCCCGCCCAACCGCATCATCGTGAAGCGGACAATGACGGCATGGCAACTACCGGGGTGGTCCGTAGCTGGGACATCGGGAGGATGCAGGGCATCATCGATTCCGACGAGACGCCGGGTGGATGCTGGACGTTGTTCCACAGCGTGGCGGTCGAGGGCTTCCCCGCCCTTCGCGAGGGCCAGCAGGTGGAGTTCGAGTGGGACGTACTCGACAGCCCCATGCTGGGGTGCGATTTCTGCACGATTCGCGCGTGGCCCGTGGGCAGCGAACCGTACGTCGCGCCGCGATCGGGCCCATTCTCGACCAGGGCGTGGGTCACCTTTCCCGATGGCACGGGGAGGGAGATGACCGAAGAGGACTTCCCTCCCGTGCCGCCACGCGTACACGCCGAGAGAACCACCGGTACTGTGCGCACCTGGAACGCCGAAGACGGCTGGGGTGTCATCGATTCCGACGCCACCCCCGGTGGCGCGTGGACGCATTTCAGCGACGTCGCTGGCCCAGGCTTCCGTTCGCTGACGCCAGGACAGCACGTCACCTTCGAGCCCGAAAGAGTGGTCAGCGGAACGCAGCACGGCTACCACCACCGCGCTCTGGACGTTCGGAAAGCAGAGTAGATCTGCTCGCTACTTCCCTCGTCGCCAAGCCTCCGAATTCAAAAGCGGCAGATAGTCCCGCGGCTGCCCGAAGAGCTGGGCGCTGCCGTGGGCGCGTTTGAAGTAGAGCTGGGTGTCGTGCTCCCAGGTGATCGCGATGCCCCCGTGGAGTTGGATGGCCTCGGCTGCCACCGACTGCAGCGCTTCGGAGCAGTACACCTTGGCGATGACGGCGTCCTCGTGCGTGCCCGACAGCGCCGCGGCGTACGACATCGAGCGCGCCGTCTCGACCAACGCGTACATGTCGGCCATGCGATGCTTGAGCGCCTGGAACGACCCGATGGCCCGCCCGAACTGCTTGCGCGACTTCGTGTATTCGACCGTCTGTTCCAACACCGCGGACGCCGCGCCGACCTGTTCCGCCGACAGGGCGATCAGCGCGACGGTACGGATGCTGTCGACGAGGTCGGGTGACGACACCAGCCGGCGTGCGGCCACGTCGTCGAAGGTCACCTCGGCCAGCGTCCGCGTCGGATCCATCGTGGGTACCCGTCGTCGGGTCACGCCGTCCGCTGTCGCCGAAACTTCGAACAGGCCGTCGTCCGTGAGGACGAGTAGCACGTCGGCGACGTCGCCGCCGAGGACGTACTGCGCCGTACCCGAGAGGGTCTCGCCCGCCGCGGTGATCCCAAAACGGAACCAGCCTTCGGAACCTGACCAGCACAATGCAGCCACCGAACCCGCGGCAATAGCCGGGAGTAGCCGGCCGCAGGCGTCGTCGTCTCCCGACAGCAGTAGGGTCTGCGCGGCGAGGACGGCACTGCCCAGCATCGGTGACGGTGTGAGCGTCCGCCCCAATTCTTCCTGCACCACATGTACTTCGAGCAGGGAGGCGCCGACACCGTCGTACTTCTCCGGGATGGCCAGCGCGGCGACGCCGATCTGCTCGCACAGCCGTGCCCAGAGGGACTCGTCGTAGCCGTGTTCGGTAGTGATAGCGCGGCGGACGGCGGCGGAGTCGGAATGCTTGGACAGCAGGTTGCGTACGGACGCGCGGAGGTCGGCCCGCTCGTCGTTGTCGAAGCTCATGACGCACCCACGAGGGAATCGACCACGCGACCGCGATGGAAAGACGGGGTGCCCCAAGCGGTGACGAGTGCCCGGACTTTGGTAAGCCACAGCGACAGATCGTGTTCCTGGGTATAGCCGATGGCGCCGTGCACCTGCAGCGCCACGCGCGCCGCCCGGTAGGCGGCGTCACCGCAGGCCACCTTGGCGGCGGAGACGTCGCGAGGGGCGTCCGGCGAGCCGTCTCGAACCGACAGCGCCGCGCCGTGCAGCAGCGGCCGGGACATCTCGAGCCCGACGGCCACTTCCGCGAGGTGATGTTTGATGGCCTGGAACTGCCCGATCACCTTGCCGAACTGCTTGCGCTGCTTGGCGTAATCGGTGGTCATCTCGAGCAAGGTGTGTCCGAGCCCCTGCAGCTGCGCCGCGGTGGCGAGCGCGCCCAGATCGAAGGCGGGAACGAACTCGACCGCGCCCAGCCGTTGTCCGGCGGTCACGGGAAAGAGGCGGCGGGACTGGTCGACAGAGTCCTGCCTCACTCCCGGATCACCGAGGTGAAGTGACGCGTCCTCGACAAGGAGCACGAGATCGGCGGTGTCCGCATCGACGGCGAACGGCACGTGTGGGGGAGCGGCCACGGTAGCCAGGGAGCCTTCGGCGAGGGCGGACAGGCGCCCCGGCGCGGCCTGTGCGAGTAATTGTGGTGCTGCAGCGATGGTCTCGGCTACCGGGCCGGGCACGGCGTGGCGCCCCAGCTGCTCCACTGCGACGACGAGATCGACGGCGTCTGCGCCCAGACCGTCGTGCTCCTCACCGATCAGCAACCCGTTGATCCCGGTCTCGGCCAGACGCTGCCACACCTTCCGGCCGGGTTCTGTGTCACCGCGGTTCCAGGACCGGATCACCGCCGGCATATCGGACTTCGACAGCAGCGCATCGATACTGGATGCGAAATCCTGCTGGGAGGAGTCGAGCGCGAATCTCATTTATCCGCCTTGGGTAGGCCGAGCAACCGCTCGGCGATGACGTTCTTCTGAATCTCGTTGGTGCCGGCGTAGATCGGGCCCGACAGGGAGAACAGGTAGCCGTCCATCCAGTTGTCGGCGAGCTCGGCCGAGGCCCCCTGCAGTTCGAGGGCGGTCTCGTGGGTGGCGATGTCCCACTCCGACCAGAACACCTTGTTGATCGACGACTCGGCGCCCAGCTGCCCGCCTTCGGCGAGACGAGTCACCGTGCCGAAGGTGTTGAGCTGATAGGCGCGGGCCCCGATCCAGGCGTCCGCGACGCGGTTACGCAACGCGGTGTCGTCGGTGCGGCCCGTCGACTCGAACAGCTCGATCAGCCGGTCGACGGTGGCAAGGAACCGGCCGGGGCTGCGCAGGGACAGACCGCGCTCGTTGGACGCGGTGCTCATCGCGACGCGCCAGCCCTCGTTGACACCGCCGATCACGCCCGACTCGCCCGGGTGGGCCGGGTCGTCGGGGACGAAAACGTCCTCGAGGAAGATCTCGGCGAAACCGGGTTCGCCGTCGAGCTGGTCGATCGGGCGCACGGTGACACCCGGGGAGCGGAGGTCGAACATGAAGTAGGTGATGCCCTTGTGCCGCTGCGCGTCGGGGTCGGACCGGAACAGACCGAACCCCCAGTCCGCAAAAGTGGCTCGGGAACTCCACGTCTTCTGTCCGTTCAGCACCCAGCCCCCGTCGACGCGGCGAGCGGTGGAACGCAGTGAGGCGAGATCACTGCCCGACTCCGGTTCCGACCAGGCCTGGGCCCAGATGTCGTCGGCCCGGGCCATGCGGGGCATGATGCGTGCCAGCTGCTCCGCGTTGGCATGCTCGAACAGTGTGGGCGCCAACAGGAAGATGCCGTTCTGGCTGACCCGCCCGGGCGCGCCGGAGCGGTAGTACTCCTCCTCGAAGACCACCCACTCCAGCAGTGAGGCGTCGCGGCCGCCGAGCTCTTCCGGCCACGACACCACCGACAGGCGGGCGTCGGCGAGCGTGCGTTCCCACTCCCGATGAGCCTCGAAACCCTCGGCCGTGTCCATCGACGGCAGGGGGCGCGTCGGCATGTTGTCCTTCAGGAACGCTCGTACCTCGTCGCGGAACGCGAGAGTGGTGTCGTCGTACTCCAGATCCACTACTTGGCCCCGTTCTCCGAGTTACGTGCGCTTTCCGCCATCGACTTGGCGTTCATGCCGCCGAGCGGATCCGTGTCGATCTCGGCATTGTGCGCGTGCGCGAAATGGTGCAATCCGAAGACGGAGTCCATGCCGTTCCGCATGCCCATCTGGTCCTCGCACTGGTTGACGGCCTTCTTCGTGAGCGCGAGCCCGAAGCGCGGCATGGCAGCGATCCGTCCGGCGATCGCGAGGGTTTCCTTCTCGAGGTCCTCTCGCGGAACCACGCGGTTGATCATGCCGACCTCGTAGGCGCGTTGTGCGGGGAATCGATCACCGGTGTAGAGGATTTCCTTCGCGAACCGCGGATTCATCATCCACGGATGCGCGAAGTACTCGACACCGGGAATACCCATACGTACGACCGGATCGGAGAAGAACGCGTCTTCGGACGCCACGATCAAGTCACACACCCACGCCAGCATCAGACCGCCCGCGATGCAGGCCCCCTGCACCATCGCGATGGTGGGTTTCGGGATCTCGCGCCACCGGCGGCACATCCCGAGATAGACCTCCATCTCCCGGGCGAACCGCTGGTCGCCACCCGGCTTGTCGACGTGGTCCCACCACATCACGGCCTTGTTGTCGTAGTGGACGTGATGGTCGCGACCCGGTGTGCCGATGTCGTGTCCGGCGCTGAAGTGTTTTCCGTTGCCGGCGAGGACGATCACCTTCACCTCGTCGTCCTCGACTGCCCGCTCGAACGCGGCATCGAGTGCGTACGTCATCACCGAGTTCTGGGCGTTCCGATAGTCGGGACGGTTGAGCGTCACGAATGCCACACCGCCGCGCACGTCGTAGGTGACGACGTCACCCTCGTCGGGGACCGTCATGATGATTTCTCCTCACGCAAGATGTTCTTCATTACTTTCCCGGACGGGTTCCGGGGCAGAGAGTCGACGAATCGCACGGTGCGGGGGACCTTGAATCCCGCGAGGTGCTTCTTGCCGAAGGCGATCACGTCGTCCTCGGTCAGGGAGGTGCCCGGTTTCGCCACGACGTACGCCCGGCCGACCTCGCCCATGCGCTCGTCCGGTACACCGATGACGGCGGATTCGGCAACGCCGTCCAGGCGCGCAAGAACGTTCTCCACCTCGGCCGGGTACACGTTGAAGCCACCCGAGATGTACATGTCCTTCAGGCGGTCGGTGATGTCCAGGTACCCGCGGTCGTCGAGAACCCCGACGTCACCGGTGTGCAACCAGCCGTCCGGCTCGATGGTGCGGGCCGTTGCCTCCGGGTCGTCGAGATAGCCGAGCATGACGTTCTCCCCGCGCACCAGAATCTCGCCCCGCTCGCCGATCCGCACCTCCATACCGGGGATGGCCCGACCGGACGTGGTCGAGACGGTCACGGGATCGTCGTCGGTGCGGCACATGGTGATCACCACCGCCTCGGTCTGGCCGTACGCAGTGAGGACTGCTTCGAAGCTCAACTCGGACTGCATGCGTTCGACGAGCGCCACCGGGACCGCTGCCGCGCCCGTCACCGCGATGCGCAGACTCGACAGGTCGTAGCGGGAGCGGTCGGGGTGGTCGAGGATCGACTGGAAGATCGTGGGGGCACCGGGCAACACGGTGATGTGTTCGTCGTGCACGGTGGCCATCACCTTGGGCACGTCGAACACGGCCATCGGCACGACGGTCGCCCCGGTGAGGAGGCAGACGAGAATGCCCGCCTTGTATCCGAACGTGTGGAAGAACGGGTTGATGACGAGGTAGTTGTCGTCGGCAGTCACCTCGGCACAGTCGGCCCAGGCCCGCGCGATCCCCACCACCTGCCGGTGTGCGCTCAGCACACCTTTGCTCCGTCCCGTGGTCCCGGACGTGAACATCACATCCGCGATGTCCTCGGCGTCGACGGCCCGGGCCCGCCTGTCTGCCGCCGCCCGGGTGTCGTCCGTGGCGAGGGCGAGGAAGTCGTCGAAGTCGAGGACTCCGGGTCTTTCGACGTCGCCCCCGTCGACGGGGACGCGGACCACGGTCGGCAGGTCGAGGGTGCTCGACTCGTCTCGCAGGGTCGCATACCGGTCGGTGCCGAGGAACATGCCTGCGACCACCAGCGCGGCGGACTTCGTGCGCTCCACGATGTCGAGGGCCTCGGTCGCGGTGTAGCGGGTGTTGATCGGGACCAGCGTCGCCCCCGCGTAGTGCACCCCCAGTGCCGCGATCACCCAGTGAAACGTATTGGGAGACCAGATCGCGACGTGCTCACCTGGCTGTACGCCGCGGGCGCAGAGCGCTGCGGCGAAATCGCGGACACGGTCGTGGAGCTGTGTGAAGGTCAGACGGACGTCGCCGTCCGCCACGGCTTCGCGTTCGCCGAAGTCGTGTGCGGCCGCGATCACGGCGGCCGGAGTGGTTGTCGGTTGTGCGGTCACTTCGCTCCCTACCTACCTAGCAAGTGCTTGGTAGGTTATCTTACAGACGTGGACCAGAGCGAGAGCCCGGACGGGCTGATCACCGACGACGACTTTGCCCAGACCGTGAGAACCTGGCTGGCGGAGAACCTGACCGGCGACTTCGCACGCCTTGAAGGCAAGGGTGGACCCGGCAGCGAGCACGAGTTCTTCGAAGAACGACTCGCCTGGGACCGCCACCTCGCGGCCGCGGGGTGGACCTGCCTCGGCTGGCCTGCGGAGTACGGGGGCCGCGGCGCCACCCTTGCCCAGCAGGTGACGTTCCACCAGGAGTACGCGAAGTCGGGGGCACCGGCGAGGGTCAGTCATGTGGGCGAGGAACTGCTCGGGCCGACTCTGATCGCGTTCGGCACCGAGGAGCAGAAGCGTCGTTTCCTCCCCGGGATCAAGACTGTCACCGAACTGTGGGCGCAGGGATACTCCGAGCCGGGCGCCGGATCAGACCTCGCCAACGTCGCGACGACGGCCCGGCTCGAGGGCGACAGGTGGGTAATCAACGGGCAGAAGGTGTGGACCTCGCTCGCTCACGTGGCGCAGTGGGCGTTCGTGCTGTGCCGCACCGAGCCGGGGTCGAAGCGTCACCACGGACTCAGCTTCCTCCTCGTCCCCCTCGATCAGCCAGGCGTCACCGTGCGCCCGATTCAGCAACTCACCGGCACGTCCGAGTTCAACGAGGTGTTCTTCGACGACGCCGTGACCGACGCGGACCTCGTGGTGGGCGAACCGGGTGACGGCTGGCGGGTCGCGATGGGCCTGCTCACCTTCGAACGCGGGGTCTCCACCCTCGGCCAGCAGATCGGCTTTGCCCGCGAACTGCAGGGAATCGTCGACCTCGCGCATGCCAACGGCGCGGCCTCCGATCCGAGTATCCGGGAGAAGATTGCGCGGGCGTGGGTCGGGCTTCGAGTGATGCGGGCGCACGCGATGCGCACCCTCGACGCGGTGGACGCCGGCACGTCCGGTCCCGAAGCGTCGGTCGCAAAGTTGTTGTGGGCCAATTGGCATCGCGACCTCGGCCAGTTGGCGATGGACGTGCAGGGTGCGGCATCACTGCTGGCGCCCACGGGACCGTCGTCGGACATCACCGACCCCGAACATCTCGAACTGGACGAATGGCAGCGGCTGTTCCTGTTCACCCGCGCCGACACGATCTACGGAGGATCCAACGAGATCCAGCGCAACATCATCTCCGAGCGCGTGCTCGGACTTCCCCGAGAGGCACGACCGTGACTACTGCTCCACTCGCCACCGCGCCCGTCGAGACGCCGGGACACGACCTGCTGAAGGGCAAGAAGGTCGTCGTGACCGCCGCGGCCGGCACCGGCATCGGGTTCGCATCCGCCCGTCGCGCCCTCCTCGAGGGTGCCGACGTGCTGGTGTCCGACTGGCACGAACGCCGCCTGGGCGAGACGCAGGAGAAGCTTGCCGCCGAATTTCCCGAACGCACGGTGAAGGCGCTCGCCTGTGACGTGTCGAGCACGGAACAGGTGGACGCGCTGATCTCCGGGGCCGCCGACGCTCTGGGCCGGATCGATGTCCTCGTCAACAACGCCGGGCTCGGCGGTGAGACGCCTCTCGTCGACATGACGGACGAGGAGTGGGACCGCGTCCTCGACATCACCCTGAACGGAACATTTCGGGCCACCCGCGCGGCGCTGCGCTACTTCAAGGCGGTCGAGCACAACGGAGTGCTCGTCAACAATGCGTCCGTCCTCGGTTGGCGAGCGCAGCACTCGCAGGCGCACTATGCGGCCGCGAAGGCAGGGGTCATGGCCCTGACCCGGTGCAGCGCCATCGAGGCCGCCGAGTACGGAGTGCGGATCAACGCTGTCGCGCCGTCCATCGCTCGTCATGCCTTCCTCGCCAAGGTCACCAGCGAGGAACTTCTCGACCGGCTGGCGTCGGGGGAGGCGTTCGGACGCGCCGCCGAGGTGTGGGAGATCGCCGCGACCATCGCGATGCTCGCCAGCGACTACACCACATATCTCACCGGTGAGGTCGTGTCGGTGTCGTCGCAGCGGGCGTAGGCGGCTCCGCCGCCCGTGCGCCTTTTTGGTAGCTGGAGCAACCAGAAAGGCGCACAGGGCCGAAGGCCCTAGCAAGCGCTTGGTTGATAGGATGGAATGATGACTGCACCCCGAATCGACGAGACGTCCAAGACCGGACGCCGGGCCGAGCTGCTCGAGATCGCGGCCCAGCTGTTCGCGGAGCGTGGCCTGCGGGCCACCACCGTCCGTGACATCGCCGACGCAGCCGGCATCTTGTCGGGCAGCCTCTACCACCACTTCGACTCCAAGGAGTCGATGGTCGACGAAATACTACGAGACTTCCTGGACGACCTGTTCGGCAAGTACCGCGAGATCGTGGCGTCCGGGCGCAATAGCCGCGCGACCCTAGAAGCCTTGGTCACCACCTCGTACGAGGCGATCGACACGTCGCATTCCGCGGTGGCAATCTACCAGGACGAGGTCAAGCACCTCGTCGCCAACGAACGCTTCGCCTACCTGGCGGAACTGAACACCGAATTCCGCGAGCTGTGGGTCGGTGTGCTCGAGGCCGGTGTGCGGGACGGAAGCTTCCGCCCCGACATCGACGTCGAGCTCGCCTTCCGCTTCATGCGCGACACCGCCTGGGTTGCCGTGCGCTGGTACCGGCCCGGCGGCTCCCTGACCGTCGACACGGTCGCCAAGCAGTACCTCTCGATAGTCCTCGACGGACTCGCGAGCCCCAGAACCATCTGACTAGGAGTTCTCCATGACCGAGGCATACATCGTCGACGCCGTCCGGACCCCGATCGGCAAGAAGAATGGTGGCCTGTCCGGCGTGCACCCCGCAGACCTGGGTGCGCACGTCATCAAGTCGATCGTCAACCGCACCGGCATCGACCCTGCCGGCGTCGACGACGTCGTCTTCGGGTGCGTCGACGCGATCGGCGGCCAGGCGGGCAACATCGCACGGACGGCGTGGCTGGCGGCCGGATATCCGGAGGAGGTTCCGGGTGTGACCGTCGACCGTCAGTGCGGGTCGAGTCAGCAGGCCGTGCACTTCGGCGCGCAGGCGATCCTCAGCGGCACCGCCGACCTCATTCTCGCCGGCGGCGTGCAGAACATGAGCCAGATCCCGATCGCGTCGGCGATGATGGTGGGGCAGCAGTACGGATTCGACACCCCGTTCGGCGGGTCGACGGGGTGGGTGGAGCGCTACGGCGACCAGGAGGTGTCGCAGTTCCGCGGCGCGGAGTTGATCGCGGACAAGTGGGACATCAGCCGGGAGGAACTCGAGCGCTGGGCGTTGCAGAGCCACGAGCGCGCGCGGACGGCGATCGCGGAGGGCCGCTTCGACCGCGAGATCGTGCCGTTCGGGGAGGTGACGACGGACGAGGGTCCGCGTGAGACGAGCCTCGAGAAGATGGCGTCGTTGAAGACGCTCACGGAGGGTGGCAGATTGACGGCCGCAGTCGCGAGCCAGATCTCCGACGGCGCGAGCGCGGTGCTTCTCGCGTCCGCTGAGGCCGTCGAGCGATACGGATTGACCCCACGTGCCCGCATCCATCACCTCAGTGCCCGCGGCGCGGACCCGATCTTCATGTTGAGTGCACCGATTCCGGCTACGCGCTACGCGTTGGAGAAGACCGGCCTGAGCATCGACGACATCGATCTCGTCGAAATCAACGAGGCCTTCGCCCCGGTGGTGCTCGCGTGGATCAAGGAAATTGGTGCCGACCCGGCGAAGGTCAACGTGAACGGCGGCGCGATCGCCCTGGGACATCCGCTGGGCGCGACCGGCACCAAACTGATGGCCACGCTGCTCAACGAACTCGAGCGCACCGGCGGCCGTTACGGTCTGCAGACCATCTGCGAGGGAGGCGGCACCGCCAACGCCACCATCATCGAACGACTGTGAGTACTTACTAACCTTCCATGGTTAATAAGTACTCACGGGCGCGAAGCGCTACGCTCGAGGGAGAGGTGACGAGTCCGTAAGCGGGGTCGTGATGCACGAACTGGCAATCACCCAGAGCGTCGTCGATGCCGTCTGCGAGAAAGCCGCCGGACGGACCGTTCACAGTGTGCGGGTTCAGGTGGGCGCCCTGACCGCGGTGGTCGCTGATTCGATGCAGTTCTGTTTCGAGTTGGTCACGGAAGGGACTGTGGCGCATGGTGCCCGACTCGACATCGACCACTCCCCGGGCAGCGCGCAGTGCCGCGAGTGCGGCACCACGTTCTCGCTCACCGACCTGGTGTTGCTGTGTCCGTGTGGAAGCGCCGATGTCGAGGTCACCTCGGGCCGGGAATTACGAATCCTCTCGATGGAAGTGAGCTGAGGCGTATGTGTGCCACCTGCGGATGCGGCGACGACACCGGTACCAGGGTCAGCCGCCCCCAGACCCATCAGCACCCGCACGACCACGAGCACCCGCACGACCACGAGCACCCGCACGACCACGAGCATGAGCACCAGACGGTCACCCTCGAGCAGAAGGTGCTGGCCAAGAACGATCTGACGGCCGAGCGCAACCGGGCCTGGCTGGCCGAACGTGGCGTGCTCGCGCTGAACATGATGAGTTCCCCCGGGTCCGGGAAGACCACCTTGCTCGAGCGGACCATCGCCGACATCGGCGGACACCGTCCGGTCTCTGTGATCGAGGGAGATCAGGAGACGATGCTCGACGCCAACCGGATCGAGGCAACGGGTTGCGCTGTCGTGCAGGTGAACACGGGGGCGGGGTGTCACCTGGACGCGGAGATGATGCGCGATGCGCTGACGACGCTCGATCCCGGCCCGAACTCGTTGTTGTTCATCGAGAACGTGGGAAACCTGGTGTGCCCGGCGCTGTTCGACCTCGGGGAGCGGTCCCGGGTGGTGGTGATCTCCGTGACGGAGGGCACCGACAAGCCGCTGAAATATCCGCATATGTTCGCTGCGGCGAATCTGGTGGTGGTCAACAAGTCGGACCTGTTGCCGTACGTCGACTTCGACGTGGAGCTCTGCACGAAGTATGCCCGGTCGGTGAACCCCCATCTCGAGGCGATCACCTTGTCCGCGACCACGGGACAGGGCATGCAGCAGTGGTACGACTGGATCGCGGCGCAGTAACGGTCACGGCTGAACTGGCCCGATGTACCTGAGGGCCGTTGACACGCGAATGCCGTAAGGAGCTAAATAGGGAATAGCGTCACACAGGTGGGCCGACGGTCGACCCCGGTGGCGACAGGAGCCGTGTTCGGTTCCGGAAAGCGACCTGCTATGCCGACACAGGAAGCAATCAAAGCCGAGGAAACCCTGATCCACGTCCTGTGGATCAACGCGGGACTCAGCTGCGACGGGGATTCGGTGGCCTTGACCGCTGCCACTCAGCCCAGTGTCGAGGAAATCGCTCTCGGCGCTCTGCCGGGCCTGCCGAAGGTGGCCGTGCACTGGCCGCTGATCGACTTCGAATGTGGGCCCGAGGGTGGCGCCGACGACTTCATCGAGTGGTTCTGGAAGGCCGACCGCGGCGAGCTGGAACCTTTCGTACTGGTCGTCGAGGGGTCGATCCCCAATGAGCAACTTCACGACGAGGGGTACTGGTGCGGTTTCGGCAACAACCCGGAGACCGGTCAGCCCGTCACGACGAGTGAGTGGCTCGACAAGCTGGCTCCCAAAGCGACGGCGATCGTGGCTGCCGGTACGTGCGCGACGTACGGCGGTATCCACGCGATGGCCGGCAACCCGACGGGAGCGATGGGCGTCCCCGATTACCTCGGCTGGGATTGGAAATCGAAGGCGGGCATTCCGATCGTGTGTGTACCGGGTTGCCCGATCCAGCCGGACAATCTGTCCGAGACGTTGACCTATCTGCTGTACATGGCCACCGATCAGGCGCCGATGATTCCGCTCGACGACGCGCTGCGTCCGCAGTGGCTGTTCGGAAGCACGGTTCACGAGGGCTGTGATCGGGCCGGGTACTACGAGCAGGGTGACTTCGCCACCGAGTACGGCTCACCCAAGTGCATCGTCAAGCTCGGCTGCTGGGGCCCCGTCGTCAAATGCAACGTCCCCAAGCGTGGGTGGATCAACGGTGTGGGCGGTTGCCCGAACGTGGGCGGAATCTGCATCGGTTGCACGATGCCGGGATTCCCGGACAAGTTCATGCCTTTCATGGACGAGCCGCCCGGCGGAAGACTGTCCACGACCGCATCCGGTCTGTACGGCTCCGCGATCCGCAGTCTGCGCAGAATCACCAAGAACACCTTGGACAAAGAGCCGCAGTGGCGTAGCCGCGGCACGAAACTGACCACAGGCGCCACTCGCACCTGGTAGCCCAGCTCGGGCCTCTGAGAGGTACGTCGATGACAACGATCATTCCGGATCCTTCGCACAAGACGGAAACCGATGGCTTGGTGGAGATGGCGTGGGATCCGATCACACGCATCGTCGGCAGCCTGGGTATCTATACGAAGATCGACTTCAAGCAGAAGGAAGTCGTGGAGTGCCACAGCACGTCCTCGATTTTCCGCGGCTATTCGATCTTCATGAAAGGAAAGGATCCGCGCGACGCCCATTTCATCACCAGCCGCATCTGCGGTATCTGCGGTGACAACCACGCCACCTGTTCGTGTTATTGCCAGAACATGGCGTACGGCGTGCAGCCACCGCATATCGGCGAATGGATCGTCAATCTCGGTGAAGCCGCGGAATACATGTTCGACCACAACATCTTCCAGGAAAATCTGGTCGGTGTGGACTTCTGCGAGAAGATGGTCTCGGAGACGAACCCCGGGGTGCTCGCGCAGGCGGAGAACACTCCGGCGCCGCACGCCGGCGACCACGGCTACCGGACCATCGCCGACATCATGCGATCGCTCAACCCCTTCACCGGCGAGTTCTACCGCGAGGCGCTGCAGGTCAGCCGCTGGACGCGGGAAATGTTCTGCCTCATGGAAGGACGGCACGTCCACCCGTCGACGCTGTATCCGGGAGGTGTGGGCACCTCGGCGACCGTCCAGTTGATGACCGACTACATGTCCCGCCTGATGCGTTACGTCGAATTCATGAAGAAGGTCGTGCCCATGCACGACGACCTGTTCGACTTCTTCTACGAGGCCATTCCGGGATACGAGAACGTCGGACTCCGTCGCACTCTGCTCGGCTGCTGGGGCTCGTTCCAGGATCCGGCGGTGTGCAACTTCGAGTACAAGGACATGGAGAACTGGGGCCGGTCCATGTTCGTCACTCCGGGTATCGTCGTGGACGGCAAACTGGTGACGACCTCCCTCGTGGACATCAACCTCGGTATCCGCATCCTTCTGGGCAGCTCGTACTACGACGACTGGACCGACCAGGAAATGTTCGTCGAGAAGGACCCGCTGGGTAACACGGTCGATCGCCGGCATCCCTGGAACCAGCACACCAACCCGCATCCGCAGAAGCGGGACATGGACGAGAAGTACAGCTGGGTGATGTCGCCGCGGTGGTACGACGGCAAGGACTATCTCGCCCTCGACACCGGTGGTGGTCCGCTCGCCCGACTCTGGAGTACGGCTCTCGCGCAGTTGGTGGATATCGGTTACGTGCAGTCGACGGGCCACAGCGTGAAGATCAATCTGCCGAAGACGGCGCTGAAGGGTCCGGTCGAGCTGGAGTGGAACATTCCGCGGCACGGCAGTAACACCCTCGAACGCAATCGTGCGAGGACCTACTTCCAGGCGTACGCGGCGGCATGTGCCCTGCATTTCGCCGAGAAGGCACTAGCCGAAATTCGGGCCGGGCACACCAAGACGTGGGAGAAGTTCGACGTCCCCGACGAGGGAATCGGATGCGGCTTCACGGAGGCTGTGCGCGGAGTTCTGTCGCACCACATGGTAATTCGGGACGGTAAGATCGCGAACTACCATCCGTACCCCCCGACACCGTGGAACGCGAATCCTCGGGACAGTTACGGAACACCGGGCCCCTACGAGGATGCGGTGCAGAAGTCGCCCATCTTCGAGGAGAACGACCGGGACCACTTCAAAGGCATCGACATCATGCGGACCGTCCGCAGTTTCGATCCGTGCCTGCCCTGTGGTGTCCACATGTATCTGGGAGAGGGAAAGACACTGGAGAAGCTGCATTCGCCCACCCAGTCCGTGACCGGCGAGTGACGAGGCAGGCATGGAGGAGGCTGGAGTAGACGGCCCCGATCGTTGGCGGACCGCCGGCGAAAGGATCGACGCCCTCCTGGACGCCAGTTCGGCGGGCGGCGCGGTTGCCCGCGAACGCGCCGAGCAGCTTGTCCGGGAGGTCGTCGAACTGTACGGCGCGGGCCTGGAGCGGATGCTCGAGATCGTCGGTGAGCAGGACGGCGCATTGGTCGACCGGCTCGCCGCCGACGAACTCGTCGCCAGTTTGCTGTTGGTCAACGGTCTGCATCCCCACGACGTCGAGACGAGGGTGGCCGCCGCGCTGGACAGTGTGCGTCCGTATCTGGGTTCACATGGCGGTGACGTCGAATTGCTCGGTGTCACAGACGGAGTGGTGCAACTGCGCCTCACGGGCAGTTGTCAGAGCTGCCCGTCTTCGGCGGTGACCTTGGAATTCGCTGTCAAGGACGCCGTGTATTCCGCCGCACCCGAGACGGTCGACATCGAAGTGGTCGGCGCGAAACCGGAGGCCGGGTCCGGGTTGATCGCCACGGAGTCGTTGTTCTCGCACGTTCATGCTCACGAGTCGGGAACCGGAACGTGGGTATCGGCGCCCGACATCGCGGACCTCGCGTCGGGGGAGGTCGGCGGTTTCTCGCTCGCGGGGTTGCCGGTGCTGGTGTGCCGGATCGGGGAGCAGCTGTTCGCGTTCCGTGACCGCTGCGCGGCGTGCACCAATTCACTGGCCGGGGCCACCCTGCAGCGGCGAGCAGGCGGCAAGGTCGGCGACGCGGTGCTCCGGTGTCCCACGTGCCGCGCGCATTTCGATCCCCGGGGCGCAGGAAAGCGGCTCGACGGTGACCCCGAGGCCGAACCACTGGCTCCACTGCCGGTTCTGGTCCGTGACGGCGTGATCTCCGTGGCGGTACCGGCCGCGGAGGTGGCGTGATGGGCGCGTCCGGAAAAGGATTGAGGATTCTGCAGCGAATCGCCTCCCAACGTCCGCAAACCGTGGAAGGCGAACGGTGCGACATGTGTGCCGTCCCGATCGCCGACGCCCACCAGCACGTAGTGAACGTGTCGGAGAGACACCTGATGTGCGTGTGCCGCGGATGTTATCTGCTGTTCACCGACGACACGGCGGAGCTGCGTTTCCGCGCGGTACCCGACCGCTACCTGTCGTTCCCGAACTTTGCGCTGGCACCGGGGCGCTGGGACGAACTCGAGATTCCCGTAGGGCTCGCGTTCGTGTTCCGGAACTCCGCCCTGGGCAGGACGATCGCGTTCTATCCCGGGCCGGCCGGCGCCACCGAGTCGGAACTTCCACTCGCCGCCTGGGACGACGTGCTCGCCGCCAACCCGGCGCTCACCCAGCTGTCGGCCGATACCGAAGCGCTGCTGTTGCGAGTGCCCGAGCACGGCGGCGAGGCCGAGTGTTTTCTCGTCCCGATCGACGCCTGCTACCAATTGGTGGGTGAACTTCGCCGGTTGTGGCGAGGATTCGACGGCGGCCAGGATGCCCGCCGCGCCATCGATACTTTCTTCGACACGGTACGGTCCCGGAGCCGCGTCGCGAAGGAGCCGTCGTGACGGAGCTGTCGTTCGACGTCGTGGAGGTGTTTCCCGAACCGTATGCCGTCGTCCCCAATCTCACTGCCCGCCTTCGGGTGGCGGAGACGACGGGTGCCGTGGTGCATGCGATGGCCCTCCGGTGTCAAGTGCGGCTCGATCCGCAGCGCCGTCGGTACACCGACCGGGAGGCCGAAGGGCTGCTCGACCTGTTCGGCCCGCGTGCGCGGTGGACAGCAACGTTGAAGCCTTTCCAGTGGATGGAAACCAGCACTGTCGCCCAGGGGTTCACCGGGTCGACCGTGGTGGACCTTCCGCTTCCGTGTACCTACGACTTCGAGGTGACGGCGTCGAAGTACCTGCACGCACTCGAAGCCGCAGATTCACCGATCCCGTTGATGTTCCTGTTCAGCGGCACCGTCTTCACCCGGGGCGTTGCCGGGTTCGGTGTCGAGCGAATTCCCTGGGACCGGGAGGCCACCTACGAACTTCCGGTGACCGTCTGGCGGGACCTCGTACAGGCGCATTATCCGAACACGGGCTGGCTGCGCCTCGACCAGGACACGCTGGCGGCACTCGCGCGGTACAAATCGTCGCACGGCCTGATCGGGTTGGATGTTGCCGTCTCGGATCTGCTGCAGGGAGCCGGGGAGGTGATCGCATGATCTCCCCGGCGTCCCTGCAGCGCGTGCGCGCCGTTGCCGACGCGGTGCTCTACGAGGGTTACCTGCTCTATCCGTATCGTGCGAGTTCGTCGAAGAACCAGTCACGATGGCAGTTCGGTGTCGTGGGGCCACCGGGCGCAGCGGATGCAGGTGTCGGCGAGGAATCGACGATGTCCTGTTCGACGTTGTTGCGGGCGGACGACGACGCGGCGGTCGGCATCACCCTCCGATTCCTGCAGCTGCAGGTGCGGTGCGTCGAACGGGCAACCGATGAGGTGGGCACCGAATTCGCCCGCGTCGACGAATTGACCGTCGACGGGACCAGCTGGCTCAGCTGGGACGAGGCGGTGGAACGTGAGTTCGACTTAGGGGCAGTGAGTCTCGCCGAATGCGGTGGTGGCCGACGTCTCGACGTCCACATCGACGGGGGCTCCGAGGTGGAGGAGCTGCGGAGAGCGGATGGGTCTCTCGCCGGTCGAGTGGTGCGTACCCGGTGGCCTGCAGACGCCGTCGTGACGGTGGACTGCGAGAACAGTGACGGGTTCACCCGGCTTCGGCTCGAGGTAGAGAACGTCACTACCGGCGACATCGGCCTGGACCGGGACGGCGCCATCCGCCACTCGTTGATCGGCGCGCATATGATCCTCGCGGCAGAGGGCACGGACTTCGTGTCGCTACTCGAACCCCCGGCCGAGGCCGAACACCTGGCGTCCGCGTGTACACAGCACCGGTGCTATCCCGTCCTCGCCGGGTTGCCGGGGGAAACCGACCTCGTGCTGGCGTCACCGATCATCTTGTACGACCACCCGGAGATTGCGGAGCAGAGCGACGGCGCCCTGTTCGATGCCACCGAGATCGACGAAATCCTTACTCTCCGCGTCATGACTCTCACCGAGGACGAGAAGCGTCAGGCCCGGGCCACCGACCCGCTCGCGGCGCGGATCATCGACCGCTGCGACGAGATGTCGCCGTCGACGCTCGCGCAGATGCACGGCATCCTGCGGGATCCGCACCTTCCGGACATGGGACTCGTCCCGGAACTGACCGACGACGTGCCGTGGTGGGACCCGGAGGCGGATACCGCGGTCCGGCCCGACGTCGACGGGGTGCTCGTCGACGGCGTGCGGGTAGCCAACGGCAGCGTGGTGCGGCTTCACCCGTCGCGCCGCGCCGACGCCCAGGATTTGTTCTTCGCCGGGCAACTCGCCCGGGTCGTCACCGTCCACGCCGACGTGGACGGTGACACGCACATCGGCGTCGTGCTGCAGGACGACCCGGCGTCGGACATGCACGAGTGGTACGGACGGTATCTGTACTTCGCCCCCGATGAGGTGGAGCCCATATCGACGGACACCGGAAAGGATGAACAGTCATGAAGATTCTCGGAGAGGTCACCACGGCGGCGTTGGCGATCCTGGCGGTCGCCGGAGTGGTGGCAGCAGTCGTCTCGCTACCCGACATCAAGCGGTATATGCGTATCCGGCAGATGTGAGACCATGACGGTGGACAGGCGAGTTCTTGTTGCCGGGGTAGGCAATATCTTTTTCGGAGACGACGGGTTCGGCCCCGAAGTGCTGCGTGCAGTCGCGTCCAGGCCGTTGCCGGCGGGTGTCCGCGCTGTCGATTTCGGCATCCGGGGAACCCATCTGGCCTACGAACTGCTCGACGGGTGGGGCGCGCTCCTCCTTGTCGACGCGGTTCCGAACCGAGGTGCCCCCGGCGCGCTCAGTGCCGTCGAAGTGCAGCCCGACTCTATTCCGGACGCCCCTCTCGACGCACACAGCATGGACCCCGCTGCCGTCTTCGCCAGCCTGCAGGCGTTGGGCGGCACCCTGCCGCGGACCGTGGTGCTCGGGTGTCAGGTGGAAAACACGGAGGAGGGCATCGGACTGTCGGTACCTGTCCAGGCCGCCGTGGAGCCGGCCGTCGAGGCGGTGCTGGACGTGGTGCAGCAGCTGCTCGACGCCGGTGCCGCTCTGCAAGCGGAGGGAAAGGAGAGCTGACTCATGTGTCTCGGTATTCCCGGCCGCGTGGTGCGCATGCTCGAGGGTTACGGCAACCAGTTGGCCCTCGTCGATGTGGTCGGTGAGGAGCGGCGCGTCAACATCGGCATGCTCGACGACGACGTGCACCTGGAGCCCGGTGACTGGATCGTGATCCACATGGGGTTCGCCATGGAGAAGGTCGACGAAGCCGGTGCCGAGAGGGCGATGGCCGGACTGGAGATGATGGGGCGATCGCGGTCGGCAGACGACGACCAGGCATGAACAGGGTCCTCTGGTCCGGTCACGGGATCAGTGTCTCATCGCTGCGCGGGCCCTTCAGGATGACGGGGACGCCCTCGTACGCGTGCAGTGTGACCGGGAAGCTGTGGAGTTCGTCGACGGTCCCGACGAGTTCGTCGGTGAAGAGGTTGTACGCGGACGCACCGGCGGGGAGATGCTGCGATTGGACCGTTGCGGTGATCTCCTCGGAGGTGAAGTTCAAGACCGTCACCTGGGTGCTCATGTCAGCGAGTTGGTGCACCATGACCAGCAATCCCTTGTGAGAGACCGTCGGGACATCGATCTGCACGGCTGTCGCAATCCCGAAGCGATTTCGAACCTCGATGATCCGGGACAGCTTGCAGGCGAACGACTCCGGATTCCGTAACTGCTCGGGCAGGGTGCCGTAGAGGCTGGTGGCCCGCGGAATACCGGACTCCGATCGGGTGGCCTCCGGATTGACGCCCATGAGGTCGTGGGCGCCGCGGTTGATCCACCTCGTGTCGCCCTCGCGTACGAGGTCGGCTACGTCGTCGACGGGTACCGGCAGCAGCCCGCACAGATCCCAGCCGGACAACGCGAACACCCCGGGCTGAAGGGCGTTGTACATCGCGAGGAGGAGATGCGCGCGTTCGACCATCGCGACGTCGTCGGCCGTCATCCGGTCGAGGTCCCGGATTCCGAGCGTGGCCGTGATGACACTGGCTGTGGTGCAGGCAATTCCGTTGGTGGTGAAGGTGCGGTTGTACGGCGCCCATCGCCCGGTGAGACGTTCGCACAAGTCTTTACGGATGCGGTCACCGAGCTGGGACCCCTTGATCGGCTCGCCGCCGTAGACGAATTCGTCGTCCTTGTGGAGGGTGGCGAAGTGCACCAGCTCGAACGTCAACTCGTCGTGGTTCTGCAGAGCATGGACGAGGGATGCGGTATCGACGCCGTGATCGCGCGCCAGATTCATGGTCAAGCGAAGAAATTCGGTGTTGCCCATCACCAGGGCATGGTGATAGGCAGGGCGGTTGATGAAGTCGTACGACAGGTCCGCGCCGCTGGTGCCCATCTCCTTGATGTCGTCGATGGTGAGGTTCAACTCCTGGAAGGTGAAGCCGCCCATCTTGCGGACGATGCTCGCGATCAGATGGTTGGCAGCTTCCGACAATGGATGTCCTTCCGACCACCCCGGTCCTTCCGTTCGCCGTTCGACACCGAGGAAGCCGTTGGCGTCGAGTCGCAGGGCCCCCGCCCCGAGGTCGGCCAGTGAATGGCACGCATCTCCGATGACCAGGCGCATACCCGCGAAGGATGGATCGAGCCAGTTGATGGACGGTTGACCCGCCTTGAAATAGTGCAGATAGACCCAGCGCCGGTCGACGCCGTCTACTCCCGTGACGACGGGGGTGACGCTCCAGTTGGTTTCCTTGACACCGAGTTCGTAGAAGATCACGCGCTGGAGTTGGCCGATGATGTAGCCGGCACGCGCCAACTGGGCCTCGGTCTCGGCGTCGATGTTGATCGAGTCCCGGCCCTCCGGCACACGGGGGAGTAGGTGCCAGTCCGGGGGTTCGATCTCGACCATGTGGTAGATCCCCGGATAGTCCGCATACGCCATCTCCGCCAAACGGAAATCCGCGCCCTTGCCGGTGTGGCCTGGGACGATGTCGTCGATGACGGTGCCGTCATACGCTGCGGCGACGACGCAGAGGCGACGGAACTCTTCCTCGGTGCCGAAGGCGGCATCGATCTGCATACTGATTCTGTCGAAGTGACCGTCCACCGACGGGGTGGACTGCCAGCCGTTGATGCCGCCGGCCTGCTTGACGGGCCCGGTATGGACTGCGGTCACGCCGATCTGTGAGAAGGCCTGCCACAGGGCCTCGTCGCCGAGTGAGGCCAGGAAACTGGCGCCCGGAGCTGTGATGATCGATATGGGGTATGCGGTGAACCAGACGGGCGCACGCTCGACAGCCGCTCGCGGGTTCGGGTCCGCGTACGGGTTCTGCCACATGCTGCCCTTACCGGACAGTTGCTCGGCGATCTGAGTTGCGTCATGAAGGATGGACTGCTTGATGAGCCAATCCACGTAGGCGGGATTCGACGGGTGCGCGTCACCGGACTGGGTGTCCACCCGCGGGCTACGCCGGACGGACGGACGTAGAGGTCGTGGTCGTGCTGGGTAGAACTGCTCGTCGTAACTGACTTCACTGGGCTCGTGATGGACCTCAGGGTTCATGTTCCTCCGTCTGTTTCTCGGTAACCGGGTACCCGTCGATAGTGACGCACAATCGACGTTCTCGGTCCGAGTCGCATTCGAGGACGGAAGCCCTGACCCGGTATTGCCTCGATATCAGTGGGCGTGTCCGAAGGGATCAGTGGGCGTGTCCGGAGGGGAAGTGGACCGACCCGTCACTACCTACGCAACCTCCCTGGACCGGGCCGCTGCCGAAGAAGACACTGTTGGACTGGCCGATGCTGTTCGGGGGAGCCGTTCCCACTCCACCGCCGGTGACCCCGATGGTCCCGCAGGAGTAACTGTGCTGATCGTGCGAGCGGACATTCAGTTGCGTGCCGGGAGTGGCGGGGTCTCCGTGAAGGGTAGGTCCCGCCGATGCGACGCCGGTGCCGAGCGCGACCGTGATCGCAGCCGCCGCAATAACCGTGCGCAGTACAAAACCGTTCATCTCTAGCTTCACCTCTGGTCCGATTGTGGCCGGCTTCCCCTGACCGGTTCGACGATGCCGGGCTCCCCCGCTCTGTGTTCCGTTTCCGATAGAACAATCATCATCCGAAACGCGCCCGGAATCATCCGCCCACCAGCACGAAAGCTGAGGCTGGATTCGAACTCGTCTGTGCAAGCGGCACGGTCAGCGGTGGCACGATTCGGTTACTTGGTGCCGAAGATCCGGTCGCCCGCGTCTCCGATGCCGGGCAGGATGTAGCCGTGCTCGTCGAGCTGCCGGTCGACAGCGGCGGTGTAGATCGGGACGTCGGGATGAGCATTCTGCAGGACGGCAATGCCTTCGGGACAGGTGACCAGGCAGACGAACTTGATGGTCTTGGGGCTGCATTCCTTCAGCCGCTCCACCGCCGCCACGGCGGAGTTGCCGGTGGCCAGCAACGGGTCGACGATCACCACGTCGCGCTCGTGCAGATCGCCGGGCATTTTGAAGTAGTACTCCACTGCGACGAGTGTCTTGGGATCGCGGTACAGACCGATATGGCCGACGCGCGCGCCCGGCACAATCGTCAGCATCCCGTCGAGGATTCCGGTGCCTGCGCGCAGGATGGAGACGAACACCAGCTTCTTGCCGTCGATCACCTTGCCGGTGGTGACTTCCATCGGCGTCTCGATGTCGATGTCCTGCATCGGAATGTCGCGCAGGACCTCGTAGGTCATCAACGCGGAGATCTCGTTGGTTAGTCGTCGAAAACTGTTGGTGGAGGCATCCTTACGGCGCATCATCGTGAGCTTGTGCTGTACCAGAGGGTGATCGATCACGTGCACTGTTCCCATGTATCCGTCCCCGTTTCGCTCTAGAAGACCGTGCCGTCGCTGACGATGGACAGCGGTGGCAGCCCACCTCTCGCCCGCTGGGACAGGGCGCGGCCTGCGGCCCAGGTGCCGCCCTCCAGGACGCAGGCCAGCGGAAGCTGCGTGGCGTCCACGCCGAGCCGTCCGCGCACCAGCGGCGCCAGTTCGTCGAGGAGCGCGACCGTCAGCGCACGCCACTCGACCACCACTTCGTCGCCGGCCGTCCAGCGGCGTGCGGCCCAGGTCGGGTCGTGCAGGCGTAGTACCCCGGTGTCCAGCAGGAGACCGCCGTTGCGGTACTCGGGCAGGCCGGTCAAGGTGTCCAGCCCGACCACCGGCACGCCTGCCCACTCGAAGGGCTCCAGCAGCGAGTAGGTCAGCCACTGCGACAGCTTGTGGAACGGAATCCAGCCTCGGGTCAGGCCCGGCCCGACCACCGCCTCGTGGCGCCAGCAGTCGCCCAGGGGCTGACCGCCGATGACGTTGTCTGCAGGCCAGATGCCCGACAGCGACGTCAGAACGTGGGAAAGAATGTCGTGGGCCGCCACTGACGACGTGGCCGAGCCGTGCGGCTCTGTCAGCAGGTCGAACAGGCCACCCGGCCGCCCGTGCGGGCCGAACACCGCGGGTTGTGCGGCGAGTGCGTCGCCCAGCCGGCGCAGCAGGAGCACCCGGCCTTCGAGTCCTACCAACGGATTGGACGGGCCGACCTGAAAGAACTCGGCCAGCCGGTGGGTGTCCAGGCTCCGTAGCGCGGCCGCATCGACCTGCAGCGGGTGTTCCACGTCGCTCGAGAACAGGCCGCCGACGAACGCATGCCAGCTGGCGACACCCAGTCCCTCGGAACGGGCGAACCGCTGCCCGCCGGGCTCCTCGTCGTAATGCCAGTCGGGACCCGCCCCGGCATCGAGCAGCACGCTGACCACGGCCAGATCGATCATCGCGCGGGCGCGGGCCTGCACGTCCAACCCGGCCAGCCGGGCATCGAGGTCGGCCTTGCGGTCGACGCCGCCGGCCTCGAAATGCCGCCAGCGACTGTGGTAGGGAATCGCGAGGTCCGGATAGCGCGCACGGGTCACGTCGACCACCTCGGCCGCGGCAGTCTGCAAGGCGTCGTCGTGAACGCTGAACCAGTGCGAGCCGCCCTCGCGCGCGCGGCGCAGCAGTTGCCCTGAGCGTTCCCGCACAGCGGTCGTGGTGCGCAGCGCCGCGGCCGCGCCCTCGGCCCGCCCGGTGTCGACGTCGGGGCCGACGCCGAGCATGCTCATTCGTCCAGCTCCCGGCCCTTGACCTTCGTCAGTTCGTCGGCGCTCGGCACCACGCCCGGCGTGAAGTAACCGGCCGCCATCTTGGCGTCGATTTCTACCCGCGCGTCGGCCGGGATCAGCTCGTCGGGCAGGTCCACCCGTTCCCCGACCTCGATGCCCGAGCCCGTGATGGCGTCGTACTTCATGTTGCTCATCGAAACCAGGCGGTGAATCTTGCGCACCCCCAGCCAGTGCAGCACGTCGGGCATCATCTCCTGGAAGCGCATGTCCTGCACGCCGGCGACACATTCCGTGCGGGCGAAGTACTGGTCCGCGGTGTCGCCGCCCACCTGACGCTTGCGGGCGTTGTAAACCAGGAACTTGGTCACCTCACCCAGCGCGCGGCCCTCCTTGCGGGAGTAGGACACCAAGCCGACCCCGCCGTGTTGCGCACCTTGGATGCATTCCTCGATCGCATGCGTCAGGTACGGGCGGCAGGTACAGATGTCGGAGCCGAAGACGTCGGAGCCGTTGCATTCGTCGTGCACGCGCGCCGTCAGTTCCACGGCAGGATCGGCCAGATCGCGTGGGTCGCCGAAGATGTACACGGTCTGCCCACCGATGGGCGGCAGGAACACCTCGAGATCCGAGCGGGTCACGAGTTCGGGATACATGCCCCCGGTCTCCTCGAACAGCACGCGGCGCAGATCCGACTCGCTGCAGTGGAAGCGCTCCGCCACACCCGGCAGGTGCCAGACAGGTTCGATCGCCACCTTGCTGACCAGCGCAGCACCGTTGGAGAACAGGAAACGGCCGTCCGGGCGGAGGCGGCCTTTCTGTATGGCATCCATGATCTCCGGCAGCATGACGTGTGCCTTGGTCACGGCGATGCTGGGGCGGATGTCGTGGCCGGCGGCCAACTCGGCCGCGAATACCTCCGCCACCATGGCGCCCCACGGGTCGAGGCTCACGATTTTGCCGGGCTCGCTCCACTGCGGGTACGGGCCGATGATGTTGGTAGGCGCGGTGTTCGTGAGGTCGGCCTTGTGGTGGCGCGACAGCGCGCCGGCCGCGACCGCCAGCGCCCGGTAGATGCTGTAGGAGCCGCTGTGCGTGCCGACCACGTTGCGGTGGGCGCGATTGGTGGTGGTGCCGACCACCGGTCCGCGCTCGGCAGCCGTGGGAGCGCCCCATCGAATCGGCAGGGACCCGACGCCGCCGCTGTGCGACGTCAATCGGATGTGCCCGCTGGCGGTTTCGGGCGTGGCAGGCGACGGTGTGGTGGGGACGACTTCAGCGGACATGGCGTTCCTCCGTAACGACGGCCCGGCGACGAGGCACGCCTCCGGAACGTTTCTCCCGCGCCCGGACGCTGCCGGCCACCGGAGACGCAAGCATAGCTATTTGCAGCGACTATCGCGTGGCGTGCACGTCCGCCGGGTCTGCCGTTCCGGCTGGATTGGTGGGCACTGGGCAACTGCGGTGCGGCGTGGCACGATCGAGCAGGTGACCAGCAGACCCGCCTCAGCGCAGCACCTGCAGGACCTTGCACGTCTGCGCCGCGTTCGCGACCGGATCGACAGGGAGTACGCGCAGCCGCTGGACGTCGAGGCGCTCGCCCGCGGTGTGAACATGTCGGCGGGGCACCTCAGCCGCCAGTTCCGGCTGGCCTATGGCGAGTCGCCGTATTCCTATCTGATGACGCGGCGTATCGAACGCGCGATGGCGCTGCTGCGTCGTGGCGACCTCAGTGTCACCGAGGTGTGTTTCGCGGTCGGCTGTTCTTCGCTGGGTACCTTCAGCACCCGCTTCACCGAGCTGGTCGGTGTTCCGCCGAGCGTCTATCGCCGCGAGGCGGAGCACGCGACGGCGGGGATGCCGTCCTGCGTGGTGAAACAGGTGACCAGACCGATCAGGAATCGAGAAGCGTCGGCACCCGAGCCACAGCTAACGTGACTGCGGCATCGAGTAGATGCGCGCGCACGACGCTGACGGAGACCGCGAGGGGCGGCCCGCGGAACCGAGGGGAGACACGATGAGCACGGCGACGAGGACGGACAGGGCGGGGCGAGCGCAGCGAGGGGACAACTCGGAGTCGCCGGCGCAGCATCGTGCCGACAGCCACGATCTGATCCGCGTGCAGGGTGCGCGGGTGAACAACCTTCAGAACATCAGCGTCGAAATCCCGAAACGCAGGCTGACGGTGTTCACCGGTGTGTCCGGCTCCGGCAAGAGTTCCCTGGTGTTCAGTACGATCGCCGCGGAGTCGCAGCGGATGATCAACGAGACCTACAGCGCCTTCGTTCAGGGCTTCATGCCGACGCTTGCCCGGCCCGACGTCGACGTACTCGACGGGCTGACGACGGCGATCATCGTCGACCAGCAGCGGATGGGCGTCGACCCCCGCTCCACCGTCGGCACCGCCACCGACGCCAATGCGATGCTCCGAATCCTGTTCAGCCGGCTCGGAAAGCCGCACATCGGCTCGCCCCAGGCGTACTCGTTCAACGTCGCCTCGATCTCGGGTGCGGGCGCGGTCACCATCGAGCGCGGTGGCCAGCAGACGAAGGAACGGCGCAGTTTCAGCATCACCGGCGGCATGTGTCCGCGCTGCGAGGGCAGGGGCTCGGTCACCGACTTCGACCTGTCCGCTCTCTACGACGACAGCAAGTCGCTCAACGAGGGTGCGCTCACGATCCCCGGCTACAGCATGGAGGGCTGGTACGGCCGCATCTACCGCGGCTGCGGGTATTTCGACCCCGACAAGCCGATCCGTAAGTACACCAAGAAGGAACTGCACGACCTGCTCCACCGGGAGCCGACCAAAATCAAGGTCGAGGGCATCAACCTGACGTACACGGGGCTGATCCCGCAGATACAGAAGTCGTTCCTGTCCAAGGACGTCGACGCGATGCAGCCGCACATCCGCGCGTTCGTCGAGCGGGCGATCACGTTCACCACCTGCCCCGACTGCGACGGCACCCGCCTCAGTGCGGCCGCGCGATCGTCGAAGATCAAGGGCATCAACATCGCCGACGCGTGCGCGATGCAGATCAGCGACCTCGCGGTGTGGGTGCGCGGTGTGAAGGAACCGTCGATGGCGCCCCTGTTGGAGAAGTTGGGCGCAACCCTCGACTCGTTCGTCGAGATCGGGCTGGGCTACCTGAGCCTCGACCGGCCGTCCGGCACGTTGTCGGGCGGTGAAGCGCAGCGCACCAAGATGATTCGCCATCTCGGGTCCTCGCTGACCGACGTCACCTACGTCTTCGACGAGCCCACCACAGGCCTGCACCCGCACGACATCGACCGAATGAACGACCTGCTGCTGCGTCTGCGGGACAAGGGCAACACGGTGCTCGTCGTGGAGCACAAGCCGGAGACGATCGTGATCGCCGATCACATCGTCGACCTCGGCCCTGGCGCCGGTACCGCCGGTGGGCACGTCTGCTTCGAGGGCACCGTCGAGGGCCTGCGAGCCAGCGACACCATCACCGGCCGTCATTTCGATGACCGGGCCGTGCTGAAGCAATCGGTGCGCACCTCCACCGACTCGCTCGAAATTCGTGGTGCGAACGCCCACAATCTGAAGAACGTCGACGTCGACGTACCGCTCGGCGTGCTGGTCGTGGTGACCGGTGTCGCCGGGTCGGGGAAGAGCTCACTGATCCACGGCTCGTTGGCCAAGCGGGACGGCGTGGTGTCGGTGGACCAGGGCGCCATCCGCGGCTCGAGGCGCAGCAACCCGGCGACGTACACCGGATTGCTCGATCCGATCCGCAAGGCCTTCGCGAAGGCCAACGGAGTCAAGCCTGCATTGTTCAGCGCCAACTCCGAGGGCGCCTGCCCCACCTGCAACGGCGCCGGTGTCATCTTCACCGACCTGGCGATGATGGCCGGTGTCGCCACCACCTGCGAGGAGTGCGAGGGGAAGCGGTTCCAGGCTGCGGTGCTCGACTACCACCTCGGTGGCCGCGACATCAGTGAAGTGCTCGCAATGTCCGTGGCCGAGGCCGAGGAATTCTTCGGCGACGGGGAGGCGAAGAACCCGGCGGCGCACAAGATCCTCGTCCGGCTCGCCGACGTCGGGCTCGGTTACCTGGCGCTCGGCCAGCCGCTCACGACGCTGTCGGGCGGCGAGCGGCAACGACTCAAGTTGGCTACCCACCTGGCGGAGAAGGGTGGTGTGTACGTCCTCGACGAGCCGACTGCCGGCCTCCACCTCGCGGACGTCGAGCAGTTGCTCGGCCTGCTCGACCGGCTGGTCGACTCCGGCAAGTCGGTCATCGTCATCGAGCACCACCAAGCAGTGATGGCGCACGCCGACTGGATCATCGACCTCGGCCCCGGCGCCGGTCACGATGGCGGCACGATCGTTTTCGAAGGCACGCCGACCGATCTGGTCGCCGCCCGCTCCACACTGACCGGCGAGCACCTCGCGGCCTACGTCGGCGCCTGACCGAGTTACGCGGAACACCGACGGCGGGGATGTCTCGTTCCCGCCTGTCGGAGCCGTATCCGACGTCGATCCTGTGACCTAACTGTGAGGTCAGTCACCGCTTCTGCGTGACAGTTGGTATCGATTGGTGCCTACGGGACTGGTGTTCCAATAAAATTTCATGAATCGGCGTTGGCTAGGACAGGCTTGTCAAATCGACGCGCCGTAACCTGTCGAACGCGTAGTAGCCTGTGACGAAACCGTGATCAATTCGTTACCGGTTACCCCGCTCGACAGAGGAATCTGGTTTGTCTCGACACCGGAAAATCGACCCAGCACCGCGCGCCCTACGGCGCCGCCACCTGAAGACCGTTCGCGGCCGACTGATAGCAGTCCCGCTTGCCGCCAGTGCATTGCTCGTGGCCGGGAGCACGATCGCGTCCGCGACCACCGGCGATGTGGCCGTCGGCATCGCGCCTACCGCTGCGGAGGCGGGCGTGTCGCTCTCGATGGCACCCCAGGTCTTGCAGTTCCCGCGTACGGAACTCACCGACTTCACCGACGAGCTGCAGCAGGCAACCCAGCGTGAGGTCGAGCGGATCGAGCGGGCGAGGGCCGAGGCCGAGCGGCTTGCCCGCGAGGCCGCCGAACGAGCTGCCGCTGAGGAAGCCGCGCGTCGACCGGGTGTCGTCTTCCCGACCGACGGTACTTTCACGTCGGGCTTCGGCCCGCGGTGGGGCACGAACCACAACGGCATCGATATCGCCAACTCCATCGGCACCCCGATCAACGCCGTCACCAACGGCACGGTGATCGAGTCGGGTCCGGCGTCAGGATTCGGGCAGTGGGTCCGTCTGAAGCAGGACGACGGCACCATCGGCGTGTACGGCCACATCGACAGGTCCCTCGTATCGGTCGGGCAGCAGGTCCGCGCGGGCGATCACATCGCCACCATGGGCAACCGCGGTCAGTCGACGGGACCTCACCTGCACTACGAGGTGTGGACGGCCAACGGCGCCAAGATCGATCCCGTCGGCTGGTTCAGCTCGCGCGGAGTGTCCGTTCCCGGACACGGCGGCTGAGACACGCGTATACAGACGTAGTCGCGCATCCTACGATGCGCAGATGAGACTGCCGAAGAGCGCGCACACATCTCGGCCCTGGCGAATCCACGAATTCACCCGTGACTTCCGGCTCGAGGATGTGTGGGCTCTACCGACACCCGGTGGTCCGGACGACTTTCCCCGGCTGGTGCAGGTGATTACAGCCTTCGACCCGATGCGGCGCGGGCCGTGGCCGATGCGCCTGTTGTTCGCGATTCGGTTCGAGCTCGGCAAGGTGTTCGGGATTGACGATCAGGACGCCGGTTCACGTGTGCCCGCTCCCACACTCGCCGATCGGTTGCCGGACGACCTGCGTGCGAGCTCGGGCGGCCCCGGCCCCGGCCCCACCACTGACACGCTGCCGTTCACCTCGCTGTACCAACTCGACGACGAGTGGGCGCTCGAAGCTGTAAACCGGACCGTGCACGGAATTCTCCATGTCGGCTGGGTGCCCGACGAGGCGGGCGGTTACCGCGGCCAAATGGCCATACTCGTGAAACGGAACGGGAAGCTCGGGGCCGCCTACATGGCAGCGATCAAGCCTTTCCGGCATCTGATCATCTACCCACTCATGATGCGGGAGTTCGGGCGGGCATGGCGGGCAAGCGCTGAGCGCCGAAAAACGCGATGAGACCGGATCCGACGAACAACAGCACTCCGGCGGCGCGCTGAGCCCCGCGTCGAAGCTGTGGAACCCGCAGTCCCACAACAGGTAGTAGATGTTGGTCATCGGTTTCGAGCGCTGTGAATTCGCTGGGAATCGCCACGGTGCTGGTCTGGTCCCCACTCTGCGCGAACACTGCGAAGCAGGCGTGAACGTGGGTCATTTCGTGTCGCGCCCAGTAGCGGATGCCTGCCGTGCGAGCTTGACGACATCGGCTGTGTCGCCGTCGAGGAGGGCCTGCCTAGGAGTGCGGTCGTCGAGTTCTGGTTGTTGGCTCGACATCCACGATGCGATGGTCCAGGCCTGGACGTCGGCGGACGCCCAAGCCTTCAGGACGTCTTTGATCCCTCGGATCGGGACGTGGGGCGCGGTGTCGGTCAATCCGCCTGACCAGTAGCCGATCGTCCCGTCGGCGGCGGTCAGACGTAGTACGCGAGATTCCTTGACTGCTTGGCTGAGGGCCTGCTTCGTCCAGCCGGTGGCGTCGACTGCCTGCTTGTGGGTCAAGATCGCGCCGATGTGGTTCTCCCATGCGCGACGTGCCTTGAGGTTCGAGAGCACGTTCTTCACGCCGGCGGCGACGTAGCTGGCGTCGACCTCGTCGAGCTGCTCCGAGGCCATCCCGCTGGCGTTGAGCTGATCGTCGACGACCTTCTTGAGTGGTGTACTCATGTCACCATGCTCCTCGGTCAAGCAGGTCAAGTCAAGAGGTCAAGCAAAGCGCTTTCCCAGCAATCGTTCGGCCTTGTGTCGTTGAACGCGCGACCGGAATCGGCGGCGACCGACAGAACTCGTGAGTTCATGGTGAGAAAACGTGCTGCATGTCGCGGCGGTCATGTCCTCGAGGCCGAGCCCATCGGCGGTGATCCGTCGTTCGGTCGAGTACATCTGTGCCAGCGCAGCAAGAACCGATCGTGACCATTGCAGCCGGTCGTGCGGGGCGACCGACATGACTGCGATGGCAGCATGGGATAGAAGGGATATCTCCGCGGCATGGCGCGACGGCCACCCCGAAACCCTGTACCCAGTTCAGGGATGGTGCAGTGGACACCGTCGGCCATCTGCAACGATGTCCGGTCTGGATGATTCGCGGGCCGCGGCCACCGTTCGAGCTGAATCCCCCCGCGGCGCCGCAGTCAGCATACTCCCGGTGCACCGTCGAGAATGATGAAATCAGTGGGCGATTGGCGGGCGGCGCGCAACATTCGGAACGTAATCCTCTGCGGTCCAGAAGAACTAGCCAATCCGAAACATCGGCGGCACCCAATACCACTGGTGCGGAGTAAGTCTCCACGGAGAACGTGTGAGTGCGTCGAATTACCTCACCTCCGCGTCTTGGAATGTTGTCAGTTGCGAGATCCGCGCGGGAGTGGGGCAGTTCATCCGCCGAGGGGGAGCGATGTGGGATGACAACTGCTTGCAGTGGAACGAACGCTCAACGGGTGGGCCACCCCCGATGACCGCCATCCTTCGCCGAAACGCAAACCCTCACAGGTCCGTCATGTCGAAGAGCTGAGTGCGGACGCCCGACACCGCCTCAATGTGACGCCCGTCTCACACTGAGACGCTCGTGAGCTGGATTACGCGGTTGAATCAATCGCACAACGTCCCCACCGCCGGCACTCGGCCGGCACCCGATTCAGGAGGCGCACATTGAGTAGGCAAAGCCTGACAAAGGCCCACGCGAAGATCACCGAACTGTCATGGGATCCGACCTTCGCGACCCCGGCCACCCGGTTCGGCACCGACTACACCTTCGAGAAGGCTCCGAAGAAGGACCCTCTCAAGCAGATCATGCGGTCCTACTTCCCGATGGAGGAAGAGAAGGACAACCGCGTGTACGGTGCCATGGACGGCGCCATCCGCGGCAACATGTTCCGCCAGGTTCAGCAGCGCTGGCTCGAATGGCAGAAGCTGTTCCTGTCGATCATTCCGTTCCCGGAAATCTCGGCCGCCCGTGCGATGCCGATGGCCATCGACGCCGTGCCGAACCCGGAGATTCACAACGGGCTCGCGGTGCAGATGATCGACGAGGTTCGGCACTCGACGATCCAGATGAACCTCAAGAAGCTGTACATGAACAACTACATCGATCCCGCCGGGTTCGATATGACGGAGAAGGCGTTCGCGAACAACTACGCCGGCACCATCGGCCGTCAGTTCGGCGAAGGCTTCATTACCGGCGACGCGATCACCTCGGCGAACATCTACCTGACCGTGGTTGCCGAAACCGCGTTCACGAACACCCTGTTCGTGGCCATGCCCGACGAGGCCGCCGCCAATGGTGATTACCTGCTGCCCACCGTGTTTCACTCGGTGCAGTCCGACGAATCGCGGCACATCTCCAACGGTTACTCGATCCTGTTGATGGCCCTTGCCGACGAACGCAACCGTCCCCTGCTCGAACGCGACCTGCGGTACGCGTGGTGGAACAACCATTGCGTCGTCGACGCCGCGATCGGCACCTTCATCGAGTACGGCACCAAGGACCGTCGCAAGGACCGGGAGAGCTACGCCGAGATGTGGCGGCGGTGGATCTACGACGATTACTACCGCAGCTACCTCATCCCGCTCGAAAAGTACGGCCTGACGATCCCGCACGACCTGGTCGAAGAGGCGTGGAAGCGGATCACAGAGAAGGGTTACGTCCACGAGGTAGCGCGTTTCTTCGCCACCGGGTGGCCGGTCAACTACTGGCGGATCGATGCGATGACCGACAAGGACTTCGAGTGGTTCGAGCACAAGTACCCGGGCTGGTACTCGAAGTACGGCAAGTGGTGGGAGGAGTACAACCGCCTCGCCTACCCCGGACGCAACAAGCCGATCGCGTTCGAGGAGGTCGGGTACCAGTACCCGCACCGCTGCTGGACGTGCATGGTGCCCGCGCTCATCCGTGAGGACATGGTCGTGGAGAAGGTCGACGAGCAGTGGCGGACCTACTGCTCGGAGACCTGCTACTGGACCGACGCCGTCGCGTTCCGCAGCGAGTACCAGGGCAAGCCGACTCCGAACATGGGGCGGCTCACCGGCTTCCGTGAATGGGAGACCCTGCATCACGGTAAGGACCTCGCTGACATCGTGCAGGACCTGGGCTACGTCCGCGACGACGGCAAGACCCTCGTCGGTCAGCCGCACCTGCACCTGGACGATCCGAAGAAGTTGTGGACTCTCGACGACGTCCGTGGCAACACGTTCCAGAGCCCGAACGTGCTCTTGAACGAGATGTCCGACGCCGAACGCAACGCGCACATTGCCGCGTACCGCGCCGGCGGCGCAGTTCCGGCCTGATTCAGGCCCGGTGGGTGGCGCCGCGGCCACTTCCGGCGCCACCCGCCGCCTCACCATTCACTTCACAAGCACAGGAGAGACCCCGTGGCCGACAAGCACGTAATCAACTTCGAGCCCGTCGATATCGAGATGGAAGTCGGCGAGGACGAGTACATCCTCGATGCCGCATTCCGGCAGGGCATTCACCTGATGCACGGGTGCCGTGAGGGGCGGTGCTCGGCCTGCAAGTCGTTTGTTCTCGACGGCGATATCCAGATGGAGAATTACTCGACGTTTGCGTGCAACGACGCCGAGGTCGACGACGGACACGTCCTGCTGTGCCGTTCCACCGCATACAGCGACTGCACCATCGAACTGCTCAACTTCGACGAGGACGAACTCCTCGGCGGTGTCCCCATCCAGGATGTGCGCACCCAGGTGACCGCGATCGATTCGATGACCAAGGACATCGTGTCGCTGCGGCTGGCGCCCATCGAACCCGCGGCGTACGAATTCAGACCCGGCCAGTACTCCGACTTGCACATCCCGGGCACCGACGAGCATCGTTCCTTCTCCATGGCGACAACGCAATCGACGCCGGGGCACGTCGAGTTCCTGATCAAGAAGTATCCCGGCGGCAAGTTCGCCGGCCTGCTCGACGACGGGATCTCGGTGGGTGACGAGATCGCCCTGACCGGCCCGTACGGGTCGTTCACCATCAAGGACGGCCATGTCCTGCCGATGGTCTTCATCGGCGGTGGCGCAGGGATGGCTCCGCTGCTGTCGCTGCTGCGGCACATGAGCGAGACGGGCAACACCCGCCCCGTGCATTTCTACTACGGTGCCCGCACCCCGCAGGACCTGTTCTATCTCGACGAAATTATCGAACTCGGACAAGGGTTGACGGACTTCACGTTCGTGGCCTGCCTGTCGGAATCGATGGACCCTGCGCCGGTGGGTGCGATCGCCGTCGAGGACGGCAATGTCACCGATGTCGTCAGCCGCCGCGAACCTGAGCTCGGTCGGGCAGAGGTGTACCTGTGCGGGCCGCCGCCGATGGTCGACGCGGCCCTGGAACTGCTCGAGGCGGAGGGCACCCCGCACGACCAGATCTTCTACGACAAGTTCACCAGCCCCGCATTCGATTAGGCGCCCCGAGGAAACCACCATCCTTTTCACCGACAGAACTGAGAAACGAGATGACCGCAACTTCTGAGCCCAAGCAGCGGAGCTTTCCGAAGATCGAGTTCACCGACTCCGAAGCCGGTGCACTGGAATTCCCCAGCTCCCGCAGCCGCACCTTCACCTACTACACGCCCGCCAAGAAGCGGTCGACGATGTACGAGGACGTCACGGTCGACGTCCAGCCCGACCCCGATCGGCACCTCTCCCAGGGCTGGATTTACGGATTCGGTGACGGCCCCGGCGGCTACCCGCAGGAGTGGACGGCCGCGAAGTCGTCGAACTGGCACGCCTTCCTCGACCCGAACGAGGAGTGGGACCAGACGATCTTCCGTAACAACTCCAAGGTCGTCCACCAGGTCGAACTGTGCCTGTCCAACGCCAAACGCGCCCGGGTCTACGACGGCTGGAACACACCGTGGCTGACGTTCATCTCCCGCAACCTGGGGGCGTGGATGCACGCCGAGAACGGGCTGGCGCTGCACGTGTTCACCTCCATCCAGCGGTCCTGCCCGACCAACATGATCAACACCGCCGTCGCGGTGAACGCCGCCCACAAGATGCGTTTCGCCCAGGACCTGGCACTGTTCAACCTGGACCTGTCCGAGGCCACCGAGAACTTCGACGGCGCCGCGCACAAGGAGGTGTGGCAGTCCGCTCCCGAGTGGCAACCCACCCGGGAGGTCGTCGAACGGCTCACCGCGGTTCCGGACTGGTGTGAGCTGCTGTTCGCCTCGAACATCGTCTTCGAGCAGCTGGTGGGATCACTGTTCCGCACCGAACTGGTCATGCAGATCGCCGCCGGCAACGGCGACTACATCACCCCCACCATCGTCGGCACCGGCGAGCACGACTACGACCGCGACCTCAACTACAGCCGCAACCTGTTCCGGTTGCTCACCCGCGACCCCGAACACGGGGAGACGAACAAGGAGCTGTTCGGCACCTGGCTCGCCACCTGGGTGCCCCGGTGCCTTGCCGCCGCCCGGGCACTGCAGCCGATCTGGTCGCAGCCGGCCGACAAGGCGGTCACCTTCGCCACCAGTCTGGACGCAGCAACCGCGAAGTTCCGTTCTCTGCTCGAGGACCTCGGGCTCGACATCCCCAAGGAGTTGGACCAGTGACCATGCAATTCGGATCGACCACCGAGTTCTCCAACATGTGTGGCGTCACCTTGATGAACACCCCCATCGGCCGCGTCGTCGCGGAGGTGATGGGCGCCAAGGACGGTGTCGAGCTGACCGAGTACCCGTCGATGATCCGCGTCGACGGCCAGAAGCTGCTGAATTTCGACTACGAGGAACTCACCGACGCTCTCGGTGAGGAGTTCGACGGCTCCATCTTCGAGGAGATCAGCTCCACCCATTACGGGCGCATGGTTCACCTCGACGACAAGACCCTGCTGTTCGCCAGCCCCGAAGACGCCGCCGAGTACATCGGATTCGACCTCACCGAGCACTGACCGCAGCTGTCCGGGGCCACGCAGGGTGGCCCCGGACACCCCCAGCCCACCCGAAAACCAGGACCAAGCGAGGACGCGATGTATCAGAAGGACGGTCGGAAATACTTCATCGTGGACGGCCACGTACACATCTGGGACGGTCGCAAGTCGAACCAGAAGAACGTGCACGGCAAGCAGTTCATCGACTGCTTCTACGACTATCACAAGAACCTCAGCCCCGAAGAGGTCGTGTGGGACTACGACACCTACACGTACTACGGCAGCGACCGCTTCGAACGTGACATCTTTGTGGACGGATACGTCGACCACGCGATCTTTCAGGCCACCCTGCTCAGCGACTTCTACCACAACGGATTCGGGCAAACCGACGAAGCTCTCGCCCTGGTCGCCAAACACCCCGGCAAGCTCACCTACAACCACGCCTACGACCCACGGCACGAGGAGGCCGGGCTCGAACAACTCCGCAAGGACGCCGACCGGATGAACCTCCAGGGCGTCAAGCTCTACACCGCCGAATGGCACGGCGACTCCCGCGGCTACAAACTCGACGACCCGTGGTCGCGGCGCTACCTCGAAGAATGCATCAAGCTGGGGATCAAGAACATTCACGTCCACAAGGGCCCGACGATCCGTCCCCTCGACCGCGACGCCTTCGACGTCTCCGACGTCGACAAGGTCGCCACCGATTACCTGGACCTGCGCTTCGTCGTCGAACATGTGGGTCTGCCACGGCTCGAGGACTTCTGCTGGATCGCCACCCAGGAGTCGAACGTCTACGGCGGATTGGCAGTGGCTCTGCCGTTCATCCACACCCGGCCCCGCTACTTCGCCCAGATAATCGGCGAGTTGCTCTACTGGATCGGTGAGGACAAGATCCTGTTCGGCAGCGACTACGCACTGTGGACCCCGAAATGGCTGATCGAGAAGTTCGTCGACTTCCAGATCCCCGAGGACATGCAGGGCGAGTACGCCCCGATCACCGCCCGGCAGAAGCAGAAGATTCTCGGCCTCAACGCCGCAGCGCTGTACGACATCGACGTTCCCGCGGACCTGCAACTGGCCGAGCCGGCCGGGCAGGAAGGTGTGGAGGTCGCTGCCGGGGCGCGGGAAACCGTGCCGTCATGACCACTGCCGCCGCCGTCTTCACCGAAGAGGACGTTCTGATGGCCCTGTCGACGGTCACCGACCCGGAACTGGACGAGCCGATCACCGATCTCGGTTTCGTCCGATCGGTCACCCTCGACGACGACGGGGTCACCGTGCACCTGCGGCTGCCCACCGCGTTCTGCTCGCCGAACTTCGCCTACCTCATGGCATCCGACGCCCTCGACGCCCTGCGCCTGATCGAAGACATCGGCGAGGTGCGGGTGATGCTCGACGACCACCACGACAGCGACAAGATCAATACCGGCCTCGCAGCCGACGCCGGATACGTCGGAACGTTCGGCTCCGAGGCGGAAGAGAGTCTGCACGAACTGCGCCGAACGTTCCGGTCCAAGGCACATGCCGCGGCGATGGAACGCTGTGTGGAGGCGCACCTGAAGACCACCGACATGGGTGTGAACGAGATCTACCGACTCGTTCTCAGCGACCTCGCCGACGGAAAAGCGAAGGCCGCGTTGCTGCGACGCAGAATCGGCATCGGGTTGAGCATCTGCCCGGCCAGCCCGGTGTTCGTCGACGACGCCGGCAAACGCATCCCCGCGGAGTCGGTGCCGATGCGGCTGCGGTTCGCCAAATCGGTGCGCATTTCGATGGAAGGCAACGCCCACTTCTGCCGCGGCCTGCTCGCCACCCGCTACGCCGACAGCGAATCCGTCGGCAGCACTCCGCGAATCACCAATCTCAGAACCAGGAGCCCGCGATGAAGGCCGTGCAAGTGGTGGGATACCACACCAAGCTGCAGCTCACCGATATTCCCGAACCCATAATCGAGGGTCCCCTCGATGTCATCGTGCGGATCGGCGGCGCGGGTGTGTGCCGCACCGACCTGCATGTTCTCGAGGGGCAGTGGGAGGAGAAGTCCGGTGTCGCACTGCCGTACACGATTGGTCACGAGAACGCCGGTTGGGTCCACGCGGTGGGTGACGCCGTCACCAACGTGGTGGTCGGCGACAAGGTGATCCTGCACCCGCTGATCACGTGCGGGCTGTGCCGGGCGTGCCGTTTCGGTGACGACGTCCACTGCCAGAACAGCAAGTTCCCCGGCATCGACACCAACGGCGGATATGCCGAGTATCTGCGCACCACCGCCCGCAGCGTGGTCCGGATCGACGACTCGCTCGAACCCGCCGACGTCGCCGCCCTCGCCGACGCGGGCCTGACGGCGTACCACGCCGTCGCCAAGGTCGCCAGGACCACTCGCCCCGGAGACGTGTGCGTGGTGATCGGGGCCGGCGGACTCGGCCACATCGGCATCCAAGTCCTGAAGGCGATTTCCGGGGTCACCGTGGTCGTGCTCGACCGTAACCCCGCGGCCGTCGACCTCGCCGTGAAGATCGGCGCCGACCACGGCATCGTCGCCGACGGCACCCACATCCAGCAGGTGCTCGACCTGACCGGCGGGCACGGCGCCGAAGCCGTCGTCGACTTCGTCGGTGAAGGCGGTGCCACCGCCGAAGGGATCGCGATGCTGCGCCGCGCCGGGAACTACTACGTCGTCGGCTACGGCGAGAACCTCGACGTTCCGACCATCGATGTGATCTCCACCGAGATCAACTTCATCGGAAATCTCGTCGGCTCCTACAACGACCTGCAGGAGCTCATGACCCTCGCCGCCCAGGGCAAGGTCACACTGCACACCACCCGGTACCGGCTCGAGGATTTCCAGCAAGCCCTCGACGATCTCGATGCCGGTCGGGTCCGCGGCCGGGCGATCCTCGTCCCTTAACCGCATCTCTCCGCGAAAGAAAGCACGAAAGGAAACATCAGCCATGGCGAAAGAGCTGCGGTACAACACGGACGCCCGAGCCCGCCTCGAGCAGGGCGTCAACGCCCTCGCCGACGCGGTCAAGGTGACCCTCGGCCCCAAGGGGCGCAACGCGGTGCTCGAAAAGCTCACCGGGCCACCGACGATCACCAACGACGGCGTGACCATTGCCCGCGAGATCCAGCTCCGCGAACCCTTCGCCAACATGGGTGCCCAGTTGGTCAAGGAGGTGGCGATGAAGACCAATGGTGTGGTCGGCGACGGCACCACCACCGCCACCGTGCTCGCTCAGGCCATGGTCCGCGAGGGTCTGCGCTCGGTCGATGCCGGCGCCAACCCCATGCGGGTGCGGCGCGGCATCGAGCGGGCCGTGTCCGTGGTCGTCGATTCTCTCCGCGAGCAGGCCTCCCAGATCGGGGGGCAGAGTGAACTGCACCGGATCGCAACCCTCGCCGCCAGCGACGACGAAGTGATCGGGCACGCCATCTCGACGGCGGTTGATTACGTCGGCAAGTCCGGGGTCGTCACCACCGAGGAGAGCGACACCCTCGGGCTGTCGGTCAACATCGTCGACGGCATCGAGTTCGATCACGGCTACATCTCCGGCTACATGGTCACCGACCCGGAGCGGATGGAAGCGGTGCACACCAATCCGCTAATCCTGCTGACGAACAAGAAGATCACCCAGGTCCAGGACATCATGCCGAGCATCGAGGTGGCCAAACGCGCCGACCGACCGCTGGTGGTACTGGCCGAGGACGTCGACGGTCCGGCCCTGCAGCTGCTCGTCGGCGGAAACATGCACAAGACCATGCAGTCGGTGGTCGTGCGCGCCCCCGGTTTCGGCCACCGCCGCGTCGCCGAGCTCGAAGACCTCGCCGTGGCACTCGGTGGGCACGTGATCGCCAAGGACACCGGCATCGAACTGTCCGAAATCAGCGTCGAGCATCTCGGATCGTGTGACCGCATCACCGTGACCGAGAACGAGACCACGATCGTCGGCGGACACGGGGACCAGCGCCTCCTCGATGCCCGCATCGCCCAGCTCGAGGCCCAGCTCGAGCGCGCCAGGATCGAGGCGGATCAGGAAAGCCTCGAACTGCGTATCGCCCGGCTCACCGGGCGGGTTGCCGTCATCCGCGTCGGTGGCGCGACCAGTGTCGAGCTCAAGGAACGGATGCTGCGCGTCGACGACGCGCTGGCCGCCACCCGCGCCGCGGTCGAGGCCGGAATCGTCTCCGGAGGTGGCACCGCGCTGGCGCAGTCGCATCGGGCATTGGCCGATCTCGACCTAGCCGGTGACGAGGCCATCGGATGCGACGTCGTGCGTCGCGCTCTTCCGGAACCGCTGCGCTGGATCGCAATCAACGCCGGGTTCGACGGCGACGAGGTCGTCGAGGTGGTCGCCGGCCTGCCGCTCGGGCACGGATTCAACGCGCTCACTGGCGAATACGGGGACATGTTCGACGACGGAGTGATCGACCCGTTCAAGGTAACCCGCGCCGCACTCGAAAGCGCAGCCTCGATCGCGGCACTGCTGATCACCACCGAAACCGCTGTCGTGGAGGAGGTTATCGGCAATCCCGGTGCCATCATGGCACCCGGTTTCGGTGATCTCGCCGAAGGCATGGTCCGCCCGTCGAATATCTACTAGAAACCAGTGGGTCACCGCCTCGGGGTCCTGCGAGGCGGTGACCCACTCGCCCGAAAGAAAGTGAAGCATAGTGATTTTCATTGTGGTGAAGTTCAACGTCCTCGACGAACACCAGAACGACTGGTTGCTCATCACCAAGGAGTTCACCGACGCGACTCGATCAGAACCGGGCAATCTCTGGTTCGAATGGCACCGCAGCGCCGACAATCCCGCCGAGTTCGTGCTGATCGAGGCATTCGCCGACGGGCAGGCCGGTTCCGACCATGTCACTGCGGACCACTTCCGGAAGGGATTGGACGCGATGCGTCCGGCACTGAGCGAGACACCGCGCATCCTCCACACCGAGCTTCCCGGCGACGACTGGTCCCGCATGGGCGAGTTGGACATCGCTTCGTAATGCGCCACGCACCACACCGGCCCAGGCAAACCGCGGTGTGGTGCACCCGTGACGGACACACAACAGTGCGGAAGGACAAGGCATGACCGTGGTGACGACCGGCCCCGTAGCGGATCTGATTGCGGGTCTCGGCGATGCTGTGGTGACCGACGGAGACACCATGATCGCCTACACCCGCGATCAGGCGCTGCTCTCGCCATCCGGTCGACCGATAGCAGTGGTTCGTGCCCGGACGGTCGACGACGTCGTGACGACGCTGCAGACTGCCTACCGGTACACGATTCCGGTTGTCACGAGAGGAGCGGGGACCGGCCTGGCAGGCGGTGCCAATGCGCTCGAGGGGTGCATTGTCCTGAGTACCGAGAAGATGAACCGCATTCTCGAGATCGACGAGCAGTGCCGTACCGCGACGGTCGAACCCGGGGTCATCAACGGCGATCTCGCTACTGCAGTAGCAGAGCGAGGACTCTGGTACGTGCCCGACCCGGGCAGTCGCGCCATCTCCACGATCGGTGGGAACCTCGCGACAAACGCCGGTGGGCCCTGTTGCGCCAAGTACGGGGTGACCGGCGATCACGTTGCCCGGATCAAAGCCGTGCTCGCCGACGGCCGCATCATCCACACCGGTGCAGCCACCCGCAAGAACGTCGCCGGCCTGAACCTCACGCAACTGCTGGTCGGGTCCGAGGGCACCCTTGCCGTCATCGTCGAGGCGACCATGCGGTTGCGCAGAAAACCGGCGCACGCATCCACTGTGGTGGCGGCGTTCGCTGACCCCGTCAAGGCCGTCGACGCGGTGATGGCGATTCAGAACGTGGCCGAACCGAGCCTGGTCGAACTCATGGACCACAACACGATCACCGCGGTCAACGACATGACCCAGATGGGCCTCGACGAGAGCGCCGGTGCCCTGCTACTCATCCAGTGCGACGGCGAGGCCGCGGAGGCGGAAACCGATCGCATCGCCGAAGCATGCCGCAGTTGTGCGGCGACCGAACTCTTCGTGACCACCGACCCGGTCGAAAGCGACGGGCTCATGCAGGCTCGGCGTGTCGCGTTGACCGCCCTCGAACGCTGCGGCAGTACGCTGCTCGACGACCTGGCAGTGCCGGTGCCCCGGCTACCGCACATGCTCGACGCCATCAGCCGTATCGCCGACCGACACCACCTTTTCGTCGGCACCTTCGGGCACGCCGCGGACGGAAACCTCCACCCCACGATCGTGTTCGACGCGGCTGACCCCGACGCCACCGAACGGGCACATCAGGCCTTCGACGAGATGGTCACCCGGTGCTTGGCGCTGGGCGGATCGATCACGGGGGAGCACGGCGTCGGTAATCTCAAACGCAACTACCTCGAGACGATGGTAGGCACACACGAGCGAGTGCTGATGGGTCAGATCAAGGCGGTGTTCGACCCTCCCGGGATTCTCAATCCGGGACGCGCGATCTGACCGCGACCCCCGCAAATATCGATCCCGTAGTCCTCGCGGCGGCCCGGTCCGACGCCAACGACCTGAGTCTGCCAGTGCTCCCCACCACCGGGTAGCTCGGCGTGTGTCTCATACTGAGACCCGTATCACATTGAGACGCCGTACGCTCATGCATGTGACTGGCGGAAGAACGGGGCGTGTAGGAATCATGACCGCTAAAAACCTACGGGTAGCACGTGAGCGTTTTCTCTCCGAGCATCATCTCGACAGCTCCATTCGGCAGGACATCTACTCCTCCTGGCAGCGGTCGAAGTCACTGAAAGTGGTACCTGATCAGCTCGATCTCCCGTATGTCCGGGAGCCGAACCTGGACTGTCCCCTCGTCACGGCAGCCGGACCGGTCCTGAGGCAGCTCGCGGACGGGCTGGTGGACGAGCCGGTCAGTGTGATTCTGACATCCGCCGACGGAGTGATCCTGACCAGGATCGCCGCCAGCCAGCGGCTCAATCGCACGCTCGACGCTGTCAGCCTGGCCCCAGGTTTCAGCTACTCGGAAGAATTCGCAGGTACCAACGGTATCGGCACTGCTCTGGAGACCCGGCAACCAACCCTGGTCACCGGCGCCGAACACTACGTCGAATGTCTCGGGCAACTGGCCTGTGCCGGTGTCCCGATCACCCACCCGATTTCCGGAGCTCTCGTCGGCGCGCTCGACCTGACCGGCTGGGTGGAGGACGGGGGACCACTGCTGGCCACCCTGGCCAAATCCGCAACCGCCCAGATCGAAGGCCGGCTCCTTGCACAGGCCAGTGCCGAGCAGACAGCGCTCCTGAATGCCTATCTGAAGGCCGGTCGGCGGGCACCGCAAGCAGGGGTTCTCGCTCTGGGTGACGATCTGGTGCTGCTCAACCGTCGCCTGCGCCTGGCACTGGATGCCCAGGACCAAGCTGCGTTGCTCGAGCACGCTGTCGACCTGACAGGAATGCCTGCCACGCATCGACATATCGTCGCCCTACCCAGCGGACTGTCGGCGCGTCTGTCGTCCACCGAGGATTTCGGATTCGGATCGCGACGGCAGATGGCTTTGTTCTACGTACACCTCCTCGACACCCCCAACTCCGCGGTCCCGGCAGCAGAGAAACATGATTTCCTGCCCGGTATCACCGGCAGCAGCGCTTCCTGGCGCCGTAGTTGCCAGCAGATCGCCCGCTGCGCTCGCGACCAACAGTGGGTCACGGTTTCCGGAGAGCCGGGAAGCGGTCGCACTGCAGCGCTCAAAGCGGCTGCTATGGCCCATATTCCGGTTCGAACGCGGATTTTCTGTGGGCGGGAGCTGTCGGGGGACAGTGGTGCCATGCAGGCGCTTCGGCAAGAACTCGAACAGGACCGCTTCAGTATCATCCTTCGCGACATCGATCTGCTCGACGAGGAGCATCAGAGGTCTGTCGCCGACCTCATTTCCGGACGTGAGCACGCCGGCTGGATCGGTGTAACCATCGGCGCTGCAGCGCACAACACCGATCTGGACACGCTGATCCTGCCCTATTTCAGCCATACCGTGTCCGTGCCCGCGCTGCGCCACCGCATCGAGGATCTCCACGACCTGGTGCCGCTCTTACTCCGTCAGCTGGGCCACGGGGCAGAGCTATCGCTCGACCCTGCGGCAATGCGTCAACTGTGCAAATACAGCTGGCCCCGAAACGTGAGCGAGCTCCGGCAGGTCCTCCAGGAGGTGGTGCAGCGGCAACGCTCCGGCATCGCCGGAGTCGATCAGTTGCCACCGGTGTGCCGGGCACTGAGCCGACACACGCTCACGCAGATCGAGGCCCTGGAGCGAGACGCCATCGTCCGCAGCCTCGAAGAAAACCACGGGAACAAGAAGGCGGCAGCAACCGCGCTCGGCATCTCACGCGCGACGATCTACCGGAAAATCAAGGAGTTCGGAATCGGCTTGTAAGTCGTCTCCCAAGCATGGACTGGCCGCCCCGCGGTCACGCGGAGCTACTCGGCTATCGCTGATCGCGAACACCCCCGCGTCGTGGCTTCCTGCCTCGGGTTCGGATTGCTCAGTGCCCGAACCCGGTACGGACCGGGAAGCCACGCGAATCGCGGCCGATTGGGTACCGATGGTCCTCTGCGGTCGTCTCCAGTTCGCCGAGTGACCATCCTTTCCGTGTCCGGAAATGAGACTGCCATCACATCAGTTCCGCCGGATTATGGGGGATACCGAGATAGTGCACTCGGTACGAAACCCGAAGTCTTGCGCGGCAACCGAGAAGGCGATTCTGATGACGACAAACCCGCATACTCTGCACACAACGACTGGGCGAGAGCACTCCGGTAGTGGTCGGGTCTGGCTGGTGGCCCCACTGTGCACGACGGCCGCCCCCACCGACCGCCCTCCCGTGCGTGATGACCTGATGCGGACCTGGCTGCCGGACGGCGACGCTACCTACCGCAGCTCCGACGGCCGCCGCAAGACCACCTGGGCACAACTGCATGCGCAGTTCGATCTGGTGGAGGTGACGTCATGACGACCCTCCCGAAAATCGATCGTCATCTGGATTGCGTTACCTACGAGATGCATTCGACGAGCGGCTCGCGAGTGAGGACGCTGCCGAGGATGATCTGCGCTTGCCTCCCGACGACCGCGTCACGTGCCCGCTACACCGTCGGTGGATCTACCGCTGCGTCGCGTCGCCGGCCCAGTCTCGCCACCTCGAAACAGCGAGCACGCAAGCCGGCGTGAACCCGGCTGTGCAATGCGCTACCGGGTTCCGCAGCGTCTCAATATGACTCATTATCTTGATCAGTTACAGAAAGCCGGGGCATAGTCTGCCCGTGTCTTCGACAACGGATTTCGCACGACAGTTGCGGCTCGCCGATCTGCGTGTGACCCAGCCGCGGCTTGCGGTATTGGAGGCGGTGCAGGCGAACCCCCACGCCGACACTGAGGGGATCCTCGCGGCGGTGCGCGGTGTTCTACCCCGAGTGTCTCAGCAAGCGGTGTACGACGTGCTTCACGCAATGACCGCGGCAGGGTTGGTGCGGCGGATCCAACCGTCAGGCTCCCTGGCCCGCTACGAGTCTCGGGTCGGTGACAATCACCACCACGTGGTCTGCCGATCCTGTGGAGCCATCGCTGACGTCGACTGCGCCGTCGGTGACACGCCGTGCCTGAGCGCTCCGCACGACAACGGGTTTCGTGTCGACGAGGCGGAGGTCATCTTCTGGGGCACGTGCCCCGACTGTTCCCCATCACACCGTTGACAACCCGATCCACCCAACACAGCCCGGATTACTCCCTTTTTGGAAGGAAAGAAGTGACTGACACCCAGACCATCGCAGAAGGACACCCTCCGATCGCCGAGGCCCAAACGGAGCCCGCGCAGAGCGGCGGCTGCCCCGTTGCCCACGGTCGTCAGAAGCACCCCACTGAAGGCGGGGGAAACCGTGACTGGTGGCCGAACCAGCTCAACCTGAAAATCCTGCAGAAGAACCCCGCCGTGCGCAATCCCATGGACGAGGACTTCGACTACGCCAAGGAATTTGCGACCGTCGACCTCGTCGCTCTGAAGCGTGACATCGAGGAGGTCATGACCTCCTCACACGAGTTGTGGCCCGCCGACTTCGGGCACTACGGCCCCCTCTTCGTCCGCATGGCATGGCACGCGGCGGGCACCTACCGCATCACCGACGGTCGCGGCGGCGCCGGCGCCGGGATGCAGCGGTTCGCGCCCCTGAACAGCTGGCCCGACAACGCGAACCTCGACAAGGCGCGCCGGCTCCTGTGGCCGGTGAAGAAGAAGTACGGCAAGACGATGTCGTGGGCCGACCTCATGGTCTTCGCCGGCAACGTTGCACTGGAGTCGATGGGCTTCGCAACCTTCGGATTCGGCGGAGGCCGGGTGGACCGGTGGGAACCGGAAGAGGACGTGTATTGGGGCCCTGAGCTCACCTGGCTCGGCGACGACCGCTACACCGGTGAGCGGGACCTCGAAAAGCCCCTCGGGGCAGTCCAGATGGGTCTTATCTACGTCAACCCCGAAGGCCCGAACGGCAACCCGGACCCGCTCGCCGCGGCCACGGACATCCGGGAGACGTTTGCCCGGATGGCGATGAACGATGTAGAAACGGCCGCCCTGATCGTCGGTGGCCACACCTTCGGCAAGACCCACGGGGCCGGCCCCGCCGACCACGTCGGCCCGGAGCCCGAGGCCGCACCGCTCGGAGAGCAGGGCCTGGGCTGGAAAAGTTCCTTCGGCACAGGTAAGGGCAAGGACGCCATCACCAGTGGCCTCGAGGTGACCTGGACACCCACCCCGACCACGTGGGACAACAGTTTCCTGGAAACCCTGTACGGCTACGAATGGGAGCTAAGCACCAGCCCCGCCGGCGCCAACCAGTGGATCGCGAAAAACGGCGCCGGTACCGGCACCGTTCCCGACGCCTTCGACTCCTCGGTGCGGCACGCCCCCACCATGCTGACCACCGATCTCTCCCTGCGGATCGACCCTGCCTACGAGAAGATCACCCGTCGCTGGCTCGACCACCCCGAGGAGCTCGCGGACGAGTTCGCCAAGGCCTGGTACAAGCTGACCCACCGCGACATGGGCCCGGTCGCCCGCTACCTCGGACCGCTGGTCCCGCAGGAGACGCTGCTATGGCAGGACCCCATCCCCGCCGTGACCCACGACCTCATCGGCGCCGATGACATCGCCACCCTCGAGGGGCAGATCCTGTCGTCGGGCTTGACTGTTCCACAGTTGATTTCGACTGCGTGGGCGGCGGCGTCGTCGTTCCGCGGAAGCGACATGCGCGGCGGCGCCAACGGCGGCCGTATCCGTCTCGAGCCGCAGGCGAGCTGGGAAGTCAACAACCCCGACGAGCTCGCGCACGTGGTACGCACTCTCGAGGGCATCGCGGAGTCGTTCAACTCCGCCCAGACCGGGAACACCCGGGTGTCGTTCGCCGATCTGGTCGTATTGGGCGGAACTGTGGCTGTCGAGCAGGCCGCCAAGAACGCCGGACACGACATCGAGGTGCCCTTCACTCCGGGACGAGCCGACGCCACACAGGAACAGACCGACGTGGAATCCTTCTCGGCGCTCGAGCCGAGCGCGGACGGGTTCCGCAACTACCTCGGGACGGCACACCGGCTGCCCGCCGAGTATTTGCTGATCGACAAGGCGAATCTGCTGAACCTCAGCGCTCCCGAGTTGACGGTGCTGATCGGTGGCCTGCGGGTGCTGGGCGCGAACCACAACCAGTCGTCGCTAGGCGTGTTCACCGCACACCCCGGGTCGTTGAGCAACGACTTCTTCGTGAACCTGCTCGATCTGGAAACGGTGTGGGCGCCCACATCTGCGAACTCAGGTATCTACGAGGGCCGCGACCTCACCACCGGCGAGGTGAAGTGGACCGGCAGCCGTGTCGACCTGCTGTTCGGGTCGAACTCGGAGCTTCGCGCGCTGGCCGAGGTCTACGCCGCCGACGACGCCGAGGCGAAGTTTGTGCACGACTTCGTCTCCGCATGGGACAAGGTGATGAACCTCGATCGGGCCGACCTCCGCTGACCCGTGCACCCGGGTGTGCCACCCCGCGAGCTCACCGCTCCGGGGTGGCACACCAGGCACGCGGTTGTGCCACCGTCGAACTTCGTTGACTGACGCTTCTCGGTCAGAGCACAGATTCGAGCCAGGCGGCGGTCTCGAAGAGTCGTTGCTCGGCACCGGGACGCCCGATCAACTGCAATCCGAGGGGAAGACCCGCGCTGTCACGCTTCCCGGGGATGGTGACCACCGGCAGACCCATCGCCTGCCACGGTCGGCTCATGATGGGCGTCCCTGTCGCGTCGTGGCCGTGCGGCGCGGCGCCGAGAGCCGCGGGCCCGAGGATTGCCTCGTCCTCGTCCAAGGCCGAGAGCAGCAGCTGTCGGGCCTCGCGGATTCCGGCGAGGGCGGCACGGTAATCGGCTTCTGCGGTTGCGGCCCCCGCGGTGAACAGTTCGGCGAGGGGTGTGCTGATCTTGTCGGTCTGCGCGGCCTCGGCGGCGCGTTCGCGGGCTGCTTCGTACGCCATCACCGTGTGGTGGTGTTCCGCCAGTGCCACAACCATTGCAGCGGAGTCCAACTCACGGCAATGGATCCCCGTCGACGCGGCGGAATCAGCGGTCGTCCTGAGCGCCGCCGTCATCTCTCGGGACACCTCGCCGAGCTCGAACCCACTCCATAGCCGCAGCCGGTGCGGAGCGGAAGGCTCGAGAGCGGGCGCTCGCGTGCCGTCGCGCAGTGCTGTCCACGCGAAGTGGAGATCGGGCACGGTTCGTGCCAGCAGCCCCACCGTGTCGAGACTGGGACTCAGCCCGGTGATGCCCGCGGTCGGGATTTCGCCGTGAGCGGTGACGAAACCTGCGACTCCGCAGAACGACGCCGGCCTCGTCAGCGACCCGGCCGTCTGTGTACCAAATGCGAGCGGCACCATGCCCGCGGCCACCGCTGCCGCCGAGCCGCTCGACGACCCGCCGGGGGTGTGACCCAGGGCGCGGGGATTGCGGGTCGGGCCGGGCTGGAAGTACCCGAACTCGGTGGTCACCGTCTTACCGAACGGGAGTGCGCCGAGGGCACGCGCACGCGCCACACAGTCGGCGTCCGTCGTCGCGGAGTCCGCGCCCCGCAGCTCACTGCCGCAGCGCGTCGGCATACCCGCGACGTCGATGAGATCCTTGACGCCGACGGGCAGGCCCCAGAGCGCGCCGTCCGGGCCGCCGTCCTGGATTCGGGCGGCCGCGGACCGCACCGCATCGGCATCGAGGTGGGCCCAGGCGTGGATTTCCGGCTCGAGGTCCGCGATTCGTGCGAGTGCCGCCTCCGCCACATCGATGGGCGTTGTCGCGCCCGTCGCCAGCTGCTCAGCCAGCTCCCGGAGTGGGCTCGGTGACCGTAGTTCCGTCTTCATCGCATCGCCACCATCGTGTCGTCGCTCGTCGTCTCGGTCTGCCCGGTGAGCGCTCGGGTGCGCATCACCGAGAAGAGGCGATCGGCTCGTGCTTTCGTCTCCCCGGACGGCGCCGACAACAGCGCGACGATGATGGACACCGCCAGCGAGAGGGGTGCCACGGCGAGTGCCGGGTTCGAGAATCCGAGGATGGAGTCCGGTCCCTGCACGACCGGGCTGAGCAGGATGACGGTCACCGACAGGACGAGCCCGACCACGATGCCGGAGATGACGGCACGCGCCGTCATGCGCTTCCAGTACATGGTCAGCAGCAGTGCCGGCAGGTTCGCACATGCTGCGATCGACATCCCCAGTGAGGCGAGGAACGCGACGTTCTGCTTCTGCGCCGCGAAGGCGATGGCGACACCGATGACGCAGGTTGCCACCGTCGCGACCCGGGCCGCGCGATGCTGGGCCTTCGCCGACACCGATCCGTTCCTGATCACCTGCCCGTACAGGTCGTGTGCGATCGCACCGGAGGTGGCGATCACCAGGCCGGACAGTGCGGCCAGAATGGTCACGAACGCCACGGCCGCGACGAACGCCAGCAGGACGCCGCCGCCGACCGTCTCGGCGAGCTGCGCGACCGCAAGGTTGCCGCCCCGATTCTCGGACTTGATCACCTCGACACCGACCAGCTTGGCGGCGCCGTAGCCTAGCACGGGAACCAGCAGGTAGAAGGCGAAGAAGATCCAGATCGCCGTGTAGGCGGACGTTCTCGCCTGCTTCGCATCCGGAACGGTGAGGAAGCGGATCATCACGTGCGGCAGGCCGAGCACGCCGAGGACGAGCCCGACGGTCTGCGACAACTGGTCGAACGACGCGGCACCGGACGTACGCTGCGGCGCGACGAACGATTGCCCGAACTCGGCGAGCGCGGTGCTGAACGGGCCGAAGGGATTGAAATCGAACCGCACCAGCACGAGAACGAACAGCACGACGGCGCAGACCATGAGGAGACCGGTCTTGATGATCTGGATCCAGCTGGTGGCGAGCATGCCACCCACCAACGTGTACGCCGTGGTGAGTGTTCCGATGATCAACACGGCCACGGCGTAGTCGAGGTCGAACAGCAACGACACCAGAAGCGCGGCACCGACCAGCTGCGACACGAGATAGACCACGCTGATCACCACCGTACTGATCGCCATCATCGACCGCACGTCCTTACCGGGGAACCGGGTGGCGAGAACATCCGCCAACGTGAAGCGGCCGAGGTTGCGCAGGGGTTCCGCGATCAGCAGCATCGCGAGGACGAACGCGACGGGCACGAAGACCGCGAGGTAGAACCCGTTGAAACCGGTCAGCGCGATCGCGCCGGTGACTCCGAGAAACGAGGCGGCAGAGATGAAGTCGCCGGCGATGGCGACACCGTTCTGCCTGCCGGTCAGGCTGCCGCCTGCGACGTAGTGATCGGCGGCGGACTTGTTCCTCTTGGAAGCCCACGCGGTGATCATCAGGGTGACAACGACGAGGGCCGCGAAAAGTGCAGCGGAGACGAGGTTCATGGCGCGTTATCCTTTCGCCGGCGAGGCGGTCCGGGAGTCGAGTTCGGCTGCCCGTGCCATGTAGTACCGGGCCACGACGATGGCGACGACGAATTGCGCGACCGCATAGAGCCACGCCACGGTGACGCCGCTGAAGACGACGCCGTCCAGCAGCGAGGTGAACCCGCCGAGGATCGGCAGGGGCAGGAACAGTGCGAGGACCAAGGCGCTGAGACGAAACGTCAGGGCGGCACGCGTGTCGGCGAGCGCCTGCAAATCGGATTTGTGTGGGACTTGTTCGGGCGGTGACGAGGTGACCATGGCTATTTTCCTCCGGCTGCGGCGGGAACGAGGGCGGGTGTCACGGTGATCGGATCGGACCATTCGTCGTAGAACAGCCAGTCGGGGGACTCGACCGGAACCGACAAACGGTGGAATTTGCGTTGGAAGTAGACGAGGCTGTCGCCGTGTTCGCGCGTCTGCACGCGGTCCAGTTCGATGAACATCACCGAATGCGATCCCACGGTCTTGCTGTCCGCGATCCGGCCGGCGAGCACCACGTGGGCGGCGCGCAGGATCGGGACACCGTCGTCGGTGTCGTCTTCCCAGATGTCCCACTGGAACCGGTCGGCCATCGCGACTTGTGTTGCGCCCGCGAAATGCATGGCCAGTTCTTCGTCGTCGCCGGAGAGCACGTTGATACCGACTCTGCCGTTGTTCTGGAATACGTTGTGCATGGCGCTGTTCTGATTTACGCATACGAGTGCGGTGGGCGGGGAGTCGGTTACCGAGCAGACGGCGGTCACCGTCATTCCGCATCGCCCGGCAGGGCCGTCGGTCGTCACGATGTTGACCGCGGCCGGCAGATTCGCCATGGCGGTGCGGAAGATCGATTGCATGGTTGTGAGTTCGGGCATTTCGTCTCCATGAGTTGGAACAAGAAAGTCGTGTCACCACGTTGCGCCGGCGTTCCTGAAAGAAGGATATGACGCGCGTCATGCAGTGGAACATTGGCGGCGACGCTACTTTCTTGCAGTAAGTCGCCTACCCGGGTAGGGGATTCCTTCAGTTGCCTACCGCTTCCGTTACGGTCGGTGTTCACTGGACGAGGAAGCAAGCCATCTGTACGAGGCAGGATTCGATGGATCAGCAAGAAACACGGGTTTACATCGTCGACGACGATCAAGAGTTGTGCGCATCGCTTGCGTGGTTACTCGATTCGGTCAACATCACGTCGGAGTACTACTTCTCGGTGCAGTCGTTCCTGGACGAGTACCGCCGCGACATCCCGGCCTGCCTCGTCCTGGACGTCCGGATGCCGGAAGTCGGGGGATTCCAGCTCCAGGAGGCACTCCTCGCCGACGAATCCCCGATTCCGATCATCTTCGTGTCGGCACACGGTGACATCAAGATGTCGGTGCGGGCCCTCCAGCGGGGTGCGCTGACGTTCATCGAGAAGCCCTACGATCCGCAGCACATGCTCGACGTCATTCAGGACGCGCTCCGAGTCGCGCGTCAACGATTCGGCGAGCGACGCAACAGAACGGAACTGCAGGGCCGGATAGACACGCTGACGGTGCGCGAAAAAGAAATCCTCGCACTCGTCCTCGACGGATTGCCCAGCAAGAACATTGCGAAAGAATTGGGAATCAGCGTGAAGACGGTCGACGTGCATCGCACCCGTATCAAGGAAAAGACCGGAGCAGAAAGCATCGCAGTTCTCGTACGCGATATTCTGCAGGCCGGAATTGCCGTGACCTGAAATATTTCGGCACTTTTCAGGGGAGTTCGACAACGAGCCGCCCGGATTTCGCGCGCGACACACACGCGGCAATTCTGTCTCCCGCCTTTCTCTCACTCTTGGTGAGGCAATTGTCGCGGTGGTCGGGCTCGCCTTCCAGCACGTCCAGGACGCACGTGCCGCAGATGCCTTCCCTGCAGGACGTGTCGATCTCGATGTCGTTCTCTTCGAGTACGTCGGCGATGGACTTCCCGGCAGGCACTTCGAACACCTCGCCCGTGTCGAGTTCCAACTCGAACGCCGTGTCCGATTCGGTCGCTGTGGGCGTCACCGCCTCGAAGTGTTCGAAGTGGACCGCGTCCTCACCGACAGCGGGTTCCGCCAACCCGCGCACCCGATCCATGAAACCTTCGGGGCCACAGGTGTAGACGTGCGTTGCGGCGGACGCATCCGCCAGGATCTTCTCGAGGGCGGAGAGCTGGTCGTCCCTCGTCAGGCCGAAATGCAGGTGCACGTCCCGGCGGAAATCCGCACTCTCCAGCAGGTCGACGAACGCGGCCTGAGCCCTCGTCCGCGCGAAGTAGTGAAGGTCGAACTGTTGTCCCCGCCGGTGCAACGCGAACGCCAGACTCAACATCGGGGTCAGCCCGATCCCCGCCGCGACGAGGATGTGCCGATCGGCGCACTCGGCGAGCGTGAGCAGTGTGCGCGGCCGGCTGATCTGCAACTCACTGCCGATCGTCACGTGATCGTGCAGTGCGGCCGAGGCGCCGCGGGGACCGGTCTCGCGTTTGACGGCGACCACGTAGGATTCGGACTCGTGCGGCGGGCTGCACAGCGAGTACTGGGTGAGGACCTCGGTGGGGCCGAGGATGTCGATGTGGGCGCCGGCAGGGTACGGGTCGAACGGTGAACCGTCCGTCCGAACAAGCCGGAACGATTTGATGTCCGGCGTTTCGTCGACAATGTCCGCAACAGTGACAGTGAACATGCTCATGGTGATTCTTCCTCCGGTGCTGCGACCCGTCGCCCGCGGGCGGGGTCAGCGCATGTACAGGCCGCCGTTGACGTCCCAGCAGGCTCCCGTCACCGACGCGGCCGTCGGCGACGCGAGCAGAGCAACGGTCTCGGCAATGAAGTCGGGCGAGCCCAGGGTGCCCACTGGAATCGTGGTGAGGATGGCGGCCAGCTTGTCCGCGGGCACCGTCTCACGCACCACCGGCAGATCCAGCGGCCCCGGGGAGACCGCGTTCACCGTGACACCCGATGGGGCGAGTTCGCGGGCGAAGACCTTGGTCAGTGTGCCGACGCCGCCCTTGGCCGCGGCGTAGTGCGCGCCAGTCGCCGTGCCACCGTTCTGTCCCGCCAGCGACGTGATGTTGATGATTCTGCCGTATCGCTTCTCGGCGAAGTAGCTGCCGAACACCTGGCAGCCGAGAAAGGCCCCGTTCAAGTTGATCTCGACGATGTCGGAGAATTCTTCCGGCGCAATGTCCATCAGCGAGCCTGTCTGCGACCGGCCGGCGTTGTTGACGAGGACGTCGATGCCGCCCCACTCCTGGATCACCCGGTCACGGACGGCTTCGAAACTCTCCCGTTTCCGGACGTCCAACTCCACGCCGATGGCCGTGTCACCGCCCGGATCCAGCTCCGCCGCAGTCTCTTTCGCGGCATCGCTGTCGATGTCCGCGACCGCGACGCGGTATCCGCGGTCGTGCAATTGGTGTGCGATCGCGGCACCGAGGCCGCGTCCGCCGCCGGTGACTACTGCGACAGAATCCACGTCGAGCTCCTGTTCGATCGATGAGGTTCGGAAAATGCTGGTCAGAGCAGGTAGCCGGAGGCGTTGACCGCTGCCTGCGAGTTCACCAGCCGGATGACCTTGAGATCCAACCGCGGTCCGCTCTCGGTGTACCGGATGCGGTGCGTGACGTCGGCGGCGAGGGTCTGCTGATCGTCGCGCTTGAAACCCACGAGTATCTGCGCGGACCTCACGGTGACCGAGTCCTCTGTCCTTTCCTCGACCGTGAACCGCGAGACGGTGCGGACCGTCCGCGCGGCGGCGAGCGCGGACATCGAGTAACCGGAGGTCAGACGTTCGATACGCATGCGGCGCATGCGAGTGTCGTCGTTGACCATGTTCAGCGATCCGTCGAAGTCGTCGGTGTCCGGGTCGATGGGAATGACGTACCGGCCTTCGTCGGTCCAGAGGGCGTCCCATGCCTGGTAGTCCTTGGCGTCGAGGAGGGCCGCTTCGTGCCAGATGAGTTCGATCGCCTGTAGTACGCGGGTGTCGGCGAACTGGGTGGTCATCAGATCAGTGCTCATCGGTCATCATCCTCTTCCACATTGCGTAGGCCTCGCGCATTCCGGTTTCGTCGGTGACGTGCGAGGTGCGGTGTCCGTTGCTGTCGAGCGCTTCCCGATTGAGGCCGCGGTTCACCATGATCGGCATTCCGGGTGCGCCGCGGGATCCGCGTTGTACCCGATCCCAGGCCTCGGAATCGTCGGGACTGCCGAACCCGAACGGGCCCTGGAAATGTTCGTGGATGCGGAGGCGTTCGCGGTTGACGATCTCCGGGCCGCCGTCCATGCCGAGGGCGATGTGCCGGATCTCGGTCTCGTCGACCGAGATCGGGCGCAGGACCCGGAAGAACGACATCGACATCGCGACGTTGGGGAAGATGTTGAGGTTGAATCCGGCACCGTGCATCGAGCGGACGATGCGGCGGACCTTGTCGGCGGGCATCGTCTTCGACAGTTCCTCGACGATGTGGTCGAAACGGGACTGAATCTTCTCGGTGCCGTCGTCGTGGTCCAGGTCGACGTGCTCCGGGACCATGATCGCGACACTGTGGCCGTTTCCGAGTGCGTGGGTCACGGCGTTGTCGTCGGTCATGAAGGAAAGCATGTCGGCGGTCTCGGCGTCGACGGAGGACATCCAGGACCGGTGCACGATCGGGAAGTGGTATCCGTCGGTGGTGTTCTCCAACTGGATCTTCCAGTTTCCGCGGAAGCGGAAGCAATGTTCGCCCTGCGTCTTGATGGGGTATCCGGCGCCCTGCTTCATGAACAGGTCCATCCACACCTTGGCGTCGCCGAGGAAGTCGTCGAGAGGTTCGACGTCGGGGTTGAAGCTGGCGAAGATCATCCCGGCGTAGGACTCCACCCGCAGGCTCTGGAGGGGGAGGTCCTTCTTGTCGAGGTTCTCGTCGTATCCGTCGGGGTATGGAATTCCGCGCAGACGACCGTCGAGGGCGTACGACCAGCTGTGATAGGGGCAGGTAAATCCGTTCGCTTTGCCCTTGGGGACCTCACAGACGCTGGCCCCGCGGTGGCGACACCGGTTCAGCAGGACATTGAAGTTCCCCTTGCGGTCGCGGTTGACGATCACCGGCTGCCGGCCGATGGTCGCCATCTTGTAGCTTCCGGCCTCGGGGATCTCGCTCTCGTGGGCAACCCATACCCAGGTGCGGTAGAAGATCCTTTCGAGCTCCGCCTCGAACATGTCGGGGTCGGTGTACAGCGATCCGTCCACGCGGTCGCCCGTGGCGAGGTCCGCGAAGTTGGTGTCGGTGGTGGTGGGATCCAGGGAAGTGGTCATCAGTTTCTTTTTCCATTCGATTCGAGCAGTCGTGTCGCCTCGTCGAGGCGAGTGACGAACAGCTTCTCGGTCGTGAAGTGCGTGATCCGGGCGATACCGCCCTGCACTTCACACTCGGCGGTGATGCGTGCGACGAGCAGTTCGGCCGATTCGTCCTCGTATCGCGACAGTTGCTGCATGATCCACCGCCCCCGCGCCGCAGGGCCGTCCACCTCGATCTGCTCACTCCCGAGCAGGTGTACATTTCCGCGGAAATGGGAGTTCGGTGGAAGATACGCGGTGAGCATTCCGACGATCTCCGGCCGGCCCCGACGCGTGCCGAACTTGTGCGCGTACTCGGTGCCGATGCCTTCCCACACCGCGTCGGGCGTGAACAGCGAGGCGAGTTCTTCGATCGAAAACTCCACGGAGGGAACATCGCACAGTTCCAGGTAGCGGCACATCACGCGGTGCACGGCCTCACGACTTTCGATGCGCTCGGCCGCGGTCGCAGAGTGCATTCCGCTCACACGCCGAGGTCGACGTCTTCGCGGACGGTGAGCGCACGGCCGATGCGGGCCTCGATCTTCGCGTATCGCCACAACGTGTACTCGCCGACCGGGGTGGTGCGGAAGAGGTTGCAGACGGCCTTGACGGTCTCCTGGGTGTCGACGTCGGCGAGGATGTAGCAGGTCCAGGGCCAGCCGTCCGACGGTCCGACCAGATGGCTGTCGTCGTCGATGTCGCCGATCACCCGGACACCCGGTGTCTCGGCCACCGCGTCCATCATCCCGGAGAACGCCTTCCACACCAGCCCGCCCTGGCCGGTGGGGAGGTCGAAGAAGTTCTGATTGATGCCGATGCAGAACAGGACTCGCAGCGGTGCGGTCTTGGTGTCACTCACGATGATCTCCTCGATTCAAACGGGGTGGTCAGATGAAGCCGGGGAACGGCGGGATGTCCATGAGCACCGCACCGGCGCTGTCGTAGATGCCGTCGCCGAGGAAGGCGTGCTGCGGCGGGACCAGGGCCTCGCGCATGTACCGCTGCATCGCGTTGCCGTCGTAGATCGCGCCGGTGCCCGACAACTGGAAGGCGGTGTGCACGGCGGAAGCGCCCGCCTTCGCCACGTGCGTCGAGGACAGACGGAGAAGTGCCGCAAGCTTGTCCGGGACCGGATCGCCGGCGACTACGGTGGCGTACGCCTCGTCGGTGACCTCGTAGAAGAAGGCACGAGCGGACCTCAGGGTCGCCTCCGCCTTGGCCAGGTCGATGCGATAGTAGGCCCGATCGGCGAGCTTCGGCGCTCCGGTGATTCCCGTGCGTCCCGCACCGACTTTGATCGCGTAGTCGAGCGCGGCGCGGCCCACTCCGAGATTGACGACGGCCAGGACCTGGGCGGCGTACGCGATGGAGGGATAGCGGTAGAGGGGTTCGTCGACGGTCGGGGTTCCGCCCCGGATGAACGTCCAATCCTCGGGGACGACGACGCCGTCGACCTTCAGTTCGTGGCTTCCGGTACCCGACAGGCCTACCACGTCCCAGTTCTCGACGATCTCGACGTCCTTCGGCCACAGCAGTGCGGTGCGGGGTTTTCCGGCTGTGGAGTCGCCGCCGCGAATTCCGACACCGAGAATGTCGGCGCCCTTGCATCCGCTGGCGAACTTCCACTGCCCGGTGATCTTCAGACCACCCGGCACCTGCTGCGCGGGTTGGACCGGGAATAATCCGCCGGCGAAGACCAGGTCCGGGCTGTCCTTGTACAGCTCCGCCTGAGTCGTGAGCGGCAGTGCCGCCAGGTAGACGAGCGCGGAGCCGAAGCTCGCAACCCAGCCCGCCGACGCATCCACCGCGGAGATACGTTCGATCATCCGCAGAAACTCGCTCGGGGGCAGTGCGTCACCGCCGAATCGGCGGGGGGTCGCCGCGCGGTAGATGCCGATCTGCTTGAACTCGTCGATCATGTCGCGAGGCACGAACTTCTGGCGAGCGAACTCTTCCCGCCGCAGTGCGACGTGCTCGAGGACGTCCTCGAACGACAGCGTCCCGTTCGCGGCGGCGTCCGTCGTGTCGAGGGTCGGTGCGTTGGTCATCAAATACTCCGATCGACGCGAAGTAGAAGGGGTGTGGCGTGTTTCGTGTCGAATTCACGCTATTGCGGTGGTGGGCATCACTCAATCGGTGCTTCCTCCCGCCGACGTGCAGAGATGTCGCCTCGGAGTAAAGGATTTCCCTATCGTGTCCGCTGTCTGCCCGCTCAGTAGACTCGACGTGAGCCGAAGGAGGCCGCATTGTCCGATCTCGCGCCGTCCGACTACGAACAACTCGTCGAGTCCCTCCGCTACTGCGTCCTGGTCCATGATGCGGCCACCAAGGACATCCTCTGGGCGAACAGGGCTGCATCGGAACTGCTGGGATTCACGGTCGAGGAACTCAAACCGCTCAAGGCGCCCGATATGAGTTCCCGGGCGAAGCGTTACCGCCGGTCGGTGGGACGGCGGTGGCTGCAGGACGCGGTCGACAACGGGGCGGCGGTCATCGAATGGGCGTATCGCGCGAAGAGCGGGAGGGAAGTCCTCACGGAGGCGATAGCGGTCCGGGTCGAGTTGAGCGCCCGGACCGTGGTGATGGTGCAGTTCCGCGACATCGAGCAGGAGACGTCGATGCGTCGCGATCTGACCCGCACCGAGGCCGACCTCACCCGCACCGAGGCCCGCCTGGCCGCCTTCCTGCGGAACATGGCCGAGGGAATCCTCGTCCTGGACGACGACAGCCGTATCACGTACGCAAGTGAGGCGGCGTCGCAGCTCCTGAAGGTTCCGGTGGCATCGCTTGTCGGCGAACGTTTCACGGAGTTCTGCCGGGCGGGGCAGTCACGGGAGAGCGTGCGGCGCGCCCTGGAACTGACAACCGCCGACGGAGGCTCCCAGAGCCTGCGCTACGAGGTGGAACTGACAGCCGGAGAGCGCCGGTGGCATGCGGGGAGCTGCCAGAACATCGGTATCGAGAACGATCTGAGCGGCCACCTCCTGCTCTTCCACGACGTCACCGAACACGTCCGCACCGAGCAGGAGCACGAACGGGACTCGCAGTATCTCAATTACCTGGCCCGGTACAACGCGATGGGCGATATGGCCATGGCCATCGCTCACGAGCTGGCCCAGCCGCTGGCGGCCGCCACCAATTTCATCGCCGGAACGCAGAGCCGCCTCGACGACGGCCAGAGCAGTCACGACGAGGTGAGCTGGGGCCTGGGGGAGGCGCGCAAACAGATCGACCGGGCCAATCAGATCGTCCGGAGTCTTCGTGAGTACGTGACTCAACTCGAGGAGTCACAGCAGATCGTCGATCTCAACGACATCGTCGACGAATGCGCGTATTTCATCAACATCCGGGCGCGGCAGAAGGAAGTTCGGGTCGAGTACGTCCGTGCCCCCGACGCCGTTGCCGTCGTGTGCGAACGTGTGCTCACCGGGCAGGTCATCCTGAATCTGTGTTTCAACGCCATCGACGAGATGGCAGAATGGCCGGCGGCCGATCGCATCGTGACGGTACGCACCGACGTCACCGAGACGGAGGGCGTCGTGAGCGTCGAGGACCACGGCAAGGGGCTCTCGCACATCCCGGACGGCCGAATCTTCGACGGCGTGTTCACCTCGAAATCCACGGGTCACGGAATCGGGCTCGCACTGAGCCACCGCATCATCACCCGCCAGGGTGGGACACTCACCGCGCGCGAGAACGATCCGCACGGGGCCGTCTTCACGTTCACATTGCCCGCCGATCCGAACCACTGAGCGGCCGACCCCACGCGGGTAAAGGTTTCTTGGATTCCGTTGGGCGCGATCCGGTTCTAGCGTGGTGGAAAACACCACCGCGGCCCGGAGGTACCTCGTGGACTATTCGCATCATCACCGGACATTCCTGACCTGTTACGCCGACACCCACCGCTACGGCTGGCACCACGTCGACCTCTTCGTGCACGACGAGGACGGCAACGAAGTGAACTGGGTCCACTGGCAGACCCGGGAGGACGGACCGGACGGCGCCGACGCGGCCACGGCGCGCGTCGAACCGAGCCTGCGACGGACCACCGACTGGCAACACGGAATCAGCGCCGACGGCAGCGAGTACTGGATCGCCGAGGCGGCATGGGCTCAGTGAACCGGAGGATCGGGAGGCGGGCTCGACGTGGGCCTGGGCCGTCCCGTTCGGTGGAGTAAAAGGTTCCGGTTACGGACTCGAGCACGGGGTCGAGGGTCTGAAGGCCGTCACAGCGCCCCGCGTGGTCAACCATCCACCGAAAGGGCAGTGATTGGGACGGGCAGCCTCATCGGTCAGTCCGACTTCGCTGATTCGTCGATGAGACGCTCCAGATAGTCGAGATCTTGGCGGAGTAACGCAATGGCGCGGGCGGGACCTTCGGGTGTGACGGGATGTGGGTTCTCCTGAACCAGGGAACGTACTGCCATGTCGGCGAGTTGGCCGGCGATAGCCCGGTCGTTCTCGGCATTCCCGGGTTGGTGCCACCACGCGATCCAGTTGATCATGCCGATCACACCGAGTGCGGCAGTTCGGGGATCGACGGGACGCATCTCGCCGAGTCGGATTCCGTCTTCGATGACTCGAATAAACTCTTTGAGCACGTGCCGGCGGCTTTGCTGGTACGTGGATGCGATCTCCTCCGGAAGTTCGGCTTCGGATCGGATGATCAGCCGGAATCTGTCCGGACCTTCCGCCTGGTGCAGGGCGATGGCGGTGGCCATTTGCCGGAGCTTCTCGGTCGGACCGACTTCGGGACGCTCGTTGATCTCGTGCAAGAGAGCGGCGGGCGTCTCGGTGCTCTCACTGACCAGGCGCGAAAGGAGCTCGTCCTTGTTGGCCACGTAGTGGTAGAGAGCGGGCCGGGTGAGGCCGGTCGCATCAGCGATGTCCTGGAGCGTGGTGCTGGCGAAGCCTTTCTCGGCGAACAGCCGAGTAGCCTGCTCCATCATTTGCTTCTCCACGAGCTCACGACGAGGGTTGCTGCGGCTCGCTGCGCTCTCGACCGTGGCCTGATCTGCGGTGGTCGACTTACCCCGCCCACGGGGTCGGCGCCCGGGTGCAGCTTCCTCGCGTGTCATGCCCGAAGGATAACGGGAGCCCGACACGGGCCGGGTGCTCATCCCGAGGCCCCGAACCTGGCCAACACGGGATCGGCCGGTGTCGATGCGGGCTCGTCGAAGAATGCAAGGTCAATGCGTGCGCTGGCCAGACCGGCGGCGATATCTTCGCGGCATGAGGTGGGGGCTTCGACGACGACCAGGGCATCGGTGTGGTGGCGGAGTCGTTCGGCGAGATCGAGCCGGGTGAGCACGGCAGCCCGGGTAGGGGGGCCGGCGAGCCACAGAAGACGCGCGTTCCTTGTGGACTCGACGAGGTCGGTGGCTTCGGCGTCTCGAGCTGAGTCGAGATCGACATCGAGTACGACGGTGGTCGCCGACTCACGCAGCTCTGGCGGTGCGATCCGGTGCTCGAACCGGTCGTTGTCGTGGTCGAGCGGTTGCTCGAAAATCCAGTCCGCGATGGCCGTGCTGGGGACAGAGTCGACGGGTGCGTTCGCGTAGCTGGCCAGCCCCTTACGAACCAGGTCGGGTGCGGACTCGTGGAATCTGCTGACGCTGACCTTTCCGGCGCGGGTCATGTAGGCGATCATCAGCTGTTCGACGGGAAGGTTCATGCGTCGCGGGAAGGATTCCCACCAGAGTTCGCTGCGGTGCGCGATCTGCTGAAGGTATTCGACGGCGGGACGCCGTACCCGCTCGTACTCCGCAAGGGCGTCTTCGAGGGTCGGGGCCGTGGTGAGTGCGCGGTCGAGGGCGATGGCGTCCTCCATCGCCAGCTTGGTTCCCGAGCCGATGGAGTAATGCGCGGTGTGGGCGGCGTCGCCGAGAAGGGCAACGTTGCCGCTGTGCCAGCGCCCGCACGAGACGGTCCGAAAGCGCATCCAGCGGGTGCGGTTGCCGATGAGCGGGTGATGTTGCAGCGTGTCGACGAACGCATCCTGCAGGTACTGCAGCGCGAAGTCGTCACTGTCCTGCGGTGCGGTCTTGTCGGTGGAGACGTCGAACCCTGCCCGCCGCCACGTTTCCTCGTCGGTCTCGATGAGGAAGGTGCTGCGGTCGGGGGCGTAGGGATAGGCATGCGCGACGAAGGTTCCGTGTTCGGTGGTCACGGGGATGAAGATGGCGCTGGGAAGCGCGAAATTTGTTCCGCACCAGAGATACAGGCCGGCGCCGGTGTCGATGCGGGGCCGGAGTGTGTCGGCCATCTGGGTGCGAGTGGCGCTGTTGATCCCGTCGGCAGCGACGATCAGGTCCGCGTCGAGTTCTGTTGCGTCGCGTCGTTCGCCGAAATGCAGTCGCACGCCGGCGTTCTCCGCTTGCTGCTGGAGGACGTGGAGCAGGGTGGTGCGCGCGATGGCGAGAAGGTCTCCGTGTGCCAGCCGTGCGATCTGATCGCCGACCTGCATCGACATTTCGTGGGGGTGGGCCGCTGCCACGATCGCCTCGAGTGACGCCGGGTCGGCGGCCCGGAGGTTGCGCTGAGTGCGCGAGGCGAGACCGACGCCGAAGCCGAATGTCTGATCCGGGGGGCTCTGTTCGTAGACCGTCACCTCGGCGTCCGGGTGGCTGCGTTTGAGCAGTCTCGCGGTGTAGAGGCCACCAGGCCCGCCGCCGAGTACTGCGACTCGCTCGAGATTCATGACAACTCCAGTCTGTGACGTTTAGGTAGATTATTCTACGCAGCTGTCGAATGGTCAATTCGACATGTGGCGATCTCGGAGTAGCTCCGGTGTTGCGGTTTTGCGACGCCCCGGCCCCGGCATGGGTTTCGGGGCATGCCTCGCTGAGGCATGCCCCGAAAGGTGGTGAACCGTTGGTTCAGACGACCGTGTGACTCACTTCTGCCTCGGCGGCCACTTTCGCTGCGATCTCGGCACGCAATCGCTTCTTGTCGATCTTGTTCACGTTCGTGTGCGGCAACGACGAGGCCCATTCGAGCCGTTCGGGCCATTTGAACTTGGCCACACCGAGTTTCGCCAGATGTGCCTGAATATCGCTGAGTGGCAGCGGTTCTCCGTCGGTGGCCACCAGGTACGCGCAGGTTCTTTCCCCGAGTCGCGGGTCGGGCATGGCGACGACCGCCGCGTTTGCGACTCCGGGGTGTGCGAGCAAAAGCAGTTCGAGTTCTTCGGCGTTGATCTTCTCCCCGCCACGGTTGATGAGATCTTTGATGCGGCCTTCGATCGACAGGTACCGCTCACCGTCGATGATCGTGATCGCGGCGAGGTCCCCTGTGCGGTAGAAGCCGTCGGAGGTGAAGGCTTCCCGGTTGTGGTCCGGGGCGTCGAAGTAGCCGGGGATCGTGTACGGGCCTCGGCAACACAGTTCTCCCACCTCTCCGTCGCCGAGTTCGTTCTCGGTGCCGGGCTCGAGGATGCGGATTTCATCGTCCGCGGCGACCGGGGTGCCCACTGTCGTCAGTCGCGCCAGGGTGGGGGCACCGGGCGGAGTCACCGTGAACAGGCCTTCGGACATGCCGAACAGCTGCCCGGCCCAGTGGCCGGCACCGTCGTCGACACGCTCGAACAGTTCGAGTGGAACCTTGGCACCGGACAGTACGACGCGGGACAGTGATGCGCGGGCCTTGTCGAAGTCCGGGCTCAGCACGGCCTGGTAGTGACCGTGCCCGATCAGGACCTCGGTTGCCCGGGCCCGTGCCATCAGTTCGAACGCCGAGGAGGCGTCGGCAGTGGCCAGGATCAGGCAGGCACCGACCGAGTGCGCTGCGTGCAAACCACAGGTGATCCCGGCGTTGTGGATGATCGGAATCAGATGTGCGACACGACTGTGTTCGTCCCAACCGAGTCGCTTCGCGTAGAGCAGGGCGTTGTTCCAGTATTCGGCGTGAATGCGTGGAATGACCTTCGGGACCCCGGTGGTGCCGCCGGAAAGTTGGAAAGCCGCGACGTCGAGTGGGTCGGTCTGTGCCTCGGTCTGCTCGACGATCGCTCGCGCCGACGCGACCGGGATGTCCAGCCCCAGTTCCTCGAGTCTCGGTTCGGCGCCGTCGGCGCCGCCGGCGACGGTGAGGATATGGCGAATAGTGGGATGGTCGGCGGCATGTTCGCGGGCGAACCCGACGAGATCGAAAGTCGGCAGACTCGCCTCGACGATGTGCGCAACGGCGCCGACCTTGCGACTGATGTTCCCGATTTCGTGCATGCGGTGCGCGGCCAGCGTCGCCACCGGAATAAGCCCGGCTTTGACGCAGCCGTACCAGGCGAGGACGGTTTCCAGTCGGTTGGTCAGTTGGAAGATGACCGGGTCGAGTCGCCGGAGACCGAGCCGGATCAGCCCGGCCGCGATCTGGTCGGTGCGCCGGTCGAGTTCGATGAAGCTCATTTCCCGTTCCGCGGTGATCACGGCCGACCGGTCCGGGAAGCGGGTGGCGATCTCGTGCAGTCGCTGCCCGGTGGGATCACTACTCCACGCACCGCTTGCGCGGTAGTGATCGGCCCGATCCTCCGGGAACGGGACAAGGCGCCTACCCCAGTCCGAGAATGTCACGGTCGATCTCCTCTGCTGGTCCTGATTGTGCCGGCGGGAAACATCATCGCTCCGTGACGGCAGGCAGAAGCCGTGCCAGCTCGAGGGCGTGGTCCGGGTGATCGGCAGGCACGATGCCGGAGTAGATGGCGGTCCAGCAGCCCGGGCAGCACAGCTGCCGGAATACGACGGGGGTGTCGACGTACTCGGCCGGGTCGGACGTGACCTGTGGTCCGGCGGTCGACGACGGACCTTCGAACCGTGCCAGATCGAGCGACGTGTTGTTCTTGTCGTCTCCGAGAAGTCGTCCGCACTGGGCGCAGGCGATGGCGCGGGTGTCTCCGATGGTGACCTCGGCGAGGTTGTCGTCGAGTCGGCGAGCGCCGGTCAGATCGAGTGTGGGGGCGTCGATCGGTGTGGCACCGGAGCGCTCTCGCCTCTCGGTGCGCATCGCGTCTCGACGATCCGAGGTTCGATTCTCGTCGACGGCGCCGTCATCGAGGATGACGCCGTACACGGTCTCGGCACCGGATGCGGTGACCTTGCCCTCGCGGAAGTCGGCGGCCACCGCGGCCGGGTCGCGCAGCAAGGGGTCGCCGTATCCGCCGCCGCCCTGCCAGTGCATGTACAGCACCTCGCCGGGGGCGACATAGCTCTCGGCGTAGCAGGCTCCGAGTTCACGACCGCCGCCGAGGTCGTCGAGCGACCCCGGAATGCGGCCAGCCGCGAATTGCTCGACGATGTCGGTGCTGCGGGCAAGCACCTCGACCCCGGTATTCCCGGGGTATCCGCCGGCGAGTCCGTTGTTCTGGGCGACGGCCTTGCCTGCGGATGCCAAGACAAGGCCCATAGGCAGGCTGGTGCCGTAGGGGGTGATGGCGATGGAGGCGCTGACACCGCCGCGGTGACGTCCCGGTCCGCCGGAATCGGGTTCCTCGCGACGCCACAGGGTGAGTAGCGGATAGAGGAACTCGGTCATCTCGGTGTCCGGAATGCGGCCCATCGGGATGCAGAACAGGCCACCGGTGTCCATGCCGTCGGCGGTTGGGCGCGCACCGTATCCGCCCGCCATGGGTTCCATCATGATGTTGAGGAACGGTACCGATTGTTCGGGGCGCTCGTCGAGACCGGCGATCACCGCGGTGTCCCAGGTGCCGCAGCAGGCGGCCTGCACACTCGTGCCGAGATCGACGGAGCGGTCGAGCATCTGGGACAGGCATTCGGCGATCAGGGTGCCGGTGAGCCACGCCGGTCCGATCGGGCCGCGACTGACGGCGGCGGGGAAGGTGGCGTTGTTGATCGTCCCTTCCTCGGCGACGAGGTCGAAGCAGCGCATCAGCCCGCCCGCGGACCACGGAATGTCGCCGGCGAGGATCGGCAGCAGAGCCAGCATGACGCCGCCGCGCATGCCGGCGTAGGTGCAGTTGATGACGCCGGTCTGGGGGTCGGTGCCGGTGAAGTCGAAAGTGAGGTGATCGGCGGTCTTGGTCATCGCGACTGTGATCTTGTGGACGCCGCGGTCCCCGGTGTGTGACTGGTCCTGGTAGCCGGTGGCCTTCCAGGTTCCGTCGGGCAGTGAGGTGAGCTTGCCCCGCAGCCGACTCTCGGCGTCGGCCATCATGCGCTTCATCACGGCCTTGACGGTGTCGGCACCGTACTGCTCGATCACGGCGAGAAGCCGATTGCGGCCGACCGTGTTGGCGCCGATCTTCGCCCGCAAGTCGAGTCCGACGAGCATCGGGACCCGCGAGCGCCGTACCCAGGCATCGGCGACGTCGCGCTGCAGTTCGTAGTCGCGGACCACCTTGATCGGCGGGGTGGGCAGCGACTCGGAGAACACATCCTTGGCTGCGGGGTCGAAGGACCCGAGGCCGGATCCGCCGAGATCGGGCTCGTGGCAGATCGCACTGGTCCACCCGAACAGCTTGCCTTCGTGGAAGATCGGCTGATAGACGATCACGTCACTCTGGTGCAGGCCGCCCCCGACCCAGGGGTCGTTGCACAAGAACATGTCACCTTCGGTGATGCCCGGATTGGTGGCGCGGTGCTGCAGGGTCCAGTAGATCGCGAGGTCGACGGCACCGACGAGCATGGTGTTGTAGAGGCCGACCTGAACTTCCTGGCCGAGCTCGTCACTGATGGCGAAGTCGAAGTCGTTTGCATCGGTGACGATGGGGGAGCCGGACATTCGCTTGAGTGCCTCACCCATCTCGTCGGTGACCGACCACAGACGGTGCCGGATGACCTCATAGGTAAGCGGGTCGAGGTTGTCGATCTGTTCGTCGGTGACGGTGTGGACTTCCAGCGTCGGCGGAAGGGATCGGGAGAGCGCGTCGGGGTCGACGGGTCGGCTCGAGAAAACTTCGGCGCCGGGAATTTGCATGGTCATCTTCGGTGCTCCTAGTGGGCGACGATGTTGAGGTTGCCGAGACGGTCGACGGTGCCGGTGGTGCCGTGGGGGACGACGACGGTGGTCGTCGGGACCTCGACGATCGCCGGGCCGGACAGTACGTGTCCGCCGAGCAGCTTGCTGTAGTCGTAGACGTCGGTGTCCACGTATCCGATCCGGCCGTTCAGGCAGACCTTGCGGGTGCCGATCCTGGCGGCGGATGCATCGGCGGAGTCCGCGGACTTCAGTTCCGGCAGCGTGGGGGAGAAGGGCAGAATGCCGGTCGCGCGCACCCGGTAGGTAATCGCCTGGATGCCGGCTTCCCGGAATCCGCTGTCCTCTCCGTAGAGTTCGGCGTACCGCTGCTCGAACAGATCCGACGCCTGCGCGATCCCGACTGCGTCGAGGTCTCCGGCCGGGATCGGGGTGGCGACCTCGGCGAGCTGCATGGTGTAGCGCATGTCGATCTCACGCTCGATCTCGACGCTGGTGAACGTCAAGCCCTGTCGGTTGATCTGTTCGAGCACCTGGTTTTCCAGCTGCGTGAAGTTGCGCTCGGCGCGGGCGGGGTCGAGGGGCATGGCAGCCGGGTCGGACAGTTCGGCGGCGAGGACGATGTTGGACGACGCGAGACCGTACGCCGAGAAGGCCGACGCGACCTGGCCGAGCGGAACGATGACCTCCCGGACACCGACCTCGGCGGCGTAGGCAGCGCAGTGGGCTGGGCCGGACCCGCCGAAGGCGTAGAGGACGAAGTTCCGGGGATCGTGGCCGGCCTCGACCACGGTCTTGCGAAGCAGGTCGCCGGTCTGGGCGTTCTGGACCGCGTAGATGGCCGCGGCGGCGTCCTCGATCGACAGACCCAGCGGCTCGGCAATTCTGGTGCGGATCGCTTCGCGCGCAAGGTTTTTGTCGAGCGGTTTACGCCCGCCGAGGAGGCCGCGTTCGGGCAGGATTCCCAGCACCAGATTGGCGTCGGCGTTGGTCGGTTCGGTGCCGCCCTGGCCGTAACAGGCCGGGCCCGGGACGGCCTGCGCGCTGTGCGGGCCGATTTGCAGGTTGCCACCGGCGTCGATCCAGGCGATGGCGCCACCGCCGGAGCCGATGGCGTGGACCTCGAGGGTCGGCACGTTGATCGGATGGTGGTTGATGATCGTGCTGGAGGAGCGGACGGGCTCCCCGTCGACGACGAGTCCGACGAGGAAGGTGGTTCCGCCGACGTCGGTGGCGATGATGTTGCGGTGGTCGAGTTGCTTGCCGAGGGAGACGGCGCCCACCACACCGCCGGTCAGCACTGATCCGACTGTGCTGATCGCGTTCTTCGGTGCCTCCGCGGCGGCGACTGCGCCACCGTTGCTCTGCATCACCAGCAGAGGTCCCGCGAGTTGGAGCTTGCGCAGCTTGGACTCCAATTCGCCGAGGTAGTCCCGGAGCCCGGGCCCGATCTGGGTGCTCATGATGGTCGTCGCGTTGCGGGCGAACTCGCGGATGCGGGGACTCACCTCGCTCGACAGGGAAACGAACATCGTCGGGTCGATTTCGTGGACGAGTTCGCGAATGCGCTGTTCATGCACGGGGTTGCGGAACGACCACAACAGCGAGACCGCGATCCCCGACACCTTCTCGGCGAGGAGCTGGCGGATGGACTCGCGGGCGGAGTCCTCGTCGAGGGCGACGACGACATTGCCGTCCCGGTCGAGCCGCTCAGTCACCTCCAGGGCGTGCTTCTTCGGGACGAGACCGTGGGACTTGCTCTGTCCCATTACATTCTGGAGCTGCTCAGGCGAGCTGCCTAGATAACGTCCTTCGACGTTCATGATGTAGATCGAGTCGCGGTGGCCCTTGGTGGTGAGGAAGCCGACCGGGGGCACGTTGCCCATGACGAGGGCGTTCAGGGACGAGGTGGTGCCGTGAGCGATGTGGTGCGTGTTTGCCAGCATCTCCTCGATCGGGCATCCCAGCTGCTCGGCGAGCACCTCGAGAACGTCGATCACGCCGCGTGAGTAGTCGGGCGGGGTCGAGGGAGCCTTGGCGGCGAGAACAGTGCCGGCGTTGTCGTCCAACACCGCGTCGGTGAACGTGCCACCGACGTCCACTCCGATTACATATGCCATTGCCGCTGTGCTCCTTCGTGCCGGGGGTATGCGACGGGGTGTGAGGTCATCCTCGAACACCTCCTTACGTCAATGTCGATTATTCGACGTGACTGACGACCTGTCAAGTGCTGAATGTGAGGACGGACACGAACGTGACTCGAATCTGCATTGTTGCCCTGAGGCCCGCCAACCCTGAGGCTTGACGAATCGTCATTAGCGTCGAATAATCGTCGTGAACGTAAATATCCGGCAGGGCGGACCGAGCTCCCCGCTGCCATTCCAATCAGAAGGACTACGCCATGGGCATTCACCGCATCGGACTCGTCGTACCGAGCTCGAATGTGACCGTCGAAACGGAAATGCCGGCCCTGCTCGGCCGACATGCGAAGGCCCGGTTCTCATTCCACTCGAGCCGCATGCGGATGCAGGCGGTGTCTCCGGAACAACTGCGAGCGATGAACGCTCAGCGCGAGCGGTGCATCCTCGAACTCGGTGACGCAGGCGTCGACGCCATCCTCTACGCATGCCTGGTCGCCCTGATGTCGGTGGGACCCGGGGAGCACCAACGCGTGGAAAGCCTGGTCGCCGAGCAACTGGCGACCGGGGGTTCCGACGCAGTGGTCCGCTCCAGCGCGGGCGCCCTCGTCGAAGCGCTCCATGCCCTCGACGCGAAACGGATCATCCTCGTCACGCCCTACATGCTTCCGCTCGCCGAGCAGGTCGTCGCCTATATCGAGGCGGAAGGCATTGCGGTGTCCGACTGGCGCGCTCTCGAGGTCTCCGACAACGCCGAGGTCGGCTGCATACCCGGCGAACGGGTCATGGAAGCGGCACGATCGCTCGACCGCACCGGAGCCGATGCCATGGTGATCTCCGCCTGCGTGCAGATGCCCTCACTCGACCTCGTCGAAGGCGCGGAAGATGAGTTCGACCTGCCGGTGCTGTCGGCAGCTACCGCCGGTGCCTACAGCCTACTGCGCGCACTCGACCTCGACGTCGACATTCCCGGAGCCGGAAGTCTGCTGCGCGCCGACGCGCCGGCTGCCGCCCGTCATTGACCGAACCCTTTGGGAGAGTTCACATGTCCGAACTTCAGCACACCGTCAGAGGCGTTGACCACGTCGCCTATCCGACCTTCGATCCCGCCGCCACCGTGAAGTTCTATCGCGACGTTCTCGGGTTCCCGGTCGTACACTCCATCTGCGCCGCCGGCTGGGGACCGGAGAAACACCCCGACTTCATTCACTTCTTCTTCGACATCGGCAACGACGACCGGCTCGCCTTCTTCTACTACTTCGGCCTCGAACCCTTCGACGGCGGACCGCAGGGCGACTCGTACTCCCGCTTCGATGACGACGTGCCCATCTTCTTCATCCGCTCGCGTCATCTGGCCATTCATGTCGACAGCGAGGAAGACCTGACGGAATATCGGCGGCGACTGGACCACAGCGCATGGCCGGTGGAGATGCAGATCCAGCACGAGACGATCGAGTCGATCTACACCCATGACCCCAACGGGTACATGATCGAGATCACCCGGGCGCTGCGTCCGGTCACCCCGCAGGAAGATCTCGACGCGAACCTCACCATCGACGCCCTCGTCGACGTGGTGACCGGCCCCGATCCCAGCATGGCCGCCCTGCTGACTCGCAAGGCGGAACTGATCACCGAACGCGCGGCCGCCTGGCAGCAGGAACAAGAATCGAAGGAGGTGGTGACCCGATGACGACCTTGTTCGTCCTCGACGTCCCGGAGAACACCGCGGTCGCCGAAGTCGCCGGTCAGGATCCGGCGGTCACCGTCGACCACGTCGGTCCCTACTTCCGGATCGTCTCCGAGACGGCCATCGTCATCGACCGCCGCGCCACCGGCTGCCGCCACGCCGTCTGGTACAGCAGTGTCGCCGGGCTGGCGCAGTCTCGAATTACGCAGTGGGACAAGGACGTCATGCGGGTCGAGCCGCGATGAGTGAGGACTCACGGTTGGGCGCCGGCCGATATATCGACGCTGCTCGAGCTCCCGAGGCCACGGTGACGTCGACGCACGAGCTCGCCACCGCCGACGGTGCCACGGTCTCCGGCGTGCTGCGGGTCGTTCCTGGTGCGCGCACCGTCGTCACCTTGATGCACCCGCGTCAGGATCTGACTCATCATGTGCTCGTTCCCGAACTGCTCGCCCGTGGGTTCGCGGTGTGGACGCAGGGCACCCGGTCGGTCAACAACGACATCGCCCTGGTGCATGAGCAGGCGCTGCTGGATGCCGCGGCCGGACAGGTGTTCCTGCGGGAGAAAGGGTTCGAGTACGTCGTCAGTCTCGGGCACTCCGGAGGCGGGACCCTCTTCGCGTTCTATCACCAGCAGGCCGCACTACCGGCAGAGGAGCGATTGGCCCGTACCCCGGCGGGACGACCGATCGATCTCCCCGGCGCCGAGATGCCGCTGCCCGACGCGGCGATCTTCATGGCCCCGCACCCCGGACAGGGGGCACTGCTGTTGCGGTTGATCGACCCGTCGGTCACCGACGAGTCGGACCCCCTCGCCGCCGATCCCGACCTCAACCCCTTCGATCCTGCGAACGGTTTCGCCGAACCGCCGCACAGTTCCTCGTATCCACCCGATTTCGTCACCCGCTACCGGGTAGCGCAGCACGGCCGGATCGCCCGCCTCGACGCGATCGCCCGCGCACGAGTCGACGAAGCCGCCGATGCGCGTCGCCGATACAAGCGCACCGCGGACTCGGCGGATCGCCGCGCCGCGTTAGCGCCCCGCGTCCTGAGCGTGTACCGCACCGACGCGGACCTCAGGTTCACCGACCTGTCCCTGAGCCCGAACGAGCGTCCCTACGGGTCACTGTTCGGCCGGCGACCCGACCTGACCAACTACGGACTCGTGGGCTTCGGACGGTTCGCCACTCCGGACGCCTGGCTGTCTACCTGGTCGGGTCTCAGCAGCAATGCCGACTTCCTCCGCTGTGCTCCCGCCGTCACCGCCCCGACACTGTTTGTCGAACTCACCGGTGATCAGGCGTGCTTCCCCGAGGACGCCACAATGATGGTCGACGCCCTCGGATCGACCGACACAACGCACGTCCGCGTCGCCGGCACCCACTTCGGAGGGCCGATCCGCGACGGCGCCCCCACCGGCGCCAGCCTGGCCGCCGCCGAGATCGGCGCGTGGCTCGAAACCCGCTGCACGTAACGCGTCCCTAGCCACCGATGCATTCACTCTGACCTGCCTCCAGTGGGACAGCGTGGTCATGTCACTTCGAGCGGAGACACCGATGTCTGCCCGTATCGCCCCTGCCGCGCCCGTCGTCGGACTCTGCCTCATGGCACTGATCCTCGAGGGGTATGACCTCCTGATGTACGGAACAGTGGTCCCCTCACTGTTGAGCTACGACTCCTGGAACCTCGACGCCACCCAGGTGGGAATGCTCGGATCCCTCGCCGGAGTCGGCATGCTCGTCGGCGCCCTGCTCGCCGCGGCCGTCGCCGACCGTTGGGGCCGCCGCTGCACTCTCCTCACCGCCGTCCTCGTCTTCTCCACGGCGATGGGGGTGTGCGCGTTCGCACCCAGCCCCGAAGTGTTCGGGGTCGGGCGTGTTGCGGTGGGACTCGGGGCCGGTGTCCTGATGCCGACCGCAGCAGCAACTTTGATCGAGTTCGCCGAACCGGGTGCTCGGGCCCGGTCGGTGGCGCTCGGGTTCGTCGGCACCAGCATCGGCGGAATACTTGCCGGAGTGCTGTCGCTGTGGCTCGTGCCCGAGTACGGGTTCCGGGCGATGTTCCTGGCCGGGATGGTGCCGGCACTCGTCTTCCTTCCGGTGATGCTCCGATACCTGCCGGAGTCACCGGCCTATCTGAATGCTCGTGGCCGGCATGAGGCCGCGGCGGCGATCGCCGACCGCTATCACCTCCAGCACGCCGCGAGCTCCGCTCTGGCCGCGCCCAGCCCCCGACGCGGGCTGCGCGCACTGTTCGGCGCGGACCGCACTGTCGCGACGCTGCTGTTCTGGGGCATGACCCTGGTCTGCCTGCTCGTATTGTTCGGCGTCGCGACCTGGCTTCCCGCGCTCATGAAGTCGGCCGGCTACCCGCTGGGCGCCGCCTTGTCGTTCCTGCTCACCCTGAACGTCGGCGGCGCGGCGGGCGCACTCATCGGTGCCGTACTCGCCGACCGGTACGGCATAAAACCCGTCACCGCAACCTTCTTCGTCATTGCCGCAGTGTCTCTGCTGCTCGTCGCCACCGCCCCGCCGCTCGCGGTCATCTATCTACTGGTACTGCTCGCGGGTGTGGGCACCACGGGCACCCAAATCCTGCTCAACACCTTCGTCGGCACCTTCTACCCGGCATCCAGCCGGGCCACCGGGCTCGGCATGGCATTGGGAGTGGGCCGGATCGGTGCGATCATCGGCCCCACTTACGGGGGACTTTTCGTCGCACTCGGCGCCGGCACCACCTGGCAACTGCTCGCCTTCGCCGTCCCCGCCGTCGTCGGCGCCGTACTGACGCTGCTCGTACCGCGGCATACCGCGGCCGACGCGGCCATCCCTGTCGCTGAGAACGTTGAACAGAAAGCACTGTCATGACCATTGATTTCACGGGCCAGGTCGCCATCGTCACCGGGGCCGGCGGCGGACTCGGCCGCGCCCACGCCCGCGCCCTCGCAGCCCGCGGCGCTCACGTCGTTGTCAACGACATCGCTGGATCCGCTGACGAAAGCTCCGCCGACAACACTCCGAACACGCCCGCAGACCGGGTCGTCGCCGACATCACCACCCGCGGCGGCTCGGCAATCGCCGACTACGCCGACGTCACCGACTATCGGCAGGTCACCGCCATGGTCGACCGGGCCCTGTCCGCATGGGGCCGGGTCGACATCCTCATCAACAACGCCGGAATTCTGCGAGATGCCAGCTTCCGCAACGCGAGCATCGACGACTTCCGCACAGTCCTCGACGTCCATCTGATGGGTGGCGTGCACTGCAGTAAAGCCGTATGGCCGCACATGATCACCCAAAAGTATGGCCGAATTCTCATGACGACCTCCGCGTCCGGGATCTACGGCAACTTCGGGCAAGCGAACTACGCCGCAGCCAAATCGGCGCTCGTCGGCCTGATGAACGTGCTCGCGATCGAGGGGCAATCCAAGGGCATTCGAGTCAATGCGCTGGCGCCCCTCGCGACGACTTCCATGACCGAATCGATTTTCGACGTCACGGCCGCCGAACTTCTGACTCCGGAGTCGATTACGCCCGGTGCGCTGTTCTTGGTCTCCGAGGATGCACCGACCAAGACGATCCTCGGCGCCGGCGGTGGAACGTTCGCGGTCAGCCGCATGCTCGAAGCCCACGGCGTCTTCCTCCCCACGGATGCCAGAACCCCAGAAGACGTTGTCCGTCACTGGCCTCAGATCAACGACTCGACGGCGCAGTCGGGCACCGACAGCACTGCAGCCCAGATTCAGCACTTCGTCGAAACCGCAATCCGGGCCACACCCGACAGAGGAGACTGCTACCCGGAGTGACCAGCCGTATACAACCTCCGGTTGGTCTGCGCAAGTTGCCATTCCGTTTGCTGCGCGAGGCGGTCGAGCTGGGCGGCGTCGAGCCGGTCGCAGACGAAATTCCAGTGCACCGCGACACGATCGCCGACGGCGAGGTCGGGGACGAAGGCTCCCTCGGGCACTGTGTAGTCGGCGGGCACTTCCCGGTCGGGTCCGAGGAAGAGCTGTCCGTGCTCGAACATCAGCGGTCGTGAACGGACCACTGCCCGGTCGGCCGTGAACCCCACCACCTCGCCCCAGCTGATCCGGCACGAGTCGAGGACGTGCAGCGGTTGCGGCATCCCCGTGTCGAGTAGCCGCGACCACGGGTAGACGCCGAAGACATGGAAATTGTGTGTCGGAGCCGCTTCGACGAGGAGCTCCCCGGTCAGATGTTTCCAGTAATGTCCCGCTGTCGACGCCAGCCGCGCGAGGAGGGTTGCGCCGAACTGGGATCGGTCAATGCGGTCGATCAGGTCGTCGGCCGTCCAGTAGGCACGGACCACCCGCTCGTCCAGGGGGTCGGCGATGCCCGCGAGTTCCGCGATCACCTGTTGATACGGCCAGGCGCCGCTGAACTGCCGTGCCAGCGAGAGCACATCGACGTCGGTGGCCTGACCGCACGCGAGCGCCTGCAGTCGCTCGGAACCCGGAGGGCCACAATACCCGAGCGCATTCGGGGCGTGCGCGTATTGCGCGAACAGGCGGTGCCCCGGCAGCACCGAATGTTCGAGCGACACCATGGCAGTCAGGCTCGCTGCCCGAGCAGCTGCGCTGTCTCGCGGTGCAACCGGCCGAAGTTGTAGTAGGCGGCGCAGGCGCCCTCGGGAGAGACCATGCAGGTGCCGATGGGTGTCTCCGGTGTGCAGGCCGTCCCGAACACCTTGCACTCCCAGGGCTTGATGACACCCTTGAGTACCTCACCGCACTGGCATGCCTTCGGGTCGGCGACGCGGATGCCCGGCATCGAGAACTTCTCCTCGGCGTCGAATTCCGCGTAATTCCGGTGCACCTTCAGTGCGCTCTGCGAGATGAACCCGAGACCACGCCACTCGAAATGTGGTCGCAGCTCGAACGTTTCGGCCATCAACTTCAGGGCCTGCACGTTGCCCTCCGGGCGCACCACCCGCTTGTACTGATTCTCGATCTCGCAGCGTCCCTCCCGAATCTGCTGGAGCAGCATGTGCACCGAGGCAAGGATGTCGAGTGGCTCGAAGCCGGCGACGACCATCGGCTTGCCATACACCTCGGACACGAAGCGGTACGGACGCAGTCCGACCACCGTGGACACGTGCCCCGGGCCGAGGAACCCGGACAGCCGCAGGTCCGGCGACTCCAGGATCGCCTTGATGGGCGGAACGATCGTGACGTGGTTGCAGAACACGCTGAAGTTCGTCACCCCGAGCGCCCGCGCCCGCACCAGGGTCACGGCCGTGGACGGCGCCGTGGTTTCGAAGCCGACCGCGAAGAACACCACCTGCTTGTCCGGATTGTCGATGGCCACCTTCAGGGCGTCGAGCGGTGAGTACACGAACCGGACGTCCGCGCCCCGCGCCTTGGCCTCGATGAGATTGCCCTTCGAGCCGGGCACGCGCATCATGTCGCCGAAGGTCGTGAAGATGACACCGGGCTGTTCCGCGAGCCACATCGCGTCGTCGACGCGGCCCATGGGGATGACGCACACCGGGCATCCGGGCCCGTGCACCAACTCCACCGATTCGGGCAGCAGGTGCTCGATACCGTGACGATAGATCGTGTGGGTGTGGCCGCCACATACTTCCATGAACTTGAACTCGTCACCGCGGGCCAGCTCGGTGATGGACTTGACCAGGGCTCGCGCCGCTGCGGGGTCGCGGAATTCGTCGACGAACTTCATCACTTACCTCTGACTCTCAGGCGATCTCGGACGAGTTGAACGCGTCGATCTCGTTCACATAGTCGGCGCCCATCTTCTGCACCTGGTCCAGGGTGAGTTGCGCCTCGATTTCGTCGATCTTCGCCATCGCGAACCCGACGTGCACGAGCACCCAGTCACCGACCACCAGGTTGTCTTCGGCGAGCAGTCGAACACTGATCGTTCTCTGGACGCCGTTCACGTCCACCTTGGCCAGATGCTGTTGGGCGTCGACGATGTCGACCACCTGACCGGGTATTCCCAAGCACATCGGGTTTCTCCTCTCCGGGACGTTCTCAGCAGATCCGGGGGAGTGGGTCACCGACGAGCATGTCGACGATCCGGCTGCCGCCGAATGATGTTCTCAGCGCGACGATTCCTGGGGGTTCCCTCAGAATCTCGCCCACGATTGCGGCATTCGCTCCGCGGGGGTGCGCCCGCATCGCCGTCACGGCGGCCTCGGCTTCCTCCGCCGCGACGACGGCCACGAACTTGCCCTCATTCGCGACATACAGGGGGTCGATGCCGAGCATGTCGCAGGCACCGAGCACCTGCGGTTGGATCGGCAGGGTTTCCTCGTCGACGATGACGGCGACCTGGGAGGCCTTGGCGAGTTCGTTGCAGACGGTTCCGACACCGCCGCGCGTGGCGTCGCGCATCCACCGTGTCGACGGCGCCGCCGCGAGGAGCGCCTCCACCACTCCGTTCACCGGCGCGGTGTCCGAGGCGATGTCCGCTTCGATCGCGAGGTCACCCCGCGCCAGCATGACCGCCATTCCGTGTTCCCCGATGGTGCCGGACAGCACCACCTTGTCGCCGGGCCGGACGAGGTCCGGCGACAACCGCCGACCGTCGGGGATCACACCGACGCCCGCCGTGGAGATGTACACGCCGTCGGCGGCGCCCTTGCCCACCACCTTGGTGTCGCCGGTGACGATCTGCACTCCGGACAGAATCGCCGCCTCACTCATGTCGGCGACGATCTCCTTCAGCTCCGCGATGGGAAAGCCCTCCTCGATGACGAATGCCGCCGACAGCCACTGCGGCCGCGCACCCGACACCGCGAGGTCGTTGACCGTGCCATGGACGGCGAGGTGACCGATCGATCCACCCGGAAAGCGCCGCGGCTGCACCACGTAGGAGTCGGTGGAGAAGGCGAGCCGCTCACCGGAAGGCAGTGCCAGGGCCGCGGCGTCCCCGAGCTGTTCCAGTTCTTCGTTGCGGAACGCCTCCACGAAGACGGCATCGACGAGCGCGGCCGACGATTTGCCGCCTGCCCCGTGCGCGAGGGTCACCACCTCGTCCAGCAATCGCGGCCGACGCTGACGGAACTTGTCGATGCGTTCGAGGACGCGGTCTTCGCGCTGAGCCGAGGTGGCTGGTTCGGTGGTGCTCATGCATACGCTCCCGGTCTCGCGAGATGTTCCTGGGCGACGGACCACAACCGGTACCCGAGCATCGCGTGGCTCTCCTGAATGCGATGAATGCTCTGCGAGTGGATGGTGAAGCAATAGTCCAGGTAGTCGGCAACCGCCATCCGGCCGCCTTCGTGTCCCGCGAATCCGATGGTCAGAAGACCTCTGCTCTTCGCCTCGGTCAGCGCCGTCATCAGATCGTCGGAATTGCCGGAGGTCGACAACGCAATGGCCACGTCCCGATCCCGGGCGTGGGCGATGATCTGTCGCTTGAAGATCAGGTCGAACCCGACATCGTTGGCCAATGCGGTCACCACCGCCTGGTCGGCGGCGAGGGACCAGGCCGCGACGGGGCGTCCGCGCGCCGGACGACTGAACAGGGTCGCCAGGGTCGCGGCATCGGTGGAGCTGCCGCCGTTGCCGAACGTGTAGAGCCGGCCGCCGCGCCGAAACCTGTCGGCCATCTCGATGCCGGCCGCTGTCAGGCCTTCGCCGTACTCCTCGAGTGAGGACCGTTGCAGCCGTGCGCTTTCGGCTGCTTTACCACGCGCCGAGGCGGCCAAGTCGTCGAGGAGGCTCTTCGCGTCCGTCTCCTCGGAGTCGATGAAGGGGTAGAGAAAGTTGGTGCTCTCGGAGTCGTGCGTGGTCATCCTTCCCTCTCCTGCTCTGCTGGGCGGGGCTCTGTGCCGTCGAGTCGGGTGATCGCTGCGCCCGCATGGACGAGGACCAGATCGTTCGGCCGCACGTCGGGCAACACGCTGACGTCCACCCATTCCTCACCTGTGGCGGTGCGCACCAGGGCAGGGCCGAGGGCGTCGGCGGGCTCCAGCACCACTTCACCGAGACGGCCCTCGTCGCTGCAGGTGACGCAGCCGGTCTGGGTGCACTCTTCGGTGTCGGGCTTCAGCAGCCCCGAGTGCTCGAAGCAGACGTGCGTGAGCTCCCACAACAGGTGGTACATCAGGACGAATCGCCCGGTGGCCGGGACCATCGGGTCGTCGGAATCGACCCACAGGATGTGGTTCGCCGCTCCGGCGGGTGGGCGCGGTCCCGCCCCGATCCACAGGGTTTCGACGCCCCACGCGGGGGCGCGGCGCATCGCGTCCACGACGGCAGGTTCGTCGGCCGACGCGACCGCCAGCAGGACGTCCCCGGGCCGGCTCGCCACCCGGGATTGCGCCACGGGGTCGGGCTCGACGAGTGCGACCGACGGCAACGCGCGTTTTCCCATGATCACCGGGTGTACGAATTCGACCGCCACATGGTGGGCGTGCGGCTCCCATTGAGGTGAGATGACCCATAGCGTCGCGCCGTCGTGGAATCTGCGCGCAAGGGCAAGTGATGCGGCGGCAAGGTCTGCCGACAGGTCCGTGTCGACGAGGTGGCCGCCCGTTTCGATGATCGTCATTGACTTCGCTCCCGTCCCGGGCCGGTCGGTCGGGGCTACCGACGTCACGGTCCGCGCATGGTCGCCGCGGCACCGATCACCGCCTGGCCGAGGGAGAGTCCTCCGTCGTTGGGAGGCACCCGGTGGTGGGTGAGGACTCGATAACCGCTGCTCTTCCAGTGTGCTCTCAACAGACCGAGGAATAAACGGTTTTGAAAGACTCCACCGGTCAGTCCGATCGTGGTAATGCCGGTGGTGGTGACGGCGCGGTCGACGAGCGTGGCGGTGGCCTCGGCCAGGGCATGGTGGAAACCGAGGGCCAGTTCCGCGGGAGGCGTCCCCGCGTGGACACCCGCAATCAGGCCCGACAGGAGTGAATGGATCCCGATCTGGTCGCCGTCCACGTCCATGGTCAGCGGGGCGGGGTGAGTGGTGGTGCGAGCGAGTGCCTCGAGTTCGATGGCGGCCTGCCCCTCGTAGGTGACGCGGTGACGAACACCCAGTAGTGAGGAGACCCCGTCGAAAAGACGGCCCGCGCTGGTGGTCCTGACGCAGCCCCTGCCCGACACCAGTTGTGACGCGACCGCCGCGCGTTCCGCTGCCGGCAGCGCGTCCGTGCACCGGAGTCCGTCGAGGTTCCCGATCCCGGCCTCGTGCAGGAGGGCGAGTGCCACCCGGGCCGGGTTGCGGACGGCGGCATCACCGCCGGGAAGAGAAAAGGGCTGCAGGTGTCCCATACGCCGGGTGCTCAGCACGTCGGGGCCGACGAGGAGGAGTTCGCCGCCCCACACCGTGCCGTCGCAGCCGTATCCGGTGCCATCGAAGGCCACACCCAGCACCGTGGTGCCCAGCAATCCCTGTTCCGCCATCAGTGACGCGACGTGTGCGTGATGGTGCTGGACGGTGTGCAGAGGGGTGCCGGTCCGCTCGCTGTACCGCTGCGCCCAGTGATGGGTCGAGTATCCGGGATGCGCATCGGCGATCACTGCCTCGGGCGAGATGCCGTGGAGGTGCGTCAACTGCTGCACCGACGTCTCGAACGCCCGCAGACTTTCGAGACTGCCCATGTCGCCCAGATGCGCCGAACAGAAGGCGTAGTCCTGCCGGGTAATGCAGAAGGTGTTCTTGATCTCGGCACCGACCGCCAGCACCTCCGGACTGTGCTCCGGGAGTACGACCGGCAGTGGTGCGTAGCCGCGGGATCGCCGGATCGGCAGGACGGTGTCACCGTCGACCGACAGCACCGAGTCCTCGCACGGCACGGCGATGCGGCGGTCGTGCATCAGGAACACGTCCGCGATGCTCCGAAGCCGCGTGCGCGCATCGTCGTTGTCGAAGCACAGCGGTTCACCGCTGAGATTGCCGGAAGTCATCACCAACGTCCGCGGCGGTGTCACCCGGCCGCCCGGGGTGCGCGCGAATAGCAGATGGTGCAGCGGCGTGTAGGGGAGCATCACACCGAGGTCGTCGATGCCGGGAGCGATGCCCTCGGACACGGAAGTCGAGCCGTGCTTGCGCAGCAGGACGATCGGCCGGGCCGGATGCTGCAGCAGGGCAGTCTCGAACTCGGAGATCCGGCACAGTTCCCGCGCCACGGAGAGGTCGGCCGTCATCACCGCGAACGGCTTGTCCGGCCGATGCTTGCGCTTGCGGAGGGTCGCGACCGCCGCGCTGTCGGTGGCGTCGCAGACGAGATGGAACCCGCCGAGACCCTTGACCGCGACGATCCTCCCGTCCTGCAGCGCCCCCTGCACGGCGAGCAGTACGGTGTCATCGCCCGTGAGACGTTCAGCGTCCACTTCGGCGAACAGGTGCGGACCGCAGTCGGGGCAGCAGACCGGCTGCGCGTGGAACCGGCGATCATCGGGGTCGCGGTACTCGGCCGAGCACCGCTCACACAACGGGAACTCGGCCATCGTCGTGTTGGGCCGGTCGTAGGGCAGGTCGGTGATCACGGTGAAACGAGGTCCACAGTTCGTGCAGTTGATGAACGGGTGGCGGTACCGGCGGTCCTGCGGATCACCCAGCTCGCGGACGCAATCCGCGCACGTCGCCACGTCGGGTGAGACGAGCGTTCTCGCACCGGCGACGTGACGGCTGTCGATGATCCGGAACGAGTCGTCACCCCGCAGCGGTACAGCTTCGACGGCCACGTCCACGATGACCGCCATCGGCGGCGCGTCCGCGCGGAGCCTGCGGGTGAACTCCGACAACGACGCAGCGGGACCTTCCACCTCGATGAACACGCTGACGTCGTCGTTGCCGCAGTGGCCGCTGACACCGAGGTCGTCGGCGAGTCGGGCGACGAACGGGCGGAAGCCGACGCCCTGCACGACCCCGTGAACCGTGATGCGCGATCGTTCGACCGTCATCCTCGGATGATTCTCCGGTCGAGGTCCCGGGCGCAAGAGGCCTCCGTGGCGACGCCCGTGTGAAGCGGAAGGGCGCTGGTGATCAGCCCGGGCTACTTCTCTTCGGCGGCGCGGGTGCCGGTGACGGTGTCGATCAACCCGTAGTCCCGCGCCTCGTCCGCGGAGAGAATTCGGTGTGCGCGCATGTCGTCGATCACGGTGTCGACGGGACGTCCACAGGAGTCGGCGATACGACCCTGCAGTCTGCGTAGTTGCCGCGAATGATGTTCGGTGGCCGTGGCGATGTCCGATGCCGGACCGGCACACGTGGTCCGCGGTTCGCGGAGGTGGAAGGTGGCGTGGGGTGCTGCCGTCCGTTTCTCGGCGGGAGACAGGAGGGCGACCGCCACGCTCGCGACGACGCCCTGGCAGTGGACGTGCAGCGGCACGCTCATCAGATCCAAAGTGTCGAGCAGTGCGGCGGCCGCGTCGACATCGGCATCGACGCTGCGCAGCCACACCTGGACCGCCCCGTCGCCGGACGCGTCGAGCAGGGCGAGTGACACCGCCGCGCGGTTCGTGGCTTCGCTCTCGAGCCTGCCGGTCAACGTGACGATCCGTTGATCGAACAGGCGCTCGGCGAGCCAGTCGGAACTGGGAGCGGGGACCGACGTGACGTGCATCGGCGCGGGTGGCTGCCGCGGATCCGGTTGCCACGGTGTGTGGAACGGCGGGACGGGCGGCGGTGAGGGTGGTGGCCAAATCATGGTGATGACTCCTGTTGTGCAGAGATCGTCCAGTCGACAGTCCGGCCGACGGCCGCCGCATACCGTTCGAGCGTCGAGAGCCGAGGATCGATGTCACCGCGTTCGAGGCGTGCTATCGCGGACTGCGACGTGCCCATCTGTGCCGCGATATCGGTCTGGGTCAGTCCGTGCTCGAGCCGGGTTGCGACCAGTTCGTCCAGGAGCGCTCGACGCCGGCCGGACAGGTGTTCCAATCCGGGAAAGGCAGTGCGCCGAGGTTCGGTCGACATACCATCGATGATATCTCGAATTCGATATACGGAGGGGTGCTCATGGCGAAACTTCGTGCGGCCGTCGTCGGCGGCGGCATCATCGGTCTGGCGGTCGCCCGGGAACTCCTGCACCGGATCGACGGCCTCGAGTTGACGTTGTTCGAGAAGGAGACCCGTGTTGCGGCCCATCAGACCGGCCACAACAGCGGAGTCGTCCACGCCGGTCTCTACTACACCCCCGGCAGCCTCAAGGCCCGGCTGTGTCTGCGTGGTGTCACCCTGCTCCGGCAGTATGCACAGGACAAGGGTGTGCCCTACGAGGAATGCGGCAAAGTGGTGATCGCGCACGATTCCAGTGAAATAGCTCGTATGAACGCCATTTTCGAGCGTGCCGTTTCCAACGGGGTGCCGGACGTCCGGTTGCTCGACGGCGGCGCGATTCGGGACATCGAACCACACGCACGCGGCGTCGCCGCGATTCATTCCCCGAGAACTGCGATCATCGACTACGTCGCGGTGGCGGAGGCGCTCGCAGGAGACGTCGGCGCGGCCGGTGGACGGGTACGACTCGGGACCGAAGTGGTGGGGCTGGAAAGCCGGGCGCGGGAGGCTTTGGTTACCACCTCCCACGAGACCGAGTCGTTCGATCTGGTGGTCACCTGCGCCGGCTTACAGTCGGACCGCGTCGCAGTACTGTCCGGTGAGTCCCGATCACCGCGCGTGGTCCCGTTCTCCGGCGACTACTTCCTGTTGCAACCCGAACGTTCGTCGCTGGTGAAGGGACTGATCTATCCGGTGCCGGATCCTCGCTATCCGTTCCTCGGCGTCCATCTCACGAAACGGATCGACGGCCGGATCATGCTCGGCCCGAACGCTTTCCTCGCGCTCGGCCGCGAGGCATACACACGGCGGGACTGGTCGGTGCGCGATACCGCGTCGGCGATCGGATTTCCGGGGTTCTGGCGGTTCGCCCGCGGGAACGTAGCGGCAGCCGTGCGTGAAGCCCGCACCGTCCTGAGTACGGAGGCGTTCGTGCGGGAGGCACAGAAGTACGTGCCCGATGTGTGTCGCGCGGACGTCACCCGTGGTCCCCGGGGGATACGGGCCCAGGCCATGAACGCCGACGGAAGCCTCGAGGACGACTTCGTCATCACCGGGGCGCACCGCGTCATTCACGTCCGGAACGCGCCCTCCCCGGGTGCGACGTCCTCGCTTGCCATCGCCGAATACGTCGTCGACGAGACGCTCGCTCGCGCAACCGGGTGAGCTTGCCGTGACGTCCGACCACCGCAACGCTGCAGTCGGAGGGTCAGCGGCGTCGCAGCTGGAGCGTGAAGCCCTCGGGCATGAGGGTGAGCCGCTCGGCGATCTTCAACTGATAATCCGGATCACCCACGATGTCGTAGCGGCGCAGAATGGTACCCAGAACGAGCACGGCCTCGTGGACTGCGAATTGTCTTCCGATGCAGGCGCGTTCGCCGGTGCCGAAGGGCTTGTACACGTGCGCGGGACGCGACCGGATGCGTTCGGGCAAGAAGTTGTCGGGGTCGAAGGCCTCGGGATCGTCCCCCCAGACGGGGTCGCGGTGCAGCGCGGGGATGAGGACGAGGACCCAGTCGCCGACCTTCATCGGATACTTGCCGACGAGGGTGGTGTCGACGGTGGCCTCCCGGCCGTAGGCGGGCGCCGTGGGCCACAGCCGCAGCGACTCGTCGAGCACTCGTCGCACATACCGCAGTTTGGCGATCTGCTCGAACTCCGGTGTCTCCTCGCCCCACACCTCCTCGACCTCGGCGCGAGCCTTCGCAAGCACCTCGGGGTGACGAGAGAGGTAGTAGAGGGCGAAAGACAGCGCGCCGGAAGTCGTCTCGTGTCCCGCGACGAGGAAGGTGACCACCTGATGACGGATGTTCAACTCGTCGATCTTGTCGGGGTGATCTTCCCGGGCCGCCCGCAACATCAGTTCGAGCAGGTCCTCGGGGCCCGCGTTGCCGCTGCCTCGGCGGGCCCGGATCACCTCGTCGACCACTTCGGCCAGATACTCCAGATTTCTCGCATTGCGGCGATCCGCCCTGCGTGTCAGGAGTCGCCCGATCGCGGACGTCTTCACGAACGTCGTCCGCTGCGAATGGCTGAGTGCGCCCACCATTGCCTGCACGAATGGGTGCGGACGTGGACGCTCGAACGAGTCGAACGAATAGCTGAAGCCCGTGCGGCCGATCGTCTCGAGGGTCAGCTTGGTCATGTCCGAAGACACGTCCACGGGTGTGCCGTCGGTGCGGCGGTCCCAGTACTCGGTCAACTCGTCGGCGACGTCGAGCATCGTCCGGTGGTACGAGCGCATCGCCGGCTTCGTGAAGGCTGGCGCGAGCAGGTTGTGTGCCTTGCTCCAATTGGGCTCGTGGTTGTAGGCGGTGAACAGCCCGTCTCCGCCCAACTCCCGCAAGGAGGCGACGCCGGGAGCGAGGTGTTTGGCGAAACGGGACTCGTCCGACAGTTCCGCCACCATGTCGGCGCCCGAGGCGAACACGAAGCGGTTACCGAGGACATCGCGTTCGAAGATGGGCCCGAGCGTCTTCCCGATCTCCATCGAATTCTGCAATGGCGTGCGGATGTTGATGCCGAGCACGTCACCGAGTACCGGTAGTCGCCAGCGGGGATGAGGAATAGCCGCGGTGTCGCGCTCGCGAAGTGATTCGACGCTCATATTGCCCCCGGTGTGTCGCGCACTACTGAATTGATGTCTAGTACGCAAGGTACGCCTTACTGAATCGGTGTCAAGTAGTAGCGTGAGTCAGCATGACCAGTGCCCGCCGCCGCCTCGACCCCGAACAGCGGCGGACGCAGCTACTCGACATCGGCGCGCGTTTGTTCGCCGACCGGCCGTACGAGGACGTGTGGATCGAGGAGGTCGCCGAGCTCGCCGAGGTGTCGCGTGGGTTGATGTACCACTACTTCCCGACGAAACGAGACTTCTTCGCGGCCATCGTCGAGCGCGAGTCCGAACGGCTCCTCGCGGCCACTGCCCCCGACCCGTCGTTACCCGTCGAAGAGCAGGTGGCGGCGGGCCTCGACGCGTATCTCGAGCATGTCGCCAGCCATCGGCACGGCGTGCGGGCGGTCAACTTCGGTGCCCTGTCGGCGGATGCCGACATCCGGGCCATCGTCGAGCGCGAACTCGACGCGCAGCAACGCCGGATCGTCGACGCCCTCGACCCACCGGCGGACGACCGTGAGCTCATCGGTGTCGCGGTGCGCGGCTGGATCGCCTTTGTCCGAGCGGTGTGTATGGACTGGCTCGATCACCCGTCGATCCGCGAAAGCGAACTTCGGGACCTCTGTCTGCGGTCGCTGACCGGGATGCTCGGGGGGTGGCCGGATTGAACCCCGTGATCATCGAGCGAGAATCGACTGTCGATGCACCCATGGACTGGGTCTGGGACCGCGTCGTGAGCCCCGAGGGCATCAACGACGAGTTGCGGCCCTGGTTGACGATGAGTCTGCCCCGCGGCGCCGGGTCGATCACCATCGACACTGTTCCCGTGGGCGACCCCCTCGGCCGCGCCTGGCTCAAACTTTTCGGCATTCTGCCCTTCGACTACGACGCCCTGACCATCGCCGAGCTCGATCGGGGACGACGGTTCCACGAGAAGTCGACGATGCTCAGCATGCGTCGTTGGGAGCACGAACGCACTCTGACTCCGTGCGAGGACGGTCGTACTCGGATTTCTGACCGGATCACGTTCGAACTTCGTACTCCGATGGCGATAATGGCGCCCTTGATCGGTCGCGTGGTGCACGCCCTCTTCGGTCACCGGCACCGTCGCCTGCGGCGTCATTTCGACCGACCGATCACCAGTCGGTGAATCAACCGTGCCGCGGTGCGTGCGGTGCGCTGGTCGATGTCGTAGACAGGATTGAGTTCGGCCACATCGCAGACCGCGAGTTTTCCACTGGCGGAAACGGTGTCGCAGATGAACTGCACTGTCTCGACCGGAATGCCGAACGCGGCGGGCGCACTCACTCCCGGCGCGACTGCAGCGGGTAGAGCGTCGAGATCGATGGTCAGGTAGACGAGGTCCACGCCCGCCAGGAATTCGAGGACGAACGCGTGCACGGCAGCCCGGTCGAGCGAGTCGTCGTCCGACAGATAGCGCACACCGAGTCGCCGGGCGGTGTCGAACAGCGCTGTCGTGTTACTCGGCTGGGCGATGCCGATCACCGAGTACTGCACTCCGGTTCCGGCGGCACGTTCGCGCTCGAGAATTTGTCGGAACGGCGTTCCCGAAGACGCCACCGGATCGGGACGGAGATCGAAGTGCGCGTCCACGTTGAGGATTCCGATTCGCCGATCCGAGGTTCTCAGCGCGGACCGGGCCACACCGAGGTACGTCCCGTACGCCATTTCGTGCCCGCCGCCGAGGACGACCGGGAAGTGACCCGCGTCGACGACGGCGCCGACCGCGGCCGCGAGCGCCTCCTGCCCGGCCTCGACCCGATCATCGACGACTGCGATGGTGCCGGCGTCGTACGCCCGAATCGGGTGGGGCAGCGCCATGGAGGAAAGTGCGGACCGCAACGCGTCCGGTCCGCCCGCCGCCCCCCGCCGCCCCTTGTTTCGTGCCACCCCTTCGTCACTCGCGAAACCGAGAAGCACGGTCGCCCCCGGTTCGGCTGCGGGATCGAACGGTGTGACCACTTGATGCCAGCGCAGGTGCTCCGACGTGGAGCCGTCGACTCGCCCCGACCAGGTCGGCGGGGGAGTGGACACCGGAATCGGCACGTTCACGGCCGGCACCGGGCGGCCGAGTATGCAAGGACGCCGCGGCGCCACACGTCGGTGATCAGGGGGACGCCCGGGCGATAGGCGAGATGCAGATACGACGGTGCATCCAGCGCCAGGGCGTCGGCACGGGCGCCGGGACGCAACACCCCGACGTCGTCTCGTCGCAGTGCCCGCGCGCCCCCGGCTGTGGCAGCCCAGACGGCCTCGTCCGGTGTCATGTGCATGTCTCGCACGGCGAGGGCAATGCAGAACGGCAGGCTGGTGGTGTAGCTCGTCCCGGGATTGCAGTCCGCGCCAAGTGCCACCGTCACCCCGGCGTCGATCAGGGCGCGGGCGTCGGGGTACTTGTTCCGGGTCGAGAAGTCCGCTGCCGGAAGGAGAGTCGCCACTGTGGAACTTCCGGCCAGGGCGTCGCGGTCGGACTGCGTGGTGTAGCAGACATGGTCGACGGACGCGGCTCCCAGCTCCACTGCCAACTGGACGCCCGGTCCCTGGCCGAGCTGATTTCCGTGTACCCGCGGGGTCAGGCCTCTCGCCATCCCGGCAGTGAGGACCGCGCGTGCCTGGTCCCGGTCGAATGCCCCTCTCTCGCAGAAGACGTCGATCCACTTCGCCTCGCTTGCACACGCGTCGATCATCTCTGCGCACACCATGGTGACGTAGTCGTCGGTGCGCCCTTCGTATTCGGGCGGCGGCACGTGCGCGGCGAGCAACGTGACCTCGTCGGTGAGCGACGCCGCGATCCGGGTGCAGCGCAGTTCGTGTCCGACCGTCTGGCCGTACCCGGTTTTGCATTCGACGGTGGTGCTGCCCGACCGCAGCGCTTCGGCGAAAAGGCGACGCGAGTTCGCCTGTAGTTCTTCGTCTGTCGCGGATCGTGTCGCTTCGATCGTGGTGCGGATCCCGCCTGCGGCATAGGGGTGCCCGGCCATGCGCGCGGCGAACTCCTCGGCACGTTCGCCGCCGAAGACGAGGTGCGCGTGGCTCTCGACGAAACCCGGGAGGACGGCCCGGCCGCCGAGATCGTGTCCGGCATCGGCGCTCGGGGCGGTTCCCGAGGGCCCCACCCACGCCACCGTGCCACCGTCGAAGACGACGGCCGCGTCGCGGATCAGTCCGAGCGGACCGGCTCCGGCGACCGGGTCGTTGGTGACCAGCATGCCGATGTTGGTGAGCACCGTCGAGCGGGTGGGGTTCGTCGTCACGACGCACCCTCACCCTTCGGACATCGGTATGCGCACACCGCGCTCCCTGGCGATGTCGGCGGCGTGTTCGTACCCGGCGTCCACATGCCGGACGATTCCCGTTCCGGGGTCGTTGGTGAGCACCCTCGTCAGCTTCTGCGCCGCCAGTCCGGTGCCGTCCGCCACACACACCTGCCCGGCGTGGATGGACCGCCCCATCCCTACGCCGCCGCCCTGGTGGATCGACACCCACGACGCACCGGACGCGGTGTTGAGCAGTGCGTTGAGCAAAGGCCAGTCGGCGACGGCGTCGGAGCCGTCCGCCATCGCTTCGGTCTCGCGGTACGGCGAGGCGACCGACCCCGAATCGAGGTGGTCACGGCCGATCACGATGGGCGCCGACACCTCACCGGAGGCCACCATCTCGTTGAACCGCACACCCGCGAGGTGCCGCTCGCCGTACCCGAGCCAGCAGATGCGGGCGGGCAGGCCCTGAAAGGCCACTCGCTGCCCGGCCAGTGTGATCCACCGGCGCAGGTGCTCGTTGTCGGGGAAGAGATCGAGGATCGCGGAGTCGGTGGCGGCGATATCCGCGGGATCACCGGACAACGCGGCCCAGCGGAACGGTCCCCGCCCCTCCTCGAACAGCGGCCGGATATACGCGGGAACGAATCCGGGGAAGTCGAATGCGCGGTCGTAACCGGCCTTGCGCGCCTCGTCCCGGATCGAGTTGCCGTAGTCGAACACCACGGCGCCCCGATCGAGAAACCCCACCATCGCGGCCACATGTCGGGCCATCGACGCCCGGGCGTCCTCGGTGAACGTCACCGGGTCCTTCTCCGCCATCCTCTTCATGTCGCCGAAGTCCATTCCGAGCGGCAGGTACGACAGCGGGTCGTGCGCGGAGGTCTGGTCGGTGACGATGTCGATCGGTGCCTTTCTGGCCAGCAACTCGGGGAGCACCTCGGCAGCATTGCCCTCCAGGCCGATGGACAGCGGACGCCTCGCGTCGCGGGCTTCCGCCGCGAGAGCCAGCGCCTCCGAGATGTCTGCGGCTTTGACGTCGAGGTAATCGAGCGCGATCCGGCGATCGATGCGGGTGACGTCGCAATCGACGCAGATCGCCACGCCCTCGTTCATCGTGACCGCGAGCGGTTGCGCGCGGCCCATCCCGCCCAGGCCCGCAGTCAGGGTGATCGTTCCCGCGAGCGTGCCACCGAAGCGGGCGCGTGCCACCGCGCCGAAAGTCTCGTACGTGCCCTGCAGGATGCCCTGCGTGCCGATGTAGATCCAGGAACCCGCTGTCATCTGCCCGTACATCATCAGCCCGAGCGCCTCGAGCCGCCGGAACTCTTCCCAGTTGGCCCAGTCACCCACCAGGTTGGAGTTGGCCAGGAGCACACGAGGCGCCCACTCATGCGTGCGGAACACCCCGACCGGTTTCCCGGACTGCACCAGCATCGTCTCGTCCGACTTCAGGGTCCGGAGCGTCCTGACCATCGCCTCGAAGGCGTCCCAGCTGCGCGCGGCCTTGCCGGTCCCGCCGTAGACGACGAGGGAGTCGGGGTGCTCGGCAACCTCGGGATCGAGGTTGTTCATGAGCATCCGCAACGCGGCCTCCTGCGGCCAGCCGAGCGTGGTGAGTTCCGGCCCGCGGGGTGCCGACACCCGTCGTGGCCTGGCAGTCGAAGGCGTCGTCGTCACTGTCCACCCTCCAGCTTTCGATGGTCTCGAGTCAGTGTGGGTCTAGAAGCAGTGTGGGTCTAGAAGCAGTGTGCTCCCGCTGGGCCACGCAGGGGGCAGGTTTCTGCTGAGCGAGGCGGAACGCGCACGTGGCCGGAAGCGGGCATTTCGGGCGCCATCCCCCTGACTTTGTCACGATTGAGTCACGGACCGCTACGGTAGGACATTGACGACGACGCCGATCATGAGAGAACAGATCCTTGTTACGAAGTGACTCGAAGTTCAGGACATATGGCTTTCACGCCGTCGCGGTCCTTGCGGCCGTCTTCTCGCTCGCGTTGGTGGCCTACCGCGAGTACGAGGCGGCGACGGGCTACCTCATGGATCTCTCCGTGTTCCGGGACGCCGGCTACGCATTCCTCAACGGCCTTCCGCTCTACTCTGCTGATTTCCCGAGCAGCTCCGGATTCCGATTCATCTACGCGCCTTTCGCGGCCATCCTCTTCGCGCCGATGGCAGAACTCGACCCGGCGGTTCTGCAGGTGCTGTGGTGCGCCCTGAATATCGCGCTCGTGTGGTGGATGCTGCGGGTGGTGTTCGCCAAGCTCGACATGCGGCGTCCGGACCTTCTCGCACTGATGTCGCTGGGTCCGGTCCTGCTGCTCGAGCCGATGCGCTCGAACTTCGGCTTCGGGCAGGTCAACATCATCCTGATGGCGCTGGTGGTCGCCGACTGCACCGGCGTGATCCCACGCCGATTCCGTGGCATCGCGATCGGTCTGGCGGCGGCAGTCAAGATCACCCCTGCGGCGTTTCTCCTGGTGCTCCTGGTCCGCCGGGATTACCGCTCCATCGCGCGTGCATTCGCTGCAATCCTTGCGACCATCGGCCTAGGCTTCTGGCTCCTGCCCCAATCGTCGGTGTGGTTCTGGACCACCGAATTCTTCGCTACCGGCCGCGCCGGCCCGCCGGACTTCTTCCGCAACCAGGCCCTCACCGGTCTGATCGCCCGGCTGGGAGTCGAGGGCCGGCTCGCCAGTGCCGTGTGGATGGCGTGCGTCGTCGTGGTGGTCGCAGCTGTCGCGTGGTCGGCTCACCGGTTCACCCGGTCGGGGGAACATGTGATCGCGTTGTCCATCGTCGCGTTGGGGTCTCTGCTCGCGGCACCGTTCGCCGTCACGCATCACTGGGCGTACAGCATCCTTCTCATCCCGATTCTCGTCGCGCCTCGCTACCGCAGCTGGCGGCCGGTGGTCGGCGCGGCAACCCTCGTCTTCTTGATCGGCCCGAATTACGTACTCCAGTCCTCGTCGTCGGGCTGGGTGGAGTCGGCCGTGCGTGAGGTGGTCGGAAGCTCGCAATGTCTCGCCGGGGTGGTCCTCCTCTGCGCCGCAGTCGTGGCGGCGCGGTCGCGTACCGCGGTCAGCCCAGACGCCACGGTCGAGCCCGCGTCCGAGGACGCGTTGGAACCCGCTCGGCCCTGAAACGTCCTACCGACGGCGGGCGAATGTACCGTTCAGCGCCTCAGATGCGTCGAACGGTACATTCGCCCGGTGTCGAGGGGGCCGCGCTATCGTCGAAACATGTGCCGAAACATCACCGAACTGCGCGGACTCGAACCGGCAGCCACCGCGGAGGAGATAGAAGCGGCGGCGCGTCAATACGTACGCAAGGTCAGCGGGATTCAAAAAGTGTCGGACGCCAACCGCGAGCCCTTCGAGGAGGCGGTGGCGATCGTCACCGCGGCCACCACCACACTGCTGGCCGCGCTGCCACCTCGGAAGCAGCCGCCCCCCACCGTGCCGCCGCTGCGACGGCCGGAGGGCCGGGCGCGGATCGAGGCGAAGGCCGCGTCGGCCGGCTGATCCCTTCCCCTTCACCTGGACGAACGGGACGTACGTTGCGTTGGATCGAACGAACGTCCCGTTCGTACAGGAGCAGAGGCGGCCGCGTGCCGGCGTCAGTAGCGCAGTGCGCCCAGGGCGTCGATGCGTTTGACGGCGTCCGCGACGATGCCGTCGATGAGGTCCTTGCAGGTGGGCAGATCGTCCAGTAGCCCCACTACCTGACCCGACGCCAGGACACCGGCGGCGGTGTTGCCGTCGACGAGCCCGGCCTTGAGCAGCATCGGTGTGTTGGCGGCCATGATGATCTGCTGCCAGGTGCGGTCGCTGGACTTCTTCATGGCGAGGCCGTCCTTGACGAGCGTCGACCATTTCATGCCGGTCATCGCTTTGAATTTGGACGCGTTGCGGGCGGCGGCCACGAGTCCGCGCACATTCCCGGAGTGCTCGAGGCTGTTGACCAGTTCGGTGTTGAGGACCCGGTGCGGCATGCCGTCGACCTTCCGCGACACCGTGGTGTCCTGCAGTCCCTTGGCCAGGTACTCCTGCTTCACGGAGTCGGGCACGGTCGATTCCTGGGTGAGGAGGAAGCGGGTGCCCATCGCGACCCCGGCGGCGCCGTAGGCCAGCGCCGCAGCCAGCCCGCGGCCGTCGTAGAAGCCGCCCGCGGCGACGACGGGGATGTCGACGGCGTCGAGCACCGAGGGCAGCAGCAGGGTGGTGGCGACCGGTCCGGTGTGGCCGCCGCCTTCACCGCCCTGCACGATCACCGCGTCGGCGCCCCACGACGCCACCTTTTTCGCGTGCTTGGCCGCGCCGATCGACGGTATGACCACCACGCCGGCCGCTTTGAGCTTCGCGATCAGTTCCTGTTTGGGGGCGAGCGCGAACGACGCGACGCGCACCTTCTCCCGGATCAGCAGGTCGATGCGTTGCGGGGCGTCGGTGGCATCGGCACGGATGTTGACCCCGAAAGGCTTGTCCGTCAAGGTCTTGGTCTTGGCGATGGCCGCCTCGAGTTCCTCGTACGTCATGGTCGCCGACGCCAGAATCCCGAGTCCGCCGGCGTTCGCAGTACCGGCAACGAGCCGCGGTCCGGCCACCCAGCCCATCCCGGTCTGGACCACCGGATGTTCGACACCGACGAGTTCCGTCAACGCCGTTCGGAGCGCGCTCATGCCGACACCTCCCGGTCGCGAAGGCTGCGAGGATCGAGGACCTCGCGGATCAGGTGCAGTTCTTCTTCGGTCGGTTCGCGCGTCACCCCGGCCTCGTCCAACCCGGCCACCTCGAACGACGTGTTCTCCGCAACCTGGTCGGCGGTGACGCCCCGGTGGAGGCTCAGCGCGCGGAACGTGTGGCCGGGTCCGCCGAAATCGAACACGCCGAGATTGCTCACCACGCGGTGCAGGTGCAGGAAGCGGAACGCCGGGTTCTCGGGATCGACCTGGTCGTAGCCCACTCCGGACACGATGTCGACCTTGTCGCAGAACACCCGGGACGAATGCTTGCCCACCCAGTAGCTCGTGGGGTGGTTGATGGTGTTGCCGGGTGCACCGCGGACACCGAACATCTGGCGCGTGGGGTGTTGCAGCGGACCGAACGCCGACAGGTTCTGGTTGCCGTGCCGGTCGATCTGGTTGGCGCCCATGACGACGTGGCGTCGTCCGGATGCGACGACGTCGAACACCTTCCGGAACGGCATCCACCCCTCGATCGGGGCCTTGGCGCCGACAGCCGGGGTGTCGGCGAAGATCAGGGCTTCACCGTCGGTGATGAGCAGGTCGGGTTCGGTGGTGAGCCGGGCGAGCCGGGCCCCGATCAGTGGCAGCGTCGCCATGGGGCTGGCCATGATCTCTCCTGCACCGGAGAAGATTTCGGCGCAGGCGATGGCGCAGTATTCTGCGCGAGTCACCTCGGTGATCGTCTCGCTCATGCGTGTTCTCCAAACTTCTTCACGGCGGCCTGGTAGTCGTCTTCGCTGCCCGAGAGATAGGTGTCGACGAACTTCTGCCACGACTCCGGAGTTTTCGCCGATTCGGCGTAGTGCCGCTGGAACTTCTCGTCGCGCCCGTAGCTGTCGCCGGCGAGCGTGAAGTGTGCACCGTTGGGCGCCTCGACGACGCCGTCGACCATCATGCGGTTGAGGATGAGGTTCTGCAAGGGAACGGTTTTCACCAGTTCCTCGGTTTCCACCACTCGCTCGACGGAGACGAACCGCTTCTCCGCCGCGGCGCAGTACAGGTCGTCGAAGTAGGGATCGACACCGGTGTATGCGGCGTTGCCGTGCTTGTCGCCGAGATTCAGATGTACCAGCGCGGCATCGAGATTCAGTGCGGGCATCGCGATGAGTGTCTCGGACTTGCCCGAGGCGTCGGGGTAGGGGGAGGTGACGGTGCGTAATTCGTCGCCCCAGAAGGCGCGGACGTCGGAACCGAGACCCGCGCGGATCGGCAGAAACGGCAACCGCGCCGCCGCGGCTTCGAGGCCACACTTGACCATGCCCTCGTCCATTTCCCGGACCTCGATCTCGCCGCCCGTGCGGGCGTTCGCGAACCAGGGGTCGTAGAACGGTGCCGAGTCGAGTGAGACGAATCCGTAGTACGCCTTCTTCACCTTGCCCGCCGAGCACAGCAGGCCGAGGTCGGGGCCGCCGTAGGTGACGACCGTGAGGTCGGTGATATTCGAGCGAAGCAACGCGCGCACCAGAGCCATCGGCTTGCGCCGAGAACCCCAGCCACCGATGCCGATGGTCATTCCGCTGCGCAGTTCGCCGACGACGTCGTCCAGAGACATTCGCTTGTCACGCTTGGTGGCCATGTATCAGTCTTCCCTGTTGTTCGAGTTGGAGCGGGGCTTACCGGTCTCGACGAACTCGTCTCGATGTTCGTCGGAGACCCCCACCAGGTTGAGTTCGAAGGTGTAGCCCTGTTCGAGTCGGTAACTGGTCTTCACGTCGACGGGGTCGATCCCGTTGATCGCCTCCTTGGCGCACCGGATCACGCGGGTGTCCTTGGCGGCGATCTTGCCGGCGATGTCGCGGGCGGCGGCGTCGAGTTTCTCGCGCGGTACCACCTCGTAGACCGAGCCGAAGTGCTGCAGTTGTTGGGCCGTCACGTTCTGCGCCGTGTAGTAGAGGGTGCGCATCATGTGTTGCGGGACGAGACGCGCCAGGTGTGTCGCGGCGCCGAGTGCACCGCGGTCGACCTCCGGCAGTCCGAAGACGGCGTCGTCCGAGGCGACGATCACGTCGGCGTTGCCGACCAGGCCGACGCCCCCACCGACGCAGAACCCGTTGACGGCGACCACCACGGGGACGGCGCAGTCGTAGACGGCGGCGAACGCGGCAGCGCACCCGCGATTGGCGTCGACGAGGGCGTCGTAGCCGTCGGTGGCCTGCATCTCCTTGATGTCGACGCCGGCGTTGAATCCGCGGCCCTCGGCTCGCAGGATCACCACGTGTGTGTTCGGGTTGCGGCCCGCAGCCAGTACCGCGTCGGCCAGTTCGAACCAGCCTTGCGACGGGATGGCGTTTACGGGCGGGTAGTCGACCGTCACTGTCGTGATGCCCCCGGGCTCGTCGTCAGTCCGGATTCCCATGTGTTTCCTCCATTTGAGCGGCCTCGCTACTGCACCAAGCAATTGCTTGGTAGGGTAGCACGATGGAAACGCGTTTCACTATGGACAGAACGGTGGTGCTCGTGACCGGCGGCGTTCGCGGAGTAGGTGCAGGCATCAGCCGCACCTTCCTGCGCGCGGGCGCCACGGTCGTGACCTGTGCGCGGAGGCCGGCGGACGGCCCGGTCGAAGCGGACGGTCGCGTCGCGGAGTTCATCGCCTGCGACATCCGCGACCCGGAGCAGGTACAGGGCATGGTCGATCGGATCGTCGAACGGCACGGCCGCCTCGACGTTCTGGTCAACAATGCGGGAGGTGCGCCCTACGCACTCGCTGCGGAGGCCAGCCCGAAGTACCACTCCAAGATCGTCGAACTGAACCTGCTCGCGCCCTTGCTGGTGTCGCAGGTGGCCAACGCGGTGATGCAAAACCAGGATTCAGGCGGCGCGATCGTCAACATCTCGAGCGTCAGCGGTTCACGGCCCTCACCCGGTACGGCTGCCTATGGGGCGGCCAAGGCTGGTGTCGATCACCTCGGCCGCAGTCTGGCGGTGGAGTGGGCGCCGAAGGTGCGGGTCAATTCGATCGTCGTCGGGATGGTCCGCACCGAGCAGGCACATCTGCACTACGGCGGTGAGTCGGGGCTCGCGGCTGTCGCGGAGACGATCCCGCTCGGCCGCATGGCCTGCCCCGAGGATGTCGGCAACTGTGCGGTGTTCCTGGCCTCACCACTGGCTGCCTACGTCAGCGGATCGACCTTGACCGTGCACGGCGGCGGCGAGCGCCCGGCCTTCCTGTCAGCAGCAGACCCCGATCCAGCCGGAGTGGCGGCGAATATCAACCCCCCGCGAGCAGCGGCGAATATCAATGAGGAGAGAACATGAGTGGACTGGTCGACGGTCGCGTCGTCATCGTGACGGGCGCCGGCCGCGGTATCGGACGCGCGCACGCGCTGGCCTTCGCCGCGGAAGGTGCCAAGGTAGTGGTCAACGACATCGGCGCCGGACTCGACGGCTCGGCGACGGGAGAGAGTCCCGCCGAGCAGGTCGTCGCAGAGATTGTGGCCGCCGGCGGCGAGGCCGTCGTCAACGGTGACGATGTCGCGGACTGGGCCGGGGCGGAGAATCTGATCAAGGCTGCACTGGAGCACTTCGGCCGCCTCGACGTGCTGGTGAACAATGCCGGCTTCCTGCGCGACCGCATGCTCGTCGGGATGAGCGAGCAGGAATGGGACGCCGTGGTGCGGGTGCACCTCAAAGGTCATTTCGCCACCCTGCGGCACGCGGCCGCGTATTGGCGCGGTGAGGCGAAAGCGGGCCGTGCCGTGGACGCCCGGATCATCAACACCAGTTCCGGTGCCGGACTGCAGGGTTCGATCGGGCAGGGTAACTACGCGGCGGCGAAGGCGGGTATCGCGGAGTTGACCATTCAGGCGGCGGCGGAACTGAAGAACTACGGCGTCACCGTCAATGCCATCGCCCCGTCCGCCCGGACCCGGATGACCATCGGCGCCGGCGGGGCCATGGCCGAGGCGATGGCGGCGCCCGAGGACGGGTTCGATGCGATGGCCCCGGAGAATGTCTCCCCTCTGGTGGTGTGGCTGGGCAGCACCGAGTCCAAGGACGTCACCGGACGTGTCTTCGAGGTCGAGGGCGGCAAGATCACCGTCGCCGAGGGGTGGCGTCACGGTCCCACTCAGGACAAGGGCGCGCGGTGGGAGCCGAAGGAAATCGGCCCCGTCGTCGCGGACCTGCTCGCCAAGGCCGAAACCCCGGTCCCGGTCTACGGCGCCTGATCCGTGATGTGCGAACGGGACGCTCGTTGCGATAGACCCGACGAGCGTCCCGTTCGTTCCGATGCCGCTCGGATCGGAACACTGTTTGGACACCTTGCTAAACAGGTGTCCAAAAGTTACTCTCCAAGAAGGAAATGCCTCCCGGCTTAGGAGATTTCGTGAAGTTCGGTATTACGTTGTTCACCAGTGACCGCGGAATCGGACCGGCCTCAGCCGCGCGGGGGGCCGAGGCCAATGGATTCGACTCGTTCTACGTGCCCGAGCACACGCACATTCCGGTCAAACGTGATGCGGCACATCCGCAGACGGGCGACGCCTCGCTTCCGGACGATCGCTACATGCGCACGCTGGACCCCTGGGTCGCGCTCGCGTCGGCGGCCGCGGTGACCCAGCGTATCGAGCTCGGGACTTCGGTGGCTCTGCCTGTCGAGCACGACCCCATCACGCTTGCCAAGACGATCGCCTCGCTCGACCATCTGAGCGGCGGCCGCGTCGTCCTCGGTGTCGGATACGGCTGGAATCTGGATGAACTTTCCGATCATCATGTTCCGCCGGGCCGCCGTCGCACGATGCTGCGCGAGTACCTCGAGGCCATGCGCGCCCTGTGGACGCAGGAGGAAGCCTCCTACGACGGCGAGTTCGTCACCTTCGGGCCGAGCTGGGCGTGGCCCAAGCCGACGCGTGTGCCTCCGGTCGTCGTCGGTGCGGCCGGCAACGAGAAGAACTTCAAGTGGATCGTGCGTTCGGCCGACGGCTGGATGACCACACCGATCGAGCAGGACATCGACGATCGTGTCCGGTCGCTTCAGCGAATGTGGCGTGAGGCGGGCAGGGCGGGAGAACCGCGGATCGTGGTGCTCGACGGGAAGCCGGATGTCGACAAATTGCACCGGTGGCGAGACCTCGGCGTCAGTGAGGTCGTGTACGGAGTTCCGGATCGTAGCGAGGAGGAGGTGCTCGCGTACCTCGGGCGACTCGCCGGAAAGATCGAAGGTTTGCGCGAGTCGGCGGCGCTTCGCTGAGTAGTGCGGTTGGATAGGACGAGGACACTCAAGTGTGAGAACGTGTTCTAGTATTGCCGTCTGCTGCTCGAGGAGAGGTCGGAGTCCGTGCGCATCGCACTCCTGTCGTATCGAAGTAAGCCCCACTGCGGGGGGCAAGGTGTGTACGTCCGTCATCTCAGCCGTGAACTGGTCGAACTCGGGCACCAGGTAGAGGTGTTCTCGGGTCAGCCGTACCCGGATGTCGACCCCCGGGTCACCCTCACCAAGGTCCCGAGTCTGGATCTCTACCGCGAGCCCGATCCGTTCAGAACGCCGCACCCGCGGGAGTTCCGCGACAGCATCGATGTGCTGGAAGTGGCCACCATGTGGACGGCCGGCTTTCCCGAGCCGCTCACATTCAGCTTGCGTGCGGCGCGACTGCTGCGCGAGCGCGCCGACGAGTTCGACGTCGTGCACGACAATCAGTGCCTCGGCTACGGGTTGCTCCAGCTACAGAAGGCCGGCCTGCCCGTCGTCGCGACCATTCACCATCCGATCACCCGCGACCGCGCGCTCGACCTGGCGGCCGCTAAGTGGTGGCGCAAGGTCACAGTCCGGCGCTGGTACGGCTTCCTGAGCATGCAGAAGCGCGTGGCACGCCGGATTCCCGCGCTGGTGACGGTGTCGCAGTCTTCGGCCGACGACATCAGCGCGGAGTTCGACGTGCCCGCTGCTCATTTGCGGACCATTCCGCTCGGCGTGGACACCGAGGTGTTCCAGCCGCGCGTCGATGCACGGGTCGCGGGGCGGATCGTGTGTGTCGCGAGCGCCGACATGCCGCTCAAGGGTGTGTCGACCTTGCTCGAAGCCGTTGCGAAGGTGCACACCGAACGCACCGTCGAGCTGGTTCTCGTCGCCAAACTGGCGGCGGGCGGGGTCACCGAGAAACTGATCGACGAACTCGCCATCGGTGACGTGGTGCGCACGGTCTCGGGCATCGACGACTCCGAATTGGCGTCGCTGCTGGCCTCGGCAGACGTCGCCTGTGTCCCGTCCCTGTACGAGGGCTTTTCCCTACCCGCCGTCGAAGCGATGGCCTGCGGAACGCCGCTCGTCGCGAGCCGCGCCGGTGCCATCCCCGAGGTCGTGGGAACTCAGGAAGAAGCCGGTGTCCTGGTGACGCCCGGCGATCCGCAGGAACTGGCGGACGTGCTGGGCGCGCTGCTCGACGACCCGGAGCGGCGCGTCAGGCTGGGCGATGGCGGCCGCCGCCGCGCGCTCGAGCGCTACAGCTGGTCTGCGGTGGCGGCGAAGACCGCGGAGACTTATGCCGATGCCATCCAGCAGACCCGTGGAGGAGAACGACTGTGCTGACCGTGGACTTCGACCGGCTGGGCGTGAAGCCCGGCGACAAGGTGATCGACATCGGTGCGGGAGCCGGACGGCACTCGTTCGAACTGTATCGGCGCGGGGCCGACGTCATCGCGTTCGACCAGAACGCCGACGAGCTGGCCGACGTCGAGAAGATGTTCGTGGCCATGGCCGAAGTGGGGGAGGCGCCCGCGGGCGCCGACGCGCGTATTCAGGTGGGTGACGCGCTGAACCTGCCCTATGAGGACGGCACGTTCGACGCTGTCCTCATCTCCGAGGTTCTCGAGCACGTGCCCGAGGACGATCGGGCCATTGCCGAGTTGGTGCGCATCCTCAAGCCCGGTGGTGTTGCAGCAGTGACGGTTCCGCGGTGGTTGCCGGAGAAGGTCTGCTGGGCACTGTCCGACGCCTACCACGAAGTGGAAGGCGGGCACGTGCGGATCTATCGGGCCGACGAGTTGGCGGGCAAGCTCACTGCGGCCGGGTTGAAGGTGCAGGGCCGCGATCATGCCCACGCCCTGCATTCACCGTACTGGTGGCTCAAATGCGCGGTGGGGGTGGAGAACAACGACAATCCCCTCACCAAGGCCTACCACCAGGTACTGGTGTGGGACATGATGAAAGCGCCCTGGCTCACTCGCACCGCGGAGAAGGTACTCAACCCCGTGGTCGGCAAGAGCGTGGTGTTCTATCTGGAGAAGCCGAACCGGCCGAGCGCGGTGAGGGCGCCGCGGTGAGAGCGGCCGACGTTCCGTCGGTGCCGAACGTGTTGTCGGAGAGCCAGGTACTGCAGACGGCGAAGTCGATCGCCGCGGCCCAGGAATCGTCGGGCGCGTTGCCGTGGTTCACAGGTGGTCACACCGACCCGTGGGACCACGTCGAATCCGCCATGGCGCTGGGCGCTGCCGGGTTGCGCGAGGAGGCGGAGGCCGCGTACGAGTGGTCGCGCCGCACTCAGCGGCCCGACGGTTCGTGGCCGATGGAGTTCCGGGACGGTGTGGTCCATAATGCCGACTCCGACAGCAACTTCTGCGCGTATCTCGCGGTCGGAGTGTGGCATCACTACCTGATCACTGGTAACCGGGACTTCGCCGTGTCCATGTGGCCCTCGGTGCGGGCAGGACTCGACTTCGTCGTGGAGTTGCAGGAACCGAGTGGCGAAATTTGCTGGGCCCGAGGAATCGGCGGCGAAGCATGCCCCGAGGCGCTGCTGACCGGCAACTCCAGCATCCACCACAGCCTGCTGTGCGGGTTGTCGCTGGCGCGACTTGTCGACGACCCCCAACCGGAGTGGGAGTTCGCCAAATACACCCTCGGCCACGCGATCCGGCAGCATCCGGAGTCGTTTGCGCTCAAAGACGAATACTCGATGGACTGGTATTACCCCATCCTCGGGGGAGCCGTGCGGGGTGCGGCGGCGGCTGCGCGCATCGAGTCGCGGTGGGACGACTTCGTCGTCGAAGGTCTGGGCATCCGGTGTGTCGACCACCGGCCGTGGGTGACCGGAGCCGAGACGTGCGAGCTGGTGCTGGCCCTCGACGCGATGGGCGAGCGCACCCGCGCTCTCGAACAGTTCGCGGCCATGCAGCATCTGCGTGATCCCGACGGCTCGTACTGGACCGGGCTCGTCTACAGCGACGGCAAACGCTGGCCGGTCGAACAGACCACGTGGACGGGTGGAGCGATGATTCTCGCGGCGGACGCACTGTCCCGCACCACGCCCGGACACGGAATCTTCCGGGACGCGGCGGCGCCGGTGGGACTACCGATCGGTGCAGATCGGTGCGGCGACTACTGTCACGCCAGCGGTTCTCCGGTCTGACCGCCCACCCGTTCGAGAACGCGTAGTGAACCGGTGACGGACGTCTCCTTGAATTGACCTGTCGCCAGAGCACGTTCGTAGATCTCGAACGGTGGCCGTCCACCGTCCGCGGGGTCCGGGAACACGTCGTGGATGACGAGTGCGCCGCCGCCGACGACCCAGGGTGCCCACCCCTCGAGGTCGGCGTTCGCGGCCTCCGAGGTGTGTCCGCCGTCGATGAAGACGAAGTCGACGGGGGAGCGCCAGAATGTTGCCACCGTGGAGGAGCGGCCGAGCACCCCGACGACGTATTCCTCGAGCCCCGAGTCGGCCATGGTGTGGCGGAACCGGCCGACGGTGTCGAGCACACCGGTGTGGGGGTCGACGAAGGCCGGTTCGTGGTATTCCCAGCCCGGCTGGTGTTCCTCGGAGCCGTGATGGTGGTCGATGGTGACCACCCGAGCGCCTCGGGCCTTCGCGGCCGCCCCGAGGTAGATCGTGGAGCGACCGCAGTAGGTGCCGATCTCGACGCCGGTACCGCCCGGAGTCAGATAGTGCATCGCGGCCGCGTGGAGGGCGGTGCCCTCGTCCTCCGGCATGAACCCGGGCGTGGACTCGGCGAGTCGGAGAAGGTCTCGTGTCAGGTGTTCGGTGCTCATGTGGCCTCTGCATCCGGGGCGGCCGCTCTGGCTGCCTTCTTCCGCTTGTGTAGCACCCCACCGATCATGGAGTCGAGTTTCGTACCCAACGGCCACCCCACGTAGTGGCACAGGAACAGGGCGATCTCCCGCAACTGCTCCTCGTCGAGTTCTTCGTTGTGCAGGGCGGCGCCCACCTGGATCTCCGCGACATCGACCAGTCCTTGCGCAGTGAGCGCACCGAGGAGGAGGAGCCTGCGGTCGCGGATGCTGAGCCCGGGCCTCGCCCAGATGTCGGCGAAGAGGTGGTCGGCGGTAACGGCGAAGTGCGCGCCGGGACCGTCCTGCATCTCGAATCCATAGACCTTCTCCATCATGGCCAGGCCGCGGGTGCGGGTGTCGTCACGCATCGCTGCTCCTTCGTCGCAGTCGGCGGTCATCGCTGCTCCTTCGTCGCTGTGCTGTCCACGCCCAGCCCCGGCCCCAGTCCCGTCAGGGCGATCCGGGCGAGCGGCAGGGTGACGTCGAGGCGCTCGCCGAGGCCGATCGCCAGGAGAAGATCCTTCTCGCCGAGGTCCCGGACGTGGGACATGATCGGGTACCAGTTGTCGTTCTCGTCGAGGGCGGCGGTGGTGTCGCGGAGCATGATCGCGCCGGCGCCACCGGTGATCGCGTCGGTGTGCCGGACGACCTTCCCGAGTTCGGTGATGTCGAGACCGGCGGCCTCGGCGAGTCGCAGCGCCTCGGCCGCGGCCGTGAAGGACACGAAGTGCAGCAGGTTGCGGGCGAGCTTCAAGCGCGTACCCGCGCCCACGTCGCCCGCGTGCACGACGAGTTCCGCCCAGTGCCCGAACGGCTCCCGCACCTTCTCGAACGCCGTGTCACTCGCGCCGACCATCACGGCGAGCTTGCCCTTGTGTGCGCCCGGGGCGCCGCCGCTCACGGGGGCGTCCACCAGTTCGACGCCCTGCTCACCGCACAACTGCGCCAATTCGACGGCAGTGACGTCGCTGATCGTCGAATGCACCGCCACGACGGTGCCCGGCCGGGCCACCTCCAGCATCTGGACGACGACGTCCCGCACTTGTTCGTCGTTCAGCACGGTCACGGAGATAACGTCCGCGTTCTCGGCCACCTCCCGCGGACTCGACGTCACCTTCGCGCCCGCCTTGCCGAACGGTTCCAGCGCCTCGGGCCGGGTGTCGCACACGATGAGTCCGCCGGGGCGGTCCAGCAGCCGCTCTGCCATGGGCGCACCCATGTTGCCGAGGCCGATGTAGCCGACGGATACCTGCTCGGTCGTGGTCATGACCGAAAAATCTGTCCGCCGTCGACGTTGAAGATCTGCCCGGTGATCCAGCTCGCCTCGTCGGAGAGCAGGAACAAACACGCCCCGACGAGATCTTCAGGTGTTCCCATGCGCTTGAGGGGCAGGGTCTTGACCATGTCTGCCACCATATTTCCCGGGGTGACGGTGCGGGTGGCTTCGGTGTCGATCGGTCCGGGCGCGATGGCGTTGACCCGAATGTTCATGCCACCCACCTCATGGGCGAGCTGCTGGGTGAGGCCGTTGATCCCGACCTTCGCGAGCCCGTAGAAGCCGGAGTACAACCAAGCCGCCGTGGACGATTGGTTGACGATCGACCCGCCGCCGCCCTTGTTCATGTGCGGCCACACCGCGCGGGTCACGTTGAGGGCGCCGTCGAAGTTCACGCTCATGAACTTCTTGTAGTAGTCCCACGGCACGGTGATGAGGAGGTCGAGTTTCATGCCCCCGTAAATGGCGGCGTTGTTGACCAGATAGTCGATGCCGCCGAACTTCTCGACGGTGAACTCGGCGAGTTGTTTCGCCGACTCCTCGTCGGACACGTCGACATCCTTGAAAACTGCCGTCCCGCCGTCGGAGGTGATCTGTTTTGCCACGGTTTCGCCGAGTTCCGCGTTGAGATCCGCGACCACCACGTTGGCGCCCTCGGCTGCCAGCGCCCGGGCATAGCCTTCGCCGATGCCCTGAGCAGCGCCGGTGACGATGGATGTCTTTCCGTCGAACCGTCCCATATCGTCTTGTCTCCCTGAGTTGAGTGCGGTGAAAGTGTGGTGATGGACTACAGGGCCGGTTCCGCGACCAGCTTGGTCTCGAGGTACTCCTCGAAGCCCGCGACACCCATTTCCCGGCCGATCCCGGATTGCTTGTATCCGCCGAACGGCGCATCGGCCGCGTACCAGATTCCGCCGTTCACGCCGAGCGTGCCGGTGCGCACTGCCTCGACCACATGCTGCACGCGTGCGGGATCCGTACCCCAGATCGATCCGGACAGTCCATAGGGGGAGTCGTTGGCGATGCGAATGGCGTCGTCGTCACCGTCGTGGGGGATGATCACGAGCACGGGACCGAAGATCTCTTCCCGTGCCACCCGCGCGCTGTTGTCGAGTCCGGAGATGAGGGTGGGTTCGATGAAGAAGCCGCGTTCGTGGTTGCCGGGGCGTCTGCCGCCGACCACGATGGTCCCGCCTTCCTCGACCGCGAGACGCAGATACGCCTCGACTCGCTCGCGTTGGCGTGCGGAGATGATCGGACCGCAGATGGTGCCGGGTTCGTCGGGGTCACCGGCAGGAAGACCGCGGAGGGTGCGCGCGGTGGCCTCGACTGCCTCGTCGTACTTTTCGCGCGGAACGAGTAACCGGGTGGTGAGCGCGCAGCCCTGCCCGGCGTGGGTGCTCACGGTGAATGCCGCCATCGCGCAGGCGCCCGCCAAGTCGGCGTCGTCGAGCACGATGAAGGCCGACTTGCCGCCCAATTCGAGGAACACCTTTTTGAGTGTCTGGGCGGCGGCCGTCATGACGGCCTTACCCGTTTCGGTCGAGCCGGTGAAGGACACGAGGTCCACCCGGGGGTCGGTCGACAGCTGCGCACCGAGGGAGTGGTCGCTCGACGTCACGATGTTGACCACGCCGGGCGGGAAATCGGTTTCCTGCGCGATCAGTGTGCCGACGAGCGCCGCGCACCAGGGTGTGTCGGGAGCGGGCTTGAGCACCACGGTGTTTCCCGCGGCCAGTGCGGGGCCGAGTTTGGCGAAATTGATTTGATGAGGAAAGTTCCACGGCGTGATGGCGCCCACCACACCGACTGCCTCCTTCAGGACCCGCCTGTGCGACTTGATTCCCATCGTCGTCGACTCACCCAGGTCCTGTTCCCAGGAATAGCTGTCCGCCAGGCCCGCGAAGTATCCGAGATCGGCAACGGGCCCCTCGAGCTGCGGTCCGCTGGTGAAGAACCTCGGCGCGCCGACCTCGGCGATCGTGATCTCCCGGAATTCCTCGATGTGGGCGAGCAGGGCGTCGCGCAATTGCCGCAGGCACCGCGCCCGGAAGGCGTGGTCGCGGGACCAGGTCGTATCGTCGAATGCTCGGCGCGCAGCAGCGATCGCCACGTCCATGTCGGCGGGGGTGGCATCGGCCGCGGCACCCAGCACCTCTTCAGTGGCAGGGTTGATCACGTCGAAGGTGCCCCCGGAACCCGGGACGAGCTTGCCGTCGATCAGCAGGGGGGAACTGTCGGTGGGACGCAGAGTCATGGGGTCACTTCCCGATCGGATGGTGTGGGAGTTGTCGTCGTCACGAGTCGTAGGAGATTCGGACGGTGTGGGTAAGGGGCATCGCCTGACAGGCCGAAGAGTGGAGCCAGCAAAAAACTGGACATATGTCTGGACTATAGTTTGCACATCTGTTCGGCGCAATGACTGGATGCGCCCGATTCATGGCAATACACGCCTCGCGGGAAGTGGAAAACATGAACTCACACCGAGCAAAGCACCTGGCAGGACGCGGCGCGGTGGTGACCGGATCGAGTCGCGGAATCGGCCGATCGGTTGCCCATGCGCTGGCGGCCGAGGGTGCCGGCGTGGTGGTCAACGGTCGCGACCTGGAGGCCTCCGACGCGGTGGCACAGGAAATCGTCGATGCCGGCGGACGGGCAATCGCGGTTTCGGGCTCGGCCGCGGTGCCGGGTCTCGCGGAGGCGCTCGCGGATGCGGCGGTGAGCGCGTACGGGTCGGTCGACGTCTTGATCAACTGCGCGGGGATCGCGGAACCTCCGCAGTCGTCCATCCTGAACGTCACCGACGAGCAGTGGAGCGAACTGATCGACGCCCACCTGACCTCGACTTTTCGCACCTGCCGGGTGATCGCTCCGCTGATGGTTGCCCAGGGACGCGGCGCCATCGTGAACACGAGTTCGTTCGCGTTCCTCGGCGACTACGGCGGTACGGGGTATCCGGCGGCAAAAGGTGCGGTCAACAGTCTCACTCTGGCAATCGCAGCCGAACTCGCAGACTCGGGTGTGCGCGCAAACGTCGTCTGTCCGGGTGCGCGCACTCGACTGTCCGTCGGCGAAGAATACGAGCAACACATCGAAGAGCTGCATCGGCGCGGCATGCTCGACGACGCGGCGCGCTACGGTTCGCTTCATCCTGCGCCACCGGAGTACGTCGCCGCGCTCTATGCCTACCTGGCGAGCGATCGGGCCGCGGCGATCACTGGAGGCGTCTTCGTCGGATCAGGTTGTTTCGTAGGGCGATTCGAGCGGCAGACGCCGAAGTTCGTCGCCTACCGCGACCACGACACGGCGCCACCGTGGTCCCTGGACGAGCTGGCGGAACTGGTCTCCTCCACGCAGCCCACCCCGGACAGAGCCCCCCGCAGCACGGATTCGTAGATCGAGTCCAGGTCCAGCTCGTCGCCGAGGAAATCGGTATTCACCAGCATGACGAAGCCGTGCATGGCGGCGAAGATGCTGACAGCGGCATCGAGAGTGTCTTCGGGCGGCACGCCGCACGACGCCAGCATCGTACGCAGTGCCGTGTTGGCGTCAAGGGCCGCGGAGATGAAGGCGGCCCTGTCGACCGGGCTTGTAGTGAGTGTCCGGTATCGATGCGGGTGCTCGGTCGCCCAGGCGCGGTGCGCGTCGACGAGCGCCCGGAGGCCGTCCACACCGGTTCGACCCATCGCGGTCTCGCGTAGGTGCGCGCCGAGTTCCGCCATGGTGCGCACCTGAACAGCACCGCGGACGTCGTCGAGATTGCGGACGTGGTTGTAGAGCGACGCGGTGACGACCTCCAGTCGAGCGGAGAGACTCGTCATCGACAGGGGATCCCACCCGAGCTCGTCGATGATGTCGATCGCCGCATCCACGACCTTCTCGCGCGTCAGCGTGCGACGCCGGATCGGTTCTTTCTGCCCTCTCGCCATGGGTTCAGCATAAGGGCTTCCATAATAAATGAAAGTGTGTAGTTTGATGCACATCACATTCATTTAGTCGATCGAGGAGCAGTGATGACCGCGTCTCGGATTGATCTCAAATCCCCCGACCTCTACGCGGAGGGGGTGCCCTACGCATTCTTCGACCGCCTGCGTAACAGCGAGCCCGTCTACTGGCAGCCCGAGGAGGGTGGCACCGGTTATTGGGCCGTGACGAAACATGCTGATGTAGTTGCCGTCTCGCGGGACAGCGCCACGTTTTCCTCCGCGGTGGGCACTACGCAGATCGACGACTTCGACGAGGAGACCCGGGCGAAGCAAGCGGCCATGCTCGTCAATCTGGATCCACCGGACCACACTCGGTTGCGCCAGTTGGTCAGCCGAGGATTCACGCCGCGCATGGTCAAGTCGCTCGAGGCGCACATCCGGGACATCTGCTCGCAGATAGTCGACGACCTACTCGACGCGGGAGAGGTCGATTTCGTGCGCCGCGCCGCGGCCCCCTTGCCGCTCGAGGTGATCGCGGCTCTCCTCGGCGCGCCCTCGTCGGACGTCGACAGACTCTACGACTGGTCCAACCGGATGATCGGATTCGACGATCCCGAGTACGCCACCACTCAGGCGGACGGCGAGCTCGCGGCGATGGAGATCTTCCTGTATGCCAACGAATTAGCGGCCCAGCGCCGCATCGAACCGCGCGACGACATCGTCACCAAGCTGGTCCAGCCGGACGAGAATGGTGACACCCTCACCGAGATGGAATTCAACATGTTCTTCGTTCTCCTCGTGGTCGCGGGGAACGAGACGACACGCAACGCCACCGCGGGTGGCATGCAAGCTTTCATCGACCATCCCGAGCAGTGGCGCCGGTTGCAGGCCGAACCGGAACTTGCCGCGACCGCGGTCGAGGAGATCCTGCGGTGGGTCACGCCGGTGATGGACTTCCGGCGCACCGCCACCCGTGACGCGATGATCGGCGATCAACCGGTTGTCGCGGGCGACAAGGTGGTCATCTATTACCCGAGCGCCAATCGTGACGAGAACGTGTTCGACGCGCCGTACTGTTTCGACATTGCCCGGACGCCCAACCCGCACGTCGCCTTCGGAGGTAGCGGAATCCACTTCTGCCTCGGCGCGCACCTGGCACGGCTGGAATTGCGGATCCTGTTCGAGACGATGGCCGCCCGCATCGATCGCGTGGAGCCGACCGGTCCCATAACGCGGCTGCGGTCGAATTTCATCAGCGGCATCAAGAAGATGCCCGTGCGTATTCACCCGCGCGAGCAGTAAGTGCAGGGCTTTTCGTTGCCAGACCGACCAAACTGTAGTAGCGTCCAGACACGTGTCCAGTAAGATGAATTTCGAGTCCACCCGCCGCCGTTTGACCGAAAAGCAGGCAGACACTGTCGAGCGTCTGACCAAGGCTGCAGTCGAGGTATTGCGGGCAGAGGGATTCGCCGGTCTCACCGTTCGATCGGTGGCCGGACTCGCCGGCGTCGCCCCGGCAACGGCGTACACCTACTTCTCCTCCAAGGAGCACCTCGTCGCCGAGGTGTTCTGGCGCCGCCTCGCCGCTTCACCCGAGGAGGCGGACGCGGGTCTCGACCGGACCGGACGGGTGGTGGCCGTGCTGCGGCACATCGCACTGTTGGTTGCCGACGAACCCGAGTTGGCCGGCGCCGTCACCAGCGCATTGCTCGGCCGTGACCCCGATGTCGAGCACCTGCGCACGCGGATCGGCATCGAGATCCGGCAGCGACTCGCCGACGCGCTCGGCAGCAACCCGGATCCGGACGTACTCGAGGCGCTGGAGCTCCTGTACGCGGGTGGGTTGGTCCGCGCGGGCATGGGCTACGGGTCGTACACCGAATTCGCAGATCGACTGGAAACTTCCGCCAAGCTGATCCTGGAGTGAATGCACATGACCGCAGCGTCGATCCCCGGAGCGTCACTCGATCCGGTGACGTTCAATCCCTACGATTACGACTTTCACGAGGATCCCTACGTCACCTATCGCCGACTGAGGGAAGAGGCGCCGGTCTACTACAACCCGGAACTCGATTTCTGGGCTCTTTCGCGTCACGAGGACGTCGTTGCGGCGTTTCGGGACAACACGCGGCTGTCGAGTGCCAATGGCGTGTCGCTCGATCCGGCGGCCTACGGACCGAAGGCGTACAAGACGATGTCGTTCCTGGCGCTCGACGATCCGCGGCACATGCGGATGCGCCAGTTGGTCTCCCGGGGATTCACTCCGCGGCGAGTCAATGAATTACACGGGCGCATACAGGAATTGACAACGCAGTACCTCGACCCGGCCCTGGCATCGGGGGAATTCGACTGGATCTCGGAGTTCGCGGGCAGGCTTCCCATGGACGTCATCTCGGAACTGATGGGTGTCCCCGAAACGGACCGTTCCGAATTGCGGCGACTGGCCGACCTGGTGGTGCATCGGGAGGAAGGGGTCCTGGACGTTCCCCAGGCAGCCATGGAGGCGTCGCTGTATCTCGTGGGCTACTACGCGGACATGATCGCCGAGCGGCGCAAGAAGTCCGCGGACGACCTGACCTCGGCCTTGCTCGAGGCCGAGATCGATGGCGACCGGCTCACCGACGACGAGATCATCGCCTTCATGTTCCTCATGGTGGTTGCGGGCAACGAGACCACCACGAAACTGCTCGGCAATGCTCTGTACTGGGGCTCACGGTTTCCGGACGAGGCGCGCAAGGTCCTCGGCGACCCGAGCCGGGTGCCGGAATGGGTGGAGGAGACACTCCGCTACGACACCTCGAGTCAGATGGTGGCGCGCACGGCGGCCGTCGACGTCTCTTTCCGCGACACGACCATTGCCGCGGGTGACAAGGTGCTCATCCTCATCGGTTCCGCGAACCGCGACCCGGCGGTCTTCGAGGATGCCGACGAGTACCGAATCGGCCGGGACACCAGCAACAAACTTGCCAGCTTCGGCGGCGGCACACACTTCTGCCTGGGCGCGCACATGGCCCGCCTCGAAGCGAAGATCGCTCTGACACAACTGGTCGAGAAGGTCGAAGGCTTTGAGGTGGACGAAACCAATTGTGTGCGTGTTCATTCGACCAACGTTCGAGGTTTCGCCTCGCTTCCACTGAAAGTGCAGGTCCGTCATGCCTAGGTTCGAACCCCATCCGCCGCGGCGTCCTGCGATCATCAGCGGTGCCTCTTCGGGGATCGGTACCGCCACTGCCTATGCGCTTGCCGATCTCGGTCATCCCGTGGCACTCGGGGCGCGGCGAGTGGCGGAATGCGAGGCCATCGCCGACAAGATCCGAAGTAGCGGCGGTGAGGCTTTCGCGCACTTCCTCGACGTCACGGACACGGCGTCCGTGAACGACTTCGTGACAGCGGCCGAGAGCACCTTCGGTTCGACGGAGATCGTGCTGTCCGGCGCCGGGGACCTCGAGTTCTCCACAGCCCACGAGATGGATCCGGATCAGTTCCTGAAGCAGGTCGATGTACACCTCGTGGGTGCGCAGCGACTCGCGCATCGGATCCTCCCCGGGATGATCGAACGCAAGCGCGGTGATTTCGTGCTGATCGGATCGGATTGCGCAGACTCACCACGGCCGCGGATGGGCGCCTACAACGCCGCGAAAACTGGCGTCGAGGCGATGGGCAGGCAGATGCGGATGGAACTGGAGGGTACCGGTATCCGTGCGTCGATCGTGCGTCCCGGGCCCACCCAGACCGCCATGGGTATGAACACCACTGAGGAGGTCATCGGACCCGTCCTCGAAGACTGGGCGAGATGGGGTTTCGCCCGCCACTCCTACTTCTTGCGTGCGTCCGCGATCGCTGATGCCGTCGTCGCCACCGTGAGTGCGCCCCGTGGAGCGCATCTGGTGCTGATCGAGGTCCAGCCCGAGGCGCCACTGCGAAAGGATGCCTGATGAATCCGACTCAGCCGCCGAGGGTTTCCGGCGGAGAGCGCGAACACGGCCACCTCGAGGAACTGCGCACCGACCCCATCGCCCTGATGCGGCGGGTGCGCGAGGAGTGCGGCGACGTGGGCGCCTTCCAATTGGTGGACCGCAACGTCATCATGCTGTCCGGGGCGGAAGCAAACGAGTTCTTCTTCCGTTCGAGCGACGAGGACCTGGATCAGCAGGCGGCCTATCCGTTCATGAAGCCGATCTTCGGTGAAGGTGTCGTGTTCGACGCCAGCCCCGAACGACGCAAGGAGATGCTGCACAACCAGGCTCTGCGCGGCGAGCAGATGAAGGGGCACGCCGCCACCATCGCCCACGAGGTCGATCGCATGGTGTCGCGCTGGGACGACGAGGGCGAGATCGACCTCCTCGAGTTCTTCGCGGAGCTCACCATCTATACGTCCTCGGCCTGCCTCATCGGCAAGAAGTTCCGGGACCAACTCGACGGTCGCTTCGCGCAGCTCTACCACGAACTCGAGCAGGGAACGGACGCGATCGCGTTCGTCGACCCCTACGCAGATATCGACAGCTTCCGGCGACGGGACGAGGCCCGGGTGCAGCTGGTCGCCCTCGTCCAGGACATCATGACGGACCGGATCGCCCACCCTCCGCAGGGCAAGGAGGACCGGGACATGCTCGACGTCCTCGTCTCGATCAAGGACGAGAACGGCAACGAGCGGTTCAGTGCCGACGAGATCACGGGCATGTTCATCTCGATGATGTTTGCCGGCCACCACACGACCTCCGGCACAGCGGCGTGGACGCTGATCGAACTGCTTCGCCACCCCGACTACGCGAAGCAAGTTGTGGGCGAGCTCGACGATCTGTACGCCGACGGCTCCGATATCAGCTTCGGGGCGCTGCGGCAGATCCCGAAACTCGAGGCGGTGCTGAAGGAAACATTGCGACTGCATCCGCCGCTGATCATCCTGCTGCGGGTCGCGCAGGGCGACTTCGAGGTAGGCGGATACCAGATCGCGCAGGGCGACCTCGTGGCCGCGACACCAGCGATCTCCAACCGCTTGGCCGAGGATTTCCCGAACCCGGACGCGTTCGACCCCGAGCGCTACATCGATCCGAACCAGGAAGACATCGTCAACCGGTGGACGTGGATCCCGTTCGGTGCGGGCCGGCACCGCTGCGTCGGTGCGGCATTCGCGTTGATGCAGCTCAAAGCCATCTTCTCCATCCTCCTGCAGGACTGGGAATTCGAGATGGCCCAGGCGTCGGAGACGTATCGCAACGACCACAGCAAGATGGTGGTTCAGCTGCAGCAGCCTTGTGCGGTGAGGTACCGGAAGCGCAGCAAGTGATGAAAGTCGAAGCCGACCTCGATCTGTGCCAGGGCCACGCCATGTGTGAGCTCGAGGCACCTGAGGTGTTCACCGTGCCGAAGCACGGGCAGGTCGAGATTGTGGATACCGCCCCGCCCGAGGCGCTGCGCGCGAGTGTGGAGAGCGCCGTGCGCTTCTGTCCCACGCAGGCCTTGCGGATCGTCGAAGACAACGACACTTCTGAAGGAGATTCCTGATGTCACAGTTCGATCGAAGGATCGACCCGGCGGTACAGTTCGATCGAAGGATCGACCCCGCAGTGCAGTTCGATCGAAGGATCGACCCCGCAGTGCAGTTCGATCGCGCCGAGCTCGATGAGATGGTGCAGCGGTGGATAGACGAGAACAAGCGCTGCGAATCGCTCGGTGACTGGAAGCCGCTCGCCGAGATGTACACCGTGGACGCGACGTACGGATGGAACTACGGCCCCAAGGACGACTTCATGGCCGTCGGGCGCGACGAGATTCGAGACCTCGCACTCGGACAGGAGATGGAGGGTTTGGATGGCTGGGAGTACCCCTATCAGAAGGTCGTCATCGATGACCGCAGCGGCGACGTCATCGGGTTCTGGAAACAGGTCTCCGATCGCACCCGAGAGGACGGCACCCACTACCAGGTGTACGGGATCGGTGGCAGCTGGTTCCGCTACGGCGGCAACTTCCAATGGTCCTGGCAGCGTGACTTCTTCGACTTCGGCAACGTCTCCGCCCTGTTCCTCGAGATGATCACGAACAACGCGATGTCCGACGGTATGAACGCGCGGATCGCGCGCTCGACCTCCGGCCGGCTTCCGGGGTGGTATCCGGTGGGCCAGGCCCCGGTTCCGTTGTGGTGAGTGCCGTGCGGGTTCCCACCTCGTTCGCGGACCTGTCCCGTGAAGATCTCGCTGTGCTGGTGCCGGAACTGCTGCTGTGTGGTCATTTGATCGATCGCTCCGGCATGCCGCATCTGATCGGCGCGTTCGGACGTGGAGGGATGACGCAGGTCGCGATCGAGGAGTGGATGGCGGCGAGCCCGATCTACACCAAGCGGATGCAGCGCGCGCTGGCGTTCGAGGGTGACGGCGTCGTGACCATCTTCAAGGGTCTGCAACTGGACATCGGCGCGCCCCCACAGTTCATGGATTTCCGCTACCGCGTGATCGACCATGATCACGGCGAGTTCTGGCTGGACCATTGCGGGGCCCTCATGGACGTCGAACCGATGGGCGACGAGTACGTCACGTCCATGTGCCACGACATCGAGGACCCGACCTTCGACGCGACCGCGCTGGCCACCAACCCGCACGCGCAGGTGCGACCGGTCCACCGTCCGCCCCGGCGCCCGGCGGATCGCACTCCCCACTGCAAGTGGACCGTGACCATCGACGACGCACATACCCCACCGCCGGTGCCCGAGGGCCTGTTGACGCTGGGCAGGTCGAGGGCCGCGGCGGTCGAATTGTCGCCGATCGACACTCGTGGGCCAGGCCGCCACGACTACGCGGATGCGCTTCTGAGCGATCTGCGTTTCTCCGACTTCTCCCATTCGGCGCTCGTCCGGATGGCCGAGGAAGTGTGCCTGCAACAGCACCTGCTCACGCTCGGATTCCTGTTGGCAGTGCGGTCGCGTACCGACGAGGAGTCGGCGACGATCATTGCGCGCAGACAATTCACCGGTATCGCCGGGCTCACCTCCGAGCGAATCCGGAACGCGCTCGGTCTGCCTGGCGACCTCGAGGGACTCGCAGCGGTGCTCGCCGTCCATCCGGCGTTCAATCCTCGCCAGTACGTCGAGGTCACAACCACCCTCGTCGATCGCCTCTTCCTCACCATTCGGCGTGCAGGCGGTTCCGACGCGGACGGTGCCTGGCCCTCGATGATCGACGGCGCACATCTGGAACCGCTCGACGCACTGCTGCGCGGGGTATCGCCGCGCTTCTTCGCACGGGTGATCGAGGAGACGGACACGGCGCTCACCGTGGAAGTCGTCACCGGGGAGGCGCCCGCGAAGGAGGCGTCGGAGGTGGCGCTCACCCGGTTCAGCACGGGCGCCGACTTCGCCTTCACCGACCGCGGCATACCGCTACCCCTCACCGTCGTCTGAAAGAGGACAAGTCCATGGCGTACAACCTTGCAGACCTCTTCGAACACTCCGTCGACGCCATGCCGGACCGGGTTGCGCTGATTGCAGCTGGACGGCGAATCACCTACCGCGAACTCGAGGACCGGGCCAACCGCTTGGCGCACAACCTACTCGAAGCAGGCCTGACCGCCGGCTCCCATATTGGTGTGCACCTGCACAATTCGATCGAGACGGTGGAAACGCTGCTGGCCGCGTTCAAGATCCGGGCCGTTCCCATCAATATCAACTACCGATACACCAGCGACGAACTCGCCTACGTCTACGGCAACGCCGACTTGGAAGCCGTCGTCCATCATCGGATCTACTCGCCGCGGATCGCCGAAGTCCTGCCGTCGCTGCCGAAGATCCGGTACACCGTGGTCGTCGAGGACGACCTCGGCGGCGCCGGGGTGCACAGCGACTCGGTGCCGTACGAGGAAGCGCTGTCCGGCAGCAGCCGAAGGGACTTCGGCGAGCGCAGCAACGACGATGTGTTCACCATGTACACCGGCGGCACCACGGGACGTCCGAAAGGTGTCGTGTGGACGCACGCGTCCATCTGGCGAGTGCTCGCCGGCGGCCTCGACTTCTATACCGGTGAGGCCATCGAAGACGAATACCAGCAGTCCCGGGTGGGGTCCGAGGGCGAGCCGACGTTGTGGTTCGCGTTGCCGCCGCTCATTCACGCCGCGGCGATGATGCCCACCCTCACCGCGCTGTTCAGCGGCAACACCGTGCTTGTGGAGTCGAAATTCGATCCGCACCGGACCTGGGAACTGGTGGAGCGACACCGGGTGCAGATCCTCATCATCACCGGAGATGCGATGGGGCGTCCCCTGATCGAGGCTCGTCAGTCCTTGCGCACCGACACGTCGAGCCTTGCGGTGGTCGCGTCGGGTGCGGCGTTGTTCTCCCCGGTGATCAAGGATGCGTTTCTCGAGGAGTTCCCGAACCTCGTGGTGTCGGATTCCATCGGCGCCTCCGAAACCGGTTTCGGTGGAATCGGGTTCGCGACCAAGGGGCAGAAGCAAGTAGGCGGCCCGCGGGTACCCGCCGGACGGTATGCCATGGTGATCGGTGACGACGATCGCCCCATCGAGCCCGGATCCGGCAAGGATGGCTGGTTCGCCAAGGGCGGCTACGTCCCGCTCGGCTACTACAACGATCCCGAGAAGACGAGGGAGATATTCCGGGAGGTCGACGGCAAGCCCGTCGTGGTCACCGGTGACCGTGCGCGCATCGAGGAGGACGGTTCGATCACCCTCCTCGGGCGCGGCAACATGGTGATCAACACCGGCGGTGAGAAGGTGTTCGCCGAAGAGGTCGAGAGCGCGGTGAAGGCGTACCGAGACGTGTACGACGCCATCGTCGTCGGTGTGCCGGACGAACGCTGGGGGCATCGCGTCTCCGCAGTGGTGCAGCCGCGCGGTGGTGCCGGAATCGACTTCGACGGACTCGAGCAACACGTGCGGCAAAGTCTCGCCGGGTACAAGATTCCGCGGCTCCTGTGGGTGGAAGAGGCTGTGCAGCGAACGCCCAGCGGCAAGCCGGACTACCGCTGGGCGCAGGGCGTCACCAAGCAGCGGGAACCAGACCACCGCGTCATGTCCGGCTGACCAGGCGTTCGTACCGCTGCCGGGCTGCCTGAGTGCTGCCGAGTCCGAGACCGAATGCGATAGCCTGCCAGGTCATCCCGCGCTGACGAGCGACTCCGAGGAACAGGGCCTCGAGTTGGTCCATCTCCGCGCGGGCCTTGGGGATCAGGCTCAGCGCCGCGGTGATGTCGGCGTCGTCGACGTCGGGTTCACCGGGTTCTGGTGGCGTGGTACCGCCTGCAAGTGCGGCGACCACGCGGATGGCGCCGAGAGGTTCCAGCATCTCCGGATGAGATTGGCGGGCACGCTGTTCCGGAGTGGACCCGTGCCGTTCGGCGATGCGGAAAAGACCCGCATACTCGCGGTGCGCGCGATCACGACTGGGGTTGGGTGGGGTGAACGGGTCGGTGGGCATGCACTCGATGCTGCACCCTCGACCAGACGTCTGTCAACGATTTGTTGTAAACAAGATGTTCACGCCGAACGTGGTGGCGCAGCGCGCGGGTGCGCGCCGTGCCACCACGGTGCAGGGTCAGGCCGGTGCGCGAACGACCAGAACCGTGCCGGGGAACTCGGCGGCCAGTTCCTGCCTGCTGTGCTTCACGGCGGCGGTGCCGTACCCCTTCTTGCGGCACTCGGGTGCTACCCAGATGGCTACGTCGACTTCGCGTCCGGTGAGCTCACCGAAGACCAACCCGACGGAGGTGTTCTCGGCGGTGTCCTCGCAGACGAACCACGCTGCGGACTCGTCGTCGATTCGCTTCAAACCCTCCGCGCGTTCCTTCTCGATCCGCTCCTGCGACCACGGAGTGCCGTCTTCCTCCTGTTCGGCGCAGCGGCGGCGGAACAACTCGGCGTCCCCGTCGGTGGGCGTGAACGGGCGCAGACGGAAATTGCGCCCGGTGCTCGCCGGGCGGTCGGACGCCGTCCACTCCAACTTCGCGTCGAGGTCTTCGAGTTCCGACTGGATGCGGAGGCGTTCATCCTTGGTGAGGCGACGGAACGTCAGATTGAGGACGGCTTCCGCGTACGCCTCGGATGTGTCCAGGAGGCCGGCGACGGTGGTGAGCGCCTCGGCATGATCCTTGCTGTCGACGATGGCATCGAGGACTTCGTGTCGCCGTTCGAGCGCGCGCAGAAGTGCTGCCGTGAGCTCCCGACGGTCGTGTATCCGATCTTGAACCTGTGTCGTCATATCTGCTTTCCTCGCCTCGGCCGTCGTACATCTTCCGTACGGGGTCAATACTGCAAGAAGTCTCCGGACATGGCATCCGTTACCCGGCGGTACATACAGTTTTATCGTGGGGTGCAGATGACGACGGGGATCGTTCGCTCGGTCCAGGCCTGGTAGTTGTCGAAATCGGGATACATGTCGACGAGCCGCGGCCACAGCTGCGCGCGTTCCTCGGCGGTGGCCACGCGCGCCGTCATCGGCAGCACGCGGGACTTCACCTGAACGGTGACCGCCGGATCGCTCCGCAGATTCAAGTACCACATCGGGTGCTTCGGCAACCCGCCCTGCGAGGCGACGAGGACGATGTGCTCGCCGTCCTCGAGGAACAGCAGTGGGTTGACCCGGGGTTCGCCGCTCTTGCGGCCGGTGGTGGTGAGCAGGCAGACGGGCAGTCCGCGCGGGAAGGCACTGCCCACCCGCCACGTGCTGCCCAGCCGCCCGCCCGTCCGCTGATACAGGACGACATTGATCTTCGACATCCATTTGATGATGGAGACCGTCCACTTGGAGTCGAGGCCACGCGGTCGGGCGGGGGCGCGGGCAGGTGTGTTCACGGCTGATCCTAGATTCGCTCGATGATGGTGCCGGTGGCCAGCGCGCCGCCCGCGCACATCGTGATCAGTGCCGTCGACCCGTCGGTGCGCTCGAGTTCGTGCAGCGCGGTGGTGATGAGTCGGGAACCCGTGCTGCCCACGGGATGCCCGAGCGCGAGAGCGCCACCGTTGACGTTCACCTTGTCCATGTCGGGTCCGTGGACGGACGCCCACGACAGAAGCACGGAGGCGAATGCTTCGTTCACCTCGAACAAGTCGAGGTCGCCGATTTTCATTCCGCTGCGTTCGAGCACGCGTGCGGTGGCCTGGACCGGACCGTCGAGGTGGAACTCGGGTTCCGACCCGACAAGGGCCTGGGCGACGATACGGGCGCGTGATGTCAGTCCGAGCGCGCGCGCCCGGGACTCGTCCATCAACATCACCGCGGCCGCGCCGTCGGAAATTTGTGAGGACGTGCCGGCCGTGTGGATGCCGCCCTCGAGGACGGGCTTCAGCGTGGCCAGCGACTCCGCGGTCGTGTCCCGCAGGCCCTGGTCCCGGCTGACCACTCGGCTTTCGCCGGTGGCGTTGCCTTCCTTGTCGACGACGGGCGCCGTCATCGTCAGGACCTCGCGATCGAACCGGCCTTCGTCCCACGCCTGCTTGGCCCGTGCCTGCGAACGGACACCGAGTGCCTCGACGTCTGCGCGCGTGATCCCGCGGCGACGGGCGATGCGCTCGGCTGCTTCGAACTGATTGGGCATGTCGATGTCCCAGTCGGCGGGTCGGCGAGGTCCGGCGTTCTCGCCTACGTTCGCGCCGAGCGGGACCTGGCTCATCGCTTCTATCCCGCAGGCAATTCCGACGTCGATGGTGTCGGTCGCGATGAGTCCGGCAATCAGGTGATTGGCCTGCTGCGCCGATCCGCACTGGCAGTCGATCGTCGTTGCGCCGACCTGCCAGGGCAGCCCGGCATGCAGCCACGCCGTGCGGGTGATGTTGTTGGACTGCGCACCGGCCTGGGTGACGCAACCACCGATCACCTGCTCCACCAATTCCGGGTCGATGCCGGAGCGGTCGAGGATGCCCCGCTGGACGGCCCCGAGGATCTCGGCGGCATGCAAACCCGACAACCACCCACCACGTTTTCCGATGGGTGTACGCACTGCCTCGACGATTACTGGTGTGCCCACGGCGGGCTCCTTTCCTTGTTCTCAGAAAATAGAACAGGTTCTCCTATGGTGGCAAGGACCGGACCGGCTTTCCTTTGCTAGTCGCCTGGCTTGTGTTTCAATGTTAGTAGAACGTGTTCCACATCACGAAGTGGTGTATGGCCTAGGGCAGGAGACAGCAGTGGCGCAGCCCAATCTTCCAGAGGGTTTCGACTTCACCGACCCGGACATCTACGCAGAGCGCATCCCCTACCAGGAGTTCGCCGAGCTGCGTAAGACTGCGCCGATCTGGTGGAACCCGCAGCCGCCGGAGATCGGTGGCTTCCACGACGACGGCTACTGGGTGGTCAGCAAACTCGACGACGTCAAGGAGGTCTCGCGGCGCAGTGACGTGTTCTCCACGCACGAGAACACCGCGATCGTCCGCTTCGCCGACGACATCCCTCGCGAGAACATCGATATGCAGCGGTTCATCCTCATCAACAAGGACGCCCCCGAGCACACCAAGCTCCGCAAGCTGGTTGCCCGAGGATTCACGCCTCGCGCGATCAACAGCCTCCGCGACGAACTCACCGAGCGCGCCGAGAAGATCGTCAAGGAAGCCGCAGAAGCGGGAGCCGGTGACTTCGTCACTCAGATCGCCTGTGAACTTCCCCTGCAGGCCATTGCCGAGCTTCTCGGCGTGCCGCAGGAAGATCGGCTCAAGGTATTCGACTGGTCGAACCAGATGACCGGATACGACGATCCCGAACTGGACATCGATCCCCAGGCAGCGTCGATGGAAATCCTCGGCTACGCCTATCAGATGGCCGACGAGCGCAAGAAGTGCCCGGCCAATGACATCGTCACGACGCTGATCGAAGCGGACATCGACGGAAACGAACTCTCGCCCGAGGAATTCGGGTTCTTCGTCATTCTCCTGGCGGTGGCAGGCAACGAGACCACCCGCAACGCCATCACGCACGGCATGATCGCTTTCCTCGACCATCCCGATCAGTGGGAACTCTACAAGAAGGAACGCCCGAAGACGGCAGCCGACGAGATCGTTCGCTGGGCCACCCCGGTCAATTCCTTCCAGCGCACCGCGCTCGAAGACACCGAGCTGGGCGGCGTGCAGATCAAGAAAGGGCAGCGAGTCGTGATGCTCTACGGCTCAGCGAATTTCGACGAGGACGCCTTCGACCATCCCGAGAAGTTCGACATCCTGCGGGAGAACAATCCGCACGTCGGTTTCGGCGGAACGGGCGCACACTTCTGCCTGGGCGCGAACCTCGCCCGGCTCGAAATCGACCTGATCTTCAATGCCATCGCAGACCACTTGCCCGACATCAGTAGGCTTGGAGATCCGCGGCGACTGCGCTCGGGTTGGCTCAACGGAATCAAGGAGTTCCCAGTGGACTACAAGACGACGTCTGGCGGCTGCCCGGTCAAGCACTGACCCCCACGAATTCAGCGGCGTCGGAGGGCACCCTCATCCTCTCCGACGCCGCTGTTCTATGTCCTGCTGTTTCTTAATTCGAATCGACGCACGACGAAGGCCCCGGTCCGTAGGTGAACCGGGGCCTTACGCGCGGGAAGTTCGCGGCTTCAGAGTGTGCGCACAGTCTTCATCGCCCGCTCGACCTCCCAGAAGGCGCGGAGAGATGCGATCTTGCCTTCCTCGTTCACCCGGTAGATGATCACGCCCTCGGCGTCGATCTGTGCTCCTCCGACGACTGACCGTATCGTCCCGATGGTCACATTCTCGTTGCCGCACACGAGCGAGTCGGTGATGAGGAATTCGAGCGACTCGGTGGTCGCGATCGTCATGTCGTAGAACCGTGAGATCGCCTCGAGTCCACGATGCCCCTTGCCTTCGGGGTCGAAATGCGAGGGACCGACAGGGTCTTCCACACAGGCGTCGTCGGCGAACAAGGCGAGCCACTCGTCCTTGCGTCTCCCGCTGGCGGCCTCTCGTGACGCCTGCCCCGCAAGGCGTGCCGGGTGGTCGGTGGTGGTGGACATGTGCACCCCTAGTCGATGTACTGGTTGGCGAACTTACGCATGGAGTCCTGCTTGGCTTCGAGGGGTCCGTCGAACCCGATGCCGTCGAAGATCCACGGGACGACGATGGTGTCGGTCACTCCCGCCTCGGCCAGTTCCGCGTATCCCTCCTTGCCGAAGCGGTCGATGCAGACGGTCTGTATTTCGTACGGCAGCTCGGCCCTCCCGTACTCCTCGCGGAGTGCACGGAGGCGTGCAATCACCTGGACGAGATCGTCGAATTTGATCATTGCCGACGTCCAGCCATCGCCCACCCTGGCGGCCCGGCGAAGTGCCACGTCGGTGTGCCCGCCGACGTAGAACGGCACCGGTTTCGTCGGGGCCGGGCTCATCTGCAGGCGGTCGAAGTCGTAGAACGCACCGTGGTACTCGACCATTCCGCCACCGAGAATCAGTTTGATGACCTCGATCATCTCGTCGACGCGGGCGCCCCGTTTCGCGTACGGAACCCCGCACCATTCGAATTCCTCCGGAGCCCAGCCGATGCCGACCCCGAAGCCGAAGCGATTGCCGGTCAGATTCGCCACGGACCCAACTTGGCGGGCGAGGAGCACCGGGTTGCGCGATCCCAGTTTGAGTACCTGGGTGTAGAACTCGATCCTCGAGGTGACAGCGCCCATCGCCGCGGCGGCGATCAGTGGATCCACCCAGGGCGTTTCCTCGTTCCACATCCGCGAACCGTCCGGGGTGTACGGGTAGTCGGTGCTCTGCTTCTCCATGAAGAACAGCGAGTCGGGCAGCGCGATGGACGAGAAGCCGCACTCCTCGGCTGTTTTCGCGAGGGCAGGTAGTTGGTCGAGGGGATTCATGGCAATGCCGACGGTGAATTTCATGATGGTGACCCCGCTACTGGTTGTCCGGCCGGTCGGATCCGACCACCCACATCGAGAAGTATTGAGAGCCGCCACCGTAGGCGTGGCCCATGGCCTTGCGTGCGTCTTTCACCTGGTGATCACCGGCGCGGTGCATCACCTGCATGGCCGACTCGGCGAACCGGATCATTCCCGAGGCTCCGATCGGATTGGACGAGAGGACACCACCGGACGCGTTGAGCGGAAGGCGTCCACCGATGGCCGTCTCGCCCGCTTCGGTCAGCTTCCACCCCTCACCCTCGGACACGAATCCGAGGTTCTCGAGCCACATCGGTTCGAACCACGAGAAGGGGACATAGATTTCGGCGACGTCGATCTCGTCGAGGGGATCCTTGATTCCGGCGGCCTCCCACAGGGCGGCGGCAGCATCCCTGCCCGCCTGCGGGTTCACCTGATCCCGCCCGGAGAACGTGGTGGGTTCGGTACGCATGGCCGTGGCGTGAATCCAGGCGACCTCGCGACCTTCTGCCGTCACCCGCTCCGCCGCTTCCTCGTTGCCGATCACCATGGCGCAGGCGCCGTCCGAAGACGGGCAGGTCTCGTCGTATCGGATCGGATCCCACAACATCTGGGAAGCCTGTACGGACTCCAGGGTGATATCGGGTTGCTGCAGATGGGCGTACGGGTTGAGGCTTCCGTTGAGGCGGTCCTTCACCGCCACCATCGCGCCGATGTGCTCGGGCGCTCCCGACCGCCGAATGTAGGACCGGACGTGCGGCGCGAAATAGCCTCCCGCGCCGGCACCCACTGGCATGTTGAAAGGGATGGGGGTCGACAACGCCCACATGGCATTCGACTCGGACTGCTTCTCCCAGGCGACCGTCAGCACTCGCTTGTGTACGCCCGCCTTCACGAGGCTCGACGCCACGACAGCCGTGGATCCGCCGACCGACCCCGCGGTGTGCACGCGGAGAAGCGGCTTACCGTTGGCGCCCAATGCATCCGACATCGCAAGTTCAGGCATCATCGAACCCTCGAACAGGTCGGGTGCCTTGCCGATCACGACGGCGTCGATGTCGTCCCAACCCACGCGCGCGTCTTCCATGGCGCGGTCGATGGCCTCGCGGACCAGGCCGGCCATCGACACATCGTGCCGCTTCGCCACATAGTGGGTCTGGCCGGTGCCGAGTACAGCGGCTAGTTGATTCGCCATCAGTTGCGTCCCTCCAAGACTGCGACCAAATTCTGTTGCAGCACAGCACCACTCGTGGCGTGTGCCAGCGTGCGCCCGGCGTTGCCGTCCATGATGGCCCTGGCTGCGTAACCTATGCGCTCCAGGCCCGCCGCGAACATCGGGTTCCCGCTGAGCGGACCTCCCGAGGGGTTGATCGTCGTCGATTCGGGCAGTCCGATGGCCTCGCGCAGGATCAGCTCCTGGTGGGTGAAGGGACCGTGCAGTTCGGCCACGTCTATTCCGCCGACGTCACCGCCGGTGGCGGCCCGGGCCGCCGACGTTGTGGAAGGCGACACCGTCAGGTCGCGGGCACCGAAGTTCGGGGAGTCGATCCGGTGTTCGATCCCGGTGATCCACGCCGGACGTTCACACAGCTCACGGGCACGGTCGCCGGCTGCCAGTACCACCGCGGCAGCCCCGTCGGTGATCGGTGCGCAGTCGTGGGCGCGCAGAGGATCGGCGACGAACGGTGAGGCCAGCAACGTCTCGATGTCGACGTGGCCGGACAGCTGGGTGTTCGGGTTGCTCTCGGCTGCCGCTCGGCTGCGGGCCGCCACGGCTGCCATCTCCTCGGTCGTCCACTTTCCGGCATCGAGCCCGAGACGGGCCTGTAAGCCCGCGATCGACACCGAGTCGAGGGCGAGAGGCGTCACCAGATAGGGGTCGAGTTGCATCGACAGGACCTTGCGGAGATTGCCCGCCGACGACTTGCCGAAGCCGTACACGAGGGCGGTGTCGACCTCCCCGGTCATGATCTTGACCCAGGCTTCGTAGAAGGCCCACGCCGCATCCATCTCGACGTGGGATTCGTTGATCGGCGGAACGGCGCCGATCGAGTCGACCGCGGAGATGAACGAGAACGCCCGACCCGCCAGATAGTCGGACGAGCCGGAACACCAGAAGCCAATGTCCGACTTGGTGATCCCGAGTTGGTCGTACAGCTGCTGAAAGCAGGGGACCAGCATTTCGACGCCGTTGGTGGTGCCGGTGGTCTGACGCACGTGCGGTGCGTGCGCGAACCCGACGACTGCGATATCTGTCATTGTGCCGCGCCCTTACAGGTGGTGTTTGAAGGTGTCGTACTCGGCGTCGGGCTCACCCGTCGGCCTGAAGTACTCGATGTTCTCGAGGGTGTAACCCCACTCCTCGCGTGGTTTCCACTTGGCTTCCACGCGCATGCCCATCCGGACGTCGGCGGCGTCGCACTCGAGAATGAGGTGCAGGAATGCGATGTCGGCGCCGTCGAGCAGCACATACGCTGCGACGTACGGCGGCTTGATGCGCTGACCGAGGAACGGGACGTTGACGATGCAGAAGGTGGTGACGATGCCCCGGTCCGGCAGCTCCACCTGCTCCTTCGTCGGGATGCCGTCGGTGGGATTGGCGCTGCGAGGCGGGATGTAGACCTTGCCGTCCGCGCCGGTGCGGCCGCCGATGAGCTTGCCTTCCTTCAGCCCTCGAAGGTAGTAGCTCTCCTCGGCCGACGCCGAATGCATGTAGTCGAGGTCGACCGGCGTCGTCACCATCGTCACCGGCTCCGAGTTCTCGGGCGTCCCGGCGTCGCCGGCCGACTCACCCGGTTCGAAGCACACGATGTCCTGAATGCGTCCGACGCGCTGCTCCGCCCACCGCGCCCGCACACGCATTCCCGTGCTCATCGCGGCGACGGAAGGCACGTCCACCGCGTGCACCAAGGCGGTGTCGGCGCCGTCCAACTTGATCAACGCCCACGCGAACGGCTCGGTGAGCGGCTGTCCGGCAATAGGATCCGGCATCCATGTCCAACTCACTACGGTTCCGGCGTCGGATACGCCGACGAAGTCGGTGAGCGGTTCCGCCGTGTCGGGGTCGAATTCGGGCGGCGGAACGTAGACGCGTCCGTCCGATCCGCGCGCGCCGATGACCTTGCGGTCGCGCAGCGCAGTCACGAAGGCTCCGATGGTCGGGCCCACCGACCGGGTGTAGTCGAATTGAAGTTTCAGCGGGGCGCTCAATGGAGTGTTCGAGAACTTTTCGGCCACCGCGCTCTTTCCCATGGTCACAACTTCGAGTAGAACAGGTTCTAGTGTTTGTGGCAAGGGTCACTTCTGACGACGGTCGATGCGGAGGCACACGATGAAGCTCGGGTTGCAACTCGGATACTGGGGCGCGCAGCCGCCGGCGAATGTCCCGGAGCTGATCGCCGCCGCCGAAGCCGAAGGATTCGACGCCGTCTTCGCCGCCGAATCATGGGGATCCGACGCCTTCACCCCCCTCGCGTGGTGGGGGGCGAGCACCGAACGTGTCCGCCTCGGCACCTCGGTCGTGCAGATCTCGGCGCGCACCCCGACGAGCTGCGCGATGCACGCGCTCACCCTCGACCACCTCAGCGGTGGCCGGGCCATACTAGGGCTCGGGGTGTCGGGCCCGCAGGTGGTCGAGGGGTGGTACGGCCAGCCCTTCGAGAAACCCCTTGCGCGCACCCGTGAATACGTGTCGATCGTGCGCCAGGTGCTCGACCGTCGAGAGCCCGTCACCAGTGCCGGACCGCACTACCCGCTGCCGTACACCGGGCCGGGCAGCACCGGCCTGGGAAAGCCCCTCAAACCGATCACCCACCCCCTCCGGGCGGACATCCCGATCTGGCTTGGCGCCGAGGGTCCCAAGAACGTGGCGCTCACCGCCGAAATCGCCGACGGCTGGCTCGCGATCTACTACTCACCCCGCCTCGCCCCCATGTACAACGAATGGCTCGACGAGGGCTTCGCGCGGCAGGGTGCTCGTCGTACCCGGGAAGACTTCGAGGTCGCGGCCACCTGTCAGGTCATCATTACCGACGACCGTGCCGCAGCCATCGACGGGCTGAAACCGATGACAGCGCTCTACGTCGGCGGCATGGGTGCACCCGAACTGAACTTCCACGCCCAGGTGTACACCCGCATGGGATACGGCGAACAGGTCGAAGAAATCGGCCGCCTCTTTCGTGCAGGCCGCAAAGACGACGCCGCCGTCGTCGTCCCCGACGACATGGTCACCGAGACCATGATCATCGGCAACGTCGACGAAGTCCGAGCCGACGTCAAACGCTGGGCCGACGCCGGAGTCACCACACTCCTCGTCTCGTGCCGCGACGCCCCGCACGTGCGGCAGCTCGCCTCCGCTGTCCTGGGCTGACCTCCCCGTCCCCGCCCCTGCCTTCCCTCCGCCCCTGCCCCTGCCTCCCGCCGTCCCCCTCCGCCCTCCCTCCGTCCCCCCTTCCGCCGGGCGAATGTACCTTTCGGCGCCTCAGATGCGCCGAAAGGTACATTCATCCGGCGGCTGTGAGCATCCGGACCTCCGGTCGGGGGCGGGACGACGCCAACTGGTAGTGGCTGCGGAGGTCGTCGATCACGCGGTCGGGGTGGTCGCGGACGGCACTAGGGAGAGTCGGAAGCACGATGATGCCGTGGTTCTGCATCCGGGTTCGGCGCTCGACGGTCGATTTGTAGGCATTGGGCGCGAGATGCCAGTCGAGCGAGTCGATGTCCCAGGCGAACGCGACCTCGTCGATCCAACCGTCCGGCATAGCAATGAACTGTCCGTCGGCGTCGACGATCCTGCGGTTGAAGACCATTCGGGGTAGTCCGCTCCGCGTCCACAATCGGCGAGCTTCGGCTTCGGACACCGAGTGGACGTCGGCGCTCACCTCGCGCAGCACGGCACGGGGGAGCGCTGCGCCGCGGCCACTGCCCGCGTCCAACTCCGCGATGAGCTCGGGGACTCTTGCCCCGCCTCGCTGGATCACCTCGGCGATGAGGGATCGAGTGCTGTCCAGAGTGCGGCACCGTCGCGCCGCGTCGAGCAACGCGCGTGGAAGCGGGGCGCAGGGAAGCCCGTTGCGCATCACCGGCGCCGGCATTCGCGTCGTGCGTTCGACGAGGACGAAGCCCGTGGACTGGACACGCCGGTGCGTGGCGATCAGGACGTGGGCATCGCCGGAGTACGACGTTCCGTACCCGTATTCGTGTAACGCTGCGCGCCCGGTGAGGACCGCGTTGTCACCGCTGAGCACGATCGCGGCCACGGCACGCTGTCGTGCGGTCGGGTGGCCGTTGCCGAGCATCACGACGCCGGGAAGGATCCGTTGCCACGGCCCGCCCGGACGGCATCGAGCGTCGATCGCCGAGTTCGACACTCCCCAATGCCTCAGTTCGGCGGTGCGGATGATCCCTGACCGGCTCACTCCGTACAAGTCTTCGAGCCGATGCCCCCATTGTCCCCGTCGCATGGACTCGATGATGACGCACCCGCTACTGGCGGCAGGGTTGTTCACCAGGCGTTTTGGTGAGGCCTGTGGATAACTGGGGGTTGTGGATAAGCCTCACACCCTGGGCGAATGTACCTTTCGGCGCCTCAGATGCGCCGAAAGGTACATTCGCCCGGCTGGGGAGGGGGCGGGGGTGGCTGGGGGTGGGGGAGGTCAGCGGTGGGGCAGGGTCAGCGGCCCTGGAAGTTCGGCGCGCGCTTTTCGGCGAAGGCGCGGGGGCCCTCCTTCGCGTCGGCGCTGGTGAACACGGCGGTGCCGAGTGCGGCGTCGATCTGGAAGGCGTCTTCCTCGTGCATGCCTTCGGTGTCGCGGATGGTCTTCAGGATGGCCTGGACGGCGAGGGGGCCGTTGGCGGAGATGAGGTCGGCGAGTTCGAGGGCCTTGTCGAGGGCGCGGCCGTCGGGAACGACGTGTCCGATGAGGCCGATCTCCTTGGCTTCGGCGGCGGTGATGTGGCGTCCGGTCAGGAGAATGTCCGCAGCGATGGTGTACGGGATCTGCCGGACGAGGCGCACCGCCGAACCGCCGAGCGGGAAGAGTCCCCATTTCGCTTCGGACACACCGAATTTGGCGCTCTCGCCGGCGACGCGAATGTCGGTGCCCTGAAGGATCTCGGTTCCGCCTGCGATGGCCGGTCCCTCGACCGCTGCGATGAGGGGTTTGGTGAGGCGACGGCCCTTGAGGAGAGCCTCGATTTTCGACAGGTCCCACGCCGGCTGGTTTCCCTCACCCCCGCCCGAGAAGGAGTCGCCAGGGTGCTGCACCGTCATGGCCTTGAGGTCTGCTCCCGCGCAGAAGGCTCCGCCGGCACCGGTGAGGATGGCGACGCGGATGTCCGGGTCGGCGTCGACCTGATCCCACGCGTCGCGCATGATCGCCATCATTTCGCCGGACAGCGCGTTCTTCGCCTCGGGGCGGTTCATCGTGACGATCAGGACGTGCCCGCGCTTCTCGACGAGGCAGTGCGGCGACTGTGCTGAAACGTCGGTTTTCTCGGTGGTGGTAGAGGACACTGAAGTCTCCCGAAGGGTGTGTGAGCTGGCTCTCAAATTGGGTCTTGCCAGAAACGGTAACACGTTCTACTTTGTTGACGTGGCCCTTAATATCGCAGACCTCGTAGAGCACGCAATCGACCTCGTTCCGGACCGTGTCGCGTTGGTGTCCGACGACCGGGAAGTGACGTACGCGCAGATGGAGGAGAGGGCCAATCGACTAGGCCATTACCTGCGCGAACAGGGTGTCCGGCCGGGTGACAAGGTGGGCATCTACAGCCGCAACACCCTCGAGGCCATCGAGGCCATGGTGGCGGTGTTCAAGATCCGGGCCGTGATGGTCAACGTCAACTACCGGTACGTCGAGAACGAGTTGCAATACATCTTCGAAAATTCGGACATGGTCGCGCTCGTGCACGAGCGTCGGTACGCCGACAAGGTGGCCGCTGTGCTGCCCCGCACGCCTCTGGTGAAGACCGTCGTCGTCATCGAGGACGGGACCGATCTCGACTACTCGTCGTACGGCGGCGTCGAATACGAGACCGCGTTGGCGCAGGGTTCCCCGGAGCGCGACTTCGAGGAGCGCAGCAACGACGACATCTACATGCTCTACACCGGCGGCACGACCGGTAAGCCGAAGGGCGTCATGTGGCGTCAGGAGGATGTCTGGCGTGTGCTCGGTGGCGGTATCAATTTCATGACCGGTGAGTACGTCGAGGACGAGTGGGACCTTGCCAAGCAGGGTGCCGAGACCGGCGGCATGACCCGCTTCCCCATCCCGCCGATGATTCACGGCGGCAGCCAGTGGGCCACTTTCCAAAGCTTGTTCGGTGGCGGCAAGTGCGTGATGCACCCGGAGTTCGACGGCCACGACGTTTGGCGCATCGTCGACCAGCACAAGGTCAATCTCGTCTTCATCACGGGCGACGCGATGGCGCGACCCATGCTCGACGCCCTGATCGAGGGCAACCCGGCCACCGGTGAGCCGTACGACCTGTCGTCGCTGTTTCTGATGGCCAGTTCGGCGGCGCTGTTCTCGCCCAGTATCAAGGAGAAGTTCCTGGAACTGCTGCCCAATCGGATGATCACCGATTCGATCGGCTCGTCCGAAACCGGCTTCGGCGGACTGAGTGTGGTGGAGAAGGGCAAATCGCACGGCGGCGGGCCGACGGTGAAGATCGACGCCTCCACCTCGGTCATCGACGACGACGGGAACCCGGTGGAGCCCGGCTCGGGCAAGGTCGGCATTCTCGCGCGCAAAGGACATATCCCGATCGGCTATTACAAGGACGAAGAGAAGACCAAGGCGACGTTCCGGGAGTATCACGGTGTCCGCTACTCGATCCCCGGCGACTTCGCGCAGGTGGAGGCGGACGGCACCGTCACGATGCTCGGACGTGGTTCGGTCTGTATCAACAGCGGCGGCGAGAAGATTTTCCCCGAAGAGGTGGAGGGCGCGCTGAAGTCGCACCCCGACGTGTTCGACGCCCTGGTGGTCGGTGTGCCCGACGAGCGATTCGGGCAGCGCGTCGCTGCCGTCGTCCAGACGCGCGGCGGGGCGCGTCCCGGCCTACACGAGATCGCATCGGCCGCGCGTAAGGAAATCGCCGGATACAAGGTGCCGCGCAGCCTGTGGTTCGTGGACGAGATCAAACGTTCGCCTGCAGGTAAGCCCGACTACCGCTGGGCCAAAGAGCAAACGGAATCCCGACCCGCCGACGACCACAATGGCAACGGTTCGGCCCAGAGCGACACCGTGACGAGCAAAGGCGCGTAATGCACACAGCTTTGAGTGAGAAGTTCGGCATCGAGTACCCCATCTTCGGGTTCACGCCCTCCGAGCATGTGGCCGCGGCTATTTCGCGGGCCGGCGGCCTGGGCGTGCTCGGCTGTGTTCGGTTCAACGATCCGGAGGAACTCGAGGCCGTCCTGACGTGGATGGACGAGAACACCGACGGGAAACCGTACGGCGTCGACATCGTGATGCCGGCCAAGATCCCGACGGAGGGCACGTCGGTGGACCTGGAGTCGCTGATTCCGGCGGAACATCGTGCCTTCGTCAACCGCACCCTGGACGAGCTGGGTGTGCCGCCGTTGGAAACGGGCACCGAGCATGCGACGGGGGTGCTCGGCTGGCTTCACTCGGTTGCCCGCTCGCATGTCGATGTCGCGCTCAATCACCGTATCGCCCTGATCGCCAACGCACTGGGCTCGCCGCCCAAGGATGTCATCGATCAGGCCCACGCCAAGGGTGTTCCCGTGGCGGCGCTCGCCGGGGCGGTCGAGCATGCGCGCAGGCACGTTGCGAACGGCGTCGACATCGTCATCGCGCAGGGATATGAAGCGGGCGGGCACACCGGTGAGATCGCGTCGATGGTGCTGGTTCCGGAGATCGTCGACGCGGTAGGCGATTCCGCTGCAGTGCTGGCCGCCGGCGGCATCGGAAGCGGCCGTCAGGTGGCGGCCGCACTGTCGCTCGGGGCGTCCGGTGTCTGGATGGGGTCGTACTGGCTCACGACGTCGGAGTACAAGCTCGGCAGTGCGTCGGCCGACGGACCATCCGCCATCCAACGGGCCTTGCTCGGTGCGACCTCGGCCGACACGGTGCGGTCCCGCATCTACTCGGGTAAGCCCGCGCGCCTGCTGAAGACCAAGTGGACCGATGCGTGGTCGAAGCCGGAAGCGCCGGCGCCGCTGCCGATGCCGTTGCAGAATCTGTTGGTCAGCGACGCTCACCAGCGGATCGCCGCTTCGGAGAATCCGGACGTCGTCGCGATGCCGGTAGGACAGATTGTCGGCCGGATGAACGAAATCCGGCCGGTGTCCGAGGTGATGGACGAGCTCGTCTCCGGCTTCGAGGCGGCGGTGTCCCGGCTCGTTTCGTACAAGTAGCGGTACTGGGGTGGCGAAGTAGGCGGGAGCGTACTTCGCCGCCCGTCATTCACAGGATTCACAGGCGGGAGTAGCCGGTACCATCGCGGACCCACACAGGATCTGCGCAGTTCCATCGCTGCGCGCTGAGTGTGCGCGTGAGTACCTTGAACGTGGCCGTGCGGGGAAACTCGGAGCACACCCGCACCAAGGTCGGGCGCTGTTTCGGACCGAGATCGGTCTGGGCGTCGAGGAACTCCGCGAAGTCGACGGGGTCGAATTCGCGGGTGGGCACGACTGCGGCCATCACCCGGTCGCCGACCTCGGCGTCGGGTACCGCATACACCGACACCTCCGCGAACCCGTCGTAGCGCAGCAGGATTCGTTCGATGGGCGCGGAGCCGAGGTTTTCGCCGTCCACGCGCAACCATCCAGTGCTGCGGCCGGCGAAGTACACGAATCCGTCGGCATCGCGGTAGGCCAGGTCGCCACTCCAGTACTTTCCGTCCCGGATTCTCTCCGCGTCGGCCTCCGGATTGTTGTAGTAGCCGGCGAAGGCGCCGGGACCGTTGACGTTGACGAGTTCCCCGGTGGCGGCCTCGGCATTGACCAGGCGACCGGATGCATCGAATTCGGCAGGGGGACAGGGCAGACCCGACTCCGGGTCGAGGATCGCGATTCCGTCGGGGAGCCGCCCGAGTGCGCCCGGCGGTGAGCCGGGAGTAGCGGAAATGGCCACTCCGCCTTCGGTGGAACCGAATCCGTCGACGACCTGCGTGCCGAAACGCCGGGAGAATGCGGCAACCGCGGAAGCGGATCCCTCGTTGCCGTACATCACTCGCAGCGTGTTGTCGGCGTCGTCGGGCTCCTCCGGCGTTGCCAGCACGTACGACAGCGGCTTTCCCACATAGTTTGCGTAGGTGACCCCGTATCGCCGGACATCGGCGAGGAAGTGGGACGCGGAGAACCTGCGCCGCAACACGATCGAGCTACGGGCTGCGAGCGCCACAGACCAGGCGGCCATCATGGCGTTGGAGTGGAACATCGGCATAGACAGGTACACGACGTCGTCCGCGGACAGCGAGAACCGCTCGGCGAGCATCAGGCCGGGCCCGGTGATCTTCGCGTGCGTACAGCGCACGGCTTTGGGGTCGCCGCTCGTCCCGGAGGTGAAGATGAGCATGAAGAGATCGTCGGGCTCGGGCGTTACCTGCTCGAAAGATGGCCGCTGTACAGACAGCATGTCGGCCCACTCCGCGGAGTCCACGTTGATCACCGGGACCTCGAGCAGCAGTCCGTCGAGCAGATCCGAACGACTGTTCTCGGTAAAGATGACCTGGCAGTCGGCGAGCGCCGCATCGCGGGCCAGCGCGTCGCCGCGCCGGGTGGTGTTGAGGCCGACGAGGACTGCGCCGGAAAGCGCCGCCGCACCCGCGAGGAGCGAGAACTCGGGCACGTTGTCCATCAGCACACCGAAATGCCGCGGGCGTTCGAGATCGAGAAGATCATCGAGTACCGCGGCGCGCTGCAGGCTCGCCCGCAGGTGGTCTGACCAGGACAGGAAACGGTCCTCGAAGTACAGCCCCTCGGACTCGCTGTCGGCGACACCTCGAAGCAGGTCCGCCACCGTGCGTGCGAGTGTCGCCGTCATGCGGGGACGGTGGCCAGTTCGGCGCCGAGGGTCCGGAGCTGCCGGGTGGCGGAGCCGAGCCGGAACTCGAGGGCCTTTGCCGCGAGGAAGTACCGGTGCACGGGATGATCCTGGTCGAGCCCGACACCGCCGTGAATGTGAACCGCCGTGTGGGCCACCCGGTGACCGGCGTCGGACGCCCAGAACTTGGCGGTCTGCACGTCGCCCTCGCCGGGCAGTCCTTCGCTGAGCCGCCACGCTGCCTGCCACAGAGTGAGCCGGACGCCCTTGACGTCGATGTACGCGTCGGCGAGTCGCTGAGCCACGGCCTGGAAGCTGCCGATCGGCCTGCCGAACTGCACCCGTTCGCGGGCATAGGCGGCGGTCAGCGTCAGAGCCTGATCGAGCACGCCGTACTGGTACGCGCAGGCGCCGAGAGATCCTCGTTCGACGAGCCGATCGACGATCTCGCTGCCCTGCTCGACGGTGCCCAGGAGTCGATCGGAGCCGAGGACGACTCCGTGCAGCGCCACCTCGCCGGTGCTGGCGAAATCGACGGTCTGCTGCCTGGTGACGGTCACCCCTTCGTCGTCGGGGCGCACGAGGAACACCGCCACGCCGTCCGGGGTCGTCGCCGGCACCAGGAACAACTCTGCCGACGGCGCCGCGTCGACGACGATCTTCGTGCCGTCGAGGGTCCAGCCGCCCGGCGCGGGTTCGGCGTGGGTGACCGGAGCGCCCGGGTCGTCGTTGAGTTCTTCGTCGAGGGCGACGGTGAGGATTTTCGCACCGGCCGCTGCGGGAACTGCCCACTCCGCACGCTGTTGTTCGTTGCCGTATCGCGCGAGCGCATCCGCCGCCATGACGATGGATGAAAGGTAGGGGACCGGTGCGACGGCCCGGCCCAGTTCGACCAGGATGCTGCACTGCTCGAGAACGCCGAAACCATCGCCGCCCACCGACTCCGGTAGTGCGGCGCCCAGGACACCGGACGAGCCGAGTGTGGACCACAGTTCGCGATCGAGGCGGTCTTCGGCCACGTCGAGCTCCCGCAGGCGGTCGTTCGTGACGAGATCCGTGACGATGCTCCGGGTGAGACCGGCCAGATCCTGTTGCGCCTCGGTGAGGGTGAAATCCATGGTCGTGTCCTAACGCTTCGCAGGGGGCAGGCCGAGGGCGGTCATACCGATGATGTCGCGCTGCACCTCGTTGGTTCCGCCACCGAAAGTGAGGATGAGGGAAGAACGGTGCATCCGTTCGATGCGTCCGCGCAGCAGGACGCCGGGGGAGTTCTGCCGAAGCGTGGCCGACGGGCCGAGGACTTCCATGAGCAGTCGGTAGGCCTCGGTGGCGAACTCGGTTCCGTAGACCTTGTTGGCCGACGCCGCCTCTGGGCCCGGGGCATGCGCTGAATCATCCCCCGCTTCGCTTGCCCCGGTCGACGAGGCGATCTCCCAGTTCATCAACTTCAAATACTCGGCCTTGGCATGGACCCGGGCCAGATTGATCTGAACCCATTCCTGGTCGATGACGCGGCGGCCGTCCGGCAACTTGGTGTTCTGCGCCCACTCCCGCACTTCCCGCTGTGCGGTGAGGATCGGTCCGGCCGAGGTGAGCGCGACACGCTCATGGTTGAGCTGGTTGGTGATCAACGCCCAACCACCGTGTTCGGGACCGACGAGTGCGGAGGACGGTACGCGCACGTCCTGGTAATAGGTGGCGCTGGTGTCGGGACCGGCCATCGTGTGGACGGGTGTGTACGAGAATCCTTCGGCCGTGGTGGGCACGATCAGCATGCTGATGCCCTTGTGCTTCTTCGCCTCGGGGTCGGTCCGGCAGGCCAACCACACGTAGTCGGCGTATGCGATCAGGCTCGTCCACATCTTCTGGCCGTTGATCACATAGTCGTCACCGTCCTTGACGGCGGTGGTGCGCAGGCTTGCAAGGTCCGTCCCTGCCTCGGGCTCGGAGTATCCGATGGAGAAGTGCAGTTCGCCCGCGGATATCTTCGGCAAGAAGAACGACTTCTGCTCAGGTGTACCGAAGTGCATGATCGTGGGGGCCACGGAGTTGATCGTGAGGAATGGCACGGGGGCACCGGCGATGGCGGCCTCGTCGGTGAAGATCAGCTGCTCCATCGCCGAACGCTCCTGGCCGCCGTATTCCTTCGGCCAGCCGAGCGTCAACCAGCCGTCCTTGCCCATCTGCGCGACGACGTCGCGGTAGACGTTGCCCTCGCCGTACTCGCCGGTGGTGGCGGCGAGAGCCTCCCGCCGGTCCGGCGTCATCAACTGCGCGAAGTAGGCGCGCAGTTCTTCGCGCAGCGCCTGTTGCTGTGGCGTGTAGGTGATGTGCATCGAAATACCTCTCCAGTCCGAAGGCCCGGAACTCGTCGCATCTGGCACACGTTCCAGTCTCTACGGTGCGATGGCGGGGAGTCGGCCCAACCGGCTGGGGAGCGCGCTCGGTGGGCCTGCTCGCAGTCGTGAAACGAATCATTGCACACGACTGGAACAGGTTCTAGTGTTATCGCAGGAACGGTGTGCGCCGCAGCCCGGCGGCACCCGGGTCGACGAGCGACGTGACGAGGAGAAGTGAGGGTTGCCATGGAGGTCAGAGTCGATTTCGACCGGTGTGAGGCCAACGGTGTGTGCGTAGGGATTGCCCCCGACATCTTCGACCTCGACGACGACGACAATCTGCATATTTCGACCGCTCATCCACCCGCTGACCGGGAGGAAGACGTGCGGACTGCCATCGCGCAGTGTCCGAGGGCGGCGCTTACCGAACACCCCTGACCGTCGTTGCCCAAAACGAGAACACGTTCTACAGTGACGACGTCCACCGTGGCGCCGGGTGTGCAGCCCGGCGGCGATTGCAGACGACCAGGAGTGCCGCTTCATGAATGATGTTGCTGACCGCGATGTGAACTTGGACGGCAAGGTAGGCGTCGTCACCGGCGCCGGATCCGGGCTCGGGAAGTCCGAGGCGATCGGTCTGGCGCGAGCGGGTGCGTCCGTCGTGGTCAACGACCTGGTGGCCTCCGACGCCGTCGAAGAAACACTCGAAGAGATCCGAGGTTTGGGCGCCAAGGTCGAATTCGTCGCCGGCGACATCGGTGAACGGTCCACTGCCGACGCGATCATGGAAGCGGCGCAGGGCCAATTCGGCAGCCTCGACATTCTCGTCAACAATGCCGGGATCACGCGGGACCGCATGCTGTTCAACATGTCGGACGAAGACTGGGATCTGGTACTGAAGGTGCATCTGCGCGGGCACTTTCTGCTCTGCCGCTCCGCCGCCTCCTATTGGCGTGGAAAATCCAAGGAGGCGGGTGCGCCCGTGTACGGCCGCATCATCAACACGTCCTCGGAGGCAGGCCTGCTGGGGCCCGAGGGGCAGGCCAACTACGGTGCGGCCAAGGCAGGCATCACGGCTCTGACCCTCTCCGCCGCGCGCGGGCTGTCTCGCTACGGAGTACGGGCCAACGCGATCTGTCCCCGCGCGCGCACGTCGATGACGGAAAACGTCTTCGGTGAGGCGCCGGCCGAGGGGATCGACCCACTGTCGCCGGAGCATGTGGCGGCGTTGGTCACCTACCTCGCCTCGCCCGCGGCCGACACCGTCAACGGGCAGCTCTTCGTGGTCTATGGCCCGATGGTCGCGTTGATGGCGGCTCCGGTCGTCGAGCGCCGGTTCGACGCGACAGACTCTCGATGGACGCCGGCGAGTCTGGCCGAGAGCCTCGGCAGCTACTTCGGTGAACGCGATCCGGCCGCGACCTTCTCGGCGTCGGCTGCCCTGCGTGAGCTGGGCTGAACGAGCCGTCGCGGCGCGGTCGGCGACACATCCGGCGTTACCGCCCGTTTTCCCAGGTAATACCCGCGTGATGGGCGATACTGGGTAAAAATACACAGCGACCGGCTGGGGTCGAGACGGTGCGACGGGGGGAGGCAGCGATGTGCCTACACACGCTAGATCGTGTTCTAGTTTTACCGTCGATTCCGCGCGTCGACACCTCCATGGCGAGGGCTGAGTGACGTCCACGCAGCGGCGTGCAGGCGGCCCGGTCCGGGTTCGGTAGGCAGCCGACGTGTCCTAGTCAAACCTGCTGTGTGATAACGCTTTAGGCGTACCCGGTCGATGTTCGACGTGGACGCATCGCGGCTCTTCTTTTGGACGAAAACGCCCTCTTCGGAGTGCTCGATGTGGGACGATTCTTGCTGATGAATGACTCTTTTTGACAGGTGAACACGTTCTAGTTAATATGACCTGAGTCACAGGCCGTTGGGGGGCTGGGCTCAATCAACAGTCGGTGCTGGGTGCGATCAGGGACGAGGAGGACGAATGGTAGACCTCCTCGAGGTGCCATTGCGCGCTGTCGGCGGGTTTTTCACGATGTCGGCCGAGACGCTCAGGGCGGTGTTCTCGAGGCCCTTCCAGCGTCGCGAGTTCGTGGACCAGGCGTGGTTCGTTGCCCGGGTTTCGATGGTTCCCACGGTGCTGGTCGCCATCCCGTTCACCGTTCTGGTGAGCTTCACCATCAACATCCTCCTCCGGGAGATAGGTGCCGCGGATCTCAGTGGCGCGGGTGCGGCGCTGGGCACCGTGACCCAGGTCGGCCCTATCGTGACAGTGCTCATCGTGGCCGGGGCGGGCGCCACCGCGATCTGCGCAGACCTCTCGGCCCGCACGATCCGCGAAGAGATCGACGCGATGCGGGTGCTCGGTATCAACCCGATTCATCGGCTGGTCGTACCCCGCGTGCTCGCCTCGACCGTCGTGGCCCTGCTGTTGAACGGCCTGGTCTGCACTATCGGGATTCTCGGTGGGTTTGTCTTCTCGGTGTACATCCAGGATGTGAATCCGGGGGCCTTCGTCAACGGCATCACACTTCTCACGGGGTTCGGTGAGCTCGTGATCTCGGAGGTCAAAGCCGGTCTGTTCGGCATGATCGCGGGTCTTGTCGCGTCCTATCTCGGCCTCAACGTGAAAGGTGGCGCCAAGAGTGTCGGTGACGCCGTCAATCAGACCGTCGTCTTTTCGTTCATGGCGCTGTTCGTGGTCAATGTTCTCGTCACCGCCGTCGGCATCAAGCTGACGGCAGGGTGATCGACATGGTGGTGGAGTAGATGGCTCTCGCAGCGGCCGGGCGGTTTCCCCGCACACGCCGGCAATTCGCGTCGACGTCCCGTTCGATAGACCGGCTCGGCGAGCAGGCGCTGTTCTTTGCGCGCGCCATCGCCTGGGCCCCTCGTGCGGTGAGGCGGTACCCGAAGGAAACTCTGCGGCTCATCGCCGAGATCAGCATGGGCACGGGTGCGCTGGCGGTGATCGGTGGAACCGTGGTGATCGTCGGATTTCTGACGCTCTTCACCGGAGGCACCATCGCCGTGCAGGGATACAGCTCGCTCGGCAACATCGGTGTCGAGGCGCTCACCGGCTTCTTCGCCGCGTTCATCAACGTGCGCATCGCGGCCCCGGTCATCGCGGGTATCGGACTCGCGGCCACGATCGGGGCAGGCTCGACCGCCCAGCTCGGTGCCATGCGTGTGTCCGAGGAAATCGATGCCCTCGAGACGATGGCGATCCCCTCGATCCCGTACCTCGTCAGCACCCGGGTGATGGCCGGAATGATCGCGATCGTTCCGCTCTACGCCCTCGCGGTGATCGCATCCTTCATCGCCAGCCGATTCGCCACCGTGGTTCTCTACGACCAGTCCGCCGGCGTGTACGACCACTACTTCTCGACCTTCCTGATACCGACGGACATTCTGTGGTCGTTCGCGCAGGCCATCGTCATGGCGATCGCCATCATGCTCATCCACACCTACTACGGCTTCACCGCGTCGGGTGGTCCCGTCGGAGTCGGCGTGGCCGTGGGCAACGCGGTGCGGTCGTCGCTGATAGCGGTGGTCACGGTGACCCTCCTCATCTCCCTCGCCATATACGGCGGTTCCGGCAACTTCAACCTTTCGGGATAGGAGTGCCGGTAGATGACTGATTCGGGCGGAAAGAAGAAGCTCGCGGCTCTCGTCCTCGTCGCGGGTCTGCTGGCGATCATCGCCTTCTCGCTGGCCATGTTCAACGGCGCTTTCACGGAATCGACACCGGTCACGGTCACCTCCGACCGGGCGGGCCTGGTGATGGAACCGGACGCGAAGGTGAAGCTGCTCGGCGTCGAGGTCGGTCGCGTCGGCTCCGTCGAGCATGTCACCGACGGTGCCGAATTGAAGCTCGACATGTACCCCGACATGATGTCGCTGATCCCTTCCAACGCCGCGGTGGAGATCAAGTCGACTACCGTATTCGGCGCCAAATATGTCAACTTCGTCATGCCGGAAGATCCCGCCACCACGCATCTCGAACCGGGCGCCGTCATCGCCTCCGACAACGTCACCGTCGAGTTCAACTCGGTCTTCCAGCATCTGACGGATGTGCTCGATCAGATCGAACCCGAGAAGCTCAACGCGACGCTGGGGGCCATCGCCTCCGCGCTGCGCGGTCGCGGCGACGAACTCGGTGCCCTGCTCGAGCAGAGCGACCGCTATCTCGCCAAGGTGAACCCCAGTCTCCCTCAGTTGCAGGAGGATCTGGCGAAGGCCGCCGTGGTCACGAACGTCTACGCCGACACCGCCCCGGAACTGCTGCAAACCCTCGACAACGTGACCGCTACCAGCCGCATGGTGGTCGAGGAACAGGACAATCTCGACGCAGTGCTGTTGAACGCCACGGGATTGGCCGACACGGCGAATACGGTGCTGACCGACAACGAGCAGGGCCTGACGGACACCGTCGACCTCCTGCTCCCCACCACGGATCTACTGGCGGAATATTCGCCGGAGATCTCCTGCTTCCTCGTCGGCCTCAACAACGTCATTCCCCTTGCCGAACAACTCATCGGCGGCAATCAGCCGGGAATCGCGTTGAGTGCGAGCTTCATGTATGGCCAGGAGCCCTACAGTTACCCGGAGGATCTGCCGAAGGTGAACGCGTCCGGAGGACCCAACTGCGCCGGCCTCCCGAATCCTGATCCGAACGTGCACGCCAAGTTCCTCGTCGCTGACACGGGTACTGTGCCGTTCGTGCCGTCGACCGAAGTACAGGTACACATGCCGAAGGTCTTCCAGATTTTGTTCGCCGGTGTCTACCCGGAGCCGGGTGGGCAGTGACCGTGAGAAGCACAACCGTCAAGCTGGCGATCTTCGCGACCGTGATGACCCTGATCTTCGTGGGTCTCGCAGTGGTATTCAGCCAGTACCGTTTCAGCACGTCCAAGGACTACTCGGCGACGTTCGTCGATGTGTCCGGCCTCAAACCGGGTGACAAGGTACGCATTGCGGGTGTGCCGGTCGGCGCGGTCAAGAACGTGAAGATCGACGACGACAACCTTGCCGACGTGGAGTTCGACGTGGAGTCGAAGTACTCGTTGTTCGAGGGAACGAAAGCTACGGTCCGATACGAGAACCTCGTCGGTGACCGCTACATGGAACTCCTCGAGGGTGCGGGGTCGGTGGAGCCGCTTCCGGAGGGCGGGTCCATCCCGGTGGATCAGACATCGCCCGCACTCGACCTGGACCTCTTGCTCGGTGGGTTCAAGCCGCTCCTGCGTTCGCTGAATCCGCAGCAAGTCAACGATCTCTCGGCGGCGTTGGTGCAGGTCTTCCAGGGGCAGGGCGGCACACTCGTGTCACTGCTGGGCAGTACCAGTTCGTTCACCAACACACTCGCGGACCGCGACCAGTTGATCGGCGAGGTCATCACCAACCTCAACGAGGTTCTCGGAACCATCAACAACCGCGGTGATCAGTTCAGGTCCACTCTCGATCAACTGCAGCAATTGGTAAGCGGCCTCGCGCAGGACCGCGATCCGATCGGTGACGCCATCCCGAGGATCGCCGGCGGCACAGGAGACCTTGCGGAGTTGCTCGAAGGCGTCCGCCCGCCGCTGCAGAGCACCGTTGCGGAGGCGAATCGTACTGCGACACAGCTGCAGATGGGCGAAGAGACTCTCGATTGGGTGCTCCAGAACCTGCCGGACGCCTATCGCCGACTCATCCGAATCGGCACGTACGGCAGCTTCTTCCAGATGTACGTGTGCACGGTCAAGTTCAAGTTCACCGGACCGGAGGGCTCGGACCTGCTTCTCAACATGCCAGGCGGGCAGACAGCGGGGAGGTGTGCACCGTAACCATGAGACAAGAACGCAATCCCGTCCAGGTCGGGCTGATCGGTGTGGCAGTCTCCGCCATGATCGTGATCGCCACCCTCCAGTACGACCAGCTCCAGTTCCTCTCGGGCGGAACACATTACAATGCCATGTTCGAGGACGCCGGTGGCCTGATGGCAGGTGACACGGTCACCCTGGCGGGGGTCGACGTGGGCAAGGTCTCCGACGTCGAGCTGGACGGGCAGCACGTGCTCGTCACCTTCACTGTCGAGGACGGCATAGCACTCGGTGATGTGACCGAGGCGGATATCAAGACGAATACCATTCTCGGCCGCAAGTCGCTTGCGGTCACTCCGCGAGGAACGGAGACGCTGCCGGTGGGATCGACAATCCCGCTGGACCGCACCAATTCGCCCTACTCGCTCAACGATGCACTCGGTGACCTCACCACGACGGTCTCCGAGCTCGATACCGATCAGGTCAACGACGCGCTGAACGCGATGTCGGGTGCGCTCGAGAACACCCCTCCGGAGCTGCGCACCGCGCTCGACGGGCTGACCCGGTTGTCGGAAAGCATCAATTCACGCGACGAAACGCTGAAGCAGTTGCTCTCTCGCGCCGAGAACGTGACGGGCATACTCGCCGAGCGCAGCGGCCAGATCAACTCGCTGATCGTCGACGGCAACGAACTGCTGGGTGAACTCGACCGTCGCCGGGCCGCGATCAGCCAATTGATCGTGAACATCTCTGCGGTGTCGAGGCAACTGACGGGCCTGGTGCAGGACAACCAGGAGCAGATGAAGCCGACGCTCGACAAGCTGAACTCCGTGGTCGACATCCTCCAACGCAACAAGGACAACATTTCGCAGGCGCTCGACGGCCTCGCACCGTACGCGACGCAGCTGGGTGAATCTGTGGGGAGCGGACCCTTCTTCATGGCGTACGTCTACAACATCGGCATCGGCAACCTGCTGCAGGGGCTGAACGACGCGATCCTGTGGCCGGAGCATCTGCCGAACGACCTGCAGGCCTACCTGCAGACCGGGCCGTCCCTCGAGCTGAGGCCGCGATGACACACACAGAAGAAACCGGTGCGCGGAAGAAGTGGTGGATTCGCGGTGCGATCGCCGGCGTCGTGGTGGCCCTGATCGTCGGCGGCTTGGTCGTCATTCTGCCGCGACTGTTCGAGAACACCATCACCGCGTACTTTCCGACCACGACCGGCCTCTATTCCGGGGACGACGTGCGTGTGTTGGGCGTCAAGGTGGGCACTGTCGGCGAGATCGAGCCGGGTCCCGACTTCGCCAAGGTCACCATGAGCGTCGACAAGAGTGTGGACATCCCCGCCGACGCCAAGGCAATCATCGTTGCGCCGAGCCTGGTGTCCGGCCGGTTCGTCCAGCTGACGCCCGTCTATGCCGGGGGGCCGACCATGCAGGACGGTGCAGATATTCCGGTGGAGCGCACCGCGGTGCCGGTGGAGTGGGACGAGATCAAGTCGGAGCTGAACAAACTGTCCGAAGCGCTCGGACCGCAGGGCGCCGACCCGCAGGGATCGCTGGGAACGTTCATCGACACCGCAGCGAACAACCTCGACGGCAATGGTGAATCCCTGCGCAACACGCTGCGTGAACTGTCGGAGACCATGCGGACGCTGTCCGACGGACGGACCGATCTGTTCTCCACCATCCGGAACCTGCAAACATTCGTAGCAGCCCTGTCGTCGAGCAACGAGCAAATCGTGCAGTTCGAGGGACGGCTCGCCTCGGTGTCGAACTTGCTCGCCACCAATTCGGACGAACTCGGCACCGCCCTGGTCGACCTGGATCTCGCACTGGGCGACGTCAACCGGTTCGTCGTCGAGAACAGGGCCGCGCTCACCGAGCAGGTCGGCCGCCTGGCCGATGCCACCCAGGTGCTCGCCGACAAGCGACCGCAGCTGGAACAGACGCTGCACGTCGCCCCTACGGCATTGGCCAACTTCAGCAACATCTACAAGCCGGCGCAGGGGTCCTTGGTAGGAGCCGTGGCATTCGCGAACTTCGGCAACCCCGTCAACTTCATGTGTGGGGCGATCCAAAGTTTGCAAGCCAACGATTCCCAGCGCAGCGCCGATCTGTGCACGCAATACCTGTCGCCGGTGCTGAACTCGCTCACGATGAACTACCTGCCCATTCTCAGCAATCCCACGACGGGTGTGAACGCGTTCCCGGATCAGCTTCAGTACAGTCCGCCGAGCCTGGCCGGATCGGTACCCCCGCGGTCCGCACCGCCGGCGACGGGTGCGCTGGCCGGAATACCGACCGTCGCGGTGCCGAGGGACTTGAACGACCTGCTGCAGCCGGGAGGTGGACGATGACCGGGTTCGGGAGCAGACACGTGCGGGGTGGCGGGATCGCGGCCGGGGTGCTCGCCTTGTCGCTGACCATGACCGGCTGTGAGTGGGAGGGTCTCAATTCGCTTCCCCTTCCGGGAACGGAAGGCACCGGCGGTGACGCGTACACCGTCGAGATCGAGATGCCCAATGTCACCACTCTCTCGCAGAATTCACCGGTCCGCGTCAACGACGTCACCGTGGGTACCGTCACGGGAATCGACGTGAAGGACTGGCACGCGCAGGTGACCGTCTCGTTGAACAACGACGTCGAACTGCCCGCCAATGCGACCGCCAAGATCGGCCAGACCAGCCTCCTGGGCTCGCAGCATCTCGAGTTGGCGCCGCCCACCGACGCGGAGCCCGAGGGCCGGTTGGCGGAAGGGGACGTGATCCCGATCGAGCATGCAGGGGCATACCCGACGACGGAGCAGACGCTGTCGTCTTTGTCTGTGGTTCTGAACGGCGGAGGTATCGCCCAGATCAGGGACATCACCGAAGAATTGAACGCTGCACTCGGCGGGCGAGAGGCCGAGGTCCGTGACCTGCTTCCACAACTCGACCGGTTGGTCACGAGCCTGGACCGACAGCGCGGCGACATCATCGGTGCCATGGAGGGGCTCGATCGACTCTCCGTCACCGTCAACCAGCAGAAGCCCACACTCGAGGCAGCGCTCGACGACATCCCACCTGGCTTGGAAGTGCTTGTTGCGCAGCGTCAGGATCTGACGACGGCGTTGGTGGAGCTCGGCAAACTCAGCGACACCGCGACCCGTCTCGTCGAGAGCAGCGGGGAAGAGCTGGAACAGAACCTGCGTAACCTCACACCGGTGCTCGCGGAACTTGCCAATTCGGGCAGCGCACTCACCGACGTCCTGACCCTGATGCTCACCTACCCGTTCCCGATGAGGACGATGGACAAGGCCATTCGAGGCGACTACGCGAACCTGATGATGACCGTCGACCTGAGTGCGGCGAGGGTCGACAGCAACTTCCTGACCGGTACGGCCCTGGGTGGATCACTCGGTGGAGTGGAGGGAGCTGTCGGTTCGCTCGCGGGTGTGGCCGGACAGTCCGGCGACCCGCTGCAGATTCCGCTGCTGCCCGCCCCTCCGCCGGCACCGAAACCCCCGCAGGCACCCGCTCTCCCCGGCCTGCCGCAGATTCCCGGTCTCCCGCAGATTCCCGGCCTTCCGCCGCAACTGGGAGGGGCCCCGGCACCATGAGAAAATTCGTTCGTATCCAGTTGATCATCTTCTCGATCCTCACGGTGATCGGCCTCGTGGTGATGTCGATCCAGTATGTGAAGGTGCCGGTCATGTTCGGCATCGGGCGCTACGACGTCGTGGTGCAACTGCCGTCCACCGGAGGGCTGTACTCCCACGCCAACGTTGCTTACCGGGGAACCAATGTCGGTGTCGTCGATCGTGTCGTGCTCACCGACGACGGGGTCGAGGCCCAGCTGTCGCTCGACAGCAGCTACAAGATTCCCGCCGACGTCGACGCAGTGGTGAAGAGTGTGTCGGCCATCGGCGAGCAGTACGTCGACCTGATTCCGCGGACGTCGGAGGGCCCGGATCTTGCGGACGGTGACGTGATTCCACGGGATCGGTCCGCCGTACCGCAGGATGTCGGCGAGATGCTCGATCAGGCCGACGCGCTGTTGGCCAGTATCTCCGATACTCGGTTGCAAACGGTGATCGACGAGGCGTTCACCGCGTTCAACGGTTCCGGCCCCGACCTCCAGCGGCTCATCGACTCGGCTCGTCTCTTCGTCGAAGAGGCGGATGCCAACAGCGACGAGACGATAGACCTGATCGAACAGATCGGCCCACTGCTCGATACGCAGACCGTCAGCAGTGACGCCATCCGGTCCTGGACCCAGGACCTTGTCACCTTCACCGATCAGCTCCGGGCCAGCGACGCCGATATCAGGGGAGTGCTCGAGAAGGGTCCCGGGACGGCCGTCGAAGCCACCCAGCTTTTCCAGGAGTTGCAGCCCACCCTGCCGATCCTGCTGAGCAACCTGGTGAGCGTCGGGCAGGTCGGCGTCATCTACAACAAGAGCATCGAGCAAGTTCTCGTCATCTACCCACCGTTGACCGCCGCGCTCGTCACCGCCGCCAAGGGCGGACCGGTCGAGGACGGCGCGATCGTGGACTTCGCCCTGGAACTCCACGATCCGCCCGCGTGCACCACAGGTTTCCTGCCGGCGGATCAGCGGCGCACTGGCGATCAGACCGAACCTATCGCGACTCCGAACGATCTGTATTGCAAGGCGGCGCAGGATGATCCGTCGGTCGTCCGTGGTGCGCGCAACCTGCCCTGCATGGAATACCCCGGTCGCCGGGCGCCGACCGTGCAGGCGTGCCGGGACGGGTGGGAGGCCGCGGGTAACAACCCACCGTACGGGCCGATCATGCCGCCGGATGTACCCTCGTATACGGCCGTTCCTGTTATCCCCAGTTCCTACGAAGGATCACCGAGTGGGCCGGTCGCGGCCGTCCCGTACGACCCGGGAACGGGTAGCTTTGTCGGTTCGGATGGTAAGACGTACACCCAACCGGATCTGGCGTCAGGATCGCCGAGAAAGGACTCGACGTGGCAGACGATGATGACAGGTCAGCAGATTTGAGTTCATCGACACAAGAGCGTGCCGCTGACGCGGTGGGGGAGGACTCCCCGGCACGGAAGGAGCGCAGCAGGCGGCGAGCGGTACGTCACGCGGGTCCACCGGTCGGTGAGACCGGAACGCCGCAACCGGTCGTATTGGCGAAGTCCAGCGACGCGCACCCTGCTACAGCGCCCCAGCCCGAGCGTGAACCGGTGACAGAGACGATCTCGACGAAGAAGGCGGCCGCCGAGGGTGCCGTCAAGTCGAGCGGGGCATCGCCACCGCCCGAAGACGAGAAGAGAACGCGTCGTTCGCGGAAGTCGCTGATCGCCTACGGTGCGGTCGCGGTCGTCGTTCTCGCCTTGGTCGTGGCCGCCGTCGTCCTGCTGCTCGACCAACGGTCGGCGCGCGAACGAGACGACCGGCGCCAGGCCTTCATCGACACGGCGCGACAGACCGTACTGAACCTGACGACGATTCATCCGGAGACCGCGGAAGAAGATGTCGACCGAATCCTTGCGGGTGCGTCAGGAGCCTTCCTGGCCGAATTCCAAGGCAGGGAAGACCCGTTCGTCGGTGTGGTCCGCGACGCCAACGTCACCACCGAGGGCGAAGTCCTCGAAGCGGGAATCCAGAGCGAGACAGACATTTCGGCCGACGTGCTCGTCGCGGCCCGCACCATGGTCACCAGCACCGAACAGCCCGAGCCGTCGCCGCGTGACTTCCGGATGCGGGTGACCGTCAGTGACGACAACGGGAAGTTGACCGCATCGAAGGTGGAGTTCGTCCCATGACCGACAACGACGTCGACACGTCAACAGAACAACGGCGAAAGCTCCCGGCCGTCACCAAGGCGACAGCGTTGAAGATCGTGACGGCGCTGGTGATCGTCGCCCTCGCTGTCGCCGTGGGTTTCCTCTGGTACGGCCATCGCCAGGACCAATTGGCCGAACAGGCCCGCTCCGAGGCGGTCGACGCGGCGAGCAGGCAGGCCGTTGCGATGCTGGCGTACGACTTCGCCAATGTCGACAGCCAATTGGCTGCTGCGGCAGACGGAATCACCGGCTCGTTCCGCGACGAGTACACCGCCCTGGTGGAGGAAACCATCGCTCCCGGGGCCAAGGAGAAGCAACTGACGGTTCAGGTGACCGTGCAAGCCGCCGCACCGGTGTCGACCACTCCCACCGAGGCGGTGGTCCTGCTCTATCTGAACCAAACCACTACCAGTGCCGAAGCACCGGATGCTCGCACGTCGGGTAGCCGGGTGCGGGTCTCGCTGCAGAAGGTCGACGACCGCTGGCTCGTCGATCAACTCACCCCTGTGTAGCGATGTCGACTGTGTAGCGGTAATCCGCACCCGAGTCGCGCGGACCTTCACAAAGTGAAACATGTTCTAGTACTGTCGGGGCTTCCGGGCCGACTGCGACGCATCACGTTGTGTCGCAGGGCCACAACCGAACGGGGAGTCGTCGATGAAAGTTGCTGTAACCGGGGCCGCGGGATTCGTGGGCACCAATCTGCTCGATCTCCTGGTCCGATCGGGGCACGAGGTGACCGCCATCGACCGCATCCGTTCCGAGCACGCTCCCGAGGGAGTCACCTGGATGAACGGCGACGTGCTCGACGTGGAATCGATGAAGAGGGCCCTGGACGGTGTCGAGGTGGTCTATCACCTCGTCGCCATGATCACCCTCGCACAGAAGGACGATCTGGCGTGGACCGTCAACACCAAGGGTGTTCGCACCGTGGCCGAGGCTGCGCTTGCCGTGGGTGTGCGGCGGATGGTCCATTGCAGTTCCGTGCACTCGTTCGATCAGAGCAACTGCGGGGGAGTGCTCGACGAGCAGTCGCCGCGATCCGTGGACGCGTCGATCCCGGTGTACGACAGGTCGAAATGGGCCGGTGAGATCGAACTGCGTGCGGTGATCGAGACCGGTCTCGACGCGGTGATCTGCAACCCCACTGGGGTGTACGGCCCCGTGGACTATGGTCTCTCCCGCGTAAACAGTTTGCTACGCAACGCTGCTCGTGGCCGGGTGCCTGCCGCGGTGCACGGAGCGTTCGACTTCGTCGACGTTCGCGACGTGGCCGCCGGGTTGATCGCCGCGGGGGAGAAGGGGCGGACGGGGGAGAACTATCTGATCTCGGGGCACATGCTGGGCATGCACGACGCCGTGCGGAAGGCCGCCCGAGCGGCAGGTCGGCGTGGACCGATGTACTCGTTCCCCCTCAGCGTGATCGAACGAGTGCTGCCCCTCGCAGAACCCATCGGAGCCAGGTTCGGCTCCGACGTGCTGTCCCGGTCGGCGATGGCGGCGCTGCTCGCGGCACCGGTCATCGACGGTGCGAAGGCAGCGTCCGAACTGGGGTACGTCCCTCGTCCCGCCGACGAGACGATCCGCGACCTCGTCGCGTTCCTGGTCACGTCGGGTCAGCTGGGACGCCGCAGTCAGTTGTCCTCGGTCGTGTAACCGGCCTCGCCGGCCTCGGTGATGTGGTCCGCCTCGTCGGCCTCGGCGGCGTACTTGGCCTCATCGGCCTCGGCCGGCGCGATCAACGCCGGCCCGGCCGCACCGCTGTGCGACAGTGCGTCGAGGAATGCCTTCGCCCAGCGGTCGACGTCGTGCGCGAGCACCTGCCGACGCAGCGCACGCATGTGCCGGCGACCGCTTTCGTGCGGCTGGTTCAACGCCTGTTCCATCGCGTCTTTGACACCGTCGAGGTCGTGCGGATTGCAGAGGAAGGCCTGCCGGAGTTCGGCCGCCGCCCCGGTGAACTCGCTGAGCAGGAGGGCGCCGCCGAGATCGCTGCGGCAGGCCACATACTCCTTGGCGACGAGGTTCATGCCGTCGCGCAGTGGCGTCACGAGCATCACGTCGGCGGCCACGAAGAAGGCGATCAGTTCTTCGCGCGGGATCGGGCGATGGATGTAGTGCACCACCGGCCGGCCGACCTCGCTGTATTCGCCGTTGATGCGCGACACCTTCCGTTCGATGTCGTCGCGCATCTGGACGTAGCTGTCGACCCGCTCGCGGCTGGGCGTGGCCAGCTGGACCAGCACGGTGTTCGCCGGGTCGACCCGGTGTTCGTCGAGGAGTTCGTGCAGCGCAGCAAGGCGGACGTCGATGCCCTTGGTGTAGTCGAGTCGATCGACGCCCAGCATGATGTGCTTCGGGTTGCCCAGTTCCTTGCGGATCTGTCTCGCACGGTCGCGGATCGACTTGGAACGTGACTGTTCGTCCAGCTCGCCGGAGTCGATGGAGATGGGGAACGCCCCCACGCGGACCGTCCGCCAACCGACCTGCACGACACCGAGCTTGGAGCGGACACCGACAGTGCCGCGCGACGTCGGCTGGCCGGCGAGGCGTCGAGCGAGGAACAAGAAGTTCTGCGCACCACCCGGGAGGTGGAAGCCGATGAGATCTGCACCGAGAAGTCCCTCGACGATCTCGGTCCGCCACGGCATCTGCATGAACAGCTCGACCGGCGGGAACGGGATGTGCAGGAAGAAGCCGATCGTGAGGTCGGGGCGGAGCATGCGCAGCATTTTCGGCACGAGCTGCAGCTGGTAATCCTGGATCCAGACGGTGGCACCCTGCGCCGCCGCCTTGGACGTTGCCTCCGCGAACCGCCGGTTCACCTCGACGTAGGCGTTCCACCAGTCGCGGTTGTACTCCGGCTTCACGATCACATCGTGGTAGAGCGGCCACAGGGTGGCGTTGGAGAAGCCCTCGTAATAGTCGCGGATTTCGGCGCCGCTCAGCGGGACGGGATAGAGCTCGAGCCCGTCCTCGACGACCGGCTCCAGATCGGCGTCTGCGACACCCGCCCAGCCGACCCATGCACCCTTGTTGCGGCGAAGGATCGGCTCGAGCGCGGTGACGAGTCCGCCTGGGCTCCGCTTCCACTTGGTGGTGCCGTCCGGCAGCCGCTCGAGATCGACAGGGAGTCGATTCGCCACGACGACGAAGGTGGCTTGCCCGGAGACAGGGTCAGATGTCGAACTCGATGACGAAACTGACGATTCCGAGCTGAGTGCCACGGGCTTCCTTCGCGGTCGAAGTGGATGAAATTATCAGTCGAGCTTGGCGGTGGGCCCGATTCCGAGCATCGAGAGCAGCATCCTGCACTCGTCGGCGTCCTCGGCGTATGCAGCGACAACGCGCTGTGCCTGGCGGGCGGTCTCGTCGGCCAAGGGTTCGAGATCCTCGTCCGCGATGTCGGTCTCGGCGGTCGTGTTCGCGGCCATTCTTGTCCTCTCGGGGGCTTGCTGCTGCGTCAACGCAGTAGTTCGTATCGGCGACTCTATGAGAACCGGGCACGTCGACGCTAGTTGCCCTTCCGATAGTGTTCCTCTAGTTAGGGTCTGCTTACTTGCCGGGAACCGTCAGGGTGGGAGTTGTCTGCGTGAAGACTGGTGGCGCCGCAATTCTGCGTCGAGCTCTGGTGCGCAATCGTGTGCGCCTGGGTATCGGCACAGTTCTGGTCTGCCTGCATCAGGTGGCCGAAACGCTCGTGCCGATCGCAATCGGCGTCATCGTCGACCGCGCGGTCGCGACGGGCGATACGTCGGCGCTGGTGATCTGGCTGTGTGCTCTTGCCGTGCTGTTTGTCGTTCTCACCACAGCGTGGCGGTTCGGTGCCCGATTCCTCGTGCTGGTGATGCAGAACGAGGGACACCGGCTGAGGATGGAGGTGGCGCACCGAATACTCGACCCCCGCGGCGTGCGCACCGACCTGCGCGCCGGGGAGTTGCTCTCGGTGTCCTCGACCGACGCAGATCGGTCCGCCTTCATCGCGGACATCGTGCCGCGCGCGGCCTCGGCCCTCACGGCAGCCGTCGGCTCGGCGGTCGCCCTGCTACTCATCGACGTCCCCCTCGGACTTGCGGTCCTCGTCGGAACGCCCGTCATCCTCGGTCTCCTGCAACGTGCCGCCCCGCTCATCACCCGACGAGCCACCGACCAGCAAGCCGCCGTCGCGCGGGCCTCCGGCATGGCCACCGACCTGGTGAGTGGGCTTCGTCCCCTCCGCGGGATCGGCGCCGAGGACGCTGCGTCGCAGCGTTACCGCAGCGCGAGCCGGGACGCCCTCGACGCGACCCTCCACACCGCGCGAAGCTCGGCGGTGTTCACCGGGGTGTCGATGACCGTCAGCGCACTGCTCGCCGTCGGGATCGCGGGATTCGCGGGTTGGTTCGCCCTGGAAGGGCGGATCACGATCGGGGAACTGATCACCGTGGTCGGCCTCTCACAGTTCTTCATCGAACCGCTCGGCGTCCTGGCGGGTCTGCCGGGATCTCTCGCGCTCACCCGGGCATCGGCAGATCGGGTGGCGTTGGTCCTGGACGCCGAACCGCTGTTGCCTGCGGGTTCCGGACTCATCCCGGCCGGCAGCGAGCTGTCGTTGTCGGGCGTGAGCTACCGGTCTCTCACAGCGCTGGACCTTCGCGTCGGGTCCGGTGAGTTACTCGGCGTCGTCGCCTATCGGCCGCAGGACGCCGAGGCGTTGGCCGCGCTGCTGTCGGGGCAGGTTCCGCCCGAGCGCTACGAGGGCGAGGTGACCGTCGGCGGTGTTCGACTCTCGGATGCCGATTTGGGGCACGCGCGGCGGACTGTGCTGGTCGAACCCCACAACGGTGACCTGTTCTCCGGAACGGTGGCGTCGAACGTGACCGCAGGCCGGCCGGATGCGCCGGAATCCGAGGTCCAGGCGGCGCTGCGGGCGTCCGCAGCGGTCGATGTCATCGATGCACACCCGGACGGTCTCGACCACGAGGTGACCGATCGCGGGGCGTCGTTGTCCGGCGGGCAACGCCAGCGCGTTGCGCTCGCCCGGGCGCTGATGAGGAGGTCCCCGGTGCTGGTGCTGCACGACCCGACGACGGCGGTGGACGCGGTGACCGAACACATGATCGCCGGAGGAATCGCCGACTCGAGGCACCACGACTCCGCTGGCAGCGGCCAGACGACCATCCTCCTCACGAGCAGTCCTGCGTTGCTGTCGGTGACCGAACGCGTCGTCGTCCTCGACGAGGGAACGGTCGTCGCCGAGGGCACGCATGCACAGTTGGCCGCCGACGATGCGCACTACCGGCGGGCGGTGCTGCGATGAGTGAACTGCTCCCCATCGCGTCCGCACGCGACACCTGGGTATGGCTGAGAACCGAGCTGGGCCGGCGGCGCGGACGAAGCCTGCTCACCCTGCTCGTGGCGGCCTCTGCCGCCGGGATGGCACTGGTGCCCGTCTACGTGTTCGGTGTGCTCGTCGACCGAGTGCAGGACGGCGCCCCACCGTCGACGATCGGGTGGGTGGTCGCGGTGATCGCCTCGGCCGCTGTGATCGGCGGAGTCTGCGCCGGCTGTGCGTCGTTCCTCATCCGGAGTCTCGGCGAGGGCATCCTCGCGGACCTGCGGGAGCGGACCGTCGACCGGGCGCTACGGCTTCCGGTGCAGACGATCGAACGCGTCGGCAAGGGCGACTTGCTGTCCCGGGTGGGCGACGATGTGGCGGTGATCGGCAAGGCCGTGAGCGATGTGGTGCCCAACCTCGTGACGGCGATACTTCTGGTGCTGCTGAGCATCGTCACGATGCTGGGCATCGACTGGCGTCTCGGGCTCGCAGGCATGGTGGCCTTGCCGATGTATGCGCTCGCGATGCGCTGGTATCTCCCGCGGTCGGCTCCGGTCTACGCGAGCGAACGTGTGGCGATGGGCGAGCGCTCGCAAGCGCTGATCAGCAGCATGCAGGGTGCCCGCACGGTGCGGGCCTACGGTCTCGAAGACCTTCACCTCGGGCAGATCGACGACGCCTCGCGGAAAACCCGGAATCTGTCCGTCGGCGTGTTCGCGCTGTTCACCCGCTTCGCCGGTCGCGGCAACAGAGCCGAATTCGTCGGTCTGGCCACCATCCTCGCCGTGGGCTTCGCGCTGGTGCAACGCGACCTCGTGACAGTCGGGCAGACCACCACGGCCGCTCTGCTCTTCCACCGATTGTTCAATCCGATCGGCATGCTCATGTACACCTTCGACGAGGTGCAGTCGGCGGGCGCAAGCCTCGCGCGGCTCGTCGGGGTGGTGGCTCGGCGTGACGAGGCGGGTGGCGTCGCAGGCGTCCCGGCTGCTGCCGAATCGACCCTCGACCTGGTCGAAGTCCGGCACACCTACGACGGCGAGCACGAGGTGGTGCACGGCATCAGCCTGCGCGTCGAGCACGGCGAACGAGTCGCACTGGTCGGGTCGACAGGGGCCGGGAAGACCACTGTCGCAGCGATTGCCGCCGGGTCGATCGTCCCGACGTCGGGTTCGGTGCGCATCGGGGGCACCGCGCTGTCGGAGTTGTCGCCGCGCGAACTCCGCCGTCGGGTGGCCATCGTCAGCCAGGAGGTACACGTATTCGCTGGGCCTCTCATCGACGACCTGCGCCTGGCGGCCCCCGGCGCGTCCGAGGAGGACGCGGCGATGGCACTGAAGACGGTGGGTGCGGCCGACTGGGTGAACGCGCTCACCGATGGTGTCCGCACCGTCGTCGGCGAGGGTGGGCACGAACTGACTGCGGCGCAGGCACAGCAGTTGGCGCTGGCCCGCCTCGTCCTCGCCGATCCCGCGGTCGCCGTCCTCGACGAGGCAACTGCCGAGGCCGGCAGCGCCGGGGCGCGGGACCTCGAGGCATCCGCCGAGGCCGCGACCCGCGGTCGGACCACGCTGATCGTGGCGCACCGGCTCACCCAGGCCGCCACTGCCGACCGCGTCGTCGTGCTCGAACACGGCCGGATCGTGGAGGAAGGACCGCACTCTGCACTCGTCGACGCCGGCGGCCGCTACGCGCAGCTCTGGTCGGCGTGGGAGGGGCGGTAGGCGCTCCGCGCTCGTGCGCCTTTCTGGTTGTGGGAACTACCAGAAAGGCGCACGGGCGTCAGCCTAGGTAGCCGCCGCCGTGGGGGAAGAACTCGGTGCCGGCCAGCTCGGTGCCGTCGTCGAGGCGGACGCGCCGGATCTTGAGTCCCTTGTTCTTGCCGGTGCGGGCGTCGGGTCCGGCGACGATGACCATGCCGTCGCCTTCGTGGATGAAGACACGCCCGGGGGTTCCGCCGTAGTTACCCTCGGACACTGCGGCCTCGAGGATTCTGATGCGCTGGCCCTTGTAATGGGTGAACGCGTTGGGATATGGGTCGGACTGCGCGCGGACCAGCCGCTCGATGGCGTCGGCCGGCCAGGTCCAGTCGATGCGACTGTCCTCGGGCGCCCGCTTGTGGAAGAAGGTGGCCTGCGAGCGGTCCTGCGGTGTCCAGTCGGTGCGGCCGGACGCGATGAGGTCGAGGGCGTCGAGGGTGATCGGTCCGATCATGTCGACGGTGCGGTGGAACAGGTCGGTGACGGTGTCCGTGGGTCCGACCGGGGTGGACCGCTGCAGGACGATGTCGCCTGCGTCGAGTTCCTCGTCCATGAGGTGCGCGGTGAGCCCGACCTCGTCTTCACCGTTGATGAGCGCCCAGATGAGCGGTGAGAATCCCGTGTACTTGGGCAGGAGGGAGTCGTGAATGTTGAGGGTGCCGTAGCGGGGCGAGTCGAACACGTCCCGCGGCAGCCACGTGCGCCAGTTGTTGGCGACGATGATGTCGGGGTCCGCTTGTTTCAGGGCCGCCTTGAAGTCTTCGTCGGGCTTGTTCGCGATATGAACGGGGACGCCGTGCTCGGTGGCCAGATCTGCGACGGAGTCGGCCCACATCTGTTCGTAGACGTGCTCGCTCTTGGGATGCGTGATCGCAAGGACGACCTCGTGCTCCGACTCGAGCAGGGCCTTCAGGGTACGGTGACCCCAGGTTTGATATCCGAGTGTGGCGACTCTCAACGCGGTCCTCCTGGACGAGCTTGACGATCAGCGCCGCACAGAAGCGGCAGCAATGCGAGCTTAGGCTATCCAACCCAATTTGGTGAGACCGCCCTTGGAAGGAAGGCAGACATGACGATCGCCACGATCAACGGAATATCCTTGAACTACCAGGTCAAAGGGTCCGGCGATCTCGTGGTACTCATCATGGGCACCGGCAGTCCGGGACGTGTGTGGGATCTCCACCAGACCCCCGCGCTCGTTGATGCCGGCTATCGTGTCTGCACCTTCGACAACCGCGGCATCGCTCCTTCCGCCGAGAGCGTGGAGGGCATCACGATGGATGACCTCGTTGCGGACACCGCGGCACTGATCGAACACCTCGGCGGCGGGCCCGCACGAGTTGTCGGCACCTCGATGGGTGCCCGGGTCGCTCAGGAACTCGCGTTGTCGCGCCCGGACCTCGTCTACAAGGCCGCCTTCCTCGCCGGTCATGCCCGTATGGACTACTTCCAGCAGACGCTCACCGAGGGTGAGCGCGCGCTGCACGACAGCGGCGTCGAGCTTCCGGCCAAGTACCGGGCGGCGGTCACCGCGGTGATGAATCTGTCTCCGGCCTCGCTCGTCGACCCGCACACCGCAAGGGATTGGCTCGACCTCTTCGAGTTCAGTGGCGGCCGGACGTCCGCCGGTGTGCGCGCCCAGATGGAGATGGACCGCACGTTCGACCGCCGGCAGGCGTACCGGGCGATTACCACACCGTGTCTGTCGGTCGGGTTTGCCGACGACCGGATGATCCCGCCGTATCTCTCTCGTGAGGTCGCCGAGTCCATCCCGTCGGCTCGCTACTACGAGATCCCAGATGTCGGGCACTATGGTTACCTCGAGCAGCCCGAGGTCATCAACAAAGTTCTGCTGGAGTTCCTCGCGGACTGAGCGTTCCGGTCGACGTAGGGGTTGAGCCCCCGGCGTTACAGTGATATTTGGCACCTGTGGAGAAACCGGGAATCGGTTGTTGCTGGTGGGTAGCCTAACCTAAACTCCTTCGGGTGCTGGTCGTGCGACGAGCACTCTCGACGGACGATCGGATCACCATGTCACCGGACCACTCGGCGGCTGCCCAGGCTCAATTCCTCTCTGCAGAGAGCGCGCACACGTCTGCTTCTACGCCGACCGCGCTGCCCCTCACTGCCGCGCAGTCCGAGGTCTGGGTGGGGCAGGAGTTGCACCCGGGCAGCCCGGTGTACAACCTGTCGCTGGTCGTCGAGGTCGCTGGTCCGATCGATCTGAACCGCACGATCGCCGCTGTCCGGAAGACGGTCGAACGTGCCGAGGCGCTGCACGTGCGTTTCGAGCGGGGAGACGACGACGAACTCCTGCAGGTGCCCACGCCCCCCGACAACTGGTCCTTGGACGTCGTCGACCTGCGCGCCGACGAGGATCCGGAGTCCAGTGCGCATGCCTGGATGGACCGTGACATGCAGACCGTGGTCGCTGTCGGGGGCGAGGAGCCCTTGTTCCATCACGCCCTGCTGCGCACCGGCGACGAATCGTTGATCTGGTACCAGCGCTATCACCACAGCATCATCGACGGCTATGGCATCACCCTGCTGGTAGGTGACGTCGTCGAGCGTTACGACGACCCCGACCTCGAGACCGCCGCAGGCCCCTGGCCCCTCGACTCGCTGCTTGCCGCCGATCGCGAGTACCGCGGTTCTGCGCGCTTCGCAGCCGATCGCGAATTCTGGCTGCAGCAGGTGATCGACGCACCGGAACCCCCGCGGTTGCTCCCTCTTGTCGACGACCGGTCGGAAGCACCGATTTCGGCGGTAGTCGAGATCGACGGGGAGGACGCCGACGGCCTTTACGCCTTTGCAGCCGACGCCGGCATTCGCCGCACGCGACTGCCTCTCGCGATCGTGGTGGCCTATGTCCACCGGATCACCGGCAGGCGCGACCTCACGTTGTCGCTGCCGATGGCGGCGCGGGTCGGGCGCGACATGCGCCGGGTGCCCGGGATGGCCTCCACCATCCTGCCGTTGCGGATTCAGGTCGATTCCGGCATGACTGTGGGCGCGCTGGCCCGGCGGATCGACACGACACTCGTCTCGGTGCTGCGGCACGGCCGTTACCGCGGTGAAGATTTAGCCCGTGACCTGCGATCGCTCGACCCGGACCGGCAGATTTTCGGACCAGGTATCAATTCGATGATGTTCGAGCATTCGCTCACCTTCGGCGGGTTCCCGGCGTGGGTGCGGAGTTCGGCCACTGGACCGGTATCGGACCTCGACTTCTCCATTCGCGGAGGACAGGATTCGGAAGCCATCGAGATCGATCTACGGGCGCCCTACGGCCTGGATGCCGAACTCGAGGAACACCGTCGCCGGCTCGAACACTTCGTCGGCCAGTTCGTCGCCGAACCTTCCGCGACCATCGCCACTCTCGACCCGTTGACCGAGGCCGAACGTCACCAACTGCTGACGGACTTCAACGACTCTGGGCGCGCACAGGAGTCGGCGACGATCCCCGAACTGTTCCAGGAGCAGGTGCGACGCAGCCCGGACGCGGAGGCGCTGGTCGCCGGCGAGATCCGCCTCACCTACCGCGAGCTCGGTGAACGGGTGGCTCAGCTCGCCCAGCACCTGCGGCTTCGCGGCGTGGGATCCGAAGACGTTGTGGCCGTGGGTTTGCCGCGCTCGGCCGAGATGGTGGTCGGGCTCCTGGCCGTGGTGTGCGCGGGCGGCGCCTTCGTTCCCCTCGACCCGTCGTGGCCGCAGGAGCGTCGCGTTGCCGTACTCGAGGACGCGCGGGCGAGCCTCGTCCTCACCGGACCCGGCGGGGTGGCGGACGCCGGTGGCAGCGCTGTCCCGGTCGACCTGGCGGACTGGGCGTACGCGGGCTACTCCACCGACCTGCCCGCTCTCACCGTGCAGGGTGCCCGACTGGCGTACGTCATCTTCACCTCGGGATCGACAGGCAGGCCCAAAGGTGCGATGATTCGCCACGACGCGGTGTGCGCCCGCTTGCTGTGGCAGCGTGACGAAATTCTGCATTTCGGAACCGGGGACGCGTCGTTGTTCAAGGCCCCCTTGTCTTTCGACATCTCGGTCAACGAAATTCTGCTACCACTGGTGTCGGGTGGGCGGCTGGTGGTGGCCGAGCACGGCGGGGAGCGCGACCCCCAGTACCTGCTCGACCTCATCGCGTGGGAGTCGGTGACGTTCGTCTACCTCGTCTCCTCGATGCTCGACGTACTTCTCGACCTGTCGCGGGGCACGGACCGGTTGTCGGTACTGAAGCATGTGTGGTGTGGCGGTGAGGTTCTCACACCGGAACTGTTCGAACGTTTCCGCGCTCAGTTGTCGACGACGCTGTATCACGGTTACGGTCCGGCGGAAGCGACCATCGGTGTGTCACACGTCGTGTACCGGGAAGACGCCGCACGGATCGCGACGTCGATCGGCTGCCCCAACCCCGGCACCCAACTCTATGTCCTGGACGGCCACCTGAACCCGGTACCGCTCGGCGCGAGTGGTGAGCTCTACGCGGGCGGATTCCTGCTCGGACGCGGGTATGTCGGTGCGTCGGCGCTGACGGCGGCTCGTTTCGTCGCCAATCCCTTCGCCGCCGACGGTTCACGCGTCTATCGCACCGGTGACCTGGCCCGGTGGACCCCCGACGGTTCGCTCGACTTTCTCGGCCGCGCCGATAATCAGGTGAAGATCCGGGGGATGCGCCTCGAACTCGAGGATGTGGAGGCGGGACTCGTCGCGCATCCCGCGGTGCGGCACAGCGCCGTGGTGGTGCGGGAGACGCCGACCGGCGCCAAGTATCTCGCCGCCTACCTCGTGCCCGATTCCGGTTCGGCACTGGACGTTTCCGAACTGCGGACGTGGGCGTCGTCGAGACTGCCCGAGTACATGGTGCCGTCGGCTTTCGTGATTCTCGACCGGTTTCCGCTCACGGCCAACGGTAAACTGGATCGGCGGGCCCTGCCGGAACCCGATTTCGGCGCGGCGGGGAACAAGGTCGCCCCGCGTACCGCCGTCGAGGAAACGTTGTGCGCGTTGATGGCCGGAGTCCTCGGAGTGGAGTCGATCGGGGTCACCGATGACTTCTTCGCCCTCGGCGGCGACAGTATCGTCGCCATCTCGTTGGTGAACCATGCCCGCAGGGAAGGGTTGTCGATCAGTCCGCGCGAGGTGTTCCAGCTCCGCACCGCCGAAGCGCTCGCCCGGGCCGAGGTCGGGCGCGAGATGGCAGCGGTCGACACGGAGGACATCGCGTTCGGCGCTGTGGCCGGCACTCCGATTCTCGCCCGCATCAGTGAGGCGGGAGACCAGATCGCCCGGTTCCACCAGTCGGTGCTGGTGCAAACCCCGCCCGAATTCGGCGAACAGCGTGCGCGCGAAGCGCTCTCCGCCGTCCTCGAGCGGCACGACGCCCTGCGAGCACGGTTGGTTCGCGGGAAGCGGTGGACACTGTCGGTGCCGCACTGGGATCCCTCCTCGGCATCCGACGTGCTGCGCGTCGTCGAGGTCGAGGGCAGCATGGAAGAGCTCCTTTCCGAGCGGCTCGACGGCGAAACCGCGGCAGCGCTCGACCGGCTCGATCCTGACGGCGGCGCGATGCTGCAGGCCGTCCTCTTCCGGGTGGCCTCCGGTCCGGGCAGGCTGCTTCTGATCGGCCACCACCTGGTAGTGGACGGCGTCTCCTGGCGCATCATTCTCGAAGACTTGGCACAGGCGGGCGCTGCTCTCATCTCCGGTGCCGAGCCCGCCCTAGCGCCCGTCGGCACGTCGTTACGCAGGTGGTCTGCGCTGCTCGAAGAGCGCGCGCACACAGGATCTTTCGATGCCGAACTGCCGTTCTGGAAGGCAGTGACGTCGACTCCCGAACCGATGCTCGGATCCCGTGCACTCGACCCCGCGGTCGATCTGGCCGGTCAGGCCGAAACTCTCACGGTCACGCTGGCGCCCGAGTTCACGCGCCCACTGCTGTCGGCTGTTCCCGCAGCGTTCTCCGGATCCGTCAACGACGTGCTGCTCACCGCGTTCGCCGTGGCTGCCGCGAGGTGGCGGGCCGCTCGTCGAGCGGAGGCCGCGCCGGGTCCGGTCCTGCTCGATCTCGAAGGGCACGGACGCGAAGAAGACCTGGTGCGCGCGCCCGGCGGACCGGCGGTCGATCTGTCTCGGACCGTCGGCTGGTTCACCACGGTGTATCCCGTGGCGATCGACGCCGGAGCGGCAGACGGCGACGAGGCGCTGGCGTCGGCGCTGAAGGCCGTCAAGGAGCAGCTGCGCAGCATCCCGGGAGCCGGTTTCGGTTACGGCGCACTGCGTTACCTCGGTGACTCGGTGCCGGACGTCGAGCACGCGCCGACCCCTCAGGTGCTCTTCAACTACCTCGGCCGAGTCGCGGCCGGGGGAGACGTCGACTGGTTGCCTCAGGCGATGGGCGGCGCCGACGACCCACGCATGCCGCTCGGGCACGTCCTGACTTTGAACGTGATTGCCGAAGACGGCGGGGACGGGCCGGTGCTGAGCACCTCCTTCACCTGGGCGCCCGGAATTCTCGGGAGGGACGACGTCGAGGCGCTCGCCGAGGAGTGGACCACGGCGTTGTCGGCCGTAGCCGGCATCGAACGCCTGGGCGGGCCCACACCGTCGGACTTCCCGCTGGTCGGATTGACGCAGCAGGACGTCGACGCGTTGTCGGGGCCGTCCGATGTGCTCCCGCTGACGCCGTTGCAGGAGGGAATCTACTTCCAGTCTGCGTTCGAGGACACGAGTTCGGACCCCTACGTGGTGCAACAGGTCATCGAGCTGAGCGGCCCCGTCGACCCCGGCGCACTGCACCGGGCCTTGCAGACCGTGGTCGATCGGCACGCTGCACTGCGCACCGGAATCTCGTCCGTGTCGGACGGCCGGATCGTGCAGGTGATCCGCGACGGTGTCCGGGTACCGATGGACGTGCTGGACCTCACCGAAGTCGCGAACCCGTCCCAGCGGATCGAGGAGGTGCTGGCCGCGGATCGCACTCGCGGCTTCGCCTTCGACCGGCCGCCGCTGCTGCGCTACACCCTCGCCCGACTGGAGTCGGAGAAGTACCTTCTGCTGCAGTCGATCCACCACGTGATCGCCGACGGGTGGTCGGTGCCGGTGATGCTGCGGGAGATGCTGGCCCTCTACAGCACGTCGGGTACACCGCCGGTGCTGCCGGCACCCACCCCGTACCGCAGCTACCTCGAATGGCTGGATGCGCGGGACCGGAACGCGTCCCTCGAGGTGTGGCGAGAGGCGCTCAGGGACCTACCGGAGCCGGTGGAGTTGCCCCGCACCGCGTCTCCGATCGAGTCCGGCATTCGCAGCGTGCAGGTGGCGCTGCCGGCCGCGGATACCGACGCACTCGTGGCCGTCGGCCGGGCCCGCGGACTGACCCTGAGCACGCTCGTCCACGGCACCTGGGGACTTGTCGTTGGCCGGCTCACCGGCACGGACGACGTGGTGTTCGGATCCACGGTGTCCGGGCGCGGCGGCGACCTGCCCGGAATCGAATCCATGGTGGGGTTGTTCATCAACACCGTCCCGGCGCGACTACGGTATCGGCCCACCGAGACGGTGGCCGAGGCGCTCACGCGATGGCAGGACGAGCAATCGGCGTTGCTCGACCACCAGCATGTCGGACTGGCCGAACTGCGCCGCGATGCCGGCTTGCACACCATGTTCGAGACACTCGTCGTCTTCGAGAATTACCCGCTGGGTGACGGCGCTGCCACCGACCCGTCCGGCTCCGTACACCTGACGAACGTGCGTTTCGACGAGCACCCGCCGTACCCGATGACGCTGATCGTCGTGCCCGGTGACACGGTGGCCCTTGAGCTGAAATACGATGCCTCACGCATTGATTCGGCGACGGCTGAGCGTTTCGCCGAATCGATGGTGGCTTATCTTCGCGAGGTCACTCGCGACGCCGACCAAGCCGTGTCGAGTGTGGCTCTGGCTTCACGTCGACCGGTCCACTCGGCCGTGCCCGATGCGCGTCCGGCGTTCTCCGACACGACACTCACCGCTCTTCTCGCGGAGCAGGCGGCCCGAACACCCGACGCGGTGGCCGTCGTGTTCGAGGACGAACAACTTACCTATGCCGAATTGCATTTACGGGCCAACCGTCTCGCGCGGCTGCTGATCGAGCGTGGTGTCTACCCGGGGTCCAGGGTGGCCGTGGCGTTGCCACGTTCACTCGACCTGATGGTGTCGCTGCTGGCGATCGGCAAGGCGGGCGGAGCCTATCTGCCGCTCGACACCGGCTACCCCGCAGAGCGATTGGCGTACATGCTGGAGGACGCGTACCCGGTGTGCGTGGTCACCGACGGCGGATCCGCCGCTCTCGTCACCGACGCCGGCGTTCCCCAGGTGCGCGTCAGCGAAGCGGACGACTACTCGTCGGCACCGCTGCCCGAGACGGGCTCGCCGGGCCATCCCGCGTACGTGATCTACACGTCCGGTTCGACCGGTTGGCCCAAGGGCGTCGTCGTGCCGCACGCCGGCATCGTCAACCGACTGCTGTGGATGCAGTCGTTCCGGCCGATCACCCCGTCGGACAGGGTGCTTCAGAAGACTCCGGCCAGCTTCGACGTCTCGGTGCCCGAACTCTTCGGCCCTCTCCTCGCGGGCGCTACCGTCGTACTCGCGCGGCCGGACGGACACAAGGATCCGGGCTACCTCGCGGATGTCATCGTCGAAAAGTCGGTAACCAGAGCGCATTTCGTCCCCTCGATGCTCGAGGCGTTTCTCGCCGAGCCTGCCGCGGCCGGGTGCACCGGGCTGCGGATCATCGCCTGCAGCGGTGAGGCGTTGCCCGTGGCGTCGGCACGGCGGGTGGCCGAGGTGCTGCCGGGCGTGGAAGTCGACAACCTGTACGGGCCGACCGAGGCATCCGTGGAGGTGAGCTACGCGGCGTCGGTGCAGAACATCGACGCTGCAGCGCCGTCGGTGCCGATCGGCTTCCCGACGTCGAACACCGGCTTGTACGTCCTGGATCGGTACCTGCATACGGTGCCGCCGGGTGCCTCGGGAGAGCTTTATCTGTCGGGACCGCAGGTGGCCGACGGATACCTCGGCAGGGCAGCGCTGAGTGCGGAGCGGTTCGTCGCCGACCCGTTCTCACCCTCCGGTACTCGCATGTACCGCACCGGCGATATCGCACGGATCAATGCCGACGGAGCCGTCGAGTATGTCGGCCGAGTGGACGATCAGGTGAAGCTGCGGGGCTTCCGAATCGAGCTCGGCGAAATCGAGGCGCACCTGTCGGCCTGTCCCGGAGTGCGGCAGGCGGCCGCCGTCGTCCGTTCGGACCGGCCGGGCAGGCAGCAGTTGGTGGGCTACCTCGTGGGTGACATCGACCTCGACGACGTTCGTGCCCGGCTCAGTTCCGCTCTGCCCGAGTACATGGTTCCCGTCCTCTTCGTCATCCTCGACGCGTTCCCGCTCACCCCGAGCGGCAAACTGGATCGCACCTCTCTCCCCGCGCCCGCCCTCTCGGCTCCGGCCGCGTCGGCACACGCCGGCGGCAACGACACCGCAGAAATGCTCGCCGCCCGTTTCGCCGAAGTCCTCGGGCTCGACGTGGTCGGGGTGGACGACGACTTCTTCATGCTCGGTGGAGACAGCATCCTGGCCATCCGGCTCGTCAATCTCGCACGGCGGGAGGGGTTGACGATCACCCCACGCCAGATCTTCGAGCAGCGGACACCGGCTGCCCTCGCGAGGCTCGCCAGTGACACGCCGGCCGCCGTGGCCGAGGCCGCAGTGCCGATCGAGTCGGGGACGGGGGCACTGTTGCCGCTTCCCGTCGTTCACCGGCTGTCCGAGTGGAGCGGAGAGAAAGACCGCTTCAACCAGGCCGTTCTCCTGCTCACACCGGCCGGCACCAGCAGCGACGTGCTCACTTCCGCGCTGCGCTCGGTGATCGCCCATCACGACGGGCTTCGCCAGCACTTGACCCGGCATGCGCCCGGAGTCTGGTCACTCGAGATCGCGGAGACGGCGGAGGCGTCGATCCGCCGGGTCGACGCGACCGGACTCGACGACAAGGCACTGCGTCAGCTGGTGGCCGCGGAATCCGACGCCGCCACCGACCGGCTCGACCCGGACAGCGGGATCATGGTGTCGGCCGTCTGGTTCGACGCGGGACCGGACGAGCTCGGCAGGCTTCTGCTCGTCGCCCATCACCTGGTCGTCGACGGGGTGTCCTGGCGAATCCTCGTCGAAGACCTCGCCATGGCCTGGGTGGCCGCCGACAGCGGACAGGCCGCGGCACTCGATCCGGTGCCCACATCGCTGCGGACGTTCTCGCGCATCGTCACGGAACAGGCGCACGCGCCGACACGTCTCGCCGAACTCGACCACTGGCTCGAGGTCACCGAACCGGGCGCCGACCTCGTCCCCGGTGTCTCCGGTACCGCGGTCGTGAGCAGTGGCGCTCGTCGCACCGTGCGCCTGGACTCCGCGCTGACGAACGCGCTGCTGACCACCGTTCCCGCAGCGGTCGGCGCTGACGTCACGGACGTGCTGGTCGCCGCACTGCGGCTGGCCGTCGACCGGTGGCGCGCAGCGAGCGAACGCAGCCAGGACCTCTTGGTGGACCTCGAACGGCATGGCCGCGAGGAACTGGTTCCGGGACTCGACCTCTCGCGCACGGTCGGCTGGCTGACCAACGTCGCCCCGGTGCGGTTGCCCAGCGCGGTCGGCCCACTCGACACACTGAAGGCGGTCAAGGAACAGCTGCGTGCGGCGCCCGACGGCGGCATCGGATACGGCATGTTGCGGTATCTCAACGCACGGACCGCTCGACTCCTCGGGTCGCGGTCCGAGTCCCAGGTGTTGTTCAACTACCTGGGCCGGATGCCACACGCGGTGTCCGGGCCGTGGACCCCGGCGGCCGAATCCGATTCCCTCCGCACGGACCCCGATGCCGATTTCGGCGCGCCCTACCGATTGGTGATCAACTCGCTCTGCGAAGACGGCGAACAGGGTTCGCAGCTGCACGCCGTCTTCGCCTGGTCGGGAGAAGACCTGAGCGAGGACGACGCGATCGCGCTCAGCGAGGGCTGGGCGTCGGCTCTCGGCGAGTTAGCGGAGTCGGTATCCGAACATCGGGGGCCGGCGCTTCTGACCCCGTCGGATCTGCCGCTGGTGCGCCTGACCCAGGATGAGATCGACCGCATCGCGGCGACCTGCCCTACGGGCGTGGAGACGGTGCTCCCGTTGTCACCACTTCAGGAAGGGTTGTACTTCCAGGCAGGGTTCGCGGCAGGTTCGGACATCTACACGGCGCAGTTCTCGCTCGATTTCGCGCACCGACTGGACCCCGACCGCCTTGCCGCTGCGCTGCGCACCTTGCAACGACGCAATCCCACGCTCCGGGCGGGATTCGTCAGTGACGGGCTCTCGGCTCCGGTGCAATTCGTCAGCGCCGGGCTCGACGTGCCGATCACCGAATACGATCTTCGGGATCTGGGTGACGCCGAACGGGCCGACTACGCCGAGCAATTGGCCGCCCGCGACCGTCTGACGCCGTTCGATCTGACGGCTCCGCCGCTGTGGCGCGTGATGGTTCTCCATCTCACCGACGACCACGACCGATTGGTGGTCAACCGGCAGTTCCTGCTGTGGGACGGCTGGTCCAACGGCCTGGTGGTGAGTCAACTTCTCGCCCTCTACGATTCGGCGGGTGACGACTCGAGCTTCGGTTCCCCGGAGGGGACCTTCGAGGACTACCTGACCTGGCTGGCCGCACAGGACCCGGACGCAGCACAGGCGGCATGGACGGAAGCCCTCCGCGGACTCGAAGAACCCACCCTGGTGGCCGCGGCAGCCGTGGACGCCCCACAGCCGCCCCAACGCCGGGACGCCGTGCTCGATGCGGACCTCAGCGAGCGACTTCGTGCCGCCGCCCGCGGTGCCGGTGTCACCTTCAACGCCGTGCTCAATGCCGCTCTGGCCGTCGTACTCGGCATCGAAACGGGAAGAGCAGACCTGGTATTCGGCACCACGGTGGCCGGCCGGCCCCCCGAGGTGCCGGGCCTCGATGCCGTCGCCGGCATGTTCCTCAACACGGTCCCGGTCCGCATGACCTTGCGTCCCGGCGAGACCGCCACCGAGCTGCTGCGCCGGGCGCAGTCCGAGCGGCTGGCGCTGACCCCGTACGACTATCTCGGTCTTGCCTCCATTCAGCGGGTCTCGGACCACCGGCAGCTCTTCGACGTGCTGTATGTGCTGCAGAACTTCGTCGATGAGAAGCAGGTGTCGGCGCTCAACGCCGCCCACGACATCAGCGGCGGCGACAGCATCGACCACACCCACTACCCGCTGACCGTCGTCGTGACGCCGGGCGCCAGCGTGAAGGTGAAGTTCGAATTCCATCCCCATCGCGTGTCGCAGTCGCGGGTGGAAGCCATGCTGGCCCGCTTCGTGGACCTGCTCGCACAGTGGTCCACCGACATGTCCGGGATGGTGGGCGGTATTCCCGGTGCGGCCACGGTCACCCCGCCGGCGAGCAGAGCGTTGCCCGACGCGACCATCGCCGACCTGTTCGCGGACGCCGCCAGGCAGCGCCCGTACCACTCGGCTCTCGTCTTCGGGGACCGCACGGTGACGTATGCGGAACTCGACGCCGACATCAACCGCATGTCGCGGCTCCTGCTCGATCACGGCGCCGGCCCCGAGAAGATTGTCGCGCTGGCACTTCCGCGGTCGGTGGAGATGGTCGTGGCGTTGTTCGCCGTGCTGCGCACCGGATCCGCCTACCTGCCGCTCGAACTGGACCACCCCGCCGAACGCCTGGTGGGCATGCTCGACGATGCACGCCCGGTCACCCTGGTGACCACCGCCGAGGTCGCGGGCACGCTGGCCGGGGCCCACGTCGACGTCCTCTCGGTCGACACCGCACTTCTCGACACCGTGTCTTCGGAGCCGCTGTCCGATGACGAACTCGGAAGTTTCGTGCCGGGGACGCCAGGGCGGCTGGACCATCCGGCGTACGTCATCTACACGTCAGGGTCGACAGGCAAGCCGAAGGGTGTGGTCACCCCGTACCGCGGTCTGACCAACATGCAGTTCAACCACCGGGAGGCGATCTTCGAACCGGTGGTGAGCGCCGCGGGAGGCCGGCGTCTGCGCATCGCCCACACCGTGTCGTTCGCATTCGACATGTCGTGGGAGGAACTGCTGTGGCTCGTCGAAGGCCACGAGGTCCACATCTGCGACGAGAACCTCCGCCGCGATGCCGAAGCCCTGGTGTCCTACTGCGACACCCATCGGATCGACGTCGTCAACGTCACGCCCACGTACGCGCAACACCTGATCGAGGAGGGATTGCTCGACGACGGTGACGGACGCCATCGGCCACCTCTGGTGCTGCTCGGCGGCGAGGCCGTGTCGGATTCGGTCTGGAACCGTCTGCGGGACACCGAGGGAACGTGCGGTTACAACCTGTATGGCCCCACCGAGTACACGATCAACACCCTCGGGGCAGGCACCGGCGACAGCGTCACTCCGACAGTCGGAACTCCCATCTGGAACACCTCGGCGTATGTACTGGACGCCTGGCTGCGTCCCGTCCCGGACGGTGTTCCCGGTGAGCTGTACGTCTCCGGTGTCGGGCTGGCGCGCGGCTACCTCGACCGGTTCGCGTTGACGGCGGAGCGGTTCGTCGCCGATCCGTTCGGCACATCCGTACGTATGTATCGGACGGGTGATCTGGTCCGTCGCCGTGAGGACGGGAATCTCGACTTCCTCGGCCGCACGGACGATCAGGTGAAGATCCGCGGCCACCGGGTGGAACTCGGCGAAATCGCGTCGGCGCTCGAAGCGTTGGACGACGTGCGCCAGGCCGCCGTGGTCGTCGATACCGGCCCGGGTGGTTTCAAGCGGCTCGTGGGCTACACCGTCCCCGTGAGTACTTATCAACCGCGGGATGTTAATAAGTACTCACGGGCGCTGCGCGCAACCCTGCCGGACTACATGGTTCCGGCCGCGGTCATCGAGGTCGAGTCGTTGCCGATGACCGTCAACGGCAAACTCGACGTCAAGGCGCTCCCGTCTGCGGAGGAGGTGCTCGGCGTCCACGCCGGTGCACGCACCGAACCGCGGGACACCACCGAACGGGTGCTGTCCGACCTGTTCGGTGACATCCTCGGAGTTCCGGCTCCGGGTGTCGACGACAACTTCTTCGACCTCGGCGGGCACTCGCTGCTGGCCACTCGCCTGATCAGCCGGGCCCGGGCCGCCCTCGACACGGACCTCGTCATGCGTGACCTGTTCGAGGCGCCCACCGTCGCCGAACTGGCCGACCGCATCCGGGGCAACACGGGGTCGACGCGTCCCGTGCTGACCGTGAGACCGCGCCCCCGGAATCTCCCGCTTTCGGCTGCGCAACAACGTTTGTGGCTTCTGCAGCAGATGGACCCGGATTCGGCGGCCTACAACTTCCCGATCGTGCTGCGACTGCGGGACGGGCTCGAGCCCGAATTGCTGGCGCAGGCACTGGCCGACGTGGTGGCGAGGCACGAATCGCTCCGCACCGTGTTCGGGCAGCACGACGGCGAACCGGTGCAGGTGATCCTCGACGACGTGCGACCCGACGTCAGCGTGGTGGACGGCACGGATGCCGATCTCGTCCGACTGGTAGGTGACACGGTCGGTCGCCCGTTCGATCTGGCGACGGAGATCCCGATCCGAGCGGCCCTGATCCGGATCGGTGACGAGCAGGTGCTTGCGATCGTGTTGCACCACATCGCCACCGACGAATGGTCCGACCGGCCGTTCCTCCGGGACCTGATGACGGCCTATGCCTCCCGGGCGCAGAATTCGGCACCGGCATGGGAACCGCTCGACGTGCAATACGCCGATTACACCCTGTGGCAACGGGAAATGCTCGGCGATCCGCAGGACCCGTCGAGCCTGGTGAGCCGTCAACTCGACTACTGGGCGAAGACTCTCGACGGGGCACCCGAAGAATTGGTGCTCCCCGCCGACCGCACTCGCCCGGCGCGACCGAGCTTTTCGGGTGGTGCCGTCGAAACGGTGCTGGACGCCGCCACCACGCGCTCGCTCCGTACCTTGGCGCGCGCCACCGGCACGACCATGTTCATGGTGATGCACGCGGCATCCGCGGCGTTGCTGCACAGGCTCGGTGCGGGGGACGACCTGCCGATCGGGGCACCCGTCGCGGGAAGAAGCGAGCAGGGTCTCGACGACTTGATCGGGTTCTTCGTCAACACCGTCGTGTTGCGGACGGACGTGTCCGGCAATCCGACGTTCGACGAGTTGCTGAGTCGAGTCCGTGGCATCGACCTGGCTGCGTTCGCGCACTCGGACGTGCCGTTCGAGGCGGTCGTGGAGAAGGTCAATCCCGGCCGCACCCTCGCCCGGAATCCGCTGTTCCAGGTGATGGTCGGCTACCACAGCCGAACGGCGGATGCTGCTCTCGCACCCGGACTTTCGGTAACTCCGGTGCAGTTCGAGGAGCGCACCGCCAAGTTCGACCTGGTGTTCAACTACACCGAGTACCTCGACGAGGACCGGGTGGAACTGCGTCTCGAGTACGGCAGCGACCTGTTCGACCGCGACACCGCGGCGAAGATCGCACGTCGACTGATCTCCGTGTTCGATACAGTCGCAGTGCAGTCGGACCTTCCGGTCGGTGATCTCGACGTATTCCTCGACGACGAACGAGAACTGGTGGTGCGTGGGTTCAACGACACCGCGCTGCCCGTGCCGGAGGAAACGTTCTACGAGGCGTTCGCACGCCACGTGGATGCCGCTCCACACGCCGTCGCTGTAGTCGACGAGCACGGTCAGGCATCCTATGCGGAATTGAGTGCACGCGCCGACCGCATTGCAGCACTGCTGGATCGTCGCGGGGTGTCGGTCGAGGGCGTTGTCGGACTGGCTGTTCCGCGGTCGGTGGACATGGTGGCCGTGGTTCTCGCCGCACTGAAGCTGGGTGCCGCCTATCTGCCGCTGGACCTGAACCATCCGTCCGACCGCATCTCGTACATGCTTTCCGACTCCGGCGCGCAGGTACTCGTGACGACCATCTCGGAGAGCCCGCGCATCGCGGAGGTAGACGGACTGAGCCGCGTACTCCTCGACGACGCATCGATTCTTGCCGAACTCGTCACCGCGCACGGCGAAGAGCTGCCGGGTCCGCCGCGAGGTGTGGACCACGCCGCGTACGTCATCTACACGTCGGGTTCCACCGGAAAACCGAAGGGCGCGATCCTCACCCACGACGGCATCCCCAGCCTGGTGGCCACGGCGCAGGAGCGGATGCGACTGGTGCCCGGTTCGGTGGTCATGCAGTTCGCGTCGATCGGCTTCGACGTGGCGGTCTTCGAGCTGTCGATGGCCCTGTGCACGGGTTCACGTCTGGTCATCGTCCCGGACGACGCCAGGGTGGCAGGACCCGAACTCACCGACTTCATGGCCGAGCACGCGGTGACGCACGCGATCATCCCGCCGTCCCTGCTGGCGGCGCTTCCCGCAGGGTGCGTCGTCCCCGAGGGATGCACGGTGCTGGTGGGCACGGAGACGGTGCCGCCCGAGCTGATCGGCCGATGGGCGGAGAGGCTCAATCTCCTCGCCGCGTACGGGCTCACCGAGGCCACCGTCAACAACACTCTGTGGCAGGCCGAACCGGGCTGGACCTCGGCCGTGCCGATCGGCATCCCCGACCCCAATGAGCAGGCGTACGTGCTCGACGACCGCCTGCAGCCGGTCCCGCCCGGGGTGGCGGGGGAGTTGTACATCGCCGGGCGTGGGCTCGCACGTGGGTATCTGGGCCGGCCCGACCTCACCGCGGCACGCTTCGTGGTTTCGCCTTTCGGCGCCGCGGGTTCGCGGATGTACCGGACGGGTGACCGGGCTCGTTGGCGGGCAGACGGCAACATCGAGTTCCTCGGGCGTGTCGACGATCAGGTGAAGATTCGTGGATTCCGCATCGAACTCGGCGAGATCATCGCAGCGCTCGGGAGTCATCCGGGTGTCAAGCAGGCTGCTGTGGTGGCAGACAGGGAGGGCGACATCGTCCGGCTCGTCGGCTACGTGACCCCGTCGGAGGATCCCCTGTCCGACGCCGTGGACCCACGGGCCGTGCGCGAGCATGCGGCCACACGACTACCCGACTACATGGTGCCCACCCTCGTCGTGGTGCTCGACGGCGATCTGCCGTTGACGCCGAACGGAAAGCTCGACCGCAAGGCGCTTCCTCTGCCGGACTGGTCCGCGTTGACGGGGGACGGTACCCCCCAGACGCCGGAGCAGAAGGAGATCGCCGGGGCGTTCGCGGAGATACTGCACCTGCCGTCGGTGGGAATTCACGACAACTTCTTCGACCTCGGTGGAAACTCGATGGCGTCGATGCGGTTGGTGGGCAGGATTCGTCAGCGATTCGGCGTCGACATCGGCATCCGCGACATCTTCGACCGGTCCACCGTGGCCGAACTCTCGGCGATCGTGATCGCCGCCGGCGGAAGCGGGAGGCCGGTGCTCGCACCGGCGGACCCACGCCCGGACGTGGTGCCGTTGTCCGGTCCGCAACGCCGGTTCTGGAACCAGTTCCGCGCGGCCGGAAGCGACGCGACGGCCAGTCATGCACTGTCGCTGCAACTCCGCGGGACGGTCGATCCGGTGATCCTGGCGCAGGCGTTGGGCGATGTCGCGTCCCGTCACGAACCGTTGCGCACCGTGTATGTGGAGATCGACGGCACCGTGATTGCGCAGGAAGCGGTTCCGCCGACGCTCGACGTGGTCGACGTCGGCGACGGTGACGTGCATCGCACGGTCTTCGCCCTGGCCCAGAAGCCGATGGACCTCACCGAGGAGTCGCCGCTCCGTGCCCATCTCGTCGGCGGCGCGGACGGAACGCAGGCCCTGCTCCTCGCGATGCACTACATCGCGGTGGACGAGTGGTCGGTGGTGCCGCTGCTCGGGGATCTGCTGGGGGCGTACGCCTCGCGTTCGGACGGCAGTGCCCCGGAGTGGGAACCGCTGCCGGTGAGTTACCCCGACTACGTCGTGTGGTCGCGGTCGCTTCTGGGCGACCCGGCGGACCCGGGCAGCCGGCACGCCCGACAGCTCGCGTACTGGCGGGAGCGGCTGGCCGGACTACCGGCGCAGTTGGAGTTGCCTCGCCCGGTTTCGCAGTCCGCGCCGCGAGCGGAGGTCGTGCCCGTGGAGATCGATGCGGATCTGCACGCCGCGATCGATGCGCTGGCGAGCCGTACCGGAACCAGTCTCTTCATGGTGTTGCAGGCGGCGCTCGCGACCGTCCTGACGCGGCACGGTGCCGGTACGGACATTCCCATGGGTTCTCTGGTCGCGGGACGCCCGGAGGAGGCACTGGACCACCTGATCGGCTGCTTCTTCAACATCGTTGTGCTGCGGACGGACACGAGTGGAGAACCGGATTTCACGGAGCTGTTGCGGCGTATCCGTGCGAACAACCTCGATGCCCTGGACAATCAGGACATCGCCTTCGCCGAGGTCGTCGAGGCCCTCGGCGAAGGCGACGCGAGGGTGATGCGTCCGCAGATCATGCTGGTGCATCACGAGCAGGCACGCCTGTCGCATCTCGGTGCGTTGGACGGGTTGATGCCGGTGCCGGTCGGAGTGCCGGATGCGGACCTGACACTGAGCTTTTACGAGCCCGTCGGAGAGGGGGCGGTGCACGCCTACTTCTCCTTCTCCTCGGCAGTGCTGGAGTTCGACACCGTGGCGAGGTGGGCCGCGGAGTTGACCGCGCTCGTGGCGAACTGGAGCGGGGAGGTGGCATGACTTCACGTGATCCGGATCGCAGAGTCGGTGCCGAGATGGCTGTCCCGGAGGGGCTTTCTTCTTGGTACTGTGCTCGAAATAAGGATAGGCTTCACTACCTTCTAGGGCAGACGGCAGCTGGGTCGGGTGCGACGCGGCGTCGAGGACGGGACAGCGTGCTATGAACGAATCGCCGGAAATGGTCGATACGGATCTCCCAGTGCGAGATGTCGTGGGTGTCGGGTTCGGACCTGCGAATCTCGCACTGGCGATTGCCATCGAGGAACACAACGCGAACTGCGCGCCGGGGGAGCAGATCAGCGCGCAGTTCCTGGAGAAGCAGGACCGTTTCGGGTGGCATCCCGGAATGCTGCTCGACGGGGCGACGATGCAGATCGCTTTCCCCAAGGACCTCGTCACATTCCGCAACCCGCGCAGCGCGTACACCTTCTTCAACTACCTCTTCGAGCGCGGCCGTCTCGTCGATTTCGTCAACCACCAGACGTTCTTTCCCACCCGGCACGAATTTCATGACTACCTGCAGTGGGCTGCCGGGCGTGTCGGCGCGGACGTCCGGTACGGCACGGCGGTGGAATCGGTGCGAGGAATCCGCAACAGCGAGGGAATGATCGACCGTTTCGAGGTCCGGGCGTCGGACGGCACAGCGGTGATCGCCCGCAACGTCGTGATGGGTGCGGGTCTGCGCGAGCGTATTCCGGAGTGGGCCACGCCCTCCATGCGATGCTTCCACAATCATCAGTTCCTGTTCCGCATCGGTGAGTTGCCCACCCTCGCCCACCAGCGATTCGCCGTTCTGGGGGCCGGCCAGAGTGCTGCCGAAATTGTGCAGTACCTGCACGCCAACTACCCCGAAGCCGAAGTCCACAGCGTCTTCTCGCGGTACGGCTACAGCCCGGCGGACGACAGTCCTTACGCCAACCGAATCTTCGACCCGGAGGCCGTGGACGATTTGCACGGCGCACCCGAGGTCGAGCGCCTGCGGCTGCTCGATGTCCATCGCAGCACCAACTATTCGGTGGTGGACATCGAACTCATCAACGAGTTGTATGCCAAGGAGTACCAGGAGCGGGTTCGTGGTCGCCGCCGCCTCTTCATGCGCCGCGCCTCCGAGATCGTCTCCGTCGAGGAAGGTTCGGACGGCATCGATGTGGCGGTACGCAGCGCCGTCGACGGCCTCACGGACACACTCGCCTGTGATGCGTTGATTCTTGCCACCGGGTTCACTCCGGCGCCTCTCGAACCGCTCCTCGGCGAACTCGCACCGGCTGTGCACCCGCCGCGTGAGGTGGGGCGCGATTATCGGCTGGCGGTTTCGCCGGACGTCGCAGCGGGAATCTACCTTCAGGGCGGCACGGAGAAAACGCACGGAATCACGTCGTCGCTCCTGTCGAACGTTGCCGTGCGGGCGGGAGAGATCTTGACATCTGTCGTAACACGGCGTGGCCGGATCGGCACGCTTGCTAGTGTGAACGCACAGGACACGTATGCGACAAGCGAGGCGAGATGAGCACCAATCCATTCGATGACGAAGAAGGCCGCTTCTACGTGCTGGTGAACGACGAAGAGCAGCACTCTCTGTGGCCGACGTTCTCTGAGGTGCCGGCGGGCTGGCGTGTGGTTTTCGGCGAAGAGAGCCGCGCAGCATGCCTCGAGTACGTGGAGAAGAACTGGACGGACATGCGGCCGAAAAGCCTGCGTGAGGCCATGGAGGCCGACGAGAAGTCGGGTGGTCGTCACAGCGTCGACAAGAGCTGACCTGCTCGGAGCTGCACTGCGGTGACAGCTCACCGAGTCACAACCGTTCGATCCGCCCCGGTTGGGACGGATCGAACGGTTCCGTGTCTTTCAGGCCGCCCTGGGCGTTTCCACGGGCTTCCGCCGCCTCGTCTTGATGACGGGGCGGCGGATGTTCTCTGTGTACCGCAGGATGCGCGGCCGTCGGAGGGTCCTGGCCAGCCATTCGCCGAGTGTGACGCCCGCCGCGAGTGCGCAGCCGATACCGAAGGCGGCGAGCAGTGAGCTCAGTCCGATCACTACCTCGTTGTTGAGCAGTGCATACAGCCCTCGATACAGCGAGAGGCCCGGCAGCAGTGGGGTGATGCCGGCCACGGCGACCACCAGAGGCGGGGTGAGCGCTCGGCGAGCCATGAGACCACCGGCAAAACCGACCACTGTCGCCGCGAGTGCGGAGCCGATGATGGGCCCCACTCCGAACTGATGCGCCACCATGTAGACCAGCGACCCGGCCGCGCCGCCCATCCAGGCCGCCGTCAGCGCACGCTGCTCGGCGTAGCAGGCGAGTGCGTAGAACATCGATGCGAACGCGCCCGACATGACCAGCACGGGCAGCTGGGTGAGTTCGTCGATCTCCACGTTGACCGGCGGAAGCGTGGAACCGAACAACCCGGTGACCCGTAGGGAGATGGCCACACCGGCGATGATGCCGCCGGTCATCATGACTACTTCGAAGAATCGGGCCGCCGCGGTGATGGGTGCCCCCGTGATGGCGTCCTGGACGGAGCCGACCAGTGACAATCCGGACAACAGCACCACCACGCCGGCCGCAATGATCTGCGACGGTCGAACTTCGACCCCCAGCTGATCCTGGAACGTATAGAGCGTGGCGGCCGGGGTAGCGGCCACCAGACCGCCCGCCACCTGCTGGAAGAAGAACGGCAGCCCCACCCGGTTGAGGACGCGGTTGACCCGGTAGATCACCATCGTCGTGAGGAAGGCGACCGACGCCACCAGCACCCCACCACCCATCAACACGGAGATGGATGCTGCCATCGACGACCACGCCAACGTCGCGATCCACCGGTTGTAGGGGTGCGGCGCCGTGGTGACAGCGGTCAGTGCCTCGTGGGCCTCACTTGGAGTGACGGCCTCGCGGCGGATACGCCGAGTGAGGCGGTCGACCGCGGCGAGGCGGGTGAAGTCCATGGAGCGGTAGTGCACGATCCGCATCGTGCTCGCGGGGGGAAGTGTGGGCCCGCGGTAGGCGGAGAGGACGATCGAGTTGTAGGTGACGTCCACGTCACACTGCGCGAGGCCGTAGGTCGCCGCGATGAACTGCACCTGTTCGGCGGTGTCCATCGCGCCCGTCCCCGAAGCGAGCAGAACTTCACCGACCCGGACGGCGAGGTCGAGAACCTCGGCAACCACCGCGTCATCGGTGAGGTCGATCGGCTGGAGTGGTGTCGGCGCCGCCGTCACCGTGTCGACGGTGGCCCGGCGGTCGCCGGTCAAACGCTGGAGCGTGTCTGTGAGCTTTGCCATACCCTCTGTGAGCTTCGCCATACTACGTGTCTGAGACACGATCCTTCTCGGTCAAATCGGTTGCTTTCAACGCTGCATCGAGTGTCTCGTGGCGGAAAGTGGAGATGACCTGATCGTGGACTACTCGGAACGCGGACGCCACAATACTCGTCTCCTCGGGTGCGGTCGCCCACGTGGCCTGCTGTTCGACGACGATGACGCCGTCGTAGTAATACATTCGCTTCGGGATCAGCGTGATGTTCGCGGTCGACGCCCATTCCCGCAGCGGCGTCAGGCCCTGGGTCGCACCCTTCGGTCCACCCATCTCGATGTCGTCACTCGACAGCGACAGCAACGTGTCGATGTCGCCGGAGTTGAGGGCGTCGTGCCAAGCAAGGACAGTGGCGATCTCCGAGGTACTCATGGCATCAACGCTATCCAATATGGCCGGAGGACGACGGCGTTCTCCTTATGGATATGATGGGCGCGCGTGTCCGCCTCCTTAGCTCAGTGGTAGAGCACTCGCCTTGTAAGCGAGCGGTCGTCAGTTCAATCCTGACAGGAGGCTCAAATACCGATCCTCGTGCCGAGTGCGGCACGAGGATCGGGGCCTTTACGGAATGAACGTGTCCCTCAGCAGGGCGGCGGGGTCAGCGCTTTCCCCGGAGTCCGCCGTCGACCCACGGTCGGGGCGGCTCGCGGTGTCGGTGAGGTCCTCGCGCCGACCACGTGCCCGGGCCCGTCCCCTGACCTTGTCGAGAAAATTGACCATAGGCACTCCTTTCATGCTGACGACACTTGCATCATTCGAGCTTGGTTCGCAGATCCTTCAGTGTCTTGGCCAGCAGTCGCGAGATCTGCATCTGCGATACGCCCACCCGCGCGGCGATCTGTGACTGCGTCATGTTCCCGAAGAAGCGCAGCACGAGCACGGTGCGCTCGAGGTCGGGCAGCGCGTCCAGCAGCGGTTGGACGGTCACGTGATCTTCGACGCGGGACAACGCCGGATCGATATCACCGAGCGTCTCCGACAACGGCCTTTCGTCGTCGGTGAGCGGGTAGTCGACCGACAGGGTGCTGTAGGCGTTGGCTACGCGCAGTCCCTCCAAGACCTCGCTCTTGTCGATGTCGAGCGCCTTCGCCAGTTCGCTTGCGGTAGGCGCCCGACCGAGCGTGGTGGTCAGTTGTTTGGTGGCTCCCGTGAGGGCGAGGTGAAGCTCCTGCATGCTGCGCGGCACGCGCATGGCCCATCCGGTATCCCGGAAGTGGCGGCGCACCTCGCCGGTGATGGTCGGGACCGCGAAGGAAACGAAGTTCGCTCCGTAGCTTGCATCGAATCGGTCGACGGCCTTGACGAGACCGAGCCGCGCGACCTGGATCAGGTCGTCCAGCGGTTCTCCGCGTTCGTGGAATCGGCGGGCGATGTGTTCGGCCAGCGGGAGGCATCGTTCGATCAGCCTCTCGCGTAGCACTTCCCGGCGTGGATCAGAGGCGTCGAGCTGAGCGATGGCTTCGCATTGTGCGGGTACGTCACGGTACTGATCGCGGGCGCGGTGGGTGGTGTCCGGTGTACGCGCGGGGCGAGGATTCGGCGGGACATCGACGGAGAGCTGTGTCCGGGGCAACTTCCGGCACGTCGTAGAGGAGATCGGGGTGGTGCGGCGGAGCTCGCGGGGTGCTTCGGCGAGCGGGATGGACATGGTCATGTACTCAGCCCTTCTCTGACCGGCCGGTATCAGCGGGAGCGCTGATGGTGTCGGCAAAAAGTCTTCGTTGCGGTGGAGCGGCGGTGCGGCCCTAGTCGACGAGTGCCGGGGAGTGGTCGACGTCCCGGGCCGCAAACATGGCCTCGATGCGTGCCTTGATCTCCTCGGTGCTCATCGCGCTCGCGCTCCGCCCGGCGGCGAGTCGAGTGGGGGCGGAATACGACGAAGCAGTGGGCATGATCATGGCGTCCTGTCCTGTGGTCTGCATTGTTCTCATTCTCGAGCGGATTGGTGGGTAGCAGCGAAAAGGCCGGCGACCCCGAGGAGGGCTGTGCTGACCAACGCAGCAAGGGGAATCGAACCGGTCGCCGCGGCCGTGAACCCGGCAATGACCGACACTCCGATTACGCATTGGATGGCGACGGAGACGATCACGGACGGTCGCGTTATCACCCTGGTCTCTCTTTCGACGGGATGCGAGTTGCTTCGAGTCGGGTCAGGTCGGAAGCGAATCGAGGACGGCGAGGGTGCTGAGGGCGAGCGTCGCGAGGAGGCCACTGACGATCGCTCCTCCGCTGCCCGCTCGAAGGACCAGAACCTCTCCGTCGTCGGGGGTCGCGTTCGTATGTCGGCTGGCCATCGTTTTCTCCTTTCCTCGCGCCCGGCAGTCTGTCGTGCGATGCCCGCTCGATGTCTGACCGAGAACTAATCTGCGTTGGTGAAGATAGATTTTGTTGTACAGCGCTGAAACCAGAAGTTCAAGCGAGCCGATCAAGAATTTTGTTCGTCGAGCGCCTCGGTATCTGCCGGAGGAGGGCTCGTCGGAGCGAGGTGCGCACGGTCGAATAGCGCGCTTACCTGCGTTTTATCGGCGAGATTGGGCGGTGCGGAACGTGCGCCCAGTGCAGAGATGAGTCGAGCGAAAAGTGGGATTCGGAGTAGCGATTGCGGCGAGAGTGTGGGTCGTGAAGTTGTGTGGCATCGCGATCGTGACGAAGATTGTCGATGGGCTCCTCCACCGAGGGTCCATCTCGACCGAATTTGTACCCCCCGCGTCACATTGTGTCTGTCGATCCTTGATAGGATTGGTATTCCCTGAGAAGAAGGGAGATCCGGTGACGTCCTCTCAGATGCCACCTCGTTCGAAGCGAGGTGTCTACGGGATCTCGGTGACGTCGGAGCTGACGGGCATCGGGCCCCAGACTCTGCGGTTGTACGAACGGCGCGGATTGATCACGCCGACTCGGACCGGCGGCGGCACGCGGCGGTACAGCGAAGACGACATTGCGCGCCTCGACAAGATCACCGAACTCGTCGCCGACGGGGTCAATCTGATCGGTATCCGCCAGATCCTCGAACTGGAAGCGCAGAACGCGCTGTTGGCGGCGCGAAACGCCGAATTGGAACAGGCAGTCGAATCTCAGAACTCGCCCCACGCGGGGGTGTGAACACGCGTCACCCGCACGGCAGCTGCCGGCGGGTGACTTCTCGTCACGTCAGCTTGCGGTCTGATCGTCGTTCGTCGGGTTGAATTCGTCGAACGAGGCATCCGCAGCTTGCCATTTGCCGCTGGCACGAATGTCCGCGAACGCGATGTCGAAAGCGTCGACCAGCCATGAATGCTCCGCGACCGCCAGCACTTCGTCGGCGGTGCCGTCGGCCGTGCCCTGGTGGAGGCTCACCTTCCACAGAGCGGCGGCGTCGGTCTGGTCGACCAATCCGTCGGTGCCGTTCGATGCCAGCAGGTAGCGGTTGTACTCGAAATCGACGCGAATTGCGTAGCCTGCGCCGGTGTTGACGACGTTTGCCGGGCGCTGAGTTGCCGCAGCGAGCGCGGTGAGTGCGTCGCGGTAACGTTCGGCGTGTTCCTGAGTGCGGGGCACCGTTCTCTCGTCTCTGGCGCAGAGGCCGTGACACTCCCGGTCACGACACCTTCACGAACCTCTGCTTCCAGGCAAAGGTTCGTGTCGGTTCGCACCAAAGATTACGGCACTGGTTTCCCGGCCTGTCGCAGCCGGTCGGTCGATTGCCGACCCGTCGAGCGCGGCGAAGCTTCCTCGCAGGGTCCTGTCCCGTCAGTCGAGGAAGAGATCGAGCTGGGGAGCATCCCCGCCGCCGTAGCGGGACAGGTCCGAGACGCCCGACTCCGCGAGCACGTCCGCATCGATGTAGCAGTGTCCGCTGGTCTCCCTCGCAGGCCGGGACACAATCTCGACTGCTGCGTCGGCCATGATCTCCGGACTGCGCGACGAGGAGAGCATCGACGTGCCGTCTTCCATGTTCGCCACCGCGGAGGTGGCGATGTAGGTCTGTGGCCACAGGCAGTTCGCTGCGATCCCGGCGTCGGCATATTCGGCCGCCCAGCCGAGCGACAGCAAGCTCATCCCATACTTCGACAACGTGTACGACGGGTGGGCGCCGAGCCAGCGCGGGTTCAGGTTCACCGGAGGCGAGATGGTGAGCACATGCGGGTTGGGGGAGCTCCGAAGATAGGGAAGGCAGGCGCGGGTCAGCAGGAACGTCCCGCGGCAATTGATGTCCTGCATGAGGTCGTATTTCTTGGCTGACAGTTCCTCGGTTCCCTCGAGCGCGATGGCGCTGGCGTTGTTCACGCAGATGTCGATGCCACCGAACCGCTCCACCGCGGTGTCGGCGGCGCGCTGCACATCCTCCTCGCGGCGGACGTCACCGACCACGGCGACTGCTTTGCCGCCGACGGCCTCGATATCCGCGACGGCGGTGTGGACCGTCCCTTGAAGGCGCGGGTGCGGCTCCGCCGTCTTGGCCAGCACAACCACGTTTGCGCCCTGCTTGGCCGCGGCGATCGCGATCGCCAGGCCGATCCCGCGGCTACCGCCGGAAACGATCATGGTCCGGTCACTGAGTGCGTTCTGCTGGCTGGACATCGTTCTCCCTGTTCCGACACTGTCGATCATTGCGTTCTCGACGATGATATTGGCATTCTCATTTTCTGCAAGTACTGTATCCATCGTGAACGACTTCGCTGAAACCTCTTCGGGCATCCCGCTGGAGCCGGTCTACGGGCCGACCGACAGGCGCGCAGAGCCGCCCGCCCCGGGCACCTTTCCCTTCACCCGTGGCAACTTCGCCTCCGGCTACCGGGGCCGGTTGTGGACGTTCCGCCAGTACTCCGGATTCGGCACCGCGGAAGAGTCCAACCAGCGCTATCGGTACCTGCTCGAACAGGGCGGCACCGGATTGTCGGTGGCACTGGACCTGCCCACCCAATGCGGTTACGACTCCGACGACCCCGAGGTCACCGAGGAAGTCGGCCGGGTCGGGGTCGCGGTCGACACCCTCGCCGACGCCGAAGTCCTCTTCGCCGACATCCCGCTGGACAAGATCAGCACCAGCTTCACCATCAACGGGACGGCGGCGATACTGCTGGCGTTCTATGTGGCCGCGGCCGAGCGGGCCGGCGTGCCGCGGGCGAAGCTCACCGGGACGATCCAGAACGACATCCTCAAGGAGTACGCCTCCCGGGGCACGTGGATCTGGCCGCCGGAGCCGTCGCTACGGCTGATTGCCGACACCATCGAATTCTGCGCGGCCGAGGTGCCGAGGTTCAACGCTATTTCGGTCGCCGGCGCGCACTTTCGCGACGCCGGAGCCACCGCGGTGCAGGAAATGGCCTTCACGCTCGCAGACGGAGTCACCTACTGCGACACGGTGGTCGAACGTGGGCGAATGACGATCGACGAGTTCGCTCCTCAGATCTCGTTCTTCTTCTATACGCACGGGGACTTCTTCGAAGAGATCGCCAAGTACCGGGCAGGCCGTCGTCGATGGGCCACGATCGTGCGGGAGCGCTACGGTGCGGTGACGGACAAGGCGTCGATGTTCCGGTTCGGTTGTGTTGCCGGCGGCGCGTCCCTCTACGCACCCCAGGCACAGAACAATCTGGTGCGAGTGGCGTACGAATCGATGGCTTCGGTGCTCGGGGGAGTGCAGTCGATGTTCACCGCGGCGTGGGACGAACCGTTCGCCCTGCCCAGTGAGGAGTCGGCGACCCTGGCGCTGCGCACCCAGCAGGTTCTGGCCTACGAGACCGGAGTGACGCGTGTCGCGGATCCGCTCGGCGGCTCCTACTTCGTCGAAGCGCTGACCGATGCCACCGAGGCCCGCCTGATCGAGATCATGGACGATCTCGATCAGCACGGCGGCATGGTTCGCGCCATCGAGGACGGGTACCTGCAAGGCCTCATCGCCGACGAGGCGTACAAGCTGCACAAGGATGTCGAATCGGGGGAACGCCCGGTGGTCGGGGTCAACCGGTTCGTCTCGCCGGAGCCGCCCCCGGAGATCTCGACGTACGAGCTGAATGCCGAAGGGCGCGAGCTGCAGCTGAAACGGCTGGCGAAAGTGAAATCCGAACGTGATCCCGAGGCGGTCAATGCCTGCCTCACCGCTCTGTCCCGCGCCGCGGAAGGAACCGAGAACCTCATGCACCCGTTGATCGATTGCGCCAACGCCTACTGCACCGTCGGCGAGATGGTATCCGCGCTCAAAGCTGTCTGGGGCGAATTTCAGCAGCCGGTGGTGTTCTGATGAGCGCCCGCATACTCGTAGCGAAGCCCGGACTGGACGGCCACGATCGCGGCGCCAAGATCGTCGCCCGCGCACTCCGCGACGCCGGTTTCGAGGTGATCTACACCGGTATCCGCAAGCGGGTCGAGGACATCGTGTCGATCGCCCTCCAGGAGGATGTTGCCGTCGTCGGTCTGAGCATTCTCTCCGGCGCCCATGTGGCGCTGACCACGCGAACGGTCGATGCGCTGCGCGCTGCGGACGCCGGTGACATCGCTGTGGTGGTCGGCGGCACGATTCCCCAGGAGGACGTTCCGCGCCTGCTGTCCGCGGGAGCGGCTGCGGTCTTCCCCACCAGCACCCCTCTGGAGGATCTGGTCACCGGAGTGCGCGCACTCACCGGAACTCCCACTCCCTCTTGACCTTTCGTCATAGAAGGCGAAAGGCGATTACACCGCGTCGACCACCCGGTCACGCGTGCGAGAACAATTTTCGGACCTGGAGGAACAGTGCGTATCGGAGTGATGATCGGGCCCGAGCGAGGGGACTCCGCGCGGAAGGTCGCCAGAATGCTGGACGACGTGGAGTGGGCGGAGAGCGCAGGTTTGGACTCCGTCTGGGTTCCGCAGGTCCCCACGGACTTCGACGCGCTGATCGCCGTGGCGTTGATGGGAACGAGGACGTCCCGCATCGAAATCGGCACCGCGGTGGTCCCCCTGCAGGCGCAACACCCCGTCGCACTGGCGCGACAGGCGCTCTCGGCGCATGCCGCCACTGGAGGACGTTTGGCGCTGGGAGTCGGCCCCTCACACCACTGGATCGTTCAGGACATGCTCGGTCTCCCCTACGAGAAGCCGGCCGCGTTCACTCGCGATTACCTGGACGTACTGGACGCCGCGCTGCTCGCACCCGGCCCGGTCGACATCGAGAACAACACCTTCACCGTGCACAACCCGCTCGAGATCGGACCGGTGGCGCCGATGCCGGTCCTGGTAGCGGCCCTGGGCCCGGTGATGCTGACGATCGCAGGCGAGCGAACCGACGGGACCATCCTCTGGATGGCCGACGAGCGAGCGGTCGCCGACCATGTCGTCCCGCGAATTACCAAGGCTGCCGACAATGTGGGGCGTCCGGCTCCACGCATCATCGCGGGTGTCCCGGTCTGTCTCTGCCGGCCTTCGGAAGTCGACACTGCGCGTGAGCGCGCCAACCGGATCCTCGGGGAAGCGGAGATCTCCCCCAACTATCAGCGGCTGCTGGGATACGGCGACGCCCAGGACATCGGTGACCTGTGCGTCGCCGGAGACGAGGACGCCATCCTCGAGGGCTTCCGCCGATACGCCGACGCGGGGGTCACCGACCTGTCGATGCGGCTGCTGCCGATCGGCGACAACCGGGACGAGCTGATCGCCTCGAAGCGTCGTACCCGGGACGTCGTGGCGGAACTCGTCAAGGAGCTGCGGTGACTGCGGGGCCACTCGAGGGCATCCGGATCCTCGAGGTCGGCCATATCCTCGCGGGTCCGTACGCCACCATGATGCTCGCCGACCTCGGCGCAGAGGTCACCAAGATAGAACCACCGAGCGGTGACCTCTCGCGGCAGGTGAGCGACGCCTACTTCGCCAGCCTGAACCGGGGTAAGCGGAGTATCTGCGTAGACCTGACGACCACCGAGGGGCAGGCCCGTCTCGGAGAACTTGCGGCCGAATCCCATGCCCTGCTGGTCAACCTGAAGCCGTCCGCCATTCACCGGTACGGCCTGACCTACGACGCTCTGCGTCGATGGAACGACAAAATAGTCTGTGTCGCGCTCACCGGTTACGGCCTCGACGAGGGAGACGACCCAGCTTTCGACTACGTGATTCAGGCTGTCACGGGTGTCGCCGCACTCACCGGTGACCCGGCAGGGCCGCCGACGCTGCCCGGGTACTCCGCTGCCGACAACTCGACCGGACTGGCAGCCGCACTCGGATTGCTGGCCCAGATCATCTCCGGACGTGGCGGTCAAGTGGAGGTGTCGTTGCGCGACGTCATGCTGTCGCAACTCAACTACCGCGCGTCGGCGTATCTCAACGAAGGCACCGAGCCGCGGCGTATGCCGTTCGGTGCCCATCCGTATTACGTGCCGGCCCAACTGTTTCCGACTGCGGAGGGTCATCTCGCCCTGTTCATCACACATGACGGGTTCTGGCGGAAGTTCGCTGCGGAAGCGGGGATCGAAGGATTTCCGACGATGGCCGAGCGCGCGGAACGTCGTGACGAGGTCCTCGCGGTTGTGACCGCGGCTCTGGCGGCCGACTCCGCGACGGGCTGGGAGTTTCGGCTGCGACCATTGGGAGTGCCTGCGGCAGCGGTGCGTTCACTGCCCGACGCACTCGCAGCCACACCGGAGATGATCGCCAATGCCGGTGACTTCCGGTTGGTCGGAAGTCCCATCCGCGTGGCCGGCTTCGACCCGGATTACGGGCCGCCGCCGCGCCTCGGCGAGCACGGCGGCCTGCCGGTTCACTCGTAGCGGACCTTGATCGACCCGGTGTCGGGCACTGCTTGGCAGGTGAGGACGTAGCCTTCGGCCACCTCGTCGTCGCTCAGCGCATCGTTCACCCGCATGGTTGCGCTGCCCTCGGTGACGGTGGCGATGCAGGTGGCGCAGTTGCCCGATTCGCAGGAGAACGGTGGCGTGAGCCCGGCGCGCCGGGCGCTTTCCAGGAGGGTCTCGTTCGCTTTTCTGGGCACCGACACCTTTTTCCGTCCCAGAACGATCGAGACGGTTCCCTCGACCTCGGAATCGGGTGCGTCGGCCGATGGCGCCGTCGGGGCCGCGGCGCCGAACCGCTCACTGAAGATCCTGCCCGGCCCTGGCAATGCCGACTCCACCAGAGCCATGAAGGGCTCGGGCCCGCACAGGTAGGAGTCGGCATCTCCTTCGGCGCCGACGAAGTGGCGTACGGCTGCCGCGTCGAGGAATCCGCCCCGGTCGTCGAGGTGCCGTACGAACGAGAACCGGTCGGGATAGCGCTCGGTGAGTTCGTTCAGTACGGCGTCGAACATCACCGATGCGTGGTCTCGGTCGGCGCACAGCAGCCGGACATGCCGGTCCGTGGTCGCCAGCGCGCTCTTCGCCAGTGACAGGATCGGGGTGATCCCGCTGCCACCGCTGAACCCGAGCAACGGCGCCGAGGTCGGACGCAGGCAGAAGGTTCCCGCGGGCCGTGTCAGTTCGACGGCGTCACCCTCGGCGACGTTATCGTGCAGCCAGTTCGACACCTTGCCGCCAGGGACCCGTTTGACCGTCGTCATCAGCTCACCATCGGTCTCCGGTGCGCTCGACATGGAGTAGGAGCGGAACAGCTCGGTTCCGTCTACGTCGACCCGAAATGTGCAGAACTGCCCGGCCCGATAGGAGAACGGACCGTCGTGCGGTGCGAGCACGAACGTGCGTGCGTCCGAGCTCTCCTTGACGATTCGCGTCACGGTCGCGCGCTGGAACAAGGGTGGTCTCGACATGCCCGTCGCCTCCTGATATTGAGATTCTAACTGTGAGAGAATATCATTCTCTCTGACGAGATAGGACTTCTCAATGGTGAATTCCCACACGAGAGACGGGGCAGGCATCGGATACCGGGCCCCCGACGAGGAAGAAGAAACGACCGAGCCGACCGTGCTCGTGTTCGAGGAGCGCGAATACAGCCTCAGTGAACTCGACGCTCTGGCCGACGGGTTGGCTGCCGAGATGGCCGGTCGCGGCGTGAAGGCAGGTGACCGTGTCGCTCTGATGTCGTCGAACCGGCCGGAATTCGTCGTGGCCGTTCGAGCGATCTGGCGGCTCGGCGCTGCCGTCGTGCTGATCAGCCCGGCGTACAAGCATGACGAAGTCGCGCACGCGCTGGCGCTCACGAATCCGACGCTCGCGGTCGGGGACAGTCCGGTCCTGGCCGGACTTCTGCCGATGCTGAGCCTCGACGATCCGGTCGACCCCGCGCAATGCTCCTTTCCGCCACCCGATCCAGCCGCCGAGGCCGTACTCGTGTTCAGTTCGGGCACCACCGGGATGCCGAAAGCGGTGCGGCACACGCACGCGTCTTTCGGCGCCGCCGTGCGGCAGTGGTGTGACGCGCTGCAACTGTCGTCGGCGGACAGGATGCAGGTGCTTACTCCGCCCTCGCACATCCTGGGCGTCCTCAACATCATGACCGCCCTCGAGGTCGGCGCATGGGTGCGGCTGCACCGTCGGTTCGACGTGGACCGGATGCTGCGGCACATCGAGACCGATCGGATCACGGTGGAGATGGCCGTCGCGCCGATTGCGCTGGCCATCGCCCAGCATCCGGACCTCGAATCGTTCGACCTGTCGTCGCTGCGCTACATCATGTGGGGAGCCACTCCGGTCACGCCGAGCGTCGCCGAGACCGTCACCCGGCGCGCCGGGGTCGGGTGGGTACCCGCGTACGGCGCCAGCGAGTTGCCGGTGATCGCCTGCAACCCGATCGAAGGGGCCCGTCTGGACAGTGTCGGACGCCCCGTTGCGGGCGTCAGCATCCGGGTGGTGTCGCTCGAGACCGGTGAGCTGCTGGGCGTGGGAGAACCCGGCGAGATTCAGGCTCGAGCGAATTCGCTGATGGCAGGTTACCTGCCCGAGGAGACGAATGCCGAGGCGTTCGTGGACGGGTGGTACCGGACCGGGGACGTCGGTTACCTCGACGAGGACGGCTGGCTTCGGCTCACCGACCGGTCGAAAGAGATGATCAAGGTCAAGGGGTTTCAGGTTGCGCCCGCCGAGATCGAGGCGGTGCTGCACGGGCACCCCGGCGTGGTGGACTGTGCGGTGTTCGGGGTCCCCGACCCGGTCAGCGGGGAAGCAGTGATCGCCGCGGTCGCACGGACCGGCACGACCGAAGCCGAAGAACTCATCACCCTCGTGGGAGACCGGTTGGCGTCCTACAAGAGGCCCAGCCGGGTGGTCTTCGTATCCGACATCCCTCGCCTGCCTTCCGGCAAGGTGTTGCGCCGAGAACTCAAGGAGCGCTATGGACGTACGTCTGACAAGTGAACAGCAACAATTGCGCGATGCCGCAGCCAAATTGGCCGACGACCTGGGACCGGGGTCGGTCCAGGACCTGGCCGACGACACTCGGCTCGCGCGGTTGGAGAAGGCGGTGGCCACAACAGGGTGGCGATCGCTTCGATCCGACGGGGCGTCGGGTGTGGAAGTCGCCATCGTCGCCGAGGAATTCGGTCGGGGCCTGGTCGATATTCCCTTCCTCGGACCCGTCCTCGCCGATGATCTACACCGGCACGTCTCCGACGATCAGCAGACATGGGCGGTGGCCCTCGACGGGGAAGCGACCGACGCGCGAGGACTGGAGCGCGCGCTTGTTCTGAGCGGAAACCGGATCTCGGCCGGTCGAGTGGGAGCCGTCGTTCCGGGAGCGGACCTGACCAGAGGCTTCGCGGACATACTCGAGCCGTTCGAACCCCTCGGCGAACTGTCCACCGAGCACGTCGAGCGCTGGCATGCTCTCGCCGTCCTCGTCACCTCCGCCGACCTGGTCGGCACGTCCCGCGGAGCCCAGGCGCTCGCCGTCGATTACGCGAAGATGCGCGAACAGTACGGCAACACGATCGGGTCCTATCAAGCCGTGGCGCATCTGCTCGCGGAGAGCCAGGCGCTGATCGAGGGTTCGGTGAGCGTGCTCCGCCATGCAGCCTGGGCGCTCGACCAGCTGACTCCCGGCGAGGCGCAGCAGGCTGCGCGAGTCGCGAAGATCTACTGCGCGCGCGCTGCCCGAACCGTGTGCGAGACGGCGATTCAGGTACACGGCGGCATCGGCAACACCTGGGAATGCCTTGCACACGTCTACCTTCGGCGGGCACTGACGTCCACCGAATTGTTCCCCGTACGCCTGGAGGAGATGCACCGTGGACTTTCGTGACTCGCCGGAAGAAGCCGCCTTCCGGGACCGACTGCGGTCCTGGCTGGCGGACACGGCCAAGACGTTCCCGACTTCGGGTGACGAGTACTGGGAACGGCAGCCCGAATGGCACCGGGCGCTCTACGGCGCCGGGTTCTTCGGGTTGTCGTGGCCCGCAGAATATGGTGGTCAGGAGCTACCACCCGTCTACGACGTCATCCTGGACGAAGAACTGGCCATCGCGGGCGCACCCGCCCGGCCGAGCCTCGGGTACCTGGTGATCGGACTCGGCAGGCATGGCAGCGAGAAACTCCGCCGCACTTTCCTGCCCGGAATGATCGACGGAACCGAGCGATGGTGTCAGGGATTCAGTGAGCCGGGCGCCGGATCGGATCTCGCAGCACTCACTACCACTGCCACCCGCGACGGCGACAACTACGTCATTCACGGACACAAGATCTGGACGAGCTATTCGGACGTGGCCGACTGGTGTCTCCTGCTGGCCCGTACCGAACCCGACAAGCCCCGTCACCGCGGCTTGTCGGCGTTCATCGTCCCGATGAAGCAACCGGGAATCGAGCAGCGACCGCTGCAGATGATGAGCGGCGTCACCAAAGAGTTCGGTCAGGTTCTCTTCGACGGAGCTACGGTGCCTGCGGAGAACATGGTCGGTGCGCCGGGGGAAGGGTGGGCGCTGGCGATGACGGTGGTCGGGCACGAACGAGAACCCTCCACGCTCGGTTTCGCCGCCAGGTACGACAAGCTCGTACGCGATCTCGTCGCCCGGTCGGAAGGGAGCCCCTCTGCGGAACTGGCCTGGGCTGCAGTGCAGACGGAGATGCTGCGCCTGCATGTCCGTCGCAGGTTGTCCGAACAGCTCGACGGTGTGTCGCACGGTTCGGAGGGGTCGCTCGACAAGCTGCTCATGACCTGGGTCGAACAATCGGTCGGGCACGCTGCGTTGTCCGAGGCCGGCACTCGCGACACCGACATGCTGGGCGCCTACCTGTACAGCCGCGCACAGAGCGTCATGGGTGGAACGTCGCAGATTCAGAAGAACATCATCGCCTCGCGAATTCTTGGATTGGGAGTCTGACATGTACGACATGCCCGAGGAGATCGACGTCCGCGCGGACGGTGCCCTGCGCATCATCACGCTGAACCGGCCCGACGCGCTCAATGCCGTCAACGACGGCTTGCACACCGGACTGGCGCGGTTGTGGCCTCAGCTGAGCGAAGACCGGGATGCCCGCGCCGCGGTACTCACCGGAAGCGGCAAAGCCTTCTCTGCGGGTGGCGACTTCGCCTACCTCGCCGAGCTCGCGGCAGACCGCGAACTGCGCGCCCGGACTATCGCTCACGGCCGCGAACTCGTCCTCGGGATGGCACGCTGCCGTATTCCGGTGATTGCGGCGGTCAACGGACCGGCTGTGGGACTGGGCTGCAGCTTGGTTGCGCTCAGTGACATCGTCTACATGGCCGAGACGGCCTACCTCGCTGATCCTCATGTGCAGGTCGGGTTGGTCGCGGCCGACGGTGGACCGCTCACCTGGCCGCTGCAGATCAGTCTGCTGCAAGCCAAGGAGTACGCCCTCACCGGCGCACGCATACCCGCGGCGAAAGCATGCGAGCTCGGATTGGCCAACCACATGGTTGCCGATCCGCTGAGCGAGGCCCTCGCTTGTGCCAAACGCATTGCGGAACAGCCCCGGCAGGCTGTCGAGAGCACGAAGCGGTTGCTGAACATGCATATCGAGCGGGCCGTACTCGCCACGCTGGACTATGCGATGACCGCCGAGGAGCTGACGTTCCAATCCGACGACTTCCAAACCAACATCGCCAGGCTCACGGCGGGAAAGAGCTGAGAAGGTATGGGCGACGCCTTGGGGACGAGTGGTCTGCGGTTCGAGCGTGAGGGTTCGATCGGCTGGTGCGTCATCGATCGGCCGGCGGCGCGGAACGCGTTCACGCCCGCGATGTATTTCGGTCTGAAGCGGGCTGTCCGGCTGGTCAATTCCGATCCCGACCTTGCTGCGCTCATCATCACCGGTGTCGACGACGTGTTCGCGCCGGGCGGTGATCTCGGTGGCCGATCAGAGCCGGGCGACTCGCTCCCCGAGGGACTGGCGGGCAACGACGTGGTCCCGTTCCTCACGATCCGGGACAGTCGGGCACCGGTGATCGCGGCCGTCAACGGCATCTGTCAGGCGGGCGGTCTGCTGGTCGCGATGATGTCCGATATCGCGGTTGCCAGCGATCGGGCGACATTCCGGGTGCCCGAGCTGCTCCGCGGTATCCCCGATGCGACCTTTGCGGCGGCCCTTCCCGCGCACATCGGCATAGCCGCAGCGCGGGACCTCATGCTGTCCGCGCGCCGCTTCGATGCCGCCGAGGCGCAGCGCCTGGGGGTGATCTCCCGCGTGGTACCTCACGAGAATCTGCGGGCCGCCGCGCTGGAGGCTGCCCGCGAGGTGCTGCAGACGTCCCCCGAGGCCCGCGCCCAGGTGAAGCGAATGCTGAACGAGCGTTACGGATTCATCGACTACCAAACGATGTTCGGCGCACTCGAAAGTTCACCGGAGCCCCGCGAGGGTATGCGGGCATTCATGGAGAAGCGCAACCCGAACTGGATCCCGGCGGATCTTCCGACCTGACTCGAGAGGAGGTCGGGGACCAGGCCTCTGTCGTGTGAGGCGTAACCCGGGGATTACCCGTCGGTGGTCGCCAGTTCTCGAAGAAGGTCCTTGGTGCGACCGACCGACGCTTTCGCGTCGGCGCCGACGGGGAAGACCGCAGCCCAGATGTCGGTGGCACCCGCGTCGAGGAGACCTTGCAGCTGGGTGCGCACCGACGTCTCGTCGCCGACGATGGCAACGTCGGCGGGGCTCGATGCACCGCCGACCTCCAGAATGCGTTGGTAGTTCGGCATTCCCGCGTACATGGTGGCGGTTGCGGCAACGGCTTCGCGGGCTTCATCGGCGTCGTCGTGAACCGCCACGGGGAGCCCGGCGACTATCCGGGGAGTGGCACGGCCCACGCCTGTCGCGGCGGCATGAATCGCGGACGCGACGCGGGATTCGATCACCTTCGCGGAAGCCATCCACAGGATGGTGCCGTCGGCGTACTGCCCTGCCACCCGGAGCATGCGCGGTGACATGGCCGAAAGAAGGACAGGCACCTCGTGGGCCAGGGGCACCATGCGGCCGGCACTCCGTGTGGTCCACTCCTGACCGCGGATGTCGACCTCCTCACCGTGGAGCAGTGCGGCGACGATCCGTACGTATTCCTCGGTGTTCTGGCCGGGCCGGTCGTAGGAAAGTCCGTACACCTCACGGACCAGGGACTCGTGTGAAGGGCCCAGCCCCAGAGTGAATCCGCGACGGCCCATTGCTTCGGAAACGGCGGCGACCCGATTCGCCTGCAGCAAGGGGTGGCACGGATAGGTCTGCAGGACAGCGGTTCCGAGTTCGATCGATGTCGTGGCGCGACCGGCAACCGTCAGCGCCGCCAGTGGATCACCGGCGACGCTGCTGGCGTACCAGAGTGAGGTGAAGCCATCCGCCTCGGCCTGTACCGCTTGGTGCACGATCTTGTCGGTCGACGATGCGCCGCCGGTCAATCCGATACGCATGTGAATCTCCTTGCCGCACGGACATAGCCGTGCCTTATGCCTTGTCGATCAAGTACAGATCTCCGCATGAGAGAACTGTAGTGTCGAAATAAGAATGTTGATAGCTTGCTATGAGAATCATATTTCCAAGAAACTGGTGTCTGCCAATGTCACCCCGATCACCGACACCGTCGGTGTAGAAATCACGGGAATCGAGGGCAGCCGACTCGCCGACGCGCAGGCCGCCGCCCGGTGCCGAGCCCTGCTCGACATGCACGGTGTGGTGGTTTTTCGTGACGCCCACATCGCAGATGCCCACCTGGTAGCCGTGAGTCGCATGCTCGGCGACGTCGTCGTGGCGCCGGTAGGTGGTCAGGAGAAGCACCCGGAAATCTCGGCCATTAGTCTGGATCCAGCCACAACTGTCCTGGCTTCCTACAACAAGGGCACCCTCCGCTGGCACATCGACGGCGCCACTGACGCGGTCCCGCAGAAGTCGACGTTCCTCACCGCGCTCGAGGTGTCAGAAGAAGGCGGTGACACCGAGTTCGCCAACACCTACGCCAGTTACGACGCCCTTACCGAGGATGAAAAGGCGTCCCTCGCCGATCTGCGCGTGGTGCACAGCTTCGCAGCGGCGCAACTGCTGGCCAGCCCTGATCCGTCGGACAAGCAAAGGGCAGCGTGGGCGCGGGTGCCGACGCGCGAGCACCCCCTGATCTGGACGCGTCGCAACGGACGGAAGTCGCTTCTGCTCGGCGCGACCGCCGCGCACGTGGTCGGCTGGCCCGAGGAGCAGGGGCGGGCACTTCTCGACCGTCTGCTCGACTGGTCGACGCAACCTCGATTTTCTCTGCGACATCATTGGCGTCGCGGCGACCTGGTCTTATGGGACAACACCGGAATGCTGCACCGCGCCGTCCCCTATGCGCCCACCTCACCCCGGTTGCTGCACCGGACCACCCTGATCGGCGAGGAAGCCGTCGCTTGAGCGCATGCAGCCGGCATGCATCGGCCACCATCCACGCTCACAGGACCATCTTTGAAGGTGAGGCAGCTGACCACCGACGATGTCGCAAGGCTCCAGCGTGACGTGCGGTACTTGATGGACGCGGCGAAATCCTCGACTGCGTTGCCAGGCATTCTCGTGGCTGCGATCGCCACGATTCCGATCTCCTGTGTGGCACTTACCACGACGACGGAATCGACGAGCACGGCACCAGCACCAACAGAGGACCGGACTACGCGAACTGGGCGAATGCCGCACACGCGGCCACCTCGCTGGCGCATACACACAACATCACCACCCACACGTGCGAGATCGACGGCGATACCGCCCACTGCGAGAGCTACGTGTTGGTGGGAATACTCCTCAACGACGGGGTCACGGTGCAGCTACTCAACGGCCGCTATCTCGACCGATGCGAACGACGCGAACGACGCGACGGTGGGTGGCGGATCGTGGTGCGGCGCTCGACCGTCGAATGGCGCGCGAAGGCTGACGCGTCGATGTTGCAATCCCGCTTCTTTACCGAGAAGGCGTTCCTGAGAGGCACGCGAGCCAAAGACGACCTGTCCTACCAGCGCCCGCTGCGCATCGACACACCGGCACCAGCACGCTGGTGACCGACGTGCGGCCGGAATGAGTGCGGCGGAGGTCTCGGGAACGACGGTTCCCGAGACCTCCGCCGCACTCGCACTTATTTCGGCGGGAATCGCAGGCCACCGTCGAGCCGGATGACCTCGCCGTTGAGATAGTCGTTCTCGACGATCGATGCGGCGAGAGTCGCGTACTCGGATGGCCGGCCCATGCGCTTGGGATGGGGAACCTGGGGTCCCCAGTAGGCCTCGAGTTGATCTCCGGCCTTGCCATAGGCCGGAGTCAGGATGGTGCCCGGTGCAATCGTCACGACCCGGATACCGAGGGGGGAAAGGTCCCGGGCGGCCACGAGGGTCATGCCGACGATGCCGCCCTTCGCTGCGGAGTAGGGGAGTTGTCCGATCTGGCCTTCGTAGGCCGCGATGGACGCGGTATTGATGATCACGCCTCGGCCGCTGTCGTCGATCGGCTCCTGCTTGGCGATTGCGGCCGCGGCCAATCGCATGACGTTGAAGGACGAGATCAGGTAGGACTCGATGGTCGTCCGGAACGCAGCAAGATCCATGGGGCTTGCATCCTTACCGACGAGCCGCCCGCCCCCGGCTGGGCCGCCGTGTGTGTCCACCGAGATGCGCAGCGGCCCCAGCGACTCCGCCTCGGCGATCGCAGCCCCGACGGATTCCTCGTCCGAGGCGTCGGTTCGCACGTAGCGGACTCCCAGCTCCTCCTCCAGTTCCTTGCCCTTGTCGTCGGCGACGTCGGCGACGACCACCTTGGCTCCCGCCTCATGGAGACGGCGAACGGTGGCTTGACCCAACCCGCCCGTGCCTCCGACGACTATCGCGGAACAACCCATGATCTGCATCGCAATTTCCCTTCTTGCAAGTAACCCTCTTGTACTGAGAGAATCATGTTCTCATGAACATCAACATGATTCTAGAGATGGCCGCGACCGACAGCGACAAGGCGGTTGTGACCGTCGACGAGCGCTCGTTGACCGCCGCGCAGCTCCTCGACCTCGCCCACCGCGCCGCCGACCGGTTCCGGGATCACCCGGCCGTGCTCTATCTCGGTGCCAATCATCTCGGCTATCCGGTCGCCCTGTTCGGGGCCGCCCTGGCCGGCGTCCCGTTCGTGCCGCTCAACTACCGGCTCGGTGATCAGCAGTTGACTGCACTGCAGGAGCGCCATGCCGGCGCCGTGATCCTCCGCCCCGAAGATCTCGACGCCCTCGTCGATGTCGACGTGGTGCAGGACGAGCCCGCGGAGGTGCCCGCCCCGCAGTGGGACGGTGACAGCGTCGCCGTGATCATCTACACGAGCGGAACCACATCCGATCCCAAGCCTGCTGTGCTGCGGCATCGGCACCTGCTGGCCTACGTCCTGAACACGATGGAGTTCGCATCCGCCGCGGACACTGATGCCGCGTTGGTGGCAGTTCCGCCCTATCACATCGCCGGCCTGACGAACCTGCTCTCGAACCTCTACACCGGCCGTCGCGTGGTCTATCTGGCCGGGTTCGACCCGACCGTGTGGCTTGACACCGTCCGGCGCGAGGGCATCACGCACGCAATGCTCGTGCCCACGATGCTGGCCCGCGTCGTCGCCGAACTGGGCGACGCCGACGCGGAATCGCCTACGCTGCAGAGCCTTGCCTACGGCGGATCCCGTACTCCGAGGCCCGTTCTGGAGCACGCGCTGCGCGCATTTCCGGATACGGGTTTCGTCAACGCCTACGGTCTCACCGAAACGGCGTCGTCGGTGGCCGTTCTGTCCCCCGAAGATCACCGGGTGGCGTTTGCGTCGAGCGATTCGGCTGTACGGGACCGGCTCGGGTCGGTCGGGCGGCCGCTGCCCGGGATCGAGATCGAGGTCCGCACGGAAACCGGTGAGCCGGTCGCGGCAGGCGAGACCGGCCTGGTCTTCGTGCGGGGCGAGCAGATCTCCGGCGAATACGGCGGACGCAGTGTGCTCGACGCGGACGGCTGGTTCGCGACCCGGGACCTCGGTCACCTCGATGCGGACGGCTACCTGTTCGTCGAGGGCAGGGCTGACGACACGATCATCCGCGGCGGCGAGAACATCGCACCGGCAGAGATTGAAGACGTGCTGCTCCGCCACCCGGCGATTTCCGAGGCAGCAGTGATCGGAATACCCGACACCGAATGGGGACAGCGAATAGTCGCTGTTCTCGTCGGTGACGCAGACCCGGCCGAAATCAGGCAGTGGGTCAAAGGCAGGCTGCGTTCCTCGAAAACCCCGGACACCGTCGTGTTCCGAGATGAACTCCCGAAAACCGAGACCGGAAAACTACTGCGCCGCACCCTTGTGGCCGAACTGGAGAACTCCCATGCCTGAAGCCGTCATCGTCTCCGCGCTGCGCACTCCCATCGGCACTGCCGTGAAGGGAACGTTGCGCGACACCACCGCTCACGACCTTGCTCACCACGTCGTCGCCGCAGCAGCAGAAGATCTCGACCCGGGCCTGATCGACGATGTGATCCTCGGTGAAGGCCTGTACGGCGGCGGGGTGGTTGCCAGGCACGCCGCACTCACCGCAGGACTGACCGAGGTTCCCGGGCTGGCGCACAACCGGCATTGCGCCGCCGGCCAGGCCGCGGTGCAGAGCGCGGCCGCGAGCATCCGCGCGGGTATGGACGAGCTGGTCATAGCCGGCGGAGTCAACTCGGCGTCCACCTCGCCGAAATCACTGTTCAAGGTGGACGGCGAGTGGGTGCCGTGGTTCCCTCCCACACATCCCGAACAGGCCAATGCCCCCACCATGGATATGTCGATCACGGTCGGATGGAACGCGGCCGTCGAGGCGGGCGTGACCCGGCAGGAGATGGACGAGTGGGCATTTCGCTCACATCGCAACGCCGTGCAGGCCATCGATGAGGGCAGGTTCAAGGAGGAGATCGTTCCCATCGACACGCCCCACGGACTCTTCTCGGTCGACGAGCATCCGCGGCGCGAGACGAGCTTGGAGAAACTGGCGTCACTGAAGCCGCTGCATCCGGAGATCGAGGGGTTCAGCATCACAGCGGGAAACGCGTGCGGTGGCAACGACGGCGCTGCCGTCCTGACGATCGCGAGTGACCGTCTCGGATTACCCGCGCTGGCCACCGTTCGGTCGTGGGCGTCCGTCGGGATCGACCCCGCACTCACCGGTCTCGCGCCGGTCAGGGCCATCCCGAAAGCCCTTACCCGAGCCGGTATCTCTCTCGCCGATGTCGACCTGTTCGAAATCAACGAAGCTTTCGCCGCGATGTGCGTGGCCACCATCAAGCTGCTCGAGATCGACCCGGACAGGGTCAATGTGAGCGGAAGTGGTTGTTCGCTCGGACATCCGGTTGCAGCGACCGGTGCCCGGATGCTGGTGACGCTGGTGCACGAACTGCGCCGTCGCGGTGGCGGTATCGGTGTGGCGGCAATGTGTGCGGGCGGGGGAATGGGGTCGGCGACGGTGATCGAGGTTCCAGCGCCGTGACTGTGAGCCGACCCGTCAGTGATTCCCTTGTGTCATCCAGTGTTTCGGACCTCGTCGCGGCAGCGCGTGCAGGATCCGTGCGTGCGGCGGGACGGTTGCTCAGCCTGGTAGAGAGTAGCCGTCGTTCCGAAGTGCTCGACTCGCTGGCCTCGGTGGTCGACTCGCCGGCCGCGGCGCCCGCCCGGGTCGTCGGTGTGACGGGGCCGCCCGGTGCCGGAAAGTCGACGACCATCGGAGCCCTCGTCGCAGAGTATCGGCAGCGGGGCCTGCGGGTGGCGGTGCTGGCGGTCGACCCGTCCTCGCCGTACAGCGGCGGTGCGCTTCTCGGCGACCGAATCCGGATGGCCGCGCACATCAACGACCCTGGCGTCCTCATACGGTCGGTCGCAACGCGCGGCCACCTGGGCGGACTGGCCGCGGCGGTGCCCGCGGCCATCCGCCTGCTCGGGGCGCTGTCGTATGACCTCGTCCTGCTCGAAACGGTGGGGGTGGGGCAGTCCGAGATCGAGATCGCGGCCATCGCTGACCCCACGATCGTGATACTCAACCCCGGTGCGGGTGACGCTATTCAAGCCGCGAAGGCAGGTCTGTTGGAGGTCGCAGATATCCTCGTCGTCAACAAGGCCGATCGCGATGGCGCCGACCAGACCGTACGAGACCTACGAGCCGAGTTCCACGTGCCGATCCTCACCCTCGTCGCCGCACGAGCCGAGGGCGTGTCCACCTTGGTGGAGGTGATCGAGGCCCACCGTCGCGCCGACACACTCGCGCGCCGGACAGCACGGGCGCGGGCACAAGTCCTCTCCCTTGCGCACACTCGCCTGCGGACTCATCCCGGCCTGGCGCATCTCGCCGCCTCGGTCGCGGCCGGCCGCCACGACCCCTACACGGCGGCTGATCTGTTGCTCGCTCCCGCGTCCGACGCTGCCCACGACACACGGGTCTTCCGGTACGAGACGGAAGACCCGGCGTTCGGTGATGCGCGCGGATCAACCGAGTGAGGCAATGACCTGGGGAAGGTCGGTGGTCGAGCGAATTCCCGGGGCGGCAGCGCAGACGAAAGGGACCGCGTTCACAGCGCGGTTCGCCGTGTAACCGGGCGCCACCGCACCCATCCGTTCGAGCGGCACCGGCATTGTGATGTCGATGTCGAGGGGTGCGTCCCCATCGACAGTGACATGCCAGCCGGTGGCGCGGACGTCCCAGGCCGGATCGACGTCGGCTGTGCAGTACCAGGTAGCGCGGAAGCGCAACAGTGCCCGGCCGTCCCGCATCCCGGCGGCGGTAATTCGCTGGGCCGCCACCGTACCCGCCTCCAGGACCCCGGCAGCGATGTGGGTTCTGTGGCGGGCGGTGGCGATTTCACCACTGGCCTCCACGGAATCGAGCGGCTGCCCGAGGGCGTCGGCGACGAGTTGGAGCGAGGGCCCGAAACTCGTACGAGCATGCGACAACCGGGCTTCGCTGAAAGCGCCGGGAGCGCGTCCGAATCCCATGATCTCGAACAGGAGGTCTGGTGAATCCCTCTGCGACAGATCGGCATACTCGTCGATCGTCAGGTTGTCGAGCCGTCGTTGGATCGAGGTCAACACGAGCGGAATGGCTTCGGTAATGAACCCGGGACTGCTGCCGGTGCTGTGGATCGAGGTGTTGCCGAGCTCGCACGCGGCCTCGACCCGTGCGCGTACCTCGGGGTCCATGCCGGCCGGATAGTGGAACTCACCGCGGGTTGTCACGATATTGATCCCCGACGCCAGCAACCAGCACACTTCGTCGAAGTCGCACGCACGCGGCATGTACAGCACACAATCCGCTCCGGAGTCCACGACCTCCTCGATGCTCCGGGTGGCGGTGATGCCGGTAGCGGGCAGCCCGCACAGTTCGCCTGCATCGCGGCCGATCTTGTCGTCTGCGTGGACGTACACACCGGCCAAGGTCAGCGTCGGGTGTTCGATCACCGCCCGGAGTGCACGGGTGCCGATGTTTCCTGTCGCCCATTGCACGACCCGATACGGCCGGGTGGCAAGAGTCGATTCGACAGCGTTCTCGGACAAGGGATTTACACTCATGTCACACCTTTGATCGGTCGACGTGCCACCACGGAATGGGCGTCACGGGTGGATGCGGAGGAGGGCTTCTTGCGCATAGGACGCGACGAGGCTCCCGTCCTCGGTGAGAACATCGCCACGGCCGAAGCAGCGGCCGTGCGCCAGCAGTGGACTGTGCTGGCGAAGGAGGAGCCACCTGTCGGTGCGGAACGGCCGATGGAACCAGAGGCTGTGCGAGGTGACGGCAGAGGTGAATGCCGTGCCGTTACCGAGTTGACTGAGCCCGTGAAGTGGGCGCAGCGCCGTGCCGATAAGGTTCAGGTCGGTGGCGTACGCAGTGAGCGCCTGGGCCAACTCACCAGCGACTTCCGGTGTGCGCATCCAGAATTCGAAATCGGGGGTTGCGGCCGCCGTTGCGTTCAGGTCGGCGGCGGCGCGGGTTTCCCACGGGAGAAGGTCGAGGTGTACCCGGAATTGTTCCGGAAGGACGGCCGGAACCGCGGGAATGCTTTGATGTTCGGGTCCGTCCTCACCGCAATGCAGGGAGATCGCGGCAGTCGCAACCACCCGTTCCGACTGCCGGGCGACGACCGCCACGGCTGCGAACGATCGGCCTTCGTGTTGAGTCGTGACCTCGTACCGGACCGGCTCGTCGGCGCGTCCCTCCCGTGCAAACAGCGCATGCATCGATTTGACGCTCTTGCTCGGACAGGTGAGACGAGCCGCCTCCAGGAACTGGCCCAGGATTTGTCCACCGAACAGTCGGTGGTAGTCCAGTTTCTGGTTGCTTCCCTCGAACACCGCGACCGTGGGGTGATCGGGGTCGGGTGGGTAGGGGCGCAGATCGAGGCAGGCGAGAAGGTCGTTCCATAACTCGGGCACAGATCGACTGTAATCGATGTTTCTCTTGTTGAGAATACCGTTCTCGTCAGGAGTGCGCGAAACCCCGCGAGCAGAAAGCCCAGACCTCGTCGGCGGAAATGGGACGGACGGTTGTGTCGTCGTTGCCGCCGCTGGACTGAGCGATGAACATGACCGTCTGCATCGTCATGGCGGCCATTCGGCGCGGATTGATCTCGGCGCGCAATTCACCTGCGGCTTCGGCCTGCTCCATCAGCTCGGTAAACAGCGAGAGCAGCGCCGAGTGCGCGACCTTCACCTCGGCGGGATGGGAAATCAGCAACTGCGGGGCAAAGTCGGTGAACAGAGGACGATGCGCCACCGGGTCGGGGCGGCACGACTCGAACAGCAACTCGACGGCGACGCGGAGCTGGTCGAGTGGGTCGGTCTCGTTGGCCGCCGCGGCGCGGATCTGATCGGCAGACCGGGTCAGTGCTTCCTCGAACAGGGCGAGGAGAAGTTCGTGTTTGCCGTCGAACTGCAGGTAGAAGCTACGCAGCGACTGCTTGGACCGGTCGACGAGCTCCTGCACCGTGAAGTCGGTGCTGCCCTTTTCAGTAATGATCGCCTGCGCTGCATCGAGGAATTTCTGCACCCGCTGCTCGGCGCGAAGCTTGGCGGTTTTGATGGAGCGTTCGACCGCGCGCTGCTTCCAGGCCGGCTCTTCGCTGATTTCGGTCACCGCCGGACCCCCCCTCTGTGTGTAGCAAACATGTATCCACTGTACCGGAGAGGAGCATGGCGTTGGGTCGCCGGCCTGCCGGCTTCGGGCAAAAGTGGAACTCTTACTTTCGTCTAGCGAGAATGTTATTCTCGCTAGACCATTCGCAGCTCTGGCAAGGAGGCAAGCCGGGATGCTTTTCGAGTTCGACTCCGATCAGCGGTTGTGGCAGAAAACCGTCCGAGAAGTCACGGCCAAGGAGTGCCCGCCCACCCTGATCCGCGGGATCGTCGACGATGGTGGTGACCCCGGTCCTCTATGGAAGGTGTACGTCGACCTCGGGTGGACCGAGCTGGCGGAAGCCGACGTCGCCGTCGAATTGGCGATCGTCCTGGAAGAGCTGGGCCGAGCTACCGATCCCACGCCCTACCTCGCGACGATGACCCAGTTCGCTCCTCTGGCCGTAGGGTGTGCCAATCCTGCGCAGTCCGGCGCGGCGGTATTCGACGGTGTGAGCGCCCACCGCGACGGTCGTGGCTGGCTCCTGAACGGCACCGCCCACCGAGTCATGGACGGAGATCGCGCAGATCTGCTGGCTGTGGTGACGGGCGCTGGCGTCTTCGTGGTTCCCGCAGAACGGGTGACCGCAACGCGCAGTCTGATATTCGATCCCGTGCTGCACCTTGCCGAGGTGACCTTCAGTGGGGTTCGCGTGAGCGAAAGCGACCGCAGTGCCGCAGATCCGGAGCGCGCTCGTCAGCTGGCGCTGACCGGCATGGCGCTGACGATGGTCGGAGCCTGCCAGCGCATTCTCGACTCAGTGCTCGTTCATGTGAAGGGTCGCAATCAATTCGGTGCTCCGATCGGCTCCTTCCAGGCGGTCAAGCACAAAGCAGCGGACATGCACGTGGCCGTCGAACGTGCCCGCACACTCGCCTACTATGCCGCCCTCACGATCGCCGCCGACGATCCCCGCCGCCGTGTGGCTGCGGCAATGGCCAAGGCCGCGGCGGGGGAGTGCCAGTCGCTGGTCTTCCGCAACGGCCTGCAGCTGTTCGGAGCCATGGGATTCACCTGGGAAAACGACCTTCAGTTCGCGCTCAAGCGCGCCAAAGCCGGCGAGCTCCTGCTCGGCGGCGCGGCCGAACATCGGGCGCTCATCGCCGAGGAGTACCGTGCAACTCACCTTTGATGCCGACGTCGAAGAATTCCGGGCCGAGTTCCTGGCCTTCCTCGCCGAACATCTGCCCGACGAGGCCGAGGCGGGGGAACGACCCCGCTCCAGTGCGGATGTTCCGGAGTGGGCCCGCCGCTGGCAGCGGAAGCAGTTCGACAACGGCTGGCTGCTCCCTGGGAACCCTCCCGAGTTCGGCGGCCGCAATGCCAGTATCCTGCAGCAGTACGTTCATCTCGAGGAACTTTCCCGGCGCCGGATCTATCACAGCTTCAATCCCCAGGGCCTCGGCATCATCGCGGCCTCGTTGTTGTCGTTCGGTACGCCGGAACAGAAGGAACGTTGGGCTGCACCCATTCTGCGTGCCGAGATCACTGCTGCGCTCGGCATGAGTGAACCCGGTGCGGGCTCCGACCTCGCGTCGTTGCGTACACGCGCGGTGCGCGACGGTGACTCTTTCGTGGTGAACGGCCAGAAGGTGTGGACGTCCGGTGCCAACGAGGCCGACGTGTTGCTCACCTTCGTCCGCACCGATCCCGACGCTCCGAAGCACAAGGGAATCAGCGTGCTTCTGATTCCCACCGACACCCCGGGGGTCACGCGCCGTCCCTTCGCCTCCGTGTGTGCCGAGGACGACTTCGACTTCAACGAAGTGTTTTTCACGGACGTCAGGGTGCCCGTGGAGAACCTCGTCGGTGGGCTGAACCAGGGCTGGGGCGTTGCGAACGGTGCCCTTGGCCACGAACGCACCCTGTTATGGCTGGGTTTCGCCGATCGACTACAGGATCTCGTCGAGGATTTCCGGCCTGTCACGGCGCTCGACCGTGATCGCTATGCCACGCTCGCCATGGACAATCAGGCGCTGCGGCTGCTGGGCTCTGCGGCGCTGGCCCGTGCAGACCGGGGTGAGCAGGACGTAGCGGCCCTGTCGGTTCTGAAGATCCTGGGATCCGAGGCGGTGCAGACCGCTTCGGAGCACGCGCTGGACGGCGCCGGGTTCGACGGTCTGGTCCACCCCGCGCTGACGGCACCGTACACACCCTGGAACAACGACCATTTCGCGTCGAGTTGGTTCGAACGCTATGCGCGGAGCTTCGCCGGCACCATTGCCGGCGGCACGTCCGAGATTCAGCGCACGATCGTCGCCGAGCGCGTGCTCGGCCTACCCCGAAGCTGAGGAGCCCGACATGTATATCGACTACGAGGTCGCCGACAAGATCGCGACCATCACACTCAATCGCCCCGAGGCCGCCAATGCCCAGAACGGCGCCCTCCTCGACGAACTCGATGCAGCCTGGACCAAGGCGGCAGAGGACCCTGATGTGGCGGTGATCGTCTTGCGTGCCGAGGGGAAACACTTTTCGGCCGGTCACGACCTCAACGATCGGTGGCCGGCTCCCGCGGAGATCACCCTGGAATGGATTTACGGGGCGGAGACCCGTCGCTATCTGGAGTACTCGCTGCGTTGGCGCAATGTTCCGAAGCCGTCGATCGCGGCCGTCCAGGGGCGCTGCATCGCGGGCGGGCTGTTGTTGTGCTGGCCGTGCGACCTGATCGTCGCTGCCGAGGATGCCTCCTTCTCCGACCCGGTGGTGATGATGGGCATCGGAGGAGTCGAATATCATGGCCATACCTGGGAACTCGGCGCCCGCAAGGCGAAGGAAATTCTCTTCACCGGCCGTCCGGTGACGGCCGCGGAAGCCGAGCAGGTCGGCATGGTGAACAAGGTAGTGCCGCGCGATCAGCTCGACGCGGAGACTCGGGCCCTTGCCGAACATATCGCCACGATGCCCTCGTTCGGGCTGCGCCAGGCCAAGCGCGCGGTCAACCAGACGCTGGACGTGCAAGGTTTCTACGCTGCAATCCAGTCGGTGTTCGACATCCATCAGTCCGGACACGGCAACGCCTTGAGTGTCAGTGGCTACCCGATTCTGATGAAGCTGGACGAGATGAAGGCAAAAATCCAGTAATTGGATTCAGTAGAAGTGTCGACTCCGATGGTGGGTCCCGTAAGCGGGGCCCACCATCGGGGGTAAGTCGTCAGACCTTTTTGGTGACGCCGCCGTCGACCCGGATGATAGCGCCGGTAGTGAAACTCGATGCGTCACTGGCGAGATGGAGTGCGAGAGGTCCGAGTTCCTCGGGCTTCCCCATGCGACGCAGCGGCACGAACGACGCTTCCTCGCCTTCAGCCGGCGCCCACGACTTCGAGACATCCGTCAGGAAGGGGCCCGGCAGGATTGCGTTCACCCGGACCTTCGGCGCGAATGCATCGGCCAGGCCGACCGTGAGTGCATTCACCCCTGCTTTGGCACAGGCATAGGGCAACTGACGCGCGCTCGCCACCAGGGACCCCGCGGTACCGACATTGATGATGGAGCCACCGTCGTTTTCGGCCATGTGGGTGGCGGCTCGAACGGCAAGCCGAAACGGTCCCTTGAGGTTGACAGCGAACGTCTTGTCATACAGCTCTTCGGTGATGTCGTCGAGGTTCTCGTACAGCGGTGACATTCCGGCGTTGTTCACCAGTACGTCGAGCCTTCCGAAATGCGCCAGGGTCTGTTCGATCAACTGGTCGCACTCGTCCCAGCGTCCGACGTGACAGGCTACGGGAAACGCTCGACTGCCGGTGGACGTCTCTACCTCCTTGGCCGCGAGCTCGCATGCAGCGAGCTTGCGTGAGGCGATGACGACGTCGGCCCCCGCCTCGGCGAGAGCCTGCACGATGGCTCTTCCGATACCGCGGGATCCGCCGGTGACGACGGCAACCTTGCCGGTCAGGTCATGTAGGGAAGCACTAGTGGTCATCCATGAATTATGCCCGAGTCGAGTGCCCTTTGGAAAGGACATTCTGAAATTCGAGAATCACATTCTGCAGGCGGCGGAGTGCTTGTGTGGTGAGCTACCTGCGGGGGGTCGATTGTGCTTGTCGAGAGGTGAGGAACCACATGAATATCCGAGTGGTACAGGACAAGGCCGAGATCGCGGAGCTGATGTATCGGTACGCGCGAGCGGTCGACACCAAAGACTGGGCGCTGCTGACTTCAGTGTTCACGGAGGACGCTCACCTCGACTACAGCTCGGTCGGGTACCCGCCCGGGCCGCGAGACGAGGTGGTCGCCCTTCTCCGGGATGCGCTGACCCAGGTTCCGCTGACGCAGCATTTCGTCACGAATATCGAGATCGATCTCGATGGCGCCACCGCGAAGGTGCGGGCAATGTTCTTCAATCCCATGCAACTACCCGGCGTGAGCGGCATGACCTACTGCGGGGGCAACTACCACCACGAAGTGGTGCGTACTCCGGATGGCTGGAGAAGCGCCCGACTCCGGGAAGAGAGTCTTTGGTTCTCGAATCATCCCGGGCCGAGCGGCCTTGACGAGGCCGCTCGGTCATAGCCGGTGTCAGAGCTGGACGAGGCGCGGCGCCGATCCTTCGGCCCGGATCGTCGCGCCTGCTTCGCGGGTGAGCTCTCGCGCACTGCCGAGGAGGCCGTCCAGCACCAGCGCGCGCCGGATGTGCCGGTGTAGATCGTGTTCGGCGGTGAAACCTATCCCACCGAGCACCTGCTGGCAGTGACGAGCCGTAGTGAGCGCCGCCTGGCCGGCCGCAGCCTTGGCGAGCAGGGAGCCGAGGTCGTCGGTGGCGGCGGCCAGGGTTGCTTCGGCGCCCTCGATGGCGACGAGGGTCTCCGCGAGCCGATGCCGTACGGCCTGGAATGCGGCGACCGGCCTGCCGAACTGTGTACGACCCAGCGCGTGTGTTCGAGCAAGGGACAGCATGGCTCGGCTGGTACCGGTCAACCACCAACCGAGCGCTCGGCGGCCCGCAGCAAGCGGAACCGGACTTCCGGGGTCGACGATCGTCAGCGGTAGTTCACTGTCCAGTGTGCTGTACTGCGGTGTGGTCGCCCTGTCGATGCGGTCCCACAGAACCGAGGAGCCTCCGGTGTACGGCAGGGGGACGGCGCCACCGACGGGGAGTCCTGCCTCGTCCAGCACCACGTCATTGAGGAAGGGTCCGTGTGCGCCGGTCTCCCCGAGGAGCCGGAACACCATCGGCACTGCGAGGTCTGGCATTTCGGTGAGCATGTCGTGCCACCCGAGTTCGGTGAGGGCGGTATCGAGATCTGCGCCCGATCGGGTGGTCATCGTTTTGCGAAGTGTGTCCTCGAGGAGGGTGAGCTCCACGTCGTACACGGTCATTCCGCCCCCAGGTCGAGTAGCCGGCGCGCGATGATGTTGCGTTGTATTTCCGCGGTCCCGCCGTAGATGGTCGCGGCGCGGGAATACAGGAATTCCGTGCGCCACTCGTTCTCGCCGAGTTCGAGCACCCCGGGGAGCAGGTCTCGGGCGGTGTCGAACAGTCGCTGTTCGGCGGTGGCCAGCAATACCTTGTCGATGGAGGTCTCCGGGCCGAGCTGGGCTCCATCTGCCAGTCGCTGCTGGGTGGCGTGGGAGCGACACCGAGCGGTGTGGAGCGCGAGGTATGCCGCACCGAGATCGCCGTCGTCCGACGTCGCGGTATTCGATTCCGTCAGCAATCGATCGAGACGGGTGAACAGATAGGCGATTCGGTGCCAGAAGCAGGTGGACCGTTCGTGAGGGAGTAAGTCCATGGCCACCCGCCATCCGTCGCCCGGGCGGCCGAGCATGCGATCCTCGGGAACGACCACATCGTCGAAGTACACCTCGGCGAACTCGTCGACGCCGTGCATCGTGCGCAACGGCCTGACGGTGATGCCTGGTGTGTTCATGTCGACGAAGAAGGCGGTGATACCGCCATGACCCGGCGCGGTGCGGGTGAGTAGGACACAGCGGGTGGAGTATTGGGCGAGGCTCGTCCAGACCTTTTGCCCGTTGATCACCCATGTGCCGTCACCGCGGGGATCCGCGCGGGTGGTCAGCGACGCGAGGTCGCTTCCCGAACCGGGTTCGGAAAAGCCCTGGCACCACTGCTCGCGGCCGCTGAGCAGCAACGGCACCATCTCGGCCGCCAACTCCGGGCGGGCGTACGAGATCATGGTCGGAGCGAGCACTTCGATCATCGAATAGATTCCGGGCTCGGCCAGGTCGCGGGTCGCCACTTCCTCGCCGAGGACGGCGCGAAGCACCGCTGGCCCGCCTACACCGCCGACCTCGGTGGGCCAGCCGTAGCGCATCCAACCGGCGTCGTAGAGGGCGCCACGCACCCGGGCCAACTGCGCGACCTGTCCGTCGAGTGAATGATCGGGCCCGGCGGACAGGTCGTTGTCTTCGAGCCAGGCGCGCAGACCTGCCCGAAATTCCGTGACGTTCATGCGCCAGGACGTTCGAAGGCGTGCGGGCGCCCCGAATCATGCGCTCCGCTACGGCGAATGAACGTCATGGCTCGTGTCCGAAGCCGCCAGCCGTCGGTGGTCCGGGCATAGGTGTCGTTGTAGTACCCGATTCGCATGTCGTGCGTCGCCTCGTCGACGAAGCACAGTGGCTGGGTCCCGGTTGCCGTGTCGCCGGACAACTCGATGAGGGGCGTACCGGTCATGAACAGACCTTTGGGTGCGGCAGCGACCAGTTCGGGGAACTGATCGAGGGGAAATGCGTCACCGAAGGCGCTGTAGGTGCCGTCAGCAGTGAAGACACCGATCACCCCCTCGACGTCGCCCTTGGTCATGTTCACCGCATAGCGGGCGAGCAACTGCTGAATTTCCATCAGGTCGTCATTTGTTGACATAGACCTTGCCGCCTTTCATGACGAACCGCACGTTCTGGGTCACGGTGATGTCGCCCACCGGGTCACCGGGAACACCGATGATGTCGGCCAGCAGGCCCTCCGCGAGCCGTCCCCGGTCGGTCACGTCGATCAGATCGGCGGCCGTGGTGGTCGCTGCCTGCAGCACCGACAAGGGCGGCATACCTCGCTCCACGAGGGCGACGAGTTCGTCGGCGTTCTTGCCGTGGGGAATCGCGGGTGCATCGGTGCCAACGGCGATCTTCACGCCTGCCTTGTATGCCGCAAGCACCGAAGTGCGTGCGCGGGGGAACATCTCGGCGGCCTTGGCTTGCAGATCGGCAGGGGCATGCGAGACGTCCATGGCATCCGCGAGCCGGGTGGTGGGCACCAGGTAGGTACCGCGCTCGACCATGAGGTCGATGGCATCGTCGTCGATGAGAAAGCCGTGCTCGATGCAATCGATGCCTGCTTCCACCGCCGCACGTACCGCATCCGCGCCGTGTGTGTGCGACGCGACGCGCAACCCGCGCCGATGAGCCTCGTCGACGATGGCCCGTAGTTCCTCATCCGAATAGTGCTGCGCACCGGGAAGTCCGGTGTGCGACATGACCCCGCCCGAGACGCACACCTTGATCAGCTGTGCGCCGTGCTTGATCTGATAGCGGACGGCCTTGCGTACCTCGTCGATCCCGTTGGCGATCCCTTCCTCGATGGTGAGGTCCAGAACACCGGGGGCGAACGCCGCGAACATCGTGGGGTCGAGATGTCCACCGGTGGGGGTGATCGCGTGTCCGGCCGGCACGATCCGGGGACCGTCGACCCAGCCGGCGTCGATCGCCTTGCCGAGCGCGACGTCGAGTAGGTAGCCGCCCGTCTTGACGAAGAGTCCCAAATTGCGGACGGTGGTGAAACCGGCGTGCAGCGTGCGGCGGGCATTGCCCACCGCACGCAGCATGCGCAGCGGAGGATCGTCCTGCACGGTGGAGTACACGGGCTTCTCTCCCCGCCCACCCATCAGGAGGTTGACCTCCATGTCCATGAAGCCGGGAAGGAGGATCAGGTCACCGAGATCCAGCACCTCCCCTTCCGCGTGGTCGCCGGCATTGCCGGCGTCAGAGCCGACACCGACAATGCGATCGTCCTCGATGTGGAGGATGCCGGGTCGGATGATCTCGCCGGAATCGATGTCGAGTAGCCCGGCCGCCTTCAGTGTCAGCATGATGTCAGACCACCGGTTCCTTGATGAGATCGACCCACGCCGCGCCGCTGTCGGGCACCCGGGCCTGCTTCCACACCTCGATCGGGAACGACACCATGACGAGCGACTGCATCAGGTGCACGAGGGAGCGGGCGTCGTCGGGCAGGTCGTCGAAGTCGAACTTGTCGCAATACGTGATCGCGTCTTCGAGGCGGCCGAACGCGGCGTCGTAGAACTCCTGCATCTCGGGCATGGTGGAGGCGAGGCGTTTTGCGTAGCGCTCGGGTTCGGTCTGCAGGGCCCAGCCGGCGTACGGCTCGAGGTCGGCGAACTCAGTTGGCAGAGCCATCACGGTACTCCTTGACGTAATCTTTGACGGTCTTGTGAAGGTGGCGGAGAAGAACTTCCTGATCGCAGAGCGGGAAGTCGGTGACGGTGCCGGTGGCAAGCATCGACTGGGTTGCCTCGAGGGTGTTGGCATCCTGGAGTGCGTACTCCTTGAAAGTCACCGCAGCCAGCTCCTGCGCGAGGCGTTCGCGCGTGTTCTTCGGGGGAACGAAGTAGAGGTTCGCCTCGAAGGTGTGGCGACCGACCTCTGTCGGCCAGTACTGGTACGTGAGGTACCAGCCCGGTGCCCAGAACAGGAGCGAGAAGTTGGGGAAGATCTCGAATTCGTCGATGCCCCAGGGCTTTGCGCCGGCCGGGTTGATGCCGCGCGGCAACGGATCGAGGCCCTCGATGTCGGGACGATCCCACGGACCGAAGAGACCACTGCGCAGGACTCGCTCGATCGGCTTGACCATGTTGAGGTCCTTCGGCGGCGACATGCCACCCCAGGAGGAGATCATCGAGTGGGGAGTCTGCAGCTCGTAGTGCAGTGCCTCGAAGCCGTAGCCGATGAGTTTGTCGGCCTCGTCCTTGGTTGCCTGCTTCTGGTGGAGCACAGGCGCGTGGTAGAACTCGGCGAACGCGTCGATGAACAGCTTCCAGTTGCTCGCGATGTCGGAGCGGTAGCTGTAGACCTCGGTCATCTCGTGGAAGGGGTATCCCTTGAGGCTCTGGCCGTAGTCGCCGAGGTATTCCTCCAGCGATACTGCTTCGGGATCGAGGTTGACGAAGATGAAGCCTTCCCAGACCTCGCAGCGCACGTCCTTGAGGCCGTAGTTGCTCTTGTCCAGGTCGAAGAACTCGCCCTCTTGCTGCACGAACGTGAGCTCGCCTTCGAGGCTGTAGCGCCACGCGTGGTACTTGCAGGTGAACTGACGGCAGGTGCCGGAGGTTTCTTCCTGCGGGAAGTCGTTCCACACCAGCTTGTTACCGCGGTGGCGGCAGACGTTGTGGAAGGCGCGGATCGTACCGTCGGCCCCCTTGACGATGATCAGTGAGGTGTCGGCGGCCTTCAGTTCTCTGGTGAAGTAACCACCGGTCTTCGGCACCTGTTCGACGCGCCCGACCAGCAGCCAGGTGCGCTTGAAGATTGCGACCCGCTCGTCTTCGTAGAACTGGGGATCAGTGGAGTCGGTGTAATCGACCGGCTCGGTACCGAGTTGGGGGAAACTCTTTGTCCAGCTTCCCGCAGCTGGTTTCGCGAAGTGGGGCACGGGTCTACCTTTCCTGTTCGAGCTCTATGCCGAATGTGTTGAAAGCCATGGCCATCATGGTGTAGCCGCCGATCGTGAAGACCAGGTCCATTTGCTGCCGTTCATCGAGACGCTCACCGAGCGCGGCCCAGGTCCGGTCCGACAGGCGGGACGTCTCGTCGAGTTCGTCCACGGCCGCGAGCAACTTCTGCTCGAAGTCGTCGGCGGCTTCGCCACGCTGCGCGGAGGCGATCTCCTCCTCGGACAGTCCTACTTCTCTGCCGAGCTCTGTGTGGTGTGTCAGCTCGTACAAGCAGTCGCGGCGATACGCGACCCGCAGTATTGCCAGCTCGCGCAGGCGTGCGGGCAGGGTCGACCGGTACAGCAGGTGAACGCTGAGACCGAGAAATGCCTTTGTCAGGTCGGGATGGCGAGCGAGTGTCGCCAACGCTGTGCCCGCCCCTTCCGGATTCTGCCGTTCTCTCGGAAGCATCCCGGCGAAGGCGAATCGTGCTTTGTCGTCCCAGCGGTCTGCGGGCAGCGGGGGCAGTAAGGGCATTCGTAACCTCCTCTCGATGAGAATTGCATTCTCAAATATGAGCACTAGGTTTCCACGAGATGCTCCGATAGTCAATCTCTGCGGTAAATCCGCCCCCGGACCGCGGTCAACGGCATCCCTCGCCGAGCGTCGGGCGGGACCATCTCAACTGAGGTCACCGCCCGGTCGACAGTCTCCTCATCGCGTGTACACGACTCTGTACAGCTTGATTCTCTGTAAACGAGAGGATAGTTTCCAGGTAGTAAGAGAGCGACCATCGTGGGTGTCCGGGTCAGAAAGCGGAGACACCCGGTAATGCTTCTGCTCCACATCAGCGGTCCCCATGTCCTCGACCTGCCCGCTGACCGCTTCGTCGAAAGGGAGATTCATCGTGACCACATCAGCACCGCTGCGTCCCGGTGAGCAGCTCGCCAGTACCGTCTGCTCCACTCGAGTGATCGTCGTGCGTGCCCCGGCCGAGGGTGCGCCGCTCATCGCCTGCGGTGGCACACCGATGGTCCCCGCTACCGGCGGTCGGCCTTCCACAGCCGGAATGACCGATCCCCGCACACTCCTCGGCAAACGCTATGTCGATGCGAGCGAGACCCTGGAGGTGCTCTGCACGTCCCCCGGCGTGGGAGAGCTGAGCTGCGACGGCGTCCCCATGACCATCAAGGCCGCAAAAGCCCTTCCCGCCTCCGACTGAGCGGAAACGGTCTGGGCACGCAGAGACGTGTTCGACGGTTCCGTCGGCGGCAGGCTGAAATGAGAGAGAGCAGAGTAATGGCTGTGCCCGGTGGCATGAGTTTCGAGCTGACCGAGGATCAGAAATTGATCCGGAAATCGGTCGGCGAGTTGGTGAAACGGTTCGACGACCAGTACTGGATGGAGAAGGACCGCGCACACGAGTTCCCCACGGAGTTCTATGCCGCCATCGCGGACGGTGGATGGTTGGGAATGACGATGCCGCAGGAGTACGGCGGACACGGGCTCGGAATCACTGAGGCAACCTTGCTGCTCGAGGAAGTTGCCCGATCCGGCGGTGGTATGAACGCCGCGAGCTCCATTCATCTGTCGATCTTCGGAATGCACCCAGTTGTGGTGCACGGATCCGAAGAACTCAAGCAGCGGACGTTACCGCGCATCGCTTCGGGCGACCTCCACGTCTGTTTCGGGGTTACCGAGCCGGGTGCGGGGCTGGATACCTCGCGCATCTCGACCTTCGCGCGGCGGCAAGGCGACCACTACGTCGTGAACGGCCGCAAGGTGTGGATCTCGAAGGCGATGGAGTCGGAGAAAATTCTCCTGCTGACCCGCACCGAACGCTACGACGACGTATCCAAGAAGACCGATGGCATGACGCTGTTTCTCACCGATCTCGATCGCAGCCGCGTGGACATCCGTCCGATTGCAAAAATGGGGCGAAATGCGGTCACCTCCAACGAGTTGTTCATCGACGATCTCCGTATTCCCATCGAGGACCGCGTCGGTGAGGAAGGCATGGGCTTCAAGTATCTGCTCGACGGCCTGAACCCCGAGCGGATGCTCATCGCCTCCGAAGCGCTGGGGATCGGCCGGGTAGCGCTCGAGAAGGCAGTGAAGTACGGCAAGGAACGCGAAGTGTTCGGCAGGCCGATCGGAATGAACCAGGGCATCCAGTTTCCACTCGCCGATGCCTTGGCGCATCTGGATGCGGCCGAACTGGTTCTTCGAAAGGCCACCTGGCTCTACGACAACGGTCAGCCGTGCGGGCGTGAGGCGAACACCGCCAAGTATCTCTGCGCGGAGGCCGGGTTCGCGGCTGCGGACCGAGCGCTGCAAACCCATGGTGGAATGGGGTATTCGGAGGAATATCATGTCGCCCGCTACTTCCGCGAGGCCCGGCTGATGCGAATTGCACCGATCAGTCAGGAAATGATTTTGAACTATCTAGGATCACACACTTTGGGATTGCCGAGGAGCTACTGATGGCCGACAATATTGGGTTGTTCGATCTGACCGGACGGTCTGCGCTGGTAACCGGTGCCGCCGGGGGTATCGGTTCGGCAGTTGCGCAGGCACTCGCTGCCGCGGGCGCTGCCGTGCTCGTCACGGATGTCGATGCCACCGCCGCCGCGGCTGTGGCCGAGAAGATTTCGGCGCGCGGGGGTAAGGCCGACAGCATCGCCTTGGACGTCCGCGACAAGGACTCCGCCGACGCGGCGGTGGCCAGGGCGGCCGGTTTCACCGAGGGCGTCCTCCACGTACTCGTGAACAACGCCGGAGTGACTGCACCGGCCATGTTCGCCGATCTGCAGAAGGAGTCCTTCCAGCGGATGCTCGACATCCACCTGCTCGGAGCCTTCCACTGCGCCCAGGCAGCACTGCCCTTCCTTGCCACCGATGGGACCGGACGGATCATCAACGTGACGTCTTCGGCTGGCATCACCGGCACGCTCGGTCAGGTGAACTACTCCGCCGCCAAAGCCGGCATCATCGGCATGACAAAGTCGCTGGCGCGTGAACTGGCCCGCAAGAACATCCTCGTCAACGCGCTGGCACCACTCGCTGCCACCCCGATGACGGAAACCATACGTACGGACGAGAAGTTCGCCGCCCAGATGCTGAACCGCATCCCACTGCGACGCTGGGCCGAACCCGAAGAGATCGCCGGTGCCTTCGTCTTCCTCGCCTCCGATGCCGCCTCCTTCGTCACCGGGCAGGTGCTGCCGGTGGACGGCGGCATGGTGATGTGATGGCCGAACCTGCGGCGTCGGGCGGCCCACTCGAAGGCATCACGGTCGTCACGATCGAGCAGGCCGTCTCAGCCCCGATGTGCACCAAGACGCTCGCGGACTTCGGTGCCCGCGTGATCAAGGTGGAAAATCCGCGAGGTGGTGATTTCGCCCGCCACTACGACGACGTCGTCGACGGCATGGCAGCCCATTTCGTCTGGGCCAATCGCGGTAAGGAGTCCGTGACACTCGACCTGAAAACCGACGACGGGATCGAGATGCTGCACCGGTTACTCGGCAATGCCGACGTGCTGGTGTCCAACCTCGCGCCGGGGGCCACTTCCCGCCTCGGTATCGCGCCCGCAGATCTGGCAACGCGTTACCCGGAGCTCGTCGCGGTCGAGATCGACGGCTATGGGTCGGGCGGGCCACTGTCGCACAAGCGGGCGTACGACCTTCTCGTGCAGGCGGAGTCGGGCGCATGCGCGGTAACCGGATTTCCGGGTGAGCCGGCTAAACCGGGTCCCCCCGGTAGCCGATGTCAGTTCTGGACTGTATGCCGCGTTGTCGATCCTCGCTCTGCTGTGCGTGAAGGGGCGTCGTCCTGAACTGGGTGCTCGTTTCGGCGCGGTCACAGTCAGCATGTTCGACACCATGACGGAACTGATGGGCTACCCCCTCACCTACACACGGCATTCCGGGGTAGATCAGCAGCCGCTCGGAATGTCGTCGCCTGCGGTCGCGCCGTACGGCGCCTACCGGACCGCCGATGAACAAACCGTGGTACTCGGCACCACGAACGACGGGGAATGGCAGCGGTTGGCGCGGGACATACTGCAGCGCAGTGACCTTGCCGACGACGACCGATTCGGGACGAACTCCGGCCGGGTCATGCACCGTGCCGAGCTCGACGAGGCCATCGGTGCATGGTGTGCGCTCCACGACCTCGCCCACGTGCAGAAGACTGCCGACGCCGCGGGTATCGGCAACTCTCGGTACAACCTCCCGAGTGAGGTTCTGCGGCATCCGCAGCTCACGACGCGCGACCGCTGGCGGCAGATCGAGACACCGGCAGGGCCGATCCCCTCACTGCTGCCGCCGCCCATCATCGCCGGTTACGACCCTCCGATGGCGGCGGTGCCAGGTCTCGGGGAGCACACCGACTCCGTACTCACCGAGTTCGGGATCGCCGAAGCCGACCTCGCCCGGCTGCGGGAGCAGGGCGCCGTCGGGCCCATCTACCGCTGATGTGCCTGTGAAGGGGAAACACTGTGACTGACAGTTCCATCCTGTTGTGCCGGGACCGCGACGGCGTGCGAACTCTGACGCTCAACCGGCCGCAACGCAAGAACGCCATCAACGCGGAGTTGTGGACCGTATTGCGGGATGCGCTCGTCGCAGCCGGAACCGATCGTGCGGTACGTGCGGTGGTTGTCACCGGGGCCGGCGGGGCATTCAGCTCGGGCGCTGACATCGCTGCCCCGAGCGGCGACCACCCGACAGACAAGATGCGGCGCCTGACCGACGTAGCGATGCTGTTGCACGAGCTGCCGAAACCGACGATTGCCAAGGTGACCGGTGTGGCAGTCGGTGCCGGATGGAACCTGGCACTGGGATGCGATTTCGTGATTGCCACGCCGGAAGCGAAGTTCTCCCAGATCTTTACGCGGCGTGGGTTGTCCTTGGATCTGGGCGGCTCCTGGCTGCTGCCGAAACTGGTGGGACTACAGCAGGCGAAGCGACTTGCCTTGCTGGCCGAGATGATCGACGCCGAAGAAGCACACGCCCTCAATCTCGTGACCTGGGTGGTGCCGGCCGCGGACATCGATGGTTTCGTCACCCACCTCGCCGAGCGACTGGTGGCAGGCCCGCCGGTTGCACTCGCGCAAAGCAAGGCGCTGCTCAACGAGGGAGCCGACCGAACGATGCGCGATGCGCTGGCGAACGAGGCCCGCGCGCAGATGGTCAATTTCGCCACCGCGGATGCTCCGGAGGCATACGCCGCTTTCGCGGAGAAACGCGAACCACATTTCACGGGTCGTTGGGCGGTCGCCCGTGCGCGCGACGCCGCCGACCTTCGAACCATGGACAGACCGACAGTAGGAGAAGTCAATGCGTGAGGTAGTAATCGTCGAGGCGGTCCGTACCCCGGTGGGGAAGCGGAACGGCGGACTGTCCGGCGTGCACCCGGCAGACCTGTCGGCAATGGTTCTCACAGCGCTCGCCGAACGCACCCGGCTCGATCCCGGCATCGTCGACGATGTGATCTGGGGGTGCGTCTCCCAGGTCGGAGATCAGTCGAGCAACATCGGCCGCTACGCCGTACTCGCCGCGGGGTGGCCCGAAACCGTTCCCGGAACGACGATCAACCGAGCGTGCGGGTCGAGCCAGCAGGCGATCGATTTCGCGGTGCACGCGGTGATGTCGGGGCAGCAGGACGTCGTCGTAGCAGGCGGTGTCGAGGTCATGAGCAGGGTGCCGCTCGGAGCGGCGAAAGCTTCCGGCGCGCCGTACGGGCCCAAAGCGCTTGCCCGTTACGACAATTTCCAGTTCAACCAGGGTGTCGGCGCGGAAATGATCGCCCAGAAGTGGGGTCTGTCCCGGAGCCGGCTCGACGAGTTCGCCAGTCTTTCACACGACCGCGCGGCAACCGCTCTGGACAACGGTGCCTTCGACACCCAGATCGTTCCCGTATCCACTGAGGCGGGAGTGGTCGCCGTCGACGAGTGCGTGCGACGGGGCACCAACGTCGACAAGCTCGCTGCGCTGAAGCCGGTGTTCCAGGACGACGGTGTGATCCACGCAGGCAACTCCTCGCAGATCGCCGACGGGGCAGCCGCTCTGCTCGTCACGACACCGGACAGGGCGCGCGAACTGGGGTTGACGCCGATCGTGCGGTACTGCGCCGGTGCCGTCACAGGGGCAGATCCGGTCTTCATGCTGACCGGACCGATTCCGGCGACCGAGAAGGTGCTGAACAAGGCGGGCATCGACCTCCCGGAGGTCGGCGTTTTCGAGGTGAACGAAGCCTTCGCCTCGGTGCCGCTGGCCTGGCTCGCGGAGACCGGTGCCGATCCCGCTCTGGTCAACCCGTTGGGTGGCGCGATCGCGCTGGGGCACCCGCTCGGCGGATCGGGCGCCATTCTGATGACCCGCATGATCCATCACATGCGCTACAACGGGATCCGCTACGGCCTCCAGACGATGTGTGAGGGCGGCGGCACCGCCAATGCCACCCTGGTCGAGCTGTCGGCGTAAGGAAGGAATCGACATGCGCAGAGACGTTTTCACCGCAGACCACGAAGCTTTCCGAAAACTGGCCCGCGACTTCATCGAGAAGCGAGTGGTCCCCGACTATCCGATCTGGGAGAAGGCAGGGCGGATGCCACGTGCGGTCTTCGAGCAGCTCGGATCCCTGGGATTGCTTGGTACCGCCATCCCCGAGGAGTTCGGGGGAGCGGGGCTGCCCGACTACCGCTACAACGTCATCCTGCAGGAGGAGGCGGCCCGCGCACTGGTCACGTTGAGCACGGTCCGCACCCAACTCGACGTCATCCTTCCGTACTTTCTCGCCTATGCCGACGACGCGCAGAAGAGCCGCTGGTTTCCCGGTCTGGCGGCAGGCACGCTGCTGACGGCCATCGCGATGACCGAACCCGGTACGGGCTCCGACCTCGCGGGGGTTCGCACCACCGCAGTGCGGGACGGCGACGAGTATGTCGTCAACGGTGCCAAGACGTTCATCACGGGGGGATTGCTCGCAGACCTCGTGATCGTCGTCGCTCGGACGTCGACCGATCCGGACAATCGGCGCGCGGGACTGACCCTGCTGGTCGTGGAGGACGGCATGCCCGGGTTCACGCGCGGTCGAATTCTCGACAAGATGGGCTGCAAGGTGCAGGACACCGTCGAGCTGTCGTTCGATGACGTCCGCGTTCCGGTGGCCAACCGGCTGGGCGAGGAGGGTGCCGCCTTCGGTTACCTCGGCCGGAATCTGCCGCAGGAGCGAATGACAGTCGCGGTCGGGTCGGTCGCCCAGGCGCGGGCGGCAGTGATGACGACGATCGAGTACGTCAAGGAACGTAAGGCGTTCGGCACGCCCGTCGCGTCGTTCCAGAACACCAAGTTCGAGCTGGCAGCCATGTCCGCCGAGGTCGAGGCAGCACAGTCGATGATCGACCGGGCGGTGCTCGATCTCGTGGACGCGGAGTTGTCCGGTGCCGACGCTGCGAGGGTCAAGTTGTTCTGCACCGAGATGCAAGCGCGTGTCGTCGATCGGTGCCTGCAACTGTTCGGCGGCTACGGCTTCATGACCGAATACCCGATAGCCCGCCTCTACACGGATGCGCGCGTCGCCCGAATCTACGCGGGGACGAGCGAGGTGATGAAGGTAATCATCGCCAAGTCTCTAGGACTGTGACGACCGGATGTGACTGTAGCCGCGCGTAACAACAAAAGAGATCCTTGTCACACCGGACGAACTGACCTACTGTGTGTTCAGTAGGTTGGTCCAACGAAGGAGTCCGGTGTCGGAACCACGGCCGTATGACACGCTTCTGGCGAAGGGTGAGGATCGACGGCAATTGATCGTCACGGCCGCTCAGCGGCTGTTGGCGCGAAACGGCTGGCGCAACACGACGTTGGCTCAGATCGCGAAGGAGGTCGGGGTCAGCCCTGCTGGACTGCTGCATCACTTCGAGTCGAAGGAGCAGCTGTTGCACGCGGTGCTCGACGCCCGCGATGCCGACGACGACGCTCACGCAGACCGCTCGGGTGATCTCATCGAGCAGATCGAGCGGGTCGCTGAGCGATTCCAGCGCTCACCCGAGCTGCTCGGCATGTTCGCCGCCCTCCAGATCGAAAACCTCGATTCCAACGCGCCGCTGCACGACCGCCTCCTCGGCAGAGCCAGGGCCTCTGTCGAGGCCGTGGCAGAAGGCATCCGGCGTGGTCAACGCGCCGGCCGATACCGAACCGACGTAGACCCGGCACTCAAGGCCGTAGAGATTATGGCGTTTCTCAGAGGAATGGAGACCTCATGGCTACTCGACCCTTCGATCCCCGTGACCGACGTATTCAGGGAGTATGCACGATCGCTGACTCGACAGCTCGCGCCCGACAGCGAAGCCTGAGGTACCGGGTTGCCGTTGTCGCACCGAACGTGGTCGACGTAGTGCGACTCGCTGGAGGGTGGCTGTTCGACCAGACGATGGCAGGGTGGGACGTCTCGGTCATCGTCGCAGACCACTCGGACGCGCGGCCACTCCAGATTCTCGGAGCGATCACACTCGACCTGGAATCGGCGCTCGCGGGTCCTCACGGTCCCTGCCCACAGGTGATCGCAGTGTCGGCAGATCTGTACCAAACCGACTCCCGCGTGCGGCGGGGTGTGCTCGACAACTTGGACAAGGGCGAAACCGAGGTGATGCTGCTCGGCGATACGTTCCCAGACGATCTCGATGGGAGATTCGGCTCCGGCAGCCACCGGCTGAGTATGGCTGCCAGAGCTTTCAAGGCCCATGCCCTCGCGGCGGCTGCCGTTTCGGTCGATTCGATCGGTGCCACGGAGACCTTCCGCCACAACGAGCTACTCAACTGGCCGTCATGGTCGATATCCGACATAGCTTGACCGTCGGGGTTCGTGGTCATAAGTGTTACTCCTCCGGCTGCGTCGGAGGAGTAACACCGCACTACGATTCGCAGTCGATGAGTACCTTACCGATGGCGTTGCCGTCGGCGACGAGCCGGAGAGCGTCGGCCGTGTCCTCGAGCGGATACGACGCGCCGATGTGGGGGACTGCACGATTCTCGAGTAGCAGGTCGGTCAGTTCCTGTTCGTTACGATGAAATTCGTCGGCTGGGATGTCCTTGAACTGGAATCCGGAAATGTGAATGCCTTTGACCAGCACCAGATTGAGCGGGATGGACGGGATGACGCCGGAGGCGTAGCCGACCGTAACGAAGCGGCCGCCCGGGCGTAGCGCGCGGAGTGCAGGCTCGGAGAGGTCGCCTCCCACCGGGTCCACCACGACGTCTGCGCCCTGGGGAAGTGCCTCTTTCAGCCGGGTGCGCAGATCCCCGGATCGGTGATCGATGAGGTGGCCGGCTCCATATGAAGCGGCGACGACGAGCTTGTCGGTGTTCGACGCGACCGCGGTGACGGACGCACCGAGTGCGATACCGAGTTGAACAGCGGCGATGCCGACTCCGCCGCCCGCTCCGAGAACGATCAGCTCGTCCCCGGGCCGCACGCGGGCCACCGAGCGAAGTGTGTGATAGGCCGTGCGGTGTGCGACGCCGAAGGCAGCGGCGACGCGTGCATCGATGCCGTCCGGGATCCGCTTGAGGGTGAGTTTGTCGGAGGCCACGACGATCTCCTCGGCGAAGGCACCGACAAACCCGGTTCCGGTGACCCGGTCGCCCACTGAGACAGCGCTGACTCCTTCGGCCACTTCCTCGACGACGCCTGCGAACTCACTCCCGGGTGTGAACGGTGGTGGGACACTGACTTGGTACTTGCCGGCAATCAGTAGCACATCTGAGAAGTTGACGGCTGCGGCTCCGATCTTGATCCGCACCTGACCCGGTTCCAAGAGAGGTGAGGGAAGCGTTTCAACTGTGACAGCCTCGGGGGGCCCGTACGAGGAACAGACTGCGGCACGCACTGTCAGATCACCGTCCCTGCCAGATCGGTGCGCGCTTCTCGATGAACGCCGCGGCGCCCTCTTTGGCGTCTGCGCTGGTGAATACGATGGACTGCCAGTCGGTGAGTCGTTCCGCGGCCCTGTCCGCATCGGAGACCGAGAGGCGGACGAGTTCCTTGCAGGCAGCGAGTCCGAGGGGTGCATTAGCGGCGATTCGCTCGGCGAATCCCAGGGCGGTGTCCAACACAGCATCAGCTTCGACCACAGCATTGATCAAACCGAGCTGGTAGCCACGGTCTGCGGTGATGAAGTCGCCCGTGAGCGTCATCTCCAGCGCGGCGTGCAACGGGAGTCTCGTCCCGATGGTCGTTCCGCCGCCACCGGGGAACAAACCCCGTTTGACCTCCGGGAAGCCAAATTTAGCGGTCGACGAAGCGACGATGACATCGGCCCCGAGCAGCAGCTCGAGTCCGCCGCCGATGGCGGTGCCGTTTGCCGCACCGATAACCGGGAGGGTCAGTTGCCCCGAAGCCAATCGTGCGTAGCCCTCGGAGCTGAAGCCGCCCTCGCCTTCTTCCGCGAAGGAGCGCAGATCCATCCCTGAACAGAATGCGCGGTCGCCCGCACCGGTGAGGACGATGGCGCGAATGTCCGGATCCGCTTCGGCCTCCACGACGATGGTGCCGAGGTCACGCATCAGCGTGCCGGTGAGTGCGTTCCGTGCCTCCGGCCGGTTGAGGCGAAGTACCAAAATGGCGCCGTGGCGTTCCTGTACGAGTTCGGCGATGTCGGTCATAACTTGTACTCCGTCGTTTCGGCGAGCTCGGCGGCCGCAATCATGGACTGGACGACGATAGGCCCGAAGGCGAGGAGCTTCTCGTTGTCGCCCGCACGCTGGTATCCCTGTTCGAGGATGATCGCCAACTTCCATTTGGCAAGGATCCGGTAATAATCGAGATCGTCGACCTGGCGTCCCGAGATGTCGGAATAGTGTCCTGCCAGCTGATCCATTGACGGCATCCCCTGCAGGTTGACGTAGCTGCAGGTGGCAGCTTCCGTGGTGCTGGTATCCGCGGGCCAGCCCTCGAGCATCCAAGCCAGGTCGAGCTTGGGGTCTCCGACCGTGCCCATTTCCCAGTCGACGATCGCGGCCAGTTTCGCCGGTGCACCGTGATGGAACATGACGTTCGCGAACTGATAGTCGCCGTGCATGATGCCGGGGATGAAATCGAGCGGCTTGTGGTTGCGCAGCCAGTCGGTGGCCACTTCGAAACCGTCGAGCTCGCGCGCCTTGATCTTCGCGAAGAGGCCGGTCCAGCGGTCGACCTGACGTTCGTGGAAGCCTTCGGGCCTGCCCAGGTCTTGGAGACCCCTGGACTTCCAATCGACCGCCGACAGGAGGGCGATGCCTTCGGCCAATTGGTAGCCGAGTCCGGCGCGGGCCACGAGGTCGGTGTCGAAGGGGGTGGTCCAGTTCCTGTTCTCCATCGGTGACCAACCGTCGACGAATCCCATCAGGTAGAACGGCCGGCCGAGGACCGATGCGTCTTCGCATACCGCGATGGCCTCGGTGTGTGGCACGTCGGTGCCCTCGAGTGCCTGGATGATCTGCCACTCCCGCAAGATCCCCTTGTCGCGGTTCGCCGGCGCCTCGGGCGGTGGTATCCGGATCACGCAGCGGAGGTCTTCGCGGGTCAGTTCGTAGATGTCGTTCTGTGTTCCGCCGGAAAGGTATCGGTGTTCGAGCGGGGCCCCCTTGCCGAGTCCCTGACCGTCCATCCAGTCCGACAGGCGTTGAAAGTCGATCACAGATTCCCTACTTCCAGTTCGAGGTAGTCGGCGAACTTCGCCTTGGCGGCTTCTTGCTTCTTCGGGATCCATTCCGTGGGCCAGAGGTCGTCGTTGGGCTTGTAATCGCGAAGTACCTGTTTGGCCACTGTGGTCTTGTGCACCTCGGTGGGGCCGTCCGCGAGGCCCATGACAGCGGCGCCGTGAATCATCTGGAACAGCGGCAGCTCGTTGGTCACGCCCAGCGCACCGTGTACTTGCATTGCGCGCCAGGCAATGTCGTGCAGAACAGTCGGCATGATGACCTTGGCGGTGGCGATGTCTTTTCGAACCTTTTTGTAGTCGTTGTACTTGTCGATTTTCCAGGCCGTATGCAACACGAAGAGCCGGAACTGGGCCAGCTGGGCGTAGGAGTCGGCGATATAGCCCTGGACGAATTGCTTCTCGGCGAGGCGGCTACCTGAGGTCTCGCGGCTGAGGGCGCGCTCGCACATCATGTCGAGCGCCTTCTGTGCCAGACCGATCGTCCGCATGGCGTGGTGGATCCTGCCGCCACCGAGGCGGGCCTGAGCGACGGCGAAAGCCTGACCTTCTCCACCGAGCATTGCCTCTTCGGGAACGCGGACACCGTCGTAGTGAATGAGGGCGTGGGTACCGTCGTTCATGGCTTCCCCATACAGGCCGACGTTGCGGACGATGTCGATTCCGGGCGTATCCGCCGGGACCAGAAACATCGACATGCCCTTGTAGACGCTGACGTCGGGGTTCGTGACGGCCATGACGATCAGGAAGGATGCGGTTCTGGCGTTGGACGAAAAATACTTCCAGCCGTCGATGACCCAATGGTCACCATCCTTGACCGCTCGCGTGGTGAACTGGGCTGGGTCGGCGCCCGCCTGGGGCTCGGTCATCGAATACGTGGAGAACAACTCGCCGTTGAGTAGCGGCTGCAGGTAGCGCTCTTTCTGTGCTTCGGTGCCGTAATGGGCGATGATCTCGGCGTTGCCAGTGTCCGGCGCTTGGCACCCGAACACGATCGGTGCCCACGAAGATCGGCCGAGGATTTCGTTCAAGAGCGCCAACCGCAGCGCTCCGTATCCCTGGCCGCCGAGTTCGGGTCCGAGGTGGGTGGCCCAAAGGCCTTGTTTCCGAACCTGGTCTTTCAGCGGGTCGATCGCCTTGCGTCGGGCCCCGTCGAGGGGAACGAACTGTTGGTGTTCCCAGATGTGATCGAGTGGCTCGACCTCCTCGCGTACAAACGTATCCGCCCAGTCCAGTTTCGCTTGGTACTCAGCGTCCGTCTCGAAATCCCATGCCATTGCGCCTCCTTCGTCAGCATGAGAATATCGTTCTCGTGAACATAAATGCAATTCTTATTTTGCAGAGTTCTCTTCTTGAAGCCGTGCGGAGTTGGGCGAGGCGGGGCCGATGAAGGCTGAGGACCTCTTTCATCTCGGCATCGTCACCGACGACCCGGAAGCGACCCGGATGGAGCTCGGCGCCCTGTTCGGGTACGAGTGGGGCGACGAAGTAGGTGGTCCGATCGCGGTGACTGTGCCGGACGGTGACACCGTCGTCGATCTCAGCTGCGCATACTCCGTCACCACACCTCGCATCGAAGTGGTGCGAAGCGTCCCCGGAACTCTGTGGGAACAAGCGCCGGGCATTCACCACGCCGGCTACTGGTCCGACGACGTCGCGGCGGACGCTGGAAAACTTGTACGCTGCGGTTTCGTGACCGAGGCGACCCGGGTGGGTTCCGACGGGCAGCCGTTCTTCACTTTCCATCGCAGCGCGACGACGGGCCTTCGGATCGAATTGGTGAGTCGTGTGGCGCAGCCAGGGCTTCAGCGGTGCTGGGCCCGCCCCGAGCGGCTTTCGCGCGGTCCAGCCGAAGCGCACTGACGCGATGGAGGATCTTGCGAACCGTATTGCTCAGCGCGCGTTGGCCAAACGCGGCGCGATATATGCCATGGAAATCCGTGGGTTGCTCGACGCCGCGCTCGAGGTGATGCGGGCGTGCGGAACGACCTCCCGCCCGCGGGTCGCGGACATTGTCGCTGCGGCCGGCCTGTCGAACGAGGCGTTCTATCGTCATTTTCGGTCGAAGGATGCGCTGGTGGCAGCGCTGTTCGAGGACGGAACGGAGCGGTTGCGGAATTACGTTGCGCACCAGATGGGCAAGGAGTCCACGCCTGAGGTAAAGGTTCGCCGCTGGGTCGAGGGTGTGATCTCCCAGGCCGCCGGTGAGGTCGCGGAAACCACGCGCGCCGTCCTGTGGAACGCCGGCAGTCTCGGCGAGGACGCGGCGTCGGGCCTGCGGTCGGCCAGTGATCCGCTGGCCGGTTTGCTGCACGAACCGTTCAAGCAGTTGGGAAGCGAGGCGCCCGAATTCGATGCCTCCCTTGCAGCGCACGCGATGATCGGCACGTTGTCGGACTACCTCTGGCGGCGGGTTCAGCCGACCGCGACCGACATCGATCGCATCACCGTGTTCTGCCTGAGAGCCGGAGCAGCCGGGCGGTAATGCGCCGACCGGCCGTTGCTTTCCGGGTCACGTCCGTTCGTCGTCGACGCGCCGCAGGCTGCGAAGAAAGAGCTGCACCGCCGAACGGGTGTGGCGTGCCCGCTCCTCAGGGTCGTGCACGATGCCGAAGGACGCGAGGCGCGCCGGCGCGACCGAGGCCATCCCGAGGAAGTGTTCCGCGAGCAGGTCGGGGTCTTCGGCCACGATCGAGCCGTCTGCCGCGTGCCGGTTGAGTAGGTCCACCACGAGCTGCTTGCGCGGCCAGAATCCGGTCCCGAAAGTCCGGCGGGCGAGCTCTGGGTAGTGCGAAGCATGGGCAATAGCGATCTGTTCGAGCCTGATCATCGAGGGTTCGAGCGCCCGACTCAGCGCGGCGGACGCGATCGCGGTCAAGGCCTCCTCCAAGTCGTCGAGGCTCGGCGCGGGTGGTTCGGGAACCGGCCAGTCGGTGCGTTGTATCGCCCATTCGAGTACCGAGCGGAAGACTGCCTCCTTGGTGGGGAAGCGGGCGTACAGGGACGGTTTGGTGGTGCCGGCCGCCTCGGCGATCGCATTCATCGACGTGCCCTCGTAGCCGTACTGGAGGAAGAGCTCGAGCGCGCTTTCGCGGACGCTGCGATCGATCCGCATGGCTTGCTCCCGGGTGGGACGGCCGCCGCGGTGAGGCGTGGAGTCGTCTGTACGAGAGCGGGACTTCGGCGACGTCATGCCGGTAAGTCTGCCAGCCGAGTCCGGGACTGTTGTGGACAAAATAACTATACCGTGGGTAAAGTTAGCGAAACTTGACCGTGGGTAAAGTTATTTGCGCATACGAGGCCGGAGGCACAATGTCAGGAACGACGAAACAGCGGAATGTCATCGAGACACTGGATGCGCTTTTTCAGGAGCGGCGCCGGCAGGTGCCCTTTCTCGCGCAGCGGGCCGATGCGGAGGGAATCGAGAGAATCACGTCCCGTGAGGACATGATTCCCCTGCTCTTCCCGCATACCGCCTACAAGAGCTATCCCGAATCGTTGATCGCGAAGGGCAAGTGGAGACAGCTCACTCGCTGGCTCGATTCTCTCTCGACCCACCGGGTCACCGACGTCGACCTGTCCGGCGTCGCGGACGTCGACGGCCTGATCGACAGGTTGGAAGCTGCCGGACATCTGGTGTCGAGTTCGAGCGGCACCAGCGGGAAGAGTTCCTTCCTGAACAAGTCTCCGCGTGACCGGGAAGTGTCGCTGCAGAACATGCTCGACGGCCTGACCGATCTCGGTCTACCGCCGGAACGCACGTGGCATTTCATTCCTGTCGGTCCGGAGACCGGGCTCAGCGGACACAAAGCGATACGTGACCTGCTCGTCGGCTCCTACGGCCGGCCGGACGGCATCCCGCCCTTTCCGGCAGCGCCCCCCGCTGCCGGGCACCACGCCTACATGGCGCGCCTGTCCGCGGTGCGCAAGGCGATGGCCGACGGGACCGCCACACCGGACGAGCTCGCGGCGCACGAGGCAGAGGCCGCGAAGCGGCAGGCGGAGAACGAGCGGCGCCTGCACTACTGGGCAGAGCAGATACTCGAACATCGTTCGGAACGAATCTTCTTCAGCTCCCAGTTCGCAAGCCTGTTTCGGCTCACGGAGATACTGCGCGAACTCGGAGCGAAAGACGGAGACATCACCGGCGAGAATGCGCTGACGGTGGGCGGCGGATTGAAGGGCCACTCCTTGCCCGCCGACTATCAAGCGCAGATCTACCGGATGCTGAATATCGCACCGAGCAGGTTCTTCCACTACTACTCCATGCAGGAGCTGAATCTCCGTCTTCCCCGCTGTTCCGCCGAGCGCTACCACGTGCCCTCCGGGCTCGTACTCTTCGTACTCGACAAGAACGGCGAGGCGCCGGCACCGGAATCGGACGGACAGGTCGAGGGTCGTGCCGCATTCTTCGACACGACCGTCGACGGGCGCTGGGGCGGGACGATCACCGGCGACAAGATCAGCGTCGACCTCGGCGCGTGCGCCTGCGGCCGATCGGGGCCCTCGATCGCCCCCGACATCACTCGGTACACGGATCTCGTCGACGACGACAAGATCACCTGTGCCGGCACCACGGATGCTTACGTCCGTGGATTCATCGAGGACTGAGGACGAAACCATGACGACGACAACCACTCTCACCCCGAGTACGTCCAAGATCCGTGTACCCCACTTCGTGCGCGGCAAGCTGATCTGGGGTGACGACACCGAATATCTCTCCCGCGACTTCGGCGTGCCCTTTGCCACGCCGCGCCTGAAGCTCGACGAACTGTTCGTTCCGCGCACCCAGCAGGGCCCGGCATTCGACGTTCCAGTCTCGGAGATCATCGACTTTCTCGTCGAGACCGCGAAACATCTCACGCTCGAAACGAACGAATATCTGCAGGAGTCGCTCGAGATGACCCTGCAGGTCAGCGCGCTGCCGCGGCGAATCATCGAGAATACGTTCGCCAGGCCCGGGCAGTTCCTGACCAGGGAGGCGCTCGAGTACCGGCTCGACCGCACGTTCGGTGACCGGAATCTACTCGACGGATGGGTCGAGCGCACCGATCCGAACGGAAGGGTGAGCCGAATTCGCGCCTTCCCACCCCGGCTCGTCCACATGCTCGCAGGAAACTCGCCGAGCGCAGCCATGACCTCCATCGCCGACGCAGCACTTGTCAAGGCGGTGAACGTCTTCAAGATGCCCTCTGCTGATCCCTTCACCACGGTTGCCGTACTTCGAACCATGTCGGACATCGAGCCCGATCACCCGATACTCCGGTCGATGTCGGCCGTCTACTGGCGCGGCGGCGACGCGCAGGTCGAGAACGTCCTGTACCGATCCCAGTACTTCGACAAGCTGGTGGCCTGGGGTGGCGGCTCTGCGATCGAGAACGCCGCGAAGTACGCAGGGCCGGGATTCCAGTTGATCTCGTTCGACCCCAAGGTGTCGATGTCCATCGTCGGCAGGGAGGCGTTCGCATCGGAGGAGACCCTGCAGCAGGTGGCCGAACTCGCCGCAGCCGACGCCACGATCTTCAACCAGGACGCGTGCGTCGCCGCTCGGCACATCGCGGTCGAGGGTGACATCGGGCAGGTCGACCGGTTCTGTGCCGCGCTCACCGCACGACTCGGTGTCGACCGGGACTTCGCGGAGGCAACCGGGCCGAAGACTCCCAGCGACATTCGTGAGGAGGTGGAGGGAATGCGCTTCCTCGAACCCGACTATCGGGTCTGGGGAGGTTACGACGGTAGCGGCCTGGTTGTGCGCTCGCCCGAGCCGGTCGACTTCCACCCGACGAACAAGACGGTCAACGTCGTGCCGGTCGCGTCGATGGGCGACGCCGCCGCCTTCGCGACGGTGGCGACGCAGACGGTCGGCATCTACCCGACACACCGGAAGGCCGAGGTGCGCGATCATCTCGCCACGGCGGGCGTGCAGCGTGTCGTGAAACTGGGCAGCGCACTCACCGGCAGCATGGGCAGCCCTCACGACGGTATGTATCCCCTCCATCGATTTGTGAACTGGGTGGTGGACGACGATGCCTGACTCGGATCACAGGAGGGGAATGGGGATGCGTGTGCTGGGCTCGTCCGGCCTCCGTGTCAGCGAGCTCTGCCTGGGTGCAATGACATTCGGGACGGAGTGGGGGTTCGGCGCGGATGAGAAGACGTCGCGGCAAATCTACAGTGCCTTCCGCGACGCGGGCGGCAACGTGGTCGACACGGCCAACAACTACACCGAAGGCGCGAGCGAGTCGATTGTCGGGCGACTGGTAGCGGGCGAGCGCGATTCTGTCGTCCTGAGTACCAAATTCACGCTGCCGACCCACAAGGACGATCCGAACTCGGGCGGCAGCCACCGCAAGAGCCTGCGTCGCAGCGTCGAGACGAGCCTGCGACGGCTGGACACCGACTATGTGGACTTGTTGTGGGTACATGCGTGGGACCAGTGCACTCCCGTCGAAGAGACATTGCGTGCACTCGACGACCTGGTGCGATCCGGCAAGGTCCTCGCGATCGGCGTGAGCAACATGCCCGCCTGGGTCGTCTCCCGATCGGCCGCCATTGCCGAGTTGAGGGGCTGGTCCGCGTTTTGCGGCATGCAGGTCGAATACTCGCTCGCCGCAAGGACTCCGGACCGAGAGCTCCTGCCCATGGCAAGGGCACACGGCCTGGCTGTCTACGCGTGGAGTCCGCTCGCACGCGGGATACTGGCCGGGAAGCTTCCCGGTGGTATGGAACGGCTGTCTCCGTCTCACCAACGGGGTGTGAACGCTGCCGTCGAAATCGCCGAAGAACTCGGAACCACCTCCGCGCGCGTAGCGCTGGCCTGGGTGCTGCGCCAGGGGCTGATGCCGTCGATCGGCGCACGTACCGTGACCCAGATCCACGACAATCTCGGCGCACTGAGTGTCCATCTGGACGACTCACATATGGAGCGGCTCGACGCGGCCACACGTGTGCGGCTCGGCTATCCGCACGACTTCCTGCACGAGCGTCGGGCGATGTTCTCGTCGGATGCCGACGCCGCAACCTGATTGGGAAGGAACCACGATCATGGCGATCACACGGTCGTTCATCATTGGAGAATCTGTCGATTCCCCCGAGTGGTACGAGAACATCGACCCGTCCACGGGCCGTTCCCTGGGCACCGTCGCACGTGCCACGGCGCAGCAGGTCGATTCCGCGGTGTCCGCAGCCCACGCGGCGAACAGGTCGTGGCGGCGCACCAAGCCCGAGGATCGTGCAAACATCCTCACCCGTATCGCACACCTGATCCTGCGCGACAAGGAACACCTTGCACGGATGGAGAGCGAGGATTCGGGCAAACCTCTCAGCCAGGCGCGCAACGACGTCGACGTGTCGGCACGCTACTTCAGCTTCTACGGGCACGCGATCGACACCTACTACGGTCAGTCGATTCCGCTCTCGGCCGACCTGCATGTGTACACCCGGCGTGAGCCGTTCGGGGTCACCGCCCACATCGTGGCCTGGAACTACCCGATGCAGCTCCTCGCGCGCGCGGTGGCACCCGCCATTGCGACCGGCAACTGCTCGGTGGCCAAACCGGCGGACGAAACACCCCGCACCGCGGTGGCGTTCGCGCAGCTGGCTATCGAGGCGGGCTTACCGCCCGGTGTGTTCAACGTCGTCACCGGGATCGGCGCCGAAACCGGTGCGGCACTGTCCACGCATACCGGGGTAGACCACATCGGGTTCGTCGGGTCGACCCGGATCGGCGCGGTGATCGCGCGTGCGGCCGCCGACCGTGTCGTTCCCGTGGTACTCGAGCTCGGGGGTAAGTCCGCGCAGATCGTCTTCCCGGACGCCGACCTGGACGCAGCGTCCACGGCAGTGGCGAAGGCAATCCTGCAGAACGCCGGGCAAACCTGCTCCGCAGGTTCGCGTCTGCTCGTTCACGAGTCCGTCCATGCCGAAATGGTCGATCGGGTCGCCGAACACTTCTCCCACGTGACCATCGGAGCCGGTGTCGACGACAAAGAACTCGGTCCGCTGGTGTCGGCCAAGCAGCAGGGCCGGGTCAAATCCATGGTCGACGATCTCACCAAGGGTGAAATAGTGTGCGGGGGCATCGTCCCTGAGGACGAACCGCTCGCCGGCGGCGCCTACTTCGCGCCGACCCTCATCGACAACGTGGATCCGGCCTCACCGATCGCTCAGGAGGAAATCTTCGGGCCCGTTCTCGTGGTCAACTCTTTCGCCGGAGAAGAGGAGGCGGTCGCACTGGCGAACGGCACCGAGTATGCGCTGCTCGGCTCGGTGTGGACCGCCGACCTTTCTCGGGCGCACCGGATGGCCGCGGACATCGAGGCAGGTCAGGTGTACGTCAACACCTACGGCGCAGGTGGTGGTGTCGAACTTCCCTTCGGCGGCTTCAAGAAGTCCGGATACGGGCGTGAGAAAGGGTACGAGGCCCTCGATGCCTTCACCGCCACCAAGACGGTTGTCGTCAAACTCTGACGTGAAGCGGATCGACCCTCTACGCATGATGCCCGCCGACTCCGGTCGGCGGGCATCATGCGTGTAAAAAGCTCCTGTCCTACGAGTTCGCGAGTTCGTAGCGTCGGCGGTACTCCTCCTTGGACGTCTCACTCACGTCGACGTCCGTGGCGCGGGCACGCAGGGCTCCCACGGTGGCCTGCGTGCGAGGAGTGTGCTCGAACGGATCCCAATCGAAGAACCTGGCAACATTCTTCCAGGTGATTTTATCGATCTCCTCGTCGGTGCAGCGGGAGGCGGCGAGCTCCTCCATCAGCATCTCCGGCGAATTCGGCCAGGTGGAATCGGAGTGCGGGAAGTCGCACTCCCACGCGATGGTATCGATGCCCAGCCGCTCACGGTTGTTCAGACCGCTCGGCTCGGTGATGTAGCACGCCAGGAAGTTCTTTCGCCACACGTCCGTAGGGCCCATTCCCTTGGGGAGGAAGCTCATGCCCGTCCACGACTGGTTCTCGATATGCCGCTCCAGCCGGTCGAGCCACGGCGCCACCCAGCCCACACCGCCCTCGCTCATGGCGACCTTGAGGTCGGGGAACTTCTGGAAAGCGCCGCTGAGCATCATGTCGTTGGCGGCGATCGTCGAGATGAGCGGCGTCAAGACCATCATGTCGTCGATGTTGAAACCCTCGGGCCGCTTGACGAGGCTGAAGCCGCCGCCGATGTGCAGGCTGAGGACAATGTTGTGCTCCACGCACGCTTTGAAAACGGGGTCCCAGTGACCTGATTTGAAGTCGGGAAACCCGACACCGTAGGGGGTTTCGGGAATGCTGATGGATCGGCAGCCCATCGCCGCGAGCCGGTGGATCTCCTTGACCGACGCGTCCATGTCGAAGAACGGGATGATGCCGAGCGGGATGAAGCGGCCCGGGTAGGTGCTGGGGACCTCGCCGACGACCCAGTCGTTGAACGCCTGGCAGGCAGCGAGAGACAGCTTCTTGTCCGGCAGGCTGGCCAGATGGGTGCCGGCGAATCCCGGGAAGGTCGCGAAAAGCGTTGCGGCCAGGGTGCCGTTGGCATCCATGTCCCGCACCCGCATGCTCATGTCGTAAACACCGGGGCGCATCTCGGCGTAGCCCGTCGGATCCAATCCCCACTCGCTCTTGGGCCAGGAGACCACGGCGTTCAGTCCCGAGCTGCCGACCACGACGTCCTGGAACATCCAGGCCTGCACGTTGGGGTTGCGGGGGTGGGCTGTCAGCTTGGGAGCCTGGTCCATGAGACTCTTCGGGAAGTGCTTTTCGAAGATGTCGGCTGGTTCGACCACGTGGTCGTCGATGCTGACCATCACCATGTCGTCAATGTTCATTGGAAGTCCTCTCCTGCACTGCGCAGAAATATCCGGCAGTGGCGCCAGTCACTAATGAGAATAGTACTTTCATTTGTGAGAATCTAGATCCCGTGTTCGAATCGGCCATTTTGCGGTGGGCCGGTTCTGGGCGGGAACCGAGCGACACCGTTCAGCGCAGGACAGTGCCGCCATCGACGTTGACGACCTGGCCGTTGATCCACGACCCGTCGTCGGACATCAGGTAGGCGACCATTCCCGAGATGTCGCTCGGGCGGCCTGCCCGAGGGCTGCGGGATCGGCCGATCAAAGATTGCAGCAACTCCGGAGAGGCACCCTGCTCGATCTCAGGAGTGAGGATCAATCCGGGAGTAATGGCGTTGGCGCGGATGCCCTCCCGGCCCCAGCGAGAGGCGACGTGCCGCGCCATGGCATTGATACCCGCCTTGGTCGCGGAGTAGGCCGGGCGTTCGGGATCACCCGTGAAGGACGCAATGGACGAGGTGTACACGATGGTCCCACCGCCTCGGGCGAGAAGCTCCGGAATGCTGTGGCGGGTGACGAGCATGTGGCCGCGGAGATTGACGGCGATGGTGCGGTCCCATATCTCGAGGTCGATATCGACGATATTCGTGTCCTTGGACACCGCCGCCATGTCCCCGGCATTGATGTGGACTGCGTCCAGGTGTCCGTAGGTCCGGACGGAGAACGCGACCAGTTCCTTGACGGACTCGTCGTCGGAGATGTCGAACTGTGCGGCGACCGCCTGTCCGCCGGCCTCGCTGATGGCTGCAGCGGTCTTCTCGGCACCGGGAAAGTTCAGGTCGCCGACCACGACCCGTGCTCCGTACTGTGCCAACCGGTGCGCAGAGGCGGCGCCCAGGCCGGTGGCCGCACCGGCGACGAGAATTACCTTGTCAGTCAGACCCTCCATGAGGACCTCCTTGGTGACGTCGTTCCGTGGACCTCAGGGGAAATCCGCGGCGATGGGGGATGTGAGTTCGAGGCCTCGGCGTCGTTCATCGACAACGCCGCCTGCCCCGGCGACAGCACGGAAGTGCTCATCGGGGGTACCGCACCGGATGCCCAGCGCTGATGACTTTTTCGAGGATGCCCAGGTCACCGCCGAGTTCGGCGACGGTCGTCCGGGCTACGGCCACATCCTTGTCGAGGAACTCACCGACCGCGCTTCGGAAGGACCCCACCGAGCCTCTCGCCGCGACACTGCCCATGACCCGACTGGCGGAGCTTCCGTGGGGAAGGGCCTCGAGCAGCACGGACTCGTCTATTCCGAGCTGCCTGCCGAGGTCGGCGGCTTCGGCGAGGAGTCCGATCTGTGCCGCGAACAGTGCATTGTTCACCAGCTTCACGCGTTGACCGTTGCCGCTGGGGCCGACGTGGAGAATGGGATCGCCGTAGCTTTGCAGTATCGGGCGAGTGCGTGCCACAGCGCCCTCGGGTCCGCCGAGGAAAAGGGTCAAGCACCCGGCTGCGATGTCGGGTGGCCCGCCGCTGACCGCGGCGTCGATCACGTCGATGCCATGTGCCGCTGCACGTTCCGCGACGGTCTCGACCGTGCGGGGACTCACCGTGGTGTGGACCGCCAGGACGGCGCCGCTCGGCATGGCCGCCAGCAACGGGCTGTCGAGGCACACGTGCCGAACCTGGTCGTCGCTGAATACGCATACCGTCACGAGATCGGCTCCCTGGCCGATCTCGGAAAGATCGGAGAATGCCTCCGCCCCCGACGCGTAGATAGCGGCCCGGCTTTCGGACGAGCGGCCCAGCGCGCGCACTTCGTGACCGGCTTCGGCGAGCTTGCGCACCATGGGGAGTCCCATACGCCCGGCGCCGATGAATCCGACGCGACTCATCGCGGGTGGTCCATCAGGGTGAGCGTGGTGTCTGCGGCGGCCATCGCGATGCCCGTCGGGACCTCCGCCGCAGCCGCGAGTCCGGCCACCAGCCCGACATCCTTCTGGAGCAGCTCGCCGGCGTGCGCCGCGATGCGATCGAGAGTGCCGCCGGCAGAGACGATTCGGCTGAGTGCAAAGCTGTCGGCTGTCCCGTGTGTGATGACTTCACCGAGTCTGGCGGGATCGACACCCAGTGACTGCCCGAGGCTCAGGGTGCTGGCCGCCGTGGCGAGGTTGGCGGTGAAGAGTAGATTGTTGAGCAGTTTCGTGACCTGTCCGGCGCCCAGCGGACCTAGGTGGACGACGGGGTTCGCATACATCGAGAACACCGGCCGGCAGCGGTCGTAGTCGTCGACTGCTCCTCCCACCATCACCAGCAGACGCCCTTCGGTGGCCGCCGATCCGCCACCGCTCACCGGAGCGTCGACGACGGAGACCCCGCGCTCCCGCGCCTTGGCAGCCAGGTCGTGACATGTGTCCGGGTGCACCGTGCTGTGGATGGCGATCACGCCGCCGTCCTTCATCCCCTCGAGCACACCGTCCTCACCGGCGACCACTTCTTGGACGTCGTCGTCGTTGACCACGCAGATGCATACGAGATCGCTTGCTGCCCCGAGGTCGGCAGGGGAGTCGGCGAACGTCGCGGCGGTGTCGGCGAAGGGCACGAAAGCATCGGGACGGCGCGCCCATAGGGTGACGTCGTAGCCCGCGTGAATGATCCGGCGCGCCATGGGCGCGCCCTGGCTACCGAGTCCGATGAATCCGACGCGCATCAGTACTCCTCCGATTGGAGATTGGGCATCATGCGGCCACGACCTCTCGCGGTTGCGGTCGCCAGAACAGTGCGAGCAGTCCCGCCGTTGCTGCGACGCCCAGACCCAGTGCGGTGCCCCCACCGGCCCAGCCGGCGATGTCGATGCCTGCGACGGCGTCGATCGAGAACTCTCCCGGGCCGAGCATTGCCAACGCCAGAGCGGTCACCGACAGCACCAGGACGTACTCATAGCCTTCCTTGAAGACGAAGAACCCGTTGGGCCGGTGGGCGAGGATTCCCGCCACGAGCATCACCGAGATGACCGCCGCGCAGGCGAGCGGTGTAAGTAGGCCTATGACGAGAAGTACGCCCGCACCGATTTCGGTGACAACACTCAGCCACGCCTGCAGCTTGCCCTGCCGCAGACCCAGTCCGCTGAACCAGCGGGCAGTCCCTTCGATACGGCCACCGCCGCGCCAATGGTTCAGCCCGTGCGCGATCATGGTCACTCCGACAACCAGTCTGACAAGTAGCAGTGCAACATCGACGGCGTGCATCAGTCGTCCTTTCCCGTTGTGCTGTGTGTGCAGTCCTCGACGAAAGACAACACCTTCGCGTAGTAGTCCGGGGCTCCATGGCCGAGGCTGAGGTTGTGCCCGCTGCCGGCCTGTTCGTTGACAGTGACGCTGGGCGCAGCAGTGAACATGGCCGCGATGTCGTGCAGCGCGGCGGAGTCGATTCGCCACACCTTCTCGAACTCGGCGGCGGTGAAGTGGACGGGAACTCGTATCCGCGCCGCGAGCGCCGGAAAGTCGATTCGCGCCCAGGTCGCCAGGACACCTGACTCGTAACGGGGAGTCGATGAGGCGATAGGTGCGCCCCCGATCAGTTCGGTGGGGTACAGGTGGCTCGGTTGCCACAGCAACTCGCGCACTGCCTCCGGTGGTGCCGGCTGGTGAGGCGTGCCCAGGATTTCGGCCGCCACGGGCTGGTGTTCGCGACCGGTGCCGGCAAGCTCGATACCCAGTAAGTCGGTGCCTCGATCGTCGGCGGCCATGCGGACTGCGAGCTCCGAACCGGCCGAATGCGCCCACACGAAGACGCCGGCGCCGCGCGGGCGCGACCCGAGGTGGTGGTCGATGGCCGCATAGGTGAGGTCGACGCGTCGTTGGTGGGGGGCGATCTCGACCGCGAACGGTGCAGAAGTGCCATAGCCCGGCCGATCGAGCGCGAGCACGGTGTACCCGAGCGCAGACGCGAACCGCAACAATGACAGTTCAGGATGGCCCGGGCAGTCGTAGTAGGCCGAGTTCGTTGCTCCGCCGTGCAGCGCGACGATCACTGCGCGCGGATTCGGGGCCTCGGACAACAACGCCGACATCGGGATTCCGTCGATGTCGGCCACGCGCGCGCACGGCGTCGTGGTTTCAGGGCCGTCGAAGTCGGCGGGTAGCGACAGATCGGGATCTGTGGTGGTCATGCATCCGTCCTGAGGAGCAGGGCGCCGCCGGGGGAGAGGCCTCCGGTGGCGGTGACGGCGACGCGGGCGCCGGGAACCTGGCGTGCCCCGGCATCGCCGCGCAATTGGGTGACGGCTTCGTGGATCAGTCCCATGCCATGGGTACGGCCGTGTGAGAGCTGACCGCCGTGCGTGTTGAGGGGGAGCACGCCGTCCCGGGCAATGTTTTTGCCGCCGTCGAGGAAATCTTTCGCTTCACCGATGCCGCAGAAGCCCAGGGCTTCTATCCAGGACAGGCAGTTGAACGTGAACCCGTCGTAGAGCTCCGCCACGTCGACATCACTGGGGTTCATCGAAGTCCGCGACCACAGGTGGGCGGCGGGTCCGAGAACCTGAGGTTCGTGCGTCAGCGTGCTCTGATCCCATTCGATCCGCTCGACGATCTGGGTGCCGACGGCCTCGACGAGCACGGGCGGTTTCGCGAGATCGTGGGCGGCGTCCACCGCCGAGACGATGACGGCAACCGAGCCGTCGCAGGGAACATCGCAGTCGTAGAGACCGAACGGTGTGGTGATCGTTCGGGCAGACAGGTAATCGTCCATCGTCATCGGATCGCGGTACACAGCAGTGGGATTGAGCGCGGCGTTGGCCCGCTGGTTCAGTGCGATCCATCCGAGTGTTTCCCGGGTGGTTCCATATAGGTGGAAGTGCCGCTGTGCGTTCTGGGCCAGCGTATGTGCTGCCGAGGTGGCCCCGAACGGTACCATCCAACTGGGAGTGCGGCCGGTGGCCGGTGGGGGGATCTCGCCGCGACGCATCTGCTCGCTGTAGGTCGCTTCCCAGAGGGTCCGGTAACACAGCACATGACGTGCCAGGCCGCTAGCGACCGCGAGCATCGCGGCGATCACGGATCCGCCGGGACCGAAGGTTTCGATGCCCCCGTTGTGCCATGTCGGCCGGAGTCCGAGGGCTGCCTCGACTCCGGTCACACCGCCTTCGCCGAAACCGCCGACCTGGCCGGCGCCGGGATAGCTTGCGAGGCCGTCGATATCGTCCATCGTGAGGCCGGCATCGGCCACCGCACGCTCGCAGGCCTGCAGTGTCAGCGCCATCGGGGACACCATCAGCCGTCGACCGATTTCCGACATCCCGATGCCGGTCAGCGCCACCTTGTCCTCGAACTTTTCGCGCGTCACCATGGGGCGCACGGACTTCCTGATCTGGCTCGGATCCACTTCGTCCGTAGGCAGGGGAAGAGGCGCAGGCTGTTCGGCCGCAGGCCGGAACAGCGGGAGCCACACATCGCCGTCCTGCGTGAAGACGACCTCCATCCGCATACCGAGTTCGAGCTGTGCGGGGTCACATTCGACCACGTTGGTCGTCAAGCGAACCCGCTGATCCTCGTCGATCGCGACCTGGGCCACCACGTAGGGCGCCGGCAACCCCGGCAGGCTGAAGCGGTGGTTGACCGTGAATCCGATGAGAGTCGCGGAACCGGACACCATCCGGACACCCAACTGATGGCTGTGGCAGTACCGGCAAATCGGTTGTGGCGGGTGGATGAGAGCCGAGCACGACTCACACTCCTGCAGCCGCAGGCGGCCATCCGCGCCGGACGTCCAGAAGAAACGGTTCTGCGGGGTGATCTGGGGGAGGGGACGGCCGGACTCTTCGGCCGTCTTCCCCCCTACCACCGAATCGACTACCGTGGAATCAGCCACGTGCTTGCGCATCCTTACCTCGTGCCGTGATCGGTTCGGCGAGTCCCTGCTCGTCGCAGATCAGTTGGAGCTTGTCGAGCGTGTCATCCAGGCCGGCGCCCAAGCGGGGGCCGGGAGTGAATGTCGCTGGAAGATGACGCATGCCCTGAATGACACCGATGGAGTCGTAGTGCACGGTGCCTTCCGGGTCACAGCGGTAGTCGGGCATCCGGTCGAGCACGGCGACGAGCATCCGCTTGAACACGGTTCGGGCGACGTTGGATCCGATGCAACGGTGAATTCCCAGACCGAAACTGAAGTGGCGGTTTCCCTTGCGCTCGAGATCGATCTGGTTCGGCTCCGGAAACAGCGACGAGTCGCGGTTGGCCATCGCCCAGGACAGCCAGAGGCGGTCGCCCTCCTTCAACTGGATTCCGTCGTACTCGCAGTCGGCGGAGATCGTGCGCCCGTCACCCGGTGCAGGGGCGAAGTAGCGCAGGAATTCCTCGGTCGCGGAGTTCAGCAGGGTGTCGCGTTCGCGGCTGAGCGTGTCGCGCTCCTCGGGGTGCTGAGACAACCACTCGAGCGAGTGCGCCGTGAGTGCCGTCGTCGTGTCGAACCCGCCGCCGATGAGGAGACTGAGAATGCCGAGCAGTTCCATATCGTCCGGTGTCTCGCCGTCGACTGTGGCGCGTGCGAGCGCGTCCACCAGTCCTGGACGGGGATTCTCACGGATCTCCACGAGATTGGTGAGGAGGTCCAATCCCATGGCGCGGTGCAGTTCCCCGATTCGCGGGATGTCGGGGGAGTCCGGTGGTGTGTAGACCGCGGCGTGGACCGGCTCGTTGTAGATCGTCCATTTCTTGATGGGAATTCCGAGCATCGCCAGTGTGAGGACGGCGGGGACGATGTTCGCGAGCTCGTCGACGAAGTCGATTCTGCCCGTTTCGATCTTCTCGTCGATGGACGCGCGCACCACCTCATCGATCAACGGGATCCACCTATTGACTGCAGCCGGCGACAGGTACGGGTTGAGAAGGGAACGAAATTGGCGATGCTCGGGCTCGTCCATTTCGAGGATGCCGCCTCGGACGCCGCTCGCACGTTCCATGGTGGGGATCGCTATGCCCTTGTATCCACGCCGGGTGCCTTTCAGGTCGTGATCGTTCGACACGTCGGCGGACCGGGCGAAGGTGAACACCTCGCGGCTGCCCGCGGCGACCCAGTGGCCGCCATGGGTAGCGGACCAGGCCATCGGACACTTCGCGTGCATTTCCTCGGTGATCGGTAGGAAATTGTCACGGTACTCCGGTGCGTGCCGGTCGAAGTGGTAGATGGCCTTCTTCCGACTGTCGTCGTTTACGACGTCATCAACGCTCATCGCGTCGTCCTCTCGTGCGGTTCGAGGTGAATTGGCGAGTTCCGACCGGCAGCCGAGTCAGAAAAGGGAGATAGCCTGCTCTGGACAGGAATGGGCGGCTTCGCGCACCTGCTCTTCGTGCTCGGCGGACACCGATTCGCTGACGGCCGACGCGTGGCCGTCGATATCACTCAGTTCGAATACATCCGGCGCTGCCATCGCGCACAGTGTGTGCCCTTGGCAGCGTTCGGGGTCGACCTTCGCCTTCACGTTGTTCCTCCTGGTCGCAGGTGAATCCATCTCGAAGCGCATACTGTTTCGATCTCGTCGAGCCGTGGTCCGGCCGCAGGTCAGGTGTGGTAGTCGTACCACTTGAGGTAGCCGCCGCCGTCGACACGCATCTGCATGCCGGTGACATATCGGGCCTCGTCGGAGGCGAGGAACAGGACTGTGTTGCTGATGTCCTCGGGCTCGACGTAGGGAATCGGCATGGCCTGTTGAACCCCGAAAGCGGGCTCGGCGTCCGCCCGCGTCGGGTGTTCCAGATCTGGGCGGAACGATCGATACATCGGCTCGCTCTGCAGCATGTCGGTGTTGCAGTTCGTCGGGTGCACGACGTTGGCACGAATGCCGCGCGGAGCGAGATGTGTCGCGAGTTCGTGAATGTACTGGGAGAGTGCACGCTTCGAGAAGACGTAGGCGACTCCGCCGAGGTCCTTGCCGGGAACGTCCACCTTGCTCACGTCCATGAGTGCGGCGGTCGAACCGGTTGCGATGATCGACGCACCATCTCCCAAGTGGGGCAACGCAGCCTGAATGGCATTCATGGTCCCAATGAGGTTGGTGTCGACCACAGCGCACCAGGCATCGATCTGTGGTTCGCCCTTCATGCCCGCGACACCGGCTTGCGCGACCACGATGTCGAGAGAGCCGAGTTCGGCGATGCCACGCTCCACCGCGGCCCTCAACTGGTCGACCTGCCGAACGTCGGCCTGTATAGCGACGATGCGCCGGCCGTGCTTCTCGACCAGGCGGACGGTCTCCTCGAGATCCTCCAGGGTGGCCATCGGATAACCGATCGCCGCGATGTTGCTGCACAGATCGACAGCGATGATGTCGGCTCCCTCTTCGGCCAATCGCACAGCGTGGCTGCGACCCTGGCCTCGTGCCGCTCCGGTGACGAACGCGACCTTGCCTTCAACACGTCCCACTGAGAGTTCCTTTCCTTGATAGGCGGCAGATCGGCTCGCGCCGGAAGGGCAAGCGTCGTGCCTCAGGTGTTACGACCGCCGTTGACGCCGAGAATTTGGCCGGTGATGTATCCGGCTTCCTCGGAGATGAGGAAGGAGCAGGCGGCGGCGATGTCCTCCGGTTGGCCGACACGCCGGACCGGGGTCTTGTCTATGTGCTGGTCGATCGAGCCGCCGAGGAGGCCCTTCTCCTCGGACCGGCGCAGCATGGGTGTGTCGATGAAGCCGGGAGGCACCGCGTTGACAGTGATGCCGCTGGGCCCGTATTCCAGAGCCAGCGATTTGGTGAGTCCGTTGACCGCCGACTTTGCGGATACGTACGCCGACATGAACGGCTGGCCTGAGTGCGCACTGGACGAGGAGATGTTGACGATGCGACCCCAGCCCGCATCGACCATGTCCGGAAGCACCGCCTGGACGCAGTGGAAGACGCCGTTCAGATTGACGTCGATCACTCGCCGCCAGTTGTCGAATGTGATGTTGCCGAACCGCTTGTACAGCTCGAGTCCGGCCCCGTTGACCAGAATTGTGATCGGCCCCAGCTCGTTGCGAATCTCGGTCAGCGCGCCATCGATCTGTGCGCGGTCGGTCACGTCGACCTTGTACTCGAATGTGGAGTCGGTGGGTGCGAGATCGAGTACGGCGACCTGGTAGCCGTCCTTGCGCAGGCGTTCGACGATGGCCCGCCCGATGCCGGAGCTACCTCCGGTGACGACAGCTGTTCTCACGACCAGGCCTCATCGCCCGAGATCGTGGTGCGCCGCATCAGGCGTTCCGACGACGGGTCATACGGTAGTGCCCGGTGCAGCATCCCGGTGTTGTCCCAGATAACCACGTCACCGACCTTCCATTCATGGGTGTAGGAGAAACGTTCCTGCGTGGCCCAGCCCAGTAGTTCGTCCAGCAGTGCCCGGCTTTCCTCCGCCTGCATTCCGACGATGTGGTCGGCCGTGGCACCGATGACGAGTGACTTTCGGCCGTCGCGGCGCGTCCATACGAGCGAAGTCTCGTGTGTGGGAAGTTGTCGCCAGCGCGCCAGCATCTCGTCGGAAGGGTCGGGATTGGCCAGGCGCTGCGCTGCCTCGAAGCTGTGCACCACCCGAAGGCCCTCGTAGCGTTTGCGCTCGTTCTCGGGCAGATTCTCGTAGGCCGCGTAGGTACTGGCGAACTCGGTTCCGCCGCCGACCATGGCGACGTGCCGGGCGGTGAGCATGGTTGCCTTCGCCGGCACATCGCTGGTGGTGTCGTCGATGTGCCAGTAGAAGGTCCCCTTGAGGTACTCGGCGGACCGAGCCTTGGCCGGGTCGAGGGAGACCGTGAAGAGCTCCTCGCCTGGGGCCGCCATGCGCACCGTACCGAGCCTTCGGCTGAACGCCAACTGGGCATCGTCGTCGAGATGCAGGCCGCGAATGAGCAGCACACCCCGCCACTTCAGAGCCTCCAGGCATCGGGCGATAACACCCTCGTCCTCCAGGCTCTCGACGCCGGTGACTTCCACTCCGAGTGACGGACCGATTGCTGTAGTCTGGATCACAAGAATCTCCCTTCCGTTTTTGAGAACCATACTCTCAGCAAACACGGTGTGGCAACAGTCGATCATCCACCTGGTGAGGTGTGGCGCCGATCTCAATTGGGGGTATCCCCGCGGCTCACATGTTGTTACATTCTCTGCAGAGCCACTGCACAATTCTCAAATGCGAGAATTTGATTTTCACTTTGAGTGAGGAGAACGGATGTCATCTCAGGACACGGTGTCGGCCGCGAACGGCGGTCACGGAGGCCGTGAGGCCGCGACCGTGCTGGACGTCGACAAGCGCCTACTTATCGACGGGCAGCTTGTTGCGACCGAGCGGACGTTCGCATCGATCAATCCAGCTACGGGTGACATTGTCGGATATGCGCCTGATGCCGGGGTCGCGGAAGCGGAAGCGAGTATCGCTGCAGCGCGGAGGGCCTTCGACACGACGAGCTGGTCTACCGACGTGGAGTTCAGGATCAAGTGCCTCGACCAGTTTCACCAGGCGCTGCTCGACAATCTCGAGGAGCTCCGCGAACTGACGATCGCTGATGTGGGCGCCACCGTCCAGCTCACACGCGCCAACCAGCTGGAGGCACCTATCCGAATCGTGCGTTACTACGCAGACCTCCTGCGCGAGTACCCGCTGAGCGAAGACCTCGGCGAAATCGACATTTCCGGACAGCGCCACAAGCGGTGGGTGGAGAAGGAAGCGGCCGGCGTCGTCTCCGCGATCGTTGCGTACAACTACCCGACGCAGCTCGCGTTGGCCAAGATCATTCCCGCGCTTGCCGCGGGATGCACAGTGGTGCTCAAGGCTGCGCCCGACACGCCGCTCGTCACGCTGGCCCTCGGCGAGATAATCGCGCAACACACCGACATTCCAGCGGGCGTCGTGAACGTCATCAGTTCCTCCGAGATCGCCCCCGGTGAGCTGATGACGACGCACCCCGACGTCGACGTGGTCACCTTCACCGGGTCGACCCCGACCGGACGCCGCATCATGGCGGCGGCGGCAGACACGATGAAGAAAGTTTTCACGGAGCTCGGCGGAAAATCCGCGATGATCGTGCTGGAAGACGCCGATTTCGCGATGGCTGCGAAGTTCGCGGCCGGGACCGTCTGTGCGCACGCCGGTCAGGGGTGCGCTCTGACCACGCGGCTACTCGTGCCGAGAGCGCACCACGACGAGATCGCGAAGATGGTGGCGGCGATCATCCGCCGCATCCCGTTCGGCGATCCGACTGACCCACAGAACTATATGGGCCCTCTCGTGAGTGGTCGTCAGCGCGAAAAGGTCGACGCGATGGTGCAGCGCGCGATCGCTGACGGTGCCGAGTTGCTGGCGGGTGGCACGAAGGTCGATCCAGGTTTCTTCTATGAGCCCACGGTCTTGGCGGGCGTGGATCCCAAGAGCGAGATCGCACAAGATGAAGTGTTCGGACCGGTTCTCGCGATCATCCCGTTCGATGACGACGACGACGCTGTGCGGATCGCCAACGACTCGATCTATGGTCTGTCCGGCGCGGTGATGAGCGCGAGCGACGAACGTGCTATCGCGATAGCCCGGCGCATCCGTACCGGAACGATGGGTATCAACGGCGGGAATTACTTCGGTCCGGACGTCCCGTTCGGTGGTTACAAGCAGTCGGGTATCGGACGCGAATGCGGCCGAGAAGGACTGGAGGAGTTCCTCGAAACCAAGGCCTTCGCGGTCGTGGTGAAGCCGTGAAGCCGCTTGCGGGTATCCGCGTGCTCGAGGTCGCGATGTACGGCTTCGTGCCCTCAGCGGGTGCCGTACTCGCCGACTGGGGCGCGGAGGTCATCAAGGTCGAGCACGCCGTCACCGGGGACCCGCAGAGGGGGCTCCGCCAGATCGGGCCCCTCCGGGTCGAGGGTGATCCCAATCCCAATGTCGAACATGCCAATCGCGGCAAACGGAGTATCGGACTGGACATGGGCCGACCGGAGGGCAAGGCGGTCCTCGATGACCTGGTCCGTCGGTCGGACGTCTTCCTGACCAGTTTCCTTCCCCAGGCCCGCACCAAATTCGGGATCGACGTGGACGACGTCCGCGCAGTGAACCCGAACATCATCTATGCGCGAGGCAGTGCCCTCGGTCCGCGTGGTATCGAGGCCGACAAAGGCGGTTACGACATGACCGCTTTCTGGGCAAGGGGCGGCATCGCCGCCACTCTCACACCTCCGGGCGTGGAAGGCATGATCAGTCCGCCGGGACCTGCCTTCGGCGACACCATTTCCGGGACGAATCTTGCCGGGGGTGTCGCAGCGGCGCTCCTGGCCCGCGAGCGCACTGGCACACCGTCGATCGTCGACGTCTCGCTGCTGAGCAGTGGCGTGTGGGCCATGGGACACGGCATTGCGTTGTCAGCTCATCTCGGCAAGGCCATGGTGGCACCTGTCCCTGGCGCACACGGCGCGCCGACCAATCCGCTGTCGGGGATATACGCCACCGGCGACGGCCGTTACCTGGCATTCGTCATGCTGCAGCCCGCAAAGTATTGGGCAGATGTGTGTCGCCACATCGACCGCCCCGACCTCGCGGATGATCCACGCTTCGCCGATGCCGCCCAGATCGCCACCAACACCGACAAGGCCGTGGCGATTCTCGGGGAGGTGCTCGCCACCCGCACCCTCGCGGAGTGGACGGAGCGCTTCGCCACGCTGTCCGGTCCGTGGGGGCCGGTGCAGGATTCACTCCAGGTGTCCGTCGACGCACAGGTCCGCGCCAACGAATACCTGGTCGAGGCGGGCGAACTCGAACTTGCCGCCAACCCGGTGCAGTTCGACGTCGCTGCCCCCGAGCTTGGCCCGGGTCCCGAGTTCGCGGCCCACACCGACGAGATCCTGGCCGAGCTCGGCTTGGACTGGGATCGCATCATCGCGCTCAAAACGGCGGGCGCTGTTACCTAGATTGCTGGGAGTTCACATGTCATACATCACTTCGATAGGTACGTACCTGCCGTGCTGGGGGACACCCGGGCGCCGTGTGCCGGGTGACGACGAGGATGCGATCACCCTCGCTGTCGAAGCTGGTCGAGCCGCCCTCGACAGTGGTGGATCGGTCGAGTGTGTCGTGCTCGTCAGCCGTGACCTGCCGTTGATGGAAAGCAGCAACGCTGCTGTGCTGCTCGCCGGCCTCGGGCTCGACCCTGAGCTCGAGGTGACGGAGCGGCTCGGTGGTGCACCGGCGACGCTCGACGCCCTGGGCTCGGCCCGTCCGCGCACGCTGGTCATCGGTGTGGACATCGATGCAGCCGGAGCGGCAGCGGCGCTGACCGCGGAGCGTGGACTGCAGGTCCGCACCGCCGCGCGTATCGCCCGCAGCCTGCCGGTCCGCACCCGCACCGCAAACGGTCTGGTACACGACTACGGTGACCCGCGCCTACTGAAGGAGCGCGGCTTCCTGGCTTCACTGGCCGCGGCATGGGTGGACACTCCGGTCGCGGTGGCAGGTGTCGAGGAGAGGCAGGCCGCGGCTCTGTGCGCGGGCCCTCCACTGCCGTTACCGACAACCGGAGCGAGTTCCGGACTGTTCGCCCTCGCCGCGATGGTGGAGTCGGGGTCTACCGGCCCGCTCGTAGGGGTGGAGCAGGCCAGCCTCTCCGGCATCACGGTCGCCGACGGTGCGGCGCAGATCAACCGCAGGGAACCGCGAGCGCGTGCCAAGCCGGAGTGTGCGTACATTCCCAGTGCGGACATCCCGATCTCCCTCGCCGCCTACGAGAGGGCATTCGAGGCGAAAGTCCGCTGGGAGGCCGGAAAATACTCCGACAGCAACGAGCTGGACTTTCCGCCCCGATACCGCGTCGACCGTGATGGTACGCTCAGAACGGACTACTCTTTCGTGCCCCTGCCCCGCACCGGCACCGTCTATACCGAGGTGACCGTGCACGTACCGGTACCCGGCCTCCGGACCCCGTACTCGCTGGTGATCGTCGAACTCGACGACGTGGGCGTTCGCGCGTTGGCGAAGGTAACCGGTACCGAGCCCGGCACTGTCGACATCGGTGATCGCGGTCGCATGGTGCTGCGCCGAGTTGCAGTGCGGTCCGGCGTTCCGGACTACGGCTATGCATTCGAACCCGAAACCGAATCCGATCGCGCACTGGAGGCGGCAGCATGAGAAACGTTGCGATCGTCGGCGCCGGTATGACACCGTTCGCCGAACACTTCACTTTGGGAATCAAGGATCTGTTGCCGATGGCGTTCGCGGAATGCGCCGGCAGCATCGACAAAGGGCTGGACAAGTCCGATCTGCAGGCCGCGTGGTTCGGCTCGATGGGCACCACGGACGGATTCCCGTCCGGAATTCTCGCCGACACACTCGACATCTCCGACATTCCGGTGACACGGGTCGAGAACTCCTGTGCCACAGGTCATGACGCGATCCGGAACGCCTTGTTCGGGATCGCCTCTGGAGCGTTCGACGTGGCACTCGTCATGGGCGCAGACAAGCTCCGCGAAACCGCGTCGAAGGACATGCTCTGGGAGTGGGAGGCGATGACGCGAGACATGGCCTGGGATTACCCCCTGGGCCTCGTCGCACCGGCAGGCTTCGCGCTCCACGTTCGCCGGTATCTACACGAGTCACCGGCCACCCGTGAGCACATGGCGATGGTGGCCGTGAAGAACCACCACCATGCCATCAATAACCCCAAGGCCCGGCAGCGCTTCGAGATCACCGTCGAGGAGGCTCTGAACGCGCCGACGGTGGTGACACCTTTCGGGCTCTATGATTGCGCCCCGCAGAGCGATGGAGCTGCGGCGCTCGTACTCGTATCCGAAGACGTGGTCGACCGATTCACCGATCGCCCGGTATGGGTCCGCGGCGTCGGCTCCGGGCTCGATTCGGTGATGGCGCAACACAAACGGGACATGACGTCGTTTCCGTCGACGGTACGGGCCGCGAAGCAGGCTTTCGCGATGGCGGGACTGTCTCCATCAGACGTCGACGTCGCGGAGGTGCACGACTTCTTCACCGGCATCGAACTCATCAGCTACGAGGACCTCGGATTCGCGGACCGGTTCGAAGGCTTCAAACTCCTCGAGGCGGGCGTCACCAGCGTCGGCGGATCACTACCGGTGAACCCCAGTGGCGGACTGATCGCCAAGGGACATCCGCCGGGCGCAACCGGTGTCGCACAGTGTGTGGAGTTGTTCGAACAGCTGCGAGGCAGCTCGATCAACCAGGTCGACGGAGCACGGATCGGACTGGCACACACCGTCGGCGGTCCGACGGCGGTATCGGCCGTCACCATTCTCGAGGGTCCCGGAGGAACCAACCGATGACAGAAACGCTGTCAGATACCAGCTCGATAGAGGACGCCCACCGCGCCCTCTTCGACGCGGGCCTCGCCGTTCGCAGGGAGGTGCTCGGAGATGACTACGTCAACGCTGCGATCACCCGAAACGCGGGTTCCGACGGTGCACCACTACAGGAATATGTCAGCGAAACCGTGTGGGGCTCGGTGTGGACCCGTTCCGGTCTCGACCGTCGCAGCCGAAGTCTGATCACTCTCGGAATGCTGGTCGCCCTCAATCAACCGCGAGAGCTCGCCGTTCACGTGCGAGCCGGCATCCGTAACGGGTTGACACGCGAGGAGATCACGGAAGCCGTGATTCACGGAACCGCTTATGCCGGTGTACCTGCGGGAGTCGCAGCGATGCGCGTCGTCCAGGAAGCGTTGGACGCCCATCTCGGTCCCCTGAACGCCGAAGACCCCTTGAACGCCGAAGCCCAGGTGGACGCTCCGAAGATTCCGCTGCCACACAGCAAGGTGGGCTTCATCGGGCTCGGGGCCATGGGCAGTCCGATCGCACGCAATTTCGCCGGCGCCGGACAGCCGATCGTCGTGCACGATGCCGACCCGGAGGCCCGCCAACGATTCATCGACGACAATCCCACCGCTACCGGTGCAGAGGACACCGCCGAGCTGGCGGACTGCGACATAGTCGTCCTCGTCCTGCCCAACAGCGACATCGTCGATCAGGTCGTACTCGCTGACGGCGGCTTGCTTTCCTGCCTGAAGCCGGGGAGCATCCTCGTCGACATGGGATCGAGCGTTCCCGCTCGCACCCAGGCGATCGAGAAGGCCGCGGCAGTGCGAGGAATCGATGTCGTCGACGCCCCGGTCAGCGGTGGGGTAGCGCGCGCAAGAAACGCGGATCTCGCTGTGATGGTTGGAGGCGACCAGTCGGCGATCGACACCGTACTGCCGTTGCTCGAATCGACGGGTCGACAGATCATCCGTGTCGGGCCGGTCGGATCGGGGCACGCTGCGAAGGCGCTCAACAACCTCCTCGCCGCCAACGGTTTGGTGGCCGCCGGCGAGGCACTTCTCGTGGGACGGAAGTTCGGTATCGACCCCGCGACACTGCTGTCCGTGATCAACGCCGGCAGCGGTCGAAATCAGGCAACGGAGACCAAGTACGAGAACTTCGTCCTCTCCCGAACATTCGCGTCGGGGTTCAGCGCCCGGTTGATGCGCAAGGACATCGGAATTGCCCTCGATCTGGCGCGGCAGCTCGATGCCTCCACGGTCCTCGGTGACGCGCTGGGTCGCATGTGGGAGGAAGCGGTCGAGGATCTCGATCCGGCAGCCGACCAAACAGAAGTAGTGTGCTATCTCGAAAAGCTCAGCGCGGTAACGCTGGACGAGAACGCCGTCCCTTCCCTATCCGAAAGGTGAGTTCCATGGTTCTCACGGTTACGAAGCGGGTCGGCCGCAGCGTGTTGGTGGTGCTACTGGTAACCCTTGCGGTGGTGGCGCTGCTCGGTTTGGCGCCGGGGTCGGTGGCTCAGGTGATTCTGGGCGAGAATGCAACGCCGGACGCGGTGGCAGCGATGAATGCCGAGCTCGGTCTCGATGTCCCGCTGTGGTCACAGTATGTGTCGTGGCTTTCCGACGCGGTGCGGGGTGACCTGGGGACATCGCCGTTGACCGGACAGTCGGTCCGGGAGGCGATCGTGGAGCGGTTGCCGGTAACGTTGCAGCTCGCGGCGATGGGATTGACGATCGCGCTGGCGGTGGCTCTCATCATGGGGGTGGTGTCGGCCTCGCGGCCGGGCAGTGCGCTCGATCGGGGTACGAATGCAGTGTCGGCGGTGTTCTTGTCGGTGCCTGCATTTATCGCGGGCCCGGTGTTGATCTATTTTTTCGCGATTCAGTTCCAGTGGTTCCCGGTGATGGGGTGGTCGCAGATCAGTGAGGGGCTGGGGCCGAATCTGCGTAGTGCCATGTTGCCCGCAATCGCGATTGCGTTGACAGAGATCGCCTCCTTTCACCGGTTGCTCCGTACCGATCTAATCGGGACGTTACGGGAGGACTTCATCGCCTCGGCGCGGGCGAAGGGAATGCCGGCCGGATACGTGATGTTCCGGCATGCGCTGCGGCCCTCCTCCTTCTCTTTGATCACGGTGGCGGGGATCAATCTGGGACGGTTGATCGGAGGGACGGTCATCGTCGAGACATTGTTCGGGCTACCGGGTCTGGGGCAGTTGGTGGCGTCGTCGATCACCTCGCGTGACGTGATCATGGTGCAGGGCATCGTGGTGTTCATTGCGGTGGTCTATGTGGGGATCAACACGGTCGTCGATCTGAGTTACTCAGTGATCGACCCGCGGGTGCGAAAGGTAGCCGGAGCATGACCGATGTGGCGGTAGATAAGACAGTACATACGGATCCAGGTCCGGGGGTGGAGTTGCCGGCGGTTCCGGTAATTCGCAAGCGCCGGTCGTTGCTGGTGTATCTGTCGGTGCTGTGGCTGGTGGTGTTGATCGCGGCGGCGTTGCTGGCCGGCGTACTGCCGTTGGCTCCGTTCGCCACTCCGGTGGGGGCGCCGCGACTGAATCCGCAATTCGGCTCACTCGATCTGTTGCTGGGCACGGACACGTTGGGTCGGTCGATGTTGTCACGCATCATCTACGGCGCCCGGGTCTCGCTCGTGGTGGGTACGGTAGCCGGATTGGTGGGGTTTGGAATCGGGTCGTTGATCGGACTGTTCGCCGGCTACTTCGGTAAGCGTCTCGATGCCGGCGTGTCACTGGTGGCGGATGCGATGCTGGCGTTCCCACCCTTGATTCTCCTACTGGCGTTGGCGTCGATTCTCGAACCCAGCGTGCCGACGATATTGCTGGGGCTCACGTTGTTGGTGATCCCGGCGTTCATTCGGTTGTCGCGGGCCAACACGATGTCGTGGGCATCGCGCGAATTCGTTCGTGCTGCCCGCAATATCGGCGCGGGTAATTTTCGGATACTTTTTCGAGAGATCCTGCCGAACCTGTTGGCTCCGTTGGCGGCGTATCTGCCGATCGTGATGGCGGCGTTGATCGTGGCGGAGGGATCGTTGAGTTTTCTCGGGTTGGGAATTCCCCCGCCGCAACCGAGCTGGGGCGGCATGATCAACGACGGCAAGGACGCGATCGCCACGTCACCACACCTCGTGTTCGTGCCCGCACTGGTCATCTTCTTCACCGTTTTCGCCCTCAACCAGGTCGGCGATCATCTCCGCACCAAGTTCGACCGGACCATGCACGACTGAACCGGCGAGGTCCTTCGCCACCCATATCTGCATTACCAGCTTCCACCTTCCCGAGAGGTTCATGATGTTTCGATCCAGACGTATTCTGACCGCGGTGGCTGCGGCATGCGCCGCAGCACTGCTCTTCAGCGCCTGCGGTGGCACGGGTTCCGCGGGCGGCGGCCAGTCCGAGGGTGGTGAACCCGTCGCCGGTGGTGTGGCTCGCGTGCTGCAGACCGGTGAGCCGCGGAACCTCGATCCCGCCAGCCTGTCCAATACCTGGGCCCACCAGCCGGTGCTCGGCAACGCTCTATACGGAACGTTGATGATCAACAATCTCGAGACTTTCGATCTCGAATACAAGATGGCGACCGGATTCTCTACCACTGACGGCGGAGCCACGTTCACTCTTACGCTGCAGCCGGGCCTGAAGTTCACCGATGGCACCCCGCTCGACGCGGCCGCGGTCAAGTTCAACTGGGACCGGCTGCGCGACCCCGCCTTGGGATCGACGACCATTCGCCAGGCGGTCCAGGTGGCGTCGTCGGAGGTCATCGACCCCACCACACTGAAGGTGACTCTGGTGGCGCCGAATCCGCACTTCGGCCAGTCCGTGGTCGCCGGTGCGTTGAATTGGATTGCGTCGCCGACGGCGCTTCAGAAGGGGCAGGCGTCTTTCGACGAGAATCCGGTCGGCGCGGGACCGTTCACTCTGGTCGATTGGGTCCGGCAGGACAAGATCGAACTGCAGAAGAACCCCGGCTATTGGGATGCACCGAAGCCGTATCTCGACGGCCTGACAATCAAGACGGTGAGTGACAGCAATCAGCGGGTCAACACGATCATGACCGGTGGTGCGGATCTGGCGTCGGAGACGAGCTGGGCCAATTTAAACAAGGCGGAAGGTGCTGGACTCCAGACCGAGGTCGTACCCACCGGTGGCGGTCAGATCGTCGCCATGAACTTCCGTCGTGCTCCGTTCGATGACGAGCGGGCACGCCGGGCGGTCGCCCTCGCCGTGGACCTGGATGCACTGAACACGATCGTCTACAACGGCGAGGGCGTCGTTCCCAAGACGTTGTTCGAGGAATCCTCGCCGTACTACGCCGATATCCCACTGCCTACGCCGAACAGTGAGGAGGCGCAGAAATTGTTCGATGAACTGGCCGCCGAGGGCAAGCCGGTCTCGTTCACCTTCCTGTCCTACACGACGACGGAAAGCAAAGCCGTTGCCGAAGGTCTGCAAGCTCAGCTGAGTGCGTTCGATAACGTCGAGGCCAAGATTGAGGTCGTGGATTTCGCAGTGGCGACCGCACGCGCGGCCGCGCGGGACTTCGACATGATCATCTCCTCCGCAGTGGTACAGGATCCGGACTTCCCGTTATGGACTGCGTTCCACGGCGCCTCGCCTGGAAACTTCACGGGCATCAATGATCCTGAACTCAGCACAGCGCTCGACACCGGTCGCACTGCCGAGAGTGTCGAGGAGCGCAAGGTGGCATACGAGACGGTACAGAAGCGGCTTGTTCAGCTGAATCCGGGTCTCTGGTACGTCCGGGCGGTGCCCTCCGTCGTCGTAGGAAAAGACATGAACGGTGTCGACTTGTACACCTGGGGTTCGCCGTTGCCCGAAGAGCTGTGGACCACGAAGTAGTCGGCAGCTGAGGGACCCAGCCGCCAACGGAAGGATGGAGCCGGCTCACATGAATACTCGGTCATTGCTCGAAGTGAAAAATCTGCGTGCCTACATCGGCACTCCGCGTGGGACTGTGCGCGCCGTGGACGACGTGTCCTTCACGGTGGACGCGGGACAGGCACTGGGGATCGTCGGGGAGTCCGGCTCCGGCAAGTCCGTATTGGCCCGGGCGGTGATGGGGTTGATGCCGCCGCGCTCGGCCCGTTCCGGTGAGGTGACCTTCCAGGGCCGGGATCTGCTGTCTCTGAGCAAGAAGGAGAGTCTCGACATCTGGGGTAAGCAAATTGCCATGGTCTTCCAAGACCCCGGCCGATCTCTGAACCCGGTAGTGCGAGTGGAGCGGCAACTCACCGAAGGGATGCGCCGGCATCTGGGCATCACCCGATCCGAGGCACACGGCCGGGCCCTCGACCTCTTGCGGGAGGTCGGGGTGCCCGACCCGGAACGACGGCTCCGCAACTACCCGCACGAAATGTCCGGGGGCATGCGTCAGCGGGTGATGATCGCCATCGCCTTGGCGTGCGAACCGGACCTGCTGATTGCCGATGAGCCGACCACTGCGCTGGACGTTACGATCCAGCGGCAGATCCTCGATTTGCTCCGCCGGATTCAGCGCGAACGCGGTATGGCGATGATGCTCATCAGCCACGATCTCGCTGTGGTTGCGGGCCGCACCGACCGCGTCTCGGTCATGTATGCGGGTCGGCTCGCCGAGATCGGCTCTACCCGCGAGATATTCGAGGACCCGAGGCATCGCTACACGGAAGCGTTGCTGGCCGCCACCCCCACCATCGACCACGAACGCCATGCGCCGCTGCGCCTGATCGCGGGTTCACTTCCAGATCCCACCCAACCCCCGGAGGGGTGCCGATTCGCACCCCGTTGCCAATATGCCGATGAGGAATGTCGAAGCTCCGGTCCGGAGCGGCAGTCCGTGGGTGTGGACCATCACGTGTTCTGTGTGCACCCGGTTGCCACCGCGGCATCCGTACTTTCCGGAGGTGGAAATCATGGCTGGTAGCGGTAGCGCTCACCTCCGCGGCGAGCAGGCACTGCTCAGTGTGCAGGATCTCGTCGTGGAGTACCCGACAGGTGCGGGCACCGTGCAGGCAGTGTCGAAGATCAGTTTCGACGTGCTGCCCGGAGAAACCCTCGGCATCGTCGGAGAGTCGGGATGCGGCAAGTCCACTACGGGGCGGGCCGTGCTACGGCTCGACCGCCTCACTGCGGGACGCATCCGATTCGGTGACGATTGGATCGAAGAAGTGGACGAGAAACGCATGCGCGCGCTACGACGCGACATGCAGATGATCTTCCAAGATCCGGTGGGCTCGCTCAATCCGCGCCGATCCGTCAAGGACATCGTGGTCGAGGGATTGGCAGTGGCCGGTGCACCATCGTCCGAGCGTGCTACCACCTCCGCTGCCGTCCTCGAACAGGTCGGCCTGGCCGGGGACCGGTTCGCCGACATGCTGCCCCGTCAGCTGTCGGGTGGACAGGCACAGCGGGTTGCCATCGCCCGGGCGTTGGCGCTCGGCCCCCGGCTCCTGATCTGTGATGAACCGGTCTCCGCGCTCGACGTGTCGGTCCAAGCCCAGATTCTCAACCTGATCGAGGAACTGAAGGCCGAGTTCGATCTGACGGTCGTCTTCATCGCCCATGACCTGGGTGTCGTGCGGACCGTCAGCGACAATGTGATGGTCATGTACCTCGGGAAGGTCTGCGAGTTCGGTGACTCGATCGAAGTCTACGACGATCCCGCGCATCCCTACACCCGCGCTCTCCTCGACTCGGTGCCGCTGACCGACCCCGAGAAGGGGTTCGCCGGTCCGGCGTTGGAAGGTGACGTGCCCTCGCCCCTGGCGCCGCCGACGGGTTGCCGGTTCCGTACCCGTTGTCCACAAGCACAACAAAAGTGCGCCACAGACGAACCCGAGGTACGGGAAGTGCGACCCGGCCAATTCGTCGCCTGCCATTATCCGCTACCTCCGCAGGCACCGAAGAAGTAACTTCCGCATGACGTGCCGGCCCTCCGGCACCTGCCGTGATCACCGGGGCTGCGCGTGGCCAGCTGTAATGCGTGCAAGATCGACAATAGGACGCTGTCGGCCACCGTCGACGGCGTCCGATTGGGCCCACCCTGTGACAACACGAAGTCGTTGTTCCACCAGTCGACGCATGCTCCTCGGTTGTCGATGCTGGGCGACTCCGTGCGCGCATCCCAGGCCGGGTGGACCGACCGTATTCGGACCTGTGTGTCTCTTCGGATCACGTAGCGGTGGCGATATCATCGAAGGACCCCGGACGAGAGCTAGTGCGGTCTGCCCAGCGCCGGGGGTCGCGAACAGATGAGTTGGCCGAGCTATGAACGAAGACGATCCAGTCGACACGCAGCGGTGTGTTGTTCCCACGGTAGCCGCGGAGCTCGAAGCGGCGGGGTTCGTCGACGTCCAGGAAATCGGGCGCGGTGGCTTTGGTGTGGTGTATCGCTGTACCCAGCCGGAACTGGACCGCACCGTCGCGGTGAAGGTACTCACCACCGATCTCGACGAGGAAAATCGGGCCCGCTTCTTCCGGGAGCAGCGCGCGATGGGCCGGCTGAGCGGGCACCCGAACATCGTCAATGTCCTGCAGGTGGGCGCAACCGAGCGCAACAGTCCCTATCTCGTGATGCAGTACCACTCGCAGGGGTCGCTGGAGACGCGGATCCGGACGCACAGTCCTCTTTCGTTGTCGGATGTGCTGACCCTCGGGGTGAAGATGGCCGGGGCTGTGGCGGCGGTGCATCGGCTCGGCGTTCTGCATCGCGATGTCAAGCCCGCGAATATTCTTCTGACCGACTACGGTGAGCCAGCGCTTGCAGATTTCGGGATCGCGCACATCGCCGGCGGCTTCGAGACCCGCGCCGGCGTCGTGACCGGTTCACCGGCGTTCACTGCCCCGGAGGTACTGAAGGGTGAATCGCCCAGCCAAGCCTCGGACATCTACAGCCTCGGTGCCACTCTCTTCAGCGCTCTGACTGGTCACGCGGCGTTCGAGCGGCGAAGCGGTGAGCAGGTGGTCGCCCAGTTCGTGCGGATCACCAAGCAGCCGATGCCGGACCTGCGTGAGCGCGGCGTAGAGGACGACGTAGCCGCACTCATCGAACAAGCGATGTCACCGAATCCGCAGGCCCGGCCGTCAGCTACACGACTGGGTGGCGAACTTCGTGAGATGCAGCGCAAGCACGGCTTCGGGATTGACGAAATGGCGCTGTCCGCCACGCCGACCACACTGCTGCGAGAGGCCACCGTCCGCTCCGTCCTCGACTCCGTGGAGGAAGTTGACCTAGTGCACTACTCGTCCGCGAACGCCGTTCGGAGTATGAGGGGAAATCTTCCTCTCGAACTATCCAGTTTCGTCGGTCGCCGTACTGAAGCCGGCGACGTGAAGCACATGCTCTCGGTTTCACATCTCGTGACCTTGACCGGGATAGGCGGTGTCGGCAAGACCCGCTTGGCGCGGCGCGTGGGCGAGAGGGTCCAACGTGCGTACCGCGACGGTGTGTGGCTGGTGGAGTTAGGAGAACTTTCCGACGACTCACTGCTGACCGGGGTGGTGGCCGCCGCGCTGGGATTGAGCGATCACCCGGCACGGCCGTTGGGTGACGTGTTGGTCGAGTTCCTGGCGACGCGGGAGCTGCTGCTGATACTCGACAATTGTGAGCAAGTGCTGGACGCGACCGCGGAGCTGGCGGAGACGCTGTTGAAGACCTGTCCGGATTTACGAATTCTTGCGACAAGCCGCGAGCCTCTCGGGATCGGCGGGGAGGCCACATTGCGGGTACCGCCGCTGACGGTGCCGAAGCTGGATCAGGAGCCGTCGCTGCGGGGCCTGCCTCGCTACGACGCAGTCTCGCTATTCGCCGATCGCGCCACCACCGTGGTCCCCGGGTTCGAACTGACCGAGGAAAACAAGGCCGCTGTGGCGCAAATCTGCTACCGGCTGGATGGATTGCCATTGCCGATCGAGTTGGCGGCCGCCCGGTTGCGGGTGATGTCGCCGGAGCAGATCCTGCAGCGGCTCACCGACCGGTATGCGTTTTTGACCCGCGGCAGTCGAAGGGCGCCGCCACGCCAGCAGACGTTGCGGTTGTGTGTCGACTGGAGCTTCGAGCTGTGTACTCGGCAGGAACAACGGGTGTGGGGACGGGCGTCAGTGTTCGCGGGCAGCTTCTCGCTGGACGCCGCCGAGCAGGTGTGCGGCGTCGGCATGGCTTCGGAGGAGCTGCTCGAAGCCGTGACGTCGCTGGTAGACAAGTCAGTTTTGAATCGGGAGGAATCCGGGGCGGTGGTGCGCTTCCGCCTGCTCGAAACGTTGCGTGAGTACGGTCGGGAGAAGCTGCGGCAGAGTGGCGAGTATGTAGAACTGCGCCGACTGCATCGGGATTGGTGTGAGCGCCTGACGCTGGCTGCGAAGGCCGACTGGATCAGTTCACGGCAAACTGAATGGATTGCCAGGCTCACGCGGGAGCAGCCGAATCTGCGGGACGCACTGGATTTCTCTGTATCCGACAACTCCAGCACTGGTCTGCGGATCGCCGACGCCATGTTTCCGTTTTGGAACTCACGGGCGATGTTCAGTGAGGGTCGGCACTGGCTCGGTCGACTCCTTGCCGATCCGTCCGGCGAACCGACGGTTGAACGAGCAAGTGCGCTGTGCGCGGGCATTGTGCTGGCCGGGTTGCAGGGAGACCTCGAGGCGGGGAATGCCCTTATGGAAGAGGCGCGTGCCATAGCCGAACAGACGGCCGACCCGAGGATGCAGGCCATCATCGAACGCGCCGAAGGCAGCCTCGCGTTGTACAGCGGGAATTTGGCCCAGGCGTGTGCCCGTTTCGAGAGTGTCCTTGCGTCGTTCGGCAGTAAGGATGATGCCGCACGCATAGGCGTTCTGCAGTTACTCGGGAGGGCGTATGGACAGCTCGACGAGTTGCAGCGCGAGATCGAATGCTGTCAGCAAATACTCACGGTCACCGAAACCCGCGGCGAAGTGCTGTACCGGTCGTACGCTCTGAGGGCCATGGCTGTTGCCCTCTGGCGGAAGGGAAATTCCAGTCGGGCGGCAGAGCTACTCGAGAAGTCCTTACGGCTGACCCGGGAGGGAAGCGGATTTCTCACTGCCGCAGCCTGTCTCGAGGTACTGTCCTGGACCGCGGCAGCCGGACCGGACGTGAAGCGAGCCGCAGTACTGATGGGCGCGGCCGAGGAGTTGGCGCGGTCGATGGGCAGCTTCACGGCGTTGTTCCCCGAGTTGCAGATGCACCACGAGCAATGCAAGCGGACAGTTCGTCAGGAGCTCGGTGAACAGGCGTTCGAGCTGGCTCACAACGAAGGCCGGTGCCTCGATTTCGACGCCGCGATCGCGTACGCGCTCCGCGAACAAGCTGTGGATAACGATAAGGCGCAGCCTTCGGCCGCAAACTCATTTACACTGACGAAGCGAGAACGTGAGGTCGCTGCACTCGTCGCCGATGGGCTGACCAACAGGGCCATCGCTGCTCGCCTTGTGATTTCGCCACGCACCGCCCAGGGGCACGTCGAACACCTTCTGACCAAACTCGGGTTCACGTCCCGGACCCAAATTGCGGCGTGGGTCGCGGATCAGGCCACTCGTGACCGAGACTGACGTGGAATTGGCCGACCCCTTCTGGTACGTCAAGCCAGGTATCGCACAAGATTGTCGGCGACGCAGGCGGGGCGCTGCGCATCCTCGGTGGTGATCGTGACGGTTCGTTCGACCTGCACACCGCCGGGGACGTCGGTTACGGAGGTGAGCATAACGGTACCGCGAACTCGGCTACCGACGGGCACTGGAGTGATGAACCGTGTCTTACCGAGCCCGTAATTGAGGGCCATACGGGCGCCACTGACAGTCATGACCTGCTGGGTGATCGGTGCGAGTAGAGCGAGCGTCAGAAATCCGTGTGCGATCGTGCAGCCGTAAGGACCACTCGCGGCGCGCTCGGTGTCGACGTGGATCCATTGATCATCACCGGTGGCGGCCGCGAAGCGGTCGATACGTTCCTGGTCGACAGTGATCCAGTCACTGGTGCCGATCTCGGTCCCTGCGGCCGCGCGGAGCATGTCGAAGTTGGTGAAGTCTCTCATGTGTGTCCTTTTGCTTGCGTCGCCCACATCATCCCGCTCGGGTCTGCGGCACATGCAATCTGCTGTCACAGATATCAGTTAGTTGCGTGACGAGGTGGGGCGTCAGCTGATGCTGTCGGTGGGTGGACAGGAGCCGGCGCAGTCGGAAGAAGAACTGGTATGCGGGAATACCGAACTCGACGAAGATGTCCTCGTCGGGTCCGCCGTCCCAATGTCGCCATTTGATGGCGAATTCGATCATCGCGCTGTCGGTGTCCATTGCGGACCTCCTACGTCGAAGTGTGAGTTCTGTGCGTCTACGCCGGGTCCTGTCTTCGCGCGGCCGAGCGTGGTTCGGGAGGGTATTACCCCACCAGATCTTTCAAGTGCTCCTTCATGACCTTGCCGGTGGCGTTCAACGGGAGCGAGTCGACGAACCTTACGGTCCGCGGCACCTTGAACCCTGCCATTCGCTCACGGCTCCAGGCGATCAGCTCTTCAGCGGTGACTGGCTTTTTCGCTACCACGAACGCTTTCCCCACCTGTCCGAGCCGCTCGTCGGGAACGCCGATCACCGCTACTTGGTCGACTGCAGGGTGCTCGAGCAGGAATCCCTCTATCTCGGCCGGATAGGCATTGAAACCGCCGACGATGTACATGTCCTTCTTGCGGCCGATGATGCGCAACCGGCCCCCGTCGTCGAGGGTCCCCAGATCCCCGGTGTGCAACCAGCCGTCGGCATCGATGGCTTCCGCGGTCGCGGCCGGATCGTCGAGGTAACCCTGCATGACGGTGTAACCCCGGATCAACACTTCGTTGTCGGCTGCGATCCGCAATTCGACTCCCTCGCAGGGTGTGCCGACGGTCGTCGCAATTTCTTCGAAGGTGTCGCCGGGCCGCGAGGCGGTTGCCGTCCCACCCTCGCTGAGGCCGTACCCGGTCATGATGGTCTCGAACGGCAGTTCGTCGTGAATTCGCCGGATGAGTTCGACCGGGATATCCGCTGAACCGGTCACCGCTGCACGCAAGGACGACAGATCCCAGTTCCCCTGCGCTGCCAGAAGCGACTGATAGAGGGTCGGCGGACCGGGCAGCATGGTCACCCTCTCCTTCTCCACCAGTTCGAGTACCCGATCGACGTCGAGTACGGGCACCGGCAGGATGGTGGCGCCCCGAATGAGGGAGGCGATCACACCTGCCTTGTAACCGAACATGTGGAAGAACGGATTGACGATCAGATAGCGGTCACCTTCCCGCAGATCCGCCAGATCGCACCACTCCGAGAAGAGGCGGAGCGTCTGGCGGTGATTCATCATGACGCCCTTCGGGCGGCCGGTCGTACCGGACGTGTACATGATGTCGGCGATGTCTTCGCCGCTGACCTCACACTCGAAGGGCTGGCCGTCCGAGAGAAAGCCCGATTTGAGATCGATCACGGGCACACCATCGGGTCCCGAGTACCGGACACCGAGGAAACCCTGCTCGACCAGCAGAAGTTTCGCGCCGCTGCGCCGGATGATGTCTTCGGCCTCGTCCTGCTTGTACCGGGTGTTCACGGGAACGAGCACGCCGCCGGCGGTCAGCAGACCGAACGCGGCGACGATCCATTCGGCCGAGTTCGGTGCCCAGAGGGCCACCCGGTCACCCTTGTCGATGCCGGCCGAAGCGAATGCCCCTGCGGCTCGCCGAACTCGGCCGGCGAGTTCGGCGAAGGTGATCCGAAGCGGCCCGTCGACGACCGCTTCGGCAGTGCCGAAGCGGTCGCCCGCGCTCAGGACCATCTGGGGGATGGTCTCCCACGTCATAGATTCATCAACCTCGCGAGGTTGCCGCCCATGATCTTGGCCTGGTCCTTCTCTTCCAGGTGTCCGAGCATGTCGGCGAAGTGCCGCGGTTGTGCCAGACCTTCCGGGTGCGGGTAGTCGGACCCGAACAGCACCTGGTCGACACCGATCAAGTCGATCAGGTCGGTCACGCCCTCCTCATAGAAGGGGCTGACATGGATGCTGCGCTTGATCGCCTCCACCGGATCTTGCATACCGAAGCCCTCGGGGGCCTTCTTGTACGTGTCGGCCAGGACGTCGAGCAGGGGCTTCAGCCAACTCGAGCCGTTCTCAATGACAGCGAGCTTGATATCGGGGAAGCGGAACAGCGCGCCGTGGCAGACCCACGAGGCCACCGTGTCCTGCACGGGCCGCCATTCGTTGACCATCCGGAACGTGTTCGTCTGGAACGGCAGCATTTCGCCGTCACTGCCCTCCCACTCTGCATCGTGCCGGGCGTAACCGCTGTCCGAGGAATGCATCGCGACGAGGATGTCGAGCTCGACGACACGCTTCCAGAAGGGGTCGAACTCGGGGAGGGCGAACGAGCGGGAACCCTTGTAGCCGGGTACCGGTGCGGGGCGGATGAGAATTGCCCTGGCGCCTCGCTCGACCACCCACTCCAGCTCCTCGATCGCCTTGTCGACGTTCGGCAGCGTGATCACGGGTGTGGTGAAGATACGGTCCTGGTAGTTGAAATTCCATGTCTCGTAGAGCCACTCGTTGAGCGCGTGGACGACAACATGGATCAGGTCCGGATCGTCACGCATGCGCTCCTCGACGAGGCTGGCAAGGGTCGGGAACATCAGTGTCCGCTGCACGCCCAGCTCGTCGAGCAGCTCGAGACGAGCGGCAGGCTCACGAAAGGCCGGGATCGACTTCATCGATTTGCCGAAGATCTCACGCCGGCTCTTGCCCTCGGGGTTCCCGTTCTTGAAATAGTCCTCCATCGAGCCGGGCCGAGCGACCACGTCGAAGGTGGGGTTGGGGATGTAATCGCTGATCTGGCCGCGAATAGCGATCTTGGTGCGGCCGTCGACCTGCACATACTTGATCGCATCCCTGTACTTCTCGGGAAGGAACTTGGTAAGGGCCTCCTCGGTCTCGTACAGGTGGTTGTCCGCGTCGAACAGCGGATACGGCAAGTCGTTCACTGGCATGAGATCCTCCTTATCGGTTTACGAGAATACTATTCTCTTCTGGCGAGTGCCGCAATGTCCTGCCGCACGAGAAACTTCTGGATCTTGCCGCTGGCGGTCCGCGGAAAGTCGTCGACTCGGTGCAGTTCCTCCGGCCACTTCTGCCGCGCGATCTCGGCTCGCTCGAAGTGAGCGCGGACGGCGTCCATCGAGGGCATTGCGTGTCCGGGGCGCAGGCGCAGAACGGCGGCCGCTCGCTCCCCGAGGCGGGCGTCGGGCGCCGAAACTACAGCCGCCTCCGCGACCTCGGGCATGGCGAGGAGAACTTCCTCGACCTCGAGGGCGCTGATGTTCTCGCCGCCGCGAATGATGATGTCCGCCTTGCGATCGGTGATCGTCAGGTAACCGTCTTCGTCGATCGTGCCGATGTCCCCGGTGTGGTACCAGCCGTCCGAATCGAACGCTGCCTCCGTCAAGGTGAGATCGGTATAGCCGACGCAGAGATCGGGCCCACGACTGAGGATCTCACCGTCGGCCGCCAACCGGACCTCCACTCCGGGCAGGGCGTCCCCGTCCGTGAACAGCCGTTTGTCCTCGGGTGCCGTGTACCGCGAGCCCGTGATCGACGGATGTTCGGTGCTGCCGTACGAGCGGAACACGGTAATGCCCAGATCTGCCAGCCGAGTGGTCACCGCCGAGGGGACCGAAGACCCGCCGAGGCCCGCGTACCTCATGTGCGGCAGATGCCGGGGCGCAAAATCAGGATGGTCGAGGAGGCTGGTGACGAAGTAGGTGGCCCCGCCGCCGACGGTGAGCCCGTCGCTCTCCATCAGCGCCAGCGCCTGAGCTGGATCCCACGTGTCGGTCAGATTGATTGCCGTGCCGTCCAGAACGGGGATCAGGAAGGCATTCACCATGCCGATGAAGTGGCCGACGGGAGCGGCAGTGAGCTGTTTGCCCCGGTCCGGCGGGTAGAGGCCCGCGAGCTGTCGCGTCTCGTGGCCCAGTGTCTGATGACTGTGAATGACACCTTTGGGGGCCCTCGTGGTGCCGGAGGTGAAGGCAATCAGCGCCGGACCCGCCGGATCCGCTTCGACGGTACCCGGCATCGGGTCCTCATCGAGCAGGTCGTCGAAGTCGCGGCCCACGACACCCACGACGGGCACGTCCGCGCACAGATCGGCGTGGTACTCGGTCCGCCCGAATCGTTCGGCGGTCACGAAGACGTGCGGCTTGGTCTCGCTGAGGATGTATCCGAGTTCCTTGCGCCCGTAGAAGTGGACGATCGGGACCACGGTGGCGCCCAGGAAGGCAGACGCCCAGAAAACAGCGGCCGCTTCCATCCAGTTGGGCAACTGGAAGGCGACCACGTCTCCGGGACCGACTCCGCGAGAACGCAATCCGCCCGCCAGTCGACGGGCAACGCGCTCGACGTCACCGAAGGTTCCCGACCACGGACGAACGGTCGAGTGAATCCGGAATTCAGTGTCGGGGGCGGCCTCGAGACCGCGCCTGAGCAGGTCTCCGATGGTGTCGTGGGTCCACCATCCCTCCTCTTCGTAGCGTCTGATCAGTTCGGGGGGGACGTGCCGCATGTGAGAGCTCCAATACCCGTGGACGGAGCCGCGCCGAGGTCGGCACCGCGGCGTCGGGACTCGCTCCGGCCGGCGTCTGCCAGCTGTGAATATGATATTCTCACTAAACAAGAATGCCAATATCGGAATGGAGAACAGCGCATGGTCGACCTCGAGCTGGAGCAGGAGTTGGCGGTCATCACCATCGATCGACCGCATGCTCGCAACGCCATCGCGCCGGAGACCATGGATCAGTTGGAGAAGGCGCTCGATGCGGCGGCCGGGGCCAAGGCGCTGGTGATCAGGGGAGCCGGTGACCGGGCCTTCGTGTCGGGCGGAGATCTCAAAGAGCTGAGCAAACTCAGAACCGAGGAGCAGGCGGCAGACATGGCGCGCCGGATGCGTACGGTCTGCGACCAGATCGCGAACTTCCCGGCGCCGGTCGTCGCCGCGCTGAACGGCCACGCTCTCGGCGGTGGGGCAGAGGTGGCCGTGGCCGCCGACATCCGGGTAGCCGCCGACGACATCAAGATTGGCTTCAATCAGGTCGCACTGGCGATCATGCCCGCATGGGGTGGCGCCGAGCGGCTCGCCGCGCTCGTCGGCCCGGGCAAGGCCCTCATGCTGGCCGGCTCGGGTGCCGTACTCGACGCGGCAGAAGCCGAACGTCTCGGATTGGTGGACCTGGTCATGCCCAGGACGTCCTTCGAGGATGGTTGGCGTTCGCTGGCCCTGTCGCTGGCCAACAACTCGGCTGGTGAGATCAAGCGTGTCATGGCGGGCGCCTCCGCAGCCGAGGCGGTCACGGCGTTCGCGCGGCTCTGGGTTGCCGACGAACACTGGGAGGCTGCAGACCGAGTGATGAGCCGCAGCAGGTGAACTCATAACCTTCGGGATGCGGTGCCCAGTCGGTTCCGTTGTCTTCGCACTGGGGAAAGATGTTGCAATACCCGCTGGACACGGCTTTGCGCCCGTCTCCGCTGGCATGGCGAGCCCCCCGCCGACGTCGAGGACGCGTTGGTAGTTCGGCATCCCGGCGTACACCGTGACCGTCGGTGCCACGGCTGGGCGGGCCTTCGTCGGCGTCGTCGTGGAGAGCCACGAAACGCCCGGCGACAATCCTGGGCGCGGGTCGTCCTACCGCTGCGGCTTGGATCACCGGCGCGATGTGCGAGTCGCACTTCCGCCGACCCCACCCACAGGACCGTGCCGTCGGCCTGGCCTGCCACCCGCAACATGTGCGGTGACACGGCAGACAACAGAACCGGCACGTCGTGAACAAGCGGCAGCATGCGGTTTGGCCTGGTCGTCGCCCAATCGCCGCGAAACTCCACGCCCTCGCCGCGGAATAGCGCGGTCAGATTGTACGTATTCTTCGGTGTTCCTGCCTGGACGGTCGTAGGAGAGGCCATACACGTCACGGACTACGGACCTCGCGCAAGGGGCCGAGACCGAGCGTGAAACCGCCGCGGCCAATGGGCTCGGCGACGACGGCAGCTAACAAGGATAGGTCTGCAGCACAGCGGTTCCGAGCTCGATCGTCGAGGTGGCGCTGCCGGCCCCCCGAGGGCTGGCAGTGGATCACTCGCGACCGTGCTGGCGCACCAGACGGAGGTGAACCCGTCCGCCTCGGTCTGCTGGGCTTGCCGCACCATCTTGTCAGTCGACGAAGCGCCGCCGGTCAGTGCTATCAGCATGATGCATCCTCCGTTGCCGCCACTAGAAGAAAATGTTCCTTTCCTCAGTCGGTAACTACGCTAGCTATAACAGAGAGTGATATTCTCGTTCTATCCAGCTGCCTCAGGAGGAACCGTGTTCGCCAACGCCACCCCGATCACCGCCACCATCGGTGTCGAGATCACCGAACTGCCGGGAAGCCACCTCGTCGACGACCGCGGCGCAGCCCGCTGCCGGGCCGCGCTGGACCAGTACGGCGTCGTTGTATTTCGGGAAGCCCACATCGACGACGACGATTTGGTCGCACTGAGCCGCCTCCTCGGCGACGTGGTCGTGGCGCAGGTGGGTGGGCAGGACGAGCACCCGGAGATATCAGCCATCAGTCTGGATCCGGCCAAGACCGTGTTGGCGTCCCTAAACCAGGGCACATTCCACTGGCACATCGACGGCGCCACGGACGCAGTGCCACAGAAGGCGACCTTGCTCACCGCACTGGAGGTGTCCGACGAGGGCGGCGACACCGAGTTCGCCAACACCTACGCAAGCTACGAGGCGCTAGGTGACGACGAGAAGGCGGAGATCGCCGACCTTCGGGTCGTGCACAGCTTCGCGGCAGCGCAAACGTTGGCCAATCCCGAGCCCTCGGACAAGCAGCGGGCGGCCTGGGACCGGGTGCCGACACGGGAGCATCCACTGGTCTGGACCCGCAGCAACGGGCGTAAGTCGTTGCTTCTTGGCGCGACGGCGTCTCATGTCGTCGGCTGGCCGGAGGACAAGGGCCGGGCGCTTCTCGACCGCCTCCTCGACTGGTCGACGCAACCTCGATTCGCGTTGCGGCATCACTGGCGGCGCGGCGACCTGGTGCTGTGGGACAACACCGGAATGCTGCACCGCGCCGTCCCCTACGCGCCGACGTCTGCCCGCCTACTGCACCGGACGACCTTGATCGGCGAGGAAGCCGTCGCCTGACCATTTCCGGTTCGACCCGTAAGGAGACCTATGACCACCGACGAAGACGTAATTACTCGGTTGCAGCGTGATGTGCAGTATTTGATGGACCGATCGGAGATCCTCGACTGCGTGTCCAAGCACTCTCGCGGCTGCGATCGGCACGATTCCGACCTACTTGGCAGCACCTATCACGTCGACGGTGTCGACGAGCACGGCACGAGCACCAATTTGGGGCCGGACTATGCGCGTTGGGCGAACGCCGTGCACGCGGCCTCCTCTCGCGCCCACACCCACAACGTCACCACTCACACTTGCGAGATTGACGGCGATACCGCTCACTGCGAGAGCTACGTGCTGGTGGGACTGCTCTATCAGGACGGCACCACGGTGCAATTGCTGAACGGCCGCTATCTCGATCGACTCGAACGACGTGAAGGTACGTGGCGGATCGCGGTCCGGCGATCGACCGTCGAATGGACCGCGACCGCCGACGCCTCACTACTTCAATCACCGTTCTTCACAAAGCAGGCGTTCGTCAAGGGCACGCGGGACAAGGACGACCTCTCCTACCAACGCCCGTTGTTCGTCGACACTCCAGCGCCCGAGCGTTGGTGATTGGCAGCGCCGGGTGCGTGTCGAAATCATTCGAGTCGGTCCCGAACAACATTAGTCTGCCTGCTAATTGCGCAGACGGTGCGCGCAAGTGCTGAGTCGATTGATCACGCGCAACGGGTGTTTGCGATGCCCGGTACAGCGCGAAGCCGAAGACCGTGATCGCCCGCCTCAGGAGCCCGCCCCTTCTGTCGTGGATCTGATCGGGTAATTCCGGGATCGTATGCTAAGTAATTGGCTCGCAGTAGTTTTCGGGTGGAAAGATGGGAAGACGCCTTCTTTGCAAGTAACCGCGATCGTGTCACCGTGCCGTGCGAGGTAGCGAAAATGGCCAGGGATCATCGATGCCGAAGTAGGAGGACTTATGTCAGTTAATGGGGTGGTGGCAGTGGTCACCGGAGCAAGTCGCGGCGCTGGAGCCGGTATCGCACGGGCGCTGGGCAGTCACGGTGCCACGGTCTACGTCACCGGGCGATCCGAGAGCGCCGGCGATTCGGCACGGCCGGGCACCATTGGCGAAACCGCGGACCTCGTCACGGCCGCCGGTGGTCGAGGCATCGCTGTACGCGTTGACCACAGCGATGACGAGCAAGTGAAGGCGTTCTTCGATCAGGTCGGCCGCGACCACGGACGTATCGACATCCTAGTCAATAACGCCGCGATCATCCGCGATGAAATGATGGGCCGTACGAAGTTCTGGGAGGAGCCCCTCAATGTTGTCGACACATTCGACGTCGGACTACGAAGCAGCTATGTGGCTACGGTCTATGCCGCCCCGTTGATGCTCTCACATCAGGGTGGGCTGGTGGCCTTCACGTCGTCATCGGGCGCTGTCCACTATGCCTTTGGCCCTGCCTATGGTGTCCCAAAGGCGGGTACAGACAAGATGGCGGCCGACATGGCGTACGACTTCAAAGAGTTTGATATCGCGGCCGTTTCAATATGGATGGGTTCGCTACTCACCGACCGTGTAAAGCAGATCATCGCGAGCAACCCGGCGAAATTCGGCCACATTCTGGACAGTGCCGAGACGCCGGAGCTGACCGGCCATGTCATCTGGGCCCTTTTCAATGATCCTGAGCTCATGGCGATCAGCGGTCAAACTCTCATTGGTGCAGAACTTGCGGTCAAGTACGGCATAAAAGACGCTGGAAATCGCCAGCCCCCATCCTACCGGCAGCTTTTCAATGTTCATCCGAACAGGCAGTACAGCCACGTCATGAGATAAGTCGGGCAACTTGATTATTGCTGCAACGACAGTTGCGATGTCCAAATCCGTAGTGGCTGGCACGGGATTTGGTGAGACTGGCGCGGCGCCGGGTCTGTCACTACCTCCTCTGTCAAGCAGCGATGGTGACTGATAGCGATTGGTCGGTGAGTATGGCACGGAAGACGACGTGGGAGAGTCTGATGTTGTTGCTTCCGCACCACCGTCACCGTCGGCTTTTGTGGCGGGCCAAGAGTGCGCGTGCATCATCGGCTGCGTCACGGTGAGTTTGAGTCCAGCGGTTCACAGCCACCGCCCGCAGGGCAAGATGAGGCTGCATCCTTGGAGTGGACACCCCTGACAATGGTTCCAGTGGAGAGCCAGGAGGGATGTCGAGGTGGGACGCCAGTCTCTGTACACGGAGGAATTCCGGAAGGACGCGGTCGCGCTGTACCGCGCGGCCGATGGTAAACGCACGCACGCGGCGGTGGCCGCGGACCTGGGCATCAGTGGCGAGACGCTGCGGACGTGGGTTCGTAAGGACGCCGCCCGAGAGGGACGCCCGGACGCCCGCCGCATAGCCGGTGGGGAGACCGAGTCGGACGAGCTCGCGCGCCTGCGGGCAGAAAATGCTCGGCTGCGGGGTACGGAGAAGGAATGGCAGCTCGAACGGGAGATTCTGCGCCGGGCAGCCGCGTATTTCGCATCAAGGAGGTGAAGTGAAGACCCGCCGCTGGGACTTCATCTCCGACCTTTGCGCCGAGTTCTTCCGTGCTGCGGCTCTGCTGGGTGCTCGGGACCTCCCGCTCCGGCTACTACAAGCACCTGGCCACCGAAGATGCTCGTGCCGAGCATGCAGCGGAGGAAGCCGCGACCGTCGCCGAGATCCGCGCCATCCATGCCGAGCAGCGCAGCGCCTACGGCGCCCCGCGCGTGCATGCCGAACTCCGGTCCCGCGGGCACAGGATCAACCGCAAACGGGTGACCGAAGCTGATGCGGATCCACCACGTCGTCGGCCGGCACCTGCGCCGCAGCAAACGCACGACGATCGCGGACAGGTCGGCTCCACTCGTTCCGGATCTGGTGATGCGGGACTTCACCGCTACAGCGATGAATACGAAGTGGTGTGGGGACGTTCCCCCAAGCACTTCTTGCAGGGAGGTACCCCCACCTACATCCCGGTGGGATCCTCGTGGTTGTATCTGGCCACGGTGATCGACATCTGCTCACGCCGGGTGGTGGGCTGGTCCATCGCCGACCCTCCCCCAAGGACTCCGTCCAGGGGGTACCCCCATGCGCACCGAGCTCGTCACGGACGCGATCGAGATGGCGGTACGCACCCGCGGTGGCGACGTCGGTGGTGTCATCTTCCACAGCGACCGCGGATCATATTACACCGCAGCAGCTTTCGTTGATGAATGCCGCCGCCTTGGGATCCGGCCGAGTCGAGGTCGGGTCGGCTCGAGTGACGACGATGCTCTCGCCGAGTCGTTCTTCCAAGGACTCAAGAGGGAATGGCTGCACGGACGGAGCTGGACGTCGAAGTCGCAGGCACGGCTGGACCTGTTCGACTGGCTCTCGTACTTCAACCGACGTCGCCGTCACTCCGCCCTCGGATACCTCACCCCGGTCGAGTTCGAACAACGACTGATCGCGTCGTCTACGCTGTCAATCGCCGCAGAAATCGGGTGTCCACTCCCGAGGGGCAACCTCAGACCCTTGCCACACCCCCGCACCGGAGAATTGACCGATTTTCTGTTCGTCGCGCACGGTCGCCGCCTCGGCCAGACCCGGCTGCACACTGGACTGCTCCCGCCGTCGAGTCCTGCGGGCTGCGCGGGACCGGCGGCGCACCGTTTGGTGGTGACCCCACATCAGCTACGGCATACCTGAGCCACCGAGCTCGCCAACGCCGGGATGAGCCTGCAAGCATGGATGGCGCTGCTCGAGCACGTCTACTCCCCAGATGACCCTGCGTTACGCCACCCCGGCCTCGCCGACGCTGCGCGACGCCTAGGACCAGGCCATGGGCAAGATGCGCCGCCGGTTCACCCTCACCCCGGTCGGCAAATCCATCGTCCCCGACACCATCAGCTGGCTCGGCAGCGATATGCTCAAAACCCTTGTTGCCCAAGGCTACTGCTCCCGCCACGAAGCGGCCGGCGCCTGCCCCTACGCCAACATCTGCGAAACCTGCGCCAACTTCGTCACCGGACCCGAGTTCCGCGGCGCGCTCGAGGCGCGACGCACCGACATCCAGGCCCTCGAGGCCGACGCCCGCGACCGTGGTTGGCTCGACGAAGCCGCCCGCCACCACGGCGTCGCCGACGCCCTCACCGACCACCTGCACCGCCTCGACCGCGCCCCGCTACGGACGCCGCCTACCAACGGCCATATCTAGCACCGACGACTCCCACCGTCACAGGTGGAGAGCACTGCAGGGCACCGACGAAGAGGTTGAGGACCGCCCGCAGGTCGACAAGAACGCCTGCTCGGCCCCGACCACCTCGGCCATGAGCTGCTCGGCTCTCGAGAGATAACCGTTACTCGAATTCCGGTCGTTGAGTCCGCCGGACGCGAGCACATCCGAGCGGAACGAGTCGTTGCCGGCTATTCTGCTCCGTAGTTTCTTGAGTTCCTTCGCTGCCTCGGCGTCCATACCGGAGTACTGGCGACGCCAGTTGTACAGCGTCGCCGCCGACACCTCGAGTGCGGCGGCGATCTCCTCGTCGTTCTTGCCTTCCGCGGCCAACTCGTCGGCCCGGCGCAGCTTGCACACGATGTCCTCCGCCGAGTGACGTTTGCGCCGCGAAATGATCCCTATCGTCCTCGCCCTCACCAGGGCAATCAGGACTCTAGAACAACTCGGACCTACTCGCAGGGGGGCACGCCACCTGCAGCAGGCTACCGGCTGCCCATCAGTTCAGCCACAACTGTTCCGGCAGTAGTGATCCGACCGTGTACATCTCGATTCCGTGGACGTTCTTGCCTGAAACGTAGGTCGGTGAGGACCGGGTGTACCACAGCACCGGGTTCAGTTCGACCAGCCTGTCCTGCACCACCTGGTAGGCAGCGGTGCGTGCTTCCACTGTTGTGGCGATGCGGCCGGCGTCGAGTGCCTCATCGAGTTGGGGATCACTGATCCCGGTGTAGTTGCCACGCGAGGTCGAGTGGAAGACACTCCACAACGACGAGTCCGGATCCTGCACTGTAGAGGACAAGATGACCATGTCAAAGTCATGGGCCGCGATCCGCGGCACCCCGGCTGCGAAATCGATGATCTCCACGTTCGCCTCGACATTGTCGAGCACAGTCAGTTGCGTCTGAAAGGCTTCGGCCACCGCCCGGTTCTCCGGCGTCGAGTACGCCAGGAACGTGAACGACAGTGACTTGCCTTCTGCAGCGAGTTCATCGAGCAATTTCTGGGCATCGGCACGATTGGTGGTCGGTAGCGGGGTGTCGGTATAGAACGGCGATCCCTCGATGAAGAGGGTTTCGGGCACCTCACCCGCCCCGTTGTAAACAGCGGCATTGATCGCGTCCCGATCCAACGCGAGTGCCAGGGCGCGGCGCGCACGCTCGTCATCGAATGGCGCCGATCGCACGTTCAGCCCGATGAACTGCCCTCCACCGGTGGGCACGGTCTCGGACGAGAGCCCTGCCGCCTCGGCCTTGGCGATACTTGCCCCGCTCGCCTCCGAGGCAAGGTCGGCGCTACCCGTGGTCATCGCGTTGACCCGCTGATTGGTGTCGGTGGCCGAACGAATGGTGATGCCGTCCAGATATGGTCGAGGTGCGTCCCAGTAATCGGGGTTCTTCGTCAGTTCGATAACACTCTGCCGCTGCCAGTTCACCAACGTGAACGGCCCGGCCCCGACCGGCTCGGCATTGAAGGCCTCGGTCCCTTTCTGCAACGCAGTCGGCGACGCAATCCAGTTCATCCCGCTGGTCACCAGCGACTGCGCGAAGTTCGGATTCGGTGACACCATAGTCACCTTCAACGTCATCGGGTCGACCACTTCGGTCGATGCCACCTGTGCCGCGGGCGGCAACGACGGCGACGCCACCGAGGGATCACGCAACCGATCCCAATTGAACTTGACCGCTGCCGCATCAAGAGGCGTCCCGTCGGTGAACATCAATCCCGGTCGCAACATCAACGTGAATGTCCTGCCCCCATCCGAAGTGGTGAAGTCGGTCGCCATCTTGTATTCGATGTCCAACGTCTCTTCGTCGTTGATCATCAAGGTCCCGTACAACGCATTACCCAGCAGCCCGTTCGCAACCCACACGTTGATCAGAGCAGCCGGATCCATCATGCGGGGTTCACCCCCCTGAACCACCCGTATCGTCCCACCGGGCACGGGCTCACCTTCCAAAGACGGACCACCCCCACCTTCGGAATCCGCCCCCCCACAGGCGCTGAGTAAGAACAAGGCGGCAAACGCCGCCGCAAGAATGCGTTTGTGTCGGATCATGAAGACCTTTCGATCTGAAGGACTCGGACGGGGACTCGCTGTCATTGCGGCTGTCACGAACCCGGTACCAGGGGATGATTCTGGCGTCGCTCATTGACAGGAACTGTCTTGCGGCATTGCCGCGCAATGTAGGCGATCGTGAGAACGATACTCTCAATAGGCAGAATTCGGTTCTGAATTGTGCAAACATGGCATTTACCAAAGTGGACGCGGCGAATGCACGCGGCGGCCGGCCCGTCCTGCGAAAGGAATCACATGGAGATGACACCGAGTTATCACGCCCGACGCACACCGGATCATCCGGCCATCGTGATGGGAACAAGCGGCGAGATCGTGACATATCGGCAACTGGAAGACCGTTCTACTCGATTCGCCAGTGCACTGCGTACACGCGGGCTCACAGCGGGCGACCACATCGCAATCCTGATGGAAAACACTCGATCCTTTCTCGAGATCGCCTGGGCTGCACAACGGTCGGGCCTCTACTACACAGCCATCAATCGGCACCTGCGCCCAGACGAGGTCCAGTACATCCTCGATGACTGCGGTGCGGTCGCCCTCATTGCAAGCGAGTCGACCAGCGACGTGGTGACCGAACTCGACCTCGAGGGCGTTCGGGTCAAGATCGCCGGCACCGGCGAGATCGACGGCTTCGAGCGTTACGACGACGTCCTCGCAGCGTCGAGTGCTGGGCGTCTCGCCGATGAGAGCGAAGGTCGCGAGATGCTCTACTCATCGGGCACGACCGGACGGCCCAAGGGAGTCCGGAAGCCGCTGCCTCAGACCCCCTTCGGCGATCCGTCGTCGGCACCGGTGCAGATCGCCCAGGGAATGCTCGATCACAGTTCCTCCGGCGACGTCGTCTACTTGTCCCCCGCGCCCCTCTACCATGGTTCACCGCTGGTCTTTTCGATGTCGTGGCAGCGCGCCGGTGCAACGGTGGTATTGATGGAAGGTTTCGACCCACACAGGTGCCTGGAGCTGATCACAACCTATCGGGTCACCGACGCTCAATTCGTTCCGACCATGTTTGTGCGGATGCTCAGGCTTCCGGAGCAAGAACGAACACAGTACGACCTTTCGAGTCTGCGCAGTGTCATGCACTCCGCCGCGCCGTGCCCGATCGCCGTCAAACGGCAGATGCTCGGCTGGTGGGGACCGATTATCCACGAATACTATTCGGGCACAGAAGATGTCGGAGCATCTTCCATCACCGCTCAGGAGTGGCTGACGCATCCGGGATCGGTCGGACGGCCGCTGCAGAAATGTCACATCGTGGGCGAGGACGGACAAGAGCTGCCGACCGGCGCCTCCGGGGTCGTCTATTTCGAGGGCGGTCGTCCTTTCGAGTATCACAACGATCCGGAGAAGACCGCGTCGGTGACCGACATTCACGGCTGGCGCACCATCGGCGACATGGGATACCTCGACGAGGAGGGCTATCTGTATCTCACAGACCGCAAGGCCCACATGATCATCTCCGGCGGCGTCAACATCTATCCGCAGGAAACCGAGAACATCCTTGCCGGTCACCCGCTGATCGCCGATGTCGCAGTGATCGGCGTGCCCGACGAAGAGATGGGCGAAGCTGTGAAGGCTGTCGTCCAGCTCGTGAATCCGCCGGCCACCGCCGACACGGAGGCGACGCTGATCGAATATTGCCGTAAGGAACTGGCCTCGTACAAGTGCCCGCGCAGCATTGATTTCGTCGATGAACTGCCGCGTGACCCGAACGGCAAGCTGTACAAACGTCGTCTACGGGAGCACTACTGGGCCGGACGAGACAGCCTCATACTCTGACGCTCCCTACGGTCCGATCGGGCCGGGCGCACACAGACCCAGCACCCGGCCATTCCCGACCGGACCGCCCGACCACCACCATGGACAGTCGCCCGTCTGTAAACCAGACGCCGAGCCCCCGAGCCAGGAGTGAAGTGCATGGGACAGTTTTGCGTTGTCCGAACAACCGGGTCCGTCTTGCACGTGACCATCGATCGCCAAGATCGGTGCAATGCGCTCAGCAGTAGCGCCAGCCATGAACTCGGCGCCGTCTTCGACGAGTTCGAGCGCGACCCGGCCTGTCGCGTCGCGGTTCTGACCGGCGCCGGCGGCAGGGCATTCTGTGCCGGGGCCGACCTGAAGGAGCCCGGCCGTGCGGGCCCCGACGGCGCAGTCCCGAGTTCTGGTTTCGGCGGACTCACCAACCGGTTCAACCGGACCAAGCCGGTGATCGCCGCCGTCAACGGTGCTGCGATGGGCGGCGGGTTCGAACTCGCCTTGGCCTGCGACCTCGTTATAGCGGTTGATCACGCCACCTTCGGACTTCCGGAAGCACGAGTTGGGCTTGCCGCGCTCAGTGGTGGGATCCAGCGCCTCATCAACGAGATCGGCCCGACCCGCGCACGCGGGATGCTGCTCACTGGTCGCCACCTTTCTGCCCGTGACGGACTACGATTCGGCTTTGTCAACGAAGTCGTCGCAGCCATTGACCTGGCCGACACCGTCAACGCCTGGTGTGACGAGGTGATCGCATGCTCGCCGGCGTCGATCCAGACCACGCTGGCCATCGCCAATGCCTTCGACGGCAGGAGCGTCGAAGATTCCATGAACGACATGTGGTCGATGAACGCGGTCCAAGAGCTCTACTCCGGCCCGGACGCGCGCGAGGGCACTGCGGCTTTCGCCGAGCGCCGGACCCCGACCTGGAGCGAATCATGACCAGCGGAGATACCGAACCAAGTTCCGCCGCAGATGAATCGGTGATCACGATGCGCGTCGGCGCGGTCGCGGTGGTCACTCTCAACCGCGAGAGGCGGCGCAACGGCGTGACGATCGAGATGTGTGAGCAACTCCACCTGAGGCTCAGTGAGATCGCGTCGAGCGACGCCAAGGTTGTCGTGATTCGCGGGTCGGGGAACGACTTCTCGGTGGGTGCCGACCTTACCGAAGACTCCGCCGCACGGGGGCCATCCACCCTCGAACGATTGGGGCACACCTATCACGCCTCGACGCTGCTTCATTCCATGCCGCAGGTCACCATTGCCGCCATCGATGGTGCCTGCGCCGGTGCGGCAATGGGTTGGGCGTGCGCTTGCGACTTCCGATTCGCCTCCACGCGAGCACGGTTCAAGACCGCCTTCCTCGACGTCGGGGTGTCCGGCGACATGGGACTGGCGTGGTCGCTCATCCGAATCGTCGGCGGCGCCCGCGCGCGAGAGCTACTCCTCTTCCCAGAGAAGATCTCCGCTGAAGCTGCTCATGATCTGGACCTCGTCACCCGGCTGTTCGCACCCGAGAGCCTGCACGACCGAGTGATGGGCCTGGCCGAGGAACTGGCCGCGCGACATTCCTTCCCGCTGCGGATGATGAAGGCGAACCTGATCTCGGCCGAAACCGCTGACATGCCGAGCTATGTCGACATCGAATCGGCCCGGCACCTGCACACCGCCACCGGGCCATCTCTGGTGGCGGGTATCGAGAGTTTCCGCAGGCGCAGCACTCCCAGCCCCTAACCCGCGATGACAAGACCGTTCCAACCACAAGCCAGAGGGGCTCATGTCCACAGAACACATCAGCTACACCGAACTCGCCGACATGCCGGCTCGTCAGATGTCGATGGGCCTGGCGCTGAGCTGGCACGCCGCTCGCGATCCGCACCATCCGGCACTGACCATGAACGGGATCACCCTGAGTCGACTGGAACTGGATCGCGCCGCAAACCGGCTGGCGCGTGATCTGGCGCAGCGTGGGGTCGGGCGTGACGACAGGGTGGCCGTGGTGCTGCCTACCGGCCCGAAACATCAGATCACCTGCCACAGCCTGTGGAAGCTCGGTGCCACAGTTGTCCCGCTGCCCGCGAGAGTCGTCGAATCCGAGTTGGGTCAGCTCGTCAGCGCTGCCCATCCCGCGCTGATCATCGGAGCCGAGCTAGACGAGTATAACTGTCTCACAGCTGATTTCGAGCCAGATTCGGATCTACCGGACGGTCCACTCCCGGAAGTGGTTTCGACGCAGTGGAAGGCGAGCACCAGCGGCGGGAGCACCGGCAGCCCCAAGCTCATCGTCGAAGACCGCACCTCGCTCATCCATCCCGAGCAACCCATACCGATCCTGCACATGCGCGGCACCGACGTCCTCTTGCATCCCGCCGGCGCCTACCACAATGCGGCGTTCTCACAGACGAACTGGGCTCTTTGCTGGGGCATCCACGTAATGCTGATGGAACGATTCGACGCCCGGGAATGGCTACGGATCGTGCAAGACTACAAAGTCTGCTGGGCGTATCTGGTTCCGACGATGATGAGCAGAATCCTGTCGCTCCCTGCGGACGTTCGCGAGAACGCGGACGTCTCGACACTCCGGATCGTCATCCACATGGCGGCGCCGTGTCCTCCGTGGGTCAAGCAGGCATGGATCGACTGGATCGGACCCGAGGCGATCTGGGAGATCTACGCCGGCACCGAAGGGTACGGCGCGACGATGATCAGCGGTCCGGAATGGCTGGAGCACCGTGGTTCTGTCGGAAAGGCACCCCCAGGCACGGAGATTCGCAACGACGAGGGCCGAGTGTTGGGCGCCGGTGAAATCGGCACGGTCTGGTTCAGCCCACCCGTCGGTAACCCGTTCGGACATTCACTCGAATACCACACATACGGCGATGTGGGTTCGATCGATGAGAACGGCTACCTCTACCTCGCGGATCGCCGAACCGACCTCATTCTGACCGGTGGCGTGAATGTCTACCCCGCTGAAATCGAATCGGTGCTCGAGCAGGCACCCGGCGTGGTCACCGCCGCCGTGATCGGCCTGCCCGACCCCGATCTGGGCGCGGTGGCCCACGCCATTCTCGAACTGGAGCCAGGTCTACCCACCCCGACATCCTCTGACCTCACGACATTTGTCCGGACCCGTCTGTCCCCCGGAAAAGTGCCTTTCACCTACGAGGTGGTCAGTGAGTCACTGCGCGACGAGGCAGGAAAACTACGGCGCAGTCGGTTGCGCGACGAGCGACTCGCCACCGACAGGCACACCTATCTGAAGTTACTTCCTGGTACCTGCTGATCGCGTTGGCGTAACCGAGAACCGAGGACGGCCATCCCCAGCCGCCCGGGTCACCCCGCGGGCGAAGACCATGATGGCCGCCGCCGTCCTCGACGGCGACCGCTCGGTGGCCGCCGTCGCCGCCGAGTACCGGTGCGGGTGGCACACCGTCCACGGTCGGGTCGACACCGTCGCCGTCACCGCACTCGACACCCCACCGGCCCCGGTGCGGGTGCTCGGCATCGACGAGACCCCACCGCGGCAAGGCGAAATGGGAAACCGACCCGATCACCGGAACCCGTCGGTGGGTGGACCGGTGGGACATCGGCCTGGTCGACATCGCCGGCGACCAGGGCCTGCTCGCCCAGGTCAACGGACGCAACTCCACGACGGTGATCGGCTGGCTCCACCAGCGCAACGAGCAGTGGTGGCGGCAGATCACCCACGTCACCATCGACCTGTCCGGCGTCTATGCCAAGGCGGTGCGCGAGGCGCTCCCGAACGCCGAGATCATCGTCGACCGATTCTATTCCGACGTCCGGGTTATGCCGACCTGGTCGGTGTCCCACCGATCCACCCACGACCGTTGTCCGGTGTCGGGGCAGGTCTCTCACTTAGCCTTCCCGTGTCGGGTCTCGTCGATGCCGAGGACGACGACCCGCTCGGGTTCGATCTCGAGGATCGGATCGGCGGTCACGACCACCGCGGTGTGGCAGAAGGTCCTCGACCACATCGAGGCCTTCCCCGGTTCTCAGTACACCATCGGTGATCTCGCGGTCATCGCCGGCGTCGGCGCACGCCAACTGCAGAACCTCTTCAATGAGCAGTTCGGGATGTCCCCGACCACCTACATCCGGCAGATACGCCTCGACGGCGTGCGCGCGGACCTCCAACGAGGCGACGAGACCACGAAGATCAGCGACGTGGCCTTCAACTGGGGATTCAACCACCTGGGGCGCTTCGCCAACCACTACGAGCGCAAGTTCGGCGAAACACCCTCCCAAACGTTGAGAGCAGCGCGCAGGTAGTCCCACATCGAACATCTGAATAGGCACCGATCACGGCAAGCCACTGCACAGGGCCCAAAGGACAGCAGTCATGATCAGTACCCGCGCATCGTTCGCGTGGCAGAAGCGGTTCCGCGTTCTGGTCCGGGATTGCCGATCGTAAGTGGGAGACTTAACCTGGCAATGTCGAACCAACGCAGCCTTAACCGTTTTCGGTGAGCTGGCGCACCTGCTGTTGCCGTTTTATCCCGTGGACGCCGCGCACTGGGGGGCCGGTCCGGTGGTACCTCGCACCTGGAGACTGACCGGGAAGACTCGCTTGCTTGGCTGTTCCGGTGCGCTGTCATCAAGTCGGGCGAGGAGGAGTCGGACCGCTTCGGCGGCCATGTCCTCGATGGGCTGGTGAACGGTGGTGAGGTTGATCATTGCCCACCGTGCTTGTGGTGAATCGTCGAAGCCGACCACGGACAGTTCGGCGGGTACGGACACGCCGAGGCGTGCGGCCGCGTCCAATGCTGCAAACGCCAATTCGTCTGTGACACAGTAGATCGCAGTGGGTGGGTGGTCCATCGACAGCAGTGATGTCGCCATGTCCACACCGTGCTGGTGAGTCATGGTTGCTCGCCGGATGTAGTGGTCGGGTAGGGCGATACCACGGCGTTGGAGTGCTTGCCGGGCGCCGTCTTCGCGGGCGGCACCATTGGTGCGGTCGCGCGGTACCGACAGTATCGCGATGTCGCGGTGACCGAGTGCGGTCAGGTGGTCGATCACCAGCTCGCCAGCGCCCTCGTCGTCGGAGAGGACCACTTCGAGAGACAGGGTGGGATCGTCGCGGCTCAGGAGCACCACGGGGGTGTTTCGTTCCAGGACTCGGCGTACGGTGCGGGATTCTCGGCGAGCGGAAACGAAGATCATGCCGTCCACTGTCGCCGGATCGAGCACGTCCACGCTGTCGACGCCCTCAGGGACGTCCGGGTCGCGAATAAGGGCCATTCGATAACCGCGTTCGCTGAGACGGTGTTGAATGGCGTCGACGACCGTCGGGTAGAACGGCGACTTCAGATCGGCGACCACGACACCGATCGCCCGGGCACGTCTGGTGACCAGGCTGCGCGCTGCCGAGTTGGGGACGTAACCAAGTTCCCGTGCTGCGGCGAGAACCCGTTTGGTCGTCCGCTCGGCGACGGCGGGATCTCCTCGCATGACACGGGAGACTGTCGACTGGCTCAGTCCCAGGTAGGCGGCGAGATCGACACTGGTTACCACGTGCGGATCATACCCAATGGGGGGTCGGGTTCGGATGACGCCGTCGCGGGCTCCGAGGCCTGGGGGTGGTGCCGTGTGGTCGGCGTCGAAGTATGCGCTGGCAACGTCCGTACCTCCGGTTCGGCCCGGCCGAGAGCGGTGCCGGGCCGACCCGGATGCGGCTACCCATCTGTCAGGCGGTGTTCCGGCCACCGCTGAGGTCCAGTGTCTGTCCGGTGACGTAGCTGGCCTCGGTCGAGAGTAGCCAGGTCGCCAGGGCGGAAAATTCTGCTGTGCTGCCGACCCGGCCCATGGGAACCCGGGAGAGGAGTGCGGCGTTGCGTTCGGGACTGAGGTCGTCGAGCATGCGGGTGTGCATCATCGAGGGTGCGATCGCGTTGACGGTGACGTTGTGTGTGGCGACCTCCTTGGCGGCAGTTTTGATTAGGGACACCACGGCCGCTTTCGATGCGGAGTAGGCGGCCTGGAAGGGATTGCCCTCCCGAGCCGAGATCGAGGACAAGATGGCCACCCGGCCGTAGCCCTGCTCGGTCAGTGTGGGAAGTAGTGCGGCGAGGCCGTGGAAGCAGCCGTCGAGGTTGACACTCATGGTCTTCGACCAGCCCTCGAAGGGCATGGCCGTGATCGTGGTTTCCGGTCCCTGGATGCCGTGCGCGAAGAGTGCGCCATCGAGGCGGCCATGGGTGACCAACACTCGGGCGACCGTCTCGTCCCAGGCCGCACGGTCGGTCACATCGAGAGCCGCGATGTCGCGGTCCGTTCCGTCGCCGTCACCGACGACGTCGGTGCACACCACCGACGCGCCTTCGCGTATGAGCCGGTCCACGGCCGCCGATCCGAGGCCACCGGCGGCGCCGGTGACGAGGATGACGCGGCCGGCGAATCGGCCGGGATAGAACGTCGAGGGGTCGGCGGTGGTCACGTGCAGGAAGGGGGTGGTGTCAACTGCGGTCATCGAAGGGCGTCCGTTCGTTCGGTGTCGGTGGTCACAACCACCTGTTGTGTTGCGGTCATGAGTCTGTGCAAATGTTCTGTGATGCCGTGTGATTCGACGAAGGTGACGTCGGGAACTTCCACGCTGACCGGGACGCCGGGGAGCGCCGCGAGGATCTCGATCAGGGGAAACGCGCCCTTTCCGGGCACCTGACGGGAAGCGCGTGATTCGATCTGGCGGTCGGACCCATTGGTGTCCTGACCGAGGGGCATCCGCGTCGGCGCCTCGAGGTGCGGGACCGCGGCGGGACCGTCGCACAACTGGATTACCTGTATCGCTCCCTGTGGAGCGGTCGCGAGGTCGCCGACGGTGCCCCCGGCACGGACGAAATGCAGGACGTCGAGCATGATCCCGCACCCGGTCTGTTCCGCCACGGCAGCGGCGGCGCGGAAGGTGTCGACCTTTTGATACGAGATCGGCTCGATCGAGGCGGTGATATCGAACTCGTGGGCATCGCGCACCAGCGCGGCCAGGGAATCGGTCAGCCGATGCCGGTCGTCGTCACCGCCGATCACGTTGAGCACCCGTGCCCCGAGAACGGCTCCGGCCTCGAGCACCGGCATCCACTGGTCACGGCCGCGGACTCCGTCCAGGGTGAACACCTCGACATCGAACACGCTCACACCGGTGCTGTCGAGACGGGTCCGTGTCTGCGCTGACATCGGCGAGCCAGCGGCCATGGGGTACCGGGTCTCCGACGCGGTAGCGGGATGCACCCGCGCCCCGACGGAGGTGAATCCGCAGTCGGCCGCGGCCTCGACCAACTCGGGAGGGGGGAGATGCAGAGCCGACAGATGGGCCAGCCCGATGGGTCGTGTCATGAACGGTCCTTTGCGCGCTTTCGAAGGGGAGTTGACGGACAGCTGCGCCCTACTTATGCTGTGAATCACAAATTTACTACGTAGTCATTCAAGCACTGTGCCCCCTCAGTCGCAACCTGCCTTCGGCTCGCACTTCACTTCCAAGAAGGAACCCCACCCATGACTGTTTCGAATGTTCCAGCCTCGGAACCTTGTTCGGCCACCAGCCGCACCAGTCCGGTCGATGGCGAGGCCCCCGTATCGCCGCCGACCGGCTCGCGACGGGCAGCGATGGCCAGCACGGTCGGCGCGATCGTCGACTGGTACGACTTCTTCCTGTATGGGACGGCCGCCGCCCTGGTGTTCGGGCCGATGTTCTTCCCCTCCGAGGATCCGACCGTTGGTGTTCTCGCCTCGCTGGGCTCGTTCGCGGTCGGTTTCGTCTTCCGCCCGATCGGCGGAGCGATTTTCGGGCACTTCGGTGACCGGGTCGGCCGCCGGAAGATGCTGGTGATCACCATCTTGATCATGGGCCTGGCCAGTACCGCCATCGGTCTGCTGCCCAGCTACGCCGCCATCGGCATCGCGGCCCCGATCCTGCTGGTGAGCCTGCGCGCGGTGCAAGGCATCGCCGTGGGCGGCGAATGGGGTGGAGCTGCCCTGATGGCCGTGGAGAACGCGCCGACAAACAGGCGGAACTTCCTCGCCAGCGGGGTGCAGATCGGATCGTTCCTCGGCCTGCTTCTGGGCACCCTGGCGTTCTCGATCGTCGCCAACATGACCACCGAGGAGCAGTTCGATACATGGGGGTGGCGTCTGCCGTTCCTGGTCAGCATCCTTTTCGCCCTCGTCGGGCTCTGGATCCGCAGCGGCGTTCCCGAATCGAAGGTGTTCGCCGAACTCGAAGAGACGAAGAAGAAGCAGACCGCACCGCTGCTCGAGGCCCTGAGGACCAGCCCCAAGCAGATCCTCGCAATCATCGGGATGCGCCTGGTCGACCAGAGCACCTTCTACATCGGCTTCACGTTCTCCCTGGTCTACGTCAAGAACTACACCGACACTCCGCCGAGTAGCGTGCTGACCGCGTCGATGGTCGCACTCGTCCTCGCCGTACCGACCACCTCGCTGTGGGGACTACTCGCAGACCGGTTCGGTGCCCGCTGGTTCTACGTCGTCGGCCCGCTGTGCGCGGCCGCGGCCGGGATCCCGTTCTTCTCCGCTCTCGAAAGCGGATCGATGCCGATGATGATCGTCGGGTTCTTCATCCTGATCAACCTCGGGCACAACATCTCCGCGTCGGTGCAGCAAACCTGGTTCACCGACATGTTCGACGCCCGCATCCGCTACAGCGGGGCAGGCTTCGGCTACGCCGTCGCCGGAGCCGTGGGTGGCTTCGTGCCCCTGACCGCCACCGCACTACTCGGCGACAGCGGAGACTGGACTCCAGTAGCCATCTTGCTTACCGCCGCGTCCCTCATGGCACTCGCGGCTGGATTGTGGTCGTACAAGTGGACCGGGCAGGGCCGGCGATGACCGACACCCTCTCGTGCGATCTGCTCGTCATCGGTGCCGGAGCCGGTGGCCTCGCTGCAGCGGTCACCGCCGCCTACCACGGCGCGAAAGTCATCGTCGCGGAGAAAGCGGACGTCTGCGGCGGTGCCACCGCCTGGTCGGGCGGATGGATGTGGGCCCCGCGCAACCCCCTCGCGCGCGCCGACGGCATCGACGAGGACGTCGAGTTGCCGCGCACCTACCTGCAGCACCGGCTCGGTACGAACTTCGACGCCGCCAAGGTCGATGCGTTCCTGGCGCAAGCGCCGCGCATGGTCGGGTTCTTCCACGACAAGACCAGGCTGCAGTTCGTACCCGGCACCACCATCGCCGATATTCACGGCGGCACCCCCGGCGCCGGAACCGGACATCGATCGGTGGCACCCCGGCCGATCGACGCCTACCAGATTCCCGCCCCCGTCCGGGCGAAGCTGCGCTGGCAGCTCTACGAGACCTCGTTCCTCGGCATGGGAATCATGGCCGGGCCCGACCTCCAGGCGTTTCTGCACGCCACCCGCTCCCCGAAGGCCTTCGCGCACGCGGCCCGCCGCGTCACCCGGCACATCATCGACCTGGCCACCGCACGCAAGGGCATGCAACTGGTCAACGGCACCGCCCTGATCGGCCGGCTCCTGGCCTCGGCCGACGAACTCGGCGTCGACATCCGCGTTTCGTCGTCGGCGCGCACGCTGATCACCGACGACTCCGGGGCGGTGACCGGGGCGCAACTCGACTGCCCCGACGGCGTCGTTACCGTCCACGCCGCCCGGGGCGTGATCCTCGCGACAGGAGGTTTCCCGAGCAACATCGACATGCGCAAAAAGTACTTCCCGCGCACCCCGACCGGGCGTGAACACTGGACCCTGGTCCCCGACACCACCACCGGCGACGGGATTGCGCTCGCCGAATCTGCCGGTGGCCGACTCGACACCACCCTGGCCTCGCCGGTCGCCTACTGTCCGGTGTCGCTGGTGCCGTACCGTAACGGCGAAACTGGGGTGTTCCCGCACATCCTCGACCGCGGAAAGCCCGGGGTAATAGGGGTATTGGCGTCGGGTAAGCGGTTCGTCAACGAGGCCGACGGATATCACGATTACACCACCGCGATGGTCGACGCCGTTCCCGACGGGCAGGAAGTGTGCTCCTGGCTGGTTTGCGATCACCGCTTTCAGCGTCTGTATCCGTTGGGTATGTCGAAGCCGCGCCCCATCCCGATCTGGCCCTACCTGCGCTCGGGTTATCTGAAGAAGGGGCGCACTCTCACCGAGTTGGCTCAGCAATGCGGGATCGACCCCGACCAACTCCAGTCCACGGTCGCACTGTTCAACGATAATGCCCGACGCGGACAGGACCCCGAATTCCACCGCGGCGATACGATGTTCAACCGTGGCTCCGGGGATCCGGACAACCCGTTCCCGAATCCCTCACTCGCACCATTGGAGAAAGGTCCGTTTTATGCTGTCAAGGTCGTGCCGGGGAGCTTCGGTACCTTTGCCGGTGTTGTCACCGACGCTTCCGCGCGTGTGCTCGACGAATCCGACACACCGATAGCCGGCCTGTATGCTGTGGGCTCGGACCAGGCGAGCGTCATGGGCGGTCACTACCCCGCGGGCGGCATCAACATCGGCCCGGCGATGACCTTCGGCTACATCGCCGCACGACACGCAACAGGTGTCATGGACCTACAGGTGTTGTGGGGCAACCCAACCGACCGTCGCGCATAATCGGTTGGCGCCAGTTTTTGGTGGGAAGGCCTACCCTCCGACGCGGGAGAGGCAGCCCTGGCTGACCAGGGTCGAGACCGTCCGACGGGGTAGCGCACCACACTCGCACCGCTTGCCGCGGCACCATGGAAATTCATTGTCGTTGGGCGCCAAGCCTTTCCCTCGCTGATGCGAGGGGCCTCCTCAGTCCGGATCGGATTATTAACCTCATGAACTCTCGCCAGTATCGCTTGTGGCGCCAGAGGCGCCGCGCGGCTTGGATCGAAGCCAACCGCACACGCGGCCATCCCGATACCGAGGCGGAGCACCTCATAGAGTTCGCAAAGATGTGGGCGCCGTACGGGGGTGCTACGGAGGAGGAAATCCTGGTGCACTTCGGCATGACAAAGCGCCGATTCACAGAGCGTTTGTGGCAGGTGATCGCCGAATCGAACTGTGCCCAGGATGAGATACGCGAGCTGGCCAACTCGTACCCTCACCGGCGAACCGGCAACTCAGACGGATGACGGTCCTGCAGACCCGAGAAATTTACGTGGAGGTCAGCGCGGGTAGAAGGCCGGTATGCACCCTGGCAAGGTTGGTCGCGAGCTCGCGCTAAGTCAGTCTGCACGCGGCCAACGAGGCGGTGTCCCGACCACTGCGTCCGCGGTGGTGGTGCTCGAACGCCGGGACGACGAATGCGTCAATCACCTGGCCCGTCGGTGCAGCCGAAGTTGCATCTGTCTCGTCCACCGAGATGCGCTGGGATCGCTCATCGGGAGGAGAGCAGGTTCGGCGATCGGGCCCGGCAGATCGACCGGGCTTCAGTGTTGTGGCGGTGCTGGGTGGTGACCGCTGCGGCTTTGGGGTTTATGCTCGTTGACCAGCGCGAACCGAATTCTCGGTGTGGCGAGGTCGTGGCGAGGACGCGCGCTGGCTGACGAGTGTCGGGAGGCCGTCGATGGATGGTTGGGCTATTCGCGATTTCGTGCGTGAGGATCTGGAATCGGTTGTGCAGCTGGATGCGACCTCTCCGTCGACCCCGCAGCGTCCGGTGTCGCGATGTCGGACATGGTGACCGGTCTGCTGGGGCGGCATCCGGTGGCGGTGGCCGGTGATCGGGTGATCGGTGCCGCGGTGAGCCGGGTGGATGAGGATCGTGCCTGGATTCTCCGGATCTCCCTGGATCCGGAATGGCGGGGACTGGGGTTGGGGAGCGCACTGATCGCCGAACTCGAGCCCCGGTTGCTGGCGAAGGGGGTGCGGCGGGTGAGTGCTCTGCTCCCGGACGGGAGACCGGTGCGGGCGCCTTGACCAATTCCGGGTTCACTGCGCGGGCGGGCATCACCTATTACGAGAAGGTGGGAACGGTGTCCCCGCGGACGGCGGGGGTGCTGGCGCGGCTCGGTGGGGCGGTCCCACCTGCGGGGTTGCGGCGGCAGGTGGCCGGGATGAGCAAGGAGGAGACGTTGATCGAGCGGCGGATCGTGCTGCCGTTGTCGCGGTCGGTGCTCGCCGCCGAGCACGGGGTGGTGCCGCCGCGGGCGGTGGTGCTGTTCGGGCCGCCGGGGACGGGGAAGACCACGTTTGCGCGGGCGATCGCGAGCCGGTTGGGGTGGCCGTTCGTCGAGCTGTTTCCGTCGCGATTGGCCTCGAATGGGCGCGGTTTGGCTGCGGGGATCGGGGAGATGTTCGGGTCGATGGCCGAACTCGATCATGTGGTCGTCTTCATCGACGAGGTGGAGGAGGTGGCGGCCCGGCGCCGGCCGGAGTCGGATTCGGTGGGAGTGGTGAACGAGTTGTTGAAGTCGATTGTCGGTTTCCGGGAGCGGACGGGGCGGCTTCTGGTGTGCGCGACGAACTCGGTGCGTGACCTTGATGACGCATTCTTGCGGCACGGGCGGTTCGATTACGTGTTGCCTATCGGGGCACCGGATGAGCAGGCCCGGCATGCGTTGTGGGAGCGGTATCTGGTGGGGGAGGAGGTGAATGTTCCGGCGTGGGTGGCCGCGTCGGCGGGCTTTACTCCCGCGGATGTGGCGCATGCGGCACGGATGGTCGCGCAGACGACGTTCGAGTGCAGTATCGATACCGGGGAACGTTGTCACGCCGGTACGCAGGACTATCTGGGGGTGATCGGTGCGATGCGTCCGACCCTGACCCCGGAAATGCTCGACGCATTCACTGTGGATATCGCCCACTTCGCCCGAAGCTGATGCTTAGCTGAAGGTGTGCAGCGCGGTAGGTTGGGCATCCGCACGGTGTGATTCGTTGGCGGCACAGTCCGGTCAATCATCAAGTAGGGCAGGGTCGGTTGAACCCTATGTGGTGTCGTTGGCTGTCGGGGGTGTTCGTCCGCCGAGGCGTCGCTGTGCGGCTGGTTCGTGTGCGCCGGTGTGGTTCCGGACAGGAAGGGCCGTGGTTTGTGTTGAAAATGGAGTCGTCGCCGTCGAGTAGGTGCGTGGTGATCACGGTCTTCGGGGTCATGCCCCCCACTGCTGGAGATCGGCGAGCGCCTTACGTAAGTCCTCGAATGCTGGTCCCAGCGCGTCCTCGAGTTGTGTGCTGGCTCCGGTGGCGTAGTCACGGACCTGCCGCAGCGACCTCAATACCCACCCGATGGCCCCGGGAAGCCGTTCCGGTCCGAGGATCATCAGCGCGGCGACGAGCAGGATAGTCGGGCTGGCCGAGGCCGAAGGCTTCCTGCATGACCTTCGCGATATTGCCGAGTTTGTATCCGACCAGCCGGTCACCGCCTGCGATGGCGTGGTCGACGTTGATGCACCCTGGGCGATCCACTCGCCGATCTCGGCAGTCTGCTCACCTACTTTGGCGGACGACTGACGGGCGGCAACGCGCAAGCGAGCAAAAATCTATGCTCGCGGTCGCAGATTCATTTCATTCATCTGTTAACATCGTGGGGTTCCTTGAGAAGAAGGGAGCCACTTGTGGTGTTGGATGTCATGCCCCGGTCGCGTCGCGGGGTGTATGGAATAGCGGTCACATCGGAGTTGACCGGAATCGGGCCGCAAACACTGCGGCTGTACGAACGGCGCGGATTGCTGACGCCCGCGCGGACCAGCGGCGGAACCCGTCGTTACAGCGAGGAAGATCTGGTTCGCCTCGGACGCATCGCCGAACTTATCGAAGCCGGCATCAACCTGCCGGGCATACAGCGGATTCTCGACCTCGAAGCGGAGAACGCTGAACTTCTGGGTCGTCTGCACTCGGCTGAACATGGAGGCGACCGCCTGAAGGTCGAACGTGAAGAGGCAACCGCCTGAAACGGCGGTACGCGATCGATCGAACCGACAACCAGTAATCGTCACTGGACGGTTCTGCGGGCCGTTTTTTCGAGCGTCCAGCGGCTTTTCCGTTATGCGTGACACTGCAGATCACAAAAACATCTCGAATGCTGAGATGCGTGGGGTTGTCTATTCTGCCTGGTCATTCAGTGTTTTCGGAGTCGACTCCAGCCGGATGTCGCGCTGAGTTTGCGTCGCGGGGTTGAACTTCTGTCGTTAACCGATACGATAAAATCTATATCCGCCGGAGCAGATAAGTTACTGAGCAACATTGCGTCGGCGGTGAAACAGCGACACGCTGGCCGTGTAGAAGGCCGCGGCCGGCGTCGCACCGGAAACGCCAGTTCCGGTGTGTCAGCCCGAAGACCTCTGGCCCAGACTCGACGCAAGACGGGACCTGAACCATGACTCTCGCCGCACATGACGTTTTCCGCCCTCACACTTCCCGGCACGCAAAGACTGCCCACGGAACGCCCGACCGGCGCTTCTCGGTGGGAACCGCGTTGACCGCAGGCCTCATTGCAGCCGTACCCGCGGCGACTGTGACCGGTTCGGTGGTACTTGCCGCCGCTACTGCCACCTCTGTACTGATTGGAGTGATTCTGGCCGCATTTCTCATCTCGAGCGTGATCTGACCGATATTCGTCCGCCACATCAGCTATCGAAGGAGAAATATATGACCAGCACCACCACCGCAACGCTGATCACTCAGTTGCGTGCCGTTCTCGACCTCACCAACACCGAAATCCAGGTAGCAGAGACCCGCATCGCCCAGGCGCGCACCGAGGCTGTTCGCCGCGAACTCACGGAGAACGCCGCAAACGGACGTCAGCGCGCCGAGGCCATCGAACGGGCAATCCGCGACCTCGGCGGTGTGCCCGAGGTTATCGGGCCCTTCCTCGGACGGCTGGCTGCCGTGCTCAAGGCGATGGCCGAGCAGGCGCAGCCGTTCGACGAGGCACTCCTGGGCGACCTGGCCCTCGAACATCAACTCCTCGACCGTGCGCGTTACATCAAGGCGCTCGCCACCGTCGCGAAGGAGCCGGCAGTCGTCGGTCTCGCGGACCGACTGATCACAGCGCATTCCGCAACCGTGGACTGGCTTTCGACCGTTCTGGCCGAGGATGCGCTCGGCGGCCCGGCAGCGCTGCGGCGCACGCCGTTCCAGGCCGCTGCCGGAAGCACGATTCGGCTGCTCAACGTCCCGGTCACCTGGTCGGCGCGCGGAATCGATCGAGCATTGGACACGGCCCGCACCACACCGCCCCTGCTCAGTGCGTTGCTCAGCCGCGGCGCTCACGCCGGCGATGTCGCAGTCAAGACGTTGTCCGCCTCGCGTGATGCCGCCCTCGAAACTGCGGAGAGTGTGACCCGCCGGGAAGGCGCAAGCGGTGTCGCCGACGCCATCCATTCGGCTCGCGCCGCGGGTGGTGTCGTGGATCCGGGTGAGCTTCCGATCGACGACTACGACGACCTGAACGTGTCGCAGGCCGTCGCTGAGATCAGGGAACTCACCGATCCCGCCGATGTGCGCACGGTCGTCGCCTACGAGGAAGCGCACAAGAATCGGCACGGCATCGTCTCCGCCGCCCAAACCCATCTCGCGTCCATCGCGCAGGAAGTCGCCGGCATTCGCTGACGATTTTCAGAAGAATTCCGCCGGTCCCCACAGGGGGCCGGCGGAATTGTCGGTGAGGTCAGCAGGTGCCGGTTTTGGCAGCGTCGTAGGCCTTGACCATCTGATCCTTACGTTCTTGCGGGGCGTCTTTCCATTCCGGGGTGAGGGCCGACTGGTCGAAGAGGTCGCTCAGAGCCTTCGTGCGGTCGAACGGTTCGCCGCTCTGCTGCGCTCGGGCTTCGGCGCTGTTCGCGTACTGGAGCAGGCCGGCGCACAGGTCGGCGACGGCGGGAAGGTCGGCGGCCGCCGCCTCCGCCGCTTCGGTGGTTGCGCTCACCTCGGTGTCGGTGTCGGTCGATTCGGAACTGCACGCTCCCAGGAACAGGACGGCAGGGATCAGCAGCGCAACGATGGTTCGGGTCATGCGAAATACTTACCAGAGCCGCCGGCGACGCCGTATCGGCCGGTTCCCCTCGATTGGGGGAGTCGGCGTGGGTCTTCCGCGGAAGACCTCGTGCTCAGCTGATCTTGCGCCGGTAGATGGCGGTCGCGAAGGCGTAGGCGACAACGAGGATGCCGACCAGCCACCCGAGAGCGATCCAGATGTCAGTGCCGACGGGTTGCTGGGCGAACAGGGCTCGGATGGTGTTCACGACGTAAGTCACGGGCTGGTTCTCGGCGAACCATGCGACCGGTCCGGGCATCGAGTCGGTAGGCACGAACGCCGAACTGATGAACGGCAGGAAGATCAGCGGGTAGCTGAACGCGCTCGCGCCGTCGATCGTCTTCGCCGACAACCCGGCAATCACGGCGATCCAGGTTAATGCGAAGGTGAACAGGACCAGGATGCCCACGACCGCGAGCCAGGCAGCCACGGATGCTCCGGTGCGGAAACCCATGATCAGCGCGACGCCGGTGACGATCGTGACCGAGACCAGGTTCGCGGCCAAGGACGTGAGCACATGCGCCCACAGCACACTCGAGCGCGCGATCGGCATGGATTGAAAGCGCTCGAATATGCCGCCCTGCATGTCGAGGAACAGCCGGTACGCGGTGTACGCGACGCCGGACGCGATCGTGATGAGCAAGATGCCGGGGAGCATGTAGGTGCCGTACGACTGGTCGGATCCGGTGTCGATCGCGCCGCCGAATACGTAGGTGAACAGCAGCATCAGCGCGATCGGGGTGACCGCGGTAGTGACGATCGTGTCGGGGCTGCGGAGGATGTGCTGCAGCGAGCGGCCGGTGAGGACGCCGGTGTCGCCGAGGACATGGGTGGTCATCGGGCTTCCTTTCCTGCCGGGACGGTGGTGTCACCGACGAGGGCGAGGAAGACGTCCTCGAGGGAGGGCTGCTTCTCGATGTACTCGACCTTGGCGGGCGGAAGGAGTTGCTCGAGCTCGGTGAGGGTGCCGTTCTGAATGATGATGCCCTGGTGCAGAATTGCGATGCGGTCGGCGAGCTGCTCGGCCTCGTCGAGGTGCTGGGTGGTCAGCAGCACGGTCGTGCCGGTCCTGGCGAGTTCCTTGACCGTCTGCCACACCTCGATCCGGGCCTGCGGGTCCAGCCCGGTGGTGGGTTCGTCGAGGAAGACGATCGGCGGGTTCCCGATCAGGCTCATTGCGATGTCGAGCCGGCGTCGCATGCCACCCGAGTACGTCGTCGCCTTGCGGTTCCCCGCTTCGGTGAGCGAGAAGCGGGCGAGCATGTCGTCGGCTATCGCACCCGGATTCTTCAGGTGGCGCAGCTTGGCGACCAGCACGAGGTTCTCCCGGCCGGTGAGCACTTCATCGATCGCGGCGAATTGGCCTGTCAGGCTAATCGACTCGCGTACGTCGCCCGGTTTCGCCGCGACGTCGAAGCCGTGGATCGTGGCGGTGCCCGCGTCGGCCTTCAACAGCGTTGACAGGATTCGCACCAGCGTGGTCTTGCCTGCACCGTTCGAGCCGAGCAGCGCGAAGATGCTCCCCGCCGTCACATCGAAGTCGACTCCCCGCAGCACCTGCAAATCCTTGAACGATTTCACGATGCCCCGCACTCGGATCGCGGGTTCGAGCGCCTGATGGGTGGTCATGGCCGGTTCTCCGTTTCCGGCGCGTTCACGCCCTCGTCGGCGGCCTTGTCGAGGGCGTCCGTCAAACGCTTGCGCTCCTTGTTGATCCATTGGCCGTCCGAGTAGTTCTGGATGAATGTGTCTGCGAACTCGACTGGGTCGTCCCCGACGATGTCGCGGATCGGGGTGCCGTCGGCGGCGGCGCGCTCGATCAGGTCGGCGAGGTCCTCGAGCATCTGCATGAGCACATCGCCCTTGACGATCGATCCGGCGTACATGAAGTAGCGTTCGATCCCGTCGATCCCGGTTCGGTAGCTCGTGGGGAGCTGTTCCTTGCGGGCCTTGTACCGGCGCCAGCGCTTCTTGTCCTCGAACGAACCCGTGATGTGCTCGATCCATCGTGCGGCCATGATTACTCTCCTTCGCTTCGTGGGTGTTCGATGTGCTGGTGGAGCTGGTCGATCCGCTCTGCGAGGAAGGTCCACGTCTTCCAGAATTCTTGGAGGTACCCGCCACCATGTGGGTTGAGCGAGTACACCTTGCGCGGCGGACCCTTCTCGGACGGGACCTTCTCCACGTCGACGAGACCTCGCTGCTCGATCCTGACCAGCAGGGCGTAGATGGTGCCCTCGGCGATCTCGGAGAAACCCTGCTCGCGAAGTCGCGCGGTGATCTCGTAGCCGTACGCCGGCCGCGCGGCCAGGATCGCCAGGACGATGCCCTCGAGCGTGCCCTTGAGCATCTCGGTCATCTGCTTGCCCATCGGACCCTCCTTCCGACTACTCAGTGTTAATGACTACCGCTAGATAGTAACGCTGAATACCGTTCGCGCAAGAGGGTTGATGCAACGAATCCGGAAGGAGGTGTGGCGCGTTGAGGCTCCGGCGACTGCGGGCGTTGACGTTCGACGCGCAAGAGCAGCCCCGCCGTCAGCTACCTGTCGGATGGCAGGGCGAGATGTTTTTGCGAACGCGTCAGGCAGGACCCAGCGTGTAATCGATGCCCGGTCGATCGCCCTTGCCCTTGAGCCAGCGTCCAGGAAGGCGGCCGGCGAGTTCCCCCAGGGGGCCGACGGCTGCGCTCAAAACCGCGACCGTGTCCTGCAGCAGATCGATGCTCGCGCTCATCCGCTCGAGATTCGGCGCCAGTGCGGTCAAGGTCTCCGAGAGTGCGACGATCTGGTCGAGCGGTCCGCCCTCGGCGATCAGCCGTTCGAAGGCGCCACCCTCGGACAGCAGCGTGTCGAGGATCCCGTTCTCGGCCAGCGCGCGGTCCACGATGCCGCCCTGTGCGGTGAGTCGCTCGACGGCGCCGTCGGCGGCGGTGAGTCGTTCGAGGGGGCCTTGCTCGGCGGTGAGACGGTCGAGCAGTCCATCCTTGGCGAGTAGACGCTCGAGCGTGCCGTCTTCGGCGAGAACGCGGTCGAGTGGGCCGTCTTTCGCGAGCACTCGGTCGAGCGGTCCGCCGGGTTCGAGGAGTCGTTCGAGGGTGCCGCCTTCGGAGGTCAGCCGGTCGACCGGGCCGCCCGGAGCAAGCAGTCGATCGAGGGGTCCTCCGGGCTGGAGTGCTTGTCCGAGTGGCCTGTCGTTCGCCGCCAGTGAGGACAGCTGACTGATCATCTGCAGCGGGCTGCCGGAAGCGCCCATGCCGGTGACCACTCCGGTGCCTGCTACCGCTGTGCGCACCGTTGCCAAGGTGGCTTCGGCGATTCCGAGTCCGACATCGGCCGCCGCAAGTCCGGCGCGCACCGGGAGGGCCAGCAACGAGACCACGTTCATACGGTTACTGTAACCCGCGACACACAAGCATTTCGCGGCTCGGGCGCTCAGTGCAGGACTTTGAGTCCCACGACGCACGCCACGATGGCAGCGACCAGCAGAATCTTGACGAGCGATGTGTTTTCGGCGCCGGTCACCATCGCGAAGCCGACGGTAAGGGAAGCGCCGATTCCCACCCAGACTGCGTATGCCGTCCCGGTCGGCAGAGTACGCATCGCGAAGGCCAGTCCCGCCATGCTGAGGACCAGTGCAATGACGAATACGACACTGGGACTGATTTTGCTGAACCCCTCGGACCGACCGAGGGCGGTGGCCCAGACGGCCTCCAGCACGCCCGACAGCACCAGCACGATCCACGCCATGACAACTCTCCCGAGCACCGTCTTGTCGCTGGCCGGGTACGGTGCGCTCGTCCGGGTGTCGTATCGACGACCTTCACGGTACCGAAAGCTCATGCCGTGGTCTGAACGCAGTGGTCGGCGCGTGCAGGGAAACGCCGGGTAAGTCTCCCTCGTCTTGGCGGAGATTCCTTTTTGTGACACGGCGGGGAAACGCATTGTTATCGGTTCGGGGTCACGCCGTCGAATGCGCCGAATAACTCAGCGGATCGCGGCCTGCTTGTTTATTGTCGAGCACAATGCGTGAATTCCGTGCGCACTCCACCGACGATGACGAGGCATATCATGATGCTCGGACTGCTTGCCGCAATCAACAGCGCGTTCACACTCGGGATTGCCAACACTATCGGGACGTTCGGGGGAGTGGTTCTCAACCTGAACGTGGTCGGCTGAGAAACCGGTCGACGTCGACTGCTGTCGGACCGACAGCAGGACACCTACTTTCACCCCCATCTGCGATCGACGACCCCGCCGCGTCTCCTGCGGCGGGGTCGCCGTGTACCCGGGGCGCCCCAGCCCGCGGGAGACACAACTTTCCCATCCTTGCTCATTGCTCTCGAATCTCGGCTCTTTTCGCCGAAAAAGTCTCGGTGAGAAATTTTGGAAAAATCCAATGCGAGTGTTGCCACAGATTTGCGACGGTTCACCTATTGTTCTCGACAACGTGCAAGCAACGCGCGTAATCGGCTCGACACGGAAGTCCGCCCTGGCACAGGGGGAGATGATGGAGAACATGATGCTCGGATTACTCGGCGCACTCAACAGCGGTGTCACGCTCGGTCTGGCCAACACGATTCTGACGTTCGGTGGCGTAGTCCTCAACCTCAACATCGTCGTCAACTGACCAAGGGCTTCGTCGTCTGCTGACGACGGGGCCGCACCGCCCGCCCGCTCGGTTCCCTGGGACGCTCACAGGAACTTCCCAGGGAACCGACAGCGATGATCCAGCGTTCCGCGTGATGATGGGTTCCGTGAATGCGAAACCCGTCGAAGCCCGAGTTCTCGTCGTCGACGACGAACCGAACATCCTCGAACTGCTGTCGGTCAGCCTGCGCTTTCAGGGTTTCGAGGTGGCGACCGCGTCGAGCGGCACGGCGGGTCTCGATACGGCGCGCACCTTCCGGCCCGACGCCGTAATCCTCGACGTCATGATGCCGGGGATGGACGGGTTCGGGATGCTCCAGCGGCTACGCGCCGATGGTGTGCACGCGCCGGTTCTCTTCCTTACGGCGAAGGACGCGGTCGAAGACAATATCAGCGGCCTCACACTCGGCGCCGACGACTACGTCACCAAGCCGTTCAGTCTCGAAGAAGTGGTGACACGGCTGCGGGTAATACTCCGTCGATCCGGCAAGGTGTCGGTCGAGGAGCAATCGGCGCGCATCACGTTCGCCGACATCGAACTCGACGACGACACACGTGAGGTATGGAAAGCGGGCGAGCTGGTATCGCTGTCGCCCACCGAGTTCACCCTGCTGCGGTACTTCATGGTGAACGCAGGCACGGTTATCAGCAAGCCGCGCATCCTCGACCACGTGTGGAATTACGACTTCGGCGGTGAGGTCGGGGTGGTGGAGTCGTACGTCTCCTACCTGCGTCGCAAGGTGGACACCGGGGAGACGCCGCTGATCCACACCCTTCGGGGCGTCGGGTAGGTGATGCGCGAACCGCGGCGATGACCGCCCCACCCGCACTAGAGAATTCTGTCGCGCCGGCCGGTCACGCGGGTCGGCGGTGGGTGCGGGCGATGCCGTTGCGGGTCACCTTGGTGGGTGCGGTGCTGCTGCTCGCGGCACTCGGTCTGCTGGCGTCAGGAGTCGCGGTGACGTCGGCGCTCGAAAATTCCTTGACGAGCCGGATCGATCACCAACTCCGCGAGGCAGCGCAAGGGTGGGCCAAGCCGCGGGAATCACGCCCCCTCCCGCCCCCGGACGAGCCGAACCCGGGACGACCACCCAGCCCGTTCTATGTGCGCACCGCGTCCCCCGACGGAACGGTGCTCTTCCAGATCAACGACGAGGCCAGCGCGCCCGCAATTCCCGCCGATCCCCCTTCGGGTCCCATGACGGTCGGCTCCACCGACGGATCCGATGTCCGCTGGCGTGTGCTCACCACCACCACGGCGAGCGGCACCCAGACGACGGTGGCGGTGACCCTCACCGAGAACGACGACACGGTGAACCAATTGGTGGTCCTGCAACTCGGCATCGGCGCGGTGGTGCTTCTCGCGTTGGGCGTCGTCGCCTACTTCGTCGTCCGCCGCAGTCTGCGTCCGCTCGGCGAAGTCGAGGAGACCGCCGCCGCGATCGCCGCCGGCGACCTCCATCGGCGTGTCCCCGAGCGCGACGACCGCACCGAGATCGGACGGTTGTCGGTTGCCCTGAATGGGATGCTCGCCCAGATTCAGCATGCCTTCGCCGCAACCGAGGCGTCCGAGGAGTCGGCACGCCGCTCCGAGGAGAAGATGCGGCAATTCGTCGCCGACGCCAGCCACGAATTGCGTACCCCGCTGACCACGATTCGCGGTTTTGCCGAACTGTATCGGCAGGGCGCGATGACCGACACCGAAAGGTTGATGAGCCGTGTCGAGGGAGAGGCCTCCCGGATGGGTCTACTCGTGGAGGACCTGCTCATGCTCGCTCGGCTCGACGCCCAGCGGCCCCTCGAGAATCGGCCGGTCGACCTGCTGTCCGTGGCGTCCGACGCCGTGCACGCTGCCCGCGCGGTGGCACCCGAACGCTCCCTCGCCCTCGAAGTGGGTTCCGGACCGGGAACCCCTGAAATCCTCGGTGACGAGGCGCGGCTGCGGCAGGTACTCGGCAACCTCCTTTCCAACGCCGCCAAGCACACTCCCGCGACCGCGGACGTGACGGTTCGACTGCAGACCACTGAGAACCGGGTCGTGCTGGAGGTAGCCGACACCGGCCCGGGTCTCAGCGAAGAGGATGCTGCGCGGGTATTCGAACGGTTCTACCGAGCCGACGCGTCCCGCACCCGAGAGAGTGGGGGAAGCGGACTCGGCCTGTCGATCGTGGCGGCACTCGTGGCCGCGCACCAGGGCACCGTGACGGTCGACAGCCGGCCGGGCGAGGGCGCCACCTTCCGGGTGGAACTGCCCCGGGCGCTCTGGATCACATGTCTCAGTCGGGAACGTTGTTCGCGTATCCGAGATCGCGGAGGGCGCCGCGGAGCTTCGTCATAGCGTCGTCCTGCGACTCCTGAGACGGATCCGGGTTTGCATTGCTGATGTTGAAATCACCGAGGTCGTACGCCGGGAAGACGTGCACATGCAGGTGTGGGACCTCGAGTCCGGCGATCAACAGGCCGGCGCGGGGGGCGTCGAACGCCGGGCGCACGGCCTGCCCGACGATGCGGGCCACATCCATCACCTTGGTCCACAGCTCCCCGTCGACCTCCTGCCAGTGGTCCACCTCTTTCCGGGGCACGATGAGGGTGTGGCCCTGCGTGATGGGTGCGATGGTGAGGAACGCGACGACATCCTCGTCCTCCCACACGAACCTTCCGGGCAGATCTCCGTTGATGATGGCGCTGAATACAGATCCCATGGCCGCCATTATGCGGCTTCGCCACCCGTGAGTACTTATTAACCATCCCCGGTTAAGAAGTACTCACAGGGGGAACACGATCTCCGGCGTCCGGCAGATGAGCAATCTCCGCACGAGGCCCGAATCGTCGAGTTGTGCCGACGTGTTGAACGAGGCCTCGAAATCACCGTTCCGGGTGGTTCGTCCCAGAGCCAGCTCGAGTTCTCCCACACGAGCACCGGCGAGGATCTCGTGCACCAGCACGCTCTTCTCGCGTTGTTGCAGATATCCGACCAGGCCGGCGCGATCACCGACGAACTCGGCGGCATTGCCGCCCCCAGTGGAGAACTGAACCGACATCCGGAAATCGGGGGTGATCATGTCCAGGACGCGGTCGGGATCGTCCGAATCCATGATTGCGAACCACGCGACGAGCACGGGAGTCGGCGACGTCGTCTCGTTCAGGTCAGTCGTGTTTCTCATGGGTCAACTCCTTTGCGAGAAGGCTGAATTCCGTATCGAACGACACCTCGTACGCATCGATGGCGCCGTCGCTGTCGAGGTGCATCGCTGCCAGGAAGTAGCCGGTTGTCTTCACGCCGTTCTCGACGACGGAACCGTAAGCGAATTGGACGTCTCCGGCGTTGCTCGTGCGGAGCAGCACATGCTGTCGATCGACCGGAGGGCGTCCCCGCAGGTAGTCGAGCATGTCGGCCCGGCTGTAGCCGCGGCGGACGGTACCGGGCAGGACTATGGCGAACTCGATCGATGGGTCGAGCAGCGCCACCGCGTCGTCGATTCGGCCGCTGTCGAGGGTCGCATAATACTGCTCGATCACGAGTGCATCGGTCATGAAATGAACTTAGTTCAGGCATCGGCGGTTTGTCGAGCATCCTTGTCGCGACACCATCGGCCAAACTAAACTGAACTCACGTCAATCTGAGGAGACTTTCATGCCGACCCACCACTTCCATCCATGGCCCGAGGCTGAACCCCCGGCGATGACGCCCGTCGCCGAGCACGACGACATCCGGGCCGTAGTTCGACAACTGCTGGACCGGCATTCGACGCTCGAAAACAGCCGTCTCGCCGCTGAGTCCGACGCCGGATATTCTCCCGAGTTGTGGTCTCTCCTCGTCAAGGAGATGAGCGTCGCGGCCCTGGCGGTGCCGGAGCATCGCGGCGGTTTGGGTTATAGCGTCGTCGAACTCGGGATCGTCCTCGAGGAATGTGGGCGCGCGCTGGTCTGCGAACCTGTCCTTCCATCCGCGACACTGGGAGTGCGTGCACTGCTCACTGCCGACGGGTGTCCGCAGGTCGACGAACTGCTGGGCAGGGTCATGCAAGGCGAACTCGTCGCAACCGTGACGGCGCTGGGTGAGCACACCGATTTCGCCGATGTCGCGCGAGTCGACGACCGGTGGTCGGTGTCGGGCCGTGCAACGAATGTTGTGCAGGGCGGTGCGGCCGATATCGTGGTCCTGCTCGGGCATGGCGAAGACGGACCTGGCCTCTACGCCGTCGATCTGCGGACCACGTCGGTGCGACGAATGGAACTTCCGGTGATCGACCCCAGCCGGCGGCAAGCCAATCTGCTGTTCGATGCGGCGGACGCGGTACGTCTCGTCGGACCCGGCGACGCACGGCGCAAGGTCGAAGAATTGCGGAGTCTCGGGGTGATCGGGCTGGCCTGTGAACATGTGGGAATGATCGACCGATTACTCGACACTACAAGGGAATACACCATGCAGCGCCGTCAATTCGGACGAGCGATCGGATCGTTCCAGGCCGTCAAGCATCGACTCGCGAACATTTTGGTCGAGCTCGAGAAGGCCCGATCGGCGGCGCGGTATGCAGCGGCGGTGTTCGCGGAAGACCCCGGCGCCGCACCGCTTCCGGCCGCTGTCGCCGGTGCGGTCTGCACCGAGGCCGTGATTGCCACTGCTCTCGAGGCCGTGCAATTGCATGGGGGAGTGGGCTTCACCTGGGAACATGCGGCGCATTCCTACGTTCGCCGCGCGCTCGGAGACGAACCGCTTCTCGGTGATGCGCGGGCCCACCGCAGTCGTATCGCCGATCTCGTCGGGGTCTGACTCGACCCACCCGGACCGGCCGAGAAGAAACCACTTGCTCCGCCCCTATTGACGGACCAACTCCTACCCAGTACAACTGAAGTGAATCCAGTTCAGTTTCATTCTTCGAAAGGACACCGACATGGTGGACACCGACCACATCGTGCTCGAGAAGGACGGCGACGTCGCCCGCGTGTGGCTCAACCGCCCGCACAAGAAGAACGCGGTCACCGTCGAGCTGCTGCATCGCCTCGACGAGATCATCGTGGAGGTAGACAACGACCCCGACCTCAAGGTGCTGGTCCTGCGTGGACGTGACGGCACCTTCTGCTCGGGATTCGACCTCGACGAGCTGCGCGAGAAGTACGTCGGCTCCACCACCGCGATGGACGTCGCGGTGCTGTCGGCCCGGGTGTGCGACCGCCTGTACTCGATGAACACCCCGTCCGTCGCGGTCCTCGAAGGCTTCGTCACCGCAGGCGGTTTCGAGCTGATGATCTCCTGTGACTTCGCGATCGCCGCCGAGGACGCCCGAATCGGCGACTTCCACATCCGCCGTGCGCTGTTCGGTGGGGCGGGCCCGATCTACCGGCTGCCGCGGATGATCGGCGTTCGCAAGACGAAGGAGCTCATGCTCACCGGCAAGCTCCTCACCGGTAAGGAGGCCGAGGACTTCGACCTGATCAACGCCTCGGCGCCGGCCGAGGATCTGGACAAGCTTCTCGCCGAGTTCATCGCCCCGATCGTCGACAAGAGCCCGTTCATGATGAAGCTCACCAAGATGTGCATCGACCGCGGTCTCGACGCGGACATCCAGTCGCTCATGGTGATGGAGCACCTCGCCGTCGGCAACGCGCTGCAGTCGGAGGACGCACGGGAAGGCGTGAACGCTTTCCTCGAAAAGCGTGAGCCGAAGTGGGTCGGTCGCTGATCGAGCCCGACAACGAATTCCGAGGGAGAGGATGAGGATGGGCGAGACACACACCGCACCGGCGCTCGAAGCAAGCCGCTGCTCCCACTGCTCGACTGTCGCGTTCCCGGTCACCGGTGTGTGCTCGAGATGCGCCGGGACGGCAATGTCACCGTTCACCGTGAGTGCACGCGGAACGGTCTGGGCGTACACGGTTCAGCGTTTCGCCCCGAAATCTCCGCCGTATGTCCCGCCGCCGGAAGGGTTCTCGCCGTACGCGGTCGGATACGTCGAACTCCCCGACGGAATCAGGATTGAAGCCGTGCTCGACTGCCACGACTTCGACGAGTTGGACGACGGGGCACCGGTGACCTTGGTCGCCACGGTGCCGGTGCCCCGGTTCGCCACCGACGCCTATCTGAAGGAGACCCGCTGATGTCCACTGTGTCGATCATCGGGGCCGGACTCTCGAAATTCGGGCGTCAGCCGGACAAGACCGGGCGCGGCCTTGCCCTGGACGCGATCGCGTCCGCCTTGTCCGACGCCGGTATCGCGTGGACCGATATTCAGGTGGCATTCGGTGGCAGCGATGGTTCCGGGCTCGCCGACACCCTGGTGGCCGAGCTGGGGCTCACCGGAATCCCCTTCATCAACGTGAAGAACGGATGCGCGACCGGTGGTAGCGCCCTGGTGTCGGCGGTCAACGCGATCCGCGCGGGCGCCGCCGACATCGCACTTGCGGTCGGCTTCGACAAACACCCGCGCGGCGCCTTCGACCCGGCGCCGGAGGACTGGGGCCTGCCCGCCGGCTACGGCGAGGCAGGTCTCATGGTCACCACCCAGTTCTTCGGCATCAAGATCGCGCGGTACATGCGCGAGCACGGGATCAGCGCACCCACTCTGGCCGCCGTGGCGGAGAAGGCATATCGCAACGGCTCGCTGAACCCGAATGCCTGGCGGCGTGAACCCCTTTCCGCCGAGGCGATCGCCGCCGCCGACATGGTCAACGACCCCCTGACGCGGTACATGTTCTGCTCACCCGGCGAAGGCGGGGCGGCCGTGGTGGTGGCGAGTGAGGCTGCCGTCCGGCGCCTCGGCGGAAGGCCCGTACAACTGCGGGGCATTGCGGCCGGCACCCGCCGGTTCGGCTCCTTCGAGGTATTCGGTCCGGCAATACAGGGCGAGGGAACTCCACCCAGCGTGAGCACGTCCACCGCCACCGCCGCATTCGAGCAGGCCGGCCTCGGCCCGTCCGACGTGGATGTGGCGCAACTCCAGGACACGGAGAGTGGCGCCGAGATCATGCACATGGCCGAATGCGGGTTCTGCGAGCACGGCGAACAGGAAAAGCTAATCACCGCGGGCGAGACGGAGATCGGCGGACGGATCCCGGTCAACACCGACGGTGGCTGCATCGCGAACGGGGAACCGATCGGCGCGTCCGGCCTCCGGCAGATACACGAGATCGTCACGCAGTTGCGCGGGGAGGCCGGTGCCCGGCAGGTCCCCGGACGCCCGCGCATCGGATTCACCCATGTCTACGGTGCCCCCGGAATCAGCGCCTGCACCGTCCTGTCAGTCTGAGGAAGAGCCATGAATCAAGCAACGATGCCCGATGTGGACCAGTTCGTGGATGACGCGCGAGCGTGGTTGCGGACGGTTGCCGAGCCGCGTACCCAGATCAAATGGGGAGTGGGATCCGACTCGGTCGCCGTCTTCGAAAATTGGACGGCGGAGCAGGAGCGCGACGAGACCGACCACATCCGCGCGTACGAACAGGCGAAGTTCGACGCCGGGTGGGGGGCGATGAATTGGCCGGTCGAGTACGGCGGACGGGCTCTGCCGATGTCGTATGTGCTTGCATTCCGGCGGGAGGAGAACGCGTTCGACGTGCCGCGGAGAACCGAAATGTTCTCGGTGACACAGCAACTGGTCGCGCCGGCCATCGCCCAGTGGGGAACGCCCGAACAGTGCGAGCGGTACGTGCGGGCGATGCTGCGCACCGATATCATTGCCTGTCAGCTGTTTTCCGAAACCGAAGCGGGGTCCGACCTGGCGGCTGTCCGGACGAGAGCAGTCGAACGGGATGGCCGGTGGACGATCACCGGACACAAGGTCTGGACGTCGGGCGCACGGGTCGCCGACTTCGGGGTCGCGGTGTGCCGTACCGACCCCGAGGCGCCCAAACATGCGGGGCTCACCGTCTTCTTGGTCCCGATGGATGCTCCCGGAGTCACCGTCCGACCCATTCGCCAGATGACCGGGGGCAGCTCCTTCAACGAGGTCTACCTCGACGGCGTCGAACTGTCCGACGACTACCGGCTGGGGCCGGTGGGGCAGGGCTGGCCGGTCGCCTTGACCGTGCTGGCAGCGGAGCGCCTCGACGCCGGAAATCTCGGCCTGGCCAACGCGGATCAGGCTGTCGAACTCGCCCGTCACCTGGGTCGTGAACTGTCCGAAATCGAACGCGACACAGTCGCGGATCTGGTGACGCGCAGCTACGTCCAGCGGGTGACCGGAATGCGGGTAGCCGCCGCCGTGGTCGCGGACAAGGATCCCGGCCCGGAGGCCTCGGTGGGGAAGTTGCTCGCCACCGACACCATGGCGCGAACTTCGGAAGTGGTCCGGCTGTTGCTGGGCCGCGACCTGATCGCAGACTCGGGCGAGTGGGGCACGTTTGCGTGGACCGAGCACGTGCTCGGCGCGCCCGGATACCGCATCGCCGGCGGCACCGACGAGATCCAGCGCAACATCCTCGCCGAGCGCGTGCTCGGCCTGCCGAGGGAGCCCCGCCCATGAGTGCGACAATCACCCTCGACGACCGTGTGGCGCAACGGTTGCGCGAGCAGACCCCAGGCCTGGACGTAGGCCCACTCGAGCCGCTACTCGGAGGGCACTCCGGGCTGACCTACAAAGTCCGGACCGGTGACGGCGACCTCGTGGTCAAGGCTGTTCCCGAAGGCCAACGTCCCATCGGTCGACACGACATGGTGCGCCAGGCGAGAATCATGCAAACACTCGGGGCCACAGAGGTTCCCGTGCCCCGCATCGTCGCCGTCGACGAGACCGGACCGGCGTGGTTCGCGATGGAGTACGTTGCCGGGGAATCCCTCGAACCTGTACTCGATACGCCGGCGGTCGAACCGGCCGTTGCGGCCGCGCGGATGCGCCGCGCCGCGCAGGTACTGCCGCTGCTGCACGCGGTGCCCATCGACACGATCCCGGCAGCCGGAGATCCGTTGTCACCCGGCGCGGAGTTGGCGCGGTGGCAACGCACCCTGGACGCTGTTCCGCCCGAACTCGTCAGTGGGGGCGACGAGTTGCTCCGTCTGCTCGCCGACGATCTCCCTGAGGCGCTCGCACCGACGCTGGTGCACGGCGACTACCGGCTGGGCAACATCATCGCGCGTGACACGGAGCCGGCCGCATTGATCGACTGGGAGATCTGGAGCCTGGGTGATCCACGGGTCGAATTGGGCTGGTTCCTCGTCTTCGCCGACGGGGCGAACTTTCCCGGTGTGGGGCGCTCCGTGCCCGATCTGCCGTCCGAGGATGAACTGATCGACCTCTACACCAGGGACGACCCGGCACTGCCGGACATGAACTGGTTCAACGCACTCGGCCGTCTGAAAATGGCGGCGATCATGGGCCACAACCTGCGCCGGCACCGCGAGGGCCGCCACCACGACCCCGACCAGGAACGGCTGCCCGACACCATCTCACAGCTCATTCGCAGTGGCACTGCGCTACTCGCCTGATCAGAAAAGGACGACACGTGGACTTCGGATACTCCGCACGCACCGAGCGACTGCTCGAGCAGCTGCGGATTTTCATGGAAGAGCACGTCTATCCGGCCGAGGCCGTGTACGACGAGCAGATCAGGTCGAACGACAATCCCCACGAGCAGCCGAAGGTCATGCTGGACCTACAGGAGAAGGCCCGCGAGCTCGGGTTGTGGAATCTCTTCATGACGCACGGTGAGTGGGGTGCCGGGCTCACCAACCTCGAATACGCGCCCCTTGCCGAAATGGTCGGCCGGTCGGTGATCGGCAACGAAGCCATCAACTGCTCGGCGCCCGACACCGGCAACATGGAAATCCTCGCCATGTACGGCACCCCGCAGCAGCAGGCGCGCTGGCTCCAGCCGCTCCTCGACTGCACGATCAGGTCGGCATTCGCGATGACGGAGCCGGACGTGGCGAGTTCGGATGCCACGAACATCACCTCGACCATCCGCCGCGAGGGCGACGAGTACGTCCTGAACGGCCGGAAGTGGTACACCTCGGGCATTCTCGACCCCGACTGCAAACTTGTCATCTTCATGGGCAAGTCCGATCCCGACGCTCCGACGTACCGGCAGCAAAGCATGATTTTGGTGCCCGCCGATGCCCCCGGCATCGAAGTGCTCCGTGATCTGCCCATGTTCGGCTACCGCGACCGGCTCGGCCACGGTGAGGTCCAGTTCACGGACGTACGGGTGCCCGCCGACCACATGCTCGGCGCCGAAGGCGATGGGTTCGCGATCGCGCAGGGGCGGCTGGGGCCGGGACGGATGCACTACGCGATGCGGGCGATCGGCATGGCCGAACGGGCCCTCGAACTGATGTGTCGACGAGTGCTGCAGCGCACCGCATTCGGCGCACCGCTCGCTGACCGCGGTGTGGTGCGCGAGTGGATTGCCCGTAGCCGGATGGAGATCGATCAGATTCGGTTGCTGGTCCTCGAGTCGTCGTGGCTGATGGACACCCGCGGCAACGCCGCTGCCCGTTCGGAAGTCGCGGCGATCAAGGTTGCCGCCATGGAGATTGCCCATCGGGTGGTCGACCGCGCCGTGCAGGCGCACGGCGCCGCAGGGGTGAGTGACGACACCATCCTGGCCCGGCTGTATGCGATCACGAGGGCACTGCAGATCGCCGACGGCCCGAACGAAGTCCATCTGCGCACGATCGCGCGCCTCGAACTGAAGAAGTACGCATGAACACGACCGCAGAGTTGAAGGGGAAGGTCGCGCTCGTCACGGGTGCCACCCGGGGGCTCGGATACGCCATCGCCACGGGGTTGGCCGCCGCGGGCGCCACCGTGATCGTGTCGAGCCGCAAGGAGGAGGCGTGCATCTCCGCGGCCCGCGCGATCGCGAGGGAAACCGGTGGAATCGCCGAACCGCTCGCGCTGCACGTCGGAAAGTGGGATGCGATCGAACTTGCTGTCGATCACATTCTCGACCAGTTCGGAAGCCTCGACGTCGTCGTGAACAACGCCGGTATCGCGCCTCTGTCGCCGAACCTCGAGTCGGTCTCCGAGTCGCTCTTCGACAAGACGATCGAGGTCAACCTGAAGGGCCCGTTCCGGCTGATGGCGGTGGCCGGAGCCAGAATGAGTGCGGCAGGGGGCGGTTCGATCATCAATATCTCGAGTATCGGAGCGCTGCGGCCCAGCCCGCCGGAGGCGATGTATGCGGCGTCGAAGAACGGCCTCAACGCGCTGACGATGGCCTTCGCCCAGGAATACGCGCCCCAGGTGCGAGTGAACTGCATCATGCCGGGCGGATTCGCGACCGACATGGCGGCCGAATGGGACGACGAGTTCATCGGGAAGATCGTCGATCGGCTTCCGGCCGGACGGCTGGGGCGTCCGGATGAGATCGCCGGCCTCGTCGTGCATCTGGCCGGTGACCGTGCCGGGTACACCACGGGCGCGATCATCCCCGTAGACGGCGGACGCACCGCCGTCTACTGACGCGGGTGCCACGAACACGAGTAGGAGCCAACACATGCAGGTACCCGAGCTGTTCGAGCTGAGCGGTCGCGTCGCCGTCGTCACGGGTGCGTCGTCCGGATTGGGAATGGGATTCGCGCGGACACTGGCGTCGGCAGGCGCGACGGTCTTTGCCGCAGCCCGCCGAGTCGATCGGCTCGCCGCGCTGGCGGAGGAGGTCGACACCGTGGTCCCGGTCGAATGCGACATCACCGTCGACGCCGACCGGCGCCGGCTCGTCGACCGCGCCCGCGAACGAACTGGCCACGTCGACGTCCTTGTCAACAATGCCGGAAAGCCCGGACCGCCCAACGCGGAGGACGAAACCGCCGACGGGTTCTCGTCGATTCTCGATGTCAATCTCGCAGCGGGATTCCATCTCGCCACCTATGCCACGTCGGGGGTTCCGGACGACGCGGGGATCTCGATCATCAATATCTCCTCGGTCATCGGGTTGGTGTCCACAGCACCCATCGGCGGCGCGAGCTACGCAGCCTCGAAGGCGGGCATCCTCGGTCTGACCCGCGAGCTCGCGGGTCAGTGGGGCAGGCGGGGCGTCCGTGTCAACGCCGTCGTGCCCGGATGGTTCGATACCGAAATGACCGACGGATTGTTCAGCAACCAGCGTTCAGCCGACTGGGTGCGTCGCAACACGATGCTCGGCCGCGGTGGCCGCGCGGGCGAAGTGGACGGTGCCGTGCTGTTCCTCGCATCGGACGCGTCTTCGTATGTCACCGGACAGACCCTCGTCGTCGACGGCGGTTGGGCAGCCAGGTAGGTGAGGAAGGTGACCATCGAGACGATGAAAGCCGTGCGCTTGACCGGGTGGGGTGAACCCGCGCAGGTCCTGCCCGTCCGGGTCCCCGAACCCCAGGGAGCCGAACTGCTGCTCGAAGTCCGGGCGGCCGGGCTCTGCCGATCCGACCTGCACGTCATGGACGCACCCGCCGGTGTCTTCGACTACCCGCTGCCGCTCACACTCGGGCACGAGGTGGCCGGAACCGTTGTCGGTGTGGGCCCCACCGCCGACAGTTCGTGGGTCGGCGAGTCCGTAGTGGTCCATGGCGTGTGGTCCTGCGGCGACTGCCGCAACTGCAGACGAGGCAGAGAGAACTACTGTCACGAACTGCGTCGGCGGGCCGACGGCCGGCTTCCCGCGATCGGCAACGGTCTCGGCTACGACGGCGGCCTGGCCGAGGCCATGATCGTTCCCACGGAACGGTTCGTGGTACGCACCGGGGGGCTTGCTCCGGAGAGTGCCGCCCCGCTCGCCGATGCCGCCTTGACGGCGTACCACGCGATTCGTACGAACCAGGATCTCGTCGACGACCAATCGGTAGCCGTGGTGGTCGGCGTCGGGGGACTGGGCCACCTCGCCGTCCAAATTCTCCGCGCGCTCGGCGGCGGCACCGTGTTCGCCGTCGATCCGCGACCGGAATCCCGCGCGCTTGCGATGCGGCTGGGAGCCGACGCGGCATTCGCCGACATCGCGAGAATTCCTCAGTCGACCGGTGCCGACGTCGTCTTCGACTTCGTGGGCTCAGACGCCACCACGAACGCGGCAGCGCAGTTACTCGGACCCGGCGGCCGACTGGTGGTCGTGGGCAGCGGGGGAGGCCGGCTCACAGTCGGCAAGGACCTCGGACTACCCAACGGCTGGCAGGTCAGCGCCCCGTTCTGGGGAACGCGCGCGGATCTCGAGGCGGTAGTCGATCTTGCGCATCGAGGGCTGCTGAGCGTCGAGTCGACCGCATACCGCTTGGACGACGCCCTCGACATATACGACCGGCTGCGCCGCGGGGCGATCCGCGGGCGCGCCGTCCTCGTGCCGTGACCACCGACAATGTGTGTCATGACCGAAACAACTGTGATTCAGTAACCAAGAGGAGGCTGCGTGATGTGGGAGCTGGCGCGTGAATTCGTGGCTCGTGCAGAGAGTGAGCCGGACGAGGTCGCGGTCGTCGATGCGTCGGGTGGGTGGACTCGTGCCGCCATCGTTGCGGCGGCGACCGAGCTCGCCGCACTGTTGGACGCCGGCCCCGGGGGATCGCCCACCGTGCTCGTGCAGGCGGACAACAGCTGGCGGACACTGACCGCGGCGCTTGCGGTCGGGCTGCGGGGCGGTGTGGTCGCCGTGTTCAGCAGGCATGCCGGCCCGTCGGAGTTCGCCGTGGCCCTGCACGACATCGCACCCGATGTGGTGATCGGCGACCGGGAGTCCCTTGCGCACTGGGGTGTACCGGACGACCGCTTCGGTGACGAGGCGAGCGCGCTGGGCGGCTGGTCGGTGCGCTGGTCGCGATCGCCGGTCAGCGATGTCGAGCGATGGAACGGCGGGATCGCGATTGCGATGACGTCCGGGTCGACCGGACATCCCAAATGCGTGGTGCAGTCGGAATCAGCGATCCGCTACGCAGGCCGGTGCACCATCGACGCGGTCGGCCTCGAACCCGGGGATCCGGTTGCCGCGTTCGTCCCGCTCTCGTCGGTGGCCGCATTCTGCTTCGGTCTCTACCTCCCCGCGATGCTCAGCGCGCCGATGGTCTGTATGGATGGCTGGAAACCTGCTGCCGCGCTTACGGTCATCCGGAAACACCAGGTTGCGTGGACGATGCTTGTCCCCACCATGGCGCTCCAGCTGGCCGTCGCGCCGGACGCTACGGGTGCGCTTACCTCGCTGAAAGCGATGACCGTCGGCGGCGGGCCGATGGACGCCGGTGCGCTCGGTCGCGCCGAGCGAACTCTAGGCACGACGTTCCTGCGGGTGTTCGGTATGTCCGAGTGCCTCGGGCACACCACCCCGCTGCCCTCGGACGAGCCGGCCGTGCGCCTGGGGCGGGACGGTCGTCCCTTCCCCGGCACCGTCGTCCGAGCGGTGGACAATTCTGGCGCTCCCCTTCCGGCCGGGCGGGTGGGCGATGCACAGGTCAAGGGTCCTTCTCTGTTCGTCGGCTATGCGCGGGCAGGCATTCCGGCACCGCCCGAACTCACCGCGGACGGATTCCTGCCTACCGGCGACCTCGTCGAAGTCGCGGAGGACGGAAGCATCCGGGTGATGGGACGGCAGAAGCAGATCATCATCCGTGGTGGCCGCAATATCGATATCAACGAGGTCGAGGCTGCCGTCGCGCGCATTCCGACCGTGTCGCAGGTGTGCGTGGTGCCGGTTCCGGACGAGCTGCTCGGTGAGCGCGCCGCGGCCCTGGTGGTGAGTATGGGTGCGCCGATCACCCTCGCCGAGGTGACCGCGCACCTCGACGGCATCGGGTTTCCGAAATTCAAGTGGCCGGAGTTCGTCTTCGCGATCGACGACCTGCCGCAGAACAGGGTAGGGAAACTGTCTCGGCCGGATGCGGTGGACCTTGCAACACGTCTGCTCGCCGGTACCGCGAGCCCCTGAAATGCGACCCGACTTGACCTCAGTTCAGGTATTATTACCGGTACCGATCGACAACAGATGGATGGGGATCCCGTGTCCGTAGAAGCCATGACGCTCCGCGATGGTCCGCGTTCCAAGCGCGGGCTCATCCTCACGGCCGCGATCGAACGCTTCGGTGAAGTGGGCTTCGAGCACACCAAGTGGGCGTCGATCGCCGACGAGGTCGGTATCGGCCAGACGGCGCTCTACCACTATTTCGAGTCCAAGGGTCACTGCCTGTTGACCATCATGCGTCTCGAACTGGCGGAGTCCCTCGAGCGATTCGCTGCTGCAATCGAGGGCATCGATGATCCGGTGGAGGCGTTAGGCGCCGCCGTCACCAGTGCCCTGGAAGCGACCCCCCGAGACGCCCTGCAGCGACGTATCCTGCACAGCCACATGGATCTGCTCGCCACCCCCCGTCAATCCGAGAAGGAAGAAGCGGAGCGCCAGACTTCCCGTGCACTGGTGAACTCGATCGAAGAAGAGTGGTCTTTCCTCATCGCGAAAGGGATGGGTGCCGGGGTCTTCGCCGACGCGGATCCACGTTTGATGGCCCGACTGGTCCTCGGGCTCGTCGTCAGCGTGTGGCGTTGGTATCGGCCCGACGGCGACATGAGTCTCGACCAGCTCAACCGACAAGTTCGCGACGCCACTCTGCGCATCGTCCGCGCATAACGCACGCATGAGCGGAGGGGCTTTCGCATACCGACCGCAAGTGAACTTAATTCAGGTCAGTTATGGAGTGATGATGTACAACTTGATCGTCTTGGCCGCCCGTCCGCACGACTGGAGTCATGAACAGTTCATTCAGTGGTGGCGCGGCGAACACGCCGATGTGACCTACCCACTCCCGGGCCTGCGGCGCTGGCAGCACACCGAAGTGCTCGACGCGATGGACGACAGGTCGCGGGAATGGGACGGCGTCTCGATTCTGAGTTTCGACTCCCGTGAGGACCTCGATGCCGCGCTCGCCAGCCCGCAATGGCAAGCCGCCGTAGACAACGTCGGTCAGATGCGTGGCAAGCGCATCCTCGTCATGGGCGAGGAGAAGACGATGGTCGAAATGGGCAGCGGCACATCGTGAGGGCTCCCTGGATGGAGCCGGGCTGTTACGAGGTGGCGCCCGGTGTGCATCGAGTGCCCCTTCAGATGCCTGACGACGGTCTCGGTGCGGTGAACGTCTACGCCCTCGAGACCCCGGACGGCCTGGCGCTCGTCGACGGCGGATGGCGCGTCGACAACACCTTCGAGGAGATGGAGCACGCACTGCGCCGGATCGGCCACACCACCGCGCAGATTCACGACATCTACGTCACCCACGTGCACCGCGATCACTACACATTCGCCGTCGAACTCCGCCGCCGCCACGGCTCACGCGTCCACCTCGGTGCTGCCGAGGCGGACGGACTGGCGGCCGTCAGTGCTCTCGGCAGCAACGTTCCGACGGATTCGCTGCACGAGCTCCGCCGCGCCGGAGCCCCCGTCCTGGCAGACACTGTCGAGATTCTGACCGCGGCGGAACCGTTCTACCTGTCGGACTGGGAAGAGCCCGACTGTTGGCTCGACGCGGGTCCGCTTCGGATCGGGCAGCACGCGATCGACGTAGTACACACTCCGGGTCACACCAAGGGACACATCGTCTTTCACGATACCCAGCGCGGCCTGCTTTTCAGCGGAGACCACGTCCTACCCTCGATCACTCCGTCGATCGGATTCGAACTCGGCGAGTGGGACCTGCCCCTGGGGCGCTACCTCGACTCGCTGTCCCGAATGCTCGACCGCCCCGATGCGCACCTCCTGCCGGCGCACGGAGATCCGACACCGAGCGTGCATGTCCGAGTCGAAGAGCTACTCGCACATCATGACCGACGATTCATGGCTATGCAGAACGCGCTGGTGTCGCTGGGGCCTGCGACCGCGACGGCCGTCGCAGACGCGGTCACGTGGACCCGACGCGAGAAGCCGTTCTCCACGCTCGACCCGTTCAATAAAATGATCGCCACCTGTGAGACCCTCGCCCACCTCGATACCCTGGTCGATCGCGGCCGGCTCGCAGTTCGAAGACGAGACGACAGCGACGTCTTCTCCGTCGCCTGAGTGCGGAAGGATCCCATGCAGAGTCATGAGCTGAAACTGGCGCGCCATCCCCAGGGGAAGGTCCGCCCGTCGGACTTCCACCTCGACCTGGTGACGGTTCCCGAAGAACTGATGCCCGGCGACATTCTCGTGCGTAACTCGTGGTCGTCGATCGACCCGTCTGTCAGGATGCGTCTCGGCTCCACGGGCCCCGCGGGCTACCTCCCACCGTTCCGCATCGGGGAGACGCTGACCGGGTTGGCTGTCGGCGAGGTACTCGAGTCCCGTGACCCGGGCTTCGAGAAGGGCGACACGGTTCTGCACATAAAAGGTTTTCGCGAGTTCGCGGTGGTCCGGCAGGGCAGCGAAACCTTGGCCGGGGCCGGTGGCGTGACACGCCTCGACACGAGTGTGCACCCGCCGCAGTCCTATCTCGGAGCGCTGGGCAGTTCCGGGCTCACGGCGTACGTGGGATTGCAGTGCATCGGTGGACTCACGAGCGGAGACGTCGTATGGATCTCGTCGGCCGCGGGTGCGGTCGGCAGTCTCGCCGCGCAGATTGCGAAGCTCCGAGGTCACCACGTGGTCGGCAGCACTGGTTCCGGCGAGAAGGTCAGGTTCCTACTGGACGAACTGAAACTCGATGCCGCATTCGACTACCACAGCCCGGACCTGGCCGGAGCGCTCGCGAGCGCGGCACCCGACGGCATCGACCTATATTTCGACAACGTGGGTGGAACGCATCTCGAGGCCGCCCTGCATCACCTCCGGCCAGGCGGCCGGGTGGCCATGGCGGGCGCCGTCGCCTCCTATGACGCGGACACGGCGGCACCGAGTCCGGGCAATCTCTTTCAGATCGTTGCGAAAAACCTGACGGTGCAGGGTTTCCGGGCCGGAGCGTACGACCATCTGCTCGGCGACATGCGGGCCGAGGTCGGGAGCTACCTCCGCGACGGTCGCCTCGTTGTCGAGGAGACGGTGTTCGAAGGCCTCGGGTCGGCGCCGGACGCCATCGTCGCGATGCTGCAGGGCCGCACCGTCGGAAAGACGCTGTGCCGCCTACGCTGATGCTCCAGCGGCTACACAGAAGAACATGGCCCACGCATCACGCGGGGGCCATGTTCTTCTGCTTCGCTCAGGCCGCCGTCCACCCGCCGTCTGCGTAGATCTCCGAGCCGGTGACGAACGTGGAGTCATCGCCGGCCAGGAAGGCAACTGCGGCCGCGATTTCTTCACCGCGGCCGAGTCGACCCATCGGGGTGCCGGCCAGCATCTGGCGGTGACGCTCGCTGCCCTCCCAACGCTCGAGTAATGGGGCCGTACCGATGAACCCCGGGTGCAGCGAATTGACCCGTACTCCCGCTTTCGCCCAATGCAGGGCGGCGTTCTTGGTCATCGTGCGGACGGCGCCCTTGGCGGCTGCGTAGGCGACGCTGTTACCCACACCGCCCACGGTGCCGAGTATCGAGCACATGTTCACGATCGAACCGCCGCCGCTCCGCTCGATCAGCGGGCCGGCATGTTTCATGCCCAGCCACGTGCCGGTCTGGCCGATCCCGATCACCCGATCCCAGTGGGACCGCGTTTCGTCCTGCGCGGTGGCAACGCTGCCGATGGCCGCATTGTTGACCAGGGCGTGTAATGCGCCGAACGTCTCCTCGGTCGCCGCGACGACGGCCTCCCACTGTTCCTCGGAGGAGACGTCCAAGGCGTGCGCGGCATGACGTTCGGGCTGGGCGAGAGTGTGGAGTAAGTCCGTGCAGACCGATTTCTCGAGATCGGTGGCGACGACGTGGGCGCCTTCCTCGGCGAGCCTGCGGACGATCTCCGCGCCGATACCACCGGTCGCTCCCGTCACCAGGACGACCTTGTTGCGAAGCCGGTCAGGGCCGACGCTCATCGTGACTCCTTGTCACTCGTTCGAATCCGGAGGAATACGGTCGCCATCAGAGGTTGCTCAGAACGTTTCGTCCGCCGACGAGCATCGCGATCACGACACCGATGCTGGTCACGGCCGTCATGAGCAGGGCCATTGCGGCCACCAGCGGGTAGGACCCGTTCTCCCACAGGTCGAACAGAAGCGTACCCATCACCTGTGTCGTGGCGGCGCGGACGAGCAGAGAGGCGGCGAACTCGTGGGTCAGCAGGATGAACATCAAGGCGACGGAGCTGAGCACGGCCGGCCTCATCAGCGGCAGAATCACCCGCACATTCGTGACTAACGGGCTCGCACCGCTTGTCGCCGACGCCTCGGCGTAGGTCTCTCCGAGCGACAGCATGGCGGTCATCTGCATTCGGGTGGCGAAGGGCACCATCAGTACGACGTAGACGAGGATGATGACCGCTTTGGTCCCGTAGAGGATCAGCGGAGGCTGGGTGTAGGTGAGCAGAAATCCGACGCCGAAGATCACCGCGGGAATACCCAGGGGGAGAGCGGTGATGACGTCACCGATGGTTCCCAGCACCCTGTGTTTGCGGCCACGCACGAGCAGCGTGGCGGTGAGGTAGCCGATCGGCACGCAGATGGCGACCGCCACCACGGAGGTGAGGAGACTCGTGTACACGGAGTCGACTATGCTCGCCGTCTGGAAGAGTGCCCGGAAGTTATCGAGTGTGAACAGGCTCCAAGACAGTGTCTCCGACCAATAGGGCGACACCGCCACGATGACGAGTCCGATCAGCGGGACGACGAGTGCGAGCATCGCATAGACCGAAATGCACACGGCGGCCCAGGCCGAGCGGCCGGTGTCGGGAGCGAACGCTTTTCCGCCGTGCGTGACGAAGCGTGACTGATTGCCGAGGAGCATCTTCTGCGCCAGTACGACGACGACACCGAAGATGACGAGCGGCGAGCCAGCCGCGGCTGCGGCGGCGAAGTCCGCCGGCGACTCCGACACCCGCCGATACATCTCGGTGGTGAGCACCTTCACACCAGTGTTCTGTCCCAGTAGGAGAGGACCGGTGAACTGGCCGAGACCGAGCAGCAGTGCAATTCCGCCGCCGTACACCAGGGAGGGACGAAGTAGCGGGAGAACTACCCGGAAGAACACCCCGAGCGTCGACGATCCGCTGATCTGGGCCGCCTCGAGGTGCTCGGAACTGATGTTCTGCATTCCTGCGCTGACGAAAAGGTAGACGAAGGAAGTGAGTCCGAAACCCGTGAGAATGATGATCCACGGTGTGCTGTAAATGTCGACGGGCCCAGAGTTCACGTGGTTCCACCAGGGAAGCTTGCGCAGTAGTGCGTTCAGGTACCCGGGCCCGGGCGAAAGGAGAAATGCCCACCCGACCACGTTGGCTACCGCGGGCATCACGATGGGCAGGATGGGAACGATTCTGAGAAAGCTCAGCCGGCGTGGCAGCCTGCTCGCCGCGAACGCGAGTATCGTTCCCAAAACCATTGCGATGGCGAGTGACGAGACCGCGAGGGCGATGGTCGTCTTGATGGTCTGGCCGATGTCGTACCGGCCGTACTGCGCTTGAAACCCGCGAGCGCCGTCCTCGAACGCCAGCGTCTGCAACCGAAACAGTGGCAACACGACGAGGTACGCGAGAACTGCCAGCAAGGCACCGTACCCGAGTCGGGTGCGCCACACTGTACTGAAGACGAACGGACGTGCGCCGCTCCTCACGGCAACGGTAGCCATCACGCCTCCGATCCGGCGGCGGCCTGGGCGAGCACGGGAATGTTGGGGTCCACGTGACTGTCCGGGTGCGGAAACACACGTAGCTTGGTGGGGGAGAAGCTGACTGCCAGGGGCGACCCCGGGGTGGCGCCGCGCAACCAGGCCCCGTGCCGTACGGCATCTGCGCGAAGGTACAACCGTTCACCTCCGGCGTTCACCGTCACGTCGAAATAACGACCCCCGTACTCCGAGGTGACGAGCTCGCCGGTAAGGCCGACATCATCCGGGCGGACTTCGTCGAGTGAGCGGTGCAGCGTCAGGTCTTCGGGCCGAAGTCTTCCGAGAGCCGCATCGCCGCTGATGTATTCGCCCGAGATGCCGGCGGTGTCGAGTTCGATAGCCGTCCCGGCCCGCGTTGTCCACCCCTCGTGCCGCCGGAAGAGTTCGAGTCGGTTCGCCATCCCGATGAACGCGGCGACATAGTCGGAGGACGGGGTCTCGTACACCCGCTCCGGGGTGTCGTACTGTTCGATCTTGCCGGCCTTCATGATGGCGAGTCGGTCACCGAGTGCAAACGCCTCGGCCTGATCATGAGTGACGAAAACGGCTGTGAAGCCCAGACGTTGGTGGAGCTGGTGAATCTGAGACCGGACTTGGTCGCGCAGGCGTGCATCGAGATTGCTCAGCGGTTCGTCGAACAGCACCAGGTCGGGTTGGGCGACCAAGCCGCGGGCCACCGCCACTCGCTGTTGCTGTCCTCCGCTGAGTTGGGACGGGTACCGGTCGAGCAGGGCTCCGCAATCCACCATGCCCGCTGCGGTCTCGACCTGTCCGGCGGCGATAGCGCTCTTCATCCGCCGAACCTTCAACGGGTACCGGATATTCTCTCGCACCGTCATGTTGGGCCACAGCGCGTAGGACTGGAAGACCATGCCGATATTGCGTTTGTACGCTGGAACGTTGATCCGGGTCGACGCATCGAAGACGGTGTGGTCCTTGAAGGTGATCGACCCGTCCTCGGGTGTTTCGAGGCCGGCGATGCAGCGGAGCGTGGTCGTCTTTCCGCAACCGCTCGGTCCGAGGAGGACGAGAAACTCACCGTCCTCGATGTCGAGGTCTAGTTGATCGACGATGGTGTTCGACCCGAAGGTCTTGGTCAGGTTGGAAACCCTGAATTGCGATGTCACCTTGGCACCTGCTTGGTTGCGAGTGGTTTGTCGGGAATGGCGTCAGTTCGACGGCCTGCTTCCGAACTTGGTCCGGAAGTAAAGTGAATTCAATTCAATTCACGATAGCGCTGGTGTGACCCCGGTGCAAGACGCTGTGGGCAACTGGGCCTCACGGCGACGAACGCTTCGGGGTCCTTGCGCCCGCGGAGGTTCCGCCATCGATCATGAGATCGGAGCCGGTGATGTAACTACTGTCCTCGCACGCGAGGAATAGAATGGCCTTCGCCACCTCCAGTGGCAGTCCCCGTCGTTGCAACGGAATGGATTTCACGTAGGCCTCCATGTCATCGTCGGCGAAGTCGGAGCCGGCGGTGATTGCCGTGTCGATGCTGCCCGGGCAGACCGCGTTGACCCGGATATTCGATTCCGCGAACTCCAGCGCCGCAACGCGGGTCAGGGCGCGAACACCGAACTTCGATGCACCGTACGCACCGAGCTCGGCAGTCGCGAGAACACCACGCAGCGAAGAGAGGTTGACGACGGAGCCCCCGGTGGTCATCGCCGCGCCTGCGGCTTGCAGGCCGAGGAAGGTGCCCACGAGATTGAGGTCGATCATGCGCCGCAGGTCGGCGAGCGAAGTCTCCATGATGGAGGCTTTGGAAGCGGCGCCTGCGGAATTGACGAGGATCCGCATCGGATGCCCGCGATCTGCCATCTCGGTGGTCACGCGCTTCCACTGAGACTCCTCGGTGACGTCCAGGTGCCGGTAGTGCGCCCGCGCACCGAGTTTCGCCGCAACGCCGTTGCCGAGGTCGTCGTCGACATCGCACAGGTAGACCGTTGCCCCGTGGGCGTGGAAGAGTTTGGCGGTTGCGGCGCCTATCCCTCGTGCAGCACCGGTGACGAGAGCGCAGGTGTCGCGCAGTCGCGCGTCGTATGTAGTCACTGGATGAATCGCTGTTCCCAGTCGGATTGGTATTCGGTGAGTGATTCGGGCGTCAGATCGGAAGGATTGGGCAGAGTGATGTCCTGGGCTCGTGCGACGCTGCCTTCGATGTTGGGGAGGGCGCTCGCGTAGCCGAGTGACAATGCCTTCTGGCCGGCCGGAGTGACCATGAAATTCGCCAGCACCTGAGCCGCATTCGGGTGCGGTGCCGCGGAAAGAGCGTGCGTGAACCAAGGCGTTCCCCACGGGGGTGAGGGCAGGGCCCAGTCTACCGGTGCGCCCGATTCCTTCTCGCGCACCAAAGGTTGCACGACCGGGGTTGCGACAATCTCGCCGGAGGTCAGGGCCTGAGCAACCCCCAATGCACTCGGGTAGATCCGCGGTTCCAGCTCCGCAAGCTTCTGAAGGTAATCGGCACCGAAGTTCTTCTCGAAGAAGCGGTAGAAATCGACGTAGGAGGCGATCCCCGATGGGTTGACGATACCTATCTTGCCCTTCAACGCCGGGTCGAGGAGGTCTGCCGGCTTCCGGAGCCCGCCCGGAAGCGCCGTCGTGTTCCATCCGAGTGCGAAGACCGCCGCACTCGTCAGGAAGAACTTGTCCGAAATGATGCTCGACTGTGGTTCGTAGTCCGGCGCATCGAATGCCGGGCCGATGAGGTCGGTCGAGTAGGTGCCCGACGCGGCAGCTGTTTCGATCCACGCGGCGTCGGTCATCATGTGCACATCGGCGGTGCCGCGCTTCGTCTGATTCTCGACCTCGACCTTCGGGTTGATGTCGGCGTCAGTTCCCCGGACATACTCGAGGGAGATCTCGGGATACTCCTGTTCGAAGGCCACTTCGAGGGCTTCGAGGTTGGCGGGTAGTTGGCTCGAGTACAGCAGCACACTGCCTTCGCCTTTGGCTGCGGCAACGACGTCGTCCCAACTGCCGGACACTGGTCTATTGACACCGGAACCACCGGATCCGCAAGCGGCGGAGGCGAAAGCGGCGACCACCGCGACGGCTATCAGCTTTATCGGCACACTTCTCATGGCATGAAGGTCCTTCCGGAATCGGTTCGCGGAATGCGAACCTGTGTGTTCGGTGACGGATCGAGGGGAGGCGCGCCACCTCCGTCCGTGTCCGCGTCGTTGCGGAGCACTGGGGCGGCGTCCGCTGCTGCGCGGTCGACGAGAACGAACGGCATGATGCCTCCTGAAGTGAACTGATATCAGTTTGAATCTAAGGAAATCTTCTTGTGATGTCAATCACCTGCTAGCGTGAAGTGAATCCAGTTCACTTAGGAGGTTGGCATGACGACACTTCGTGCGGCGCAGTCGCTACAGCTCGGCTCACTCCGGTTGAAGAACCGGCTGGTCGGCACGGCGCACGCATCCGGGGCAGTCGCCGGCGGTATCCCGTCACCCGGAGACGCTGACTACTGGCGCCGCAGTGCGGCCGGCGGCGCCGGAATGCTCATCGTCGGCGGCACCGTGGTGGCACCCGGTTCGAGTAATCGCAACGGCAACATCACCGAGGCCTGGCGTCCCGAAGTCGTCGCCGGTCTCGAGGCGCGGGCGCGGGCGATCACCGACGAGGGAGCCGCAGCGGCCTGCCAGCTCGTGCACCTCGGGCGCGAAACGCTCGGCGCCGAACTGTGGAGCCATCCCGTCGCACCCACCGACGTCCGCTCGCCTCGTGAACCGACGCGACCACGCGTCCTCTCTCACGCCGATGTCGACGGGATCGTCGACGCCTTCCGTGTATCCGCTGTTCACGCGTGGACCGCCGGCTTTCAGGTCGTCGAACTGCACGCAGCGCACGGATATCTGCTGGCGCAATTCCTTTCACCGAACACCAACTTCGGCCCAGACGCTGCAACGGTTGCTCGGCGTGTCCTCATCCTCGACCGCATCGCGTCCGCTATTCGTGACGCCTGCCCCGGTGTCGTCCTGGGCGTTCGCGTGTCTGCCGAAGGCGAAGACGAGGCCGGCCTGAGTGTGGACGGGCTCTGCGAGGTGCTGCCGCACCTCTCCGAGTTCGACTACGTCAACGTCACCGTCGGCGTTCGCACCACCTACGTCCGCGACATGGCTGTCGCCGACCCACCGCTACTCGGTGAGGTCGGACGGTTGCGTGCCGCCACCCGGACGCCGCTGCTGGTGTCACAGTCCTTTCGCACCGGTGCATCCATCGAAGCAGCACTGCAGTCGGGAGCCGACCTCGTCGGTGTCGCCCGGCCGCTCATAGCGGACCCCAACTTCCCCAGAAAAATACTGACCGGCCAGGAAGCGTCGATCCGACCTTGTGTGTCGTGCAACGAGGACTGCAGGGCATTCGACCCGGTCCTTCTCTGCTCGGTCAATCCTGACCTTGCACCACCGGGCCAGTCCACGCGTCCCGCGCATCCGTTGACGCTGGGTCCCACGCGTCGATCGAGTACCCGGCGAAGAATCGCCGTTGTAGGCGCCGGTCCCGCCGGGCTCGAGTGTGCGATGCGGCTCGCATCCGACCACGACGTCACACTCTTCGAACAGCGAGAGCGGATAGGTGGCCAGCTTGCGATAGCCGCGGACGCGCCGAACCGCAGCGGTTGGCGTCGCCTCCTCGACTACTACTCGGTCGCCATGCCGCGGGTGTCGATCCGCCTGGGCCACGCGGTATGCGCCACGGAGTTGGAGGATTTCGATGAGGTGGTCCTGGCCGTCGGTGCCGTGGATACCTTTCCTGCGGAAGCGGTAGGGGCGCAGTCCCTGCTCTCCTCGCAGGCGCTGATCGGGGGAGGAGAGCTGCTGCGCGGCGCCGGCCACGTCGTGGTGGTCGACGACGGATTCGGGCTGTGGCCTGCGGCAAGTTCGGTCGAAGCGGCGCTCGCCGCGGGCGCCGACCGCGTGACGGTCCTGACGCCTGCCCCGGCCTTCGCCTCCGGTCTTCCTCCGGAGAGTCGCGTCCAGTATCTGCGTCGGCTGTCGGGCAAACCGGTCGACGTGCAGGTGCTGTCCTCGCTGGTAGGCGTCTCCGACAGCACGGTCGAGTTCGAGAACACCCTGTCGGGGGAGAAGGCGCGTCTCGACGTCGACCGGGTAGTCGTTGCCGGTGAGCGGCGCTCGCTCGACTGGTCGCTCCTCGCGCCGGAAGGCGCACGCGTCCATGTCATCGGCGACGCACTCGTTCCGCGCAAAGTCGCCCACGCCGTCGCGGAGGGTAGTGCCGTCGCCCGTGAGTACTTCTTAACCGCCCGCTGTTAAGAAGTACTCACAGGGGGTGTTCCCGGCCACCCTCACCGGTGGCATTCCGGGGCCCGTACGCTGACACCGTGCGCGTACTCGTTATCGGCTCCGGAGCCCGTGAACATGCCCTCCTCCTCGCCCTCGCTCGTGATCCAGGTGTCACTGCCCTGATGTGCGCTCCCGGGAACGCCGGGATAGCCAAGATCGCCGAGCAGCACTCCGTCGACATCGCCTCCGGGGAGGCAGTCGCCGATCTCGCGAAGAAGGTCGAAGCCGACCTGGTCGTGGTGGGCCCCGAGGTCCCGCTGGTGCTGGGTGTTGCGGACGCCGTCCGCGCGGCGGGAATCGCCTGCTTCGGCCCTTCGGCCGATGCCGCGCGCATCGAGGGTTCCAAGGCGTTCGCCAAGGACGTGATGGCCGCCGCCGGTGTGAAGACCGCGCACAGTGAGGTCGTCGATTCTCCCGCCAAGCTGGACGAAGCCCTCGACCGCTTCGGACCCAACTGGGTGGTCAAGGACGACGGCCTCGCGGCAGGCAAGGGCGTCGTGGTCACCACCGACCGGGACGCTGCCCGCGATCACGCCGCCGAATTGCTCGAAAACGGGCACCCGGTCCTCCTCGAATCGTTCCTCGACGGCCCCGAGGTGTCGCTGTTCTGCGTCGTCGACGGCGACACCGTGGTGCCGCTCCTCCCTGCCCAGGACCACAAGCGCGTCGGCGACGGTGACACCGGACCCAACACCGGCGGGATGGGCGCGTACACCCCGCTGCCGTGGCTGCCCGAGAAGATGGTCACGCAGATCGTCGACGACGTCGTCAAGCCCGTCGCGGCGGAGCTCGTCGCCCGGGGCAGCTCCTTCAGCGGCCTGCTGTACGCCGGTCTGGCAATCGGCAAAGATGGCCCCGCCGTGGTCGAGTTCAACTGCCGCTTCGGCGACCCCGAGACCCAGGCGGTACTCGCCCTGCTGAAGAGTCCGCTGGGTGAGCTGCTGAACGCGGCGGCCACCGGCACGCTCGATCAGGTTCCGCCGCTCGAATGGCAGGACGGTTCGGCGGTCACCGTGGTGGTGGCGGCCGAGCACTATCCGGCGACGCCCCGCACGGGTGACGTGATCAGCGGCGCCGACGGGGAGGGCGTTCTCCATGCCGGCACGAAGCTCGTCGACGGACAGGTGGTGTCGGCGGGCGGGCGTGTACTCAGTGTTGTCGGGGTCGGCGCGAACCTCAGCGAAGCACGCGAGGACGCCTACGCCAAGATCGCCGCAATCAAGCTGCCGGGCAGCCACTTCCGTAAGGACATCGGGCTGGCCGCAGTCGAGGGGCGTATAGCTATCCCCTAGGCCTGTTCCTGTTCGAGTACTGAAAGGCGTGCACCCCTGAACATTTCAGGGGTGCACGCCTTTTCCGGGCCGGTTGGTTATCGCGCCGTCCACCCGCCGTCGATGGTGTACGAGGCGCCGGTGACCATGCCGGCGTCCGCTGAGGCCAGCCATCCGACGAGGGAAGCGACCTCATCCGGTTCCACCAGCCGTTTGATCGCGCTCTCGGTGAGCATCACCTTCTCGACCACGTCGGCCTCACTGACGCCGTGCAGCTGTGCCTGATCGGCGATCTGCTTCTGCACCAACGGCGTCGACACGTAACCGGGATTGACGCAGTTGCTGGTCACACCGTGCGACCCACCCTCGAGGGCGGTCACCTTGGACATGCCCTCGAGCGCGTGTTTGGCCGTCACGTACGCCACCTTGAATGTCGAAGCCCGAAGTCCGTGCACGGAGGACACATTCACTATCCGGCCGAATCCCTGCGCGTACATGTGGGGGAGCGCGGCACGGATGAGCAGGAACGGTGCCTCCACCATCAGTGTCTGGATCCGGCGGAAGTCCTCGACGCGGAATTCCTCGATGGGGCTGACGCTCTGGATACCGGCGTTGTTGACGAGGATGTCTGTCTTCAGGCGCAGATCGGCGAGCTGATCGGTGTCGAGAAGGTCCACGTGCCAGGCGCTTCCGTCGATCTCCTCGGCGAGCGTCTTGGCCGCGACATCGTCGAGGTCTGCGACGGTGACCTGTGCTCCACGCGCGGCCAGGTGTCGCGCGCACGCTGCACCGATTCCGCTCGCGCCACCGGTGACGAGGGCTGTGCGGCCGGAGAGGTCGCGGGCGGTCATGCCGGCGCTCCGGCCTTTTCCGCGGCCAGGGTACGGGCGTCGGCCGCGTCGATCGATTCGAGGGAGATGCCCTTGGTCTCCTTGGCGACGACCACGGCGACGACGGTGACGAGCGAGGCGATCGCGAGGTAGATCGCGATGGGGACCGAGGAGTGGTACCTGTTCAACAGGCTCGCCGCGATGATGGGGGCCAGGGAGCCGGCCACGATCGACGTCACTTGGTAGCCGAGCGAGACGCCCGAGTAGCGCATCCGGGTGGGGAACATCTCCGCCATGATCGCGGGCTGGCCCGCGTACATGAAGGCGTGGAACACCAGGCCGATGACGATGGCGCCGAGGATGACGGCGTTGTGGCCGCTGTTCATCATCGGGAAGGCAAAGAAACCCCAGGTTCCCGCGGTCAGAGCACCGATCATGTAGACAGGGCGGCGGCCGATGCTGTCGGACAACCGTCCCACCAGCGGGATCACCGCGAAGTGCACCGCATGCGCGATCAGCATCCACCACAGGATCTGCGCGGTGTCGGTGTGGACCACCACCTTGAGGTAGGTGATCGAAAAGGTGACGACGAGGTAGTACATGACGTTCTCGCCGAACCGCAGTCCCATTGCCGTGAAGACGCCGCGCGGGTAGCGCTTGACCACCTCGAAGACGTTGAACGACGTCTCCTTGATCTTCTCGGCATCCTTCTGGGCCTGGAGGAAGATCGGCGCATCGGTCACCTTGGTGCGAATGTAGTAGCCGACCAGGACGATCACGGCGGAGAGCCAGAAGGCCACCCGCCAGCCCCAGCTCAGGAAGGCTGCGTCCGGGAGGGTCGTCGTCAGGATGAGCAGTACGACGGTGGCCACCAGGTTGCCGGCCGGAACGCCGGCCTGCGGCCAGGAAGCCCAGAACCCGCGCGACCGGCTGGGGCTGTGCTCGGCGACGAGGAGCACCGCGCCGCCCCATTCGCCACCGACCGCGAAGCCCTGGATGAAGCGAAGCGTGACGAGTAACGCCGGCGCCCAGTAACCGATTTGAGCGAAGGTGGGCAGGCAGCCCATGAGGAAGGTGGCGGTGCCCACGAGGACGAGGCTGAACTGCAGCAGCTGCTTGCGGCCGAACTTGTCACCGAAGTGGCCGAAGACGATGCCGCCGAGCGGTCGGGCGACGAAGCCGACCGCGTAGGTGACGAAGGCCGCGATGATGGCATCGAGTTCGTTGTCTCCGGCCGCGAAGAAGACCTTACTGAAGACCAGGGTCGCCGCCGTGCCGTAGAGGAAGAACTCGTACCACTCGACCACGGTGCCGGCCATCGACGCGCCGACCACCTTCTTCAGCCCCGACGGTGGGGTCTCTTCCGTGCGTAGTGTCTCGTCGACGCTCATCTGCCGCTCCTTGCTGCCCTGTGACTGGGGACACATCGGGTGTTGTCTGCCGAGTATTGATGCATATTTGTGTGCACACAATGGCGCATGATGCAACCCCCGTGTGCAAATATGCAGACATGACTTCCGAAACGTCCATGCCCAGCGCAGATGACCTGCTCGTGCTGTTGGCGGTGGGACGCACCGGCCGCTTCAACACCGCGGCCGACGACCTCGGTGTAAATCACACCACCATCTCCCGGCGCATCACGAACCTCGAGAGAACCCTCGGCGGTCGTGTGCTCGTGAAGGCCGCCGGCGGATGGGAACTCACCGAACTGGGGCAGCAGGCCCTGACCGCGGCCGAGCGGGTGGAAGCCGCTGTGCACGGCCTCGTCGCCGAGCCAGGCGGCGGTGATGGCCTCAAGGGCGTGGTGCGCGTCTCGGCTACGGACGGGTTCAGTGCGTACATCGCAGCACCCGCGGGCGCGTTGATTCGCCGCCGACATCCCGAGGTGTCCGTGGAGATCGTCGCGGTCACACGCCGGGCCTCACAGCACCGTTCGGGTCTCGACATCGAGGTGGTCGTGGGCAAACCGCAGGTGCACCGCGCCGAGGCCGTCTGGCTGGCCGATTACACCCTCGGTCTGTATGCGTCGCGGTCGTATCTCGAGCGGAAGGGCACTCCGCGGACCGTCGTCGAACTCGCCGACCATTCCCTGGTGTACTTCATCGACTCGATGCTGCAGGTCGACGAACTGGACCTGGCGCGCCGGCTCACCGTGTCGATGCGGGAGTCGGTGACCTCGACCAACGTGTTCGTCCATGTGGAGGCCACCCGCGCCGCCGCGGGGATCGGGCTGTTGCCGTGCTTCATGGCCGACCGGCACGACGACCTCGTTCGCGTGCTGCCCGGACAGGTGGAGGCGACGCTCGCGTACTGGCTCGTCGCGCGTCCCGAATCGCTCCGCAGGCCCGAGGTGGCTGCAGTCGTGGCTGCCGTCCGCGAGACGGTCGAGTCCCAACGGGATGCGTTGGCCGGGCGTTGACGGTGTCACGCTAGCGTCGAGGGGTGCGCTCCGAATCTCAGCGATCCGACATTCAGACCTTCCACGTGATGGACGTGTGGAAGGCCGCCGCCGAGCGCGAACGGACCCACGGGGACGTGCTGACTCTCGCAGCGGGGCAGCCTTCGACCCCGGCGCCTAAGCCCGTGCTGAGCGCCACCCGGCAGGTCCTCGACGGACACCTGCTCGGCTACACCGAGACGTTCGGAATCCTGGGACTCCGCGACGCGATCGCCGAGTACCACTCCACCAAGTCCGGTATCGACGTCGACGCCGAGGACGTGGTGGTGACCACGGGTTCCTCCGGAGCTTTCACGTTGCTGTTCCTCGCCGCTTTCGATGCGGGCGACACCGTGGTCGTCGCTCGCCCGGGTTACCCGGCGTACCGCAATACCCTCGCCGCCCTCGGTTGCCACGTCGTCGAACTCGATTGCGGTGCCGACACCCGATTCCAGCCGACGGTCGCGATGCTCGAGGCGCTCCCCGAAGCCCCGGCCGGTCTCATCGTCGCGAGTCCCGCCAACCCCACCGGAACCGTGATCGATCCCGAAGAATTGGCGGGTCTCGCTCGGTGGTGCGACGACCACGGCACCCTCCTGATATCCGACGAGATCTACCACGGCATCGGATACGGCGGGCAGACGATGACGAGCGCCTGGGAGACGTCGCGGGAATCCGTCGTCGTCGGGTCGGTGTCCAAGTACTTCTCGATGACTGGCTGGCGGCTGGGGTGGATGCTGGTACCCGCCGGGTTGAGGGGTGCCCTGCAGCGCCTGGCGTCGAACATGACGGTGTGCCCACCGGCGATTTCGCAGTACGCGGCGATCGCGGCGTTCACACCGGAGTCGCGGGCCGAACTCGATTCGCACGTCCAGCGTTACGCCGTGAACCGCGAACTGCTTCTCACGGGACTACCGGAACTGGGTATCACCGAGCTGGCGCCCGCGGACGGTGCGTTCTACGTGTACGCCGACATCGGTCATCTCCTCGGTGGGGCCCATGGTGACACGTCGACGCAGTGGTGCTCGCGACTGCTGCAGGACACGGGTCTGGCACTGGCACCCGGCATCGACTTCGACACCGTCCACGGGAACAGGACCATCCGTCTCTCGTTCGCCGGGTCCACCGCGGAAGTGCGGGAAGCGCTGATCCGGCTGCGGCGCTGGCTCTAGCGATCGACCGAAGTCGGCCTACACTATGACCAGGATTACAGTGTTGCGGCGCACGCGGGCAAAAGGCGAAACCATGAGCGAAATCAGCAACCCAGACCCTTCCACTCCTGGTGGACTCCGCATAGGAACCCTGGAGCGGGAGCAGGCCGCAACGGCACTCGCCGCACACTTTGCGGCCGGCCGCCTCGACATCGACGAGTTCGATGCTCGGGTCCGTCAGGCGTATCTCGCCAAGACCGCAGCCGACCTCGCACCTCTGTTCGCGGATCTTCCGGGCGAACAGCGCTTCGGGACCGAAGGCGAGTACGAGCCGGAGCCGAGCCGCCGGGATCCGGGACGCGAGGCCGCGGCCCTGCGCACGCTGCTGTTCGTGATCGCGGTGCTCGCCGCGGTCCTGTGGGTCCTCGTCGTCCGCGTGCCGCCTCTCGTCTTCCTTCCGATCATCTGGCTCGTCCTCGCACGGCATCACCTCGGTCGCCGTTCTTGCCGAGCCTGGTGACTTCGCCCGGCGCAAACTTCGCGGTCTGTAGTCCAATCCGGTCTGGTGCGGCACCCCCGGCTGGCAGGATGAATTGGTGTCGACAGCGGCAACTCCCAAGGGCGAACGGCGCCGACAGGCGCTTGTCGACGCTGCCGCCGACCTGCTTTTGGAGGGCGGCTTCGAAGCGGTGCGGCACCGGTCGGTGGCCGCGCGCGCGAACCTTCCGCTGGCATCGACCACCTACTATTTCGCGTCGCTCGAAGAGCTGATCGCGAAGGCCGTCGAGTGCAACGGTGAACGCGACCTCACCGTCATGCGGGCGCGGGTAGACGACGTCACCCACCGTCGTCGCGGTCGCGAATCCACCGTCGACCTTCTCGTGGAACTACTCGTCGGGCCGGTACTGATCAGCGACGACAGTCGCGAACGCTTGATCTGCCGGTACGAGCGGCTCACCGCGTGCGCGCGTCGACCCGAACTACGCGAGGTTCAGCTGCGGTTGCGAGCACAGCTCGACGACATCCTCACCGAGGCCCTGCGCCGTTCCGACCGCGACGTGCGGCAAGGACAACTGCGCCGCCTGGTCGCCACCGTGGACGGCGCCGTGGTGACTGCCCTCGGCGAGCACGACCCCGACCTTCGTGGGCTCGCCCGGGCCATGCTGCTCGACGTCGTCGACCTCGTCGCGCCGGCGCTGGACCGGCCGGACCACGTTCACCTCTAGCGCCGCCGTAAACTGAAGTCTCGTGACCCGCATCCCGAACGTCCTCGCCAACCGTTACGCCAGCCCCGAACTCGTCGAGTTGTGGTCGCCCGAGCACAAGATCGTGCTCGAACGCCAGCTGTGGCTCGCGGTGCTGCGTGCCCAGGCGGAACTCGGCATCGACGTGCCGGCCGAGGCGCTCGCCGACTACGAGCGGGTCATCGATCAGGTCGACCTCGACTCCATCGCCGCCCGCGAACGGGTCACCCGGCACGACGTGAAGGCCCGCATCGAGGAATTCAACGCACTCGCCGGTCACGAGCAGGTACACAAGGGTCTCACCAGCCGCGACCTCACCGAAAACGTCGAACAGCTGCAGATCCTGCGGTCGCTCGAGCACGTGTACGCACACGGTGTCGCGGTGGCCGCACGGCTGTCCGAGCGTGCCGCCGAGTACAGCGGCCTCGTCATGGCCGGTCGTTCGCACAACGTGGCGGCGCAGGCCACCACCCTCGGCAAGCGCTTCGCCTCCGCCGCAGACGAACTGCTCGTCGCCCTCACCCGGCTACGGGAACTGATCGACCGTTACCCCCTGCGCGGCATCAAGGGTCCGATGGGAACCGCGCAGGACATGCTCGACCTTCTCGACGGCGACGCCGCCAAACTCGATACCCTCGAGCGGAAGGTGGCGCAGCACCTCGGTTTCGCTCACGTCTTCACCAGTGTCGGGCAGGTCTACCCGCGTTCGCTCGACCACGACGTGCTGTCCGCGCTGGTCCAGGTCGCCGCCGGGCCGTCCTCCTTCGCCCACACCATCCGCCTGATGGCCGGACACGAATTGGTCACCGAGGGCTTCCAGCCCGGCCAGGTCGGGTCCTCCGCGATGCCGCACAAGATGAACACCCGCTCCTGCGAACGTGTCAACGGACTGCAGGTCGTCCTCCGCGGCTACGCGTCGATGGCCGCAGAACTCGCAGGCGCCCAATGGAACGAAGGCGACGTGTTCTGCTCCGTGGTGCGCCGGGTCGCCCTGCCGGACGCATTCTTCGCCATCGACGGACTGATCGAAACGTTCCTCACCGTGCTCGCCGAATTCGGCGCCTACCCGGCCGTCATCGAGAAGGAACTCACCCGGTACCTGCCGTTCCTCGCCACCACCAAGGTCCTCATGGCGCTCGTGCGGGCCGGTGTCGGCCGCGAAACCGCGCATGAGGTCATCAAGGAACACGCCGTCGCCGTCGCACTGGCCATGCGCGAGCAGGGCAAGGAACCCGACCTCCTCGACCGGCTCGCCGCCGACGACCGGCTCCCCCTCGACCGGGCAGCCCTCGACGAGGCGCTCGCCGACAAGAAGGCGTTCATCGGCGCGGCCGAAGCTCAGGTGGCCGCAGTGGTGACCGAGGTACAGAAGCTCGTCGACGCCAACCCCGAGGCGGCTGCCTACCAGCCGTCCCCGATCCTGTAGGCGGCTTCGCCGCCCGTGCGCCTTTCTGGTAGCGGGAACTACCAAAAAGGCGCACAAGCACCGGAGGTGCCTACCCCATGAACTGCACTTTCTGCGAAATTGTCGCTGGTCGCGCCGAAGCCAGCGTCGTGTACGACAACGACGAGGTGATGGCGTTCATGGACATCCGGCCGTGGACCCCCGGACACCTGCTGGTGGTTCCCAAGCGGCACGCCACCGGACTGTCCGACCTCGACCCCGCCGATGGTGCCGCAGTGTTCACCGCGGGACAGCGGATCGCGACCACGTTGCGGCACGGGTCATTACGCGCCCATGGCGTCAACCTCTTCCTGGCCGACGGAATCGCCGCCGGTCAGGAGGTGTTCCATGTTCACCTCCACGTCGTTCCCCGCACGAACGGTGACGGATTCGGGCTGCGCGGAATGCCGACGTCGCCCAGCCGGATGGCGCTGGAGCAGACTGCCGGCGTCATCCGATCGTCGCTTACCTGACCTGCGCCGAGTCGAACCGGACTTCGCCGGTGACCCCGTTCGGGTCGAAGCGGCGTTCGGTGATGTCGTAGGTGCCGTCCGAGCGGACACGGAGGACGGTCGACGCCCGAGTACCGTACTCGCCGTAGTGAATGAACCGCGAAGACAGTGCCCGTTCAAGGTCCCGTCCGACCCCGGTGTCGGGCAGCGACTCCCACGGTGCCGGCTCGCTGTGGGCGAGGACGGCGAAATACGCGTCGAGGTCGGCGTCCGGTTTACCGTCGTCGGCGGCGAGGGCGGCGCTGAACGCGCGTGTGCCCTCGGTGACCTTCGGCCATGGGGTGTCGAGTTCGGCGTTGGACAACCCGTGGATGCCGGGTTCCACACGGTGCCGCTTGCCGTGTGGCCGGTTGGTAGACCACCACAGTTCCTCCCGGTCGGCGACGAGCAGGTTGAAGCTGCCGTACGCACTGCCGTTTGCGGCGACGCTGTCGGCATGAAAGGCCGCCGAGTCCTCGGAGACGAGGAAATCGACGGGCAGCCGCCCGCGGGACAACGCACCGGCCGCAGGGGACCCATCGCGGACGTTGGTCACGGCCGCGAACCGTAATCCGTCACTGATTCCCATCCAGGTGCCGCCCGCGAGGAGGTCCCGGCCGGCGACGAAACCCTCGTCCCAGCGGTGCAGCGGCTCGGTGGGGCGGGCGTAGAACTCGTCGCGGTTGGCTGCCACCACCAAGGGAAGGTCGGGGTGGGAATGCCATGCGAACAGGACCAGACACATGCTCTCGACAGTAGTGCGCGCTGGACCCCGAGGTAGTTCCAGCACGTTTTGACAGCACCTGTCATCGCGAAGCGAGGCAAGACGACAGCGGAGACCTACGGTGTTACGAGGGTCTTCTCGAGGGCTCGGCGCAGTTCGGACTTGCTGATCTTGCCCACGCCTGTGACCGGGAAGTGTTCGACGAACATCACCTTGTCGGGGACCTTGTACTCGGCGAGGCCGCGGCCGCGCACGAATTTCTTGAGTTCTCCTTGCGTCGGTTGCTCGCCGAGGACGACGACGAAGGCGCAGGTGCGTTCGCCGAGGTAGGGGTCGGGCATCGACACCACTGCGACGTCGGCGACGCGGGGATGTGCCAGGAGGTGGTTCTCTACCTCTTCTGCGGCTACTTTCTCGCCACCGCGGTTGATTTGATCCTTGGCCCGGCCCTCGACGACGAGGTATCCGTCGTCGGTGAGGCGAACGATGTCACCGGTGCGGTAGAAACCGTCGTCGGTGAACGCCGTCGAATTGTGTTCGGGCGCTCGGTAATAACCGCGAATGGTGTACGGGCCGCGGGTGAGTAGGTGACCGGAGGCGCCGGCGGGAACGGGTACGTCGTGGTCGTCGACGACGAGCACCTCGTCGTCGGGGCTGATCGGCCTGCCCTGCGTGGAGACGAGGATGCTCTCCGGGTCGTCGAGTCTCGTGTAGTTGACGAGGCCCTCCGCCATGCCGAACACCTGCTGCACTGTGCATCCCAGTTCGGGCCGCACCCGCTTGGCCGCCTCGGCGCTGAATTTTGCGCCGCCGACCTGTATCACCTCGAGACTCGACAGGTCGCGTTCGGTGCGGGCGGCGGCGGCCAACCATGCCAGTGCCAGTGGTGGGACGAGCGACGCCATGGTGATGCCTTCACGCTCGATGAGGGCGAAGGCCGTGTCGGGACTGGGATCCGGTGCCAGCACTACGCGACCGCCTGCGTGCAGGACCCCGAGGATGCCGGGCGAGCTCATCGGAAAGTTATGTGCAGCAGGCAGAACTACGAGCATGCGGGTGTGCTCGTCGACGCCACAGATGCGAGCCGATTCACGCACCGAGTACAGGTAGTCGGCGTGCGTGCGAGGGATCAGTTTCGACACTCCGGTGGTGCCACCCGACAGTTGCAGGAAGGCGACCGACTCCGCGTCGACCGGCGACTCGATGGTGATCGGCGCCGAACCCCGCAGATCGTCGAGCGCAACGAATTCCTGCGCGTCTCCGGCGACGATCACCGTCGGCGGCTGTTCCGAAGACGACACCACCTGGCGGGCCAGTGCGCGGTAATCGAAACCGGCATGCCGGTCGGTGACGATGTATGCGGCCGCGTCGGTGAAACTGCAAAAGTAGGAGACCTCGCGCTCGCGGTGCGCGGGCAAGGCGAACACGGGCAACGCGCCGAGGCGAAAGAGCGCGAAGACCACTTCCACGTACTCGACGATGTTCGGCAACTGCACGACGACCCGATCACCGGGGTGGATGCCCGACCCGAAAAGTCCGGCCGCCAATCGACCGGCGCGTTCGGTGAGTTGGCGGTAGGTGAGGCTCGATTCGCCTCCGGTGGCGTCCGGCCCCACCACCGCAACGGCATCCTCGAACTCCACTGCGCGTGCGCCGAGGAACTGCTGGAACGTCTCGTCAGTCCAGTAACCGGCCTGCCGATACCGTTCGGCGAAGGAGGCGGGATATCCGGTGGTGTCGGCGAGGGGAGCGCGCAGGCTCGTGGTCATCGAAAGTCCTTTCGCAACTAGCTGTTCGGGCTCACGCACGGAGGGTGGCGCCGCCGTCGACGTACAGGGCCTGCATGGTGATGTGCCGCGCGCGATCGGAGAGCAGGAATTCGACGGAATCGGCGACGTCGGCGGCTTCCGCGATCCGGCCCAGGGGGATGCCGACCTTGAACGATGCGAGATCGCCGTCGATCGCGGCGCGGGCTCCCTCGTCGTCGGCGGGGTCGGACCACAGCGACCGCTGCATGGCGGTGTCGGTCGAACCCGGTGCCACGACGTTGGCGCGGATTCCGTACTCGGCCAATTCGAGTCCGAGGACCCGGACGATCATCGAGACTGCGGCCTTGGATGCGCCGTACGCGCCCATTCCTGTGCGCGGCACGCCGGCAGCATTGGAGCCCACCACGACAATCGAACCCTCTCTGCGCTGGCGCATTTCGATTCCGACGGCCCTCAACACGTTGACCAGTCCGGTGACGTTGACGTCGAAGACGCGTTGCCAGCTCGCGGGATCGGCGTCGAGTATCGAACCGGTTTCGAGTATTCCGGCCACGTGCGCGAGCGCGGTGACAGGGCCGTGCCGGTCCTCGATGCGTCGTACGGATTCTGTGACGGCGTCGGAGTCGCGGATGTCGACGACCTCGGTGTCGAGCGGCGACCGGTCCAGGAGGGCGGCAGTGCTGCGCAACCCGTCGCCGTCGCGGTCGAGCAACACCAGGCGATGACCTCGCCGGGACAGAGTGACGGCGGTGGCCTGTCCGATACCGTGGGCCGCGCCGACGACGAGGGTGATTCCGTCGCTCACAGCTCCACTCCCAAACCGGCCAGGATCGTCCCCAACTTCGTTGTCGTCTCGGCGAGTTCGTCGTGAGGGTCGGATGCGGCGACGATGCCACCGCCCGCGTGCGCGACGATCGTGGTGCCCCGGGCGTCGATCTCGGCGCACCGGATTCCAACCATCCATTCGCCGTCCCCGTCGGAGTCGGTCCAGCCCACCGCTCCGGCGTAGAAGCCGCGGTCGCCCTCGAGTTCGGCGATAAGCCGGCGTGCGGCGTCGGTGGGAGTGCCACAGACGGCGGGTGTCGGGTGCACCGCTACGGCGAGGTCGAGGGCCGTGACCGAGCGGTCTCGCAACCGACCCGAGACGGGTGTGCCCAGGTGCCAGAGGTGAGGCGTGCGGGTGAGGGACGGACTGTCGGGGATGTCGAGTTCAGTGCACAGCGGTGCGAGGCTCGCCCGGAGCGCGTCGACGACCAGCGCGTGTTCACGCAGATTCTTCTCGGACGCGGCGAGACCTTCACCTGTACGACGATCCGACTCGGGGTCGCTGCGGCGCGGTGCAGAACCGGCCAGGGGGTGACAGCTCACCGCGTCTCCTCGGCGCCGGATCAGCACCTCGGGACTCGAACCGACGAGGTGCTTTCCCGACCAGGCGCTTCCAGCCGCGCCCAGACCGACGCTGAAACCGTTGCCGCCCTGGTCGTGTGCGACCAGTCGGGCGAGCAATGCATGGGGGTGCAGACGTTCGTCCGCGTGCAGTGTAAGTGACCGGGCGAGGACCACCTTCTCCAGAGTGTTGTCCGCCGAACGCAATTCGCGTAGCGCGGCTTCCACCCGAGCGACGTGCTCGGCCTCCGTGGGAATCGGTGATCCGATCCGGATGCGCGGGATTCCGCGGTACTCGCCGTTCCAGCTCCCGGGTTCGTGGTTCAGCGACTGCGGAGTGACGAGTGCGGCGGGGTGTTCGGGGTCGAAGGGGAGCGCGCCGACTATCGCGGTGGCACGCCCGTCGCGCAGCGCCTCGGCCGCCGCGAGGGCGGAGTCGTACTGCGCACGGGCTCCCACGGCAACGACCGTGCCGTGGGGGCGGGAAAGGATGAACGGTGTGCTCGACGGTGAATCCGTTCCGATGGCGGCGGATTCGGCGACTGCCGTCGATTCCATGTGTGATCCCCTCTCGATAACCGGCGAACTCACGTCAGACTATATGGTTAGCCTAACCTTTGGTTCGGTGCCGATTTCGATGCTGGTCAACGTCACCCACACGCGGCGGGGAGGGCAGGCTTCTGCAACGACGGGCCCGACGCGACCGTCATTGGCCGGCCGGCGGCGCGGCACTCGGCGTAGGTGCAGCGGCGGACTTCTTCGGCATCGCCACGGCGGCGAGCACGAGAATCACCGCGGCGCCGAGGGCGGCTACGAAGACCAGGTGCAGGGCGTCGGCGAGATCGGCGCGGGCGGGGTCCTCGGTGCCGTCGAGGCGGGCGTTGACGAGGGCTCCGAAGAGGGCGACCCCGACGGCGCTGCCGATCGACCGGGCGAACATGTTGGTGGACGTGACGACACCGCGCTCCGACCAGTCGACGCTGGCCTGCGCGGCGATGAGGGTGGGGCTGGCGACGAGGCCCATCCCGCCGCCGATGACGAAGCAGCAGAGCGCCACCTGCCACACCGCCGACTCGATGGACAGGATGGTCGTGAGGGCGGTGCCCGCGACGACCAGCAGACTGCCCGCCGTCGCCGTGACCCGGAATCCGAAGCGCAGGTACACACGCCCGGACAGCGACGCGGCGATCGGCCAGCCGATGGTCAGCGTGGCCAGTGCGAACCCGGCCACCAACGCGCCCGTCCCGAGCACACCCTGGGCAAAGGTGGGCACATACGTGGTGAGGCCGAGGACGATGGCGCCGACCAGAAGCGAGACGACGCTACTCGCGGCGAGGACTCGTCGCGTCAACACCCAGAGCGGGAGGATGGGTTCCGCGGCTCGCCGTTCCACCAGGACGAAGACGAACAGGAACACGCCGCCGGCGGCGAAGATTCCCAGACTGACCGGCGAACTCCACGCCCATGCCTGGCCGCCCTCGAGGAGGCCCAGTATGAGGAGCGTTGCGCCCACGGCGAGCAGTCCGGCCCCCGGGTAGTCGATCGACCGGCGGATCCGCGCCCGCTTCTCGTCGAAGTTGCGGATCAGCATCACCGCGGCCAGGAGGCAGAGCGGAATGTTCACGAAGAAGATCCAGCGCCACGACAGATACTCGGAGAACACGCCGCCCAGCGTCGGTCCGACCACCGCCGACATTCCCCACACGCTCGCGAGGTAGCCCTGCGCTTTTGCACGTTCGGCGAGCGTGTAGATGTCGCCGGCGATGGTCATACTCATGGGCTGGACCGCGCCTGCCCCGAGGCCCTGCACGGCGCGGAAGGCGATGAGTGCCGGCATGCTCCAGGCGAGCCCGCAGAGGACCGACCCGAGCGCGAAGAGGCCGATCCCCAGAAGCATGACCGGTTTCCGGCCGAAGATGTCGGCGAGTTTGCCGTAGATCGGCACGGACACGGCCTGGGTGAGTAGATAGATAGAGAACAGCCAGGGGAACTGGGTGAATCCGCCGAGATCGCCGACGATGGTGAATACCGCGGTGGAGATGATGGTGGCGTCGAGGGCGACCAGGGATGTCGTGAGCATCAGCGCCACGAGTACCGGACCGCGCTCCGACCGGAACCCCACATCGACGGGCGCTGTGTCGGTTGTCATTGCTCACCTGATTCGTACCTGGGATCACACCATGTCGTAACCCACGGTAACGACATGGCTCAGGAGAGTATTCCGCGCGGTCGGCTCAGAGTCCTGACCTCACGGTAGAGAGCAACGATCGGCCCCGGAACGCGGTGAGCGCCGCAAGGTCAGCGCCCGGTCTGTCCGGCAGGACCGATAGGCTGGCTCACCGTGCGCCCCTCACTCGATTCCTACGCCCATCTGGCCGGTGGCAAGGTCCGCGACCTCTACACGATCGACGACGAGCACCTGCTGTTGGTCGCGAGCGATCGGATCTCCGCCTACGACCACGTTCTCGGCACCACGATTCCGGACAAGGGCCGGGTACTCACCGCGATGAGTGTCTTCTTCTTCGGCGTGCTCGGGGGCAGCAACCATCTGGCGGGTGAGCCCGACGACAGTCGCATCCCCGAGGAGGTCCTCGGCCGCGCACTCGTGGTGCGCAAGCTCGAGATGGTTCCGATCGAATGTGTCGCCCGCGGTTACCTCACCGGTTCCGGCCTGATCGACTACAACGAGACCGGTTCGGTGTGCGGGGTGGCCCTGCCCGAAGGGTTGGTGGAGGCCAGCCGGCTCCCTGATCCGATCTTCACCCCGGCCAGCAAGGCGGAACTGGGGGAGCACGACGAGAACATCACTTTCGACGTCGTGGTCGACAAGGTCGGTCAAGACCTGGCGATCAAGCTGCGGGACGACACCCTGGACATCTACGGCAGAGCAGCCAACTTCGCCGCCGACCGTGGGATCATTCTCGCCGACACCAAGCTCGAGTTCGGCCTCGACAAGAAGGGCAACCTCGTGCTCGCCGATGAGGTCCTCACACCCGACTCGTCCCGCTACTGGCCCGCCGACGGGTACGAGGCTGGGAAGGTGCAGCCGAGCTTCGACAAGCAGTTCGTCCGTAACTGGCTCACCGGCCCCGAGTCGGGCTGGGACCGCGCGTCCGACACACCGCCGCCGCCGCTTCCGGCGGAGATCGTGGCGGCGACGCGGCAACGCTACATCGACGCGTACGAGCGCATTTCGGGATTGTCGTTCGCGGAGTGGGTGGGCTGAGCGATGACCACCGAGAACAAGATTCTGACCCCGCCCGTTGCCAAGAAGGTTCCCACCGAGCGGGTCCATCACGGACACACCTTCGTCGACGAGTACGAATGGTTGCGCGACAAGGAAGACGCGGAGGTGATCGCCTACCTCGAAGCCGAGAATGCGTACACCGAGCAGGAGACTGCCCACCTGGCTCCCTTGCGCGACCAGATCTTTTCGGAGATCAAATCCCGGACACAGGAAACCGACATGTCGGTGCCCACCCGGATGGGGGAGTACTGGTACTACGCCCGGACCATCGAGGGTAAGCAGTACGGCGTGCAGTGCCGGACACCGATCACGGGTCCCGACGACTGGACTCCGCCGGAGCTCACCCCGGGTGTCGAACTCCCCGGCGAGCAGATCCTGCTCGACGGCAACGCGGAGGCCGAGGGTCACGACTTCTTCTCCGTCGGAGCCTTCTCCCTCAGTCACGACGGCACGCTGCTCGCGTACTCGGTGGACGTGGTCGGCGACGAGCGCTACACGCTCCGGTTCAAGAACCTCGTCACCGGCGAATTGCTGCCCGACGAGATCACCGGCACCGCACCGGGAGTTACCTGGGCGATTGACCACCGGCATGTCTTCTACCTCACGGTCGACGAGTCCTGGCGCCCCGACACCGTGTGGCGTCACCGGCTCGGCACCGCCCGCGAGGAGGACGTCGCCGTCTTCCGGGAGCCCGACGAGCGGTTCTGGGTTTCCGTCGGATCCACCCGCAGTGAGAAGTACCTGATGATCTGGGTGGGTTCCAAGATCACCAGCGAAGCCCGGGTCCTGGAATCGGCGAACCCCGAAGGGGAGTTCCGGGTAATTCTTCCGCGGCGCGAGGGCGTCGAATACGGCGTCGAACATGCAGTGGTCGCGGGCGAAGATCGTTTTCTGATCATGCACAACGACGTCGTCGACGGTGAGAAGGCCGAGAATTTCATGCTTGCCGAGGCGCCGGTGTCGGATCCGACGTCCTTGACCACGCTGATCGCGCATCGGTCGGATGTACGACTCGAGGAGGTCGACGCCTTCGCCGACCATCTGGTGCTCAGCTACCGGCGGGAAGCGTTGACCCGCTTGGCGATCTGGCCGCTCGGCCCGGAGGGGTACGGCGAGTTCACGGAGATCGCCTTCGACGAGGAACTGTTCAGCGTGGGCCTCGGCGCCAATCCGGAATGGCAGCAGCCGACTCTGCGGATGGCGTTCACCTCGTTCATCACGCCCGGGCAGGTGTACGACTACGTGTTGTCGACGGGCGAACTGGCGCTACGGAAGTCGCAACCCGTGCTCGGGGACTTCGATGCGCGCAACTATGTGCAGCAACGTGACTGGGCCATCGCCGCCGACGGTACCCGGATTCCGCTGTCGATCGTGAGGCGTGCCGACGGTGCCCCGGACGAACCGGCGCCGACACTCCTGTACGGCTACGGCTCGTACGAGGCCAGCATGGATCCCGCGTTCTCCGTCGCACGGCTCTCGCTCCTCGATCGGGGAGTCGTGTTCGTTGTCGCACACGTGCGTGGCGGCGGCGAGATGGGCCGGCATTGGTACGAGAACGGCAAGACACTGACGAAGAAGAACACCTTCACCGATTTCGTCGACTGTGCACGTCACCTCGTGGACACCGGCCGCACCACTCCGCACCAACTCGTCGCGGACGGCGGCAGTGCAGGCGGTCTCCTGATGGGCGCAGTGGCCAACCTGGCTCCGGAACTCTTCGCAGGCATCCTCGCCAACGTTCCCTTCGTGGACCCGCTCACCTCAATCCTCGATCCGTCGCTTCCGCTGACGGTGATCGAGTGGGACGAGTGGGGTAATCCGCTCGAGAACCCCGAGGTGTACGAGTACATGCGTTCGTACAGCCCGTACGAGAACGTGGAGGCCAAGGATTATCCGGCCATCCTCGCGATCACCAGCATCAACGACACCAGGGTCCTCTACGTCGAGCCGGCGAAGTGGGTGGCCAAGCTTCGGGCCACCAAGACGGGCGACTCGCCGCTGCTTCTCAAGACCGAGATGAGCGCGGGCCACGGTGGCGTGAGCGGGCGCTACGAGAAGTGGAAGGAAGTGGCGTTCGAGTTCGCCTGGGTGCTCCACATCGTCGGGAGGGCCTGACGCCAGGTCCGCCCGACATGAGCGTCCTCGGTCCGGAACCATGGGCGAACTCGGGCCTGCCATTCGAGCGACAGGTTTAGGCTGATCGTCATCCTGGTTCCGACGCGACGAGGAGGTGGCGCTCGTGACAGAGATGGCGATCGACACGACGCTAGCGGTCGAGCATTTCGCGGCGATGCTCCGTGTCCCCACGGTGTCCACCCGGGACGACGCGAACACGGACTGGACGTTCTTCGCGCGTTTCCGGAGTCTTGTCGACGAGTTGTACCCACTGGTGCGGGAGAATCTCGACAAGGAGATCATTGCCTCGCATTCGCTCATGTACCACTGGGATGTCGGGGTGCCCGACAAGCCGATCGTGCTGATGGCGCACCAGGACGTCGTGCCCGCGCACGACGAGGGATGGACTCATCCACCGTTCGGCGGGGTCGTGGCGGACGACGCCGTTTGGGGGCGCGGCGCCATCGACGACAAGGGCGTGCTGGTCAGCATTCTCGAGGCAGTCGAAGGGCTGCTGCGCAGTGGTGTCGTCCCGGCCCGTGACGTCTATCTGGTTTTCGGCCACAACGAGGAGGTCGGAGGAGACGGCATTCCGCAGGTGGTGCACACGTTCCGGGAGCGGGGGATCGTGCCGGGTGTGGTCATCGACGAGGGCGGTGGAGTTGCCGGCGACGCGTTCCCCGGAGTCGACGCGACGCTCGCGGTCCTCGGAACTGCCGAGAAAGGGATCCTCGACCTGCAGTTGACGGCGAAGGACCCTGGTGGTCACGCGTCGATGCCGGGGAGGAAGACCGCTACCGCCCGGCTTGCCCGCGCCATCACCCGCGTCGACCACCACAAGTTCCCGGCCCGGCTCACCGAACCCACCGTCGACCTGCTCACCAACGTAGGCGTCCATGCGAAAGGTCCGCTGGGCACGATGCTCTCCCGGACCGACACATTCGGACCACTGTTGGCGAGGGTGCTGCCGCGCGCCGGTGCCCTGATGAACGCCATGTGCCGCACCACGGCAGTCGCTACCGTCCTGGAAGGCAGTGCCGCCAACAACGTGATGGCGGAGACGGCGCGTGCAGTGCTCGATATCCGCATACTGCCGGGCGACACCGTGAACGGCACCGTGGAACGGATACGGAAGACGATCCGCGACAACGACATACAACTCGACGTCCTCGGCGCCACCGAACCGTCACCGGTGTCGAGGACGGACGACGAGGTGTTCGCCCGACTCCGGCAGGTGGTAGCCGATACCTTTCCCGGGTCGATCGTGTCACCGTTTCTCCTGGTCGGCGCCACCGACGCCCGACACATGGCCCAGATCAGTGAGTACGTCTATCGCTTCTATCCCTTCGAGCTCGACGCCCGGAGTCGGGCGCTCATTCATTCCACGGACGAACGCCTGTCGATTGCCGGGTTACGGAACGGGATCGAGTTCTTCAGCCGGCTGATCCGCGACTGGCGTTAACGTTCCGGTGCGTCGGCTCGCCGGCCGGTCGAGGTCGCGTGGGCGAGCACGTCCTCGGCCATCGCCACGAGTTCGGCGGCAACCCGGTCGAGCGCCTGCGTACTGCGTTGCGCTCTCGACAGCACGAGTGCGCCTTCGATCGCGGAGATCGACATGGTGGCGACAGATTGGGCACGGGACATCCGTACGCCGTGCTGCCAGAGTGAGGCAGCGATGGTGGCCTCCCAGGAACTGAAGGCTTCACCCGCCGCATCCTTGGCCGTGGGGCATTCGCCGCCCGACAATGCGCCGGCGGCGACCGGGCACCCGGACGAGAAGTCCGTCTCCACGAGTTCCCGGCGGAACAGATCGATGATCAGGACGAGTGTCTCGACGGGGCCCTTGTTCGACAGGCTCTCGCTGATGAGCGACCCCATCAGGCCACCGGCCCGATGCGTGGCCTCCTCGGCCAGCTGACTCTTACCACCGGGAAAGTGGTGGTAGATCGACCCGCGGGGCGCGTCTGCGTGCGCGACGACGTCGGCCAGCGACGTCGCGTCGACGCCCCGCTCGCGGAAGAGGGTGACGGCACTCAGCAGCATCCGGTCCCGTGCAGTCGTTCGCCTACTCATTATGTCGACCAGCATAGCTCGTCGACCCGCTGTCGGAAGGCGTTCTCGAACTCCCTGCCGGACTTCGTGCGGAAACACGGAAACTTCCCATTGACTGTAACTAGGCGTAACGCATACTCTCGCCGCAGGAGATATGCAGCCCCGCATAACAGCGACGAGGAGTCGATTCCAGTGCCACACACCACGGCGGTTCATCCAGCCGCGCCTCGAACTACCGACAGCGGCATGAGTCGTCGAGCGCGCTACCTCGCGCTCCTCGTCATCTGCCTGGCCGAACTGCTCGTCGTTCTCGACAACACCATCGTCAACGTCGCGCTGCCCTCACTCGGCGTCGAGTTGCATACCGACATCAGCGGCCTGCAGTGGGTGGTGGACGCCTACACCCTGACCTTCGCGGGCTTGCTGCTCGCGTTCGGCCACCTCGGCGATCGGTACGGGCGGCGGCGGGTGATGATGATCGGGCTGGCCGGTGTCGCCGTCATGTCCGTGGGCGGCGCCCTCGCGACCGATCTGGGGCAGGTGATCGCCGCCCGGGCCGCCATGGGTGTGTTCGCCGCCGCGGTGTTCCCGGCGACGCTCGCGCTGATCATCAACATCTTCACCGATGTGAAGGAACGGGCGGTTGCCATCGCCGCCTGGACCGCAATGGCGGGAATCGCGATCGCGATCGGCCCGACCGCGGGTGGCTGGCTCCTCGAGCACTTCTCGTGGCATTCGGTGTTCTGGATCAATGTGCCGGTGGCAGTGGTCGTGCTGGTTCTCGCTCGGTTCCTGATTCCCGAGTCGAAGACCACCCACGTCGGCAGGCTCGATCTGCTCGGCATCGCCTTCTCGCTGCTCAGTGTGACCACGTTGGTGTGGACCATCATCGAAGCGCCGCACCAAGGATGGGTTTCGGCGATCAGCCTGTCCGGCTACGCGATGTCGGTCGTGTTCTTCGCGGCGTTCGTGTGGTGGGAATTGCGCACCGACTCCCCGGTCCTCAACATGCAGCTCTTCCGCATCCGGCGTTTCTCGTTGCCGGCGCTGGCGATCGCGGTTGCCTACTTCAGCATGTTCGGATTCCTCTTCATGATCACCCAGTACTTCCAGGGCGTGATGGAACTGACGCCGCTGCAGTTCGGGATCCACTCGTTGCCCTTCGCCGCGGCGATCGCCGTCGGCGCGCCGCTGGCTACGCTGATCGCGCAACGGATCGGCACCACCGCAGTCATCGTGTTCGGTCTCGTCGTCATGAGTGTCGGTATGTTCATCGCCGGGCAGGTGAAGGTCGAAACCCCCTACCTGGGTGCGGTGGTCGTCTCGATGGTGTTGATGGGGCTGGGCCTGGCCATCGTGCAGGGGCCGGCCACCGAATCGATCATGTCCTCGGTGCCGCTCGAGGAGGCCGGAGCCGGTTCCGCTGTCAACGACACCACCCGTGAGGCGGGCGGCACCCTCGGTGTCGCAGTACTGGGGTCGATCGTCGCTTCGGTATATACCACCAAGGTCGGACCGCGCATCGATGCCATCCCCGAGTTCCTGATGACGCCCTACGAGAAGAGCTTTGCGCGCGAAACGGTGATCAGTGTGCTCGAAATCGTGAAGCGACCTACCGTTCCCGCGTTCGCGCAGCAGAAGGCCGACCTCGTCTACGCCATGAAGGCGGCGTCGCTGGAGGGCTTCCAACTGGCCTCCTACGTCACCGTGTCGGTCTCGCTGCTCGTCGCTGTCGCGGTGGCCGTCTTCCTGCCGTGGAAGCCGGCCGCCGAATCCGTCCTGCTGGCCTGGAAAGAACCGTCCGCGAAGTAGTCGGCCTCGAACAGAAGGAACCTCGTATGAACAACGACTCCACCGGAAAGAACATGAGCGCCGACCTGATCGACCCACTGAAGCTTCCCTGTGGTCAGCGCTTGCCCAACCGGCTGATGAAGGCGGCACTCAGTGAGGGACTCGCGAACAAGGACCACGGTCCCGACCCGCGCCTCGAACGCCTGTACACCCGCTGGGGCAGTGGCGGCTACGGACTGGTCGTCACCGGAAACGTCATGGTCGATCGCAGCCACCTGGGCGAACCGGGCAATGTGGTCCTCGACGACGACCGAGACCTCGACGGGCTCCAACGATGGGCCAAGGCAACCCAGGACGGCGGCGCACCCATCTGGATGCAGCTGAATCATCCCGGACGACAGGCAAATCCACTCGTCACTCGCACTCGCCCCGTCGCTCCCTCGGCGGTGGCGTCGAACATCCCGGGAATGACCACACCACGTGCACTGACCGAATCGGAGATCGAGAACATCATCGATCGTTTCGCCGCGGCTGCGGGCATAGCGGAGACGGCGGGATTCAACGGTGTCGAGATACACGGTGCGCATGGATACCTGGTCTCGCAGTTCCTCTCACCGCTCTCCAATCAGCGCACCGACCGCTGGGGCGGCGACTCCGAGCGGAGGATGCGGTTCGTTCTCGAAATAGTCCGCCGGATCCGCTCCGTCGTGGCACCGAGCTTCGCTGTCGGCATCAAACTGAACTCGGCAGATTTCCAGCGCGGCGGATTCACCGAAACGGAGTCACGCTCGGTGGTCGAGCAGCTGTCCTCGGAGAGCATCGACCTGATCGAAATCAGCGGCGGCAGCTACGAATCCCCGGCCATGATGGGCCGGAACGCGAGTGTATCCACCAGTACGAGGCAGCGGGAGGCCTATTTCCTCGACTACGCCGCGTCGGTGCGCGAGGCGGCGGGTGACGTACCGCTTGCGGTCACCGGCGGATTCCGGTCGCGCTCCGCCATGGCCCGGGCCGTCGATTCCGGAGTGTGTGACGTGATCGGTCTCGGCCGTCCGACGGTGACCACCCCCGACGCGGGATCGGCGCTTCTCGTGGCGGGCGGCGACCGAGTCGACGCGACCCCGGTCTCTTTCGGTTTGCGCGGCGGACTGTCCCGGATCGCGAACCTCCGGGCACTGGACGGCGCCCTGGATCTGCAATGGCACACCGACCAGCTGGAGCGGCTGGGCGCCGGCATGGACCCCGACCTCGATCGGCCGTGGTGGAAGACCGCGGCGTCGATGATCAACCGGAACGGCGTCGGCGCTCTCCGCAGCAAGCGGGGTGGCTGACGGAAGAGTCCCCATACGGGTTTCCTCAGCGCAACGCGTACCGGATCTGCGGTCGTCCCGCCCGGCCGTACTCCGTGTGCCGCGCGAGGACGCCGTCGTCGGCCAGTCGTTCGAGGTACCGCCACGCGGTCACCCGGGACACGCCTATCGCGGCGGCCACCTCGGCCGCAGTCAGGGGTCCTGCTGCGTCCCGGATGCACGCGGAGACGTGGTCGAGTGTCTGCGGAGCCACACCTTTCGGCGCACTCGCGCGTTCATCGGAGGTGCGCAGGGCAGACATTGCCCGGTCGATGTCCTGCTGGCTCAACGCGTTACTGCCGGCCGGAAGCGCGTCCCGGAACTCGCGGTAGCGTTCCAGTTTGTCGCGGAACGCGGCGAAGGTGAACGGCTTCAGCAGATACAACGCGATCCCGCGGGCCACCGCGGTGCGCACCAACTCGAGGTCGCGGGCCGAGGTGACAGCAATGACGTCGGGGCTGGGCCGGATCCCGCTCAGCGCGGCCGCAACATCGAGACCACTCGAATCCGGCAAACCGAAGTCCAGCAGGACGAGGTCGATCGGATCCTCGGTGCTGCCGGCTTCCGCCACGGCGCGCATCGCACTGCTGCCGTCATGGACGACGGTATGCACGGAGAACCCGGGCACCCGCTCGACATACGCACGATGAGCCTCGGCGATCAGCGGCTCGTCCTCGACGATCATCACTCGAATCACGAAGCCGCTCCGGCGATCGGTATCTCTACGACGATCATCGAGCCCAGTGACGGTTCCGTGCGGATCGTTCCTCCGTGGCGTGTCACGACCTGCACGACGAGGGCGAGTCCCAGCCCGCGCTGGCCGGATTTCGTGGAATAGCCACGGGTGACGGCCTTGTCGAACTCCTCCGCGGGAATGCCCGGACCACTATCCGCAACACGCACGACCATCGACGAATCCTCCTCGCATACAGTGACTTCCACCCAGGGTCCGTCGGCCGTCTGCTCCGCAGATCCGCGCGCGGCGTCGATGGCATTGTCCACGAGGTTACCCACCAGGGTGACCAGTTCCCGCGCAGTGAGCGACGTAACGGGACCCAATGCGGTGTCCTCGGTGACGATCAAGTCGACGCCCCGTTCCGCCGCAACACCCACCTTGCCGAGCAACAGCGCTGCCAGTGCCGGTTCGTGTACCGCCGTCATCAGCCGGTCGATCAGCTCCTGGGACAGACGCAGATCATCCGTGGCGAACGCGATCGCGTCGTCGTAGCGACCCAGTTCCACCATCGTGATGATGGTGTGTAGCCGGTTGGCCGACTCGTGGGCCTGTGAACGCAAGGACTCGGCGAACCCGCGCACCGAGTCGAGTTCACCCATCACGCTTTGCATTTCGGTGCGGTCGCGCAAGGTCAGTACCGTGCCGATGCGCTGTCCCTCCCATTCGACGGGTTCGCGGCTGACGAGGAGAACGCGGTCGGTTGTCAGATGTATCTCGTCGCGCGGCTCGCCGGTGTCCGACGGGGCGGGAGCGGTGGCCGTACGCAGCGATGGTGGCAGGGCGGAAACGGGCACCGGGCCGTCGGGTAGGTCGAGTAGTCGGCGGGCCTCGTCGTTCACCACCTCGGCGGTCGCGTCGTCGCCGTCGGTTCGACCGAGAACCACCAGGCCCTCGCCGATCGAATGCAGAACGGCAGCGTGGTGCTCGTACATGCGGCGCAGCTCGTCCGGCGCCATTCCGAGTGTCTGCCGTCGTAGACGCCTGCTGAGCAGGAACGAGCCGGCCGCGGACACGCCCAGCCCGATAGCGGCGACGGCGAAGATGGTGGGCAGGCTCTTCGCCACCTGGCCGCCGATCTTCTCGCGGGTGACACCCACCGAGACGAGACCGACGATGCGGCCGCCGTCGTAGATGGGGGCCACCGCCCGGATGGACGGACCGAGCGAACCGGCGTAGGTCTCGGTGAACGTTTCCCCGGCGAGGGCACGCTCGATGTTTCCGGAGAACGTGCCACCGATGAGCTCCGGGCTGGTGTGCGTGAAGCGCGTGCGGTTCGGGGCCATCACCACGATGAAGTCGGTTCCGGTGGCCGTGCGGATCCGTTCGGTCTGCGGTTGGAGAATCGCGCTGGGGTCGGGAGTGCGCAGGGCTGCGACGGTGCCGTCGGACAGGGCCAGAGCCGTGGCCACCGCCGTCACCGCACGCCGGGTGCTGTCGTCGCTGTCGCGTCGCTGATCGAGGACGGCAAGCAGAGTTCCCGCAGCAATCACCAGCGTCAAGACCACCAATTGCAGGAGGAAGAGCTGACGCGCCACGCTCATGGGCCGTCTCGGCAGTCGTCGTCGCACCGCAGCTCTCCTGAACGTAATGAACACAAACTTCTCCAACCGAGCGATCGCTTACAAGATTCTCTACAAGACGTGATCGCGGTCACTACCCGGCTTATCGATCAGCTTGCCATTCGAACTGGAGGACCACCCCATGAGTACTGCGACAGGGAAAACGAAGAAGCGCGACCGTACCCACTGGTTGTACATGGGGGTCATCGTCGCCGTGGTCGCGGGCGTACTCGTCGGATGGCTCGCGCCGGGGGCAGGCAAATCGCTCGGTGTCCTGGGCACGATGTTCGTCGACCTGATCAAGATGATGATCAGCCCGGTGATCTTCTGCACCATCGTGCTGGGAATCGGGTCGGTGAAAGCAGCGGCCAAGGTCGGGAAGGTCGGCGGGCTCGCTCTCACCTACTTCATCGGCATGTCGACCGTCGCCCTCGGCATCGGCTTGGTGGTGGGCAACCTCCTCGACCCGGGCAGCGGCCTGAACGTCAGCCCCGACACCGCCGGAACCGGTGCCCAGCTGGCCGAGAAGGCGCACGGCGCAGGCGGCACCGTCGAGTTCATCGGGTCGATCATTCCCACGTCGCTGCTGTCCGCGCTCACCGAGGGCAACGTCCTGCAGACCCTGTTCGTGGCCCTGCTCGTCGGCTTCGGTCTGCAGGCGCTGGGTAAGCAGGGTGAGCCGATCCTGCGCGGAGTCGGTTACGTGCAGAAGCTCGTGTTCAAGATCCTGTCGATGATCCTGTGGCTGGCCCCGATCGGTGCCTTCGGCGCCATCGCCAACGTCGTCGGACAGACCGGACTCGGCGCAGTCGTTCAGCTCGCGACCCTGATGCTGGGCTTCTACCTGACCTGCCTGATCTTCGTCTTCGGTGTTCTCGGATCGATCTTGCGCGTCGTCGCCGGAGTGTCCATCTTCAAGCTCGTCCGCTACCTGGCCCGCGAGTACCTGCTGATCTTCGCCACGTCCTCGTCCGAGTCGGCCCTGCCCCGCCTCATCGCGAAGATGGAGCACATCGGCGTCGAGCGCACCACCGTCGGCGTCGTGGTCCCGACCGGATACTCGTTCAACCTCGACGGCACCGCGATCTACCTGACCATGGCATCGATCTTCATCGCCGACGCGATGGGCCAGCCGCTGTCGCTTCCCGAGCAGCTGTCGCTGCTGCTGTTCATGATCATCGCGTCCAAGGGCGCCGCCGGGGTGAGCGGTGCAGGTCTCGCTACCCTCGCCGGTGGGCTGCAGAGCCACCGCCCCGAACTGCTCGACGGCGTCGGACTGATCGTCGGCATCGACCGCTTCATGTCCGAGGCGCGCGCCGTCACCAACTTCTCCGGCAACGCCGTCGCGACGCTGCTCGTCGGCTCGTGGACGGACACCGTCGACAACGACCGCGTCCGCAAGGTCCTCGACGGAAAGCTGCCCTTCGACGAGGAGACCATGGTCGACGACGGTCACGGTGAAGTCGTCGAGCAGGAGAAGGCAACCCCTGCCCGCGAAGACGACTCCCGCGTGCTGCTCACCCACTGACACCACGAACGAACACGGAAGCGCTGTGCGCCCGGGCGGATCTCCGCTTGGGCGCACAGCGCTTGTTGTCGCTACGTTGGGTGTCATGACGACTCCTGTGCAGAACATTGCCATCAACACCCTGGGCGGCGTGCCCACCTCGCTCGGCGAATACGACGGGCGCGCAGTTCTCGTGGTGAACGTGGCCTCCAAGTGTGGGCTCACCCCCCAGTACAAGACCCTCGAAAAGCTGGCGACCGATTACGCCGACCGCGGTCTCACCGTCATCGGGATTCCGTGTAACCAGTTCATGGGACAGGAGCCCGGGACTGCCGAGGAGATCGAGACGTTCTGCTCCACCACCTACGGCGTCACCTTCCCCCTGCTCGAGAAGATCGAGGTGAACGGCGACAATCGTCATCCGCTGTACGAGGAGCTGACCAAGGCTGCCGACGCCGACGGGGAGGCGGGGGACGTGCAATGGAACTTCGAGAAGTTCCTCGTCGCACCCGACGGCACCGTCGTGAACCGGTTCCGTCCGCGCACCGAACCCGACGCCCCCGAGGTCGTCGCCGCGATCGAGGCTGTCCTGCCGAAGTAGGCCCTTCGGGCTCGTGCGCCTTTCTGGTGGCCCAGGCGACCAGAAAGGCGCACGACCTTTGCCTGGCGTTCACCTTGGGCTGTCACCCTGGAAGCCATGACCGGACAGTTGCTCGTGTCGGTGTCAGGACTTCGACAGGAAACGCGCGACTTCGCCGCCGCGTTCGCCGAGGAGATGGACGCGCGGGGTGTGCCGCTGTCGCTGCTGGTCGCTCCGCGCCTGAAAGACAAATACCGCCTGGTCAACGACCCGGCGACGCAGGACTGGCTGCGTCTGCGCCGTTCCCGGGGCGACGCCGTTGTCCTGCACGGCTACGACCAAGCCGCCACCAAACGTCGTCGCGCAGAGTTCGCGGCACTCCCCGAACACGAAGCCCGGCTGCGGTTGATCGCCGCCGACCGCGTGATGGAGCAGACCGGCCTGCGCACCCGGGTGTTCGCACCGCCGCGCTGGCTGGCGTCGCAGGGTGCCGTCGCGGCCCTGCCTTCCGCGGGGTTCCGGCTCCTCGCGAACATGACCGCTATCCACGACCTCGAACGGGGGTCGTCCGTACGGTCGCGCGTACTGGGCATCGGCGAGGGGTTCCGGGCGGAACCGTGGTGGTGTCGGGCGCTCGTCCACGGCTCGGGGCGCGCGGCGAAGCGCGGGGGAGTGGTCCGCCTCGCGGTCACGGCCAAACAGTTGGGTACCCCCGGCCCGCGGCAGGCGATGCTCGACGCCGTCGACCTGGCCCTTCAGTACGGCGCAGAGCCGACGGTGTACCGGTGGCAGCCGCGACATCCCCGGGTGGGCGCCGCCTGACCCGTGAGTACTTCTTAACAGTGGGCGGTTTGTGCTGTCTACGTTGATATGAGACACGGGTGTCTACGTAGATGCGAGACAGATTTTAGGCGGGTTGGAGTTGTCCTTGGTAGCGCTTGGTGTGGTCGAGGTGTAGGTGTCCGATCACGTTGCCGTCGGCGGTGTAGGCGGTGACGTGGTCGTCGTCGTGGAGCAGGGTGATGGTCTGCCCGGCTCTGCGCCGGCCGACGCTCAGTCGGGTGTGGGAGTCGATGCACACGGTGCCGGCGGAGGAGACGATCAGGGCGTGCACGGTGGCGTCGTGTTGGATCGGAAGTGCTTGTGGCCCACCGAGGAGTGGCGCGTTCTGCCAGGCCTGCAGTGGCGGCATCTTGACCGCACTGTGCGGGCGGTCGGTGTTGTAGAACCGCTGGTAGGTGTCGCAGAGCTGCTGCAGTTCGATCAGAGTGGTCGGTTGGGTGGGGTGAGTGGCCAACCATTGCTTGAAGGTGCGGTGGTGGCGTTCGACCTTCCCGCAGGTCTGTGGGTGGTATGGGGTGGAGTGGATCAGCCGCGCCCCGGCCCGCTTCACGACCCGGGTGAAGCCCGAGGTGCCGCCCTTGGTGCGGCGGGAGGTGAACGCGCTGCCGTTGTCGGCGAGTACCAGTGCCGGAACCCCGAAGTCGGTGAACGCGGCGGTGATCGCCGCGATCGCCCCGGCGGCGGTCTCGGCGTCCGCGACCCGGGTGGCGACCAGGGTGCGGGTGCAGTCGTCGAGGACCTCGAAGACGGTGGCCTTGGCTCCGGTCGCCAACCGAACTTCGGTGGCGTCGATCTGATAGCAGTCGCGGGGTTTGCGGTAGCAGAACCGGCGGTAGGACGATTTCGGGCGTTTCTTCGGCTCGGGGACGACCAGGTGGTAGCGGGAGAGGATCTTGTTGATCGTGGCCCGGGACGGGATGGTCCAGCCCTGCTCGGACCAGTGTTGTTTCTCGGCGACCGCGTTCAGGTGGTAGGCGATGGTGTCGGCGCCGCGCTCGTGATGGGGCAGGTTGAGGCGAAGCCGCACGATCTCGGCCTCCACCTCCCACGCGGTGGCGTGTGGGCAGGAGGTGGGCCGGCGGGACCGGGCGGTCCACCGGCCGTCCTCCTCGATCCGTTTCTTGTGCCGGTAGGCGGTGGCGCGGGAGATCCCGTGGTCGGTGCACCAGCGGGCGAAGTTCCCGTCGAACATGTCGGCGCCGGTGGTCTGCGAGACCACCAGCAGGGCGTGTAGCAGTTCCATGACGGCTTCCGTTCCGGTCATGAACCAAGTCCACGACCAGTCAGGTGCCTCATACCTCAATCGACAGCAGCGTGTCTCACATCTGGGTGGACATCATCTGTCTCACATGTCCCCAGACTCAACAAACAGTGGGCGGTTGAGAAGTACTCACAGGGGCGTCAGGCCACCTCGACGCTCGACTCGCTGGGAAGGGTGCGGAATTCGGTTCCTGCCGGTGCCATGTCGGTGTAACGACCGTAGAAGATGCCGGTGGCCTGGTCGGCGATGATCGCCTGATGAATGGGTACGGCGACCCGCGGCGCAACGGCGCGTAGGTAGTCGATCGCCTCGGATATCTTCAACCACGGCGCCGCGGCGGGCAGAGCCAGCACGTCCACCTTCTGTTCCGGGACGAACAGCGAGTCGCCCGGATGCAGGAGCTGTGCCGGATCGCCGGAGTCGCCGAGCAGGTAAGCGGTGTTGTCGATCATCGGGATGTCGGGGTGGATCACGGCGTGCGTACCGCCGGTGCCGCTGACATGGACGTCGCCGATGTCGAACTCGTCGCCGGCATGCACCCCCGTCCATCTACCGCCGAGCTGCGCCGCCGTCTGCGGATCCGAGTACAGCGCTGCGTCGGGGTTCGCCTCGACGAGAGCCGGCAATCGCTGCTGGTCGACATGGTCGGGATGTTGATGGGTGACCAGGATCGCGTCGAGCCCGGTGAGGCCCTCGAATCCGTGCGAGAAGTTGCCCGGATCGAACAGGATGGTGGAACCGTTCAACTCGACGAGGACGCAGCTGTGGCCGAAGTGAGTCAGTCGCATGGATTCGAGTATGCGCGCCCTCCGTCCGATGCGGGCTGCACACCGGTGGCCCGGTAAACTCCCTAGTGCCCGGTGTTCCACTCTGGGCTCGCGCACTACTAACGAGGAGCAGCACGTGGCCCGTGTCGTCGTCGAAGTCATGCCCAAGGCCGAGATTCTCGACCCCCAGGGGCAGGCCATTGCCGGGGCCCTGCCGCGGCTCGGGTTCGCTGGAATCTCGGATGTCCGCCAGGGGAAGCGTTTCGAGCTCGAGGTCGACGGCAGCGTCGACGACGCGCAGCTCGAGAAGATCGCCGAGGCCCTGCTGGCCAACACGGTGATCGAGGACTGGACCGTGAGGCGCGTCGAAGCATGAGTGCACGCGTCGGAGTCATCACTTTCCCCGGCACCCTCGACGACGTCGACGCCGTCCGTGCGGTGAAACTCGCCGGCGGCGAGGCCGTGAACCTCTGGCACGGAGACGCCGACCTCAAGGGCGTCGACGCGGTTATCGTCCCGGGTGGCTTCTCGTACGGTGACTATTTGCGAGCAGGCGCGATCGCGCGCTTCGCCCCCGTCATGGGCAAGGTCGTTCAGGCAGCTCAGGGGGGCATGCCCGTCCTCGGTATCTGCAACGGTTTCCAGGTGCTGTGCGAGGCCGGTCTGCTGCCGGGCGCACTCACCCGCAACGAGGGCCTGCATTTCATCTGCCGTGACGAGTGGCTCAGGGTGGAATCCACATCGACGGCGTGGACGTCGCGTTACGAGTCGGGTGCCGAGATTCTCATTCCGCTGAAGTCGGGTGAGGGCCGTTACCAGGCTCCCAAGAAAGTACTGGACGAGCTCGAGGGTGAAGGCCGGGTCGTCTTCCGGTTCGCGGGCGACAACCCCAACGGGTCTCAGGGCGCAATCGCCGGCATCTCCTCAGCCAACGGACGTGTCGTCGGCCTGATGCCACACCCGGAGCACGCCACCGAAGCTCTCACCGGTCCCAGCGACGATGGGCTCGGCATGTTCTATTCCGTCCTCGACAGCGTCATTTCCGCCTGACCTGGACGTTTCGCCCTACGCCGATGCCTTGTCGCTCTCGATGAGCGACTCGGCGTCGGCTTCGGTGTGCAGGACCGTTAACGGCGTCAGTGCACCGATCTCATCGATGATGCGTTCGGGAGCGTCGTGCACGCTGATGCACGGAATGCCTTCTCTGCGGACTCGCTGCAACATGGTGGCCTCGGAAGGAAGACAGAGGCCATCGAGAACGTCTTCGGTGGCGACCGCACACACCACCGGCCCGCCGGCGAATGTCCTGGTGGTTTCCAGCCCGTGGCCGGTCGCCCACACCCGCATCGCGGCCCAATGAATCACCTCGATGAACTGGGTGGGGTTGCCGATGAACAACAACCGCCGCACAGGATGCTTCACTCTCGACGTCACACGCCCCTCCGTTGTCAGTTGCGGCCCTATGTCAGTTGCGGTTCTCGGGCGCTTCGTCGTGCGCGAACATCGCTTCTATACGCGATTTGATCTCTTCGGTACTCATCGACGACCTGCGTTTCTCCGGGGTCGCCGTTGCGGGCGCGGTGTGCGTCTTCGGTCCGGTCATTGTTGGTATCGGCTCTCTCAACTTGCGTGTCGGTTGGCGAGCATGGGTGCCCAGGTCTCGTCCAGGGCGGCCGTCTCGGCCCCGTGGAGCCGACTGGCCTCTGCTACTGCGCGAGAATCCTTCGCCGCCAGATCGATGAGACGTTCCGCGGCGCGGCGAACATCGACGTGGTGCCTGCGCGCCACATCCATCAGTTCGTCGAACGCTGCGTCGCCGCTGTATCCGCGGCACTCGATCAGGATGTGCTCCGCCGTGGCCAGTACGTCACGTTCGGTGCGCTGCTGTCGTAGGGGCTGTGATCGTAGATCGACTACGTTGTGGGACATCGGTTCTCTCTTCAAGATTGGTTGCAATCGAGCGCCGATCGAGGAATTGCCTCGACTCGATGCCGAATCATCGTGTGATAGCAGTATTCCCACTGAATGTCCGGTCGAATCCGGACGGAGACAAGTGCATCGAGCAGCGAATAGCGGTGTGAGGATCCGACCGGACATTCCGGCCGATTCGCTGCAGGCGTCGTCGAGGTTGTGAGGGCAACATCGTCCACCGCGACACCCATAGTGTGGTCCTACCTTGCCTCGGGAAGGAAGGCGCGAAAATCGCTGAAACCGAGTGGGGTTGAGTCTTGAAATTCCCGCGCGGCGACGAATCCCGGCGTCGGCTGCGTGCTCAACCTTCGCTCAGGATAGCGTGCCGCGCATGTTTCGGCAATGAAAACTGCCGAGTAACGAGTGGAAATGTGTTGTCACTCAGCAACCGGCATGCCGGTTGCTGCCGACTACTTCTGTCGCCGACTACTTCGCGGCTCGAAACACGACGATCTGCTCGCGGGACTGCCCGGGCTCTATGAGACCGCGCTCCTCGAGCATCTTCCGCCGTCCCTCGAGAACCGGCCCGAAGGGGATTTCTGCCGTGGCTGCTAACTCGACCCTCAAATTCTGCTCTTCGAGCATCGTCTGGGTCTTCTCGATCCCACTGAGCGCGGACTGGGCGAGGAGGAGTACCCCACCGGGAGCCAGCACGTCCGGTGATTGAGCGCAGATCCTGTCGAGCAGGGCGCGACCGTTCTTGCCCGCGTCCCACGCCCGGGCAACACCTCGCGCGGGAAGGGCGTCGTCGTGTGCGGGAACGTACGGCGGGTTGGACACGATGAGATCGAATCGCTCGGACCGAATCGACTCGGTGAGGTCACCGCGGAGAACGCGAATCGGGAGTCTCCTCGTCAGCGCGTTGAGCCGGATACTGAGCACTGCCCGGAGCGACACGTCCACCGCGGTGACCGATCCGGCACCGGCCTCAGCTGCCCGGACGCTCAGGGCGCCGGTGCCTGCACAGAGGTCGAGAACGCGTGAGGAAGGCCCTAGCTCCTCGGCTGCGATCACGTCAGCCAGCATCTCCGTATCGTCCTGTGGGCGATAGACTCCAGGAAGACGTAGCAGCATCTGGGCTCCTTGGTCGGTGAGAGTGCGAGGTGAGTCCGAACTCTGTCACCGGGCACTCTCGGCAATGTCGAGTCGAACGGCAGTGTCGATTGGGGTCCAATTACCCGGGACGCGCCCGGATCAATCAGTTCCGTGTCCACGGCGCGCGCACGCACCGTCGACCTGGCACGATCGACAAGGTGAGCTACAGCCAGCAGTTGCGGAATCTAGCGGCCCGGCACGGCGTGGCGACGTCGTACGAGGGATGGGACGAGCAACGTCACGAGGTCGGGGACGAGACACTGCGCACCGTCCTCGCGGCGATGGATGTCCCGGCCGACACCGACGTCGAGGTCGAGGATGCGCTCGCAGAGTGCGAACTGGCTCCTTGGCGACGGGCACTGCCACCGGTCGTCGTCGGAGTGCAGGGCACCGAGGCACGCTTCGTCGTCCACGTGCCGCACGGTGACCCCGTCACCGTCACGATCGTCACCGAATTCGGCGACGAGGTCGCGGCGCGGCAGCTCGACGTGTGGGTCGATCCGCGAGAGGTCGATGGCGCCCTGATCGGCCGCGCGACTTTCGCCGTCCCCGCCGACGTACCCTCGGGGTGGCACGAGATCCGCGCGTCGACGTGGAGAAACGGGACGGATCCGTCCGACGCTACGTCAGAGTCGTGCACGCTCGTCGTCACGCCGGCCAGGTTGTCGACATCGAATTCTCTCAGCGACCGGCAACGGTGGGGAGTCCTTGCCCAGCTGTACTCCGTGCGTTCCCGTCGTTCGTGGGGTCTCGGCGACTTCGGGGACCTGGGGGACTTGGCCACGATCTTCGGTTCCGTGCACGGCGCCGACTACGTTCTGGTGAATCCGCTGCATGCGGCGCAACCGAAACCCCCGGTCGAGGCGTCTCCCTATCTGCCGACCACGCGCAGGTTCGTCAATCCGCTGTACATCCGCGTTGAGAACATCCGGGAGGCCGCGTACCTGCCCCGTCCGCACTACGCCCGTATGCGTGAGGCGGCGGCCCGTTTCGAGCGGGCCAACGGCAAGGCCGATCGGATCGACAGGGACAGGTCCTACCGCGCCAAACTCCGGACACTCGAGCGGGTCTTCCGAGTCGAGCGCAGCGCAAGTCGTCAGCAGGCGTTCGACGAATTCCGCCGCACCGAAGGGGACGGGCTCCGCGACTTCGCGACCTGGTGCGCCCTCGCCGAGAAATTGTCTCCGCGGGACCCGCGATGGCAGACGAAGGCTGCCTCGCCCGACACCGAATGGGTGCGAGCACAACGCGACAAGCTCTCCGATCGCATCGAATTCCATTCTTGGTTGCAGTGGATCTGCGACGAACAACTCGCCGAGGCTCAGCACGCTGCCCGCGCGGCAGGCATGGACATCGGTGTCGTGCACGACCTGGCGGTCGGTGTCCAGCATGGCGGAGCGGACGCCTGGTCGCTCGGATCCGCTCTCGCGGAAGGTATTACGGTCGGCGCTCCACCTGACGACTTCAACCAGCAGGGCCAGTCCTGGGATCAGCCGCCATGGCGGCCCGATCGGCTCGCCGAATTGGGCTATGCCCCCTACCGCGACATGCTGCGCACCGTGCTCAAGCATGCAGGTGGACTGCGCGTCGACCATATCCTCGGCCTGTTCCGACTGTGGTGGATACCGAAGGGTGCGGCGTCACCGGCGGAAGGGACCTACGTCACCTACGACCACGAAGCCCTCATCGGGATTCTGGTTCTCGAGGCGGAACGCGCGGGGGCCGTCGTCATCGGCGAAGACCTGGGTGTCTTCGAGCCGATGGTGCAGGAGTATCTCGCCGAACGCGGCGTGTTGGGGACGTCGATTCTGTGGTTCGAACGCGACGACGACGGACCCATTCCGCCCGAGAAATACCGTTCCCTGTGTCTGACTTCCGTGACGACGCACGATCTTCCACCGACCGCCGGGTATCTCGCGGGCGAACACATCGAATTGCGTTCGCGGCTGGGCCTTCTCGAACGGGACCTCGAAAACGAGAAAGAACACGACACGCGTCAGCGCGAATCCGTTCTGCAGATGGCCCGGGACCGCGGGCTGTCGGAGGGCGGCGCGTCGATCGAGGACACCGTGAAGGCGTTGTACGCGTTGATCGGCCGGAGTCCCTCCATGTTGCTGGGAGTTGCACTCGTCGACCTCGTCGGCGAGCACCGCATCCAGAATCAACCGGGCACGGGCGATGCCCAGTACCCGAACTGGAAGATTCCCCTGGCCGACGCCTCAGGTAAGGCGGTTCCTCTCGAGGAACTGGCGCGGGCCGACTACAGCTACGTCGAATGCGAGGCGGTCACAGCGCAAGGGCACTCCTGACTCTGGCTTGCGTCGACACGTGCATTCCTTGACGGGGGCGGCGGTGATGCCTGAACGGGGGCCGCCTCGGCGGCTGTCGGGATGGTGAGAGCGACGGTCTGTGGTGACGCGTGTCCGGTGTGGACCGGTCATGAGGGCCCCGATCGGGGTTCGGTACGCATCCCTGGGCGCAGAACTCGTGAAAAGTTGGCGAACCTGCGATTGCGGCAGTGATTCGAATACCGGCGCCGGGGTATTCGGATTCTGTCACCGGTCGGTCAGGAAGTGCGCCGACGCCGAATGAGAGGCGTTGGGTGCGAGTGCCGCCCCACGCCTCACCGCGGAGGAAGGGGTGCGGCCGTGCTGATAGACGTCCCGCGGCTCGTCGTGGGGGTGCGACGATGAGCTTGCGACCACTCGACAGCGCACGATCGGATGTACCCGGTTCCAGCCGCGGTCCGTCGGTCGGAGTGGAGGAAGAGTTCTTCCTCGTCGACGCGTCGACGAACCGAATGCTCGAGTGCAATCGGGAGGTCGTCGACAGTGCCCGAAGCCTGGGCGGCACGCTCGATCTGGAGCTGAAGACGAGCCAGGTGGAGACCAACACCCCGGTGTGCCGCGGAATGCGCCAGTTGTACGAGCAGATCGCGGGGGCTCGCTCGGTTGCGGCGGCGGCAGCGACCCAGCACGGGGCGGCCCTGTTGTCCACGGGGGTGCCGCCGATGTGCGGTGAGTTCTCGACGATCACCGATGTACCCCGTTACCAGCGGATGGCCGAGCGGTACGGGTCTCTCGTGTCCGAGCACGAGGTGTGTGGTTGCCACGTGCACGTGGCGATCAGTGACCGCGAGACCGCGGTGCAGGTGTGCAATTATCTGCGGCTCTGGCTGCCGACTCTCCTCGCGCTGACCGCGAACTCTCCGATCCATCGAGGCCGCGACACCGGGTTCGCGAGCTGGCGGGCGGTGCTCGGAGGCCGGTGGGCGTGCTCGTGGGCACCTCCGTACTTCACATCGGCCGATCACTACGACTCGGTGGTCGGCGTGATGATCGAATCCGGCGGGATTCTCGACGAGGCGATGGTGTACTGGGACGTCCGCCCCTCCGCGCACCTTCCCACCGTCGAGGTCCGGGTCAGTGACGTGCCCGGCACCGTCGACGAAACGGTGGTCGTGGCCACGCTGATTCGTGCCCTGGTCGCAGCAGCGGAGCGTTCGGTACATGCCGGACGGCTAGCGCTTCCGGTGGCGCCCGAGGTGCTGCGGGCCGCATATCTGCGTGCCGCGCGCGAAGGCGTCAGCGGGCAATTGCTCGACGTCACCTCTTCGCGGTTGATCACACCTGCGCGCCAGCTGACCTCACTGATTCGTCACGTGCAGACGGAACTCGACGAGTTCGGTGAACGCAGCAGGGTGGAGAAGATGATGAAGAAGATCCTGGCCCAGGGCAACGGCGCTACGCGGCAGCGGGAGGCGTTCTCCCGGCGACAGGACGCGGCTGACGTGGTGTCGGTTGCGGCTCGCCACACGCTCGCGGGTTCGTGGCCCGCTGCGATCCGCGAGCGCGACACCGTTCATTGAAGGCCGACACCGCACGATGACATCGGGGAAGGAAATCGACGTGGCCGAACGTAAAGCTTCCGTCTTCGAGGTGGAGCACGAAATCGATGCCGACACGATCCGGAAGGCGCAGCGGGCGGTCGCGTCGCGTTCGCGCGATGCTCACGATTGCAAGGATCTGTTGTCGATCCTCGGGATCCTGCACATCACACCGGCTCCCGAGTGACACCGCGGCCCGCGCAGGAGCCGAAAACGTGTCGGTGAGCGGGGATAGGGTGCGCCCATGGCACTCGAACTCGGCATGATCACCTTCGACAGCACAGATCCCGGACCGCTGGCCACCTGGTGGGCGGAGCAGACTGCGGGCACGGTCGAGCAGGAGAACGACGGATGGTTCTATGTCGTCGCGCTTCCGAACTCGCCGTACAAGCTCGCCTTCCAAAAGGTGGACGACCCCACGCCGGGGAAGAACCGCATTCACCTCGACCTGACGTCCGAGAATCTCGACGGCGAGGTGGGCAGACTGACCGTCGGGGGCGCGACGGAGGTGGCGCAACACGAGATGGACGGATTCCGCTGGGTCACCCTCGCCGATCCCGACGGCAATCAGTTCTGCGTCTCGGGTCCACACAGCTAGCACCGCGTCCTGCATGATTGGCTCCATGCATTCCACTACGTGGGCCGACGCCCAGGGCCTGTGCACCTTCGTCGATGCGTCACCGTCGCCCTTCCATGTGTGCGCGACGGTGTCGATGTTGCTGTCCGGCAACGGATTTACCGAGCTGCACGAGACGGACTCGTGGCCCGGCGAACCTGGCCGCTACTTCCTGGTTCGCGGCGGATCACTCATCGCCTGGAGCACCGAGCGGGTCGGGCGGACGGCGCCGTTCCGCATCGTCGGCGGGCACACCGACAGCCCGAACCTGCGCGTCAAGCAGCATCCCGATCTGTGGTCGGCCGGGTGGCAGATGGTGGGTCTCGAGCCGTACGGGGGTGCGTGGCTCAATTCGTGGCTCGACCGCGACCTGGGTATCTCGGGACGCCTGAGCGTGCGGGTCGGCAACGTGGTGGAACAGAAACTCGTTCGCATCGACCAACCGATCCTGCGGGTCCCGCAGCTCGCAATTCACCTGTCGGAGGATCGCAAGGGAGTGCACCTCGACCCGCAACGACACCTCAACGCGGTCTGGGGTGTCGGTTCGGGACGTCGATCCTTCATCGACTTCGTCGCGGACCGGGCCGAGGTGCCCGCGGATTCGGTGCTCGGCTGGGAACTGATGACCCACGACCTCGCGCCCAGTGCGGTGGTCGGGACGGAGGAGGATCTCGTCAGCGCGCCGCGGCTCGACAACCAGGGCACCTGCTACGCCGGAACCCAGGCACTGCTCGCCGCCGCCGAGTACCCGGCAGGTGATCACGTGCCCGTGCTCGCGCTCTTCGATCACGAGGAGGTCGGGAGTATGTCGGATCGCGGGGCGTTCTCGGACCTGCTCAACACCGTTCTCGAGCGCATCGTGCTCGGCCGGGGTGGCGGGCGCGAAGAATTCCTGCAGGCCATGGCCGGCTCGTTGTGTGCGTCGGGCGACATGGCGCACGCCACGCACCCCAACTATCCGGACCGCCACGAACCCGCACACCAGATCGCCGTCAACGCCGGGCCGGTCCTCAAGGTCAATCAGAATCTGCGCTACGCCACCGACGCGGCGGGCGCGGGAGCGTTCGCGCTGGCGTGCGATCAGGCCGGCGTGCCGTTGCAGAGGTATGTGCACCGCGCCGATCTGCCGTGCGGGTCGACCATCGGCCCGATCACCGCCTCACGAACCGGTCTGAGCACCGTCGACGTCGGTGCCGCTCAACTGGGCATGCACTCTTCGCGGGAACTGATGGGTGCCCGCGACGTGCGGGCATACTCCGACGCCCTTGCGGCGTTCCTCACACCGACAGCCTGACGCCGGGCAGGCCGGTGAGCGCCAGGTCGATGGCGGAAGAAGGTGCCGGATAGACTGACGTACGGCTCGTCGCCACCCGGCTCACCGGCCGGCCCTGACTCCGGCTTGCCGCTCTTGACTCCCGTAGGGAAGGGACCACACCTCCAGTGTCAGCACACCCGGTCGATACCGTCACCGCCGCCGCCGCGAACCCCGAAGTCGCGCAGCCTTACAAAGAGCTTGGCCTCAAGGACGACGAGTACGCCCGTATCAAGGAGATCCTGGGCCGGCGCCCCACCGAGGCCGAGCTGGCGATGTACTCGGTGATGTGGAGTGAGCACTGCTCGTACAAGTCTTCCAAGGTGCACCTGAAGTACTTCGGTGAGACCACCACCGACGAGATGCGCTCCTCGATGCTCGCCGGTATCGGGGAGAACGCCGGAGTGGTCGACATCGGTGACGGCTGGGCCGTCACGTTCAAGGTCGAAAGCCACAACCATCCGTCCTACGTCGAGCCCTACCAGGGTGCGGCCACCGGTGTCGGCGGCATCGTCCGCGACATCATGGCCATGGGCGCGCGTCCCATCGCCGTCATGGACCAGCTGCGTTTCGGTGCGGCGGATGCCCCCGACACCCGGCGCGTGGTCGACGGTGTGGTGCGCGGTGTCGGTGGCTACGGCAACTCGCTCGGGCTGCCCAATGTGGGCGGCGAAACCGTGTTCGACGAGTCGTACGCCGGAAACCCTCTGGTCAACGCGCTGTGTGCTGGTGCCATGCGCGTCGAGGATCTGCATCTCGCCTTCGCCTCGGGCGCCGGTAACAAGATCATTCTGTTCGGTGCCCGCACCGGACTCGACGGCATCGGCGGCGTGTCCGTGCTTGCGTCGGAGACGTTCGACGGCGACGAATCGGGTACCGGCCGGAAGAAGCTCCCGGCTGTGCAGGTGGGCGATCCGTTCACCGAGAAGGTGCTCATCGAGTGCTGTCTCGAGCTGTATGCCGCCAAGCTCGTGGTCGGTATCCAGGACCTCGGCGGTGCCGGACTGTCCTGCGCCACGTCCGAGTTGGCCGCGGCCGGCGACGGCGGCATGCACATCGACCTCGAGCAGGTCCCGATGCGCGCGACGGGCATGACGGCGGCGGAGGTGCTGTCCAGCGAGTCGCAGGAACGTATGTGTGCCGTCGTGACGCCCGAGAACGTGGATGCGTTCATGGCCGTGTGCAAGAAGTGGGATGTTCTCGCCACGGTGATCGGTGAGGTCACCGACGGTGACCGTCTCACGATTTCCTGGCACGGCGAAACCGTCGTCGACGTGCCGCCGCGCACCGTCGCCCACGAGGGCCCTGTGTACGAGCGTCCGGTGCAGCGGCCCGCGAGCCAGGATGCGCTGGTCGCGAACACCACGGCGGGGCTGAAGCGGCCCGAGTCCGCCGAGGAGCTGAAGGCGACGCTGCTGAAGATGATCGCGTCGCCGGCTCTGTGCAGCCGGAAGTGGATCACCGAGCAGTACGACCGTTACGTCCGCGGCAACACGGTACTGGCCGAAAATGCCGATTCCGGTGTCATCCGCGTCGACGAGGAGACGGGCCGCGGCATCGCCCTGGCCACCGACGCGTCCGGCCGCTACACCGCACTCGACCCGTACACCGGAGCGCAGCTGGCACTCGCCGAGGCGTTCCGCAACGTTGCCGTCACCGGAGCCACCCCGAAGGCCGTCAGCAACTGCCTCAATTTCGGATCCCCGGAAGACCCGGGCGTGATGTGGCAGTTCCAGCAGGCCGTGCGCGGTCTGGCCGATGGTTGCGCCAAGCTGGGCATTCCCGTCACCGGTGGCAACGTGAGCTTCTACAACCAGACCGGTTCTACGCCGATCCTGCCCACCCCGGTGGTCGCAGTGCTCGGCGTCATCGACGACGTGCACCGGCGCATCCCCACGGGCCTCGGTCTCGAACCGGGTGAAACGCTGATTCTGCTCGGCGAGACGCGTGACGAATTCGACGGTTCGATCTGGTCGCAGGTCGAGCACGGACATCTCGGCGGCGTCCCCCCGCAGGTCGATCTCGAACGCGAGCAGCTTCTCGCCGACATCCTCCTGGCGTCGTCGCGTGACGGCCTGGTGTCTGCCGCACACGACCTGTCGGAGGGTGGCCTCGCGCAGGCTGTCGTCGAGGCCGCGCTCGCCGGTGAAACCGGTTGCCGCATCCTGCTTCCCGACGACGCCGATCCGTTCGTCACCTTGTTCTCCGAGTCGTCGGGTCGTGTGCTCGTCGCCGTCCCGCGTACGGAAGAAACTCGCTTTACCGGAATGTGCACGGCACGTAACCTCCCGTGGGTGCGCATCGGTGTGGTGGACGAAGGCTCCGACTCCGTGGAGATCCAGGGACAATTCTCGATCACCCTTGCCGAACTGCGCGCGACGTCAGAAGCGACCCTGCCGGCGTTGTTCGGGTGATGCGTGGTCGAATCGGGGGCGCTGGACAGGATTGACACCGAGCCGCGGGAACGCCCGCGGCTCGGTGGATCGATCCGTCTTCGCGACTCCCGGCTCGAAAGATTGTGGCGTCTCCTGCGTCTCGACGTCACCGGCATCGCCTGTGCGACGCTGTTCTTCTGCTGGTCGCTCACCCCGTCGTTGCTGCCTCGTGACTGGCTGTTCCAGGGTTTGATCGGGGGGATCAACGCCGCGATCGGCTATGCGTTCGGTACGGCGCTGGGTTGGGCCGTGCGCCGGTACTTCTTGCGACGCAAGGCGTGGTGGCCGCTGCCGGAATCACGATCCACCACGATCACGGTATTCGTCACGGTCACCTCCGTGGTGGTGAGCCTGGTGATGCTCGGGTACTCGGCGGCGTGGCAGCGGGAGATCGCCGGCCTCATGGGCGCCGAGGGCACCACGACCACGGGATACATCCGTACCGGTGGGCTCAGCTTGCTGGTCGGTGGGGCCATCGTCTCGGGGTGGCGGCTGCTGCGCGAGTTGGTGCGATGGATAGCGGGCCGTCTGATCCGGCGCTGGCACCTCGCCATTCCCACCGCCACGACAGCGGGCATCCTCATCGTCACGGTGTTGTTTCTCCTCCTCGTCGACGGGGTTCTGGTACGCGGCATCTATGCCGTCGCCAATCTAGGGTTCAGCCTGCAGAATTCGTCCACCCGGGACGGTGTCGTCCAGCCGGTCGACCCCGAAAAGTCGGGCAGCCCGGCGTCGTTCGCGCCGTGGGACACGCTCGGGTACGAGGGCCGCAACTTCGTCTCCCGGGGGCTGGACGCAGCCGGTCTCACTGCAGCGAACGGCACACCGGCCGTAAACCCGATCCGTGTCTATGCCGGCCTCGAGACGGCCGAGGACGCGGACGCCCGCATGGACATCGTCATCGACGAACTCGAGCGGACCGGGGCATTCCAGCGCGAGGTGCTGGTGGTCATCCCGACCACGGGAACAGGATGGGTGAATCCCACTGCAGCGCAGGCTATCGAGCTCGTCCACAACGGAAACACCGCGTTGGTGGCCAGTCAGTATTCCTTCCTGCCGAGTTGGGTGTCCTTCCTCGCCGACCGAGACAAGGCCGCCGAGGCGGGACGACAACTCATCGGCCGGGTGCACGAACGTTGGCTCCAGGAGCCCGAGGCAACCCGTCCCAAGTTGCTGGTCTACGGCGAGAGTCTCGGGACTCAGGCGGGGGAGGGTGCCTTCGACACGCTGACCGACATCCGGCAGACCGTCGACGGTGTGCTCTGGGTCGGCCCGCCCAATGCGAACCGTCTGTGGGGGCAGTTGATCGAGCGTCGTGACCCCGGCACCTCTGAGGTGGATCCGGAGTACGCCGCGGGTCTGGTGGTGCGATTCGCCGACGACGCCGCCGACATGGTCGACAACACCCGGGAGTGGCTCTCTCCCCGGATCCTGTACGTGCAACACGCATCCGATCCGGTGGTGTGGTGGTCGCCGGACCTCGCGTTCACCAGACCGGACTGGTTGAAGGAACCGCCGGGCGACGACCGCTCACCGTCGATGAAATGGTTTCCCTTCGTGACGTTCTGGCAGGTGTCGGCCGATCTCACCAATGCGGCCGGAGTACCGGACGGGCACGGTCACAATTACGGGACGCTCGTGCTCGACGGGTGGGTCACCGTTGCTCAGCCCGAGGGATGGACACCGCTCGACACCATGCGGGTCCGGACGGCTCTCGACATGCTTGCCGGTAGCGAGGGTCCAGAGAAGTGAGCAGATCGTCGTCTGTGTTGGTGGCAACGGCGGTCGTGGTGTGGAACAACGGGATACTTCCGCGGTGCGGGTGGGGGCCGTACGGGCGCGCGGTCGCCGGCGCCGCAACGGCGCTGACAGCGGTGGGAGTGGTGCGCGCCGCCGGGTACAGCCGGAACGAACTAGGGCTGTCCCCAGCCACAGTGCCTGCGGGACTGAGATCCGGCGCGGCGGCCGCGCTGATCCCGGTGGTCGCAGGTGCCACGGCCGTAGTGGCGCAGCCGTGGCGAAGTGGGGTACGGCGCGCAGCGCATTCCGCGGACTTCTACGGCTGGGTCGGTTTTCGGATCCCCGTGGGCACGGTGGTCGCCGAGGAACTGCTGTTCCGCAGCGTCCTGAGCGCCGTCCTGCAACGGGAGTGGTCACCGCGGACCGCGCGTGCGTTGCATGCGGTGACGTTCGGACTCTGGCACCTTCGGGCGGCCCGACTCGCGCACGACAGTGTCCTCGGCACGGTGATCGTCACCGCCGCATCGGGAGTGTTGTTCGAAGAGCTGAGGCGCCGGAGCGGCAGCGTCGTAGCGCCCGCACTGCTGCACCTTTCGGTCAACGTCGCCGGCGCGGTCGCCGCCCGGGCCGCGGAACCCGGACCAGTAGATTGAAGGCATGCCGCGTCGAGCCGTGAACCCAGCCGAGATGAGGGCGGCCGTCCTGGAAATCGGCCCGTGGTTACGCGGGGACACCGTCGAGAAGCCGTCCCGAACCGTCCTCGCTGCGGCGGTCCGGCTCAGCGCCCGAACTCTCGAGCAGGTGGCCCCCGGATCGAGCGTCGAGGTGAGGGTTCCCCCGTTCGTGGCGGTGCAGTGCATCGAGGGCCCGCGCCACACGAGGGGCACACCACCCAACGTGGTGGAAACCGACCCGCGGACCTGGTTGCTCCTCGTGACGGGCCTGATCGACTTCGATGAGGCGACTCAGGGCGGCGGGGTCACCGTGTCCGGGGCCCGCGCCGGCGAGATCGCCCACTGGTTGCCGCTGCTGCGGGTGTAGTCAACCCAGCCACAACGAACGGGTGCGCGGCAGCCCGCTCGACCCGTCGTCGGACGGACGAACGGCGAGCACCTGTGGTCGACGCGCCCGCGTGTTCCGACATACCGATGCCGGAGATGCGGCCTCGGAGCCGTCCCAGCATCGGACGCGCACGGGAAGTGGTATTCCGATGACGCCCTCGAAGGCGTCGAGGAGGCGTGTGGCCGCGGTCGGAGCCGTGGTGCGGACAGTCAACGGAAGACCCCCACTCTGTCGATCCGAGCTTTCGATCGGTATCGAAACTAACCGATGTCGGTCCGTTCATCCCGGATCTGCACACACGCATGGGGCACCGTGGCCGAGCCGACCGCCGACGGCACGTAGACTGTGGGTGCCCCTCACACGCCCATCCCCAGGGAGCACCCAGGTGACCAGAGCCGATCTGTCGGTCAACAGTCCTAATCTCCTCTCTTCGAACCCGTCCGACGAGGACGAGAACGAACCCCGCGAAGAATGCGGCGTCTTCGGCGTCTGGGCGCCGGGAGAGGATGTGGCGAAACTCACGTACTACGGGCTTTATGCTCTGCAGCACCGTGGACAGGAAGCGGCAGGCATTGCCGTCGCGGACGGCTCCCAGGTGCTGGTGTTCAAAGACCTCGGTCTGGTCAGTCAGGTGTTCGACGAGCAGACGCTGGCCGCCATGCCCGGGCACGTCGCCGTAGGGCACTGCCGGTACTCGACCACGGGATCGACCACGTGGGAGAACGCCCAGCCGATCTTCCGGACCACCGCCGCGGGCAGCGGTATCGCTCTCGGACACAACGGCAACCTGGTGAACACGGCGGAGTTGGCCGGACGGGCGCGGGAAGCCGGGCTGGTCAACGACAAGCGCCCGGGCGGCGCCACCTCCGATTCGGATGTCGTCGGTGCCCTCCTCGCGCATGCCGCCACGGACAGCACCATCGAGCAGGCGGCGATGAAACTGCTGCCGACGCTGCGCGGCGCGTTCTGTCTCACCTTCATGGACGAGCACACTCTCTACGCGGCCCGAGACCCGCACGGCATCCGCCCACTCTGTCTCGGCCGCCTGGACCGCGGCTGGGTGGTCGCCAGCGAGACCGCCGCCCTCGACATCGTCGGTGCATCCTTCGTCCGCGACATCGAGCCCGGTGAACTTCTCGCCATCGACGCCGACGGAGTCCGCTCCTCCCGCTTCGCGAACCCCGAACCCAAGGGCTGCGTGTTCGAGTACGTGTACCTGGCGCGCCCGGACAGCGTCATCGCCGGCCGTTCGGTGCACTCCACCCGCGTCGAGATCGGCCGTCGACTCGCCACCGAGCATCCGGCCGACGGCGACCTCGTCATTCCGGTTCCGGAGTCGGGCACCCCCGCCGCGGTCGGGTACGCGCAGGGGTCGGGAATTCCGTACGGCCAGGGGTTGATGAAGAACGCCTACGTGGGCCGTACCTTCATCCAGCCGTCCCAGACCATTCGTCAGCTCGGTATCCGGCTCAAGCTCAACCCGCTCAAGGAAGTCATCCGAGGTAAACGTCTCGTCGTGGTGGACGACTCCATCGTCCGCGGCAACACGCAGCGCGCACTCATCCGGATGCTGCGGGAGGCGGGTGCTCTCGAAATCCACGTCCGGATCGCCTCACCGCCGGTCAAATGGCCCTGCTTCTACGGCATCGACTTCGCCTCGCCTGCCGAGCTGATCGCCAACGGCGCCGGGGGCGGAGCCGAGCCCGGAAGCTTCGACGAGATGCTCGAAGGCGTCCGCCGATCCATCGGCGCCGACACCCTCGGCTACATCTCCACCGACGGGATGATCGCGGCCACCGAGCAGCCCGCCACGCGGCTGTGCACGGCGTGCTTCACCGGCACCTATCCCATCGCACTCCCGACGGAAACGTCGATCGGCAAGAACGTCCTCGAAGGAATGCTCGAGAGCGCGGCCGGCGGTCCCGCCACCCGGGACAACGACAACGCGCACGCGCTCAGCCGACCCTAGGCCAGTACATCGGGTCGGCCGTCGAATGTGCTCCGGTACCGTAAGGGCGCAATCACAGCACTCGATTGCCCGACCGACACCACATTGACGAGCAACAGAAGGCTGGAGTAACAACCACATGACCGAGGATCCGACAAGTCGCCCTGGAGCGTCCTACGCCGCCGCGGGAGTCGACATCGCCGCAGGCGATCGGGCGGTGGAACTCTTCGCGCCCCTGGCCAAGAAGGCCAGCCGTCCCGAGGTTCTCGGTGGTCTGGGTGGATTCGCGGGTCTCTTCGCGCTCAAGGGTGATTACAAGGAGCCGCTGCTCGCGGCCTCCACGGACGGTGTCGGCACCAAGCTCGCCGTCGCCCAGGCGCTCGACAAGCACGACACGGTCGGACTCGACCTGGTCGCGATGGTCGTCGACGATCTCGTGGTGTGCGGCGCCGAGCCGCTGTTCCTCCAGGACTACATCGCTGTCGGACGGGTCGTCCCCGAGCGGGTCGCCGAGCTGGTCAGCGGCATCGCCGAGGGTTGCATCCAGGCCGGCTGCGCGCTGCTGGGCGGTGAGACGGCAGAGCACCCGGGCGTGATGGCCGACGGCGACTACGACCTGTCGGCGACCGGCATCGGCGTGGTCGAGGCCGACCAGCTTCTCGGTCCGGACCGGGTCCGGCCCGGCGACGTCGTGATCGCCATGGGCTCCTCCGGGCTGCATTCCAATGGTTACTCGCTGGCCCGCAAGGTGCTGCTCGAGATCGACCACATGAGCTTGACGGCACACGTCGACGAGTTCGGACGCACGCTGGGCGAAGAAATGCTCGAGCCCACCAAGATCTACGCGAAGGACTGCCTGGCCCTCGCCGCCGAGACTGATGTGCGCACGTTCTGCCACGTCACCGGCGGGGGACTCGCCAACAACCTGGCCCGGGTCATGCCCAAGGGGCTCGTCGCGGAACTCGATCGCGGAACCTGGAGCCCCGCTCCCATCTTCGCGATGATCGCGCAGCGCGGTCGCGTCGAGCGCAGTGAGATGGAGCAGACGTTCAACATGGGTGTCGGCATGGTCGCCATCGTGGCTCCCGAGGACGTCGATCGTGCGCTGGCCGTCCTGACGGCACGGCACATCGACTGCTGGACGTTGGGCAGCATCAAGAAGTCGCACGACGCATCGGAGCTGCGGGCGCAGCTCGCCGGGGACCACCCGCGATTCTGAGGATCTGACAAAGCCGGACGGGGCGAGCTAGCGGCCCTGTCCGGCTGAAGATGTGGAAATGAGGGGGAGCCGGACTCGGCTCCCCCTCATTTCGTTGTCGCTACTATCAGCGCCGCCAGTCGTCATCGTCCTCCAAGGAGTACCCCTCCCTGTCGGCACGCTGGTCAGCAAAGACCTCGTCCCGATGCGAGTTGGACGACCCACCTGAGAGCTCTCGTTGCAGGCTGTCAAAATCCGTGGTCGGTACGCTGTACTTCAACTCGCGTGCAACCTTGGTCTGCTTTGCCTTAGCCCGGCCGCGGCCCATGGCTGACCCCCTCGCGCTTTCGCGGGGCGGCCTGGGGAATTTGGCGGCCCCGTTTGAGTGTGTAAGTTCCTGCCCACACTCTAGCGTGGAAAAGTCGCTCGCGCTTCCATCCACCGCCTGTCGTGGTGTCTGTTGTGTCTCACCCAGTGCGCGAGCAGCCAGAATGCCGAAATTTTTCGGCTCAGAACACTCCAGGAATCGCGCGGACCGTTCCCACCCGGACGCCACCACCGAGCACGGGCTGCGAGGCGAGGGCAGCGAGGTCCTCCGTCCACTCCGCGCCCATCCTGTGCAGCAGGGCTGCGGCCAGCGGCAGGCGGGCCCGTTCGTGGCCGTCCTCGATCTTGAGCGCGAACGCCGAACCGTCCGGCAGTGCTCCGGCGTAGACGGCTTCGGCGCCGGCCTTCGACACCAGGCCGGGCACCACCGGCATCAGCCGGGCGTCGTCCTTTCCGGTGCCCGAGATCAGATAGGGGTGCTCCCGAATGGCGTCGGCGACGGCGCGCTCCGGTGAATCGGGCTCGGCCGTGACGAGCCGCGCGAAGGCCCGCGCCAGATGCGTCAACGACAGCGGGACGATCGGGAGGCCGCAACCGTCGATACCCAATTCCGCGTCGACCTCACCGCTGATCGACCCGAGGGTCTCGACGACCGCGAGTTGCAACGGGTGCGTCGGCTCGAGGTAGCTGTCCAGCGGCCAGTCGTTGGCCAGGCAGGTGGCGAGCATCGCGGCATGCTTGCCCGAGCAGTTCATGTAGATCGGCCGGGGGAGTTCGCCGGCCGCCAGCAGTTCGGCGCGGGCGAGTTCGTTGGACGGGAGGTCCGCGGGACAGCGGAGCTGATCCTCGTCGAGTCCGTGGCGGAGAAGTAGTTCCTCGACCAGCTCGACGTGGTCCGATTCCCCTTCGTGCGAGGCGGTCGCAATCGCGAGTTCCTCCGCACTCGTCGGCGCGAAGCCGTTCCTGAGGAGCGTCACCGCTTGCCAGGGTTTGTTGGACGAACGCGGGTAGATCGGCGTGTGCACCTCGCCGACCGCGACGGCAATATCGCCGTCCGGACCCAGGATCACCGCGGATCCTCGATGGACGCACTCGCGGAACCCCGATCGAACCACCTCGACGAGTTCGATGCTCACGTCGTCACCTTGTCCTCCGGCTCGGCCATGCCCGCTCGCTCGACGACGCGCCGGGCCATTTGGGCGGCGGCCGGCGAGAGATCCTCCTGCTGCGCGAGCAGAGCGGCGCAGCGCTCGGCGTCGCGGCCGGTGAAGAGATCACGCACGGTGACACCGTGCGCGGGTATGTGGTGGCGGTGCACGGTGTCGCCGGCACTGATCGACCCTTCCGTCACCACCCGCAGGTAGGCCCCCGTGTCCCCGCGCTGAGTGAACCGCTTGACCCAGTGCTCCTCGCCTGCCCACACCGCAAAGGTGCGGCAGGGCGTCCGGGGGCTGTCGACTTCCAGCTCGGTGGTGCCGATCCGCCAACGCTCCCCGATCACCGCGTCGCTCGTCGGGACGCCGCGTACCCGCAGATTCTCGCCGAACCAGCCCGGTGGTAACTCGCGGCCGAGCTCCGCCTCCCACCGCCGCGCCTCGTCTTCCTGATACGCGTACACGGCTTTGAACGGGCCGCCGTGGTACTTGGTGTCGCAGACGTAGTCGCCTGCCAGCCCGGTGGCCGTCACCCGTATCGGACCGTCCACGGGACGCTTGTCGATAGCCGTGCGTTCCACACGTCGGACACCACTGTCCCGCTCGGTGTGCAGGACGCAGACAGCCAGCACCTCGCCGGCCGCCCTGGCCCCTGCGCTCACCGGCCGCGCAGCCGCTCGACGGCGGCTCGGCCGGCCTGCACGGTCTCCTCGGTGGGAACGGAGTCGGGATCGATGGAGGCGGCGCACGGTCCCGTGACCAACTCGGTGTCGACGGGAATGGAGCGTTTGATCAGGGCGAGGGCGATGGGACCGAATTCGTGATGGTCGATCACCGTGCCCACACGGCCCACTGTGCGGCCGCCTGCAGTGACAGGGTCACCGGTTTCCGGGCGACCTTCGGCGCTCCCGTCGAGGTGCAGCAGCACGAGGTGTCGGGGCGGCTTGCCGAGATTGTGAACACGGGCCACCGTCTCCTGCCCGCGGTAGCAGCCCTTCTCCAGGTGGACGGCCCCGTGTTCGGCAGGACCGCCGATCCACCGGACTTCGTGCGGGATGGTGCGTTCGTCGGTGTCGAGTCCGAGGCGGGGCCGCAGGGCCGCGACCCGGAGCGCCTCGAAGGCCCACGTTCCGGCTGGTGCGGCTCCCGCCGCGGTGAGCCGAGCCCACCAGTCGGTCAGCTGCTCGCGGGGCACCAGCAGGTCGAACGAGGAGTCGGTAGGCCATGGCATGCGGCGAACGAATCCGCCGCCCGCCAGTCCGACGGCGGCATACGGCTCGGTCGGTGCGGCGGCTCCGGCTCCCTCGAGTGCGGCGGGAGCGTCCGGTCCGATCACGGTGAGGACCGCCAGCTCGTTCCCGTCGCGGGGTTCGGCCTTGGCCCAGAACACCATCTTGGTGAGGAACGACAGGAGGTCGGGTCCGCGATCGGTCTCGGTGTCGATCCAGGTGACGCCGGCGAGGTCGGTCTGCACGAAGTGGTGTTCGACGCGGCCGTTGACGTCGAGGCTGAGGTTCTCCGCGCCCTCACCGTCGGCGAGGGCGGCGATGTGCTGGCTGGAAATGGTGTGCAACCAGGTCAGTCGTTCGGCACCCGCGACGGCGAGGACGAAACGGTGGGACCGGTCGATGACCACGGCGGAACGCTCGGCGCTGCGCTGTTCCCCGAGGGGGTCGCCGTGGTGCCATGCGACCCCGGCGTCCGGCGAGTCGTCGGGCGCGCGGACAGCGCCCGGGGTCGTGAGAAGTGGACTTGGTGAAACGGGCAGTTTGTCGACCACGAACCCAGTCTAGGGACCACGGAGGGGGTGGGGCGGCAGGCAGGGTGGATAGGCTGGCTCCATGTCTGATGCAGTGCTGGTGACGCTGGACCACGAGGTACGCGATGCGAACGCCCCGCTCCTGTACGCGGACGATCTGGCGGTGGTGCGCGGCGACGGTGTCTTCGAGACGCTGCTCGTGCGCGGCGGCCGGGCGCTCAAGGTGGAACCGCATCTGTCCCGCCTCGTGACGTCCGCCCGGGCCCTCGCCCTGCCGATGCTGGATCTCGACGAGTGGCGCCTCGCCATCGAACTTGCCGTGGAACAGTGGGGCTCCGAACGCGAGGGTGCGATGCGTCTGGTGCTCAGCCGGGGGAGGGAATCCGGGGGTGACCCGACGGCGTTCGTCACGATCGGTGCGGTGTCCGACCGCATTCTCGACGCTCGTCGCGACGGCGTGTCGGTTCTCACACTGGCACGTGGGTACTCCGTGGACCTGTCCGCGAGTGCGCCGTGGCAGCTACTCGGGGCCAAGACCTTGTCATATGCGACCAACATGGCGGCTCTGCGCTACGCGGCGACGTTGGGCGCCGACGATGTGATCTTCGTCAGTAGTGAAGGCAATGTGTTGGAAGGGCCACGTTCCACCGTCGTCATCGCCCGGGAGAAAACGCTCCTCACCCCGCCGCCGGAGCACGGCATCCTGCCGGGGACCACGCAGCAGGCGCTGTACGACGTGGCGTCCAAAAAGGGCTTCCGCTGCGAGTATGCCGCGCTGCGTCCCGCAGATCTCATTACCGCAGAGGGTGTTTGGCTAATTTCCAGCGTCACCATGGCAGCGCGGGTGCGCAAGATCGACGGACTGGTGCTTCCGGAGCCTCCTCTCGCTGACGAGATCGTGAAGCTGGTGGACCTTGCGGTCGAGACCGCGGGCTCGGAGTCCGCCGAGGCTTGACAGGCCTACTACATTCGGTAGTAGCTAGGTCCCGTCGGGGAAGTCGTGCGAGGGAAGAGTCTCGCAGAAAGGACTGCCTCGACGGGATCACGCGCACAGGGATCGAGCGGATGCCCACGCCTCGACCCCGAAGCCTGTCCTAGGGCCCAGTTTCGGAGTAGCCATGGATACCCTGGATGTCTCCCGGTGGCAGTTCGGCATCACCACCGTTTATCACTTCATTCTCGTCCCGCTGACGATCGGGCTCGCGCCTCTGATCGCTGCAATGCAGACGATGTGGGTGGTCACCGGTAAGGCCCACTGGTATCGGCTCACCAAATTCTTCGGCAAGCTCTTTCTGATCAACTTCGCGCTCGGGGTCGCGACCGGCATTGTGCAGGAATTCCAGTTCGGCATGAACTGGAGCGAGTACTCGCGCTTCGTGGGAGACGTGTTCGGCGCCCCGTTGGCGCTCGAGGGGCTCGTCGCATTCTTCCTCGAGTCGACCTTCCTCGGGCTGTGGATCTTCGGCTGGGGCCGGCTGCCGAAGCTCGTCCACCTGGCGACCATCTGGCTGGTCGCGGTCGGGGTGAATGCTTCCGCGTATTTCATCATCGCGGCCAACTCCTTCATGCAGCATCCGGTCGGCGCCACCTACAACCCCGACACCGGTCGCGCCGAACTCACCAGCATCTGGGCGCTGCTCACCAACAACACGGCGATGGCAGCCTTCCCGCATGCGGTGGCAGGGGCGTTCCTGACCGCCGGAACGTTCGTCGCGGGTATCTCGGGATGGTGGATGGTGCGCAACATGCGACGGGCGCGGACGGTCACCGCACCCGAGGCGGCGAAGCTCGAAGGTGACGCACGGACCATGTTCCGTCCGGCCGCGCGCCTGTCGCTCCTGGTGGTGATTGCCGCCGGTGTCGGACTCGTCTACACCGGCGACGTGCAGGGCAAGCTGATGTTCGAGCAGCAGCCCATGAAGATGGCGTCGGCAGAATCGTTGTGTCACACCGCGACCGACCCCGACTTCTCCATTCTCACGGTCGGCACCCACAACAACTGCGACGGTGTGAAGCACGTGCTCGAGGTGCCGTTCGTCCTGTCCTATCTCGCCGAGGGCGAGTTCACCGGGGTGACGTTGCAGGGCGTCGAGGATTTGCAGGCCCAGTACGAGGAGCAGTTCGGTCCGGGCAACTATCGCCCCAACCTGTTCGTCACCTACTGGTCGTTCCGCGCGATGATCGGTCTGGCCGCCGGGTCCACTCTGCTTGCGGTGGCCGGGTTGTGGCTCACCCGCGGCAACCGTGTCCCCGACCAGAAGTGGTTCTCGTGGCTCAGCATCGCTGCGATCCCGACACCCTTCCTCGCCAACAGCGCCGGCTGGATCTTCACCGAGATGGGCCGCCAGCCCTGGGTGGTCGCGCCCAATCCCACCGGGGTGGACATGATCCGGCTGACGGTCGACCAGGGCGTGTCGCATCACTCGGTGTGGACGGTGTGGTTCTCGCTGATCACCTTCACGCTCCTGTACGGCGCACTGGCTGTGGTGTGGTTCATGCTGATTCGTCGTTACGCCGTCGAGGGGCCACTCGAGCACGATGCCCATCCGCCGGGTGACGACGACGAGGAACCCGAAGAACCGGGCACGCCGAAGCAACTCTCGTTCGCCTACTAGGAGAGACGGTCATGGGACTGGTAGAAGTGTGGTTCATCCTGATCGCGGTGCTCTTCACCGGCTACTTCGTGCTGGAGGGGTTCGACTTCGGCGTCGGGATGCTGATGCCGGTGCTCGGCAGGCGCAAGGATGCCGACGGCGACACTCGCCGGCGAGTCGTCCTCAACACCATCGGTCCTGTGTGGGACGGCAACGAGGTGTGGCTCATCACGGCGGGCGGCGCCTTGTTCGCAGCGTTCCCCGAGTGGTACGCCACGTTGTTCTCCGGTTTCTACCTGCCGCTCCTGCTCATTCTGGTGGCCCTCATCGTGCGAATCTGTGCCATCGAGTACCGCGGCAAGATCGACGACGACAACTGGCGCCGCCGTTGCGACTGGGGCATCGTCTTCGGGTCGTGGGTCCCCGCGGTGCTGTGGGGTGTGGCCTTCGCGAACATCGTGCGGGGAGTGGACATCAATGCCGAGAAGGTGGTCACCTCCAGTCTTCTCGATCTGCTCAATCCCTACGCGCTGCTCGGTGGTCTGACCACGGCGCTCCTGTTCGCATTGCACGGTGCCGTCTTCCTGGCGCTGAAGACCGCCGACGAGGTCCGCGTCGACGCCGTCGAACTCGCAGCGAAGCTGGCACTGCCCACAGTTCCGGTGGCCGGGGCGTTCGTCTTGTGGACGCAGTTGGCGCACGGCAAGGGGTGGACCTGGATCCTGGTGGCCGCGGCAGCCGCTGCTCTCGCCGGGGTGGTCGCCCTCACCCGGGCCGGACGTGAGGGCTGGGCGTTCGCACTGACGTCGATCGCCGTCATCGCGAGCGTGGTGCTGCTGTTCGGTTCGCTGTTCCCCAACGTCATGCCGTCCACCCTCGACGCCGCGTACAGTCTGACTGTCGACAACGCGTCCTCGAGTCCGTACACGCTGACAGTGATGACCTGGGCGGCTGCCTTCCTCACTCCCGTGGTCCTCCTCTACCAGGGCTGGACGTACTGGGTGTTCCGACAACGTATTTCGACCAAGCAGATCCCGCCGTCGATCGGTCTCCCACTCGGGCGCAGATGAGCGTCGACTCAGGAAGTGAACTTCGTCTTCCCGGTGAGCGTCCCACCGGGAAGGCCGGTTCACGGCCGCCGATCGACCCCCGGCTGTGGCGCTACTCCGCCGCGGCTCGCGGCTATCTCGTCCTGACCGTCGGCCTGTCCGTCGTCAACGTCGCGATGGTCGTCATCTCGGCCCTGGCCCTCGGGCGGATACTCGCGGGAATCATCGTCGACGACGTCACCGACGTTCGCCGATGGACCACCGAACTGTCGGTTCTCCTGTTGGCGATGGGAGTTCGGGTCCTCGGCACCTGGCTGCAATCGAGGTTCGCCCATCGCGCGGCCAGTCGGGTGGTGGCCGAACTAAGGGGTGAAGTACTCGGAGTCGCCGCCCGGATTCGGCCCCGCGACCTCGACGTGCGTCGGGACGAGATCGCAACGGTACTGACGCGCGGGATCGACGGTCTGCTGTCCTATCTCACGGGGTATCTCCCCGCTTTGGTTCTGGCCGCCACGCTCACCCCGGCGACCCTGGCGGTCATCGCCTTTCAGGATCTGACGTCCGCGGCGATCATCTTCGTCACCTTGCCGTTGATCCCGATCTTCATGATCCTCATCGGGCTGCTGACCCGAGGCAAGGCTGCGAAGACGCTGACCGCGATGACGGCACTGTCGTCGCAGCTGCTCGACCTACTCGCCGGTCTGCCGACGCTCCGCGCGCTGGGGCGTGAGCACGGACCCGCCGCACGCGTGCGCGAACTCGGTGACGCACATCGCCGCACCGCGATGTCCGCCCTGCGGGTGGCGTTCCTCTCGTCCATGGTGCTCGAACTGCTTGCGACACTGTGCGTCGCGTTGGTCGCCGTCAGTATCGGTCTGCGTCTGGTATACGGCGAGATGAGCCTGGAGGCAGGAATTGTGGCGCTCATCCTCGCGCCCGAGGTGTATCTCCCACTGAGGATGGTCGGAACACGCTTTCATGCCGCGGAAGACGGAATGGCTGCCGCAGAAAGGGCATTCGCGGTGATCGATACCGAACTGCCCGGCGACGGCGGCGGCATCGGCCGTATCGACGCACGAGGAGCGAGCATCGAGTTCGACGGCGTCAGTGTGCAGTCGCGCCGCGGGATGGCGCCACATGCCTTGTCGGGAGTGCTCGAGCCCGCTCGCGTCACCGCGCTGACCGGACCGAACGGCTCCGGCAAGTCGACGGCCGTGCAGGTACTTCTGGCCCTCACGGACCCGGATGCAGGTGAGGTGCGGGTGGCCGGAACGCCTGTCCGGCAACTCGACCGGACCGCGTGGTGGGCGCAGGTGGCCTGGTTGCCGCAGCGTCCCGTCCTGGTACCCGGCACCCTCGAGGAGAACCTTCGGCTGATCGGCGACGTGGTGGATATCGAGTCAGCCTGCGCGGCAACCGGTTTCGATGCGGTTCTTGCCGAGCTTCCGGACGGGTGGGCCACCCGTGTCGGGGCAGGCGGAGCCGGCTTGTCGCTGGGCCAGCGTCAGCGGCTCGCGCTGACCCGTGTGCTCGCCACCCGCCGTCCCGTCCTCATCCTCGACGAACCGACAGCGCATCTCGACGACAGGTCGGAAGACACCGTGCTCCACTCGCTGCGCAGACTCGCGGCGGCGGGAAAGACCGTCGTCGTCATCGCGCACCGGGCCAGTGTGCTGGCCGCCGCCGATTCCGTGATCGAGGTGCGCGCCGATGTCGAATGACCCGCTCCTGCGAGCTCTCCCGCTCCTCGAACTCGAGCCGAAAAGAGTGCTGCGGGCCGTCGCCGCCGGCGTGGCCACCCTGGGAAGCGCGTTGGCACTCGCCGCGCTCTCGGCGTGGCTGATCACCAGAGCCTGGCAGATGCCGCCCGTCCTCGATCTGAGTGTCGCCGTGGTGGCGGTCCGTGCCCTGGGAATCTCCCGCGGCGTGTTCCGTTACCTCGAGCGGCTGGCCACCCACGACACCGCCCTGAGGGGAACGACGTCCGCCCGGAGTCGGCTGTACCAGCGGCTGGCCGCCGGCAATCCCGCAGCTGCGGCAGGATTGCGCCGCGGCGACCTCCTTGCTCGCACCGGGGCCGACGTGGACACTCTCGGCGATGTCGTCGTGCGTGCGCTGGTGCCGATCGCTGTCGCGGTCGTCCTCTCGGTGGCCGCCGTGGGCATCCTCGCTGTCATCTCGCCCGTCGCGGCGCTGATCCTGGCGGTCTCGCTCGCCGTGTCCGGGATCGCGGCGCCGGGGCTGTCCGCCCGCGCCGCGCTGATGTCCGAAAGGGACAGCGCCGCAGCGCGCGCACGCTTCAGCGAAGAGGCCGTCACGGCGCTCGATCACGCCGCTGAACTGACAGTGGCAGGTCGACTCGACCGCACTGTCGACGGTGCGATCGCTGCCGAGCGGGCCGCCGTCGCAGCGACCGACCGCGCCGCTGTGCCCGGCGCCTTCGCCGACGCCGCGACCCCGCTCGCGGTCGGGGCCAGCGTGATCGGGGCACTGCTGATCGGCATGAACATGTACTCGTCGGGGACCATGAGCCCGATGGCCCTCGGCATCCTCGTCCTCGTTCCGCTGTCGGCGTTCGAGGCGACCAGCGCCCTTCCCGCGGCCGCTGTCGCGCTGACCCGGGCCAGGATCGCGTCACGTCGGATCCTTGCGCTGTTCGATGCCGCCACCCCGGACCCACATCCCGGGAATCGGGAACTGGACGGCCCCGTGCACGTGCGCACGACCGGTCTCCGATGCGGATGGCCAGGCGGCAGGACAACAGCGCCGATCGACCTGGACCTCCCGCCCAGCGCCCGGGTCGCGATCGTGGGCGGCAGCGGCTCCGGTAAGACCACGGCGCTGATGACACTGGCCGGACTGCTTCCTCCGGTGTCGGGGGCGATCGACGTCAACGGTGCCGCGCCGGCCGACATCCGGCCCGACTCCCTGCGGCGTCGGATCGGATTCTTCGCCGAAGACGCGCACCTCTTCGACACATCCGTCCTCGAGAATCTGCGCGTCGCACGCGGCGATCTCCAGGAGGATGAGGCGCTCGACGTCCTGGAGTCCGTGGGGCTCGGTGACTGGGTTTCGCAGTTGCCGCAGGGCCTGGCCACCACGCTCGCCGGCGGCGCCCGGGCGGTGTCGGGCGGGCAGCGTCGCAGGCTGCTGCTCGCCCGCGCACTCCTCTCACCCGCCGACGTGCTGTTGCTCGACGAACCCACCGAACATCTCGACGCGGACAGCGGAGCGCAGCTGCTGCGGGATCTCCTCGCACGGGACGCAAAGCTGGTGTCGGGGGAGCGCACCGTCGTCGTGGTCACTCATCAGCTGCCGGAGGATACCAGCGTTGACGTGGTGATTCACGCCGAGAATGCCGAGAGCGAAAATACGTTGCCGACGCTGTGAGGGCGGCGTACTTTCTTGAGTACACGAGGAAGGAGGTGGTCTGAAGTTGAATGACAAACGGACACGTGAGGTGGCTGCCAGCTAGCCGCTACCGCTGACGGAATTCACTGACCGCGCGAGCGGCGAGCGAATCCCAGGCAGCTACCCGGCCCCCGAGCCCCCGGTCTGGTCCAGATCGGGACCGGTGCACCCGCACCGGAAGGCTCGGGGGCCGTTCTGCGCTCCGCGCCTGTGAGTACTTATTAACAATGGATTGTTAATAAGTACTCACAGGCGGTTATCCACAACCTCACATCCATCCACAGGCCAATTACGATCGTCGGCTTTCGCCCGTGGGTCTGTCGGTGACGCTGCGCACCGTTCGGTCCATGACCACCGCGACATCCGACTGCACACCCGAATTTCAGCGCGTTCTCGACTACCAGCACGGGATCATCACAGCCAAGCAATTGCACGACTTGGGTCTTTCGACCCGCCAGATCCAGCATCGCGTCGAGTCGGGTCAGTGGCCGGCCGTGCTCCACGGCGTGTACGCGGTGACCAACGGACCACTCGACCGCTCCATGACTCTGTGGGCGGCCCTGCTGTTCGGTGGTCCGAGGGCTGTCCTCAGCCATCGCACGGCGGCCGAGGAGTGGGCGCTCGAATCCGTCGACGCCTCTGCGCCCGTCCATGTGACCGTGCCCTATGGACTGTCGGCGGAGTCGCAGGCGCCCACATATCGGCAGGCCGGTAGCCGGTCCGAACGGCTCGTCCCGAGAGAGGGCGATCTACTCCATCCCGGTGTCGTCGTGCATCGCTCCCGAGCACACACCCACATCACCGTGCCGACAGTGCCCCCGCGGACGTCGCGAGCGGACACAATCCTGGACCTTGCCGTTTCCGAACCATCGGCAGCAACTGGTGCCCGGGTAGTCGTGGCAGCAGCGACGACTGGCGGTGTTCCGGTGCACGATCTGCTCCGACGGATCGAGGAGCGGCCACCGCGCAGATATCGTCGTGCTTTGACCGCAGCACTCGTGTCGGTGTCGGATGGCGGTGTTCAATCGCTCCTCGAGCACCGCTACGCCGCAGACGTGGAGAAGGCGCACGGGCTACCGGCAGCGCGTCGGCAGTCACCCATTCTCGTCGACGACCGCACCCTGTACGAAGACGTGGACTACTCGGACACCGGTATTCCGCTGATCGTGAGACTCGATGGATTGCGATACCACTCGTCACGCGTGGTTGCTTTGCGCGACCGGCGCCGCGGCAACGCAGCGGAAATCGCAGGAAAACCGACGCTGGTGTACGGCTGGGAAGAAGTGACTCGGCGCCCGTGTGTCGTCGCCGCGGAGGTTCGAACGGTGCTCGGACGCGGTGGCTGGAGTGCCTCCAACCCGTGCCCGCACTGTGCGCACTTATCAACCGCGGAGTGTTAACAAGTACTCACGGGTGGGGTCAGCCGATATAGCGGGTAAGGCGCGCCGAAAGGCGGGGAAGAAGTTCTCCGTCGGCGATGATGCGTTCCTCGACGTACGCCAGGTCGCCGCCTTCGACGATGCCGTACAGACGCTTGGCGCCGCCGACGAGGGCACCGGAAGTGCTGCGGATGACGACATCGGTGGCGAGTTCCCACGACGACTGCGTGAGGGCGCGACCGTAGAACAATTCGACGATGCCGGAGCTGTGGGTGAGAAGCAGCTCGACGACTTCTTCGTTGGTGCTGCCGGGTATGCCGTCGCCGCTGATGCGCCAGAAACCGGATTCGCGGAGATCGGGACGGACGTATTCACCTTCGCTGTCGAGCACCCAGGACTGGGACTCCCAGCTCAGGTAGTTGCCGCCGTTGTGAGAGACGATGATCTGCTGCCCGAATCGGTAGTCACCGGTCTCGGGGTCGTGGCCTTCGCCTTCACCGCGCCACACACCCACGAGGGGCAGTACCGCGAGGAGTTCGTTGTTGAGGTCCGGCCCGAGCCGCAGGTTCGCGGTGTCCTCGGGCAGCGGAAGGTCCGGAAGCAGGGGAATGTTGCGTGACGCCGTCGACTTGGAGCGCTCGATGGCGGCCGCGACTGCTGCGTCTCCACTTCCGCGACGAACGGTCGCGGAATCGCCGGCCTGCTCGTCGGAAGCCGGCCGGTCGGGAGACGGATCTGCGCCTGCGTCCGGGGAAGAACTCACGACTCGTCGGTGACCAGGCGGTAGATCGTGTACAGCGAGAACCACGTGATCAACACGGCGGCAAGGACAAGAAGTACCTCGAAGAAGATAACCACGCTGCCATCTTAAACCGACGCATTCGAACGGTCGAAACGGGAGCGGCGTTCGCGGACGGCTAGTACCGTTCTCGCGTCGCCGGCCTTCGGGGCCGGGATTCTCCTTTCTCTATCCGGCCAGGTCGTTCCGCGATATTCATGGAGGTTTCATGCTGCGCCCATGCCCTGATCTACTGATGAAAGGTGTGATCATCGCCACAGCAACTCTTCTCGCGTCGGCGATGCCGGTGGTCGCGGTGGCGGCGCCGGATACCGGAAGTGTCGGCTCGGGGAGTGCCGACACGGACCGGGTGGATCCGAACAACTACGCCACCGAGTGTCCGGACGTCCTGATCGTCGCCGTGTCGGGCGCCACCGATTCGACGGAGGACCGCAACCCGCTCACGGACGAGGAGCGACAGCTCTGGTCGAATTGGGTGGGCAACGTGACGGTTCCGACGGGGGCGCGCAACGCCGGCGAGCCGGGAAAGGTGGGATGGATGTACGTCCCCTATCCCTCCACCTACGGTGTCGGGCTCCTCGAACCCGTTCCCACGTACCAGGATTCGATGGCGGCGGGTGTTGCTTCGACCAATCGGATCCTCGACGAGAACAAGAAGAAGTGTGGTGATGCCACCAAGTACGTTCTCGTCGGGTACAGCGTCGGCGCCGAGGTGGTGGAAAGGGTGGCCCGCGAACTCGGTCACCGCGACTCCACCGCGCTGGTGACCGCGGACGACATCGCCGGCGTGGCCTTGATCGGCGACCCGTACCGGCCCGCGGGAACTCCGTCGCTCGGTGATACCGGCCCGGCGGGTGGGGGATTCATGGCGTCCGAGCCCGCCGACTACGGCGCGCTGGACGGCAAGATCACCTACGCCTGCAGGCCGTACGACATCGCGTGCGACGCGCCTCAGGACATCGCGGTTCTCGACCTCGCGTTGGGAGTGCTCGGTCAGATGCACTTCACGGTGCTGAACCCGGGCCAGACGTTCTCCGACTTCGCGACCGCGGTGTCGGGCATGGCTGCGCGCTCCATCGTGCACATCATCACCCATGAGGACTGGTTCGCTTCGGAGGAATCATTTCTCGATGTGCTGCGGAAGGTGGCCGACCTCAGCTATGACCCCGACGGGCCAGACCGCGACATTCAGCTGACCGACGAGCAGGTTGTCGAGGCGCTGAACTGGGCGACGGGGCCCGGCGCAGACGTGGTGCAGGCCAAGCTGGCCGACGAGGGCGCCGGATTCCTCGAGGACAACAAGGACATCGTCGACCTGGTGGTCAAGCCGTACATATTCCTGGCGTTCATCCAGCACTTGCTCTACTGGAACAACAATCCGAACGACCCCTGGTACTGGGAGAGCGAGAAACTGGTCGATTGGATCACCGACCTGGCCCACGCCGAAAAAGGCAGCGATACAGCGGCGCAGCCGGACGCTGCAACCCCGGGCAGCTAGACCCTCGCAGCCGAGAAAGGCCCCGCTCCGTATACGGAGCGGGGCCTTCGTGGTGCGGTGAAACTATTCGCCGACGGTGACGTCGACGTTGTGAACGCCTGCGCCGCTCGGGCTCACCGTGGCGGTGCCGTTGCCGGAGCTGGACAGTGCACGCACGGTCCAGTCGCCGGGAGCGGCGAAGAAGCGGAAGTCGCCGGTGCCCGAGGCAACGACCTCGGCGGTGAACTCGCCGCTGCCGTCGAGGAGGCGCACGAACGCTCCACCGATCGGCTGTCCGTCAGTGGCGAGGACACGGCCGGTGATGACCGTTTCCTTCTCCACGTCCACGCCTGCGGGCAGGGTCTGGGTCTGTACGGGTGCTCCACACATGATCAGTGAACCTCCAACTCGATCGGGGCGCCGACGAGTGAGCCGTATTCGACCCAGCTGCCGTCGTAGTTCTTGACATCGGACTTGCCGAGGATTTCCTTGAGCACGAACCAGGTGTGGCTGGAGCGCTCACCGATGCGGCAGTACGCGATGGTGGGCTTGGACTCGTCGTAGCCCTTCTCCGAGTACAGCTTCTCGAGGTCGTCGTCCGACTTGAAGGTGCCGTCCTCGTTAGCGGTGGTGCTCCACGGGATGTTGAGGGCGCCGGGGACGTGTCCACGCTGCTGCGCCTGCTCCTGCGGGAGGTGCGCCGGCGCGAGGATCTTGCCGGAGAACTCGTCGGGGGAACGGACGTCGATCAGGTTCTTGTTGCCGATCGAGTCGATGACCTCGTCACGGAACGCGCGGATCGACAGGTCGGGGGCCTCGGCCTTGTACTGGGTGGCCGGGCGGGTGACGGTCTCCTTGGACAGGGGGCGTCCGTCGAGTTCCCACTTCTTGCGTCCGCCGTCGATCAGCTTGACGTCCTGGTGGCCGTACAGCTTGAAGTACCAGTACGCGTAGGCGGCGAACCAGTTGTTGTTGCCGCCGTACAGGACGACGGTGTCGTCGTTGGCGACGCCCTTGGCGGACAGGAGGTCGGAGAACTGCTGCTGGTTCAGGAAGTCACGACGGACGCCGTCTTGCAGGTCCTTCCGCCAGTCGAGGCGGATGGCACCCTCGATGTGGCCGCCGTCGTATGCGCTGGTGTCCTCATCCACCTCGACGAAAACGGTCTTGGGGGCATTGAGGTTCTGCTCAGCCCAGTCGGCGGAGACTAGGACATCGGAGCGAGCCATGGTGTTCCTTTCGATGTGTACTTACTCGGTTCGGGTGGATGGTGCAGTGGTGTGTGGCGGTCAGGCGTTGGCGCGCACTCGTGCGACCAGCGGATAGATCTGGCAGCCCAGACAGAAGCCGAACGCCGCGTTGAGGAACGCGGCGAACAGGGCGAAACCGGTGGCCACGCCGCCGACGATGCCGGAACCGGCCAGGAAGCCGATGGTTCCGACTGCTGCGAAGACGAAACCGACGAGCTGGGCGAATCGAAGCGGTGCGACGGGTTCCTTCTCGGTCACCGGTGCGAGCCGGGGAGCAACGAGTGCGCCGAAGATGCGGCCGTAAGGGCTGCGGCGCGGCCCGGTGGCCGCACCGACTGCGAAGACGACGGCCTGCAGGGCGAGCAGGACGCCCGCGGCGAGCAGCGAGAACGCAGAGAGAACGAACACGGCGACCAGGACGGCGGTGGTGACCCAGGCGGCGAACCGGGGGCCACGAACGTCGACCTGCTCGACTTCGAGGGTTGTGGACATGAGAAGTGCTCCTGCGGTGAGTGCTGAATGCTTGCCTGGCTCCGACGGGCGACGAACATCGTCGTCATCGGTTTCGATCACGTGAGCGGAGTCCGCGGTGTCAGCAGAAAGTGACAGCCCTGGTGATCAGCAGCAGGTACAGCAACAAGCCCCGAGGCGGCACAGGTCAACCGTGCGGCGTCGGGTGAGCATGAGCTCGTGGCTGGATTGCACGTCGGTGAGTTTACCCGGTTCTTCAGGAATTTGAAGCGGGGGGCCGGGAGAGGGGCTCCAAGGCGGCGCGCAGGTCGGCTGCGGCAGGCACTCCGGACACCCGAAAGCGTTCGCGCAGGTCGTTGTCCAGAATGAACGTCGTCGGCAGGGACAGAACGCCCAGTTCCTTGGCGAGAGCGGGGTATTCGTCGATGTCGAGTTCCACTTCGGCCGGTGGGTGCGGCTCGTCGGCGAGGTCCTGGACGACCTGTCCCACCACCCTGCGCACGGCGGCGCACGGGCCGCACCAGTCTGCGGAGAAATGCAGCACGGTCGCCGAATGGTGAGACGCTGCCGCTTCGGAGCCCACGCCGGCGGCCTCGAGGAGCCGTCGCCGTTCATCGGTCACGAGAGAATCAGTCGACCCGCTCGTGGTGCGAACCCTGCCTTGCCTCCGTTGCCACCAAAGCCCGAACGCGATGGCGACGAGCAGTGTGACGATCAACAATGTGATTCCGGTCATCTGTTCTGCAGTTCGTCGAGGTCGATCGTCACGTCGTTGCCCACACCTTCGATGACTATCTGCGAACCCTCGGCGTATACCTCGGTGGGCTGGACCCCGAAGGGCAGTTCCCTGGGGTCGATCGTCCGGGTGAAGAGTCCGAGGATGGCGGGAGCCAGGGGATCGGGGATGCTGAAGTCGGCGTGACCCTCCGGTCCGAAGTAGAAGTCGCTGGCCACGATCTTCACCTGGCCGCCCTCGAGAACGAGGTCGGCCTGCACGCTGACCGTCGTCTCGATCGGCCCGACCGGAACCGTGCCCGTGAGGACGACGCCCCCCGCCGTGGGCATGCCCGAGCCACCCGATCCGCCGGTGCCGTCCGATTTGCTCGCCGGTGGTGCCGACACCTGCAGGTCAGGTATGCCGAGGAATCTGCCCAGGTCGGTGGCGTCGATCAGCATCCGGCCTGTCAGGTGATCGACGGGAAGCGCCTGGACCGAGCCGTCCACCAGATCGGACAGTGGGGCCGAGACGCCCTGGAGGGTGGACTCGATCGTCACCTCGCCCACCACATCACTCTGTACCCCCTGTGCCCGGATTTCGATGTTGTCGTATTCGCCCTCCCAGGCCTGGGTGAGGAACGGGAACCCGTGAACGGTGACCTCCGGATCCGCCGTGAGCGAGGCGCCCGCCCGCAGCTCCCTCGACACCCGGTACTCCGCGTAGGCCGCCGCCCCGAAGTCGACGACGAGACCGAGGGCGACGAGGAAGACGATTCCCATGATGAGTTTCCGCACGGCCCCATTGTGACCGACACGGTGACCGTGGGCGCCGGTGCAACCATCGGCGCCGGGCCTCGGGGGTTCGGTGCAACGAACAGCTCTGGTGGCGCGCTACTCTGTCACCGACAAAAGTGTCGATACCTTCAGGGTCGATCTACCTGCACCGGCTGTCTCACCAGTCGGCCGGTCGGGTACGACGGTGACGAGATGGGAGGCTGTGTGGAGCTACTGCTTCTTACCTCCGACCCCAACCCGGAGGCGGTCCTACCGGCCCTCTCCCTGTTGGCGCATTCGGTGCGGCCTGCTCCGACGGAGGTGTCTTCGCTTCTGGAAGCGAGCTCCGCTGATATCGCCCTGGTGGACGCACGGACTGATCTTGCGGCCGCCCGTGGCCTGTGCAGGCTGCTGGGAAGTACCGGTTCTGCCGTACCGGTGGTGGCCGTGCTGACCGAGGGTGGCCTGGTGGCCGTCAATTCCGACTGGGGATTGGACGACATCCTTCTGCCCGGCACCGGACCTGCCGAGGTCGACGCACGTTTGCGCCTTCTCGTCGGGCGCAGCGGTGGAGTTGCCAGCCCGGAGGCCTCGGGCAAGATCACGCTGGGCGAACTCGTCATCGACGAGGGCACCTACACGGCCCGGCTTCGCGGCCGTCCCCTCGACCTCACCTACAAGGAATTCGAGCTCCTCAAGTACCTGGCGCAGCACGCGGGACGCGTCTTCACCCGCGCGCAGTTGCTGCAGGAAGTGTGGGGTTACGACTTCTTCGGCGGTACCCGCACCGTCGACGTCCACGTGCGGCGCCTCCGGGCGAAGCTGGGCAGCGAGTACGAATCCTTGATCGGTACAGTCCGCAACGTGGGCTACAAGGCTGTTCGACCCGCCAGGACCAAGTCGGGTACACCGGTTGTGCCCGTCGACGACATGGATGCCGACGACATCGACTTCGAGTCGGCCGAGGGGCCGGCGATCTGATGAGTGCTTCGGTGCAGTCCTGGCAGGATCGACTCGACGCGGCTCAGGCCGTCGAAGTGTCCGCGGTGTTGGAGCGGGCAGCGGAGACGGATGGGACCGCCGCGGTGTCGGAGCAGGGTATCCACGCGCTGGCCGGCGTCGGCGAGGCGCGACATCTCGTGTGGACCGACGAACATCGCGTGGTCGGGTACGCGCAGTTGCAGCCGGGTCACGGCGAGCACCCTGCAATGGCGGAACTCGCGGTCGACCCGCAGGCCCGTGGCCGCGGAATCGGTGGCCGCCTGGTCGCCGAGGCGCTGGACGAGGGTGGCCCTGACTCGCGAGTCTGGGCGCACGGCAATCTGCCGGCCGCGCAGGCGGTAGCGCGGCGTCTCGAACTGACCGGTGCACGTGAATTGTTGCAGTTGAGGCGCCCGCTCGAGGGTGCCGATCTGCCAGAACTCGTTGCGCCGCAGGGGGTTACGCTGCGCGCCTACCGTGGAGTCGAGGACGACTCCGAGGTGTTGCGGGTCAACGCCGCCGCATTCGCCTGGCATCCCGAGCAGGGTTCGTGGACCGCCCGCGAGATCGCGGAGCGTCGCGCCGAGGACTGGTTCGATCCCGCGGGGCTGTTCATGGCCTTCGAGGCGTCGGACGAGCGCACCTTGCTCGGATTCCACTGGACGAAGGTGCATCCCGCGCAGGGTGAGAATCCGGCGATCGGTGAGGTCTACGTCGTGGCGATCGACCCGTCGGCGCAGGGGCGTGGACTCGGCCGATTCCTTACGCTCGCCGGACTGCATTATCTGCGCGACCGGGGAATCGGTGCAGTACTGCTCTATGTGGAAGGCGACAACGCTGCCGCGCTCCATACCTATGAGCGTCTGGGCTTCGCGCCGTTCCACGTCGACGTGGCCTACGCGCGCCGCTGACGGTCTCCACTACGTTCCGGTCGGCCGTACGTCCGGGAAATCTGGACGAATGCGTGGTCTGTTCACTTTCCGTTCACCGATCATGGTCCTACTGGACATTCACTACCCCTAGGTTTCTCCATGGGCAGCGCCGTGTTGCCTGGTGCAGGATTCAACCAGCGATCCGCGCCTCATGTCGCCGCCCGATCGTGGGCGAGACGATATTTCCGGAGGACTAGGTGAATTTCAAGCGCAATGGTGCCCTGCTCGGTGCAGTGGCCCTGGGTGCCATGACCTTGGCCGCGTGTGGCAGTGACAACAACGCCGCAACGAGCGGAGTCGACGTGTCGGCGTCCAACGCCACGTGCGAGGGCAAGGCCAACCTCTCTGCCGCTGGTTCCTCGGCGCAGAAGAACGCGATGGACCAGTTCGTGTCCACCTACATCTCCGTCTGCCAGGAAAAGGGCAAGACCGTCAACCTCGCGTACAACCCCAGCGGATCCGGTGACGGCCGTACGCAGTTCATCGCCGGCCAGATCGACTTCGCCGGTTCCGACTCGGCAATCAAGGCCGAGCAGGCCGAGCAGGCGAAGGCCCGCTGTGTCGGCGGCGAGGCCTGGAACCTTCCGCTCGTCTTCGGGCCCGTCGCCGTCGCGTACAACCTGGACGGCGTCGAGGACCTCGTGCTGAACGGCGAGGTGACGGCCAAGATCTTCAACGGCACCATCAAGAAGTGGAACGACCCGGCCATCGCCGCGCTCAACGAGGGCGCCACCCTGCCGGATCAGGACATCACCGCGATCATCCGCTCGGATTCGTCGGGCACCACCGACAACTTCCAGCAGTACCTCACCGCCGCCTCGAACGGCGCCTGGACCACCGGTGCCGGCTCCGACTTCACCGGTGGTATCGGTGAGGGTGCCAAGGGTTCGGCCGGTGTCGCGCAGGCAGTGGCCTCCGCCCCTGGTTCGATCACCTACGTCGAGAAGTCCTTCGCCGACCAGAACAAGCTGTCGGCCGCGCAGATCGACAACGGCTCCGGCCCCGTCACGCTGTCCGACGAGTCCGCGGCGAAGGCGATCGAGGGTGCGCAGTTCAAGGGTGAGGGCACGGGCGACCTGACCCTCGACCTCGCTTCGATCTTCGGTACCCAGGAGTCCGGCGCGTACCCGTTGGTGCTCGCCACCTACGAGATCGTGTGCTCCAAGGGATACGACGCCGACACCTCGGCTGCGATCAAGTCGTTCCTGACCAGTGCCGCGAACGAGGGTCAGGCCGACCTGGCCGAGCAGGGCTACGTGCCGCTGCCCGACACGTTCAAGGAGAAGCTGAACGCGTCGATCGCCGCCATCGGCTGATAGCACGCAGTTCGTTCGGACCGCTCATGTCTCTATATCCTGACGAGAAAGAATGCGAGCGCAGATGAGTGAAGCGCCCACCGAATCAGCACCTCGCACCTCCGGCTCCGCTTCAGGCGGGGCCGGGGTGGGCGGTCCGAACGGCACCCCGGAGGCCGAGTTGAGTTCTACCCAGGCCGAGACCCCGACCCCGACTTCGGCGGGAGGGACCCCCGGCAAGGCGGTCACCAGGCCCGGAGACCGGGTCTTCCGCTCGCTCGCGACCAGTTCGGCGATTTTTGTCTCCGTTCTCATCGGGGCGATCGGCATCTTCCTCGTGTGGCGCGCGGTTCCTGCTCTGAGCCGGAACGAGGTGAACTTCCTCACCAGCCGTGAGTGGGTCACCGTCGACATCAATGCGATGGCGTTCGGTGTGCTCGACCTCTTCCAGGTGACCCTGCTGGTGTCGGTGTTCGCGCTGGTGCTCGCAATGCCTGTGGCTCTAGGAATCGCGATCTTCCTCACGGCCTACTCACCGAGTTGGCTCAAGCGCCCGCTGGCATACGTCATCGACCTGCTCGCCGCAGTGCCGTCGATCGTGTACGGGTTGTGGGGTCTCCTCGTCTTCGCCCCGGCAATCAAGCCGTTCGCCATCTGGCTGAACGAAAATCTCGGCTGGTTTCCGCTGTTCGCGACCGGCAGCGGTTCCATCCTCGGCGGCGGCACCATCTTCACCGCGGGCATCGTTCTCGGTGTGATGATCCTGCCGGTGATCACCGCGGTCACCCGGGAAGTGTTCGTTCAGACGCCCACCGCGCACATCGAGGCGGCGCTCGCGCTCGGCGCCACCCGGTGGGAGGTCGTCCGGACCACGGTCATCCCGTTCGGCAAGTCCGGTTACATCAGTGGTTCCATGCTCGGCCTCGGCCGCGCTCTCGGTGAGACCATGGCGCTGTACCTGATTTTGCGGACCACCTCGCAGTCGTTCTCCTGGTCCTTGTTCGACGGCGGCGCCACCATCGCCTCCAAGATCGCTCTCGGCTACGCGGAGTTCAACAACGACATCCAGGCCGGCGCCTACATCGCCGCCGGTCTCGTGCTCTTCGTGCTCACCTTCGTCGTGAACGCCGCTGCCCGCGCCGTGATCGCAGGAAAGAAGGACTGATCCCATGACCGCGACCCTCGACAAGCCGGTCAAGGCGCCCACCTTCCGGGGTGTCGGTACCCGGCGCCGTATCACGGACGTCACCGCTACTGTGCTCGTCACGCTGGCCGTACTCATAGCGTTGATTCCGCTGGTGTGGGTGCTGTTCACCGCGATCGCCAAGGGAATTCCCGCCCTGACCTCGGCCACCTGGTTCACCCACTCGCTCAGTGGCCTGACGTCCTCGGCGGCCGGCGGTGGCGTTTACCACGCGCTGATCGGCACGATCCTGCAAGGACTCGTCTGCGCGCTGCTGTCCATCCCGCTCGGCCTCTTCGTGGCGATATACCTCGTCGAGTACGCCGACCGGCAGTCGCGGCTGGCCAAGCTCACCACCTTCATGGTCGACATCCTGAGCGGTGTCCCGTCGATCGTGGCGGCCCTGTTCATCTATGCGCTGTGGATCGCGACCTTCGGCTTCCCGAAGTCGGGATTCGCGGTGTCGCTCGCGCTGGTGTTGCTGATGGTTCCCGTCGTCATCCGCAGTACCGAGGAAATGCTCCGCATCGTCCCCCAGGACCTGCGGGAAGCGTCCTACGCACTCGGTGTTCCCAAGTGGAAGACGATCGCCAGGATCGTGCTTCCCACTGCGCTTCCCGGCATCATCACGGGTGTCATGCTGGCTCTCGCCCGCGTGATGGGAGAAACGGCTCCGCTGCTGATCCTCGTCGGCTACGCACCGTTCATCAACTTCGATCTTTTCGGTGGTGAGATGGGGACGCTGCCCGGCGTCATGGTGTCCGAGATGAACAACCCCACCGATGCGGGCACCAACCGCATCTGGGGCGCGGCGCTGACGCTGATCCTGCTCATCGCCATCCTCAACGTTCTGGCCAAGGTCATCGGCCACTTCTCACAGGTTCGTAGCAAGTGACACATACACATACATCAGTAGGGAGCCGGTAATGGCCAAGCGTCTGGATCTCAAGGACGTCAACATCTACTACGGCAAGTTTCATGCCGTCGCCGATGTCGGGCTGTCGGTTCCCCCGCGGAACGTGACTGCCTTCATCGGACCGTCCGGCTGCGGCAAGTCGACCGTCCTGCGCACCCTCAACCGTATGCACGAGGTGACTCCCGGTGCGCGCGTTGAGGGTTCGATCCTCCTCGACGGTGAGGACATCTACGGTTCGGGCACCGACCCGGTCGGTGTCCGCAAGACCATCGGCATGGTGTTCCAGCGTCCCAACCCGTTCCCGACGATGTCCATCAAGGACAACGTGGTGGCCGGTCTCAAACTGCAGGGCGAGCGCAACAAGAAGCGACTCGACGAGGTGGCGGAGCGCTCACTGCGCGGCGCAAACCTGTGGAACGAGGTGAAGGACCGTCTCGACAAGCCCGGCGGCGGCCTTTCGGGTGGCCAGCAACAGCGTCTGTGCATTGCCCGTGCCATCGCGGTATCGCCCGACGTGCTGTTGATGGACGAGCCTTGCTCCGCTCTCGACCCCATCTCGACGCTCGCGATCGAAGACCTCATCACCGAGTTGAAGAAGGACTTCACCATCGTCATCGTCACCCACAACATGCAGCAGGCAGCGCGGGTGAGCGACCAGACGGCGTTCTTCAACCTCGAGGCGACCGGCAAGCCGGGCCGTCTCGTGGAGATCGACGACACCGAGAAGATCTTCTCGAACCCGACGCAGAAGGCCACCGAGGACTACATCTCCGGCCGCTTCGGATAGAGCCCGACGACGAACGCCCCGACCGTAATTCGGTCGGGGCGTTCGCGTTGGAAAGGCTCTTACAGATCGGGGTAGGTGGTCAGGTTGTCGGCATCGGCCACAGGGCCGGTCTCGTCGGGCAGCTTGCCGGTGACCAGGAAGATGACGCGGCGGCCCACCTCGACGGCATGGTCGGCGAAACGCTCGTAGAAACGGCCCAGCAGCGTGACATCGACGGCCGCGGCGACGCCGTGCTTCCATTCACGATCCATCAGGACGGTGAACAGGTGGCGGTGCAGGTCGTCCATCGCCTCGTCCTCCTCGCGGAGGCGAGCGGCCCGCTCGGGGTCCCGGGTCTCGAGAACCTCACGGGCGGCTGCACCGATGGAGACGGCGATGCGCCCCATCTCGGCGAAGTATCCGTTGACCTCTTCGGGCAGAACGTGATTGGGATGTCGGCGGCGCGCGATCTTGGCGACATGGAGGGCGAGGGCTCCCATGCGGTCGATATCGGCGACGATCTGGATTCCGCTGACGACGGAGCGGAGGTCGCCGGCAACAGGTGCCTGAAGGGCGAGGAGGGCGAACGCACGCTCCTCGCAGATGGTGCTGAGATCGGTGATCTTGTCGTGCTCTCCGATCACCTGCTCGGCAAGGGAGAGGTCGGCCTGGAGCAGTGACTGGGTGGCCCGCTCCATGGCGGCCCCCGCAAGCCCCGCCATCTCACCGAGCAGGTCGGCAAGCTCGGTCATTTGTTCGTTGTAAGCCACGCGCATGAGGTCACAGCCTACGGTGCACGGGAGTCCAAGTCACGATCGCAGGGTGAACGCGGGGTGAACGACGTGCCTGATCAGCGCTCAATCACAGGACGCGTCGCCGGCATTGACCACCGCGAGATCGGCGGGGATCTCGACGTCCTCCGGCTGGCCGACACGCACCCCGGACATGTCCAGCGGAGTGTCGATCGCGCTCGGTGCCTGCACGGTCCCGGAGAAGTTCGACCCGACGGCAACCTCGGTTACCGTTCCCAACCCGGAGGTCGACTCGAGGATCGCGCCGGGGAAAGCCGACGCGAGGGTGGCGGCTTCGGCTTCGTGCCCGGGGGAGAATCGGACGACCGTCTCGGCACTGGTGGCGGTGTAGTTGCCGACGTTGTAGATCTGAAAACCCTGCGCGGCCAGCGCGTCCGCGGTGGTCGCGGCCAGCCCCGATTCGCCGGAAGCGTTAGACACCTGCACCGACACGCTGGTCGGGTCGACCGCGAAAACGGGAAGGGGTGTGCTCGGCGTCGGAGCGGGGGCCGAGGCTGCAGCCTCGATCGGTTCGGCCCGCTTCTCCCCGGGAAGCGGGGCGTCGTCGATGATGGCGCGGAAGATGGCCTTGATGTCATCGGTGCGGGGAATCTCGTTTCCCCAGTCGGTGGTTCCTGCGGTCGGGACCGTCAGGAAGGTGACCGCGCCGGCGTCGACGTTCTGCAGCGAACGGCCGAGTGTGACCAGGGACTTGGTGTCGATGTTCTCCACGAACGTGTCCCGGGTGAAGGCGTTGATGAACCCGTTGAGCTTGCCGGGATTGAGGAGAACCTGACTGGACAGTGCTCCCCTGAGAAGTGCAGACAGGAACCGCTGTTGACGGTTGATGCGGCCGTAGTCACCGTTGCCCTCCGCCTCCACGTGGCGGGCGCGGACGAAGTTCAGCGCTGTCTTTCCGTCGAGCACCTGGGTGCCGGCCTCGGGAAGCACGGTGCCGAGGACGAAATCCTCGAGCGGCTGTGTGGTGCAGATCTTGACGCCACCGATCTCGTTCACCATCGACTCGAAACCGGCGAAGTCCATGCCGACGAAGTGGCCGATCTTCAAGCCCGACATCTTCTGGATCACCTTCACCAGACACTTCGGCCCGCCCAAGGCGTAGGTGGCATTCAGCTTGTCGCCCTCGGCGGAGGGGAACGTTTCCTCGGTGTATGTCCCCGTGGCGTTGTCCCAGCCCTGGCAGACCGGGCGCTCGACGTCGAGGTCGCGGGGAAAGGAGACCGCCACGACGCGGCTGCGATCAGCAGGAATGTTGACGAGCATCACGGTGTCGGCGCGTGAACCCTCGGCGTCCTCGACCGTTCCGGCGCCGATTGCGCCGCTGGCACCGGCTCGGGTGTCGGTGCCGACGATGAGATAGGTCTCGTCACCGGTCTGCCCACCTGCGTCGACGATGTCCGTCGACTCGGTGTCGAGGGCGGCGATCTGATCGAACTTGCCTTCGGTGGAACGCAGGTAGCCCCACACGATTCCTGTTCCGGCGAGCGCGATCACCGCCACCAATGCGACGAACGCGCGTCCCACCGCCCGTAGGCGGCGGCGTCGACGGCTCTTGCTCAACGCCAGACGAGTCAATCCCGGATTACCGACCACCTGAGGAGTCGCGGTGGTTTCGGCGTCCGCATGCCAGCCGGTCTCTGCGTCGCCGGTGGAGACTTGTGAGGGCGGAGGTGTGAACGTCGGCTCCGGTGGGGCGACGGCACCAGGTGGGGGATGTCGCTCGTCGACTGGGGCGATCGTCTCGGTCTTGTCCGGATCATCCGGTCGCTGTGGTTCGTTTCCGGCGACCTTCTTGACGAGGTCTGCAACGGAGAGGCCTTCGGTGGGTCCGCCGGCCGCGCGCCGGCCGGTGCGCCCGCTGTCCTGGCGGATGGCGTCCGTGCGCTCGATCGGGGGACGACGGTCCGACGGAGCCGGACGTTCGGGAGGCCGCTGTTCCGGAGGTGGCTGGCGTGGAGGCAGCCGACGTTGTCGTCCCGACTGCGCTTCCCGATAGCGTTGATCGGCGAGAGGGCGTTCCCAGGGGGCGCGCGATTCGGGCGTCGGGGCGTCCGAACTGTGATCATCACCCACCGATACAACCTGCCCTTTCCGCCGACCCGGACCTCCGTCGGGGCCGACGGATTCCAGTCATAGTACTTATCGAACGTCGGCGCTCCACTCGGGAAGCGATGCGACTCGCCCCCTGCTCCTAACCGCCCGAGTGCATCATGTCCGCTCCAGCCGGAACCAGGCAGTCCTCGGGATCGTCGAGCCAGCCCTCGGGAAGGGCCACGGTTCCCGGCGAGCCCTGGCGCCCCCGGGGTCCCTCGGCGTCCTTGGGGAAGGGGATCGACGGATCGAGCTGGGCGAGGAGCCCGTCGAGTTCGGTGAGGGTGCTGACGAGGGCCATGGCCACGCGCAGATCGGAGCCGGCCGGGAATCCACGCAGATACCAGGAGACATGCTTGCGCAGTTCCCGGAGGCCTTTGTCTTCGCCGTGGTGAGCGGCGAGGAGTTCGGCGTGCCTACGGATGATGGTCGCGACCTCACCGAGGGTGGGCGGCGTCGGCAGTGGTAGTCCGTTCAATGCGGCGCTCAGCTCGGCGAACAACCACGGCCTGCCGAGGCATCCGCGGCCGACGACGACGCCGTCACACCCGGTCTGGTCCATCATGCGAGCCGCGTCCCCGGCGTCGAAGATGTCACCGTTTCCGAGCACCGGAACGTCCGTGACGTGTTCCTTGAGCCGCGCGATCTCGTTCCAGTCGGCCGTACCCGAGTACCGCTGGGACGCGGTGCGCGCGTGCAAGGCGACAGCGGCGGCGCCCTCGGCCGCGGCGATGCGGCCGGCGTCGAGATGCGTGTGGTGCTCTGCGTCGATGCCGACACGGAATTTGACCGTCACCGGAATGTCGGTGCCCTCGGTGGCCTTGACGGCGGCCGCGACGATCCGGCCGAACAGGTTGCGCTTGTAGGGCAAGGCCGCGCCGCCACCCTTGCGGGTCACCTTGGGCACCGGGCAGCCGAAGTTCATGTCGATGTGGTCGGCCATGTTCTCGTCCACGATCATCTTGGCCGCCGCGTATGTCGTGTCGGGATCGACCGTGTACAGCTGCAGCGACCTCGGCGTCTCCGTCGGCCCGAACGTGGTCATGTGGAGAGTTGCGGGTTGCCGTTCGACGAGTGCCCGGGCGGTCACCATCTCGCAGACGTAGAGGCCGGACGTGCTCCCCGCCCGCTCCGTCTCGAGTTCCCGGCACAGCGTGCGGAACGCGACGTTGGTGATGCCTGCCATGGGAGCGAGCACCACCGGGCTGCGCAGTTCGAGCGAACCGATACGAAGGGTAGACATTGACGACCTCTGGGAAAGTACTGACAAAAAGCGTGCCCGGCACCGAATCCGGTACCGGGCACAGGATAGCTGTTTCGGCTAGGAAGCCTTCTGCTCGCGCTTCTTGGCCTCGCGAGCAAGCATGCGGTCGCGCTGCTCCTCGAACTTGGTGGCCTGGCCCTCGAGGTTCTCGAGGAAGGCGCCGAGCGACTCGCGGATTTCTTCGCCGCGGGCCGTGAAGTCGGAGCGCTCGAAGATGTTCCACTTGCGCAGGACCGGCATGACGACCTCTTCGAGGTGCTGCCGGAGGTCGTAGATGCCGTGCTTGGCCATGAGCACGCCGTTGCGGCGGAAGTTCGGCATTCCCGCGCCCGGCATCTGGAAGTTCTGGACGATCATGTTGATGGCCTCGAGTGCCTGGTCGGGCGCGAGATCGAGGGCTGCACCGCACATGTTGCGGTAGAAGATCATGTGCAGGTTCTCGTCGGCCGCGATGCGCTGCAGCATCTTGTCGGCGACGGGGTCCTTGCAGGCTTTACCGGTGTTGCGGTGGCTCACCCGGGTGGCCAGCTCCTGGAAGGTGACATATGCCACCGAGTGAAGGAAGCCGGCATCGACGTCGGCGGGGGAGGCGAAGCCGTTGGTCATGTGCTCCATGCGGAAGCGCTCGAGCTGGACGGGGTCGACGGCGCGGGTCACGACGAGGTAGTCACGCATCACGATGCCGTGACGGTTCTCCTCGGCGGTCCAGCGGCCGACCCACGTTCCCCACGCGCCGTCCTGGGAGAAGTTCTCGGCGATCTCACGGTGATACGAGGGAAGGTTGTCCTCGGTGAGCAGGTTGGTGATCATGGCGGCCTTGGCGACCTCGTCGAGCTGTGACTGCTCCGGATCCCAGTCGATTCCGCCCATCGCAGCGAAGTTGCGGCCTTCGTCCCACGGAACGTAGTCGTGCGGATGCCATTCCTTGGCCATGGAGATGTGGCGGTTGACGTTCTCTTCTGCGACCGGCAGCAGCTCCTGCAGCAGCTCGAGTTGGGTCAGATCCCTCGCCATGTGTTTAGCCTCCATATAGCTCACTGTGACTGTCGTTCAGCCTACGGCACCGTAAGTACGTCGGTAAACGCCTTCGGTGCGCCGGAGACCGAGGAAGTTACCGATCCGTAATCAAATCTCCGGGGTCTGTCGCCGCGACACGGCCGACCGTTACACACAGTGTACTGGGAGACGCCGATGGGCAGTGACCTGCGCGGTTATGCGGGAAAGATCATCACGTCGGCTGGCCGGGCACTGTGGGCGGTCACAGATTGCGGCGTTTGCCGAGGTCGTCGTTACGTGCCCGAGTCGTAGGCCGTGCACTCGTTGACCGTTCCGTGTCCGATTTCTTCGGTGTGTCGTGCCGTGATGTGAGTCCCGACACGCCGTGACGCTCCTCCACGAAAACAGGCTTCTTTACGACGGCAGTGCACGTGGTTGCGCTGGGCCCCGGCACAGCCAACAATCGGGTCATGGCAACTGTGCCGACGCAGGGGGACGAACGATGACGGCAGACATCAGCGGTTCCACCACACCAGCGAAGCCGGGCTTGCCCGCCTGGGCGAAGAAGGCTATTGCTGTCGCTGCGGTCCTGGTAGTCCTGGTCATCGCCTATTTCATTCTGGCGGCCTACCTTCCGCGGGCGTGGGCGCAGAACGTCGGTGGGCTGGCCGACGGCAGCTTCGGTGCCGGGATTCTCTGGGGCTTGTTGTTCGGCTTCCTGTGCACTCTCATTCCACTCCTGCTGTTCCGCGGAGCGTGGCGATTGTTCCGCCGGCGCCGATTCAAGCCGATGCAGGTCATCATGCTGGTTGTCGCCGTGATCGTCGCGCTGCCCACTCTCCTGACTCTCAGCGTGGTGCTCGGCGGAAACAGTGCGGCACATGCGGGCGAACGGATCATGGATGTGGACGCGCCCGGGTTCCGGGGGGCGTCTCTGGCCGGCGCGATCATCGGCGTCGTCGTCTTCCTCGGCGTCATCGGCCTCACCTACACCTATCGCAAGCGCGGCGAGGATCTGGCCGAGCTCCGTGCCGATGCCGATTCGAAGGGCTCGGCGACTGGACCCGGCGAGGCGCCGTCCGCACCCTGAGGGTTGCCGATCACCACACCAGCACCGGTTTGACGACGCTGCCGGAGGTCTGATCGGCCACGGCACGATCGATGTCTGTGAACGGGTATCGGGTGACGAGCTGGTCGACCGGGAACTTTCCGTCCGCGTGCAGGGCGAGGAGCCGCGGAATGAAGGACCGCACCGACGAGTCGCCCTCAATGCAGCCTCGCAGCGTCTTGCCCTTGCGCATCAGGTCCTGGATGTTCACTGTGACGTCCGGTGCGCCGAGTCCCACCACGACGGCCGTGCCCCTTTCCCGCAGTACCGAGACGGCCTGGCCGATCACCGCCGGAATTCCCGTCGTATCGAGCGTATGGGTGGCGCCGCCGCCGGTCAGGTCCCGAATCTCTGCGACGACGTCCTGGGTGGCCGGATCGAGGGCCACAGCACCGAAATCCTCCGCGAGGGCGCGTCGCGCAGGAACGGTATCTACCGCGCACAGCGTCGCAACCCCGCTCGCGCGGGCAGCGAGAAGGGCTGCGAATCCGACGCTTCCGGCGCCGAAGATCACCACGGTCGAATCGGCATCCGGAGCAAGTACATTCAGAACTGCGCCCGCCCCCGTCTGGAAACCGCATCCGAAGGGCGCCGCAAGGGTGAGATCCACGGACTTGTCCACCACGACCACGTTGTCCGCCGTCGCCACCACATACTCGGCGAAGCTGGACTGGCCGAAGAAAGCGGCCCGCACCTCTCCACCGTTCTGCGTGATCGTCGTCGATCCGTCCGGTCGGCGTCCCGAACTGTTGAGCTGTTGGGCGCGTTCGCAATAGGCGGGATGCCCGCCGCGGCACTGCCGGCAGGCGCCGCAGTGCCGATAGCTGAGCACCACGTGGTCACCCGGTGAAATGTCCTCCACCAGCGCGCCCACCTCCTCGACCACTCCGGCGCCCTCGTGCCCGAAGACGGCCGGCCCCATCGCGGCGGGAAGCGTCGACTTGGCGAAGAGGTCGGTGTGGCACAGCCCGGTGGCAACGATGCGCACGACCACCTCGTCGGGACGCGGATGATCGAGCTCGACCGTTTCGAGCGAAAAGGACGACCGGGGGCCACGGGAAAGCGCGGCCTTCATCTGCATGGGGGTGTCCTCGGTGTCGAGGGGACGATTCGTCGATTCCTCACCGGATCAGTCTCTTTCGAGGACGAAGTAGTAATGCCGGCCACCATCGAGGACGAGTGCGGACTTGCCGTTCATGATGCCCATCAAGGTTGTGTCGTCGACCCGTTTGAAGTGATCGAAGATGGGCGCGCCGTCGTAGACCATGGTCGCGGTCACCTCACCCCGGAACTCGATGTTCCACAGGCTTGCCTCCCCGTTTCCGCTCGCGATGTCGGAGAAGAGGTTTCCGTCCGCGTCCCGGCAGATCAAAGGTTTCGCGTCTTCGAGCGAATTGAACGTCTTTCCGTGCCAACGGCTCGCGGCGAGTTTCTCGTGCAGGCGATGCCCGGTGGCGAAGTCGTCACCCTTCCACTGCCCGAGGATCCCTTCGGCGCGCACCGGGTCGAGCGCTGCCCACACTGCGTCGAGGTCGTCGGGGGATACGCCGCTCTCGAGCCGGCGGAGTGTGCTGAAGGTGCTGCGTGCCTCATCGATGTTCATGGAGATTCCTCCGGAGAGAGTGCGTGGAGTCTGCGCTCGGCGTGGTTGTTCGCGAACCATTTGGTTCGCCGAGACGGAACCCTACGCCGAACCAAATGGTTCGGCAACGGTCAACTTAGGATGATCCGTATGCGTTCAGCCGGTGAAGCCACGAGGGAACGGATTCTCGCTGCGGCGAAGGAGGAGTTCGCTCGCCACGGAGTGGCCGGGGCCCGGATCAATCGCATCGCGGCGGCAGCCCGGGCGAGCAAGGATCGGTTGTACGCCTACTTCGACAGCAAGGAAGCGCTCTTCGACGCGGTCTCGCACCAATGGATTCTCGAAACGACCGAAGAGACCGCGCTGCGCGGAGACGACCTGCCCGGATACGTCGGCCGACTGTTCGACAACTATCTGGCTCATCCCGAGAACGCGAGACTGCAGGAATGGGCCGATCTGGAGATGGGCGAGCTGGACGACGAGAACGACATGCGGATCCGCGCACTGCGGCCCAAGATCGCCGAGATTCGTCGCGGCCAGGAGGCGGGGTTCATCGACCCGTCGTGGAACCCCGCTGAGTTGCTACTGGTCATCACCGACATCGCGCGCACGCTCGCGGCGACACGTCTCGCGTTTCACGGCGGAAGATCGGGCCAGCGCGGCGCTGCCGAACGAAGACAGACGGCTGTCGAGGCCGTGCGGCGACTGATTGCGGTGCCGGGCGCCGAGCCCTGAACGGGCCGTTGACCCCTTACCCGGCGAAGGCGCCGAGTAAGGGGAGTGGTGGTGCCCCCAGTAGGGCTCGAACCTACGACCTGCGGATTAAAAGTCCGTAGCTCTACCAACTGAGCTATAGGGGCGCGGAGCCAGAGTCTAGTGCGCGGACGGCCGGGATGAGAACTGGACCCCCCGACACGCCGTCACCTGTCTCGAACCGACGGGTGGGCTCGGGTGCGCACCCCCTGCAGCGCACCCGAGCCGAACTCAAATATACCACTCGGTGTGTTTTTGGCAGGGGTCTGTTTACCGCCCCATAAAAATCCTGAAGTCTGATCGAGCGCCGTTTTTCATAGCGGACAGACTGTTGTGTCGGTTTTTTCGAAACGGGCATACTGTTATGTGAGACTTCGCGTCCTGGACGTCGGAGCCCGGAACAGCCGGAGAGGGACCAACCGCCATGCCACGTCAACAGGAGCGTGCGCGACGTACTCGCGCTGCACTGGTGGAGTCAGCCGCGATCGAATTCGCCAAGCGCGGTTACGCCGCTGCGTCGGTGAACACGATTCTCGAGGGCTCGAACGCCACCAAGGGGGCGATGTACTTCCACTTCCAATCCAAGGAAGAACTCGCCCGAGCTGTTCTGCAGGCTGGGGTCGAGCAGTTCACCGCCCTGACGGAACGCTGGACGCGTCGCAACGACCTGGACCCCTTCGAGGCGCTGCACTGCCTCGTCGTCGATCTGGCCGAGCTGTTCCGCACCAATGTGATCGTGCAGGCCGAATTCCGGCTCATCATCGAGCCCGAGTTCTATGCGGACGTGCAATCCGGTGGTTCGCAGGTGTGGGGCGCCACCGCTCGCCAGTTCGCCCTGAGCGCTCAGAAAGAAGGGCTGCTGCGGGAGGGTGTCGACACGGAGAAGTTCACCCGGGTGCTGGCGGCCTCGTTGGCCGGTCAGAGGTACATGGCGGATCTGACGGAGCTGAGGGGCGATCTGGCCGACCTCTTCGAGGAATCGCTCGAGGTGGTCCTCGCTGCGATGGCATCCGAGCAATGGCTCGAGAAGTTTGCCAGGCAGGGATGGCCCGAATGTCGGTCAGATCTGCCCGAATCATAGTTTGACCTGGCGATTTGGGATTTTCTCGATCTGTGTCCTAAGCTATCCAAGCTCCCAACGGAACGCCGTTGAGGTACTGGTTCGGAGAAATCCGGCGGGCCCCCTTCGTCTAGCGGCCTAGGACGCCGCCCTTTCAAGGCGGTAGCGCGGGTTCGAATCCCGTAGGGGGTACGTTTGACCGGTGTCGAGCATGCGGTATGGTTCGACAGCAGTAAAAGTGGGACAGCAGTAAAAAGTGACATGCAGTATCGCTTCACTTGTGAAGCACAGCAGGACAAGCAAGGCCCTGTGGCGCAGTTGGTTAGCGCGCCGCCCTGTCACGGCGGAGGTCGCGGGTTCGAGTCCCGTCAGGGTCGCAGATGCGTATCCGATACCCGGTATCGGATACGCAATGCGATAGGCATTCGGTTCGGGTGCCGTCCGGCCAGGTAGCTCAGTTGGTACGAGCGTCCGCCTGAAAAGCGGAAGGTCGCCGGTTCGATCCCGGCCCTGGCCACACACTGTTTCTGCCGGTCAGAAACGTTCTTGGTGAATCCAGCTCCTAATCGGGACGCATGGGTCAGCACTTACGGGACCACTGACGAATGTGCCGCCGCGGCGACCACTGCGCACCCGTAGATCGTGTACCTATATCCAGCGCACGCATCGGCGTAAGTCCCCATCGCCCGGCCGGACCAGCCGCCCGGTCGACGATGCAGGAAATCGCACCAGGAAATCGCACAAGATCCTCCGCTCGACCGAACCGACCGGTCGCGCATGGGCACCGTTGATGTGTTAGATAGCGATCGCTATACTTCGAGTATGTCAGCCAAAACCATATCCCCGCGTGATCGCCTTTTGGCTGCCGCGGACGATCTGTTCTTCAAGGAAGGCATTCGCGCCGTCGGGATCAATCGCATCCTCGAGCAGGCGAATACGCCGATTATGACCCTTTACCGCCACTTCGGCTCGAAGGACGGGCTGGCAGCGGCATATCTGGAGCGTCGCGGTGAGCGACTTCGCGACGAGGTCGGCGGTGAAGTGGAGCGGCGCGCGAAATCGCCGCGGGAGGCGATCCTTGCCACCTTCGACATTATTCGTGAGGGACTCGAGGTGGGAGATTTCCGGGGCTGCCCGTTCATCAACGCGACGGTGGAGATGGCGTCGCCGGATCACGAGGTCGCTCAAATAGCGCGTCGATACAAGGATGCCGGTCGACAGGGGTTCGCCGAACTCGCGGCGGAGCTCGGTGTGTCCGATCCGGCAGGACTGGCCATTCAGTTGACGCTGTTACTCGACGGCGCCAGCGCATCCGCCGTCCTGTTCCAGGATTTGAATGGCGCAATGCACGCCCGTTCGGCGGCTGAAATCCTGATCGACAGCGCCTTGGCTGCTCGCCCGCGCGACGCTGCCGAGACGCAGCAGGAAGCCGTGCAGCCACAGAATTTTTCTGACGCCAACTCGGTTGCCTGACGTCTTCGGCTATTCGGTCACTTAGGCCGCGCATGACCACGCGCTCGTTCGGCGCGGCGACCATGAGCAGCGGGGTGGGTTGGCGGGACGCAGCGGCAGGTAGCAGTGTCGACCGGCCGCGGCCAACCGTTCCGGATTTGGACCGATTGGCCGCAGGCTGTTGCTCGCGCAGCTCCCTGAGTGGAGATGCGGCTCGCGTGGGTCTCGCGATCCAAGACAGCTGAGATCGTTTGCCGGTGAACGAGTCGGGTTGTGAAGCGCTGCAGTGGAGGTGCTGGCAAGAGTCCGATGCCGCGGAGGATCGAAGAAGACTGCGTCCTCAACAACGTCCGGAGAGGTAAATTCTCCACCGAACCATCCTGCACGGATTTCTCATGTTCGGGGCTGTCGGCGAACTTACTTATGGTCCAGAGGCAGATCGCGAGAAGGGGAACGCCCACCAAGAACGGAACTCACCACCCTCAGGAAGTCATCTGTGACTCGGACAGGAGGCTCGACATCGCACCGACACAGATGGCCGCCAGTGCGAAACCGCCGGGTCGTGCCCACTATCCTGATCGCTGTATCCGGCTGCCGATTCGGTCCGCCGGGCGTGTGACGGTCGAGCCTGTGCCGCCAACCGAGCGATCCCGGTGCGAGACCGATCGAGGCGTCGAACCAGCCGGGAGTCCACCGTGGTGGGGGATCTCCGAGCTGGTTCGTCCTCAGGCGCAGGTCACAGCTCGACAGCGCGAAATTCGTTGTCGATGACCATGTTCGAAGTTTGGCATTGCCGGTTTAACGGGTCACGCCGACTTCGCTTCAGGCCTCCTATGTATCGGTTGCGCGCCCTGCGAATGGCCGCTGTCGATGGCGGCGAGGCGGCCGGCCGCGACATCGTCAATGGCTTGACCTATGGGGTGGTTCATCAACTCCGGTGAACACGCGAGGAGCTGTCGCAGGCGGGCGAAGAACACCGCTTCGGTGATTCCGAATTCCACCATGATGTCTTCGGGATTCCCGCCACCGAAGCGATACCACCGCTCCGCGAACGCCATCATCCGGCTTCGCTCGTCACTCACCGATCTGCGTGGCGCTGACCGTGTTACGAGCCTCGAAGGCGTTGAAGGCCGAGAAATACAGCGTCCAGAGGTTGCCGTGATAGGGGAACTTCTCCTGCATGGTCGCGATGAGTTCTTGCGCGTCCTTTGCGATTTCGTAGGCGGCGGCGAATTGTGTGATGTAGGCGCGGGTCAGCGCGATCATCGTCTCGACCGCGTAATCGTCGCCGTCGGGCCGGCGGTGGCCGGCGACGATGATCCGAGGGTTGAGCTTCTCCACGAGGTCCACGGTTTCGAGCCAGTCCTGCCACTCGTCGGGCGTCGCCAGGCCGAGCATGGGGTGGATCTCGTTGTAAATGGCGTCACCGGCCACGACGGCATCGATCGCCGGGATGTGCACGATTGTGGTCGGGCTGATGTCGGCCTGCTTGACCTCGATGATCTTCAGCGGTGAACCGTCAACGTAGAAGGTGTCGCCCTCGATCGGTTCGGGGAGCGCGTCGCCGGAAACGCTGGAGTCGCCGAACATCAGCTTCCACTGCTCAGCGTGCTCGTCCCTGGTCTCCTTGATGGCCTCGACGACATGGGGCAGCGCGACACACTTCGCCTCGGGGAACCGCTCCTTCAGGGGACCGATGCCGAGGTAGTGGTCAGGGTGCGCATGCGTGACGTAGATCGTGGTGAGGGTCTTGCCCGTGCGCTCGATGAGGTCGCCGAGGTCTCGGACGTCGTCCTCGAGGTACTGGGCGTCGATGAGTGCGACCTCGGTCGGGCCACTCACGATGGTGGAGGTGGTGGGTGAGAAGGTTCCGGTCTCCAGTCCGGGGAAAGGAGACGGGATCTCGGGCCAGCGACCGACGTAGACCGTCGCGCGGATCGGCGGTGTAGCCGGTGTCGATTGCGAACTGACGCCGACGGAGTGAGCATCGATGGTCACGTGGTACCTCCAGGTTTGCGGGGTAGAAGAGCGTTGGCGCGGCCCGGTGTGGCCGACAGAAGCGCTGTGGAGAGAGTACTTTCTATCACACTTGAGGGCAAGGGTCTGAAGTAGTTATCCGACCCTCCCGGATCTTGTTCTCCAGCTTCCTGGGGCGTCGTAGAAGTACTCGGATCAGGCTGATTACGACGACATCGGCGACTTCGAAGCGTGGCGACGCCGGTCGACGGATTACCCGCGGCGGGTCGGCGGAGCCAAGTGGGCTCGGGAGTTGGCCGCGTTCAAGTTGCTGTTCGACTGGGCAGTGGTCACCGGGTCGGTGCAGCGTTGCCCTGTGGCGACACACACGGTGCGTCGTCGCGACGGCGCAGGCACGAGCCGCCCGACGGTTCAGTCATGGCGGTGGCGGTGGTGAGTGTTTGGGGTCGGCGGACGGTCCGTTAAGGGAGGGCAGTCTCTATTACAGGCAAGGTAGGAGCATGGAGTGAGTACCCGATCCATCAGCCCGACCGCCCCGTGGCGGTCCGGCCGCACACGGCAACGGGCCCCGACACGTGCGCCTGAAGAATTCGGTGTGTGAATAGTGCACCGCTTTGATGTGTGAGATAGCGTTCGCTCGCTATTATCTTGGCATGACAGCAACGAAAATCTCCCCGCGCGAGCGCCTCCTGGCGGCCGCGGATGATCTCTTCTTCAAGGAGGGCATCCGCGCTGTGGGGATCAACCGCGTCCTGGAAGAGGCGCGGACGCCGATCATGTCGCTGTACCGCAACTTCGGCTCGAAGGATGGGCTGGCCGCGGCATATCTCGAGCGTCGTGGCGAGTGTTATGTCGAGGAGGTTGCCGGCGAGGTCGTGCGACGTGCGTCCTCGCCGCGGGAGAAGATACTGGCGACCTTCGACGTCATCGGTGAACGGCTCGAAAAGGGAGACTTCCGGGGCTGTCCATTCATCAACGCGACCGTCGAGATGGCGTCACCGGACCATGAGGTCGCGAAGATCGCGCGCCGCTACAAGGAGGCCGGGCGGCAATGGTTCGCCGAATTCGCGGCCGAGGCCGGGGTGCCTGATCCGGCAGGACTCGCTATCCAGCTGACGGTGCTGTTGGACGGCGCGGCCGCGGCCGCGGCCCTGTATCAGGATTCCTCGGGTGCCATGTACGCCCGCTCGGCTGCCGGGGCCCTGGTCGACGCCGCGCTGGCCGCCGGCTCGACCGGCTCGACCGGCGACGACGTGCGCGATCGTCGGTAGCAGGACTGATCCGGAGCAGGAGGTAGTCGCCGGGCGCTTCGGGCTGTTGCGTACCGGCGCGTCAGCAGCGGGGTGCGTTCGCCCTCGCGGCGTACGGACTCCGGTCGGGCAGGGAATGGTGCGTGCGCCGCGGACGGTTCGGGGGTGGCGTCGATCACGGACAGCGTCGCGGCGGCCTCTCCTCGTGCCCCGCGCTTTGCTGGGGGAACGAAGTGAGACCGCCGCGATGACAGACCCTTGATCTCAGGCTGGTGCCGGGACCACCTTCTGCGCCAGGTGTTCGAGGAACCAGTCGCGTGCCGCGCCCGAGGAGAGCTCGAAGGGGTGGCCGGTGTATGCGTCGAAGTGGCCGCCGGGGATCGAGACGAGGCGCTTGGGCTCGGCCGCGGTGTCGTAGGCCTCCTTGGCCCACTCGGCCGGCGTCACGATGTTGTCGTCCTCGGCAACCACCATGAGCAGCGGGGTCGGAGCGACGAACTCGAGGAACTCACCGGCCTCGTAGCCCAGCTCGGTCGAGCGTAGCGTCACCTCGTTGCGCCACGCGGTGCCCTCGTAGGCGGAGAAGAACTCGTAGGCGTCGGGCGTCGGCATGACGGCCGGCTGTGTCGGGTCCGCGGTGACGACCGGGATCATCGCGGGCGCCTCTCCTCGGGCTCGCGCGAGGCGATCGGCGGCCTGCCCGTCCCAGGCCGCCTGCCAGAACTCCTCGGGCACACCCGCCTCGAATGCGCGCCGCCCGGAGACCGCCGGCACCTGGCCGCACACGGCCTTCACGCGCCGGTCGATCGCCGCGACCACGAACGCGTTCCCGCCCGAGTAGCTCGAACCCCACACCCCGATCCGCGAGGCGTCGACGTCGGGCCGGGCCTGTGCGTAGGTGATCGCGTGCTGGTAGTCGCGGATCTGGTCCCACGGGTCGATCTCCTGCCGGGGCTTGCCCGGGGCGGTGTCCGAGGCGCCGAACCCGCGGTTGTCGTAGACCACGCAGGCAAGCCCCGCGGCGGTGAACGCCTCGGCGTAGGGTTCGAGACCCATTTCCTTGGTGCACGAGAATCCGTGCGTCATGATGACGCACGGCAGCTCGCCGGATACGCCTTCGGGCTTGTAGAACCAGCCGCGCAGCGTCACACCCTCAGCGTCGAACTCGATATCTTCGCGCATGGGTTTCTCTCTTTCGGTAGATAATTCTGTGCGTGTGTCCGCCGTCCGCCAAGTATTCGGCGGCGATCACCTCCGACATCGGAGCGAACTCCTCGCCGGCGGTCCGTCGTCGGGTAATCCCCCGCGCAATCGTCAGGGTGCATGCCGATGAACATCGGCATGCACCCGTGGGTCACGGCTCGAGTCGATGCACGACCCGACCGTGATCCTGGTTTTCGAATTACGGTCTGCGTGTCAGGCAGTGACGTACGGCGAGCTCTTGTTGTCCTCGAACCAGCGTCGCTCTTCCTCGGAATCCGGGGGCGGCGGCGTCAGACCGTCGATTCTCCAGGTTTCGAACGGCGCGGTTTCGACGTGGAACTCGCATTCGTATCCGCGGTCCGCGATGTACGGCTTCAGCGCCTCGTCGACCAACTCGAAATACGACGCCAGGAGCTGCTCTACCGATATCTCGAGCAGTTCGGCGACCTGCTCGGTCACACGGGCGATGTGGACGACCTCGATCTGGATGAACTGGTCGCGGGGCTCGCCGCCGACGTAGAAGGAGTCCGCGTCGAACTCGTGGAAGACCACTGAGGTGTAGAACCGGGGCAGCACGAAGCCGATCTTCTCCTGCGCCCGAGGGCCGGAGTAGATATCGGTGATCCGTCGGGCGAGATCGCCCTTTTCTTCGGATGTGAACGCATTCTTGGGGGTGAACAGCTGCCACAGCGGCATGGGGTGCTCCTTCTACTTGATGGGCGGGTGAAAGCAAAACGGCTTATCACCGGCGCACGCCGGAAACGCTCGGCCGGAATGACTTCGTCTTGCGGATTCCGCCATTGTGCGATTGTGCTGAGCTGTTGATCGGGCGTCGGTCAGCTCCCTACAGCACGCCCTTAACGGTAGAGTGAGCAATCTCTCTTGTCAACGATGTGCGTGGACTTCATCACAGAAGGCCCGGGTCACTGCCCGCAAGGCGCAGGGGCTCCGCTGCCGGCGAAAATCGTCACACCCCCGACCGTCGCGCCATCTGGGTGCGGACCGAAAGGGATTGCCGCAGTGATGTTCTAGTGAGTGGTGTCGGATGCGCGTGCCGGCAAACGGCCGCTCGGTTCCGCCCGAGCTGGTGGGGATCCTGCGCCGCCACGAACTCGCATCGACAACGACACCGCCGCGCTGAGGCACGTCGGCGGCCGCCAGCAACCGCCGTCTGGTCGCCGCATGCAGGAAACATCAGCGTGAGGGCGTGGGTGGCCGGGCCGAGCGCACTGCTGAAAAGCAATGTGCCGGTATCGAATCAGGTGACCGGGACGGCGCGGGACCGAGGTTGTTCGGGATCGACCGGTGTCCACGACGACGGCAACACCGCCGGGGATCGACCGGTGTCCACGACGACGGCACCACCGCCGGGGATCACCGGGACCATGGGCGCTGCGGTCGTTTCTGGCGAACTACTTTCGCCTACAGGAGAGGCTGATTTGTGAGCCCTGGGTCGGGGCGGCTCGACGGTCAGTGGTGGGACCCGGCGTGTGTTTCGCCGGTGGGGTTGTGGGAGCTGTTTCCGCGGTGGGGCGATGGTTACTTCGCGTAGAGTTCCTCGATTTGTGTGGCGTATTTGGTGACGACGTTTCTGCGTTTGATCTTCATGGTGGGGGTGAGTTCGTCGCTGCCGGGTAGCCATGGCTCGGCGACGATCGTGAATTTTTTGATTTGTTCGACGCGGGAGAGGTGGCTGTTGGCGAGCTCCACACCGGCCGCGACCTCGGCGATGGTGGCGGGATCGTCTGCCGCTTTCCCGGCGGCGCCGTCGGGGTCGAGCGTGATCAGGGCGACGTTGTAGGGGCGGCCGTCGCCGATGCACGCCGCCTGCCCGATCAGGGGGCTCGAGGATCTGAGCCAGGTCTCGATGTTCGCGGGCGACATGTTCTTGCCGGCGGCGTTGATGATGATGTCCTTCTTGCGGTCCACCAGCCGTACGTAGCCGTCGTCGTCGATCGTGCCGATGTCGCCGGTGTGCAGCCACCCCTCGGAATCGATGGCCTCGGCGGTCTGCTCGGGCTTGTTGCGGTAGCCCCGCATCACGGTCTGGCTGCGCACGAGGAGCTCTCCGTCGGGAGCGAGCTTGACCTCGAGCCCGGGGATCGGTACTCCGACCGTGCCCACCCGGTTGCGGTCCTTCGGGTTGACGGTCATCACGCAGGACGTCTCGCTCATCGCCCACAGCTCGCAGATCGGGATCCCGACGGCGGCGAAGAATTCGAACACATCGCGCGGGGTGGGCGCCGATCCGGTGAGGAACCATTCGGACTGGTCCAGCCCGAGCTTGCGGCGGATCTTCGAGCCGACGAGCGTGTCGGCGATTTTCGCCTGCAGGTCGAGTATCGGGCCGACGGACCGGCCGTCCTGCTCGGTACGGGCCTTCTTGATCCCGGTGTCGATGGCCCAACGCGTCAGCGTGCGGCGCGCGACGTTGGGGTCGGCGTCGATGTCCGCCTCCACGGCCGCCTTCGCCTTCTCCCACATCCGCGGCACCGGCAGGAACACCGTCGGGCGAAGCTGCTGCGCGATCTCCATCACCTTGCGTGCGTCCGCGCACGTGGTGACGGTGAAACCCCACACCGCCAGCGGCGAATAGTGTCCGCTCCACCGATCACCGATGTGCGCGGCGGGCAGGAACGAGATGGTGCGGCCCCCCGGCGTGACGGGCAAGATCTGCTGCAGGGCGCGGATCTTGGTCATCATGTTGTGGTGGGTGAGTTCGACTCCCTTGGGCGGTCCCGTGGTGCCGGAGGTGTAGATCAGGGTGAGGACGTCGTCGGGGCGGACCGCCGACCAGGTTGCCTCGAAGTCGAAGTGCGGGTCGCCGCCCGCCTCCACCTCCTCGAGGCTCAGGGTGCCGTCCGGTGCGCCGTCGACGACGATGAGGTGATCGATCGGGGTGCCGCCGTCGCGGACGGCGGTCAGCCGGTCGACGAACGCACGCTCGGTGATCACGATGCGGTTGCCGGCGTCGGCGAAGAGATACTCGATCTGATCGTGCGCCGAGGTGTTGTAGATCGAGAAGGCAAGGGCACCGAGGTGCATCGCAGCGAGGTCCACCAGATGGAACTCGGGCCGGTTGGTGAGCATGATGCCCACCGTGTCCCCGCGCTCGACGCCGAGGGCCGCGAGACCGGCCGCGACCCGCCGCACCCGCTCGGCGAGAGTGCCGAACGTCAGCGAGACACCGTCATCGGCGGTGCGCACGGCAACCTGGTCCGCGCGGGCGGCCGCGGTGATCTGGAACGCCTCGCACACAGTGTTCGCGTGCAGCGCGCGTTCGAACGCCTCACCGGTAGATGTGTCGGCGGTGCTGGTTGCCTGCATGTGTGATGTCTGCCTCTCGCGTAGTGCCACAGCCGCTACGATAGAGAGCGATCACTACCGCGTCAATACCGTGAGTGACATGGGGTGACGACACCGTGGGCGCTCTTCCGTCGCGGGTCGAGATCCTGCCACGCGTCCGCGTGCTCCTGAGGCGAGGTCGGCGAAGGTGGCGCCGGGTTGTGCGGAGCGGCGGGCGATTTCCTCCGAGATCGTGTTGCGGGCCACCCGGGCGGTGCTGTTGAACTCGCGGAATACCAGTTGGGTCGCGCGTTCGTCGTTGGCGACGATCTGGTCTTTCACGTTTTGGTGGACGGGGGCTTCGGTGGAGGCGACGAAGCGGGTGCCCATGTTGACTGCGGATGCGCCCAGGGCGAAGGCGGCGACCAGGCCGCTGCCGGTGGCGAAGCCGCCGCTGGCGATCAGGGGGATCTGAACCTTGCGGGCGGCTGCGGGGATGAGGACGAGGCCGGGTCGGGACCCGGGACCGTTCCGGCGGAACCTCGATGTTGAATCGGACCGTTGGTCCGTCAATGGACTTGTAGATTCCCGGTTCGCTGTGAACTGTGTAGTTGAATGCGTCGGTTGCGAGCGAATGGATGGCGAATGAACTCCTCATCGGCGCGCAGTTCCCGGTCGTCTGCGTCGGGGGCCCCGGACGGCGCGGTGTCCACCCGCGCCGCACCGTCCGGGTCGTCACTGCCGACCACGACAAGCGCACGGACAGGCTTCACGCTGCCGATCTCGCGGTCCCCTCGAAGGAGTTTCGAACCTTTGAGCGTCGACGAGGGGGCAGCTGGGCGGCTACTGGCCGGAGGGCGCGCCAGCCGTGGTTCGCATCTCTATCGCAGAGAGGGCCGAGAACGTCAGGGTCCATTCGTTGCCGTGGTGCGGGAACTTCGCGGACATGATGGCGATGAGGTCTTGAGCATCCTTCGCTACGTCGTACGCGGCCGCGAATTCTTTGATGTAGGAACGGGTTTGTTGAATCATCCTGTCGACTGCGTAGTCGTCGCCGTCGGGTCGACGGTGTCCGGCGACGATCTTCCGCGGCTTCAGGTTCTCTACGATGTCGACGGTTTCGAGCCAGTTCGGCCAATCGTCGGCTGTCGACAACCCGAGCATGGGATGGATCTCGTTGTAGATCGCGTCGCCGGTCACAACAGTGTCGATGGCCGGTATGTGCACGATCGTGGTGGGGCTGATGTCGGCTTGTTCGACCTCGATGATCTTCAGTGGCGAGCCGTCGACGAAGAACGTGTCGCCGTCGAACGGCTCGGGAAGAGCGTCACCTGTCACGACCGCATCGCCGAACATCTGTCCAAACTGTTCGGCAAACTCTTCGCCGTTCTTTCTCATCTCCTCCACGATGTGCGGCAGCGCAATGCATTTCGCTTCGGGGAACCGTTCCATCAGCGGGCCGATCCCGAGGTAGTGGTCGGGATGTGCATGGGTAACGTAAATCGTAGTGAGTGTTTTCCCGGTGCGCTCGATGAGGTCGCCGAGGTCCCGGACGTCCTCTTTAAGATATTGGGCATCGATGAGTACTGCTTCGGTAGGACCGCTCACGATGGTGGACGTGGCGGGCGGAAAGGTGCCGGTATCCGGCCCCGGGAACGGGCTGGAAATTTCGAGCCACCTGCCGACGTACACCGTCGCGCGAATTGGCGGTGCGACCGCAGTGGGGTGAGCGTCGATGGTCATGTGTCCTCCAGATGTTCGGGGTTGGTTGACTTTGGCGGCCGTGGTCTGCCGGCCAGCGCTATGGAGAGTGTAATATCTATCACACTCAGAAAGCAAGGGGCCCAGGCCTTTTCGCGTATCTCGGGGACCTGAGCACGCACCGCTTTCGTGATGTTGCGTCACAGTGCCCGTCGGACAGAATGGTGAAGAGTCACCGAAGGTGGAACGGCAGAACGAAACTGCCCTTCTCAGGTTGGAAGTCACCACCGGCACGACTCCTTCGTCGACGGGTGTTCGTGCGTTCAGCGTCGCCCCCTGTGCCGGGCACGTCTATGTCGAGTAGAGGTCGTCGATCTGAGTGGCGTACCTTGTCGTGACATTCCTGCGTTTGATCTTCATCGTGGGTGTGAGCACGTCACTTCCGGGCAGCCAGTAATCCTCGACCACCCTGAACTTCTTGATCTGCTCCACCCTGGAAAGTTGAGAGTTTGCAAGGTCGACCCCGGCTGCAACCTCGGCGATAACGGCGGGATCGCTTGCCGATCTCCCGGCAGCCGCGTCGGGGTCGAGGGTGATCAACGCGACGTTGTACAGCCGTCCGTCACCGATACAGGCGACCTGCCCGATCAACGGGCTGCTCGACCGCAACCGTGACTCGATATTCGCCGGGGACATGTTCTTACCGGCCGCATTGATGATGATCTCCTTCTTGCGATCGACGATCCGCACGTAGCCGTCCTCGTCGACCGTCCCGATGTCACCGGTATGGAGCCACCCGTCTTTATCGATCGCCTCGGCGGTCTGGTCGGGCTTGTTCCGGTAGCCACGCATGACGGTCGCCCCACGGACGAGCAGCTCCCCGTCCTCGGCGACTTTCACCTCGATTCCGGGCAGGGGTAGCCCCACCGTGCCCTCCCGGATGGCGTCGCGCGGATTGACGGTGATGGCGAGGGACGTTTCGCTCATGCCCCACACTTCGCAGATGGGAATACCGATTGCCGAGAAGAACGCGAACACGTCGCGGGGAGTCGGGGCCGATCCAGAGAGGACCCAGTCTATCTTCTCCAAGCCCAGCATCCGACGAAACCTGTCGCCGATGAGCGCGGCCGCGACCGATGCCTGAATGTCGAAGATGCTGCCGAGAGAACGGTTTTCGCGTGCGGCCTGTGCCTTCTTGATCCCGATGTCGATGGCCCAGCGCAGCAGTGCGCGCCGTGCCCAGTTGGGGTCGGCCTCGAGCTGAGCCTCCACTTTGGCCTTGGCCTTCTCCCAGATACGGGGCACCGGCTGGAACACCGTCGGACGCACCTGCTCCACGACGTCCAGTATCTCGCCGCCGACCGGATGTGGCGTGACTGTGAATCCCCAGATAATCAGAGCGCAATAGTGCGCACCCCACCGATCACCGATGTGCGCGGAGGGAAGGAAGGAGACGAAGCGACCGCCCGGTGTGGTGGGCATTGCCTGTTGGAGCGCACGAACTTGACTCATCAGGTTGTGATGAGTGAGTTCCACACCCTTGGGTGGGCCTGTGGTGCCCGAGGTGTAGATGAGAGTCAGGAGGTCATCAGGAGCGACCGCCGACCACGTTGCGTTGAAATCGAAGTCCGGGTCGCCCGCTGCTTCCACGTCCTCGAGGCTGAGCGTCCCCTCCGGTGCGCCGTCGACCACGACGATCAGGTCGAGCGGGGTGCCGCCATCGCGCACGGCCACGAGGCGGTCGACGAACGCTCGCTCGGTGATCACGATCCGGTTTCCGGCATCACCAAACAGATATTCGATCTGATTGTGTGCGGACGTGTTGTAGATCGAGAACGGCAGGGCACCGAGGTGCATGGCGGCCAGGTCGACGATGTGGAACTCCGGCCGATTCGTGAGCATGATGCCGACGGTGTCGCCGCGCCGAACACCCAGCGCCGCCAAGCCGGCCGTCAGGCGTCGGACTCTCGACGAGAGTGCGGCGAACGTCAGTGAGACGCCTCCGTCGACAGTGCGCAGAGCGACTTGGTCGGCCCGCGCTGCCGCGGTGATCTGGAACGCCTCGCACAGGGTCGCAGCGTGTAGTGCGCGAGTAAACGCCTCGCCGGGATCGTTGGCGACTTCGAGTGCGTGCATGTGTGATTTCTGCCTCTCCATGTGATCGCCCGCTACCGTAGAGAGCGATCCCTACCATTTTAAAAGCCAATAGTGTCATTCGTCTGCCACGTCGGCTATTGCCGAGAACACGCGGCCCTCACCAGATCCGCCGAGTTCCTCGACGGCCTTGCTGAGCGTGTCCGCATTTCGACCGAAGATGCCGACAGCCCGGCAAGCGCAATCATCCGGGCTACCGACCACTCGATGTCGGATGAGCCGCCCGTGACAAGTAGGCGCGGAGCCGGAAAATGTTGATCGGGTCCAACTTTCGCCTCACACTCGAACATCGGCCACGACCACGCAAGCGCACCCAGACTTACGGGCAGGTCGGCGTGCGTAAAGGCATGGTTCTCGCCTTTTGCTGTTGCTCGAACGGGCCGACGGCCCGGGTCTGTGGGGGCACAGAGACCCGGGCCGGGATTACGGAGCGTTGGTCAGACTGTGGGTCGCTCGGTATTCAGCCCCTGGGATCGACCAACCCCACGATCTGGCCATCCGCGTTAAGACCGACCGTTTCGGTCCAGTCGTACGGGGATGATTTGTTGTCCTTCATCCACCGCTGCTCCGCCGGTGAGCGGAACGGCGGCGGAGTGAACCCGTCGACCCTCCACAGCTCGGCCGGCATCTCCCCGATGCTTATTTCCCAATCGTGTCCCCGGCCGTCGAGCCAAGGCCTGATGGTCTCGGTCAGCATGTCCATGATGAACTCCTGCATCACCTTGCCATCTATCGCTCGTGCAATGTGTTCCACCTGGAGGCGAACAAAGTTGTCGACGGCCTCGCCACCCCTGAACGCGTTCCTTTTCTCGACCTCGTAGAAGAACACGTCGCAGTAGAAGGCCGGCATTTCTGCCGCGTAGCGAGCTGTGATGGCCTTCGCGAAGTCCTCCTTGTCCTGGTCGGTGTAGGCCCCAACGGGGTGGTGGATTCTCCAAAACGGCATGACTATTTCTCCTTTTGATTGTGAAACGAGTGCTCACACTTGTGGTGGCCACGCCCAGATCGGACGAAACCTTGTAGTTCGGGATGCCGACCCCGCTCGCCGCGAGATCGCAAAACGCTGGGCATCTTGTCGAGGGCCTCATGCACCGATGTAGTTGCCGTCGCGGCGCTCGGGTTGTTTTCCTACCGCCGCAGCACCTCCGCGACGAGCTGAACGGCGGCGGGGAGAACCCGTTGATCTTCCGGATCGGCCGGCAACTCGCTGATGATCATTTTCCAGCCGTAGTCCCGCTCCGTACCCGCTTATTGCCAGGACCGCAGCGGGGTAGGCCCTAGATGTCAGACCGATGCCGGGGTGACCTTCTGCGCCAGGTGTTCGAGGAACCAGTCGCGTGCCGCGCCCGAGGAGAGCTCGAAGGGGTGACCGGTGTATGCGTCGAAGTGGCCGCCGGGGATCGAGACGAGACGTTTGGGTTCGGCCGCGGTCTCGAACGCCTCCTTGGCCCACTCGGCCGGCGTCACAATGTTGTCGTCCTCGGCAACCACCATCAGCAGCGGGGTAGGAGCGACGAACTTGAGGAACTGGCCTGGCTCGTAGTTCAGCTCCAACGAGCGCATCGTCACCTCGTTGCGCCACGCGGTCCCCTCGTAAGCCGAGAAGAACGCGTAGGCATCGGGCGTCGGTAGGGCTGCCGGCTGCGTCGGGTCCGCGGTGACCACCGGAATCATCGCCGGTGCCTCTCCTCGGGCTCGCGCGAGGCGATCGGCGGCCTGCCCGTCCCATGCCGCCTGCCAGAACTCCTCGGGCACACCCGCCTCGAATGCGCGCCGCATCGAGACCCCGGGCACCTGACCGCACACGGCCTTCACGCGGCGATCGATCGCCGCGACCACGAACGCGTTCCCGCCCGAGTAGCTCGAACCCCACACCCCGATCCGCGAGGCGTCGACCTCGGGCCGGTCCTGCGCGTACGTGATCGCGTGCTGGCAGTCGTGGATCTGGTCCCACGGGTCGATCTCCTGCCGCGGCTTGCCCGGAGCCGTGCCCGATGCACCGAACCCCCGGTGGTCATAGACCACGCAAGCGAACCCCGCGGCGGTGAACACCTCGGCGAAGGGTTCGAGACCCATCTCCTTGGTACACGAGAACCCGTGCGTCAAGATGATGCACGGCAGCTCTCCGGACGCGTCGTCAGGTCTGTAGAACCAGCCCCGCAGCGTCACTCCCTCAGCGTCGAACTCGATATCTTCACGCATCGGCTTCTCCATTCCAGTAGGTGTCTTGTGCATTGCCTGTTCAGGCAGTCGCCACGATCAGTTCTTCGGCGCTGTATGACGAGCTCCGGTTCTCCTCGAACCAGCGCCGCTCGACGGCCGACTCCGGCGGCGGGCAAAAATAAAATGGTCTCTTCAACGGTGTAGGCGTTCTACGGGGTGAATAGCTGCCACAGCGCGTTGGTGTGCTCCTTCTATCAGACGGGCGGAAAAGTGTGCAAAACCACATTGCGCTTGGGCTCGAGCATGCCCGCTGGGCCTGCTGCGGCACACGCGGGTATATACCTAGGTAGGTACCTGTTCAGGGGCCCATCGTCGCCACGGCCGCGAGGCGGTGGTGGTGCTGCCGTGCTGGAGCAACGGGTCATGGTCCGCCGAGAACGACGACGGGACGGGTGCTGCGGCTCGGTATTTAGTACTGCAACGACAGTTTGTGACCGGGACCGTTGTGGTAATTGATCCAATGTGCAGTCAGAGGTGCTGGAGTGGTCAGCGGGGTTCACCGCGTTCTGGGCGACCGGACTCGACCACTACCAGGTGCGTGCGTACTCGGCCTGGTACCGGCACATCACTTTGTCGATGACCGCGGCTGCCTTCCTGACGATCCTGCGCCGCGGCGCTCAAAAGGGGGATCTCCAGTCGGTGCCCGAGATCTAATACCCCTGACAGTCAACGAGATCCGGCGATTGTTTGGGGCGCGCCGCCTGTACGGTCGAACACGCCCTCGTGCATGACTGGCACTGGTCGAACTGGCGCCGCGCCAGCCAGTCAGGAGCGCGCGCCAGCCACTCCAAACACCCCAGGTGCTCGGCCATCGGCTGCATCGACCTGCGGCGCCCGTCGAGCATCAATCCGTGCGTACACCGCTGCTGTCGTCCACTGATCCCTGCGCGTAAGCGACGAGAACACCTCATCGACAAACGAATCGAGACGTTCACCGACATCTGTCAGGGCTGCGGTATCCACCGCGGCATCATCTCGAGAATCATGTCGAAACTCGAGCCCTCACGCCGGTGTCGTTCGAACCGCGCCCCCGGCACGGTAGCGACCAGCCCGTCTTGTGGAACCTCCGGACCGCCTATTCGACGACTGTCGGACGATCGCCGATGTGACGGTCACCGGCCGGTACGCCATTCGATGTGCGATCGGGGTCGGCCGGTGGGTCGGCGAACGTGGTAGACCGGCGGTTCGACATCTCTGGCTACCGAGCGCCGCACGGATCTCACGGGAGGCAGAAAGCGCTTGTGCCGGTACAGCTTCCCGAATCGCCGACGCGATCGGTGAGCATGCTGATCGCCGAGTGGGCGAGTTCGCCGATCGGAAGAACGCCAGCAAGCCGGAACCGTCCTTCGGCGAGGTCACATCCACGCCCAGGATCTCGCGGTGGCCCTCGGCGTTCACCCCGACCGCGACGGCTACTATCTCGCCGGCCATTCGGTTCTACAGAAGGCCATCGACGCAGAGATCATCACCTGGGACAAAGCGGTGTGGGCACCTGATGCTCGGGATCGAACCCGAGAATAAAGACGACCTACGTTCCCGCGAACTCGTGATCAGTTACATGGTCTCGAAGGACGGGCCGACGATCACCTCGCGGTACTCGTCGTAGGGCGCGGGGGTGAGCGTCGGCTGTACGAGACGCGCCTGCCCCTTCCATTATCGCCATTCGCCGCTACGATAGAGAACGATAACTATCGCGCAGGTATTGCGACCTCTACACTTGAACTTGACGCCAGATTCGACTATACAAAAATGGGATGCGAGTCACAATGCACGGCGAAGGAGAGGAAGCCTCGTGAAGGTTGCACGGAAGGTCGCCATCGTGACCGGCGGTGGAAACGGGATCGGCGGGGCGATCGCCGAACGTCTCGCCGAACGCGGTGCGCGGGTACTTGTGGCCGATCTGGACCCGAAAGCAGCAACCGCGGTTGCGGACCGCATCAATGAACGGCACCCCGGATCGGCTCTCGCGGAAGGTGTGGATATCGCAGACTCCGAGCAGATTCGGCGCGTCATCGAGCGGGCAGAGAGCGAATTGGGTCCGGTCGACCTCTACTTCGCCAACGCCGGGATCGGGGGAGCGCCGGGCCTTGACGCCGACGACGCCGCCTGGGATCGAGCCTTCGACGTCAACGTCCGTGCCCACATCCGCGCCGCCCAGCAGTTGGTGCCCATGTGGATCGAGCGCGGTGAGGGTTACTTCGTCACGACGGCGTCTGCAGCGGGCTTACTCACCCAGATCGGCTCCGCCACCTATGCAGTCACCAAGCACGCGGCCGTCGCATTCGCCGAATGGCTGTCGGTCACCTACGGAGACCGAGGAATCCGGGTGAGCTGCCTCTGCCCGATGGGAGTGGAGACGAAGTTGATGCGCTCGGGTGAAGACTCGGGGGACCCGCTCGGTGTTGCGGCCACACGGGCCGTGATCTCTGCGGGGGACGTGCTCCAGCCCGCGGAGGTCGCCGACATTGTGCTGGACGCCGTCGACCGGGAAACATTCCTGATCTTGCCCCACGAAAGTGTCCTCACCATGTACCGGCAGAAGAGTTCCGACTACGACCGCTGGCTGCGCGGGATGCGCCGCTACCAGAGCTCGCTGCTGGAACACGCATGACGGGTGCGCAACAGGATTTCGTGCTCGCCGAGCGCCGCGGACCTGTGCTGGTTCTGACGTTCAACCGGCCGTCGAAACTCAACGCCTGGACGGACGAACTCGAAGACCGCTATTTCGATCTGCTCGACGCAGCCGAAGACGACCCGGACGTACGTGCTGTCGTCGTGACCGGTGCCGGCCGCGGGTTCTGTGCTGGTGCCGACCTGACGGACCTGCAGGCGGTGGGTGATGTCACCGAGCTGCCGGATCGTCGGCCGCGTGACGTCCCGCTGCAGTTGCGCAAGCCGCTCATCGGTGCGGTCAACGGCGTCGCGGCAGGGCTCGGCATGGTCGAGGCGCTCTATTGTGATGTCCGGTTTGCTTCGCCGGCTGCGCGTTTCACCACCGCCTTCGCTCAGCGTGGGCTGATCGCCGAATACGGAATCTCGTGGATGCTGCCACGGTTGGTCGGACGAAGCCGCGCCGCGGATCTGCTGCTGTCGAGTCGGATGGTCGACGCAGAGGAAGCGCTGCGAATCGGACTCGTCGATCACCTGATCGTCGATGGAAACGTGCTCGCCGCGGCGGTGTCGTACGCCCAGCAGCTGGCCACGCAGTGCTCACCGACCTCGATGGCCGTGATCAAACAACAACTACAGACCGACGCGGACGGCGCCTACGCCGACTCCGTGTCCCGCGCGGAAGGTCTGATGTTCGACTCCTTCCGAGGCGAAGACCTCGTCGAGGGTGTACAGAGCCACCTCGACAAGCGCACACCCACATTTCCCTCCCTACCTACAAGGAGTTCCCGTGTCCCTGTTCGACATCTCTGACCGCGCGAAGAAGTACCAGGCAGATCTACTGGAGTTCATGGACTCCCACGTGTATCCCGCGGAGGCGGTGTACGAAGAGGAGATGCGCGAATCGGGCGATCCGCACTTCCAGCCGCCGATCCTCGAGGAGTTGAAGGCGGAGGCGCGTAGCCGCGGGTTGTGGAACCTCTTCCACCCTCATCCCGACTCCGGGCCGGGGCTGACGAACCTCGAGTACGCCCCGTTGGCGGAGATCATGGGCCGCAGCCACATCGCCCCGGAGGCGTTCAACTGCAACGCCCCCGACACCGGGAACATGGAAGTGCTCGAACTCTTCGGCACCGAGGAGCACAAGGAGAAGTACCTCAAGCCGCTGCTCGACGGGACGATGGCCTCGGCGTTCGCGATGACCGAGCCGGCGGTGGCAAGTTCCGACGCCACCAACGTCGAACTCTCGATGGTCCGCGACGGCGACGAGTATGTGCTCAACGGCCGGAAGTGGTTCGCCTCCAACGCGTTGCATCGCAACTGTAAGGTGCTCATCGTGATGGGCAAGACCGATCCGTCGGCGGCCCCGCACCGGCAGCAGTCGATGATGGTGGTCCCGATCGATGCCCCCGGTGTCACGGTGATGCGGGGACTGCCGGTGTTCGGATACCAGGACCGAGAGGGCCACGCGGAGATCGACTTCGCCGACGTCCGGGTTCCGGCCAAGGATGTGCTCAAGGGTGAGGGCGAGGGATTCGCGATCTCCCAGGCGCGACTGGGGCCGGGCCGGATCCACCACTGCATGCGATCGATCGGGATGGCCGAGCGGGCGCTCGAGCTGATGTGCCGGCGTGCGTCGTCGCGGGTGACGTTCGGGAAACCGGTCAGCGAGAACGCCAATATTCAGGATTGGATTGCCGAGGCCCGGATCGAGATCGAGATGATCCGATTGCTCACGTTCAAGGCGGCTCACCTCATGGACACGGTCGGGAACAAGGAGGCGCGCACCGAGATCGCGGCGATCAAGGTGGTGGGGCCGAACGTTGCGCTGAAGATCATCGATCGGGCGATCCAGGTGCACGGCGGCGCCGGGGTCACCGACGACTTCCCGCTCGCCATGGCCTGGGCGCACCAGCGCACACTGCGACTGGCGGACGGCCCCGACGAGGTCCACAAGCGGTCCATCGCGCGCCAGGAACTCCGCCGGTACCGCGATGCGGCGCCGGCGCCGGCGTCCTCGACCAACGGCCACAAGGTTGCGGTGAGCTGAGATGACCGGACTCGACCTCACCGGACGCACCGCCATTGTTGCCGGCGCCTCGCGGGGCATCGGCCTCGCGGCCGCCCAGGCCATCGCCGCCGCCGGCGCGAACGTGGTGCTCACCTCTCGGTCGCAGGACTCGGCGGACGCCGCCGCAGCACAGGTCGGGGGCACCGCGATCGGCGTTGCCGCCCATGCCGTCGACGAGGACGCGGCCCGGCGGTGCATCGATCTGACCCTCGAGCGGTTCGGCAGTGTGGACATCCTCGTCAACAACGCGGGAACGAACCGTGCGTACGGTCCGATCATCGACCAGGACCACGAGCGCTTTACCAAGACCTTCGATATAAACGTGTGGGCGCCGGTGCTGTGGACGGGGCTCGCCACAAAGGCGTGGATGGGTGAGCACGGCGGCGCCGTCGTCAACACCGCCTCCATCGGTGGGATGGCGGCCGAGGCGAATATCGGCGTGTACAACGCGTCGAAGGCGGCGCTCATTCACCTCACGAAACAACTGGCACTGGAACTTTCCCCGAAGGTGCGGGTCAACGCCGTCGCCCCCGGCGTGGTGCGGACCAAGCTCGCCGAGGCACTGTGGAAGGAACATGAGTCGGCGGTGTCCGCCTCAACGGCCCTCGGGCGGATCGGTGAACCCGAGGACATCGGCTCGGCTGTCGCGTTCCTCGTCTCCGACGCAGCCAGCTGGATCACCGGCGAAACTCTGGTCATCGACGGCGGGCAGGTGCTCGGTGACGTTCTCCCGTTCCGGCAGGAGGTCCAGCTCGGTGTCTAGCGTGGGTATCGTCGGAATCGACACCGCCGCCGTGGCCCGATGGTTGCACACCACGGGCGTCGATTACACGGGCACACTGACTTTCGACCGGATCGGTCTCGGTCAGTCGAACCTCACCTACCTCGTTCGCGACAGCGTCGGTGGGCGGTGGGTGCTGCGGCGCCCACCGCTGGGGCACCTTCTCGCGTCGGCACACGACGTGGCCCGTGAGGCCCGAATACTCTCCGCACTGCAGGACACCGCGGTGCCGACCCCGCGGGTGTTCGGCTTCACCGAAGACCCGGCGGTCACCGACGTGCCGCTGCTGCTGATGGAGTTCGTCGAGGGGCAGGTGGTCGACCGGATGTCGGAGGCGCAGGCGCTGACACCCGAGCGACGGCGGGCGATCGGCCTGTCCCTACCCCGCACGCTCGCGAAGATTCATGCGGTCGACCTCGAGCAGACCGGGCTGATCGATCTGGCCAGCCACAAGCCGTATGCGCAGCGTCAACTCAAACGGTGGGCGGGGCAGTGGGAGCAATCGAAGACCCGCGAGTTGCCCGCCCTCGACGATCTGACGCGTCGGCTCGTCGAGTCTGTGCCCGAACAACACGAGCTGACATTGGTGCACGGGGACTTTCATCTCCGCAACGTCATCACGTCCACTGACACCGGCGACGTCACCGCGGCACTCGACTGGGAATTGTGCACCCTGGGCGATCCGCTCGCCGATCTCGGCAGTCTGCTCGCCTACTGGCCCGAGCCCGGCGAGACGTTCGGTGGTGATTTCCCGGCTTCGACGCTCGACGGCTTTCCCGACCGAGCCGAGATCGCCCAGGTGTATTTCGACGAGACCGGGCGCGATCCGAAAGACCTCGGGTTCTGGCATGCGCTCGGAATGTGGAAGGTCGCGGTCATCGCCGAGGGTGTCATGCGTCGGGCGCGAGATGAACCGCAGAACAAAGCAGCAGCAGGAACGCCGACGGTGGAGCGTATCGACGCGCTCGTGGAAAAGGCGTGCGACATAGCAACCCGAGCCGGAATCTGACTCGGGTTCTGGGCTGGCAAGTGATGACTACCAAGACCACGCCGTTGGTCAGCGGTGTTCTCGAAAAAGCACTGTTCACCTGCAGGAGAACAGGTTTCTCGTTCACCTCGACAGGTTTGAGGCATTACTCGGATGGTAGCCACCGAAGTTGAGTGGGAGACCGCCGAATGGAGTCGGTCCGCTGTTCAACACGGACCGACTCCATTCGTCAATCGATCAATTTCCACCGAACGACTACGACACGCGCTATCTTGAACAGCGCGCCCACCGCCGCCTCGATACTCGAGATGGCCTGAACGAAGTCTCCACTTGATCCAGGGCGGATCAATCCGCATATCGGACATTCAGGGCGATCACAGCTATGCACACATGTCTAGACGCCACCGCAGAGTGAGAGAGACCAATGACGAACCGGCACAACATACCTAAAACGGACGAAGTAGCGAGAAGACGAAAAATTCGCGGCCTGGCCGCCGCGTCCACGGGAACAATCGTCGAGTACTACGACTTCACCGTGTACGCCTATCTTGCAGTGGTAGTGGCTCCGTTGTTTTTCCCCGGAAGCGATCCGACTGCTGCATTGTTGGCCAGCCTGGCCGTTTTTGCGTCGGCTTACCTCATGCGTCCTCTAGGCGGCATCTTCTTCGGTCGAATAGGCGACCGCAGCGGGCGGAAGACGGTGCTGCTGCTGTCCGTGCTGCTTATGGGAGCATCAAGTCTCTTGATGGCCTTTCTTCCGACGTATGAGACCGCAGGCATTGTCGCGCCCATTCTGCTCGTGCTTGCCCGCCTCGCTCAGGGATTCTCGGCCGGCGGCGAATTCGGCGGCGCCATGACGTATGCCTACGAGATAACAGGACCGAAACGGAAAGGGTTGGCGGCATCCTTCGTCTTCCTGGGTGTAACTGGGGGTTTTGCGCTAGCTGCAATCTGCGTTGGTTCGGTGTCGAGCCTGCTGTCCGCGTCGCAGATGGCGTCGTGGGGTTGGCGCATCCCGTTCCTGTTGGGCGTTCCCCTTCTTGCGATCTGTCTATGGGCTAGAAGCAAAATCGACGATAGTTCCGAGCACGAAAAGTCTATTCAGGATGGCGCGGTGGAGAACTCTCCACTTCTGACATTACTCAAGACACAGACCGTGAGAGTCCTTCAATCTCTTGGTCTTTCGATCCCCGCCAGCGCCTGCCTGTATATGGTTTTCACCTACCTCGGTATACATCTCGCGAGGGAAAATGATCTGGGGACCAGCGAAGTTGCATGGATCTCAGCAGGCATCATCGCCTGCATTACTATCCTGATGCCAGTGTACGGGTTGATCACCGACCGTGTCGGGGCGCTCAAGGCCTATACAGGTGGGATTATCGCGTGCATCGTGTTGGTCTTCCCGGTTCTCCACCTGACAGCGACGGGAAGTCGAACTGTTGCGGTCGGTTCCTTCCTGGTGTTTGGACTGGCAATGGCGATAGTGGTCGTAGCCGCATCGGCTGTCTTGCCATCTCTATTCGACTCGCGCACACGAGTAACCGGTGTCGCTCTGGCCAATAACTTCGCGAATCTCGTGACCGGCGGAACGGCGGCCTACGTATCCACATGGCTGATCCGAGAAACCGGCAGCGCTGTATCCCCTGGATTCTTTATCACTGCTTCCTGCTTCTTCGGTTTCGTTGCTCTGCTCTCGATCAGGAGAGCAGCATCGACGATCAAGAACTCCCAAGTCATGCAGTCCGTGCCTGCATCTTCGGTCGACTTATGACTTCTACACCGTTCGTGCGTGGGGCGAAGGACGCATCTGTCTTCGACCGTCGAACGAGGAGAACCGCAAAGGCACTGACGAGCGTGGGACTGCCCCGGCCGTCGCCGACGAACTAAAGGGCGGTACGCGCACGAACTGCGAAATTCCGGTCTGACGTATCTCGGGTGTCGATATGCCGGAACAACGCCGACTCCGCCTCGCTCTGGTCGGGAATGTAGTTGCGGGTCAGTAGATTGATTCGATCGCGGTGCTGACCACAGATTTTCCGCGAGCGAGTTGTCGAAGCTGTCTCCGACGTTGCCGGTGGACGGGGCGATGCCGGCGTCCACGAGCCTCTGTGTGAACCGCAGCGCCCTGAGGCGGTCCCTCGAGGTGGCGTGCCACCTCGAGGGACGCACGACAGCGATACGTTTCGACATCCTGGCCTTCGCCTCTCAGTGCGACTAGGTCTTGATGAGCGGAAAGACAGATGCATGTGCTAACTAGTTGATGTGAAATGGTCGTGATTGATGTCCGCGAACGTACTAGCTCCGCCTGTCACCGGTAGTGCCCGTAGCCCTGCTCTCATCACCGCGACGCTCGCCGGATGCGGCGTGATCTGCTCGTTCATGCAGACGCTCATGATCCCGCTCGTACCCGAACTTCCGCGGTTGCTCTCGACGAGCCCTTCCAATGCGTCGTGGATCGTTACCACCACGCTCCTGGCGGGCGCCGTCTTCACTCCGATCTCGGGACGCCTCGGCGACATCTTCGGTAAGAAACGGGTGGCGCTCGTCCTGCTCAGCGCGATCCTGGTCGGCTCGCTCCTGGCGGCAGTGACTACCACCCTTATACCGATGATCGTGGGTCGAGCCTTCCAGGGTGCCGGCCTGGGCATGATCCCGCTGGGAATCGGCATGCTGCGCGATACCATCCCGCCCGAGCGGCTGGGCCGGTCCGTTGCGTTGATGAGCTCCACACTGGGAGTGGGTGCGGCCGTGGGAATGCCGCTGTCGGCGTTCGCTGCTCAGCATTACAACTGGCACATGTTGTTCTGGATGTCGGGGGCGCTCAGCGTCCTCGGTGCGGGTGCGCTGTGGGTGATCGTGCCGGCGGGTCCACGGCATCGGGACATGCGCTTCGACGTTGCGGGGGCACTCGGGTTGGCCGTCGGGCTCACGGGACTGCTGCTGGCGGTCTCCAAGGGCAGTGATTGGGGCTGGGCCGCCGCGCCGACCCTCGTCTGCGCCCTGGGAGGACCACTCGTGCTGGTGGTCTGGGGGCGATACCAATGGCGCTCACGTAGTCCGCTCGTCGATCTACGCGTCAGCATCCGTCGTCCGGTGCTGCTGACGAATCTCGCGTCGATCGCTGTCGGTTTCGGCCTGTTCGCGTCGTCGGTGGTGCTGCCGCAATTACTCGAGATGCCCGCCGTCACCGGGGTCGGGCTGGGGCAGTCGATGGTGGTGGCGAGCTTGTGCATGGTCCCGACCGGTCTGATCATGATGGCCGTCTCGCCGCTCGCCGCACGGGTCTCCGAGGCCCGCGGGCCCCGCACCAGTCTGATCATCGGCGCTGCAACGATCGCGGCCGGTTATGGTGTGGCACTGGTGTTGATGACGCAGGTGTGGCACATCGTGCTCGTCGGCTGCTTCATAGGTGTCGGGATCGGTTTCGCGTATGCGGCGCTGCCGACACTCATCATCCACTCGGTTCCAGAGCATGAGACTGGTGCCGCCAACGGCTTGAACACCTTGATGCGGTCGATCGGTACCTCCACCGCCAGTGCTGTCGCCGCCGTGCTCCTCGCGCAGAATGTGGTGGCGGTGGGCGGCCACGAGTACACCACCGCAACTGGTTTGCGGCTTGCTTTCGCGGCGGCTGGACTCGCGGCGTTGGGAGCACTCGCCATCGCCTGGTTCCTGCCGCGGCGCGAAAGGAGTATCCCGACGCAAGCGTCGCAGTCACCTGATATGTGCACAGAAACTTGCAGGTAAGCAGCGAAGTCGCCCGACTCTTGCTGGAATAAGCCTGCGATGGGCTGGTGCCGAACTGCGCCGGGTCAACGGCGTATTGCGCGCGGTGAGTGTGCCGGCTGTCAGCTCTTGTCGGTGGCTTCCCGCATGGAGGGGTGGTGCTCAATGCGCAACCCATTGCACCACAACCGCGTCGCGGTGTAGACGAGCTCCTCGAAGTCGACCCTTTCGTTGAGCACGAAGGTGGAGAACGCAATCCTGCTCGTCATACCGGAGAGCGCGCGCGAGGCCATCACGGAATCGAGGTCGGGATCGGCAAGACCTCGCGCCTGGAGATCCTTGATCCCAGAAGCGTTGCGTTCGATGAAGACCCGGCTGCGAGCCTGCCGCAACTCCCGGACATTGGGATCGATGTTCGCCACCTGCTCGAGCAGCTGCATGAGCTTCGCGTTGCGGCGGTAACTTTCGAAATAGGCTCGATTGCTCGCCTCGATGATCGCGGCCGGGTCATCGACCCCATCGACGTGCTCCATCCCGGGGTGGAGCATCTCGTTCTTCGTCGCTTCCATGACAGCGGCGAAGATTTCCTCCTTGTCGTTGAAGTACGTGTAGAAGGTCCCCGTGGAGCAGCCGGCTTCGGCGGTGATGTCGGTCAGCCGAGCGGCGAGATAGCCGTCGCGCTCGAAGATGACCCGCGCAGCGTCGACAAGGGCTTGGCGGGTGCGGATGCCCCGGCGTGTCACCGGTGGCCTGCGAGCAGTGTCTTCGTTCACGGACGTCCTTAGGGCGTTGGTAGTCGTCGTCGGGTGAACCATCCGCGAAATTCTGACCGGCTCCGGATAGATCGATGCGCACGTGTGGTGGATGCCGTTTTTCGTGCGGCGCCGTTGGATGCCGATGCCGATACTGATGCCGATGACGCCGGGCCGGCGCATTCGCGGCCGATCAGCATCGGTAGCGAGTCGTGCAGTGCAGGTCGATCTGTGGCGGTCCGCTGCACCCTTTCGCCGGCCACGCGCTCGACACCGCATCAGTGACAAGGATGGAACTGGGATCGTGTTCTTCAGGGCCGGTACACCGTAGGGTCTTCGGCGCACGCGCGCTCTTTGCGCCCCGTCGGGGTATCCGCACACCGGTGCACCTTCGAGTATCACCTCTTCTGCCTGATGGGCCCGGACCACTGCGACTAATTCGGCGTTCACGTCGTCTGTGTGGTCGGCAGGTATGTCCTAGCTGTGACGCGGCTGAGGGGCGGATCGCGCGGCCTGACCAACGCGATAGGGATGCCTGCGGCGCCGGTCCGCGCGTATTGACCGGGTGTCCCTGATACGTCCGGAGCTGGATGCTCAGTCGGAGAGACGGGGATAGTCGGTGTAGCCGCGCTCGTCGCCGCCGAAGAAGGTGGCGTGGTCCAGGGTGTTGAACGATCCACCGGTGGCGAGGCGGGGGGCCGGGGTTAGCCAGGAACAGTCCGCCGAAGGAGATCATGTCAGTGGTGCCGTCCTCGATTAGTGACAGCTCGCTCGTACCTGTGACCGCGTTCGAGGTGGAAAGGTTGAGGATGAACGTGCCGTTGAACCGCTTGCGCGGATCGAGAGTGAGGCCAACGATAGAGAGCGATCCCTTTCATGTCAACGATCCGCGGCGCCAGCACGTTCGTGGACGCCACCGCGGGGCTGCTCTCCGGGCGCAGCTGTCGCCAACTTCGGTGACAGCCGTTATCGAATCCTACAGTCCGGCAACATGTGTCAAGAAGGCTCGTCGACGGGTTGCCGGTCGGCGCAGCCGACCATTCGAAGGGCAAGTTCGACGTAGCGCGCCGCGATAATGCGTGGGTCGGAGTAGGTGTGGGAGGGGAACCACCTGCTGACGTCGATGCCGAGGGACGTGATTGCCAGCGCGGCGGCCTCGATGTCGAAGGGGTGGAAGTCGCCTGCCGTTGCGCCGGCTTCGATGATCCGCTTGAACACTTTCGTGGTGGACCGGCGGATGTCGGCAATGATTGCGAAGTGCACAGGCGAGAGCGAGCGTAGTTCGTACTGCCCAACCCGGGCGCTGGCGCGGTTGTCGGCGTGCCAGATCACGTAGGCCGTCACGGTGGACGTGAGCCGGTCGGGCGCCGCGACGTCGGGGCGATCAGCGGCGGTGATGGCCGCCAGTACCGCATGGTGGCCCTCGAGGCTGATGGCGTAGAGAAGGGATTCCTTGGTCTTGTAGTGCGGGTATACGGCTCCTGGGCTCATGTCGAGGCTGGCGGCGATCTCCCGGGTAGTGGCGGCGCCGTACCCCTTGGCGGCGAACACCTCGATGGCCGCGGCGCGTATCCGCGCAGCGGCTTTCGAGGTACCTAGTTCGCTGACCGCTCCGGTCAGTGGTGCGTCCGTCACACTGTTGCCTCTCGGTTGGCGGGGGTTGACAGGTCTCCTCCGACACCGTCAGTATATGCAGACGCATAGTAAATATGCGGTTGCATATTTTTGGCTAAATAGCTTCCCCATCACCGTCGCCAGACGACCCGTATCCAGGAGTTCCTCATGCCCGAGGCTGTCATCGTTTCCATCGCCCGTTCGCCGATCGGTCGCGCCATGAAGGGATCGCTCAAGAGCATGCGCCCGGACGACCTGGCCGCGCAGATGGTGCAGGCGGCGCTCGACAAGGTGCCCGCCCTCGATCCCACCGACATCAACGACCTGATCCTGGGTTGCGGGCTGCCCGGCGGTGAGCAGGGCTTCAACATGGGCCGCAACGTCGCCGTGCAGTTGGGCTACGACTTCATTCCGGGCACCACCATCACCCGCTACTGTTCCTCCTCTTTGCAGACCACCCGCATGGCGTTGCACGCGATCAAGGCCGGTGAGGGTGATGTGTTCATCTCCGCCGGTGTCGAGACGGTGTCCCGGTTCACCGCGGGCAGCTCCGACTCGCTGCCCGACACCCAGAACCCGCTCTACGCCGACGCCCAGGCCCGCACCGAGAAGCTCGCCCAGGGCGGCCAGCAGTGGGTCGACCCCCGCGAGGAGGGCCTGGTCCCGGACACCTACATCGCGATGGGCCAGACCGCGGAGAACGTCGCCCAGATCACCGGCATCACCCGCGAGGAACAGGACCGGTGGGCGGTGCGCTCGCAGAACCGGGCCGAGGCCGCCATCAACAGTGGTTTCTTCGAGCGCGAGATCACCCCGGTGACGCTGCCCGACGGCACCGTGGTGTCGAAGGACGACGGCCCCCGCGCCGGCACCACCTACGAGGCGGTCAGCCAGCTCAGGCCGGTGTTCCGGCCGGACGGCACCGTGACCGCCGGTAACGCGTGCCCGCTCAACGACGGCGCCGCCGCCCTGGTGATCATGTCCGACACCAAGGCCAAGGAGCTGGGGCTGACCCCGCTGGCCCGGATCGTGTCCACCGGGGTGTCCGGGCTTTCGCCGGAGATCATGGGGTTGGGCCCGATCGAGGCCACCAAGCGGGCCCTGGCCATCGCCGGGATGGGTATCTCCGACATCGACCTGTTCGAGATCAACGAGGCGTTCGCGGTGCAGGTCCTCGGGTCGGCGCGGAAACTCGGCATCGACGAGGACAAGCTGAACGTCTCCGGCGGTGCGATCGCTCTCGGTCACCCGTTCGGCATGACCGGTGCCCGGATCACCGCGACCCTGCTGAACAACCTGCAGTCCAGCGACAAGCAGTTCGGCGTCGAAACCATGTGCGTCGGCGGCGGCCAGGGCATGGCCATGGTCCTCGAACGCCTCAGCTGAGAAGAAGGACAGGAAACACGATGGGCAACATCACGTACGACTTCACCGGCAAATCGGTCATCGTCACCGGCGCCGCCCGCGGCATCGGCCAGGCCCTGGCCCGCCACTTCGCCGAGGCCAAGGCGACAGTGTTCATGGTGGACTTCGACAAGGACGAACTCGACAAGGCCGCCCGCGAGGTCGGCGCCATCGGCATCCCGGCCGACGTCAGCGACACCGGTGACGTCGAGAACGTTGTCTCTACCGTGATAGCCGAGACCGGGCGGGTGGACATTCTGATCAACAATGCCGGGATCCTGCGCGACAAGGTGCTGTGGAAGCTGACCGACGAGGACTGGGACCAGGTCCTGAATGTCCACGCGGGCGGCACGTTTCGATTCACCCGGGCCTGTGTTCCGCATTTCCGGAGCCAGGAATTCGGGCGGGTCGTCAACATCACCTCCTACACGGGGCTGCACGGCAACCGCGGGCAGGCCAACTACGCCACCGCCAAGGCTGGGATCATCGGGTTCACCAAGACCGCCGCGAAAGAGCTCGCTGCTTTCGGGGTCACCGTGAATGCGATCTCCCCGAACGCTGCGACCCGGATGACCGCCTCCATTCCGAAGGAGAAGATCGCCGAGGTCACCGGTCCGATCTCGCGGTTCGCCGACCCCGCCGAGATGGCCGACGCCATCTGCTTCCTCGCGTCCGAGGAAGCCGGCTACGTCACCGGCGTCGTCCTTCCGGTCGACGGCGGCATCTCCATCTGAGCGAGCCCACCTTTGAACGGATCTGATTCTCATGACTGATGTACTTTCTCGCCGCGATCTCGATTTCCTGCTGTACGAGTGGCTCGACGTGGTCGCGCTGACCTCGCGTAAACGCTTCGCCGAACATTCGAAGGACACCTTCGACGCGGTGCTCGACCTCAGTGCGGACCTTGCGCACAAGCATTTCGCCACGCACAACAAGAAGGCCGACGCGCACGAGCCGACCATGCGTCCGGACGGCACCGTCGAGATGATTCCGGAGGTCAAGACGGCGCTCGACGCTTACGCGGCGTCGGGTTTGATCGCCGGGGCATTCGACGAGAGCGTCGGCGGGATGCAGCTGCCCACCACGGTGGCGCGCGCGGCGATGGCCTGGTTTCAGGGGGCTAACGCCAGCACCTCGTCCTATCCGTTCCTGACGATCGCCAACGCAAATCTGCTTGCCACGTACGGTACCGAGCAGCAGATCGACGACTACGTCCGTCCGATGCTCGAGGGCCGCTGGTTCGGCACCATGTGCCTGTCCGAGCCGCAGGCCGGATCCTCGCTGGCGGACATCACCACCCGCGCGGTACCGCAGGAAGACGGCAGCTACCGGGTCACCGGAACCAAGATGTGGATCTCCGGAGGCGACCACGAACTCACCGAGAACATTGTGCACCTGGTGCTGGCGAAGACACCGGGTGGCGGCCCTGGTGTCAAGGGCATCTCGCTGTTCATCGTCCCGAAAAACCTTCCCGGCGCCGACGGTGCCGCCGGCGAACGCAACGACGTCACCTTGGTGGGCCTCAACCACAAGATGGGCAACCGCGGCACCACCAACACCCTGCTCGCTTTCGGCGACGGCACCCACACCCCCGGTGGGAAATCGGGTGCTGTCGGTTTCCTGGTCGGCGAGGAACACCGCGGCCTGTCCTACATGTTCCACATGATGAACGAGGCCCGGATCGGTGTCGGGTTCCTCGCGATCGCCCTCGGCTACGTGGGATACCGCAAGTCGCTCGAATACGCGACGGTGCGGACCCAGGGCCGCCCTCTCGGAGCCAAGGATCCCTCCTCGCCGCCGGTGCCGATCATCGAACACGCCGATGTCCGCCGCATGCTGCTGGCGCAAAAGTCCTACGTCGAGGGCGCGCTCGCGCTCGGCCTCTACTGCTCGCGGTTGGTGGACGAACACGACACGGCCGACGATGCGGCCACCGGCGACCAGGCGACGTTGCTCCTCGACGTGTTGACCCCGATCGCGAAGAGCTGGCCATCGCAGTGGTGCCTCGAGGCGAACAGCCTCGCGATCCAGGTGCACGGCGGTTACGGCTACACCCGCGACTACGACGTCGAACAGTACTACCGCGACAACCGATTGAATCCGATCCACGAGGGCACGCACGGGATCCAGGGGCTGGATCTGCTGGGCCGCAAGGTCATCATGCAAGACGGTGCCGGGTTGCGGTTACTCGGATCGAAAATCGCCGCCACCGTCGCGCGGGCTCGGTCTCTCGGTGGCGACGCCACCGGTTACGCCGACGCCCTCGACACCGTCTGGAACCGGGTCGTCGACATCACCACCGCCTTGTGGGCGGCCGGTGACGCGGCGGCCGCGCTGGCGAACTCGTCGGTCTATTTGGAAGCGTTCGGGCACACGATCATCGCGTGGATGTGGCTCGAACAGCTCATCGCCACCGAGGGTAAGAGTGGTGACTTCTATGAGGGAAAGCGCATGGCCGCCCGCTACTTCTACACCCACGAGCTACCCAAGGTCGGCCCGCAACTCGATCTGTTGGCCAGCGGAGACCGGACCACTCTCGACATGAACCCCAGCTGGTTCTGACCCAGGAGGCATCACATGAGTGTGCTCGACAAATTTCGCCTCGACGGCCGCACCGCCATCGTCACCGGCGCCTCGTCCGGCCTCGGTGTGGCCTTCGCTCAGGCCCTCGCCGAGGCCGGCGCGGACATCGTCCTCGCGGCGCGTCGCGTCGACAAACTAGACGACACAGCCGCACTTGTCCGTGCCACCGGCCAACGGGCACTGCCGGTGGCTACCGACATCGCTGATCCGGATCAGTGCGCCGCTCTGGTCGACGCGGCAATGACCGAGTTCGGCCGCGTCGACGTTCTCGTCAACAACGCCGGCGTCGCCACCGCCCACCCCGCCACCCGCGAAACCCCGGACCAGTTCCGCTCGGTGATCGACATCAACCTGGGCGGCTCCTACTGGACCGCCCAGGCGTGCGGGAAGGTCATGCAACCCGGCAGTTCCATCGTCAACATTTCCAGCGTCCTCGGGCTCACCACCGCCGGCCTGCCCCAGGCCGCCTACAGCGCCAGCAAAGCCGCAATCATCGGTCTGACCCGAGATCTCGCCCAACAATGGGGCAGCCGCAAGGGAATTCGCGTCAACGCGCTCGCCCCGGGCTTCTTCGCCTCCGAGATGACCGACCAATATCACGACGGCTACCTTGACAGCCTCGCGTCACGGATGGTGCTCGGGCGCACCGGCGATGCCGCCGAACTCGCCGCCACCCTTGTCTGGCTCGCCTCCGACGCCGCCGGGTACGTCACCGGACAAACACTTGCAGTCGATGGCGGTATGACCATCACCTGATCGCACCGTACCCACAAGCCCATCGCGTCGAACGTAACAACCATGCGCACCACCACCACCGTCGACGGGTTGAAGAGCGTCTACTTAAATCTCATACTATCTGCCACTGACGTGGCCGATGCCGGAGATGTAAGTACTTCACGGCTACCCGTAACACCGTGCGGTGTGGCGGGTTTGACCGTGTCCCACACCGACGCTTGTGGTGCAGGAACGATTCTTCTTTGATTCACCCCCGCCTGGGGTGTCGCGGTGGGAACACTGCGGCGGACCCGGCGATGCCGTGGCCTGCTCGGGGTGGGGCTGGTCTTGTCGCGGCACTGCCGGACCGGTGCATGTTCGGTGTTCCGGATCTGCGGGTTCCGTCCGCGCCTGTGGATTGCTGTGCTGCGCCCGAGTAGTGCACGTTTGGCGAGGTTCACAGCGGCTACGTGGTCGCGATTGCCGCCGACCTTGCACCGTGCGCACCATGCCCGGTGGTAGCCGCCCGGGCGGGAGAGGGTGTCGTTGCAGCCCGGGCACAGCGCCGACGTGCCGCGGGCCGGGACGGACACCACCGTCACGCCGACCCCTGCGGCGGTGTGTGCGAGAGCGTCGACGGCTTTGCGGCGGGCGGACTGCGCGGCCCGGTTGTTGTTCACCCGGCCATGACCCCGGGTTTCGAGGGTGGTGAGGTCTTCGATCGCGATGACTGCCGCGCCCGCCGCGGCGGCGTAGTCGGTCACTTCCCGGCCGAAGTGGAAGGCGAGTTCCCGGTTGATCTTGCCCCGTTTGACACCGACCGCGGTGCGGTGGGCGTCGAGGACCGCGATCTTCTGTTCCAGTTCGGCGCGCACCTCGGGTGGTGCGGTCGCGGCGAGCCGCGTCAGTCGTGCGGCCTTGCGGTGCAGGTGTTGGCCTTCCGCTTGCAGGCGGGCCAGCCTGATCCCCAGGCCCAGGTCGTCGTAGGTGAAGCCCCGGTAGTCCGAGACCAATCCACCCCCACCGCCGTCGATCCCGACGTCAGATCGGGCGCCCGAACAGATTCGGTGGCCGCGCAGCGCAGCAGCAGGCCACGGTGGTCGAGGACGAGAGTGGGCAGATGCCAGTCGGTGATTGCTCGGGTGTGCAGGTGTGGTGGGATCGCAGCGGTCAACCGGACCCGCCGCCACTGCGCCCGCCCGGCCGGGGCCTCATGCGTGGGAAGTTTGACCGTCAACACCATGACACCGTCTGCGACGGTGATCTGCGAGAGTTGTCGATCGGCGGCGGAGAGCATGGCCAGCATCGATGTCTGCGGTGGTTCCTGCACATCGGTGATGCGTAGGCGTTCGGTGGCCGCGCCGTCGTTGCGGCGGGCGCGCGCAGTGAGTTGCCGCGCCACGCCGCGCGCGAAGCCGGCCGGCACATAGTCGCCGGCCGCAGTCGGCGGCGTCAGCCGGCCCGTGGCCGGGTCGAACCTGGCCGACAGCGAACTGATGGCGTTGTCCCGGTACGCCAAGGTGCGTAGCGTGCCGATCGCCTGGGAGGTGACCACCCGGGTTACCCGCGACGGCACGTACACCCCGGTGGGGTAGGTCGGGTGCCACCCCAGACGCGCTGCAGCGACATGCCCGTGCACCGGGAGCTTCCGGCCTTGACCATCACGTCCGGCGGTAAGGGCATCGAAGGTGGCCGGTTGCCACAACCGTGACACCAACTCCGATTGCGCGGCGCCGATCAGGTCGAGCAGCCACCGGACACGAATATCGATCTCGTCGAGCCCGAGCGGGGCGTCGGTAGCGTCGTCGACCGCCGCGTACGGGCGGGTGGTGAACGAAAACTGACGCGGCACAGTGAACCCGGCAACAGTCATCGGCTATCCCTCCTCCAACCTCGCTGCCGCATCGCCCGAGAAGTCGGCGTTGACTCTGTTTCGACCGCAGCCGGTAGAACCGGCCCGAAAACGAGGCGAGCAACGCCATGAAGTCATCCATCAACTCCTCCACCAGCGATGTGTCGCCATGCTCCCGCAGGACCTCGACCGTAACCCCGACCACCGACAAGTACCTTTCGATCCAGGCGACTCCGAACCGGGCCAACCGATCCCGCCACACCACCGTGAAGTGGCCTTGGGCGGCGTCGTCGAGCATCCGATCCGAACCGGCCCGCGTTTCCCTCACACCAGAACCGCGATCCTTGTACACCCGGTACACGGCCCCGGAGGCGCTCTCGCGCAACATCGACTCCTGATTGGCGAGCGAGGACTCCTGCCCCGTCGAGCCGGACACTCGGCAGTACCACGCTTCCACCCGGTCGGTCGGAGCCTTGTCCGGGGCGGGAGGACGGCCGAGGTAGGCATCGAGGTCAGTGCGATCAAACACGCGCTGGCCGGAACCTGTACGCCGGGAGGGCAACCGGCCTTCCGACGCGGCCTTACGGACGCCCACGACTGACATGTTCAGATACGCCGCGGCCTCGCCAATGCGCATGAATCGAGAGGAGCAGAAAGAATCAGGGAGTATCATATGTCCCATCAACTGTTGAGAGCCTCGTCGGCACCACACTGGACCCCAGTGACTGGTTCGAGATCACTCAAGGTCGAATCGCCACTTTCGCGGACGCCACCGACGATCACCAATGGATCCATATCGACCCGGAACGGGCCCGCAAGGAAAGTCCGTTTCGCGGTACCATCGCCCACGGTTACCTCACCCTGTCGTTGCTGAGCGTCATGTTCGCGCAGGTTCTTGAAGTTCAGGGCACGTCCCTGGCGGTGAACTACGGCCTGAACAAGGTCCGGTTCCCGGCCCCCGTCCCCGCGGGATCGAAGGTCCGGCTCGCGGCCGAGATAATTTCGGCCGAGGACATCAGCGGCGGCGTTCAGATCGTGTCCGCAGTGACCGTGGAATGCAGCGCCACCGACAAACCCGTCTGCGTCGCCGAACCGCTGTTCCGATACTACCGTTAGACCCATGCTGCAATGAGTGCCGTTGCCGTTCATGCCGAGTGTTGTTCAGCGCACTCGGCATGAGCGTCCGCGGTTGCCCGGTCACTATCATCCCTCGGTGGTGTTCCCGGGACACGCTCGTGGTGGCGGGATATTCCCGATGGTCATGGCGGGCCTGGGTTTCGCGCGACATGCAGTCACACACGGCAAGCCCGCCGCCGCCGTCGTCATCCGCGGCCGAGCTCAGGCGACGACCTCGCCACCACAACCGTCGAAGTCGGGTGCGCGAGTGCTCTGACGACGCTGGCCGAATACCCCGGAGGCAACCGCGCCGGCTGTACGGTGAGCGCGACCGCGTAGGCCGTCTTCCTCACCGTCCTGACCCGTGGCCAGGTCAGTGCCGTTGTCGTCGACGATGCGAATTTCCTGGCCGTTGAGGGGGAGTCCTACGCTGCCGGCGCGGCGGTGGCCGTGGACGGGGTTGCGGGTGGAGACAGAGGTCCCTTCGGGGCGTCCATAGCCCTCGATGAGTGGGAATCCGTGGCGAGATCAGCTGTCCGCGTACAGGACAACATGGCCGTCTACAGGGCGCCATCTTGTCCCTTGACACGTTTCCTGGTCGACGCTCGCAGCAAGGTTCTCAAATTTCCGGGAAGTGCAGATCAGATGTCGATGCAGATCTTCCCCAAATGTCGACCGGACTCCTACATGATCGACCCCGCGACAGCGACGAACGCATGAAATTGCTGGATCCGTAGCACTTGTCACCGGTTTGAACCGTGGCATCGGGCATCGCCTCGTCACTCGGCTCGCCGCGGGCAGTGCGTCGAAGGTTTATTCGTTCGTCCTCGGTGGGGACGAGTTCCCTAATGGGGGCGGGTAGGGTGGCGTAGGTGTAGTCGGCGACGGCCACCGGTGCGGTGGTCCCGGCAAGGGAGTACGGACGACGTTGTCATTGCGGCCGGCACACAGCAGGATCCCGATGGTGGGTGCGTGCTGGGTGCGATCGGACAGGTTCTCGTCAATCCAGGACACATAGCAGCCGAGTTTGCCGACGTACTCGGGTTCGAACCCGGCCGACCCTTCAGTTCGACCACCACGAAACGGGCCTGGATCCAGTCGAAGACAATAGGTCGATGTAAAAATCTTCACCGTCGACCTCGAAGTGATACTGGCGGCCGACGAACGCGAGCCGTGCCCGAGCTCGAGCAGGAACCGCTCCAACCGGGCCATCAGCGCCGCCTCGAGCTCGTGTTCGGCGACCCGATCCCTCAGATCCAGAAGTCGAAGACATAGGGGTCACGGACCAGTTTCTGCGCCAGGTCGGAGTTACCGGTGGGCAGGTGGTGGGCGAAGTTGGACGGCGCCGCCCCGATCCTGCTGGACGAATGCGCTTCGCGGCCACGCCGAGGCGATCTTCCGCAGGTAATGCAGGTTACTCCGGGAAATCCGCACATTTCGGGAAACGCCGACCGCAGATCAGCGGCGAGGGGGTCGATGACCTTGCTGCCCCACCCCTCGGCATGCTGGCGGTCGAGGATCGGACGCCCGATGTCCCAGTACAGCAGCAACAACTCGGTGTTGACCCCCCGCGTGGCCCGGAACCCGAGCCCGCTGGACCTGCGTCTCGAGGTGCTCGAGGAAGTCGCGGTAGTCGTCGGGCAGCAATCCGAAATCTGACTCAGCGCCCTGACTTTGACGCTGACGTTCGGTACTTCAGGCCGTGCGGCTTCCGTGATGATCGGGATTACGACGCCGCCGTCGACCTTGCTGCACTCGCTGCGAGTGTTGACGGCGGCCCGTCTTCGGCGAGTTGCGGACGAGACGTGAAAGCGGCCCGACAAAAACCAACCATCAGACCCGCCACTCGGTGGGCGCGGTATTGCTCCGGGAACACCACCGAGTGTTGAACGTGGCCGGGATAATCCGGACACTTACGGTCGTGCTTCCTTTTAGAGGCCGAGATCGCGGCCGATGACTTCGCGCATGATTTCGTTGGAGCCCGCCCAGATCTTGGTGACGCGGGCGTCTTTCCAAGCACGCGCGACGCGATATTCGTTCATGTAGCCGTAGCCGCCGTGGATTTGTACGCAGTGGTCGAGGATCTCGTTTTGGACGGTGGAGCTCCACCACTTGGCCTTGGCGGCGTCGACGGCGGTTAATTCGCCGGCGATGTGGGCGGCCACGCAGGCGTCGACGTGAGCCTGGGCGACGTCGAGTTTGGTAACCAGTTCGGCGAGCAGAAATTTATTCCATTGCATGGAGCCGATGGTCTTACCGAACGCCTTGCGTTCCTGGGCGTAGGTAACGGTTTCTTCGAGGATGCGGCGAGTGTGGGCGAGGTAGGCGACTGCGCCGCTGATGCGTTCCTGGGGGAGCAGGTTCATCATGTGGATGAATCCGCGGTCGAGTTCGCCGATAATGGCCGTGTCGTCGACGCGGACGTCTTCGAAGAACAATTCGGCGGTGTCGGATTCGGGTTGGCCGACCTTGTCGAGTTTGCGGCCGCGGGTGAAGCCGGGAGTGTCGGCGTCCACGGCAAACAAGGTGATGCCCTTGGAGCCCTTTTCCCGTGTGGTGCGGGTAGCCACGATGATCAGATCAGCTTGGGTGCCGTTGGTGATGAAAGTCTTAGAGCCGTTGATAACCCAGGTTGCGCCGTCTTTGACGGCGGTGGTCTTCAACGCGGCCAGGTCCGAGCCGGCCGATGGTTCAGTCATGGCGATGGCGGTGATGAGTTCGCCGGTGCAGAATTTCGGTAGCCAGCGTTGTCGTTGTTCTTCGGTGGACAGGGTAACCAGATATGGTGCGACGACGTCGAATTGGATACCAAACGACGATGCGGCCGCGGCGCTGGAGCGGGCTAGCTCTTCGCCGAGTACGGCATTGAACCGGTAGTCGCCAGCGGCGCTGCCGCCGTACTGTTCGGGGACCTCCAAACCCAGGTAGCCGTTGGCGCCGGCCTCGAGCCAGATCTCGCGATCGATGTAGCGCTGCTCGATGAACTTCTCCTCGTTGGGCACCAGATGACGGTTGACGAACTCCCGTACCGAATCCCGGAACGCATCGTGATCGGAATCGAACAAACTGCGCCGCATATGGAAGTACCTTTCAGGCGTGGTTGACAGTCATGCGCCGGACCGTCGGTAAGTAAGCTGCGCACGGCGTTGCGCAGGTCGGCGGACATAAATAATTCGCGGGCGGGCCACGCCCGCCGGGCTCGACGAACCGCCCATGGACGGAGTCAGACCGACCACCGTCTCGACAGCCCGAATCCCGCCGTCGGGCTTGCCACGATGAGATCGCATGTCAGCGCGATCTCGAATGCCGTGGGCGTTGGTAAGAGAGAGTAGTCTCTATCAGCGGACAGGGCAAGAGCATGGAGCGACTGCCCCATCCATTAGCCGGACCGCCCGGGGCGGTCCGGCCCCGCACGACAACGGCCCCGACACGTGCGCCACGCGAATTCGGTGTGTATCACAGTGACGCGGAGCGAATCTCACCCTCGAGCGGTCGCGACCGCATCACTTCGGGTGCACAGGCGCTGAAGCAGAGGTCTGGTCCGCGATCCAGTCGTTGTAGAACTGCGGCATCTCGGAGGCGCGCCCGTGGAAGTCGGGTTTGCGTTTCTCGAGGAAGGCGGTGACACCTTCCTTGCCGTCGCCGATGCTGGTCCAGAACATGGCGAGCGAGTCGATCCGGTGGGCCTGGTCGGGGTGGGTCAGGGTGGCGTTGCGTCGTACCATTTGCCGGCTCAGCGCCACGGCGACGGGGGAGCGGTCCCGGGTCCAGGCGTCGGCGACCGCGACGGCCTGGGTGAGCAGGTCCTCGCCGGGGTGGATTTCGTCGACGAGTCCGACTCCCAGCGCGGCTTGGGCGTCGAGGATGTCGGCGCGCAGGACCAGGTCGAGCGCTGCGGAGGGGCCGACGAGTCGGGGTAGGTACCAGGTCGAGCAGGCCTCGGGCACGATGCCGATGCGGCCGAAGACGAGTCCGATGCGGGCGGAGGTGGACATCAGTCGGCGGTCCATCGCCAGTGTCATCGTGGCGCCGATGCCCACAGCTGGGCCGTTGAGGGCGGCGATGACGGGTTTGCGGCAGTCGTGGATGGCGAGTGTGCAGCGGCCGCCGGTGTCGCGGACCTTTGCGATGGCCGGGTCGTCGAGGTCGGCCATGTCACTCAGGCCCGGTGTGCGTTGCTCGTCGAGGCCGAACACGTTGCCCTCGCGACTGAGGTCCATGCCGGCGCAGAACGCCCGACCGGCGCCGGTGACGATGACGGCGCGGACGGAGTCGTCATCGTTGACGGTGCGGAAGGAGTGCTCGAGTTCCTCGGCCATCGTGACGGTGAAGGCGTTGAGGTGTTCGGGTCGGTTCAGGGTGATCGTCAGGATGCCGTCGGTGACGTCGTGCCGGATTGTCTGGAAGTCCATGCTCAGACCGCCTGGGATGCGGTACGGGCGGCTGCCGGAAAGGAGTGGCCGAGGCCGGTGATGATGCGGTCGGCCTCGTCGATGATGCCGTCGACGATGTCCTGGCAGCTCTGCACGGAGTCGATCAGGCCCTGGGCCTGGCCGGCCCACCACATGCCGTCGTGCATGTCGCCGTGGGTGAGGACGCGGTCGCGTCCACGTGCTCCGGAGGCGAGGTCGGCCACGTCGGCGAAGGTGGCGCCGGGCTGTGCGGAGCGGCGGGCGATTTCCTCCGAGATCGTGTTGCGGGCCACCCGGGCGGTGTTGTTGAACTCGCGGAATACCAGTTGGGTCGCGCGTTCGTCGTTGGCGACGATCTGGTCTTTCACGTTTTGGTGGACGGGGGCTTCGGTGGAGGCGACGAAGCGGGTGCCCATGTTGACTGCGGATGCGCCCAGGGCGAGGGCGGCGACCAGGCCGCTGCCGGTGGCGAAGCCGCCGCTGGCGATCAGGGGGATCCGAACCTTGCGGGCGGCTGCGGGGATGAGGACGAGGCCGGGGATGTCGTCGTTGCCCGGGTGGCCGGCGCACTCGAAGCCGTCGATGCTGATTGCGTCGACGCCGAGCGCTTCCGCTTTGAGGGCGTGCCGCACGGCCACCGCCTTGTGGATGACTTTGATGCCCGCTTTCTTGAACGCGGCGACATGCTCGGCGGGGTTGGCGCCGGCCGTCTCGACGATGGTGATGCCGCTGTCGATGATCGCTTCGCGGTACTCGTCGTAGGGCACGGGGGTGAGCGTCGGAAGGATCGTGAGGTTGACGCCGAACGGGCGGTCGGTCATGGTTCGGCAGCGTGCGATCTCCTTGGCCAGGGCTTCCGGAGTCGGTTGGGTGAGCGCCGTGAGGAACCCGAGGGCTCCGGCGTTGGCCACCGGCGCGATCAGGTCGGCGGTGCCGACGGCGGTCATTCCACCGCACACGATGGGGTGCTCGATCCCGAATTCCTCGGTGAACCGTGTCGAGAGCATGGCGTCCTTTCATTCGTGCCGAGCCCGGCCGGGCACGTGCGTTGTTCGCGTCAAAGAGCTGATCAGCCCACCCGGCGGAGCCACCCGAGCATTCGATGCACCGAGAGGTGCAGTGCGAGAAGGGTGTGCGAGACACGTTGGAACCGACCGGCGTCATGGGGAAGTCGCCATTTTCGCTCCCCATGCCTCCGCCGCTCTCATACGATAGAGAGTGAGTACTATCACGTCAAGGATGCGCCTTGCTGAGCGCGATGCCGGCCGATGGTCGCATAATTGACGTGAAAGCGAACGCTCTCTATCGTTGAATCGCCGACCGAATTGCGGGGTGCCCCGGTGCAACCTGCGTGACGAGCACTGGGTCGGCCCGCGAATCCAGCCTCGTCTGAAGGAGAGCACCACATGAATACGCTTGCAGGAGACCTGGCGCGCGCGCTGGGCAATGTCGAGGCGATGCAGGAACTGTACGCCGACGACATCAGCTGGACACTGCCTGTCACCCTGGGTCGGATCGGCGGTACCCACGAGGGCAAGGACGCCGTCCTGCAGTTCAACAAGATCTCCTTGGGGCCCTACAACAAGTCCGCGGGCTTCAAGGTCGACATTCATCACGAGTTCGGTGACGGCGAATACAGCGTGGCCCGCTTCACCTGCCGTTCGACCGTCGCGGCGACCGATGAGGAATACGTGAACGAGTACGTGCTCTTCGCGCGTGGGCGTGACGGCAAGATCACCGAGGTCGTCGAGCACCTCGACACGCTCAAGGTCATGCACTACGAGGGACTGCGAACCTTCCTTCCGCGTATCTCGGGGGTCGTCGTCTCATGAGTGTGTTGAACCGGACGTGGCGCGTCGCGGGCATGCCCAGCGAACATTTGGAGACTTCCCACTTCTCGTTCGAGACCGCGGACCGGCCTGAGGCGGGCGACGGGCAGGTGTTGTGTCGGGTGCTGTGGATCTCCATGGACGCGGCGCAACGCGCGTGGTTCCAGGCGGCCACCTATCGTGCTGCGATCCAGGTCGGCGATGCCATGCCCGGGTTTTCGCTCGCCCAGGTGGTGGAGAGTCGCTGCGATGATTTCGCGGTCGGCGATATCGTCGCCGGTGATCTTGCATGGCAGGACTACGTCGTCGCCGAGCCGAGTGGCCTGCGTCGGATCGTTCCGAACCGGCCACTGTCCAACTACCTCAGCGTCTTGGGAATCACCGGCCTGACCGCCTACTTCGGCCTGCTCGACATCGGCGAGGCCAAGCCGGGGGAGACCGTCGTGGTCTCCGGGGCGGCCGGCGCAACGGGCACCCTCGTCGGGCAGATCGCGAAGCTGCAGGGGTGTCGTGTGGTCGGCATCTGCGGGAGCCCTGAGAAGCAGGAGTGGCTCACGTCGGAACTCGGATTCGACGCGGCGGTGAGCTACCGTGACGAATCGTTCCGGAAATCACTGCGCGAAGCATGTCCCGACGGCATCGACGTCTTCTTCGACAACGTCGGTGGCACGACGCTCGACACCGTTCTCGGGTCCATGGCGTACCGCGGTCGCGTCGTCTGCTGCGGCGTCGTCTCGCAGTACGACACCACCACTCCCGTGCGCGGTGCGCGTGGTGTCCCCGGCGTGCTGATCATCAAGAGCATCACGATGCGCGGATTCCTGGTGATGACAGACTTCGCCGATCGGTGGGACGAGGGGCTGAAGGTGCTGGAGGGGTGGCTTGACGACGGTTCACTGAAGGTCCGCGAGGACACCCTCGAGGGACTCGAGAAGGCTCCGGAAGGCCTCATCGGGCTTCTCAACGGGAACAATGTCGGCAAGCGAATGATTCACGTGGCCGACCCGTCCTGACTTCGAGCAGGCGGCATCGGCGACACGATCGAGCGGTGGTTGACACCGCGAGCTTCGCGACGCCGAAACACCGCGGCGGACTGGCGTCGTGACCGAGCCAGTCCGCCGCGGTGTCTTGACCAGCCGATCGTCGGCGCCGGCCGTGTGCGTCGGCTCGAAATGGGTGGGGCCCTCGCCTTCACACCTTGCGGGGGGCGCGACCAAATAAATTGAATGGCCTCCCGCGGCCCGAGTAGATGGTTTCCATCCATGAATTCACACGAGCATCGCAGACGGCTTCAGAGGCGACATGCCGCATGGGTCGAGGTCGACCGTACGCGCAAGCACCGCGACACCGACGCGGAGTTCCTCATCGAGTTCGCCAGTAGGTGGGCTCCATACGGGGGCCCTAGCGACGAAGAGATCCTCGTTCACTTCGGCCTGACAAGGCCCAGCTTCATCGAGCGTTTGTGGCAAATCATTCCTGAATCCCACTGCGCTCACGAGGAGACGCTTAAGTTTGCGAACGTATACCCGCGTCGGCGTCACCTGCGAACAAACACTCGTCCACGCTGAGTGGTGTGCAGTCCACTCTGGAGCCGTGCTCGTCGCACACGAACGCGGCGTGCACAACGCGGTCATGCCGTAGACGCCGATGGTGACCGGATCGCGCTCGACGGCTTCCGCTTCCTTTGCGCCTGAACCACGAGAGCGTCGCCGCTAGGCAAGAAAGGACGAGGGCCGTCGCCATCCGACCGGGAGGGCGCCCAGGGCCGGCGTCCGTCGACTCACATCAGGATCGCCCATGCCCTGAGCCGGCAAATGGTGCGACGCAACGCTGACGCACCCCGACGAGGCCCACCGGATCGATTCGCTCGCCATGTTCTGGACCAGCATCGGCGACGGCAAGGAAGGCGTCGCCGCCTTCCTCTCGAGAAACGCAAACCCGACTTCCACGGGCGCGCCTCCGAGATGCCGCAGTTCTACAAACGACTGGATCGCGCACCAACCCTGACCCCCGACTGCCCGCAACACCGAACTGACACCCCCACCAAAACCGCACATGAGACCCGGGCGCTCGCCACCTGAGTCTCATAGCGCCAGGGCGCCACGACGCTCAGAATTCGGGCGACGACAACCCCGTGACTGCGGCGACGCCTTGATTGCGGGAAATCCGCTCCGCGTGGGTGGCGGGGTGATCGAGGATCGGCGCGGACAACGAGGTTTCGAGATCATCGAAACGGTCGGCACCAAGACACGGTGGCAGGATCTGGACCCGCGACGGAAGAGCGCCCACGGTGTCGTCACCCCATGTCACTCACGGTATTGACGCGGTAGTGATCGCTCTCTATCGTAGCGGCTGTGGCACTACGCGAGAGGCAGACATCACACATGCAGGCAACCAGCACCGCCGACACATCTACCGGTGAGGCGTTCGAACGCGCGCTGCACGCGAACACTGTGTGCGAGGCGTTCCAGATCACCGCGGCCGCCCGCGCGGACCAGGTTGCCGTGCGCACCGCCGATGACGGTGTCTCGCTGACGTTCGGCACTCTCGCCGAGCGGGTGCGGCGGGTCGCGGCCGGTCTCGCGGCCCTCGGCGTCGAGCGCGGGGACACGGTGGGCATCATGCTCACCAACCGGCCCGAGTTCCATCTGGTGGACCTCGCTGCGATGCACCTCGGTGCCCTTGCCTTCTCGATCTACAACACCTCGGCGCACGATCAGATCGAGTATCTCTTCGCCGACGCCGGCAACCGCATCGTGATCACCGAGCGTGCGTTCGTCGACCGGCTGACCGCCGTCCGCGACGGCGGCACCCCGATCGATCACCTCATCGTCGTCGACGGCGCACCGGACGGCACCCTGAGCCTCGAGGAGGTGGAGGCGGGCGGCGACCCGCACTTCGACTTCGAGGCAACCTGGTCGGCGGTCCGCCCCGACGACGTCCTCACCCTGATCTACACCTCCGGCACCACGGGACCGCCCAAGGGAGTCGAACTCACCCATCACAACATGATGACCAAGATCCGCGCCCTGCAGCAGATCTTGCCCGTCACGCCGGGGGGCCGCACCATCTCGTTCCTGCCCGCCGCGCACATCGGTGATCGGTGGAGCGGACACTATTCGCCGCTGGCGGTGTGGGGTTTCACCGTCACCACGTGCGCGGACGCACGCAAGGTGATGGAGATCGCGCAGCAGCTTCGCCCGACGGTGTTCCTGCCGGTGCCGCGGATGTGGGAGAAGGCGAAGGCGGCCGTGGAGGCGGACATCGACGCCGACCCCAATGTCGCGCGCCGCACGCTGACGCGTTGGGCCATCGACACCGGGATCAAGAAGGCCCGTACCGAGCAGGACGGGCGGTCCGTCGGCCCGATACTCGACCTGCAGGCGAAAATCGCCGACACGCTCGTCGGCTCGAAGATCCGCCGCAAGCTCGGGCTGGACCAGTCCGAATGGTTCCTGACCGGATCGGCGCCCACCCCGCGCGATGTGTTCGAATTCTTCGCCGCCGTCGGGATCCCGATCTGCGAGCTGTGGGCGATGAGCGAGACGTCCTGCGTGATGACCGTCAACCCGAAGGACCGCAACCGGGTGGGCACGGTCGGAGTACCGATCCCCGGGCTCGAGGTCAAGCTCGCTCCCGACGGAGAGCTCCTCGTGCGCAGCCAGACCGTGATGCGGGGCTACCGCAACAAGCCCGAGCAGACCGCCGAGGCCATCGATTCCGAGGGGTGGCTGCACACCGGCGACATCGGCACGATCGACGACGACGGCTACGTACGGCTGGTGGACCGCAAGAAGGACATCATCATCAACGCCGCCGGCAAGAACATGTCGCCCGCGAACATCGAGACCTGGCTCAGATCCTCGAGCCCCCTGATCGGGCAGGCGGCGTGCATCGGCGACGGCCGACCCTACAACGTCGCCCTGATCACGCTCGACCCCGACGGCGCCGCCGGGAAAGCGGCAGACGATCCCGCCACCATCGCCGAGGTCGCGGCCGGTGTGGAACTCGCCAACAGCCACCTCTCCCGCGTCGAACAAATCAAAAAATTCACGATCGTCGCCGAGCCATGGCTACCCGGCAGCGACGAACTCACCCCCACCATGAAGATCAAACGCAGAAACGTCGTCACCAAATACGCCACACAAATCGAGGAACTCTACGCGAAGTAACCATCGCACCACCGCGGAAACAGCTCCCACAACCCCACCGGCGAAACACACGCCGGGTCCCACTGCTGATCGTCGAGCCGCCCCGACCCAGGGCTTGGAGATCAGCCTCTCCTGTGGGTGAAAGTAGTTCGCCAGAAACGACCGCAGCGCCCATACCAGTTGAGCTCCAACAATTCTGCCTCGGTGTCGTAGCGGTGGTAGCCGATCACGATCCGCACGATCGCCCAGCTCTTCTGCTCCGCGTGGCGGCAGTCATACCCATTTTCTCGGCCTCGGTGCGCATGCTGTGTCCCCGCCCAGCCCGGCGATAATTGTCGATGACGATCGCCGTCCAGACGATCCCCGGCGGTGTTGCCGTCGTCGTGGACACCGGTCGATCCCGAACAACCTTGGTCCCGCGCCGTCCCGGTCACCTGATTCGATACCGGCACATTGCTTTTCAGCAGTGCGCTCGGCCCGGCCACCCACGCCCTCACGCTGATGTTTCCTGCATGCGGCGACCAGACGGCGGTTGCTGGCGGCCGCCGACGTGCCTCAGCGCGGCGGTGTCGTTGTCGATGCGAGTTCGTGGCGGCGCGGGAACCCCACCAGCTCGGGCGGAACCGAGCGGCCGCTTGCCGGCACACGCATCCGGCACCGCTCACTAGAACATCAGTGCCGCAATCCCTTTCGGTCCGCACCCAGATGGCGCGACGGTCGGGGGTGTGACAATTTTCGCCGGCAGCGGACCCCCTGCGCGCCTCGCGGGCAGTGACCCGGACCTTCTGTGATGAAGTCCACGCACATCATTGACAAGAGAGATAGCTCACTCTACCGTTAAGGGCGTGCCGTAGGGAGCTGACCGACGCCCGATCACCAGCTCAGCACAATCACACAATGGCGGAATCCGCAAGACGAAGTCATTCCGGCCGAGCGTTTCCGGCGTGCGCCGGTGATAAGCCGTTTTGCTTTCACCCGCCCATCAAGTAGAAGGAGCACCCCCATGCCACTGTGGCAGCTGTTTACCCCGGAGAATGCGTTCACATCCGAAGAGAAGGCTGATCTGGCCAGCAAGATCACCAACATCTACTCGTCTGACTGGGCGCGGGAGAATTTCGGCTTCGAGCTGCCGCGGTTCTACACCTCAGTGGTCTTCCACGAGATCAAGGCGGACTCGTTCTTCGTCGGCGGTGAGTCGCGCGACAAGTTCGTCCAGATCGAGGTCGTCCACATCGCCCGTACGAACGAGGGGGCCGCCGCCCTCGCGGGCATCACTGTCGAGGAGATCCTCCGGCGGTACTTCGAGAACGTCAACGGGTTGCTCGAGCCGTACATCGCCGACCGCGGATACGAATGCGAGTTCCACGTCGAAACCGCGCCGTTCGAAACCTGGAGAATCGACGGCATGACGCCGCCGCCCCCCCATTCCGCGGCAGAGCGACGCTGGTTCGAGGACAACCGGAGCTCGCCGTACAACGCCGAAGAACTGAACAACGACCCACGTGTGGCGACTGCCTGAAACCGGCACCGTCTCACCCACCAACCTGACCCAGAACCGGGGTGCGTGCCGCGGCACGCACCCCGGTTCTGACCCAGCAATCCACATGACAGTTACTGAGGGAAAAGCCAATGCGTGAAGATATCGAGTTCGACGCTGAGGGTGTGACGCTGCGCGGCTGGTTCTACAAGCCCGAAGGCGTGTCCGGTGAAGTGCCGTGCGTGATCATGACGCACGGATTTTCGTGCACCAAGGAGATGGGTCTCGAACCCTACGCCGAGGCGTTCAGCGCCGCGGGGCTTGCCTGCGTGGTCTACGACAACCGCGGGTTCGGGGCCTCGGACACGGCACCGGGCAAGCCCCGGCAGGAGATCGACCCGTGGGACCAGGTCCGCGACTACCAGCACGCGATCACCTACGCACAGGGCCGGCCCGATGTCGACTCCTCACGGATCGGGGTGTGGGGTTCGAGCTACGCGGGCGGCAACGCGTTCGTCGTCGCGGCGATCGACCGGCGCGTGAAGGCCGTGTGCGGTCAGGTGCCGGCGGTCGCAGGGCGGCGCACCTTCGAGGCGAACGTTCCGAAGGAATTCTGGCAGGCCGCCTGGGACGGGCAGGCCGCCGATCGCCTCGCGCGAGCCCGAGGAGAGGCGCCCGCGATGATCCCGGTCGTCACCGCGGACCCGACACAGCCGGCCGTCATGCCGACGCCCGATGCCTACGAGTTCTTCTCCGCCTACGAGGGCACCGCGTGGCGCAACGAGGTGACGCTGCGCTCGACCGAGCTGGGCTACGAGGCCGGTGAGTTCCTCGAGTTCGTCGCTCCGACCCCGCTGCTGATGGTGGTTGCCGAGGACGACACCATCGTGACGCCGGCCGAGTGGGCCAAGGAGGCCTACGAGACCGCGGCCGAGCCCAAGCGCCTCGTCTCGATCCCCGGCGGCCACTTCGACGCATACACCGGTCACCCCTTCGAGCTCTCCTCGGGCGCGGCGCGCGAGTGGTTCCTCGAACACCTGGCGCAGAAGGTGGTCCCGGCACCAGCCTGAGATCAAGGGTCTGTCATCGCGGCGGTCTCACTTCGTTCCCCCAGCAAGGCACGGGCACGAGGAGAGGCCGCCGCGACGCTGTCCGTGGTCGACGCCGAACGCCTCGAGCTGTCTCGAGGCACAGGCCCCCTCATCGGGCAGCCGGCGGACGCGCCGTCACCAGCCTGGCCTTCGTCGGTGGCCGATTTCGCGGTGATCGCGCGGCGTCGGAACGGTGCGCCGACCGCAATCTATGGCCTGCTCGTCGTCGCCGTCAGTGCCGGATCGCTTTGTCCAGCACGGACGCAACCCGTCGTGGCAGGCCTACCCGCACGACGTGCCGATCGCGGCGCTGCTCGCCTACGTAGCCGCTGAGGCCGCGTCCGACAGGTTCGGCCGCGGGCCGTCGCCTCGTTGGTGGCCGTCGTTCCACTCGTGATGGTGCCCACCGTGGCTGCGGGATCGACATTAGCCGGACGCCGAACGCCTGCACCCTCCGCCGCAGGCAACATCCCCGGCCCGACCGGAGCCCATACGCCGGCGAGGGCGAACGCACCCCGCTGCTGACGCGCCGGTACGCAACAGCCCGAAGCGCCCGGCGACTACCTCCTGCTCCGGATCAGTCCTGCTACCGACGATCGCGCACGTCGTCGCCGGTCGAGCCGGTCGAGCCGGCGGCCAGCGCGGCGTCGACCAGGGCCCCGGCAGCCGAGCGGGCGTACATGGCACCCGAGGAATCCTGATACAGGGCCGCGGCCGCGGCCGCGCCGTCCAACAGCACCGTCAGCTGGATAGCGAGTCCTGCCGGATCAGGCACCCCGGCCTCGGCCGCGAATTCGGCGAACCATTGCCGCCCGGCCTCCTTGTAGCGGCGCGCGATCTTCGCGACCTCATGGTCCGGTGACGCCATCTCGACGGTCGCGTTGATGAATGGACAGCCCCGGAAGTCTCCCTTTTCGAGCCGTTCACCGATGATGTCGAAGGTCGCCAGTATCTTCTCCCGCGGCGAGGACGCACGTCGCACGACCTCGCCGGCGACCTCCTCGGCATAACGCTCGCCGTGACGCTCGAGGTATGCCGCGGCCAGCCCATCCTTCGAGCCGAAGTGGCGGTACAGCGTCATGATCGGCGTCCGCGCCTCTTCCAGGACGCGGTTGATTCCCACAGCGCGGATGCCCTCCTTGAAGAAGAGATCATCCGCGGCCGCCAGGAGGCGCTCGCGCGGGGAGATTTTCGTTGCTGTCATACCAAGATAATAGCGAGCGAGCGCTATCTCACACATCAAGCGAGCACTAAATCACACGCCGGGGGTCTGGTTGATGGATTGGGTGGTCGCTCCTACTCTTGTCCAACCCTGTGATAGAGACTACTCTCTATTGATATACCGTCTCTCCCTTAGCAGGCCGCCGCCGACCCCACGCCCCGCGAAGACGCGCTGCCCAACCCCCAACCCTGGAGGTACTACGTGACCATCGACGCTCACTCACCTAGCGCAGGCTCGGAATCGTCACCGGCTGCACCGCCGATCCGCGCGACGACCTACGTCGGCCGCTGGCCCCGGGTCCCGCACAATTGGCCCGAAATGCCCACCGGGACTTTCTCGCCGACCACCGCCACCATCGTGAGCGGCCCGACCGAGGCAGTTCTGATCGACGCCCAGTACCTGAAGGACGACGTCCGGGATCTCGGAGACCTGATCGAACGCACCGGGAAGACACTCACCACGATCTACGTCACGCATGCGCATGCCGATCACTACCTCGGCATCGGTCCCCTGATGGAGCGGTTCCCGGAGGCGAAGTGTGTCGCGCTGCCCCATGTCGTCGAGGCCATGAAGGAAAATATGGAGGAACACCGTCAGCAGTGGGCGATGATGTTCGGCGACGCCTGCGTCGTCAGCGATGCGCTCCCGGACCCGATCGAGGGTGACACGCTGTACGTCGACGGCTCACCACTGAAGATCATCGAGGTCAAGCAGGCCGACATCCACCCGACCTCGATCGTGCACATCCCGGCGATCGATGCCGTGGTGGCCGGTGACGCCGTCTACAACGAGATCCACCCCATGCTCGGCCTGGCGACGCCCAAGGAGTGGCAGGACTGGCTCGAAACCGTGGACCTGGTAGAGAAGCTCAACCCTCGGATGATCGTGGCCGGCCACCGCCGGCCCGACGGCGACGATTACGCGGTCGAGTCGATGATCGCGCAGACCCGCGCCTACATTCAGGACTTCGCGGCCGCCTACGAGACCGCGAAGGGCGCTGAAGACCTCATCGACGAAATGTCGACCAAGTACCCACACCACGGCAATCTTTGGTCGCTGGAGTTCTCCGCCCTGAGTGTCATCGCGCTTCGCGACGCGGGGAGCTCAGCAGCCGACCTCGTCCCGTGACGAAATCCTGCTTTCCTGACATACCTGTAGGTGCCTGAGCGCGTCGCGGCGCCGCACGACGCGATCGGAGAGGTTCCCATCGCGTTCGTCGTCGCAGCAGCACATGACACCGGTATTGATGAGGGCGATCTACGGAGTCGCTGTGCGGCGGCGGTGTCCCACTTCAAAGTCCCCGCTGAATTTCATTGCCCTACTGGAGATTCCACGCACCGGATCAGGGAAGATCCAACGCCACCGGCTGCACCGTCCAAAATCTGTCGTCGCCGAATGGTCCCGTTCATGGCGGACACCCGCGTTGCCGTTAGAGCGGTCTGCAGCCAGTGCTGTGAGACGCCGTAGAAGGGAAACACACGCACTATGAAGATTCGCGGAGCCGTTCTCGAGGCGAGCGGCCGTCCACGGCCGTACGCGGACTCCACACCGATCTCGATCACCGAGCTCGAACTCGATTCGCCGGGACCCGGCGAGGTCCTCGTCCGGATTGAAGCGGCCGGAATTTGCCACTCCGACCTGTCCGTCGTCGACGGCAACCGTCCCCGGCCGATCCCCATGCTGCTCGGCCACGAGGCGGCAGGCCGGGTCGAACAGCTCGGCGCCGGTGTATCCGATTTGGTCGTCGGGCAGCGCGTCGTCATGGCTTTCCTGCCGCGCTGCAACAATTGCGCCGAATGCCGAACCGACGGCAAACTGCCCTGCTCCCCAGGCAGCGCAGCGAACAACGCGGGCACCCTCCTCGGCGGCGGTATCCGCCTGCACCGCGACGACACTGACATCAAACATCACCTCGGCGTCTCCGGTTTCGCCACGCACGCTGTCGTCGACCAGCGTTCGGTCATACCCGTCGGAGACGACGTCCCACCCGACATCGCCGCCGTACTCGGGTGCGCCGTCCTCACCGGTGGCGGGGCGGTCATCAACGCCGGCCGCCCGACCCCGGGCCAAGCGGTCATGGTCGTCGGGCTCGGTGGTGTCGGCATGGCGGCGCTGATCACTGCGCTATCCCTCGGGGAGGGCGAGGTGATCGGCGTCGACTCCAATCCCGACAAGCTCACTCAGGCAACAAAGTTGGGTGCGTCCGCGACCTACACTCCCCAAGAAGTCGCCGAGCTGAACATCCAGGCGCCGATCGTCATCGAGGCGGCAGGGCACCCCCGCGCCTTCGAGACCGCCCTCACCGCCACCGCCCCCGGCGGCACCACCGTCACCGTCGGCCTCCCGGCCCCGGACGCCCGGTCGTCGGTCTCGCCGCTCGCCCTGGTGGCCGGCGCGCGGACCATCATCGGCAGCTACCTCGGCTCCGCGGTACCGTCCCGTGACATTCCGGTCTTTGCGCAGCTGTGGCGCGACGGAAAACTCCCGGTCGAGAAGCTGATCTCGTCCCGGATCGCGCTCTCGGACATCAACTCCGCCATGGACCAACTCGCCGACGGCAACGCCATCCGGCAAGTCATCATCTTCGACGAGAAGTGAGGAAGCCTTGACCAGCACCCAGACCTCCCAGCAGGCGCTACTAGAGACCGTCCCGACCGGACTGTACATCGGAGGGCGGTGGCGCCCGTCCGAGTGCAACCAGAGCGTCCCTCTGCAAGTTCAGCGGTAGCGACGTCATCGTCCTCATCTGACGCATGTTTGGCCACTGCGACTCAGCCAGTGCGGGAATCGTCGGACAGTGGGGAGCGGGCCAGGAACGAGAACGGGGCTTCGGTGATTCGCTGCAGGCTTGTTCAGGTCCGGTCGCTCGGTGCGGCGAGGAGGGAGCGAAGGCCGTCGTCGTCTAGGTACTCGATCAGTGCTTTCGCGAGAATTGCAGGGTCGGCGTCGAGGCGCCGGAAGGTGCGGGTGACCTTCGCGGCGGTCACCGGCACTCGTTCCGCCGGCTTACGGCCGCTGTCAGTGGGAGACGAATCTAGTTCAACACCTTGATGTTACGCTCGCGCTCGGAGTTCCAGGCCTCAACTTGCTTCTCTGGTGGGATGGCGCGAGCGAGCGGGCGGTGCGAATGGCGAGTTCGCCGCTACGTAAGGGCGGTGTGGAGTTCGTGGGTAAGTTGTACAGGGCGCGTCCTTGGGAGATCCAGCCTTGGACTTCGCGAGTTTCACGGCGGCCTTCTCGGCGGTTCCGCACTCGCAGATCAGGAGTTCGACGGCTTTGCGTCATCGATGACGTCGAAGTCGCGGCGGCCGACGTTCTCGATGACCGCCGCGGCGAGTAGGGTCTCCCAGTCCTTGGCGACCTAGTCCCTGACCTGACACTTTTAATGAAACCTTGTTGACAAGGCGCTGTTCAATCATTTCATTAGGCAACACACTTTTATTCCCCACACCCGTCCGCAACTCTTGCGGACCGACATGACGGAGAAATCAAGATGAGCGCTGAGGCAGTCGATGTACGCGAAAGTCCTACCGTGAAAGATTTCACGGTGCGCCGTGCGGCTACCACACGGTGGTCCGACAACGACATGTACGGCCATCTGAACAATGCCGTGTATTACCAACTCTTCGATGCGGCGATCAACAACTGGATGATCGAGCACTCCGGTTTCGACCCGGTTGCGGCTCCGGCCATAGGCGTCGTCGCCGAGTCCGGATGCCGGTATTTCGAGCAGCTGCAGTTCCCGCAGGCTTTGGAGGTGGGAATCCGTGTCGCCAGGCTGGGCCGGACCAGCGTCACCTATGACCTCGGGCTTTTTTCTGCCGGGCTGCCCGAGACGGCGGCGATAGCCGCGCGGGGCCGGTGGGTGCACGTCTATGTCGACCGTGACACCAGGCGCCCGGTGCCGATCCCTGACGTGCTGCGGCGGCTGTTCGAATCGGCCACCGGATAGCCGCGGCAATCCCAGGGATGGTTTCGCGGCCACGGCATTGCACGCAGAGGAGCTGATCGCACATGGCGGGGACTGTGGAGGCCACGTCAGACTGGTCTGCCACTTCAGTGAGCCGCGTTGTCGACGCGATAACCCGCGGGTAACGTGTCCGGCACCTGGTCGTTGCTCAGGTGGTGCGAGTGGAGTGTGTCATGGCAGTACGGTCTGGGAATGGACCGTCCGGTGTTCCCGCGGAGCTGACCAGTTTCGTCGGCCGCCGGAAGGAGGCTGCTGAGGTACGGACACTCCTATCGACTGCGCGGCTGGTGACTCTCGCCGGCGTAGGCGGCGTCGGGAAGACGCGGCTAGCGCTGCGGGTGGCAAGCGACGTCCGCCGCGCCTTCCCCGACGGGGTCTGCCTGGTCGAACTGGCAGCCTTGAAGGATGCGGCCCTGTTGCCACACACCGTGGTGAACGCACTCGAGTTGCTGGAGCAGTCCACGAGGCCTCCCACAACCGTCCTGGCGGACCATCTACGCGGTCGGCAGATGCTCCTGATCATCGACAATTGTGAGCACTTGCTGCAGGCTGTCGCTGACCTCGCTGAGCTTCTGCTCAAGATGGCACCGGAACTGAAGATCCTCGCTACCAGTCGGCAAGCCCTCCGGATCACCGGTGAGCACATCTATCTTGTTCCACCTCTCCCCGTCCCAGACCCGAGAGCTCCGCACACACCTGGCATGGCTACCGGCTTTCCGGCAGTTTCTCTGTTCGCCGACCGAGCCTCGTCGGCAGTGCCCGGGTTCACCATCAGTCCTGCCAATGAAGCGGCAGTCATTCGCCTCTGTCACAGGCTGGAAGGCATCCCGCTCGCAATCGAGCTGGCCGCCGTCCGACTGCGCGTGCTGGATGTCTCGGACCTTGCAAATCGGCTCGACAGCAGGTTCGAGTTACTTCTTTCGGGGAGCAGGAGTGCACCGAAACGGCACCAGACCTTAAAGGCACTAATCGACTGGAGCTACGACCTCTGTGCCGTGCGCGAGCAGGAATTGTGGGCGCGTGCCGCAGTCTTCGCAAACGGCTTCGGACTCAGTGCCCTCGAAGCCGTCTGTGCGGACGAACAAATTCCCCCTGAGACCATTCTCGACACGGTTGCCGAGTTGACCGAAAAGTCAATCTTCGTGCGCGAGGAGCATGGGGGACGCGTCCGTTTCCGCATGCTCGAGACCATTCGAGAGTACGGGCAGGCTCGGTTACGTGAGAGCGGATCCGAACCGGTGTTTCGCCGCCGCCATAGGGACTGGTGCCTCCAGCTGGTGGAGCAAGCCGCCACCGAATGGTTCGGCCCACTACAGGAGGACTGGGCGAGTGTTCTTCAGGACGAGCACGCGAATCTGCGTGGCGCACTCGAATACTCCCTCACGGAGCCAGGCGAGATCGGCGTCGCCCTTCGCATGGCTGGTCTTCCTTGGTTCATGTGGCTCGCTCTCGGATTCATGACTGAGGGTCGCCACTGGATCGAACGGGCCCTTCAAGCAGACAAGACGCCCAGCCACGAGCGCGCCTGGGCCTTAGCGACCTGCGGTTACATCACAATCCTCCAAGGGGATAGGGAAGCCCAAGCAGCGCTTCTCGCGGAAGCCCATCGGCTTGCCGTCGAACTCGACGACGATGCCGCTCGCGCCTACGCGACGCACTTGCTCGGAATGCAGGGCAACTTCAGTGGCGAGCTCGCAGCCGGGATTCCGCTATTCGTCGAAGCCCTGGAACGCTACGCCGCCGTCAACGTACCCCAGGACTACCCCAATTCACTTCGCATTCCACTGGCCATCACGTACTTGCTGCTGGGCGAGTTGGACAAGGGCTCGGCCGTGGTCGACGAACTCGAGCGGCTGTGCGAGGTAGCCGGCGAACGCTGGCTCCTCTCGTATGCGAAATGTGTCCGCGCCTTCCTCCACTTACTGAGTGGCCGCCTAACGGAAGCAGAGACACTTCTGCTTGATGCACTGAGAGTCCGACGGCCCATCCACGACATCTTTTGGCGTGCGATGGCTTTGAACTTCCTTGGTTGGGTCACCGTCGCGAAGGGCGATTGCAAACGCGCAGCAGTGATTCTGGGCGGCGCCGACACGCTCTGGCAGACTATCGGTGCGCCGTTATTCGGATCGATCCAACTCCAGGCTCGGCGCCGACAATTCGAGGCTACCGCAAGAAAGGCCATCGGCGACGACGCGTTCGACAGTGCCTTCAAGCGCGGACACGGCCTAGACGGAAACGCTGCGGTGGCATTCGCCTTGGGCGAACCCCTCCGCGAGCGGCAACGGGCCGGCGCAGGTCGCTCCGAAGCGGAGCCAGACCCCAGCGAGCTTACCCCGCGCCAGCGTGAGGTTGCCGAACTGGTGACGGACGGATTGACAAACGGTGAGATCGCCTCACGGCTCTTCATTTCGCCGCGTACCGCCGAAGGACATGTGGAAAATATCCTGACCAAGTTGGGCTTCACGTCCCGTGCGCAGATCGTGAACTGGGTGGCAGCACAGCGATTCGCATCGATCAACGACTCCCGCTAGCTGCTCGCGTGACCGCCCGCTGAATTGGCACCGGCATCGGGGGCGCGACGAGCGCACGCACTTAATACTGCAACGACAGTTTGTGATGTCGATGTTTGGAGTGGCTGGCGCGCGCTCCGGCCTGGCTGGCGCGGCGTCAGTTCGATCGGTGCCAGACATGCGGGCGACAGCAGTTTGGGCACTGTTGATGGCGGCTACCTGCGCCTCCACGTGGCTTCTGTCGAAGAATGCTCTCAGCCCAACCATCGCTGTCGTCGGCATTTTCCTGATCCCTGCCGTAAAAGTCCGGTTCGTGATGCTGGACTTCATGGAGCTGCGACATGCGCCGCTGCCGGTACGGATCGCGTTCGAGGGATGGATCGTGCTGGTGACGTGTCTGATCCTCGAGTTCTGGTTCGCCACCCCCGGCGATCACCGGCTGACAACGCATCCACCGTCTGTCCCACGGCTCGCGGCCGAGAGCGACGCCTCCTCGCCAACCGACTCCTTCGCAGCTTCTTCAGGCGCCTGCGAAGGAGTCGGTTCGCGCCGGAGAAATGTTGCAGTGCTCCGGATTGCACGCCATCGGGCGCTGACGTGCCGATCCCGACGGGTTGAGCCCGCGGACCCCGGCCTCGTCGGGACCCGGTCGCGGCGGATGTGGGGACAACAAGCCCTTCCCGTGGTAGAGAGCGCTTGCTATAGTACGGTCATGACCACTTCCCCCCTGCCTCGAATCCGTCAAGCCGTACTTGTTGCACGTGACCGCGAATCTGCCGTCAAGGCGCTGCGGGCTCAGCTCCCACTCGGTGACCCGTTCAACGATCCCGAGGTCGAACAGTTCGGAGTCCGCAACGCAGTCATGCCGCTCGGTGACTCGTTCGTCGAGGTAATCGCGCCGTTCGAGGAGGGGACCGCGGCCGGCCGCCATCTCGATCGGCTCGGCGGTGACGGCGCCTACATGGTCATGTTCCAGGTCGACGACATCGCCGCCGCCCGCACACGAATCGACCAGCTCGGCTTGCGCACCGTCTACGACCTGGAACGCGACGGCGACACCGACATTCATCTCCATCCCGGCGACGTGCCGGGCGCGATCGTGGCGATCGACTCGATGAAGTTGCCGGAGTCGTGGCGCTGGGCCGGCCCGAAATGGATCGCAACGGCACCAGCCGAGCTCGGTCCGGGCCGCGTGACCGGAGCGACGGTGACCGCCCGCGAGCCCGCTGCGCTGGCGAAGACATGGGCAGCCGTCCTCGGCGTGGACGCCGATGGTGACCGGATCGCGCTCGACGGCGGCGAGCTCCGCTTCGTCCAGGGCGAGCGCGACGGGATCGCCGCCTTCCACATCGCCGGAGTAACTGCCGACACCTCGATCGGCGACTTCCGCTTCGTGTACGTGTGAACCCGGGCGCGGCCGGGCCGGCGGGACGGTAAATCGCGGCCGGCCCGGCCACGTCGGGTGCGTGGCACGAACGATCGGACTACCCGGCGGCAACGGGCCCGATGGCACAGCGGATCGGTCGGGAGCAGACCGGTCAGGAGCGGGCGGCCACGATGTGGAGTGCCATGTCGGCATACTCCTTGCCGATCTGATCGGGCGTCCAGCGGCCGCCCTCGCGATACCAGCGGGCGAGGTCGATGCCGAGGGAGAGCAGGGCGGTCGCGGCGAGCCGTGGGTCCCGAGGGTGAAACTCGCCGGCATCGACCCCGCGCGCGACAAGTGCGCGGATCTCGTCGTCGATCTCCCGCCGCAGTCGGCGGATCACCGCGAGGTGGTCTGGTGTCAACGCACCGATCTCGTAGTTGATGACCCGCGCTCCTACGTGGTCGCGGGCGTGGTGGGTGGCGAAGTCGTACACCACTCTGCGGAGTGCGTCGACAGGGTTGTCAGAGGCCGCGATGGCTCCCCGGATGAGCCGCAGGGTGTCGTCGTGTCCCTCCTTGGAGATCAGGTAGAGCAACTCCTCTTTCGACTTGTGGTGCACGTAGAGCGCCGCCGGGCTCATGCCGGCTGCCGAAGCGATGTCACGCGTCGTCGTTCCGTGAAAACCCTTCTCGGCGAACGCAGTGACCGCGGCCTCGAGCAGGCGGGCGCGCGACGTTTCGGCGCGGGAGAGGGCAGTCTGTTCGGTCATCGCGATTCCATTGTCTCTGTCGGCAGGGGCGTCGTCGAGGTGGGCATCGACGCGCAGGGGGCTTGGTGGCGCGGCTCACACAAATGCCGTCGGCTGCCTGGTTGACGGGCCGCCGTACCGTGCACCATAGTAGCGATTAAGCAAGCGCTTAGTCACTTACGCGCCAGTCGCTGAGAGAGGCCGCAACATCGATGCCCGAAGCCGTGATCGTCTCCGCCGTCCGCTCGCCGATCGGGCGGGCCGTCAAGGGCTCGTTGAAGGACGTGCGTCCCGACGACCTCGCCGTGCAGATGGTCCGGGCCGCGCTGGCCAAGGTGCCCGAACTCGACCCGGCAGAAGTGGTCGACCTCGCTCTCGGGGTGGGCCAGCCGGCAGGGGAGTCGGGAAACAACCTGGGCCGTGCGGTCGCGGTCCTGAGCGGGCTGGATCACCTGCCGGGCGTCACCGTCAACCGCTACTGCTCGAGCAGCCTGCAGACCACACGAATGGCCTTCCACGCCATCAAGGCGGGCGAGGGTAATGCCTACATCTCGGCCGGCGTCGAGACGGTGAGCCGGTATCCCCATGGGTTCGCGGACAACCCCGAGGCGCAGAACGCTGCCTTCACCGCCGCTCAGGCCCGCACCGCCGAGCGCGCGGCCGCCGATGCCGAGAGGTGGCAGGATCCGCGGCACACGGGGCACCTGCCCGACCTGTACATCGCGATGGGACAAACGGCGGAGAACGTCGCGCAGGTCCTCGGCATGTCGCGCCAGGAGCAGGACGAGTTCGCCGTGCGCAGTCAGAATCTGGCCTGCCAACGCATCGAGGAGGGCTTCTGGGCCCGCGAGATCGCGCCGGTCACCATGCCCGACGGAACCGTCATCTCCGCCGACGACGGTCCGCGGCCCGGCACGACCCTCGAGGGCGTCAGCGGGCTCGCGCCGGTCTTCCGCCCGGACGGCACGGTGACCGCGGGCAACGCATGTCCGCTCAACGACGGTGCCGCGGCGCTGATCGTCATGAGCGACACGAGAGCCGAGGAGCTGGGTCTCACGCCGCTGGCTCGGATCGTCTCGACGGCGGTCACCGGCCTCTCCCCGGAGATCATGGGCCTCGGGCCGGTGGGCGCAATCCCGGCTGCGCTGCGCAACGCGGGGCTGAGCCTGGCCGACATCGACCTGTTCGAAATCAACGAGGCGTTCGCGGTCCAGGCGCTCGGATCCGCGCAGCAGCTGGGTATTCCGCTGGAAAAGCTCAACGTCAACGGCGGCGCAATCGCCGTCGGCCACCCGTTCGGCATGACCGGAGCCCGCATCGCCACCACGCTCATCAACTCACTGCAGTGGCACGACAAGCGCTTCGGCGTCGAATCCATGTGTGTCGGTGGCGGTATGGGGATGGCCATGGTCATCGAACGTCTGAAGTAAGAGGAACTGACATGAACAAGCGTTTCGAGGGTAAGACCGCGATCGTCACCGGAGCGAGCCGCGGTATCGGGCTCGCCATCGCCGAGCGGCTGGTCGCCGACGGCGCCCGCGTCGTCATCACGGCGCGCAAGAAAGAGGCCCTGGACGAGGCCGTGACCCACCTCGGCGGTCCGGATGTCGCGCTCGCCGTCGCGGGCCGCGCCGACGACGCGGATCACCAGGGCGACGCGGTGCGGCAGGCGGTCGAGACCTTCGGGAGCATCGACTTCCTGGTCAACAACACCGGGATCAACCCCGTCTACGGTTCGCTCGTCGACCTAGACCTGGCGGCTGCTCGCAAGATCGTCGAGGTCAACTGCATCGCCGCGGTCTCCTGGGTCCAGCAGGCGCACAAGGCCTGGATGAAGGACAACGGCGGCGCGATCGTCAACGTGTCGTCGCTCTCCAGTATTCGCACGGCGCCCGGGATCGGGTTCTACGGCGCCAGCAAAGCCATGCTGAACTCGCTCACCGAATTGATGGCAGTCGAACTCGGGCCGGACATCCGGATCAACGGGGTCGCTCCGGCGGTGGTGAAGACGCGGTTCGCCACGAAGCTGTACGAGGGCCGCGAAGACGCGGTCACCGCGGCGTACCCCCTGAAGCGGCTCGGCGTACCAGAGGACATCGGCAGCGTCGTCTCCTTCCTGCTCTCCGACGATGCCGCATGGGTCACCGGACAAACCGTCGTCGTCGATGGCGGCGTCAGCCTCCAGAGCATGGGTGAGTGAGCCGGTGCGAGAAATTGATGCGGTCCTCTTCGACTACGGCGGCGTACTCACCGGTCCGGTGCGGGACTCGATCGCGGCGTGGCTAGCCGCGGATGGAATCGAGCCCGAGTCGTTCTCACGTACGTTGCGTGCCTGGATGTCCCGTAATGTCGAAGACGGTACGCCGGTCCATCGGCTGGAGACCGGTGCGCTCCCGGTCGCGGCTTTCGAGGCGTTGCTCGCGGCAGAGTTGCAGACCACCGACGGGCGCGTAGTCACGCCGGACGGGATGCTCAGCCGGCTCTTCGCCGGCATGCAGGCCGACTCGGCAATGTTCGAACTGGTCGAAGACCTGCGCGAAACCGGTCTCGAGGTCGGCCTTCTCTCCAACAGTTGGGGCAACACCTACCCACGCGCCCGAATCGACGAACTGTTCGATCCGGTCGTGATCTCCTGCGAGGTGGAACTCCGCAAACCCCACGCCGCCATCTACGAACTTGCCGTCGACAAACTCGGCGTACCCGCCGACCGGGTGCTCTTCATCGACGACGCCGAGCCCAACGTGATCGGTGCGCGGGCAGCCGGCCTCCAATCCATGCTGCACATCGACCACGCGTCGACGCGCGCCGCCCTGGCCGAACTGGTGCCAGGCCTCACACCCCACCCCACAGGAGTTCCCGCATGACCACACCCACCACGACCCGGACCGCCATCGTGACCGGAGCCGCCCGCGGCATCGGAGCCGGTGTCGCGAAGCGCCTCGCCGCAGACGGCCTCGCCGTTGCCGTCCTCGACCTCGACGAGACCGCCTGTAAATCCGTTGTGGCCGAGATCGAGACGGCGGGGGGCCGGGCACGTGCGGTCGGCGTCGACGTCGCCGACGAGGCGGCGGTGCAGGCCGCGGTCGAGCGGGTCGCCGCCGAGCTGGGCGAGCCGACCGTGCTGGTCAACAACGCCGGGATCCTCCGGGACAACCTGCTCTTCAAGATGACCACCACCGACTGGGACGCGGTGATGAACGTCCACCTGCGTGGCACTTTCCTCATGACCCGTGCCGTGCAGGGTTACATGACCAAGGCGAACTGGGGTCGCGTGGTCAACCTGTCGAGCACCTCCGCGCTCGGTAACCGGGGCCAGGCCAACTACGCCGCAGCGAAGGCCGGGATCCAGGGCTTCACCAAGACGGTGGCCCTCGAGCTCGGCAAGTTCGGCGTGACCGCGAACGCCATCGCGCCAGGATTCATCGAGACCGAGATGACCAAGGCCACCGCGGAGCGGATGGGCGTGCCGTTCGACGACTTCAGGGCCTTCTTGGTCAAGGAGATCCCGGTCGGGCGCGCCGGCCAGCCTGCCGACGTCGCGCACGCGGTCTCGTTCTTCGCCAGCGAGGGCGCTGGCTTCGTGTCCGGTCAGGTGCTCTACCTCGCGGGCGGGCCGAAGTCATGAGGGTCTTCGACGGCATCGCCGACCTCGAGAAGGCCGTGGGCACGCACCTCGGTCACTCCGAGTGGCACACGGTCAACCAGGACCAGATCGACGCCTTCGCGGCGGCGACGGGCGACCACCAATGGATCCACGTCGACCCGGCGAAGGCGGCCGAGGGGCCGTTCGGAACGACCGTCGCCCACGGCTTCCTGACACTCAGCCTGGTGCCGATGCTCACCTGGCAGGTGTACAAGGTCGAGGGCGTCAAGATGGGCGTCAACTACGGCGCCGACAAGCTCCGCTTCCCCTCGCCGGTGCCGGTCGGGTCGCGCGTCCGGGCGGGCGTGGAGCTGACCTCGGTCACGCCGAACAAGCTGGGCTACCAGGTCGCCACCCGGGTGACGATCGAACGGGACGGCGGCGACAAGCCGGCCTGCGTCGTCGACATGCTCGCGGTCGTGGTGCCGTGATGGCAACCGCACAAACGCCCCTCGGCCTCGATCTCGATGTCCTCGGCGCGTGGTTCGCGTCTGAAATCCCGGGCTCGGGCAGCGATCTGCGGGCGACCCTGATCGCCGGCGGAAGGTCCAATCTGACCTACATCGTGACCGACGGCCGGCAGGAATGGATCGTCCGTCGGCCACCGCTCGGTCACGTGCTCGCGACCGCCCACGACATGAACCGCGAGTACCGGGTCATGTCGGCGCTCCAGAACACCGGGGTGCCGGTCCCACGGACCTTCGCGTTGTGTACCGATCCTGCGGTGCTGGGCGCGGATTTCTATGTCATGGAGCGGTGCGCCGGTACGCCGTACCGGACCGCGTCCGAGCTCGAACTGCTCGGCACCGAGCGGACTCGTACGATTTCCGAACGCCTCGTGGATACGCTCGCCGCGCTGCACGCGGTCGAGCCGGCGTCGGTCGGGCTCGGTGACTTCGGGCGCCCCGAGGGGTTCCTCGGCCGCCAGGTCGTCCGCTGGAAGAAGCAGCTCGACGCGTCGCACACCCGTGACCTGCCCGCCGCCGACGAGCTGTATCGCAGACTCGCGGAGTCGGTGCCGACCGAGTCCGCTGCGGGCATCGTGCACGGCGACTTCCGGCTCGACAACGTCCTGGTCGACAACTCCGATCAGGTGGCCGCCGTCCTCGACTGGGAGATGGCCACGCTCGGTGACCCGCTGACAGATCTGGCGCTCATGCTCGTCTACTTCCGACTCGATGCAGACGCCGGCAGCGACTCGGCGGGAAATGTGTCGACTGCGCCCGGGTTCCTCGACGAGCGTGCGGTGATCGCGCGGTACTCACGCGGCAGTGACCGCGACCTCTCCGGGTTCGGCTTCTACCTCGGCCTCGCGGCCTTCAAGCTCGCCGCGATCATGGAGGGCATCAACTACCGCCACCTGCACGGCCAAACGGTCGGCGACGGCTTCGACCGCGTCGGCGAAGCGGTCCACCTGCTGCTCGACGCAGGCCTCAACGCACTGAAGGAGAACACCTGATGGGCTTCCAGGAGCTCGAGCACCGCTTGACGTGGGAACACCCGACGCACCTGTACCTGAAGGCGAAGGCCGACCAGGTCGCGTTCGGCACCGCAGGCGCACACCGCGCCGCGCTCGACGGCCTCGTCGACCTCACGGTGGGGGAGACGCGATGATTATCGGAGTGCTGAAGGAGGCGCGTGCCGGGGAGACTCGGGTCGCGGCAACGCCGACGACCGTCGCCGCGCTGCAGAAGCTCGGTTACCAGGTGGTGGTCGAGCCCGGCGCCGGCGAACCTGCCGGCTTCACCGACGGCGCGTACGCCGAGGCGGGCGCCGAGCTGAGGGATCCGCTCACGGCCGACGTGGTCATCGGGGTGAACCCACCGACGCTCGCGCAGCGGGACCGGTTGCAGCCGGGAGCCACGCTGATCGCGATGCTCAACCCGCGGCTCGACGACGGAATCGTCGCGGACCTGGCGCAGCGCCCGATCACGGCGCTGTCGATGGACGCCGTGCCGCGGATCTCACGCGCACAGTCGATGGACGTGCTGTCCTCGATGGCGAACGTCGCGGGTTACCGCGCCGTGGTGGAGGCCGCCCACGAGTTCGGCCGGATGTTCACCGGGCAGGTCACCGCGGCCGGCAAGATCCCGCCCGCGCGGGTCTTCGTTGTCGGAGCGGGCGTCGCCGGACTCGCCGCGATCGGTGCTGCGTCCGCCATGGGCGCGATCGTGCGTGCTTTCGACGTGCGCCCGGAGGTGGCCGAGCAGGTCGCGTCGATGGGCGCGGAGTTCGTCGAGATCGATTTCGAGGCCGAGGTCAGCGCCGACGGTTACGCCAAGGAGATGACCGCCGAGCAGGAGATCGCCACCGCGGCGATGTACGACGAGGAGGCGCGTGCGGCAGACATCGTCATCACCACCGCGCTGATCCCGGGTCGCCCCGCCCCGAAGCTGATCACCGAGGAGACCATCGCCGCCATGCGCAACGGCTCGGTGATCGTCGACATGGCTGCGGCCAACGGCGGCAACGCCGCGTTGACGAAGACCGATGAGCGCGTCGTCAGCGACAACGGCGTCCGAATCCTCGGCTACACCGATTTGGCAGGCCGGCTCGCCGCCCAGGCGTCACAGTTGTACGGCACCAACATCGTCAACCTGCTCAAGCTGCTCACGCCCGGTAAGGACGGGGAGCTCGTCCTCGACTTCGAGGACGTCGTGCAGCGTGGCATCACCGTCGTGCGGGACGGCGAGTCGACCTGGCCGCCACCGCCCGTGCAGGTCTCGGCCGCACCCCGCACGCCCGCCGCGGAAACTGTCCCCGCCGCCGCCGAACCGAAGGAGCCGATGAGCCCGGGCAAGCGGCTCGGCGTCGTCGCGGCGGTGGCTGCGGTCCTGTTCCTGCTGATCGGCGTCGCACCCGCGCAGCTCCAGCTGAACCTGACCGTATTCGCGCTGGCGATCGTGATCGGCTACTACGTGATCGGGCACGTGCACCACGCGTTGCACACCCCGCTCATGTCGGTGACCAATGCAATCTCCGGGATCATCGTCGTCGGCGCCCTGCTGCAGATCGGCAAGGGCGACACCGCGATCACGGTGATCTCATTCGTAGCAGTCCTGTTGGCCTGCATCAACATCTTCGGTGGGTTCGCGGTTACGCGTCGCATGCTCGCCATGTTCTCCAGGAGCTGACCGGCATGGACATACCTTCTGCATCCGTGGCGGCCTTCCTCGTTGCCGCCCTCCTCTTCGTGCTCACGCTCGCGGGGCTCGCTCGGCACGAGTCCGCCAAGCTCGGCAACTATTTCGGCATCCTCGGCATGGCGGTCGCTCTGGTCGCGACCACCGCGCTGGCCTTCGACGGCGGTGTCGACAGCCTCGGTGCCGTCCTGCTCGTGGTCGCGGTCATCCTCGGCGCCACCATCGGCCTCACGTTGGCCCGCAGGGTCGAGATGACGGGCATGCCGGAGCTGATCGCGCTGTTGCACAGTTTCGTCGGCCTGGCCGCCGTGCTCGTCGGCTGGAACGGCTACCTGCACGTCGAGAACCATCCTGGCGGCCACGAGTCGGCGGTGCTCGATGCCGCCGGACTGCTCGGCATCCACAGTGCCGAAGTGTTTATCGGCGTGTTTATCGGCGCGGTCACCTTCACGGGCTCGATCGTCGCCTACCTCAAGCTCTCGGCGAGGATCAAGTCGGCGCCGCTGGTACTGCCGGGAAAGAATGTGATCAACCTCGGCGCGCTCGTGGTCTTCGCGGCCCTGACCGTGTGGTTCGTCATCGACCCGCAACTGTGGCTGTTGATCGTGATCACGATCCTCGCGCTCGCCCTGGGCTGGCACCTGGTCGCGTCCATCGGCGGCGGCGACATGCCGGTCGTCGTTTCGATGCTCAATAGCTACTCCGGTTGGGCCGCAGCGGCTTCCGGGTTCCTGCTCAACAACAACCTGTTGATCATCGTCGGCGCACTGGTCGGCTCCTCCGGTGCCTACCTGTCCTACATCATGTGCAAGGCGATGAACCGCTCCTTCATTTCGGTGATCGCCGGCGGGTTCGGCGTGGTGGCCGGACCGGCGGACGACGTCGACTACGGCGAGCACCGTGAGATCCAGGCGGACGCCGTGGCGGAGCTGCTCGCCGGCGCGAAGTCGGTCGTGATCACCCCGGGCTACGGCATGGCGGTCGCGCAGGCGCAGTACCCGGTTGCCGATCTCACCGCGAAGTTGCGGGCGAAGGGGGTCGACGTGCGTTTCGGCATCCATCCGGTCGCGGGGCGCCTACCCGGCCATATGAACGTATTGCTGGCAGAGGCGAAGGTGCCCTACGACATCGTCCTGGAGATGGACGAGATCAACGACGATTTCTCCGACACCGACGTGGTTCTTGTCATCGGCGCGAACGACACCGTCAACCCGTCCGCGGCCGAGGACCCGGCGTCACCGATCGCCGGGATGCCGGTGCTCGAGGTGTGGAATGCCAAGGATGTCATCGTGTTCAAGCGTTCGATGGCCGCCGGCTACGCCGGGGTGCAGAACCCCTTGTTCTTCCGCGACAACAGCCAGATGCTGTTCGGTGATGCGAAGCAGCGGGTCGACGACATCCTCAGTGTGCTGTGACCTTCGGGGACGTGTAGACGCCCGGCGAACCGTGAATGCGGGCCCCGCAATGGGCGCGTCTTGTTCGTGTCGTAGAGCGCGGCGGACAGCCGGGCTCCGGGCAGCCGCCACCGCCGACGCCACGGCTGACTCGCTAGGCTGACCCCATGAGCACTGCTGAAGAGCCGTTGACCGCGGGCCGCGACGGGCTGTTGTCGTTGCTGCGTCACGGACAACTCCCCTCACGGGCAGCGAAGGCACCGCAGCGGGAGCGTTATCAGCGCATCGTCGCGGCGGCCATGGAACTCGCGTCCGAGGGTGGCTACGACGCCGTGCAGATGCGGGCGATCGCAGATAGGGCCGGGGTCGCCCTCGGCACCGTGTATCGGTATTTTCCCTCGAAGAACCACATGCTCGTCATGGGTCTCCTCATGGTGTTCGAGGGAATGCGCGCCCGCTTCGAGGACGTCGTGATTCCCGGGGACACGCCCTCCGAGCGGATTCTGTTCGTTCTCCGCAAGAACACGGAAGTGCTGGAGAAGGACCGACCGCGATACGAGGCGCTGGTTCGGGCGTTCATGTTCGCCGACGCGTCGGCGTCGGCCGAACTCGATGCCTTCGGCGCGCTGATGACCGAGATGTTCGCCAAAACCATCGGCGTCGAGAAGATCTCCGACGACCAGCTGAACGCAATACGCGTGATCGGTGACGTCTGGATGTCGAGCCTGGTGTCGTGGGTGGCCGGCCGCATTTCGGTCGACGAGGTCATGTCGCACCTCACTCTTGCTGTCCGCCTCGTGTTCCGGCGACTGGGCGGCTGAAGGTCGGGCTACTGCGGACAACGAAGTTCGCTGACGGATGTGCACGTCGGCGGCGGCCCCTTACGCCGTGTATCCACCGTCTACGTCGAGTTTCTGTCCGGTGATGAACCCCGCACGGTCACTCGCCAGGAAACACACGGCCTCGGCGATGTCGGTGGCCGTGCCGAAACGGCGCAGCGGGATGCGGCTCATGGCCACGTCGAGGGCGCGCTGGTCGAGATCGGCTGAAGAGATGAGGCGCTGCGCCATTCCGTCGGTGAGCATGCCCGGGCCGACGGAGTTGAAGCGGACCCCGAAGCGGCCCTCCTCGGCCGCGAACCCCTTGACCAGTTGCTCGACAGCACCTTTGGTGCCTGCCGAGAGGCCGTCGCGGACGGGGTAGCGGCTGGTGGCAGCGGTCGTGACCGCGACCACGGAACCTGCGGATTCCCGCAAGGCAGGGAGGGCGGCGCGGACGACGGTGAAGAACGCGACAGCTTCCTGTTCTAGATGGACGGCGTAATCCTTCGGCGTGATCTGCGACAGGTGGACCATCGGAATGTGCGGTCCCGCTGCGTGAATCAGGATGTCGAGCCCGCCGAAGTGCTCAACCGTCTGCCGAACGACCTCGGCGACGCGAAGTTCGTCGACGAGATCCGTGGAGAAGGCGGCGCAGGTGACACCGGTCTGCTCGAGTTCGGTCACCAGGTCGGCCGCGACATCGGCGTGGGATCGGTAGGTGATGGCCACGTGGTGCCCGTGGTTCGCGAGTTGCCGCGCCACGGCGGAACCGATGCCGCCTGTGCCGCCGGTGATCAGAGCGGACAGTCGCCGCGGGGGAACGCTGTTGCCGGGTGCCGCCATAGGGACTCCAATGATCGGGGACGAGCCACAACAACCTAGCAACTGCTTGGTCGCGCTGCGAACCGAGCGACCGCGCAGCGAACCGAGCGACAGCGCAGCCTTGCCTCGCTATCGGGCAACACCATGCGGGCCTAGCCTGAACCCATGTCCGCAGAACGCGCTGAGTCCTCGCATGCCGCCGGGGAACCGCACGGCCCCACCCTGGCCGGTCGCCTCAACTGGTTGCGTGCCGGGGTTCTCGGAGCGAACGACGGCATCGTGTCCACCGCCGGTCTGGTGGTCGGTGTCGCGGCGGCCACCACCGAGCGATCGGCGATCTTCACCGCAGGTTTTGCCGGTCTGGCGGCCGGAGCGGTGTCCATGGCTCTCGGCGAGTACGTGTCGGTGAGCACGCAGCGCGACACGGAACGGGCGTTGCTGTCGAAGGAACAACAGGAACTTTCCGAAACCCCGACTGCCGAATTCGAAGAGCTCGTGGCGATTTACGAGCGAAAAGGGTTGCGCGAGGACACTGCCCGCACGGTGGCCCGCGAACTCACCGAACACGATGCCTTTGCCGCGCACGTCGACGCCGAGTTGGGTCTCGATCCGGACGAACTGACCAATCCGTGGCAGGCGGCGGGGTCTTCGGCGCTGTCCTTCACTCTCGGTGCTGCCATTCCCTTACTGGCGATACTTCTCACGCCGGTGCACCTTCGCGTCCCTGTGACTTTTCTGGCCGTACTGTTCGCACTCGCCCTGACCGGGTCGGTGAGTGCCACTCTCGGCGGCGCTCGGCGGACCCGCGCCGTCCTGCGGGTGGCGCTCGGCGGCGCACTCGCCATGGGGGTGACCTATGGCATCGGTCAGTGGGTGGGGACCGGCATCACGTAGCGCCGGACGAGTCTCAGCTTCGACAGATCATGACCGGAGTGGTGGCGTGGTGGAGCAGGTTCTGGCTCGTCGAACCCATCAGCGCGCCGAGCAGCGGTCCACGGCCATGGCTGCCCACGACGATCAACTGGGCGTCGGTGGCGTGCTGGAGAATGACGTCCGCGGCGGCGCCCTGCTGAGCCACCTTCGTGACGGCGACGTCCGGGTACCGCTCCGACTCTCCGGCCAAGCCCTCCGACAGGACGGCGGCTTCCTCCTGTTTCACCGCCTCCCAGTCGACGAGCATGCCGGTGCCGCCCGCTCCGAATGTCGGCGAGCCCTGCCAGGTGTGGACCGCAACCAGGGGCGCGCCGAAAAAGGAGGCGAACTCGAATGCGTGCGACACCGCGTCGCGACTGAGTTCGCTTCCGTCGACTCCGACCACGACGGGACGACCGTCCGGCGCACTCGCCTCGCCGCGCAGCACGACGACCGGGCACTCCGCACGGTTGGCCACGTGCAGCGCGGTCGATCCGAGAAGGACCGACCGGAACGCCCCTGCTCCGGTCGAACCCAGCACGATGAGTCGCGCCCAGTCGGCGGCTTCGACCAGGGCCGTGCCCGCCGGTCCGGGACTGATCGTCGTCTCGATCGTGAGATCCGGGTATTGCTGTCCCAGTAGCTTCTTTGCGGTGTCGACGATGGCCTCGCCGTCCTCTCTCAATTGGCTGAGAAACTGCGATTCCAGCATGATCGACGCCGGGCTGTACAGCGGGCCGTCCTGCGGCAGCGCGTGGACGAGTGACAGTGTGGCGCGCCATTTCGCTGCTACTGCGGCGCCCCACGTGGCGGCGGCCGTGGACGCGTCGGATCCGTCGAGGCCGACGACGACGGAATGGCTTGAAGAGGTGCTCACGTCTGGTTCCCTTCGTCGGGCTGTACTCGTCCTGTGTCCACAGTGCCTTATGCGCGTACTTTGCGGACCCACCTCCGGCAAGTAACGGACTCGTCACGACACGGCGACGGATCGGCGTCGAAAATCCGGAATTCCGAAGATTCACCTGTCACAACACAATAGTCGTACACCTGTACTTTACTTCTGCCTCAGAGGTATCGGGAGGAGGTCACAAAGGGGAGAAGCCGACCATGTCCGCGAGCGCGGAGAGGAAGGACTCAGCATGACCACATGCCACATCGAGAGGCGCACCCTGGGGTGGATTGCCACGATCGGCGCAGCCGTGACGGTTCCACTGGGCCTGAGCACCGGCGTTGCGTCTGCCGCACCGCACAACTGGGACGCCGTCGCCGAATGCGAAAGCGGCGGCGACTGGACGATCGATACCGGAAACGGTTACTACGGGGGCCTGCAATTTCTGCCCGAGACCTGGAAATCCCATGGCGGAAAAGGCGACCCGTCGGAAGCGAGCCGAGCGGAACAAATCCGTATCGCCGAAAAGGTGCTCCAGAGCCAGGGGGTCGGCGCGTGGCCGGACTGCGGCCAATACCTGACAGACCCCGTCGAGGTGCCGCAAACGAACGAGCCGCCGGAAACGCCGGATGTGGGCGAGGTGCCGGAAGCGAGCGAGGTGCCCGAAGTGGCTCCGACGCCCCCTGTGCCCGAAGTGGCTCCGTCGTCGCCTGTGCCCGAAGTGGCTCCCTCGTCGCCTGTGCCCGAAGTGGCTCCCTCGTCGCCCGGGGATCTCACTCCGGCCGAAAAAGCGGCCGCGGTGAAGGCGGCTGCCCAGGAGGCTCTGGACAGTGCCCGCCGCCTCGCCGAGCAGAACGGCTCCGGTCAGGTTCTGGAGCAGAGGGTGGCGGCCTCGCAGGAGTAGTTCGACGTCCCTTCGCTGAGTGTCAGTGCGCCGGAGGTGTGGACGTCGGCCATGTCAGGGTCCGCTCACTGACGAACCCGCGGGGTGCACCCGACAAGGGATCGGTGAATTCCACCGAGCGTGCGAGTAGGCGCAACGGAGTCGAATAGTCGTCCCCGGCAACGTCATAGAAGTCGGGGTAGAAATTGTCACCGAAAATCGGGATGCCGAGTGAGCTCATGTGCAACCGCAGCTGGTGCGTCTTGCCGGTGTGCGGGAGCAGTCGATAGCGCGCGGAACCACCGCGGATTTCGAGCAGTTCGATGCGACTCTCGCTGTTCGCGGGCCCCTCCGTCTCGAAAGCCTTCAAGACGCCGCGTTGCTTGACGATGCGGCTGCGGACCGTTGCCGGCAGAGTCAACTCGGGGTCGTAGCGGGCAAGCGCCTCGTACTCCTTGCGCACTTCCCGTCGATCGAACAGCGATTGGTAGTCCCGCCGGACCTCGCGTCGCACGGTGAAGATCAGAACTCCTGCGGTGAGACGATCCAGCCGGTGCACGGGCGTCAGGTCGGGAAGTCCGAGACTCCTGCGCAACCGTACGAGTGCGGACTCGACGATGTACGCGCCCCGTGGTGTGCTGGCCAGGAAATGGGGCTTGTCGACGACGAGCAGATTCTCGTCGCGATGCAGGATCTCGATCTCGAACGGCACCCGCGATTCCACCGGAGGATCCCGGTAGAGATAGACGTCTCTCCGCGGGACGAACGCCGTCGACTCGGTGACGGGGTGCCCCCGCTCGTCGACCACCTCCCGCGCGGCCACCTTCTCGCGGAGCCGTGTTTCGTCGTGGGGAAAGCGGCCGACGAGGTACTCGAGGACGGTGGGCCACGGTCCGTCGTCGGGCGTCCTCAGCCGCGTCGGGTTGAGGCCGTCACGAACGGGAAGCGGGGCGTCGGGCACACCGTCGACGGTAATGCAGCTTGTCTGTAACTCGGCGTTGACCTGGCGCGAACCCATGGTTACTATCCGGTAAGTTTGTGACGCGGGCCACCCTGGCCGCTGAGGCGCGTCATCGGAAAGTTCACGGGGGTTCTTAGGTGATCGTGCGTCGCTGGGCGTTTCGACCAGGTGTATTGGCAGTCGCGGTAGCAATGTCCATAGGGCTCGCTGTAGCGCCCACGGCGTCCGCTGACCCGACCGGAGGACCCGCAGCCGCACAGTGGCTGGCTGCCGTCGATGCACCGCCGGCCTACCCGGTCATCGCCATCGACTGGGACGTGCCCATCACGATGAGCGACGGGACGGTGCTGAAGGCGAACGTCTACCGGCCTGCCGACGCGGCAGGCATTCCGGTCGACACGAAGATGCCCTCGGTGCTCAATGTCACGCCATATACCAAGTTGATCGGCAACGTCGTCGACTCCGTGCTCGCGGTCCCGGGGCTCGAAGACACCGTTGTCGACCTGGTGAATTCCTACAACCTCGCCGGGACGCCGTTCGACGGCATCACCGAGGCCGCGAAGGTTCTGTCAGGCGGCGGCATGCGCGTTTTCGGTGTCAACCGTGACCTCGTGCAGAACGGGTACACGCAGGTGGTCGTGGATGCGCGGGGCACCGGCTTCTCGCAGGGCGAATGGCAGGCACTCGGCCCGGTCGAGCAGCGCGATTCCGTCGAGGTGATCGATTGGATCAGCAAGCAGAGCTGGTCTGACGGCAGAGTCGGGATGGGCGGCGTGTCCTACTCGGGCATCAACTCCCTGCAGGCCGCGGGTCATCAGCCGCCTGCCCTGAAGGCGATCTTCCCCACCGAACCCGGAAACGATCTGCTCCGCGACATCGTCGGGACCGGCGCCGGACTGGGTGTCGGTTTCATGCCCCTCTGGCTCTCTCTGGTGAACGGTCTCAAGTTCGTTCCGGACGTGCAGGCGCTCGCGCAGGGCCGCTTCGACCAGACCTGGCTTCAGGCTCGGCTTCGTGATCCCCTGACGCTGTTCCCGGCTCTCCTCGAGGCCATGACAGCGCCCACCGTGAACGACCTGGATCCCGGCACGCTGCGGGTAGCGCAGGATGGGGAGTTCTACGAGGAGCGCAAGGCCCGGGTGGACAACATCGAGGTGCCGACGATGCTCTACGGCGCGTGGCACGACATCTTCGCCAACAGCGAGCCCCGGGTCTACAACGAGATCCCCCTGCCGGCGGGCGAGAAGCAGCTGATCATGAGCGACGCCTACCACATCAACTTCGGTGGTGGGTTCGGTGAGCCGGGGGCCCCGCCGCGCCTCGACGTTCTCGAACGCGCTTGGTACGACAAGTGGTTGAAAGGTGTCGACAACGGAATCGACGGCTACGGCCCGGTCACGCTGTATCAGCAGGGCAACGGATGGACCACTACCGATTCGTTCCCCCGGGCCGGCGTCGACTACCAGCGGATGTATCTGTCGAACGCGCCGAGCGGCACGGCGGGGCATGCTGCGCACGACGGCAGCCTCGTCGCGGCGCAGCCCGCCGATTCCGCGAATCTGACGGTGGCGCCGGGCCTACGGGCGCTGTGCTCGCGTGACGGCGCCCAGGGGACGGCCGGGGCGGCCGTGATCTTCGGATCTGCCTGCACCAAGGACTCCCGTTTCAACGAGGCTGAGGGACTCACGTTCACCAGTGCCCCCGTCACCCGGCCCACCGAGCTGTCGGGGCCTGTCAACCTGCATCTCGAGACGGTGCTCGACGCCACCGACGGTTTCTGGGCGGTCACACTCAACGACGTCGCCCCCGACGGTACGTCGACGACCTTGACCAATGGGGCGCTCACTGCGTCGATGCGTGCGGTGGACGATGCGCAGAGCACGAAGTCTCCCAACGGCGACTACACCGAACCGCATCACCACCTGACGGTGGCGGCGCGCCAGCCCCTCGTTCCCGGGGAGATCACACCCGTGGACATCAACTTCGTGCCCACTGACGCCGTCCTGGCGCCCGGACACCGGTTGCGTGTCGACGTGTACGCGAGCAGCTTTCCGCGTTATCTGCCGCTCGGACCGATGCTCGCGGACAGCCAGTTGAAGCCGCAGCATGTCCGGTTGTCGCCGGACAGGCCGAGTTTCGTCAACCTCCCGCTGGTCGGAGCAACGGCGTGGTGACGGGTGTTGGCCGCGTCCCGACTTCCGTAGGGTTGCTCTCATGACCAAGTGGACAGCAGCGGACATCGCGGATCAGCAGGGCCGGACGTTCGTCGTCACGGGCGCCAACAGTGGATTGGGGGAGGTGGCTGCGCGCGCACTCGCCAAGGCGGGCGCCCACGTCGTCCTCGCCTGCCGCGACACCACGAAAGGCGACGCGGTCGCGCGCACCATCGGTGACAACGCCGAGGTCCGCCGACTCGACCTCGCCGATCTGGCCTCGGTGCGGGACTTCGCCGCGGGCATCGATTCGGTCGACGTGCTGGTGAACAACGCCGGAGTGATGGCGGTTCCCCGGCGTAAGACCGTCGACGGCTTCGAAATGCAGATCGGCACAAACCATCTCGGCCACTTCGCGCTCACCGGCCTGCTCCTCGCCAAGATCACCGACCGAATTGTCACGATGTCGAGCACCGCGCACAAGATGGGATCCGTGGACCTCGACGATCTCAACTGGGAAAACCGCAAGTACAACCGGTGGAGCGCGTACGGACAGTCGAAACTCGCGAATCTTTTGTTCACCTACGAGCTACAGCGCAGACTCGCCGCGGCGGGGTCGTCGGTCAAGGCTGTGGCCGCGCATCCCGGTTACGCATCGACCAATCTGCAGGCCCACACCGAGTCGGTACAGGACAAGCTGATGGCCGTCGGTAACCGAATCTTCGCGCAGTCAGCGGAGATGGGTGCGCTGCCCATGCTGTACGCGGCCGCCGCTCCCGATGTGGCGGGCGGTAGTTACCTCGGGCCGGACGGGCTGTTCGAGCAGCGTGGCCACCCGAAGGTGGTCGGTTCCAATAACAAGTCGCGGGACGAGAAGACCGCGGGTGCCTTGTGGTCGCTGTCCGAAAACCTGACGGGCGTCGAATACACCTTCGCGTGACCGACGCCCGCCGGTAGGTTCAGTCCTCGGTGACGTCGAGGGTGACCTCGACGTTTCCCCGAGTTGCGTTGGAATACGGGCAGACCTGGTGCGCCTTCTCGGTCAATTCGAGGGCCTCGTCCCGCGAGAGGTGGGGCAGGGACACTTCGAGGGTCACGGCGAGACCGAAACCGCCGCCGTTTGCCGAGCCGATTCCGACGCGCGCACCGACCGCCGAGTCGGTGACATCTGCCTTGGCCTGGCGGGCCACCATCTGCAGTGCCGAGTGGAAGCATGCGGCGTAGCCGGCGGCGAACAACTGCTCCGGGTTCGTGCCGTTGCCCGAACCGCCCATCTCGACGGGAATGGCAAGGTCGAGATCGAGTCGGCCGTCCGAGGTGCGGGCGTGGCCGTTACGGCCTTCTCCGGTGGCGAGGGCTTCAGCGGTGTAGAGAATCTGCACGGGATTACTTCCTTTTCAGGGGATCGGTTGCGGTGTACTGGTGTAGCGATTCGGTGAGACGACTCAAGGTGTCCCGCAGGGCGACGAGCTCGTCGACGTCCATACCTGTCGAGCCGGCCAGTGCGGCCGGAATGCCCACGGCGGAATGCCGCAGCTGGGTCCCGGCCTCGGTGAGGTGGATACCGACCCGCCGCTCGTCGGCCGAGTCGCGACGACGCTCGACCAACCCGAGCGATTCGAGTCTCTTGAGTAGCGGTGACAGGGTGCCGGTATCGAGATCCAGGGCGTCGCAGATGTCGCGCACGCCGCGGCCGTCCCGCTCCCACAGCACCAGCAGAACCAGGTACTGCGGGTACGTCACGCCCAACTTCTCGAGCAGCGACCGGTAGGTGGCCGTCATGGCCCGCGATGCCGAGTAAAGGGCAAAGCACAACTGGCGGTCGAGGGTGAGAGGGTCGGTCACCCCCGAATGGTTGCACACAACTTAATTGTGCGCAACAAAGATGGGTGCGGCTTTTTCTCTGGGCGACTGCGCTTAGACTGTCGCCAGTGACACGGGGTGCTGCCCGGCGAAAGCTGGGCGGCTGAGAACACACCCGTCGAACCTGAACTAGGTAGTGCTAGCGAAGGGATGTCGCGCCGACCGCTGATGCGTGCGGTCGTCCGGCGTTCCTCGCGGCCGGACGAAAGGTGCGCAATGCAGATCGACAAGCAGATCGTTCTCGTGACCGGGGGTGGACGCGGCCTCGGTTCCGCCATCGTGCGCTCGTTCGCCGAGCAGGGCGCACGGGTGGTGGTGAACTACCGTCGTAGCCGAGACGCGGCCGAGGACCTCGCGGCGGAGGCGGGCGACGGGCAGGCCATCGCGCTTCAGGCCGATGTCACGGACCGCGAACAGGTCGACGCCCTGTTCGGCGCGGCGGCAGACCACTTCGGCTCACCGGTCACCACCGTGATCAACAACGCCCTCGCCGATTTCTCCTTCAACGGTGACGCCCGCGACAAGGCCGACGCCATCTCGTGGGACGCCTTCGACGCGCAGCTGCAAGGGAGTGTCAAGGCGACTCTGAACACCACGCAAGCCGCACTACCGGGCATGCGCTCAATCGGCTTCGGCCGCATCGTCACCATCGGAACCAACTTGTTCCAGAACCCCGTGGTTCCCTACCACGATTACACGGCGGCCAAGGCTGCAGCACTGTCACTGACCCGCACGCTCGCCGCCGATCTCGGTCCCGACGGCATCACGGTGAACATGGTGTCGGGCGGGCTGCTGCGCACCACGGACGCGAGCGCCGCCACTCCGGACGAGGTGTTCGACCTCATCGCGGCGAGTACGCCCCTGCAACGCGTCACCACTCCGGAAGAATTCGCCGACGCGGTGCTGTTCTTCGCCTCTCCGTGGTCGCGTTCGGTGACCGGCCAGAATCTCGTCGTCGACGGGGGATTGGTCAAAGACTGATGGCAGCACGTAAGCAACTGCACCTCAACGCATTTCTTTTCGCCTGCGGACACCACGGCGCCGCCTGGCGGCACCCGGCGTCGCAGGTGGAACGGCTCACCGACATCGCCTACTACGAAGAGTTGGCGCAGACCGCAGAACGTGGCTGCTTCGACGCCGTCTTCTTCGCCGACGGACACTCGGTGCGAGACCCCGCCGCCGGCGGACTGTGGTTTCTCGAACCGCTGACGGCGTTGTCGGCGATGGCCCGGGCGACGGAGCGAATCGGGCTGGTCACCACCGTGTCCAGCACCTTCTACACGCCCTTCCACGCCGCCCGGATGCTTGCATCGCTCGACCACATCAGTGGCGGCCGTGCCGGGTGGAACGTCGTGACCTCCATGTTCGACGCGGAGGCCCGTAACCATGGACTCGAGGAAATGCCGCCGCACGACGAGCGGTACTCGCGCGCCGCCGAGTTCGTCGACGTGGCACTCGCGCTCTGGGATTCGTGGGATGCCGACGCGTTGGCACCCGACCGGGGCGGGATGTTCGCCGACCCGGCGAAGGTCGCCCCGATTCATCACCGCGGCAAGCATTTTCTGGTGGACGGCCCGCTGAACGTGCCGCGGTCGCCGCAGGGGCGTCCCGTCCTCTTCCAGGCCGGTGCCTCCGAGCAGGGTCGGGACCTGGCGGCCCGCTGCGCCGAGGGGATCTATGCCGTGGCCTACGACCTCGAATCCGCGCAGAGTTACTATCGAGACGTCAAGCGGCGCATCCGTACTGCGGGCCGCGACGCCGACGCCGTGACCGTGATGCCGGGTCTCGTCACCTACGTCGGATCGACCACAGAAGAGGCACACAGGAAGAAGGCCGAACTCGACGCCCTGCTGCCGGTCGAACAGTCGATCGCGCAACTGTCCCTGTTCACGCATCAGGATTGCAGTGAGTGGGAACTGGACGCGCCCGTCCCCGACCTGCCGCCACTCTCCGAGTTCACCGGACCGCAGGGCCGCTACGACACCATCCTGCGCATCATCGAGAAGGATCGGCCCACGGTCCGCGCGTTGCTGGGAACACTGGCCGCCGGTGGTGGGCACTGCACGATGATCGGCACGCCGGAGTCGATCGCCGACGACATCGAACGGTGGTTCCACGGAGGTGGCGCCGACGGCTTCAACCTGATGCCGCCGATCTATCCGGACGCTCTCACCGACTTCGTCGACGAGGTCGTTCCCGTACTGCAGAAGCGCGGACTGTTCCGTACCGAGTACGAGACGGCGACGTTGAGGGAACATCTGTCTTCGCCACCACAATGAACACAACCTTCTCTACGTCCGTAACAGTGACTGTGAGCGCCCGCTCGATCAACACTTGCTGTTGTCGCGATCACAGTGCGACTTTTCAGGTGCGGACGAGGAGTGGCAATGCTGGTAGCACTCGGCTTTCTGATGGTGGCCGTGTTCATGTTCTTGATCATGTCCAAACGGGCCACCCCAGTGGTCGGGCTGATTGCCGTCCCGGTCGCATTCGGTATCGCGGCCGGGGCCGGTCTGGGTATCGGCGACATGATCACCGACGGGATCAAAGCGCTGGCGCCCACTGCGGCACTGCTGTTCTTCGCGATCATCTTCTTCGGGATCATGATCGACGTCGGGCTCTTCGACCCACTCGTGAAGGTGATTCTCAAGCTCGTCCGCAACGATCCCATGCGGCTCGTCGTCGGCACGGCAGTCCTGGCCATGGTGGTGTCGCTGGACGGTGACGGGTCGACGACCTTCATCATCGTCACCTCGGCACTGCTCCCGCTCTACCTGAAATTGAAGGTGAGCCCCGTCGTCCTCACCGTCGTCGCCGGGCTTTCGAACGGTGCGATGAACATCATCCCGTGGGGTGGGCCGACCGTCCGAGCTGCTGCGGCCCTCGGGATCTCCCCGTCCGACGTCTTCGTGCCGATGATTCCTTCGCTCGTCGCCGGACTGGTCATCGTGCTGCTCTTCGCCGTGCAGCTCGGCTACTCCGAACGGCGACGCATCGGCACCCTGGTTCTCACATCCGAGCGTCTACTCGTCGGCGCGGGATCCGGTCGGACTCGGCTTGGTTCCGGCGGCGCAGACGGTGGCAGCGGCAACGCAACCGGCGGTTCCGGAGATTCCGGGTCGGACGACGGGCTCGACGGCTTCGTCGACGGACTGGACCCCGAGCGGCCGACGCTGCGACCGAAGCTGTTGTGGTTCAACGCTGCTCTGAGCGTGGGTCTGCTGGCCGTGCTCGTGATGGACGTCCTGCCCATCCCGGTGCTCTTCATGGTGGCGGCATCGATCGCCTTGATGGCGAACTTCCCGCGCGTCAAGGAGCAGCAGGAAGCCATCACCCGGCACTCGTCGAGCATCGTCTCGGTGGTGGCGATGGTGTTCGCCGCAGCCGTGCTCACGGGAGTCTTCCAGGGCACGGGCATGGTCGAGGCAATGGCGCAGTGGTTGCTCGAGATCATCCCGGCATCGCTCGGACCGCACCTCGCCGTCATCACGGGTGTCCTGAGCCTGCCCTTCACGTTCTTCATGAGCAACGACGCCTTCTACTTCGGTGTGATGCCGGTGCTCGCCGAAACCGCGTCCACCTACGGCATCGAGCCCGTCGAGATGGCCCGCGCTTCGATCACCGGACAGACCTTCCACATGCAGAGCCCGTTGGTCCCGGCCATCCTGCTGCTCGTCACCCTGGCAGGTGTGTCCCTGGCCGACCACCACAAGAAGGTGCTGTGGCGGGCCGCGCTGGTGTCGCTGACCATGCTGGTGGTCGGTGTTCTCGCCGGTCAGATCCCGATGTAGTCCTCGCGGCGTCAGTCGTCCGTGTCGGTGGCGGGCCCCTCTGGGGTCGCGCCACCTTCGCCGCTCCAGTCCGCACCCGAACCCTTGTCGTCCTCCGCGGGATCGGACATCACGTCTTTGTGGGCACCCGATTTGCCACTCTCCGTACTCGTCGTCGCCGGGCCGGGTGTGTTCTCGTGCTGCTCGGTGTCCTTGTGCGTCATGTCCGACGGTTACCCACACGGCTGCACGTTCAAAAATCGGGAGCTCGTCTGCCTCCAATTTCCTCGGCGGCCAGGCATACTGATCGAAACTCGATCCCTCCTGGTGAGGCGGTGTCTTCGTGGTGGATCCCGAGGTATTGGTGGTCGGAGCGGGTCCGGTAGGACTGACTGCGGCGATCGAACTGCGCAGGCGCGGCATCTCCTGCCGCATCATCGATCCGCTCCACGAGCCGCCGCAGTATGCCAAGGCGGTGGGGATCCAACCCCGGACCCTCGAAGTGTTCGAAGGTATGGGCGTGCTCGGGCGAGTACTCGACGCGGGGGTTCCATTCCGTGGGCAGATCCTCTACGTCGACGGAGTCGAGGTCGGGCGAATGGAATTGGCCTTGCCCGCGGATGTGCCGTTCGGGTTCATCGGACTGCCCCAGTACGAGACCGAACGCGTACTCACCGAACACCTGGCTTCCCTGGGCACCAGGGTCGAGCGCGGAATCGGCCTGGTCTCGTTCGAACAGGACGAGGGCGGAGTGGTCGCCACGGTGAGCGGGGACGGCGGCGGGACCATCCGGTCGCAGTACCTCGCCGGATGCGACGGCGCGCACAGTGTGGTGCGCAAGGGTCTCGGTCTCACGTTCGAGGGCGGCGCCTTCGCCGAGCAGTACATGCTCGGTGACGTCGAAGTGGACTGGTCGTTGCCGCGTGGCTACAACATTCGTTCGGTCCGTCGCACGGAGGACGGACCCGACGATGTCCTCGTGTGCATTCCCTTGCCCGGTCGTCGTCGGTACCGGATGTCGATGCTGGTGCCCGCGGAACTGTCGAACACCGGCACGTCGGCCGGCGACAACATCCGGCACGGATTCGAGTCGGGCCCCACGCCGCAACTCGGGCACATTCAGGCCGTACTCGACAGGCTGGCTCCCGAACCGGCCCGGGCATCGAACCTTCGGTGGTCCTCCGTCTTCCGCATCAGCCACCGCATCGTCGACTCCTACGGACGTGGACGCGTGTTCGTTGCCGGCGACGCCGCCCATATCCACCCGCCCACCGGGGCGCAGGGCATGAACACCGGGATCCAGGACGCCCACAACCTGGCATGGAAGCTTGCGCTCGCCGTGTCCGGAGTCGCGGCACCCGACTTGATGGACAGCTACGACCTCGAGCGGCGGCCGGTCGGCGAGGAGGTCGTGGGTCGCACCATCCGCAGCGCGCGGGAAGGGATCGGCGCGGGTGCTTCGGACCCCGAACTGGTCATGCGCCGCGAAGCGCAGCTGCTCATCGACTACTCCGACAGCCCTATCGTGTCCCGGACCGAGGGCGCGACCACGCTGCGGCCCGGTGAGCGAGCGCCCGACGCGCGTGGGTTGACCCGCGCCGCCGTCGCGTTCCCGATCCGGCTGTTCAGGTTACTGGGACGCGACCGGCACACATTGCTGCTGTACGCCGACGACTCGGTCGACGCGCGGGGTCTGGCCGTGCTGGAGGCTGCTGCGGCGTCGGCCGGAACCGCGGCCCACGGCCTGCTCGACACCTATCTGATCGCGACTCCGGGTGCCGAGGTCGGTGAAACGATTCTTCCGCTCGTGCGGGACGAGGCCGGCGAATTCGCCGCGGCCTATGGCGCCGAGGGTTGCGCGGCGTACGTCGTCCGTCCGGACGGCTATCTGGGCTTCCGGATGGCGCCCGTCTCGATCGAGGGTCTCGCCGAACACCTGAAGTCGACTTTCCGCTGACACCGCCGGGAAGAGCGGGTCGCTGTCCGGTGTTGTAGGAAGTTCCGCGCGCCGGGCAGCCGTCCCTGCATATGACGGCCATCACAATGAAACGCCCCCCGCTGCGGGAATTGATCGGAGCACTGGCACGTTAGTTGAGTGAGTAACGCTCAACTTCTTAGGAGGCTTCGGAATGCCAGCATTCTTCGGGCCGGAGGGCCCTGGTCGCATCGACATCAGCCGTCTCATGAGCCGCTCCACCCAGGAACTCATGGCAGCGGCCGCGCGGTTCGCCGCCGGTCGCGGTGACTCCGACCTCGATGCACTGCACGTTCTGCGCGTCATGGCTGAACAAGATCCGGCCAAGACGCTGATGCAGCGAGCGGGCGCCGACGTGTCAGCCGTGTCGGACGCCGTGGAACTGCGTCTTCCGCAGGGCCGGAACTCGTCCGGATTCGCCGTGCCGTCGCTGAGCGGTGCGCTCAAGACCGCGCTGCTCGAGGCGCATCAGCTCGCCCGCGCTCTCGGGTCGACGTACATCGATCCCGAGCACCTGTTCCTCGCGCTCGCCGCAGATCAGGACCATGCCGCAGGCCGCCTGCTCGCCTCGGAGGGTGTCACCCCGGAACGTCTACAGACCGCCATCCAAGGCGGGTCGGCCGAGCAGGCGCCGGACTCCGACACTCCCACCCTCGACAAGTACGGTTTCGATCTCACCGAACGTGCCCGCAGCGGCGGCGTCGACCCGGTGATCGGCCGGGCCGACGAGATCGAACAGACCATCGAGATCCTGTCGCGGCGGACCAAGAACAACCCCGTCCTCGTCGGTGAGGCCGGCGTCGGCAAGACGGCGATCGTCGAGGGCCTGGCTCAGCGGATCGTCGACGGCGACGTACCCGACCGTCTGACCGGTAAGCGCATCGTGCAACTCGACCTGTCGAGCATGGTGTCGGGAACCCGATACCGCGGCGACTTCGAGGAACGCCTCACCAAGGTGATCGACGAGATCGTCGCCCACAAGGACGAGTTGATCGTCTTCATCGACGAGGTTCACACCATTGCCGGCGCCGGTGGCGGAGCCGAGGGTGCGATGGATGCCGGAAACATCCTCAAGCCGAAGCTCGCCCGTGGTGAACTGCACATCGTCGGTGCCACCACCCTCGACGAGTACCGCAAGCACATCGAGAAGGATCCGGCGCTCGAACGCCGATTCCAGCCGGTCACGGTGGCGGAGCCGAGCATCGAGGACGCAGTGGCCATTCTGTCGGGTCTCCGCGACCGATACGAAGAGCACCACGGCGTGCGCTACACCGACGACGCCATCACCGCCGCCGTCGAGCTCTCTGCCCGGTATATCGGTGACCGCTTCCTGCCCGACAAGGCGATCGACCTGATCGACCAGGCCGGGGCCCGGTTGCGGCTGCGCATGCCGAGCGTCGACGTGGAGGCTCTGCGGAAGCAGGTGGAGGAGTTGGAACAGGCCAAGAATCAGGCCGTCGCCGACGAGCAGTACGAGAAGGCGTCGGGACTGCGTGACCAGATCACGAAGCTGCAGGCCCGCATCGGTGGCAAGGCCGACGCGTCGGACATCACACCGGACGTGACCGCCGAGCAGATCGCCGAGGTCGTGTCGCGGTCGACGGGTATTCCCGCGAGCCAGATGACCCAGGAGGAGAAGGAACGCCTCCGCCGGCTCGAAGACGAACTGCACCGGCGGGTCATCGGGCAAGACGATGCCGTGCGGGCCATCGCCCGGGCGGTGCGTCGGAGCCGGACCGGTATGAACGATCCCGACCGCCCCGTCGGCAGCTTCCTGTTCCTCGGCCCGACCGGTGTCGGCAAGACCGAACTGGCGAAAGCATTAGCGGCCACCCTGTTCGGTGACGAGAACAAGATGCTGCGACTCGACATGAGCGAGTTCGGTGAACGGCACACAGTCAGTCGCCTGGTGGGTGCCCCTCCCGGCTACGTCGGCTACGGGGAGGCAGGACAGCTCACCGAGCAGGTTCGGCGCAACCCGTACTCGGTGATCCTCCTCGACGAGATCGAGAAGGCGCACCCCGACGTGTTCAACACGCTGCTGCAGGTGCTCGACGACGGGCGGTTGACCGACGGTCAGGGCCGGACGGTGGATTTCAAGAACACCGTTCTGATCATGACCAGCAACCTTGGGTCCGACATCATCTCCAGCAAGTCGGGCGGACTGGGCTTCACCACCGGTGACGCCGAGGCGTCGGAGAAGCCGCTGCGAGACCGGGTGATGGGCCGGCTGCGCGAGTCGATGCGGCCGGAATTCCTCAACCGGATCGACGAGATCGTGATCTTCCGCAAGCTGGACACCGAACAGCTGCACCGGATCACCGACCTACTGTTGGACGACAGCCGGAAGCGGCTCGAGGCCAAGGGCATCGAGATCTCGTTCAGCGACGCCGCGGTGGACTGGATTGCCGAACACGGACACCAGCCCGAGTTCGGGGCACGCCCCCTGCGCCGGTCGATCCAGCGTGCGGTCGACGACCGGATCGCGGACCTGCTGCTCGACGACATTCTGGTCGAGGGTGGCAGTGTGACGGTCGGTGTCAACGACGACGAGCTGGATCTGGTCGTCGGCTGAGCCCGTGTGAGTGGCACAGTATGCTTCGGCGTACTGTGCCACTCACGTGTGTGCTGGGAGCCCCTTACCCGCCCTCGCCGTCTTGGATCGGCACCTGGTGATGAGCTGTGCGTCGTGCGCAGTCACCTGTGCGATGTGCTGGGCTGCATTGTGATCCGGGTGTATGCCCGGGGTGCGCTGCCTACCACGCAGGAGAAGTGGCCGGATTGCCGCCGACCGCGGTGTGTGCCCGCCTCCGAAACGGTTACCTACTGCCCAGAAATATTCAGTCGAGCAGGTCGACCTCCCAGTTCGCTTGCTGCACTCGAAGATCGACTTCTCGGATCTGCCGCGCCAAATCGTCGGCAGTACGCCGCAGATCCCGGACCGGCAACGCCGCGACGAAGACGAGCTCCGAGCGTAATTGTCGGCCGTACCGGGTCCTGCTCACGACCGGAGGCGGCATCCGCGGCGGCGGACACCACCCGGTGCCGGATGCGCAGCATGTCCCGGCGGGCCAGGGCGTCCGTGATGCTCTCATCGCCAAGGGGCGCAGACGTATTGGTTCGATTGATTCTTCGGACGAGGATCTCCAGGCGGTCCAGGACCTCCTCGAGTTCGTCGAGTAGCGCCGCGGCGTCCTCCGCGGGCGACTCGCCCTCTTGGTGTCGCGCATTCGTGAGGATGCGCGATTTCAGGTGCTCCACCCGACGAGTCAGATCGCCGCGTTCCGCCAGTGCCGCTGCTAGTTTCATCTCTACCTCCCCACCCTGTTCGATTGAATGTTCCCCTCGTCTGCGCGAGTGTGCGCCAACGATTTCGAGCGTCGACGGACACGCAGGGTGGAGGGGTCACGACATCGGAGGGGCGCCGATCGAAGCGTGGGGAGCGGATCTCGGTGGGCGCTCATGCGCCTTTCGTCGAGTCGCGATTCAGCATTCTCAACAACCACCACATCTCTGCGCTCGGCGCGAGCATCAATGTCCTCGGTGGGCGATGGCGACTATCGTTGAGGCATGCGAGCGGAAGACGGCGAATTGACCTCCAAGCACCAACCGTTGCTGGTCTTGAGCAAGATCACGGAGATCCTCGATGCGTTCAGCCTGTCGCGTCCGTCGATGACGCTGGGCGAGATCCAGCAGGCGACGGGTCTGCCGACCTCGACAGTCCAGCGGCTCGTCAGCAACCTGGTGGCGCAGGAATTCCTCGACCGGTCCGGCGACCAGATCCGGATCGGCGTGAAGATGGCGTTCTGGGCTGCGACGGCCACCAAGGGACTCGACGTGCTTGCTGTCGTCACGCCGGTGCTGAAGGAGATCCGCGACGCCACCGGCGAGACCGCCAGCTTCTTCCGGGTCGAGCAGGGCTACCGCGTGTGCGTGGCCATCGCGGAGACCGAGCACGCGCTGCGCCGGAACATGTACGTCGGAAAGATCGTCCCCTTGCCCGCGGGATCGGCGGGCCGGGTGTTGCTCGCCTGGAACCCGGAACTCACCGAACATGTCCTCGCCGGCCCCATCGAGCCGATGACCGAGGGCACCGTCACCGACACCGCGGTGCTGCGTGAACTGATTCACCAGGCCCGGGCCGACGGGTACGCCATCACCGCCGGTGAGCGGGAAGACAGCGCATCCGGATTGGCTGCGCCCGTATTCGATTCGTCCGCCGACGTGATCGGTGCCCTCGCGATCAGCGGGCCGACCCTCCGGATGCCGCGCGAACAGTGCGAGAAGTGGGTGGATCTGCTCGTCGGCAGCGCCGAGAAGGTCACCCGGACGCTGGGCGGCCGCTACCCGTCCTGAGCTGGGCCGCAATCGCGCGGCCGGCTTCGTGCATGGCCACGGTGTCCGTGGCGACGAAAACGCCAGCGAACCGGGACCGGTAATCGGCGAGATCGTCGCCCACGGAGCCGACGACGGCGTACACCGGGGTGGTGCGCGCGCGGGCGAGGATCGCGGAGATGATCTTGCCCGCTTTCGTCTGTCCGTCGAGCCGGCCCTCACCGACGACGATCGCCGACGCGTCCGCGGCGAGGGCGTCGAAGCCGGTCACATCGAGGATGTACTCGGCGCCGGAGCGGAGTTCGGCGTCGTACCGTGCCCACATGCCGCCGGAGAACCCGCCTGCCGCGCCGGTGCCGTCGACTTCGGACGGGTCGCGGGGCAGAGCCCGAGCCTTCGCCTCGAGTCGCCGCGTGAGCAGTTGCACAGCTTCCGCGTCGGCACCCTTCTGCGGTCCGAACACCCTGGCGGCGTCGACGTACCGGGTGGTGACGTCGGTCAGCACGGTGACGGAAGCGCCCCGGAGCCCGCCGCCTGCCTCGATGGCGGCGATGGCGCCGGTGCCCCCGTCCGTCGTGGCGGAACCACCGGCCGCGACGACGATGTGCCGGGCACCGCGCCGGGCTGCGTCGGCGACGAGCATCCCGGTGCCGTAGGTGGTGGCGGTGATCGGGTCGCGGGGACCGTCGTGCGGCGTGGTGATCCCGGAGGCTGCGGCGATCTCGATGACCGCCGTCCCGTTTTCGGACAGTCCGTACGTCGGCCGGCACGGACTGCCCCAGGGGTTGCGGGCGCGGGCGACGACCGGGTGCAGTCCGAGGGGGACCGCGAGGACGTCGAGGGTGCCTTCGCCGCCGTCGGCGACCGGCAGCCGGATCGCGGTACTTCCGGACGACTCGACCCCGCCTGCGACGGCGTCGGCGACCTCGCCTGCGGTGTAGGTGCCCTTGAAACTGTCGGGGGCGATCAGAACCGTCATGGGTTCCACGCTTCCGGGTTGACCGGATGTGGGGGGATTCGGTTCTGCGCCATGGCCACAGCGTTCTCCGCGCACAGCCTCGCCATCTCGGCGCGCACCGACACCGTGGCACTGCCGAGGTGGGGGAGCAGCACCGTGTTCGACTGTTCCGCGAGTCCCGGGGCGAGCGCGGGTTCGTCCTCGTAGACGTCCAGCCCGGCGCCGGCGATCTCCCCGGATTTCAGGGCGGCGACGAGGGCGGCTTCGTCGACGACGGGACCGCGGGCCGTGTTGATCAGGATCGCGGAGGGTTTCATCGCCGTCAGCACGCCCGCATCGACCAGGTGGCGGGTCTGCGCGTTGAGGGGCACGTGCAGCGACAGGTAGTCGCTGGTGGCGACGAGGGTGTCCCAGTCGGTGTGGGTGACGAGTCCGGCGAACTCCCCAAGTTCGTCGTCCGTCACCGGCCGGTCGCCGGGAGGCCGGGGGCAGAACTGCACCTGCATCCCGAAGGCCAGTGCCCGTTTCGCGGTCGCCCGCGCGATCCGCCCGAACCCGGCGAGACCAAGCGTGCGCCCCGAAACGTCCTGGCCGAGCAGTAGGTTCGGCTCCCATCCGGTGAACTTTCCGGCGCGGACGAACGTGTCGGCCTCCACGGCACGGCGGGCGGTGGCCATGATCAGCAGCATCGCGACGTCGGCGGTGGCGTCGGTGAGCACCCCCGGTGTGTTGCCGACGAGGATCGAGTTCGCGGTGGCCGCCCCGATGTCGACGTTGTTGAACCCGACCGCGTAGTTGGAGATCCCGCGAATCTTCGCGGCGGCCAGGAGGTCGGCGTCGAAGGAGTCGCGCAGCTGGGACACCACCACGTCGTAGTCCCCCGACACGCACGCGTCCCGTAGTTGCGCGGCGTCGGGCAACGCGTCGGGGACGTGGACGCTGCCCGCGGCGCGCAGCAGCGTGAGACCGGGTTCGGGAATCGGGGTGGTGACATAGAACCGGGCGCCGCTCATCGGCCGCCGCCGATGACCCACTCGAACGCGTTGGCGTTGGAGCGTGCGCCCTGAGCGGCCTTGGACCGATTGGCCTCACCGAGTTCCGCGAGCGTCTTCTCGGACAGTTCCACCAGCGACCCGAAAACGCTGGGGTTCAGCCAGTCCGGGTGGGTGGCGAACAGCAGGTCCTCGCTGGCGGTGTTGCCGCTGGCCCCGGGCGCGAAGGGGCAGCCACCGAGTCCGCCGAGGGCGCCGTCGACGGTCATCGCGCCGGCCGCGACCGCGGCGAGGCTGTTCGCGACCCCCAGACCCCAGGTGTCGTGGCCGTGGAAGACGATGCCACGCTGCGGGGTGTCCAGCCGGACCCGGGAGACGAGCGAGTACACCTCGGCGGGGACGGCCTGGCCGAGGGTGTCGCAGACGACGACGTCGACGGCGCCATGGGCGCGCGGGTCATTGGCGATGTCGATCACCCGCTGCTCGGGCACCCGGCCCTCGAACGGGCAGGTGAACGACGTCGCAATGCACAGTTGGATGCTGCCGCCGACCTGCTGGGCGAGTTCGATCGCCGCCGGCATCGCGGCGAGGCTGTCCTCGGTCGAACGTCCGATGTTCGCCTGGTTGTGGGAATCGGAGGCGGAGAAGCAGTACTGGAAATGGCGTGCACCGGCCGCGGCGGCCTTCTCCACGTGCCGGGGCGTCGCCACCCACACCCAGCAGTGGTCCAGTTCCTCCGGGGTCAGTTCGGAGATCACCTCGACGGTATTCGCCATCGGCGGGACGAGGTCGGGACGGGCCATCGACCCGATCTCGAGCGCGGGCACGCCGAGCTCGAGGAGCCGGCGGGCGATCTCGAGCTTCCGGGCGGTGGGCAGCATCTTTCCCGTCAACTGCAACCCGTCGCGCAGGGTGACGTCGCGGAGCAGGGTGCGTGATTCGAAGGACTGCGTCATGAGAGGCCACCTACTGTGTCGTTGACGAGGGAGTCGATCTGTTCCGGGGTCTTGCCGAGCAATGTTTCCAGGACCTCCCGGGTGTGCTCGCCGAGGTCCGGTCCGACGTTGCGGATGGGCAGCGACGTGCCGCCGATCACCGGGACGATGCCGGGGAAACCGACCTGCTTCGGCTCGGCCTCACCGGTGTCGACAGTGAATTGCTGAATCATGTTGCGGGCGGCGTACTGCTCGTCGCTGCAGATATCGGCGGCGGTGTTGATCGGACCCGACGGCACCCCGGCGGTGTCGAGGATCTTCAGCGCCTCGTCGCGGGAATACTGCGCGGTCCATTCGCCGATCGCTGCGTCGAGTTCGTCGCGTCGCTCCCAGCGGCCCGCGTTGGTCTGCAGACCCGGGTCGGCGCCGAGGTCGGGGCGGCCGATCGTGTCCATGTAGCGCTGGAAGATGGCGTCACCATTGCCCGCGATGATGATGCTGTTGCCGTCGTTGCAGAGGTACGCGTTCGACGGGGCGATGCCTTCCATCCGTCCACCGACACGCTCGCGTTTGACGCCGTACGCGAGGTAGTCGGGGATCAGCGACTCCATCATCGACAGGATCGACTCGTTGAGCGCGACGTCGATGATCCGATGCGGCAGGGACGGGCCCGGCGTTCCGGCGACTTTCGCAGCCTCCCGCTGGAACAGGGCCATCACCGCCCCGAACGCCGCGTAGAGGCCGGCGATCGAGTCGCCGATCGACACCCCTACCCGCACCGGTGGCCGGTCCGGGTCGCCGACGAGTTCGCGGAATCCGCCCGCGGCCTCCGCGACCGCGGCGAACCCCGGCCGCTGCGACATCGGCCCGGTCTGCCCGAACGCCGAGATGCGGGTGATCACCAGGTCCGGGTTGGCCGCGTTCAACGCCTCCGGTCCGATGCCCCACTTCTCGAGGGTGCCGGGCCGGAAGTTCTCCAGCAGGATGTCGCACTTGGCGGCGAGGTCGAGGACGAGCTGCCTGCCTTCCTCGGTCCGCAGGTCCAGCACGATCGACTTCTTGTTGCGGTTGATCGTGCGGTACAGCATCGAGGTGTCACCGGAGTAGAGGCGCCAGTTGCGCAGTTCGTCACCGGTTTTCGGACGCTCCACTTTGATGACCTCGGCCCCGAAGTCGGCGAGCATGCGTCCCGCGGTCGGGGCGGCGATGTAGTTACCCAGCTCGAGTACTCGTACGCCGTCGAGGGGGCGGATCGTGTTTTCAGACATGATGTTCCTTCAGGGGTGCGAGGGGCGGTCAGAAGAACAGGCTCATCGGAAGGATGAGCAGGATGGCGACCACCGACGCCACCGATACTCCTACGGAGCACGTCTTCAGAGTGCCACGTGTGGTCTGCCCCATGAGGGATTGCAGAAGCCAGAAGGTGTTGCTTGTGACGTGCACGGCGAACAGTGAACCGGCACCGGCCGCCAGCGCGATCAGGACGGGATCGAGGCCGATGATCGGTGCGACGGGGGCGAGGACGCCGGCGGCGGTAATCGCGGAGATCGTCACCGAGCCGACCGCGATGTGCAGGGCAGCGGCCATCACCCACACCATGAGCAGCGGGGCGGCGTGGTTGGCGGCGAAGTACTGACCGAGAATGTCCCCGAGTCCGACGGCCGCGATAGTGGCGGCGAGCGAGCCACCGACTCCGGTGAGAATTAGGATCTGGCCGCTTTCGCTGAAGCCACTGGCGATTGCCTTCTGCACGCGATGCTGGCCGATGGTGAGCCGTCCGATGAAACTGGTGCCGATCAGACCGATCAACAAAGCGATGAGCGGTTCGGACACGAAGTCGATAACCGGATTGCTGACTTCGGCGATATCCAGAATGGCGCCGGTCGCGATGAGTAGAAGTGACACGAGCAGCGGAGCGAGCAGGACGATGAGCCGGCCCTCGTGCCGGGTCACGACATCTTTGTCCGTGGTCGGGCGCAGGCTGGTGCTGGTCCGCTCGGCCTGGGCGACGCTGCGACCGGGCACGGGCCGCGGGCTCGAGGCACCCACGCCGCCATCGGGAGTCGCGTCCTCTTCCTCGTCGTCCACCACCGTCTGATGGAAGTGCTCCTCGTCCTTCTCCGGGTTCCACCAACCGTGGGTGAACAGGAACGACATGATCGCCACCGAGATCGCCACCGTCGGGATCACCAGGATCAACCCGAAGATCAGCATCTTGCCGAGCGGCACACCGAGAAGTCCGGCGAGCGCCAGCGCGCCCACACCCGGGACCATGAACACGATCCCGCACTCGAGCCCGATCGCCAGCGCAGTGGCCATCCGCGCGGTGCCCATCCGGCCGATCTTCGGGGCGAGGTTACGTGCGAGCGGTGCGGAGATGACCAGCAGGACGTCGAGAAAGATGGACTGCAGCAGAGTCGCGATGGTCAGCGACAGCGCGTAGGGCATCCGCTTGGGACCGAAGACCCGCAGCAGCGTCCCCACCAGACGTTGGATCGCACCCATTTCCCGCAGCATGGCGCCCATCAGGACGCCGAAGGAGATAAGCAACCCCACTTCGGCCATGATGTCGCCGAAACCGGTGGCGATCGTCTCCACCGTCTTTACCGTTCCGAGCCCGGAAGTAAGGCCGAGATAGGCGGATCCCACGACCAGCGACACCACCGGGTTGAACTTGAAACGCACGATCATCAGCACCACGGCCGACACGGCGATCGCAGTGTTGATCAGGATTGCGAGGTCTGACATTGACGCGTCCTAACGAGGAGGCGGATAGTGACTACAGTCACAAGGTCACTCATATTATGAACACAGACTCACGATATAAGCAACGGGCCTCCGGCCCCCGTGCGCCTTTCTGGTCGTTCCGGCAACCAGAAAGACGCACGAGGCCGGAGGCCCTTAGGGGTGGGTGTGGCGCCGATCGGGGGCGGCCGCTACTGTGGGCGCCATGCAGCGCGTGTATTTCTGGTTTAGCAGGCCGGCCCCGGGTGGGTCGGTCGGCGTAACCACGCGCTGATCACTTCCACCCCAGAGCCGGATTACAGACCGGCTCGCGGGATTCTTCACAGTCTTCGAGGGTCGGCCTGAGAACAGGAACCCCACCCCATGACTGTCACTCTCGACACCGCGTCCCATGCTGATCGCCTCGACGACCAGCGCACAGTGAGCATCAGCCCCCTGGTGGCCCCCTCTGTCGTGCGCCGTGAATTCGCGCCCGACGATGTCGCGGCTGCGACTGTGCGTAGCGGCCGCGCCGACACGGTGAACGTGCTGAACGGCGACGACGACCGCCTACTCGTCGTGGTCGGCCCGTGCTCGGTGCACGATCCGGCGGCTGCAATGGACTACGCCCGCCGACTCGCCGCGAAGGCGGAGGAACTGCGGGACGATCTGCACATCGTCATGCGTGTCTACTTCGAGAAGCCGCGCACGACCCTGGGATGGAAGGGCCTGCTCAACGACCCGCATCTGGACGGCACCTTCGACATCGACACCGGTCTGCGGATGGGGCGGAAACTGCTGCTCGACGTGTCCTCGCTCGGGCTTCCCGTCGGATGCGAATTCCTCGACCCGATCATGCCCCAGTACATTGCCGACCTGGTCACCTACGGCGCAATCGGTGCGCGCACCGCCGCCAGCCAGGTGCATCGACAGCTCTGCAGCGCGCTGTCGATGCCGGTAGGTATCAAGAACTCCACGGAGGGTGACGTGCAGGTGGCGGTCGACGGGACAAGGGCCGCGGCGGCGAGTCATGTGTTCCCCGGCACGGATCTGGACGGTCAGGCCGCTCTGATCCGAACGATGGGCAACCCCGACTGCCATGTGATCTTGCGTGGCGGAACCGACGGACCCAACTATGACTCGGAGACGGTGTCCGACACACTCGCCCGGCTGCGGAAGTCGGGACTGTCCGAGCGGGTCGTGATCGATGCGAGCCACGGCAACAGCAGCAAGAATCACGAGAAGCAGGTGGAGGTGGTCGGCGACATCGCCGCGCGGCTCGAGGCGGGCGAACGCGGCGTCGTCGGCGTCATGATCGAGAGCTTCATCGAGGCCGGCCGTCAGGACCTCACCCTGGGCCGCGCCGAGGACCTCACCTACGGGCAGTCCATCACCGACGCCTGCATCGACTGGGACACCACCGCCGCGCAGCTCGACCGGTTGGCGCAGGCGGTCGCGGCCCGGCGGGGGTGAGCAATCATCGGACTCCTCGCATGCGGAACTGGACGCTGATGCGTGGACCCACCGGGCGGCTGCTCTTCGGTACGCAATGCTCCCAGGTGCGTTGGCAGGATCCACCCATCACCAGTAGGTCGCCGTGCCCGAGCGAGTACCGGATCGACTGCCCTCCACCGCGCGGCCGCAGCAACAACGGTCGCGCGGTGCCGAGGGAGAGGATGGCCACCAACGTGTCCTCGGTGCGGCTACGGCCGGTGTCGTCGCCGTGCCAGGCCACGCTGTCGGAGCCACCCCTGTAGAAGCAGAGACCCGAGGTCACGAACTTTTCTCCCAGTTCAGGCAGGTAATGCGTGCACAACGCCTCGCGCGCCGCGACCAGGAGTGGATCGGGAAGCGGTTCGTTCTCCCCGTAGAAGCGGACGAGGCGCGGAACGTCGACCACGCGGTCGTACATCTGCCTGCGCTCTGCCCGCCACGGAACGGTGTCGACGAGCTCGGTGAACAGCTCGTCGGAGCCCGTCATCCAGCCGGGGCGCACGTCGACCCAGGCGCCGGCAGTGAGGGTCCGGCGAGTGACCGTCGATCCGAGTTCGCCCAGTTCGACACCGCCCGACGCGTCGTCGAACAGCGAAGCTTGGAGCGCGTACCGCGCGTCCGCGGGGGTCATGCAGTCATACTACCTCGAGGTTCGAACGTATGTTCCCATTATTTTCGGGCGTAGTGATGACCGCGCAGACGCACCCGATTTCTGTAGCTGCACTACTTTTCGGGCCCTAAAAGGAGTGCGGCTGCGAAGAAGGGGTGCGTCTGTCTAAAAAGAGCGCGGCACCGGTCCACCGAGGCCGGACTGGACCGTGACGGCGAGGGGCGCTGGTGGGATCGTCACGACCATGATCGATTCGACGGCAATACTCGGGGTGGCGGCGATCGCGCTCGGATTGGTACTGACGCCGGGACCCAACATGCTGTACCTGGTCTCGCGCAGCATCACTCAGGGCCGAGGAGCAGGTTTGATATCGCTGGGCGGAGTCGCGATCGGATTTCTGGTGTATCTGGCAGCGACGACGCTGGGGATTTCGGCGGTATTCTCTGCGGTTCCGCAGGCATACACGGCAGTGAAACTGGCAGGTGCATGTTACCTCGGCTGGCTGGCGTGGCAGGCGCTCCGGCCGGGCTCGGGTACACCGTTCGCCCCGAGGCAGACACTGCCGCGCGATTCGCCGGCCAGCCTGTTCACGATGGGACTCACCACGAACTTGCTCAATCCCAAGATCGCGGTGATGTACCTGGCGTTGATTCCGCAGTTCGTCGACTCCGACTCCGGACCGGTGTGGTCGCAAAGTCTGCTGCTGGGAAGTGTCCAGATTGTCGTCGCGGTGGTCGTCAATGCCGCAATCGTCTGCCTTGCAGCGTCTGTCGCCGGCTTCCTGCAGGGACGGCCACGGTGGATCCGCGCTCAGAAACTGACGATGGGCAGTGTGCTGGGCGGGCTCGCGGTACATCTTGCGTTCGATCGGGGTCGCCCCACGGTGGTCTGACGTCCGTCGTACAACTCCCGCGGCGTCGTACTCGCTTCAACCTGTCGGTACCTCGCTATACCGTCGGAACATGGGATACGAATTTCAGGTCACCGTCGATTCGGAAAACCCGCACAGCCTCGCGAAGTGGTGGGCGCAGACGCTCGGTTGGGAGGTGGAGCCGAGCAACGAGGAATTCATCCGCGGACTGGTGCAGGCCGGTCACGCGAAAGAGTCCGACACCATGATCTTTGAAGGTGTTCTCGTCTGGCGGGAGGGTGCCGCCATTCGGGATCCGGCGCATTCGGAGCGGCCACGGGTGCTGTTCCAACTCGTTCCCGAGTCGAAGACGGTGAAGAACCGCCTGCATCTCGACCTGCGGGTGGGCGACGGGCGAGAAGACCTCGCCAGGAAACTGGAGGAATCCGGCGCGAAGGTGCTCCACCGGGGACGGCAGGGTCCGAACGAGTGGATCACCATGGCCGATCCGGAGGGCAACGAGTTCTGCCTCGCCTGACCGAGCAAGCCGAAAACGCAGTGGGCAGAAAACGCAGTAGCCGAGGTCAGCGGTACGCGCTGGGAGTGGTGCCGGTCCACCGCTTGAAGGCGCGCCGGAATGCGCTGGGCTCGGAGAATCCCAGGCGTGCGGACAGATCGTCGACCGTCTCACCGCGTCGCAGACCCGCGACTGCGGCGTCGCGCAGAACCTCCTCGCGGAGCTGATTGAGCGAGGTGCCGTCCTGCCGGAGTAGGCGCCGTAGGTGGGGCACGCTGATCGACAGCATCTCCGCGATTTCCTCGGCGGTGGACGTGCGGCCCTTCATGCCCAATTCCAGCACCCGCCGCACCTGGGATGACGCCGTGCTGTCGTAGTCGCGCTCGGACATCAGCAACGTCGGCGATTCGCGGAGGTACTCCTCGAGCGTGTCCTCGGTCTGGATGATCGGCAGCCGCAGCACTGCATTGTCGAATTCGATTGCGGGAATTGCGCAGTCGAACGTGACAGGGACACCGAAGATGTGGTCGTAGTTTTCGGCGAGGCGTGGAAGCGGTGCGGGGTACGGCATGTCGACGGCGAGCAACCGGACGCGCTTACCCACCAACCACGCTGCGAACCGGTGCAGGAGAATGAGGAGGAAGTCGGTGGTGACGCGCGCCGCCTCGAGAGACAACTGTGCATCCTCGGCCGACTGGACCTTCGCGCCGGGACGGATATCGAGCGTCATGCGCGTTCCGCCGTGGTTGCCGGGGACGATGTGGAGAGCGGGAAGTGAGGGCAACGCCCGGAGAATGTCTGCCATCCGCTCGAGCGCGGCAGAGAGGTCGGCGGTGTGGATCAACGCCAGACACACCAGCCGAAAGGTGCCGCGCGGCACCGGAGCCGGTCCGAGACCGAACAGTTCGTCGCCCGTGATCTGCCAGACCGCTTGCGTGAACGCGGTGACCTGGGTCGGTGTGAGCCTGGCCAATGGATCCTGCAGCGATGCCGCGGTGATCCCTGCGACGGATAAAGCGGGGGAGAGGTCGACGCCGCTGCGAGCCGACAGTTCCAGTGATCGCCGGACGAAGTCGGCGGGGATGGTGCGAGCAGTCACGAGCCAGGCTTTCCGAGAGTCCGCAATCGCCGTGCGGCCTCGGCGAGCACGTGGTCCTGTTTGCAGAAGGCGAAGCGAACCAAGGGCTTCCACTGCTCGGGGTGGTCGGTGAACACGCTGACCGGCACACCGGCGACACCGATCCGCGCCGGAAGATCGCGACAGAACTCGATACCGTCGTGCTCGCCGATCCCCGTGATGTCGGCGCAGAGGTAGTACGTGCCCCCGCCGGAACGGACTTCGAGGCCGGCCGCCACGAGAGCGTCGTAAAGAACGTCCCTCTTCGTTTGCAAGCTGTCGCGTAGTTGTGTCACCCACTGCTGTTCGTGCGTCAGCGCGTGAGCCACCGCCGGCTGGAACGGGCCGCCGCCCACGAACGACATGTACTGCTTCGCGGTGCGCACGGCGTCGATCAGTTCGGCGGGTCCGCATGCCCAGCCGATCTTCCAACCGGTGACGTTGAACGTCTTGGCGGCACTCGACACGCTGACCGTGCGTTCGTACATCCCGGGGAGGGTGGCGACGGCGGTATGGGTCCGGCCGTCGAAGACCAGGTGTTCGTAGACCTCGTCACTGAGGACCAGCAGGTCGTGCTCGCAGGCCAGGCGAGCGATGGCCTCGAGTTCTTCGCGGGTGAACACCGTGCCGGTGGGATTGTGCGGTGTGTTGAGCACCAGCATCCGGGTCTTACTCGTGACTGCATCCCGGAGTCCGTCGAGGTCGACGGCGAAGCTTTCGCCCGCGGGAACGAGGGGCACGGTGCGGCGCACCGCGCCCGCCAGCGCGACGGAGGCCGCATAGGAGTCGTAGTACGGCTCGATCAACACCACCTCCTCGCCGGGCTCCACGAGACCGAGAATTGCCGCGCTGATCGCCTCCGTGGCGCCAACGGTGATCAGCACCTCGGAGTCCGGGTCGTGGTCGAGGCCGTAGCGAGCCAGCCGGTCGGCGGCCACCGCACGCCGCAACACGGGCATTCCGGGCCCGGGCGGGTACTGGTTGAGGCCGTCGGCGATGGCCGCTCGCGCGGTGTCGAGCATCGACGACGGCCCATCAGTGTCGGGGAAACCCTGACCGAGGTTGATGGCGTCGTGTTCCACCGCGAGTGCGGTCATCTCGGCGAAGATGGTCGACGCGAACGGCTGCAGGCGCGAGACGGTTCGATTACGCGGCGTAGCCGACAGGCGATTGCGCGGCGTTTCGGGCATTACTGCAGCGTAGTCGGTGTGCCACAGAACCTCGCACACGGCCGTGTCACGTTCTGCGGGGCTGTCTCGTCTTCTCTGTAGACGGCGCGCGAAGGGCGCCCGGTGACGATGGAGGACACAATGCCCCGCATTCCCGCAGTGGCCCCGGCGGACGCGAGCCCGCTGGTCAAGGTTGCGTACAAATTCGCTGCCCGCAAGTTCGACGAGGTCCCGGAGCCGTTCGCCGTGCTCGCCCACCACCGCAAACTGTTCGTCGCCTCGGCCCGCCACGAGATGGCAGTGCAGAAGGCGTCGACAGTTCTTCCGGCCAGTGTCCGGGAGCTGGCGGTGTACCGCGTCGCCTGGACGATCGGCTGCTCATGGTGCGTGGACTTCGGGACGATGCTGCAACGCCTGGACGGGCTGGACACGGCGAGGCTCGAAGACATCGGCAACTACGCCGACTCCCCGGCGTACAGCGAGGACGAACGTGCGGCCATCGCCTATGCCGACGCGATGACTGCGACGCCCACGACGGTCACGGACGAACAGGTGGCCGACCTCGAACGCCGTTTCGGCAGGGACGGTGTCGTCGAACTGTCGTATCAGATCGGGATCGAAAACATGCGGGCTCGGATGTATTCGGCACTGGGCATCACCGAACAGGGTTTCAGCACCGATTCGTGTCGGGTGCCGTGGGCCTCGAACGACGGCCAGGTCACGAAGGGTGGTCCGGGAGTCTGATCCCGACGAGCTTCTCTGGATTCGCGATGTCGTAGGCGGCGTAGACGAGTCCGTTCCGGACGGTGAACCCACCCACTCGCGGAGGCGAGCTGCGGTGGGTCTCGCCGCCGGCGATCCCGGCGCTGAAGAAGCCGAGCTGACCGTTGACCAGGACCGGCTGCATGGTGGTGAAGGCGGCGGCGCCGTACTTTCGGATGAGGCCGAGATAGAAGCGAGCGAACTTGTCCGCTCCCCGGATGACGTTGACGGCGGTACTGGTCGTGCCGTTGGCGTCGCCGATGACGAGGGCGTCGGGGTGCAGTGCCGACACCACCGCATCGATGTCGCCGGAGGCGAGGGCTCCGAGAAGTCGCTGCACGGCGCGGGAATGCTCCTCGTCCGGGACCGCGGGAGTGGTTGCCGCCGCGGCCTTACGGGCGCGGGACGCGAGCTGCCGCGCCGCCGGAACCGCGATCCCCAACAGGTCTGCCACCTCGTCGAATGGCACCCCGAACCCGTCGTGGAGCACGAAGGCGACGCGTTGCTGCGGAGTGAGCGTGTCGAGCACGATCAACGCCGCCAGCCGGTTGTCTTCCTCCTGTACGACCGCTTCGAGCGGATCCGGCTCCGCAGACGGTCCCAGCCCGGTGACGATGGGTTCCGGAAGCCACTGCCCGACATACTGTTCCCGCCGCACTGCGGCCGATCGCAGCCGATCGAGGCAGATTCTGCCGACCACGGTGGTCAGCCAGCTCCGGAGGTCCCGTATGCCGGTGGCATTCTCTTCGTCGAGTCGCAGCCACGACTCCTGCACGGCATCCTCGGCGTCGCTGACACTGCCGGTCAGCCGATAGGCCACCGACAACAGATGCCGCCGGTGGCCCTCGAATTCGTCTACCAGCGTCGCTGACGGCATGCCGACATCGTACGTCCGATCCAGACATAAAATCCGTGGTGCGCGTAACCGTTGACCCTGGTGGGGGCACCGGACGTACTGTGGGACAACCACACGACGTCAGGGAGTTCTGCCATGTTCCAGTGTTGTAGCTGTCGCAGCTGACCTGGCTTTTCTGCACCCCTTCTCTTCGCAGGCACTGCTCGATCCCGCGGGACCGTCCCGGTCTCCGGTCGAACGGTGCGCATCACCCGACCCGCCACCCTTTCCGTGTGCGGGCATCACCCTGAGGAAGATCCCGATGATTCGTCCACGTCTGGCGCGGACTCTGGCCGCCGCGGCCGCCCTGCTCACCTTCGCCGGCCTCACCGTCGCCTGCTCGAGCGACAAGACCGTCACGACCGCCGACGGTAAGACCGTCCTGCGCTACGAGGGAACCACCGGCCAGGTCTCCTTCTCGGAATTGGCGGCCGACCTGGGCTACTACCAGAAGGTCGAGCTGAACTGGATCGGCGACACCACCAGTGGGCCCCAGAGCATCCAGAACGCCGCAACGGGACAGACCGATTTCGGTGGGGCGTTCAACGGGGCGGTACTGAAGCTGGCCGCCGCGGATTCACCCGTCACCTCGGTCATCGGCTACTACGGCTCCGACAAGGAAACGTTCAACGGGTACTACGTGCTCGAGGACAGCCCGATTCGCACCGCCCGAGATCTCATCGGCAAGAAAGTCGGGATGAATACCCTCGGCGCGCACCACGAGTTCCTGGTCCGTGAATGGCTGGCGCGAGAAGGGCTCACTCCGGACGAGATCAAGCAGGTGGAGCTCACCGTCGTACCTCCGGTGAACACCGAACAGGCACTGCGACAGGGACAGATCGATGTCGGCACACTCGGGAGCGTGTTCCGCGACAAGGCCGTGGAGAAGGGCGGCATCCGCGCGCTGTTCACCGACGAGTCCATCTTCGGTTCGTTCACGTACGGCTCGCTGCTGTTCCGCAACGACTTCATCGCAAAGAACCAGGAGGCAGTGGCCGACTTCGTGCAGGGCACGGCCCGGGCGATCCGCTGGACACAGACCACGCCCCGCGATCAGGTGATCGCGAAGTACAAGGAGATCATCACCGAGCGTGGACGCAACGAGAACACCGACCTCGTCGACTACTGGAGGTCGCCCGGTGTCGCCGGTCCCGGTGGAGTGATCACCGACAAGGAAATCCAGACCTGGATCGACTGGCTCGTGCGCAATGGAGAACTCGAGGACGGCAAGCTCACGCCGGCCGATGTGTACACGAACGAGTACAACCCCTACGCCAACGGCACGTATCCGGCGGACAGCGGTCCGGACGGGCAGGCCCTGGCCACGAAATGACAGTACCGAGCAGAACTGACGGAGAAGTATCGGAAGGACAGACATGAGCACGACCGCTTCGGACCGAGGTCAGGTCACACCCCCCAAACTCCGCCTCGAGCACGTCACCAAACAATTCGACGTGCGCGGGACGAAGGACAAGTTCACCGCGATCGAAGACATCGACATCGATCTCGCCGCCGGTGAGTTCCTCGTCCTCGTCGGACCCAGCGGTTGCGGAAAGTCGACGCTGCTGGACCTTCTCGGAGGTTTGAGCACACCGACCTCGGGCCGCATTCTCCTCGACGGAAAGCCGGTGACGGGGCCGGGACTCGACCGAGGCATCGTTTTCCAGCAGTACGCGCTTCTCCCATGGCGCACTGCGCGGCACAACATCGAGTTCGGGTTGGAAGCCAAGGGGCTGCCCAAGAAGGAGCGCCGAAGCCTCGCCGAGCACTACCTCGAGTTGGTGGGCTTGCACGGCTTCGGTGACCGGTATCCGCACGAACTGTCCGGTGGGATGAAGCAGCGTGTCGCAATTGCCCGCAGCCTGGCCTTCGATCCCGAAGTGCTGCTGATGGACGAGCCGTTCGCCGCGCTCGACGCGCAGACCCGCGAATCACTCCAGGACGAACTGCTGCGCATCTGGAAGGCAACGGGAAAAACCATCCTGTTCATCACCCACGGCATCGACGAGGCCATCTATCTCGGGCAGCGGGTTGCGGTGCTGACCTCGCGACCCGGGCGGGTGAAGACGTTCGTCGACATCGACATCGACCGCAGCGGTGAGGACGTCCGATCCAACGAGCAGTTCCGGCAGTACCGGCACAAGATCTGGACGTTGTTGCACGGTGAAGTGGAGCGAGCACAGGTAATCGAGAAGGAGGAGGCTCATGTCTAGCGCACTTGCCACACCGACAGACCTCGACGAGGCGCCTGTCGTCGCCGATCCACTGCAGACCCCGGCAACGTCACCCGCACCGGAGGTCGGGCCGGCGACACCAGGCGCCGCGAAGCGCGCCGGCGCGGTCGTGGGACCCGTCGCCTGGCGAATCCTCAAGCCTTCGATCGCGATCGTCGCGTTTCTCTCGCTGTGGGAGTTCGCGCCCCGAATCGGATTGGTGGACGAGGTGTTTCTGCCACCGTTCAGTACGGTGGTCGAAGCCTTTCTCGACCTGGCCGCCAGCGGTGAACTGGGGCAGCACGTGTCGGCGAGTCTTTCGCGGGCCCTGATCGGCTTCTTCGTGGCAGTCGCGATCGCGATCCCACTGGGTATCGCGATCGCCTGGTACCGCCCGGTGTCGGACTTCCTGAACCCCATTCTCGAGCTCTTCCGTAACACGGCCGCGCTGGCCCTGCTACCCGTCTTCATCCTGATCCTCGGCATCGGTGAGGAGTCGAAGATCGCGCTGGTGATCTACGCGTGCACGTTCCCCATTCTCCTCAACACGATTTCCGGTGTGCGTACCGTCGATCCGCTGTTGATCAAATCGGCTTCGTCGCTGGGATTGTCGTCGGTGCGCCTGTTCCAGAAGGTGGTGCTGCCCGCCGCTGTTCCCACCATCTTCACCGGTATCCGCATGGCGGCGGCGTCCTCCATTCTCGTCCTGATCGCCGCTGAAATGGTGGGCGCCAAGGCCGGGCTCGGCTATCTGATCACCGCCTCCCAGTTCAACTTCCAGATCCCCAACATGTACGCGGGCATCGTCGCGATCTCTGTTCTCGGGCTGTCCCTCAACGCGATTCTCGTGTTGATCGAACGCAGGTTGTCGCGCTGGCGGGTCTGAACGGCCTGCTGCTCATCTCGTAGAAAAGAAACTCGATGTCACAAGGTTCCCAGCACTTCCATCTCAATGCCTTTCTCATGGGCGTGGGTCACCACGAGGCGGCGTGGCGGCATCCACGCACGGAGGCCCACCGGGTTCTGGACGTGAAGCACTTCCAGGAACTCGGGAGGATCGCGGAACGCGGCAAACTCGACTCCGTGTTCTTCGCCGACACCCTGGCAATCGGTCCGCGGCTCGAGCACAACACGCAGGCGATCTTCGAACCCGTCACGCTGCTGTCGGCCATCGCCGTCGCCACCGAACACGTGGGACTGATCGCTACGGCGTCGACGAGTTACGGCGACCCCTACAGCTTGGCGCGGAAGTTCACCTCTCTCGACCACATCAGCGGTGGCCGGGCGGGGTGGAACATCGTGACGTCGGCGGGCGCGGACGAGGCGGCGAACTTCGGCGTCGACGGAATCCCGGCGCACAGCGGAAGGTACGAGCGTGCAGCGGAATTCGTCGACGTGGCACTTGCGCTGTGGGACAGCTGGGAAGACGATGCCGTGGTACTCGACCCGGACACCGGCCTGTTCGCCGACCCGGCAAAGGTCCACACGATCGACCACGATGGACCGCGCTTCCAGGTCAAGGGGCCGCTGAACTCCCCACGATCGGCGCAGGGGCGTCCACTGCTGGTACAAGCCGGTTCTTCGGAGAGCGGTAAAGAGTTCGCCGCCCGGCACGCAGAGGCGGTCTTCACTGCGCAACGCACCCTCGCGCAAGGGCAGGAGTTCTACCGGGACCTGAAGGCGCGGGTGGTGAAGTACGGCCGCAATGCCGGCGATCTGAAGGTGCTGCCCGGTATCGTCCCATTCATCGCAGACACCCAGGAGGAGGCGGAGGCGCTCGAACGGTCCTTCACCGACCTGATTTCTCCCGCGTACTCGCTGCGTCAGCTGTCCACGATGCTCGGCGTCGACCTCACCGAGCATTCGCTCGACGCCCCGCTCCCACCCTTGCCGCCGCTCAACGAGATTCAGGGGAACAAGAGTCGGTACCAGCTGGTGAAGGATCTTGCCGAAGACGGCTCGCTCACCGTGCGGCAACTGATCGGACTCCTCGGCGGCGGGCGTGGACACCGCACGTTCGCCGGAACCCCCGAGCAGGTGGCGGACGAGTTGCAGATCTGGTTCGAACAGGGTGCGGCGGACGGCTTCAACATCATGCCGCCGTACTTGCCGGGAGGTCTCGACGACTTCGTCGATCGGGTGGTTCCCATTCTCCAGGACCGGGGACTGTTTCGCACCGAGTACACCTCGACGACCTTGCGCGGTCACTATGGACTGGGCGAGGTCGGCAACCGGTTCGCACCCGGTGACGCGCTGGGCGGTGCCGTCGGCGAAGCGAGCGCATGAGCGGTCCGACCGGCCTCAAACCCTTTGTCACCACGGTCTTCGTCCCGGCCGCAATCTTCGGGATCGGCCAGGGCGCCGCGGCGCCGGTCATGGCCCTCACCGCACGCGATCTCGGTGCGTCGGTGGCGGTGTCGGGGCTGATCGTGGCGGTCGTCGGGCTCGGAGCCGTGCTCGGTGACCTGCCGGCCGGGCGGATCGTAGCCAGGTTCGGCGAGCGGCGGTCGATCATCGGGGGCAGCTCGGTCGGCGCCCTCGGCGTCCTGATCTGCTTGTTCGCGCCGACGCCGGGAGTGCTGGGTCTCGGCGCCCTGCTGACCGGGCTCGCCAACGCAGTATGGGGCCTGGCCCGGCAGAGCTACCTGGCCGAGGCCGTGCCGCTCGGGCTGAGGGCGCGTGCCATGTCGTCGTTTGCGGCGATGTGGCGGCTCGGCTTCTTCGTCGGCCCGCTTCTCGGTGCCGCCGTGATCCTCGTCGTCGGCACGCGCGGCGGATTCGTCGTCCAACTTGTCGGTGTCGTGTTGTCGGGGTGGCTGATGTCCCGCGTCCCCGATCCACCGAGCCGCACGGACGGCCCGGCGAAGTCGCATGCCACGCTGCCCTCCATTCTGCGGGGGCACCGAAAGCTGTTGTCCACCCTCGGCGCCGGCTCGCTGCTGATGGGTGCGGGGCGAGCGTCGCGGGAAGCGGTGCTGCCGCTGTGGGCCGCCCACCTCGGACTCGACGCCGCCCAGGTGAGCCTGGTGTTCGGTGCCGGAGCGGCCGTCGACCTATTGTGTTCGTATCCGGCCGGCCACTTCATGGACCGGTACGGCCGGCGATTCATCGCCGTACCCTCCCTGCTGGTGATCGGAGTGTCTTATTTGGCGTTGCCGTTCTCACACGATCTGGTGTCGATCGGTGCGGTCGCCGTCCTCATGGGCATCGGCAACGGGCTCGGCAATGGCGTCATCATGACACTGGGAGCCGACATCGCCCCACCCGCGATCCGCGCCGAATTCCTCGCCGCCTGGCGACTGACCCACGACACCGGTATTTTCGCCGGGCCGTTGGGGGTGGGTGCGCTGGCCGCGGTGGTCCCGCTCGGGTTCGCCGTCGGTGCGATCGGCGGGGCTGCGCTGCTCGGTGCGGGCCTGCTGTTCCGCTTCATTCCCGTCTATTCGCCGTGGCCGCCTCGACCGAGCCTCGATCCGGGTTCCGTCGTCCTCGAGAAACAAAGGACCTAGAACTCGGCCGGGCTCGGTGAGGCGGCCCAGGGGAGCTAACCGGCCATGGCCGATACCGGCGAGATCGCCCCTGCACGCCTGGCGGGAAGCAGTGCCGCAATCACCCCGCAGACCCCGCCGATCAACACGATGGCGAAGAGCTGCACCCACGGGATTCCGCTGAGCACCACATCGTCGTAACCGAAAACAGAGGCAATTCCGGCGCTTCCGAAGATGAGACCGAACACGACGCCCATTCCGGACGCCACACCGGCCACCAGGAGGGCTTCCCAGATCAACATTGCGCGTACTCCTTTTCTCGTCAGGCCGAGTGCTCGAAGCAGTCCGGATTCACGACGCCGTTCGAGGACGGACAGTGCCATCGTGTTACCGACGCCGATCAATGCGATCAGCACGGCTACCGACAGCAGGCCCGCGACCACCATGAGCATGGTGTCGAGCACCGAATCGATAGCCCCGCGCATCGCAATCATGCCTTGGACTTCACTTCCGGGCGCCAGCTCACGGGCAAGCTCCGTCACCTGGTCGGTCGCGGCCAGCGACTGCTCGTCGGAGTTGCCCTCCGACAGACGAATCCAGTACGCGTCGATCACCGGGGACAACGCCGACACCGCCATATCGGTGTGGTCGAGGAGAGCCGGCTGATCGTCCCGGCCCTCCACCACCGTGACTGTGACGTCGCCGCGATCACCTCGGACCGTCGCCGTGTCTCCAGGGCTCAGACCGTTGTCCCGCAGTCCGGCGGGAGAGAGCACCAGCCGTCCCGGTGAGGGAAGGGTGATCGGGGTGCGCAGCACGGACTGCGCGGCACTGCCCGACACCCCGAAGGCCTCCAGTTCGCCACGTCCATCGATGACCAGGTCGGCACGCTCGAGCGCCGAAACCCCCGACACGCCCGTTGTTGCCGTGATCCGCGGGCCCAACTCCGGTGGTAGTCCTCGGTTTCCTGTGCTGCTGACCATCACGTCCACCGGAAACTGCTCGTCCATCGCGGCGGGGGCCGACGATTTCACTGTCGCGATTCCCACCACCAAGGTGCTGGTCAGCGCCACACCGATCAACAGAGCAGTGACTGTAGAGGCGGTCCGGCGCGGATTCCGGCCTGCGTTGCCCGCGGCGAGTTCGCCGACCGGACCTGCCAGCCGTGCCAGAACGATGCCCGTCCGGCTGATCAGCGTCGGCACCATCGTAGTGCTCAGTGCCGCGATGCCGAGGAACGAGACCAATCCTCCCACAGTGGCTGCCGGAACTTGCTGTGCGAGGACGCCTACCACGGTCATCGCGATTCCGGCGGCGAGCATCACGACGCCGAGAACGCTGCGGCCGAGTGATATTCGCGCACTCTCCGGCCTGGCCTCCATCGGTTGCAGCGCTGCGAGTGGTGACAGTCTGGTCGCCGCCCGTCCGGGGGCAGACGCTGCCACCATGGTCATCACGATCCCCACTGCCACACCGAGCGCGATCGCCAGCGGATCGACATGCAACACAGACAACGGGATCGGTGCATCCGCGGCTGTGGCCACCCGTCCGACCACCCAGGCCAACGCGATCCCGACGCCGGCGCCGAGAACGGACGCGATGATCCCTACTGCCGCCGCCTCCGTCCGGATACTGCGGCGCACCTGTGATGCGGTTGCACCGACACAGCGCAGGAGCGCAAGCTCCTGGGTCCGCGCCGCGAGCAACACTGCGAAGGTATTGGCGATCACGAGCGCCGCGACAACGACCGCGATGGCGCCGAAGGACAGGAGGATGGTACTCAGCACCTCGGCCTGGCCGAGATACTGTCCTGCAGCGTCTTTCGTGGCCGCGGCTCCGGTGACCACGGTCGAGTCGGCGGGCAGGGCCTCGCGGATACGGGTGGCCAGCTCCTGCTGTGACAGGGACCCGTCACCGGCAATGCGTACCTCGTGGGTGGCGGCGTCACCGGCCCACTGAATCAACTGGGCAGGTGTCGCGAAGACCGTGGTGCCGCGCATTCGCTGCGCAGTTGCGGAGAGGTCGACCAGCCCGACGACGCGCACACTGGTGGTCACACCGTCGCTCGCGTCGAGTGCGGTCACCGTGATCTCCGAGCCGACAGGGATTCCGGCGTCCTTACTCACCAGCGCCTCGCCGAGTCCCCTGGGCAGTTCTCCGTCGGAGACCTGCTGCCACCGCAACACACTGTCGTCCGCGATCGACACGGCGTCACCGTAGGACTTTCCGTCGATCGCAGAATCGACCCGGACGGCGGCGCTCACGTCATCGGTCGTCGCGGCGACGCCGGGGATCCGGGCGAGGTCGGCCGCCCTGGCGCCCGGCCCGGAAGCGACCGCGTCGGTGCCCCGATATTGCACAGCGAGCGAGTTGTCGATTCCGGCGCCGACGGTGGAGTTCAAGGTCAGCGTCGCCACGATGTACCCGACGGCGATGACCACCGCGAGAATCGACGCCATGTACCGGCCCGCGTGCGCCCGGGCCTGCGCCAAAGCCAGCTCCCTCAACGCCGCACCGCCGCGAGGTCGTTCGCGCCGAGTGCGCGCATCGACGCGATCACGGAATCTACGGTCGGCCGGAGAATGTCACCGGCGATCAGACCGTCTGCAATGAGAACCACCCGGTCCGCATACGACGCGGCCACCGGGTCGTGCGTCACCATCACCACCGTCTGCGACGTCTCCCGCACGCACGTTCGCAGGAGCCCGAGAACCTCTGTACCGGAGTGTGAATCGAGGTTTCCGGTCGGCTCGTCGGCAAAGACGACGTCGGGCTGCGGAAGCAGAGCGCGCGCCACAGCCACCCGCTGTTGTTGCCCGCCCGACAACTCGTGGGGGAGATGATCGAGCCGGTGGGTGAGCCCGAGCTTGGCGACCACTTCCGCCATCCACTGTGGCGACGGGGTGCTGCCCGCCAGGCGCATCGGCAACATCATGTTGGCTCGTGCGCTCAGAACCGGTAGAAGGTTGAACGCTTGGAACACGAATCCGATCCGCTCGCGCCGCAGTTCGGTCAGCTCCCCGTCGCCCAACCCGGTCACCTCGGTGTCGCCGAGAAACACGCGGCCGGCCGACACCGTGTCCAGTCCGGCCAGGCAGTGCATCAGTGTCGACTTGCCGGAACCCGACGGACCCATGATGGCGGTGAATTCGCCTCGTGCGAAATCGACGTCCACTCCGCCCAGCGCCCGCACCGCTGTCTCACCCGTGCCGTATACCTTCGTTACTCCGCTCGCGCGGACCGCAGCCTGCATCGTCGTCCCCACCTCCGTGTTGGTCCTTGTCATCACGGAATCGACGTTATTGCAGGTGAAGCGGTGTGCGCGTCGGAGCGCGGAGCCATCTTCCAGCCGCGGCCGTCATCCTCCGGTAGGACGACGTGGGCCCACAGCGTCAGTCCTCGGTACCGAGAAGGTCCGAGCGGCGCACCAAACCGACCTGGAACGCGAACACCACCGCTTGCACCCTGTCTCGTGAGTGCGTTTTCGACAGGACACGCCCCACATGCGTCTTCACCGTGGTCTCCGATATGTGGAGCTGCGCCGCGATCTCCGTATTGGACAGCCCATACGCCATGGCCTCGAGGACTTCCATCTCACGGGGTGTGAGCTCCTCCGGAAGCTGTGCCCGATCCATCGAATCCTCGAGTAACGGCCCCACGTGCTGTAGTAAGCGGCGAGTGGCCCGCGCCTCGATCACGGCGTCGCCCCGGTGCACCGTCCGGATACCGTCGAGCAACTGTTCCGGTGGAACGTCCTTGAGGAGAAAGCCACTCGCACCCGCCCGGATCGCGGACAGGACATACTCGTCGTTGTCGAACGTGGTGAGTACCACCACTTTCGGCGCATCTTCTGCGGCCAGCAGCTGGCGGGTGGTTTCGATGCCGTCCATGCGCGGCATCTGCACATCCATCAAAACGACATCGACGCGACGTGCCGCGAGTTCGGTGAGCGCCTGCCGCCCGTCCGACGCCTCGACTACCACAGACAGGTCCGGCTGCGAATCGATGACCATCCGGAATCCGGCGCGGACCAGTTGCTGGTCGTCGATCAGCGCAACATCGATGCGGCCGCCGTGTTCGTCCATGCACTCACCCTAGGTGTTTCCGTGAGGGAGGACGGCGCGGACCCGATAGCCGCCACCAGGTTTGGGACCAGCCGTCACCCGGCCGCCGTGAAGTCGTGCGCGCTCCGTCATCCCGATCAAGCCCTGCCCACCTGCGGATGGTTCGATGAGCGCCGCCGAAACGCCCCGGCCGTCGTCCACGACAGTGACAACCAGATCGTGCTCGGTCCAGCGCATTTCGACGTCAGCGTGCGCCCCCGGCCCGGCGTGCTTGAGCACGTTGGTCAGCGACTCCTGCACGATCCGGTACGCGGTAAGACTCGTTCCCGGTGGCAGTTTCCGCGGGTTACCTTCGATCTGCAGGTGCACGTCCACCCCACTTCTGCGAAGGTCTGCGACGAGCGACTCGATATCCGACGCACCGGGGATCATGGCGAAGTCCCGGGGTCGGTCCTCCCGCAACACAGACAGCAGGGCCCGCATATCCGTCAGCGCTTGCCTGCCTGTGGCGGCGATCGTCTCCAGCGCAGCGAGTGCCGCTGCGGGATCCTGGGCGGCCCCGTACCGCCCACCGTCGGCCTGAGCGATGACCACGGTCAGCGAGTGGGCGACGATATCGTGCATCTCCCGGGCAATCCGCGTGCGCTCGGTGATGGTGGCGATCTCGGCTTCCTGTTCCCGTTCGAGTTCGAGGAGCCGAGCTCGCTCCGCCAGCCCGTCGAGTTCCTTCATCCGAACCCGGCGCAGGTCACCGAAGGCCCACACCGCGAGGACGAAGACGACGAAGGCGAGGGAGTTGTACACGAGTATCTCGGACGACTTGCTGTCGGAGAAGTACTTCACCGTCGCGCCCACAGCCCCGACCATGGCGAGACCGAGCGCAGTGAAACTACTCCACCGCGGACCGTAGGCGGCGAAAGCGTAGAGCGCGATGGGGACCGCGACTACGGACAGCAGGAGGGTGTGTGCGATCACGACAAGGTGCAGCACGGAGAACGCGGCGATGACGAAACCCGACACCACCGTGTGCGAACGACGCCAGGCCAGCGGCACCGTCATCCCCAAGGAAACGACCACCGCGGTCACGCTCGCCTCCGCCGCGGTGAGGAGACTGAGAACGGTGACGACGCCGGCAACGCACACGTCGATTCCGCGACTGTGTTTCGCGCTCCATCGGTACCACTGTTCGGTGGAAGGAAAGCGGGCCATGCTGTGACGGTAGCGCCTGTTCAAACGATCGGGCCGCGGGTGGCGCCGCACCCTGCAGGACTACCTGGACTGTGGGTACATTCTTCTCATGCGCTTCGGATTGTTCGTTCCTCAAGGCTGGCGCCTCGACCTCGTCGGTATCGATCCTTCCGAGCAGTGGGCGGTGATGCGCGACTTCTCGTTGCGTGCCGACCGCGGCTCCTGGGATTCGCTCTGGGTGTACGACCACTTCCACACCGTTCCGGCGCCCACCGAGGAGGCAACCCACGAGGCGTGGACCCTGATGTCCGCTCTCGCTGCCGTCACCTCGCGGGTGCGGCTCGGCCAGATGTGCACCGCGGTCAGCTACCGCAATCCCGCGTATCTGGCCAAGGTGGCCGCCACCACCGATCTCATCTCCGGTGGGCGAGTGGAGATGGGCATCGGAGGCGGCTGGTACGAGCACGAGTGGAGGGCCTACGGATACGGATTCCCCTCGCCCGGTGAGCGTCTCGGTCGCCTCGAAGAAGGCGTTCAGATTCTGCGCCAGGCCTGGATCAACGGCAGCGCGACCCTTGCAGGCACGCACTACCAGGTGGACGGGGCGATCGTGCGGCCACTTCCTCTCCAAGAGGGCGGCATTCCCCTGTGGATTGCCGGTGGCGGCGAAAAGGTGACCCTGAAGATCGCGGCGAAGTACGCGCAGTACACCAACTTCGACGGCACTCCCGAAGGATTCGCCCACAAGTCCGAGATCCTCCGCAGGCACTGTGAGGACGTCGGAACCGACTTCGATGCCATCGTCCGGTCGGCCAACTACAACGTCGCAATCGGAACCACCGAGGCCGAGGTCGAGCAGCGACTGGCCACGCTGGTCGAGCGCGTCACCCCCTATGTCGGCGCCGAGGCGGCGGAGGGAACTCTCGGCGCCTTCCGCGGAATGCCGGGCGTGGGTACCCCGGATCAGATCATCGAGAAGCTGTCCGCTCTCAAGGCGCAGGGCATGACCTACGGCATCTTCTACTTTCCCGAAGCCGCGTACGACACGTCCGGTATCGAGCTGTTCGAGAAGGAAGTACTCCCGGCGCTGCGCTGATCGCCGGCTCGCAGGCCTACAGTGGCGGCATGTTCGTCGTCACCCTGAACACCGGCACCGTGTGGCTGAGCCCGCCGGTCGTCAGCGACATCGACGCGATCTGTGCCGCCTGTAGCGACTCCGCGATCGCCGAGTGGACCACCATGCCCTCGCCCTATGCACGATCAGACGCCGAGCACTTCGTGTGGCGGACCGTCCCCTCCGGATGGGCGGATCGCAGCCCGGTCTGGGCAATTCGCGAGCGCGCCGACGGACCGGCGGTGGGGATGATCGGACTACTCGCGCGCGACAGCTCGTCGGCCGAAATCGGATACTGGCTCGCCGCCGGTGCCCGCTCTCGAGGTCTCATGGCATCCGCGGTGGAGGTGGTGTGCGACTTTGCGTTTCGGCCGGGTGGGATGGGTCTCGAACGCATCGAGTGGCGTGCCTTCGTCGGCAACCACGACTCCGCGGCGGTGGCCCGCAAACTGGGATTCCGGTTCGAGGGAGTGCAGCGCCGTGGGCTGCTCCAACGTGGAGTCCGGCGGGATTCGTGGATGGCAGCGCTGCTGGCGGACGACCCGCGCACGCCGGCAGACGGCTGGCCCGACTAGTTCAGCGGAGGCTCTCGGGAAGCTCGTGCTCGGACACGGCCACTCGCTGATCGGGACTCGTGCGCACGTGTTCCGACTCGGGGATCTTGCCCTCCAGAAATTCCCATTCCGCCTGATCGATGGCTTCGGCTGCGCGGGCGCGCACCGAGGAGTCGCGCGTCCCCCAGGCGATGGGCATCGGACTGACCATCTCCCAGGTGTCGGCGGCGCTGTGCGTGTTGCGGTCGCTCAGAAGCGCGACGGACGGCACCCTGTCGCCGACGTTCTGCTTCTGATGTGCACGGATCGGAACGTTCCGGGTGACCAGCACGTACGACGGCCGCCCTGCCGCAGGCTTCGCTGCGTCGATCAGCGACAGCAGCGTGAGCGCACGCGGGTGCACTTCCGAGATCACGGCCGGGACCAATGGACTCTTCGCATACAGGTCTTCGATGCTGCCCACCTTCTTGGGCACCCAGAACGCCACCCATACCGACGTGAGAGCGACGAGCGCCACCACGACGCCGAGGATGATCGACCACGGATGCCCGAGCAGGATCAGCCCCACGGCCGCGGCCGCGAACAGCAGGGCAACGATGACCGCGGACACCTGGAGGCGTCGCATATCGGCGAACGTCTGATTCACAGACTTCGCGTAGGCCCGATCGACGGTGAACTCGAAATGTCGCACGGCACCAGCTTAGAGTCCCAGGCTCCGCGGCGGCGGAGTCACCCGATGGCGGGCCCGAGGAGGTCGTCGGCGTCGGTGATCCGGTACGCATAGCCCTGCTCCGCCAGAAAGCGCTGCCGGTGTGCGGCGTACTCGGCGTCGAGGGTGTCGCGGGCGACGACGGAGTAGAAGTGCGCTTGGCCGCCGTCCTGCTTGGGGCGCAGCAGCCGTCCGAGCCGCTGGGCTTCCTCCTGCCGCGAACCGAACGTGCCCGAAACCTGTACCGCGACGGACGCTTCCGGAAGATCGATCGAGAAGTTGGCGACCTTGCTCACCACCAACGTCTGGATGTCACCTGCCCGGAAGCTGTCGAAGAGTTCCTCACGTTCCTTGTTCTTGGTGGAGCCCTTGATGACAGGTGCGTTCAACGCCTCGCCCAGCTCGTCGAGTTGGTCGAGGTAGGCGCCGATGATGAGCGTGGGTGCATCGGTATGCCGCTCGAGGATCGATTTGACCACTGCGATTTTCGTGTGTGCTGTGGAACACAGCTTGTACCGCTCGTCGGGTTCGGCGACTGCGTAGGCCATGCGCTCGGCATCGGTCAACGTGACCCGCACCTCGACGCAGTCGGCGGGAGCGATCCAGCCCTGGGCCTCGATGTCCTTCCACGGTGCGTCGTACCGCTTGGGGCCGATCAGCGAGAAGACGTCACCCTCGCGACCGTCCTCACGCACCAACGTGGCGGTGAGGCCGAGGCGGCGACGGGACTGCAGGTCGGCGGTCATCCGGAACACCGGGGCCGGAAGAAGGTGGACCTCGTCGTAGATCACGAGGCCCCAGTCGCGGGAGTCGAACAGTTCGAGGTGCTTGTACTCGCCCTTGGTCCGGCGGGTGATCACCTGGTACGTGGCGATGGTGACCGGCCGAATCTCCTTGCGCTCACCGGAATATTCGCCGATTTCCTCCTCGGTGAGGGAGGTGCGGGCGATGAGCTCCCGCTTCCACTGGCGTCCCGCGACGGTGTTCGTGACGAGGATCAACGTGGTGGCTTTCGCCTTGGCCATGGCGGCGGCACCGACCATGGTCTTGCCTGCGCCACAGGGAAGGACGACGACACCGGAACCGCCCGCCCAGAAGGAGTCGGCTGCCATTTCCTGATAGTCGCGCAAATGCCAATGGCCGTCCGCCGATCCGGGCGACGTGCCGTCGTAGTCGAGGTCGATCTGGTGGGCTTCACCGTCGACATATCCGGCGAGGTCTTCGGCCGGCCAGCCCACCTTGAGGAGGAGCTGCTTGAGTCGTCCGCGCTCACTCGGGTGGACTACCACGGTGTCGTCGTCGACACGGGCGCCGAGCATCGGGGCAATCTTCTTGTGCCGGGTCACCTCGGTGAGCACGGCGCGGTCCAGACTGACGAGGGTCAACCCGTGCGCAGGGTTCTTCACCAGCTGCAATCGGCCGTACCGTGCCATGGTGTCGACGATGTCGACCAGCAGAGGCTGCGGCACGGCATAGCGGGAGAAGTTGACGAGGGCGTCGACCACCTGTTCGGCGTCGTGCCCGGCCGCTCGCGCATTCCACAGGGCCAGGGGAGTGATGCGGTAGGTGTGGACGTGTTCCGGCGCACGCTCGAGTTCGGCGAACGGCGCGATCGCCTGCCGGGCGTCGTTCGCGCGTTCGTGATCAACCTCCAACAGCAACGTCTTGTCGGATTGGACGATCAACGGTCCGTCGGTCACGGAAGCCTCCTTGTCACGCCGGATTCTGGCCAGCCTGTCCATTGTCCTGGTATGGGCGTCGGCGCGCCACGTCGCCACCTCTCACCTGGCTCGATACCAGCACATTCTGGGCGGTGGCCGCCTAAATTGAGAGGTGAGCCGGTGGTTCCCCCAGAGACGAGGCCTGAGATGACCCAGCCCCCCGACCCCTCACGTCCCGATCCGAACACCCCCGGCCAGCCGCCGAACAACCCGCAGCAGCCGTACCAGCAGAATCAGCCCTACCAGCAGGGCCAGTACCCGCAGCAGCCTTACCAGCAGGGCCAGTACGGTCCGCCGCCGGGACAGCAGGGCCAGTACGGTCCGCCGCCGGGACAGTACGGGCAGTACCCGCCCGGCGGTCAGTATCCGCCTCCGAAGAAGTCGCGCAAGGGCCTGTTCATCACCCTCACTGTGGTCGCCGTGGTGCTCCTCGCCGCTGTCGCCGCAGTCGGCCTGTTCGCAGTGCGTAGTGCCGACCAGAACAGCCTCGACGTCGGAGATTGCGTCTTCTTCGAATCCGCCTCGACCACGGCCGCCGAGACCGAGCACGAAAAGCGAGACTGCTCCGACGACGACGCCACGTACGAGGTGGCCACCAAGCAGGACGGTGACGTCCAGTGCGGTGACGACTACTTCTCCTACACGCTGGTGGGGGAGGACGACACCGTCGAAAGCACGCTGTGCCTGATCCCGAACATGGTGAAGGATTCGTGCTACCTCCTCGAGGACGACGGCAGAATCGTTCCGGGTGTCTGTTCCCAACCCGACACCGTCACAGTGGTCGAACGCGTCGACGGCCAGGACGACGAATCCCTGTGCAACCAGTTCGACGCCGCATTTCCCATCGCCTTCTCGGAACCGCAACGCACCTACTGCATCGAGGTGAACTTGACCGGTTAGCGACTCATAATCAGCGCCGTGCCGATGCGCTGTGGCGGGGAAAGCGCGGGCGTACCGTCGATGTCATGACCGACGACCAGGTTGCGCCGTGGGATGACATCTACCGCGGGGATGCGGAGGATTTTTCGGGACCGGTGCCATGGAACATCGGTGAGCCGCAACCCGAAATCGCCGGACTGATCGCCGAGGGCAAGTTCCGCAGCGACGTATTGGACGCGGGCTGCGGACACGCCGAGACTTCCCTCCACTTGGCGGCGCAGGGGTACACGGTGGTCGGTCTGGACCTGTCGCCGACGGCCATTGGCGTGGCTCGGGCGGCCGCGGCGGACCGTGGACTGACAACGGCCACCTTTCAGGTGGCGGACATCAGTTCCTTCACAGGCTTCGACGGACGGTTCGCCACGATCGTCGACAGCACCCTGTTCCATTCGCTCCCCGTGGACCGTCGCCGCGATTACCTGCACGCCGTCGCCCGAGCGGCGGCACCCGGTGCGCAGTACTACATCCTGGTGTTCGCGAAGGGTGCCTTCCCCGAGGGGCAAGGACCGAATCCGGTGACCGAGGAAGAGTTACGCGAGGCCGTCGCGGAGTACTGGAACATCGACGACGTTCGCCCCGCCTTCATCCACGCGCTGCTCGGACCGGAGGAGGCCGCGAACTGGGAGCGCGACGACAAGGGCCGGGCCATGCTGCCTGCGTGGCTACTGTCGGCTCACCGTGACTGATGGGGTGGGGCGACACCGCGCGAGTCGTGCGGCGCAGCCAAGCGCAGCCCCTGCCAACGATCTATATCAGCTGGCAGGGGCGCTACACGGACAACCTGCTACGTGATGACGAGCGGCGCATGAGAAATTTTGGCGAGCACGGGCATGGAAGTCCAGAGATTGTGATCCACGCCATGGCACAAATTTCAACCACTTTGAATGCCGGGTCGCGACTAGCACTTTCAGCCCTGTGAGTACTTGTTAACCGCCCGCGGTTAACAAGTACTCACAGGGGGATCAGGCGCCGATCGACGCCTTCATCATCGGGAGCATGGCCCAGAGCTGATCCTGCCAGTAACCCCAGGTGTGGGTTCCGGAGGCGGGGAAGTCGTAGTGCGCGGGAATTCCCAGAGTGTCGAGCCGTACCTGGAAGGCGCGGTTCTGGGCGAGGGCGATCGCTTCGAGGCCCATCGCGGTGCTGGTGTTGAACACGCCGATGGCGGAGTCCGGCCGGTCGTACGCACCGGGCAGCCCGCTTCCCGCGGAGATCCACATCGGCAGCCCGCGGAGCAGGGGGGCGACGACGAAGGGGTCGTTGCGGAGCCAGGCCGGATCCCACGGCGGCCCCCACATGGAGTCGGAGTTGTAGCCGCCGGAGTCGAGCATCGACACCCGAATGGCTTCGCGCATGCCCGGTGCCGACAGGTTGAGATATCCGGACATCGAACCGGCGAACGTGAACTGGTCGCGGTGATATGCCGCCAGAATGAGGGCTGCATTGCCGCCCATCGACAGGCCGGCCACGGCGTTGCTCGTCCGACTGATGCCGTACACGTTCGCGAGGAAGTCGGGCAGGTTCTGGGTCAGGAACGACTCCCACTTGTAGGTGTAGGGCTGTCCGTTGGTATTGCTCGGGGCGTACCAGTCCGAGTAGAAGCTGGACATCCCGCCGACGGGCTCGACCACGTTGATTCCGTGATCCGACAGCCACGCGGCGTTGGTCTCGTGCTCCCAGCCGCTGACGTCGTTGGGTGCGCGGAGGCCGTCGAGCAAGTACAGGGCCTTGTTGCTGCCGTTGTTCGCCAGCCATATCCGTACCTTGATCTGCCCGACACCTCCCGGGGCGGCAACCCAGTGTTCACGCAGCCGGTCATACGGATTCGCCGCAGCAGTTCCGCCTCCGGCCAGCACGAATGCCAACGGCAGAATGACCACGGCGACCATCAGACGTACGACTGCGCGCAGCATCGTCCGCCGGCCCGTTCCGGTAACACTCATGTTCCAGCCTCCTGGTAGTCGTCCCCGGCCAGGTACATACCCGTAACACGTTATTGCCCGGAAACCCTGAGTCCAGGTGTTTGCGCACAATCGTTATCCGAGGCGCCGTTCAGTCGACTCGTGCGACGGAGGTGATTCGGTGCAGTGTGAAGCGACGGACACTGCCACTCGCCGGGTCGAACGCGTCGAGTTGACCCCCGCCGACGCTCACGGGGTCGACGATGCGGTGCGTCGCGACGCCCTGCGCGTCGACGTAGCCGATGGACACGCTGCTCTTCTCGCGGGCGGCAGTGCTGAGCAGTGCGACGGTGGCGGCACTGCTGGCTCGCGACCCGTCGGCGCGGATGCTGCCGCGGCCGTGAGCCGATGCGGCCAGATCACCCGCACGCAGGGTGCGGACCACTGCGTCGAGCTGCGCGTCGGTGGCGACGGCCGGTGCTCGAGACCCGGGGGCCTTGCGACGGGTCAGCACCCGCGCGCCCCGCGGACGGAGGTCGACCAGCGCTCCCGAAGAATCCTCACCCGCGGGCGCGAACCCGGCGGCGCGCAGTTCGTTCAGTACCTCCCGCAGCGGGGCCTGCGACACCGCCACCGTCGGCGCCAGCGCGCGGAGCGCCAATGACGCGGCCACGGGCGACGCCAGCACCTCGGCGAGCAGGGCGGGATCCTCACAGCGGACGAAGGACGAGGCGACTCCGGCCCGCAGCCGTCCGTGCCGCCGGGCAACGTCGTCGATCAGGTACGACAACGACTGCGGCACGGGGGTGCGCGACCGGGTCGTGAAGAGGCTGTGCAGCTCGGCGGCAGTCATTCCGGCGTCGAGTGCCCTGCGCACGCTGTCTTCGCTGATCCGGTACATGGACGCGGCACCGGCCGACTCGATGTCCGCGACCAGGGCGATCTGCTCGAGCAGGTCGGGCGTGAGCGGTCCCGGAGCGACGACGGTGAGGTCGGCCTGCACGAGAACGTGGTCGACGGGCTCGGGGAGTGAGGCATGCATCTCTGCCTCGGCGTCACCGCCGTGAATGAGCGCACGACCGGCAGAGCTGAGGGCGCCGCGCGCGACCAGACCGAGAGTCGCGGCCTCGTCGAGGGTCCGCTCCACCGCATGGACGCGCAGTCGGGCACCCCACCGCGGGCGACGCCACGCGAGCAGTCGGCTCAATTCCGCGGGCGCTGCGGACTGACCGCTCCCGAGTTCGGCGAGAAGCCCGAGGATCGTCTGCCGGTCGCGGGGTGCGGACGGCGCCCGCACCTCCTCCGACAAGGCGGCAACCGGTTTGTCGTTGGAATCGCGCATACCGATGAACCACGCCATGCGCGGCAGCTCGAGCCATCCGGCGGCCAATGCGTGCCATCGCCGGGCGATCGGCGCGTTCAGCCAGTTGTCGACGGCGGCCGTCGGCGCCCAGTAGCTGTCCCCACTGTCCGAGGGCGGAGCCGGATCAGGCGCGCCGCTCGCGATCAACCCGGCCGCCGCGAGAAGCTCGACCAGCAGACTCAGCCGGTTCTCGTCGATCCCGGACACCTTCGCGATGCGCCGTAGCTCCCGGACACCCAGACCGCCGGCCCGCAGGGCGGGCGCGGGCGCCTCTCCGAGCACCTTGACGACGTCCTCGCAGTGGCGGACCAATTCGAGGGCCTCACCCGCCGCTGCGGCATTGATGTCGGCTGGTTTGTACTTACGGCCGGTCACGGCGGGCGGCGTCAGGGAGGTGGGGTCGAAAGCGGCTTCACCGCGCAGGACCTGACGCACCTGGAACGGCAGCTCCACCGTCTCTTCGTCGACCCAGCGCAGGAGTCCGGCGGCGAGAAGGCGCTGCACGGGCCGATCGGCAGGCGTTCCCGGGGCCGCGTCCCGCGTCCGACCGACGGACGTTGAGCGGGCGAGCGTCTCGAGGATGTCGCGTTCGACCGTCACCAGCTGTGCCAGAGCAGCGGTGATGCCGGCCTCATCGAGCGTCTCCGTGGGCTCGGCGATACGTCCGACACGCCACGGAATGGTCGCGACGACGGCGGGAACGATGCGGAGATTGTCGGCATCGCCCCACACCAGTGCCAGCGACCGCAGGGTGTCGAGGGTGGCGTCGACCGTCTTCTTGGTCACCCTCGTCCCCACTGCGCCCAGGAGTGTGGCGCGGGAGACAGGCATCTCGTCCGCCTTGTCGAGGGCGAGTAGTTCGAGGATGCCGAACTCGAGTGAGGTGAGATTGTCGGCGGCACGGGCCACCGACGCCCGCTGTTCGGCGCGTCCGGCGAGAACGACGATCGTGGCAGGCGGGGGGACCGCCAAGTCGGGGCGCGCACGAAGCAGCGCGATCAGGTGGGCGTCGCTGCGCGCTGCCAGCCAGTCGGCGAGACTTGCGCCGCCGGCGGTGCTCGTAGCGGCGCCGGGGGTCGTGACGGTGTCGTCGGTGTCGGTCATCGACTATCAGATTAGAGACCTGGGCTGTACGTCGCCGACCGCTCCTGTCAAAATGTCCCCGTGGCTAACAATTCTAAGAAGCAGTATGTGGATCCAGGGTGGCCCGAAACCGCCGATGGAGATCACGCCGTGACCGAACTGTCGTCGAGCCGGGCGGGCGGTCTGTCCCCGTTCGGCGAGGACACCGAGTTCCCGCTGCCGGCGGAGTCGTTGCCGTACGCGCATCCGCACACGGTGATCAACCGCTAGTACAACGGCAGAAGAGGGGCCCTGCACCGGAATGGTGCAGGGCCCCTCGTCGCTGTGCCGAAGGACTTACTGCGGAAGCAGGGCCCGGTTGGCGTCGATGAGCTGCAGGATCTGGGGATCGATCTGGATACCCTGAGCCTTGACGGCCTCGATGGCCGAGTCGATGGCGTCCGCAGCCTCCGGAGCCGCATTGGTGCTCGGAACGCCGCTGGTGAGGTCGGGGAGCGCCGGGGCCTCCGGGACGTCGGGCACGGTGGCCGGCGCGTTGCGCTGGGTGGGGGCGCTGCTCAGGCCGAGGCTCGAGGAGCAGGACGGCCATGCGCCCCATCCCTGCGAGTCGAGAACGCGCTCGGCAACGACGATCTGCTCTTCGCGTGAAGCCTGGTTGGCGGTGGCGGCGTACTGGCTGCCGCCGTGTGCGTTCCACGTGCTGGGCGAGAACTGCAGGCCGCCCTGGTAGCCGTTTCCGGTGTTGATGCCCCAGTTTCCGCCGGACTCACACTGCGCGAGGCGGTCCCAGTCGGAATCGGGGGCTGCGTTGGCGGTGCCCGAGAAGGCTGCTCCGGCGACGCCCATGATGGCGCCGGTGACGGCGACCTTGGCGACGGTACGGCCGGTGGTGGTGGGCTTGCGATGACGTCCGCTCATAGTGGGTCGAGATCCTCTCCACACGCGCCTGCGAGGTCAGCTGTCGGGTTCGGGCTGAGAGGTCGCCCGGCCTCACCCCTCCTGGCTTGGAGAGGGTCTGGCTTCACCCCAAGGTCCGACTGTGCGTGGCACATTCGGACCGGTGTCCGCCTGGGAACTCGTGTTCCCTGGAGGACTTTGGGTCCCCCGTCCTCGTCCCTGGAATGCTTCGTCGGGACTCCGGTACCCGCGGGACGAGGCTTGGCGCGGCGGGCCGGATGTGGCCGATGTTTGCTCGACCGCTGACGACGGTAACGGTCCGAGGCCTCAGTGTCACCATTTGATAACGCCCCGTGTCCGTGCCTGATGCAGCCCACTATTCGGGGCCTCGCGGACTCTTCCCAGCTAGTAGCGGCGAGACGTGCCTATCGCCGACCCGTTGCTCTTCTGTTACCGGGCCGTTATGTGAGTAACGTCACATCAGCGTGGAGCGTCGACTATGTCCTTACCGAGAGGCATGAGCGAGATCGGAATCATCTTGATGTTCGCGACGGCGAGGGGGATGCCGATGATGGTGATCGCCATGGCAACCGCGGTGACGATGTGGGCGATCGCCAGCCACAGACCGGCGATGATGAACCAGATGACGTTGCCGATCAGCGACGCCACCCCGGCCGTCGGTTTGTCGACGACCGTCTTCCCGAACGGCCACAGCGCGTAGACGCCGACGCGGAAGGAGGCGATCCCGAACGGAATGGTGATGATCAGAATGCAGCAGAGAATTCCGGCGACGAAGTAGCCCAGGGCGAGCCAGAGCCCACCGAAGATCAGCCAGATGATGTTGAGCAGAAGTCTCATGATCGTCCCGTCGTAGTGAGGGTCTGGATGTCGTCGCCGAGCGTGTGCACGATCAGCGTGTTCGTCGGCCCTGTCTCAGCGCCGCCACGATCCCGAGGAGGAACCCGATCGGGCACGCGAGCGCGATGAGATACAGGACGAGGCCGGGATCGCTGTCCGAGACCGCCGGGGTGAGGAAGATCGCCACGATCGCGAGGAATCCGACCGCGAACAAGGCAAGCGCCACCCGCAGCAGACCATCGTGGGTGCGGGGGGTCCCGGGCGTGCTCGGGGGAGTCGATTCTAGGGGCACACCAGCAACGATAATGCCTGGAAACCCGAATGCCGGAGGCAGTGTGTGCAAGGTAGACTGTGGATACTGCGCGTCCCGCACCAAAGGTGGGGCGCGTTGTTTTGCATACCAATTGCACTTCAAGTGATGAGCGGGTGAACGCGGTGCCGACCGGCAAGGTGAAGTGGTACGACGTCGAAAAGGGCTTCGGCTTTCTGTCGCAGGAAGAGGGGGAGGACGTCTATGTGCGTTCGTCCGCCCTGCCCGAAGGCGTCGAGGGCCTCAAGGCCGGCCAGCGCGTCGAGTTCGGCATGGCCGCCGGGCGGCGCGGTCCTCAGGCGTTGAGCTTGAAAGTGCTCGACCCGGCGCCGTCGCTGCGCCAGAACGCCGGGCGCAAGGAACCTTCCGCGAAGAAGCACACCCCCGACGAATTGCACGGCATGGTCGAGGACATGATCACGCTTCTCGAGGCGAAGGTGCAGCCCGACCTGCGCCGGGGCAAATACCCCGACCGCAAGACGGCTCAGCGCATCTCCGAGGTGGTCCGCGCCGTCGCCCGGGAACTCGACAGCTGACAGAACGCTTTCTGCAAAAAGGAACCCCGCACCACGACACGGTGCGGGGTTCCTTTTTCGTTTGCTGTCGAATCAGGCCGTCTTGATCGACCAGGCGGCCCGCGCTTGCGTCAGCCCCTGCTCGTCGATGACGGCGGAGGGCAACTGAATTTCGACTCCGGCCAGCTGTAATTCTTCCGTCGATTGCACGGTCACTGCACGGGTCTCACCCGCGCGGTGCGCCCTCTCCTGCACGACGACCTGCCCCGACGGGTCCTGATAGACGACGACCATGCGCCACGGTGCGTCGACGATCTCCTGGGGCAGCGACAACTGCAGCGCGGATCCGGGGGGCACGTTCAGCTCGGCAAGCCGGCCCGTCTCGCAGTTCTCGAGATACAGATTGCAGAACGCCAGTGGGGCCACCTGCTCCGCGTGGCCGTGCGCGAAGGCGGTGATCTCGGGCAGGCGGGGATCGGAGTCCCGAATGAGCGCGTACAGAACCCCGACGAAGGCCACGGTCGCAACCACCAGTCCCACGGTGATCAGTGCCAGGGTCTTCTTGGTTCGCGCCTGCATACTCACTTACGTCACATTTCCCGTCGATCGGTCGGCCCTGTGGGTCGAGATTGGCTGAGTTACTTCCTGTTCGGCGAGGTCGGGCCGTTTTCCGCCGAGGCCTGGCAGCAGCGTGCTGCCCCGGTAGGTGAGGACCGTCTGCACGAGTCCGACGGTCATGACCGCCGACACCACGGTGAATCCGATCCAATACTCGGTGGGGAGCAGGACGCCCAGCGCACCGCCCACCACCCAGCTGAGCTGCAGCACCGTCTCCGAACGACCGAATCCCGAGGCGATCGATTCTTCCGGCAGATCGTGTTGCAACGATGCGTCCAGCGACACCTTGGCCAGGGCGCTCGCCGCCGACCCGACGAGGGTGGCAACGGCTGCGGTCAGGAGGTTGTCGGTGACGGCAGCGATCACGGCCACCACCCAGACGGCGCCCGTGCAGCGCAGAACGATCAGGGCCGGACGACCGAGTTTGAGGCGGGCGCCGGCGGCGTTGCCGGTGAAGTTCCCGATGCCGGCAGCTGCCCCGACCAAGCCCAGCATCGCGGCCTGGATCAGCGGTTCGTGGTCGGTCCGGGACTTCGCCACGAACGCGATGTACAGGGTGAGGAACCCGGTGAGCACGCGGATCGTGCTGTTGCCCCACAGTCCGGTGATGACCGCCCGTCCCAGCGGCTGCCTGCGCTTGCCCGACTTGGGCCCGGCGTCCGCCTCCGGCATCACGCGGGTGCGGTCGATGACCTCGGTGCGCCGGTCGTCACCGTGATAGGTGAGGGTGGCCGGGACCTCGCCTTCGGTCACCTCCACCCACGACGGGATACGCATGCTCAGGTAGGCACCGAGGACGGTGATCACCGCGGCCAGCCACAACGTCGCCATGGACGATCCGGTGGCCAGTGCGAGAGCGCCCGCGAGAGCGCCCGCGCCGATGGTTCCGCCGAGGAGACCGAACACGGTGAGCCGGGAGTTGACCCGGACGAGGTCGATCTCGGGCGGTAGTACTCGTGGTGTGACAGCGCTCTTGAGGACCGAGAACGACTTACTGAGCACCATCATCCCGAGTGCGGCGGGATAGAGCACCCAGCTGTCGAAGTTGAAGACCAGGATGATCGCTAGCGCGGTACGCAGTCCGAACGACGACGCGAGGGCGATGCGCCGACCGTGCTGAAGACGGTCGAGCATCGGGCCGATCAGTGGAGCGATGACCGCGAACGGGGCGATGGTGATCAGAAGGTACAGCGCGACCTTGGTCTTGTCCTCGCCCGTCGCCGCGGAAAAGAACAGGGTGTTCGCGAGCGCGACGGCGATGGCCGCATCGGTCGCGTTGTTGGTCATCACCGCATAGGTGAGCGCGGTGAGTCCCGATTTGTCCGCCCCGTCAGCTTTCGCTGCCCGGTGGAAAGTGGCGATCGTCCTGTTGGTCAGCTCGCGACTGCGCATGGCGGCTACCCGGGTGACCGTGAGCTTGCGCGGCATCGGCGGCGCCTTGGGTGCGTTCGCCCGGTCCTCCTCCGACCGGGATCGCTGCCCACCGCCCACCGGATGCAGGGGCGGCAACGGCGTACGTCGTCCTCCGGAGCGGGCAGCCGGAGGATAATTGTCGTAGCCGGGATGAGCGGTGGGCCCGGAATTGCCGTGGGGCGCCCGACTGCTGTCGGAGTCGAAGGGTTCGCGCGGTCCGGTCACTCCCCAATTCTGTCCTAGTCGGCGGACATCCGACCACAGCAACCCCGGGCAAGCTGGTGGGACCGGCCTGTCAGGGAACGAATCGGACCTCGAACATGCGCGGCCAGTATTTTCCGGTGAGGAGGAAACGGTCGGTTCCGGGAATCTGGGCGACGCCGTTGAGGACGTCGACGTCCCGCGGCCCGGGCGGCAAGGCGTCGCGTAGTGCGCTTGCGTCTATCGCCGCGATCACGCCGCCGTCGGCGGGGTCGATACGGACGAGGGTGTCGGTGGTCCACACATTGGCGTAGATGGTGCCGTCGTCCGCGCACTCGAGTTCGTTGAGGTGAGTGACGGCAACTCCGTCCCGGCGCGCCTGGACGGTGCGCTGCGCTTCGAACGTTCGGGGGTCGCGGAAGGTGAGGGTCGACGAGCCGTCACTGGTTACGAGGCTGTCGGCAAGCGCGCAGATGCCCCAGCCCTCGGCGTCCAGTGCGACCCGACGCTGCTCGCTCAGGGTCTCCTGGTCCCGAGCGATGGCCACACCGTCACGCCAGGTCAGCTGCCACACCGTGTCGTCGACGACGGTGATGCCCTCACCGAACAGTGGGGGAGGGAGCTCGGCCCGAGCGCGGACGGTCCCGCTGCCCATGTCTGTCGCACGAACCCACGACTCGCCGCTTCGACCTGTCCCCTCGAAGAGATCGTCGCCGGCGATCTCGAGCCCCTGAGTGAAGGCATTCGGGTCGTGATCGAGGGTGCGCAGTATCTCCACACGCAGCTCGGCGTCGGGGGCGTCGGCCGCTGTGGGGGCCTGCGCGGAGCAGGAGGTCACCATCATCGCGACCCCGAGGAGGGGCCCCGCGAGTGCGGGGACGAGGTGCCTTCCGCCGGTCATCGGACCAGCATGACAGCCCAGGTGGGCATCCACTTGCGGTGGTGCGGCAAACTGGTGGTGTGAGTGTTGCTTCTTCCGACGAGCGCGCAGTGTCGCGCCCCGTACTGACCGACGCCGTCGAGCTCGCCCGAACCGCGCTGGCCGAACTGCAGGACGGGGGAATCGGCGAGTACCTGGGTGTCACCACCGAGGACGAGTGCGCCGCGACTCACCGTTTCGTTGCCGACCTTCCGGGCTACCGGGGCTGGCAGTGGGCGGTGGTGGTGGCTGCTGATCCCGCGGCGGATCACGCCACCGTCAGCGAGATCGCCCTCCTGCCCGGACCCGATGCCCTCGTCGCCCCCGACTGGATTCCCTGGGATCAACGCATTCGGCCGGGTGATCTGTCGGCCGGCGACTTGCTGGCACCCCCGGCCGGCGACCCCCGGCTCGTTCCCGGCTACGTCGCCAACGGCGACCCCGAGGTCGACGACGCCGCCCTCGAGATCGGGCTCGGCCGCAAACAGGTGATGAGCCTCGAGGGCCGTCTCGACGCCGCACAGCGCTGGCACGACAGCGAGTACGGTCCGGATTCGGAGATGGCCAGGGCGGCTCCGTCGACGTGCTCCCTGTGCGGGTTCTATCTGCCGCTCGCCGGGTCGCTGCATCGCGCGTTCGGCGTGTGCGGCAATGAGTTGGCGGCGGACGGGCACGTCGTCGACGCCGAATACGGATGCGGGGCCCATTCGGACACCTCGCTGCCGTCGGGTGCCGGTTCGCCGCAGTTCGACGCCTACGACGACGGCGCAGTCGAGATGGTCGAGGGTCCGACCGGAACCGAGGCCGGGAACGCAGACACCGACACGGAGACAGTGACGGCCGAGGCGACCGCGGCCGGGGACTCCGACGTGGAGGATTCCGCATCGACCAGCTAGCCGATCCTTTCGGCACGGGTGCCCTTCGGGACTCGACGCTGCACGCGTGGCGCACCTCACCCACCCGGTTGAGGGAAGACGCCGCCGCGGAGTCCGATCTCGTCCATGCCGGCTACCGCGACCGCTTGCTGACCGAGCTGGCGCAGAACGCCGCCGACGCGGCAGCGCGCGCGGGCGTGCCCGGTGAGCTCTGGGTGCGTCTCGACGGGCGCGTGCTGAGCGTCGCCAATACGGGTGCGCCGCTGGACGAGTCCGGGGTGCAGGCTCTCGTCGCCCTCCGCGCGTCGAACAAGTCGGCGGGCACGGTCGGCCGTTACGGGGTCGGTTTCACCGCGGTGTTGTCGGTGAGCGACGAGGTGGAGTTGCGCTCGACGTCCGGTTCGGTCGCCTTCTCCTCGCGGCGCACGCGATCTGCGCTCGCGGAGTTCGACGGCGCCGATCCGGGTGCCGATGTTCCGGCGCTGCGCCTCGCGTGGCCTACCGACCACCGTCCCGTCGCGGGTGCGACGTCCGAGGTCGTCTTGACCCTGCGCGACACCGTCGACGCGACTGCGTTGCTGGCTCACATGGCCCGTGAGGCGCCGGACCTGCTGCTCGAGCTTCCCTCCCTGGCGTCGATCACCGTGGCGGGCAGGGAGTTTCGAAGACGAGAGCATCCACTGGCATCCGGGCTGACCGACATCGCCATCGGCGACGACCACTGGTGGCAATTCGAATCCGGGCGGGCCCGGTGGCTGGTCCGCGTGGTCGACGGCGTCGTGCGCCCCTCTGCCGACGACGTCCTGCGCGCCCCCACTCGCTCGGACGAGGAACTGTCGATCCCGGCAATGTTGATAGCGGACATTGCGATGCAGCCCGATCGGCGGCGGGTGCTGCCCGGCGTATCGCTTCCCGAGGTGACGGTCGGTTACGCCGACTTCGTGGCGGCGTTGCCCCCGAAACAACGACTGGCGCTGGTCCCCTTGCCGGGTTTCGCTCGCAGCGAGGTCGATTCGTCTCTGCGAGAACAGCTCCTGACCGAACTGCGGGAGAAACCGTGGCTTCCCACAGTCGGCGGTAAGGACAGGGCGCCCAACCGGGCATCGGTCGTACCCGGACTCAGTGACGAACTCGCCGAACTCCTCGCCGACATCGTGGACGGCCTGGTAGTGCCGGAACTGTCGGGCCCGCGCTGGGCGCCCGCTCTGGCCGCCGTCGACACCCACAGGATCGGACTCGCCCGCATCGCCGAACTGCTCAGCGGGATCGACCGCGAGCCGACGTGGTGGGCTCGCCTGTACGCGGCGCTCGAACCTCTGGCCGTCGACGCACTCGCGGCCGAGGAATTGGCCTCCATTCCCGTGCCGCTGTCGGACGGCCGCACGGTGACCGGGCCGCGAACGGTATTGCTGGGTCACGACATCGGAGACGTTCTCGGTGTCGACTGGACGCGGCTGGTCCACCCCGAGGCGGCGCACCCGCTGCTGTCGAGGCTCGGCGCCAAGACCGCGACCGCCGTCGACCTGCTGTCCGACCCGGCGCTGCGGGCCGAGATCGAGGACCTCGAAGACGACGACGTGGTGGCGGCAGAGGAATTGTCCACCGTGGTGCTCGCGCTCGCCGCACACGCCGAGCCCGGTGCCCTGCCGTCATGGGTGGGCGAACTCCTTCTGCCCGACATCGACGGCGAGTTGCGCGGCGCCGACGAATTGCTCCTACCCGGTGCACCTCTCGCGGCGGTTCTGGTGGACGACTCGCCGTTCGCGTCGGTGAACCCGGCTTTCGCCGAGCGGGTGGGCGAGACGGCATTACGTGCCGTCGGTGTGGGCTGGGGCTTCACCGTGCTGCGCGCAGAACTGCCCACCGGGCCCGATCACGACCTCGACGACGAGAACCGCTGGTGGGACACACTCGACGATGATCCCGAGACGATCGACGCCGTACGTGACCTCGACCTCGTGGACCAGGACCGCTGGGCGACGGCTCTGACCATGCTCGCGACGGATCCGTCGACCCGCCCACTGCTCGCGGACCGCGGCGGCTACACGGCGTGGTGGCTACGGCACAACGCCGAACTGGACGGCCAGGCCCTGGGATTGCTCCGCGAACCGGGCGACGACACGTTCACCGGGCTACTGGACGCCGTCGATCATCCGGAATCGGCCGTGTTCGCCGCGGCGCTCGCCTCACCCGCCGTCGATTCTCCCGAACTGGCGCAGCTACTCCTCGATCGTCTCGCCGACTCCCGGCGGCAGCCATCCCCGGCGGTGATCGTGCGCACGCACACCCTGCTGGGCGCGGCCGCTGCTGCGGGGGTCCTCGACCTCGACGAACTACACCTGCCGGACCAGGTGCGCGCCGTCACCGGCGCGGTAATCGACGCCGGCGCGGCGCTGGTGCTCGACAAGCCGTGGTTGTCCGCCGCAGTCCCGCACGACCGTCTGGTCGCCGGGGCCCTCGACACCGGTGAGGCACTGGCCGACCTGCTCGATGTCGCCACCGCCTCCGCGGCCGTGCGGAGCGTCGTGACCAGTACCGGCCGCCCGGTGTCGTGGGAACTCGAACCGACGGCAGTGCTCGCCCACGTCAGCATCGGCCGGCCCCTGCCCCACGGCAAGGTCGTGGTTCATCCGCAGCTCACCGTATCGCTCACCGGTGCCCTCGACGCCGAAGTGACCGCTCCGTGGTGGGTGGACGAAGACGGCACCACACACGTCTCCGAGTCCTGGGCGGCAGCCACCTGGGGTGTGCCCGATGCCCGTTGACAGCAGCGTCCTGAACGGGGTGATCGAGGACCGGCCGCTGTGGCTGGTCGACCTCGTCACGGCGATCACGAACAGCGGGGGAACCGTCGCCGCGTGGATCATCTCGGTCGTACTCACCGTCACCCTGCTGCGGCAGGACCGCCGACGGGACGCCCTCCTCGTCGGCGGCGCGATGCTGTCCGGCTGGGCGGTGATGAGCGGCCTGAAACAACTGTTCCGGCGCGACCGACCACCGCTCCCCGAACGGCTGGTGGACATCTCGACCTACTCGTTCCCGTCCGGCCACGCCATGATGACCGCCATCCTGGCCTGTGTCGTCGGCACCGTGGTCGTTCGCCTCGTCGTGCTTCCTCATGTCCGCGCGGCAGCGCTGACCCTGCTCGGGCTCTACACGCTGATGGTCGGGCTGTCGCGGGTCTACCTCGCGGCGCACTGGATCACCGACGTCCTCGCCGGCTGGGTCTTCGGGGCACTGTGGGCGGCCTTCTGGATCCTGCTGACCCGCTCACCCGCCCGCACCCGCACCTAGAGCAGGCCCTGCTGTGCCACTAGAGCAGACCCTGCTGTGCCCCCCGACTGCCGCGCCTCGCCGCCCGCCGCTGCAGCGCGAACAATCCGTAGCCGAGGAATCCGACGACGACGCCCGCGATACACGTCGGCAACGCATCCGCCCACCGGTCGCCCGTGACGATCACCACGACCATCGCCACAACCCACGCAAGCGTGCCCAGGATCAGTGCAGGTCGCGGGTCGGCGAGGCGCCGGGTGAGGGGCTGTCGGTCTGCGGACTCGTTCACCGAAAGAACGCTACCCTCGTCGCCGTGCCCTAATCTCCAGTAGCGACGCGCGACTTCTGGCGATGGGGATTGAGAACATGGGTGCAGCTCCGAAACTGCTCGACAACTACTTCAAGATCACCGAACGTGGTTCGACGGTGGGCACGGAAATTCGTGGCGGTGTGGTCAGCTTCGTCGCGATGGCGTACATCGTGGTCCTCAACCCGTTGATTCTCGGCAGTTTCTCCGCGGACGACGCCGTCGCCAAGACGGACGTCCTCGGCAACATCCTCCCCGTCAACCAAGTGGCCGCGGTCACCGCCCTCGTGGCCGGGCTGATGAGCATCGTCTTCGGCATCGTGGCCAACTATCCCTTCGCGATCGCGGCGGGCCTCGGTATCAACAGTCTCCTCGCCGTCACCATCGCGCCGCAGGTCACCTGGCCGGAGGCGATGGGCCTGGTGGTGATCGACGGAATCATCATCGTCGTCTTGGCGCTCACAGGTTTCCGGACCGCGGTGTTCAACGCCATTCCGCCCGAACTGAAATCCGCGATCGCCGCCGGCATCGGGATGTTCATCGCGTTCATCGGCCTCGTGGACGCCGGATTCGTGCGACGCATTCCCGACGCCGCCGGAACGACGGTCCCCGTGGGACTCGGCATCAACGGATCCATCTCTTCCTGGCCCACAGTGACCTTCGTGTTCGGTGTCCTGCTGATGGGCGTACTGGTAGTCCGCAAGGTGCGCGGTGGATTGCTGATCGGCATCGTCGTCACCACGGTGCTGGCGGCGATCATCGAGGCGGTCGCCGGAGTGGGCCCGTCGCTCGGAGTGAACCCGAACGGTTGGAACCTCAGTGTGCCCGCGGCTCCCGATGTCGTCGCGGAACTCCCGGACCTGAGCCTCGTCGGCGACGTCAGCCTCTTCGGCGCCTTCGTCCGCATCGGCGTGCTGGCCGCGAGCCTCCTCGTGTTCACTCTCGTGCTCGCCAACTTCTTCGACGCCATGGGCACCATGACCGGACTCGGCAAGGAAGCCGGTCTCACCGACCAGGAGGGCAACCTGCCCAACATCGGGCGGGCGCTCGTCGTGGAGGGAACCGGCGCCATCGTCGGAGGTGGCGCATCCGCTTCGTCCAACACGGTGTTCGTGGAGTCCGCATCCGGTATCGCCGAGGGCGCGCGCACCGGCCTGGCGAATGTCGTGACGGGACTGCTCTTCCTGGCCGCGATGTTCCTCACCCCGCTGTACTCGGTGGTGCCGATCGAGGCGGCCGCACCAGCCCTGGTTGTGGTGGGCGCCATGATGATCGGCCAGGTCCGCGACATCGACTTCTCGAAGTTCTCGATCGCGTTGCCCGCGTTCCTCACCATCGTCGTGATGCCGTTCACCTACTCGATCGCCAACGGCATCGGTGTCGGCTTCATATCCTGGGTGGTCCTGAACGCTGCGAGCGGCGGTGTCAAGAAGATTCACCCGCTGATGTGGGTGGTGGCACTGCTGTTCGTGGCGTACTTCGCGGTGGGCCCGATCACCGACGCAGTAACGTAAACGACGGCCCATCGGTCCCGTATTGTCATTCCCGTGACCACGGATACGCGCGCACTCGCCAGCGACCTCTCTTTGGCCGTCGTGCGCCTCACGCGTCATCTGCGTGGGCGGCGCGTCGACGCCCAGGTGTCGCTCACCCAGTTGTCCGCGCTGGCCACCCTTGCCCGCGACGGAGCCATGACGCCGGGCAATCTCGCCGCCCGTGAGAAGGTTCAGCCGCCGTCGATGACCCGGGTCATCGCCTCGCTCGTCGATCTCGGACTGGTCGAGCGTGCAGCGCATCCCACCGACGGCCGCCAGATCATCGTCACCCTCTCCGATGCCGGTCACGCGTTGATCGCCGACGAGACGCACGCCCGTGAAGCCTGGATGAACGAGCGGCTGTCCGGACTCGACGAGGACCAGTTGAAAACGCTCCGCGACGCGGTCGGCATCATCACGGCCATCGTCGCCGACTCCGAGTAGCCGCACCGGAGCGCAGGCGCTTCGGCCGTCGGGAGCAAGATGGAACGGTGCCACCCGAACCTGACGCCGCCTCACCCGCCCGGCAGAAGACCGGAATGTTCGCCGCCCTGCATACCCGCAACTACCGGTTGTGGGCCTCGGGGCAGATCGTTTCCCTCGTCGGGACGTGGATGCAACGGGTGGCGCAGGACTGGCTCGTCCTGACCCTGTCGGACGGCAACGCCCTCGCGGTGGGCATCGTGATGGCACTGCAGTTCGGGCCGACCCTGTTCCTGTCCGTGTGGGGTGGCGTGCTCGCCGACCGCTACGACAAGCGGCGAATCCTGATCACCACTCAGGTGGCGATGGCGTTGTGCGGCCTGGTGCTCGGCCTGCTCGACGTGGGTGGGGTGGTCGTGCTGTGGCACGTGTACCTCATCGCCTTCGTGCTGGGTTGCGCCTCCGCGATCGATGCACCGGTCCGTCAATCGTTCACCATCGAAATGGTCGGCAGGGATTTCCTTCCCAATGCCATCGCGCTGAACTCGATGACCTTCAACACCGCACGCATCATCGGCCCGGCGGTGTCCGGGGTGCTCATCACCCTCATCGGCACGGGCTGGGTGTTCCTCCTCAACGCAGCCACGTTCACCGGGGTGCTGGTCGCGCTGGTGATGATGAATACGCGGGAACTGTTCACCGCGCCGCCCGCGGAACGCGGTAAAGGGCAGGTGCGGGCGGGCTTTCGGTATGTGTGGGGCCGCGCCGATCTGCGCGTGCTCATGATTGCCGTGTTCCTGGTGTCGACGTTCGGGCTGAACTTTGCCCTCAGCCTGGCTGTGCTCGCCCGCAACACCTTCGGGCAAGGCGCGGACGCCTACGGGCTGCTGTCCACCACCCTGGCCGTCGGCACGCTCGCGGGCGCCACGATCGCCGCGAAGCGCCGGACACCGCCGCGATTGCGTACGTTCCTCGGTGCCGCGGCAGCGTTCGGCGCGTTCGAGATTCTCGTCGGGCTCATGCCCACCTACCTCCTCGTGGCCGTCATGCTGGTGCCCACGGGGGCGCTCACCCTCACGTTCACCACGGCGGCGATGAACATTCTGCAGATGTCGGTGCCGTCGGAGATGCGGGGCCGGGTGATGGGTATCTATATGCTCTGCTTCCTGGGCGGCACTCCGCTGGGCAGTCCGGTCCTCGGCTGGCTCGCCGACGTCCTCGACCCGCGTGCGCCCCTCGTGATCGGCGGTGTCATCTCATTGGTCAGCGGCCTCGGCGCTGCCCTGTATCTGATGCGGCACCAACGAGTGCGACTGAAAGTACGCAGACCGGATGCGGGCCGCTACCTTCCGGTGTTCGAGCTACACAACGTCGTCGACCCGCACCCGGTCGTGGTGTGCGACGCCACCGAGCAGGCGGTGGAAGCCGGCCGCGACTCGCGGCCCTGACGGCTGCCGCGCCCGTTCAGACGCCGACCGCCGTCGCCACGGCCCGCCGGGTCAGCACTCTCGCGAGGTGGCTGCGGTAGTCGGCGTCGGCGTTACCGTCGGTGACCGGGTCGGTGCCCTCGGCCGCGTGCTCGGCGGCCGCCCGGATCAACTCCGGATCGGCGGCCTTGCCGACGAGCGCGTCCTCGACGCCGCGAGCCCGCACTGGCACGGAGCCCATGTTGGTCAGCGCCACCCGGGCCTGGCGGATCGTGCCGCCGTCGACCTGAATCGTCGCGGCCACCGCCACGATCGACCACGCCTCCGCGACGGTGTTGAACTTCTCGTACCGCGCCTCCCAGCCGGTATGCTTCGGGATCCGCACATCCGCAAGTATTTCGTCCGGGTGCAGTGCCGTCGTGTAGTAGCCCTCGAAGAAGTCGGCGACCGGAATGCTCCGCCTGCCCGCGGTACCGACCGCGGTCAGGGTGGCGTCGAGTGCCAGTGCCGGTGCGCACAGGTCGCCCGCCGGATCGGCATGCGCCAGAGCGCCACCCAGCGTGCCGCGGTGCCGGATCTGCGGATCGGCAACAGTGCGGGTCGCTTCGGCGAGCAGCAGCGCGTGCTCCTGGACGAGCGTCTCGCGGATCATGTCGTAATACGTGGTCATCGCGCCGATCACGATGCTGTCGCCGTCCTCGCGCACACCGCGCAACTCGCCGATCCGGCCGAGATCGACGAGAGTGCTCGGCGAGGACAAGCGCAGCCGCAGCACCGGCAGCAGGCTCTGGCCGCCCGCGAGTATCTTGGCGTCGTCCCCTGCCTCGGCGAGCGCGGCCACCGCCTCTTCGACCGTGGTCGGGGCTACGTAGTCGAAGGTCGACGGAATCATCGGGCACCTCCCTGAGCGGACCGGATGGCGTTCCAGACCCGCATCGGTGTACAGGGCATCGCGATGTCACGCACCCCGAACTGGCGGACGGCGTCGAGGACGGCATTCACGACGGCCGGGGTGGATGCAATCGTTCCCGCCTCACCGACCCCCTTGACGCCGAGCGGATTACCGGTGGCGGGAGTCTCGGTGCGGCCCGTGGTGAACTTCGGCAGATCCGCCGCGGACGGTACGTGGTATTCGGCGAAGGAACCCGACAGCAGAGTGCCGGACTCGTCGTACACCGCCTCCTCGTACAGGGCCTGCGCGATGCCTTGGACAAGTCCGCCGTGCACCTGACCCTCGACGATCAGCGGGTTGACCACGTGCCCGATGTCGTCGACGCACACATAGGACCGGATGCCGACCTTCCCGGTCTCGGTGTCCACCTCCACCGCGCACAGATGCGTGCCGTGCGGGAACGAGAAGTTCTCCGGGTCGTACGTGGCCTCGGAGTCCAGGTTCGGCTCCACCCCGTCGGGCAGATCGTGCGCGGCGAAAACGGCGAGCGCGACGTCGGCGATGCCGACCGCCTTCTCGGTGCCCTTCACCCGGAATCGGCCCTCGGTGAATTCGAGATCGTCCTCGGCGCACTCCATCAGGTGCGCCGCGATGGGCCGGGCCTTCGCGATCACCTTCTCGGCGGCCTTCACCACCGCGATCGCCCCGACGGCCAGCGACCGTGAACCGTACGTGTCCATGCCACGCGGCGACGTCTGGGTGTCGCCGTGTAGCACCTCGACGTCCTCGAACGGAACCCCGAGCTGATCCGCGACCACCTGGCTCCACGCGGTCTCGTGTCCCTGGCCGTGCGCCGACGAACCAGTGACCACTTCGACCTTGCCGGTGGGCAGCATCCGGATCGCCGCGTGTTCCCACCCGCCGGCCCCGTAGGCCAGGGCGCCGAGGGTGCGCGACGGCGCCAGACCGCACATCTCGGTAAACGTGGACACCCCGATGCCGAGTTGCACCGGGTCCTTTCGCTCGCGTCGCTCCGCCTGTTCGCGCCGGAGACCGTCGTAGTCGAACAACTCCCGCGCGCGCTCGGTGGCGGCCTCGTAGTTGCCGGAGTCGTAGGTCAGGCCCGCGACGGTGTCGAACGGGAACTCCTCGTGGGTAATCCAGTTCTTCGCCCGCAGTTCCAGCGGATCCATCGACAACTCGGTCGCGAGCTCATCCATCATCCGCTCGATCGCGAACGTCGCCTCCGGCCGCCCCGCGCCGCGATAGGCGTCGGTGGGCACCTTGTTGGTGAACACGTTGGTGCACGTGAAGTGATACGCCGGGAACTTGTAGATGCCGTTGAACATGAACGCGCCCAGGATCGGCACCCCCGAGGTGACCAGGCGCAGATACGCGCCCATGTCGGCGAGCAGTTCCACCTTCATTCCGGTGACGGTGCCGTCGCGGCGGGCGGCCAGTGTCAATTTCTGGATCTGGTCGCGCCCGTGATGCGCCGCGACCATCGATTCGCTACGCGACTCGGTGTACTTGACGGGCTTGCCGAGTCGTCGCGCGACGAGCAGCGCGATGACCTCCTCCGGCGTCACCTGAAGTTTGCCGCCGAAACCGCCGCCGACATCCGGGGCGACGACGCGCAGTTTGTGCTCCGGTATGTCGAGCGTCATCGCCAGCATCAGCCGCAGGATGTGGGGGATCTGTGTGGCCGACCACATGGTGATCTGAGCGCCGGTCGGGTCGACCACCACCGAGCGGGGTTCCATGAACGCCGGGATCAGCCGCTGCTGCCGGAACGTGCGCTCGACGAGTACCTCGGCGTCGCGGATGGCCTGCTCGACGTCGCCGCCCGTGCCTGCCTCCGCAGAGTCGAAGGTCCAGGTGGCGCTGACGTTCGTCCCGAGATCCGGGTGCACGAGGTCGGTGCCGTCGGCGGCCGCGGCCGCGAGATCCAGCACGACCGGCAGTTCGTCGTACTCGACGTCGATCGCCTCGAGTGCGTCGTGCGCCTCGTACGCGCTGCGCGCCACGACGACAGCGACGGCCTCGCCGGCGAAGTTCACCCTGTCGACCGCGAGGGACGGGGCGGGCGGTGACTTCATGTCCGGTGTGATCGGCCAGGCACACGGCAGGCTGCCCTGCTCGGCGGCGAGATCGGCGCCGGTCAGGACCGCGACGACACCGGGCATCTCGCGGGCGGCGGTGGCGTCGACACCGGTGATGCGGGCGTGCGCGAACGGGCTGCGCAGAATCGCCAGGTGCTGCATACCCGGCAGCACGAGATTGTCGGTCCAGCGGGTGCGGCCCGTGACCAGATGCTCGTCTTCCTTGCGCTTGCGGGCCTTCCCGATTTCCGGTTCGGCGGTGGCGGTCATCGCACACCTCCCTGCGCGGTGTCGGTCTTCGGTGCATCCGCCGTCGTCGGTGTTTCGGTGGTGCTGCCGCCGCGCAACCGCTGCGCCGCATCCTGCACCGCGCTGACGATGTTCTGGTATCCGGTGCAGCGGCACAGGTTGCCTTCCAACCCCAGCCGCACGGTCCGCTCGTCCGGGTCGGGTTCCTCGGCGAGTAGGTCGAGGGTCTGCATGATCATGCCGGGCGTGCAGTAGCCGCACTGCAGGGCGTGGTTGTCGCGGAACGCCTGCTGCACCAGGTGCAGGGTCCCGTTCCGGGACAGTCCCTCGATGGTGAGGACGTCGGCGCCGTCGGCCTGCACGGCGAGCACCGAGCAGGACTTGACGCTGTGACCGTTCAGGTGAACGGTGCACGCCCCGCAGTTGCCGGTGTCGCAGCCGATGACGGTGCCGACCTTGCCGAGCCGGTCCCGTAGGTAGTGGACGAGGAGTAGTCGTGGTTCCACCTCGTCCGTGTATTTCGTTCCGTCGACGGTGACAGTGATGCGCATCGCGCCTCCAAAGCCGGGAGCCTCAGGTGATACGTCCTACTCTGCGCCGATGAAGCGCGAACAACACCCGAAATCGTGGAACCCGTTCCGGATCGGTCACGTTCGGCGCGCGACCTCGAGCAGTTCCTGCAGTGTCGCGAGACTGTGGCCGGCGAGCAGACGATCGACGTACGGCAGCGCGGCCGCGATCCCCGACTGCACCGGCTCGTAACCGTCCGCGCCTGCGTGCGGATTCACCCACAGCACGGTGCGGGCAAGCCGGCGCAACTGTGCCATCTGCTCTGCGAGCAGCGTGGGGTCCCCGCGCTCCCAGCCGTCGGAGAAAATCACTACGACGGCGCCGCGGGCCACGCCCCGCCTGCCCCAGCGGTCCAGGAACGCGCGCAGCGTCTCACCGAGACGGGTGCCGCCCGCCCAGTCGGGCACGGCCCGGCCTGCCGCGGCGAGCGCCACTTCCGGGTCGCGGACCCGGAGCGCCCGGGACAGCCGGGTCAGGCGGGTGCCCAGCGAGAACACCTCGGTGCCGCCCGGGTTGCCGCGGGCGACGACGTGCGCGAAACGCAGCAGTGCGTTGGCGTACGGGCTCATCGATCCGGACACGTCGATGAGCAGCACCATCCGGCGTGGCCGGGTGGCTTTGCGGTGGAGGCTCGGCCGCACCGGTTCGCCGCCCGCCGCGAGCATGCCCCGTACGGTGCGCCGCGGGTCCACCGTCCCCCGGCGGGCCGGGCGCATCCGGATGGCCGGGCGGGTCGGGGGCCGCGGGCGCAGGGCGGCGATCAACTCGGCGAGGTGCGCGCGTTCGGCCGCGGTGAGGTCGGCGATGTCGCGGTGGCGCAATACCTCGGTGTCATCCGCGGCGACCCGCAGTTGCGGTGCGTCGCCACCGGTGTCGCCGCCGTCCGTCGTGGTCAGGGCGGCGGTTCGGGCCCGGCGAGGCAGTTCCCCGGACCGGGGCACACGGGCAGGAACGGTACCGCCGAACCAGGCTGCGAACGCCGAGTCGTACCGGGGGATGTCGTCGGGACCGCGGCACAGTGTCGCGCGACCTGCCCAGTACACCTGTTCGGGATTGCCCACTTCCACCTCGCGGAGCGCCCGGGTGAACGCGGAGACGGCGTCCGACGCGACCGGCAGTCCCGCGGCTGCGAGGGCGTGGGCGAACCCGGCCAACCCCACCAGAGGATCGCCGGCGCCCCGTGCTGCGGGCATGCTTCTCACCCGGCCAGGAGCCGGTCCAGTCCGGCACGGGCGACCCGTTCGAGGTCCTCGCGGTACTTGAGGACGGCACCGAGCGTCGCGGCGGCTGTTTCCGCGTCCAGCACATCCCGGTCGAGTTCTCGCAACGCGCGCGCCCAGTCCAGTGCCTCGGCCACCCCCGGCGGCTTGAGGAGTTCCATCTCCCGCAAGGAGTGGACGGCGTGGGCGACCTGCGCGGCGAGGTCGGGGCCGATACCGGGGATACGGCGCCGCAGGATCGCGACCTCCCGGGCCAGGTCGGGGTGCTCGAGCCAGTGGTACAGGCAGCGGCGTTTGAGGGCGTCGTGCACTTCGCGGGTGCGGTTGGAGGTGAGCACCACCAGCGGCGGTGTCACCGCCCGTACCTCGCCGAGTTCTGGGATGGTGACCGCGTTCTCGTCCAATACCTGCAGCAGGAACGCCTCGAACTCGTCGTCGGCGCGGTCGATCTCGTCGACGAGCAGCACGCAGGGGGCTTCGGTGAGCGCCCGCAGCAAGGGGCGGGCCAGCAGGAACCGCTCGGTGTACAGCGAGCGTTCGACGGTGTCGGCCTCGAGCAGGCCGGTGCTCGCCGCCTCGAGCGTCCGCAGGTGCAACAGCTGCCGCGGGAAGTCCCAGTCGTAGAGCGCCTGCGCGGCGTCGATGCCCTCATGGCACTGCAGGCGGATCAGCGGCAGGTCGAACGCCTCCGACAATGCGGTCGCGAGCGACGTCTTGCCGGTGCCGGGTTCACCCTCGCAGAACAGCGGCCGTCCCATACGTATGGCGAGGAACGCGGCCATCGCGACGCCGTCGTCGGCGAGATAGCCCGTGGCGTCGAGCGCCCGCGCCAGTTCCGCAGGCGAACCGACCGTCGGTGTGGAATCCCTCACTTACGCGAGCCTAGGTGAGTGCCCGCCCCCGGACACGCGACTCGGAGGAGCTTGCCGCCGTCAAGCGTCCGGCTCCACCCTGCCGCGGTCCTCGCTCAACCGTCGGAACATCGCGGTGGCGCCGAACCGCGCGGCCACCCGTTCGACCAGTCCCGGCGCGATCTGCCCCAGAGCGAGCAGCGGGCGGATCGGGGCACCGCTCTCGACGATCTCGGGCCGGTCACGCTGGATTGCCCGGATCACGGCGGCGGCGACCTTGTCGGTGGTGGTCTCGCCCGTGATCCGGCCGGCCCTGATGCCGCGTTCCGTCATGCGTTGGTACATGCCGTCGCCGGCGATGAATCCGGGGCACACGACGGAAAAGCCGACGGGCGAGCCCGCGTACTCCGCCCGCAGCGACTGGGTGAGACCGATCAGGCCCGCCTTCGTCGTGGCGTACGGCGCGCAGTACGCCGGACCGATCTTCGCTGCCAGCGAAGAGATGAACACCACGTGTCCCCAACCGCGGTCGAGCATCCCGGGAACCACTCGGCGTGTGAGAAGCAGTGGTGCGGTGAGATTGACGTCGACCATTGCGGTGAGCTCGCCGGGGTCGAGTCGGGTGAAGGCCGAGACGTTCTCCACACCGGCGTTGTTCACCAGTAAGTCGAGGGGACCGACTGCCGCCTCGGTGCGTTCGATGAGCGAATCGAGCTGTTCCAGTCGGTTGAGGTCCCCGGGCACGGCCTCGGCGCGCACACCGAGAGCACGCAGTTCACCGACGACTTGCGCGAGTCGATCCTCGCGCCGGCCGGACACCGCGACGGTGACGCCTTCACACGCCAGCGCCCGTGCGATGACGCGGCCGAGGCCGCCGGAGGCACCCGTCACCAGAGCCGTGCGTCCGCGCAGTTGCTTCATCCCTTCGAGCTTTCGCGTTCGGTGGTGGGGAGTCAACGGGGTGACTCTGCACATACGGCACGATGGACCAGTGGTTTCCGTCATCGACATAGCAGATCCGGCCGATTCGCGGCTGGACAACTTCCGCGATCTCAACTCCTCGGATCGCCGCCCGGATCTTCCCGAAGGTAAGGGCCTGGTGATTGCGGAAGGCGTGCTGGTGGCTCAGCGCCTGCTTGCCTCTCGTTTCGACCCGATCGCGCTTCTGGGCGTCGATCGCCGGCTCGGGGAACTCGCGGACGACCTGGCTCAGGTGGACGTCCCGTTCTACCGAACGACGGCGGATGTCATGGCGGAGGTCGTGGGATTCCATCTCAACCGCGGCGTGCTGGCCGCGGCACGTCGGCCGGTGCCGCTCGACTTGCCGGAGGTGCTCGACAACGCGCGAACGGTCGCTGTCCTCGAGGGAGTGAACGATCACGAGAACCTCGGTTCCATGTTCCGCAACGCTGCCGGGCTGGGAGTGGACGCCGTCGTCTTCGGCAAGGGTTGTGCGGACCCGCTCTACCGCCGGGCGGTGCGAGTGTCCATGGGTCACGTTCTGCGCGTTCCGTTCGCACACGTGTCGGCCTGGCCCCGCGACCTCGACGCGTTGCGCGAGCGCGGGTTCCAATTGATCTCGCTGACGCCGAACCCCGAAGCGATCACCTTGGCCGAGGCCATGACGGGGGAGAAGGTCGCCGTCCTGCTCGGCGCGGAAGGCCCAGGCCTCACCGAACATGCCATGCGCGCCACCGACGTCCGTGCCCGCATCCCGATGGCCCCGGGGACGGATTCGCTGAACGTGGCCACCGCCGCCGCGATGGCGTTCTACGAACGCGTCCGGACGGGTCGGTGACGGTGCCGCCTGCACCACGGCCGGTGTCCGGCGCCGGGGCCCCGTGGTTCACGGGGTTACTCGTCACCGGATTCACGGCGGTCGTCGTGGCGACCGCGGTCATCGCCTTCGGCACCCAATTGGCCCGCATCAACGCGGTGCTCGCGGTCTTCCTGGAGCTGGTGGTGGTGGCGGGTGTCGCCCCGACTGCGTGGCGGTTCCGCCGGACGCCAGTGTGGCGCTGGGTGGTATACGGAATGGGCGTAGGAGTTTTCGTGGGATGGGTCGCGGCTCTCGCGGGCGCCGGCTGACCGTTCAGAAACCGAAATACCTGCGCAGGCGTCCTGGCTTGCGGGTGCTAAAGGGTGGTTCGACGGCGACGGGCGCCGGTGCCGGTGCCGGCTCCGACACCGGTGCTGACACCGGTTCAGGCTTCGGCGTTTCCGGCTCCTCCACGTCCGCGGCGGGCCCTTCGCCCGGGCGATGCACGGTGAAGGCGATTACCGGGAGGGACTTCGGGTCGAGCTCGGAGTCCTCTCGGGGTCCGGTGTAGCGGAATCCCAGCCAGTTCCGGTTGGCGCCTTCGGCGAACTGTTGTGGGTGGAACGGCAGCGACTGCGGATCGGGAAGAACCCCCGGCGGATACCGCAGCGGGAACTCGCCCGCCCAGTAAGGTCTTTCCCACACCAGGGGTAGGCCGAGGTCTTCATGGATGTGCACCGGTGTCGCACTGAAGGATCGGGCCATCTTGCCGTTCTCCCACATTGCGAACGAACCCCACGCGAGGCCGGGCTTGGACGCCACATAGTAGATTCGCTCGAATTCCGAGACCGGCAACCAGCTTTCAGGCAGTGTCGACGGGCGGGGAATCGTCAGATCAGCACTGCACACGACGGTGACACCGGGGTAGCAACCGATATACACGGTGCCGTCCTGGTCGACGGCGGACGCCTCGGACAGCGACGCCGAACCGGTCGGCGTGGCCACCAGATCGGGATAGAGCCGGCTGGCGAGTGCCTGGGCGGCATCAGGATCGGATTGTGGGTGTCCACGTAGGACGGTGACCGGATCGGGGGTGTCGACGTACCAGATCGTTGATACCTTCGCCCCCACGGTCATCCCTCTCTTTCGGTGCTTACCTGAAAGAGTACGACCACGACCGTGTTCCCGGCCTGTTCACCGCGCCGGTGATCAGCGTCCGCTGCTGCGAACGCCGAGCAAAACGTCGTCCCACGACGGAAGCGACGGCTTCCCGCGCTTGTCCCTGTTGGAGGTCTGGTGCGGAGCGACCTTCGGTGCGGTCTGCTCGGGCTCGGTGTCTTCGTCGATCGGCTCGGGCACGTCGGTTTCGGCTTCGACGATGCGCTCCGGCTCCGCCGCAGGCGATGGGGACTCCGCCGGGTAGTCGACGAACTCGAGTTGCTCGGGCTCGTCGGATGCCACGGGAGCCAATCCGCGCAGTGGACGGCCGAAGTCGGGATCGATCAGGTCGAACGCGGTGTCGTCGAGCGCGACGATGGTGCCGCCGTGGGCATCCGGCTGGTACCGCCAGTGCGCGGCGTTGGTGGTGCGGCCCGCCTGCCACTGCAGCTGGGCGACCCAGTGGTTGTCCTCGTCACGCCAGGCGTCCCACGTGGCGTCGTCGATGTTGTGTCCGCGCGCCCGGAAAGCCTGGGTGACGATCTCGGCCAGCGTCGGAACGGCAGGGCCGTTGTCGCGTACCGGATGTCCACCCTGCGCCATCTCGGCGGCACGGGAGCGTTCGAGTAGAACCGGGTAGGCGAAGCGTTCCACCTTCGACAGCGGAATACCGGCCTCGTCAGCCACCTGCTCTACGGAAGCGCCGGCGCGAATGCGGGCCTGGATCTCACGGGGTCTGAGCTGACTGTCCATTTCGATCTCAATCTGGCCGAGTCGAGCGATGTCCCCGCGGGATGCTGCGCGGAGCTTGTCATCGGCGGGAAGCCGGAATTTTTCGCCGGTAGCAGCATCAGCGCACACGACGTGCGAACCATCTGGCTCGAGACCGATCACTCGAAGCTCTCGCACGTTGACCTCCTTATCGCGCCGGCTCGCGACGATGTACCGCGCCAACTGTAATTCATTCGTGACAGCCGATGCGGGAGGACACGCGCGGCCGTGGTCGCGGCACAGAGGATCATGTCCGCGTTAGGCTTCGACGTTTCGGAGTCGCGATTCATCCCGGACACCGTCCATCACTCCGTCGGGATCGGCTCCCAGGACGTGGTCGTGGCGCGCATACTGATCGGCAGAGCCCGGGAACGGGAAGTCGGAACAGAAGTGGACACACCGACGATGAGCCATACCGATGTCGACGACACCGACCTCGCCCATCTGCGGCGCACAATCGAACTGGCCGACGAGACCGGAGACGCGGGCAACAGACCCTTCGGTGCGGTGGCCGTCGGCTCCGATGGACACGTCATCAGCGAGGGCGCCAATTCCGTCGCCACGTCCGGCGACGTCACCGAGCACGCCGAACTCGATGCGATCACCACGGCCTGCGCCGAGGGGCGGACAGAGCAGCTCGTCGGCGCCACCATGTACGCCAGCGGTGAGCCTTGCCCGATGTGCAGCGCCGCGATGGTCTTGGCAGGGATCAGACGGGTCGTCTTCGCCGCGTCGTCCGACGACTTCGGCCGAATCCTCCCGGACGGGCCGCGGTTCGGCCTGCGGTGCTCCGACGTGGTGGAGTCCACCGACGTCGAGATCGAGGTCAGCGGCCCTCACCTCGGGGACGAGGCTCTCGCTCCGTTCCACCGATTCCTCGCCACCGACTGAAACCGCCACCGACTGAAAACGACGTCAGCCCCCGGCAGCACATGCCGGGGGCTGACGTCGATTCAGTTCACTAGCCGAGCTGAGAGACGACCCAGTCGACGCACTTGGTGAGCTGCGTGACGTCCTCGGGGTCGACGGCCGGGAACATGCCGACGCGGAGCTGGTTACGGCCGAGCTTGCGGTACGGCTCGGTGTCGACCACACCGTTGGCGCGCAGGATCTTCGCCACCTGGGCGGCGTCGATCTTGTCGTCGAAGTCGATGGTGCCGACCACCTGCGAGCGGTGCGCGGGATCGCTGACGAACGGGGTGGTGTACTCGGTCGCCTCGGCCCACTGGTAGAGACGCGAGGACGAATCCGCGGTGCGCGAGGTGGCCCAGTCGAGGCCGCCCTGCTTGTTCAGCCACTCGATCTGGTTGGCCAGCAGCAGGAGTGTCGCCACGGCCGGCGTGTTGTACGTCTGATCCTTCGAGCTGTTGTCCACGGCGATGGGCAGCGAGAGAAATTCGGGGGTCCAGCGACCCGAGTCCTTGATCTCCGCCACCCGTTCGAGGGCCTTCGGGCTCATCAGCGCGATCCACAACCCACCGTCGGCCGCGAAGTTCTTCTGCGGCGCGAAGTAGTAGACGTCGGCATCGGAGACATCGACCGGCAGTCCGCCGGCACCGGAGGTGGCGTCGATGGCGATGAGGGCGTTCTCCGACCCGGCGGGACGGGACACGGGGATTGCGACACCGGTGGAGGTTTCGTTGTGTGCCCAGCCGATGAGGTCGACGGACGGGTCGGACACCGGCTCGGGGGCGCTGCCCGGCTCGGCCGACACGACGATCGGATCACCGATGAACGGGTTGTTCTTCGCGACCGACGCGAACTTGGAGCTGAACTCGCCGTTCGTCAGGTGCAGCGACTTCTCCCGGATGAGGCCGAACGCCGCGGCATCCCAGAACGCGGTGGTGCCGCCGTTGCCGAGAACCACCTCGTATCCCTCGGGCAGGGAGAACAGGTCGGCGAGCCCGGAACGCACGCTGGCGACGACGTCCTTGACGGGCTTCTGGCGGTGGCTGGTGCCGAACACCGAGGAGCCCACCTCCACCAGCGACTGAAGCTGTTCGGGGCGAACCTTGGAGGGTCCGCAGCCGAAACGTCCGTCGGCGGGCAGGAGGTCTGCGGGGATGATCGGTGTGGAGGTCATCGCTACTTTCTGTTCCTTACTGATATTTCCGGTGAGGGTGTTCAGCTGGTGTGGGCGATCTGGTCCCAGCCCTCGACGGACTCGGGGGTGCGGGGTGCGGGGCCGGTGTAGATGGCGGCGGGGCGGACGAGCTTGCCCAGACGTTTCTGTTCGAGGATGTGGGCGCACCAGCCGGCGGTGCGGCCGCAGGTGAACATCGCGGGCATCATGTGCGCGGGAACCTCGGCGAAGTCGAGGATGACCGCGGCCCAGAACTCGACGTTGGTTTCGATGGCCCGGTCGGGGCGGCGCTCGCGGAGTTCGGCGAGGGCGGCCTGCTCGAGGGCGGCGGCCGCTTCGTAGCGGGGGGCGTTCAGCCGCTTCGCGGTGGCGCGCAGCACGCGGGCGCGGGGGTCTTCGGCGCGGTAGACGCGGTGACCGAAGCCCATCAGCTTGTCCTTGCGGTCGAGGATGCCCTTGACCAGGGCGCGGGCGTCACCGGACTTCTCGGTGTCCTCGATCATCGGCAGGACGCGGGCGGGGGCGCCGCCGTGCAGCGGGCCGGACATCGCACCGATCGCCCCGGAGAGGGAGGCGGCGACGTCGGCGCCGGTGGAGGCGATGACGCGGGCGGTGAAGGTGGACGCATTCATGCCGTGTTCGGCGGCGGAGACCCAGTAGGCGTCGATCGCTTCGACGTGGGCGGGGTCGGGCTCGCCCTTCCAGCGGACCATGAATCGTTCGGTGACGGTCTTGGCCTCGTCGATCCGCTTCTGCGGGACGGCGGGCTGGTAGATGCCGCGGGCGGACTGGGCGACGTAGGACAGGGCCATCACGGAGGCGCGGGCGAGTTGTTCGCGGGCGGTGTCGTCGTCGATGTCGAGGAGGGGCTGGTATCCCCAGATCGGGGCGAGCATCGCGAGGCCGGCCTGGACGTCGACGCGGACGTCGCCGGTGTGCACGGGCAGGGGGAAGGGTTCGGCCGGGGGCAGGCCGGGGCCGAAGCGTCCGTCGACGAGCAGTGCCCAGACGTTGCCGAAGGTGACGTGCTTGCCGACGAGGTCTTCGATGTCGACGCCGCGGTAGCGCAGGGCGCCGCCGTCCTTGTCGGGTTCAGCGATATCGCTGGTGAAGGCGACCACGCCCTCCAGACCGCTGACGAAATCCTCCGGTATTGCCGCGCTCGCTGACATAGCTCGTGGACTCTCCTCGTTCGAGTGCCCCCGGTCAGAGCGGCACTGCCTCGGCGTTTCGACAACTGCGCTGATCGTGCATGCGGGATGGGCAGGCACTCGTTCGTCCGCGCAATCGGCCTCCCACCCTCCTGGTGTCGCGCGGTGGAGGCGACGGTTCAGCAAAGGCGGGTTCGGTCCCCAAAACTTTAGCCGGTGTCACCGGAAGGGCAGTCAGTGCATACCCGGGAGTAGCGTTCTCCGCTGTGTCATCAGATGCAGAACAGCCGGGTCCGGCGAACAACGACCTCGCGACGATGCGCGTCGGTTACGGACATCAGGGCATCGCCGGACGGTCCGAAGAGTCCGATCTGGACGCCGAGCAGCTGAAAGACGGCTGGCTGCCGTTGATGCGTCGCTGGCTCGAGGACGCCGTGGAGGCGGGAATTCCCGAGCCCAATGCGATGACGCTGGGCACCGTCGACGAACACGGCCACCCCTGCACGCGCACCGTTCTCTGCAAGGGCCTGAGCCCGGCCGGAGTGCTGTTCTTCACCAACTACGAGTCGGACAAGGGGAGGCAGCTCGCCGCCGTTCCGTACGCGTCGGTGACCTTCACCTGGGTGCCGATCGCCAAGCAGATCACCGTTCGCGGTCCCGCCGAACGGGTCAGCGCCGAGGTCACCGACGAGTACTGGCACAGCAGGCCGCGGGGGTCGCGGCTCGGTGCGTGGGCGTCGGAGCAGTCGCGGCCGATCGGCTCGCGGGCCGAACTCGATGCTGCGCTCTTGCACGTCGCCGAACGCTTCGGTGTCGACGTCGACATCCCGGTCCGGCCGAACTGGGGTGGGATCCTCATCCGCCCCGAGGTGGTCGAATTCTGGCAGGGCCGGGCCAACCGGATGCACAACCGAATCCGGACTTCGAGGCACGGAGACCGGTGGAGCGTCGAACGGCTGCAGCCATGACCGGACAGGTGACCCGGGATCGTCGGCCCCGAAGGTTCCTCGCAGATACGACCCCACTCGAGAACAAGGACTACCGGCGCCTGTGGACTGCCGGGATCGTCACCGTCATCGGGGGCCAGCTCAGCGTGGTCGCGGTTCCCCAGCAGGTCTACGAGATCACGCGCAGCTCCGCGTACGTGGGCCTCACGGGAGCGTTCGCCCTGGTACCGCTGATCGTCTTCGGCTTGTGGGGCGGCGCCCTCGCCGACGTGATGGATCGGCGCACCCTGCTGACGATCACCACGGTGGGACTCGGGGTGACCTCGGTTCTCTTCTGGGTACAGGCGGCGCTCGGCCTGAACAACGTGTGGCTGGTACTGGGACTCCTTGCTTTGCAACAGGCGTTCTTCGCCGTCAATCAGCCCACCCGCAGCGCGATCATCCCGCGGCTGATACCGATGGGGCAGCTGGCGGCGGCCAACTCGCTGAACATGACGGTGATGCAGTTCGGCGCGATTGCCGGACCCCTGCTCGCCGGGGTCATGATTCCTGCCGTCGGCCTGTCGACGCTGTATCTCGTCGATTCGATAGCACTGCTGGCCACCCTGTGGGCGGTACTCCGGCTGCCCGCCATCCCACCGGTGGGGGAGTCGCGGCGCGCGGGATTCCGGGAAGTGTTCGACGGCTTCGCCTACCTGGCCACCCAGAAGGTGCTGCTCGCGTCGTTCGTGGTCGACATCATTGCCATGGTCTTCGGGATGCCCCGGGCGCTGTTCCCGCAGATCGCCCACGACACCTTCGGTGACCCTGCAGGCGGCGGTGTCGCCCTCGGTCTACTGTTCGCGGCGATGTCCGTGGGGGCGGTCGCCGGTGGTGTGTTCTCCGGCTGGTTGCCGCGGGTGCGCCGACAGGGACTCGCCGTGATCGTGTGCATCGTGCTGTGGGGGCTGGCGATGCTGGGCTTCGGTCTCGTGGTGGGGATTGCGTCCCCGGGCTCGAGTCCGGTCCTGTTGTGGGCGGCTCTCGCCTTCCTCGCGTTCGGTGGTGCCGTCGACATGGTGTCCGCGGCGTTCCGCAGCACGATGCTCCAGCAGGTGGCCACCGACGAGATGCGCGGACGGTTGCAGGGTGTGTTCATCGTCGTCGTCGCCGGCGGGCCCCGCATCGGTGACGTCCTGCACGGCGCTGCCGCCGCTGCAGTCGGAACGAGCGTCGCCGCGGCCGGTGGTGGCGTCCTCGTCGTCGTCGGTGTGGTAATCGCCGCAGTGGCATTCCCGGCGCTGGTGCGATACAAGGTCGCCCGTTAGGTTCCTGTGCCCTGTCACAGATTTCGGGCACACTGTGGTGCATGGGTGAACCGCAGTCGTCGGAATCGAAGAGGTCCACAGCGGGCGGAGTGGAGATCCGAGGAGGCGGCTACCGGGCCGAGATCGCAGTCACGGGGGCTGGGCTGCGACGCCTCGAATGGCACGGCCCGGACGGTCCGCGGGCGCTGACCGAAACGTGGGAGCTCGGTTCCAGACCGCCGTTGTCCGCGGGGTTGATCCTCGCCCCGTGGCCCAACCGGATCCGTGACGGTCATTTTGTCTTCGACGGTATCGAACACCAGCTCGAGATCACGGATACGGAGTTCGGCAACGCCAGTCACGGCTTCGTCCGTCGCCGGGACTGGCGTGTCGTCAGCCGCGCCGAGAACCGTGTGGAGATGTCGATCGATGTGGGACTTCACAAGGGCTGGCCGTATCCGCTGCGGGTGACCGTCGAATATGCTCTCGACGCTTCGGGTCTGACGGTCACACACACCGCCACCAATACCGGGGCAATTCCGGCGCCGTTCGGCTTGGGAATGCACTCGTACGTCCGCGTCGGCGACGTTCCCCTCGACGAATGCACGCTCCGCCTGTCCGCAGGCACCCGGTTGCCGCTCGACGACCGCCGGTTGCCGAACGGTGGTTCGCAGGCTGTTGCCGGCAGCGACTACGACTTCACCAGTCCCCGCCCCCTCGCCGGGGTGTCGCTCGACACGCCGTTCAGCGCGTTGGACGTCGACCCGGACGGTAGGTCCCGGCACGAACTGCGTGCCCCGGACGGCACCGGAACCATGTTGTGGGCTAGCCGCGAGTTCGGCTGGCTGCAGGCTTTCATCGCCGATCCGGCGGACGGCAAGTCCTATCCGGGCCGCGGACGGGCGCTGGCCCTCGAACCGATGACCTGTCCACCGGATTCGTTTAACTCCGGCATCGACCAGTTGGTGCTCGCTCCCGGGCAGCATTGGTCCGGTAGGTGGGGCATGACCGCAGTGGGTTCCTGACGGTCCGGTCCGCGGCGACATATGTCCACAGAGTGAGACGGTGTAACACCGGCGGTGCATCGCTCGATAAGTTCCGCGGGGGTTCTTCTGTTGCCGTGTCCGGGTCCGGTCGAGGGCCGTATTGCTACGGCAGGTCTCCTCACCGCTTTCCTGGCGTGATGTGCGTTTGCGCATCGTCGACGCCATCGATGCAGGTAACGCCGCCTCTTCTCGCTCCGGCGGCCACCGGCCGTTCATCTCGGCAGCTCGCACCGCACGAAATGTCTCATCCTCGCGGCGGTACTCCGCTCGTCGCCACCATCGTCTCGCCGCATTCGGCGGCGGGGGCGGGTTGCGGCCTTTCCGTGGACCCTCCTGCAGCGTGCGGGCTGGAGTGGGACTAGTTTCTACCTGAATGAAGTTGTTACTCATTGGTTTGAGCTTGAGAGGGATGCTTCGTGCCTGACAATGACACAAAGCCCACGCTTACCTACCCTGGTGGTGAGCACACGATGTCCATTGCCAGGGCAACCGAGGGCAATGACGGTATCGAACTGGGCAAGCTGCTGGCCAGCACCGGGTACACCACCCTGGACCCGGGTTTCGTCAATACCGCCTCCACCAGCTCCGCGATCACCTATATCGACGGTGAGCACGGGATTCTCCGCTACCGCGGTTACCCGATCGAGCAGCTGGCCGGAAAGTCGACGTTCATCGAGGTCAGCTACCTGCTGATCTACGGCGAGCTGCCGACCGCAACGCAGCTCGAGTCGTTCACCGACCGGATTCGCCGGCACACGTTGCTGCACGAAGACCTCAAGAGGTTCTTCGACGGGTTCCCCCGCAACGCGCACCCGATGCCTGTTCTCTCCAGTGCTGTGAACGCGCTCTCGGCCTACTACCAGGACTCCCTGGATCCGGCCGACCCCGAGCAGGTCGAACTGTCGACCATCCGCCTTCTGGCGAAGCTGCCCACCATCGCGGCATATGCGTACAAGAAGTCCGTCGGACAGCCGTTCCTGTACCCGGACAACTCGCTGAACCTTGTCGAGAACTTCCTTCGGATGACGTTCGGCTTCCCCGCGGAGCCGTACGAGATCGACCCGGAGATCGCCAAGGCACTCGACATGCTGCTGATCCTGCACGCCGACCACGAGCAGAACTGCTCGACGTCGACGGTGCGCCTCGTCGGATCGTCGGACGCGAACCTCTTCACCTCCATCTCCGGCGGCATCAACGCACTCTGGGGCCCGCTGCACGGCGGCGCAAACCAGGCGGTCCTCGAGATGCTCGACGAGATCAAGGCCAGCGGCAGCAACGCAGGCGATTTCGTCCGCAAGGTCAAGAACAAGGAAGACGGCGTGAAGCTCATGGGCTTTGGGCACCGCGTCTACCGCAATTACGATCCGCGCGCGGCCATCGTGAAGCAGACCGCGCACACCATCCTCGACAAACTCGGTGGCGACGACGAACTGCTCGACATCGCGATGGCACTGGAAGAGGCGGCGCTCACCGACGACTACTTCGTCGAGCGCAAGCTCTACCCCAACGTCGACTTCTACACCGGCCTCATCTACCGCGCCATGGGCTTCCCCACGCGCATGTTCACCGTCTTGTTCGCCATGGGCCGGTTGCCCGGGTGGATTGCACACTGGCGGGAGATGCACGAGGATCCCGCTACGAAGATCGGCCGTCCGCGCCAGATCTACACCGGCTACACCGAGCGCGACTACAAGGACGTCACAAGCCGCTGATCTGCGACCTGTGCCGAACAGACAGCCCTCACCGAGGAGGACACATGACTAAGCCCGAGATCGAGTTCCAGGAGGGACCCGCCCCGACCGACCTGGTCATCAAGGATCTGGTGGTCGGCGAAGGCGCCGAGGCCGTTCCGGGGGGCACCGTCGACGTGCACTATGTCGGCGTCGAGTTCGAGTCCGGCGAGGAGTTCGACTCTTCGTGGAGTCGCGGGGAGTCCATCCAGTTCCCGCTGCGCGGTCTCATCAAAGGCTGGCAGGACGGCATCCCCGGCATGAAGGTCGGCGGACGTCGTCAGCTCACCATTCCGCCGGAGCTGGCCTACGGCCCGGCCGGCGCCGGACACCAGCTGTCCGGCAAGACCCTGGTGTTCGTGATCGATCTGCTGGACGCCAAGGAATAGTTTTCGGCTTCACGTCACAAGTCCCGCTTCACCTCGGTGAGGCGGGACTTGTCGCATTCTGCGCCGGAAGGTGCGGCATCGGATGTGCGTCGGCCGAGTGCAGCTCCACGACCAACCGGGCACCACCGAGCGGGCTGTCCTCGAAGTGCGCCCGCCCGCCATGCAGCGCTGCCTGTTGAGCAACGAGCGCGAGGCCGAGTCCCGATCCGCTGCTGGTGGCGTTGGTGCCGCGGTGGAACCGCTCGAACACCTGAGTCCGCTCGGCGTCCGGTACGCCGGAACCGTTGTCGTCGACGGTGATGACGGTGGCGTCCTCCACGGCTCTCAACGTGATCCGGACCGCTGTCGCACCCCCGTGCCGGACGGCGTTGGTGATCGCATTGTCCAGTGTCAGCCGCAGCCCGCCGGGCATCCCGCGGACCGTCAGCGGAACGGCGTCGACGGTGACCTGCAGTCCGGGATGGTGCCGCATCGCATCGTCGGCCGCCAGATCGCAGATGTCGACGAGGTCGCAGTCTACGAAGTCCTGGTCGGTGGACAATTCTCCGCGGGCCAGCCGCTCCAGATCCGACAGGGTCGACTCCACCCGGCCCTGTGCGCGAATCAAATCGCGAAAAATTTCGTTCTGCTGCGCGGACGTCAGCTGATGCGTGGTGAGCACCTCGAGGTCGGTGCGCATCGCGGTGAGCGGCGTGCGCAGTTCGTGGGCGGACACGGCGGCGAAGTCACGCGCGGTGGCCAGGGCGGCGGTGGTCGCGTCCTGCGCTTCGGCGACATCGCGCAACATCGACTCCGCCGCGGAGGCCAGTTCGTCTGCCTCGCGCACCCCTGAGGACGCGGGCGTCAACTCGGGGTCGCGGCGAACGATGCGGCCGGTGAGGTCAACCAGGGGACGAACCGCCCGGCCACCGAACAACCAGCCGAGGCCACTGGCTGCGGCCACGGCCAGGACACCGACGAGGGCCACCTGGCGCTGCTGTTCGGTGGTGACGTCCTGGGCCTCCGAGTACGGGACAGCGAGTGAGATCCGGGTCCCCAGGAAGGGCGTCGTCGCCGTGAACGCCCGATACTTCGTGCCGTTGACGTCGACGGACTGCCACCCCGGTTCGAGCGGTGGCAACCGGGTGGGAGTGCTCACCAGGACGGTGTCGCCGCCCGCGGACCGGATGGTGATCGCGAAGGCGCCCTTGTCGCCCAGCGCGCCGAGGAACAGTCCCGCTGTCGCCGCGTTGGGAACCAGCACGTCGGACGCCGTCTCGAGCCGACGATCGAGTTGGGACAAGTTGTTCCTGTTGATCGCGAGCGCCACCAGAATGCCCAACGCCACGACGATGATGGTCGCCCCGAGCGCGGTGGCCGCCGCGACACGGGTCCGGAGGGAGAACGAGCGCTTCACGACGGCTCCCGCAACACGAACCCCACGCCACGCACGGTGTGCAGGATGCGCGGTTGGCCCTCGGTCTCGAACTTGCGCCGTAGATACCCGACGAAGACGTCCACGACATTGGTGTCAGCCACGAAGTCGTATCCCCACACCAGTTCCAGTAGTCGTTCGCGGCTCAGGACGATGCCGACGTTGCGGGCGAGGACCTCGAGCAGTTCGAACTCCCGCTTGGTCAGGGTAATTTCGTGGCCTGCGAGGAAGACTCGGCGCGCCGAGACGAAGATCTCGAGGGCCCCGACGCGGATCGGCGGAGCCGCGGGGGTATCGGCTGCGGGGGGCGTGGTCGCACCGCGCCGCCGGAGCATCGCCCGGATCCGGGCGATCAACTCCGCCAGGACGAACGGTTTGACCAGGTAGTCGTCCGCTCCCGACTCCAGCCCGGAGATGCGGTCGTCGACGGTGTCGCGGGCACTGAGCACACAGATCGGGATGTCGTTGTTCATTGCGCGGAGCGCGGTCACGACACCGGTTCCGTCGATGACGGGCATGTTCATGTCGAGGACCATCGCGTCCGGGCGTCGCTCGCTGACCACACGGAGGGCGTCGGCTCCGTCGACTGCGGTGAGAACGGTGAATCCGGACAGGCGCAGACCACGTTCGAGCGAAGTCCGCACGTCCTCGTCGTCGTCGACGACGAGAACACTGGCTGAGTCGGTGGCGGTCACTCCTGCATTGTGCCGTGAGGAGGGGGTGGATGGCGGTGGTCCGGTCGTGTCCGTCCGTACACTCGGGTGCGATGTTTTCTTCGCTACTGGCATTCGAACTGACCGAAACCAACCGTGACTGGCTGATTCGCCGCCCTGCCGAGATCGCGATCTACGTCGTTCTCGCGCTAGCCCTGCGGTTCACCCTGCACCGGCTCATCGACCGGATGACCCGGCAGCGGACTGCCACCGACAAACCGGCGATGCTTCGCCCTCTGCGTGAGCGAGCGCCGAGAGGCATCAAGGAAGCCATGGCGAACGAACGCCGAGCGCAGCGTGCCACGACGATCGGGTCGGTACTCAAATCCGCTGTGTCGATCGTCGTCCTCATCTGGGGTGTGTTGCAGATCCTGGGGATTCTGGGGGTGAACGTCGCCCCGTTCATCGCGTCCGCCGGTGTGATCGGTCTCGCACTGGGATTCGGTGCGCAGAACCTCGTCCGCGACTTTCTGTCGGGCATGTTCATGCTGCTCGAGGATCAGTACGGCGTTGGCGACGTGGTCGATCTCGGTGAAGCCGTGGGAACCGTCGAGACGGTGGGCTTGCGGGTCACCACGATCCGCGACGTCAGCGGCACGCTGTGGTACTGCCGCAACGGTGAAATCGTCCGGGTCGGCAACATGAGTCAGGGGTACGCGGTGGCCGTGGTGGATCTGCCGATCGCGCATGCGGCCAACGTCCAGCGGGCATGTGAGGTGGCCCTCGACGCCATCCTGGAGGCGTCGCGAAGTGACGCGATCGAGGCCGACGTGCTCGAAACGCCCGAGATGCTGGGTGTCAATGCCGTGACCGCCGAATCGGTGACGTTGCGCATCACCGCCCGCACCAAGCCGGGACGGCAGTGGGCGGTGCAGCGCACGTTCGCGCGGGCGGCTCTCGCGGCGTTCGAGAAGTACGACATCGATGCGCCGTACCTGTCGATCGTGTCCGCGGCCCGCATGGACGCCTGACGGCGTTGCATTTCAGTACCGTGGCAGGCATGGACACGGCACTGGTCTGGTTCCGGCGCGACCTCAGGCTCGGCGATCTTCCGACTCTGCACACCGTCGCCGAGGCGGGGGCTCGCGCGCTCGGCCTGTTCGTGCTCGACGACAAGCTGCTCCACCCCGCCGGCGGCCCGCGCCGGGATTTTCTCTACCGCAGCCTGACTGCACTCGACGACCAACTCGAGGGGCGGCTGCTGGTAGTGCACGGCAATCCTGCCGACGTGGTCCCAGCGGTTGCCGAGGCGGTGTCGGCGGGTGAGGTTCACGTGAGCGCCGACTTCGGTCCCTACGGCCGCGAGCGGGATGCTGCGGTTGCCGAGCGGATCGAACTGGTGCCCACCGGATCGCCCTATGCCGTGGCGCCGGGGAGGGTCACCAAGGCGGACGGCGAACCGTATCGCGTGTTCACGCCGTACTTCAGGCAATGGCTCGACCACGGGTGGCGTGCGCCGATCGACACCGGTGCCGCGACGGTCGACTGGATCGAACCGGATGACGTCCCCGTCCGGCGGGCAGCAATTCCCCAGCCGGAGTCCGAGGGCGTGGCCGCGGGCGAGTCCGAGGCTTTGCGAAGGTGGGCGGAGTTCCTGGAGGACGAACTCGACTCCTACGACGACGCCCGCAACCGTCCCGACCTCGACGCGACGAGCCGCATGTCGGTGTACCTGAAGTACGGCAACATCCATCCCCGCACCATGCTCCGCGATCTTTCACGCCGCCGTGGTAAGGGGGTCGAAGCGTACCGGCGTCAGTTGGCCTGGCGAGATTTCTACGCCGACATCCTTTTTCAACGCCCAGACAGTGCGCGGGGCAATTACGACCGCAAGTTCGACCCGATCCGACTCGACTCCGGTCCCGACGCCGACGAGGCGTTCGCCGCGTGGTGCGAGGGAAGAACCGGGTTCCCGATCGTCGATGCGGGAATGCGTCAGCTCCGAGCCGAGGCGTGGATGCACAACCGCGTGCGCATGATCGTCGCGTCGTTCCTGGTGAAAGACCTGCACCTGCCGTGGTGGCGTGGAGCGCGCTACTTCATGGACCGCCTGGTCGACGGCGATCTCGCCAACAATCAGCACGGCTGGCAGTGGACGGCGGGAACGGGCACCGATCCCTCCCCGTACTTCCGGGTGTTCAACCCGATCACCCAGGGTGAGAAGTTCGACCCCGACGGCTCCTACGTGCGCAAGTGGGTGCCGGAGCTTCGCGGCATCCCGGGCCGCGCCGTCCATTCGCTGAAAGCCCTTCGGCCCGAGGGCTATCCGGAGCCCATCGTCGACCACGGCCTCGCGCGGCAGGAGTCCCTCGCCCGCTACGGCGAAATCAAGGCCCCGTGAGTACTTGTTAACAGTGGGCGGTTAAGAAGTACTCACAGGCGCTGGGCGCACAAGGAGCCCGAGGAAGGCGGCCCCGGCGAGCAGGATGACGAGTCCGCCGTAGAGGCGGGTGGTGTCGACCAATCCGATCTCGCCGACCAGGTAGCCGGCGAGGAGCGCCGGGACACTGTTGGCCAGGTAGGCGATCACGTAGATGGTCGAGAGCAGGCCCGCCCGCTCATGGGGCGCGGCCAGAGGCATCACGGTATGGATTGTGCCCTGGAAGCCGGCACCGAAGCCGACGCCCGCGATGGCTGTTCCTGCCAGGACGATTGCCGCCGAGGATGTTTCGGCGCCGACGAGTGTGACGGCCACACCGGCGATCAGTGCAGAGGTGCCGACGAGCAGCACTCGCCGCGCCGCCACGTTGCGTAGTACGAAGACGGCAATCGCCCCGGTTCCCGTCAGGGTCGCCACCATGATCGCGCCGATCAACGAGGTGTGGACGTCCAAGGCGCTGCGGGCGAGTGAGGGGCCGAGCGACAGGTAGAAACCGCCGAGTGCCCATACGGCGATCAGGCACGGCCCGGTGAGCATGAGCATGCCGAGAGCGGGGGACGGTACCGCGAGCGTCGGGCGCATCGAGGCCAGCGCGCCCTGCTGCCGCACGGCCGTTTCCGGTGCTGCCCAGATACCCAGGAGCTCGAGGACGAAGAGCGCGAGGAAGACGAGGAACACGGTGCTGGTCGGACGCGGAAGGTGCTCGCTGATCAGACTCGATCCGATGGCGCCGACCGCGAGACCCACCGTAGGCGCGATGCTGTTGACGGTGGAACCGCGGCCGGGTCTGCGCTCGAGGTCGATGAGGGTCGATCCGAGCGCGCTGATCGCGGCGCCGGTCGCGAAACCCTGCACGACCCGGGCTGCCAGGAGAAGCCCGAGGCTCTCGGCTGAGGCGAACATGGCCATCGCGACCGCCTCGAAGGCCAGCGCGGTGACGAGGACGGGGCGTCGGCCGATGTAGTCCGAGAGAGAACCGACGGTGAGCAGGGCCAAGAGCAGACTTACGGCATAGATCCCGAAGACGAGGGTGGATTGCAGGGACGAGAAGCCCCAGTGGCTCTGGTAGAGCTCGTAGAGGGGCGTCGGTGCCGCAGACGCTCCGAGCAGGGTGGCGATGACCACGGCGACGAGAGTGAACGCTGCACCGCGGCCGAGTGTGGGTCGCGACTTCGGTGGAGCATCGGGTGCGGCAAGGGTCGTCATGCGGTACTCCCAGCTTTAAAGCAAAGCGTTTGCTTTATGAACCTACGCCGCCGTTGTTCTTAATGCAAAGATTTCGCGTTAGTATGGGCTCATGAGCCCGGTCACAGGTCCACGCCCCGGTGGGCGCAGCGCCCGCATCCAGCAAGCGGTGCATGCGTCCACGCGCAAGCTGCTCGCCGAGCGCGAGCGAGCGGACATCACCGTCCCGATGATCGCGGCCGACGCCGGCGTCACCCCGTCCACCATCTACCGGCGCTGGGGCGACATCACCGAGGTGTTCGCCGACGTGGCGATCGAGAGGCTGCGGCCCGAGACACCCCCGCGGGAGACCGGCAGTGTGCGCGGTGACCTCGTGGCGTGGGCTCAGGAGTATCTGGAGGAGATGTCCTCGCCGGTGGGCCGGTCCGCGCTGCGCGACATCGTGATGAGTGGTGACATGGGCCGCCCCGACAACGGCACCAACCAGTACAAGTGCGCGGCATTCTGCCGGAGTCAAATCACCGCCATTCTGCAACGGGACGCACAGTTTTCAGGGGCGCCGGGTGCCGCCGAGGGCGTGATCGACCACGTCGTCGCGCCGATCGTCTATCGCATACTGTTCGATCAGGATCCGCTCGCGGAGGACCGCATCGAGGCACTCGTCGACTCGGCCCTCGATGCGGTCGTTCACGCCTGACGCGCGCGTTACCTGGAGACGTCAGTCCCGCAGCTGCTTCTCGAGCGCCTCGAGCACGGCGACATCCTCGATGGTGGAGGGCACGGTATAGGGCTCGTGGTCGGCGATCTGACGCATCGTCTTACGCAGTATCTTGCCCGAGCGCGTCTTCGGCAGGGCTCCCACGACGGTGACGTCGCGGAACGTTGCGACCGCGCCGATCTGCTCGCGCACCATTGCAACCAGTTCGGCGCGCAACGTTTCCGGGTCGATCTCGACACCGGCCTTGAGGACCACGTAGCCGCTGGGCCGCTGTCCCTTCAGCTCGTCGCGGATCCCGACCACCGCGCACTCGGCCACGGCCGGATGTCCCGCGACCACGGCTTCCATGCTGCCGGTCGACAGCCGATGGCCGGCCACGTTGATGACGTCGTCGCTGCGGCCGAGGACGAAGACGTACCCGTCCTCGTCGATGTATCCGGAGTCGCCGGTGAGGTAGTAGCCGTCGAAGGTGGCGAGGTAGGACTTCACGAAGCGGTCCGGGTCGCGCCACAGTCCGGTCAGGGTTCCGGGCGGGAGGGGAAGCCCGATCACGATATTGCCTTCGGTGCCTGCCGGAACGACGTGCCCCTCACTGTCGACCACCTCGACGCGATAACCCGGCACGGGCACGGTGGGGGAGCCGGCTTTGACGGGCATGGGTTCGAGCCCGCGCAGATTGGCGCAGATGGCCCAGCCCGTTTCCGTCTGCCACCAGTGGTCGACTACCGGGAGGTCGAGAACCCGGGTGGCCCACGCATAGGTGTCGGGGTCGAGGCGCTCGCCGGCGGCGAACAGCGTCTTCAACGACGAAATATCGTACTTGGCAATCTCTTTCGCTTCGGGGTCAGCCTTGCGGACTGCCCGGATCGCGGTCGGGGCGGTGAACAGTGCGGCTACCCCGTGGTCGGAGATTACCCGCCAGAACGCCCCGGCGTCGGGAGTGCCCACCGGTTTGCCCTCGTAGAGCACCGAGGTGGCACCGGCCAGCAAGGGGCCGTAGACGATGTACGAGTGACCGACCACCCACCCCACGTCGGAGGCAGTCCACCACACATCACCCGGGCCGATGTCGTAGACGTTGGTCATCGACCAGGTCAGGGCCACCGCATGCCCACCGTTGTCCCGCACCACGCCCTTCGGCTTACCTGTGGTTCCGGACGTGTAGAGGATGTACAGCGGATCCGTGGCAGCGACGGGAACCGGCTGAGCGGGCGAGGCATCGGCGGCGAGGGCATCCCAGTCGAACCAGGAGGCTCCGTCGTCGCGGTAGTCGGCGGCCGATCCCGGTACCTGCTCGCGACTCTTGACGATCACCGTATGCGGTGGAGTGCTCGACAATTCGAGCGCCTTCGCCACCATCGGCAGGTATTCGACGGTGCGCCCCGGCTCGAGACCGCCCGATGCCGTGACCAGGACCACCGGTCCGGCGTCGTCGATCCGTGTTGCCAGCTCCTTGGCGGCGAAACCTCCGAACACCACCGAGTGGACGGCGCCGATGCGTGCGCAGGCGAGCATCGCGACGGCGGCCTCGGGAATCATCGGCATGTAGACGATCACCCGGTCGCCGGCCACCACGCCCTGCCCGGCGAGGACGCCGGCGAACCGTGACACTTCGTCGAGCAGCTGTGCGTACGTGTATGTGCGGGAGGCCTCGGGTGCCATTGCCGAGTCGTAGATCAGGGCGTCCTGGTCACCTCGCCCATCCCGCACGTGCCGGTCGAGAGCGTTGAAGCAGGTGTTCAGCCGCGCGTCCGGGAACCAGCGATACATCGGGGCGGACGAATCGTCGAGGGCGCGCGTCGGTTCCTCGACCCACTCGACTGCCGTTGCGGCCGCCAGCCAGAACTCCTCGGGACGTTCGACGCTCTCGCGGTAGACGTCTGCGTACGTACGTCCGGCGCTCGCTGTCGGGGAGCTCATCGATGTTCGTCCTCTCGCCGTTCACCTTGTGACGTGAAACACCCTATGCGATGGCGGGTGGACGTCGATGGACGGCGCGGTGGGGTCAATCCATACCGCGCCAGCCCACGACATCGGGGTCGTCGTCGGCTGGAGGTTCGGGATCCCGCCATTCTTCCGCGCGCGTGGGCTTGTTGCCGCGGATCATTCCTTCTGTCTCGTGCTTCATTTCGTCGTCCTGCCGAGGTCCGTGCTTGGCGCTCGCGCGTTCCATGTGCTCGTCCTTCCTCTCGGTCCGCGCCGGGTACCCGACGGGGCGAGAGGCGAAACGGGAGACCCGCCGGATCCGGCGCTAGATGCCGAGCGAGGACGCGATCATCGGCCAGGAATTGTGCAGGTCGTCCTGCCAGTAGCCCCACGAGTGGGTGCCGGTGGGATGGAAGTCGAACGTGGCGGGGATTCCCAGTGAGTTCAGCCGGTCGGCCAGCCGGTAGGTGCACTGGTTGGTCCCCGCTTCGATGATTCCGCCGACGATCACCTGGTTGGCCAGGACTCCTACGTCCCCGTTGACGTCCGGACCGTTCAGTGTGTCGTGGTGGCCGGGCAGGCCGGTACCGTTGCTGATGTAGAGGTCGATGCCCCGCAGCTTTTCGGCGTTGACGACGGGATCGTTGGCCACCCAGTCCGGATCGCCCGGGGGTCCCCACATGTTCTCGACGTCTCCGCCGCGGGCGCTGACGACGAAGGTGACGTAATCTCGGCCGGGCTGGATGCTCGTCTCGGCGCACCCGCTGTAGGAGCCGACCGCCCGATACAGCGAGGGGGCGTGCTGGGCGAGACTCAGCACCGATGTGCCCGACATCGACAGTCCTGCAATGGCATTCTCACCGGTCGTTCCCAGTGTCGCATCGACGATCGGGGGAAGTTCCTCGGTGAGGAAGGTGGTCCATTTGTTGAGGCCGAGAGTGGGATCGGGCTTCTGCCAGTCGGTGTAGTAACTGAACGCGCCGCCGACAGGGGTGACGACATTGACGTTCTTGTCGGCGAAGAAGCTGACCACGTCAGTCTTGGCCTTCCAGGTTGCCGAGTCCTGCCCGCCACCGGCACCGTTGAGTAGGTACAAGGTAGGGCGGGGCACGCTGGTGTCTGCGGGACGAATCACCTCGAGGAGAATCACTTTCTCCATCGCCGCCGAGTAGACATACATGTTCAGTTGACGGCCGTCGATCTCCTCGATGCGGTCGAGAACAGATCCGTCCGCCGAGGCCGGCTTGTCGGTGGGAAGAGTTCGCCATTCGTCGGCCGACGCCACGGCCACCTGACCGAACAGACTCGACGCGGCGACGACGGCGACGATCAGGAGCGCCCGACAGTGTCCGATCATCGGGTGCGCCCGACGGTGTCCGATCATCGGGCGCGCCCGACAGTGTCCGATCGCGCTCATGGCCGCTCCTCGTGCTCGACTGCACTGCCCGACTACCGTTGGATCCTGATTCCCTCTCACGGTAACGGGGAAACATTCCTCTCGGCGGCCGAAACGGAAGACCCGATCTTCGGTGGCAACGGCAAGCTAACCGTTCGGCAGGCCGAGGTTCCGGTAGCGGGCCAGCCGCGCCGCGAATCGCTCGGCGTCGGGCGCAGCGGTGAGCGTGCGCAGTTCGCGGGAAATGGCCTCGCCGACCCGCTTCGAGAAGTCGACGGGTTCGTCGGCGGCGTCGGGTCGCTCGGGAATGATCGCGTCGATGACGCCGTCGCGCAGCAGGTCGAGGGAACGGATGCCCTGTGCGGCCGCCATCTCGGGGGCGTGCGTGGTGTCGCGGTGGACGATGGCACTGGCACCTTCCGGAGGCAGCGGCGCCAGCCAGCCGTTCTGTGCGGCGAGGACACGGTCCGCGGGAAGGAACGCCAGCGCCCCGCCGCCGGTGCCCTGCCCCAGCAGAACCGAGACGGTCGGAGTCTTCAGCGTCACCAGATCGGAGATGCAGCGCGCAATTTCCGGGGCCAGTCCGCGTTCCTCGGCCTCCTTCGACAGCGCCGCGCCGAGGGTGTCGATGACGAGGACCAGTGGTATCTGCAACTCCTCCGCGAGACGCATGCCCCGACGGGCCTCGCGCAGGGCGGCCGGTCCCATGGTGTTGAGCGCGGACTGTCCGGCGCGGTCCTGACCCAGGAGAACGCAGGGGGCGCCGCGGAACCGCGCCAGCGACAACAACACGGTGCCCTCGGTTTCCCCCTGCCCCGTTCCGCTGAGCGGGACCTGCTCCGTGGCCGCGTGCCGGAGGAGGTGACGGATACCGGGACGGTCGGCGCGCCGCGAGAGCATCACCGACTGCCAGGCAGGGACGTCGGGAATCTCGACGTCCGGGATCTCGGCGGTGACCGTCGGTGTGGCAGGAGGGTCGATCAGCACGCGCAGGGCGCGATGCACCAGGAGCCGTAGCCGACTGGCGGGGACCACGCCGTCGATGACACCGTTGCGGTACAGGTTTTCCGACGTCTGCACGCCGTCGGGGAACTTCTCGCCGTAGAGCGCCGCGTAGACGCGGGGACCGAGGAACCCGACCAGCGCACCGGGTTCGGCCACGGTGATGTGCCCGAGTGAACCCCAGGACGCGAAAACTCCGCCGGTGGTGGGATTGCGTAGATACACCAGATACGGCAGGTGCGCCGCCTTGTGGGTCGCCACGGCCGCGGCGATCTTGACCATCTGCACGAAGGCGACGGTGCCCTCCTGCATCCGCGTGCCCCCGGACGTGGGTGAGGCGAGCAGCGGCAGCCCCTCGCGGGTGGCCCGCTCGATGGCGCTGACGATGCGTTCGGCCGCCGCCACTCCGATCGAACCCGCGAGGAACGCGAACTCGCAGGCGATCACCGCTACCCGGCGACCACGAACCGTGCCGACTCCGGTGAGCACCGATTCGTCGACGCCCGACTTCTCGGTGGCCTTCATCAGGTCCGTTCCGTACTTGTCGTCGGGCCGCACGTCCACCGGGGTGGTGTCCCAGGAGACGTAACTGCCCTGATCCAACACCAATTCGAGGACGTCGTGGGCGGAGATCTTGGCGGCCATGGCCCTGAGAGTAGCGGTACGTCCGCAGGGAGCGATGCCTGCTACGGCGGGTGACGGCAGTCCATTCGGCGGGAACAGCGCAAACAGCGCCGACACACCGTGGCCTGTGTCTAGAGTCGAAGACGTCGATGCAGGTTGGGCATGAGAACGACAACTTCCCCCGAGGGGAGCAGTCCCATGGATCTCCACACTGTCACGGACGTCGTTCGACGACCATCCGACAGGCCGGGGGAGGCGTGGCGTGACGGCGACGCCTGGCTGGCCGGGGGCACGTGGTTGTTCTCCGTCCCGCAGCCCGACGTCCGCCGCCTCGTCGACATCACCACTCTCGGCTGGGACGCGCTGGTGGCCGGTGACGCCGGCCTGGAGATCGGTGCCACGTGCACGATCCGGGAGCTTTATGCGCTGGAGCCGTCGGGCGACTGGCTCGCCGGCCCGTTGCTGGCCACGAGTTGCGAGGCGTTTCTGGCGTCGTTCAAGGTATGGAATTCGGCGACAGTCGGCGGCAACATCTGCATGTCACTGCCTGCCGGCCCGATGATCACGCTGACCGTCGCGCTGGAGGCGACCTACACGCTCTGGAATGCCGACGGATCCGAACGCACCGTCGACGCCGCCGACTTCGTGACGGGAGATCACCGGAACATTCTCGCGCCGGGTGACATCCTGCGGCGCATCGACATTCCGGTGAGTGCCTTGCGTAAGCGTCACACCCACCGTCGTTTCACCCTCACGCAGTTGGGTCGTTCCACGATCTTCCTGATCGCCACGCAGTCACCCGGAACCGACGACATGCTTCTCACCCTGACTGCGGGCACCACCCGTCCGGTGCGCCTGTCGTTCGACTCCATGCCCGACGCCGACGCGCTGCGCCGCAGCATCGACGACCTACCCGCCGATGTGTGGTTCGACGATCCGAACGGCACTCCCGACCACCGCCGTCACCTGGCGAAACACTTCGCCGAAGAGATTCGCAGTGAACTGGCACCGGGAGAACTGTCATGACGTACACCGTGAACGGCAAGACGTTCGACGAACAACCTGAGCCGGGCCAGTGCCTGCGCACCTTCGTGCGCGCACTGGGCCATCACGGTGTGAAGAAGGGATGCGACGCGGGCGACTGCGGAGCGTGCACGGTATGGCTCGACGGCGTCCCTGTGCACAGCTGCATCACCCCTGCGTTCCGGGCCGACGGCCACGAGGTGACCACCATCGAGGGGCTGGGCTCACCCGAAAACCTGCACCCGGTGCAGCGCTACTTCCGCGATGCGCCGGGCTTCCAATGCGGTTTCTGCACTGCCGGCATGATCATGACCTCGGCGACGTTCACGGACGCGCAGAAGGCGGATCTGCCTCGCGCGCTGAAAGGTAACCTCTGCCGTTGCACCGGGTACCGGGCGATCGAAGACGCGATCAACGGTGTCACCGAGATCGAGGAAGCGCTGCCGGGCAAGGCCGTCGGCACCAGTGTGGGGGCGCCCGCAGCCACCGACGTGGTGACGGGCCGCGCCGAGTTCACCATGGACACCGAGATCGAGGGCATGCTGCAACTGAAGGTGCTGCACTCCCCGCACGCCCATGCGCGCATCGTCTCCGTCGACAAGACCGCGGCGCTCGCCGTTCCCGGGGTGCTGCGGGTCTACACGTGGCAGGACGTGCCCCGGAAGAGGTTCACCACGGCAATCCACACCGATCACCTCGTCGACCCCGACGACACCTACATCCTCGACGACACCGTGCGGTTCGCCGGGCAGCGGGTGGTCGCGGTACTCGCCGACACCGTCGCCGCCGCCGAGGAGGGATGCCGGAAGGTGGTGGTCGAATACGACGTGCTGCCTGCGGTGTTCGATCCCGAGGAAGCGATGGCAGACGGGGCGCCTCGGCTGCACGGCTCGGACGACCCCTTCGTACGGGATCCCGACCACAACATCCTCCTCGAACTCCACGGGAACATCGGTGACCTCGAGGCGGGGCTGGCCGAGGCCGACGTGATCCACGAGGGCACCTACTTCTCCCCGCGCGTACAGCACGCGCATCTCGAGACGCACGGGTCGATCGCGTGGATGGCGGACGGCCGGCTGCACGTGCGCACCAGCTCGCAGTCGCCGTCCATCGCCAAGGTCAAGCTGGCCCATCTCTTCGACCTGCGTCCCGATCAGCTGCGTGTGTTCTGCAAGCGTGTCGGTGGCGGTTTCGGTGGCAAGCAGGAGGTGATCACCGAGGACCTGGTGGCGCTCGCCGCCCTCGACACCGGGCGTCCGGTCTGCTTCGAGTACACCCGGGAGGAGGAGTTCACGACGGCATCGCCGCGGCACCCGATGACGTTGACGATAACCTTGGGAGCGCGGGCCGACGGCACGCTCACCGCGTTCGGGGTGCGCAACGTGTCGAACACGGGCGCCTACGGCAATCACGGGGGCGAGACCCTGTTCGCGGCCGGAGCCGCCATCTCGATGTACCGGTGCCGCAACAAGAAGTTCGACGCGTACTCCGTCTACACGAACACGGTGCCGAGTGGTGCGCTGCGCGGGTACGGCATGACTCAGCCGGCGTTCGCGGTGGAGTCCGCGATGCACGAACTCGCGGTCGCCCTCGACATCGATCCGCTGGAACTGCGCAGACGCAACATCGTGCGTCCCGGGGATTCTCTCGTGGCTATCGACGACCGGCCGGACGACGTCGCCTTCACCGAGGACGGCCTCGGCCAGTGCATCGACCTCGTCGACGCTGCCCTCTCACGCGGTGCGGACGGAAAGGCACTCGGTGACCACTGGCTGATCGGCACGGGTACCGCCAGTTCGGTGCACGAGACCGCCCCGCCCACGGAGCACATCTCGGAGGCGTGGCTGACCCTCGGCGACGACTGTGTCTACGAATTGGCAATCGGCACGGTCGAATTCGGGGAGGGAACGTCCACCGCGCACGTGCAGATCGCCGCCAACCAGCTCGGCACCACACTTGCGCGGGTGCGGCTCGTGCAGTCCGACACCGACCGGACGGGTTTCGACACAGGAGCGTTCGCGAGTGCGGGCCTGTTCGTCGCCGGCAACGCCGTGCTGCGGGCATCCGACGCCCTGCGCGACCGCATCCTGGCCTTCGCGGCCGCACATACCCGGGCCGATCTGTCCGAGTGCTCGATGGACGACGACGGCGTCGTCTGTGGTGGCGTCCGGGTTTCGCTCGGCGAACTCCTCGATGCGGCACACCGACGCGGCATCCGCTTCACCGCGGCGCGTAAGGCGTACGGCTCGCCGCGCAGCGTGGTGTCGAATACCCACGGCTTCCGTATCGCCGTTCACCGGATCACGGGCGAGGTCCGCATCCTCTACAGCGTTCATGCCACCGACGCCGGCGTCGTCATCAACCCGGCCCAGGTGCGCGGCCAGATCGAGGGCGGCGTGGCCCAGGGCATCGGGTTCGCGCTGACCGAGAACTACCACGTCGATCACACCGGCACGATGATCAACCCGAGCCTGCGGAATTACCGCATCCCCACGTACGCCGACGTCCCGCGCACGGAGGTGTTGCTGGTCGACTCGACGGATTCTGTCGGCCCGATGCGGTCCAAAGGCATGGCGGAGTGCTGTATCAACCCGGTGGCGCCGGCGTTGGCAAATGCCCTGCACAACGCGACCGGTGTGCGCTACCGGGAGTTGCCACTGACACCCGAGCGCATCTACCGACGGCTCGGGGAGTCGACGAGCGTTGTGACGGCGCAGGCGTAGGGCGGCGGCGATGCGCGCGGAACGGATCGACAGCGGCGCCGCGACGGTGATCATCGGTCAGAAGGTCCGCGCCGGTTGCGAGCAGGCCTACGAGACGTGGCAGGAAGACATGAATGCCGCCGCCTCGGATTACGCCGGGTTCCTGGGCGCCGAGATCACCGCACCGACCGACGTGCAACCCGACTGGGTGGTGGTTTACCGCTTCGATTCCATCGCTCACGTGCAGGCCTGGATCAACAGCGCCACGCGGCAGGAGCACCTCGACGCGGGGCAGCGGTACGTCGACGGTCCCGCCACCCAGCAGGTCCTCGGCGGGGACACCCGACCCCACGACCCGCTCGTGACCGTCGTGGTGTCACATCGCGTCGCGCCCGGCAAAGTCACCGCCTTCCTCGAATGGCAGGAGCGACTGTGCCTGGAAGAGAGCAGGTTCGAGGGCTTCCGGGGAAGCGAACTCTTCCGTCCCGTGGAGGGCGTGCAGGACGAGTGGACCGCGCTGTACCGCTACGACACCGCGGCGCACCTCGACACCTGGCTCACCTCGAAGAAGCGGCGGGAGCTGCTGGCAGAGGGCGAAGAGTTCTCCGACTTCGAGTTACGCACCGTCGACAACTCCTTCGGCAGTTGGTTCGCGTTCGACGAGAACGGCACGGAGGCACCGCCGCCGTCGGAGACCAAAACCTCCATCGCTGTCTGGGTCGGCCTGTATCCCACCGTCGTGCTGCTCACGCTTGCGCTCTCGCCGTTGCGGATGCCGCTGTGGCTCGGAATGCTCGTCGGCAATCTGCTGTCCAGCTTCACCATGAGTTTCTTGACGATGCCCCACTACGTGAACCCGCTCCTGGGGCGGTGGCTGCGGCCCCCGGCGGGTGCGTCGAGGGTGAAGACCAACGTCAGAGGGATCGCGCTCGTCGCAGCCGCCAATGTGTTCTGGGTGCTCGTCTTCTTTCTGGTGACCACCCAGTTCTGGACGCTGCCCTGACAGCAGCGCCCCCGACACCGTCAACGGAAGGATCGATGATGACCGCGAAAACCGTTCGAGGTACGAGCCTGACCGCCCTTGCCATGGCATCGGCACTGCTCCTGGGAGGTTGTGGCTCGGACAGCGCTGACGACTCCGGTTCGCAGGCAAGTGCCACGGCAGCCGCCACCACGACGGATTCGGCAACCACGACTGGCGCCGGCACCTCGCCCAGCGGGACGGCGGCCTCGACGGCGGTGGACAAGCAACAGGCTGAACAGATCGCTCTGGCGACGGTGCCCGGAGGCACGGTCGTCTCGTCCGAAGAGGTGAAGCGGGACGGTAAGACGGTGTGGCACGTGCATATTCGCGATGGCAGAGGCTGGGACTACGACGTGAACGTCGACGCTGCCAACGGCACAGTCGTATCCGAGGACCAGGACCGGGACAACGACGACACTGCGACGACACCCACCGTGCCGGCCGCGCCGCAGCCGGTCACCCAGCAGCAGGCGGAGCAGACGGCTCTGGCTACGGTGCCCGGGGGCACGGTGGCCTCGTCCGAGGAACAGCAGCGGGACGGTAAAACGGTGTGGCACGTGCATATTCGAGACGGCAGGGGCTGGGACTACGACGTGAACGTCGATGCCGCCACCGGCGTGGTGGTACCCGACAACTGACGGACGATCTACCGCCCACCGAGCGGCACCGGTCCGCTCGGCGCGGGCAGGGGAGGCAGAACGCCCAGTGGGGACGGCACGAGGGTGCCGGCCTGCGGGTCGGCCCTGCCGAGCCCGAACTTGCGGACCTCGGCGCCGCCCGGTCCGGCGCCACTGACGAGGAGATCTGCGCCCGTGGTGGTGCTCGTGGTGGCCACCTGCACGCCGCTGCCCGGGAACGGCACGAAGGCGGCGATCTGCGTGAAGGTGACGGGCCCCGAATGATGGTTGGGACTTTCGAGATACATCGCCGGTTCGCCGTCGAGTCGTGAACCGCTCGACCAGACGCGAACCGTGCCGTCGCCGCCGAGCATGCCGGTGACGATGCTCTGAGCGCCGCCCTCGGCGCCCGCGACCCACCCGGTCGACAGGGAGACGCCACCGGTATAGCCCTCGTCGAAGGCCAGGAAGTCCGAGGTGGTCACAGGTCCGGCAGCGTGGCCGCCATGCTCGTCCGCCGATCCGCTCGCCTCGGCCGCGGCGGTCGGGGTGTACAGGTCGTAGCGAAAGGTCTTGACGCGGGGTGCTTCACCCGGACCGGGCGCGGTGACGATGGTGTCGCGGCCCGAAACGGCGTCGACCATGCCGGTGGCAACTGTGACACCCGCTGTCGATCCTGGGTACGGCGTGAAGCGTCCGAACAGTCCGGGTGCCGTGCCCTTCTCGCCGGGAAGGCCGAAGATCTTCACTTCCGACTCGATTCCGGGACCGGAGCCGGCGATGATGTTGTCGGCCAGGGCGTTGCCGTCGATGTCCGCGCCTGCGACGGTGACACCACCGCGGAATTCCGAGTCGAAGGGCGCGAAACGGGTGAGCTCGGAGAGGAACTCGTCTGCTCCGTCGTAAGCCACCACCTCGGGTGCCACACCCGCACCCGTGCCGGCCACGAGGTCGAGCACCATGTCGCCGTCGACGTCGGCCATGGCGACGGTCGGCGTTCCCTCGAACGAGGGAAAGGGCGTGGCGGTCGAGACGAGCCTGTCACCGTTGCCGTCGTAGACCTGCACGGTCGCCGCCCTGCCCGGTGATCCAGGTACCGCGACCGCGTACGTTGACACCTCGGGGATCACGTTGACGGTGGCCATCAGCCCGTTGTCCTCGTGGTTGAGGCGATGGCAGTGGATGACGAAGGTGCCGATGTACTCGGTGAACTTCGTGCGCAGCGTCACCGAGGCCGGTACGAGCGGATTCTCGTTCGCGTCGGTCACCGGCGCCGGCACGTTGACGTTGTCCTCACCCCACATCTGCACCCCTGTCCTCGTGCCTGCGACCGGGTCCACGATCTCGGTGACCTGAAAGTCGTTGACGTGGATGTGCATCGGGTGTTCGTCGTTGTTGAGATTGGTGATCAGCCACTCCTCGACGGAGTTCAGCCGGGGCTGAATCAAGGGAATGTTGGGGAAGGTGTTGTCGTCGAACTCGTAGGTGAATGCCTTGGGGTCGCTGTTGCTGGCTTTCTCGTTGCCGAAACCGCCCGAGACGGTGAGGGTGCGTTTCACGTCGGGCGTCATCGCCGACGTGTCGACGAAAGACGTGTAGGCGTCGAGTTTCTGCCCGGGTTCGAACGGTGTGGTCCGTCCCTGGCCGTCGTCCGGTGTGGCCTGGATGAGCTTCTGCGTGGGAAAGGTGAAGAACCCGTCGGCGTAGCTGATGACCGACGGATCGACGGTGACGGTGCCCAGAACGGCGGGCGGGTTCTCGGTGCCGTCGTTCGTGTACAGGACACCGGGATTGCTGACCGGCTGCGCGTTGTCCAAGGGCGGCATGTCCAGCACCAGGTCGCCGGTCTGCGGCATCGTCACCGCAATCGCGTACCGCGACGCCGGCGGGATGACGAGCCGGGTCCCGTCACCGCCGACGGGCCTCTCGACCTGCGGGAAGGGATTACCGTCCTGGCCGACCACCGCAAATTTCGGGTGGTTGCCCGTCGCCGTCTCGGTGAGGCGCAGCGGCATGTAGGCGAAGTCGCTGATGTTCGCGAGCACCCAGATTTCGGTCTGTCCCGGTTTCAGCTTCAGTTCCGGCTGGAACTGGCCGTTCACCGTGTACTGCACATCGCGCTGATTGTCCGGCAGGGACGGATCTGCGGGGATGTTCGTCGTGTCGCTGCTGAAACTCTGCAGGTTGCCGGGCACGAACTGGTTCTGTCCCCGGTGGTTGGCGGGTGACAGCGGTCCGCTGTACCAGTTGGTGATGTACTGGGCGCCCTCCGACGTCTCCGAGAAGTTCACCGGGGCCAGGCTCGGCGAGTAGGTGCCGTCGGCAAGCTGATCGCCTTCGGGAGGCGTCAGCGTGCTCACGTACTGCGGCCAGTTCGGGTCGTTCAGCTGATGCCCGCCGCCCTTGCGGTCGAACACGAAGTTGTACTGCAACGCCATGTCCCGGATCGGGATGTCGTTCTCGGTCACCAGCGGCAGGTTGCCGTCCGGACGCCCGATCTCGAGGAGTCCCGCGAGCCCGAGATATGTCTGCTGCGCCGTGACCGTGTGGCGGTGGCTGTGATACCAGTACAGGCCGTTCGGCATGTCCTTCGGCACCGCGTAGTCGTAGACGTTGCCTTTGCCCGCCGGGATGTCGAGTAGGACGTTGTCGGCGTTGCCGTCCGGACTGACATGAAGTCCGTGGGTGTGGAGATTGAGCGGTGACGACGTCAGAGCCGGTGGGTAGATCGGTACGTCCCCACCTGCGGGTGTGAAGGCGGGATCGTAGAAATCTTCGATCGTCAGGTTCTGCAGGTCGTTGTCGTAATGGATGATCAGACGCTCACCCGCATCGACCCGCAGTGTCGGGGCCGGGTAGACGCCGTCGGCCTCCGTCGAACCGTCGGAGGCCTTGCCTCGGAGAACCTCGTACCCGAAGAGCAGAAAATTCGATACCGGCGCCGAGGCGGTGTCGAGGTCGACGGTGCCCTGGCGGGCCGAGAGCCGCACTTCGAGGACCCCGCCGTCGCTCGTCAGCTTCACCGGCTCCTGGTACGCGACGGGCGTGCCGTCCGGCCCGGAATTGCCACGACCCACGGTGGCCGTCTCGGATGCGCAGCCGGCGAACATCAGAGTGAGCGACGTGACCATCGTGACAGCGACCAGGACGACCGGCCTTCTACGACGGACGACCATGACGTTCCCCGTTCCACGACCGCACGTGAGCAGCGCCGATCGACATATCGAACGCTACACGGCACGAACAGCCCCTATCGGGGGATCCCGCTCACGACACGGCACGGCCTCAGCCCCTCTCGTAGTCGCGTAGGTACTCCGCCAGCGGAGCGTGCCGTTGTATCCGCGACACGGCGATCCGGCGCGTCACCACCCACATCAACGCGGAGATGACGACGGCGAGGACGACGCACGGCGCGAAAGTGGCGGTGTCGATCCGGGTAGGCGCATCCGCGGGTCGCACGAAGCGCCACAGCGCGACTGGGGCGACGGCAACCGCCACCGACAACGCCGGGAACACGCCGTAGGGAAGCACCAGCAGGATCAACCACCGGACGACGACGGTGCGCCACCGGGCGCGTTGCTCCCACCGCCACCGCAGGGACCGCTGATGATAGGGGAAGAACACCCCCACCAGACTCGACCCGGCCAGCGGACCGAACGGACACAACGCCACAGCGACGACCACCACGGCAGTGAACATCCAGTCCCGCTCCACGAAACCGACGACGATCGCGATGGTCGCGCACAGCGGCGCGATCAGCATCCACAACGCCACCGCCTTGGCGCCGAGAATCCTGCGCAGCGCGGCCCGGTCGTCGAGCGAAGCGAGAACTTTCTCCCGGTCCGGTGCCAGCACGTTGGTCGCGGTGACATCGGCGTACATCCAGCCGGCCAAGGCCAGGGCGAAACCCGACGGTCCGGTCCACTCGAACAACCAGTTCCGCGGCAGCAGGAACCAGGCCCCGATCATCAGGACGGCGTTGAACGCGACGGTCGCAAGGGTGTCCGCGGGGTTGCGCCAGATTCTGATCCACTCCGCGTGAAGAGCGGCCACGACGTTCAGGGTAGAGCGCACGCCATCGGACGTAGGTCTGTTTCCGGTGCGTCGAGCGGTGGACGAAACCAACCGCAGTGAAGCGGAGTTCGGAGTACCGGGTACCGGCGCTCGAATATGGTTCTATTGATCTCGCACGTAGCCTGGTTTTCGTCGCGATGCCACGAGCACCTTTCGAAAACGGACCGAACTGACGCGGGAGAACAAGCATGAGCGCCGATAAACAGTCGACCATCATCTACACGCTGACCGACGAGGCGCCGTTGCTTGCGACCTACGCCTTCCTGCCGATCGTGCGGACCTTTGCCGAGGCCGCGGGCATCGAGGTCGAGTCCAGCGACATCTCGGTTCCGGCGCGCATCCTGGCCGAGTTTCCCGAGTGTCTGACCGAAGAGCAGCGTGTCCCGGACAACCTCGCCGAGCTGGGTCGTCTGACACAACTGCCCGAGACCAACATCATCAAGCTGCCCAACATCAGCGCGTCTGTGCCGCAGCTCCTGGCCGCCATCAAGGAGCTCCAGGGCAAGGGCTACCAGATTCCGGACTTCCCGGACCCCCCGAAAACCGACGAGGAACGTGAGATCCGGCAGCGCTACGGCAAGATCCTCGGCAGCGCGGTCAACCCTGTCCTGCGTGAGGGCAACTCCGATCGCCGCGCACCCAAGGCGGTGAAGGAGTACGTCCGCAAGCACCCGCACAGCATGGGTGAGTGGTCGATGGCCTCGCGGAGCCACGTGGCGCACATGCGGCACGGCGACTTTTATCACGGCGAGAAGTCGATGACGCTCGACCGGCCGCGCACGGTCAAGATGGAGCTGGTGACCAAGGGCGGCGAGACGATCGTTCTCAAGCCCGGGGTGGAACTGGGTGAGGGCGACATCATGGACAGCATGTTCATGAGCAAGAAGGCCTTGCTCGATTTCTACGAGGAGCAGATGGAGGATGCGCGCAAGACGGGCGTGATGTTCTCCCTCCACGTCAAGGCGACGATGATGAAGGTCTCGCACCCCATCGTCTTCGGTCATGCGGTGAAGACGTTCTACAAGGACGCCTTCGCCAAGCATCAGAAGCTGTTCGACGAACTGGGCGTCAACGTCAACAACGGCCTCGCCGACCTCTACGACAAGATCGAGAAGCTGCCCAGCACGCAGCGGGAGGAAATCAGTCGGGATCTGCACGATTGTCATGAGCACCGTCCCGAGTTGGCCATGGTCGACTCCGCCCGCGGCATCTCGAACTTCCATTCGCCCAGCGACGTGATCGTGGACGCCTCGATGCCCGCGATGATCCGCTCGGGCGGCAAGATGTACGGTGCCGACGGACGGCCCAAGGACGTCAAGGCAGTGATGCCGGAGTCCACGTTCGCGCGCATCTACCAGGAGATCATCAACTTCTGTAAGACCAACGGCGCGTTCGACCCGACGACGATGGGTACCGTCCCCAACGTCGGGCTCATGGCGCAGAAGGCCGAGGAGTACGGCTCGCACGACAAGACCTTCGAGATTCCGGAGGAGGGCGACGCCAATTTCGTCGATGTCGACACCGGTGAGGTGCTGCTCACCCAGCACGTCGAGGCGGGCGACATCTGGCGCATGTGCACCGTCAAGGACGCGCCTATCCGCGACTGGGTCAAGCTTGCGGTCACCCGGGCACGCAACTCCGGCATGCCGGTCCTGTTCTGGCTCGACCCGTACCGTCCGCACGAGAACGAGCTGATCAAGAAGGTCGAGCTGTACCTGCAGGATCATGACACCGAGGGCCTCGACATCCACATCATGTCGCAGGTGCGCTCGATGCGGTACACGCTGGAGCGGCTCATCCGCGGGATGGACACCATCGCCGCGACCGGCAACATCCTGCGCGACTATCTCACCGACCTCTTCCCGATCCTGGAACTCGGCACGAGCGCCAAGATGCTGTCGATCGTGCCGCTGATGGCCGGCGGCGGCTTGTACGAGACGGGCGCCGGCGGGTCGGCGCCCAAGCACGTCAAGCAGTTGGTGGAGGAGAACCACCTGCGCTGGGATTCGCTCGGGGAGTTCCTTGCCTTGGCCGTCAGCCTGGAGGACCTCGGGATCAAGACCGGCAACGATCGGGCCAAGATCCTGGCCACGACGCTCGACGCAGCCACCGGCCGGCTCCTGGACACGAACAAGAGCCCGTCGCGCAAGACGGGCGAGCTCGACAACCGGGGCAGCCAGTTCTACCTCGCGATGTATTGGGCGCAGGAACTCGCCGCGCAGACCGAGGACGAGGAACTGGCACAGCACTTCGCCCCGCTTGCGGAGGGGCTGGCCGAAAACGAGGACACCATCGTGCGGGAACTCATCGAGGTTCAGGGCGAAGCGGTCGACATCGGCGGCTACTACAAGCCGGACAGCGACAAGACGGTCGCCGTGATGCGGCCGAGCAAGACCCTGAACACCACGCTGGCGGGCGCCTAACGCTGAGCCCGAACGGCCCGGGCGATCTTTCGGTTCAGGTCCGCTCTGCCACCGGTGGTGTGACCGCCAGGTCGTCGAGCAGCCCCAAGAATGCCCGGGCTCGGGGGAGGTCAGCGGTGACCGCCGCGACAGTGGTCCAGTCGACTTGTTCGCGTAGTGCGCGGGCGACCGGCAGCATCGGCACGAAGTTCCACCGATGAGCATCGAGCTGACGAAGTTCGTCGATCATCAGATCGGTTGCGCTGAGGACCGGTGCCCAGATCTGCCCGATTCGCATCGTCTCGGCCCGTTCGAGGAGTCCGTGTCCGGTCCCGGTGGTGCGGGACGGATACAGCAGGGTGATCCGGTGATCGCCGTCGACCAGCAGGCGTGACCCGAGCCGGGGGGAAACGAGTGGCCGCATCCCGCCCGTCGCCAGCGCAGCCCTTGCCCCGGCCAGGTGAGTGTCCGAGGCGATGATGGTCACCGGGTGCTCGGCCGGCGGTCCGCCGCGGGCGTACACCGCGCAGTCCCCGCCCACCGCGAATGGCACTTCGGCGGCCGAGAGCAGGGACACCACCCGCCCCAGCGTTCCTATCAGTTGGGCTTCGCGGTTCGCGACCTTCCGAACGGTGGGGTGTTCCTTCGCCCGCGGCACACGATGGCGCGACAGGTGTTCTGTGGTCATGACCCTGGATACCCGGCGCTCCGGACCTCAACCGTGCGACGGGTGTTCCCGGGAGATGCGCGACACTAGCGTCCCAGTGCCTCTTTCCACGACACGACCTTGCCGATACGCAGGATCGAGCGCTGGTAGATCTTGGCGGCCAGCACACTCAGCGCGGCAGTCACGGCGAGCATCAGTGCCACGGTTGCCACGACCTGCGTGGGTGATGCCACGCCGGCCGCGATCCGCAACGGCATCAGGATCGCGGAGAACGGCGGGATCCAGCTGAGTACGTTGCTCACTGTGCCGTCGGGGTCGCTCACCGAGGAGAACGCGCTGAAGAACATGATGACGATCAAGACCATCAGCGGTGACGCCGTGGCGTTGACGTCTTCCTGCCGGGACACCATCGACCCTGCAGCGGCGTAGAGCACGGCGAAGAACGCGAAACCGAGGACGAACCAGCCGAGTGTGCCCACCAGGACCCCCAGTGCGGTACCGGTCACGGTGAGGGTGCCGGTGGCGAGGCCTGCGCCCACGCCGGCCACCCCGTACGCGGCCAGTTGCAGGAGACCGACGACGCCGATACCGATGACCTTGCCCCACAACAACTGCAGTGGCCGCAGGGTCGACAGCAACAGTTCCACGACGCGGCTCGACTTCTCCTCGACGACGCCCATCGCGACGTACATCCCGAACATCATGATCTGCATGTAGAGCAGCACCACCACGGCAACCGACAATGCCACCCGCTGACCCTTCTCCGGGTCGGGCGGGTCCAGGGCGTCGACCGTCACCACCGCCTTGCCGGCTTCCTCTGCCAGTTGAGCGGGATCGACACCCTGCGCCGTCAGTGCTTCGGCCTGTGCTCGTTGCATCACGGCGCCGTCGATCACGGCACGTAGGCCGGAGCCGATCTCCGATTCGGTGACCGCAGTGGCAGAGCCGTCGGCGCCCGGGATGAGGACCACGTCAAGATCACCGTTCTCGACGCGTTCGCGGCCGGCCTGTTCGCTGTCGATCGCCGTCACCTCCACGGGGGTGCCTACGGCGTCCCCGGTCGCGACGAGAACCGGTGCGAGGGCCTGGTCGCCGACGACGCCGATCTTCGCCCGATCGTCGCCGCCGCCCGAAAAGAGCGAGTAGGCGACGATACCGCCGATGATCGCGAGGAGAATGATCACGTTGCTGATGACGAAGCTCTTCTTGCCGACCTGTGTCAGAAACTCGCGGCGGGCTACCAAGCCGATGGCGCGGACAGGACTCAGTGGGGCGCTCATGCCGTCACGACCTCTCGGAACATTTCGGTGAGGGACGGCCTATGCAACGAGAATTCGTGCACCGGGCCGGTTTTCAACGCTGTGTGGAGTATCAGCTGATCGTCCACGTGTGGTTCGAGCGACAGCAGGGTCCGGCCGTCGACGTGGCTGATCGTGGTCACGCCATCGAGGTGGTGCGCCCACCCGACGGGAGCTTCCGGTGCATGCACGTCGAGTTGGACGTTGCCGGCGCCGCGTAATTCCTCGACAGTCCCGACCGCACGCATCTTCCCGGACGCGATGATGCCCACCCGGTTACACAGGCGCTGCACCAGTTCGAGCTGATGGCTCGAAAAGATCACCGGGACACCGGTTCGCGCCTTCTCCAGCAACACCTCGCTCATGACGTCCACGGCGACGGGATCGAGCCCGGAGAACGGTTCGTCGAGCACCAGGACCGCCGGATCGTGGACCAGCGCTGCCGCGAGCTGGACTCGTTGCTGATTACCCAGCGAGAGTGCATCCACGGTGTCACCGGTGCGGTCCGAGATGCCGAGGCGTTCGGTCCACCGGCCTACCGACTCGCGGGCAGCCGCGCGCGTGAGACCGTGCAGCTCCGCGAGATACGCGAGTTGCGCACCCACTTTCATCTTCGGGTACAGCCCGCGCTCCTCGGGCATGTAACCGATGGTCCGTCGCACCTCGAGGTCCACGGGCTTGTTCCCGAGCCGCACCTCACCCGAGTCGGCGGACAGAACGCCGAGGGCGATACGCATCGTGGTGGTCTTTCCGGCGCCGTTGCTGCCGACGAATCCGAAGATCTCGCCGGGCCGCACGTCGAACGAGAGGTCGTCGAGTGCGACGACGTCGCCGTACCGTTTGGAGATGCCGTCGATCGTGAGGGTGTGAGACATGGGTCCTTCCCATTTCGGAGGGCGAGAAGTTGTCATGGCGTCAGGTCTTCCGGTTCCGCATCGGGTTGTGTCCAGCCCAGAATCATGGCGGGGGTGCATCCGCCGACCATCAGCGCGGTGACCACGAAAAGACCGGCTGCGTACGGCACGTTGCTGTGATCGCCGTCCTGCGCGCCGACGAAGATCAGGTACAACCCGGGAACGAGCGTCAGCAGCTGGGTCACCGTGAGTCCGATCGACCGGGCGCTGTTCCGCTGCTGGATCTCCCACTCGTCGAGTGCATCACGGGGTGCGTCACCCTGCCGTCCGGAGACTATCTGCAACGTCGTCCACAGTGGGAAGAAGAAGAGGCAGGCGGGAAGCCACAGTAGTGGTCCCACGACCATGTCGAAGTGGCACACGATCCCCACGGCGACCATGAACACGAATGTGAGCGCAAGGAGCACGACGAGTAGCCGCCGGCGGCGCTGTGTCCGCCACCCCGGCAGCCACGTCCGATAACGGGCTTCGTTCTGCAAAAATCTTCGGGTACGGAAACCCTGGTACCGCTCCAACAGAGTCGTGTCAGGCAGAGTCGTATCAGGCAGAGTCGTGTCAGGCATCGGAACTCCTCTCGCTTCCTGTTTCGCGCGCCGGACGGGTGTTGCGGTAGAGCTCGGTGGACAGTGGACCGAATTCGGTCCGGGAGAAGATCGCCTCCACGGGTAGCTCGAACACCCACGCGATGCGGAAGGCGAGGTCCAGGCTGGGGTAGTGGTCGCCCCGTTCCAGCGCGCCGACGGTTTGCGGATTGACGTCGATGAGGCCCGCCAGCTGTGCCCGGCTCATCCCTCGCTCGGCGCGAAGCACCCCGATGCGGTTGTAGATGGGAAGAGACTCCCCCCGGCGAACTGGACTCACACAAATAAGTGTTGTGAAAACCCAACGATTTGTCAATTGGGGGCAACGATTGGCGCGCCGAAGTCGACTTCGGTTGACCACGGGCAATTGAGTGGCAGAGTGGAGGCGATTCGCGCCGGACGGCAGGAAAGGCCAGGATTACTGACGTGACGTATACCATCGCCGAGCCCTGTGTCGACGTTCTGGACAAGGCATGCATCGAAGAGTGCCCGGTCGACTGCATCTACGAGGGTGGTCGGATGCTCTACATCCACCCCGACGAATGCGTCGACTGCGGAGCCTGTGAGCCCGTGTGCCCCGTCGAAGCCATCTTCTACGAGGACGATGTCCCCGATCAGTGGGTGGAATACACGAAGGCGAACGCCGACTTCTTCGACGACCTGGGGTCGCCGGGAGGTGCGGCGAAGCTGGGCAAGGTCGACTACGACCCGCCGTTCGTCAAAGCCCTGCCTCCCATGGCCGAGGGCGACTGACCTACTCCTCGAACAGCCGGCCCGCATCCATCCGCCACCGGCGGGTGCTGCGGGTCGTCTCCAGCATCCGGCGGTCGTGGGTGACGAGCAGCAGGGTGCCGTCGAAATTTTCCATCGCCTGCTCGAGTTGCTCGATCGCCGGAAGGTCGAGATGGTTTGTCGGCTCGTCGAGCACCAGGAGATTGACTCCGCGGGCCTGCAACAACGCGAGTGCCGCCCGGGTGCGCTCGCCGGGGGACAGCGACGACGCGGGACGCAATACGTGGTGGCCCTTCAATCCGAATTTCGCGAGCAGTGTTCGCACGTCGGCGTCTGCCCAGTCCGGCACCTGGGCGGCGAACGCGTCGGACACCTTTTCCGCGCCTTCGAACAGGCCGCGCGCCTGGTCGATCTCGCCGATCGCCACACCCGAGCCGAGCGACGCGCTACCCGCATCCGGAACGAGCTTGCCCAGCAGTACCTTCAGCAGCGTCGTCTTGCCGGAACCGTTGGCGCCGGTGATGAGGATGCGATCACCCCAGTCGACCTGGGTGGTCACGGGCCCGAACGCGAAGTCGCCGACGCCCTGGGTGATCGTGGCACCATTCGCCGTAGCGACCACGGACCCGCTGCGCGGGGCAGCAGCGATCTCCATGCGCAGTTCCCACTCCTTGCGGGGTTCCTCGACCACGTCGAGTCGCTCGATTCGGCGCTGGGTCTGACGGGCCTTCGCGGCCTGCTTCTCGGTCGACTCGGTACGCAGGCCCTTTCCGATCTTGTCGTTGTCCTTCGCTTTCCGCCGCGCGTTGCGGACGCCGTGCTCCATCCAGTTGCGCTGCATCAGCGCGCGGTCTTCCAGCTCCGAACGGGTGCCCGCGTACTCGTCGTAGGCCTCGCGGGCATGCCGTCTGGCGATCTCGCGCTCCGCGAGATACGACTCGTAGCCGCCGTCGTACACGGCGATCTGCTGCTGAACCAGGTCGAGCTCGACGATGCCGGTCACCGTGCGTGCAAGGAATTCGCGATCGTGGCTTACCACCACCATCGCTGCCCTGCTGTCCGCGACGAAACGCTCGAGCTGTTCGAGCCCGAGGAGATCGAGGTCGTTGGTCGGCTCGTCCAGGAGAAGGACGTCGTAGCGGGACAGCAGCAGCGACGCCAGCCCTGCCCGCGCGGCCTGCCCACCCGACAGGGCCGTCATCGGGGCGGTCAGCGGCACCCCGAGCCCCAGCTCGGCGACCACCTTCTCGGCACGTTCGGCGAGATCGGCTCCGCCCAGCGCCAGCCACCGTTCGAGAGCGGGGGAGTAGAGATCCTCCTCCGACTCGCCCAGGGTTTCGGCTGCGGCGTTCATCGCGTCCTCGGCCACGGTGACGCCGGTGCGCCGTCCCAGGAAATCGAGAACTGTCTCACCTGGCACACGCTCGGGCTCCTGAGCGAGGTAGCCGACCGCGGCGTCGGGTGGGCTGAGGATGATGCTGCCCTCGACGTCGGCCGATCCGACGCCGGCCAGAGCGGTGAGGAGGGTGGATTTGCCTGCGCCGTTGGCGCCGACCAGGCCGGTGACGTCGCCGGGGGCGACAGTCAGGTCGAGGCCGGAGAACAGTGTCCGCTCACCCCGCGAAGCCGACAGTCCGCTGATGCGCAGTGTTGCAGTCACCTGGGCATTATCCCCTGTGCGCACTTGTGCACCGCGGGCGGTGGACAAGTGCGCACAGGGGTCAGCGCTTGACGAGGCGGAACCAGCGGGGGTCGGCCTTCTTCAGCGGCCCGGGCATGCCCGTGGTGTCGGCGTCCACGTCGGAAGTCAGCTTCCACGCCTCGAAGGTGCGCTCGACGTTGGAACGGGAGGCACCGCGGGGGAGGGGTCCGCGGTGACCCGGGCCGAATGCGAACATCAGGAGAGTGGCTCCCGGTTCGGTGACGGTGGTGACGTTTTCTGCGTACGCGATGCGGTGGGCGTCGCTCATGCCGTGGTAGCACCCGACGTCGAGGACGAGGTGGTAGCCGCGGCCGACGGTGTGCTCGAGATCGGTGGCGTCCGCACGGAGAAATCGCGCGTCGACGCCCGCCTTCCGCGCCTTGGAGCGTGCCTTGTCCAGCGCGAGCTGGACGGTGTCGATTCCGGTCACGTCCCAGCCTCGCCTGGCCATTTCGATGGCATGGTCGCCCGTCCCGCAGCCGACGTCGAGGACTTTGCCCGGTGGGGTGTCGCACGGGTCGAGCAGACCTTCGATCTGATCGCCGAAGATTCGGCCCGCTTTTACCCAGGGTGTGATCTTGAACCGATAGGCCAGTTCGTACCCGAGGCCCATGCTCGCCCCTTCCGATGGGTGCGTCCCCACCTGAACACACCACTGCCGACCGATTACCCGCTCCCCACCGGACGACACGCGACGTCCACATCCTGAGACTGAGGAACATCCTCGTCGGGTGTTCGGTTGGATTCACCTATGGGTTTCAACACTGCACAGAGTCCTGTACCTGTACCTACGGTCACGCTGAGCGACGGGAACAGCATTCCTGCGCTGGGCTTCGGTGTCTGGCAGGTACCCGACGACGAGAGCTACGGCGCGGTCACCGAGGCGCTGAAGGCGGGGTACCGCAGCATCGACACGGCGCGCATCTACGAGAACGAGGCCGGGGTGGGCCGTGCGCTGGCCGACTCGGGCATCGCTCGGGACGAATTGTTCGTCACGACCAAGCTGTGGAACGACGATCAGGGCTACGACTCCACGCTCCGCGCTTTCGACGCGAGCCTCGGCCGGCTGGGCCTCGAGTATGTGGACCTCTACCTCATCCACTGGCCGGTGCCGTCGGCGGATCGATACGTCGAGACCTTCAAGGCTTTCCAGAAGATCAAGGCCGAAGGGCGCGCCCGTTCGATCGGCGTTTCCAACTTCACGCCGGCCACCCTCGAGCGCCTGATCGCCGAGACCGGTGAGGTGCCGGTTCTCAACCAGGTGGAACTTCATCCTCGATTCAACCAAGCCGAGTTGCGGGCTTTCCACACCGGGAAGGGAATCGCGACCGAAGCGTGGAGCCCCCTCGGACAGGGCACCATCCTCGAGGACGAGTCGATCACCGCAATCGCGGCGGCACACGGTAAGTCGACAGCGCAGGTGATTCTCCGCTGGCATATTCAGATCGGGAACGTGGTGATCCCGAAGTCGGTGACCCCTGAGCGCATCGCCGCCAACATCGACGTTTTCGACTTCGAATTGTCCCCCGACGAGATCAACACGATCGGCTCCCTCAGCCGCCCGGACGGCCGTCTCGGCGGCGACCCGGACACGTTCGCCGGCTAGACCAGCCGAAAATCCTCGAAGTCGAAACCCGGGGCGACGACGCAACTGACGAGAGTCGGTTCGTCGCCCGCCGGAGTGGCGCGCTGCCAGTGTCGGGGCGGGACCAGTAGCTGTGGCTGCTGGCCCGCCGCGACGTCGGGTCCGAGAATGTGCGCTGCCGGGGCGTCGGGTTCGCCGCCGTCACCACCGAGGTCGAGGCGCAGTGGGCTGCCCCGGTGGTAGAACCAGATTTCGGCACTGCGCACCGTGTGCCACGCCGACTGCTGATCGGGCAGCAGGAGGAACAGGATCGCGGTGCCTGCCGACCGCGGTCCCGGATAGTCGGCGGGCAGACTTTCGGCGGGGACGGTGATGTCGCTGCGCCACGTCTCGCGATACCACCCGCCCTCCGGATGAGGAGTGAGATCGAGGGTGCGCGCCCAGTCCGGAAGATCTGTCATGAACCCATTGTGTTCTGCCGATGGCGCACCCGTCACTCGGTCGGCCGATGGCGTTCCGGCTCATACGGCTCGAAAAACGACTCGCCGACCACGAACATGCCGCGCTGTGGCAACCAGAAGTCTCCCAGTCTCGCTTGATGATCGAGCGGTCCAGGCGGACCGATGTCGACGCCGTCGACCATGGCCCGGCTGTCGTCGACGGTCCACAGCATCCGTGGATTGGCGCGGAACCATTGGCCGTTCGACACCGTCCCGGTGAGGCCGACCTTTCCGGCGCGCAGCACTGGTCCCGCCACCTTCGACATCGCGGACAGCACCTTGTCGCTCCGCCACCAGGCCGCAGGCATGAGGCGTCCGATCCCGGTCATCGCCGCGGTGGCAACCGAGCGACCGAGCTCGAGTTCCCACACGATCTTGTGCCGTATCTCCACGGTGAAAGCGCGCGGACCGGTCCACTGGACTGAAATGTCATCCACCCGTGCATCTTCGAGTTCCGAGCCGAAGTAGCGCGCGCAACTCGAGCTGGGTGGGACGCTGCTGTAGATCACCCAGTTCCCGGCCGGGTCGCGATGCCACACCGAGTCGTACCCTTCCCCGACCGAGCTCGCCGGGAAATGCCGGAACGCGAGGTAGTGCCCGCTGGCGAACGGCAGGCCCATCACCCCGTACCCCGCGAAACGCTCCTCGTTCAGACCGGCGGGAAGCGGCGTGTCGCGTTGGGCGATCGATCGCGGGCTGTCCGTCATCACGGCCTCCTCGGCTGAGCCCTGTCCGTTCATCATACTTTCCGGGAGCTCGAATTCCGGTACTCAGCAACCACATCAGGCGACGCGTCACTCGCTTGCGGGGCGCAGCCTGTAGCTCACGCGTGTTGCGATCCGGCCGCTTTCCTGCGTCGGACCAGTCTGCGCCGGAACCGGGTCCAGTTGGTCCTCTCCCAGATGCTCGGCGGTGTCCGTTCCGGGTCCATCAATTCACTCTCGGCCAGCGGGCTGTCCTCGCCCTCGACGGTGTCCGGTTCGAACGGCATCAGCGTCCGGCCGTCGCCGCGCAGCGCCTCGACGGTGGCCAACAACGAACCCTTCTCGGTGAGGAGGTCGTCGAAGGTGTCCGACGCGACGTCGAGGTGCTCGCACAACAGCTGACGCCGTATTCCGACGATGGTGTCGCGGAGTCGGTCGCCGTCCGCGGTGTCTGCCGTCACCTCGACCGCCAGGTCGCACTCCGAGTCGAAACCCATCGACCGGTTGTTGAGATTCGACGAGCCGACCCGCAGAAGACGGTCGTCCATCACCAGAATTTTGGCGTGTACGTAAATAGGGTTTCCGCCTGCGGTGACCGGGTAGTACACGCCGAGCTTGCTGCCGGCGTCGGCGTCCCACAACAGGTGCAGCAGTCGTCGGCGGGCCCCGTCCATGGCCAGCCGCTCGAGCCACCCGTCGGCGTTGCGGGGCAGCACCAGGATGATCTCCGGGCCGTCCGGTTCACGCAGTCGCGTGGCGATCGCCTCCGCGATGGTGCGGGACGCCAGGTACTGACTCTCGATGTACAGCGATCGTGCCGCGCCCGCGATCGCCGCCAGATAGAGAGCCTCGATCTCGCGAACCTCCCCCCGATCGGCGAGTTCGGGCAGAGTACGGGCGATGCCGACGTCGACGGAATGCATCGTCGGCTCCAGCCCGTCCGGCCAGGGTGTCGTGTGCGCGGTGTCGTCGAGCGCCGGAAGTTCCTTGCCGGTGGCGGTCTTCCATCGGGCGCGGGCCTGTTCGCTGACAGCTTTGGCGGCGTCACCGTCCACCGCGGTGGTCGCGTCGTGCCACGGCCCGTAGCGGTTGCCGTTCGGCTGGGTGCGGTAGTGGTTGTCGTCCCGGTGATCGGAGGTGTCCCAGCGGTCGACGGTCATGTCGATACCGCCGCAGAACGCGAGCGTGTCGTCGATCACGACAATCTTCTGGTGATGAGCGGACCCGACCGGGTGAGCTCCGTCGATCTCGAAATGCAACCGGCGATCCGTCACCCAGTTCACCATGAACACCGGGGTCATACCGCGCCCGATCGCCGCGAAGGCCCCGATGTTCCACTTCAGCAGATAAATCTCCAGATCGGGACGCTTCCGGGTCAGCCAGACGAGGAATCGTCCCAGCCGATTCGGGCCCTCGAGCGTCTTCTCGTCCGGCTCGAACTTGATCCGGGTGTCGAAGTCCCAGCCGATCAGGATGATGCGGTGCCGGGCCTGGAGCATTGCAGATTTGGCGTGGCGGAAGTAGTCGGCGGCGTCGACGATGCACGCCAGCCGATCGGCGTGCGTGACCTGCCAGCACGTCTCGCCCGGTGCGAGTATCGGGCTCTCGTAACTCATGTTTCCGCTCTCCCCGTCCGGTGGGACCGCCCTACCCCCGAAGGCGGACGATTCACACTACTGCCATCCCTGCGCGGACTACCGTGGAGAGGTGCGGCGTTGGTGGCGCATCGTGGCGTTACTCGCACTGGTCAGCGTGCTAGGGGCACCCACTGTCGGTGCGGTGCCGGTGCGCCCCGATGACCGTCCCGGAACGGTCATCGCATCCTCCGAACTCCCGGCGGAGCTCCGACTCCCGGGTGCAGGCGCCGCGTACCGGATGACCTACCGCACCACCGACCGGCACGGCGTCACGCCCTGTACCGGAATGCTGTTCGTGCCGGCAGGCCCACCGCCCGACGGGGGCTGGCCGGTGATCGCCTGGGCGCACGGCACGGTGGGGAACTCCGATTACGACGCTCCGTCGGTGACCGGCGTCGACACGGAGTCGCGAGACTATGTCAGCAGCTGGCTGCAGAGGGGCTACGCCGTCGCGGCGACGGACTACGTGGGGCTGGGCACTCCGGGGGTACCGCCCTACCTCGACGGCAAGGTCGCCGGACGCAGTGTCGTCGATTCGGTCCGCGCTTCGAGGGAGGTCGACGACACCCTGTCCTCGTCCTGGGTCACGGTCGGACTGTCACAGGGTGGGCAGGCCTCCGTGTTCGCCGCCCACGCTGCCACCACCTACGCGCCGGAGCTCGACTACCGCGGCGCCGTCGCGGGCGGTGTGCCCTCGAACATCGAGCTGGTGGCGCCGTGGAGTGGTCCCTGGTTTCCGCCGCAGGGGCTCGCAGGCCTGACGGTGTACATGTCCTATCTGATCGCCGGGTTTCGCGACGCGTATCCGGAACTCGACCTCGACAGTTACCTCACCGAGGCGGGGAGGCGATTGGTCGATGCGGCGCCGGAGTTGCCGTTCCGCGAGTTCGCGAGGCTGACGCGCAACGTCTCGGTGGCGCAGATGCTGTCGCGCGGGCTGGACGCGCCCGACCTGCAGTCGGCGCTGCGCGAGTATCTGGAAGTACCCGTCACCGACTACGACCGCCCGCTACTGATCGTTCAAGGTGTCACGGACCCGTCGGTGCCGTTCCCCCTGACGGACAAACTGGCCGCCGACATGCGCCGAGCGGGAACCCCGCTCGACTACCGCATGTACTCGGGCGGCCACTTCGGCAGCATGTACCAGTCCGCGCCGGAGCAGGCCGTGTTCGTGGCGGCACTGTTCAGGGAGTCGACTCGAGGTACCGGGTGAGTTCGCGTGCGGCGGCTTGTCCCGCACGGTTGGCGCCGATGGTCGACGACGACGGCCCGTAACCGACCAGATGGATCCGCGGATCGGCACCTACTTGGGTGGCCAGCCGCCCCGTCATCTCGATGCCGCCGCCCGGACCGCGGAGTCGCAGCGGCGCCAGATGGTCGAGCGAACTGCGAAAGCCCGTGCACCACAGGATCACATCGACGTTCTGCTCACGCCCGTCGGCCCATCGGACACCGGTCGCCGTGATCTCGCTGAACATGGGCAACCGGTCCAGCACCCCGCGCTCGCGGGCGGCGCGAATAGCGGGAGTGACAGGGAGGCCGGTCACCGACACCACCGAACCGGGCGGGAGACCACGCCGGACCCGATCCTCGACGAGGGCGACCGCGGCTCGGCCGATCTCGGGAGTGAAAGGCTCGTCCCGGAACTCGGGCGGACGCCGGGTAACCCACGTGGTGGTGGTGACCCGGGAGATCTCGTCGAGCAGTTGCACCGCCGAGATCCCGCCGCCGACCACCAGCACGTGGCGTCCCGCGAACTGATCCGCCGACGAATAATCCTTGGTGTGGAGCTGCTGTCCGGCGAACAACTCCGCGCCCGGATATCGGGGGATGAACGGGCGCTCCCAGGTGCCGGTGGCATTGATCAGCCCGCGAGCGGTGAAGGTGCCCGCGTCGGTCTCGATCCGCAGCCGCTGCTCGCGGGCACACACCACGCGCGTGTGCACGGGCCGGTGCACGGGAAGTTCGAACTGCTTCTCGTACGTCGCGAAATACTGAGGGACGGCGGTCGACGCCTGCACCTGGGCCGCCGCCACGTCATCGACATCGACGCCGACCGCATCGGCGAAGGACAGGCCGGGAAGGTCGTGCACCCCGTTGACGGTGCTCAGGGTCAGTGACGGCCAGCGGAACTGCCAGGCGCCCCCGGGCCCGGCCGCATGGTCGAGAACCACGAACTCCGTCTCCGGCTCCACCCCCAACCTGCGCAGGAAGTAGGCGGCGGACAACCCCGCCTGACCGGCCCCGATCACCACCACGTTCACATTCCGACTCATGTTCGTCCTTACCTCCCCTTAGACAACTATCCGACCGGCTCCCGTGTTCCGGCCGTTCCGGCGTGTGGTTGGCTGGCAGCGGTCCAGTCGGGTGGGCACGTCAGCAACGCAACGGACAGCAAACACGGAGAAAGCGAGTGGACATGATCGGGACGAGTCGTGACGGCGACGTCATCACCCTCGAATTACAACGCCCCGACCGCCGGAACGCCCTGAACACCGAACTCTGCGAGCGCCTGCGCGAGGAGATGGAGACGTCCGTCACCGACGGCGGACGAGTGATCGTGCTCACCGGACAGGGCACCGCGTTCTGCGCGGGAGCCGATCTCTCGGGCGACGTGTACGCCGACGGGTTCACCGACACCCTGCTCGAGATGCTGCACACCCTCGACTCGGTTCCCGTCCCGGTGATCGCCGCGATCAACGGTCCCGCCATCGGCGCAGGAAGCCAGCTGGCCCTCGCAGCGGACCTGCGGGTGGTGGCCCCCGAGGCGCGTTTCGCCATCCCTGCTGCCAAGCTCGGTATCTCCGTCGACAGGTGGACCGTGCACCGGCTGGCGTCGCTGATCGGCGGCGGACCGGCCCGCACCATCCTTCTCGGGGCCGAGGAGGTCGGTGCCGACGAGGCCCTCGCCCACGGTCTCGCCAACAAGCGTGGCGACCTCGCTGTCGCACAGCGCTGGGCGCACTCCATCGCCCGGCTCGCCCCGCTGTCGTTGCAGCACCTCAAGATGGTTCTCAATGACGACGGAACCCAGAGCCCGCCGCCGCCCGAGCAGCTCGCCGCACTCCATGCCGCGTGGAAGAGTTACGACGCCCACGAAGCGCGGGTGGCACGCGCGGAGAAGCGGCCCCCGGTGTTCCGGGGCCGATAGCCGGCCGGGCCACGTACGGCGCACTCGTGGTTACAGTTGTCGGGATGAACGCGAAACGCGCTGTGACCACAGTCCTGGCAACTGCCACACTCGGGTGGCTGACGAGGGCTGCGTGGGGACTGCCCGCGCAGATCGGTGCGTCCCGCGCGCAGGTGCGTCCCTACGCCGCGGTGTCGCCGAGATACCGCAACCAGCAGTTCCACAACTCCGACCCCGGCAGCACGATGTTGCCGGGATCGGAAACCGGAATCCTGAAGGCGCTCGTCACCCGGGGTACCGCAGGACGACCGCGCAGGCCGATTCCGCTTGCCACGCCCCTCGCACCGGTCGAGGCAGCCGACGTCGCGGTCACCTGGTACGGCCATTCGAGTGTGCTCGTCGAGGTCGACGGGTACCGGGTCCTGGCCGATCCGGTGTGGAGTCGCCGGGTGTCTCCGTCGACGTTCCTCGGTCCGTCCCGCATGCATCCCACACCGGTGCCACTCTCGGACCTGCCTGCGGTCGACGCCATCGTCATCTCCCACGATCACTACGACCACCTCGACATGGCGACGGTGCGGCAACTCGTCTCCAGCCAGAAGGCGCCGTTCGTCGTCCCGGTCGGACTCGGCGCGCACCTGCGGCGGTGGCGGGTGCCGGAGGAGCGGATCGTGGAACTCGACTGGGACGAGTCGACCACCGTGGGTGCGCTCACGCTGACCTGCACGGAGGCGCGGCACTTCTCCGGTCGCGGGCTCGTCCGCAACACCACGCAGTGGGCGTCGTGGGTTCTCGCCGGCCCCGAACGCACCGTGTTCTTCGGTGGTGACAGCGGATACACCCCGAGGTTCGCAGATCTCGGCCGCCGCTACGGGCCGTTCGATCTCACCCTGCTGCCGGTCGGTGCCTACGACCCCCGGTGGGCCGATATTCACATGAACCCCGAAGAGGCGGTGCAGACACACACCGACCTCCAACAGGGCGACGCCGCCCGCGGACTCCTGGTTCCCGTGCACTGGGCAACCTTCAATCTCGCCTTCCATGCGTGGTCCGAACCGATCGTGCGGCTCGTCGAGGCCGCGGAAGACAGCGGCACGACGGTGGCCGTGCCGATGCCGGGCCAGCGCGTCGACGTGACGAAGCCGACGGCGCAGACGCCGTGGTGGACGGCCCTCGGCTGATCTGTGGAACGCGGTGCCGGGTGCTAACTTCCGGTCCATGAACACACGAACCCAGCGGCTGGACGAGCTTCCCTTCACCCGGAAGCACGGAAAGCTGCTGCTCGGCTCCGGCGTGGGGTGGGCGCTCGACGCGATGGACGTGGGGCTCATCTCGTTCGTGATGGCGGCGCTGGCCGTGCAGTGGAAACTGAGTTCGACGGAGCTGTCGTGGATCGGGTCGATCGGCTTCGTCGGCATGGCGGTGGGTGCTGTCCTCGGCGGGCTACTCGCCGACCGGATCGGACGACGTCAGGTATTCGCGGTCACGCTGCTGGTCTACGGCATCGCGACCGGTGCTACCGCGCTCGTCGGTTCGGTCGCTCTTCTGCTCGTTCTGCGATTCGTCGTCGGCCTCGGCCTGGGCGCGGAACTTCCGGTGGCGTCGACGCTGGTCAGCGAGTATGCGCCGCGCAAGGTACGGGGGCGCGTCGTGGTGGCGCTCGAGGCGTTCTGGGCGCTCGGCTGGATTCTGGCCGCGCTGATCGGCTACTTCGTCATCCCTCTCGGTGACGACGGATGGCGATGGGCCCTGGCCGTGGGACTCGTCCCCACCCTGTACGCGGTGGCGGTGCGGATCGGACTGCCCGAGTCGGTGCGGTTCCTCGAACGACAGGGCCGATACGAGGAAGCGGAAGCCGCGGTCCGCTCATTCGAGGAATCGGCGGGCGTGACGGCCGCGGTCGATGGTGGCAACGCGGACAACGCCGCCGGCCCCGACAGCGCCACCCCGCAGCCCCCGGCAGAGTCGATCTGGTCGCCGCGGCTGCGGTCCCGGACGGCCGCGCTGTGGACGGTGTGGTTCTGTATCAACCTCTCCTATTACGGCGCCTTCATCTGGCTGCCGAGCCTGCTCGTCAACCAGGGATTCGACCTTGTGAAGTCGTTTCAGTACACGTTGTTCATCACGCTCGCCCAACTGCCCGGTTATGCGGTCGCCGCCTGGCTGATCGAGGTGTGGGGCCGCCGCAGCACGCTCGCCACGTTCCTCCTCGGCTCCGCGGTGGCGGCAGGGCTGTTCGGACTCGCGGATACGCCCACCACCATCGTGGCCGCCGGAATGATGTTGTCGTTCTTCAACCTCGGCGCGTGGGGTGCGCTGTATGCGATCGGTCCGGAGCTGTATCCGACGTCGGTGCGGGCGGCAGGGACGGGTGCGGCGGCGGCCTTCGGCCGGATAGCGTCGATCCTTGCGCCGTTGATGGTTCCCTGGCTGCTGATCGGCGGGGGAAACGCACTGGTGTTCGCCGTGTTCGCGGCAGCATTCCTCGTGGCCGCCGGTGCGGCGTTCACGCTGCCGGAGCGGGCCGGGATGGTTCTCGAGGCGGGATGACCGCCTGTCGCCGCCCCGTTGCGTAGCCTGTGGACCATGGCGTACGACGAGACCGGTACGGACGGCGTTGCCGTCCTCGCTGCGCACGGCTTGACCGCCGACCAGGTCGCCGAGCGGGTGGCCGCAGGCAAGACCAACGACGTGCCGGACCGCGCCAGCCGGTCGATCCGCGACATCGTGCGCGCCAACGTCTTCACCCGGATCAACGCGATCCTCGGCATACTGTTCGCCATCGTTCTGGCGACGGGTTCGATCATCGACGGGATGTTCGGGCTGCTCATCATCGCGAACAGTGGCATCGGCATCATCCAGGAGATCCGCGCCAAGCGGACTCTGGACGAACTTGCCATCGTCAGCCAGACCAAACCGGTGGTGCGCCGCAACGGATCGGCCGTCGCGATGGCGCCTCGGGAAGTGGTGCTCGACGACCTCATCGAGCTGGGATCGGGCGACCAGATCGTCGTCGACGGTGTCGTGGTGGAGGCGAGCGTGCTCGACATCGACGAATCGCTGCTCACTGGCGAGGCCGACCCGGTGCACAAGGCGGTGGGTGATCCGGTTCTGTCGGGGAGTTTCGTTGCCGCCGGTAGCGGCTGCTATCGGGCGACGAAGGTCGGCAGTGACGCATATGCCGCGAAACTGGCGGAGGAGGCCAGTAAGTTCACACTCGTACATTCGGAGTTACGCAGCGGCATCGACACGATTCTGAAGTTCATCACGTACCTAATGATTCCGGCGGGGCTGCTCATCATCTACAACCAGCTGTTCTCGAGCGGTCAGGCGTTGCGACCGGCGTTGAACGGCATGGTGGCCGCACTGGTGCCGATGGTGCCCGAGGGGCTGGTGCTGATGACGTCGATCGCGTTCGCCGTCGGCGTGGTCCGGCTCGGCCGGCGTCAGTGTCTGGTGCAGGAGTTGCCCGCCATCGAAGGGCTCGCCCGGGTCGACGTGGTGTGCGCCGACAAGACGGGCACGCTTACCGAGAACGGGATGCGCCTGTCCGAATTGCGTTGCGCTGTAGCCGAAGATGTCGGTCCGGCCGGCGCCGCACTCGCTGCCCTGGCCGCCGACGATCCACGCCCCAACGCCAGTGTCCTGGCGATCAAGGAGGCGTTCCCGGACGATCCCGGCTGGGGCGACGCCACGGCGGAGGCGCCGTTCTCCTCGGCGAAGAAATGGAGCGGACAGTCGTACGGTTCCCACGGGAACTGGGTGCTCGGCGCACCGGACGTTCTCCTGGACCCGGGCAGCGTCATGGCACGGGAGGCGGAGCGTGCGGGTGCGTCGGGACTGCGGGTGCTGCTCCTCGGCAGCGGAGACGTTCCGGTCGATCATCCGGCGGCGCCGGGAGTTGTCACGCCTCGCGCGCTCGTGATCCTCGAGCAGCGGGTGCGACCCGATGCGCGCGGCACCCTCGAGTACTTCGCGGGTCAGAACGTCACGGTCAAGGTGATTTCCGGGGACAACGCCGTGTCGGTCGGTGCCGTGGCCGGATCCCTCGGCCTTCCGGGTGGGAACCGACCCGTGGACGCCCGCACCCTGCCGTCGGAACCCGAGGCCCTCGCCGATGCTCTCGAAGAATCCACCACGTTCGGCCGGGTGCGGCCGGATCAGAAGCGGGAAATGGTGGCAGCGTTGCAATCTCGCGGCCACACGGTGGCGATGACGGGTGACGGTGTCAACGATGTTCTCGCGCTCAAGGACGCCGACATCGGCGTGTCGATGGGATCGGGAAGCCCCGCGACGCGGGCGGTGGCACAGATCGTGTTGCTGGACAACAAGTTCGCCACCTTGCCGTACGTGGTCGGTGAGGGTCGCCGGGTGATCGGCAACATCGAACGCGTCTCCAACCTCTTCCTCACCAAGACCGTCTACTCGGTGTTGCTGGCGTTCCTGATCGGCCTGACGGGTGCGCTGTCGCAGATCTTCGATTTCGAACCGGTCCCATACCCCTTCCTGCCGAGGCATGTGACCATCGCGGCCTGGTTCACCATCGGTATCCCCGCATTCATCCTCTCGCTGGCTCCCAACAACGAACGTGCCCGCTCCGGCTTCGTCCCACGGGTGATGCGGCTGGCGGTGCCGTCCGGCGTCATCATCGGTGTCACCACATTCATTTCGTACCTCCTGGTCTACGCCGGGCCCGAGCAGACCCAGGCACAGAAAGTGCAGGCGGGTACGTCGGCACTGATCACACTCATCATGATCGCGCTGTGGGTGCTCGCCGTCGTCGCACGCCCGTACGTGTGGTGGAAACTGGTCCTGATCTTCGGGTCCGTCGCGGCCTACCTCGTCCTGTTCGCTCTCCCGTTCACGCGGACGTTCTTCGAGCTCGACCCGACCAACGTGGCTGCCACCACGTCGGCGCTCACCTGCGGTCTCGTCGGGGTGGTTCTGGTGGAGCTGGCGTGGTGGGTGACGGGCCGCCTCCACGGAGAGCACCGACGGCTCTTCGCGCCACCGGCGGATCTGCCGGGCCGCCGCTGAGGGCGGTGGCTCGCGTCCTGATAACGGGAGCGTTGGCGTCCCCGGCTCGATGCTGTGAGACTGGGTGCGCTGCGAGTGTTCGATCTCGCGCAGACGCTATGTGCGCAAGCACAGAGGAGGAAGAACGATGAGTTTTGGCGACACACTGAAGGGTTTACTGGGCAAGGGGAAGGCTGCGGCCTCGCAGAACGCGGACAAGGTTCACGGCGCCATCGACAAGGCTGCCGACATCGCGAACAGCAAGACCGGTCGCAAGTACAGCGACAAGATCGACAAGGCTGCCGACGCGGCGAAGAAGGCAGTTCCTCCGAAGGAGTGACCACCCTTCCCTCCAGAGCTGTCCGGGCCCCGGTTCTCGAACCGGGGCCCGGACGCGTCCGCGGTGATGAGCCGCGATCTCGGGGCGGGCACGGCACAATCGAACTGTGAACGGCGTCCTCGTGCTTCTCGTCATCATCGCGGCCATCGCCGTGACGAGTCTCGCGAAGCGCCGCGATCTGCAGCCGCCCCTCGTTCTGGTCACGATCGGCGCGATCGCCTCCTTCATTCCCGGCCTTCCGCGCCTCGAACTCGACCCCGAGGCCATCCTCGGAGTCGTGCTGCCGCCACTGTTGTACTCGGCGGCCCTCAAATTTTCGGTGGCCACCTTCCGTCGCCACCTCGGGCCGATTCTGCGGCTCGGCATCTTCACCGTGCTGGCCACGGCATTCGCCGTCGCGTTCTTCGCCTCGTGGTTGTCGCCCGAGCTGACGTTGGGGGCTGCACTGGTACTCGGGGCGGTGGTCGCGCCGACGGACGCGGTCAGCGCTGTCGCCGTCGGCCGCCGGCTGGGGCTGCCGAATCGGGTGATCGCCATTCTCACCGGTGAGGGCCTGGTGAACGATGCCACAGCCCTGACACTGTTCGCCGTGGCCGTCTCGGCCGTGGTCGGGACGGACGTACCGGTTCACCCGGTGTTGTACTTCGTCTACGAGGTGATCGGTGGAGTGCTCGTCGGGCTGGTCCTCGCCAAGATCGTCGAGTGGGTGCGGCGCCGCATGTACGACTCGCCACTGGAAACGGTCCTAGGGCTGATGCTTCCCTTCGCGGCGTACCTCGCCGCCGGGCAGCTGCACGCCTCCGGCGTCCTCGCGGTGGTCACGGCCGGCTTCCTGATGGGCCACAAGGCAACCGACGCCTCGGTGTCCACCCGTATCCAGGAGCGGTCCCTCTGGGAGAGCGTGGATCTCGTGCTCGAGATGTTCGTGTTCGCCTACATGGGTTTGCAACTCAAGTTCGTCATCGTCGACGTCCGCGACAACGGATTGCCGGTGCACCACATCTTCTTCTACGGGTTCGCGGTCCTCGTCGTGGTGATGGCGGTGCGACCGGCGTGGATACTGCTGCACCGGTTTCGCCGCCACATCGGTCTGGTGGTGCGTACACCGGGCGACACGGTGGAACTCGGCTGGCGCGAAAGCCTTGTCGTGTCGTGGGCCGGCATGCGCGGAGTCGTCACGATCGCGGCAGCGGCGGGAATTCCGATGACGGTCGCGAGCGGAGCGCCTTTCCCGGGACGGGAAGTCATCCAGGCCATCGCCTTCGTCGTCGCGGTGGGAACCCTGCTCATCCAGGGCGCCACCATGCCGTTGCTGATTCGAATGCTAGATCTGGCAGATCCCCTCGAACGTCAACGGGAAGAGGAACAGGTGAAGCACGCGCGCACCATTTCGCGCGAGGCCGGCGAACGGTTTCTCGACGACTGCGCCGAGCATCCGCCCTCGGGAATCGACTCCGCAGAGATGACCGACATTCTGTCGCGGGTACGCCGGTCGATGCGGGCACGCCTGCAGGCCGAAGAAGCGGAAGAGCCCGGCGAGAAGGCGCGGGCCGGCGTGGTGTTCGACGACATCCGCCGGGCAGCGCTGCGTGCGCAGCGGCAGGCGTTGATCGATGCCCGTGACGCGGGCAGTCTCGACGACGAGGTGATGCGTACCGTATTGGAAAGCCTCGACGTGGAAGAGGCTGCAGCGGAAGAGCGGGTCCGACGGCGTCGAGAATGGGGTGCGCGATGACAGGTCTGTCGAGGCGGCGTGCGGGATGGCCCGTGATCTTCGCCCTCACCGGTGTCGTGGTGCTCGCAGGGTGCGGCGCAGACGGGGCGACCGTCCCGCCGCCCTCCGCTCCCGCAGCGACCTCCACCGCCCCGTTGCCGCCGGCCCCCACTGGGGACGACCGCGGCGCGCTCACCGCGCAGACCCCCGTGGCCGACATCGACCCGGCGATCACGAATCTGGGAGCAACGGCAACCCGCGTCGTCTATCGGTCGACGTCGGGGGTCGACGGGGCCGGTACCGAAGTGGTGGGCACCGTGTTCACACCGGCAGGGCCCGCTCCCGAGGGCGGTTGGCCGGTGGTCACGGTGGGGCACGGCACCACCGGGGTCACCGACGACTGCGCGCCGTCGGCGTCACCGACGCTGTCGGGCACCACCGGACTCGTCATGCAGCTCCTGCAGAGGGGGTATGTGGTGACCGTCAGCGATTACCAAGGTCTCGGCACCGACGGCCCGCACCCCTACCTCGAACCCGTCACCGCGGCATACAACCTCATCGACGCCGTCCGCGCGGCCCGCAACGTGGTGCCCGAGGCCTCGATTCGCTGGGCGGCCCTCGGGGTTTCCCAGGGCGGTCAGGCGTCGTGGGCGGCGGCCGAACACGCGGACGACTACGGGGGCGGGCTCGAATTCGTGGGTTCGGCCAACCTGTCGCCCGCGGCTGATCTGTCGGGCATCATGGCGGAGGGAACCGCAGCCCCGTTGTCGTTGCCGCAGAAGATGTTCCTGCCGTATCTGCTCGAGGGGCTCTCTGTGCTCCATCCGGACCTCGATCCGGCCGACTACATGCGCGGCGCGCTCGCCGACAATCAGGAGATCACGCTGTCGTGCGTCACGGCGAGACTCTCCGAGAAGTGGACTGTGGCAACCCAGCTCACTCCGGAGGACACCGGACCGCGCACGGAGGCCGCCGCCGAACGGATGAACGGTTGGCTCGAGGAGATCGCGCTGCCACGCGAGCGTGCCGAAGGCCCGATGCTCGTCGTGGTCGGTGAGCGAGACAATCTCATTCTGCCGCAATGGACTTTGGAGGCCGTCTACAACGCGTGTGTGCAGGGCGACGTCATCGAGTTCGAATCCCGACCCGGGGAGGGTCACGCCGACGGACGGGCCGTGCCCGGTGCGGTGCAATGGATTGCCGACCGCTTCGCCGGTGAGCAGGCGCCGAACACCTGTGACGGCGGCGCACGGTGAGCGAATCGGTGATCGACCGACTGCGGGCGTTGTGCCTGGCGTTGCCCGAGGCGACCGAACGCGTCAGTCACGGAGAACCCGCGTGGTTCGTCCGCCGGTCACCCCAATTCGCGACTCTCGCAGACCATCACCACGACGACCGCTTGTCGTTCTGGGCCGCCGCTCCCGCAGGCGCGCAGCAGGACTGGGTTCGGCGCGACGAGGAGCGCTTCTTCGTGCCACCGTACGTCGGCGGGCGCGGGTGGGTAGGTGTGTACCTCGACGTGCCGCAGGATTGGCGCGACCTTGCCGACATCGCGGAGGAGGCTTACCGCACCGTGGCCCCGAAAACGCTGGTCGCTCGACTGGACGCCGGAGAATGAGCCGTCGCGGGCTGCTGCAGTGGTTGCGGGCGAGGCAGGAGCTGACCACACCCACCGAACGAGCGGTCCACACCACCTTGCACACGGCGTCGCTGGCGGCCGGATCGTTGCGGCGGGGACTCGACGAGACCTCGGCGCAGGAGGCGGCGCCACATCTACGCCTGCTTACGGGCGCCCAGGCCCTCGCGATTTTCGATGCCGCCGGACACCTCCTCGCCTGGAACGGCCCCCACGAGGCGTTGGCGGAACAACTCCACGATGCGGCGAGCCGGGCCGTCGACGGTGAGCGCCGGGTGCTCGTCGCCTACGGCGGACTGGTTCGCAGTGCCGGTGACCACGGGGTGCGGGCGCTGATCGCCCAGCCCCTGCTCATCGAGGCCACCGGCGTGGTGGGAGTGCTCGGGGTGGTCACCACGGAGGACCCGGGGCCCGGCATGCTGGGCGCCGTCACGGAGGTGGCCCGGTATGCGTGCAGTCAGATCGAACTGGCCGACCTGGATGCGTCTCGCGCGCGACTCGACCGCGCCGAGGTGCGGGCGCTGCGCGCACAGATCAGCCCACACTTCATCTACAACGCGTTGAACACGGTGGCGTCGTTCGTGCGCACCGATCCCGACCGGGCCAGGGAACTGATCCTCGAGTTCGCCGATTTCACCCGGTATTCGTTCCGGTCGGCGGGGGAGTACACCCTGCTGGCGGACGAACTCCGCAACATCGACCGATACCTCACCCTCGAACGCGCCCGATTCGGTGACACGCTGGCCGTCACCCTGCAAGTGGCCCCCGAGGTGCTCAATGTGGTGCTGCCGTTCCTTGCGCTGCAACCGCTGGTGGAGAACGCGGTGCGGCACGGCATCTCCGGCAAACCCGAGGGCGGCACCGTCACCATCGTCGCCGCCGACGAGGGTACGGACTGCGTGATCAGCGTGGAGGACGACGGAATCGGGATGGACCCGGAACTGCTGCGGTCGGGGTCGCTCGACGCGGTCGCCGAGTCGTCCGGCATGAAGGAGGCGGCGCACGTCGGGCTCGCCAACGTCGACGACCGGCTGCGCGCCGCCTTCGGCAACGACTACGGGCTGGTCGTGGAGACCGCGCCCGGGGCGGGCACCAAGGTGAGCATGCGTGTTCCCAAGTTCCGGCAGGGGATCCGCCCGTGACCCGGTGGGGTCCGTGCGAAAATCGGTTCCGTTGTGAATGACACTGACGACATGGCCCCCCGAGCGTCCGGAAGCGACGCCCCGCTCACCGTGCTGGCCGTCGACGACGAGAAACCCGCCCTCGACGAGTTGGCGTTCCTGCTGCGCGCGCAGGACGCCGTCGGGGAGATCCGCACCGCAGGGGAGGCCACGACGGCGCTGCGCATCCTCCGGGACGGGAACATCGACGCCGTGTTCCTCGACATCAACATGCCGGGACTCGACGGCCTCGAGCTCGCCGGGATCCTGTCGAACTTCGCGTCGCCCCCACCGGTCGTGTTCGTCACCGCACACGACGACCGGGCTGTGGACGCGTTCGACCTCGGTGCCGTCGACTATCTGCTCAAACCGTTGCGCGAGGAACGTCTCGCCGAGTCCGTGCGGCGGATCGTCGAAGGCCGGCGGCGCCGACAGGAACCCGCCGCACCCGGGGCGGTGTCCGACGAGGTGATCCCCGTCGAGCTCGGCGGCGTCACCACTCTGGTACACCGCTCGTCGGTGGAGTGGGTAGAAGCCGATGGTGACTACGCGCGACTGCACACCGCCGACCGTTCACATCTCGTGCGCATCCCGATCTCCGCGCTGGAGGCACGCTGGGCCGATGCCGGTTTCCTCCGCGTGCACCGTTCCTACCTGGTCTCGCTGCCGTTGGTCACGGGAATTCGCACCGTCGGCAACGGCCTCGTCGTCTGTCTACGCCCGCACGGTGATCTGCCGCCCGTCGAATTGCCGGTCAGTCGACGGCACACGCGAATTCTCAAGGATCGCCTGGTCCGGGCACCGAAACAGTCGTGGACCGCGCGATGAGCTCGCCCGAACGGGTTCGAGTGGTGCTGGCGCAGCGGCGTGGGGCCCGCATCGTGCGTACCCGTGTCGAGGTCCAGGAACAGACCGAGGTCGGGGACGCCATGATCCGCGGACTCGTCCGGGCCCAGCTGTGGCTCGCTGTCCGGCTCGCCGTCCTCGCGGCAGGAGTGCTGTGCGCGGTACCGGTTGTCCTGCTGTCGTTCCCCGCGGTGTCGGAGGCGACCGTGCTGGGGATTCGCCTGCCGTGGGTGGTGCTCGGCGCCCTGGTGTATCCGGTGCTCCTGACGACCGGGTGGGTCTACATTCGGCAGGCCGAGCGCAACGAGCAGGAATTCACCGAACTCGTGGACGACTGAGCACGCCGTGACCACCGACCAGCCGATTCCCTGGCTCACGTTGGCCGGTCTGGCCGCGGCGGCCGTCGCCACCGTGGCCATCGGAATCTACGGCGTGCGGTTGGCCCGCACCACCTCCGACTTCCTGGTCGCCTCGCGTAGCGTCGGCCCGCGCTGGAATGCCGCCGCGATCTCCGGTGAATACCTCTCGGCCGCATCCTTTCTCGGAGTCGCCGGGCTCATCGCCAAGTACGGTGCCGACGCCCTGTGGTACCCGATCGGATTCACGGCCGGATACCTGGGGCTGCTGCTGTTCGTCGCGGCGCCGCTGAGGAGGTCGGGGGCCTACACGGTGCCCGACTTCGCCGAGTTCCGGCTCGGCTCGGCTCGGCTTCGTACCCTCGCCATGATCGTCGTCGCCGTCGTCTGCGCGCTGTACCTCGTCCCGCAGTTCCAGGGGGCCGGTCTCACGCTGAACATCCTCCTCGGCGTCCCGAGCTGGGTCGGAGCGGCGGTGGTCGGGGTCATCGTCATCGCGAACGTGGTGGGCGGCGGCATGCGGTCCGTCACCTTCGTGCAGGCGTTCCAGTACTGGCTCAAACTGACCGCGGTCGCGATACCCGCGCTGGTGTTGTCCGTGTACTTCTTCGCCGACTCCCACGAGTTGGGTGCACCCGCACCGCCCACCGTCGACGAGCAGACCACCGTCGACATCACCACCGACGTCGTCGTGCAGGTTTCGGCTCCCGTGACGGTCGGGGGGTCGGGAACGATCGACGGAGTGAAGAACGCGGAAGACGTCACACTGGCACCCGGTGAACACCATCTCGGCGAGGGGACGTCGATGACCCTCGAAGCGGGGTCGCCCGTACCCGTCGTCGCGGGCGCACCGGCCGACAACTCCGACTGGCTCACGCCCGGATGGGGTTTCGGGGGCGGGCATCCGACATATCAGGTGTATTCGCTGATCATCGCCACATTCCTCGGCACGCTAGGGCTTCCGCATGTCCTGGTCCGGTTCTACACCAATCCCGACGGACGGGCGGCGCGGTTGACGTCCCTCGCTGTCGTCGGACTGCTCGGGGTGTTCTACCTGTTCCCGACGCTGCTCGGCGTGTTCGCGCGGCTGTACGTGCCACAACTGCTGATCACCGGTACCTCCGACGCCGCGGTGCTCCTGCTGCCCGGCTCGGTGTTCTCCGGTTGGGGCGGTCAGCTGCTGGCCGCGCTCGTCGCCGCCGGTGCGATCGCCGCCTTCCTGTCCACGTCGTCCGGACTGCTCGTCAGCATCGCGGGGGTCCTCAGCACCGATGTGCTGCGCGGACGGGTCCGCGACTTCCGGATTGCCGCGACCCTCGCCGGGGTCGTGCCACTGGCGCTGTCGTTGGCGGTGACGTCGCTCGACCTGTCCCGAACTGTCGGCCTGGTCTTCGCGGTCGCAGCGTCGACTCTGTGCCCCTTACTCGTCCTCGGCATCTGGTGGCGCGGACTCACCGCGGCCGGGGCGGGCGCCGGGATGACGGCCGGGGGACTCGTTGCCGGTACTGCCGCAGCTGCCGTCGTGGTGGGCGGCGTCCCCGACGACATCGCCGACGGCTGGCCCGCCGCGATGGTCGCCTACCCTGCTGCGGTCAGCGTGCCGCTGGCCTTCGCCACGATGGTGCTGGTCAGCAAGATGACGAAGCGGCAGATCCCCGCCGACCTCAGCCGAATCTTCACCCGCATGCACGCCCCCGAGCGCCTCGGTGTCGGCTCCGACCGCGAGAGGGAGCTCCGCTCCCCGTGAGCCTTTTTGGTAGCTCCAGCTACCAGAAAGGCGCACGAGGGGTGAAGCCGCTCGTCGCGGTCGGGTAACCGTTCGGCGCACACTCCGACAGTTCGGCGTGTGACTGCCGCCACACTATGTTGTTGTGACTCACCTCTCAGTACCGTCGATTTTCAGTTCACTTCACGCGTGCGACCAAGGAGTCAGCAGTGACCACAGCCGATATCAGCGAGGGAGCGTCGCAAGAGCGGCGCACCCCTGATGCGCAAGCCTTCCTCGACATGCAGGCGAGTCCCGAATTTCAGGAGTTGCGGCGCCGCCTCCGTAGGTTCGTCTTCCCCATGACGGCGTTCTTCCTCGCCTGGTATGCGGCGTATGTGCTCCTGGCTACCTACGCCTCCGACTTCATGGCTACCAAGGTGCTCGGCAACATCAACCTCGGCATCATCCTCGGCCTCGGGCAGTTCGTGACCACCTTCGCGATCACCGCCCTGTACGTGCGGTTCGCCAACCGGGAACTCGATCCCCGATCCGCCGCCATCCGTGAAGAGCTGGAAGGACCCGTCAAGTGATTACCACCCTCGCGGCCGGTACCGACGTCGGCAACCCGCTCCTCAACATCGCGATCTTCGCGGCCTTCGTCGTGATCACGATGACCATCGTGATCCGTGCGAGCCGCACCACCAAGAAGGCCTCGGACTTCTACACCGGTGGCGGTCAGTTCTCCGGACCGCAGAACGGTTTCGCCATCGCCGGCGACTACCTGTCGGCGGCGTCGTTCCTCGGTATCGCCGGAGCCATCGCGGTGTACGGGTACGACGGATTCCTGTACTCGGTGGGCTTCCTCGTCGCCTGGCTGGTGGCTCTACTGCTGGTCGCCGAACTTCTCCGCAACACCGGCCGATTCACGATGGCAGATGTGCTGAGCTTCCGGCTGAAGCAGCGCCCGGTGCGCATGGCCGCGGCGCTCTCCACGCTCGTCGTGTCGCTGTTCTACCTGCTCGCGCAGATGGCGGGCGCCGGCGGACTCGTCGCGCTACTGCTCAACATCGACGGCAAGGTAGGCCAGGCCGTCGTTGTCGCCGTTGTCGGTGCGTTGATGATCGTCTACGTACTCGTCGGTGGCATGAAGGGCACCACCTACGTGCAGATGGTCAAGGCGGTGCTGCTCGTCCTCGGTGCCGGTGTCATGTTCTTCCTCGTCCTGTTCGCGGTGCGCGGCAATTTCTCGCAGCTGCTCGCCGACGCGCAGGCCACGGCCGCCGGTTCCACGAACGAGGCAATCGCGGGCCGTGACATGCTCAGTCCCGGTGCAAAGTACGGCATCAGCTCGATGAGCAAGCTCGACTTCATCTCGCTCGGTATCGCGCTGGTTCTGGGAACCGCCGGCCTTCCGCACGTATTGATGCGGTTCTACACGGTCCCCACCGCCAAGGAAGCTCGCCGCTCGGTCACCTGGGCAATCGGACTGATCGGCGCGTTCTACCTGTTCACGCTGGTCCTTGGTTACGGCGCCGCCAAGATGGTCGGACCGGACGCCATCCTCGCCGCGCCCGGCGGTGAGAACGCGGCCGCGCCGCTGCTCGCATTCGAACTGGGCGGCACCATCTTCCTTGCAGTCATCTCCGCGGTCGCGTTCGCGACCATCCTCGCAGTGGTCGCGGGCCTGGCGATCACGGCCTCGGCATCGTTCGCCCACGACATCTACGCCAGTGTCATCAAGCGCGGTAATGCCTCCGAGGAGTCGCAGGTACGGGTGTCGCGCATCACCGTCGTCGTGATCGGCGTCGTGTCGATCATCCTGGGCATACTCGCGATGGGGCAGAACATCGCGTTCCTGGTGGCGCTCGCATTCGCCGTCGCCGCTTCGGCCAACCTGCCGACGCTGCTGTACTCCCTGTTCTGGAAGAAGTTCAACACCACCGGTGCGCTGTTCAGCATCTACGGCGGCCTCATCAGCTGCCTCGTGTTGATCGTCTTCTCCCCGGCGGTGTCCGGCAAGAAGTCGTCGATGTTCCCGTCCGCCGACTTCGACTTCTTCCCGCTGGCCAACCCCGGCATCGTGTCCATTCCGCTCGCGTTCCTGCTGGGCGCTGTCGGCACCTACATCGGTCGCAGCAAGGCGGAGGATCCCGCCAAGCAGGCGGAGATGGAGGTCCGTTCACTCACCGGTGTCGGCGTGGAGAAGGCGGTCTCGCACTGATCCCCCTGTGAGTACTTATTAACCGCCCGCGGTTAATAAGTACTCACAGGCGGCTAGGCTGCAGCGATGGCGAAACTTACGGTCGAGACGGACGTCCCGCTGACTCCCCAGGACACCTGGGACAAGGCATCGAATCTGCAGGAGTTCGACAAGTGGTTCGTGGTGCACGACGGCTGGCGCAGCGAGCTTCCCGAAACGCTCACCGCTGGTACGGTTCTGAGCTCCGTCGTCACTGTCAAAGGGCTGCGGAACCGGGTGAAGTGGACCATCAAGGAGTACGACGCTCCGCGGCGACTTGTACTGAAGGGTGACGGCAAGGGCGGCGTGAAGCTCGGCCTCACGCTGGAAGTGAAGGCGAAGGGTGGCGGCTCCGAGGTGGTGTTCACCATCGAGCTGGGCGGCGCGCCGCTGTTCGGACCCATCGGCTCGGGTGTCGCGAAGGCATTGAAGGGCGACATCGAGAAGTCGCTGCAGACGTTCGTGGAGCTGTACGGCTGATCGACACACCTGCCGGACCCGGAATCGGAGCGAGGAAAATCCTTCCGCAGCGCACAATATGTATGTATTGGCGGCGGAAGGGTGTCGATGGCGAACACGGGAACCCGGCAGGTGACGGTCGACGGACATCGGCTGTCGCTGACCAACCTGGACAAGGTCCTCTACCCCGAGTCGGGCACCACCAAGCGTGAGGTGATCGAGTACTACACGCGCATCGCGCACGCGATGATTCCTCACATTCTCGATCGGGCTGCCACCCGTAAACGTTGGCCGAACGGCGTGGAGAGCGACCCGTTCTTCGAGAAGAACCTGGCCGCTTCGGCCCCTGCCTGGCTGGAACGACGAGCCCTGGAACACTCCGACCGTTCCGTGCACTATCCGATTCTCAACTCTGTGGCGGCGCTCGCCTGGGCGGGTCAGCAGGCCGCGCTCGAAATCCACGTGCCGCAGTGGCGATTCGACGGGTCGCGGCGCGGACCGGCCACCCGGATCGTGTTCGACCTCGACCCGGGACCGGGCGTGGGTCTGCCGGAATGCGCCGAGGTTGCCCGCGCCGTCCGGGACCTCGTAGCCGAGCTCGGCTGGACCGCCTTCCCGGTGACGAGCGGCAGCAAGGGCATTCACCTGTATGTGCCCCTCGACCGGAAGTTGGAGGGGTCGGGGGCGTCGACCGTCGCGAAGCAGGTGGCGACGGGCCTGGAGAAGCTGATGCCCGACCTGGTCACCGCCACGATGGCCAAAGCGGTTCGCGCCGGGAAGGTGTTCGTCGACTGGAGTCAGAACAATCCGTCGAAAACGACGATCGCGCCGTACTCGTTGCGGGGACGACCGCAGCCGTTGGTCGCAGCGCCCCGCAGCTGGGACGAACTCGACGATCCGGAGTTACGGCAGTTGAGCTTCACGGAAGTGCTCGAGCGGTGGGAGACCGACGGTGACCTGCTGGCCGATCTCGACCCGCCGTGGGAGAACGAGGCGACGCTGGCAGACTATCGCCGCAAACGCGACCCGAGCCGAACCCCGGAACCGATGCCGGACAAGGTCAACCCCGGTGCGGGCAACAGTTTCGTCATTCAGGAACATCATGCCCGGCGCCTGCACTACGACCTCCGGCTGGAGCGCGACGGAGTGCTGGTGTCGTGGGCGGTGCCGAAGAATGTGCCCACCTCGACTGGTGAGAACCGGTTGGCCGTCCACACCGAGGATCACCCGCTCGAATACCTGACCTTCTCGGGCACCATCCCGAAGGGGGAGTACGGCGGCGGAACAATGACGATCTGGGACACCGGCACATACGACGTCGAGAAGTGGCGCGACGACGAAGTGATCGTGCAGTTGCACGGCGAGCAGGTGGAGGGTCGTTTCGCGCTGATCCGCACGAAAGGTGACCAGTGGTTGATGCATTTGATGAAGGACCAGTCGACGGGTGAGTCGACATCCGCCGAACTGCCACGGGATCTTTCACCGATGCTGGCCACGCCGGGCACCCTCGACGGGCTCGATCCAGCGGAATGGGCTTTCGAGGGTAAATGGGACGGCATCAGAGTGATCGCCGAGATCGGTGGGGGAGAAGTGCGTCTGCGCAGCCGGGCAGGTAACGACAAGACCCGCGACTACCCTGGATTGGGTTGGCTTGCAGACGCTCTCGCCGACCACGACGTCGTTCTCGACGGTGAGGTGGTCGCCTTCGATCGGCACGGAATCACCAGTTTCAGCCTGCTCCAACAAGGAAATGAACCCCACTTCCTGGCGTTCGACGTGCTGTACCTGGACGGTGTGTCGTTGCTGCGGAAGAAGTACACGGACCGCCGTCGGGTGCTCGAAGCCCTCGCCGCGAAAGTCGACGACCTCGTGGTGCCGCCGCAGCTGCACGGTACGGCGGAGGAGGCGCTGGAGGAGAGTGGCCGCCGCGGTTGGGAAGGTGTGGTGGCCAAACGTCGTGAGTCCGTGTACTTGCCGGGCAAGCGTGGGTCGAGCTGGATCAAGGTGAAGAACTGGCGGACCCAGGAAGCGGTGATAGGAGGTTGGCGGCGCGGGCAGGGCGGCCGTTCCCGGGGGATCGGTTCCATCCTTCTCGGAATCCCCCAGGACGGCGGACTGCGCTACGTGGGCCGGGTGGGTACCGGATTCACCCAGCGCGACCTGGACGAACTCGCATCCACCCTCGGTCCGCTCGAGACCGCAACCAGCCCCTTCGTCGACGTCCTCCCGACCGCGGACCGTAAAGGTGCGGTGTGGGTGAAACCCACCCTGGTGGGGGAGGTGCGATTCATGGAATGGACCGGCGCCGGACGACTACGGCACCCGAGCTGGCGTGGGTTGCGGGAAGACAAGCGTCCGGCGGATGTGGTGGACGAATCGTAGCGCTCCGATCCACTTACTCGCCGACAGTCGTTCCGCCGACGGACCCGCCCATTCCACCGGGGGCCTGCGGAACGCTCGGCGGCCGGGGCTTCGGTCCGCCACCGGCCGGGAAGGGATCGGTCGCGGGCGAGAGGACTTCGTCGTCGATCTTCCCGGGGAAGGGGAACGGGCGCTTCGGCGGCTTGACCGGATCCACCACGACCGGCGGTTCGACGACGGGCGGTTCGACGACGGGCGGTTCGACGACGGGCGGTTCGACGACGGGCGGTTTGGCGACGGGCGGCTGTGCGATCGGCGGAATCACGACCGGGGGCGCTGCGACCTGGGGTACCCCGACCGGCGGCGCTGCGACCTGAGGTGCCGGCGCGAAGACGATCGGTGGGACGACCTCCGGTCCGGGCGCCGCGACCTCGATATCGGCCGCCGCAGTACCCGGATCCACCGCGACGGCACCGGGCACAGCAGCGATGCCGGGAAGGACTCGCTGCTGCGAGTTGCTCCTGTCGGACGTCGGTGAGGGTGCGCCGTCGATGTGCCCGCCGGCGAGGAGGACGACTGCCGTCCCCACGAAAGAGAAGGCAATGGCGGCGGTGGTGCCGAGTGCGATGCGGGTTGCGGTGGTGGTCACGGTGTAGGTCCTCCGGTGGGTTGGGGGGTGTGCCGGGCTGATGACTCAAGCGTGCGCTGCAGACGAACGCCGCGACAGCGACCCCAGGGTGACGATCCACCACCCCGTGCGCGGGCAAACCTGCACAGAATCTTCACAGGCTCTGACGGGGATCCGCACGCGCGGGCAATACAGTCGGGGCATGAGCCAGCGAAGAGTGCTCGTCGTCGACGACGAGGCGACGATCTGCGAGTCGGTCGCCGCCAGGTTGCGTGCCGAGGGCTTTGACGTCGTCACGGCGTCCGACGGTCCGGGTGCCGTGGCGGAATGCGAGGCTTCCGAACCGGACCTGCTCGTCCTGGATGTGATGCTGCCCGGATTCGACGGGCTCGAGGTCTGCAGGAGGGTGCAGGCCGCACGGCCGGTACCGGTGTTGATGCTCACCGCCCGAGCGGACGAAACGGACATGCTCATCGGACTCGGGGTGGGTGCCGACGACTACCTGAGCAAGCCATTCAGCATGCGGGTGCTCGTGGCCAGGGTGCACGCGCTCGTGCGCCGCGCCGAACGGGCCACCGAGGCCGCCTCCAGCGGACAGGCGGGGATGTCGGTGGGTGATCTCGAGGTGGATCTCGTCGAGCGACGGGTCCGGCGCGGTGATGACGAAATACACCTCACGAGGACGGAGTTCGACCTTCTCGCGCATTTCGCCTCTCGCCCACGGGCCGCCATCTCCCGGGAGTCGCTGCTCGCGGAGGTCTGGGGATGGGGTGACGTGGCCGGCAGCAGGACCGTCGACAGCCACGTCAAGGCCCTGCGCCGCAAACTCGGCGGCGACCTCATCCGCACGGTCCATGGTGTCGGTTACGCGCTGGACGTGCAGAAATGAGCGCTGGTGACCGGGTCGGTGGCGGACGGATCGTCGACAGGTTGCCCCGACCGCTCGATCCCTTTCGGTCGTTCAAGGTCAAGACCGGGTTACTCGTGGTCGCGGCACTGTTCCTCGCCTCCCTGATGTTCTGGGTGACGGCGCGCTGGCCCTTCCGATACGCGCTCGCCCTGGCGATGCTGGTGTCGTTAGCAGTGACCCAGATCCTCGCGCACGGGATGACCTCGCCCCTGCGAGAGATGACGGCTGCGGCCCGCGCGATGGCGACGGGCGACTACTCCCGCCGGGTCCGGTCGACGTCGAGAGACGAAATCGGTGAACTGGCCCGCGCATTCAACTCCATGGCCGAGGATCTCGAGGCAGCCGACCGCTATCGCCGTGAATTGATCGGCAACGTCTCGCACGAGCTGCGCACACCGATTTCCGCACTGTCGGCACTGCTCGAGAACGTGGTCGACGGTGTAGAAGAACCCGATCCGGCTCGGATGCAGGTGGCACTCGATCAGACCGAGCGGCTTGGCCGGTTGGTCGCCGAACTTCTCGACCTGTCGCGCCTGGAAGAGGGTGCGGTGCAACTCGACCGCGAGCGATTCCCGGTCCGGGACTTCCTCGAGGATGTGGTTCGTCAGGCGGTGGGACCGGCAGGACCACGGCGGGTGCAAGTGGACGTGCAGCCGTCCGGCCTCTGCGTCGATGCCGATGTCGCGCGACTCCACCAGGCGGTGACGAACCTCGTCGACAACGCTCTTCGGCACGGCTCCGCCCACACCCAGGTCGTAGTGCGCGGCCGCCCCGCTCCGGGTGGCGTGATGATCGAGGTGGAGGACGACGGCCCCGGGATCAGCCCCGGTGAGCGCTCCCGGGTATTCGAGCGTTTCACACGCGGGGGTTCCACGGATGGCGGGACCGGGCTCGGACTCGCGATCGCGCGCTGGGCGGTCGAATTGCACGACGGCCGCATCGAGGTCGTCGACACGGTGCGCGGCTGCTGCATCCGGGTGACCCTGCCCGCCGGTTGACACGAACACACCAGATACGGGACCCGCCGGTCCCGCGATGACGCCTGCCCGAATCCGGGTGATGCAACCAGGGAGGACACATGACAATCGCACCTGCCCAACCAGTTCGGCCACGGCGGACACGATCGTGGCCGGGGGGAGTGTGGCGACGCGACCGCACGTCGATCGCTCCCCGCGCGATCGTCCTCGCCGCCGTCGGAGCCGGCGTGGTCGCTGCTCTCACGCTCCACATCACGGTGGTCGGTCTGGGTTACCTGCTGACCGGTACCGCGATCGCACTGGCGGTCTTCGCGACGCGCAGGGTGAGACCCACAGCTGCGCAGGCAGTTGCAGTAGTCACTGCACTCGCCCTGCTCGCTGTGCTCAGTGTTCGTGGCGCCGGCTGGCTGGCCGCCGTGTGTGTAGCCCTCAGCTGGGTGGTCGGGTCCTTCGCCGTGGTCGGAGGCAGAACCTGGACGGGTCTGGCCGCCGGTTCGTTCGCGCTGTGGTTCACCCCGCTGCGGGTGATTCGCTGGACACGACGCGGAGCCTCCCGCTGGAGTTCCGCCGAAAGAGTCTCGCTGCTTCGTGTTTTCGGCGTGGCGGCCGTCAGCGCGGTCCTCCTGCTGGTGTTCGGATCGCTGTTCGCCAGCGCTGATGCGAAGTTCGCCGAACTCCTCGAACAGGCGACACCCTCAGTGGAGGTGTCCAATCCGGTCGGCAGGCTCGTGCTCGGCACGCTCGTGTGCGGTGGGACGCTGGGTGTCGCCTATCTACTGAGACGCACCCCGCGGGTGGACGCACTCGCCCCCGGTCCTGGTCGACCCGTTGCCCGCTGGGAGTGGGCCTTTCCGCTCGCGCTGCTGAACTTGCTGTTCCTCGGTTTCGTCGCCGTGCAGTTGAGAGTGCTGTTCGGTGGGGACCGGCACGTGTTGACGACGGACGATCTCACGTACGCCGAGTACGCCCGGCAGGGCTTCTGGCAGTTGCTGGCCGTGACGGGGTTGACGCTGCTGGTGATCGCTGTTGCTCTCCGCAAGGCGGCGCGGAGGGAGGCGGTCGACCGCACGCTGGTGCGAGTGCTGCTCGGCCTGCTCTGTGTTCTGACGCTCGTCATCGTGGCATCGGCGGTCGCCCGGATGTCGCTGTACGAGAGCCACTACGGGTACACGCAGCTGCGCCTGCTCGTTCTGGTGACCGAACTGTGGCTGGGATTGGTGTTCGTACTCTTGATCGTTGCGGGGCTGCGGTTGTCGGGGCGGTGGTTGCCGTGTGCGGTTCTGGGTTCGGCAGTGTGCGGGGTGCTCCTCCTCGCTGTGGTCGATCCGGACGCCTATATCGCGCAGAAGAATGTGGAACGCTTCGAGGAGACCGGACGCATCGATGTGAGCTACCTGAGACAGTTGTCGGTCGATGCGGTTCCCGCTCTGAATCGACTGCCGGAGCCGGAACGCTCGTGTGCCCTGTATCGGCTCCAACACGAGGTCGATGAAGGAGCCGAGTGGTACGAGTACAACGCAGCGCGGAACAGGGCCCGCGATCTGTTGGCCGCTCACCCTGTCGGGCGCTGTGATCGGGTCGCGTCGTAGATCGCTAGAACGGCGGATCGTCGCGTGCCGGACCTGACACGGGAATATGGGTGATGTCGGGGACGGCTGGTGCGGATCGTCGTGTTCGGTGAAGTTCTATGAGGTAGTCGAGGTCATGCTCGGCGTGGGAGCGTCGGGTCATCAACGCCAGCGTCCGGTCGTGCCGCGATGTGCGAGCGGTACGGGCGAGATGGACTGCGGCACCTTCGGGTTCGGTGTACATGGTTTCACAGTGTGGGGTGGTCCATTCGAGATGTCCGGCGCCGCTCTGTTTCACGGTCCACAGTCCTCGGGTTTTGAGGCGGTGGTGTCGTCGGCAAAGGCAGGCGAGATTCGAGTCGACGGTGAGACCACCATTTTCGGGATCGTCGTGGTCGAACGGAGTCGTATGGTCGAGGTCGCAGTGTCGGGCGGGCACCTGGCAGTTCGGGAAGCGGCACTGTCCGTCGCGGGTACGGATGCGGCGGGACTGCGCGGTGCCGGGTGTGTAGGTGGTGGCGCAGGTGTCGTTACGGATCAGGTCCTTCGGTACGCCCGGGTGTTTCACGATGGCACTGATGCCGAGGATGTGGCTGCCGTCGCCGGGTACGTCGTTTTCGGTGAGGACGTGGACGCGTTGGAAGACCCCGTCTGCGGCGAGAAGGCGGGCGGTGTCGGCGTCGATGGGCCCGTACCCGTCGAGGTGGGCCGGGGTTTCGTCCAACCCGAGCAGTGTTTCGGCGTTGATTACCACCTGGATCAGAGCTGCCCGACGGGTAGGAGAGGGCCTGGTCCGGGTGTGGCAGCCGACGTCCAGGCAGCGGCAGAGGAGTCTGCCGCTACCGTCTGCGAGTGCGGTCAGGGCGTCGGCACGGCGTTGGGCGAGGGTTCGGGGGTCGCCGGTGCAAACGTCGTGAATGGCCATCTCACGTAGCCGCATCCCAATGGTGTGGGCGTCGGCCGCGGGGAGATGTCCGTCGACGAAGGACATGCCGTTCTCGGCGGGCCGCACCCGGACATCGCGGTCGGCGGCGGCAAGCTTCGCCCGGTGACGGAGACTGCCGGGATCGTGCTTGGCGATCAGGCGGCGGCAGCGGCCTCGGAGCGTGGTGGGTGGCACGTTACGGCCCTCCAGCACTGCGGATTCGAGGATGTCGAGGGCGCTGTCGTTCACTCCCGTCAGCATGGCGGAGATGACGCGGGCCTGGGCGAGGTCGATCCGGCCGGTCGCAAACGCCTCGCGCGTTCGGTGGAGACGGTGTCGTAATTCCAGTCCCAACTCGATCGACGCGGTGACCGTACCTTCATTCATGCCCAGTGCAGCGGACAGTTCGACTGCGGCGTGCATGCCGGAATGCGCGGGATTGATCCCACGTCGCTCGTCTTCGTTCGAGCACAGGTAGTAGTAGTCGGTGATGGCGTGGACCTGTGTGTACTGCGCCTGCGCGAGTTCGGCCTTCTGCTCTCGTAAGGCGTCGAGCGCCACGATGCCTGGTGGCGTCGCATCTAACTCGTTCTGTACCAACATCACTCACCCCCCGGTTGAATGTTCGTCGATACTACCTCCACCCTCCGACAAGTCCTGTAAGCCCGGGGCGAAGGACGCCAGCACTGTTTTGGTGATGTAGGACGCGGCGTCGCCCGGATCGACCCGTCCGGCACCGACTTCGGTTGCGGCGCAGTGCACGACACTGTGGAGAACGGCGGCCAACCACGACGTGGGGAGGTCGGTGCGGAACACGCCTTCGCTCCGACCGCGCTCGAGGAGCTCCCCGACGGGAACCAGCATCCCGTCGTGGGCGGCACGTATCTGTGCGGCGGGCAGGCTGCGTTCGGCGGCGGCCACCAGTGCACCGGCATCGGCAGTGAGTGACCAGGAACCGGCGACGAGCCGGTGTATGGCCTCCCGTGGATCACCGGTGAGGTCGATGACAGCAAGGGCGTGTTCGGCGGCGGTGAGTGCGCGCGTGACGACTGCGTCGACGAGGTCGGCGCGAGTCGGGAAGTGTCCGTAGAGCGTGACCCGCCCGACGCCGGCGGCTTTCGCGATGTCGCCGATGCTGACGTCCGGGTCGGAGCTCAGACATGCGTGAGCTGCGTCGAGGATCGCTTCGATGTTGCGTTCCGCGTCCGCGCGGCGTCGGCCGGACTTCCTGGGTACCTCGCTGGTGCTCGTGGCTTCTCTTCCTCTTGTCGAACAGTTGTGTACAGGTTACGCTTCAAATAAGTTGAACATGCATGTTCAACTTGAGGACTTGATCGCTGACACGCGAGGGGAAGTCGATATGAGCACCACAGTCACACGGCACGCTCACCACCCGGACCGTTCCGTCCTGCAACGCTGGCCGATCCTGGCTGCCGTCGTATTCGCGATGTTCGTCATGTTCGATGGCAGCACCGATCTCGCGCCGGTCCTCGCCGCCGCCGCTCTCGTCTATCTAGGTGCCGCACTGCTGGGGCGCAGAAGCTCCGCGTGGCCGCTGTTCTTCGGGACGGTCGTAGTGATCACCGCGGGAAAACTGGCGGAGCGTGCCACGGACGTCGGCGTCGACGTCACGTGGGTGCTGTTGGGGTTCGGCGTCATCGGAATCGGCTACGCCGTGGGCCGAGCGGTCGTGGGGCACACGTTCCGGGTGCAGCCTGCGGTCCTGGCGATGGCCGCCTACGGTGCAGTGGCGGCCACGGCCGTCGTTGTCGCGCCCACGGTGGGGGCCTTCCTCGTCGGCTCCGGTCTGCTCGCTCATGCGGCGTGGGACCTTTACCACTACCGAGCGAATACGGTGGTCGACCGCTCCCTCGCGGAGTTCTGCGGTGTCCTCGACGCGCTGCTCGGGCTGGCGGTCATCGGCATCGCGTGCGCGGCACTCTGATATGTGAGTAACTGTGCGTCACAACTAGTTTCACTCACCGCTCGTTGGGGTCAAATTTCGCGCTCCGGTCCCCGGTGACCGCCGTCGCACTACACTCAGCGGATGAGAAATGCGATCGACGTTGCCCACGACTTGTCGCAGATCGCCGAGCCCTTCCTCGACGCCGGTGCCCGAAATCGGGTCGATGATTTCCTGGACATGGGTGAAGGACGCATCGCTGTCGAGACCATCCTGCGTGCTGCAGTTGCCGGCATGTTCACCATTCCGCGCCCGCTGCTGCACGAAGTGACGTCCTGCTTTCTGGTCGGCACCAGCTCCGAGCAGGGCGGGGAGGATCTTCGCTCGCTGGTCGACGCCGCACTGCGACACAACCGAGGAGTCGCAACAGATCGAATCGCAACCGAGGCGTCATCGCGCGTCCATTGCAAGCTGAGGCTGGGCTGACAGTGCCCTCGGCAGGATTCGAACCTGCGACCTACCCTTTAGGAGAGGGTTGCTCTATCCCCTGAGCTACGAGGGCGCGTGTACACCCGTGGCGTACGCCGTGGTGAGTGTAGCGGGAATTGTGGTGAGCTCGCGATCCGGAGTGCAGAGTCGGCAACAGATGTCCTGATGGAGCCATGCCCGGCAGTCAGGAGACGGCGTGCCGAGCGCGGGAGGTGGCGTTCCGGTAGTCGAGGCCGCAGACCTGCATGACCTGACCGAGCGTGAGGTACCCGTCCATGGTCGTGGCCTTCGCGAACTTGCCGTCGGCGCGCACGGCGACGGTCACGGTGGAGCGGTCGCAGTCGATGCGGGCGAGTTCGTACTCGTCCACACCGTTGCTCGCACGGGCGGCGGTCCGCACGGCGCCCTGTGCGTACGCGATCTCGATGAGGTCGTCGATCATGAACTCAGCTCCTGCCTCGGGAAGTTCTAGGAAGGTTAGCCTTAGCTGGGTGTGGCCTGTCAACCCCTGCGTCCGAAGACACTGCCCTCGAACGCTGGCCTCGAGGAAATCGCGCGTAACGTGACCCACGCTTTTGTGGGGTGCGTTTCTCGGGCGCCAGACTCCGAGGGCGCGGCACGTACGACGAAAGGGTTGCGGGTTTCCATGGCTGACCGAACTTCCTCGGCGGGCGCGATCGGATCGGAATCGGGCGAAACTCCGTCCACCGGATCAGCGGAAGCACCGCATCTGTCGCGGCAGCTGGCAAACCGTCACATCCAGCTGATTGCGATCGGTGGAGCCATCGGCACGGGCCTCTTCATGGGCTCCGGCAAGACGATCTCGCTGGCAGGGCCGTCGGTGATCTTCGTGTACATGATCATCGGCTTCATGCTGTTCTTCGTCATGCGGGCGATGGGTGAACTTCTGCTCTCGAATCTGCAGTACAGGTCCTTCTCCGACTTCGCAGCAGACCTTCTCGGCCCGTGGGCCGGATTCTTCACCGGCTGGACGTACTGGTTCTGCTGGATCGTCACCGGAATCGCCGACATCATCGCCATCTCGGGCTACGTGCAGTACTGGTGGCCAGACCTGCAATTGTGGATTCCAGCGGTCGTTGCCATTGCAGCGTTGCTTCTGCTCAACCTCCCCACGGTGCGGGCGTTCGGCGAGACCGAGTTCTGGTTCGCTCTGATCAAGATCATCGCGATCGTCAGTCTCATCGTGGTGGGTCTCGTCATGGTGTTCGCCCACTTCACGGCTCCGAACGGTGCTCAGGCCGGCTTCGACAATCTGTGGAACGACGGTGGCATGTTCCCCACTGGCGCAATGGGTTTCGTCGCCGGATTCCAGATCGCGGTGTTCGCGTTCGTGGGCATAGAACTGGTCGGCACCACCGCGGCCGAAGCGAAAGATCCGGAGAAGAACCTTCCGAAGGCGATCAACTCCATCCCCATCCGCATTCTGTTGTTCTACGTGGTGTCGCTGATAGTGATCATCTCGGTCACGCCGTGGCGTGAGGTGGTTCCCGGTGAGAGTCCCTTCACGGCGATGTTCTCGCTCGCAGGTCTCGCGATCGCGGCGGGAGTGATCCAGTTCGTGGTGTTGACCTCGGCCGCGTCGTCGGCCAATTCGGGTATCTACTCGACGTCACGGATGGTTTACGGTCTCGCCCGCGAGGGTGACGCACCTGCCCGATTGGGCACGCTCAGCTCGCGCCGCGTGCCGGCCAACGCCTTGATGTTCTCGTGCACGTTCCTGCTGTCGGCCATCGCGCTTCTCTTCTCCGGCGATTCCGTGATCGAAGCCTTCACGACGGTGACGACCATCTCGTCCGTGCTCTTCATGTTCGTGTGGACAATGATTCTGGCCAGTTATCTGGTCTACCGGAAACGTCGGCCGGAACTGCACGAGGCGTCGGCGTTCAAGATGCCCGGCGGTGTGGTGATGTGCTGGGTGGTGCTGGGCTTCTTCGTGTTCCTGCTCTGGGCTCTGACGCAGGAAGAGGACACGCTCGAGGCCCTGCTCGTCACGCCCATCTGGTTCGTCGTGCTGGGTATCGCCTGGGCGGTGGTGCGGACGCGCGCCCCGCACAAGGCCCGCTATGCCGAATTCCGCGCCGAACTCGAACGGCGCAAAGCATAAAGATTCGGTCACGGTGGCGCTGACCTATATCGTTTTGTTACATTCGTCGCCAGACAGAGGAGCCCACCCCACACGGGGCGTGCTGCAATCCGACGACTGACGAGGTATCAACTGTGGGTTCCCACCACCGCTCGAACGGCAATTCGCTCCGATTCGAGATCGATCCGGACGCGGCGCGCGGGCGCCATCGCACTGCGCAGACCGGAGCGGGAGTGGGCGTGAAGGCAGCCACGGTTGCGGCGGCCACCGGCGCCCTCGTCGTCGGCGCAGCCCAGCTCGGAGCGGGCAGCGCGGCCGCTGCCCCGGCCGACTCGCACGCTGTCGAGCCGGCAGCCCCGCACACCGCTCCCGGCCTGCCCTTCGAGATTCCGGCGGGCGTCCTCCCTGCCGGCTTCGAATTGCCCACAGATTTGGGGGCCGCCGTCCAGAACTTCGGCGGACCCGACCTGGGGGCCCAGGCGCAGCAGTGGTTGAGCTCGGTCAACCCCGTCAAGCCGCATGCGGTGCAGCCGGTCTCGGGCACGCTGACCTCCAACTTCGGCTCGCGCTGGGGGGCGCACCACGGCGGCATCGACATCGCCGCTCCCATCGGTACACCCGTCCTTGCGGCCGCCGACGGTCAGGTCATCGACGCCGGCGCTGCGTCCGGTTTCGGCCTGTGGGTGCGGTTGCTTCATGACGACGGCACCGTGACGGTGTACGGGCACGTCAACGACTACACCGTCGCCGTCGGGCAGCGTGTCTCCGCCGGACAGCAGATCGCTCACGTGGGCAACCGTGGTCAGTCCACCGGCCCGCACCTGCATTTCGAGGTCCATGACGCCGCCGGCAACAAGGTCGACCCCGCCCACTGGTTGAAGGAAAACGGCGTGGCTGTCACGTGGGGCGACGCCGGCGCCAACGCCTGAGTCTCATTCCGGCTCGAGATCCGGGTCGTTACGGAAGACGAGGGGCCCACCGTCGAGGGCTATCGCCCATCGGCGCGACACGGCCCAGTTGCGGCCGTAGGACTCGTCGGTGATGTCCTGGACACCGCCGAACTCGTCGACGATGACGCCCGTCTCGAGTGGCCACTCCTTCTCGGGTAGCTCGGGATCGACCGAATGGCGGGTCTTCACCCGCGTTCCCACGCTGAACTCTGGTTTCTTCCTCGAGTCGGTGTGAGGTGTCATCTCGGATCCTTCCGCTCACCAGCGTCTGGTTCGAGGTTATCCCGCCACCCCGGTCTCGTGCCGACCGAACGGATATGCTCGCGGAACCGAAGTCGCAGAGCAGAGGAGTGGCATGGGCCGCGAGGTCACCTCTCGGACATTCAGCCGAGCAGATCGACGTTTGTTCCGCCAGAAGGTACTGATGTGCGCCGACGCGCTCGAACGCATGCTGAAGGAAGGCGCTTTCCGGGACGACATCGATCCACCACGACCGATGCTGGGCATGGAGATCGAGTTCAATCTCGTGCACGCAGACATGACGCCGGCGATGTCCAACAATGCCGTGCTCGAGTCGATCGGCGACGACGCGGTGTTCCAGACCGAGCTGGGTCAGTTCAACGTGGAGATGAACGTCAAACCGGGGCCGCTTGTCGGTGACGGGACGTTCGAACTCGAGCGCACGCTGCGGGCATCGCTGTCCGTCGTCGATGCCCGGATCCACCGCCACGACGCACAGCTGGTCACGATCGGGATGCTGCCGACCCTCGAGCTCGAGCACCTGGATCGCGAGTGGATCTCGGCCAACCCTCGCTACGAACTGCTCAACGAGCAGATCTTCGCGGCACGTGGGGAGGACATCGAACTCGACCTCGAGGGTGTCGCTCTCGAAGGCCGTCCGCAGGAGCAACTACGTGCCGACAGCAATTCTGTGGTCCCCGAGGCAGCGTGCACGTCACTGCAGCTGCATCTGCGAGTGGCACCCGAAGAGTTCGCTGCACACTGGAATGCTGCGCAGTGCCTCGCAGGTGCACAGGTCGCGCTGGCAGCCAACTCGCCGTTTCTGGCGGGGAAGGCGTTGTGGCACGAATCGCGCATACCGATCTTCGAGCAGGCCACTGATACCCGACCCCTCGAGCTCAAGAATCAGGGCGTCCGGCCACGGGTGTGGTTCGGGGAACGGTGGATCTCGTCGGTCTTCGACCTGTTCGAGGAGAACTCCCGGTACTTTCCGGCGCTTCTTCCGGAGGTGACGGATGTCGACCCCGCGGCCGAACTGGACGCCGGCCGCATTCCCGACCTGAGTGAACTGCAAATGCACAACGGCACCATCTATCGCTGGAATCGTCCCGTCTACGACTGTGCCGACGGCAAACCGCACCTGCGGATCGAGAACCGGGTGTTGCCTGCCGGCCCCACCGTGCTCGACATCATGGCCAACGCGGCCTTCTACTACGGCGCATTGCGAGGATTGGTCGAAGCCGATCAGCCCGTATGGACGCGGATGTCGTTCAACGCGGCGGAGGAAAACCTACGCGCCGGTGCCCAGCACGGCATGGATGCCCAGATGTACTGGCCGGGTGTCGGCACGCTGGGAGCGGACGAGTTGGTACTGCGGAGGCTGCTGCCGATCGCCGACCAGGGACTGGCGGCCTTCGGCCTGTCACAGAAAGCGCGGGACCGATACCTCAGCGTCATCGAGGGCCGATGCCTCACCCGGCAGACAGGGGCGGCGTGGCAGCGCGCGCAGGTAGTTCGTCACGAGGACGCCGGGATGAACCGGCGGGACGCCCTCGCCGCCATGATGCGTCAGTACGTCGAGAACATGCGTGACGGGAGCCCTGTCCACACGTGGCGGGTGTGAACCGCGGACGGTGACGGATCTGTCCGTCGACGGCCGTCGCTCGGTGCTTCGGTGCGCTAACCATGGGTGACACCGGCGTGGCGCGGGAGGACGATGAAAACGGACCGGTCTTATTTCATCGGGTCCATTCATCTGCCATCCGTACAAGGAATGATTGCCATGCCGGTTACCGAGCAGTCCGTCGTTATCGCCCGCCCTCCCTCGGAAGTCTGGAACTATCTGACCGTCGCGGAGAATTGGCCCTCGTGGGAAGCGTCGATCGTCGAATGCGAGCAGCTCACCGATGGGGACCCCGGGGTAGGCACCCGGTGGCGCGGAGCAACGCGGATCCTGGGTAAGCGATTCGACTGGGTCAGCGAGTTCGTCGAATATCAGCCGGCGAGAGCCGGTGTGACCAAGTCGGTGGAGGGCCAGATCGGGTTCACAGCATCAACGAGACTCGAAGAGGTCGACGGCGGCACCCTGTTCACCTATCGCGTCGACAGCGAAAGTGGTCTCGGAGGCATCTTCGGCAAGTTGGCAGACCCCATCGTCAACAAGGCGTACTCCCGCACGGTGCGGGCGAGTCTGGACAACCTCGCCGACCTGCTCACCACCGAAAGCTGAACTCGGAAAAGGTGCATCACCCCGACGTCGAACAGAGATGTGATGTCGGTGACAGCGGTGTCGATCAACGGTCCGTCGGTGGCGGGTCGCGCAGTCGCGATGTGCTCGACCGAACATGTTTGCCACCAATCCCTTTGGAAAACGCTCACGCGACTACCCGCATTTTCGCACGAGTACCCGACCCGCGGAGGGGCTGGATTCCCTGGTGCGTGGTGATGTTGGTTCGTCGCCGAAAGATGAAGGGCGGCAGACCTGAATTGGCGACCGGGGATAGTGTGGAGGCATGAGCGCACGGGACCGCAACAGTGTCGTCGTCGGGGTCGACGGGTCGGACAGCTCCAAGGCTGCGGTGCGAATGGCGGCTGAACTGGCCACCGAACGCGGATTGAATCTGAAGATCATCCACGCGCTCGATTTCGCCCCGTACGGTTTCGGTGGGCCCTACATGGACTCGGGGGGCGTGTACGAGTGGGTCGAGGCGAGCGGGAAAACGATCCTCGCCGAAGCGCAGGAACAGGCGTACGTGGTCAACCCCATCATCGACGTCTGCACCGAGCTGTCCATCGGCAGCAGCGCGCAGTGGCTCGTCGACCTATCCGAGACCGCGCGGATGGTGGTGGTCGGCGCGTCGGGGTCGGGGGCTGCGGCCACGGCCCTGCTCGGCAATACCGCGATCAACGTCACCAGTCACGCGCATTGCCCGGTCGTGGTGGTACGCGGTGACGCGCACTCCGGCGGCCCGGTCGTGGTCGGGGTCGACGGGAGTCGCACCAGCGAACGCGCCATCGCCGTGGGCTTTCACGAGGCCTCGTTGCGGAACGCGGCGCTGGTGGCCGTCCACGTCTGGAGCGACCTCGGCCCGATGACCTTCGACGACCCCCGCAACGCCGCGCTGGTACCCGCGGGCCTCGAGGAGGACGAGCGGGCAGTGCTCGCCGAGCGACTCGCCGGCTGGCAGGAAAAGTACCCTGACGTGCAGGTCTTCCGGAAGGTTTACGTCGACAACCCGCGAGCCCGGCTGCTCGGATGGTCGAAGAAGGCGCAGCTCGTGGTGGTCGGCAGCCGCGGCCGGGGCGGGTTCACCGGGATGCTGCTCGGCTCCACCAGTAACAGCCTGGTGTGCGGCGCCCATTGTCCCGTCGTCGTCGTGAGGCCTGAACGCCCCTGACGCCATCGGCGGCAGTAGTGTGCTGAGTTAGAGAAGAACGCCAGGATTGGGGAGCGACGTGCGCATCGGTATGGGCTTGAACTACAGCGGCGGATTCGCCGAAACGGTCGAAGAGGTCGCAGACCTGGAGAGGGCGGGCCTCGACATCGCGTTCGTGCCCGAGGCCTACTCGTTCGACGCGGTGAGCCAGCTCGGCTACCTGGCCGCCAAGACGTCCACGCTCGAACTGGCCTCGGGGATCTTCCAGATCTACACCCGTACGCCGAGCCTGACCGCCATGACGGCCGCCGGTCTCGACTTTGTATCCAACGGACGCTTCGTGATGGGTCTGGGCGCGTCGGGCCCACAGGTGATCGAGGGTTTCCACGGCGTCAAGTACGACGCACCGCTCGGCCGCACTCGTGAGGTCGTCGAAATCTGTCGTCAGGTGTGGCGTCGTGAGAAGGTTCAGTTCCAGGGCAAGTACTACCAGGTGCCGCTTCCTGCGGATAAGGGCACAGGCCTCGGCAAGCCGCTCAAGATCATCAATCATCCTGTGCGTGAGCGCATTCCGATCATCATCGCCTCGCTCGGCCCCAAGAACGTCGAGCTGACGGCCGAGATCGCGGAGGGCTGGGAGCCGATCTTCTACTACCCGGAGAAGGCGGCGAGTGTATGGGGCGAGCCACTGGCCAAGGGTAAGGCGAAGCGCGACCCCAGCCTGGGTGAACTGCAGGTTTATGCGTCGCCGGCGCTCGCTATCGGTGAAGACGTGGAGCACATGCTCGACTGGGTTCGCCCGAGTCTCGCGCTGTACATCGGCGGCATGGGTGCCAAGGGCAAGAACTTCTACAACGACCTCGCGGTCCGGTACGGCTACGAGAAAGAAGCCGAGACGATCCAGGATCTCTATCTTGCAGGCAAGAAGGACGAGGCCACCGCGGCGGTGCCCGACGAACTCGTCCGGGCCGTCTCGCTGATCGGACCGGAGAGTTACGTGGCGGAGCGCGTCGCGGCGTTCGCCGAGTCCGGCGTCACCACTCTCACCGTGTCGCCGCTGGCCGCCGACCGAGCCGGCCGCGTCGAGTTGGTCGAGAAGCTGCGCAAGATCTGCGGGTAACCGAACCACCGAATTGCCGTGCCTGGAAGCAGGTGTGAAGGAGGGGAAGGCGATCATGACCGGACATAAGCCGATCATTGTGGGTGTCGACGGATCCGAGTCGGCGTCCGCTGCCGTCGTGTGGGCGGCCAGGACTGCAGCTGCGCTGTCCTTGCCACTGCACATCGTGACGGTGGTGCACATCCCCGCCTTCTACTACACCGAGCCCTATCTGGCCGAGAGCTTCAAGGAAGAGCTGGCCGATACTGCCAAGGCCCGCCTCGGCAGTGCCCGCGTACTGGCCAAGCAGACCGTGGACGGCAGCCTCGACATCACCACCGAGCAGCACGAGGGCAAGGTGAGTCAGACGCTGATCGCTCTGTCTGCCGACGCGCACATGGTGGTGCTCGGCTCGCGCGGGCACGGTGAGTTCACCGGGTTGCTGGTCGGTTCCACCACATCCTCGGTGGCGGCCCACGCGCAGTGCCCGCTGGTGGTGGTGCGTGGCCGCACACTCGACGGGCGACCGCCCACCGAAGGTCCGATCGTGGTCGGCGTCGACGGTTCGGAAAGTAGCAAGGCGGCAGTGGACGTCGCCTTCGCGCAGGCGTCGGCGATGTCGTCGACGTTGGTCGCGGTCAACGTGTGGAGTGACGTCAGCGTTCAGCCTTCGCTCGGTGCAAGCCCGGACGACCCCTTGTGGGGGGGTATTCAAACCGGGGAAGAGGTAGTACTTTCCGAGCGGCTCGCCGGCTTCCAGGAGCGGTATCCCGACGTCACGGTCGAACGCGTCGTCGCGAGGGATCGTCCAGTGCGTGTCCTCAGTGAATTCGCCGAGAAGGCGCAGCTCGTCGTGGTCGGAAGCCGTGGGCGCGGCGGCTTCACAGGCATGCTGCTCGGTTCCACCAGCAATGCCCTGATGCATACCGCCGACTGTCCGGTGATGATCGTGCGGGAACAGTAGCAAGCATGACCACGCGAGTGTTTCTCGTCGACGACCACGAGATCGTTCGCCGGGGCCTTCTCGACCTATTCGGCAGCGTGCCGGATCTGGAAGTGGTCGGGGAGGCGGGTTCGGTGGCGGAGGCGTTGTCCCGGTTGCCCACCAGCGGTGCGGATGTCGCCGTCCTGGACGTCCGGCTGCCGGACGGCAATGGTGTGGAGCTGTGCCGGGACCTTCGAGCCGCCCTGCCCGCGCTCCGCTGCCTCATGCTCACGTCGTACTCGGACGACGAGGCGCTATTCGACGCGATCATGGCGGGTGCGTCCGGTTTCGTCCTGAAGCAGATTCTCGGCACCGACCTGGTCTCCGCGGTCCGGACGGTGGGACAGGGGGGTTCGCTGCTCGACAGCCGTGCCACGTCGGCGCTGATGCAGCGCATTCGTTCCGAGCGGAGAGAGGATCCGCTCGCGCAACTGTCGGAACAGGAACGGGCGGTATTCGAGCTGATCGGGGAGGGTCTCACCAACCGGGAGATCGCCGAGCGGCTGTTCCTCGCCGAGAAGACGATCAAGAACTACGTCTCGCGGCTGTTGGCCAAGCTCGGAATGCAAAGGCGCACTCAGGCAGCGGTATTGGCGACCGAGCTGCGGCGCCGGACCTAGGAGATGGGTACTCGCCATGTGACGAGTGTCCCCGAGGGGCCCGTCTCGACGATGCAGGTGCCGCCGCACAACTCGGCCCGGTGATCGAGATTGGCCAGGCCGCTACGGTCTCCTGGCGTGATGCCGATCCCGTCGTCCTCCACGGTGATGGTGAGTTCGTCTTCGGCCGCGATGCAGATGTCGATCGTGGTCGCGCGAGCATGCCGCAGCGCATTACTCAGGGATTCACGCAGGACTGCCTCGGCGTGTTGATGGATCCGGTTCGGTACGAGTGTGTCGATGGCACCGGCGAATTGAACGTTGGGAGCGATCGGTGACTGCGCCGTGAGATCACTGACAACGTCGAGGAGACGTCTGCGCAGGCTCGTCGCGGACGCGGCATCGGTGGCCTGAAGATCGAAGATGGTGGTACGGATTTCGCGCACCGTCCGATCGAGTTGCTCGACTGCAGTGGCCACGATGGAACGCACCGCCTCCGGCACATTTCGGTCGGCGTCGGTGCTCTGCAGGCTCATACCCGTGGCGAAGAGACGCTGAATCACGTTGTCGTGCAAGTCCCGGGCTATCCGGTCGCGATCGGCGAGTACCGACAACAGTCGCTGTTTGCGCTGTTGGTCCGCGAACTCGACGGCCACAGCGGCGAGGTCGGCCACCGACTCGAGCCGAGCAACCTCGTCGGGGTCCCACGGCACGTTCCCGCGGGCGGTGACCACCAGGACGCCGCCGACCCCAGATGCCGTCGACAACGGAAGAACGGCGGCGCGACCGGCATCCGGCGAGAACGGTGCCATACCGGCCAATCCCGTCAGCAGAGCGGGAGTCCGGGAATGCTGGACCTCGGCCAGCGGCTCGGCTTGCGCAGCGATCCGATAGGCGTCGGGGAGGGGACGTGCGGCGGTATCCGCTCCCACCACGGCGCCGTCGCCCTGCGTGACGACGATGAACACCTCGTCGCCGCTCGACAACTCGCGTACCTGCCCGGCGAGGGTGCGTAGGGTCTCGTCGAGTGAGCCACCGACCATCAAGCGCGACGTGATGGAGGCGACCGCCGTCAGCCACCGCTCGCGCGTCCGCGACTTCTCGAACAACCGGGCGTTGTCCACAGCTACCCCGGCCGACGTGGCGAGAGCGAGCAGGATCACCTCGTCCTCTTCCGTGAACTCGGGACCGCTGCGTTTCTCGGTGAGGTAAATGCTGCCGAACACGGTCCCGCGCATCATGATGGGCGCGCCGAGGAAGCTGCTCATCGGTGGGTGGCCGGGCGGAAGGCCGACAGCTTCGGGATGGCGGGAGAGGTTCGACAGACGGACCGGGCGCGGGTCGTTGATCAGTAGGCCGAGCAGCCCGCGACCTTCCGGGAAATGGCCCATCCCGGCGCGCTCGTCCGGGGTGATGCCCTGAAACACGAACTCGGCCAGACCGCCGTCGGGGGCACGCACACCCAATGCGCCGTAGCGGGCGTCGAGCAGCGAGGTGGCCGAATCGACGATGCGCTGCAGGGTGGAATCGAGTTCGAGCCCCGACCCCACCACCAGGACCGCCTCGAACAGACGCTGCAGACTCTGACGGGTGGGTACGACCTCGCTGAGGCCTCCGCGAGGCAGTCTGATCCTCATCCCGTGCTGGTCCCGTCCCATGTCAGCAGCATAGGTGTGAGAGGGGGGTAACGCCGGGAACTGGGGTATCGATAGAGGCGCGAGAGTGTTTACTCATTCGAAGTAACGCTTATCCATGAAGGACGAGGAGAAGAAGAATGAATCGACGGCACTTCGGACGACGGATCGCGGCAGGCCTGACCGCTGCAGTGGCAGCGACGATGATGTTTACCGGGGCGGCTTCGGCGCAGCCCACAGATTCAGTTCCGGCTGTCGACCCCACCACGGCGATCGCCAAGCTGCGGACCGCTGCAGCGGGTAATCCGGGCGCCGAGGCCGCCATCGAACGGCTGGCACTCTCACCGACCGATGCGGCCGCGATGGACGTCGCCCTGCCGGGCCAGATCTTCCAGGTTCCCGCGTACTCCGACACCGGTCAGGGCGGACCCGTCCTCGGCCAGCTGTACGGCGCCGGAGTGGCAACCAACATGAGCAACCAGTTCCGCTTCGGGTTCTTCGGGGGACCGGGAACCATCGCTGCCGACCAGGCGGGTGCTCAGCTCGAGGTCGTGTATTACAGCTTCGCCACCGGTGCCAGTGGCGTCGTCAAGCTGGACCAGAACAACGTGGCGGTTCCCACCGTCATCTCCACCCCGCCGGTCGCGGGTCTCGGTGGTGGCCTGGTCGTGGCGGCCGTGTACGGGTCGCTGAATCATCAGGTCGGTCCGAACATCGTCAAGAGCACAATCTGGTGGCCCAGTCTGGGGACCGTGCTCGCCTGACAGTCGAGCAACTAGGTGGCGGGTCCGGCCGGCGGCCGGGCCTGCCACCACTCCGTCCAGCGCTCCTCCAACTCGCGGAACTCTTCCTCGTCCAGGCCGTACACGGCCAGCAGTATCTGAGCACCACCGTGCGGGCGCGCAGAGTTGACCGGCTGCTCGCCGAACTGCAGCAGTCCAGGGCCGAGATCGTCGACACTGACCGCGGTCTGGTGCTCGCCGACGAAGCACACCACGCCGGACAGCAGATCGCCCGCCGCAGAGACGGCGCTGAAGTGATCGCCCGGCCTCGAGCCGGTGATCTTGTCGAGGCCCAGCAGATGCTGCGCCGAATCTCCGTGCGCGACCGGGCCTTCGAGGAACAGCGTGCGCCGCTCCGCCAATCCGTGCCGCTCGATGCCGAATTTCAGGAACTGCAGAAACGTGGTCCAGCCCTCGGTGACGTCGTCATACCAGTCGGCCGCGTCCGGGCTGCTGTCGCGGGGCGGCCGGGTGATCCGCACGAGGGTAGTGCCCTCGTGTTCGTGGAGTGTGAAGCGGTCACCCCCGGCCAAGGCCAAGCTGTACTCGGCAGGGTCCTCGATCACGTCGCGGAAATAGATCTCCTGGATCTCGGCGTCGAGGCCGTCATAATCCCAGCCATGCCAGCGCCGGATCAGCTCCGGATCCCGCAGCGCGGGCCACACCACGGGCGGCGCCGCAGCCACGGACACCTCGATCACCGGTTGCGTGTCGGTCATGTCACATGGCGACGGTGAGCAGGAAAGCCACGTCCTCCAGCGCTTCGACGCTGTGCCGATCACTCGGGAGAACCAGGAAATCGCCCGAGGAGCCTTTCCACGAATCCTCGCCCGACACCAGGGTCAGCTTGCCGCTGAGAATGAACAAAGTGCCTTCGCCCGGGCTCTCGTGCTCCGCCATCTTCTGACCTGCGGTGAGCGCGACAACGGTCTGACGGAGACTGCGCCGGTGGCCGCCGTACACGGTCTGCGAACTGCGACCGCTGGACGTCCCGCCTGCCAACTTCAGTTGCTGACGGGCAAGGGCGGTCAGTGACTTCTTGTCCATGAGTCGAGTATGACCCAACGCGCGCACCGTCACCCGGTGAATGGGGTAACGGTGCGGTCGTGGTGCTGTGGTCAGCGACGGGCGAGTGTCCACCCCTGCAGCGCCGCGAAGGCCCCGACCACAGCGGCCTGCAGTACAGCCCAGGCAGCTCCGGCAGTGGTGAGATGCTGCCATCCCGCGAGTACGAGTGCCAGGCTGGCGACCACCCACACGGCATTGGCGACGATGACGGCCTCGACGGCCGCGGTTCGCGGGCGGTCGGGCGCACTCACCGACCACACGCCCACGGCGAAGGCGAGGAGGAACACCCCGATGACCCGCAGAAAACCCGTCGTCGGACCGAGAAGGCCGTCGAGTAGGCCGGCGGCAACGAGATAGGCAAGCCCGTTGACGCCCGTGACGACGGCGTCGAGGCGCAATACGAGGCGCAGCGGGGAGAGGGCGGTTCGGGCTTCGAGTGCGGCGATCATGTCGGCGATCCTCACGTGAGACGAGTGAACGGGTATGTCACTCAGACTCGCGCCGAAACCGAATGCTCTCAATTACCTCGCAGGTAATGCCCGGGTGTAGGTAATCCACCGGTACCGGGTGCCGTTCTTCGCCGACGTGAGCCACTCACCGGTGTCCTCGGCGTACCAGGAGTCGTCGATCGGCGGCGCCCAGGCATCGCCGTCGACCGTGACGTCGACTTCGGTGACGAACAACTGTGTGGCGAAAGGCATTGCCGCATTGTAAATTTCGCCGCCGCCGATGATGCAGACGTCCTCGCTCGTCAGTGCCAGGGCCGATGCGAGCCCGGACGCGGTCTCCGCGCCCTCCGCCATCCAGTCCGGCTGCCTGGTGACCACGATGTTGCGCCGCCCCGGTAGTGGCCGAAATTTTGCCGGCAACGAGTCCCAGGTCTTACGGCCCATCACCACGGGGTGTCCCTGCGTGACCTTCTTGAAGTACGCCATGTCCTCGGGCACGTGCCACGGAATGGTGTTGTCGCGGCCGATGACGCCACCGTTCGCCTGCGCCCAGACCAGGCTGACCTGCCGTGCGCCCACTAGACGGCCACCGGGGCCTTGATGGCCGGGTGATGCCGGTAGTCGACGATCTCCACGTCCTCGAAGGTGTAGTCGAAGATCGAATCCCGCTTGTTCAGCTTCAACGTCGGATACGGGAACGCTTCCCGGCTCAGCTGCTCCGTGACCTGGTCAACGTGATTGTCGTAGATGTGGCAGTCGCCGCCCGTCCAGATGAAGTCACCCGGTTGGAGTCCGGCCTGCTGCGCCACCATATGGGTGAGCAGCGCGTAGCTGGCGATGTTGAACGGAACACCCAGGAACATGTCCGCGCTGCGCTGATACAGCTGGCACGACAACCGGCCGTCCGCCACGTAGAACTGGAAGAACGCATGGCACGGCGCCAACGCCATCTGCGGGATGTCGCCCACGTTCCACGCCGACACGATGATGCGCCGGGAATCCGGATTGGACTTCAGCGTCTCGATGGTCTGGGTGATCTGATCGATGTTCTCACCCGAGGGGGTGGGCCAGCTGCGCCACTGCACGCCGTAGACCGGGCCGAGTTCACCGTCCGCGTCGGCCCACTCGTCCCAGATGGTCACGCCGTTGTCCTGAAGCCATTTCACGTTCGAGTCGCCGCGCAGAAACCACAGCAGCTCGTAGACGATCGACTTGAGGTGCACCTTTTTGGTCGTGACCAGCGGAAACCCGTCCGTCAGATTCCACCGCATCTGATGACCGAAGACACTCCTCGTGCCGGTTCCGGTGCGGTCGGCCTTCGGCGTGCCGGTGTCCAGCACGAGTCGGAGGAGGTCTTCGTACGGGGTCGGCACAGTCACGGCGTTCAGTTTAGGCGCTCCGCGCCCGTGCGCCTTTCTGGTAGCTGGAGCAACCAGAAAGGCGCACGGGCGATAGCCTTCGCCCATGCGTGAACTTCTCGTGATCGGCATCGGCGCCGGCGACCCCGACCAGGTGACCGTCCAGGCGATCAAGGCGATGAACAAGGCTGATGTGTTCTTCGTCATCGGCAAGGGCGACGAGAAGCAGGACCTCGTCGATCTCCGCACCACCATTCTCGAGGAACACGTCACTGGTCCGTATCGGGTGGTCGACATCGTCGACCCACCGCGGAACCGCACGCCCGACGACTACGAGGGCGTGGTCGACGACTGGCACGAGCGCCGGGCGGCACTGTTCGAGGAGAAGTTTGCGGCCGAACCGGGAGTCGGGGCGATCCTCGTGTGGGGTGACCCGTCGCTCTACGACAGCACGTTGCGGATCGTCGAGCGAGTACTCGCCCGCGGGAATGTGTCGTTCGACTACTCGGTGATCCCCGGTGTGACCAGTGTGCAGTCGCTGGCGGCGGGACACCGGATGGTGCTCAACCGCATCGGTGAACCCATTCACATCACCACCGGTCGCCGGCTTGCCGAGGGACTCCCCGAGGGCGTCGACAACGCGGTGGTGATGCTCGACGCGAACACGACGTTCACCCATGTACCCGGCGAGGACGTGCAGATCTGGTGGGGCGCCTACCTGGGCACCCCCGACGAGGTCCTCATCTCCGGTCGCCTCCGCGACGTCGAAAGCGAGATCCAGCGGGTGCGGGCCGAACTTCGCGAGCGCAAGGGCTGGATCATGGACACGTACCTGCTGCGGCGGTAGGTCGGTTAGCCTGGTGCCATGCCCGAGCTGCCGGAGGTGGAGGCGTTAGCCGAGTTCCTGCGGAAACACGCCGTGGGGGCGGTGGTCGGACGGGTGGACGTGGCCGCGCTGAGTGTCCTGAAGACGTTCGACCCACCGATCACGGCGTTGCAGGGCCGGGATGTGACGGGTGCTGCGCGTTTCGGTAAGCACCTGGCCCTCGACTGCGACGGGGTGTGGTTGGTCACGCATCTTTCCCGCGGAGGATGGTTGCGCTGGACCGACAACCCGTCGGCCGCCCCGCCGAAGCCGGGGAAGGGTCCGCTCGCGTTGCGGCTCCACTTCTTCACTCCGGAGGGGGCGACACCGGCGTTCGACCTCACCGAGGCGGGAACGAAGAAGCGGCTCGCGGTGTGGGTGGTGCACGACCCGCAGGAAGTGGAGGGGATCGCGCGTCTCGGCCCCGACGCCTTGGAGGTCACCGAACCGGAGTTCGCCGCGTTGCTCGAGACCTCCTCGGCGCGGATCAAGAACGCCCTGGTCGATCAGTCTCTGCTGGCCGGCGTGGGCAATGCGTACTCGGACGAAATACTGCACACGGCGAAGATTTCACCGTTCGCGACGGCGAAGACACTGCCGGAGGATTCCGTCCACATTCTGTACGACGCGATGCGCACGGTGCTGATCGATGCTGTCGAACGGTCGCTCGGCCAGGATGCCGCGCGGCTCAAGGGGGAGAAGAGATCCGGTATGCGGGTGCACGCGCGCACAGGTCTACCCTGCCCGGTGTGCGGCGACACGGTGCGGGAAGTATCGTTCGCGGAGAAGTCTTTTCAGTACTGTGCCACCTGTCAGACCGGCGGCAAGGTGCTCGCGGATCGGCGGATGTCCAGGCTGCTGAAGTAGCTCTACGCACGCATATAGTTGTCGCCATGCGGAAACAGGCACCCGAGCGGTTCGGTACACCTCTGACGGCGGGCGCGATACGCGTGATGCTGCTCGGGTCGGGTGAGCTCGGCAAAGAAGTCATCATCGCCCTGCAGAGACTCGGCGTCGAGGTGATCGCGGTCGACCGGTACGACAATGCGCCCGGGCATCAGGTGGCGCATCGCGCGCACACCGTCGACATGAGCGACCCGGATGCGCTGTTGCGGCTCATCGACGCCGAGAAGCCGCACTTCGTTGTTCCCGAGATCGAGGCCATTGCCACCGACGCGCTGGCCACCGTAGAGGAGTCCGGTGCCGCCGTGGTGATCCCGACGGCGCGCGCGACCGCGCTCACCATGAATCGGGAGGGGATACGCCGTCTCGCGGCCGAGGAACTGGGACTCCCGACGTCGCCGTACGAATTCGCCGACTCGCTGGACGCAGTGCGTTCCGCTGTCGAACGCATCGGTGTGCCGTGTGTGATCAAGCCGGTGATGTCCTCGTCAGGGAAGGGGCAGTCGACCGTCCGCGATCTCGAGGACGTTGACAAGGCCTGGGAATACGCACTTTCCGGGGGCCGGATCAATCACGGACGCGTCATCGTCGAGGGGTTCGTCGACTTCGACTACGAGATCACGCAACTCACCGTCCGGGCCGTCGGAATGGACGGTGAAGTGCACACCGCCTACTGCGAGCCCATCGGTCACCTGCAGGACGCCGGTGACTACGTGGAGTCGTGGCAGCCGCAGGCGATGAGCCCGGTAGCGCTCGCCCGTGCGCGGGAGATAGCGGGGACGGTGACCGCGGCGCTGGGCGGCAGGGGAGTGTTCGGTGTCGAGCTGTTCGTCAAGGGTGACGACGTCTATTTCTCGGAGGTGAGTCCCCGTCCACACGACACCGGCTTGGTAACTCTACGCACTCAACGCTTCTCGGAGTTCGAGCTCCACGCGCGCGCCGTACTCGGGCTTCCCGTCGACACCACGCTCACCGCGCCCGGCGCGTCCGCGGTGATCTACGGCGGCAGGGACGCAGTCGGCATCGGTTTCGAGGGCGTTGCCGAAGCGATGGCCGTACCGGAAACCGACCTACGGCTGTTCGGGAAACCCGAAAGTTACGTCCGACGGCGCATGGGAGTGGCCGTGTCCACGGGACCCGACGTCGAGACGGCGCGCAGCAGGGCGCGCGAGGCCGCGTCCCGCGTTCGTCCGGTCGCATGAGCACGGGAGCAGAGGCGCTCGTCGGCCTCGTTATCGTGATCGGGTTGATCGGTGTGGTCATTCCGGTACTACCCGGAACGATACTGATCTTCGCCGCAATTCTGGTGTGGGCCATCATGTCCGGCACCGCTACCGCGTGGGCCGTGTTCGCCGCTGCCACGCTGTTTCTCGTGGTGAGTGGCGTCGTGAAATACACTTGGCCAGGTAAGCGGATGCGCAGTGCCGGCGTGCCCAACATGTCACTGGTCGCCGGTGGACTGACGGGGATCGTCGGATTCTTCGTCATCCCGGTAGTGGGTTTGTTTCTCGGCTTCATCGCGGGAACGTATGTGGCCGAGCTCTACCGGCTGCGGGCGCACAACCGTGCGTGGGCGTCGACGTGGCACGCGTGCAAGGCGGTCGGGCTGTCGATGCTGATCGAACTGCTCGGCGCCCTGATCGCCTCCGGTGTCTGGCTGGCCGCCGTGGTCGCGACTTAGGGGTATCCAGACGCCGTCGACACCTGCAAGTATGGAATGCGGAACGAGATCTCCCACCTAGCGGAGGAACGCCCGTGCATACCAAGACGACCTGGATACTCGGTCCCCTCACTGTCATCGTCCTGGCCATGAGCGGCTGTGGGGACGACTCGTCAGGCTCGTCGGCGGCGAGCGACACCAGCGCCGCAGCCTCGGCGACCACCACCGCGGCAGCGGCCGCCCTGATGGAGCAGATTCCCTCCCCGTTCGAAGAAGAACCCCAGCTCGAGAGAACCTTCCTCGGCGCGGTGAACGATTCGGACGCCTATGTTGCTGTCGTTACGTCGGGTAGCGACGCCGTCGCATTCCTGTGCGATGGCGACGACATGTGGATGTGGATGTCCGGAACGATGGACGGTGACCGGCTGGCACTGACCGCGCCGGACGGGTCGACGCTCACCGGCACGATGAGCGACGGAAAGGTGTCGGGGACGATCACCGGTGCGGGCATGACCGACAAGGCGTTCGAGGCCGCACCCGCGGCGGTCGATGAAGGGCTCTACCGCGCCACCACCAACCGCGACGGTGCCGACTACACCCTCGGTTGGATCATGCGCACTGACGGGGTTCGGGGGCTCGAACGGCAGGCCAACGGATCGACCATGGGTGGTATCGCCGTCGACCGGAACGACGACGACATGGACGAACGCAACCGGGAGCGGCGGCAGGAGCGCAGGGACAACGATCAGGCCGCATGCGAGCAGATGGGCGGATACAACGACTGGCTCGCCTCACAACCGCAGACGCCGCCGGTCAGCGAGATGATGTCGATGAACAGCATGCAGATGGAAGGCTGCTAGCAGGGGCCGTGTTCTAGCAGGGGCCCCGTTCGGAGCTGCAGCGGTACCACTCGCGTGCGTTGTCGCCCATGACGGCATCGAAATCGTCTCCCACTGCCTCCGCGACTATGTCGATGTCGCTGTCCTGGAACACTCTTCGTGAACGGCTGCCGGGGAGATCGGTGCCGAACATCAGTGCCCGGGGATTGACGGCATGAATTTGGCGGAGCACTTCGCACACGTCGTCGATGGTCGTTCTACCGAACCCCGTTGCTTTCACGCGTGCGCCGCGGTCGACGAGATCCAGTAGGTAGGGCAGCCCGCGGGTCGACATGCCGAGGTGATCGATACTGACGGCAGGCAGCTTGGCGAACACCGGCTCCAGCGACAACAGGAGTGTGGCGTCGACGTAGAACTCGGCGTGCCAGCCGGCGAGTTCGTACGCGCGCAGTGCCTGCTTGGTGAGGAGCTTCAGGTCGGTCGCGCTGCGGCGGAGGTTGAACCGGACTGCCCGCACGCCGGAAGAATCGAGTCGCAGAATGTCTTCGTCGGTGGCGTCGGGCTCGAGGTGTGTGACGCCGACCCAGCTGGGGCCGAGTTCTTCCAGCGCGGCAATCAGATAGCTCTGGTCGGTGCCCTGGTACGACGCCGTGACCACGGCGCCACCGTCCACGCCGAAACCTTCGGTCCGTGCACGGTAATCGGCAATGGTGAAGGGGTCAGGCAGGTAGCCGTGATTCTCGAACACCGGGAACCGGGGATCGATGATGTGCACGTGGGCATCAAACACGGTTCACATTTTGCCTTGTCGTCGGCGTACCACGCGGGGAGGGACTGCGAAGGGAGCCTCCCGTGGGAGGCTCCCTTCGCTGATGCTCGACGATCAGGCCTTGTCGGGCTCGCTGGCCTTGAGCATGTCTTCGCGTTCGACGACCTTGATGCGCTCGCGGCCCTCGGGCTCACCGAGGCTGCGCTCGTGCGCGTCGAGGCGGTACCAGCCCTGCCAGGTGGTGTACGGAATCTGCTTGCCCTCGAGGTACTCGATGATCGCGTCCTCGGACGGGTTGGCCGGTTCGGCGAAGGTGGGCCGGTCCTCGAGCAGGTTTGCCACGGTCTCGTTGGCGTCGCCCTTGGTGTGCCCGATCAGGCCGACGGGGCCGCGCTTGATCCAGCCGGTGACGTAGGTGGCCGGCATGAACCGGGCGGCACCCTCCGCCGAGTCGTCTGCGATGACGCGTCCGGCCTCGTTGGGGACGGTGCCGGCCTGCTCGTCGAACGGCAGCTTCGCAATGTTCTGCGACAGGTAGCCCACCGCGCGGTACACGGCTTGGACGTCCCAGTCGTTGAACTTGCCGGTGCCCTTGACGTTGCCGGTGCCGTCGAGCTGGGTGCGCTCGGTGCGCAGACCGACGACCTTGCCGTCCTCGCCGAGGACCTCGGTGGGTGATTCGAAGAAGTGCAGGTACAGCCGGTGCGGCCGGTTGCCGACGTCGCGGATGGCCCAGTCCTGCAGGGTGTTGGCCACCATGTCGACCTGCTTGGAGTTGCGGCGTGCCTGCTCCGAGCCCTCGTCGTAGTCGATGTCCTCGGGGTCGACGATGACCTCGATGGTCGGGGAGTGATCGAGTTCGCGCAGCTCGAGGGGCGTGAACTTGGCCTGCGCCGGTCCGCGGCGGCCGAAGACGTGGACCTCGACGGCCTTGTTGGCCTTGAGTCCCTCGTAGACGTTGGCGGGGATTTCGGTCGGCAGCAGCTCGTCGCCGGTCTTCGCGAGGACGCGGGCGATGTCGAGGGCGACGTTGCCGACACCGAGGACGGCGACCTTCTCCGCGTCGAGCGGCCAGGTGCGCGGCACATCGGGGTGACCGTCGTACCAGGAGACGAAGTCGGCGGCGCCGTAGCTGCCGTCGAGGTCGATGCCCGGGATGTTCAGGTCGCGGTCGGCGTTGGCGCCGGTGGAGAAGATCACCGCATCGTAGAAGTTGTGCAGGTCTTCGAGGGTGATGTCGGTGCCGTAGTCGATGTTGCCGAGCAGGCGCACCGACGGCTTGTCGAGCACCTTGTGCAGGGCGGTGATGATGCCCTTGATGCGCGGGTGGTCGGGGGCGACGCCGTAGCGGATCAGACCGAACGGTGCCGGCATCCGCTCGAACAGGTCGATGCTGATCCCGCCGTCCGAGGCGGCATCAGATTTCATGAGTGCATCGGCAGCGTAGATACCGGCGGGGCCGGCACCGACGATCGCTACGCGCAACGGACGTGTCTGATCAGTCATCTGGAGCGAACTACCTTCTGATGGGCGGACAACGAATTTTCAGCTTAAGTTAAGCCCAGCCTAATCGGGTGGCCGAGGTGTGGCGTCACGCCCCTGCCCGGCCGGGCCCGCACTCGGTGGCGCCGGTGAGAGCTGGGCGGCTCCCATTGTCTGGGCTTGCGAATGTCGAGGGTAGTCGTCTCTCGGTTGGGGGGTCACAAATCAGATTTGTACCAGCTGCTCTATACACTGCTGACCACGCCGAAAATGAAGGGAAGTCATGTCCGATCCGAGCGAATCGCCGCACAACGCCGCGGGGGACGACCCGGAGGATCCCCGGCGTACCACTGCCACACCGTTCATCGCCGCCGTCGCCCTCGTCGTGATCATCCTGGTCGCGATCGTCGTCGGCAGTATTCTCTCGCCCGCCGACGAGAACGTCACCGAGGCGGACCGCATCAACCGCTCGGTGGCCGATTACATCCAGGCCCGCAATCATGACGACGCCGACCTGCAGAAGTCGTTGGTGTGTTCTACCTGGTCGGACGACCGTTCACCGCTCGCGGGGCGCGAAGGGGAGGTCACCCTGCAGGGTGTCGACTCCTCCGAGGTGAACGGCGACCGCGCCCGGGCAGAGGTGCGGATCACGGCCGAGGACGGTCGTGGTGAGACGACGGACACCTGGCAGCTGGCCCGCTCCGGCGACAAGTGGGTCGTGTGCAATTGATGCGTGCCCAGAAGAGGCCGCTTGCCCGGGAGGGCATCGAAAAGAGGGTTGTGAAAAGCTGACATGGTGAGTTACGCAGGCGACATAACGCCGGAGCATGCCTGGGAGCTGCTTCGCGACAATCCCGACGCTGTGCTGGTCGACGTACGAACAGATGCCGAATGGAAATATGTCGGTGTTCCCGATACGTCCTCACTGGGCAAGCAGCCGGTGCTGATCGAGTGGGTGAGCTATCCCCACGGTGCGCGCAACGACAATTTCGTGGATCAGTTGAAGGAAGCCGGGATCACCGGGGGCGAGGACGCACCCGTCATCTTCCTGTGTCGATCCGGTCAGCGTTCCATCGGTGCGGCGGAGGCCGCGACAGCGGCGGGCATCGGCCCGTCGTACAACGTGCTCGACGGTTTCGAAGGCGCCCTGGACGCCGACGGTCATCGTGGGGCGGTCGGCTGGCGGGCGCTGGGCCTGCCGTGGAGGCAGTGGTGAGTGCAATTCCTCAGGGCGGCGCGTTTCAGAAGGCGCTGCCGGACGGCATCGGTCAGGGCACGATCAGTGTGCGCGGCGGAACCCTTCGATCAGGCTTCGAGGAAACGTCCGAAGCGATCTTCCTGAATTCGGGCTTCGTGTTCGAGAGCGCGGGAGCGGCCGAGGCGTCGTTCACCGGCGATATCGACCACTTCGTCTATTCGCGTTACGGCAACCCGACTGTGAAGATGTTCGAGGAGCGGCTCCGTCTCATCGAGGGTGCGGAAGCGTGCTTCGCCACCGCGAGCGGGATGTCGGCGGTATTTACCGCCCTGGGCGCCCTGCTGAAGGCCGGCGACCGCCTGGTGGCGGCGCGCAGTCTGTTCGGGTCCTGCTTCGTGGTGTGCAACGAGATCCTGCCGCGCTGGGGTGTCGAGACGGTGTTCGTCGACGGCGAAGACCTCGACCAGTGGGAGGAGGCCCTCTCGACGCCCACCACGGCAGTGTTCTTCGAGACGCCTTCCAATCCGATGCAAACGCTCGTGGACGTGCCGCGCGTGGTGGAGCTGGCGCATGCGGCAGGTGCCAAGGTCGTGCTGGACAACGTGTTTGCTACACCGCTGCTGCAACGCAGCCTCGATCTGGGAGCTGACGTCGTCGTCTACTCCGGGACGAAGCACATCGACGGTCAGGGGCGCGTGCTCGGCGGTGCGATCCTCGGCTCACAGGAGTACATCGACGGTCCGGTCCAGAACTTGATGCGTCACACAGGTCCGGCACTCAGTCCGTTCAACGCCTGGACGCTACTCAAGGGCCTGGAGACGATGCCGATTCGCGTGCGGCACTCGGTCGGTTCCGCTTTGCAGATCGCGCGGTTCCTCGAATCGAATGCCTCGGTCGAATGGGTCAAGTACCCGTACCTCGAGTCCCATCCCCAGCACGAGCTCGCCAAGCGCCAGATGAGCGGCGGCGGCACGGTGGTCACCTTCGCGCTCGCTGCCGCCGAGAACGAGGCCAAGAAGCGTGCGTTCGAAGTACTCGACGCGCTGCGGCTGGTCAACATTTCGAACAATCTCGGTGACTCCAAGTCGCTCATCACCCACCCCGCCACCACGACCCACCGGGCAATGGGACCCGAAGGGCGTGCGGCAGTGGGAATTACGGACGGCGTCGTCCGGCTCTCCGTCGGGCTCGAAGACACCGAGGACCTACTGTCCGATCTGGAGCACGCGCTGAGCTGACTACACCTCGGACCGTCCGAAGTCAGACCGAGGTTTCGGCCCGATCGAACGGATCCGAGGTGCGCCCGACGAGATCGGCCACGGACTTGAGGACTGCTGTGGGGCGGTACGGGAAGAGCTCGACCGAATCGCGCGTCGAGATACCGGTCAGCACCAGAATCGTCTGCAGCCCGGCTTCGAGCCCGCACACGATGTCGGTGTCCATGCGATCGCCGATCATCAGGGTGTTCGCGGAGTGCGCCCCGATGGCCCGGAGTGCCGAGCGCATCATCAGGGCGTTCGGCTTGCCCACGTAGTAGGGGTCGCGGCCGGTGGCCTTGCTGATCAACGCGGCAACGGATCCGGTGGCGGGTAACGATCCCTCCCGGGACGGCCCGGTGGGATCGGGGTTGGTGGCGATGAAGCGAGCGCCTCTCTCCACCAAGCGGATTGCGGTGGTGATCGCCTCGAAGGAGTACGTGCGGGTCTCGCCGAGCACCACATAGTCGGGATCGTTCTCGGTGAGGACGTAACCGATGTCGTGCAGTGCGGTGGTGAGACCGGACTCGCCCACCACATAGGCGCTGCCGTTCGGCCGCTGGCTCGCCAGGAACGTTGCGGTCGCCAACGCGGACGTCCAGATGGATTCCTCGGGAATGTCGAGTCCCGTGCGGAGAAGCCGGGCGCGGAGGTCGCGGGGTGTCCTGATGGAGTTGTTGGTGAGCACGATGAACGGGATTTCGGCTTCGCGGAGCTCGGCCAGGAAGAGGTCTGCCCCCGGGACCAGGTGTTCTTCGTGAACGAGAACTCCGTCCATGTCCATCAGGTACGTCCAGCCGGGGTTCTCTACATCTGTTGTGCTCACCGACCCAGTATGAGGCAGCACCAGGCGGCATGCGCGACTACGCCAGGAGCCGGCCCAGCCCGATCAGGCCGACCACCACGATGGTCACCCGGAGTGCGGCGGGGGACAGGCGACGGCCGTAGCGGGCCCCGAGCACTCCGCCGAGGAGCGAACCGACCGCGATGAGGCCCGCGGCGGCCCAGCTGATCCGGTCGAAGGCGACGAGCGTGTACGCGAGCGCGGCGACGATGTTGACGAGCAGGGAGAGCAGGTTCTTCGCGCCGTTCATCCGCTGCAGGCTCTCGGGGAGGATCGCCCCCATCACACCCATCAGAAGGATGCCCTGCGCTGCGGTGAAGTACCCGCCGTACACCCCGACCGCGAACGTGCCGGCCGTCAGCAACAGCAGACGCGGCCGGCTGAGGCCGGCTTCGTGGCTACCGCGCTCCTTCGCCCACGCCTGGATCCGCGGCTGCAACACCACGAGCACGAGCGCCAGGACCAACAACACAGGGACGATGAACTCGAACACCGATTCGGGCAGGTGCAGCAACAACCACGCGCCGAGAATCGCACCGCACAGTGACGCCGGGATCTGCCAGCGCAGCCGGGACCCCTGCCCGGCCAACTCTCGCCGGTAACCCCAGGTGCCGGAGACGCCGCCGGCGACCAACCCCACCGCATTCGACATCGTGGCGGTCACGGGTGGAAACCCGAACGCCACCAGGGTCGGGAAGGTGATGAGCGTGCCGCTGCCGACGACCGCGTTGATCGCACCTGCGCCGATGCCGGCAACGAGGATCGCAATGGCTTCGAGTGGAGTCACCGGGGCGACGTTACAAGGGACGTCTGGCACCCTGCGCCCGGGTTCCGGAGACGCGGCCCCGTAGAGAGGTGCCCACCCCATCCAACCTCATGGCGCGGCCGGTGTCAGCAATTGCACGCAGCCTGATCCGATTGCGTGAGTTCTTCGGGTTTCCCCTGTGTGGCAGGGGAATTCACGTGTTGACGAGGTGGCGTGATGCGGATAGTGTTCGCGTCAACCATCCAGAGCGACCGAGAGACCTGGCTCGTCGACGTCGCAGCAACCCTTCCGACATTGTTTCGGGTGTGGGTGCTACCGCCAGGATCGATGGAAGGCATCACATGACTCACCCCGCACGCAGCACCTGGCGCAGACGGCACATCGATCTGTGCCGCACCAAGTCTTGCGGTTGTTGACGTAGGCCCCCTCTCAGCTCACCGGGCGCAGCGCTCGGTGAGTCTCTCGCGCGTGTCCACGGGGAGCGTGGAAGTGCGCTTCCCTCTCGATCCTCGCCTCGATGAAAGGCCGTGTAGTGATGTCTGTCATAAGTGCGCCCCGACCCGTGGAGGACAGCCTCGACGACGGTGCACTCGGGGTGCACGCCTTCGAGAAGGCTGTGCCCGCTCCCTCGTCGGCGTCGAGGAAGTTCCAGTCGGCATGAAGTTTCTCCTGATGACTCTCGTCACGCATCAGCCCGACCCGGTAACCGGCGAGAAAGTCGACACTGCGACGCGATTGCGGAAAGTAGTCGATTCGGCGGTCCTCGCCGAACAACTCGGGTACGACGGGTTCGCTGTCGGTGAGCGGCACGAACATCCGTTCCTGTCTTCGGCACCGCCCGTCGTGCTCAGCGCGATCGCGGCGCGTACCACCACATTGCAGTTGTGGACAGCCGTGACCACGCTCAGCCTGCTCGACCCGGTCCGGGCCTTCGAGGACTATTCGACGCTGGACAACCTGTCGGGCGGCCGCCTGCAGCTGATCATCGGCAAGGGAAACGGCACGGCCCAGGCCGAACTGTTCTCCGTGACCCCCGACGACCAGTGGGATCGCAATCGCGAGGGGTACGAACTGTTCCGGCAACTGTGGGAGAGCGAGGACGTGACGTGGGAAGGCAGCTTCCGTCCGCGTCTCGAACACGCTGTCGCACTTCCGCGACCACTCCAGCCCCGGATCCGGATCTGGCACGGCAGTGCCACGAGTGAGGAGTCGGTCGACTTGGCCGCTCGCTACGGTGATCCACTCTTTTCCGCCAACGTCACCAACCCTGTCGAGCCGTATGCCGAACTCATTCGCCACTATCGCGAGCGGTGGATCGACTACGGCCGCGACCCCGCTGACGCTCTGGTCGGCGCCGGGACTGCGGGCTTCTATGTGACGCCGAAGTCGCAGGACGCCGTCGACACCTGGCGGCCGATCCATGCCGCAAGGATCGAGTTCGCGCGCAGGACCGGACTGCCCGTGGTGTTCGACACGGTCGAAGACTTCGTGGAGCGAAGCTCGGCGCTCATCGGCAGTCCGGAGCAGGTGATCGACAAGGTCGCGCGGTACCACGAGCAGTTCGGCCACGAAGTGATCCACCTCGGGGCCGATCGAGTGGGGACAAGCGACAAGCAGCACCGCGAAAGTCTCGAGCTCTTCCAGGCAGAAGTGGCGCCCGCGTTGCGCGCGACCATTCCGAGCCGATCCCTCGCAACCCTTCCGTGCACGTGAGCGTCCCCGAATCCCGGGTGTCATTCGTGCCTGTCGTCGAAATTACGGAGCTATCGGTGTCCTCAGTGCTTGTGTCCTTGTCCCCGACCTTCCGCGGAAAAGCCCGCATCGCAGCAGGTATCGGCGTCGCCGCCGTGCTGGCCACGGCGCTCACCGCCTGCGGTGGCGGTTCCAGCAGTTCCTCCGCGGATGCGGGTCCCGGGCAACCGGGCGGCACACTCCGCTACGGCCTGTCCCAGGCGCCCACATGCGCCGACCCCGCACAGTCCGGCACGAACCAGACGATCTACGTGACTCGCCAGGTGGTCGATTCGCTCACCGATCAGGACCCCCGAACAGGTGAATTGACGCCGTGGCTCGCGGAGAGCTGGGAACTGAACGCCGACGCCTCGGCCTTCACCTTTCGCCTGAAGGAGGGCGTCACCTTCAGCGACGGAACGCCCCTCACCGCAGAGTCGGTGAAGAAGAATTTCGACGCGCTCGTCAACACCCTCACCGGGGCCAAGGCGCCACTGGCCGCCAGCTACCTGACCGGATACATCGGGACCACCGTGATCGATGCGCGCACCGCGCAGGTCAGCTTCTCGGCACCCAACGCCCAGTTCCTGCAGGCATCGTCCACCCCGCAGCTGGGCATTCTGTCGGATGCGTCCGTCGCCAAGCCGGCGGAGGAGCGCTGCACCGGCAACATCTCGGGAACCGGGCCGTTCACGTACGCCGACTACCAGCAGGACAAGTCGGTGACCCTCGCCAAGCGGGCCGGATACAGCTGGGGATCAGACGTGTTCGGTCACGACGGCGAGGCCTACCTCGACACCATCGAGTTCAGCGTGGTGCCCGAATCCGGTGTCCGTACGGGCAGCCTGTCCTCGGGACAGCTGGACGCAATCAGCGATGCGCTGCCGCAGGATGCCCCGCAGATCGAAGGCGCCGGTGGGCAGGTGCTCACCACATCGAACCCGGGTACGCCATTCGGCTTCCAGCCCAACGTGACTCGCGGACCGCTCGTGGATCCCGTCGTGCGCAGTGCGCTGGTCTCGGCGATCAACCGGCAGGAACTGGTCGACACCGTGCTCGGCCCCAACTTCACGCCCGCCACCAGCACGCTGGCCAGCCGCACCCCCGGCTACGTGGCGCTGCCGGACGTGACGTACGACCCGGAGAAGGCCAAGTCCATCCTGGATCAGGCCGGTTGGGTTCCCGGTGCCGACGGCATCCGGGAGAAGAGCGGTCAGAGGCTGAGCTTCCCCGTTCTGTTCAGCTCCGTGTTTGCCGGCAACCAGGCCATCCTCGAACTGGTGCAGCAGCAGCTCACAGCGGTGGGAGTAGATCTGCAGCTGAATCTCGTGGCCACTCCGGAGGCCACCGCTCGCCAGAATGCCAAGGACTTCGACGCCACCTACTACAACAGCACCCGCGCTGACGGTGACATCCTGCGTACCCAGTTCGGACTCGACGGCCGCAACCTTAACAGCCGTGGCCCGATTCCCGCGCTCGACGACGTGCTTGCAAAGCAACTCGCCACCACCGACACCACCGAGCGGAACGCACTTCTCGCCGACGCCCAGCAGCAGGTGCTCGACAACGGCCTGTGGATTCCCACCGTGGAGCTGTCGCAGGCGATCGGCGCAGGACCGGACGTGCAAGATCTGAAGTTCGAGGCCTCGGCCAGGCTCCAGTTCTTCGATACCTGGATCAGTGGACGCTAGAAGATGACTCGATACCTCGGATCCCGTGTCCTGCAGGCGTTGGGCGTGCTGTGGGCAACATTCACCGTGTCGTTCGCAGTCCTGTTCCTACTGCCTTCGGACCCCGTGAGCATCGCGGTCGATTCCGCAACAGCGGGGACGACGGTCGATGCGGCGGCCGTTGCGGAGTTGCAGGCGCGGTACGGCCTGGACCAGCCGGTATGGGTGCAGTACTGGAACTCCCTGAGCCACTCCGTTCGCGGTGACTTCGGATACTCGATCGCCACCGGGCAGTCGGTGACCGAGGCCATCGGGAACGCGGTGCCCAGCACCCTCGCGCTCGCGTCCGTGGCGCTCGTTCTCGCCGTGGTGTTCGGGACCGCGGTAGCGTTCGTCGCCACGTACACCAGGGTGCGCGGGGTACGGAATCTGTTGTTCTCGCTGCCCCCGCTCGGTGTCGCGGTGCCGACGTTCTGGGTAGGTCTTATTCTGCTGCAGCTGTTCTCGTTTCGATTGAAAGCCTTTCCGGCGTTCGGCGACCAGGGAATCGCGACCCTGGTGCTTCCCGCGGTCACTCTCGCGCTGCCGACCGGCGCCGTGATCGCCCAGGTGCTCGCCGCGAGTCTGCAGACCACGTGGCGGCAGCCGTTCATCGACACCGCCCGGGCGAAAGGAGCCTCCCGGTGGAGGATCCAGACCCGGCACGCGCTGCGGTTGTCGAGCATCCCCGCCTTCACCATCGCCGGAGTATTGGTGGGCACGCTGCTGGCCGGGTCCGTGGTCGTCGAAACGGTGTTTTCACGAGCCGGAGTCGGGCGGCTCACGCAGACTTCCGTGATGGCGCAGGATATTCCGGTGGTCCAGGGAATCGTGGTACTGAGCTCGCTTGCCTACGTCCTCGTCAACCTCGCCGTGGATCTGCTCTACCCGCTGATCGATCCGCGAATCGTCGAGGGCAGGAAGCGGGCGAGCATGGAGCACACGAAAAAGGAGGAGATCGTTCATGTCTGACATCCTCACGAGGGAGGTGACGGGCGAGGTCGTCGATGTCGGCGCGTCTCCGCGCATACTCACACCCGTGGCCGGGTTCTTCCCTGTTACCCGCCGGCGCAGTGTCACGGCCTGGTTGCGTCGCAATCTCGTGCTCGTGACTTCCGCCGTCGTGCTCCTGCTTGCTGTCGGGTGTGCGGTGGCGCCCTCCGTATTCGCGGGCGGCAACCCACTCACCGGCGTGCCCGCGCAGAAGCTGCAGGCCCCGAGCGCCGCGCACTGGTTCGGGACCGACAACATCGGCCGGGACGTGTACACCCGAGTCGTTCACGGTGCCGGACTCTCGCTCACCGCAACCCTGCTGGCGGTGGGGATCGCCCTGGTTGTCGGTTCGCTGATCGGTCTGCTGTCCGGTGCGGCCGGGGGAGCGGTCGATGCGGTGTTGATGAGACTCGTCGATGTGTTGCTGTCCATTCCGGCATTGCTGCTCTCCCTCGCACTGGTCACGGCCTTGGGATTCGGCACCGTCAACGTCGCTGTGGCCGTGGGTGTTTCCCTGATCGCGAACTTCGCCCGTGTGATGCGGTCAGAGGTGCTGCGAGTGCGCCGGTCACTCTACGTCGAGGCCGCGTTCGCGTCGGGAGTCCGGTGGCACACGGTGCTCCACCGGCACATCCTGCGGAACTCCTACGCACCCGTCGTCGCCCTCGCCGCCGTGGAGTTCGGCATGGCGGTCCTCGCGGTGTCGTCGTTGAGCTTCCTCGGATTCGGGGCGGTACCACCGACACCCGAGTGGGGTTCGCTGATCTCCGAGGGCCGCAACTACCTCGCGACGGCGTGGTGGATGACCACCTTGCCCGGCCTGGTGATCGTGGCCGTCGTGCTGTCGGCACACCGCCTCGGGCATGCACTCGAACAGAGAGAGTCGCGATGAGCACGAACGACACCCCGCTGCTGCAGGTCTCCGGACTGCGGGTGGCGTACGGGAGCGTGAGCGATCCAGTTCTGGCCGTGACGGGCGTAGACCTTACGGTCTCGCGCGGGGAAGTGGTGGCTGTGGTGGGCGAGTCCGGCTCCGGTAAGTCGACCGCCGCGCACGCGATTCTCGGGCTACTGGCGGGGAGCGGACGCGCGATCGGCGGCACCGTCACCTTCGACGGCGAGCGCCTCGACACCCTGTCCGAGCGCGCACTGGGGCGCATCCGCGGCGCCAGGATCGGGTTGGTGCCACAGGACCCGACGACCTCGCTCAACCCGGTGATCAGGGTGGGGGTTCAGGTCGCCGAGGTGCTGCGGGTGCACGGTCTCGCCGACCGGCGGACGGCCGGAATCGAGGCGGTGCGCATTCTCGCCGAGGCCGGGATCGACAAGCCCGACGTGCGTGCCCGGCAGTATCCGCAGGACCTGTCGGGCGGCCAGCGGCAGCGCGTCCTGATTGGAATCGCGCTGGCCTGCAACCCCGAACTGGTGATCGCGGACGAGCCCACCAGTGCACTCGACGTCACGGTTCAACGCCGGATCCTCGATCACCTGGCTGCGCGTACCGCCGAGTCGGGGACCGCAGTCCTGTTGATCACGCACGACCTGGGCGTCGCGGCCGACCGCGCCGACCGGATCATCGTGATGAACCGCGGCGAGGTGGTGGAGTCGGGGCCCACCCGGGAGATCCTGACGCAGCCGCAGCACGCGTACACGCGCGCACTGCTGGCAGCCGCGCCCAGCCTGTCCGCGGCACCCCGGCGCAGAGACCACTCCACCGTGGCCGATCCGCTCCTGCGCGTCTCGGGCGTGTCGAAAACATTCCGGATCGACCGGAAGACAGCGATCGAGGCCGTCGAGGACGTGTCCTTCGAGGTTCCGCGCGGTCGCACGCTGTCCCTGGTCGGCGAGTCGGGATCCGGCAAGTCGACGGTGGCTCGCATCGCGATCCGTTTGGAGACGCCGTCTCGTGGCAGCATCGAGTTCGACGGAGAGGACATCACGACGCTGCGGGGTGGCGCCCTGCGCGCCCTCCGCCGGCGAGTTCAACTCGTCTACCAGAATCCGTACGCCTCGCTCGATCCCAAACTTGCCGTCGCCGACATCGTGGCCGAACCGCTCGGCGCCTTCGGGATCGGGAGCAAGGCCGAACGAGCGGAGCGGGTCGCCGAACTCCTCGAGCAGGTGGCGCTGCCGCGCAGCTACCTCGAACGGAAACCCGCAGAACTGTCCGGCGGCCAGCGTCAACGCGTCGCGATTGCCCGGGCGCTGTCACTGCACCCGGAACTTCTCGTGCTCGACGAGCCGGTGTCCGCTCTGGACGTTTCGGTGCAGGCGCAGATACTCGATCTACTGGAGACCCTCCAGCGCGAACTCGGCCTCGGCTACCTGTTCATCTCGCACGATCTCGCGGTGGTCCGGCAGATCAGTGACACGGTCGCCGTGATGCGGTCCGGTCGCATCCTCGAATTCGGCACCACCGCCGAGATATTCGAAACACCACGTCACGACTACACCCGGGAGCTGCTCGACGCGATCCCCGGGCGGTCCATCGCTCGCCCACCGTCAGCACAGCTGGAGGAAGCCATTCATGCCTGAACTTCGTCACCACCCCCTCATCGCCGTCGACCTGCACGGCGCCGGTCTGCACCCGCAGGCGTGGCGTCGCCCCGACTCGCGCGCAGAAGATCTCTTCACGGCCGGTTACTGGACCGGGCTCCTGGGAGTTGCCGACAGGGCCGGCATCGACCTCGCCTTCCTCGGCGACTCCTTCGCCCTCGCCTCGACGGGTCACGCCGAACAGCGGGGGCAACTCGACGCTGTCGCGATCGCGTCACGGGCTGTGACGAGCACCCGGACCATAGGTCTGGTCCCGACGGTGACCGTGACCCACACCGAGCCGTTCCACGTCTCGAAAGCCATCGCGAGTCTCGACCATGCCTCACTGGGTCGCGCGGGGTGGCAGGTCGACGTGTCGGCCGGTCGAGCCCAGGCCCAGCTGTTCGGCCGTAAGGAACCCCAGGACGACGAAGATTTGTGGTCGGAGGCGAGCGAGGCCATCGAAGCCGTGCGTCTGTTGTGGGACAGCTGGGAGGACGACGCCGAGATCCGCGACGTCGCCACCGGCCGATTCGTCGACCGGGACAAACTGCACTACATCGACTTCGAGGGAACCCACTTCTCCGTGAAGGGGCCGTCGATTACACCGCGCTCACCACAAGGCCAGTCGCTGGTCGTGCTCGGTGTGCACGACGAACATTCCCGCCGGGTGGCCGTATCGCACGCCGACGTGATCCGCATCAGCGGCCTCACCGTCGACGCGGCCGGGCGGGCTGCGGCGGACATTTCCCGCGACGTGGTCGAGGCGGGCCGCGACAGGAGCGCGGTCCGCATACTTCTCGACGTGGAGGTGCTGCTCGCCGCCGACCACAGTGGCGCCGCCCGGGACCTCGCCCAGCTCGAGAACTGGGCCGGGACCGGGTACGAACCACGATCGCTCCTCTACCGGGGGGATGCGGCGGGACTGGCTGATCTCGTCGCGAACGTGGCGCGGGCGGGCGAGGTGGACGGCGTGACTTTCCGCCCGCTCGCGCTTCCCTCCGGACTGGACACCCTCGCCGAGGCAGTACGGCCGCTACTGCGACCTGACGGAGGCGACGTGCGTTTACTGCGGGAACGCCTCGGCTTCGACCGTCCCACCAATCACTTCACCCGAACAGGACTTTCGGCATGACGACATCGCGAGCGTTGCCCCGCAAGCAGATACACCTCGCAGCGCACTTCCCGGGGGTGAACAACACCACGGTGTGGAGCGACCCCGAGTCGAAGAGCCAGATAGATTTCGACTCGTTCGTGCACCTGGCGAAAACAGCGGAACGCGGGTTGTTCGACTTCTTCTTCCTCGCCGAGGGCCTGCGGTTGCGTGAGCACCGCGGACGGATCCACGACCTGGACGTCGTCGGCCGGCCAGACACCCTGACCGTGCTCGGTGCGCTGGCCGGGGCGACGACCCACCTCGGCCTGGCCGGAACGATCAACACCACCTTCAACGAACCGTACGAATTGGCGCGGCAATTCGCGTCACTCGATCATTTGTCGGACGGCCGGGCTGCGTGGAACATGGTCACCTCCTCGGACGCTTTCACCGGCGAAAACTTCCGGCGCGGGGGATATCTCGACCGCAGAGACCGCTACGTCCGCGCAAGTGAAGTGATCGAGGGCGCGCGGAAGTTCTGGGACAGCTGGGATCAGGACGCTCTCGTGATCGACCGGGAGCACGGGGTTTTCGCGCACGAGTCGTCGATTCGTGAGGTCGCCTTTTCGGGTTCGCAGTTCGACGTGCGGGGACGGTTCACGGTACCCCGCAGCCCCCAGGGTCATCCGGTACTGCTGCAGGCGGGGGATTCGGAGGAGGGCCGCGAGTTCGGGGCGGCTCAGGCCGACGCCATCTTCACCGTGCACGGCACACTCGAGGACGGCCGCACGTTCTACTCCGACGTCAAGGGCAGGCTGGCGAAGTACGGGCGCAGAGCCGAGGACCTCAAGGTGCTCCCCGCGGCCACCTTCGTTCTGGGTGATACGGCGCCGGATGCCGCCGAACGGGCCGATCACATCCGGCACCAGCAGGTAGGTCCCCAGACAGCCATCGCATTCCTCGAGCAGGTGTGGGGACGTGACCTTTCCGGATACGACCCGGACGGCCCCCTTCCGGACGTCGAACCCGCCGACAATCCGGACATCACCCGCGGCCGTGTCCGGCACGTGAAAGATCCGCGGGAGATCGCCTCGGCATGGCGGGCGAAGGCCGAGGCGGAGAAGCTCAGCATCCGTGAGCTGATCATCGCGGTCACCGCCCGGCAGCAGTTCGTGGGCACCCCGGCCCAAGTGGCCGAGGACATCGACCACTACGTGCAGTCGGACGCCTGCGACGGTTTCATCCTCGTGCCGCACCTCACACCGACCGGGCTTGACGAGTTCGTCGAGAAAGTGGTGCCGCACTTGCAGGACCGTGGCAGTTTCCGCACCGAGTATTCGGGCACCACCCTGCGCAGCCATCTCGGGCTGAGCCATCCGCACCATCAGAACGAAGGAGTACGAGCATCATGACCGCAGCGTCGGAAGCCACGGAATACGAACAGGATCGGCAGTAGATGGTCACCCCGTTGTCCGTCCTCGACCTGTCGCCCGTCAGCGAGGGATCCACCGCCCGAGCCGCGCTGCGCAACACCGTGGACCTCGCCCAGCACGCAGAGCTGTGGGGCTACAAGCGGTACTGGGTTGCCGAGCATCACTTCGTCGGCGTCGCAAGTTCGTCACCCGCCGTGCTGGTCGGCATTCTCGCTGCGGCGACGAGCACATTGCGTGTCGGCGCCGCTGCCGTCCAGCTGGGGCACACCACGGCAGCAGCAGTGGTGGAAGCGTTCGGAACTGTTGATGCCCTGTACCCGGGGCGCGTGGACCTCGGCCTGGGGCGGTCGGGTCAACGCAGGGCGCAGGCACTGCAGGCGGTCGGCGAACGCCGACACCAGTCTTCGTTGCCGCGGCGTCCGACCGAGATTCGGGACGGCGTCGTGATTCCGGCGCCGTTCGACCCGTCCGAACTGCTGTTGTCACCGCGGCTCACGGCGTCGATGTCGGTGCTACAGCAGCCGGGGGCACGGTCACCCGAGTTCGAAGACCAGGTGGACGACATCCTCGCGTTACTCGAGGGCACGTACCGCACCGAGGACGGCATCGACCTCCACGCGAGTCCGGGGGAGGGCGCCGACGTCGAGCTGTGGGTGTTCGGAAGCAGCGCGGGCCCGAGCGCAGAACTCGCCGGGCGGCTCGGGCTGCCCTTCGGGGCCAACTACCACGTGAGTCCGGCGACGACGATCGACGCCGTCGAGGCATACAGGGCCGCCTTCCGGCCGTCACGGGTACTGCGGGAACCGTACGTCGTCGTCTCCGCGGACGCCGTGGTGGCGGAGGGCGACGCGGCAGCCCGGGAGTTGGCATCGACCTTCGGACATTGGACCCACAGCATCCGAAGCGGGCACGGTGCGATCCCGTATCCGGATCCCCGCCGTACCCCGCCGCTGGGTGAGACCGAACGCGCAGCGGTGGAGGACCGGCTGATCACGCAGTTCGTCGGGGCACCCGCCACCGTTGCCGACCGGCTCGACAGCCTGCGGAAAGTCACCGCCGCCGACGAACTGGTGGTCACCAGCGTCACCCACGACCACGCGGACCGATTGCGTTCCTACGAGCTGCTTGCGCGGGAATGGGGGCTGCCCCGACTACTCGCTGCCTGACACCGCGATGGTTGAACGCTGGTCCAAGTGGGCATCCCCCGCTCATGGACACAGCACACGCCCCTGTGCCCGAGCCTTCTGACGGGTTGGTCGAGCAGCTACGGCAGTACCTCAGTTCGATCACGTCGACGGATCTCGGACCCGACGACGACTACTTCACGCTGGGCCTGGTGAGTTCTCTGCGGGCCCTGGAGATCGTCACCTACATCGAGGGCTCCCACGACGTCGTGGTAGAGGTTGAGGACCTCGACCTCGACAACTTTCGCACCGCTGCCCGTGTCGCCGAGTTCATCCGGAGGAAGCGGGGCGAGCAGGTGCGGGCCACGGACGGGGCGTCGCCGTGATCGGGATCGACACTCTCGTCGCGGCAGCGGAGACGGATGCGGTTTCATGGGACGAGTCGGGGCTTCCTACCGAGGTGATCGACGCCGCCGCCCGGGCAGGTGTCCTGGGTCTGGACCGGACCCCCGCCTGCAAAGGCCTCGGCCTGAGCGCAGCCGAACTGGGCTCGGTGGCAGAACGACTCGGAGCTGTCTGCACGTCGCTGCGGTCGCTCCTCACGGTGCAGGGAATGGTGAATGCCGCCCTCGACCGGTGGGGAAGTGCCGAACAACGGGAGCAGTGGCTGCCGGTGCTGACCACCGGGGAGCTCCTCGCCGGGTTCGCGGCGACCGAGGCCGGTGCCGGAACCGAACTCTCCTGCGTGGCCACCACCTTCGACCCCGCCGGTTCCGATTACCGGGTGTCGGGCAGGAAGCTGTGGGTCACCTACGGCCAGGTCGCGGACGTACTTTTGGTCCTCGGACAGACGTCCGGCGGCCTCACGACCGCACTCGTCGAAACGAGTTCGCCGGGGGTCACCGTGGAACCGGTACAGGGGCAGCTCGGCATGCGAGGTACACGGGTGGCGCACATCGAACTCGACAACGTGTCCATACCCGCGACCCACGTCATAGCGCCGCCCGGTTTCGGTCTGTCCCACGTCACCGGCACAGCCCTCGACCACGGCCGGTACACCATCGCGTGGGGGTGCGCGGGGATGGCCCGGGCCTGCCTCGCCGATGCGGTGGCTCATGCCTCGACCCGGGTGCAGGGCACGGCCGTGTTGTCCGAGCAGGACGCGGTGCGGTCGATGATCGGCCGCGGTTGGGTCGAGGTCTCCGGTGCGCGGGCCCTCTGTGAACGCGCCGCACAGGAACGCGACGCACGCGAGCACACCGCCCTCTTCACCACCGTTGCCGCCAAGTACGCCGCTGCGCGCGCAGCCGTGACGCTGAGCCAGCAGGGAGTCCAGATCCTCGGCGCCACCGGATGCGCCGGAGACAGCAGGGTCGGCCGATTCTTCCGGGACGCGAAGGTCATGCGGATCATCGAGGGCGCCACCGAGGTCGCCGAATTGCAGATCGGTGAGTACGTGCTGGCCGGCGGTGTTCGATGACCGCCCCCGTCGCCTTGCACTCGATCGCGCTGTGGTTCCCGGACGACGAGGTCACCGTGGCGGGTCTGCCGGAACTCGATCAGCTTCCTGTGGCGCAGCGCGAGCACGCCCTGTCCCTCGGCATCGACACCGTTCGGATCGGCATCGGTCAGTCCGAGTCGGACATGGCTCACGCCGCCGCCACCGCGTTGCTGCGCGCTGCGGACATCGACCCGACCCAGCTCGATGCCCTCCTGCTCGTGCAGGGGAGGGTTCCGCAGTATCTGCTCGCCTCCGAGGCCACCCGGCTGCAACACCGGCTCGGCGCGACTCAGGCCTTCACTACCGGCGTCGGTGACCTGGGCTGCGTTTCCATCTCCGCGGGATTCGCACTGGCGTCCGCCCTACTTCGGGGAGACCCGCACTGCCACAATGTTCTGGTCGTCGCTGCGGCGAAGACGCCCACGCGAGCCCGCTACCGCTCACCGATGACACTGCTCGGGGACGGTGCGGCCGCGGTGCTGCTGACGACGTCGGGGAGCGGGCGATACGAACTCGTCGACCAGATCGTCCGCAGCGACGGAAAGTACTCCGACCTGTTCCGCATCGACTACCGGAACGTGCGCGAGGCCGACTGGACCGAGGAATGCACGGACGAGCCGACGTACTCGTTCCGGCTGGCCGTCGAGAGCCGGAAACGCTTCACCGACATCAATGGTGCGCTTCTCGGACGCAACGGTGTGGAACACGACAGGGTAGGGACTTATCTGATGCAGAACCTTTCGGCCGGTGCGTTCGCGTTCTGGCAGGAAGCCCTCGATGTGCCCATCGACCCGGTGTGCCGCGCGAACCTGGCCCGGTTCGGCCACCTCGGATCCGTCGACGTCGCACTCAACCTGGAAACCGCGGCTACGTCGCAGCGGCCGGGGGACTATGCCGTACTCATGAACAGCAGTCCTGTCGCGGCGTGGAGTAGCGCACTCCTGCGGCGACTGCCGGATCCGACCGGGAACGGGAAGTAAGCGCAATGGAGCAGACCGTCAAATGCGTGGTCTGGGACCTCGACGACACCATCTGGGACGGGGTGGTGCTCGAGCAGGATGTCCCGGTGCCGAAGGCCGAAGTGCTGCGCACGATCGACGTGCTCGACCGCCGCGGCATTCTGCACGCCATCGCGAGCCGCGGAGAGTTCGAACCCGCTGTCGCTCATCTGCGCGCCCATGGCCTCGAGGAACTGTTCTGCGCAGTCGACGTCAGTTGGGGGCCGAAATCCGGTGCAGTCCGGCGGATAGCGGACACGCTGAATATCGGCCTCGACACGGTGGCCTTCGTCGACAACGATCCGGTCGAGCGCGCCGAAGTCGCCGGGGCGTTGCCGTCGGTGCGGTGTTATCCGGCCGAGAGTATCGCTTCCTTCCCCGATCTGCCCGAGCTGACTCCGGAGTCGATCACGGCCGAGGCAGCGGGGCGCCGCGCGCTGTACCGCGCCGAGCGGATCCGGCAGAGCAGTGAGGAGGTTTTCGCGGGGTCGAGCGCCGAGTTCCTCGCCTCGCTGGGTTTGGTGATGACCGTGCGCAGGGCAGAGGACGAGGACCTGGCACGGGCACACGAACTGACCGTGCGTTCACATCAACTCAACACCACCGGTCGCACGTTCGGCATCGACGAACTCCGCCGACTGTGCCGTTCGGATCGCCACGAGGTGCTCGTGGCTGCCCTGGAGGACCGTTTCGGTGAATACGGAACCATCGGACTCGCGGTGTCGGAGTTTCGTGGAGACGACTCGGTGCTCCAGTTGCTGTTGATGTCGTGCCGCGTGATGTCCCGCGGAGTGGGCGCGGCCCTGATTCAGCATGTCGTCGACCGGGCGCGGGCGCGCGGACAGCAGCCCTGTGCGGAATTCGTGGCCACCGAGGTCAACCGCGTGATGCTTGTGACCCTGCGTTTCGGTGGGTTCGAGGTCGCCGCGACGGACCACGATCGGTTGCTGTTGCGGCACAACGGCATTGCTCACGGTGGACCGAACACCGATCACGTCCGCATCGTGAGCGCGGTGCCATGAGCGCTTGGTGTCCGGGTGACGAGGTGATCGCGGGGATCCTCGAGCAATGCTCACGGGTTCCCGGGCGGATCGCGATAGCGGTGGGGGAGCGAGCCCTGACCTATGCCGAGCTCGATTCGGCGAGTGCGGAACTCGCCGCCGAGCTGGTGTCGACCGGCGTGCGGCCGGGCCGGGTGGTTCTGATCTACCGGAAGCAGAGCACCGACACGATGGTGGCGATGATCGCCGCTCTGCGGGCGGGCGCCGCCTGGTGCGTCATAGAACCTGGCCACCCGGCGATGCAACTGCGCGCCCTGCTGTCGGACGTCGACTGCGGGGCCATCGTGTTCGACTCCTCGGACCCGGCCACCTCCACGGAGGGTGTCGGTGCCCTCGCCTGTGAAGCCGGTGCCGGCGTGCCTGCATTGATCGACCGGCACGGGGAATTACCGCCGCGGTCACGTGCGATCGGCCTTCCCGAACGTGTCCCCGCAGGCGCACCTGCCTATGTGATCACTACCTCGGGAACGACCGGTGTTCCCAAAGCCGTCGTGGTCACCCGTGCCAATCTGGCGAGCATGGTCGCGGGGCGGAACTACGACTACGACGAGTCCGATCTGGTCACGTTCTCCGCGTTTCGTCTGACGTGGGACGGCGCCCTGCTGAAGACCATCTGGGCGCTCTGCACCGGCGGCACCAGCGTGCTCCCCGACGCGGGCGGTATGCGCAATGCCGAGGCCGTCGCAGCGCTCGCAGGGAAGTGGCGGGCCACAGATCTGGCCGCGACACCGTCGTTCTACCGCCTGCTGCTGCCGCACCTCGCTCCGCTGCGCTCGCAACTGCAGTGGGTGACCCTGGCCGGCGAGGCGCTTCCCAGGACACTCGTCGAACGGCACCGTGCCGTGCTGCCTGGCGTGCCGCTGGGCAACGAGTACGGGCCCACCGAGACCACCGTCAGCTGCATCGCGCACCGGGTGCGTGAGCTGCCCGCGTCGATCGCCCCGATCGGCAGGCCGCTGGGGGCGACAACGGCGCACATCCTCGACGCGAAGCTCGTTCCTGTGCCGCCGGGAACGGTGGGGGATCTCTACCTCGGTGGTCCCCAGATCGCGGCGGGATACGCGCATCGCCCGGCGGGCACCGCAGCCAGATTCGTGGCCGACCCGTTCGCCACAAATCCAGGTTCCCGGATGTACCACGCGGGTGACCTCGCACGCGTCGATGTCCACGGCGACATCGAATTCTGCGGACGGGTCGACGGTCAGGTGAAGGTGCGGGGAGCGAGGGTCGAGCGGCACGCGGTGGAGTCGGTGCTCGAGAGTCACCCGGCGATCCGTCAGGCGGTGGTGCTCGCGACCGTGGACGAGTACGGCGACACCGCCCTCACCGCCTTCTGGGTTCCTGCCCCGGCGGCGACGATCCTGCCCACCACCCGCGACCTGATCGCGCATTGCACCGAGCGTCTCGTCGCGCAGGCGGTGCCCGCCCATTTCGTGGCGCTCGGCGCCCTTCCCCTCGCGGCGAGCAGCAAGGTCGACGAAGCGGCGCTGCGGACATTGCTGGAAAGCCCGAGATGAACGGCGGTGGCGGCGGTTGACAGTGTGCTGGATTGGAGGCAGTCTCGATCTTCTCGGGGATTTCGTTGCGTGGTCAGGGTGAGGGCAGGTAGTCCGTCACCGTGGTTGGTTGCTCCCGGATGCGAAGGCGATGGGGGCCTTGGCTGGGATGCGATTGCGATGGAGCGACGAGCAGCGAGGGTGTCGGCCGGCGAACCCGCTTGTGTCGCCGACACTCCCGCCCGTTTCCCCGCTTCACCGGCCTCACCGTTTCCACTGTCCGCCGCGCAGTACGAGGCCTGGCTGGCGCAGCAGCTCGCACCGGACGTGCCGTTGTGCATCGCGCAGTATGTGGAGTTGCACGGAACGCTGGACGTCGATCTCCTCATGTCTGCCACGGTGGCCGCCGCCGACGAGTTCGGGTCGCCGTTCCTGCGTCTGATCGAAGTCGAGGGCCGCCCGTTCCAGCTGGTCGACCCTTCGACGGACCGATCCATCGGGCTGGTCGACTTCCGCGGAGAGGTCGACCCGGAAGACGCGGCTCGCCGGTGGATGCGGGCGGACTGCGCCACGCCGATCGACCTGACCCACGACCGCCTCGTCGAATCCTCGATTCTGCGGGTCGGCGACGAGCACTACCTGTGGTACAGCAAGATTCATCACGTGGCGCTGGACGGCTACGGCGCAATGACGATGCTCAACCGGATCGCGGTCCGATACAGTGCAGCGACTGCGAACCGGGAGCCGCCACCGAATGAGGCTGTCGATCCCCGGTACCTCCTCGACGTGGACGAGCAGTACCGATCATCGAGCCGCTTCGCCGCGGACCGCCAGTTCTGGGCCGAGCGGATCGCCGGGCTCGGTCCTGCGCCGAGCCTGGCTCGCAGGGCCGCACCCGCGGTGGTCGACAGCACCGACATCGCGGGACCGCTGCCCGAGGCGGCCGAGCGTGCGCTGCGCGAGACCGGGCAGTACGGCACGGCGAAAATCATCGCCGGGTTCGCCTGCTACCTCGCACGCATGACAGGACGCCGGAACGTGCTGGTCACTATCCCGGTGTCGGCGCGAACGACAGCGGTTCTGCGACGTTCGGGCGGCATGGTGGCCGGTATCGTGCCGCTGCCGGTGGAGATCCGGCCCGAAGACACGGTGGGTGAGCTGGTCGAACGAGTCCGGCTCGACTTGCTCGGTGCCCTGCGACACCAGCGTTTCGGGCTCGGGGACATTCGCCGCGACGCCGGGGCGGGCGCCGCCGACACGCTGTCCGGGCCGATGGTCAACGTGATGCTCTTCCACCAGGAGCTGAGGCTCGGCTCCCTCGTGGGCGAATACCACATCGTCACGTCCGGGCCGGTGGATGATCTGCTCGTCGACGTGTACCAGAGCGGTGCGCCGGTGAAGACCTTCGTCCACTTCCTGGCGAACCCGAACCGGTACGACGCCGAGGAGGTCGGTGCCCACCACCGCCGGTTCGTGGAACTGCTCGACGAGTTCCTCCGGGCGGACGCGGACGCCGCGATCAGCACCGTCCACGAAGACACAGCCAGATTGGATTTCTGGACGCGGACGCTGGCGGATGCGCCGCCGCTGATCGAGCTGCCTGCCGACCGGCCCCGGCCACCCCGGCCGTCCGGGCGCAGCGCCGCCGTGGAGGTGGCGATCGGCGCAGCTCTGCAGCATCGGCTGACGACGTTCGCGGCCGAGTACCGCACCGACGTGTTCACGGTGGTCCACGCTGCGCTCGCACTGCTGCTGTCGCGGGTAGCGCGGACCGCGGACGTGGTCGTCGGAACGGCGGTGGACGCGGAGGTACTGGTGTCGCGGACCCGGCTGCGCGGCAGCGAACCGTTCACGGAGGTGGTCGAGAGGGTGCGGGACGCGGCACGAGAGGCGGCCGCTCACCGCGGCGTGTCGTGGGAGCAGATCGTGGACGCGCTCGACCCGCCGCGGTCCCGAGCGCATGCGCCACTGTTCCAAGTGCTGCTCGACTACGGAGACCGAGGCCGGGACCTCGGCGATCTCGACCTGGTGGTGACCGTGGACCACGAACAGGTTCGGTTCACCTATGCCGCAGATCTTTTCGACGACGGCACAGTCTCGGGCTTCGGTCATCGGCTGCTCCGAGTCGCGGAGGCCGCCCTCGACGACCCGTCCGTCCCGGTCGGCGACATCGATCTGCTCGCGCCGGCCGAGCACACGCTTCTCCTCGAGTGGTCGACGCGCCCCACGTCGCCCCTACGTCGGACGCTGACGGAGCTGTTCGCAGTGCGGGCCGCAGGCACACCTGATGCCACCGCGGTCGTGGCGGGCGGCGAACGGCTCACGTACGGCCGGTTGGACGCCCGGTCCAATCGTCTTGCGCGGCAGCTTCTGTCGCGGGGGGTGGGTCCGCAATCCCTGGTCGCGGTCGCGGCACCGCGGTCGGCCGCGCTGGTGGTCGCGCTGGTCGCCGTCGTCAAGGCCGGTGCGGCGTATCTCCCGATCGACGTCGATCACCCGGGTGAGCGGTCGGCGCTCGTGCTCGACGACGCCCGACCGGTGTGCCTTCTCGTCACCCAGGACACCGCAGCGGCACTGGCGCCGTCGAATATCCCTGTCTTCCTGCTCGATTCGGAGGAAGGCGAGCTCGACGCCGTTTCAGAGCTGCCGGTGACGGACGCCGAGCGGGCGCCGATCAACCCGGATTCGCTGGCGTACGTGGTCTACACGTCGGGATCGACGGGGAGGCCGAAGGGCGTGGCAGTGACGCACGGAAACGTGGTGGCCCTCTTCGCGAGCGCCGAGCAGCTGTTTCGGTTCGACGACACCGACGTCTGGACGATGTTCCACTCACCGGCGTTCGACTTCTCCGTCTGGGAGCTGTGGGGCGCTCTGCTCCACGGGGCGACGCTCGTGGTCGCCGACTTCGATACCACCCGTTCGCCGGCACAGTTCCTGGAAGTGCTGCGCCGAGAACGGGTGACGGTGCTGAGCCAGACGCCCACAGCGTTCGCCCAGCTGATCGAGGCGGAAGCCACGAACGAAGACGCCGAACCACTCCCGCTGCGATACGTCGTGCTCGGCGGTGAAGCTCTCGACCTCGGGCAGCTCGCGCGCTGGTACTCGCGGCACGACGACAACGCGCCCGTACTCGTCAACATGTACGGCATCACCGAGACGACGGTGCATGTCAGTCACCTTGCCCTCGACCCGGAGTTCGCAGCCGCCGCATGGACGAGTGTGATCGGGCGGGCCATTCCGGGTTTCCGCGTATCGGTGCTCGACCCACGACTCCATCCTGTGCCGGTGGGCGTAGCCGGCGAACTGTACGTTTCGGGACCGCAAGTGGCGCGCGGCTATCTGGGCCGCGCCGGGCTCACGGCATCCCGATTCGTCGCGGACACGTCCGGGTCGCGCATGTACCGGACCGGTGACGTGGTGCGGTGGCGCCGGGACGGACATCTCGAGTACCTCGGGCGTGACGATCAGCAGGTCGAGATCCGCGGATTCCGCGTGGAGCTCGGCGAGGTGGAGTCGGTGCTGGGCCGCTGCGACGGGGTGGCGCAGGCGGTGGTGACGCTGCTCCGGAACGAGGTGACCGGCCCGACCCTTGCCGCGTACGTGGTACCCGGACCAGGGGCGCTCATCGACCCGGGGGCCGTCCGCGAGGCAGCGGGATCCGCTCTTCCCTCGTACATGGTTCCCGGGTCGGTGACCGTTCTCACCCAACTGCCGCTCACCGTCAACGGCAAGGTCGACCGGGCGGCCCTCCCGTCTCCAGTAGCGCAGGCCCGTGCCGACTTCGTCGCACCGGGCTCTGCCGTCGAGGAGGCGCTGGCGGCTGTCTTCGCGGAGTTGCTGAACGTGCCGTCCGTCGGTGTCGACGACGACTTCTTCGGACTGGGCGGCAACTCGCTGATCGCCGCCAGGGCCGCGGCCCGAATCCAGACCGAGCTCGGTGCGGGTGTGGGCGTGCGCGACCTCTTCGAGGCCCCGACGATCCGGTTGCTGGCCACTTGCATGGGTAGGGCCGCGACGACGACGCGGCCACCGCTGGCCCCGACGGATCGCTCCTCGCCGGTGCCCGTGTCCCTCGCGCAAACGCGGATGTGGTTTCTCGACCAGTTCGACACGACGTCGCCCGCCTACAACATTGCGGCGGCCTTCCGATTGCGCGGGCCTCTCGACGCCGCCGCGCTGGAGGCAGCATTGATCGATGTGGTGGACCGTCACGAAATTCTCCGGACCGTGTTCCCGCTGGCCGGAGACACCCCCGTGCAGTCGGTGCTCCCGGTGAGGGACGCCCTGCCGGGCCTCCGCGCGGTGGCGGTGACAGGAGAAAGCGAACTGCGCCAACGAATCTCGTCGGCTTTGGCGACAGGCTTCGATCTCACGACGCAGGTGCCCTTGCGGGCGGAACTGTTCGAAGTCGGGCCGAGCGAGCACGTCTTCGCTCTCGTGGTGCACCACATCGCGGCGGACGCGCTGTCCCTGGGCCCACTCGCCCGGGATGTGACGGCGGCCTACGCGGCTCGGGTGGCCGGCCACGCGCCGCGGTGGGAACCGCTGCCCGTGCATTACGGCGACTACAGCAGGTGGCAGCGGGCGCTGCTCGGATCGGCGGACGACCCCGACTCCCTGATGTCCCGGCAACTCGCATACTGGCGTTCCATGCTCGCCGATGCGCCGATCGTGGCGGACCTACCGCTCGATCGTCCTCGTCCGGAAGTGCGGTCACTCGCCGGGGCGGGCGTGTCGTTCACCGTCGACGCACGCCTGCACGAGCGGCTGCGGGACCTCGCTCGAGAACACGAGGTGACGGTGTTCATGGTGTCGCACGCGGTGTTCGCGGTACTACTCGGGAACCTGACCGGCACGAGTGACGTGGTGATCGGGTCGCCGGTCGCCGGTCGCAGCGAAACAGTCCTCGACGACCTGGTCGGGATGTTCGTCAACACTCTCGCGCTGCGGACCCCGGTTCCCGGCTCCGGCTCCTTCGCGGACCTGCTCCACACCGTCCGGGACCGTGACCTCGAGGCGTTCGCGCACGCCGACCTGCCCTTCGAGCGGGTAGTCGAGGCGCTCGACCTACCGCGCACCACGTCACACGCGCCGTTGTTCCAGGTGTTGTTCGAGTTCCAGGACGTCGAACGGCCGACGCCGGCCCTACCGGGTCTCACGGTGGAAGAGATCGATCTCGGCGTGTCCGTGTCGACCTTCGACCTGCAACTGACGTTGATCGAACAGTTCGCCGAAGACGGCTCCCCGGCGGGAATGAGTGGTGGCTTCACCTACGCCACGGATATCTTCGACGCTGCGACCGTGCACGCGTTCGCCGAACGGTTCGTGCGTCTGCTCGACACGATCGTGGCATCGCCCGACGTTCTCCTGGCGCGCATCGATGTGCTCACACCCGACGAGCGGGGGGCGCTGGTTCCGGTCGGCGGACACCCTGCCGAAGCGCCCCGGTTGCTGCCGGACATTCTCTCTGCTGCGGCGCAACGCGATCCGCATGCCGTCGCGTTGTCCTACGGCAACGCGGTGATGTCGTATCGCGAACTCGACGACTGGTCGAACCGGCTGGCCTGGGTGCTGATCGATCGCGGAATCGGCCCGGAAGACCAGGTCGCGATCGGCCTCGTCCGGTCGGTGGAGTTGGTGGTGTCGGTGTGGGCGGTGGCGAAGTCGGGGGCATCCTTCGTACCGGTCGATCCGACTCTGCCGCAGGCGAGGATCGCCGACATCCTCGCCGATTCCGGCGCGGTCGTCGGCTTGACGGTCGCCGAACAGCGCGACCGGATGCCCGACGGTGTGGAGTGGCTACACCTCGACTACCCCGGTCCGTCGCGGCGGTGGCGGTCCCATCCCATCACCGACGGCGACCGGGTCGCCGCGCTGCGCCCGGAACATCCCGCCTATCTGATGTACACGTCCGGGTCGACCGGAACGCCCAAGGGTGTGGTGATCACCCACACCGGGCTGCAGAATCTCACCGTCGAGCAGCACATCCGGTATGCCACGACCGCCGCGTCCCGGGTGCTCAATCTTGCGGCGCCCGGATTCGACGCGTCGATGCTGGAGTACCTCATGGCCTTCGGTGCGGGCGCCCGACTGGTGATCGCGGCACCCCAGGTGTACGGCGGCGACGCGCTGACGGATCTGCTGGCCTCCGAGCGCATCACGCATGCCTTCGTGACCCCCGCCGTGCTCGCCACGGTCGATCCGCGCGGCCTGCACCTCCTCCGCACCCTTGTCGTCGGCGGGGAACGCTGTCCACCGGAGTTGCTCGACCGCTGGGCATCCGGGCGCACCCTGCTCGTCGCCTACGGGCCCACGGAGACGACGGTGGTGTCCAACATCGGGGCCCCGATGGCGCCCGGCGACCCCGTGCGGATCGGGCGTCCGATCCGCGGCATCCGCGAACTCCTCCTCGACGAGTGGCTGCGCCCGGTTCCCGTCGGAGTGGTCGGTGAGCTGTACATGCTGGGGGATGGGTTGGCGCGCGGTTATCACCGGAAGCCCGGTTCGACCGCCGCCTCGTTCGTGGCCAACCCGTTCGACCGCGCGGGCTCGCGGATGTACCGTACCGGCGACGTCATGCGGTGGACACCCGACGGTCTACTGAAGTATGTGGGCCGCAATGATTTTCAGCTGAAGTTGCGTGGACAGCGGGTGGAGCCGGGAGAAGTCGAGGCGGTGCTCACCCGCTGCCCCGGGGTCGCGCAGGCGGTGGTCACGGTTCGCCGCACCCCGGCCGGGCAGGCGGTGCTCGCCGGCTACGTCACGGCGGACGAGCATGTGGATCTCGACAGCACTGAAGTCCTGCTCTTCGCCGGATCCGTCCTTGCGCCGTTCATGGTGCCGGCCACGGTGACCGTCCTGGATCGAATGCCGCTCGGCCCGAACGGAAAGGTCGACAGGCGGGCACTCCCGGATCCCGAGCTCGCCCCGCGTGTCTTCCGGGCACCCACCACGCCGTTCGAGTCGATGATTGCCGGCATCTTCGCGGAATTGCTCCGAAGCGGTGCCGTAGGCGCCGACGACGACTTCTTCGCGTCGGGTGGCAACTCCCTGACAGCGACACAGGTCGTCGCGCGGATCAACGCCGCACTGGGCGCGAGCATCGGGGTGCGCGACGTGTTCGAGGCCCCCACAGTGCGGGCCCTGGCTGGACGGATCGAGGGCAGAGGCGCTGCCGACCGGCCCAGGTTGACGGCGGTGCAACGGCCGGACCCGCTCCCGCTGTCGTGGGCGCAACACCGGATGTGGTTACTCAACCAAATCGACACCTCCTCGCCCGCCTACAACATCGCGATGATGGTGCGGCTCTCGGGAACACTCGACGTGGACGCGCTCGCCGCCGCACTCACGGATGTGGTGATCCGGCACGAGACGCTGCGCACGCGGTATCCCCACGGGGTCGCGGGGCCCACCCAGGTGATCATCGACGCTCACGACGTCGCGGGGCTCACGGTGGTGACCACGGGAGAGGCACCCCTGTCAGAGTTGGTGTCGACAGGGTTCGACGTGGCCGCCGAAGTCCCGATGCGGGCGCGACTGTTCGAATACGGCGAACGGGACCACCTGCTCGTCGTCGTGGTGCACCACATTGCCGCGGACGGGTTCTCGATGGTCCCGCTGGCGCGGGATGTTCTCACGGCGTACACCGCCCGAGCCGCGGGCCGCGCGCCGGGGTGGGACCCGCTGCCGGTCCAGTACGCCGACTACACCGTGTGGCAGCGGCAACTTCTGGGTTCGGAGGACGACGCCGACTCCCTGATGTCCCGGCAACTGGACTATTGGCGAGCCGTCCTCGCCGATGCGCCGGTGGTAACCGAGATACCCGCGGATCGGGAACGGCCGCCGCATCGATCCGGTGCCGGCGACCGTTGGACGTTCACCATCGACGAGGACATGCACAGGGATGTCGTAGCGCTCGCACGGTCGCGGCACTGCACCGTTTTCATGGTGGTGCACGCGGCGTTCGCGCTACTGCTGTCCAGGTCGGGGGGCACCCGCGACATCGTGATCGGATCACCCGTCGCCGGACGCGGAGAGGCGGACCTCGACGACGTCGTCGGAATGTTCGTCAACACCCTCGTCCTCCGGACCGAGGTCTCGGGAACGTTCGCCGATCTCCTGGGGCGGGTCCGCGACACCGACCTCGCTGCATACACCCACGCCGACGTGCCGTTCGAGAGAGTGGTGGAGGCATTGAATCCGCCGCGCTCGCAGTCGCATTCGCCGCTGTTCCAGGTGCTGCTCGAATTCCGGAACACCCAGTACCCCGCGCTTGCGCTCCCACACCTCGATGTCGAGGTGCTCGAACCCGAAGTCACGGTGTCCCTGTTCGACCTGCAACTGACCCTTCGTGAACGCCACGACGAGTCCGGGTCGCCGACCGGGATGACCTCTGCCTTCACCTACGCCACCGACCTGTTCGACGAGCAGACCATCCACACCCTCGCCGACCGATTCACCAGAATCCTCTCGGTCGCAGTCGCGGAGCCGGGTATCGCCGTCGACGAGATCGATCTCCTCGGTCCCGCCGACCGGCGGCAGCTCCGCGAACACAGCTTGGCGGCAGGCACTTTCGTTCTCGATTCCTACCTGCATCTGGTACCCGAGGGGGCGACGGGCGCGGTGTACCTGGCCGAGTCCGCGGCGGACGACCTGTCACCGCGGGAGGCGGCCACCACTCTCGTCGCCAATCCGTTCGGCGCCCCCGGATCCCGCATGGTCCGCACCGGCCGGCTCGCTCGGTGGACACGGTCGGGACGCCTCGTCGGCGTCGACGGCTCCCCGCTTCACTCGATTCCGGACATCATGAAGACTCACCCCGCAATCCGCGAGGCGGTCGCGCTGACGACGGCGGCGGGAATCACGCTGTTCTGGGTTCCGGCGGCAACTGCGGCGGTTCTGCCGACGCCCGAGGATCTGCGCGCATTCGGTGCCCAGCGCCTCGAATCCCGACTCGTGCCCGCGCAGTTCTTCGCGCTCGGTGCGGTGCCGCGCACCCCCGACGGCGAGGTCGACGAGGATGCGCTGCGCGCACTGATTCCGGAAGCGCAGGCACCCGACCGCACGTCACGACAACGGTGGACCGAGGTGCAACGCGCCGTCGCCGAGGAGTGGGCGGCAGTGCTGGGGCATGAAGATTTCTCGCGCGAGGACGGGTTCTTCGACGTCGGCGGCAACTCTGTCCGTGTCGTGGAACTTGCGCGGCGGTTCGAGGACCGGTGGCCGGGCGCCCTCCGGGTGGGCCGGCTGTTCGACATCGTCACGGTCGCCGCGCAGGCCGACGTGATCTCGCACTCTGCCGACGCAACGCAGGTCCGCGCGCCCGCTACCTACGAATTCTGACCGAACTTCTGACCAACTCCGGGAGGCAACAGTGACCCAGCGACAACCGGGCGACGACGACGCCGTCGTCGTGGTGGGCATCGCCGCGCGCTACCCCGAGGCCGACGACCTGGCGGAGTTCCGCGCGAACCTCGCGGCCGGCCGGGATTCGGTGCGCCCGCTGTCCCGGTCGCGGGCCGAGGCCACCGGACTCGGTCCGCCCTCGGACTACCAGCCGATGGGGTTCGTCGAGGACATCGCCACTTTCGACTACTCGTTCTTCACGCTGTCGAAGCGGGAGGCGTCGCTGATCGACCCGCAGCAACGTCTGGCGCTGGTCCTGGCGTATCGAGCGATCGAGGAGGCCGGCTATTCGGCGACCGACTTCCGGGACAGTGCGACAGCGGTAATCTTCAGCGCCGCGACGTCCACGTACCCGGCGATGTGGGCGGAACCGGGCGTCCTGAGCACCCTGGGCAACGTTCCGTTCGCGGTGCCCGCCCGCATCGCGTACCAACTCGGGCTCACCGGTCCCTGTTATGCCGTCGACTCGGGTTGCAATGGTTCGCTGATCGCGGTGCACCACGCCTGCCGGGAGCTGCGCTCGGGAGACGCCGATTTCGTGCTCGCGGGCGGTGTCAGTCTGCGGGTGAACGGTATTCGCGCCGATCTGGCCGAGGGCTCGGCCGAGCTGATGTCACCCGGCGGACGATGCCGGGCATTCGATGCGAGCGCGGACGGTACTGCCGTCGGCGAGGGTGGCGCGGCGCTGCTCCTCACCACGATGGGCCGCGCGCGTGCCGACCGTGTGCCGGTGCACGCGGTGATCCGCGGCACCGCAACGGTGTCGAGCGGTCATTCGTCGGCGACCATCAGTTCACCGAGCGCTCGGGCGCAAGTGGCCGTGATCGAGCGGGCCTGGCGCAACGCGGGGCTCGCACCGAGCGATGCCGGGTATCTCGAAGCGCACGGTTCGGGAACACCGCTGGGCGATGCCGTGGAACTGGAGGGAATCGCCAGCGCATTCGAGGGCAGGTCGGGTGTTCTGCCCATCGGTTCGGTGAAGACCAACATCGGCCATCTCGACCACGCAGCGGGAGTGTCGGGCCTGGTGAAGGCGATCCTTGCCGTCGAGCACGGTGAGCTCTACCCGTCGCTGCATTTCGACAAGCCCACCGGCGGAGTAGATTTCGCAGGCAGCGGGATCGAGGTGGTCACCGAGGCCAGGACCTGGAGCGAGGAGGGCAGTCCTCGACGGGCCGGAGTCAGCTCATTCAGTCTGGGCGGTATCAACGCGCACTGCGTGGTGGAGCAGCCACCCCGGCAGGACACCGCGCCCCGCGCCGAGGACACCGCGCCGCGCGCCGAGGACACTGCGCCGCGCGCCGAGGACGCTGTGCCGCGCGCCGAGGACACTGTTCGGCTCGTGGGTGTGTCGGCGAAAAGCGTAGCGGCGCTGGCCACTCTGTGTGACGATCTGGCGTCGGCGGTGCGCGGGTATCACCTCGCCGACATTGTTTTCACCCTCAACCAGGGGCGGCCGCATCACGAGTATCGGGTGGCGGTGCAGGCGCGCACTGTCGACGAACTGGCGAAGGCACTCGCCGCGCAGGCCGCGGACCCCGAGGGTCGGAACGAGAGTGCGCCGACCCGGCGGGCACCGTCCGTGGCACTGCTGCTGTCACCGGACCCGATGCCCGCCGCACTCCGTGGCCGTTCCCTTCCGCCGGGACTGCCGGCCACGGGTGACGAGGCGGACCTTCTCGCCGGCCAGATCGCCGTTCACCGGGAATTGCGGAACGCTGGGGTATCCGTGGACGCCGTCCTCAGCGGTGGTGTGTCGCGCTATGCCGCGAGGTATCTGCTCGGCACGTTGTCGGAGGTCACCGCCTCCGAGATCGCGGCGGCCGCCGCCGACCCTGCGATCGACACGGGACGGTTCGTCGCCGTCGCGAAAGGAATGCTCGCCGACGGACCCGTCGTGTTCGTGGAGCCGAGCCCGGACGGGCAGCTCGGACGGTTGCTCGCCGACGCGCTCGGTGACCGAGCCGATGCAGAGATCCTGCGCGTACCGGACACCTCCGGGGCCGTCACCCATGTGCTCGCGGGGTTGTACGAGCGCGGAGTCGACCTCGACTGGGCTGCCGTCGGTGCGGCTGACGAGACCGCTCGGCGGGTGCGGTTGCCCGGACACCCCATGCTGGGCTCGCGGTGCTGGTACGACCTGCCCGGCCGGCCGGAGTGGGGTCGAACCCCCGAAGTCGTCGCGCCGGAACCGAATCCGGAACCGGCGCCCCTCCCCCCGGTGGACAGCCTCGACTGGCTGCAGACGACACTGCGCGGCCTTCTGCACAGCGAGACGGCGGTTGCCGCAGACGACGACTACTTCGAACTCGGCGGCAACTCGCTGATCGCGATGCAACTCGTCGACAAGGTGGCCGAGCAGTACGGGGTCAGACCCAAGTTGATCGACCTCTACGAGCGGCCGAAGGTCGCAGATTTCGCGGAGCTGCTCGCGGCGGGCACGTCCGCAGCCGGTGGGCTGCCCCCGATCACACCGCGCGGCCGGCATGTGATGTCATTCGGCCAGGTGCGCATGTGGTTCCACCACCAACTCGACGCCACCACGACGATCTACAACCTGCCGATGGTCAGCGACCTGCACGGACCGATCGATGAATCGGCCGTCCGCGGAATGTGGGACGACCTCGCCGCACGGCACCAGGTACTGCTGTCCAATTACGTCAACGTCGACGGAGAGCCGCAACTGCGCATTCGCCCATCGCTGGGCGACTTCTTCCGGACCGCCGACGTGTCGAACGAGCCGGACCCTGTGGCTGCGGCCCGGGCACTCGTGCACGAAGCGGCGATCGCACCGTTCGACCTGGCCAACGACCCGTTGGTGCGTGCTCTCCTCGTCCGGATCGGCCCGGACGAACACGTCCTGCAGGTGACCACCCACCACTCCGTCAACGACGGTGGATCACCGCGAATATTCGAACGCGAACTCCCCGCCCTGTACGCCGCACGCCGGACCGGTCGCCCCGCGGATCTCCCGCCACTGTCCATCCAGTACTGGGACTACGCGCTGTGGCAGCGGGAACTGATTGCCAGCGCCGCACTCGAGCCGGAACTCGACTACTGGCGACAGGTACTCGCCGATGTCCCGCTGCTGCGGCTTCCCACCGACTTTCCTCGACCGGAACGGAAGAACTTCACCGGCGCTTTCCACACCTTCACCATTTCTGCCGAACAGACAGCACGCCTACGAGCCGTGGCCCGGCGTGAGTCGGTGTCACTGTTCGTGGTACTCCTCTCCGCGTTCTTCCTACTCATCGCAAGCCGGAGTCGCCAGCGGGACATCGTCGTCGGGACTCCGACGACGGGGCGCAACCGGCCGGAACTCGCCGGCATGATCGGGTACTTCAACAGCACTGTGGCGTTGCGCGCCGACCTGTCCGGCGAACCGAGCCTGACGGAACTGTTCGGCCGGGTGCGCGACATCGTGCTGGGCGCCCTCGAACATCAGGAGATTCCGTTCGACCGGGTCGTGACGGCACTCACCGGTGACCGAGACACGAGCCGAACCCCGCTCTTCGACGTCTGCCATGTCCACCAGGAACTGCCCGCGTTGCAGGCGCAACAGGGGCTCACCGAGACGCTGTTCGATCAGGAGGATCCCTCGGCCATCGCTTTCGGCGGGGTGCCCTCCGGTACAGCGAAGTTCGACCTCACCCTCGTCACCACGGAGCGCGGCGGCGAAGACGACATGGCCGCCGGGCTCGAGTTCAGCACGGAACTCTTCACCGAGCAGACCGCCGCCGCGCTGTGCGGGGAATACGTCACCATCCTGGCGGGAATCGTCGATTCTGCGGCGGTGCAGCCGATCTCAGCGTTGCTTCCCGACTCGTCCGACGAGTTCCCGTCGCGCGATTTGCCGATCGCACCCCCGGTGGTACCGGCCGACCGGCCGCGGCCGACATCGAACGGCGCGGAACCACTTCGCTACTCGATCGCTCGGGTGACCGCGACGCTCGACGACGCCCCGGGTTTCGCCGAGCTGCTCGCCGCGTGGATCGCCCTCCTCGCGTGGTACACCGCTCAGGACGAGGTGGTCGTCGGCACCGCCGCGGCCCCCGGGGGTCCGCCGCGGCTCGTCGGTGTGGACCTGTCGGGTGAACCCTCGTTCCTCGAACTGGTGTCGACGGTCCGCCGGGAGCTGTCCTCCGAGAGCAGCATGCGCGATTCCGCAGCAGTACACTTCCCGGTCCGCTGCGACGGAGAACGCGCCCCGAGTAACGACCGTGCCGAGGCATCGTCCGCCGAACTGGCGCTGGCGTGGTCCCGCGGGCAGGGCCCGAATCTCACCCTCGAACTCGACTACGCGGTGGAACTGTTCGACCGAAGCACGGCCACCGCGATGCTCGCCGACCTCCGTCAGCTCATCCGGGGGCTGGTGACGCATCCCGACCTGCCGGCCCAGGAGGTGGCGATGGAGTACGTGCATCAAGACGACACCGGTCTCTCCTCGGAGGCGGCGCGATGAGCATCGGTGTGGTGGGCGCGGGCACCATGGGCGTCGGAGTCGCCGAGTGCTGTGCGCACTCCGGCCACGACGTGATCGTCGTCGAGTCGGATCCGCACGCCGTCGAAGTCGCGCGCAAGCGCATGAGCGACTCGCTGCGGCTCGCGATACTCCTCGGCCGCAGCGCGGGCCCGAAACCCGCCGAGGTGGCGGCGCGTGTGCGATGGACCGATCAGATGTCCGAGCTGCACGACGCCACCGTCGTCGTCGAGTGTGTTCCCGAACGGATCGACCTCAAAGAGAAGATCTTCGCCGAACTGGACCGCTGCTGCGCCGCCGATGCCGTACTCGCGTCGTGCACCTCGGGGATTCCGGTCGATCTCGTCGCCGCGTGCACCTCGAGACCGGAACAGGTTGTCGGGCTGCACTTCATGAACCCGGCGCCGCTCAAGGACACCGTAGAGGTAGTGGCCGGACCGCGAACGTCCCAGCGCACCCTGGACCGCGCGCAGGAGTTCCTCACCTCCCTGAACAAAACCGGCATCGTCGTGGGTGACGGACCCGGCTTCGTGTTGAATCGCGTGCTCATGCTGTGCATCGCGGAGGCGGCCGCCTCCGTCGACGCCGGTATCGCCGACCCGGAAACCGTCGACGCACTGTTCGAGGGCTGCCTCGGCCATCCCATGGGGCCGCTGCGGACCGCGGACCTGATCGGCCTCGACAACGTTCACGACACGATGACCACCCTCCGCGCGCTGACAGGCGACGACCACTACTGCCCGCCCGAGTCGCTCACCGCATTGGTCGATGCCGGCCACCTGGGGCGTAAGACCGGGCGGGGCTTCCATGACTACCGATGAACGACCGCCTACCGATGAAGAGCTCACTGGCAGTGTGAAACTGCCCCTGACGTACGACCAACTCACACTGCTCGAGACCGGACACGACGAGCCCACTTTCGCGTTGTATCTCGAACTCGACGGCCCGCTCGTCGAGGACGCATTTTCTACCGCGCTGCGGCAGACGCTGTCCGAATGTGGTTGTCTACGAGTCGCCTTCGGCGGTAGCGGTCTAGAGCTCCGCCAGAGCACCGGAACCGGCCATGTGTCCGGACCGGAGGTGATCGACGCGAGCGCCTCGTCCGACGCCGACACCCTCGTCGCGGCGTGGATCGGCCGCGAACTGGACCGGACCATGGACGTCAACACCGGCCCGCTGTACGTCCACACCCTTTTCCGGTTGCCGCACGGACGGTTCGGCTGGTTCCAGCGCTACCACCGCCTGGTCAACGACGAACCGGGCATGGCGGCGATCGTCCGGGCCACCGCCGAAACCTACGAGGCCGCCCGCACCGCGCCGCCTCGGAGAGCGAACTGGCCGTTCACGTCCCCGTCGGCGCTGCTCGCCTCCGATGCCCGCTACCGGGAGAGCGCCGCGTGGCTCGATGACCGCCGCTACTGGGAGGAACTCCTCGCCGGGGTCCCGGAAGCGGAAGAACTGTTCGATCAGGTTCCCGAACAGAAGGATTCACGCTACGAAAATGTATCGGTCGGCGGTGTAGCGGCGCGACTCGCACGCCGCAGCGGCGGCGGTACGGCAGCCGTTCTACTCGCGGCTCTCGCCCTGTACCGGCAGAGCCTTACGGGCGTCGACGACGTACTGCTCGGGTTCCGGGAACATGGGACGACGATGCCGGTCAGGGTGACCCTCGCCCCCCATTTCACGTTCGATGCGGTGACGCGGCAGGTGGGCCTGCAACTGCGGAGATCCCGTCGACGGCGCTTCCTCTCCACAACCGATGCTGCCGCAATCGGGCAGGACTGGTGCCCGCTGGCGGGTGAAGTGCGGGAACCGCTCGGCGTCGAGCGGATCGGGAACTACGCCGTCACAGTGGTGAAACGTTGGGGCGCAACGGGCGAGCGCGCATCTTTCGCCGTGGACGACCGGGATGGGACGTGGTCCGTCGAAGCACACGGTCCGGCCGATCTGCAGCGCTTCGTCCGAATACTCACGGCCGCACTGGAGTCGCCGCATGGGTTGTTGGCGGGGGTGGAGGTGTTGAGTGCGGAGGAGTGTGGGGTGTTGGTTCCGGTGCGGGGTGGGCGGGGTGTGGGTGTTCGGGTGTTGCCGGAGATTTTGGCGGGTGGGGTGGGGGTGGATCGGGGGGCGGTGGCGGTTTCGTGTGGTGGGGTGGAGGTGTCGTATGGGGAGTTGGATGAGTTGTCGTCGCGGTGGGCGCGGGTGTTGATCGGTCGGGGTGTGGGGCCGGAGTCGGTGGTGGCGGTGGTGGTGGGGCGTTCGGTGGAGTTGGTGGTGGGGGTGTGGGCGGTGGCGAAGGCGGGTGGGGCGTTTTTGCCGGTGGATCCGGTGTTGCCGTTGGTGCGGGTGCGGGAGATGTTGGTGGATTCGGGTGTGGTGGTGGGGTTGTCGGTGTCTGGGTGTGTGGTGCCGGATGGGGTGGAGTGGTTGTGGCTCGATGATTCGGGTGTGGTGGAGGGGGTGTCGGGGGGTGTGGTGTCGGATGGGGATCGGGTGCGGCCGTTGTGGGCGGGGTGTGCGGCGTATGTGATGTATACGTCGGGGTCGACGGGGCGGCCGAAGGGTGTGGTGGTGACGCATGAGGGTTTGGCGAATTTGGCTGTGGAGGAGCGGGTTCGGTTCGGGGTGTCGTCGGGTTCGCGGGTGTCGCAGGTGTCGTCGCCGAGTTTTGATGCGGTGGTGTACGAGTGGTTGATGGCGTTTTCGGTGGGGGCGCGGTTGGTGGTGGCGCCGCCGGGGGTGTTCGGGGGTGTGGGGTTGGTGGAGTTGTGGGAGGCGGAGGGGGTGTCGCATTGTTTTGTGACGCCGTCGGTGTTGGCGACGTTGGGGTCGGGTGTGGGGTTGGGGTCGGTGCGGGTGTTGGTGGTGGCGGGGGAGGTGTGTGCGCCGGAGTTGGTGGCGCGGTGGGCGCCGGGTCGGGAGTTTTTCAATGCGTATGGGCCGACGGAGGTGACGGTGCAGGCGACGGTGGGTGGGCCGTTGGTGGCGGGGGGTGTGGTGTCGGTGGGTGGTCCGGGGTTGGGGGTGGAGGTGGTGGTGTTGGACGGGTGGTTGCGTCCGGTGCCGGTGGGGGTGGTCGGTGAGTTGTATGTGGCGGGGTCGGGTGTGGCGCGGGGGTATCGGGGTCGGGCGGGGTTGACGGCGGTGTCGTTTGTGGCGAATCCGTTTTCGGGTGTGGGGTCTCGGGTGTATCGGACGGGGGATGTGGTGCGGTGGGTTGAGGTGGGGGTGTTGGAGTTTGTGGGGCGGGTTGATGGGCAGGTGAAGGTGCGGGGTCAGCGGGTGGAGTTGGGGGAGGTGGAGGCGGTGTTGGCGCGGTGTCCGGGGGTGGCTGCGGCGGCGGCGGTGGTGCGGGAGGGGGGTCGGTTGGTGGGGTATGTGGTGCCGGAGGTGGGGGTGCGGGTGGATCCGGATGTGGTAGTGGAGTGGGTGGCGGGGGTGGTGCCGGGGTGGGTGGTGCCGTCGGTGGTGGTGGTTGTGGGGGAGTTGCCGGTGACGGTGAGTGGGAAGCTTGACCGCACAGCACTACCCGAACCGGAACTTGTGCACCGACCCCAGCGGCCCGCGCGCACCGCAGCCGAAGAGACGTTGGCATCGGTTTTCGCGGAAGTACTCGGAATCGAACGGGTGGGGTACGACGACTCGTTCTTCGCGTTGGGCGGCGACAGCATCCTGTCGATCCGGCTGGTGTCGCGGGCCAAGTCCCGAGGACTGGTGTTCACCCCGCAACAGGTGTTCGAGCACCGAACGGTGGCTGCGCTGGCAGCACAATCGGACATCGCGGACCGCACGACGCCCGGCCCTCTCACCGAACTCGCCGGCGGCGGTATCGGCACTTTCCCGCCCACACCGGTTGTGCGGTATCTGTTGGAGCGCGGCGGCCACTTCGAGCGGTTCAGTCAGAGCCTGCTGCTCACGCTCCCCGCCGGGATCGACGAAGACGGACTCGTCGCTGTCGTCGCCGCGGTGATCGCACGGCACGACATGCTGCGGTCCCGGCTGTTCCGGGATGCGAGCGGGCAGTGGCAGATGGAGACCCGCCCGGATACCGACGTGGATGCGGCGTCGCTGATCCGTCGCGTCAGGTTCGACCTCACCATCGAGGCCGACCCGCCGGCGACACTCGTCGCGGCCGAGCACCAGGCGGCTGTCGAGAGACTGCGTCCCTCCGATGGGGTCGTCGTCCAGTTCGTGTGGCTCGATCCGGGACCGTCGAGAGTACCCGCAACCTCGGGCCGATTGATCGTCGTGGCTCATCATCTTGCCGTCGACGGGGTGTCCTGGCGGATTCTGTTGCCCGACTTCGCGACCGCCTGGTCGCAGATCTCCGCCGGACACGCGGCGGAGCTGCCGGAGCCGGGAACGTCCATGCGCCGGTGGGCGCATGCCCTGGCGGAGGAGGCGCAGCGCGGTGAGCGGGTCGCCGAGCTGGCGTGGTGGCGGAGCGCCGTGGACGGGCCGGACCCCCCGATCACCGACCGCCCTCTGGATCCCGCGGTGGACGTGGCGACGGCAATTCGTGACGTCGGCGTCGAGATGTCGACCGAAGACACCTCCGTGCTGTTGACAACCCTCCCGGGGCTGTACCACGGTGGTGCCCACGACGTGCTTGTCACCGCCCTGGCAGTGGCATCGTCGAGGTGGCGACGCGATCGGGGAATCTCGTTGTCGTCGATGCTGATCCGCATGGAGGGGCACGGGCGCGAGCAGTATGTGGTGCCGGGCGCCGACCTGTCCCGCACCGTCGGCTGGTTCACCACAATCTTTCCCGTCCGCCTCGACCTCGCCGGCGTCGACCTGGACGACGCGCTCGCCGGCGGCCCCGCGATGGGCCGGGCGGTCAAGGTGGTGAAGGAGCAGCTGCGTGCTGTACCCGACATGGGCATCGGCTACGGTCTCCTCCGCTATCTGAACCCCGACACGGCCGACACTCTGCCGAAGACCGAACCGGGGCACATCAGTTACAACTATCTCGGCCAGGTCCCCGACGCACCCGCCGGCAGTGCGGTGGCATGGGCACCCGCCGACGGATTCGGCGACCTGCAGTACGTTCCGGACCCCGACATGCCTGCCTCGGCCGCGCTCGAGGTCAACGCCATCGTGGTCGGCGGAAAACTCCGGGTGAGCGTGGGCTACCCGGACACCCTGGTGGCGCGCGACGATGCCGAGCGGTTCGCGACTCGGCTGCGGGAGGCGTTGTCCGCATTGACAACTCATTCTCACCGACCTGAGGCCGGGGGGCTCACCCCTTCGGATGTTCCGCTCGTCACCGTGACTCAGCGCGACCTCGACGCGTGGGAGGAGCGCTTCGGGCCGCTCACCGATGTGTGGCCACTCGCACCTCTGCAGGCGGGGTTGCTGTTTCACGCCCTCATGGCGAAACCCGCGATCGACGCCTACACGGTGCAGGTGTCGCTGCACTTGAAGGGCGCCGTCGATCCGGTGCGGATGCGCCGCGCGGCTCAGGCACTGCTGGATCGGCACGCAAATCTGCGGGTGGCCTTCGTGCCGTCCGCCGACGGCACGTTCGTACAGGTGGTGCCGGCGACCGTCCACGTGCCGTTCCGCCGGGTCGACCTGACGGGTATTCCCGAGGAGGCGCGCGGCGCCGAACTGGACCGGATTCTGGCCGCCGATCGCTCTGCGGCATTCGACACCTCCCACGCACCGCTGATGCGATTCCTTCTCCTGTCCATCGGACACGACGAATTCCGGCTGGTGTGGACCAACCACCACACCCTCCTCGACGGGTGGTCGATGCCACTCGCGATCCGGGATCTCCTCGCCCTGTACGTGGCAGACGAGGCAGGCGCGCTGCCGAGTCCCCGGCCCTACCGGGACTTTCTGACCTGGCTGCAACACCGAGATCCGGAGGAGTCGCGGGGAGTGTGGGCGAACGCGCTCGCCGGTATCGAGGGACCGACGCTGCTCCTGCCGGATGCGTGGGAAAAACAGTCGTCGGTCCCACCCGCCCAGGTCCAGGTTTCGCTCTCCGAGAGCCTTACCGCGGAACTCGCGACTCTGGCACGCGAGCGCAACGTCACTGTGAATACGGTGACCCAGGTGGCGTGGGCACTCCTGTTGAACGGGGCCACGTCCTCGTCCGATGTCACGTTCGGCGGCACGGTGTCCGGGCGATCACCGCAACTCGCCGGCGCCGAGTCGATGATCGGACTGTTCGTCAACACCGTACCCGTCCGGATCGCGCTCGATCCCCGGGAAACGGTGGGCGAGTTGCTCGAACGAACGCAATCGGAGCAGGCGGCGTTGTTCGACCACCACCACCTGGGTCTCGCCGACATTGCGCGCGCGGTCGGCCCACAGCTCGGATTCGACACGGCAACCGTCTTCGAGTCGTACCCGATCGATCGAGGTGGTCTGACCGAGGACACCGACCTGGCCGGAATCCGGGTGCTGGATGTCAGCGGTGTCGATGCCACACATTACCCACTCAGCGTGGCCTTCTCGATGGACACGCAGCTGCGCATGACCTTTCACTACCTACCCGACCTGATCGATGCGGCCACGGTCGAGACCATCGCGGCACGGGTCACCCGGATATTCGAGGCGATGGCCACCGAACCGGATGGGTTGTTGGCGGGGGTGGAGGTGTTGAGTGCGGAGGAGTGTGGGGTGTTGGTTCCGGTGCGGGGTGGGCGGGGTGTGGGTGTTCGGGTGTTGCCGGAGATTTTGGCGGGTGGGGTGGGGGTGGATCGGGGGGCGGTGGCGGTTTCGTGTGGTGGGGTGGAGGTGTCGTATGGGGAGTTGGATGAGTTGTCGTCGCGGTGGGCGCGGGTGTTGATCGGTCGGGGTGTGGGGCCGGAGTCGGTGGTGGCGGTGGTGGTGGGGCGTTCGGTGGAGTTGGTGGTGGGGGTGTGGGCGGCGGCGAAGGCGGGTGGGGCGTTTTTGCCGGTGGATCCGGTGTTGCCGTTGGTGCGGGTGCGGGAGATGTTGGTGGATTCGGGTGTGGTGGTGGGGTTGTCGGTGTCTGGGTGTGTGGTGCCGGATGGGGTGGAGTGGTTGTGGCTCGATGATTCGGGTGTGGTGGAGGGGGTGTCGGGGGGTGTGGTGTCGGATGGGGATCGGGTGCGGCCGTTGTGGGCGGGGTGTGCGGCGTATGTGATGTATACGTCGGGGTCGACGGGGCGGCCGAAGGGTGTGGTGGTGACGCATGAGGGTTTGGCGAATTTGGCTGTGGAGGAGCGGGTTCGGTTCGGGGTGTCGTCGGGTTCGCGGGTGTCGCAGGTGTCGTCGCCGAGTTTTGATGCGGTGGTGTACGAGTGGTTGATGGCGTTTTCGGTGGGGGCGCGGTTGGTGGTGGCGCCGCCGGGGGTGTTCGGGGGTGTGGGGTTGGTGGAGTTGTGGGAGGCGGAGGGGGTGTCGCATTGTTTTGTGACGCCGTCGGTGTTGGCGACGTTGGGGTCGGGTGTGGGGTTGGGGTCGGTGCGGGTGTTGGTGGTGGCGGGGGAGGTGTGTGCGCCGGAGTTGGTGGCGCGGTGGGCGCCGGGTCGGGAGTTTTTCAATGCGTATGGGCCGACGGAGGTGACGGTGCAGGCGACGGTGGGTGGGCCGTTGGTGGCGGGGGGTGTGGTGTCGGTGGGTGGTCCGGGGTTGGGGGTGGAGGTGGTGGTGTTGGACGGGTGGTTGCGTCCGGTGCCGGTGGGGGTGGTCGGTGAGTTGTATGTGGCGGGGTCGGGTGTGGCGCGGGGGTATCGGGGTCGGGCGGGGTTGACGGCGGTGTCGTTTGTGGCGAATCCGTTTTCGGGTGTGGGGTCTCGGGTGTATCGGACGGGGGATGTGGTGCGGTGGGTTGAGGTGGGGGTGTTGGAGTTTGTGGGGCGGGTTGATGGGCAGGTGAAGGTGCGGGGTCAGCGGGTGGAGTTGGGGGAGGTGGAGGCGGTGTTGGCGCGGTGTCCGGGGGTGGCTGCGGCGGCGGCGGTGGTGCGGGAGGGGGGTCGGTTGGTGGGGTATGTGGTGCCGGAGGTGGGGGTGCGGGTGGATCCGGATGTGGTAGTGGAGTGGGTGGCGGGGGTGGTGCCGGGGTGGGTGGTGCCGTCGGTGGTGGTGGTTGTGGGGGAGTTGCCGGTGACGGTGAGTGGGAAGCTTGACCGCACAGCACTACCCGAACCCGGCGCCGGGACGCGTCGCTTCCGGGCTCCCGCCACCCCCCTCGAAGCCGTCGTGGCCGGTGTGTTCGGCGACGTCCTCGGAATCGAACAGGTCGGCGCCGACGACGACTTCTTCCGCTTGGGCGGCGACTCACTGTCCGCTACCCGCGTGGTTGCCCGGGTCGACGCGGCACTCGACGTCGAAGTCGGACTGCACGCCCTCTTCGAGGCGCCGACCGTCACAGCGTTTGCGGCCCGTGCCGCGAAAGCCACCGTGCGTACCGACCGACCGGTGTTGCAGGCCGGACCGCGTCCGGAACGAATCCCGTTGTCGCTGGCGCAGACTCGCATGTGGTTCCTCAACCAGTTCGACACCTCGTCGCCCGCGTACAACATCGCCATGGCGTTCCGGCTCACCGGCACACTCGATGTCGACGCGTTGCGCGCTGCGGTGGCCGATGTGGTGGCGCGGCACGAATCGCTCCGGACCCGCTTTCCGATGTGCGACGGTGAGCCGGTGCAGGTGATCCTCCCCGACGCGGCACCGGACCTGCCCGAGGTGACAGTGACCAGCGAAACCGAGTTGCGCGAGCGGCTCTCGGCGTCGGTGTCGGAAGGCTTCGACGTCACCAAGCAGGTGCCGGTGCGAGCCGCATTGTTCGAGACCTCCGATGCCGAGCGAGTGCTCCTGGTGGTGGTGCACCACATCGTCGCGGACGGAGCATCGATGGTCCCGCTCGCCCGGGACGTGCTGGTGGCCTACACGGCCCGCACCCACGGGGGTGCCCCGGAATGGGAACCCCTGGCGGTGCAGTACGCCGACTTCGCACTCTGGCAGCGGCAACTCCTCGGTTCCGACGAGGATCCGCAGTCGCTGGTGTCGGCGCAGCTGGACTACTGGCGGAACGCGCTGGCCGGTCTTCCTGCCGCACTGGATCTACCGGCGGACCGTCCGCGTCCGATGCAGCGGTCACCGGGTGGAAGCCGAGTGGGATTCGAAATCGACGCCGACCTGCATCGTCGGCTGACGGCGCTGGCGTCCGCGCACCAGTCGACGCTGTTCATGGTCGCGCATGCCGCCCTGGCCGCCTTCCTGGCCCGGATGTCCGGTTCTGAGGACATCGCCATCGGAACCCCCGTCGCCGGACGGGGTGAGGCCGCACTCGACGACATGGTCGGAATGTTCGTCAATACCGTGGTGTTACGCACCGTCATCCGGTCCGCGAGCACATTCGCCGAACTGCTCGAGCAGGTACGCGTCGTCGACCTCGGGGCATACGCCCACGCCGAGGTGCCGTTCGAGAAGGTCGTCGAAGCGCTCGACCCACCTCGCTCGACGGCGCATTCACCGCTGTTCCAGGTACTTCTCGAATTCCAGAATGTGGAGCAATCCGACCTGTCACTGCCGGGCGTCGAGGTGACCGGCATCGACCTCGGTGCGACGATCGCACGATTCGACTTGCAGCTCACCGTGTCCGAAGAGTACGACGACGAGGGGTCACCGTCGGGTATCAGGGCCGCATTCAGTTACGCCACCGACCTTTTCGATGCCGACACCGTCGCCGAGCTGGCCGACCGTTTCGTTCGCATGCTCGACGCCGTGGTGGACCACCCCTCGGTGCGGCTGGGAAACCTCGACATACTGGACGCCTTCGAACGGGACGAACTCGCGCCGGTCCGGGGTGCACCCGCGGTTCCGGAACGGACGCTGTCGGACGTGCTCGTCGCCGGCGCCGCCGTGGACCCGGAGGCAATCGCACTGTCGAGCAACGGCATCGACGTCTCGTACCGGACGCTCGACGAGCGGTCCAACCGGTTGGCCAGAGCGCTCGTCGACCGGGGTGCCGGTCCCGACTCCTTCGTCGCCGTCGGGGTGCCGCGGTCGATCGAATCGGTGCTATCGGTGTGGGCGGTCACGAAGTCGGGTGCGGCGTACGTGCCGATCGATCCCGCACTCCCGACCGCCCGCATCACGGCGATGCTCGAGGATTCCGGTGCAATCCTCGGACTGACCGTATCGGCGCACCGCGAGCATCTGCCCGGCGCGGTGCAGTGGCTGCTGCTCGACGACCCGGAGGTCGACAGCGCGTACCCCGGGGACCGGGTCACCGACGACGACCGCGTGCGACCGTTGTATACCGAGCACGCCGCCTTCCTGCTCTACACCTCCGGCTCGACCGGCACACCGAAGGGTGTCGTCGTCTCGCACAGCGGTCTGGCAAACCTGGTAGTCGAGGAGCGGGAACGCTTCGCAGCGACGCACGGGGCACGGGTGTCACACCTGGCGTCGCCGAGTTTCGACGCGTCCGTCTTCGAGCTGCTGATGGCCTTCACCGTCGCGGCGACGCTGGTGATCGTGCCCCCCACCGTGCTCGGTGGCCGTGAACTGGCCGAACTCCTCGAGGCCGAACACGTCACACATGCGTTCTTCACCCCCACCATCCTGGAAACGGTGAGCCCCGAAGAGCTTCCATCCGTCCGAGTTCTGGCAGTGGCAGGTGAACGATTCGCGCCCGAGCTTGCGAACCGCTGGACACCGGGCCGGTTCGTCTTCAACGGATACGGTCCCACTGAGGCGACCATACAGACCACGGCCAGCGAGGCGCTGTCGCCGGACGAGCCGGTCACCGTCGGGGGTCCCGGCCGCGGCGTCGACGTGGTAGTCCTGGATCCGTGGTTGCAGCCGGTCCCGGTGGGTGTGGTGGGCGAATTATATGCGGCGGGACCGGGACTGGCCCGTGGATACCATCGGCGCCCGGGTATGACAGCAGCGTCGTTCGTGGCGCACCCCTGCGGAGTTCCGGGCTCCCGCATGTACCGTACCGGTGACCTCGTGCGCTGGACCGAGATAGGCCGGCTGGAATACATAGGCCGCAACGACTTCCAGGTGAAGATTCGAGGACAGCGGGTGGAGCTCGGCGAGATCGAGTCGGTACTGGCCCGCTGCGACGGGGTGGGCCGGGCGGCGGTGACCACACAGGCCGGAGCGATCGATCGACTGGTGGGTTACGTTGTCCCGGAGGGTAATGCGAGCATCGATCCCGCGGAAGTGCTGCGCTACGCCGCTTCTCATCTCGCGCCCTACATGGTGCCCGCTCAGTTGGTGGTACTCGACGAGCTGCCGGTCGGGCGCACAGGCAAACTGGACCGGCGGGTACTTCCCGCGCCGACGGTCTCGCCCAGGCCGTTCAAGGCACCAGCCACTCCGCTCGAGCACGCGGTCGCGGAGGTGTTCGCCGACGTACTCGGGGTAGAACGCGTCGGAGCCGACGACGACTTCTTCGCACTCGGTGGGAACTCCCTGGTCGCGACCAGGGTGGCGTCCGCACTGCGGGACCGGCTCGGCACGGACGTCGCACTGCAGTGGATCTTCCGCAACCCCACTCCCGAAGCGCTGGCGCGCCGCATCGTCGACCCGTCCACGCCCGGCGCCGCGGTGACCGACGACGTGTTGAGTGTCGTGGTCCCGCTCCGGTCCGGTGGAACACGTCCCGCTGTGTTCTGCGTGCACCCCGCGGGCGGACTCGCCCTCGGATACGCCGGACTGATTCAGCACCTCGCGCCGGACAGGCCGGTGTACGGGCTGCAGTTACCCATCCTGAGCGGAGGCGCGACGTTCGACTCGATGGAAGAACTGGCACACCGCTACGTCGTCGAGATGCGGGCGGTGCAGCCCCGAGGCCCGTACCACCTGCTGGGATGGTCACTCGGTGGCGTGATCGCACACGCGATCGCCGTCGAGTTGCGGGAGTCCGGGGCGGACGTCGGCACGCTCGCGATGATGGACAGCTACCTGGCAGAGGAGGGCGACTTCGGTGACCTCGAGGTCGACGCCGAGCAATGGCTGCACGGACTGGGCGTCGACTTCGAGGGCAGCGGCGACGACGACAGGTCGTACCGAGAGCAGTTGGTCGAGATGCTCGGCCGATCGTTCGGCCGGGACCCGGCGTTCGCGTCGACCCTCCTGGGCCGCATCAGCGCGGGCCTCGAGAACTCGAAGCGGATCTCGGCCGAACATCGGCCCCGCGTGTTCGACGGCGACGTGCTGTTCTTCGCCGCCGCGCAGAGCACCGACGACGAGGGCGAACGACCCTCGCCGAGCGTGTGGCAGCCCGTGGTGACCGGCGTGATCACCGTGAACGAGGTGGAGTGCGATCACGTGCGGATGACCACACCGGAGGCTTTCGCGGTGATCGGGCCGATCCTGGAACGCGCACTGGGGCGCACGCTCTGATGGTCGCCGCTCATGCTTCGATCGTTGCTTATGCCCCGATCGCCGCTATCCCCCGATCGCCGCTATGCCCCGAGTGCACTGCCGATGACGGGCCAGGAGTCGCGTAGCTCAGTTTCGAACAGGCCCCAGGAGTGGGTGCCCTGCGGTAGGTAGGCGAACGTGGCCGGTATTCCGAGCTGCCGAAGCCTTGATTCGAACGCGCCGGCGCACACATGGGTGACCATCTCGACGACACTGCCGCCGATCGTCTGCGGCACGGCCAGTAGTGGGTCGTGGTTGTCGACGGGCCCCGGCATCCCGTTGCCGGTCGACACGAACAGCGTTGTGCCGCGCAGGCGCTCGGCGCTCAGCATCGGATCGTGCCGCGCCCACGCGGGATCCCCGGGGCCGCCCCACATGTTGGCGGCGTTACCGCCGCCCCGCAGTTCGACCATCGACCGCACCATCGCCTGCCCGAGCACGCCACTGGTCTGTGCGCACCCGCTGTACGAGCCCACCGCACGGTAGAACCCCGGTACCTGCGCCGCCAGGTCGAGTACCGCGCTGCCCGCCATCGAGACTCCGCCGATGGCTTTCGAGCCCGTCGTCGAAAACCGGCTGTCGATTGCGGCGGGAAGCTCGTGAGTGAGGTACGTCTGCCACTTGTTACGCCCGAGCACCGGATCGTCCGCGACCCAGTCGGTGTACATGCTGTACTGGCCGCCGATCGGCATCACGACGGTCACATGCTTGTCGGCGAAGAAGTCCCGGACCCCCGTGTTGTTGAACCACGAGATGCCGTCCGACCCGCCGCCGATCCCGGTGAGCAGGTAGAAGGTGGGTGCGGGCGCACCGGAAGCGGGCGAAATGACGTCGTTCGAAACCCAGCGGCCCATCGCCTCCGAGTAGACGTCCACCCGGGTGATCCGCGGCTCCGCCGAGGCGGGCGGCGGTCCGAGCGCCAGCCACGCCGACAGCAGCAGGACCGTCACCAACAGTCCACGCAGAGGGGCCGAGCGTCGCAGAACGTCGAACGGTCGCATGATGCCCCCTGCCTGTGGCCTGCTCGTCCAATCTAAGACGCCGGGCTACCTGCTTGTCGCGGTTCCACGGAACCGGTGTATAGATGGATCGATGACGGACAACGACCGGCCCGATGAGCGATTCACACTCGCCAGTGAGCGGACGTTTCTGGCATGGATGCGGAGTTCGCTGGCCTTGCTCGCGGGTGGTCTCGCGATGATCCACCTGGTCCCCGAATTCAGCACCGGATGGGTGCGGACGACCCTCGGCCTGATTCTGATCGGTCTCGCCGCGGCAGCGGCCCTCGTCGGACTGCGACGGTGGTCTCAGGTCGAGAAGGCCCTACGCGACGGCGCGCCGATGCCACCGCCCCACGAGTTGAGGCTGTTCGCCGTGGCTGTGACGGTGGTGGCGCTGGGAGCGGGGCTCGCCAGCGTCGTCGCCGTTCTCTAACCTGCAGAAGAGGTTTGCATAACGCGAACCGGACGTGACGACTAAGGAGTACACGGTGGCCCACGAGCTCAAGCTGGGATACAAGGCGTCGGCGGAGCAGTTCGGTCCGCGGGAGTTGGTGGAGCTGGGTGTGCTGGCGGAGGCGCACGGAATGGATTCGGCGACGGTGTCGGATCATTTCCAGCCGTGGCGGCACGAGGGTGGGCATGCGCCGTTCTCGATTGCGTGGATGACGGCGGTGGGGGAGCGGACGGAGCGGTTGCAGTTGGGGACGTCGGTGATGACGCCGACGTTCCGGTACAACCCGGCGGTGGTGGCGCAGGCGTTCGCGACGATGGGGTGTCTGTATCCGGGTCGGGTGATGCTCGGGGTGGGTACCGGTGAGGCGCTCAACGAGATCGCGACGGGTTTTGCGGGGCAGTGGCCGGAGTTCAAGGAGCGGTTCGCGCGGTTGCGGGAGTCGGTGCGGTTGATGCGGGAGTTGTGGCTCGGGGATCGGGTCGATTTCGAGGGCGAGTTCTTTTCCACGAAGGGGGCGTCGATTTATGACGTGCCCGAGGACGGGATTCCGGTGTATATCGCGGCGGGTGGTCCGGTGGTGGCCCGGTATGCCGGGCGCAGTGGGGACGGGTTCATTTGTACGTCGGGTAAGGGGATGGAGTTGTATACGGAGAAGTTGCTGCCGGCGGTGGCGGAGGGGGCGGCGAAGGCGGAGCGCGATGTCGCGGAGATCGACAAGATGATCGAGATCAAGATTTCGTATGACACGGATCCGGAGTTGGCGCTGGAGAACACTCGGTTCTGGGCGCCGTTGTCGTTGACGGCGGAGCAGAAGCATTCGATCGATGATCCGATCGAGATGGAGAAGGCGGCGGATGCGTTGCCGATCGAGCAGGTTGCGAAGCGGTGGATCGTGGCGTCGGATCCGGATGAGGCGGTGGCGCAGATCAAGCCGTATCTCGACGCCGGATTGAATCATCTGGTGTTCCACGCGCCCGGACACGACCAGAAGCGGTTCCTGGAGCTCTTCGAACGCGACCTCGCCCCCCGGCTCCGCGGCTAGGCGGCTTCGCCGCCCGTGCGCCTTTTTGGGCTCTACTGCTGTGATCGTGGGTGGAGTTCGGTGCGGGTGAGGGCGCACGCCGTTGTCCCAGTAGCGTTCTGGCTTGTCTAGGGTCAGTCGGCTACATATGTGGGGAACGGCGTGCGCGAAGCCAGGATATGGCGTCAGGTGTTGGGTGTCGAAAAGACGGTGATCGAGGGCGTCGATTTCGACGACACGGCCGGGGCGGTGATCGTCGCGGTCCGGCCGCAGGCCCGGGCCCGGTCCCGGTGCGGGGTGTGTGGTCGTCGGAGCCCCGGTTACGACGGTGGCACCGGTCGGCGGCGGTGGCGCGGCCCGGACTGCGGCCTGGTCCGCACCTTCGTCGAGGCCGACGCACCGCGGGTGTGCTGCCGCGAACACGGAGTCACGGTGGCCGCGGTGCCCTGGGCCCGGCACCGGGCCGGGCACACCTACGCGTTCGACCAGACGGTGGCGTGGCTCGCCACCCATACCTCGAAGGCCGCGACGTGTGAGTTGATGCGCACCGCGTGGCGCACGGTCGGGACGATCGTGGACCGGGTGTGGGCCGACACCACACCCGCCCGGGACCCGCTGGCGGGGCTGCGGCGGATCGGGATCGACGAGATCTCGTACAAGAAGGGCCACAAGTATCTGACGGTCGTCGTCGACCACGACTCCGGCCGGCTGGTGTGGGCGGCCCCGGGCCGTGACGCGGCGACCCTGTCCGGGTTCTTCGACCTGCTCGGGCCCGAACGGTGCGCGAAGATCACCCACGTCACCTCGGACGCGGCCGGATGGATCGGGTCGGTGGTGACCCGGTTCTGCCCGGATGCGGTGCGCTGCGCGGATCCGTTCCATGTGGTCGCCTGGGCCACCGAGGCCCTCGACACGGTGCGGCGGGCGGCGTGGAACCGGGCACGGTCCACCGAGAACGCCTCCCGCGGCGGTGGGTGGAAACCGCGGCGTCGCCCGAAGGCCGGCCCGGCTCGGTCGGTCAAACGCAGCCGGTGGGCGTTGCTGAAGAACCCGGACGCCCTCACCGCGCAGCAGCAGGCGGTGCTGCGGTGGATCGAACTCCACGATCCGGTCCTGCACCGCGGCTACCGGCTCAAGGAGAGTTTGCGGTTGATCTTCCAGCTCCCGGTCGAGCAGGCCGCTGCCGAACTCGACCGCTGGATCGACTGGGCCCGGCGGTGCCGGATCCCGGCGTTCGTCGCGTTGCAGAAAAGCATCCTCGTCCACAGACCCGCGATCCTCGCCGCCATCGAGCACGGGCTCTCGAACGGTCGGATCGAATCGGTCAATACCAAGATTCGCCTCATCACCCGCCGCGGATTCGGGTTCCACACCCCCGAGGCCGTCATCGCACTCGCGATGCTCAGCCTCGGGGGCGCCCGCCCACAATTACCCGGCCGAATCCACCCACGAATGAGTCAGTAGAGCCCCTTTTTGGTAGCTGGAGCAACCAGAAAGGCGCACGGGCGCGGAGCGCCTCAGAGCATGTGCACCCGCTTGTACAGGCGCTTGGACGGTCCGCCCAGCAGGTCCGCGTCGGCAAGGAAGCGCATCAGTGGCTGCGAGCTTTCGCGTACCTTCGCGGCGCGGAACGAGTTGTTCTTCGCCTCGCGCAGCGCTCGCTCGGTGTCGAGTCCGGCGGCGGCGTAGACAGCGGGGTTGATCATGCTCGACACGATGAGGTTCGCCGCGATCGCGATGGCGCCGCGGCTGGCCGCCCGGCGGGCCTTGCTGGTGCCGGCCGCACGGCGCAGTGTCTCCTCACGAGCGAAACGCATGTGCCGGGCTTCCTCGACAACGTGGATCTTGCTGGTCACCCGAACGATCGGCTGAACACGGGTGTCCTTCATCCAGTCGCGCTGCATGACGTCGAGGATTTCTTCGGCGACCAGGATGCCGGCGTAGGCGACCTCTCCCGACGCGAGAGCTTTGAATCCGCGACCCAGGTTGACGACGGCCCGGCGCGGCACGTACGACGGGCAGCCGAACTTCTCGGCGGTACGAGCGAACATCACGGAGTGCCGGCATTCGTCGGCGACTTCGGTGAGCGCGAACTGGAAGTGCGCCTGCGAGGCATCCTTGGCATACATGTCCCGGATGACCATCTGCTGCAGGATCATTTCGAACCAGATGCCGGTGCCCATGATCGAGGACACTTCGTGCTTGGTCAGGGTGATCTGCTGCTCGAACGTCATTTCGTTCCACAGCGGGGTTCCGAACAGTGTGGACCATTCCGGTGTCAGGCCGTACAGGTCGTCGGGGACCGGTGCATCCCAGTCGACCTCGACCATGGGGTCGTACGACATCCTCGCGGAGGATTCGAGGAGCCGTGTACCCGTGTCCTGGCGATCGGTGATCCTCGGGTTGCGAAGCTCGAGCGTAGAACGGGTCATGAGCGTCCTCCATATCAGTGTGACGAGACGTAACATGTAATATGGACCTCAGAATGGTTTACGTCAAGGCGCCTCGTGTACAAATGCTGGACTCTCTAACGGATACGCTGCCCTTCGAACCGGTGGGTGATGATTCCCACACACGTCCGGAGTTAGCTTGCTGAATGTTTGCTGATGGTCTGTAGTGGGTGTGCCTGCAGTCGGCATTAAGCTCCCGAACCGCAACGCGCAGGGTTCGGGATCGGCCGGCGGTCCCTCCCCCGACTCGGGGTCGTCGGCTGTTCCCACACCCGCTCACCCCAGCGGGTGTGGGAACAACCAGGCCGCCCGCGGCCCTTCTTCGAAGAAAGTTGGATGAGCAATGCCCGAGCAGAACCCTGTGAAACCCGACATCGTCGTCGGAGCCCGTGTCCGGGTTCGGCGCGAGACGGAAACGACGGCGCAGGGTGTGGTGATCGAGGATTTCGCGGAACTGACCACGTCGGGGCAGTCGCTCGGCCGCGACTGGGCTCCGGTGCACCGGTGGGCGGTCGCTCTCGACGACGGACGTCTCGTGTTCGCCCACGACGGCGAACTCGACGTCGACACCGCGTCGAGCGGACAGTGACCGACGTCAGTCGACGCCGTGGAGGCGGTTCATCGCTCGGTGCAGTTGGTCTTCGCTGAGCGCGGGTACGCCCAAGGTGCTGTGGCCGTCCCGGTTTGCGCGGAGACCATCGAGCGCGAAGCCGAGGACGCGCTTCCACAACTCGGGTGATTCTGCGCTGGCAAAGTCGGCTGCAGCCTGAACGGACTGCGTCAGCAACGGTAGATCCGTGCTCTCGAAGTCGTCACGCAACGCCCCGGCGGCCTTGGCACGTTCGACCAGGGCAGCTGTTCGTCGGTGAATTTCCCCTTGGGCCGCCTCAACCGCCCCGGCGAGCTTCCCGTGGGTCTCCGGATCGGCCAGGCCCTGCGGCAGCGCCCTGCCCGCCACAACCAGGTCGCGGAGGCCGCGGTCCTGAGCCAGCATTCGGGTGCTCTCGGTGAAGAAATAGACGAGACCTTCCCATGGATCCGGCATCGCTTCGGCTGTGGTCGAGACCTCGACGACGTCCTGGAGACGCGAAGCGAACAGGTGCTCGATCAGTTGATCCTTGCTCGCAAATCGGCGGTAGACGGTCCCGACGCCGACACCGGCATGCTCCGCGACCTCGGCGAGTGTGGCCTCGAGGCCCCGGGATGTGAACACCTCGCGCGCCGACTGCAGGATGCGTTCGAGGTTTGCCCGGGCGTCGCTGCGGAGAGCACGGTCTGTCTGAGGGCCCATCTCCTCAGTCTAGCTCATCCGGAATTGCCCGTTCCGCTTATGGTACCGTCTATCCGGAATTAGGCATTCCGCTTCACTGAGAGGGTGACAGCTATGGCAGTGGTACGCGAGCGACCGGCGGTGACGGGGCAGGGCATCGATCGGCGATGGTTGATCCTCGGCGTATTGGCCATCGCCCAGTTGATGGTGGTCCTCGACGCGACGATCGTGAACATCGCGCTGCCCGAGGCGCAGCATGCGCTGGGATTCACCGACGGTCAGCGTCAATGGGTCGTCACGGCGTATTCGCTGGCGTTCGGGAGCCTGCTCCTTCTGGGTGGCCGGATCAACGACCTCTTCGGCCGCAAGAACTCGTTCATCATCGGTCTGATCGGTTTCGCGGCCGCGTCCGCTCTGGGTGGGTGGAGTCCCAACTTCGACGTTCTCGTGACCGCGCGTGCATTGCAGGGCGTATTCGGAGCGCTGTTGGCCCCGGCCGCCTTGTCGCTGTTGACCGTAACGTTTGCGGGGTCGGCGGATCGGACCCGGGCCTTCGGTGTGTTCGGGGCGATCTCGGGTGCGGGCGGCGCGATCGGCCTGCTGATGGGCGGCGTTCTCACCGATTACCTGTCATGGCATTGGTGCCTGTACGTCAACGTCGCCTTCGCCGTCGTGGCGCTGGTCGGTGCACTCGTATTTCTGCCTGCGCACCAGAAGGGCTCGACGTCGAAAAGCCTGGATTGGTGGGGGGCGGTATCGGTGACGGCCGGCTTGTTCTTCCTCGTGTACGGATTCGCCAACTCGGAAAGCCACGGCTGGTCCGACGCGTCGACGCTGACGTTCCTCGGGGTGGGGATCGTTCTGCTGGCCCTGTTCGTGTGGATCGAGACCAAGGTTCGCCATCCGCTGTTGCCGATGCGGGTGCTGACCGATCGGCTGCGCGGTGCCTCGTATCTGGTGATGTTGATTTCTGCGGTAGGCATGTTCGGGATCTTTCTGTTCCTCACCTATTACCTCCAGCAGCTGCTCGGATACAGCCCGATCGCGACCGGTATCGCCTTTCTGCCGATGGTCGCGTCGATCGCCCTGAGCGCTTCGTTCTCGGGAGCGGTGCTGGCCACTCGATGCAGCCCGCGGATACTTGTCACGTCCGGTCTGCTCGTCTCTGCACTCGGTATGGCGTTTCTGACCACGATCGATGTCGACAGCGCCTACCTCACCGGCATCCTGCCGGGTCTTGTCGCGGTCGGGCTCGGTCTCGGATTCGTCTTCTCGAGCGCGATGGCCTCCTCCACGGCGGGAGTGCGGGCCGACGACGCCGGCGTCGCCTCGGCCACGGTGAACACCGCGCAGCAAGTCGGCGGTTCGATCGGGATTGCCCTCCTCAGCAGTGTCGCAGCTTCAGCAGCAGACAGCTACAGCGCCGAGCACGCCGTGTCTGGGGATCCGGCCGTCGTGGCGCAGCAGCTCGCCGAGGGTGCGGCGCTGGTCAGCTATCACTCCGCGTTCTGGGTGGCCGCAGCATTCTTCGCTGTCGGCGCGTTGGTGTCGATAACACTGTATCGCAACGAGATTCCGCAGCAGGACGCCGATGCGGGGCCAGTTCTGGTCCACTGATGGAGTGTGCTGATCGGGGCCCTATCGAGGCGGTTCGCGCCGAACGGTGCGGGGGGTCGGCCTGGCATCTGGAGACCGCGCGATGGTGCGGATGCCGGTCAATCCCTCGATGGCTGCGGCCAGATCGTCGGCGGACAGCGTGCCTGATTCGGGGTCCGTATCTGCCGGCTCGTGGCCTGGTCGGGACTTCTGGTTCATCTGTCTGCCTGTCCTCGAGTCGACGCGGGGGTGGAACTCACTGATCAGGGTCGGGCGGGTTCGGCTTCAGCGGTACAGGCGCCACCGCATACGGGCGTAATCGTCTGGCTGCAAGCATGTTTCCCCCTTTCCCGGCGGCTGTCCGCCTCATCTCCTGGTTCCACCACACACCACGAGCAAACGTCTGGCAACTTGCGGCGCTGTGATTATCCCCACGTAGATGATACGGGCGGGAACAGATATCCCCGGGTAGCGCCGGGTCAGCAGATCGCGCTGATGACGCAATGACGTTGGTCAGGTGGCAGTCAGCGCGAACACCCGCATGTTGCGATCGGTGCGGGTCTCGTAGACGCCGTAGACCCTGACCATGGCATCGAATTCGCGATAGATGCGGGTTCGTTCCGGTTCGGTGAGGAGAGTGGCGGTCACCGGGATCGCCTTTCCCCCGATGGTCACCGTCGCGTGCGGCTCCGCGAGGAGATTCGCGGACCAGGCGGGGTGTTTCTCTTGCCCGAAGTTACTGCCCACCACGTAGATTCGGTCGCCCTCGCGGTAGTACAGCAGCGGGCTGGTCCTCGGCTTCCTGGACTTGCGGCCCGTCGTGGTGAGAAGCACCACCGGTGCGGCGATCGGGCCGAGAACGGTGAAACGTCCACCGCTCTTCTCGAGTAGGCGCCGGTCTACTCCGGCGAGCTTCCGAATTACCCACGACCCCGGCCGGGTAGCGGCGAAGGCCGCGGCGGGCTCACGGAGGAAGCTGTTTTCGCTGCCCCACCGCACGTCGGGGAAGGGTGATTCGGCCATAGGTCATCTGACCGCTTCACAGGACCCCTGTCAATCGTGGTGGCCGGAGGTGCCGACGGCGACGGCGCCGGCGCGGACCGCCGGATACGCTATGGCCATGGCTGCACCTGGAACCTCCGCACCAGTGAGTCCGCCGGGCCCGTCGGCGCCGTCGAGCATCTACATCGCATCGCCGGAAGGAGACACCGGTAAGTCCACCATCGCGCTGGGTGTCTTGCAGATGCTGTGTGCCTCGGCGGCACGGGTGGGTGTTTTCCGGCCGATCGCGCGATCGACGGAGGAGACCGACTACATCCTGGAGTTGCTGCTCGAGCACACCACCGCCGACGTCGGTTACGAGCAGTCCCTGGGTGTCACCTATGAGCACGTCCACGCCGACCCCGACGGCGCGCTCAGTGAGATCGTCGCGCGGTATCACACGATGGCCGAGCAGTGCGATGCCGTCGTGGTCATCGGTAGCGACTACACCGACGTAGCCAGCCCGAGCGAACTCGGGTACAACGCGAGGATCGCCGTCAACCTGGGTGCGCCGGTGCTCCTCGCATTACGGGGAGCGCGCCGCAGTCCTGACGAGGTGGCCCAACTCGCTGCGCTGTGCATAGGCGAACTGAAGGCACATCACGCTCATCTGATCGCGGTGATCGCCAATCGGTGCAACCCGGACGAACTCGGCGCCGTCACGTCCGCGCTGTCCTCCGCCGGCGTGCCTGCGTGGAGCTTGCCGGAGATTCCGCTGTTGACGGCGCCGACCATGGCAGAACTGCTCGACGCCGTCGACGGCACCTTGTTCAGTGGTGATCCCGAGCTTCTGCACCGTGAAGCGCTGCGGGTGATGGTCGGCGGCATGACGGCCGAGCACATCCTCGAGCGTCTGAGTGACGGGGTGGTGGTGATCGCGCCCGCCGACCGTTCCGACGTACTGCTGGCGATGGTCAACGCGCACGACGCGGAAGGGTTTCCGTCGCTCGCCGGGATCATCATGAATGGTGGTCTGCTCCCCCATCCCGCGATCGCCGACCTGATGGCAGGTTTGAAACCGCGTCTCCCGATCCTCACCACGTCGCTGGGTACGTTCGACACGGCAAGTGTTGCCGCGCAGACGCGGGGCCGGGTGGCCGTCGGCTCGCAACGCAAGGTCGACACCGCGTTGAGCGTCATGGAGCAGCACGTCGATCCCGCTGTTCTCGTCGAACGGCTGAAACTTCCGATCCCCTCGGTGGTCACACCGCAGATGTTCGAGTACCAGCTGATCGACCGGGCCCGGCGCGGTCGCAGGCACATCGTCCTTCCGGAGGGTGACGACGACCGTATCCTCCGGGCCGCGGGCCGATTGCTCCAACGCCAGGTGGCGGAGCTGACACTCCTCGGAGACGAGGGACAGGTGCGCAGGCGTGCCGCCGAACTCGGTGTGGACCTGTCCGAGGCGCAGGTTCTCGATCCGCGAACCTCGGAGTACACCACCTCGTTCGCCGAGGAGTACGCCCGGCTGCGCGCGCACAAGGGCATGACCCTCGAGCGTGCACGGGAGGTGATGGGCGACATCTCGTACTTCGGAACCATGATGGTGCACAGGGGAATAGCGGACGGAATGGTGTCCGGCGCCGCGCACACCACCGCGCACACGATTCGGCCGTCGTTCGAGATCATCAAGACTCGGCCGGGTGTGAACACGGTGTCGAGCGTGTTCCTGATGTGTCTGTCCGACCGCGTCCTCGCCTACGGCGACTGCGCGGTAGTGCCCGACCCCACCGCCGAGCAACTGGCCGACATCGCGATCTCGTCCGCTGAGACGGCAGCGCAGTTCGGCATCGACCCGCGCATCGCGATGCTGTCGTACTCCACCGGCGATTCAGGGACCGGCGCAGATGTCGACAAGGTGCGCTCCGCCACCGCCGTCGTCCGCGAGCGACGACCGGATCTGTTGGTGGAAGGACCGATTCAGTACGACGCCGCCATCGAGCAGAGTGTGGCCGACAAGAAGATGCCCGACTCGCAGGTAGCGGGTAAGGCGACGGTGTTCATCTTCCCCGATCTCAACACCGGCAACAACACCTATAAGGCGGTGCAGCGCAGTGCCGGTGCCATCGCCGTCGGCCCGGTGTTGCAGGGTCTGAACAAGCCGGTCAACGACCTCTCCCGGGGCGCGCTGGTCGAGGATATCGTCAATACGGTGGCCATCACGGCCATTCAGGCCGCGGCGCTCGAACCTCGGGGGGCAGACACGTGAGCGACGACACCGCAGGATCGGTACTGGTACTCAACTCCGGTTCTTCGTCGATCAAGTTCCAGCTCATACAGCCGGACACCGGCGAGTCGATCGCCTCCGGGCTCATCGAGCGGATCGGCGAACCGGACGGTCACATCGTGTATCGGCACCGCACGGGCGTGGAGGAACGACACGGTGTCATCGCCGACCATCGCGCGGGTTTGAAGACGGTCCTCGAGGTGGTCGCCGAGGTAGGCCGGCCGCTCGGTGAGGCCGGGATCGTCGCCGTGGGGCACCGCCTCGTTCACGGCGGCAAGGTGTTCTACGAGCCCACGATCATCGACGACGACGTAGTGCGGGCCATCTCCGATCTGTCGAGCCTGGCGCCGCTGCACAATCCGGCGAACGTGATCGGCATCGAGGTGGCCCGGGAAGTGCTTCCCGACGTCCCGCACGTCGGAGTGTTCGACACCGCGTTCTTCCACACCCTGCCCGCGGCGGCGTCCACCTATGCCATCGATCGGAGCCTCGCGGAGCAGTACGACATTCGGCGTTACGGCTTCCACGGGACGTCGCACCAGTATGTGTCGTCCTGTGCCGCCCAGTTCCTCGGCAGGGATACCTCCGAGCTCGACCAGATAGTTCTGCATCTGGGCAACGGCGCCTCGGCGTCTGCCATACACGGCGGCCGCGCCGTCGACACCAGCATGGGATTCACGCCACTCGAGGGCCTCGTCATGGGTACGCGCAGTGGTGACATCGACCCGGGAGTCCTCCTTCATCTGTATCGGCAAGGACTGACGGTCGACCGGATCGACGACCTGCTCAACCGGCAGTCGGGTCTGCGAGGGCTGTCCGGCGTCAACGACTTCCGCTCGCTCCGGACCCTCGTCGGTGAGGGAAACGCGGACGCCGCGCTCGCCTACGACGTGTATGTGCACCGGCTCCGCAAGTACATCGGCGCCTACCTCGTGGAGCTGGGCGGTGCCGACGTCATCACGTTTACCGGGGGAGTGGGCGAGAACAACGTCGATGTCCGGCGCGACAGCCTGGCGGGGCTCGAACGTCTCGGCATCATCGTCGACGACACCCGCAACAGCTCGGAATCCCGGGCGGCCCGGCGCATCTCCTCGGACGACTCCGAGGTGGAAATTCTCGTCGTCCCCACCAACGAGGAGTTGGCGATTGCCCGGGCGGCAGTCGACTTGGTGGGTAGCTGAGCCGGTGACCGACTGCTAGAAAAGGCTTTTCGGGCGAATGGTGTTGGCCCGGTCGACCAGCGCATAGCGGTGGGTGCGTTCGGGTGCTTTTCGGGCCAGTGCGCGCAGCGCCGCCTCGGCGCCGGTGCGTAACCCGTGTTCGGTGAACGGCACACCGAGGAAAGGTCTGTGTTCGGTGGTGGACGTGTGGCCGCTGCGTATCCAGTCGAGTGCGGTACCCAGCACGAGGGTGCGCATCTGGAGTGCCCGGCTCTCTTCGTGCGGCAGCGCGGCCACACGAAGCGCCGCCTCACGCAGCTGGGACTCCTCGATCTTGTCGATCGGCCGCCCGGACAGCAGTACAAGCACACCGGTCATCCGGGCCACGGTGAAGTGCCGGGAGGTGGGGGGAACCTCGTCGAGCGCCGCGAGGGCACCGGAAAGATCTCCGCGCTCGGTGAGTTGCCGTGCCAGCCCGAATGCCGCACTCACCGCGTTGTGGTCGGTGCGCCACACCGACCGGTAGTACTTCTCCGCGAACGACCGCCACGGGGCCGGGTCCGAGGTATCCCAGTGCTGCAGGATCAACTCGGCGGTCGCGGCCAGGGCGAGCTTGGGTGCCGTCTCACCGGGCATCGCTTGCAGCACGCCTTCGAAGTGGGAGAAGGCTGCCTCGTAGTCGCCGGAGAGCAGTGCGGCGATTCCTGCATACCAGTCGATCCGCCAGTTGTCGCCGACGTCTCCCTCCACTTCCCCGAGCAGGGTGAGTGCCGTGGCCGCGTCACCGAGATCGAGGTGGGCCTTGATCTCGGCGAGCGTGAGTTCGCGGGAAAACGACACATCGGGACTTCCGACGAGGCGTTCGATGCCGTTGTCTCGGGCATGTCGCAGGGAGTCGAGCGTCTGCTGAGGTTCGCTGTGAACGGCGGCGGCCAGCAGGGGAGCGTTGGGGTCGGTGGGATCGATCAGCGGCACCGCCAGCGCCTGCGCCACCGAGCGCGCATCGAGTTTCTGGTCTCGTTGCACACCGTCGACGTAGACGTCGGTCTGTTCGATGGCCTCGTCGGTGCCGAAAGTTGTTCGCTGCCTGCTGAACACCGTGGAGAGTCCGGGGTGTTCCTCGCCGGTCTGCTGCGCGAGTACCTCACGGAGCACGCCGGTGAGCTGACCGGCCATCTCCTGCGCCGAGCGGAAACGCTTCGCGGGGTCGGGATCGGTGGCACGCAGCAGGAGGCGATGGAAGAATTCGTATTCGGCCAGCAGCGGCGCGTTGTCGGGCGTCGGTATCCCGTCGAGGTACCGGCCCTTGTCGGAGGGCATGTCGAGCGTCAGCACCGCCAGCGTGCGGCCCACCGTGTAGATGTCGGAGGCGACGGTCGGGCCCGTCTTCACGATCTCCGGTGCCTGGAAACCTGGTGTGCCGTACAGATAGCCGTAGTCCTCGATGCCCGCGACCGCGCCGAGGTCGATCAGCTTGAGCGAATCCTCGGTCACCATCACGTTGTCGGGCTTGAGGTCGTTGTAGACCAGGCCCGTCGAGTGCAGATAGTCGAGTGCCGGAAGTATTTCCAGCACATAGGCGATGGCTTGCTCGATGGGCATCCGTTCGGGGCGGTGGTGCGTCGAGAGAACGTCCCTCAGCGAGTGCCCGCCCACGTACTCCATGACGATGTACCCCATCGGAGTCCCGTCGGATCGGGGGTGCTCGACGAAGTTGTAGATCTTCACGATGCTCGGGTGCGCCACCTCGGCGAGGAACTGGCGTTCGGCCACGGCGACCGCCTGCGCCTCGGCATCACCGAAATGCAACAGACCCTTGAGAACCACCCATCGATCGCTCACGTTGCGGTCGATTGCGAGATAGATCCACCCGAGACCGCCGTGCGCGATGCATCCCTGCACCTCGTACTGGCCGCTCACCAGCTCGCCAGGCCGCAGAAGCGGCCGGAAGTCGAAAGTGGCGGCGCACGAAGGGCATGTGCCGAACTCGCACTCTTCCGCAGTGGCGCACTTCCGGCCGACCGGATTGCCGCACTTCCAGCAGAACCGCTTGTTCTCGGGAACCGTCGGGTCCGACATCACGGCCGAAGCCGGGTCGACCGTCTTCACCACCGGCACTTCGACGAGCCCACCACCCAGGCGCAGGCGGCCACCGGAGCGACTGCGCGGTGACCTCGTCGAGCGACCTGTCGTCGAGGCTCCCGATGGACGCGAAGCCTGCGTGGCCTGTTCCGGTTCGCGGGGTGCAGCCTGCGTGGCCTGTTCCGGTTCGCGGGGCGCAGCCTGGGTGGCGACCTCCGGATCCGGCGACCCTGTATTCTCCTGGGACATCGGCCTCAGTCCTGGTACACGGCGGCCGGAGGGACGGGCGACGGTCCCAGCATCGACAACCAGCGGTTGTAGGAGTCGGTCCAGGTTCCGTCGCGGCGGATCCGCTCGAGGGTGCCGTTGACGAACCGCACGAGGTCCTCGTTCGATTTGGTGATGCCGATTCCGTACGGTTCGGCGCCCATGCTGTCCCCGACGATCTCGAGGTACGGGTCCTGAGATGCCAGTCCGGCCAGAATCGTGTCGTCGGACGTCACCGCGTCGACCTGCCGTTGCTGCAACACCACCAGGCAGTCGGACCACATCGGCACGGTGAGGATCTCGGCCGTCGGCGCCACCTGCTGCAGCCGCGCCAACGACGTGGTGCCGCGCACCACACATACCCGTTGTCCGGCCAGATCCGCCGGACCGCGGATGGGCGAGCCCTTGACGACGAGGACCCGTTGTCGCGCCTCGAAGTACTGGCTCGAGAACGCCACCCGCTCTCGCCGGTCGCAGGTGATCGTCATCGTCTTGGCGACGACATCGACCAGCGACTCCTGCAGCGCCCGTTCACGATTGGCGGACGTGAGAATTCGGTACTCCAGGCGCTCCGGGTCACCGAAGAGATCCCGTGCGATCTCACGGGCGATGTCTACATCGAACCCCTCGATCGTGCCGGTGGCCGGGTCGCGGAAACTCATGAGGTTACTGCCGGTATCCAACCCGACGATCAGCCTGCCCCGCGCGCGGATGGCGTCGACTGTCGGGCTCGGTGGTGGTGGGCCTGCGTCGGAAACGGGGCGCAGACTGGCTGTGGGATCGCCGCAGTCGCCGCCCGGCGCGGGAGAAGGCGTCGAACGGTCCGTCGGTGCCGGGGCGACGCCGGCGGGCAACGGCGGTTCGGTGTACGAGATGCTCGGCGAACCGACGTGCCCCGACGTCGACTGGGCGCAACCGCAGAGGAGCATCGCCAGCGCCAGCACGATGGGTGCGATCCGGTGCCGCCTCACTGATACTCCCTCAACCGCGGCCACAGTCCGATGATAATTCCGATCACGGCGATCAGCGTCAGGGCGAAGGCACCCGGGCCCAACGCCGTCAGCACCCCGGATGCGGACGCCACATGGGAGCGCAGATGATCGCGGGCAGAGTCGATGCCTTCGGTGAGCGCATCGTCGAGAGCGGTGAACTGGGCGGCCGAATTCTCGCCTCCGGGACCGATGGCGATGGCCGCGCCGGCGAGGAAATCGCCCTCGGCGAGAACGGTGTTCATCCGTTCGTGCGCCGTCGACCATCGGTTCCATGCTTCCTCGGCCCGGGTCACCTCGGCGTCACCGACCGGGTTGTCGTCCTCGCGCGGATAGTTCGACAGCACCGCACCGAGCTGAGCGGACTTGTCGTCGAACACCGCGTCGTAGTCGCCGTTCGAATCGCGCCGCACCAACCGGAGTGTCTCCTCGGTGCGCGCCTGCTGGGCGAGGATGCGACCGGTGGTCAATTCGTGCAGCGGCCGGGCACCCTCGGTGAGTGCGCGATGGGTGTCGAGAGCCGAAATCAGCCCTGCTATCAGCATCCATGCCAGCAGAATGGCGGTAGCCGACGATGCCAGGATCAAACCGAGATTGAACGTGCGCCGAGTGAGCCGGGCCAGCACTACCTGGGTGAGGACCAATCCCACCGCGGCCGTCAACAGGAGCGCGAGCGCGAACCACGGAGGCCGTGAATAGTTACTCTGCGTCGACGCCACACGGGCCTCGTGCCCGGCGTGCAACTGCTGTGCCATCGGAAGCAGGCTCGTCTGCATCAGCGTCGAGGCCTCCCCGAGGTAGGCCGCCCCGACGGGGTTGCCCACCCGGTTGTTCGCCCGCGCGGTCTCGACGAGCCCGGTGTACACCGTGAGGTCGGTGGAGATGGAGGCGAGGAGTCGGCGGCTGTCTGCCTCGCTCGCTGCCAGCCCGCCGGAGGCATGGACGAGATCCGCCGACGCCGTACCGATCGCCTGCGCATACCTGTCCCGAAGGTCGCCTGGCTCGAGACCCCCCGAGATGAACGCCGTCGTGGCTGCGGCGTCGGCCACCGACAACCCGATATACAGATTCTGCGCCGAGTACGACAGCGGTTCGGCATCCACGAGGACGGCGTCGAGCGTGGCCGCCCTGCCGTTCACCGTGGAGGTGGCCACCAGACCGGCGGCCACGCACAGGAGCATGAGCAGAATGCCGAGACCTGTCAGTCTGGCCGGGGTCGAATGGAGGAAGGCGCGCAACTCCCTGCGGCGAGCCACCGCCGGATCGACCTCGTCGTCCCCGAGGGCCGACAAAGCTCGGCTACCGTGGGGTTCGATCGACGGTGCCTCACGCAGAACCACGTCGCACCCCTTCTGAAACCGGCCGCACTGTGTGGGGAGCATATAAGCTGCCGCGCCGGGAGGCGGTCAACCGGACGGAGTGCGGGATCGTGCCCCCGCCGAACGAAGCCCGAACGGGGCCGTGAGCTGGCGAGGCAGGGAGAAACCGTTAGTGTGAGGGAACTGCAGGTGACCCATCAGGTCGGACAGGGGTAGTCGATGCGTGGTGACGGGGACGGCTGGGCAACCGGTCCGGACGGCAGTCGTCATTGGGGCAAGCACGGTGCGGCCGGATTGTTGTTGCGTGCTCCGCTCGCGGACGAGACGCCCGCGGTGCTGCTCCAGCATCGTGCGGTCTGGAGCCATCAAGGCGGGACGTGGGCGTTGCCAGGCGGCGCCCGGGACAGCCACGAGACGACGACCCATGCTGCGGTCCGGGAAGCCCACGAGGAGACCGGCATCGAGAGCGCGGCCATCCGGGTGCGCACCGAGGTCGTGACGATGGAAGCCGCCAGCGGGTGGAGCTACACCACGGTGATCGCCGACGCCGAACGCCCGCTCCCCACCGTTGCCAACGGTGAGAGCACGGAGCTGCGCTGGGTTCGTGAGTCCGACGTCGCAGGGCTGCCACTCCATCCGGGGTTCCAAGCGGGCTGGCAGATGCTGCGCACCACGGAGGTACGGCTGGTCCTCGCCGGGCACGACGTTCTGGGGGAGCACGCCTCGCTGACACACTTGTCGAAGGCGTTGCCCCGCACGATCCACCTGCCCGACGGAACCTACGGCTGGCTCCCGCGCGTGGAGGTGCTCGACTCGCTCGAGGTGATCGGTGGCACCGCGGAGCCGGCAGGCCATGGCACCACCGTCGGAACGGTGACCGCCGTGGTGACCGCGGACCCCGAACTCGTCGACCAACTCGCGGGCACCGTCCTCACCCTGGAGCCGTCGACCGTCCTGGGCTGGCTGGATCAGCCGTAACTCAGCTGTTGCCGCGAAGCATTCCGGCGAGTGAGCGCGCCGCCGCCTGAGGGTCCCGGGCCTCCGTGATCGCCCGCACCACGACGATTCGGGTGGCCCCCGCAGCCAGAATCTCCGGTACTCGCGACTCGTCGATGCCACCGATCGCAAACCAGGGTCGGGTGGGCTGCGAATCGGCGGTGGACCGCACCAGCTCGATACCCGCTGCCGTGCGTCCCGGCTTGGTAGGGGTGGCCCACACGGGCCCGGTGCAGAAGTAGTCGACATCGTCCTCGATCGCCGCGAGACTGGCCTGCGCCCGGCTGTGGGTGGACCGGCCGATCAGGACATCCGGCCCTACGACGTTCCGGGCGTACGGCACCGGAAGGTCGCCCTGGCCGAGGTGCAGGACATCGGCACCGGCTGCGAGCGCCATGTCGGCGCGGTCGTTGACGGCGAGCAGGGCGCCGTGCCTCCGTGCGACGGCGGCGAGCACGGACAGTGCCGCAAGTTCGTCGCGTGCGTCCATCGGACCCAGCTCGCGCTCGCCGGCCGAGCCCTTGTCGCGGAGCTGGATGATGTCGACACCACCGGACAGCGCGGCTTCCGCGAACTGTGCCAGGTCACCTTTCTCGCGTCGAGCGTCGGTACACAGGTACAAACGCGCAGCTCCGAGGCGACGCCGACGTTCTGCATGGCTGGTGTGATGCGAGGTGGTCACGGCATGACGGTAGCCTCTACGGTGAAAGTGCAACACGGGAGTCCCGGGATCGTGGGGCTGAGAGGGGCTCACGCCGAGCCCGACCGTCATACCTGACCCGGATCATGCCGGCGCAGGAAGTGAGGTGGTGTTCGATGTCAACGGTTCTGAGACCACGGTCGGTGTCCGTCGTCGGCGGCGGGGTGATCGGGCTGTCGATTGCGTGGCGCGCCGCCCACGCCGGGTGGTCGGTCCGCCTGTACGACCCGGCGATCGGCTCGGGTGCGTCGTGGGTGGCAGGGGGAATGCTGGCACCGCTGTCCGAGGGCTGGCCCGGCGAGGAGAGTGTGCTCGAGCTGGGCAGTGCGTCACTGGACCGGTGGCGCGAGTTCGGCAAGGAGCTCGAGGCCGCCGCCGGTGTCGAGCTGTTCACGTCGGCCAGTTCACTCACCGTCGCGCTCGACGCCGCCGATGCCGAAGATCTGCGGACCATCGCCGAATGGGTCGGTGCGCAGGGACGCGACCTGCAGATCCTGAGCCGAAGCGAGGTACGCGAACTCGAGCCGATGCTCGGGCGTGGGGTTCGGCTCGGACTGCTCGCGGTCGCGGAACTTGCCGTCGACAACCGGTTGCTGCTGGCGGCACTGCGGACGTGCGCAGTCGACGCCGGAGTGGAGTTGATCGAGGAGAGTGTGTCCGACCTCGGCCTGCTCGACACCGACCAGATCGTCCTCACCGCAGGCGTCGCGTCGCCGTCGCTGTGGCCGGGGCTTCCGGTTCGCCCGGTGAAGGGGGAGATCCTGCGGCTGCGTGCCCGTCCCGGGGTGACGCCGGCGCCGGGTCGCACCATCCGCGGCAGTGTGCACGGCCGTCCCGCGTACCTCGTGCCGCGGGCCGACGGAATCGTCGTGGGCGCCACCCAGCACGAATCCGGCCACGACACCCAGGTCACCGTCGCCGGGGTGCGGGACCTCATCGCCGACGCCGAAGCACTGATGCCTGCGATCGGTGAGTACGAACTGCGCGAGGCCTCGGCCGGTCTGCGGCCGATGACTCCCGACAATCTGCCCCTGATCGGGCGAGTGTCGGATCGGGTCGTGGTGGCGACGGGACACGGACGCAACGGCGTCCTGCTCACCCCCGTCACCGCCGACGCGACGGTGGCACTGTTGGAGGGATCGGCTCTCGCCGAGGCGAAGGCTGCCGACCCCGGACGTTTCGAGAAAGTAGCGAGGTAGAGATGAGTGAGCAGCAAGTCGTGGTGCCCGTCGGCATCACCGTCAACGGCGAGGACCACGAGTTCGCGGTAGCGCCCACCGTCGCCCAGCTGCTGGAGACGCTGAACCTGCCCACGAAGGGCATCGCGGTAGCTGTCAACGGTGCCGTGTTCCCGAAGGCCCGCTGGGACGAAGTCGTGGACCGCGGCTGGGACATCGAGATCCTCACGGCGGTGCAGGGTGGCTGACGTGACACCGGTGGCGCAGAAGGGCCTGACCATCGCCGGCCGCACCTTCGACTCGCGGCTGATCATGGGCACCGGCGGGGCCGCCAACCTCACCGTGCTGGAAGAGGCGCTGGTGGCATCCGGCACCGAGTTGACGACCGTCGCGATGCGCCGGGTCGACGCGGCCGGCGGCACCGGCGTGCTCGACCTGCTGCGGCGGCTCGACATCGCTCCGCTGCCGAACACCGCGGGTTGCCGGGGCGCGGCCGAGGCGGTGCTCACCGCGCAGCTCGCCCGGGAGGCGCTGGAAACCGACTGGGTGAAGCTCGAGGTGATCGCCGACGAACGCACCCTGATGCCCGACGCGATCGAGCTCGTCAGTGCTGCAGAGCAATTGGTCGACGACGGCTTCGTCGTCCTGCCTTACACCACGGACGACCCGGTGCTGGCCCGCCGGCTGGAGGACATCGGGTGTGTTGCCGTGATGCCCCTGGGGTCACCGATCGGAACCGGATTGGGCATCGCCAACCCGCACAACATCGAAATGATCGTCGACGGGGCCGGGGTGCCGGTGATCCTCGACGCCGGCATCGGAACCGCGAGCGACGCCACCCTGGCGATGGAATTGGGCTGTGACGCCGTCCTCCTGGCCACCGCCGTCACCCGGGCCAAGGACCCGGCGCTGATGGCGTCGGCGATGCGCGGCGCTGTCGTGGCGGGATACGAGGCACGTCACGCGGGCCGGATACCCAAGCGATTCTGGGCACAGGCGTCGTCCTGACCACTTCCGTGCGGGTGGCGTTCTCAGGGTTCTGTCGGGGTGGGTCCGGGGACGGGTGGTACCACGGGACGAGTCGACAGTAGACCCACGGCGGATGCGCCTCACCCCATGGTTCGGGCATCCTCGTCACCATGATTGAAGTGAGGGGACTGACAAAGACCTTCGGTGCGACGAAGGCGGTGGACAACCTGACGTTCACCGTCCAGCCGGGTATGGTCACCGGCTTCCTCGGGCCGAACGGTGCAGGCAAATCGACGACGATGCGGATGATCCTCGGGCTGGACCGTCCCACCGCGGGCACGGCGCTGATCGACGGCAAACCGTACCGCGAGCTGGTGCAGCCGCTCCGGACCGTGGGCGCACTCCTGGACGCCAAGTGGGTGCACCCCAACCGCTCCGCCCGCGCCCACCTGCAGTGGATGGCGGCCTCGAACTCGCTGCCGAAGAGCCGGGTGGACGAGGTGCTGCACCTCGTAGGCCTCACGGAGGTGGCAGGCAAGAAGGCCGGTGGGTTCTCGCTCGGCATGTCCCAGCGACTCGGCCTGGCCGCCACCCTTCTCGGTGACCCGAAGGTGCTGCTGTTCGACGAGCCGGTCAACGGTCTCGACCCCGAGGGCATCGTGTGGATCCGCAAATTCATGCAGCGCCTCGCGGCCGAGGGACGCACCGTGCTGGTGTCGAGCCATCTGCTCTCCGAGATGGCACTCACCGCAGAGCATCTGGTGGTCATCGGCCGTGGGCGCCTGATCGCAGACACGACGGTGTCGGAATTCGTGAGCAAGTCCTCGGAATCGACGGTGCGGGTGCGCAGTCCCCAACTGGATGCGCTGCGGAGCGCGCTGACGTCGAATGGGCTCACGGTGCGCGAGGACGGATCCGACGGGCAGCAGGCGCTCGTCGTGGTCGATTCGTCCACCGACGTGATCGGCGCGATCGCCGGATCGCAGGGAATCACCCTCCACGAGTTGGCGTCTCAGCGCGGTTCGCTCGAGGACGCCTTCATGAAACTGACAGGAGACGACGTGCAGTACCACGCAGAAAGCGTCGACGACGTGATGAGGGGTGCACTGTAATGGCTGTTCTCAATGCGGAACGCATCAAGATCACCTCCACCCGGTCGCCGTGGTGGTGCACCGTCATCATCGTCGTGCTGGGTCTCGGCCTGGCCGCGGTCATCGGACTGAGCGCGAAGGCCAGCATCAACTCCTTCAACGACCAGATGGCGGACGGGAAGGAACCCGATTTCGAACCCTTCCTGCCGCAGATGGCCGACGCCGTCGGCGGCGTCTCCGGATTCGGTGTTCTGGTCCTGATGATCCTCGCGACCCTGGCAGTGACCAGTGAATACCGCTTCGGGGTCATTCGCACCACGTTCCAGGCGATTCCGAACCGCGCTTCCGTCCTCGTCGCCAAGGCCGGCCTGATCGGCGCGTTCGGTGCCGTGCTGACGTTCGTCCTCACCTTCGGGGCGTACGCCATCGCGAAGGCGACCGCGGGCAACGAGGCAGGTGCTGCCCTCACACTCTCCGGTGGGGATGCGTGGCGGTCGATCTACGGGGTGCCGATCTACGCGTTCCTGTGTGTCGTGCTCGCCGTCGGGATCGGTGCGTTGCTGCGCCAGTCGGCGGGAGCGATCGCGCTACTGCTGCTGTGGCCGCTACTGATCGAAAGCCTGTTCAACCTGTTCGGATCATTCGGTGAGAAAATCATGCCGTTTCTGCCGTTCCTCAATGCCAACCACTTCCTCGGGGCACCGCAAGGCGTGGACTTCCACTGGGGCCCGTGGGGCAGTCTCGTGTACTTCGCGGTGTTCGTCCTGGTGATCTTCGGGGCCAGCCTGGTGGTGGTGAACAAGCGCGACGCGTGAGACCGATAGAGTACTTTCGCCCTGCCCCTCCGCCAGGTGAACGTCGGGAGACCTGGCTGGGATCGTAGGCAGGGCGGGGAGCCTGTGGGCCGGTGCGACATCCATTCGCACCGGCCCACAGGTGGTTCTGCGTTAGGCTCCCGACATGCGACTACGGGGACTTTTCACCGTCGGAGTGACCGGTGCGCTGGTGCTGGCCGGGTGCTCGTCCACGAGCGAACCGGAGTCGCCACCGGTCGACGCGAGCGCTCTCGCCGGATCGGTCACCGAGGACGCGCTGGTGGCGCATCTCGAGGAACTGCAGACCATCGCCGACGACAACGACGGCAACCGCGCCGCAGGCACACCCGGATACGAGGCCAGCGTCGACTACGTGGCACAAGTTCTGACGGACAACGGCTTCGACGTCCAGACCCCGGAATTCGAGTTCCACAATTTCGATGTCGCCGCCGAGAAACTGAGGTCGCACGATCGTGACCTCGAGGTGCGAGCACTGTCCTACAGCCCGTCCACCGGCCCCGACGGACTGACGGCGCGATTGGTGCCGGCTCGCCAGGACGAGACGCCGGGGTGTGAGGCAACGGATTACGACGGTCTCGACGTCAACGGAGCGATCGTGCTGGTCGACCGGGGTATCTGCCCGTTCTCGGCCAAACAGCAGATAGCGGCCGAGCGCGGCGCTTCGGCCGTGATCGTGGTCAACAACGAAGACGGGCCGATGAGCGGTGGCACTCTCGGCGATCCGTCGGCGGGCAAAATTCCCACCGGCGGGGTGAGCAGGGCCGACGGCGACGCGCTCCGGCAGGGCGGCGGAGACGTCACGCTGACGCTCGACACCAGCACCGAGACCAGCACGTCCCGTAACGTCATCGCCCAGACCACGACGGGCTCCACCGACGATGTCGTCATGGTCGGCGCTCATCTCGACAGCGTTCCCGAGGGTCCCGGCATCAACGACAACGGCACAGGCGTGGCCGCGATCCTCGAAACGGCGGTCCAGCTCGGCGGTTCCCCGGACGCCGACAACACGGTGCGGTTCGCCTTCTGGGGCGCCGAAGAACTGGGCCTGCTCGGCTCCGAGGCCTACGTCACCGGCCTGAGCGAGGAGGAACGCAACGACATTGCGCTCTACCTGAACTTCGACATGCTCGGCTCGGAGAACGCCGGCTACCTGACCTACGACGGCGACAACTCCGACAACGTCGGCGAAGGGCCCGGCCCCGAAGGTTCGGCGGGAATCGAGCGCACTTTCGTCGATTACCTCGGTAAGAACGGTATCGCCGCGAACGGCACCGATTTCGACGGCCGCTCCGACTACGGTCCGTTCATCGAGCAGAAAATTCCGTCGGGCGGGGTGTTCAGTGGTGCCGACGACAAGAAGACCGCCGAGGAGGCCCAGAAATGGGGTGGCACACCCGACGCCGTGTTCGACAAGCATTACCACAGCCCGACCGACACCCTCGCAAACATCGACCGGGCAGCTCTTGCGAAGAACGCGTCCGCGGTGGCCTACGCAGTCGGGGTCTACGCGGAGTCACTGGCCGGCCCCAACGGTGTCCCCACCGGCGCCGATCGGGAGAAGGCTCGGGCAGCGCAGTGATGTCCGATTCGTCACGGGCTTCTGCCTGTGACGCTGGGTTACTCTTGCGCTCGTGAGCGAAGACCCGGCCGACGACAGCGCTGCCGAACTCGACGCTGCGTCGGAGGAGAGCAGACAGGACAAGGTTCTGGGCTGGGTGGGAGCACTGAACCGTCGGCCCCAACTGATCGAGGGACTGCGCAGGGTCCGCCGTGCCTTGCCGGGAGATCCGGCATTCGGCGACCCGCTGTCCACCGCAGGCCCCGGCACCGCACGCGCCGTGGCCCGCGTGGCGGACCGCTTCCTCGACCATCAGCCGGGAGCGTCCCGGGAGATGAGCCTCGGCGCCCTGCAGGTGTGGCAAGCGCTGCTCGAGCGCACCGGCCGCGGCCGGGGAACCCGGGAAGTAACCATCGTGTTCACCGACCTCGTCGGCTTCTCGAGCTGGTCCCTCCCCGCCGGCGATACCGCCACACTCGCGCTGCTACGAGACGTCGCCAAAGCAATCGAGACACCCATGGTCGACCGCGGCGGACACGTCGTGAAGCGGATGGGCGACGGCGTGATGGCCGTCTTCCCCTGCCCTGATCGCGCCGTCGACGCCGTCTTCGCCGCGCAGGACGCGCTCCGGAATGTCGAGGTCGACGGCTACCGTCCGCGGATGCGGGTCGGAATCCACACGGGAGTTCCCCGGCAGATCGGCAGCGATTGGCTCGGCGTCGACGTCACCATCGCGGCCCGCATGATGGAGCTCGGCGGGGACGGCAACGTCATGGCTTCGTCCGCCACCCTCTCGGCGCTTCAGCCGGGGACACTCGAGGAACTCGGTATCAGCGTCAAACCGTGGCGCCGCGCCTTCTTCGCCCCCGCCCCCAGCGGGGTGCCGTCCGACCTCGGCATCTGGCGGCTGCGGCTCCGCCGCCCGTGAGTACTTCTTAACCGCCGCAGGTTAATAAGTACTCACGGGCGGCGAAGTCGCCAGAGGGGGGAGACTGGGCCATGACCCGCCCCCAGGTCGTACGACGCCTCGAGGCACTTGGTGACCCATTCCTTGCCGAACGCGACGGCGTCGGGCACAGACCACCCGTGGGCGAGTGCGCTGGCGATGGCCGCCGCGAGGGTGTCGCCGCCTCCGTGGTCGTTGCCGGTGTCGATCCGGGGGCTGCTGAACTCCCGGAAGGTGTCCCCGTCGAAGAGCAGGTCGGTACTGACCTCCGACGTACGCAGATGGCCACCCTTGACGATCGACCACTGGGCCCCGAGCGCGTGCAGAGCCTCGGCTGCGCGGCGCGCGGTGGCGTCGTCCACCACCTCGATCCCGGTGATGAGCCGGACCTCGTCGAGGTTCGGCGTCACCACCGTCGCGATCGGTATCAACGTGTTCCGTACGGCGTCGAGCGCTTCGGCGTGGAGCAGCGGATCCCCGTGCATCGACGCGCAGACCGGGTCGACGACGAGCGGGACCGGATGGCCGCGCCCGATCCCCACTTCTGTGCAGACACCCGCGACGGCCTCGATGATGGCGGTGGACGCCAGCATGCCCGTTTTCGCCGCTCCCACGCCGATGTCACCGACGACGGAGCGGACCTGCGCCGCCACCGTCTCGGGCGGAATTTCGTGGAACCCGCTCACACCGACGGAGTTCTGCACGGTCACGGCGGCCACCGCGACGCATGCGTGGACACCGCACAGAGCCATCGTCCGTGAATCGGCCTGAATTCCGGCGCCACCGCCAGAATCGGTGCCGGCGATGGTGAGGACTCGGACGGGGGTCTGGCCGTCGGGGGCCAGGGGCAGCAGCTTCACGGAGGGGACCTTACCGATTCTCTGAGGTGACGGATTCGACGGGCAGATATACGCGGCCACCTGCGCCGACGAACTCGTCCGACTTCTCGGCCATGCCCGCCTCGATGGCCTCCACCGAATCGAGGCCGTTCTTCTCGGCGTACTCCCGGACATCGGCGGAGATCCGCATCGAGCAGAACTTCGGGCCACACATCGAGCAGAAGTGGGCTGTTTTCGCGGGCTCCGCAGGCAGGGTCTCGTCGTGGAATTCGCGGGCGGTGTCCGGGTCGAGGGACAGCGCGAACTGGTCGTGCCAGCGGAATTCGAAGCGCGCCTTCGACAAAGCATCGTCTCGTTCCTGCGCCCGAGGGTGCTGCTTGGCGAGGTCGGCGGCGTGCGCGGCGATCTTGTACGTGATCACGCCGGTTTTGACGTCGTCGCGGTTCGGCAGCCCGAGGTGCTCCTTCGGCGTCACGTAGCAGAGCATGGCGGTGCCCGCCTGCGCGATCATCGCCGCACCGATGGCCGAAGTGATGTGGTCGTAGGCCGGGGCGATATCGGTGGCCAATGGGCCCAGGGTATAGAACGGCGCCTCTTCGCACAGTTCCTCCTCCAGGCGTACGTTCTCGACGATCTTGTGCATCGGCACGTGTCCGGGTCCTTCGATCATCACCTGCACGCCATAAGATTTCGCGATCTTCGTGAGCTCGCCCAGGGTGCGAAGCTCCGCGAACTGCGCCTCGTCGTTGGCATCCGCGATCGAACCCGGCCGGAGTCCGTCGCCGAGCGAGAATGTGACGTCGTAGCGGTGCAGGATCTCGCACAACTCCTCGAAGTGCGTGTACAGGAACGACTCCCGGTGATGTGCCAGGCACCAGGCCGCCATGATGGAGCCGCCGCGCGAGACGATGCCGGTGACGCGACGCGCGGTCAGCGGAATGTACCGGAGCAGCACCCCGGCATGGACCGTCATGTAGTCGACGCCCTGCTCGCATTGTTCGAGCACGGTGTCTCGGTAGTTCTCCCAGGTGAGGGCGGTCGGATCGCCGTTCACCTTCTCGAGTGCCTGATAGATCGGCACGGTGCCCACCGGGACCGGTGAATTGCGCAGGATCCACTCGCGTGTCTCGTGAATGTTCTTGCCGGTCGAGAGGTCCATGATGGTGTCGGCGCCCCAACGGGTGGCCCACACCATCTTCTCCACTTCTTCGGCGATCGAGGACGTGACCGCACTGTTGCCGATGTTCGCATTGATCTTCACCGCAAACGCCTTGCCGATGATCATCGGCTCGAGTTCTGCATGCTTGCGGTTGGCCGGGATCACGGCCCGTCCCGCAGCGACCTCGGCGAGCACGGTGTCCGGTGAGACACCCTCGCGCGCAGCGCAGTAACGCATTTCCGGAGTGAGGACGCCCGCCCGGGCGGCGTCCAGCTGGGTCTGCCCGCGATCCCCGGACCACTGCTCGCGGATGCGGGGCAGTCCGGCCGCAACGTCGATCTGGGCGTTCGAATCGGTGTACGGGCCGGACGTGTCGTACAGGTCGAGATGCTCACCGTTGGTCAGGTGGACGCGCCGGACCGGTACGCGGATGTCGTCGCTCCACTGCACGTATTCCTTGGTGCTGCCCGCGATCGGCCCCGTCGTGACGGACGTGGCCGTAGATACAGTTCTGCTCATCGAGATGCTCCCTACGCCGGCATTACCCGGACAGGTTCGACGGTCGACGGCCCTAGCCGTCCTCTCAGCCCGCTGGTGCGAGCCCCCGTGGATGTGTAGTTGTCGCACAGACTGTAACCGACATGTCTGTGAGAAATCATTCGGGGGAACCTTGGACAGCAGCCCGGAGAGTCGGTATAAATGGTGACGTACATCACGTTTTGATCACGAAGCAAACCCCAGGAGGTCGCAGTGCTGACGGACTCGCAGGTTGTGGACGTGATCGACAATGCCGATCAGAACCGCTTCGAGTTGCGGCTGAGTGGGGATCTGGTCGGAATCCTCGGATACTACGACCTCTCGGGGCCGCCGACCGGCGCCGGCGCCGGGGTGGGGGTGACGGCCGGTCGGCGCCCGCCCAGCGTCCCGGCTCCGATCGTCTCGTTCATGCACACGGTGATCGTCGAGGACTTCGGGCATCGCGGACTCGCGTCGATGATGGTGGGGCGCTCCCTCGACCTGGCCAGGGAATACGGCTGGAAGGTGCGACCGGTGTGTACCTACGTCCAGCGCTTCCTGTCGGCACATCCGGAGTATCGCGATCTCGTGGTACCGATCGAACGCTGACTGCTGGACGCGGAAAACCCGGCAACGAATCGATCCCGGTTACGGCGTTTGTGCTCCCCCAGTCTGCGACTTACTGGTTCCATGGTGGCATGGATCACATTTCGAAGTCTTCCCCGTCGGGCAGCGTCTCGGCCGCCGATGTTCGTGTACTCGACGATCCGGCTCACGAACGCTTCGACTTGTGGCTCGGTGACGAACTCGTCGGGATTCTCGGCTATCGCGACGAGGACGACATCCCCGGTTTCACGGCGAAACCGGGCGAGGTGGTGGCGTTCATGCACACGGTGGTGAAAGAGGAATTCGGCGGCCGGGGATTGGCGGAAACACTCGTCCGCGCAGCCTTCGACGAGGCACGCACTCGCGGGTGGAAAGTACGCCCGATCTGCACCTACGTCCAGCGCTATCTCTCGCGGCACCCGGAGTCCCTCGACATCCTTGTCGAGGACTGAACGTCTCTACGCCTCCGCGCTCGTGCAGGTGCGTCAGTCTCCGAGGTCGACGATGACCGGCGCGTGATCGCTCGCGCCCTTTCCCTTACGTTCGTTGCGGTCGATCTCCGCCTTGTCGACCCGGCGGGCGAAAGCGGGCGAGCCGAGGATGAAGTCGATCCGCATTCCCTGTTTCTTCGGGAATCGCAGCTGCGTGTAGTCCCAGTAGGTGTACACGCCCGGACCCGGTGTGTGCGGCCGCACCACATCGGTGAAACCTGATTCGAGGAACGACTGGAAGGCCTCCCGCTCGGGTGCGGATGTGTGCGTCTTGCCTTCGAAGAGGGCAGGATCCCACACGTCGTCGTCGGTGGGCGCGATGTTCCAGTCGCCGACCAAGGCGATCTGCTCCTCGGGATTCTTCTCCAGCCACCGGACCGCATCCGAACGCAGTTTCGACAGCCACTCGAGCTTGTAGGTGTAGTGCGGATCTGCCAGCTCGCGTCCGTTCGGAACGTACAGGCTCCACACGCGGACACCGTTGCATGTGGCACCGATCGCGCGGGCTTCCTCGACAGGGGCAACCTCTGGATCCTTGTGGAACCCGGGCTGGTCGTCGAAACCGATCCGAACGTCCGTCAGCCCCACGCGGGACGCGATGGCCACCCCGTTCCACTGACTGATACCGACGTGCGCCACCTCGTAACCGAGTTCGCGGAAACGCTCGTACGGAAACTGCTCGTCCTTGCACTTGGTCTCCTGCATGGCCAACACGTCGGTGTCGGTCCGCTGAAGCCAGTCGAGGATCCGGTCGGTACGGGCACGAACAGAATTCACGTTCCAGGTAGCGATGCGCACGCCGTCAGCCTAGTGCCCGCCGCCGACAGGTTCCGTCGCGTACCGGTATCGATGGTGCGCAACGAAGCCGAGGCCGCGATACATCGCCTGAGCACCCTCGTTCTCCGCGGCCACCTGCAGGCAGGCATGGGTGGCTCCCTGCTCGCGACCCCACGCGATCATCTCGCCGCAGATCAGGCTGCCGATACCGCGCCTGCGGTGGGCCTGCGCCACCTCGACCGCGGTGAGTCCCACCCATAGGCGGCCGTCCGGGGCCGAGGTCACCGAACCGCGTGCGACTGCGAGGAGGGTGGAGTCGGCGGCGCCGATCCGGCCGAAGCCGAGCGTGCCGCCGCGGACGGCGTCGAGCACGTCGACCGCGAAGTCGGGGAGCGCGGATCCGCGGTACCGGTAGAGCGCGAGCCAATCGGAGTCGGGACGATCGGTGATCGTGGTCGTGCGAGGGCCACGGGGAAGAGTGAGATTCGCGATATCGGCGGCCATCACGACCACCTCGTCGCTGAGATTCCATCCTGGTGGCACCGCGCCCAGCCGATCGGGAAGCAGAAGCCGCAACGGGCGGTCGCGCTCGGCGTACCAATCGCGGAGACGATCGAGCGTGCTGCCGGGGGAGCTGTCTGCCAGGTCGCCGACCGTGCCCGGGTCACCGAGTGGGGCCGCCGAGTTCGCGCGCCCGGTGAATCCGTGACCGTACCGGGCCAGCCACCCGTCGATCCAGGCGTGTTCGACTCCCGGCCAACCGTCGGCGGAAGCGAGTTCGAGCGCCCGGATCTCGCTGGTGCGGACCGGCCGCGCGGGGACGGCCTTGAGTGCGATCACCCGGTCCGGTTCCACCTCGACGACCGAACCGTCCGACGCACGCACGGTGACGAACGGCGCGACGCCCTCCAGAATCCCGACGACGTCGGTCATCGGGTGGCTGTGGCCGGGAGGCAACGCGTAACGCAGCACCACCCGGCTACCGACAGGAATGTCAGTCGTCATGCCCGAAGGGGTCTTCGACCGTTCCCGGCACCCAGCTCAGGCCCGGGACGCCCCAGCCGGCGCGTTTGATCGTCTTCTTCGCGGCCCGCGCGTTGCGGCCGATCAGCATGTCGACGTAGAGGAAGCCGTCGAGGTGCCCCACCTCGTGCTGCAACATCCGGGCGAAGAATCCGCGCCCCTCGATGTCGACGGGACTGCCGTCGGCGTCCGTGCCGGTGACTCTGGCCCAGTCGGCGCGGCCGGTGGGGAACTGCTCGCCCGGGACGGAGAGGCAGCCTTCGACGTCGTCGTCCGGGTCGGGCATGGTCTCGGGGACCTCGGACGTTTCGAGCACCGGATTGACGACGCAACCGCGACGGCGGAAGGCTTTGCCGCTGTCGTCGACGTCGGGGCAGTCGTAGACGAACACGCGCAGCGACTCGCCGACCTGGTTGGCGGCGAGCCCGACACCGTTGGCGGCGTCCATCGTGTCGTACATGTCCGCTATGAGTTCGGCGAGCTCTGCGGGTGACTGGGACACCGGCTCGGTCGGCTTGTGCAGTACCGGGTCGCCCACGATCCGGATGGGGAGGATGGCCATGGTTGTCAAGGATAGTGCGGCGCGCCCGCGTCGCCGGCACTGCCTGCGGCCTTCCTCATGGTTGAATAGTCGCTGAAGTACAGCTGTGTAATTCGTTGCTCGGTCGGCCCACGCGATCGAGGAGCCGGGGGAACGTGGTTTCGCTGAATTCGAGCGAGAGCTAGTAGTCGAGGAGTGACATGGACGGCGCAACAGCGCGTAGTCGGAACCAGTCCGAGCGCACCGACAACGACAACTCCGCAGGTGTCGACGAGGTCGCGACCGACGGACTGAGCCGTCGGGAACACGAGATCCTGTCCTTCGAGCGCCAGTGGTGGAAGTATGCCGGGGCCAAGGAAGAGGCAATCAAGGAGCTCTTCGACATGTCGGCCACCCGGTACTACCAGGTCCTCAACGCCCTGGTCGACCGCCAGGAGGCGCTCGAGGCAGATCCGATGCTCGTGAAGCGGCTGCGGCGTCTGCGCGCCAGCAGGCAGAAGGCTCGCGCCGCTCGTCGCCTCGGGTTCGACGTCACCTAGTATCCCGGTCGCTAAGGTCGACACCGTGAGCAATCAGAATCCGCAATCGTCCGGCCCGCCGTTACGTGCCCTCGCCATGGTGCTGATTTCTCTCGCGATACTCTTCGCCGGTCTCGGGTTCGCCTCACTCGGTGATTCGGACTCGGAGAACACTGCGGCCACCGTCACGACCGCCTCCGCGGCCCCGCCGGCTTCTGCCGCGGCGCGCACGACGACTGCGACCGCGCCGGCGTCCGGTGCCACCTCGACGTCCGCGTCGGCGAGCACCACGTCCGGTCCCTCGGGTACATCCGTGTCCGCCGACGCGTCGTCGGTGCCCGTGCGGGTGTTCAACAACAGCAACGTCACCGGACTCGCCGGACAGACGGCCACCGAGCTCACCGAGGCCGGCTGGACGGTGGCCGAAACGGGAAACTATAGCGACGGAACGATCTCCGAAACCACCGTCTACTACGGAAATTCGCCTGCCGAGAAGGAAGCGGCGACGCAGATCGCCGCCGAACTGGGGGCTACGGCCAAACCCCGATTCGCCGGTATCGCGAACTCTTCCGCAGGCGTCATCGTCATCGTCACCGCCGCCGGGTAGCGCGAGCGCCGGTGCAGGCTGGACCGGAAGGCCGGTCCAGGGGCGTCGTGGTTATGATCAGTTGCACTTCTTCGCCACCTCAAAGGAGCGGTTTTGATGGCCTCGAGTACTACCCGTCGGATGTCCTGGCGCATTGTCACCCCCGTGGTGGCCATCGCTGCCTTGGGGCTGACCGCCTGCAGTAACAACGAGGAGCCGTCCGACGTCTCGGGCACCACGCCCCCCGTGTGGACCGGAGCCGCCGATCCCAGTGCCGCAGACGTTCCCGGCGACGCAGGCCACGGTTCGGCCGGCGGGCACAGCGAGAGCGGAAGCGGAAGCGAAACCCTCACTGCGACGTTCAAGAATGCCGAAGGTAACGACGTCGGCACCGCCACCTTCACACAGTCCGGCGAGCACGTCGAGGTCACCGTGTCGGTCAAGGATCAGACTCCCGGATTCCACGGGTTCCACGTGCATTCGGTCGGCAAGTGTGAGACGAATTCCGTCGCCCCCACCGGCGGTGCACCCGGCAACTTCCTCTCCGCCGGTGGACACTTCCAGGTCGAGGGACACTCCGGCCACCCGTCCAGCGGCGACCTCACCTCGCTGCAGATTCTCGAAGACGGTACCGGCGAATTGGTCACCACCACTGATGCGTTCACGGTGGAGGACTTGAAGAACAGCGAAGCCGGGACCGCGGTCATGATCCACTCCGGCGCCGACAACTTCGCAAACATCCCCACCCGATACGCACCCGCTCCCGATCAGGAAACCCTGAGCACCGGGGACGCAGGCTCACGTGTGGCCTGCGGTGTCCTGGGCGAAAGCTGAGATGCCCGACATCCCGGTTGACGCCGGGATGTCGGTGTACTGCCGCACCGTGCGGCCTGTGGTTGGATCGGAATCGTGGTAGTTCCCTTTCCCGGTTCGCCGCGGCCGACACTGGGTGTCGAGTGGGAGATCGCGCTGGTCGACAGGGTCACGCGCGATCTCTCCAACACCGCCGCCGAGGTGTTCGATGCGGTGGCGAATCTGGCGGGCCCCGAGGATCCGCGCATCACCAAGGAGTTGCTGCGCAACACCGTCGAACTCGTGACCGGCATCCACTCCACCGTCGGCGAGGCGATGAGTGATCTCGACGAGTCGCTCGATCTGCTGCGGCGGGCCGCCAACCCTTTGGGTGTCGACCTGATCTGCGCCGGCACCCACCCGTTCGCGCAGTGGTCCACCCAGTTGGTCACCCGCACACCCGACTACGACGAGCTGATCGAACGCACGCAGTGGTGGGGGCGGCAGATGCTGATCTGGGGTGTGCACGTTCACGTCGGTGTGTCGTCACCGCAGAAGGTGTTCCCGATTCTCAATGCTCTGCTGCAGCGTTATCCGCATCTACTGGCGTTGTCGGCGTCGTCACCGATGTGGGCGGGCGTCAACACCGGGTACGCCAGTAACCGTGCGCTGATGTTTCAGCAGCTGCCCACGGCGGGGTTGCCCTACCAGTTCGCGAATTGGGCGCAGTACGAGGACTTCATCAGTGATCAGATGAAAACCGGGGTGATCACCAAGATCGGCGGCATGCACTGGGACATCCGCCCGGCTCCGCGCTGGGGCACCATCGAGGTGCGGGTTTTCGATGGAATTTCGACCCGGGCCGAACTCGGTGCGCTCGTGGCGCTCGTGCATTGCCTGATCGTCGATCTGGACCGGCGTTTCGAGGCCGGCGAGAACCTGCCGAACCTGCAGCCGTGGCATGTCAAGGAAAACAAGTGGCGGGCGGCGCGGTACGGGCTCGACGCCGAGATCATCCTCGACTCGGACAGCAACGAGAGGCTCGTCACCGACGACCTGAACGATCTGCTCGAGAAGCTCGCACCCACCGCTGCGCGCATCGGGTGTGCGGACGAACTGGCGGCTGTGGCCGATATCCCGCGCCGCGGGGCCTCCTATCAGCGCCAACGCCAGGTCGCGGAGGCGACTGGGGGCGATCTGGTGGCCGTCGTCGATGCTCTCGTGAAGGAGCTGGGCACCTGACACCGCGGTACCGGGGTCGGACGCTTGTCCACCTTCCGTTCATGTGTTGTTTACACTTGCCGGGTGTCGATCGACGAAGTAGCCGTTGCACGGCCGGGGAGGTCCGTCGACCGGTCCCCCACGCTCGTTGCCGGTGGCGTGCTGGGGGTCGTGGCTGCGCTGGTGACGGTGCAGTTGCTCGCGTCGGCGCAGGGATTCCAGGGGCCACTCGAAAGCCTGGTCCGTGACTATGTTCTGACCCCGAAGTCGGCGTCCGTCCCTTGGGCGGGGCTCGCGCTCGCGATGGTCGGGCTCACGTCACGGCAGCGGATCGTGGCCCTATCGGCCGCGGCCGGCATCGATGTGTCCGTTGCCGCTGTGCGGTACGCGGCGGGAGGCCCTCTCACCGTCGGAAACGGTGCGACGTGGGTCCTCACCGCGGTGGGTGTCTACGCCGCGGTCCGGTGGACCGGCGAGCAGCGGCACAGCGCGCTGAAGGGGGTGGCGCTCGGTGCCCTGCTCATTCTCGCGACCAAGTTCGGCGATGCGTGGTTGCAGATCACGATCATGGCCGGCCCGATGGTTCTCGACGAATACGCGCAGCTCGCCGACCATGCGCTGGGAAACCCGTCGTGGCACATGGGACAGCTGGTCGATGCGCTCGGTTCGGTCGGCTACGGGGTTCTGCACTGGGTCTACATCGAACTCCCGGTCGCCGCGATCGCGGTGGCGATCTATCAGCTGCGAAACGGATGGCCCCCGCACTATCTCGTCCGCACGTTCCTGCTGATCGGCCTCGTCGGGCCCATCTTCTACCTTCTCTTCCCCGTGGTCGGGCCGATCTTCGCATTCGGCACCGACGGGCAGGGCTTCCAGGCCGGCAACTACTGGCCGAATTTCGTTCCGACTCCCGACTTCACCCCCGCGCCGATGGCGTTCGATGCGGTGACACCCCGCAACTGCATGCCCAGTCTGCACACTGCCTGGGCGCTCGCGCTGTTCATCCACTCGCGCGGCGGCACCTGGTGGCTTCGGCTCGGCGGCACGTTCTGGCTGGTATGCACTCTCACCGCGACGCTCGGCTTCGGCTATCACTACGGAGTCGACCTGGTGGCGGGAGCCGTGCTCTGCCTGACCATCGAGTCGGCCCTGCGGGACCCCGAACGGGGGTGGGGCTGGTTCCGGATTCGGCTCGTCGGGGGCGGGACGATCACACTCGTCGTACTGCTGCTCAGCTACCGCTATCTGGCTGTGCCGATGGGCCGCTTCCCCGAGGTCTCGGGACCGATCGTGATCGGTGTCCTCGCCGCTGTGATTCTCGGGTTCTACGCGACCTTCTTCGCCCGCGAGGACAGCGCGCTGCACCGCTGGGGCACCGTCGGCTCCCGGCCTGTGGTCACGGCCGCTCTGGAGGCTCCAGCTCGTTGATCATCATCAGCCCGTCCTGATCGCGTTGCTCCCGGTACGCGACGCGGCCGACGCTGTGCGCGATGACGGGCGCGGTGAAGAGAGTGAAGACGCCGACGAGGATCAACATCCAGATGTCGACGTTGCCCCGCAGTTCGATTACGGCGCCCACCAGCACCATGTTCAGTCCGACCACCTGCGGTTTGGTGGCGGCGTGCATCCGCCGCAGAGTGTCGGGGAAACGCACGATGGCGATGGCCGCGGTGAGCGCGAGAAGAGAGCCCGCCAGCATGAGACCGGCGCCGATGTAGTTCAGGAGACTGGTCATTTGTCACTCACTCGGAAGCGGGCCACCGACACGGAGCCGATGAAGCCGACCAGCGACAGGGCGACGATGGCAGGGACGATCGTGGTGTCGCCCGTGTAGGCGGCCCACACCGCGAGACCACACATGGCGAGCGCGATCAGGGTGTCGAGGGCGACGAGGCGGTCCAGCGAGTTGGGCCCGTCGAGAAGCCGAAAGGTGGTCAGCACGCCGGCGATCACCAGAACGATCCCGGATATGACGGAGACGACTGTCATGTGGTGCCCTTCGGAGTGGGGTCCTCGTACTGCTCGTCACCGAAGTGCCAGGCACTCGGCTTCCATTCGGAGTCGCGCTCGAAGGCGGCGATGAACAAGCGTTCCAGTTGCGCGACCGTGCGGTAGAACTGGCCGACCGCCTTCGCCGAACCCATGTCGAGTACATGGACGTACACGATTCGTCGAACCTGATCGATCTCGAGCACCATCGTTCCCGGGATGAGATTCACGACGTCGATGAACAGGGTTAGGACCAGATCCGATTTGATTCCGAGTTGGTACCGCAGAACGCCGGTGACCGGTGGTGGACCGGGGCGTACCGCCAGCCAGGCGATCTGCAGGCTCGATTCGAGCGAGTAGTAGACGAATTTCCAGGCCAGCCGGAGAAGCGACAGGACGTGCACGCGTCCCTGGACCGGCACCCCCGGCAGGGGCATGAGCACCATGATCAGCACACCGACCGCCGCTCCACCGACCACGTTGGCGATGCTGAGGTTTCCCCACAGGAGAATCCATACGGCCGTCAACCAGACCAGTGCGCTGAGTTGGAGAAATCTCTCGCGTTTCATCGCGGCGCCTCCTGCGCTTCGGCCCCGCTGCGATCGCCCAGGACGGCGGTGATGTAGATCGAGCGGTCCTGCAGGTCGGTGGCGGCACGGTCGCTGATCGAGATGATCTGCCCGGCGAAGACCGTCATGGCCAGGCCGACCCCGACGAGCGCGACCGTGGGAAGCAACATCATTGCGGGGATGCGCCCCACGTCGGCGCGGTCGTCGAACGGGATGTCGGCCTCGGACTCGTCGATCAGTGCCGACGGGCTGACATCGGCGAGGTCACCTTCCGGGGCGTCGGCGCGGGCCCGCCAGAACGCCTTGGTCCAGATGCGGGCCACCACGTACAGGGTGAGCAGGCTGGTGAGGGTGCCGCCGCCGACGAGGATCCAGGCCAGTACCCCGGCGTCCGCGGAACCTGCTTGCAGGAGGGCCACTTTGCCGATGAACCCGGAGAACGGCGGGATGCCCCCGAGGTTCAGCGCAGGGACGAGGAAGACGATGGCGAGGACGGGGCTGGCGGCGGCGAGCCCGCCGAGCCGGCGCAGCGACGACGACCCGGCCTGTCGTTCGATGAGACCGACGACGAGGAACAGCGTGGTCTGCACGAGAATGTGGTGCGCCACGTAATAGATGGCACCCGAAAGTCCCGACTGCGTGGACAGCGCGATACCGAACACCATGTAGCCGATGTGACTGACCAGGGTGAAGGACAGCAGGCGTTTGATGTCGCTCTGCGCGATCGCACCGAAGATGCCGACGAGCATCGTCAGCAGGCCGCACACCATCAGAACGTTGTCGAGTTCGCCCTCCGGGAACAGCAGCGTGTGTGCGCGGATGATCGCGTACACACCCACCTTGGTGAGCAGACCCGCGAAGACGGCCGTGACCGGTGCCGGCGCGGTCGGGTAGGAGTCGGGGAGCCACGTCGAAAGGGGGAAGACCGCGGCCTTGATCCCGAACGCCACGAGCAGGACACAGAAGATGGCGGTGCGCGTGCCCGACGGGATGCCGTCGAGCCGGGTGGCCATGTCGGCGAGGTTGAGGGTGCCGGTGGCCGCGTAGGCGAAGGAAATGCCGGCCAGGAAGATCAGCGACGACACCATCGACACCATCACGTAGGACACGCCCGCGCGGACCCGCTCGGCGCTCGCTCCCAAAGTCAGCAGGACGAAGCTGGCCGCGAGCAACACCTCGAAACCGACATACAGGTTGAACAGGTCACCGGCGAGGAAGGCGTTGGATATTCCTGCCGTGAGGGCCAGGTACGTGGGCAGGAAGATCGAGACGGGCTGGTCTTCACTTCCGTCGCGGATGCCCTGACCGACCGCGTATGCCATGACGGCCAGCAGCACGATCGACGAGACGACGAGCATCATCGCGGACAAACGGTCGACGACGAGGGTGATGCCGATGGGGGAGTCCCAGCCGCCCACTTGAATCGCCGTCGTACCGTCGCGGTCCGCGAGGTACAGGAGCAGCGCGGACACGACCAGCACGGCGATCAGTGCGGTGAGGGTGATCACCCGCTGGGCCCGGGGACGCCGGCCGAGTACCAGGGTCGCGGCGGCGGCGAGCATGGGCACGAGAACGGGCAGCGGCGCGAGTGTGGTGACGAGGTGCGGGGACAGGGTCACGGCTTCTTTCCGATCGTGGCCTTGTCGTCTTCGTCGTCGTCGAAATCGCCGGTGTGCAGCTCCTCGTAACCCTCGAGGTCTTCGAGGTTCCGTAGTGCTTCCAAGGGGATGGGATTACCGTTCCGGTCGAAGGCGTCACCGGTGAAACTGGGCTCGCCGGTGACGGGGTCGTCGGAGCGGTCGCGGTCGGGGGCTTCCGAGGGCGAACGCCGCAGCAGGACCCGGGTGTCTTCGGGGTCGTTCTCGACGAGGTCGGCGGTGGTGATCTTGAACGACCGGTACGCGAGAGCCAGGACGAAGGCCGCAATGCCCATGGTGATGACGATTGCGGTGAGGACCATGGCCTGCGCGAGGGGATCGGCCATCGACTCGTGGATGGAGTCGCGGCCCACGATCGGGGGATTGCCGTCCGAGCCACCCGACGTGAGGATCAGAAGATTGATCCCGTTGCCGAACAGCAGCAGTCCCAGGAGCATGCGCGTGATGCTGCGCTCGATGAGCAGGTAGACGCCTGCAGACACCAGGACGCCGATGATGACGAGGAATCCGATGTTTGCACTCATTTCTGGTTCACCTCGATCTGTGCATCGAGACGTGCGCCGAGACTGCGGAGCACGTCGAGGACGAGACCGACCACGATGAGGTACACACCCAGGTCGAAGAACAGTGCGGTGACCAGCTTGATGTGTCCCAGCAGCGGGACCGTCACCTCGAACACTGCGGACGACAGCACGGGTGCGCCGAGGAACAACGACACCAGGGCCGTTCCCGCGGCGAGTGTGAGGCCCAGCCCGAGAATTTTGCCGGCGTCGATCGGGACCGTTTCTCCCAGCTCGTACCGACCGCCCGCGAGATAGCGCAACACAAGGGCGAGCCCCGCGGTGAGACCGCCGGCGAATCCGCCACCGGGTGCGTTGTGCCCGGAGAAGAAGAAGTACACCGACAGCACCATGATCGTCGGGAAGATCAGCCGGGTGGTCACCTCGAGAACCAGCGAACGGTGTCGGGGATCGATGAGATCTCCACCGAGCAGCCAGGTCGTCTCCGACTGCGCGGACGCCTGTTCGACGGTGACCGCAGGGGCGTCCGACAAGCGGGGCGCACTGCCGAAGCGGCGATTGCGGAACACCAGACTCGCGACACCCGTCGCGGCGACGAGCAGAACCGAGATTTCACCGAGCGTGTCCCAGGCTCGGATGTCGACGAGTAGGACGTTCACGACATTCTTGCCGTTTCCGATGTAGTACGCGGCGTCGGGAAGCAACCCATGAATGGGCACCGTGTTGCGGGCGTTGATCGCGTAGGCACCGATCGTGGTGATGGTGGCGCCGACCGCGACGGCGAGCAGTGCCCGGGGCAGCTTGAAACCGATCGCCCTGCTCTCGTCGACCTCGGCGGGAAGCTTGCGGAACACCAGCACGAAGATCACCAGAGTCAGCGTTTCGACGAGGAACTGGGTCAGTGCCAGGTCCGGGGCGCCGTGCAGCGCGAACAGGACACCGCAGCCGTATCCACTGAGGCCGACGAGGATGACGCTGGCCAGCCGGTTGCGCATCACCGTCGCCGCGAGCGCGGCCGCCACCATCATCAGCCCGATCACGAACTGCACCGGCGAGTCCCACAGTCGGAGGTCGGCGTCGGTGCGGCTGCCGGTGAACAGCAGAACGAGCGGCAGCACGACGAGCGTGGCGAGAATGATCGCCTGGGTCCGGGGGAGCGAACCGCGCTGGGTGGCGCCGGTCAGCCGCATCGACAGGGCGTCCATGAAGCGGAGTGTCGCGTCGTAGATGCGGTCGGCGTTGCCGAGCGGTGGATGCTCGAACCGCAACCGGATGACCCACCGTTGCGCAACGAACAGGGCGGTGCCGACGGCGAATACGACCACCGTCAACAGTAGGGCGGTGTTCACGCCGTGCCACAGCGCGAGGTGGTAGTCGGAAGCGCCCTCGGCAGGCAGAGTCTGCGAGTACGGAACCAGCAGCTTCTCGAGTTGGGGTGACGCCACACCCGCGGCCAGACCGAGCACCGAGAGCACCGCGGGCGCGGCCAGGAACATCGGGCCGGGGGCGTGCATTTTCTGCACGGCAACGGTGGGATTCTCGAGCCGCTTGCGCCCGAATGCCCCCCACATGAACCGCACGCTGTAGGCGAAGGTCAGAATCGATCCGACCACCACCACGGCCACGGCCACGAGGCGAGCGGGGTCCGCGAGCGCCGTGGTGCTCAGCAACGAGTCGAAGGCTGCTTCCTTGCCGACGAAACCCAGGAACGGCGGCAGTCCGGCCATGCTGGCCGCGGCAAGGGCCGCGAACACCGTCAGCGCCGGTGCGCGGGCGCCCAGGTGGCCCAGTTTCCGGATGTCCCGGGTGCCGGTGGAGTGGTCGATGATCCCGACCACCATGAACAGCGCCGCCTTGAACATCGCGTGGGCGACCACCATGGTCAGCCCCGCCAGCATGGCGTCCCGCGTACCCAGACCCACGAGCACCATGAGAAATCCGAGCTGACTGACGGTGCCGAACGCGAGGACGAGTTTGAGGTCGAAGGCCCGCAGCGCACGCCACCCCGCCAGCACCATCGTCAGCAGCCCGAGCGTGACGATGGTGAATCGCCACGGGGCGGCGTCGGCGAAGCCGGGGGTCAGCCGGGCTACCAGATAGATGCCGGCCTTCACCATGGCGGCGGCGTGCAGATAGCCGCTGACCGGAGTGGGGGCGGCCATCGCTCCGGGCAGCCAGAAATGCAACGGGACGATCGCGGATTTCGACAGCGCACCGATGAGGACCAACACAACGCCGACACCGGCGAGCCAGCCCCGGGGTGCGACCTCGATCAATTCCGACAGGTTGTACGTGCCACCGACCTGGCCGAGGATGATGATGCCGACGAGCATGGCCAGCCCACCCGCGGTGGTGACGAGCAGCGCCTGCGTCGCGGCCCGGCGACTCGAGGCGCGCTCGGCATAATGGCCGACCAGCAGGAACGACAGGACCGTCGTCAGCTCCCAGAAGGTGTACAGCAACAACATGTTGTCGCTGGCGACGAGCCCGAACATTGCGCCGGCGAACGCCACCATCTGCGCGGCGAAAATACCCAGCCGCGGCTCGTCGTCGGTGAAATACCGCGCGCAGTACATCAAGATCAGGGCGCCGATCCCGAGGACGAGCACCGACATGATGGCGGCCAGGGGATCGAACCAGAAGTCGATGTTCATCGACAGGCCGGGGATCCACTCGAGTGCGACGGTCTGCACCGTCCCCCAGTGCGCGATCACCCAACCGAGAGATACCAGCGGGACGAGCGCGAGCGGATAGAAAGCGTTGCGGCCGAACATGCGCACCACAAGCGGAGCCAGAACGGCGGCGACAGCATGGGCGAGCAGAACAGCGAGCAAAAGGCACTCCGTCGTTGGTCAGCGGGCGGCGGGGTGTCGGAACGCAGCGAACCGAGTCGGTGTAGACCGTTCGCGAAGCTAGCGAGTTGGTCTACGACGTACATCTTACTGGTTCCAGGTTTCGGCCTCGAGTCCCGGCAAACCGGACGAAACGGGCGGGCCTGTCACGCTGCGTCATTTCAACGCCGCGGCGGGCTGTTCTATCTTGTGAGGCGTGCCCGCCGAGATCCGAACCGCAGCCCTCGCTCACATCCGCCGGAGGCGGCTTCTGCAGACGAGATCGGTCGGAAAGTCGGCGTTCTACATGGCCGGCGGCAAGATTGATCCCGGCGAGAACGCCGAAGAGGCGCTGCACCGGGAAATTCGGGAAGAACTCGACGCCGCAATCGTGGACGGCACCCTCGAGCAACTGGGAGTCTTCGAAGCGCCGGCGTACGGGCATCCCGAAGGCACCGCCCTGCACATGACGTGCTTTCTTGCAGAACTGAGCGCTGAGCCGCGGCCCACGAGCGAGATCGCGGAACTGCGGTACTTCACGGTCGACGAGTACGCGGCGATGCCCGACGTCGCGCCCGGTTCGATGCTGGTGTTTCGCCGGCTGCAGTCGCTGGGTCTGCTCGACTAGGTGAGCGGTGCGGTCGTTTCCAGCGGTAGGCGACGCGACCGTATCGAGTAGGCGCAGTACGCCACGACGGCCAGCATCGCGATCCCGGCGAGATGGTCCGATGCCGTCGAGGCGGGCGAGGGACCGTCGGGGGTGAACGCCGCCACAGCGCCGAGCGGTTCATGGGCGCCGGCATACACGACCCGGCTGCCCGGGATGGTGGTTGCCGCCACGAAGACGAGCGAGGCGAACGGCAACGCCAGACCCAGAACCGCGACCGGCGCCGACGCGGGGAGCGCGGCTGCCAGCGCAAAACCCATCCCGGTGCACAGGACGAAGAGCCGGGCGAGAAGGAGGACGGCGTCACTGCCGAACTCGGGTTGTATGGCGGTGGTCAGGGGAACGAGGGCGGCGAGCCCGAGCCCCCAGTACGGTCGTCGCAACGTCGGAGGAACCCGGACCGCGACCGCGATGCCCAGTGCCAACGCTGTGACACCGACGATCAGGACGGCGGAGGCGGGGGTTGTCACGCGCGGGGTCCGGAGGTCGTCGAGGACGGGCATGGCCGCGGCGGTGACTGCCGTGGCGGCCAGCAGGAAATGCCCGTCGGCACCGGGGAGCAAGCGTGCGGACACCTCCGTGCACACCAGCACCACCACGAGGCAGAAGGCAATGATCAGCCACACCGTCAGCGGTTCACCGAATTCGTGGTCGTCGATCCACGCGCCGAGTAGCCGGTTGAGGAGAGCGAGAGCCAGTGCCGCGGCCAATGCCGTCTGGAGGGTTCGACGTTCGGGACGCTGCACCCGGAACTGCTTCTGGGCGAGGGCGGTCGACACGAGGGCCAGTACCAGCGTCCCGATCAGCAACCACATCGGTGGTTCCCCGATCGCGGACGTACTCCGGCTTGCCGGCTCGAGATACTCGGTGTCACCGCGTGGTAGTCGCGCGACGCTCGCGAGAACGAACGCTCCCGCCGCGCCGAGCGTCAGCGTCAGCTGCGGACCCCACCGTCCCCACACTGCGGCGACCGCGGCTCCGAGAAGAATCCCCGCGGTCGCGGTCTTCGCGAAGTGCAACGCGATCAGCGTGTCGACACCACTTGCCCCGGCCACCGCCGAGCGGGTTGCGATCAGGACGAGTGCACACGCCGCGGCGACGATCCACGAGGCGCGGCGTGAGCCCGACCGCTGCAGTCCGGCCACAGCGATCACGGCGAGGACGAGGGCAACCACGACACCGGTCGGCTGGCTGCTGAGCCACCGGTCGATCTCACGATCCGACGCATAAATGGCCCACGCGCGATTGCGGGGATTGGTGAGAACGAACCCGGCCAGTGCGCCGGAGGCGAGGGCCGCCGCCGCCGACAGGGGTTCGCGGAAGTCCATCCACTCACGGTACTCGAGCAGCGAGGAATGGACGGCACCCACCTCGCGTTGCCAACGAAGGCGTACCGAGAACGACTCCGTCCAACACTTTCCGAGGCGAGGAGCCCACCCATGACGTCGATCCACGAGAAGGCCACAACGCTGCTGCAGCTGCATCAGCCCGGTAACCCGGTCATCCTGCCGACGGTATGGGATGCGTGGTCCGCGAATCTGGCTGTCGCCGCGGGTTTCCGAGCACTCACGGTCGGTAGCCATCCGGTGTCGGACTCGATCGGCAAGCCCGACAACGAGGGAATCACCTTCGACGAGCTGCTGCATCGGATCGCCCAGATCACCTCCGCCGTCGACCTGCCCATCTCGGTGGACATCGAATCCGGCTACGGGGAGGAACCAGCTCGCCTCATCGACGGCTTGATCGGCGCCGGCGCCGTGGGGCTGAACATCGAGGACACCGTCCACAGTGAAGGCGGTCGGCTGCGTGAGCCGCAGGAGCACGCCGACTTCGTGGGGAAACTACGCCAGGCCGCCGACGCCGCAGGCGTGCACGTCGTGGTCAATGCGCGGACCGACCTGTTCGTCAAGAAGGTCGGTGACGATGCCGATCGCGTCGACCGTGCCATCTCCCGGCTGAAGCTCGCAGCCGACGCCGGCGCCGACGTCCTGTACCCGGTAGGCCGCCACGATGACGCCACCCAGAAACGTCTCACTTCGGAGCTTCCGCTGCCCGTCAACGCGATCGGCCTGCCCGACCAGGACGACCCGGCATCCTTCGGGCCGCTCGGCGTCGCACGCGTGAGCTTCGGTCCGTTCTTCCAAGCTGCCCTCGCCGCGCACGCCGCGACGTTGCTCGGCCGCTGGTCCTGACCCGTGAGTACTTGTTAACCGCGGGCGGTTAACAAGTACTCACGGGCGCGACAGCGCATAGGCCTTGAGGTGCGCCACTTGCTCGGGGTCGAGCGAGGGGCGCACCTTCTCGCGTGCTGCGGCCACGTCGCCGGCGGTGACGTCGGCGGCATCGATGCTCCGGCGCATCGCGGCGAGCGCGGCTTCGCGGAGGAGCGCCGAGCAGTCGGCGGCCGAGTAGCCGTCGAGGTTGTCGGCCAGGTCGTCGAGGTCGACGTCGTCGGCGAGCGGGACCGAACTGCCCGCGGTCCGCAGGATCGCCTTGCGCGCCTCCGCGTCGGGCGGCGGCACGAACACCAGTCGTTCGAGGCGTCCGGGCCGCAGTAAGGCGGGGTCGATCAGGTCGGGTCGGTTGGTGGCGCCGAGCACCACGACATCGCGCAGAGGCTCGACGCCGTCGAGTTCGGTCAGCAGCGAGGCCACCACGCGGTCGGAGACACCGGAGTCGGAACTCTGACCGCGGCGCGGGGCCAGCGCGTCGATCTCGTCGAGGAAGATGAGGGACGGCGCCGAGTCGCGGGCCCGCTGGAACAACTCGCGCACCGCCTTCTCGGACGCGCCCACCCACTTGTCCAGCAGCTCTGCGCCCTTGACGGCATGCACGCTGAGGTGTCCCGTACTGGCAAGGGCCCGAACAAGGTAGGTCTTGCCGCAGCCGGGAGGTCCGTACAGCAGGACTCCGCGCGGAGGGTCGACACCGAGGCGTGCAAACGAATCCGGATGCTGCAACGGCCACAGCACCGCCTCGGTGAGGGACTGCTTGGTTTCGACCATGTCGCCGACGTCGTCGAGAGTGAGGCTGCCGATGGCCAGCTCCTCGCTTCCCGACCTCGACAAGGGGCGGATCACGTCGAGGGCGCCGAGCAGATCCTCCTGGGTCAGAGCCGGGTCGGCCGGTGATTTGGTGGCGCGAGAGGCAGCCCGCAACGCTGCTTCCCGGCACAGTGCTGCGAGATCGGCCACCACGAATCCCGGCGACCTGGCCGCGATGGCATCGAGGGCGATCCCGTCGGTGGGCACCTTGCGCAGCAGCAGTTCGAGCAGGGCTCTTCGGGTGGCGCCGTCGGGCAATGTCAGGGCGAGTTCGCGGTCGCACAGTTCCTGGCCGCGCAGCCGGGTGTCGGTCGATTCCGGATGAGCGGTGGTCGCGACGAATGCGACACCGGCAGTGTCGACGGCACGGCGGAGTTGGTCGAGGATCAGGGCGGAGACGGGTTCCGGAGTCGCGGGCAGCAGGGTGTCGATGTCGGTGATGAGTAGCACCCCGCCGCCGCTGATCGCGTCGACTGCTGCTGTGGCCCGTTGCAGTCGTGCACCGGCTTCGAGGGCGCCGACGCTGGGGCCGTCGAGTTCGACGACGCGCCGCGACGCCAGCACGGAGCGGGCCAAGGTGGCTTTACCGACGCCACCCGGCCCGGTCACGAGGACACCCAGGTGAGGCGACGCCCCGAGCTTGCGGAGCAGTTCGGGTTCGTCGAGCGCGAGTCCCAGCCACTCGGTCAGTTTGGCGGCCTGGGTCTGCGCCCCGACGAGGTCCTCGACGGGCAGGGGTGGGACGGACTGGGATTCGGTCACCGTCGCCGACAGGCGCGCCGGTGCGGACGAGACCGCGGTGCGCGTTCCCGCACCCCACCCGACCGCGGTGTTGGGTTGCACACTCACCGGGCCGCCCGCCGGGTCCACCCCGGTGACGGTGAGCAGTTCCGACGTCCATGCGACGCCGAAGGTCCGGGACAGGGCCTGGGTTGCGGGCGCTGTGCTGGTCCCGGGGCCGAGGTCGCGGGGGAGCAGGGACACCGCGTCACCCACGCTGAGGACCTTCCCCAGGAGGGCTTGCCGCAGGGTGACATCCGAGATCGAGGTGACCGCCAGATTTGAGCCGCTGACCGTGACCGCTCTTCCGCCGTACACGGTCACCGGCGTCACGACGACGGTCGCGTTCTCGGTGAGGCCGGCATTCGACATCGTCACGTCGTCGAGCAGCGCGGTGCCCGTGGGCGTTCCGGCCGGCGCGATACCCGCCACCGCTGCCGTCCGGCGCGCCCCGACCAACGCGATCGCGTCCCACTCGCGGAGACCGAGCGCGGCGAGCGCTTCCGGATGCAGCCGTATGACGCCGCGTCGCGTGTCCGCGGCCGAAGTGTTCAGTCGGACTGTGAGCGCGAGTTCCGGTGAGGTCACGCGTCGAGCCTACGTGCGCGAGTGCACTATCGGGCTCGTGGACGGCGCAACCCGAGCCGCGCCGCGGAGCGCCGTCCGCGGGTGTCGGGCTGTCGCCGGATGGCTCGCCGTTCGGCCGGTTTGATCTCCCAGGTCTCCGGCCGCGCCGCCACCCACCGCTGCGAGCGGACGGCGAACGGAATGTGCGCCAGGTACACGGCGACGAGGGCCATCAACAGAATGAACGGATACGTGACCAACGCTGCCGCTGCGAGCGCCACCAGCACCAGCAGACCTGCTGCCATGCGAGGCGGCACGGACACGGTCTTGAGCGCCAGAGTCGGAATGCGGCTGACGATCAGGGCCGCGGAGAACACCGTCCACGCCACGACGACCGGATACGACGACCACCAGCCATCGCCCCACTGCGCTGCCGCCGCCAAGGGCGTGAGCGCTACCAAGGCTCCCGCGGGTGCCGGGACGCCGACGAAGTACTCGCTGGCGTAACCGGGCATATCGTCGTCGTCGAGCAGAGTGTTGAAGCGGGCGAGCCGCAGCACGATGCTCACTGCATAGATGAGCGCGATGATCCAGCCGAAACTCTGCCCGTCCAGCAGGGTGACGTACAGCACGAGGGCCGGGGCGACACCGAACGAGATGGAGTCGGCCAGCGAATCGAGCTCGGCACCCATTTTGCTGGTGGCGTCGAGGAGCCGGGCGATCCGCCCGTCGAGGGAGTCGAGCACCGCGGCGGCACCGATCATTGCCAGCGCGGTCCCGAGATCGCCGTCGAGCGCGAACTTCACCGCGGACAGCCCACCACACAACGCGAGAATCGTGACGACACTCGGCAGCAAGCGCACCGCTTGCCGTGGTCTCCCTCTCCGCTGCTTCGTACTGGCGATCACGGCAGTTGAGCGATGACGGTTTCGGCACCGATCGTCCGCTGGCCACGCTCCACCAGCAAGGTGGTGCCCGCAGGGAAGTAGGTGTCGACGCGGGAGCCGAACCGGATCAGACCGTAGGTGTCACCGATGGGGAGGGTGTCGCCGACCGCGGCGTCACACACGATTCGCCGGGCCAGCAGGCCGGCGATCTGCACCACTGCGACGTCGTGGCCGTCCGAGGTGTGCAGCAGCATGCTGTTGCGTTCGTTCACCTCGCTGGCATCGGCAAGGTCGGCGGACAGGAATTGACCCGACCGGTGCACGACTTTCTGCACCACTCCGCCGACGGGACTGCGCTGGACGTGGACGTCGAGCACGGACAGGAAGATGCTGACCCGGGGCAGGGGCTCGGAACCCATGTCGAGTTCGGCCGGCGGCACGGCGGTGTCGACGAGTGCGACTTCACCGTCGGCAGGCGCGACCGCTACGCCCACCCGGTTGGGCGGAACACGGTGCGGATGCCGGAAGAACGCGGCGCACGCCGCGGCAGAGGTCAGCGCACCACGCCGGACCCACTTGCGGTTGCGGCCGAGTAGGGCCACACCGAGCGGTGCGAGAACGAAGGGCAGTCCGGCCGGATGAAGCGGTGGGACGGCTCCCCGGGCGAGATCGACGAAGTGGCCGATCCCTGAGGTCTGCGCGGTTCCGGGTGGTCTGGGCTTACGGGCCACGGGCTCCTCTAACTGTGTCGGGCGGGACGGCTACCTGCCGTTGCGGCGCCCTCACAGGTTACGTGAGCGCGGCCGGCTGTAACGGCATCAGGAGAGAGTACGCACTCACCGAGGCGGAGGAGGAAACGGACCGCGGACGGATGGCGAGCGGTGCGATGGGGCCGCCGAAGCGGAACGTCAGCTGATCGCCGGGGAGGGCGGCGACCGCGTCGAGGAGAAAACCCGCGTTCACCTGTACGTGGAAGAGCACCGGCCGGTCTCGGCAGGGATCGGCAAAACCACGTTGCTGCGCGCCGACCACGATGGAACCAGAGTCGAGGACGCCGAGGTCCACCCGCTCGCCCCTCCCGGCAAGGACTGCCCGCAGTTCGGTCGCCGAGATCGTCGCTTCGGTTCCGGGAACCGCACTCGACAGACTGCGATGATCGGGGAACACTCCATCCAGTGCCTCGCTCACGAACTCTTCCTCCCCACAGCGCAGCGTGACGGTGCGTGCGTCCACGGTGACGGCAACCTGCCCATGTCGGCGCAGTCGGGGTGCAGCGTCCGTCAGGAACGTCGAAGGAACTGTGACCGCGATGGATTTCTGCGGCGAGTGCACTGCGGCGATCTCGGCGACCGCCAGCCGGTAGCGGTCGGTGGCGACGAGCCGCAGCACGTCACCGTCGGTCTCGAGATGGATTCCGCGCAACGCCGGAAACTCGGACTTCGGGTCGACGGCGAACCGGACCGATGCAACAGCATCGGCGAGGTCATCGGCATCGACTACGACGGTGCCTCCTCGCTCCACGCGCCCGTCCACGAGACGGTGTATCCGGGTCAGCTCGCGTCGTGCATCGGCAAGGCCCTGCTCGAGTCTGCACAGGTGCTGGTCGAGCAGAGCGTGCGGATCGGTACCGGACAGCACCGCCGTCATCTCCTTCACCGGCATCCCGACACGCCGCATCGCAGCGAGGAGAACGGCCGCGTCGACCTGCTGGTCGGTGTACCGACGGTAGCTGCTGTGCGGGTCGACAGTGTGCGGTGCCAACACGCCTGCCTTGTCGTAGAACCGCAGCGCACTGACCGACAGGCCGGACGCCCGCGACAGCTCACCGATGCTCAGCACGGCGTTCACTTTTGCCGAGGGGTATGACAGGTGCGGTCTCGTCGATGCGGCGACGCAACCGCGCGATGGCACCGCGAACGGTGCGGCCGTAGCCGTCTTCGGCGAGGTGGTGGGATTCCTCGGCGGCCCGGTCGAGGTGAAAGCGGGCTTCCGGGACATGCCCCAGCGCGAGATGGGCCGCCGCGACGTTGAGGTGCAGCGAAGGGTAGAACGCCGCCACCTGCAGTGAGGCGTCGTGCCGTTGCGCGCGATCATCCGTCAGCGTGTCCGCGGCCTCGAGCGCACGCAGATCCCAGCGCAGTTCCTCTGCGGGGTCGATCTGAACGTCGGCCATGTAGTGGGCGAGGGTCACGATGTGAAGGGGATCGCGAGTGCCCTCGGGAGACGCCTCGAGGGCGCCCCACACCTCGGCGAAGAGATGTCGGGCGCCCTCGGCGTCGCCTGCTGTCGCGAGTTCCTGGCCTCGACCGATCTGCGCCATCACGTCATCCGAGTTCTCCATGCGGTTCACGGTGAAGGCTCGACCAGGTCGAGAGTCAAGCGGGCTACTTCGCTTCGGCGGCTGCCTTGATACGGGCCAGGGTGGTGTTCATACCCTCGATCAGTTCGACCTCGAAGTCGTCGTTGCCACCCAGCACGGTCTTGATCAGGAATTGCGACACCTTGGTCGTTCCGGTCGGCGCCTCCCGGCGTTCGATGACCTTGGTTCCGCCGGCGGTGGGCTGGAGTTCGTACGACCAGATGGTGCGGTTCTCGACGACGCGGAAGGCGATCGACTTGTTCGGCTGGAAATTGACGACCTTCGAGGTGGTCGGCCACACGAGCATGCCCTTGCGGTTGATGTTGATCGTCTTCGTGCCTTCTTCGACCACACCGCCCAGGACGCGCATCGTGCGGCACTGCGGGCTCCACTCGCCCATCCGCTTCAGGTCAGACACCACCGCCCACACATCCTGCGGGGTCGCGTCGATTTCGATGCTTGCTTCGAGGGTGTTTGCCATCGGCTGTCTCCAGTCAGGGAAGGTGGTACGGGTAGTTACAACTACTTTGCCGTCATCGTAGGCGCTCGGAGAACGAGGATGTGCGGCAGGTCACTTCTTTGTACCCCGATGGGCTCGCCGCTTCGCTCCGGACAGGTTGTCGCTTCGCTCCGGACAGGTTGTCGCTTCGCTCCGGACAGGTTGTCGCTTCGCTCCGGACAGGTTGTCGCTTCGCTCCGCGCGCCTCACCGAAACTGTGTAACTCACGAGGCACGATGAGCGATAGAAAAATCAGTGCAATGGTTCGGTGCCAGCGCATTGGCACGTCGTCGAGTCGGTGTTCGGAAGTGATCGTCGTGAATGTTCATTCGATCCTGCGGCGGGACCGCAGCCCTCTCCCTCTACTCGAATCTGCCCGATTGCAAGGACGTCCGTCCTCGTGGCCGAGTGAAAAACTCGAACGTCTCATGACGCCACGCGAAATCGAAGAAGTTCTGCGCGGCGACGTGTAATCGCCGTTGGCACCCCGCATTTCCCGACCTACACCCCGCGCCGGGGTGGACACTGGGACTGTGGGTACCGAAGAGCCTGTCGTCGTCGGTGTCGGCCCGGTGTCCGCCGAAGAAGTGGTCCGGGTGGCCAGGCTCGGCGCCCCGGTGCGGATCTCCGAAGAGGCTCTGTCCACCATGGCGAAAAGTCGTCGGTGGATCGAGGCTCTCGCCGAGGATCCGAAACCGGTGTACGGCGTCTCGACGGGGTTCGGTGCCCTCGCGATCCGTCATATTCCGGTCGACAAGCGCGCGCAGCTGCAGCGCAGCCTGATCCGTTCCCACGCCGCCGGCAACGGGCCGGAGGTGGAACGCGAGGTGGTGCGTGCGCTGATGTTGTTGCGGCTCTCGACTCTCGCCACAGGCCACACCGGCGTTCGGCCGGAGGTCGCGCAGGTGTACGCGAACCTGCTATCGGCGGGTCTGACTCCGGTGGTGTACGAGTACGGGAGCCTGGGTTGTTCGGGCGATCTGGCGCCGCTGGCACATGTAGCCCTCGCCGTGATCGGTGAGGGCACCATACGGAACGCCGAGGGCTGTCCTACCCCCGCCGCCGACGCGCTGCGGGTCGCCGGAATCGCACCGGTGTCGCTGGAGGAGAAGGAGGGCCTTGCCCTCGTCAACGGCACCGACGGCATGCTGGGCATGCTGCTGCTGGCCTGCGAAGACCTGCGTCACCTGCTGCGTCTGGCCGACATCACGGCAGCGATGAGCGTCGAGGGTCTGCTCGGCACGGACAGGGTCTTCGCCGCCGACCTGCAGTCGCTGCGGCCGCATCCCGGGCAGGCCGCGGCGGCCGAGAACATGACTCGGCTGCTGGCCGGCTCCGAGATCGTGCGCAGCCACGCGGGGCCCGGGTGCACGGTGGTCCAGGACGCCTACTCGTTGCGCTGCGCCCCCCAGGTCGCCGGCGCCGCGCGCGACACCCTCGCCCACGCCCAGCAGGTCGCGGCGCGGGAACTCGCGAGCGCCGTCGACAACCCTGTGGTGACCGCGGACGGCCGCGTCGAGTCGAACGGCAACTTCCACGGAGCCCCACTCGGCTACGTCCTGGATTTCCTGGCGATCGTGGTCGCGGACGTGGCGAGCATGAGCGAGCGCCGCACCGACCGATTTCTCGACGTCGCCCGCAACCACGGGCTGCCCCCGTTCCTCGCCGACGACCCCGGCGTCGACAGCGGCCACATGATCGCCCAGTACACGCAGGCCGCGATCGTGTCCGAACTCAAGCGCCTGGCCGCGCCTGCGAGTGTCGACTCGATTCCGTCGTCGGCGATGCAGGAGGATCACGTGTCGATGGGGTGGTCGGCGGCCCGCAAACTTCGCCGCGCCCTCGACGGGCTCACCAGGGTCCTCGCGGTCGAGGCACTGACTGCCGCACGGGGACTCGACCTCCGTGCGCCGCTCGAGCCTTCGCCTGCAACGGGTGCCGTACGCGACGCGATCCGGGAGCACGTCGCCGGACCCGGAACCGACCGGTACCTGGCCCCCGAGATCGACGCGGTGGTGGCGCTCGCGTCGTCGGGCACCCTCCTGGCCCGCGCCGAGGCGGTGGTCGGCGCATTGGCCTGAGACGAAGGACGGGCTCAGCGTAGAGGGTCGAAATGCCGCAACACCGCGGACGGCTCGCCCCCCGTCATCGACTGGGCCACCAGGCGGCCCGTGAGTGGGCCGAGCGCGATTCCCCACATTCCGTGGCCGCCGGCAACGTGTACGCGAGGCGAGCGGGTGGCCCCGACGAGGGGCAGCCCATCGGTGGTGCACGGCCGTGAACCCACCCATTCCTCCTGGCGGGCATTCCAGTCGATACCGGTGAACAGGGGTGTCGCGGCATCGATGATGGCCTGGACCCGTCGGGGATCGAGCGGTGCGTCGGGACTCCGGAATTCCATCATTCCGGCGACACGGAAGCGGTCGTGCAACGGGGTGCACGCCACCCGCTGAGTGGGGAAGTACACGGGATTCTTGGGCATCTGCTGTGGCTGGACGCTGAAACTGTAGCCACGGCCGGCCTGGACCAGTGCCCGGACGCCGAAGGGACGTGCCAGTGTGCCCAGCCGGGCGCCGTTCGCGATCACGACCGCATCGGCCGACACCGAATCTCCGCGGGCAGAGGCGAGCCGAACGCCGGACGCGCCACGGTCCTGGACCGCGGTGACGTCGAATCCGGAGACGATGTCGCCACCCCGCGCGCGGACGGCGTCGGCGAGAGAATGCACGAACCGCGGCGGATCGATGAAGCGCTGGTTCCGCAGGCGGAGACCGCAGTGCACGCCCTCCCCGAGACTCGGTTCCAGGGAGTGAATCTCGTCGGTATCGAGCCGGTCGAACTCGACCTCGCCACCGATCGCCTCCACGTGGCGGAACTCGTCGACGAGCACTTCCCGGTCCGCGTCCGACGTGAACGCAGTGAGGAAGGGGTCGGCGAGGTGGGTGTGTTCGGCGACGCCGCCCTCGGCGAGTTGGTCGTAGGCGCCCAGGGAAATCCGGTTCACTTCGGCGAAGACCTTCATCGCCTCCGCCCATCGTGCGGGAGTGCAGTGCCGGGCGAAACCGACGAGGAAACGGAGGAGGCGGAGGTCGGTGGTGAACGGAACATACACGGGGGAGGAGGGATTCAGCATCGCGCGTAGGCCGTACTTCAGGACGGCGGGCTCCGGGAGCGGGAGGGTGAGGGCAGGAGCGAGCCACCCTGCATTTCCCCACGAGGCGTCGGCCGCAACACCTTCCCGGTCGACGACGGTGACGCGGACCCCACGCTCCTGTAGGAACCAGGCAGTGGACAGGCCGATGACACCGGCTCCGACGATCGCGACATGCTCCGGGCGCGCAGTTGTGCTCATGTGTCCATCATCGATCGACGATCACGCGGGGGGAGTAGCCGTTCGGCCAGTGCCGGACCGTCCACGTTGTGCAATCGGCCAGGGTGGGTCCACGGCTCAGTGCCCGCGCAGTCCGCGCAGTTTCAAATGCAGCATCAGGACGAGTCGGGTGTCCGCGTCGGAGAGGTCCACGCCGCACGACTCGACGCAGCGCCGGAGCCGGTTGCGCAGGGTGTTGGGGTGGACGTGCAGGGCTGCGGCGGCGTCGGCCACGTCGCCGCCATGGTCCAGGAACGCGCGTGCCGTGGCCACGAGGTCGGTGCCGTGCTGCTCGTCGTGCGCAAGGAGGGCGGCCAGCGGGGTGAGCGTGCCCAACCCGTCGAAGATGTCGGCCACGCGCAGCGCGAGGACCGACGCCAGCGTGTCGCGCATGGTTCCGACGACACCGCCGTGGGAGGCGTGTTGCAGCGCCGCGAGTATCCGGTCGGCGTCACCGCGCGACAGATGCGCCTGTCCTGCCGTGTCGACCCCGCGCCCGACCGCGACGACGAAGGCATGTCCACTGCGCGCACGTCCGAGGAAATTCTCGGCGAGACGGCGAACCTCCTTCTCCCCGGCGGCGATCACCACATAAATGGTGTCGTCGAGTTGGGCTGCGACGGATTCGACGGCCAGCGTGTCCAGGTAGAGACCGAGGGAAGCCAGCAGACCGGACGGCAGCGACGAGCCGAGCGTGACCGGGGCCGCCGCGGCAACCGTCATCGGACCGCTCCACCGCAGGTCGTCGGCGGCCCGGAAAGCGGGCTCGCCGCCGGTCAGGAGGGCACGGACCCGGTCGACCTGCAATCGTCGTGTGACATCGACCCGTTCGCGTTGCGCGGCGATATGTTCGGCCACGACCGGTACGGCGGACCGGAGGATCGCTTCCTGTTCCGGCGTCGGAAAGGCGGTGACGGCTGCCCAGATGGACCCCACCGGGCGACCGCCGTCACGCACCGCGATCGCCGCCCGCGGTCGCATGTCGGGAACGTGCAGATCGACATAGATGACGTCGGTGTCGTGGTGAAGGCGTTCGAACACACCGGCCTCGGTGAGCAACTGCCGGTACCGTCCCGGCACCTGCCGGCCCAGGATGGTGCCGATTCGCGCTTCGTCCACCGCCTGCTCACCACTCGAATACGCGAGCACCGTCGAGTTCTCGTCCTCGATCGTGATCGGGGCGCCGATCAGCTCGGCCAGAGACCCCGCAACCGTGAACAGGTCTTCACCGCGCAGGTCCATTCTCGGAGCCTAGTTGGCCGGGACCGACTCGATTGGTTCCGACGAGAGGTGTTTCATCCGGCGCGGCCGAAGGGTCGTCCGTCGTGGAGGAAGTTTGGGCTCGGGCGCTGAGGGCATAGCTGTGTAGCAGGACATTCCGACGGTGATTCGTACACGTTTGTCGCACAACAGTCAGGAGAGGTCATGGAGAGAGCGTTAATTTTTGCAGCGGGGGCGGCCGTGGGTTTCGTCCTGGGCACCCGGTCCGGCAGGCAGACTTACGAGAAGATGAGGGATCAATCCCTCGAAGTCTGGCACAACCCCAGTGTGCAGGAGAAGGTGAGCGGCGCGACCGAGGCGGTGAAGGAGAAGGCCCCGCACGTGCAGCACAAGGTAGGTGAGCTGGCGAAGAAGGCCACCCACCGCGACACCGACACCAGCACGGCCACCGCGCCCACCACCGGTGCGCCGCCCGTCGAAGCCACAGCACCCACGCCGGCTCCCACTCCCACGCCGGCGCCCACGGACTCGCCCGTTTCTCCGCCGGCGGGGGGCAAGCATACGCAGAGCCCGGGCTGACCGGGGCCGATGCGGCTGTAGGCAACCATCCCGGCGCGGCGTGCGGTCGCGACACTGCGGATTTCGTGGTGTCGGCGCCGCGCCGCGGGCATCCTGTGGGTATGGCGGCGACGCGACGCGGAATCCGGACGATGGGTGCGTGGCGCGCCGTCAGCCCCGGACCGATCGCGGGCACTCCGCTGCAGTGGGACATCGAAGCGCTCCCCGAGCCCGAGCCGGGTGAATTGCTGGTCAAGGTACTGGCCTGTGGGGTGTGCCGAACCGACCTACATATCGCCGAGGGTGATCTTCCCGCGCACCGACCGCAGGTCGTTCCCGGTCACGAAGTGGTGGGAGAGGTTGTCGCAGTGGGCGACTCCGTCTCCGGGGCCTATGCCGCCGGAGATCGCGTCGGTGTCGCCTGGCTGCGCCACACCTGTGGTCGGTGCCCGGCGTGCGGTCGCGGCCTCGAGAATCTCTGCCGGCAGTCGCGCTACACGGGGTGGGACGCGGACGGTGGATACGCGGAATTCACGACGGTGCCCGCCGACTACGCGCTGCAACTCCCGGACGGCTATCCGGACGCCGAGCTCGCACCACTCCCGTGCGCCGGGATCATCGGTTACCGGGCCCTGATACGGGCCGAGGTGCCGGACGGCGGCGCCTTGGGCATCTACGGCTTCGGGGGCAGCGCTCACCTCACCGCCCAGGTTGCGCTCGCCCGTGGCGTCCGCGTGCACGTCATGACGCGAGGCGCGCAGGCACGGGCACTTGCCGAGGAACTCGGCGCGGCGTCGGTGCAAGGGGTGCGCGACACCCCACCGGAACCGCTCGACTCGGCGATCCTGTTCGCACCCGCCGGAGACTTGGTGCCCACGGCGTTGGAGGCGCTCGCCGACGGTGGCACGCTCGCCGTCGCGGGCATCCATCTGACAGACATTCCGCGGCTCGACTACCAGAAGCATCTGTTCCGGGAGCGGCAGGTCCGCAGCGTCACCGCCAACACCCGGGCAGATTCCGTCGCGTTCCTCCGATTCGCGGCGGACCATCGATTGAGGGTCGACACCCATCCCTATCCGCTCGACCACGCAGATCGGGCGCTGCGCGATCTCGCGGACGGAAAGTTCAGCGGTGCAGCAGTTCTCGAACCATAGAGGGAGAGATACATGAGTGAATACGCGGGCCCACCGGTGGTGGTCGGTGTCGACGGATCACGGCCTGCTCTCGACGCGGCGCGCTGGGCCGCGGCGACCGCAGTCCGGCTCGGTGCCCCGCTCCTGCTCGCGCATACCTACCCGGACGGGGCGACGTTCTACAACGGCACCGCAATGATGATCGACGCGCAGTTCATCCAGGAACTTCGGGAAGACGGAAACGCGATGCTGGACACCACCCGCACGGCCGTGCTGGAAGAGCACCCCGGACTTCCCGTCGAGACAGACCTGCGGACCGGGACCGCAGCCGCCCACCTGATCGAGTTGTCACGCGCCGCCCGGATGGTGGTTGTCGGCGCGCAGGGTGCGGGTGCCATCACGGATTACCTGCTCGGTTCGACGGTACTGCGCACGATCAACTCCGCGCAGTGCCCGGTGGCCGTGTTCCGGGGTGCACGCGAAGCCCCCTCACCGGACCTGCGCCCGATCGTCGTCGGTGTGGACGGCAGTGGCGTCAGCGAACTCGCCGTCCGCCAGGCGTTCGCCCTCGCCTCGGCGTTCGGCGTCGGACTCGAGGTCGTGCACGCCTGGAGCAGCGAGAGGCGGCACGGGCTCGCACACGCGTCGAAATACGTGGATTGGGCGGCGTACGAAGAAGCGGAGCGGGCCGTCGTCTCCGACTGCCTCGCCACCTGGGCCGGGGACTACCCCGACGTGCAGGTGACCGGGACAACCACCGAGGGCGCACCTGCCGATGTCCTGATCCGGCACGCCTCTGCCGCGCAATTGCTCGTGGTGGGCAGCCACGGCCGGGGCAAGGTGCTCGGTGCCCTGCTCGGATCGGTCAGCCAGAACCTCGTGCACCACGCTCCCTGCCCCGTTGTGGTCTGTCACGCCCAGCGGTCGCCCGGATAGGCTCGACCCCATGACTGCGGTCGAGGGAATCCTGTTCGATATAGACGGAGTTCTGGTTACTTCTTGGCATCCGATCGACGGCGCGGCCGACGCCGTGCGCGAGGTGCGGGATCGGGGACTTGCGTGTGCGTATCTCACGAATACAACGTCGCGGACGTGTGACGAGATAGCGGGCGCGCTGCGGAACGCGGGTATCGACACAGAGCCCGGCGAGATCGTCACTGCCGCTCGCCTGACCGCCGAGTACCTCCGCACCACCTACCCGGGCGCGCGGGCCTGGGTGCTCAACAATGGTGACATCACGCCCGACCTCGCCGGCATCGAACTCGACGAGGACGATCCGCAGGTCGTCGTGCTCGGTGGCGCAGGCCCCGAATTCACCCATCGTGCGCTCAGCCGGGTGGTCGAGTTGATGCTCGACGAGGTTCCGGTGGTGGCCATGCATCGGGGGACGACGTGGGCAACCAGGGACGGACTGTGCATCGACACCGGCGCGTACCTTCCGGGCCTGGAAGAAATTGCCGGAACGAACGTCGTTTCGGTCGGCAAGCCCTCGCTGGCCGCCTTCCTCACCGCAACCGAGCTCATGGGCACCGACCCCGAAGCGGCCGTCATGGTCGGTGACGATCTGACGGGGGACGTCCTCGCCGCACAACGGGTAGGCCTGACCGGTGCGCTGGTACGTACCGGCAAGTTCCGGCAGTCGATTCTGGACCTCGCTGTGCAGCGCCCAGACCACGTCATCGACTCGGTCGCTCAGCTCCCCGAGCTGCTCGACGGACTCGCCTGAAACACGGTCCGGGACTAACCGGCCGGGAGCGGGTAGTCTCGCGGCGAATCCTCCAATTAGACGTTCCCAGAAGGAGCTTCCATGCTCGCTGTCTCCACGCCCGCCACCTCCACCGCCTCGGCCACTCGTACCCGCATCTCTTCTTTGTTCGGCCGCCGGCTGGCGCGTGCGGGAGCGGCGATGGTCGTCGGTCTGGGTGTCGCGGCGGGACTCTCGGTGGCCGGTGCCGGTGTCGCCGGTGCCGCCCCTGTCACCTGTGTCTCCCCGCCGTCCGTCAACGACATCCAGGTGTCGGACACGGCGAGCTGTGGTGCCAAGGCGACCGAGGCCGGTGTCGCGCGGGCGACGGCCATGGAGAGCGGGACCGCGGTGAGCGTCGCCAACGGGCACGGCTCCACCACCACCTACGCCAACGGGTTCGGAACATCTCTGGGCGCGTCGACGGGTTCGGGTCAGGCGTACGCCGTGTCGCTGGGCGGCGGCATCGCGCGGTCCGGGGCGGCTGACGGCACCACCACCGTGGCGATCGCCGGCTGGGGGTCGGGCGCGACCTCCGACGCGAACGGCGTCGACTGCGTCGGTGCCCTGTCGCTCGCGTTCAACCTCCACACGGGCCAGGTCTGCGCCATGCGCTGATCCTCTGACCCGGCCGTCTCGTCCCGACCTTGCACTCACCCTGGTCGAGTGCTAGAAATGCACTTGGCACTCGCGACACGTGAGTGCCAGGTCGGGATGGTGAGACCGGGAACCTAGACACCCCTGGTCGTCCGTCGCGGGCACTGACCCCGGCCCAAGGCGTAAATGGGGCGACCCGGCAAGCGGCCGTCCTGTGTGTCACCCCCCAATCCGGAGGATCACTTCGCAATGGCCAAGATCATCGCGTTCGACGAAGAGGCCCGTCGCGGCCTCGAGCGAGGACTCAACGCCCTCGCCGACGCAGTCAAGGTGACGTTGGGCCCCAAGGGTCGCAACGTCGTGCTCGAGAAGAAGTGGGGAGCTCCCACGATCACCAACGACGGCGTTTCCATCGCCAAGGAGATCGAGCTCGAGGACCCCTACGAGAAGATCGGTGCCGAGCTGGTCAAGGAGGTCGCCAAGAAGACGGACGACGTCGCCGGCGACGGAACCACCACCGCAACCGTGCTCGCTCAGGCTCTCGTGCGTGAGGGCCTCCGCAACGTTGCTGCCGGCGCCAACCCGCTCGGCCTCAAGCGCGGCATCGAGAAGGCCGTCGAGGCCGTCACCGCGCGTCTGCTCGAGACCGCCAAGGAGATCGACACCAAGGAGCAGATCGCTGCTACCGCTGGTATCTCCGCCGGCGACCCGTCCATCGGTGAGCTCATCGCCGAGGCCATGGACAAGGTCGGCAAGGAAGGCGTCATCACGGTCGAGGAGTCCAACACCTTCGGCCTGCAGCTCGAGCTCACCGAGGGCATGCGCTTCGACAAGGGCTACATCTCGGCGTACTTCGCCACCGATGCAGAGCGTCAGGAAGCCGTCCTCGAGGACGCGTACATCCTGCTCGTGAGCTCCAAGATCTCCACCGTCAAGGACCTGCTGCCGCTGCTGGAGAAGGTCATCCAGTCGGGCAAGCCGCTGGTCATCATCGCGGAGGACGTCGAGGGCGAAGCCCTGTCCACCCTGGTGGTCAACAAGATTCGTGGCACCTTCAAGTCCGTGGCCGTCAAGGCCCCCGGCTTCGGGGACCGCCGCAAGGCGCAGCTCGCCGACATCGCCATCCTCACCGGTGGCGAGGTCATCAGCGAAGAGGTCGGCCTCTCCCTGGAGACCGCCGGACTCGAGCTCCTCGGCCAGGCCCGCAAGGTCGTCATCACCAAGGACGAGACCACCATCGTCGAGGGTGCCGGCGATTCCGACGCTATCGCCGGTCGCGTGAGCCAGATCCGCGCCGAGATCGAAAACAGCGACAGCGACTACGACCGCGAGAAGCTGCAGGAGCGCCTGGCCAAGCTGGCCGGTGGCGTTGCAGTCATCAAGGCCGGTGCCGCCACCGAGGTCGAGCTCAAGGAGCGCAAGCACCGCATCGAAGATGCCGTGCGTAACGCCAAGGCTGCCGTCGAAGAGGGCATCGTTGCCGGTGGTGGCGTGGCGCTGCTGCAGTCGGCCCCCGCGCTCGACGACCTCAAGCTCGAAGGTGACGAGGCCACCGGTGCGAACATCGTTCGCGTCGCCCTCGAAGCTCCGCTGAAGCAGATCGCCTTCAACGCCGGCCTCGAGCCCGGCGTCGTCGCCGAGAAGGTCCGCAACCTGCCCGCAGGTCACGGCCTCAACGCTGCGAACAACGAGTACGGCGACCTGCTCGAAGCAGGCATCAACGACCCGGTCAAGGTCACCCGCTCCGCGCTGCAGAACGCAGCGTCGATCGCGGCTCTGTTCCTCACCACCGAGGCCGTCGTCGCCGACAAGCCGGAGAAGGCCGGAGCGCCCGCGGGCGACCCGACCGGCGGCATGGGCGGCATGGACTTCTGAGTCCGTACCACCCCGCTCCACCCGAACACCCCGAAGGCCCGGGACTCCCGCAAGAGAGTTCCGGGCCTTCGGCCTTCGGCCCCGTGCGCCTTTGTGGTCGTCGGGGCGACCACAAAGGCGCACGGGCGCGGAGCGCCTCTGGTGCACGGGCGCGGAGCGCCTACTTGGCGGGCATCAGCATCCACGCTGCGAGGTAGACGAGAGCCGCGGTGCCGCCGGTGACGAGTGTGGCGACGACGGCCAGGAGTCGGACGAGGTTGACGTCGGCACCGAAGTATTCGGCGATGCCGCCGCAGACGCCGGCGAGCATTTTCTGGTTGTCGGAGCGGGTGAACTGGCGAGGAGTATTGCTGTCGAATGTCATGCGTCCAGTCTGCTCAGCCCGCTGGTAGTGCACATCGGGATGTACCCCGATCTCCACCCTGGTCTTTCACCCCGACATCGTGCTGAGAGCGCGTTTCCCGTTCACGCCCGGGTCACTTCGAGGACGCCTCGCGCCGCTAGATTCCGCCCCATGACCGACATCGACGAACGCCCCGGCTTCCTCAGCGCGTACGCGGATCTGGCTACTGCCGTCGACCTCCGCGACACCTCCGCGTTCAGGGTCGACGACGAGGACGACGATGATCCCGTGCTCGTCACGCTCACCGACGGTCTGGTCGTCGATACCTGGCGGGAGGGCTATCCGTACGAGGAGCGGATGCCCCGCGAAGAATACGAAGTTGCCAAACGGTTGCTCCAGATCGAACTGCTGAAGTTCCAGAACTGGGTGAAGGACACCGGACGCCGTCACGTCATCGTGTTCGAGGGACGCGACGCCGCCGGCAAGGGTGGCACTATCAAACGGTTCATGGAACACCTCAATCCGCGCGGTGCGCGTGTCGTGGCACTCGAGAAGCCGTCGGTGCGCGAGTCGACCCAGTGGTACTTCCAGCGTTACGTGCAGCATCTCCCTGCGGCAGGTGAGATCGTATTGTTCGACCGGTCGTGGTACAACCGCGCCGGCGTCGAGCGGGTCATGGGCTTCTGCAGCGCAAACGAATACGACAGGTTCCTGCATCAGACGCCGCTCTTCGAACGCATGCTCGTCGACGACGGTGTCAGCCTCACCAAGCTGTGGTTCTCTGTCTCACCACTCGAGCAGCGGACCCGGTTTGCCATCCGTCAGGTCGATCCGGTTCGTCAGTGGAAATTGTCCTCGATGGACATTGCCTCACTGGATAAATGGGGCGCCTATACCGCGGCCAAGGAAGATATGTTTCGCTTCACGGACACCGATATTGCTCCGTGGACGGTAGTCAAGAGCAATGACAAGAAAAGAGCGCGCATCAATGCAATGAAGTATGTTCTGTCGCTGTTCGATTACGGGAACAAGGACTTCGATGTGGTCGGGATGGTAGATCCGCTGGTCGTGGGCCGTGCAAGCCAGGTAATTGGCGAATAACCGGATGGCCTTTCTTCCGAACGCCAGGTAACTATTCGAGATATGTCCGAGAAATTTCTTTGGTCTTCGCCTTCGGTCGGGTACAAAGAGTGAAGCGCCGACCCATGGCGCAGATCGAAAACCAACACAGTCGATCGGGAGAGAAAAATATGTCCACTCAAATCCTTGGCCTGCTCGATATACTCACCGGACTTCTCGACTTGCTGACGGGGTCATCAGAGGCGTAGAAAGCGCGTCTCCACCAACATCCAGTTGAGAACTGGAGCCCACATGACACACTGTGGGCTCCAGTTCTCGTCTCTTCGGAGTCGGGCAGGCGGCTTCGCAGCAAAGGAGAATAATGGGCAACCGCACGGCAGCGGGTAGGTACGGGGTTCGGCTGGCACTCGCGCTCGCTCTCGCAGCGGCTCTTCCGTGGGCGGGGGCGCAGGCCGTGTCCGCAGACCCGGTGGATGACGCGACCGTCGCCGACGGCAGCTCGCGACTCCTGCGTACCGAGAAGATCGACGACCGGCAGTTGACGATGCACGTCTACTCGGCGTCGATGGACCGCGACATTCCGCTCCGGGTGATCACGCCCGCGGACACCAGTGCTCCGAGGCCCACGCTGTACCTGCTCAACGGCGCGGGTGGCGGCGAGGACTCCGCCACCTGGCAGGCGAAGACCGACGTGGTCGATTTCTTCGCCGACAAGAATGTCAACGTCGTCACGCCGATGCAGGGCGCCTTCAGTTACTACACGGACTGGCGGCAGGAAGATCCCGAACTGGGTAACAACAAGTGGACGACGTTCCTCACCCAGGAACTCCCGCCCATCGTCGACGCCGAGCTGGGCACCAACGGTGTCAACTCGATCGCCGGAATCTCCATGGCCGGCAGTTCCGTCCTGAGCCTCGCGCAGTCGGCACCCGAGCTGTACGAGAGTGTCGGCGCCTACAGTGGTTGCGCGATGACCAGCACCGACCCCGGTCGCACGTATGTCCGGATGGTCGTCGAATCCCGCGGCGGCGGCGACACCAGCAACATGTGGGGTCCCGTGGACGACCCGGCCTGGACGGCCAACGATCCGTACCTCAATGCGGAGAAGCTGCGCGGCCTCGACATCTACGTCAGCAACGGTTCCGGCCTTCCGGGCCCGAACGATCGCCTCGACGGTCCGGGGATCAACGGAAACGTCGAGACGTTCGCCAACCAGATCATCCTCGGCGGTGCCATCGAGGCGGCGACCAACCAGTGCACCCGCGCCCTGGCGGACAAGCTGAACGAGTTGCAGATTCCCGCCACCTTCGACTTCCGTCCCGTCGGCACCCACTCGTGGACGTACTGGCAGGAGGACCTCCACAAGTCGTGGCCGCTCCTGGCGTCGTCGATCGGCCTGTAGCCACCGGCCCGGACACCACCGTCCTCGTGCACTGACTTGTGTCTCGACCCCTGCGGATCGCGAATCCGCGGGGGTCGAGCCGTCTAGTCTGGCGGAGTGGAGACAGTACCGATCCAGATGCCCGACGGAACGACCACTCCGGTTCGCCTGTTCGCCGGGCGGGACGAGGCACCCGTAGTCGTGGTGTTTCCCGGCCTGGGAATTCCTGCCGGCTACTACGAGCCGTTCGCCGAGGAGCTGATGTCCCGCGGCTTCAATGCGGCCATCGGCGAACTACGCGGACAGGGTGACAGCCGCCCCCGTCCGAGCAGTGCCAGCAGGTACGGCTACCACGAGCTGGTGTCGGTCGACTTTCCCGCCATCTTCGAGGTGGTGCGCGAACATTTCCCGGCTGCGACGCCGTTCCTGTTGGGGCACAGTATGGGTGGTCAGCTGGGCGTGATGTACGCGGCGCGGATACGCGGCCGGCTCGGCGGAATCGTGCTCGTCGCGTCGGGGTCGCCGTATCACCGGGGATTTCCCGGAATGCACTCCCCGCGAATGCTCGTCGGTGCGGCCGCGATGTCGATGACGGCCAATCTCGCCGGTTTCTGGCCGGGCGGCAGGCTCGACATCGGCGGGTTCGGCAGGCAGTCGAAGGTACTGATTTCCGACTGGTCCCGTTTCGCGCGCACCGGGAAAATCGAACCCGACGGCGCCGACATCGACTACGAGGAACGGATCGGCAGATTGAAGCTGCCCGTCCTGTCGGTGACTATCGAGGGCGATGACCTCGCGCCGGGCCCTTCGGCGAAGAATCTCGTCGCCAAACTCCCACATGCGGACGTCACCATCTGGCACAACCCGCGACCGCAGGGTCACAACGGGTGGATCCGGGAGCCAGTCGACACGGTCGATCGGGTCGTCGACTGGATCCATGACCACACCTAGCCGTGAGTACTTATTAACATGGGGTGGTTAAGAAGTACTCACGGGCGGGTGAGTGTGCGCCACAGGAACATGAACGTCAGCGCCGACTTGAACGCGGCCTGAGCGTTGTCCGCGGCCCCGCCGTGTCCACCTTCGATGTTCTCGTAGTACCAGACTTCGTGGCCCTGCTCCTCGAGGAGGGCGGTCATCTTGCGGGCATGACCCGGATGGACCCGGTCGTCCCGCGTGGAGGTGGTCACCAGAATCGGTGGGTACTCGGCGGTGGCACTGGTGTTCTGGTACGGCGAGTACTCGCTGATGAACTTCCAGTCCTCGGGATCGTCGGGGTCGCCGTACTCGGCCATCCACGACGCCCCGGCCAACAGCAGGTGGTACCGCTTCATGTCGAGGAGCGGCACCTGACATACGATCGCCCCGAAGAGTTCGGGGTAGCGGGTCAGCATGACGCCCATCAGGAGACCGCCGTTGCTTCCACCTTGAGCCGCAAGTTGCTTCGTCGTGGTGATGCCGCGCGCGACCAGGTCGCGCGCGACTGCGGCAAAGTCCTCGAACACTTTGTGACGGCCTTCGCGGACGGCCTGGGTGTGCCACGACGGGCCGTATTCACCGCCACCGCGAATGTTGGCGACGACGTACGCACCCCCGCGTTCGAGCCAGGCGAAGCCGACCGACCCGCTGTATCCCGGCACCATCGAGTTCTCGAACCCGCCGTATCCGTACAAGAGTGTGGGGCAGGGACCGTCGGCGTCGTCGCGGCGTACGACGAAGTACGGGATCTCCGTTCCGTCGTCCGAGGCGACGAAGTACTGGGACACCGAGATACCGTCGGCGTCGAAGAACGAGGGCGCCTGCTTGACAGGTTCCAGCGGTCCGCCGACGGTGCCGTAGAAAAGAGTTGCGGGAGTAGTGAATCCGCTGCTGTTGACGAAGAAATTGTCCCCGCTGCGCGCATCCGTGCTGATGACACCGCTGGCCGTGAGTTCGGGCACGCCGTCGAGCGGCTTCTCGTCCCAGCCGGTTTCGGTGGGCGTGAGCACCGACAATCTGGTCTGCACGTCCGAGAGGGTGACCAGAAGCAGGTGGTTGCGAGTCCACGTGCCCTGTTCCAGGGATGTGTGCTCGTCGGGTGTGAACAGCGGCGTCAATTCCCGCGAGCCGGCGAGATAGTCGGCGTAGTCGGTGACGAGCAGCGAACCCGCGGGATAGATGGTGCCGTCCACCTCCCAGTCGGTGCGCGGGCGGACGGTCAGCCAGTCGCGGTAGACGGACGTTCCGGCGTCGTCGGGCGTGTCGATGCGCAACAGCGAACCGTCCGGCAACAACTCGTACCGTTCGGAGTTGTAGAAGTCGATCGATCGGCCGACGAAGTGCCGCTCGTATCCGGGAGTGTCGTCGTAGGAGGCGCCCACCGACACGTCGGTGCTCTCGCCCTCGAACACGGTGACCGCCTCGGACAACGGGGTACCGCGATGCCAGCGCTTCGCGATCCTCGGATAGCCGGAATCGGTCATCGAGCCGTCACCGAAGTCGGTGCCCACGTAGACGCTGTCCTCGTCGATCCAGCTGATGCTGGTCTTGGCTTCCGGGACGTCGAAAGGATTGTCTGTGACGAATTGCCGTGCGTCCAGATCGAACTCGCGAACCACAGACGCGTCGGCGCCGCCCCGCGAGAACGACAGCAACGCGCGGGTCTGTGCTGGGCGCAGGACACTCGCCCCTGCCCACACCCAATTCTCACCCTCGCGCTCGGCGAGTTCGTCGACGTCGAGCAACACGTCCCACTGCGGATCCTCGGAGCGGTATTCCGCCAGGGATGTGCGCCGCCAGATTCCGCGCTTGTGCTCACCGTCGCGCCAGAAGTTGTACAGATAGTCACCGCGCAGGGCGACGTAGGGAATGCGCGCATCGGTATCCAGCAATTCCAGGATCCGGCCCTCGAGCGCGGAGAACTCCGAGTTCTCGGTGTACTCGCCGACGGTCCGCGCGTTGCGTTCCCGCACCCAGTCGAGAGACCGGTCAGCGGTGACATCTTCGAGCCAGAGATAGGGATCCGTCATGACGGCCATTGTTGCAGGAAGACCTCGGATAGCCTCGGCGGCGTGAGTGCACCCGGGCAGTACCCGTTGTGGGAGCAGCACTGCTGCCTGCCGCTGACACCATCGGCAACTATCGACGAGCTCCGCCGTTACCGTCGTCCGGCCGGCAGCTACGTGTCGGTGAACATCGGGTACTCCCCGCAGGACAGGGCGGCGTCGACGGCGATCGCCGAGAACTTTCGTGCCCAGGCCGGCGGTGACATCGAGTTGGTGACGCGGCTCGACGACGTCGACGCGATACGCGGTGCCGGTGGTATCGCGCTCGCCTTCGACCTGGAAGATTCCGCCCCGCTCGACGGCGACCTCGCCAACGTGGCCCATTTTCACCGTCTGGGCACACGATCGCTGCTGCCCACGTACAACCATGCGAATGCCGCCGGGTGCGGTTGCCTCGACGCCCACGACACCGGGCTGACCGGCTACGGCCGCGACCTCGTGCGGGAGATGAATCGGGTGGGGATGACCGTGGACGGCTCCCACTGTTCGATACGTACCGGACTCGACCTTGCCGCAGTTACCGAGCGCCCCATGATCTACAGCCACTCCAACCTGCGGCGATTGTGGGATCACCCTCGCAACATCACCGACGATCAGGCCCGCTCCTGCGCGGAGACGGGTGGCGTGATCGGGATCAACGGGGTCGGCATCTTTCTGGGTGTCAATGGGCCGGACGACCATGCCCGACGGTTGTCGGCGATGGCTGACCACATCGAGGAGGCGGTCGATCTGGTGGGTCCCGCGCACGTCGGCATCGGCTCGGACTACTCGTTCGACGCCGCGGACTTCGTCGCCGAGATCACGAACAATGCGGGCTCGTTCTCGGACGCGTATACGGCGTGGGGTCCGCTGCAGTGGGTACCGCCGGAGAATGTGCTGACTCTCGATCGCGTTCTGCGGAATCGGGGGTTCGACGAGCCCTCCATCGAGGCCGTATACGGGGGAAATTTCGCCCGTGTCGCGGCGGCAGTCTGGGCTACTGGCGGGTAACACGACCGAGGTGAGACACCGAATCCGGACGGGACTACCCTGAACAACCGTGACCTCACACTATGACGTCGTTGTCCTCGGAGCCGGTCCCGGTGGGTACGTCGCTGCTATCCGCGCGGCACAGCTGGGATTGAGTACCGCCATCATCGAGCAGAAGTATTGGGGTGGTGTGTGCCTGAACGTGGGCTGCATCCCCTCGAAGGCTCTTCTCCGTAACGCCGAGCTTGCGCATCTCTTCACGAAAGAGGCCAAGCTGTTCGGCATCACCGGTGAAGCGTCCTTCGACTTCGGCGCCGCCTACGACCGCAGCCGCAAGGTCGCGGAGGGGCGCGTCAAGGGCATCCACTTCTTGATGAAGAAGAACAAGATTCCCGAGTACGACGGCAAGGGCACCTTCACCGACGCCAACACCATCGAGGTCGCACTGACCAAGGGTGGCACCGAGACGGTGACGTTCGACAACGCCATCATCGCGACCGGTTCGACCACCAAGTTGCTGCCGGGTACCTCGCTGAGCGAGAACGTCGTCACCTACGAAGAGCAGATCATGACCCGGGATCTGCCGGGATCGATCCTCATCGTCGGGGCCGGGGCGATCGGCATGGAGTTCGGTTACGTCCTGAAGAACTACGGCGTGGACGTCACCATCGTCGAGTTCCTCGACCGGGCGCTGCCCAACGAAGACGCGGACATCTCCAAGGAAATCGAGAAGCAGTACAAAAAGCTCGGCGTCAAGGTCAGAACCGGCGCCGCGGTGCAGAGCATCGACGACGACGGCAGCAAGGTCACCGTCTCGATCAAGGACAACAAGAGCGGCGAGATCGAGACCGTCGTGGTCGACAAGGTGATGCAGTCGGTCGGCTTCGCTCCCCGCGTGGAGGGCTTCGGCCTCGAGAAGACCGGTGTCCAGCTCACCGATCGCGGTGCCATCGGGATCACCGACACGATGCAGACGTCGGTGCCGCACATCTACGCGATCGGTGACGTGACGATGAAGCTGCAGCTCGCCCACGTGGCCGAGGCGCAGGGTGTGGTGGCGGCCGAGACGATCGCCGGCGCCGAGACGCTGCCGATCGAGGACTACCGGATGATGCCGCGCGCCACGTTCTGCCAGCCGCAGGTGGCCAGCTTCGGTCTCACCGAGCAGCAGGCGAAGGACGAGGGCTACGACATCAAGGTGGCGAACTTCCCGTTCGCCGCCAACGGCAAGGCGCACGGCCTCGGTGACTCCACCGGCTTCGTCAAGCTGATCTCCGACACCAAGTACGGCGAGCTGCTCGGCGGCCACCTCATCGGCCCCGACGTCTCCGAGTTGCTGCCCGAGCTGACCCTCGCGCAGAAGTGGGACCTCACCGTCAACGAGCTGGCCCGCAACGTGCACACCCACCCCACCCTCAGCGAAGCCCTGCAGGAGGCCATCCACGGCCTCGCCGGGCACATGATCAACTTCTGATCCACGACACGACACGAGGCCCGCACAGATCCTGTGCGGGCCTCGTTTCGTGTATGTGGGCCTAGTTCTGGTCGGTCCGGCGTTCGGCGTACTTCTGCTGCGCCGCCCACACTTCGGGCATCCGCGACTCGACCAGTTCGATCAGGCCGACGAGACGTCCGGCGATCTCGGCACCGAGCGGTGTCAGGCTGTATTCCACCTTCGGGGGTATCGCCTCGAGTACGTCGCGGACCACGAGTCCGTCTCGTTCGAGCGCTTGGAGGGTCTGCGACAGCATGCGTTCACTGACTCCGTCGACACGTCGGCGTAGTGCGCTGAAGCGGTAGTTGCCCTCGGCCAACGCCGCGAGCGCGAGCACACCCCATCGGCCGGTGACGGTCTGCAGGGTTTCGCGAGAGGTGCACCCACGGGCGAAGACGTCGGCTTCCAGGTTGTCTGCGGCCTCACGCGGTGTCTGTTCGAGCTCGGACATGCTCACCACTCTACCCCTCATCGGAGAAGTGCTTACCGCCGAGCTTGCACTTACAAATAGTTAGTGCATAATGGGACGTGCGCGCTTGAAACAACAACCCTCACGCTAGGAGTTCCCATGACCATCGCCGTCACCGGTGCAACAGGACATTTCGGCCGCCTGGCCGTCGAGGCTCTTCTCGACAAGGGCACCCCCGCCGGGGAGATCGTGGCGCTCGTTCGCACACCGGCCAAGGCCGCCGACCTGATCGGCAAGGGCGTCGACGTCCGGCAAGCCGACTACAGCGACCGCGCCTCGCTCGACAAGGCGCTCGGTGGTGTCGACAAGCTGCTCCTCGTGTCGGGTTCCGACGTCGGGCAACGAGTGATTCAGCACGGCAACGTCATCGATGCGGCGAAGGCAGCCGGTGTCGGGTTCATTGCCTACACCAGCGTCCTCGATGCGCAGAAGAGCCCACTCGGACTGGCTGCCGAGCACCGCGCCACCGAGGATCTGCTCGACGAATCCGGAATTGACTTCGCCTTGCTGCGCAACGGCTGGTACTGGGAGAACTACCTGGGCGCTGTGGCAACGGCCCGGGAGACGGGTTCCTTGTTCGGCAGCGCAGGGAACGGCATCATCGCCGGGGCCGCGCGGAAGGATTACGCCGAGGCGGCCGCCGCCGTCCTGGTCGCCGACGGGCAGGCTGGAGCGGTGTACGAGCTCGGTGGTGACGAGCGGCTGACATACGAACAGCTGGCCGAGGCCCTCTCCACGGTGGTCGGTAGCCCGGTGTCGTACAAGGACCTTCCGCAGGACGAGTACGCCGCCCTCCTCGAAGGCGCCGGCTTGCCGGCACCGGTGGCGCAGATGCTCGCCGATTCCGATGCAGGAGTAGCCACCGGCGCCCTCGACACGCAGAGCGGCGATCTGCAGAAGCTGATCGGTCGCCCGTCGACCCCGGTGGCCACCGTCCTCGCTGTGAGTACTTCTTAACCGCCCGCTGTTAAGAAGTACTCACGGGACGCGAAGCGGCAAGGTAGGCAACCCAACTACCGAATTCGGTGATGTCCGTGGCCCCGTCGACCGCGTCGTGGGTGCAGCTGAAGCCCACCACGGCGCGGCCGTCGGACAGTTCCACACTGGTCAGTGCCATCGGCGCCGGAAGTGCCGCCAGGAATCGTCCCAATCCGGCGGGGGAGACTCGGAACAACTCTCCGACGATGGGTGCGCCCGTGCCGGGGCCCCGGCGCACCAGCCCGGGTTTGGGGGGTGTGGTGGCAAGTGCGGTGAGCCGGTACGCGTCGGTGGTGGTGACGGTGTCCACGAAACGGGCACCGAGGTCCTCGAGTTGGAAATGGAGAGGCTGCCCGCGCAGGTGGGCGCCGAATACGGCGAGCTCGACACCGTCCTCGACCAACGCCGGCGCGGGAACACCGGTGAGCCGGGCAGCGAGGTCGACGGCCACCTGATCGGCGAACCCGGGCACCACGATCATCACCCCGAATGGTGCACCCGCCGCCGTGGGCATGCCGGGTACCGCGACGGCCGCCATGTCGAGCAGGTTGCAGAAGTTCGTGTAAGTGCCCATTCGCCGGTTGATGTCGATCGGCTCGGCCTGGACCGCTGCGATGGTCGGGTGCTCGGTGGTGGTCGGCAGGAGCAGCCCGTCGAAGCCGGCGAGGAGGTCCCGGGTCTGCGCCTTGACGCGAACCAGTGTGTCGAGGTCGGCCACCAACTCGTGCCCCGCCGGCCGCCTCGCGGACCCGACGATGGCGGTCACCACCGGATCCGCCCCGGCAGGCGCCGTGTCGAGGAACCGTCCGACGGCGGTGTACCGTTCCGCGACGACCGCACCGTCGTAGAGTAGCCGGGCAGCGTCGAGCAGTGCGGAGATGTCTACCGTGTCGACGCGAAAGCCTTTGTCGGTCAACGCTTGTACCGTGTCGTCGAATGCCTGCCGGTAGTCGGCGCCGAGCGCGGTGAGGTCCTCGTCGCGCGGGATGGCGACCTGTGGCTGCGCGGGTGCCGCCAACCTCACGTCGGCCGGCCAAGCCCGGCTGCGCGGGTCCCTCGACGCCGGCCCGGCCATGATCCGTGCCGCGGCGGCGGCGGTGTCGAGTTCGGTGGCGAACACCGTGACACAGTCGTAGTCGACACAGGCGGGGACGACGCCGTCCGCGGGGATCACACCCAGTGTGGCCTTGATACCGACGAGACCGTTGAAGGCCGCCGGCACCCGACCCGAACCGGCGGTGTCCGTGCCGATCCCGATGTCGGCGATGCCGAGGGCCACGGCGACGGCCGAGCCGGAGCTCGAGCCACCGGACACCCGCTCGGGGTCCCACGAGCAGCGCACCGCCCCATAGGGACTGCGCGTGCCCACCAGGCCGGTGGCGAACTGGTCGAGGTTCGTCTTCCCGAGGACGATGGCACCCTGATCGACCAGTCGGCGGACGGCGGTCGCGGTGTGGTCGGGCACGTAGGCGAACTCGGGGCACCCCGCGGTGGTGGTCAGTCCCGCGACATCGATGTTGTCCTTGACTGCCAGGATCTGCCCGGCCAGCGGGAGGTCTTCGCCTGCAGCGAGTCTCGATTCGATGGCGGCCGCGTCGGCATAGACGTCCTCGGCGGGCCGAAGTGTGATCCAGATTTCCGGACGGTCCACCGCGGCGATCCGCCGGAAGGCGTCGTCGACGCGTTCGGTGGGCGAGAGGGTAATTCTAGTGGGCCCCAGCTTGTTGGCATCGACACTCACACTCATCAGTTCTCTGCTCCGATCACGAAGAGGGGGGCGCCGGACTCGACGATCGATCCCGGTGAAACAAGCACTTGCAGAACCGTTCCGGAGGCGGTGGCAGGCACCGGCATCTCCAGTTTCATGGCCTCGAGCACCACGGCGTTGTCGCCGAGCCGGACCCGCTGCCCGACCTCGACCTCGACTCGCCACACGCTGCCCACCAGCGGAGCTTCGACGACGACCGCACCGGGTGGCAGGTCGAGGGGCGGCTGTTCGGGGAGGGGTGGCGGTTCGACGCGGTCGTATTCACCGGACGCACGCCACGCAGACTTCTCGGCGTCGAAAGCCGCCGACTGCCTGCTGTTGAACGCTGCGATCGACTCGGCGTTGTCGGTCAGGAACTTCAGGTGATCGGCGAGTGCGAAGGTGCCCTCGGAGATCTCGGTATCGAACCGGCCCGCCACGGCCTGCTCGCGGTACTTCCGCAGTTCCTCCGGGGTCACCGGTTCCCAGACGATGCGGTCGAAGAACCGGAACATCCAGGGTGTGCCCTCGTCGAAGGGGCGGTGCTGCCGGTAACCGGACCAGATGGGTACCGTGCGCCCGATCAACTGGTAACCGCCCGGCGACTCCATGCCGTAGACGCACAGGTACTTTCCGCCGATGCCGACGGCGTCGGACGGCGTCCAGGTGCGTGCCGGGTTGTACTTGGTGGTGACCAGGCGGTGCCGGGGATCGAGTGGCACGGCCAGCGGGGCACCGAGATAGACGTCACCGAGCCCGAGGACCAGGTATTCGGCATCGAACACGGTGTCGCGCACGTCGTCGACACTGCCCAACCCATTGATGCGACGGATGAATTCGGTGTTGGAGGGCAGCCAGGGAGCCTCGTCCCGGACGCCGCTGCGGTAGCGGTCGATCGCCTCCGCGATGGAGGGGTCGTCGAAGGACAACGGCAACCGGACAGTTCGGCTCGGGACGACCAGGTCGTGCGTGGCGGGCAGCAGTTCCTCGATGTCCTGCAGGATGTCGAGTAGGCGGCCACCGGGGAGGACGTCGGGGTCGAAATGCAGGTGCAGCGACCGCACCCCGGGCGTGATGTCGATGATGCCGCGCACCCCGCGTCGCATCAACTCTTCCGACAGCGCGTGCACCCGCATCCGGAGTCCCAGGTCGAGTTGTTGTTCACCGTATTCGACGAGGATGTTGTCGTCCCCGCCGCGAAGGTATGCCACCGCGGGGCGGTCCAGGACGGGCCCGGTTCGCCCCAGAACGCCTCCGTCGGCCTTGGCAGGAGTCCGGACTCCTCGCGGAACATCGAGGGCGCGAGAGGAATCGGATCGCCGAAGTTCGTGCGCATCGGACTCGGACACCGCCACGAAGCGCACCCGGTCACCCGGTCGGATCTGCCCCAGCTTCCACCGGTGGGCGCTGACGACCGTGAGCGGGCAGGCGAAGCCACCGAGACTCGGGCCGTCGGGACCGAGGAGGATCGGTGTGTCACCGGAGACGTTGAGAGCACCCACGCTGTACGGGTTGTCGTGCAGGTTCGACGGGTGGAGTCCCGCCTCGCCGCCATCGGTCCGCGACCAGGTGGGTTTGGGTCCGTCGAGGCGGAGACCCGTGCGATTGGCGTGCGTCTGCACCTTCCACGTGGTGTCGTAGAACTGCGCCATGTCCGATTCGGTGAAGTACGACGGCGCAGCCTGCGGACCCTCGGTGACCGCCAGATGCCACAGGTGAGTGCAGTGGGGACGCGACTCCTTCGGAACGGGGTGTGGAGTGCCCAGGCCGCCGGTGTCGTCGAGGAGTCCGAGTACGTCCCCGGTGGCAACTGCCTTACTGGTGATGCCGCCGAAACCACCGAGCGGGAAAGTGGAAGCGCTGCCGTGAAAGAGCGGTGCGTCGATGCCGCCGCGGACGGCGAGGTACGTGCGCAGACCGGTGTCGGTGGGACTGCCGATGTCGAGAACGGAACCGGCGGGCACCTCGACCGGCTCCCACAACGGGACGGCGTCGCCATCGATCGTGACCGGTGCATCCGCGCCGCCGACACAGATCAGGGTGGCATCGGAGAACTCGAGTCGCGGACCCTGGAGGGTGCACTCGAGGCCCGGCGCCCCGGCAGGGTTGCCGACGGCGGAGTTCACGAGCTGGAACGAAAGGTCGTCCATCGGTCCGGACGGCGGAATGCCGACGCTCCACAGCCCGGTGCGGCCTGGATAGTCCTGCACGGTGGTCATGGTCCCTGCCCGGAGGACGTCGATACGACGGCCCGTCGAACGGAAGTCGGTGAGAAAGCCGGTGGTATGGACGGCGTCGAGAACGTCCGCGGCAGAACAGATTCGCCGCAGCTGCGGCAGGTTCGTCTGAATTCCGTAGATGTGCGTGTCGGACAGGGCCTCGGCCAACGCGGCGAACGCACCCGTGCGCCGATGCCCGCGAGTGATCACCTTGGCGAGCATCGGGTCGTAGTAGGGGCTCACCTCGGTGCCGGTGTCGACCCACGTCTCCACCCGCGTGTGGGCAGGAAACTCGACTCCGGTGAGCCGCCCCGCGCTGGGGCGGTAGTCGTGGCCCGGGTCCTCGGCGTAGATCCGGGCTTCCACCGCTGTACCGACGATGTCCGGTCCGGTGTCGGGGAGGCCCTCGAGCATCGACGAATCTCCTCGTGCGAGCCGCAGCATCCACTCGACCAGATCGATACCGGTGACTTCCTCGGTGACCGGATGTTCCACCTGCAAGCGGGTATTCATTTCGAGGAACGACGCCTCGCCGCGATCCACGTCGTAGACGAACTCGACCGTCCCTGCGGATCGGTAGTCGACGGACGACGCCAGCATGCGGGACGAACTCAGCAATCGCTCGACGACGTCATCGGGCAGTCCGGGTGCGGGAGCCTCCTCCACCACCTTCTGATGGCGCCGCTGAAGCGAGCAGTCGCGTGTGCCGAGGCTGAGGGTACGTCCGAGGCCGTCACCGAAAACCTGCACTTCGATGTGCCGCGCCCGGGCGACGAAGCGTTCGAGGAACACACCGGAAGACGAGAAGTTCGCCTCGGCCAATCGCTGGACGCGGTCGTACGCTTCCGTGAGGTCGCCGGCGTCGAAGCAGGCCTGCATACCGATTCCGCCGCCACCACCGACTGCCTTGATGATCACCGGGTATCCGATATCCGAGGCTGCGGACAGCGCCGCATCCACCGAATCGAGGAGGCCGCTGCCCGGAACGAGCGGAACCCCTACGGCTAGAGCCTTTTCCCGGGCGGTGTGCTTGTTCCCGAAGATTCGGAGCTGTTCCGGTGTGGGACCCACGAAGGCAATGCCCGCCGACTCGGCTGCGGTGGCGAAGGCGTCGTTCTCGGAGAGGAACCCGTACCCGGGATGGATTGCGCCCGCACCGGTGGCCAGCGCAGCCTCGACGACGGCATCGGCGCGTAGATACGACTCGGCTGCGGGAGCGGGTCCGAGTCGCACCGCCATGTCGGCCATCTCGACGTGCGCAGCCGCCACATCGGCGTCGGAATACACCGCCACCGTCTTGAGTCCCAGAATGTGCGCCGAACGCATGATACGACAAGCGATCTCGCCCCGATTCGCTACGAGGAGCGTGTCGAACGAGTACTCGACCGGCGGCGTATTCATCCCTGTGGACACGCTTGTATACGCTAAGGACGTCGTGTTGCGCGGAGATTTCAAGCGGTAAAGCGTGGGTTAGTAGAACCTCTCGCGCGCCGTCATGGCGTGGGTATTACCGGCGGCACGTAGTCGAAAGTCATCCCGAGTAGCCACACCAGGAGCAGAACCACCGGCAGGTGGAACATGAACTGCAGGAATGTGAATCCGACGAGGTCGCGGGCGCGCAGCTTCAGCACCGCCAGGAGTGGCAGCATGAAGAACGGATTGACGAGGTTGGGCAGTGCCTCGGCCACGTTGTAGATCTGAACCGTCCAGCCCAGATTCATCTGGACGTCGGTGGCCGCCTGCATGACATACGGAGCCTCGACCAGCCATTTTCCGCCGCCGGAGGGGACGAAGACCCCCAGCACCACGGTGTAGAGGGCGATGACGACCGCGAAACTCCCGCCGCCCCCGATGTTGGTGAAGAACTCCGCAAGGTGTTCCGAGATGGTGAGACCCCCGTTGCCCTCGGCCTCGGTGAGGATCGCGGCCATTGCGGCATAGAGCGGAAACTGGACGAGAATACCGGCCGTGGCCGGTACAGCGAGATTGACAGCTTGCAGGAACTTGCGGGGTGTCCCGTGCAGGACCAGGCCCAGCATGAGGAATACGAGCAGATATCCATTCAAACTGCTGACAACGGTGAGCACCGGCTTCGTGACGAGCTGAGAGACCAACCATCCCAGCGTCATCAGGGCGGCGAGGACCGGCAGGATACGGCTGTACTCGAGCCACTCTCCCGGCCGTGAGCGCGGCGCCACCTCGGCGGGCTGGTCGTCTACATCGACATCCAGTTCTTCGGCAGTCTTGATGGCGGCACCCCTCGGCGCGGAGAAATGCGCAATCGCCACGGTCAGCGCGGTGATAATGGCACACATGAGCAGTGACTGCCACGTGAAAATCGTGTCACCGAAGTCGAGGACGCCGGTGATCTGCAGCAGTGCCGGAGGCAGCGAGGTGGCAGTGGCCTGCAGTTGCGCGGCCGAAGAGGACATGCCGAGCGCCCACACGGCGCCCAGTCCCATGAAGGCCGCTGCGCCGAGAGCGCGATAGTCCACACGTAGATCGGTCCGGCGGGCGATCGCACGGGCCAGCAGACCACCGAAGACGAGACTGAGTCCCCAGTTCAGGAAGGACACCGACATCGACAGGAATGCAACGACACTCACCGCACTGCTGGCGGTGCGCGGCACGGTGGCCAACCGGTCGATCAGCCTGGCGACCGGTGGCGAGGTGGCCACGACGTATCCGGTGAGTACCACCATGGCCATCTGCAGGGTGAAGGCAGTGAGATCCCAGAAGCCGTCACCGAAAGCATCGACGACCGCGTGCGGGGAGGAACCGTTGGCCAGAGCGGCGACGGCCACGAGGACCACACCGGCCAGCGCGAAAACGTAGGCGTCCGGAAACCACTTCTCGGTCCAGGTGGCGAGTGACTGGGCGACCCGTGCCAGTCCTCTTTCGGAGCTGGTTCTCTGGGCGGTATCCGTCATTCGTTGATCCCCATCTCTGTGCGATGTCCACTCGTTCGAGCTGTGGCGCGGTGCGTCACAGCTCAGTCGGTGAAGTATCGATGCAGACTTCAACGCAGACAAGGCAGACATACGCAGACACCGACTGCAGAAATGCAGAAACAGGAAAGGCGTCACCGTGGACAAGTACGACTGCAAGAAGGAGCGCAAGCATCTCTACGCGCCGAGCGCCGGAGGGTTCGCTCTGGTCGACGTCCCGGAGCTGACCTATATCGCAGTGGACGGACATGGTGACCCGAACACCTCACCCGAGTACGCCGCGGCCGTCGAGGCGCTGTATGCCACCGCCTACACGATCAAATTCGCCAGCAAGAATATTCGCGGTCGCGATTTCGTCGTCGGTCCGCTCGAAGGTTTGTGGCGTGCCGGCGACCCACGCAGCTTCACCAACCGCGACAAGGACAGCTGGGACTGGACCATGATGATCGTGCAACCCGACTGGATCACCATGGCCGACATCGAGGATGCGCGGTCGGCGGTCGCCGCCAAGAAGGAGCTTCCCGCTCTCGATTTGCTGCGCCCGCTCACGTTCATCGAAGGCGTAAGCGTGCAGATCCTGCACCTCGGCTCCTACGACGACGAGGCGCCTACCCTCGCCCGACTACACGACGAGTTCATGCCCGAGCACGGACTGGTCTTCAACGGCGATCATCACGAGATCTACCTCAGCGACCCCCGGCGGACGGCACCGGCGAAACTCCGGACGGTTCTCCGGCAGCCCGTCCGCCCGGCGTAGCGAAGGGGATTGGACCGGACCGCGGCGTCTACGTGTAGTCCCGCTCGATCCGCAATGTGCCGATGGTCGTGGCCAGCGCGTCGTATTGCGTGACCAGGAAACAGAACTCGATCAGCTGGCGGTCGTCGAAGTGGGCGCTGAGCGCCGACCACGCTGCATCGTCGAGATTGTCGGTGGTGACGAGTTGGTCGACGGCCGTGAGGATGGCGCGGCGGCGCACATCCCAGCCCTCGGCGTCCGGACCGTCGAGCACCTGCTGGAGAAGGGCCGGGGTGACGCCGGCGCGGCGTCCGAGACGGACGTGGTGATCCATCTCGTACCCGCACTTCCGCAGATGAGCGACGCGGAGAATGATCAGTTCGGTCTCGTGCCGGGAGATCTTTCCACCGGGCATCAACTTGCTGGAGTAGCGCAGCCACGCCCGGAACAGGCCCCTCGCGCGGCCGACCGTGCTGAAGAGATGCGCGTCGGGAACACCGGCGACGGTCGAAATGATCCGCCACAACACCCAGTTGACCGGTCCGAGCTCCTTCAGCCGTCCTGGTGGAATGCGTGCGCTCATGCCGCTCCCTTCCGTCGAGACTGTGTTACCGAGCGGTAGCAAGACGCTAGCACTCGCTCGGCTTCCCGGTCGAGAAAGGGAGCCCGCGCGAGGGGAACGCGGTCTCAATCCCGGACGGCCCACGCCATCCGCGCCAGCGAAAGCGCCTGTTCGGCGCGTTCGATCACCACTTCTCGCGACTCGCTGATGTGCGCCAGCAGGGTGTCGTAGGCGGCATCGAGTTTGCGATCCAGGGTCAGTTCTGCCACCGCGATGTGCTCGTCGATGGTCGCAGTCATGCGGTCGGGGGTGAGGTAGTCGAACATCCGCACCGGTCGTACCTTCGCATTCACGTTGACGAGGGCGTCCGACAACGCTGTGTTGCCCGCGGCCCGCAACAGAACGGTGTGGAACTGCTCGTCGAGTGCCACGAACCCGGCGTCGGGCTCCGGAGTGTCCTTGCGCAGGGCGTACCACTTGTCGAGTTCGGGTCCCAGGACGTCGGGGTCGTGCTGCCTCGACTCGTCGTCCCTGACCCGTGCGATGCCCTGCAGTTCGAGTGTGATGCGGAGCTCGTAGAGCCCGGCGAGTTCGTCGATGCGCGGACGGTACGGAAAGAGCCCACCCACATCGCGTTGCACGAGCCCGTCCGCCAGCAGACGAGCCAGGGCCTCCCGTACCGGCGTCCGGGACACGCCGTACGTCTCGGCGAGGCGTTCCTCGCCGAGACGCTGTCCGGGCGGAATTCGTCCGCTCATCAGGTCGGTCCGCAGCGCGAGGTACACCTGGTCGCTGAGTGGACCGGCTGATTCTCGGCGAGCCATCAGATGGCCATTGCCGCGCGGACGTCGGACACCGCGGTACGGACGTCGGTCTCGGGTGCGGCGCCACCGGCACCCGACGACGTGACCCGCCCCGACTCGAGCACGTAGTAGCGCTCCGCCGATTCGAGCGCGAAGCCGATGTGCTGCTCGACGAGCAGGACGCCGAGCCCGCCCCGACGCGTGAGCTCCATGATCGTGCGTTCGATCTCCGCGACCACGGACGGCTGAATGCCCTCGGTCGGTTCGTCGAGAATCAACATCTTCGGCTCGGTGATGAGCGCCCGGGCAATGGCCAGCTGCTGACGCTGACCACCCGAGAGGAGACCGGCACGTCGTTCGAGAAGGCCACGCAACGCGGGAAAGAGATCGAGTGCCTCCCCGATGAGTTCCTTTCCGCGCTTGCGGCCGTCGGCAACCACTTGGAGATTTTCGGCGGTGGTCAGCTGCCCGAACGACTGCTGGCCCTGCGGGACGTACGCGAGGCCGCGCGCCACGCGGGCGCTCGGTCGCAGCGCCGTGACGTCCTCGCCGTCGAACAGCACACGCCCGGAATCGACCTTGATCAGTCCGACCGCAGCCCGCAGAAGCGTCGTCTTGCCCGCGCCGTTGTGACCCATCACCGCTGCCACGCCGTCCGACGGCACCGTCAGCGAGACCCCGTGGATCACTTCGGTCCGGCCGTACCCGGCCCGGATGTCGTCAAGCTCGAGCATCGCTGTCCTCCTTCGAAACCTCGGGCTGCAACTCGGGAGCGGCGCCGGCGGCGGCCGTCCCGAGGTACACCTCCTGCACGCGCGGGTCTGCCTGCACCTGTTCGACGGTGCCCTCGCTCAGCACCTTCCCGGCGTGCAGCACGGTCACCGACGTGGCGAACGCGCGCATGAAATCCATGTCGTGCTCGACCACGACGACGGTCCGCTCACCGCCGATGCGGCGCAACAGGTTTCCCGTCTCTTCCCGCTCCTCGGAACTCATCCCGGCAACCGGCTCGTCGAGCAGGAGAACCGAACAGTTCTGCACCAGCAGCATCCCGATCTCGAGCCACTGCTTCTGCCCGTGCGCGAGAATCCCGGCCGGGGTGTCGCGGAGGCTGCCGAGACCCGTGACCTCGAAAGCCTCCTCGATGGCGGGGAGCACCGTCTTGCGGCGGCGCAGCAGGGTGAGTGCCGAGCGGCCCGCACCCGCGGCGATGTCCAGATTCTGGAGAACCGTCAACTCCTCGAACACACTCGCAGTCTGGAACGTGCGTCCCACCCCGAGCCGGGCAATGCGGTGCACCTTCTTGCCGATCAGCTCGACACCGGACTTGGTGACCGATCCCGTCGCAGGGACGAGCCCGGTGATGGCGTCGACGAGCGTGGTCTTGCCCGCACCGTTGGGTCCTATGAGGAACCGCAGATCACCCTGCAACAGAGTGAGATCGACGCCGTCGACAGCCTTGAACCCGTCGAAGCTGACGCGTAGATCGCGCACCTCGAGGTACTCGCTGGACATCCCGGCGTTGCCGCCGAGCACAGGTTCCTTGGACGTGGTGGACGTGGTCATCGCGCCATCTCCATTCGTTCCGTCGACTCCGTGTCGTCCTCCGGTCCGGGCGAGGAAGGTTCGTCGGGGGACGCCTTCTGCCTGCGTTTCAGCAGTGCGAACAGGCCGGCGACACCGGCCGGGAAGAATCCGACCACCACGATGAACAGCAGGCCCTGGGCGTAAATCCATCCGGAGGGGAAGGACTCGGAGAAGGCACTCTGTGCCCACGCGACACCGATCGCACCCAGAACCGGACCGAGCAGGGTGGCGCGGCCACCGATGGCGACCCCGATCAGGAAGGCGATCGAGGGAACGATTCCGACGTCGGCGGGGGAGATGATGCCGACGATCGGCACGAACAGCGCACCCGCGATCCCGGCGAAGAAGGCGGCGGTCACGTAGGCGACGAGCTTGATGTTCGCCGGGTCGTACCCGAGGAAGCGAACACGCTCTTCCTGGTCACGGACGGCGACGAGCAGTTCACCGTAGCGGCTGTTCATCAGTTGCCGCACGATCGCCACCACCGCGAGGAGAACACCGGCGGTGATGAAGAAGAGCATCTGCTTGTTGGCGGGATCGTTCAGGTTGAAACCGAAGAAGGTGCGGAACCGGTTGAGGCCGTTGCTGCCGCCGGTGGTCTGTTGCCCGACGAGCAGGATCGCGAACGCGGCAGCGAGTGCTTGACTGAGGATCGCGAAATACGCTCCCTTCACCCGGCGTTTGAACACGCCGAGACCCAGCGCGAAAGCGACGAGTCCGGGGATCAGCAGAATGCCCAGCACCGTCACGACCGGCGACGTGAACGGCACCCAGTAACCGGGCAGGGCGCGGATACCGGCAATCTGCATGAAGTCCGGCACGGTGTCGCCGCGGAGTTGGGCGTCGGAAATCTTCAGATGCATGGCCATCATGTAGGCGCCGAGCCCGAAGAACACGCCCTGCCCGAGGGTGAGCATCCCGCCTTGGCCCCACGCGAGGCCGATACCGACCGCGACGATCGCGAAGCACAGGAACTTCCCGAGCAGGCTCAACCGGAAATCACTGAGAACGGCAGGGGCGGCGACGAACAGGAGAAGGGCGGCGAGCGCGAAGCCCGCCCACGCACGGTAACGGCCACTCGTCAGGATGCTCATACGAGACTCCTCGTCTTGACGGCGAACAGGCCCTGTGGCCGAACCTGGAGGAACACCACGATGACCACGAACACGATGACCTTGGCGATCGACGCCGTGGTCGAGTACTCGATGAACGAGTTCAGCAGGCCGAGCGCGAACGCGGCGATCACCGCACCCTTCATCTGCCCCAGACCGCCGACCACGACCACCAGGAAGGCGTCGATGAGGTAGCTCTGACCGATGGTCGGGCTGGTCGAACCGATCAGGGTGAGCGCCACACCCGCGACACCGGCGAGACCGGATCCGATGAAGAACGTCGTCACATCGGTACGGCGACTGGAGATTCCACTCGTTTCGGCCAGATCGCGGTTCTGCACGACCGCCCGAATACGACGGCCCATCGACGATCTCTTCAGTGCCAGCGACAGCGCCACCACCGACGCAACGGCGAGCACGAGGATGAACAGACGTGTCTTGGGGACCACCGCTCCTAAGATCTCCACACCGCCCGAGAGCCACCCCGGTGCGACGACGTTGACCGCCGGCGCACCGAAGATGTCCCGCGCGAGCTGCTGCAGGATCAAGCCCACACCGAACGTCACCAGCAGGGTGTCGAGCGGCCGGTGGTACATGCGTTTGACCAGAGTGACCTCGAGGAGGACGCCCATGGCACCACCCACCACGAAGCCGACGAGTAGAGAGACGAACAGGGATCCGGTGGCGCTCGAGATCACCTGCTGCACCACGTAAGCCGTGTACGAGCCCGCCATGATGAACTCGCCGTGGGCCATGTTGATGACGCCCATCTGACCGAACGTCAATGACAGTCCCAGCGCTGCGAGCAACAGGATGGATCCGATACTCAGCCCGGTGAACAACTGCCCGATCACTACATCCATGGATGCATGTCCTCTCTCCCTCTACTCGTCGGACGTGGTACTAGCTACCGAGCGACTCGGCCCAGGGGTAGGACGTCAGGTACGGGTCCGGCTCGATCGGGGTGCCGGAATCCCACACCGTGTAGATCAGGCCGTCTCCCCGGATCTCACCGATTCGGGCCGTCTTGCTGATGTGGTGGTTGGAACCGTCGATCGTGACCTTTCCCTCGGGGGCGTCGAACGTCACTCCGTCCGCGTTGGCCTGAATGTCAGCCGTAGCAAACGAATTCGCCTTCTCGACGGTGTTCTTCCACAGATAGACGGAGGTGTAGGCGGCTTCCATCGGGTCCGACGTCGGCTTGGCGGCGCCGTACCGCGCCTTGTACGCGTCGACGAACGTCTTGTTCTCCGGCGAATCGATGGTCTGGTAGTAATCCCAGGCCGTGAGCTGGCCTTCGATGTTCTGGACCCCGATACCGCCGACTTCCTCCTCGGCGATCGACACCGACACGACGGGCATGTCCTGGGCGGTCAGCCCCACGTTCTTGTACTCCCGGAAGAACGCGACGTTCGAGTCTCCGTTGAGCGTGTTGAACACGGCATCTGCGTCGGCGGAGCGAACCTTGTTGATGATGGTGGAGAAGTCGGTGGAACCGAGCGGCGTGTAGTCCTCGCCCTTGATCTCGATGCCGTTGGCCTCGGCGTAGGCCTTGATGATGCGGTTCGCGGTCTGTGGGAACACGTAGTCGCTACCCACCAGGTACAGCGACGTGACGCCCTTCTCCTTCAAGTAGTCGAGGGCAGGAACGATCTGCTGATTGGTGGTGGCACCCGTGTAGAAGATGTTCTTCGAATCTTCGAGACCCTCGTACTGGACGGGGTAATAGAGCAGGGAATTGTTGTCCTCGAACACCGGAAGCATCGCCTTGCGGCTCGACGAGGTCCAGCCGCCGAAAACCGCTGCGACACAGTCGCTGCTGATCAGCTTCTCGGCCTTCTCGGCGAACACGGTGGGTTCCGAAGCGCCGTCCTCGGCCACGATCTGAATCTTCTTGCCGAGCACGCCGCCCGCGCTGTTGATCTCGTCGACCGCGAGCGCGATCGAATCCCGGACGGTCACCTCACTGATGGCCATGGTGCCGGACAGCGAGTTCAACGACCCGACCTTGATCGTGTCCCCGGAGGTGTCCACGCAGGATGCCGCGGTGGACTCCGTGGCCGTGTCGGATGCCTTGCTGCCGCAACCGGTCAGCACGAGCCCGATCGCGGCGAGCGCGGTCGGTGCAGCGAGGGCGCGCTTGGAGAAGGTGCGCATGTACGGGCCTTTCCGTCGGAGGAGGTGGGGAACCCCGTATTCCGGAACGGATGTATCCGCCCCACGTATACAGAGGTGTATTCGTGGGGCGAACATTAAGCCGCGGTTGTTGCGCCTGAATGTCTGTCGGTGACGTGTTCGTGTCGCGAATTACAGACGTGTGAACAAGCGCTCACAGCGGCAGCGGTGCGCGGCGGAAAGTGCAGTCTGTCACCGAATGAGGTAGGGGGACACCGAACTGCGGTGTTCGCTGATGTCGAGTTGCTTGCCCAGGGGCGGAAAAGCCCGTTGTGGGCAGTTGACCCGCTCGCACACCCGGCAGCCGGCTCCGATCGGCGTCCCGGGATTCGACTCGTCGAGGTCCAGTCCGTCGCCGTAGACCAGGCGGTGCGCGTGTCTGATCTCGCAGCCGAGCCCGATCGCGAAGATCTTGGCAGGCTGCCCGTAGCGGGCGGCGCGACGCTCGACGGTGCGAGCGACCCAGAGGTACCGGCGGCCGTCGGGCATCTGCGCGATCTGGTTCATGATCTTGCCCGGGTACGCGAACGTCTCGTAGACGTTCCACAGCGGGCAGGTGCCACCGCTCGTGGAGAAGTGGAATCCTGTAGCGGATTGGCGCTTCGACATGTTCCCGGCGCGGTCGACGCGCACGAACATGAACGGGACCCCGCGCAGCTTCGGCCGCTGCAGGGTGGAGAGGCGGTGGCAGACCGTCTCGTAACTGACCGAGTAGAACGCCGACAGGCGCTCGATGTCGTAACGGAAATCCTCGGCGACGTCGTGGAACTGCCCATAGGGCAGCACGGTCGCGGCGGCGAAGTAGTTGGCGAGTCCGAGCCGGGCCAGCGCCACCGACTCGTCGCTGGTGAAGCCGCCCTCCGCCACCATCTTGTCGAGGAGGTCGCCGTACTCCAGGTAGGCCAGTTCGGTGGCGAACTTGAACACCTGCTGCCCGCCCGAAAGGTGCGGCGAGATCTCCAGCACCCGCGACTCGGGGTCGTACCGGTGCAGCACGTTTTCGCCCAGGTCGATGCGGCGAACGATCTGCACGTCGTGCACCGTTTCCAGCCTGCGGGCGATCTCACCACCTACGTCGCCGCGGTGGAAACGCAGGCGGGCGGTGAGCTCTTCCGCAGCAGTATCGAGCTCGTGCAGGTAGTTCTGACGCTGGTAGAAGTAGTCCCGGACCTCTTCGTGCGGCATCGTGATGGAACCGCTGCCGCTGCCGTCGCTGAACCGGTCCTCCGTGGCCGCCGCCAGCTGCGCGGTGGTGTTGCGGAACCGGCGATGCATGTTGACCATGGCCTTCGCCAGGCCTGGATGCGACGCCACCATGTCCGCGATCTCCTGAGCGTCGGCGTCGATACCCATCTCCTGATCGAGGGCAACCTCCCGCATCTCGGCGATCAGGCGGGTGTCGTCCTGGGAGGCGAAGAAGGTGGTGTCGACGCCGAACACCTCGCTGATGCGCAGCAGAACCGGCACGGTGAGCGGCCGGACGTCGTGCTCGATCTGGTTGAGGTAACTGGCGGAGATTTCCAGCGTCTTGGCCAGTGCTGCCTGGCTCATGCCTCGTTCGGTGCGGAGCTGACGCAACCGGGTACCGACGAAGGTCTTCGACATTTCCCCAGCCTACGAACGGTTCGCGGGGTTCGCAAGAGGGGCTTCGCAGCCTTCGCGGGTGCTGTGGTCCGGGGCGAACGTACCTTCCGGCGCTGTGGACGCGCCGAAAGGTACATTCGCCCCCGACGCCGGTCCGGCCATCGGACGCGAGCGCGGTAACGGACGCGAGTGCGGTATCCGCCCCGATCGGTGATTGCCATCACAACCGGTTCGTCGAGGGGTGTGCCGCCGCGGGAAAGTGCGGGCCGCAGGGGCGCAATTACCTGTGTACGAGGGGTTGCGTGCATTGTGTTCGCGACCTGCATGTTCTTACTACTGGCGGGTATCTTTCCTCGCAGACAGGGTAGGTCGTCACCCATTCCTTCTTCGCAAAGTTTGCAAGGCTGGATGAAAAGCTAGCGAAGATTGGCAGTAGCAACAGGTAGACGGCACTTTTTGTGTGTGTCATTCTCGATGAGTAACTAGGAAGGGCCTGGCAAGGATGTGAAGCAGTACATCCGTACCGGACCAGCAGATCGAAGAGATGGAGTCTTGATGTCGACCACCGGCACCCCGAAGACCGCAGCTGAGATTCAGCAGGATTGGGACACCAACCCGCGCTGGAAGGGAGTAACCCGCAACTACACGGCGGAGCAGGTCACCAAGCTCCAGGGCACCGTTGTCGAAGAGCAGACCCTCGCACGCCGTGGTTCCGAGATCCTCTGGGACCTCGTGAACAACGAGGACTACATCAACTCGCTGGGCGCGCTGACTGGCAACCAGGCCGTTCAGCAGGTTCGTGCAGGCCTCAAGGCCATCTACCTCTCCGGCTGGCAGGTCGCCGGTGACGCGAACCTGTCCGGACACACCTACCCGGACCAGAGCCTCTACCCGGCCAACTCGGTTCCGCAGGTCGTGCGTCGCATCAACAACGCGCTGCTGCGCGCCGACGAGATCGCCAAGGTCGAGGGCGACACGTCCGTCGACAACTGGCTCGCCCCCATCGTCGCCGACGGTGAAGCCGGCTTCGGTGGTGCACTCAACGTCTACGAGCTGCAGAAGGCCATGATCGCGGCCGGTGTCGCCGGTTCGCACTGGGAGGACCAGCTCGCGTCGGAGAAGAAGTGCGGCCACCTCGGTGGCAAGGTGCTCATCCCCACGCAGCAGCACATCCGCACCCTGACCTCGGCTCGCCTCGCGGCCGACGTCGCGGACGTTCCCACCGTGGTCATCGCACGCACCGACGCCGAGGCCGCAACCCTCATCACGTCGGACGTCGACGAGCGCGACCAGCCGTTCCTGGACGGCACCCGCACCGCCGAGGGCTTCTTCGGTGTCAAGAACGGCATCGAGCCCTGCATCGCTCGCGCCAAGGCTTACGCGCCGTACGCCGACCTCATCTGGATGGAGACCGGCGTGCCGGACCTCGAGGTCGCCAAGCGGTTCGCCGAGTCCGTGCGCAGCGAGTTCCCGGACCAGCTCCTCGCCTACAACTGCTCGCCGTCCTTCAACTGGAAGGCGCACCTGGACGACTCGACCATCGCGAAGTTCCAGAAGGAGCTCGGCGCGATGGGCTTCAAGTTCCAGTTCATCACCCTCGCCGGCTTCCACTCGCTCAACTACGGCATGTTCGACCTGGCCCACGGCTACGCCCGCGAGGGCATGACCGCCTTCGTCGACCTGCAGGAGCGCGAGTTCAAGGCCGCCGAGGAGCGTGGCTTCACCGCCATCAAGCACCAGCGTGAGGTGGGTGCCGGCTACTTCGACAGCATCGCCACCACGGTTGACCCCAACACGTCGACGGCTGCTCTGAAGGGTTCCACCGAAGAGGGTCAGTTCCACTGATCCTTGTCCACAACAAGGATTCGACCGATCACGGTGTGACCTGATCAATCCCGACCCCCGGGAGGGGCCTGTTCCAGGGCCCCTCCCGGGGCGACGACTCCACTAGACGAAAAAGGAGCTGACGACGTGACCAGCGACAAAATTCAGCGCGTCGGCGTTATCGGCGCCGGGATCATGGGCGCCGGAATCGCAGAGGTGTGCGCTCGCGCGCACGTCGATGTTCTGGTGTTCGAGCAGACCCGTGAGCTTGCGGCTGCAGGGCGATCACGCATCCTGCGTTCGCTCGACCGCGGCGTGAGCAGCGGCAAGATCACCGAACGTGAACGTGAACAGGCGGCCTGGCGGCTGCGGTTCACCTCCGATCTCGGTGATTTCGCGGATCGCCAGCTCGTCGTGGAGGCCGTCGTCGAGGACGAGAAGGTGAAGAGTGACATCTTCGCCGAGCTCGACTCGGTCGTGACGGATCCGAATGCCGTGCTGGCATCCAACACGTCGTCGATCCCGATCATGAAGCTGGGCATTGCCACGAAGTCCCCGGAACGGGTCATCGGGATGCACTTCTTCAACCCCGTTCCTGTGCTTCCCCTCGTCGAGCTCGTGACCACGCTCAAGACGAGCAAGGCGGTGGCCGAGCGGGCCGAGGCCTTCGCGAGCGATGTGCTGGGCAAGCAGGTCGTCCGCTCCGCGGACCGTTCCGGCTTCGTCGTCAACGCCCTGCTGGTGCCGTATCTGCTCTCCGCCATTCGCATGGTGGAGTCGGGGTTCGCCACCAAGGAAGACATCGACAAGGCAACGGTGCTCGGCCTCGCACACCCGATGGGTCCGCTCGCGCTGACCGACCTGGTGGGTCTGGACACGGTCAAGTCCATTGCCGACTCCATGTACGAGGAGTTCAAGGAGCCCCTGTACTCGGCACCGCCGCTGCTGCTGCGCATGGTCGAGGCGGGACTCGTCGGCAAGAAAGCGGGCGCCGGCTTCTACGAGTACGCCGAGAACGGCCGGGCCAGCAAGAAAGCAAGCTAGTAGGTAGGTAGGCGACTACCCTGTGCGCCTTTCACGACCCCGGTTGTGAGAGGCGCACAGGTGCATCGAGTCCGAGACGCTTTCCGCCCCCGGACTGAGCCCAGAAAGGTCGACCGCATGTCCAGCACCGCAACATACGGATCCAGCATCCTGGGGTATCCCCGCATTGGGCCGCACCGCGAACTCAAGCGCGCACTCGAGTCCTACTGGCATGGCACCAGCACGAAGGCAGAACTCGTCGCCGTCGGGCGGGACCTGCAGGAAGAGACGTGGAGTGAGCTCGCCGCGACCGGTTTGACCCAAGTCCCGGGCAACACGTTCTCGTACTACGACCACGTACTCGACAACGCGCTGCTGTTCGGTGCGGTGCCCGAGCGGTTCGCCGCGCTCGAAAGCGACCTGGATCCGCTGGACTTCTACTTCACGATGTGTCGCGGCCGGCCCGACTTCCCGCCTCTCGAGCTGGTGCGCTTCTTCGGCACCAACTACCACTACCGCCAGCCCGAACTGGACGAGAACACCACCTTCTCCCTGCGTTCGGACACGCTGATGGACGAGTTCGCACGGGCGAAGGCGCGCGGAATCGAACTGCGTCCCGTCGTGCTCGGCCCGGTGTCGCTGCTGCTCCTGTCGAAGGTGGGGCCGGCGTCCCGGCGGCACGGCTTCTCGACGCTCGACCTGCTGGACGAGATCCTGCCGGAGTACGAGCTGTTGTTCGAGCAGCTCGCGAAGGCCGGCGCCACGTGCGTCCAGCTCGACGAACCGTCGTTCACCGAAGACCGCACCCCCGAGGAGCTGGCCGCGCTCGCGCGTGCCTACGAGAAGCTGTCGCACGCACCGCTGCGTCCCCGCATCCTCGTCACCGGGCCGTACGGACACCTGGGTGAAGCACTCGCCCTCCTCGCCGCGACCAAGGTCGAGGCTCTCGGTCTCGACCTGGTCAGCCACCGGATGAGCGCCGATGACCTGGCGAAGATCCCCGGCATTCGGCGCAAGCGCATCTACGCCGGTGTGGTCGACGGCCGCAACGTGTGGCGGGTCGACCGGTACAACACCCTGACGTACCTGAACACGATCAAGGACGTCGTGCCGGATCTCGTGGTCTCGACGTCCACGTCGTTGCTGCATGTTCCCTACGACGTGTTGTCCGAGTACGACATCCAGGGTGACGTGGCAGACCGGCTGGCGTTCGCCAAGCAGAAGGTCGGCGAGGTCGTGTCGCTCGCGAAGGCTCTCACCGAGGGGCCGTCGGAGAAGTGGCGCAAGCGCCCCACTTCGGTGCACTTCAAGCTCAAGCACGCCGTGCGTGCCCGGGTCAATGCGATCACGCCGTCCGACCGTGTGCGGGTCTCGTACGAGGAGAGGCGCGTCGCGCAGCAGGAGCGGCTGAATCTGCCCCTGGTTCCCGCGACGACGCTCGGCTCGTTCCCTCAGACGACCGAGATCCGTCAGGCTCGCTACGAGCTGGGGGAGGGACGCCTCGAGTGGGACGAGTACTACAAGCGGATCCAGGCCGAAATCGAGAACACCATCCGGTTGCAGGAAGACATCGGCCTGGACGTTCTTGTGCACGGCGAGCACGAGCGCAACGACATGATCCAGTATTTCGCGGAGCTGCTCGAGGGCTACGCGTACACCCACAACGGCTGGGTGCAGGCCTATGGTTCGCGGTGCACGCGTCCGCCGATCCTCTACGGGGACGTGTCGCGGCCGAAGCCGATGACGGTCGAGTGGATCTCGTACGCACAGTCCTTGACGGACAAGCCGGTCAAAGGCATGCTCACCGGTCCGGTCACGATGATCGCGCGGTCGTTCGTCCGCCAGGATCAGCCGTTGTACGAAACCGCGGACCAGCTGGCGTTGGTGATCCGCGACGAAATCGCCGATCTGGAGGCCGCGGGTATCGCGATCATCCAGGTGGACGAGCCGGCCATCCGTGAGCTGCTGCCTCTGCGCGAGGACGGGCGTGAGGCGTATCTCGAGTGGGCTGTCGATGCGTTCCGCCTCGCCACCGGTGGTGCGAAAGCGGAGACGCAGATCCACACCCACCTCACCTACACGAGCCGCGCGTCGGTCGTCGATGCCATCGAACGCCTCGACGCGGACGTCACTGCCATCGTGGCCACCCGGTCCATTACCTGGGTGCTCGATGCGCTCAAGGAACGGGCGCTGACTCACGGGGTCGGTCCCGGTGTGTACGAGAGCAGGTCGGCGCGGATCCCCGATATCGACGAGCTCGACGAACTGCTCACCGAGGCCAGCGAATCCGTCTCTCTCGAGCGACTGTGGGCCAACCCCGACGGGGGTCTCAAGACCCGTCACTACTGGCAGTTGGAACCCTCGCTGCGCAATCTGGTGGCGGCCGCGCGGCGGCTCCGCCGCCGGGCCGAGAAGGAAGAACTCGAGGACTGAGTCGATTCGTCTCGGCGGGCCGTTGTCCTCGGACACGGCCCGCCTGGACGCCGAGCGACGCGAACAGGTAGGCATGTGTGCATGGTTACCGCCGCCGCATATGCAGTCACGTCCGCTGAGGGTGCCTTCGAAAAGACCACCATCGAACGTCGGGAGCTCGGACCGCTCGACATTCTCATCGAGATCAAGTTCGCGGGCATCTGCCACTCGGACATCCACACCGCCCGCAACGAGTGGGGCGGGACCCACTATCCCGTCGTCCCCGGCCACGAGATCGCCGGTGTGGTGACCGCCGTCGGTTCCGAGGTGACTCGCCATCACGTGGGTGACCGCGTCGGAGTCGGGTGCTTCGTCGACTCCTGCGGTGAATGCGACGCCTGCCGCGCCGGTGAGGAGCAGTACTGCGCGAATCGCGTCACCGGCACGTACAACGCTCGCGGCCGCGACGGTGAGTGGACGCAGGGCGGATATTCGACGCACATCGTGGTGACGGAACGTTTCGTCGTCTCCATTCCGGACGGGCTGGAACTGGACGTCGCGGCGCCGCTGCTGTGCGCCGGAATCACGTTGTACTCACCACTCGCGCACTGGGGCGCGGGCCCGGGCAAGAAGGTCGCCGTCATCGGCCTGGGTGGGCTGGGACACGTCGGGGTGAAGATCGCTCATGCGATGGGCGCGGAGGTCACGGTTCTGAGCCAGTCCCTCGGCAAGAAGGAGGACGGGCTGAAGTTCGGAGCCGATCACTACTACGCCACCTCTGATCCGGAAACGTTCAGATCGTTGCGGAGCCGGTTCGATCTGATCGTCAACACGGTGTCGGTGAACCTGGACATCGACGCGTACCTGTCGATGCTCGCGATCAACGGCACCCTCGTCGAACTCGGCCTGCCGGAAAAGCCGATCGAGGTACGCGCCTTCAGTCTCGCCGCCAATCGGCGCAGTCTCGCCGGTTCGATGGTGGGCGGTATCGCCCAGACTCAGGAGATGTTGGACTTCTGTGCGGAGCACGGCATCGGCGCGGAGATCGAGGTGATTCCGGCGAGCGACATCGATGCCGCCTACGACCGCGTCGTCGCCAGCGATGTGCGGTACCGGTTCGTCATCGACCGCGGCAACGATCTGACTCACGCCTCGCCGAGCTGATCCCGCAGCGACGCCAATGTTTTCGCCAGCAGCCGCGAGACGTGCATCTGCGAGATGCCGACGCGGTCGGCGATCTGGGTCTGCGTCATGTTGCCGAAGAACCGGAGCATCAGGACGGTCCGCTCCCGTTCGGGCAGCGACTCGAGCAGCGGGCGCAGGGTCTCGTGATTCTCGACTTCGTCCATCGCGGCGTCGTAGTCACCGATCGTCTCGACCATGGACAGTTCGCCGGACCGCTCGGACGACGTGTTGTCCACGGACACCGTCTGGTAGGCGTTGCCGGCCAGGAGGCCCTGCGCCACGTCCTCCTGGTCGATGTGGAGATGTTCGGCCAGCTCGCTGACGGTGGGGGCGTGGCCGAGAGTCTGCGACAGTTCGCCCACCGCGAGGCTCAGCGCGAGATGCAGTTCCTTCATGCGGCGCGGTACGCGCACGGCCCAGCCGGTATCTCGAAAATGCCGGCGTACCTCGCCCATGATCGTGGGCACCGCAAACGACACGAAGTCGGAACCACGGGTCACGTCGAACCGATCCACCGAATTGACGAGGCCGAGGCGCGCCACCTGTACCAGGTCGTCGTGCGCCTCGCCTCGGCCGTCGAAACGACGGGCAATGTGCTCTGCGAGGGGGAGGCAACGCGTCACCAGCGCGTCGCGGAGAATTCGTCTTTCGGGATCGTTCTCGTCGAGCGCGGCCTTCCGCTCGAACAGTGCTGCCACATCCTGATACTCGTCCGGCCAGCGTGCCGTCTGCCCCCCACCGCGAGTACCGGACGTCACAGAATCGAGCCGTTCTTCACCCTGGTGAATTCCATGGTGGTGACAAATCCCGACGAGGGCGGGTCCGGCTCGTGGCGCATGTCGACCGAATCGGTCAGGGCATGGAGTACGTGCCAGCCGAACGAGCGCGGCCCGAGCGAATCAATGGTCGTGGTGGTGCTCGACACGGCCACTCGCAGTGTGCCGTCGAGGTACTGGAGCCGGCACACCAGGACAGCATCGGGCGTCGCGCGGACGATCAATTGGGTGCAGATCTCGTCCATGGCCAGTTTGATGTCGGCGATGGAGTCGAGGTCGAAGTCTTCGTGGATGGCAACGGTGGCTGCCAGGGCACGTAGTACGGACAGCTGATCGGGCGTTGCTCGCACGCGCAGTTCGACGACGGGATGAGTGTGATCCTGGTCGGGTTCGATTGTCTTGGCGATGGCCATGAGACCTCCGGGTCGGGCGTTACCGGGTTGACGGCGGGAGTGTTGCCGGCTCGCGGGTGGTGACAAGTCAGGGTAGCGATCCGGGGACACCGCAGGTGGGATACCGCAGAACAACCCCGATCAAACCAGTCCGTGCGGTACGTATGCGCAGGTAGGGTTAGCGCAAGCGATGAGCGTTCCGCAGGCTCTCGATGGGGCATGTGGTCAGAGGAGACGGGTGGGATGCGGAAGGATCTCCGACGGCAGACTGCGACGAGCGTCGACGCCCCCACGGACGTCGATCCCGTCACCGTGTCGCTCGAGGCGGTGCTCCGGCTCCTCGAGACCGAAGACAGTGTCATTGCCCTCTTGAACAACTTGTGCAGGCAGGCGGTTCGGGCATTTCCCGGAGCGGAAATGGCCGGAATCATGCTACTGGGCGCAGCCGGACCGGCATTCGTGGCCGCAACCTCGGACGAGGTCCTCCGCTTACGCGAGGCCCCGGTGTTCGGTACCGGCGGTAGCTCCCTGTCGGTGCCGTTGACCGACGCGACAACACGGGCAGACTCCCGGTCGGGGGATATGGAGACGCTGGGTGCCCTGAACCTGTACGGCAGCCGCCCGCACGCCTTCGACGACCTCGATCAGTCGGTGCTCGGGTTGCACGTCGACGCGGCGACGGCCGCACTGCGTCAGGTACGACGATGCGAGGAAGCGAGAAGCCTGATCGAACAAGTGCGGATAGCAAATGATTCGCGGGCTGTCATCGATCAGGCCAAGGGCATCGTCATGGCGTTGCGGGGAGTAGATGCCGGGGCCGCGTTCGGCGTCCTCGTCGCGCGCTCGCAACAGGAGAACGTGAAGCTGCGTGTGGTCGCCGAGCAAGTAGTGCGCGCCGTCGCGAGACGTGCGCCCGTAGGTAACGCTTTGTAATAGCTCACCTGCGCAGATGTCGGCAAGGGGATCTGTTATTTCCTTGTGACACATCACTGCCGGGAGTAGTCTCGAACCGAGGTTGAACACACAGCCGATGTCGGGAAGCGCTGCCGTAGCAGACGGTGAGAGGTGTCCGAGGTCGGGTTTGTCTGCAGGTGCTCCGCTTCCCCTCTCAATAGTTCGAGATGGGGTGAGCCATGTCTGTTGTTCCAGGGGTCCCAGAACCTGAACTGGCCTGTTCGGGAGCGGGTACCGGCGTCGACTACACACCGAAAGTAGTCCTCGCAGCGGTCGATACCGTTCCGACACGCTGTGCGAGTGCGAAATTCTCTTCCGAGCGAATAGGTTCAGGAGTGATGGTTCTCGGAGTGCGCGGTGACATCGATCTGTTCAGTGCGCCCGTGTTCCACGAATACGTCTGCACCCAGATCTCGCCTGAGGGACAATTCATCCTCGACATGTCCAAGGTCGACTTCATCGGGACGGCAGGACTGTCGGTCCTCGACAGCGTCCACGCATCGAACCTTCGGGACGGCCGGCACTGGGCAATGATCTGCGGGCGCCCGCTCTGTCGGTTGCTACGGGCGGCGGGTCAGGAATCGAGTTACCCGTGTTTCCCGTCGGTCGACAGCGCGCTCGGGGCGTGGCACGGAAGAACCGCCTGACGGCAGATCCTCGGACGGAACCGGTGCGGAGATCAGTGCGCACCGGTTCGACTCGTGCGCGGGGGAGCGGAAACGCAACGTCCGTACGCACGAAGTGTGTCGGTGGCGACTCGATCCCAGGAATACCGTGCGCGGGCACGGTCGCAGCCCGCCATGCCGAAACCCGCACGCAGCGCATCATCGTCGAAGATTTGCCGTAGTGCCTCGGCCAGTCGCACCGGATTTCGGGGTGAGATCAGCCGCCCGGTGATTCCGTCGACCACCGTGTCCCGCATGCCGCCGACCGCAGAAGCGACCACCGGTGTGCCGCAGGCCATCGCCTCCAGGGGAACCATGCCGAATGGCTCGTACCACGGGGTACACACCACAGCGTCCGCGGAGCGCAGCAGGGAGGGCATGACGTCGTGCCGAACGTGGCCGACGATCCGTACCCTGTTGCTCACCTTGCTCTCACGCGCGAGAGCCAGCAGTCGCATCGCCTCCGGATCGTCGGCGACCCGCTCGGCGGCCGGTCCGCCCGCAATGACCAGTTCGGTATCGGGAAGATGGGTGAGCGCCGCGATGGCGGTGTCGTAGCCCTTGCTCGGCGCCAGCCTGCCGACCATCACGATGCGATGACGCATCCCCTTGTCGTCGGCGCGACCGTCCGGAGTGAATTCAGCGACGTCGACACCGGAAGGAACCACCGACGTCCGGGACCGCGGCAGACCGAGGTGGGCCAGTTCGAAAACCTCGTCGGTACACGTTGCCACCACCCGGGTGGCTCCGCGGGCGATCAATTGCTCGAGGTGAACACGGTTGGACTGGCTCGTCATCGGACGCTGGAACCGCTCCTCGACGACGCCGAGGGCGTGGAAGGTCTGCACGGTGGGGATGCCGAGGAGGCGCGCCGCGAGCTGCGTCGCAATACCCGACATCCAATAGTGGGCGTGAACGATGTCGGGCCTTTCGGCCTCCCATTCGTTCTTCAGGAAATTGCCGAAACCACCCATCAGGGGCAGTATTTCGGCTTCCGGCATCGGCCGGGGCGGGCCGAGGGGCACCTGCACGACCGTGTATCCGCCCGGCATGGTGAAGCGGTCCGGGAGGGTTTCGTCGGCGCGGCGCGTGTACACGGTGACGTCGTGGCCCTCGCGGGTGAGGGCAGCGGACAGTTCCGCCAGATGGATGCTCTGACCGCCTCCGTCGCCGTCCGAATCGGTCAGCGGACCCGCGTTGCCGGAGACCATCGATATTCGTAACCGCCGGGCGGTGACGAGAGGCGCGGTTCTGATCGGCTGACCGACGCAGGAGTCGGGTCTCGGCTGGCGATGAGTGGCGGTCATGCCAGGGGATTCCCGAACTGTGGGTTTGTAAACCGACCGGCTCGCACTCTGTCACAGGACAGGGTTCACGGGACCGGTCGGTGTCGCGATCTAGTACCAGTGGCGTCTGCCGCCGACAGCGCGTCCCGTGGAACCGAGAATCCACAGCACCGCGCCGATCACCAGGAGAATGATGCCGAGAACCCAGAGCCAATTGAGATTGGCCAGCCATCCGATCAGGAGCAAGATCAACCCGAGCACGATCATGACGTTCCTCGTTTCTTCCTCATCCTCTCGACGCGGGAAGCGTGTCCGCTGACGGACTGCGCTCCACGTCGCCGACTCCTGCGCCCATTGCGTAGGTCAGATGTCCGCCCAGCGTTCCGCCGACGCCGACCGCGAGAAACCCGGCGACGCTCAGCGCGACAGCTTGCGCGTCGGTACCGCGGCGGCGGCGCAGGAACGACGCGGTGAAGGCGGCGATCCCCAGTGCGTTCGCACCCGCGTGAATGAGGCCGACACGGCGTTGCGTCGCATCGCGTTCGGCCCAGTCCACCCAGCCGGTCGTGAGGGTGGGCACTGCCGAGAGGAGACCGAATCCGATCAGCCGTCTGGCGGCGACGTGGTCGCGCAGCACGGTGTCCAGGACCAGTGACCCGGACCAGGCGCCGATCGGGACGGTGACGAGCACGGGATGCAGCGGGTGACCCAACCAGGAACCCCGCAGAATTTCACGGGCTCCGGTGCCGCTGAGCGTGCCGGCGATCCTCCGCTGCAACAGTGCGCTGACGTTGTCGAGGAAGTCGGCGGACTCCGTCTTGCGTAACAGACCGGGTACGTTCATTCGGCTCGATTACCCCGGCCGGACGGCGCGAAACCCCCGTTGACGCCACCGAGACATCTTGTCGCCGATTGCAGTGCGGCGTAGCGTCGGGAACAGATTCCACCAGGTGAGGTGAGTACTGATGAAACTCAATCTCTTCGCCGCGTGGACAAGCTTCGCGCTCGTCCTGTTCGCGGTGGTCTGCATCGCCGGGTTCCTCGTCGCTGCCGGATCCGGTGAGGGCGGCTGGGCGGTGATCGCCGGTTCGTTGTGCGTCGTCGCCCTCGCAGCAGCAATGGCGCTGTACGGCGGCACAGTGCACCACGATCACCGGGTGCATCACGACACGCCACACCTTTTCTGAGCGACCGCGTTCGCCCTACGACTCCGCGAGTCGGCGCTTCTCCGTGTCGACGTCGAAATCAGGTTCCGGCCATTCGAGGCGGAGGCGTTCGAATGCGTCGATCAGCAGCTCGGTGACCGCAATTCTGCTGTACCACCTCCGGTCACACGGAACCACATACCAGGGCGCGTCCTCGGTGGACGTCTTGTCGAGCATCGCCTGGTAGGCGTCTTGATACGCCGGCCACAACTTGCGTTCGGTCACATCGCCCGGGTTGTACTTCCAGTACTTGTCCGGGCGCTCCAGTCTCTTCTGCAGCCGCGACTTCTGTTCGTCGAGGGAGACGAACATGGCCACCTTCACCAGGGTGGTGCCGGTGCCGAGGAGTTCCTTCTCGAACTGATTGATCTCGTCGTAGCGGCCACGCCACACGGTCGCGGGAACGAAGCCGTGTACGCGCACCACCAGGACGTCCTCGTAATGGGAGCGGTCGAAGACGCCCAGTTGCCCACCCCGGGGCAGCGCCTTCGTGACCCGCCACAGGTAGTGGTGCCGCTTCTCCTCGTCGGTGGGCACCCCGAATGCCACGTGATCGACACCCTGCGGATCGACGTGCCCGATGACGTGACGAACCATTCCGCCCTTGCCCGCGGTGTCCATGCCCTGAAGGACGAGCAGCACCGAGCGGTTGTCGCCGGATCGGCCGTTGGCGTAGAGCTTCTCCTGCAACGAGGAGAGGACCGTTCCCCGTTCGTGAAGGGCGCGCTTCCCGTCGGTCTTGCCGCTGACGAATCCGGGTGTGCTGCGACTGTCGAGATCAGCGATTTGCATGCCGGTCCGGAAGCGCAGCACTTCGGCGGCCGGTGTCTCCCACAACCCTGCTGCGTTGTCTGCCATCTACGAACAGTGCCACAGTCGGGGGCTTCGGACAGGCGAACTCGGCTTCACACTCGGCTGAAGGGTGGCGGGGTGACCCCGTCGACGAGGTGGCTGCCCCACAAATCCACGCCCGTGATCCTGGCGGTGGCGGTACCTTGCGGTCCCGTAATCCGTAACTCCGTGCCGGGGGAGAGGTCGGCGTCCTCGCCCAGGGCGTCCGTCAGCGTGCGTACCCGCCCGTGCCAGACGTAGCGACCGCTGATGGGTTCGAAGTTCCCTGCTAGCTGGACCTGGACCGTCACGGCGGGTAGTGCACCCACCACGACCTCGGCCGGCCCGCGGTAACCCTCTTCTTCCTCGGAGTCGTTCATGATCCCGAGTTTACCTGTTACTTCTGGTTACACAATATTGAGTGAGCGTCTACTCGTCGGTTGTGGGAAGCAGCGGGTGCGGTGCCGCGTTGAATCGCGCGGGGGAACCGTTGAAGGCAGCGATGCCGGTGATGCCTCCCCAGGTCATCATCGTCAGGTAGTTGATCAGATCCTCCACCGACATCGATCGGTTCGAGATCCACCAGTGGGTAGCCAACTGGACACCGCCGACGATGCCGTACGCCCACGGCACCGCGCCTCCGGAATCCATCTCCATCTGACGCAGTCGCTCGCCGAGCACCGTCGAGAGGACCTCGGCGATCATCCGTTCGGAATCGGCCACCGTGTCCCGGCCCGGCCCTGAACCGTTCGACATGATGTACAGGTACACGTCGGGATCGGATGCGACCGTCTCCACGTAGGCGGTGATCGTGGCGCGGGTGAGTTCGAAGTCGTCGAGATCTTCGCCGATGGCCTCGTAGATCCGGGGTGCCAGCGTGGTCTCCACGTAGCGGGCCATGGTGGCATTGGTGAGATCGCTCTTGTCGGCGAAGTACCGGTACAGCACGGTCTTGGAGACGCCGATTTCCGAGGCGATCTCATCCATGCCGATGTCGCGCCCACGCAGGCGGATGGCGGCGATCGTTCCGTCGACGAGCTCCTCCCGGCGCGCGATCTTGTGCTCGCGCCAGCGGCGCTTACGCCCGTCAGGCTTGGTCGCCTTCTCCAGCTTCGTCATCGACTCCGTCACCTGCTCGGCATCCTTCAGGTCGTCATTCGCCACTGAGCTTGTTCACATCCGTTTCGTATCGCAATTCTTCTCTCAGCTTAGTGCTCGTGTGTTGTCGGCTCGCACAATGCCGTCTGTGCAGCTCGCTCGTCACTCCTTTGGGAAGCGCCGCGTCGTCGACCTTCGGCACAATGGCAACTGTGCATCAATTGAGTCTTTCTGCTTTCGACGACGGGGAGAAGCGGCGCGATCTCCGCAAGATGAAGACCGTGGCGACGGGTTTCCTCGTGTTCGCCACCGTGGTCTACCTCGTGTGCCGGTGGCAGGAATCGCGTGGCGCGGGGGAGTGGGTCGGCTACGTGCGCGCCGCGTCGGAAGCCGGAATGGTGGGCGCGCTCGCCGACTGGTTCGCCGTCACGGCTCTGTTCCGTCATCCCCTCGGCCTGCCCATTCCGCACACGGCGATCATCAAACGGAAGAAGGATCAGCTCGGTGCCAGCCTGAGCAGTTTCGTGGGTCAGAACTTTCTGGCGCCCGAAGTGGTGTCTGCCAAGGTCGAGGCCGCCCAGATCCCGCTACGGCTCGGCACCTGGATGGCGCAGCCGAAACATGCCGCGCGAATCGCCGCCGAGACAGCGACCGTCCTGCGTGGACTCGTCGAGGTGCTGCGCGACGAGGACGTGCAGCAGATCATCGACAGCACCATCGTGCGCAGGCTGGCCGAGCCGGAATGGGGGCCGCCGATCGGGCGGGTGCTCGGTGAACTACTCCGTGAGAACCGTCAGCTGCCGATCCTGGACCTGCTTGCCGAGCGCGCCCACCAGTGGGCCCTGGGAAGCCAGGAAACCATCGACCGCATCGTCACTCGCGACTCGCCGTCCTGGTCGCCCAAGTTCGTCGACCTGATGCTCGGCGAGAAGATCCATCGTGAGCTGGTCGAATTCACGTGGAAGGTGCGCTCGAACCCCGAGCACGAGGTCCGTCAGGCGGCCAACCGCTTCCTCGTCGACTTCGCCGACGACCTGCAGAACGACCCCGTCACGATGGAGAAGGCCGAAAAGATCAAGGCCGAGATCATGGGTCGCGAGGAGGTGACCGGGCTCGCCGCCGCCACTTGGAAGGTCGCCAAGCGCCTCATCATGGAGTCCGTCGACGATCCGGGCAGCACGCTGCGGACCAAGGTCGCCGAGAACGTCGTCCGGATCGGCGAACGACTGCGCGACGACGACGAGCTGAGACTCAAGGTCGACGGGTGGGTCATGGCGGGCACGCGATACGTCGTCGACAACTACACCGGCGAGATCACCGGGATCATCTCCGACACCGTCGAACGCTGGGATGCCGAGGAAGCGAGCAAGAAGATCGAACTGCAGGTGGGACGGGACCTTCAGTTCATCCGGATCAACGGCACAGTGGTCGGTTCGATCGCCGGGTTACTGATCTACACGGTCTCCTCTTTGATGTTCGGCTGACCGTCGGGTTGATGTTTCGCTGACCGCCCGGCACCCTGTGGCGACGGCCACGCGCCGACTGCTAGCAGAGCGCTTGCAATTGTTAGCACCCTCTCTTACACTCGAAATTGCCCAGCAATTCGGGAGGACTGATGGCCAGCGACGACCGCGAGGCAGCCGGTGCAGGAGATGTGGCCGCTCGCGTAGTCAGTAACGCCGCACACGACATCGGTGGCTTCATTCGTGCACAACGTGAAGCCGCGCAGGTCTCGATGCGACAACTGGCGCAACTCGCAGGCGTCAGTAATCCGTACCTGAGTCAGATCGAGCGCGGGTTGCGCAAGCCTTCGGCCGAAGTGCTGGCGCAGATAGCGAAGGGTCTCCGGGTGTCCTCGGAGGTCCTGTACGTCCAGGCGGGGTACCTCGAGCAACGACCCCACGGTCCTGTTCGCGACGCCCTGCTTGCGGATACGGCCATCACCGAGCGGCAGAAGCAAGTGCTGCTCGAGATCTACGAGTCCTTCTGTCGTGAGAACGACTCGGCAGAGTCCGCCGAATCCAGGATGTCCGAGGTTCGGACCCACGAACCACATCGGTCCGGACCCGAGACGCCGGAACCCGACCCCCCCAACGTTGAACAGGAGATAGCCGATGACTGACCAGAAAACCATCGACAGCGTCAAGACCTCGCTGTACGCAGCCGTAGGTGCCGGTGACGTCGTGGTGCAGGCCGTGGCCGACGTCGTCGCCCAGGTCCGCTCGCGCGCCGAGAACACCCAGGATGATGTCGAGGAGCGCGTCGGTGGCGCCCGCGAACGCATCGCCGGTCTGCAGGAAGAGGTCACCGAGGGTGTCGAGCACCTCCGCGAGCGCCTCGCGGGCCTGCCGTCCGAGCTGCCCGAGGAACTCGCCGAGCTCCGCGAGAAGTTCACCGCCGACGAACTGCGCAAGGTCGCCGAGGCGTACCTGAAGGTTGCGTCCGACCTCTACACCTCCCTCGCGGAGCGTGGCGAGGATGCAGTCGAGCGCATCCGCAAGCAGCCGGTCGTCGAGGAGGGTCTCGGCCGCGCCGAGTCGGCCTTCGGTGACGCCGTCGAGCTGACCGAGGAAGCTCTCGGCACCGTGGCACGCCAGACCCGCGCTGTGGGCGAGCAGGCCGCGAAGCTCGCCGGCCGCGCGTCCGTCCGGATCTCCGACACTGCCGAGGGTGTCGGCGAAGCGATTGCCGACGCCGGCGACGAGGCCGCGATTCGCGTTCTCGACCTGGGTGACCAGGCGGAAGAGGTCTCGAAGGAGGCTGCCGATCGGGTGAACGCTACGGCTGCCGACGTCCAGGCCCGCGCAGAGAAGGCAGCGCCGGCCAAGCACGCTGCCCCGGCGAAGAAGGCGACCCCGGCCCCGGCCCCGGCTCCGGCCAAGGCTGCTCCGGCCAAGGCTGCTGCAACTCCGCCCGCGCCCGCCAAGAAGACGGCTCCGGCCAAGAAGACGGTTCCGGCCAAGAAGGTCTGACCTTTTCGCGCTCTCGGCCCCCGCACTTTACGGTGCGGGGGCCGTTTGCGTCTTCAGCTCGTAGTATGAGCGTGTGATTCATGTTGACGGCATCGTCTCGGTGATCTTGTTGGTGATTCGCATCGTCGCCCTCGGCGGCGCGGCGTTCGCCCTGTTTCACGCTGCTCGCCAGCGCAAAGACGCCTTCACGGCCGTCGACAAGCTGAGCAAACCCATCTGGCTGAGCATTCTCGCCGTGGCATTCCTCGTGCTGCTGCTGTTCCCCGCCGTGCAGCTGTTCGGCATCGTCGCGGTGGTGGCAGTCTGTGTCTATCTCGTGGATGTCCGGCCGCGGGTGGACGACGTCCAACGCGGACCCCGCTGGTAGTTTGGCAACTGCTCGCCTACGTTAGGCTCGCGTGATGGCCACGCCTACCACAGTCGACCAGTCGCGGGCTATCCCGATCACATGCGCGCAAGCATTCGACGGGACCCTGTCGATCCCGCTGGATGCGATCTTCTCCCGCCGCTACGCCCTGCTGCCGCCCATCAAGCAGGTTCGCGGACAGGACGGAATCTGGGGCCGGGTCGGACAGTCGCGCACAGTGGTCACCACGGACGGCGGAACGATGCGCGAGGTGCTGACAAATGTCGATGCCCCACTCTCGTTCAGTTACCGGCTCAGCGACATCACCGGCCCACTGCGGCCGCTGGTTGACAGCATCGACGGCACCTGGGAGTTCGTCCCATGCGGGACCGGGACCAGAGTCACGTGGCGATGGGTCCTGCACCCGAGGGGACCTGGGACACTCGTCATGCCGCTGATCGCCTCGATGTGGCGTGGCTACGCACGACAGGCACTGGAGGTGCTGTCCGAGCAACTGCTCATGCCCGAGTCCACCGATCACACGCCGGACTGACGCTTCGTTGCGTTATCACTGGGCGGGCAGTGCCCGCCTGAACTTCAGCCGGCCCCGGCCGGACACAACCTCGGTTGCAGAGGTTCGATTGGTGGATTCGCATGTGGAACTGATGGTTACGACTACCTCAGTGGGCCGCAGCGAACATCGAATCGCTCACGCACAGTGTCCAGGGTGTGGCGGAGGTGATCGCGTCCGCGGCGGTGGGTGAGCAGGAACCGCGTTGTTCCGATCATGCGGCGTGGCCGCGGGTACCAGCGATCAAGATCGAGTCCGCAATCGAGGAATACCTTGTTCGGCACGCTGTCGACGATGAGACTGAGGTTGTGCATGGTGAGCGATCCGAGCGTATAGGGAAATGCCGCCTTCGACTTCTTCCGTAGATCCGGCGCGTCGAGTTCATACAGCGGGAGGTCCTGGATCTTGTCCAAGAACAGTAGGTGGGTCAGGAAGTATCCCACGTACGAAGTCAGATGTAATGTGGCAGAACGCGGTTGAATCGACAGGACCGCACCGCTGTCGGAAACGTAGGGCTCGTAGGGGTTCTCGCCTCGCAGCATGTATCCGGTGCAGTTCACTATCCAGCTGCCCGGTTGAATTGTCTTCGCTGAGCCGCTGCGGAATACCAAGTCGGTGTCGCCGTTGCGGTCGACGGCATCCACGACGTGATCCATGATCACCTCGTTCAGACCGGCGGCAATCGTCCTGTTCTCCGATTCGGACAGCAAGCCCAGCAGGTAGTTGTTTGCGGTGGGGGTCAGCCAGGTGCCATAGGTAGTGCGGAACCAGGTCGCGACATCGGTCTCGTTGGTCCCGTCGAAGCGCCGACCCAGTTCCGTGAAGATGCGGGTCACGGGCGTGCCGCCCCACCATCGTCGGCCGCCGGTAGGGAACAACCGGTCGCGGTTCGAAAAGAAGGTGCCCGAACCTGCCACAAGATTCACTTCCCGGCCGGGGTATTCCGTGATCAGCGTGTGAGCGGTGTCCATCGCCGTTTTTCCGCCGCCCACGACCCACACAGGGGCGTTACTCGCCCGCATGTCGTCCCCTCGCATGTCGCAGAAATCGGGTGATACCGACAGGACGCGCGCGCTGGAGATCTCGAGCGGGTCGTTGGGCACGACTCCGAAACCGCTGGCTTTGATCAGTCGCTTCGCCTCGACGACCATGACGTGGCCGTCCGACGATGTGCAGGTGACGCGCACCATCCCACCTGACTCGTCATGCGACTCGAGCGTCCAGCCGAAGTACTCGTCCACGTGTACTCGTTGCTTGACAACGTCGAGGCAGTGTTCGAAGTGCGTGAGCACCTCGTCCTTTGTTGCCAGGTAGGACCGATCCCGGCCGAGCGTCCACTTGATGTTTCCGGCGGTGAACAGGCCATGCGGTTGGTGCAGTCGCACATACGAATAGGTATCCACCCACATGCCGCCGGGACGATCGCGGCGGTCGACCAGGATGATCTTTTGCGAGCGGGACAAGTATCGACTGGCGACGAACAGGGCATTGACTCCGGCGATGCCCGCACCGACGACGCAGACGTCGCAGCGCTCTACCCGCACGGACGTCTCAGCCGACGCAGCACTGTATGTCACCGCAACCTCCTGGGGACTCTTCAATGCTAGCGAGCCCGGGCGGTGGTGACGTCACGCTCCGCCTCGTCTTGAGGCCAGTTTGTTCTGTGTAGATCCTCCGCGCAGAGGCACGCCGGTGCCGGTACCGGTTGTGCTTGCGGGCGGTCGTGGAAGCGGCGGACAGGCGCTGGAACGCGGAGCTGGTGTACGAGGGTGTGAAGCCTCTTGATCACCGGTCCAGGGGTATACCTCAACTGCCACCAGCAGGTGCGTACGGCAGACGCATGCGGTCACATGGAACGTCCAAGGAATGTTCAAGAAATATCGAGTCCGGTGTCGGTGGAGATGAGATATTTTGCTGAACACATCTAGGTGCTTGTGGACGCGGCAGCGCAATCGGGGGCGGACGCTGCGGGTGTTCAGGAAAATGCCTCATTCCACTGTCGGTGGAGATAGCATAATTGCTGAACGCAGGGAGGGACGCTATGAAGTTAAGTGCAGGGCCGCAGACGGAGAGGGAGATTCTGCGTGATGGAATCACGGCACTCCTGGATAGACTGCCAAAGAGGTGGGCCGCCGTGGAGCTGCCGATTCAATCGGATGTGCGCGTCGATGCGGTCCTAAGGGTTACCGCGCCTGACGAGCATTTCGTCGATCTCGTTTTAGCGGTTCGACGGATAGTCGAGCGCCGCGACATCGCATCTGTTCGCGAGCGTCTTGAGCGTCAGATTAGGGGCAATCACTCTGCTCGAGGAGTGGTAGTTGCCCAGTATCTGTCCCCGCCGGTACGGGACCGACTCGCCGACGCGGGCATTTCGTACATCGATACAACAGGGAACATTCGCGTCGACGTTGACCTACCTGGGTTGTTCATCTCGTGTGCAGGCGCCAATCGTGCGCCGCAGAGTGGTCCAGGACGACCGCGAGGCACATTAAAAGGGGCTCCGGCGGCGAAGGTCGTTAGGGCGCTCGTCGACTTCGATAGAGAATGGACCATCCGCGGACTGATCGAGGCGGCAGGCACGTCGACAGGGTCGACCTACCGCGTAATTGAGTTCCTCGAAGGTGAGGAACTCGTTGCTCGAACGGATTTAGGAGCCGTAACCGTGCCGGACTGGCGTGAATTGTTGCGGCGGTGGAGCGCGGACTACGAGTTTGTTCGCAACAGCCGGGTCACGCGTTGGATTGCACCACGTGGCCTTCCTGCACTAATGAAGAATGCCGCAGGCAGCACCGAACGCTACGCGGTGACCGGGACGATCGCGGCGGCCGACTTGGCCGAGTATGCCCCGGCGCGCAACGCGATGATGTATGTCGCAGACAGCACCGGTTGCGCGGAGCAGTGGGGCCTGCGCGCAACCGAGGCAGGCGCGAATGTGCTTCTTGCAGAACCGGACACCGACGTGGTGTTTGTCAGAACCCGTCAGAACCCTGGCGGTGTGACATGCGCTGCCCCGGGGCAAGTAGTGGTCGATCTGTTAACCGGACCGGGCCGCAGCCCGTCCGAAGCTGAAGAGCTTATGGATTGGATGGTGCGAAATGAGTCACGATGGCGCCGAAACTAGCGACGATCTCCTCGTCCGGACTCGGGCGGCTCTGCTGGATGCGGTCGAAGCGCTCGGCGAGCACCGGGACTCGGTCGTGGTGATTGGCGCACAGGCAATCTACATTCGCACGGGAGGCGCACCCGTTGCCCTTGCTGAATCGACCAAGGACGCCGATCTCGCGCTGGATCCTCGAGGCCTGTTAGAAGATCCGAGGCTCGAGGAAGCCATGATGGCGGCAGGGTTTCTTCTCGATCGTGTCAGTGGACAGCCGGGCTCGTGGCGGAACGCCGATGGAATCCCTGTCGACCTCATGGTGCCGGAGGCGTTGGCGGGTCCGAGTTCGAAAAGCAGGCGGGGAGGGCGGATTCCTCCCCACGACAATCGGGCAACACGTCGGGCGCGTGGGTTGGAGGCAGCAGTTGTCGACAATGCGCCGACGTGGATAGACCCTCTTGACCCAGCTGACGGGCGACGTCAGAAAGTTCGAGTCGCAGGCCCAGCGGCGCTCCTGGTCGCGAAGCTGCACAAGATTGGTGAGCGAGTCGAGAAGCCGAGTCGTCTGAAGGACAAGGACGCGCACGACATCTACCGGATTCTCCGGGCGGTCGAGACCGAGGAGTTGCGCAGTTCGTTTGCGCGCCTGCTGGCTGACGAGCTGAGTGGTCCGGTGACGGCGGAGGCTCTAGCACACCTTCGCACGTTGTTCGCGTCCGGCTCGGATGCGATTTGGATCGGACATGGCAGGGCGTGCCGAGCAGGGTATTGGTGAACCTGAGGAGGTTGCCGTCGCGGTGGCGTTCCTCGCCAGCGATTTGGTGGACGCACTGGCGGGCAAGTAGCAGTTCACCAACGATATTGCTGTGGTTGAAGGTTCTGCCGTCTCGCGCCCCCGGAGGTTGGCAAGGACCCACGGACGGATGTCACAGGTGCTTGGACCATCGATCGGCGCGCCACCTTGTTCGACCTGTTCTGGTAGAGATAGCTTTCTTGCATCTCTTCATCGGATTGAACGGACATGACGGACTAGCGGAGCGTTAGCTGACCGGTTTGGCGCGATAGGAAAGTCCATCAGGATTCGCTGGGCTTCGAATTTAAGCCGTATTCCACGGCGGATTGGGGATCTTTGACACGGGTGGCAAGAGTTGGGTAACGCCGCGGCGGGCCGTCAACGAGGTTCGAATTCTGTTTGAAAAGCATGCGCAGATCGTTCAAGAAATCGACGGAGGGAGCGATTTCGGCGAGGATCTCATTGTGTCGCTGACTGAAGGTGGAATCAGGACCGGCGATCGGATTCTAGTTCAGGTTAAAGGTGGGGTGTCGTTCCGTAGAAGTTCTGGCGGATATGCGATCTCGGTAAGAAAGCACCGGCAGGATTGGATTTATTCCTTGATACCTGTGATATGTATTGTATATGACCCCGAATTGCGGAAGCTGTTCTGGATAAACGCGACGCAGAAGCTACGTGAATCCGCGGAATCGCGACTCACGTCTACGTCGATAGTCCTAGAAGAGCATTCGGTTCTCGACGATCGGTCGATCGATGCTGTTCTGAAAACTTTGAGAACTTACATCATGGAGACTGGTTGCACTCCTGAAGTAGGCTCGCGTATGCGGTCGGGTCGCCGGCATCGCGGCGGCGCCGTTGTCGCAGATGGGCCAATTGGGGGAGTTCCTAACCCAGTCTTTTCGCCGATTTCTGAATGGGTGGAGCGAAGCCGTCTCCTTTTGATGCGAATCGCTATCGTAATGTGCTTTATTGTTATAGTCGGCGCATTTGTTCTGATGTGGCCGACCTTGTGGTGGTTCGCTGAGCCCTCGATGGGATCGAAGACCTGGATGTGGGCGCTCATGGTCGTAGGCTTCACCCCGCTTTGTATTGCGATTGCGCGCTCTGAAATCGCTGCTGGCCGGAGTGGCAGGCTACCTGTGGTGTTCTCGTATTTCTACGCAATCCCAACCTATATCGCTGCAATCAGCTTGAAGTTGGGAATTATCGACCTTTCTGATGGCCTCCGCGCGGCTTTTGTTGCCACGATCCCGAGTCTTATCAAGTACACGCTCTTTGGATTTATTGGTGTATATGTGGCAAGGGAGTTGGCGAGGCGAAGGAGAGTTCGTGCCGCGTACGGCTCACAAGATCCGGATCATTGATCAATGGTTGGGCAGTGCGCAAAGGAGCTTCCGCTCCGCCGGGCGGACTGCCCCCGGTGTTGAGGCCGGAAAGTTCGAGGTGTTCGGTGTCTAACTGTGCGTGTATGTGCGCGTTGGTGTCTCGTCGTCGGTGGTCCGCATCGAGGACTGGGTCCGGTAGGACATATGCGTGATTTGTGTTGGCTTCTTGCGTCGCGCGGTGGTCGCAGAGTTCGCGGCGGACACAGTGGTTGATTCGGTCTGGGTCGTCCTCTGCCGGAGCATGTGAGTGAAGGCGACGAAAACCTCGAGTATTTCGGCGGATGTCCGTCGGCGGTTGTTCGTGAGGGCTTCGTGCGGGACATCGGAATCCATGCCGACGGGAGTGAGGCCGCCGATCTTGTTAAAGCCCGGTGGAGTGCCGCTTCCGGGTGGGCTGAGTTCAACTTCCGCGGTCGGGATCGGCAGGTAGACATGGTTGACGTACCGGTATGCCGCACCTGCGCGTGGCTCACCGTCGTTGCCGAGGAATTCTGCAAGTTCGGATGCCGATACGAGCTGGACGGAGAGAAGGGTGTCGTGCTGGATTTTCCACAGGAGGACGAGTCCGCCTTCAGGTCGGGAGAGGTACGCCACTCCGGAAGGTGAGGGCAGGTTCTCGGGCGTGACGCTCACTTCGGCAGACGTCTCGCTGCGCGTGAGGATGTGGGCTGTCATTTCCTCGGAGGCGTAGTACGCGTACCGGTCGGCAGTAGCTCCGCTGGTGCACCGATATGCGCCGTACATTCCCAGCATCGCGTGCTCTTCCATGGCGCCGATGGCGGACCCTTCGGGCCCGAAGCAGAAGTAGCGCTCGCTGTGGACCAGCAGTGATTCAGCTGATTGACCGTAAAATTCGGACCACCACGCGAGAGTGGGGCCGATCGTTCGGGTGGCGCGGAACTCTTCGAACTCGGGCACCACCCAGGCGAATGGCTCGAGGTGTTCGACGACGGGTGTGGCGGTGTCGTCGAGTGCATCCAGTAGCAGCGGCATCTGTGCCGGTTTGAAGACGGCCAAAGCCTGTTGTGCCTGTCGACGGATCGGGAGGCCGTGTCGGAAATGCTCACCCGCCGCGAACGGCCCAGTGGAGTCCTGTTCGGTCTTGTTCCGGTGTAGTGCGTTACTCATCGTTCGACCCTCGAATCTGTGTTGGCTCAGCTGTCGTAATCGACTGCGACTGTGGGGGTGGTGGGATGGGATTGACAGGTCAGGATGAAGCCGGCCTCGGTCTCGGCCGCCTGCAGTGCGAAGTTCTGCTCCATGGATACTTTTCCTGTGATGACTCGGGCTTTGCAGGTGCCGCATGCGCCGCCGAGGCAGGCATAGGGGGCGTCGATATTGTTTTTCAGCGCGGATTCGAGGACGGTCTCACCGGGGGCGAGTTCCACGGTGTGCTGTGCGCCGGACAGGGTGATGGTCACTTGGGAGGCGGGAAAATTGTCGAGGTGTGCGGGTCGGTTCGTGCCGCGGAACAGTTCGAGGTGTATCCGCTCGGTCGGCACCTTGTCGGTTGCGAGGTCATCGCGGATTGTGGTGGTGAGTTCGCTCGGGCCGCACAGGTACCACGGGTCGATCGTGGTGAGGTCGGTGGCGAGCAGGCGTTGAATTGTCGCCAGGTCGATACGGCCGCGCAGGGCTGCGGGGTGGTGTGCCTCGGCGGAGCGGATGTGGAAGATGCGTAGCCGGTCTGCGTACCGGGATTCGAGTTCGTCGAGTTCGGCGGCGAACATGGTCGACTCTGCGGTTCGGTTGCCGTAGAAGAGGGTGAAGCGGCTCTCGGTCTCGATCTCCATGGTGGTGCGCAGAATCGACAGGATGGGGGTGATGCCGCTGCCTGCTGCTACCGCGACATGGTGGTGCCGGGCGAGTGGATCGAGGGGTGCGCCGAAGCTGCCGGTGGGGGTCATCAGTTCCAGGACGTCGCCGGCTCGCAGGGTGTCGACCGCGTAGCTCGAGAACGTCCCGCCGGGGATGCGGCGGATGCCGATCGCCAGTTCTCCCGAAGTGGCGCAGGTGCAGATCGAGTAGTTTCGTCGCACCTTCTTTCCGCCTATGCGGTGGTGCACGGTCAGATGTTGGCCGGCCTGGAAGGCGAACTGGTCCTGAAGGTGGTCGGGAACGTCGAAGGTGACTTTGACGCTGTCGGGTGTGAGGGGCTCGACGCTTGCGACAGGGATCGGGTAGGTGCTGGCATGGCGTGCCGCGGAGGAACGCGGCATACGGACCGGGAGTAGGGCGGCGAGTGTGCCGTTGAGGCGTTTCCACTCCTGGTACTGCGTGGCGTCGAGGTGTTGCCCGAAGACGGTACTGATTTCCGAGTCGCGCTCGAGGTAGGCGGCCTCGTTGCGTCGCCAGGCCGCGACGTAGCGGTAGAAGGGGATGGAGGGGTGTAAGTGGTGAACCAGGTGATAGTTCTGCGACAGGAGCAGGGGAGTGAGGATCCATTCCGAGCCGACGCGGTTACGGGTCGCGCGGTAGCGGTTCTCGCGTTGGGTGTCTTCGAGGTCGTGATGGGGTAGCCAGTCGAACCACCACGCGAGCACGAACATCGCCACCCGTTCGGGAATCAGGTAGATCAAAGCGAGCGTCCACAGATGCCCGGCGAAGGCGGCGGAGACGATGACCGTCACCGACAGGGTCATCAGGGCCGCCGTTTCGGCAATTTCGGCGCGTGGGCGGCGACGCAGGTTGCGCACCAGGAAACTGATGTAGGGCAGGTCCATGGCCGGGAAGCGGATGGGCAGCTGCCACCAGGGTGATGCGCTCACGAAGTGATCGGGATCGGACTCACCGTCGTTGGTGTTGCGGTGGTGCTCGATATGGATGAACGCGAACGATCTGAAGGAGATCAGCGGGGAGACGAAGAACATTGCCACCCGACCGAAGGCGACGTTGACCCAGCGATGTGAGCTGATCGAGTAATGCGAGGCGTCGTGCAACACGGTGAACAGGACGAAAATTGCTGCCGAGCTCGCGGCGATGGTAGCGATCGCAGGCAACGTGTCGGTGAGGGCAGCCCAGGTCGATGCGCCGAAGAGCGCGAGCGCGAATGTGCCGATGCCGACGATCGGCCAGGACAGCGTGGGAACCTGCTCGCCGGGATCGGGCAGGGCGTGCTGCGAGGCCGCTGCCGGGGGTTGGGGGTGTCGAGTCGTGGTCGACATCGGACTCCTCTGCGCGCTTTGGGATGAGATTGCTCACAACGTACAAACGGCGGGCAGTGGTCGACAAGGCCATCCCAGCCCTCTGAGGTGTGCTGTCAGCACATCCGGCGCGCTCGGGCCCCGGTCAGCGCGGCTTCGGCTCGGGCAACACCGCGGCCCCCAGCACATTGCAGACGATCAGCGCCGCGTGCAGTTCGGCGATGTTGCTCGTCGCGGGCCTGCCTCTGCGCTCTTCGGCACGACGCATCCTCTGCAGGACCGTGTTCCGATGGATTCCCAAGGTGCTCGCGGCGGTCGCCAGACTCCCTTGCGCGTCGAGAACAGCCAGGAGCGCGGCGCGCTCGCCGCGCTCTTTCGCGTCGTCCCGTGCGAGCTCGCCGAGCTGAGCGGAAACGAAGGCCCTCGCCGCATCCAGGTCACGCGAGATGGCGTCTACCAAGGCAACATCGCTGAACTCTGTGATCGATGGCGCCGCACGCCCGGACAGTTCGATGATTCGGCGTGTGCGTAGAGCTTCGAGATGGGACGTCCGGAAGCCTGCTGCCCCCGGATGGGGTGAGCCCACCGCGATGTGAACGTTCTCGCGTTCGCCGGGAAACTCCGTCGCCATGCCGTTGGGTGACGTCCGCACGTCCCCCGTTAGCGATGCCCATCCCCACACCGCAAGTGGGCCGTCCGCCACAACGAGTGAGTGACCAGCCCCGAGGAACCTACCGACCCGCCTGGCGAATCCCTCGAGGTCGACACCGCGTTCGTCGACCCAGCACACGAAACCGATCTGCCGACCCGTGAGCCGGTGGCTGAGCACACGTTCGGCGCGCGCGACGTCGACACGTTCTCCAGCGAGCAGTGCCCGCACGACATCGGCGCGCTCGGCGCGTGCCTGGTTCTGGCGTCGGTCGAGCTCGGCGACGTACTCGGCAGCCACCAGACTGGAAATGCGATCGATGTATCGAAATCCGAAGCGCTCCAGATCGATAAACGTCCTCAGTGCAACCGCAGGGTCCTCGATCCAGTCAGTGAGTGAGTCGGAAAGCTTCTCAGTGAAGTACTCATGACCCAACCGATAGAACCGCAGCATCACATCGACGCTGTGCCCTCGTGACGCCATTGCGCGCGCGTGTTCGAGCGCCGTCACCGGCGCCTCCGCAGCCGCTACGTCGATCCCGTGACGAACCATCGACAGTGCCGCTTCGAGATTCGACGAGCACGACCCCAGGGTCAGGCCGCGAAGCTCGTCATCCCCGCCGACCTCCGGAATTCGCTCGACCAAATACTTGAGCATGTCGTCAGCCAGGCTGGACACATTCGCCAGTAGAGACGCGGCGATGCCGCGTAAGGCGACCGCGCCGTTGTCAGGCTCCAGCGCGTCCATATCTGCACACTAGTGGCCGGCGGTCGCGAATGCGCCAAGCCTGGCGCGTCAGCCGAGCTGCTCGAACAGGGACACGATGATCCCTTCGGGCCCACGCACGTAGGCCATCCGCACGCTGTTCTCGTACTCGCCGATGCCGCCGATGAGCCCGTACCCGTCCGCAGCCACCGCGTCGACGGCCGCCTGGAGGTCGCCGACCTCGAAGGACACGTTGCGCAGTCCGAGCTCGTTGGCCATCGCTTTGGGCGATCCGGGCACGTGTTCGGGCGTGACGAAGGTCGCGAGTTCCAGCCGGGAGCCGCCGCCGGGCGGCCGCAGCATCGCAATCTCACAGCGCGCGCCGGGGATGCCGCAGACGATCTCCACGAACTCACCCTCCACGGATCCGGTGCCCTCTACCTCGAGACCCAGTCCGACGAAGAACGCCGTTACCGAGTCGAGGTCCGCGACGGTGATGCCGACGTGGTTGAAACGTTGTACGTGTGCCATGGGATCCATCCTCCAGTGTTGTCTCGCCGATTCGACCGTCTTGCCGATTCGACGCTGGGACGGAGCCGGGGCTGGATTTTCGACATCATGCGTTTCCGCACGCAATTCTCGCCCAACGATGACAATGGACATTGTGACAATGCTATTGTGGTGAAGAAAGTCGACCGAGGAGTGGTGATGTCCGTCGAGAGTGCACGGGACGTCCTCCGTGATGCCCATCCAACATCCCGGAGAATGCACGTCAGTGACCGTCAGGACACGGCTGAGCGGCTCCTCGCCTCCGCGGCACGCAAGTCCTACGACCCGCTGATCGAGGTCGACTGGGATGCGCCGATCCCCGCGGACCGGTACGGCATGACCCCCGAGTGGTGCAGCCTCTACGGCACCGAACTCTGGGACACCATGACGGAGGAACAACGCGTCACTCTCACCAAGCACGAGGCGGCGAGTATCGCCGGTACCGGAATCTGGTTCGAGCTGATCCTCATGCAGATGCTCGTCCGGGACATCTACTTCCACGATCCGGCCACCCCGCACGTTCAGTTCGCGCTCACCGAGATTGCCGACGAGTGCCGTCACTCCACGATGTTCGCGAGGTCGGCGCAGCGCTTCGGAATTCCGTCGTACCGGCCCAAGTGGTGGATCCGTCAGGCGGCTCGCGCCTTCAAGGCGACTGCCACCGGATCCCTGGCATACGGCGGGACGTTGTTCGCCGAGGAGATCCTCGACATGATGCAGCGCGACTTCATGCGGGACGAGCGAGTTCAGCCGGTGACACGCACGGTCAGCAGAATTCACGTCCTCGAGGAGTCGCGGCACATCAAGTACGCACGCGAGGAAACAATCCGGCGAATCCGATCGGCGTCCTGGTTCGCGAGGGCCCGGGTGCGGTTGGCGCTCGGTGTCATCGCCTATTTCATCGTCACCAGCCTGGTGAACCCGCAGGTCTACGCGGCGGCGGGTCTCGACGTGGACGCGGCGAAGAGGGCAGCCAGATCGAATCGCCACTATCACGACAAGATCCGCGAGGGCTGCGCCAAGACCGTCGAATTCCTCGACGAGGTGGGACTCATCGGTGGCCCGTCGAGGCTTCTGCTCGAACGGGCGCACATCGTCTGATGAAGGAATATCGGATCGACGACCTCGCACGCGAGGCGCGGGTGAGCGTGCGCAACGTGCGCGTCTACCAGGACCGCGGACTTCTCCCGCCACCACGGAAACAGGGGCGGACCGGGTGGTACAACGAGTCGCATCTGGCCCGGCTGCACCTCATCGGCCGGATGCTCGACCGCGGATACACCTTCGCCACCATCAGCGAGCTGCTCACGGCCGCCCAGTACGGACTGCACGTCACCGATGTGCTCGAGACCGATGATCCCGGCAGCCGGTGGAGGAAACGCAAGCGCGCCGCGCGACTCACCCTGGCGGAACTCCGGCGGATGTTCGGTGCGCAGACCACCGACGAGAATATTGCGCGGGGAACCGAGCTCGGCGTGCTCGTCCCCTCCGGTGACGACTACGCGGTGAACAGTCCTCGACTCGTGGAGGCGGCCCAGGTTCTCGTCGACGCGGGTATCCCACTCGAGGACGTGCTCGAACAGACCGCAGCCGTGCGCAAAGACCTTTCCGACGTCGCCGCTCGATTCGTCGCGGTCGTCGCCGACCGGTACCTCGCACCCGAGGGCGAGCAACTCGAGCTCGACGAGGCGAAGATCTCGGACATCGTGCGGCTCGTCGAGCAGATGCGGCCACTCGCACACGACGCCGTCCAGACACTTTTCACGCAGGCGATGGAAGAGCAGATCTCCCGCGCCCTCGAGAAAGCCGCACAGCAACTCGGGGATCCGCCGAGTTCCGCGCGGACGTCCGACAACGACCGCGCAAGTTGACAACTCACGGACGTCGCCGCACGGCGGTGTCACCCAGATGACAGGGGTAAGAATGACCAGCAGTTCGCGCACCACCGCCCTACGGGCACTCGCCGGCGTCGCCGGAGTGGGCGCTGCCTTCGTTGCAGCAGCGGCGATTCGGCACAAGCGCATCACTCGCGGTCTGACGCTGACGACCGAGGTCGCACCGAACGAACTGCTGCGTACCCCGAGCTTGCGACCCGACGTCAGCGAGATCGTCACCGACGACGGCGCCACCCTGTATGTGCGCGCCTATGGTCCGGTGGACGGCGACCCCATCGTGTTCAGCCACGGCTGGACCTGCTCGACCGAGTACTGGTACCCGCAAGTGAACGCCCTCTCAGGCGAATACCGCGTGATCACCTACGACCAGCGCGGGCACGGTCGGAGCACCGTCGGCTCCCTCGCTCTCGGCCCCGACGTCCTCGCCGACGACCTGTCCGAGGTGCTGAGGGCGACTGTCCGCGAGGACAAGAAGGCCGTCCTGGTCGGCCACAGCATGGGCGGCATGAGCATCATGGCCTGGGCCGGCCGTCATCCCGACGAGGTACAGAAGTATGCGTCCGCGGTCCTGCTCGCCAGCACCGCCTGCGACCGGCTCATCGCCGAGACCACGGTGATTCCCCTCCCGAATCGCTTCCCGCGAGTGCCGGTCCCGGTCGGCCGTGCGGTGCTGAGTGCACCGATGCCGCTGGTGTCTTCGCCGGTGATGACCCGGGCGATCCAGTACGTGTCGATGTCGCCGAACGCCAGTCCCGCCGAGGTCAGCTTCTGCGAGAACATCGTGCGCGAGTGCAAGCCCCGCATTCGCGGGGGCTGGGGTGCCGCGCTGAGCGGGCTCGACATCCACGAAGCACTCGACCACCTCACCGTGCCGACCACCGTGCTCGTCGGGTCCATGGACCGGCTCACACCACCGGTCCACGCGCGCAAGCTCGCTCGCGTGCTGGACGAAGCGGGACATCTCGACCGGCTCATCGTGCTCCCCGGTGTCGGGCACATGAGTTCCGTCGAGAACATCGACGAGTTCGACAAGGAGATCGTCCGGCTGCGCAACCTGTAGCCGCAGCGGTTTTTCAGCTGAAGACCACGGTCTTGCGGCCGTGTACGAGGACGCGGTCCTCGAGGTGCCAGCGCAGGCCGCGGGACAGCACGAGCTTCTCGATGTCGCGGCCCTGCCGCACCATGTCCGCGACCTCGTCGGCGTGATCGACGCGAATCACGTCCTGTTCGATGATGGGGCCTGCGTCCAGCTCTGCCGTCACGTAGTGGCAGGTGGCGCCTATCAGTTTCACTCCTCGTGCGAAGGCCTGGTGATACGGGCGGGCGCCGACGAACGAGGGCAAGAAGCTGTGGTGGATGTTGAGGGCGCGTCCCGCCCAGTGCTCACACAGTTCCGAGGGCAGCACCTGCATGAACCGGGCGAGGACCACAGCGTGCGGATCGTGCGCGTCGACGAGTTCCCGGACCTGCTCGAAGGCCGGACCACGTTCGGCCGGATCCTTGGGGAAGGGCACATGGTGGAAGTCGATGCCGTGGCGTCGGGTGACGCTCTCGAGGTCGCGGTGATTGCCGATCACCGCGCAAATATCTGCCGGCAGCTCCCCGCCCGCCGCCCGACCCAACAGGTCGTGCAGACAGTGCGCTTCCTTGCTCACGAGCAGCACCACACGCTTGCGTTCACCCGTGTCGGACACCGTCCATTCCGTATCCGGGCCCAGCTCGGCCGCGACGGCAGCGAATCGTTCGCGCAGCTCGTCGATCGACATGTTCACCGACGACGCCCGCACGGCCTGCCGGGTGAAGAACCAGCCGGTGTCGGCGTCGGCGTGATACGCGGCCTCGACGATCCACCCGCCCACCTCGGCGAGAAACGTCGAGATCCGGGCGACGATGCCGGTGCGGTCGGGGCAGCCGAGGGACAGAACGTACCGGTGATCGTCGGAAGAAGCAGTGCTCATGGGCAACAGTCTTTCAGGTGGCCCGCCGGCCGGTCACGACTGCGGTACCCACCAGAGTTCCGGCGTCGACGTCATGGATTGCCCGCTCGGTGAGGAGCTGCAGGAAGTCCCGGCGAATCACTTCGACGGTGTTGTCGTCGAAGGGCGAGAGGGCACCACGCAGTGCCCCACCCAGCACGAGATCCCAGGCGAACTCCGGTGTCGCGGGGATCAGATTGGACAACTCACGGACCTCCGTGGACTCCGCACCGAGGTCGGCCAGCCACTGATGGAGACCGTCCGGGGTGTCGATGCGATCGAGAACGTCGAACCGAGACGCGCTCTGCTCCGGTGCGGGTTCCTGCTGCCGGGCGACTGCGGCCAGGAACGCGTCGGCGAATTCGCGCAGCGCTCCGCGTCGCCACACGGTGATCCCCACCTTCCCACCGGGTCTGACCAAACCGGCGAGCCGGGTGAACGCCGCATCCATGTGTGGCAGGAAGAAGACGCCGTACGAGCATGCGAGCGCGTCGTAGCCGGCCGAGGGCACCGTGCTCGGCGGCTCCCAGGTGGTGGCGTCCGCACACACGAACTCGATGTTCTTCAAGCCGCGTTCCGCGCTCTTCACCCGGCCCTGTTCGAGCAGTTCGTCTGCGAGGTCGACGGCATGGACCAGCCCGGCGGGCCCCACGGCGGTAGCGGCGGGGATCGCCGAAGCTCCTGCACCGCAACACACGTCGAGCACGGCATCACCGGGATGCAGTCCGAGCTGGAAGACGAGGGACTGCCCGGCCGGTGACCACACTGCCGTGGTGAGTCGATCGAACTCCTGGCGGGCCTCGTCGAAGATCGCTCCGGGATTGGTCATACCGCGATGCTAGGCCGTGGACGCGGGTCGCCGGCGGCGTTGTGCGAAGCTCGGAGCATGCCGGACGTTGCACTGACCCGTTCCCAGGTGGCCGCCCTCGTCGACCACACACTCCTCAAACCCGAAGCGACCACCGCCGACGTCGACGCGCTCATCACCGAGGCCCGCTCGCTCGGCGTTCTCGCGATCTGCGTGTCACCGTCGATGCTGCCCGTCCGGGCCGCGGGTCTGGTCACGGCGGCAGTGGTCGGGTTCCCGTCGGGAAAACACCACTCACTCGTCAAGGGTGCCGAAGCCCGGCTCGCGGTCGATCAGGGCGCGCAGGAAATCGACATGGTGATCGACATCGGCGCCGCGGTGGCGGGTGATTTCAACGCCGTCCTCGCCGACGTGCTCACCGTGCGCGAGGCCATCGGCGACGGCCCGGTGCTGAAGGTGATCCTCGAAACAGCGGTCCTGACCGACCATGCCATCGTGGAGTCGTGCCGCGCCGCCGAACGCGCAGGTGCCAACTTCGTCAAGACCTCCACCGGATTTCATCCTGCAGGCGGAGCGTCGGTCGACGCCGTACGGCTGATGGCCCAGACCGTCGGGGGACGGATCGGCGTGAAGGCGAGCGGGGGCATCCGCACCGCCCAGGCAGCGATCGACATGATCGACGCCGGAGCGACGCGACTAGGCCTGTCGGGAACCCGCGCCGTCCTCGACGGGCTGCCCGACTGACCCGTCCGCTCGATTAGACGAGCAGTCCGCAGCTGCTCTGCTGCTGTTCCTGCTGCTGCTGGGTACCGGCTGCCGGCATCGTGTACGCGCCGCCCTCGAGGGTGATCTCGATGGCGTCGTCGGTGACCTCCAGCGAGGTCGGCTGCATTCCGAGCGGGTACGTCTGCAGGCTCGAGGTGAGGGTCTGCACGATTCCGTCGACCAGGTCGGTGGGAAGACCGAACCCGAGGATCTCGGCGTTCACCGTCTTCACCTGAACCGTTCCGCCGCCGGCCTCGGGCCGGACGGTCAGCTCGGCGAGTCCGGCAGGACCGACCGAGAAGGTCAGGGTCCCGGCGTCCGCATCCGCCTTGACGGCGCTGACGAGGGAGCCGAACGCCTGCTGCTGCAGCGTCGCCAGAATTCCCTCGGTCGACCAGTGAATGTGGGCGTCCGAGCTGCCGATGGTGCCGCTGCTCTCGGGGGTGTCCTCGATGCGGATGTCGTTGATCTGGGCGTTGACCTGCATTCCCACTGCGGGACCGAACTTCGTGTCGTCACTGTCGATGGTGATGTAAGGGACGTTCTTGTCCAGCGATTGCAGCAACACGGGTTTCCAGCTCAGGCCCACGTCCACCTTGGACCCGAGCTGGCTCTCGAACTGATCTGCCATGCAGCTCTTCACGCTGTGGCGGACATAGAGTTCACCGCCGACCAGCACGGCGACGAGCGCGGCGATGACGATCAGCGAGATGACGAGCACACGGTTACTTCGGGATGCGGAGTTCGTTCGGGCTGCCATTGCACGGATTCTTCCCGACAACTCTGAACAATTTCTGTGAATACCGCCGCGGGGCGCACGCGAAGTTCGCGAGAAAGTGTGATTCACGACACAAGAGACCGTAATGTGAGGGAATGTCCGGATGGTTGGCTCCACGTCCCGGCGGCCCCGGGCGTGACGGTGTCGGTGAAGAACTGACACGTCTCGCTACGGCGCAAGCCGGATATTTCACCACGGCGCAAGTACTGCGCCTCGGCTTCACGGCCGATGAGATCGGTGAGCACGTCAGCGCAGGATCTTGGGACAAGATCGAGCGAGACCTGTTCCGACTGAACGACAGTCCCCACTCCGACCTCGACGAGTTCGCGAAGTGGTGCACGTGGTTCGGTGCCGCCGCGGCCGTCTCGCACCAGAGCGCGGCCGAACTGCACGGTCTCGGGCACCTGTACCCGCGGTTCATCCACCTCTCCACCGTGCTGTCGCCACCCTCGCCCACGCAGCAACTGGCGCTGCACCGCCGTTCGCTTCGCGCGGAGGACTGCGAGCAGGTGGGACCACTGCGGATCACCACACCGACGTGTACCGCGCTCGACCTCGCCGCCAGCGGCATCTCACAGGAACTGCTCGACGAGGTGGTCTCCGACGGGGTCGCGATCGGTCGCCTGGATGTGCGGACCCTGCACGGCGAGTGTGGGTCGCTGCCCGCGCAGGTCGCTCAGCGCGTCGAGCATGCGCTGGCCACCTGCACCTGACGAAGGCTCCGCCGAACAACCCCGACGTGCAACGTCTTTCGGCGAGGAACGTGACGGGACGGCTCTGTGGGGGAGTGCGGGATTACCTCGGCGACTGCGCCGGCGCCACCAGGTCCCACGGAACGGTGAGCACGTTGTCGCGAATACGCCTGCGCTGCGGTTGCACCGGTACACCCTGCGCACGTAGCAGCTGAAGGGACGCTCGCCACCGCACCCGGGGGCCGAACGAGCCGTGCGGTGCGGCGATGGCCCAGGCCCGGTCGACGGCGGCGAGCAACGCGTGGATCGGTTCGCCGGGAACGTTGCGGTGGATCAGCGCCTTCGGCAGGCGTTCGGCGATGTCCGATGGAGTCTCGACGTCGAAAGGATCCCAGGCCAGCGTCAGTGACAGGGGGCGGATGGCGTCGAGCAACACCCAGGCGCAGCGTCGGCCGAGTTCGTCACACGTGCCCTCGAGAATCAGCCCGCCCGGCGCAAGGCCGGACTGCATGAGCGCCCAGGCCGGCCCGACCGACTCCTCCGGATACTGCCGCAGCACATTGAATGCGCGGACGAAGACCGGACGCAGGCCGGACAATTCGAAACCGCCCCGCGCGAAACTCACTCCGTTGCCGCCCTCGACCACCCGTTCGGGATCGATCTCGAGACCCACCACCCGTCGATCACGCCGTACCGAGAGGAGTCGGTCGGCGAGTTCGAAGGTGGTGTGCGGGCGATTGCCGTAGCCGAGGTCGACGACGAGTGGGTCGGCGCTGTCCCCGAGCGTGCGGCGCACCAACGCGTCGTTCACAAGCCAGCGATCGCTGCGCCGCAGACGGTTGATGCCGGTAGTGCCCCGAGTGATGACACCTCGGGGGGTGAGGCCGGCCTGGGCACCACGGGGCCGCCTCAGCGTCGCTGAAGTCATGGGAGCTGTGTGCTGTGGAAGCTACTGCTGGGATAACCAGTTCTCGGTGATCTCGGCCTCGGCGCGGAAGAGGTCGATGAGGTTGACGAGCATCAGCTGCTCGAGCTTCCCGCCGATGAACGGCAGGTACACCTTTGCCTCGGACGACGTGCGGAACGTGCATCCGGTGTCGGTGGCGAACAGTTTCATGGTGCCCGTCAGGCTGCCGGGTCCGGCGGGGATCGATGCCTCGTACGTTCCGGTGGTCGGGTCACCGAACGGGGTGTACGACTCCTTACGAGTGATGACCATGTCTTTCTTCATCACGGTCTGCGCGATCTCCGGGAGTTCGGAGCGCGGCAGGATGTGGTGAAGGACGATGTCGATTCCGTCGTCGCTGACCTCGAAGTGCTCGATGTGGTTCTCGGAGTACTTCCGCATCTCCTCGATGCGCGCGTCCCAGTAGTCGCGGTTGGTGAACGCGCCGTACACCTCTTTCGGGGTGTACTTGTAACGGGCTGAGTAGTCGATGCGGCGAGCCATGATCGTCAAGGTTACCGGACTGTGACCGAACACAATCGACGCCCGCCCCAGGTCGGGGACCGTCGAGACGCCGCTCGGCGGGTATCAGGCGCCGAGCCACCGCTGCGTGAACTCCTGCTCCTTGTCGATCAGGCGCAGCACCTCGTCTCCGATGGCGCCTTCGATCTTGCCGCCGATCAACGGGATTTTGACCTCGGCCTTGCCGGTGACCTGGACTTTCGTGCCGGAGCCCTCGCTGGTGAGGGTTTGCGAACCCGAGATCTCAGCCGGTGCGCCGGTGACCCGAGCAGTGAAGGTGCCGGACGCGCGACCGCCGTCGAGCGCGTTCCACGTTTCGGTGCGCGTGATCACGAGGTCCCCCGATCGGACCTTCGCGACGATGCTCGGCAGATGGTCGGCGGGAATCGACTGCGTCATGGACACCGAGATGGTCCCGGGCCCGGTCGTGACCTCGTCGAGCGTGGCTCCCGGCCCGCCGACCTCGGCGATCCGGTCGCGCCAGTACTGCTCGGTGGTCAGGCCGGCGTGGACCTGTTCGACGGGGAAGGAGTAGGTCGAGGAATGCTCGATGCGGCGGCTCACGGTGCGCAGGCTACCGTTTGCGGATGTGTGGGATGTGAGCATTGTCAGTCAACTCGTCGATTCCGGCGCCTTCGTGTCCGAGAATCTCGACTTCTCGGAAATGACCACCCTGCGGGTGGGCGGGCCGGCGCGCATTGTGGCCGAGTGCCCGACCACCGAGGTGCTGGTCGATGTGGTCCGCCTGCTCGACGCCAGTGGCATACCGACGCTGATTCTCGCGGGCGGCTCCAATCTGGTGATCGGTGACGACGGTTTCGACGGTGTGGTGGTCCGTGTGTCGAACACCACCGTGGAATTCGACGAGGGATTCGTCACTGCCGAGGCCGGTGCCGAGTGGGATCAGGTCGTGGCGCAGACCGTCGCCGCCGAACTCGGCGGGCTCGAATGTCTGTCTGGGATCCCCGGCTCGACGGGTGCCACTCCGGTGCAGAACGTCGGGGCGTACGGCGTCGAGATCGGCAGCATGTTGCGGCGCGTGCGGCTCCTCGACCGCCGCACCGGCGAGGTCCGATGGGTGCAGCCCGACGCACTGGGACTCGGGTACCGCACGAGCGTCCTGAAACACACCGACGCCGCCCTCGTGCTCGCGGTGGAACTGACAGTGCACCGGGACGGTTTGAGCGAGCCGTTGCGCTACCGGGAACTGTTCTCTGCCCTGGAGGCGGAGGAAGGGGACCGGCGACCGTCGATCGAGGTCCGCAACGCCGTCCTCGACCTGCGCAGAAGCAAAGGCATGGTGCTCGACCCCGACGATTACGACACCTGGAGTGCCGGGTCCTTCTTCACCAATCCCGTCGTACCCGACAGCGAACTGGCCGCCGTTCTCGCTGCCGTCGAAGCTCGACTCGGTGACGTCTCGGTGCCGCAGTATCCGGCCGCCACGGGCACCAAGCTCTCCGCCGGATGGCTGATCGAGCGGGCCGGGTTCTCGAAGGGGTATCCCGCCGAAGGCGCCGCAGCCCGCTTGTCCACCAAGCACACCCTGGCACTCACCAATCGCGGCGCGGCGAAGACCGAGGATCTCCTGGCCCTTGCGCGGGACGTGCGGGACGGTGTCCAGTCGGCGTTCGGTGTCCGCCTCGAACCGGAACCCGTCACGGTGGGCTGCGCGATCTGAAAGGTTGGTCCGTAGCGCAGGTAACGTGTCAGTCGTGCATGAACTGGGTTCTCGGACAAGCAGGAAGCGGGTCGCGTATGTCGCGGCGGCGCTGATCGCTCTCGTCGCCTTGCTCGCCGGTTGCACGGTGGGCTCGCAGTCCGGGACGCCCGTCGCCCCGCCCGAACCGGTGGTTCAGGTCACCCAGAATCCGGAGTCCGGTTCGCAGGACGTGAACCCGGTGTCGCTGGTCTCGGCCACCGCCGCCGAGGGCACTTTCACCGATATCGCTCTCGTCAATGCGGAGGGCCGTGTCGTACAGGGGGTCCTGTCGCCCGACCGAACCACGTTCACTGTCGGTGAGGCTCTCGGCTACGGATCCACTTACACGTGGCAGGGCACTGCAGTCGGTACCGACGGCAAGACGGTCACCGTCGACGGCAGCTTCACCACCGTGCAACCCGAGCAGACGATCTCGGCCAACCTGAACATCGGTGACGGTCAAGAGGTCGGTATCGCCGCGCCCATCATCGTGCAGTTTCACGACACCGTCGAAGACAAGGCCGCGGTGGAGAAGGCGATGACGGTGACGACGACGCCGCCCACTCCGGGGTCGTGGGCCTGGCTGCCGGACGACAACGGGTCGCGCGCGCACTGGCGACCGCAGAACTACTGGGCACCGGGCACCACCGTGAATCTGGACGCCAGGCTGTACGGGCTCGACTTCGGTGACGGAGCCTACGGAGCAGAGGATCTGTCGCTCGACTTCACCATCGGCCGCAGCCAGATCGTGATCGCCAACGCGCCCAGCCACCGTATGCAGGTGGTGCGGGACGGCCAGACCATCATGGACATCCCGGTCAGCTACGGCGAGGGCAACGAACCGCGCAACGTCACGCGAAGCGGCATCCATATGGTGACGGAGAAGCACGAGGACTTCCTCATGTCCAACCCGCCGTTCTACGAGAACGTCCGCGAGCGGTGGGCGGTGCGCATCTCGAACAACGGCGAATTCATCCACGCGAATCCCGAGACGCTCGGTGTGCAGGGGTCGTCGAACGTCACCAACGGCTGCATCAATCTGTCGCTGGGCGACGCCCAACAGTATTTCGGCACGGCCATGTACGGCGATCCTGTGGAGGTCACCGGCACCTCCATCGCATTGTCGGCAGCCGACGGCGACATCTACGACTGGGCCGTCGATTGGCCGACCTGGCAAACGATGTCCGCGCTCGCGTAGGGGAACCGAACCGGCCCCCGCTGCGTCTACCTGAACGAGTCCCGATTTTCGGGACAGGTCGAACGGTAGGGGGCTGCGGTGGCGGGATGGATGCTGTTGGGATCGGTGGCGTTGATCGTTGCCGCGGTGTGGGCCGTGGTCCTACTGCTCGAATATCAGGATCGCCGCGCCGACGGACGGGACCGGTGACGAGCCGCAGTGAGGCTCGTCGGTTCCTGACGTCTCGGGTCACGTCGTGCGGTGGAAACGTCCCGAGGAGGCCTGATCTCGGGGCTTGACGACGATCTGGTCGATGTTGACGTGCGAGGGGCGCGATGCCACGAACCCGATGATGTCGGCGACGTCGGCGGCTACCAGCGGAGTGATCCCCTCGTACACCTTGTCGGCGCGCTCCTTGTCGCCCTCGAACCGCACCAGCGAGAACTCCGTCTCCACAGCGCCCGGCGCAACCTCGGTGAGGCGAACGGGCTTGCCCAGCAACTCTCCACGCAGCGTCCGATGCAGCACGGCCTGTGCGTGTTTGGCCGAGGTGTAACCGGCGCCGTTGTCGTAGGCCTCGAGCGCCGCCACCGATGTGATGGTGACGATCAGCCCGTTGCCCGAGTCGACGAGTTTGGGCAGGAGCGCCCTGGTCACCCGCAGGGTTCCCAGGACGTTCGTCTCCCACATCCAGCGCCAGTCGTCGAGGTCGGCGTCGAGGACCGGCGCCAGCCCCTTGGCCCCACCCGCGTTGTTCACCAGCACATCCACCCGGGGCAGGACTGCCGTGAAGGCGTCCACCGAGTCGTCGTCGGTGACGTCGAGCTCGAGCGCCGTACCCCCGATGTCCCCGGCGATCTTTTCCAGTCGATCCACCCGCCTCGCTCCGATGACCACATGAAACCCCCGGTCAGCGAGTGTGCGGGCGGTGGCTTCGCCGATTCCGGAGCTCGCTCCGGTGACAACGGCGACGCGGGTGTCGGGTGAGATGATCATGCGGCCATGGTAGGGCGGGGGCCTTACCCGCGAACGGGCGCGGGCTCGTCGATGACCGAGTAGCTGCTCGCGTCGCCTGCGATGCTGCGGCTGCGTTCGCCGTGGATGTCGACGGGCACGTCCCCGGCCAGGGTGATGCGATTGAGCCGGCGGTACTGATCCCCGTAGTCGGCGACGGCGTAGTGCTGCGTTGCGCGGTTGTCCCAGATGGCGACGTCGCCCGGCTGCCAGTTCCACCGGGTCGTGTACTCGAGGGAGATGGCGTGATCCTGCAGAATCCGGAACAGCGCCTGCGATTGCGCAGAGCTCAGGCCGACGAGATTCTTCACGAAATGTCCGAGCAGCAGGGTGCGTTCGCCGGTCTCCGGGTGCACCCGTACCACCGGGTGCACCGTCTCGAAGTAGGTGGACTGGAACTCGGAGCGGTACTCCTGCGTCTTCTCGTTCTGCGCCCGCTCCGCGCTCGTCGCGGCGTAGTCGTAGACGTTGGTGTGGGTGGCCCACAGGTTCTCGGCGAGAATCTTGAGAGGCTCCGGTAGCGCGTTGTATGCCGCGACCCCGGACGCCCAGGTGGTGGAGCCGCCGTAGGTCGGAAGTTGCACGGCACGCAGAATCGACGCTTTCGGGATGCGGTCGACGAAGGTCACGTCCGTGTGCCAGCTGTTGGCCTTGCCGTAGTCGGAGTCGATGGGCAGCACCGTGGTTCCCCGGGAGGTGACGGTGGGGTGCGCGGTGGTGGGGGAGCCGAGCAGCTGCGCGAACTCGTACTGGGAATCGTCCGTCAGGTGCTGCTGTCCGCGGAAGAAGATCACTTTGTGGGTGAGCAGCGCCCGGTGGATCAGCGACACCGTGGCGGGGTCGAGGTCGCCGCCGAGCCGAACACCGTCGATCCGGGCCCCGATGTGTTCGCCCAGTTGCACGACGCCGGCAGCACCCGGAACGGCAGGGGAGTCGGCAACCTGATCGGGCGCGAAATCGATAGACATGATGGGCCTTTCGGGTATCGGAAGCGATGTGCAGTCCTGCAACCGAACCATCGGCGCGGCACCGCCGGAAGGTTTGGCGTCACTCTGATCGCAAGAGTCGCGGGGACCGCCGAATCGGCAGAGATTGGTGAAAGCGACCGAAGGTGCTATTTTTCTTGGCATGTCCTCAGGCCAGCCGACCGCTCCGCGGGTCACCTATGTGACTTCCGCGCTGGGATCGCGGCTGCCGTTGGCGCGGGAACTGTGTTGTCGCTGTTTCAGCGTCTCCAGCTGACCCGCGCAGTCTTCTCCTGATCAGCCGTCCGCGTCCCCGCAGGGACGACGCCGTGTTCGGACGAAGGTGCGCACCGCCTCCGTACGCAAGGACTACTCCGTGTCTACCCCCACTCTTTCCAGTTCGAACCTGAGCGCCTCTCCCCGGTTCCAGCGTCCCCTGTCTCGTCCGCGCCTGACCATCGTTCCTCCCGAATTGCGGATCAGCGACGGTCCCGCCGCCGGTGTCCTGCGTGTGGCCCGTGCTCGCGGCCCCCTGTCTCGGGATGTGGCCGCCAAGGCGACCGGCCTCAGTATTGCGACCGTCAATCGTCAGGTATCGACGCTTCTCGATCTCGGGTTGCTCCGCGAGCGCGGCGATCTCACGCCCTCCGGTGCGATCGGTCGTCCCCGCGTCCCGTTCGAGGTGAACCACGAGCCGTACCTCACCGTGGGAATCCACATCGGCGCCGTGGTGACCAGCATCCTTGCGAGCGATCTGCGCGGGAAGGTGCTCGGGGCTGTGGAAGTTCCGACGCCGCGCGGTCCGTCCGCCGAGGCCCTGACCGGTATCGCCCGCAGCGCACGGGCTTTCGCGTCCCGCTGGCACCGGCGCCGTCCGCTGTGGGCGGGCGTCGCTCTCGGTGGACGCGTCGATGCACAGACGGGTGTGGTCGATCATCCCCGGTTGGGGTGGAAGTCGGCGCAGGTCGGGGCCATCATCGCCGCCGGGCTCGGATTGCCGGTGTCCGTCGCCGCCCACGTCGAAGCGATGGCCGCGTCGGAACTGTTACTGAGCCCGGACAGTGAGGATTTCGTGGCGCAGGGTGAAACGGGGCTGTACTTCTACGCGCGCGAAACCGCGGGAATTGCCATCACCATCGACGGCCGGGTGCACACGCCGTCGAGTGGGCCGGGTTCCATCGCGCACCTCCCCACCGGTTCCTCGGCGCAGTGCTCCTGCGGCTCGAGCGGATGCCTCGAAGCGACGATCAGCGATCGTGCAATTCTCGGCGCCGCAGTGTCGGCGGGCATCCTGCCGGAGTCGGCACGGCTGCCGTCGATGAGTGCGCTGTACAAGGTGGCGGCGACCGGGTCGGTTGCGGCGCACGATCTTCTGGTCGAGCGCGCCCAGGTGCTGGGCAAGACGGTGGCCATGCTGCGGGACCTGTTCAATCCGGATCGGGTGATACTCGGTGGTCAGGCCTTTACCGAGTATCCGGCTGGAATTCCGCACGTGGCCGAGGCGTTCGCTCGAGCGTCCTCGTTGGAGCGCAAGGATATTCGCATCACGGGCTTCGGAAACCGGGTGCAGGAGTATGCATCGACGGTGGTGTCATTGAGCGCGCTGTACTCGGACCCGGTCGGTGCGATGCGGCGTGTGTCTCTCCAGTAGGTGCGGATGGATTGGTCAGCCGCGCGCGTACTGGGCTGCGCAGCTGACTTTTCCGTCGGCAACGGGCGGTCGGACACCGGTCAGCTGAGGGGCGGCGCTGAAGTGGCGTCCGGCGCGGCTCCGCGTCGCCGCAGTTCCTCGCGGGCCCGCTCGATGCCCCCGCGTTCGAGCGCTGCCAGAGGAGATTCGTCTGCCCACACGAGACGACCACGGCGACGGACCGTGACGCTCATCGACCCGGCGAGATGTTCGAGGGCGCCCGCGATGTTGCGACGTTCCTCGGGCAGTGGGACCGGCAGCACGTGTGCGGAGCCCAGCGGGGAAGTGCCCTCGATCTCGACGCTCCAGGTGCGGTTTCGCCCCCGCAGCGACCAGCGATCCTCGGTCACGTGCGCTCGTACCGGGGAGGTGACGGGGTTGCCGAGGCGAAACACGGTCCCGTCGGGCAGGGCGACGACCACGGCGGTCACCTCGGTCCGCAGCGGACCTGCGGAGATCTCGCCGCCCGCGAACGCCACGCACGCCTGGCGGTCGGCGAATCCCTGAGCCTGCCCCCACCACCAGGAGTCGGGGAAACCGCCCTTGCCCCAGTTTTTCTCGGCGTACACCTGTGCGCCGCCCAGATCGATTTCGGTGTCGCCGAGCACCGCAGTGCCCTCGGCTCTGCCGCCGAGCAACCACGGATGCCAGTACTGGTTGAGCGCCGGAACGCTCTGGAACACGCTGGATCCGCCGAAGCGGCGATGCGGCCACCCGACCCGATCGGTCACCCGGACGTCGAGTCGCGCATCCGGTCCGAGATCTACCTGCACGCGGTCGGCGGTGCCGCGGAACGCCTTGCCGGCGAACGCTCCCAGACCAGCGGACTCCGCGTGTCCCTCCGGGTAGGCGTCGGTGCGCAGGAACCGGCTGGGATGGGCGGCCAGGCCGAGCGTCGACCACTGGCCGTCCGTAGCGTGGTTGATGCCGGCCAGCGCGACGACCACCTGGCCAGTGGCCGGCTGGGTGAACCGCCAGAAGTAACCCTCCATTGCGACGCCGTGCGCCGCGAGGAGGTTGCCGAACGGCAGGTCGGCTCCCGTGGCGCGGTAGGCGCGCAGCAACGAAGACATCGGATCAGCGCGCCGGTCGCAGGCCCGCCTGACGTTGGTGAGGAGATCAGCGGGTCCCATACCCGTGGATGCTAGGCGCGGAGTCCGGTCCCCGCAGGCAGTTCACAGGCGCTCGGGTTCCTCAGAGCGGGAGCGACGACTCCGCGAGACCGTCCGGCGCCCCGCGGCGGCGGAACCACTCCTGGCCGAACACCGCACGGAGCTGCTCGTCCGGCATGGCGAGGAAGGGCCCGAAATCGCCGATCTGGGTGGCGTGCGCATGCATCGCCGCCCGCTTGACCTCGAGAACTCCACTGACATCGACGACCGTGGTGATCTCCGACTCGGGTAGGCCGAAGCTGTCGAGATCCGGCGGCTGCGCGTCCTCGGACCATTGAGGGTTGGCGGCCAGCAGACCCCGGATGTGGTCGCGGCTGACGGCAGCCTCGTACACGTGCGGCACACCGGCCATCTCCGCGGCGCGGACTCCCACGTGGTGCACCTGGACGTGGTCGGGGTGCCCGTACCCGCCGTTGGGGTCGTAGATGGTGACGACGTCGGCGGCTTCCTCGACGAGTACGGCGGCCAGCCGGGCGGCCGCCTGCTCGACGTCGGCGTTGCAGAACGCAGCCGGGTTGTCGTTCTCCGGCGTCCCGGCCATCCCCGAGTCCGCGTAGTGGAGCATCACGACCCGCGCGGCGCCGAGGAGGGCGGTCGAGTGCTCGAGCTCGCGCCTGCGCCGTTCGGCGAGCGATTCGCCTTCGCTCAGGATCCCGTCGGGAACTTCGCCGAGCGCCCCGTCCGTGGCCGTGACGACGACCACGCGATGACCGGCATCCGCGGCCTGCCGCATCACACCGCCCGTCGTGAACACTTCGTCGTCGGGATGGGCGTGGAAACACACCAGGACACTCATGAGGGCAATACTTGCACGCGCCCGGCAGGGCGGCGGCCCCCTAGGGTGGCCGCATGGCTATTCGTGAAACCTTCGGCGTCGACGGAACGCCGCTCGTCTACTCGGTCACCGGCGCCGAGGACGCGCGCCCCCTCGTCCTGCTGCACGGCTGGGCGCAGTCCTCGAAGTGCTGGGGCACCGAGGTGCTGGACGAACTGGCGGCCCGGTACCGGGTGATCGCGCCCGATCTGCGCGGGCACGGGTATTCGGGCGTGCCCACCACCGGCTACGACGACTCCGCGGTCTGGGCCGGAGACGTGCGCGCGGTCCTCGCCGCCGAAGACGTCACATCCGGGGCCGTCCTCCTCGGATGGTCGTACGGCGGGCTCGTCATCTGCGATTATCTCGCCACGCACGGGAGCGCCGCGGTCGACGGGGTGGTGCTCGTCGGTGCGATCACCAGCATCGGCCGGGGTGAGAAGGGCGGCAAAGTCGGCCCCGCGATGCGGGAAGCGGTTCCCGGTGCGATGTCGGAAGAGCCGCGCGTCGCCATTCGCGCGCTCGGCGCGTTCGGGAGCGCCCTCACCGGCCCGCCCGAAGGAAAGGGTGCGCAGTCTCAGGCGTTGTTCGGTGCGAGCCTCAGCACCCCGCCGCGGGTACGTGCGGCCCTCTTCGACCGCGCTGCTAGTCATGACGACCTGCTGCGGCGGCTCGACGTCCCTGTTCTGGTGATCCACGGCACCGAGGACTCCGTCGTGGACGTCGCGGCAGGCAGGCACGCCGCCGACCTCGTGCCGAACGCGCAGGCGTCGTTCTGGGACGGCTGCGACCACGGACCGTTCGTCGAGGATCCGGCCCGGTTCGTCAAAGAGATCGGCGAGTTCGTCGGCAACCTCGATTAGAAGCCCCGCCGAGCGAGGGGGCAGTATGGAGCCCGTGACGCCCATGTACAACGACCTCGGCGGGCTCGGCCGGGGTGCGCGCCCCCGCAGGGTGGCCGTGCTTTCGGTCCACACCTCACCGTTGGCGCAGCCGGGTACCGGCGATGCGGGCGGAATGAACGTGTACGTCCTGCAGACCGCCATGCAGATGGCCCGGCGCGGGGTCGAGGTGGAGATTTTCACCAGGGCCACGTCGTCCGCTGATCAGGCGGTGCAGGAGGCGGCACCCGGCGTGCTGGTCCGCAACGTGGTGGCCGGCCCGTTCGAGGGACTGGACAAGCAGGACCTGCCCACGCAGCTCTGCGCGTTCGTTGCGGGTGTGCTCCGCGAGGAGGCGCGCCACGAACCGGGCTACTACGACGTCGTGCACTCGCATTACTGGCTGTCCGGTCAGGTCGGCTGGCTCGCCCGCGACCGGTGGGGCGTGCCGCTCGTGCACACCGCGCACACCCTGGCCGCGGTGAAGAACGCGTCGCTCGCCGAGGGCGACACCCCCGAGCCTGCCGCTCGCCAGATCGGCGAACAGCAGGTCGTTGCCGAGTCGGACCGTCTCGTCGCCAATACCGCCGAAGAGTCCGAGCAACTGGTCCGGCATTACGGCGCCGACCCGAGCCGGATCGATGTCGTGGCCCCTGGTGCCGACCTCACGCGGTACCGGCCCGGCGACAAGGGTGCGGCCCGGCGCGCGCTCGGCATCGACCCCCGCGAGACCGTGGTGACCTTCGTCGGCCGCATCCAGCCACTCAAGGCCCCCGATGTGCTGCTGAGTGCCGCCGCGGAACTCATCGCCCGCGATCCCGAGTCGAGCCTGCGGGTCCTCGTCGTCGGTGGTCCGTCCGGTACCGGGCTGGCCCGACCCCACGCACTGATCGAACTCGCCTCCTCGCTCGGTATCGCGGCCCACGTCACCTTCCTCCCCCCGCAGGCACCCGACAGACTCGCCGACGTCTACCGCGCATCCGATCTCGTTGCGGTACCCAGTTATTCGGAATCATTCGGTCTGGTCGCCATCGAGGCGCAGGCCTGCGGCACCCCGGTGATCGCCGCGAACGTGGGCGGCCTCGGTGTCGCGGTACGCAACGGCGAGACCGGACTTCTGGTGGACGGACACCGTACGGGGGACTGGGCGACGGCGTTGCACTCGCTGGTGTCCGATCCCGGGCGGCTGGCTGCCCTGGCCGCCGAGGCACCGCGGCATGCCGAGAATTTTTCGTGGGAGCACACCGCGGACGGGCTTCTCGAGAGTTACCGGAAAGCGACAGTCAACTACAACTACGGAATCGGGCCGAGCGAGTTCTCCCCGCGCCGCGGACGCGGATTGTGGAAACTGCGCCGGGTCGGGGGAGTGCGCGCATGAGCGATCTTGCCGAAGTCATCGAGTCTGCCCTTACCGAGCGTGAGATGGAGTTCACCAGGAAGGACTCGACGCATTTCATCGTCGAGTTGCCGGGTGAGCGCAAGTTGAAGACCACCACCCTGCTGACCGTCGGCACGCATGGTGTTCGGGTGGAGGCGTTCGTGTGCCGCAAACCCGACGAGAACTTCGAGGGCGTGTACAAGTTTCTGTTGCGCCGCAATCGGCGGCTGTACTCGGTGGCGTACACGCTGGACAAGATCGGCGACATCTATCTGGTCGGGCAGCTTGCCGGCCACGCCGTGAACGAGGACGAACTGGACCGCGTGCTCGGGCAGGTCCTCGAGGCAGCGGACGGCGATTTCAACACCCTCCTGGAGTTGGGATTCGCCAGCTCGATCAAGCGGGAATGGGACTGGAGGGTCTCCCGTGGGGAGTCGCTCGCCAACCTCAAGCCGTTCGAGCATCTGATCGACGACACGGAGGAATGAGGTCTCGACAACCGCCCGCGGCACCGAATTACGCGCGGGTAGAGTTGCTGCAGCCTGTGACTGTCATCACAGGATAGGTACATGTTTCTGACTTTCACAGAAACTTGTGTCGACAACTGCTGCTGCAACATTTCGAGGGAGAGGCCCCAGTGAGCTTCAAGAGCCCGTTTCCGGACGTCGAGATTCCGAACCTCAGCGTCTACGACTTCCTCTTCGGCCAGGTCGATGCGGCCGATGGGGATCGGCCGGCGCTGATCGACGGCGCTTCCGGTGCGGTCACCACCTATCGGGCGTTGATCGCCCAGATCGACGGGGTCGCGGGGGCGCTCGCTGCGCGCGGGTTGGCCGTCGGTGAGGTGGCGGCGTTGCATTCGCCGAACGTGCCGGCGTTCGCGTCGGTGTTCCACGGGATCCTGCGGGCCGGTGGGGTCGCGACCACGATCAACGCGTTGTACACCGCCGAGGACATCGCCAAGCAGCTCACCGACTCGAAGGCGAAGTTCCTGTTCACCGTCTCCCCGCTGCTGCCGCAGGCGAAGGCCGCGGCCGCGCAGGTCGGGATCCCGGCCGCGCACGTGATCGTGTTGGACGGCGCGGACGGGCACCCGTCGCTGCAGGATCTGCTGGCCGAGGGGGCGCCGGCGCCGGAGGTGTCGTTCGACCCGGGCACCCAGTTGGCGGTGTTGCCGTATTCGTCGGGCACCACCGGTCGGCCGAAGGGGGTGATGCTCACCCACCGCAACCTGGTGGCGAACGTGTGCCAGATCGACCGGCCGATCGGGATCGGTGCCGAGGACAAGCTCCTGGCGGTGTTGCCGTTCTTCCACATCTACGGGATGACGGTGCTGCTCAACGCCGCCCTGCGTAAGCGGGCGGCGCTGGTGACGATGCCGAAGTTCGACCTGGTCGAGTTCTTGACGATCGTCGCGGAGCAGAGGTGCACGTATGTGTTCATCGCCCCGCCGGTGGCGGTGGCGTTGGCCAAGCATCCGCTGATCGATCAGTACGACCTGTCGAGTGTGCATTCGATCTTCTCCGGGGCCGCCCCGCTGGATCAGGAACTGGGTAAGGCGGTGGCGAACCGGCTCGGGTGCCGGGTGCGGCAGGGGTACGGGATGTCGGAGATGAGCCCGGTCTCGCATGCGATTCCGTTCGACCGGGACGATATTGCGCTGGACTCGGTGGGTCCGACCATCGCGAACATGGAATGCAAGCTGGTCGATCCCGGGACCGGTGCGGAGATCGAGCAGCCGGCCGAGGGGGTCAGTGCGGCGGGGGAGTTGTGGTGCAAGGGCCCGAACATCATGGCCGGGTATCTCGGTAACGAGGAGGCGACCGCGGAAACCCTGGATGCGGATGGGTATCTGCATACCGGGGACATCGCGACGGTGGATTCGGAGGGGGTGGTGACGATCGTGGACCGGATGAAGGAGTTGATCAAGTACAAGGGCTATCAGGTGCCGCCCGCGGAGTTGGAGGCGTTGTTGTTGACGCATCCGCAGATCGCCGACGCCGCCGTGATCGGCGTCCTCGACGAGGAGGGTGAGGAGGTGCCCAAGGCGTTCGTGGTCCGGCAGCCCGGCGCCGACCTGGACGAGGACGCGGTGATCGCGTTCGTCGCCGAGAAGGTCTCCCCGCACAAGAAGGTCCGCAAGGTCGAGTTCATCGACCTGGTGCCGAAATCGGCCGCCGGCAAGATCCTCCGCAAGGACCTACGCGCCGCCGAGGCCGCGAAGTAGACACTCCCGGCCGGCCTGTGGGCGGGCGGTAGAGGGGTTCAGGACGCAAGGGTTCCGGGACGCATGCCAGGATGAACGGCATGAGTACCGGAACCCTTGTGCTGCTCCGTCACGGCGAGAGCGAATGGAATGCACTCAACTTGTTCACCGGCTGGGTGGACGTTCACCTGACCGATAAGGGCATCGCCGAGGGCAAGCGCGCCGGCGAACTGCTCCGCGAGCACGACCTGCTTCCCGACGTGTCGTACACGTCGCTGCTGCGCCGGGCGATCAGCACGGCCAACATCGCGCTCGACGCAGCCGATCGGCACTGGATTCCGGTGGTGCGCGACTGGCGTCTCAACGAACGCCACTACGGCGCCCTTCAAGGGCGCAACAAGGCTCAGGTGAAGGAAAAGTACGGCGACGAGCAGTTCATGCTGTGGCGCCGCAGCTACGACACCCCGCCGCCGCCGATCGACGCGGGTAGCGAATACAGCCAGGACACCGACGCCCGGTACGCGGGGCTCGACGAGGTACCCCTCACCGAGTGCCTCCTCGACGTCGTCAAGCGCCTCATCCCGTACTGGGAAGACACGATCTCCGCCGACCTGCTGGCGGGCAAGACCGTCCTCGTCACCGCCCACGGCAACTCGCTCCGAGCCCTGGTCAAGCACCTCGACGGCATCTCCGACGACGCCATCGCCGGGCTCAACATTCCGACAGGGATCCCGCTGCGTTACGACCTGGACGAGAACCTGACACCCCTCAACCCGGGTGGTACCTACCTCGATCCCGAAGCGGCGGCCGCGGGCGCTGCCGCGGTCGCGAATCAGGGCGGTAAGTAGTCCGTGTGGGCCGGCCGGGTGCCCCGTGCGCGGGGCACTCGGCCAACAACGGGTGAACGACGGGCGAAGAGTGCGGTTCCGACGTGTGACGTGCACGGAAATGGCTGAACCCTGCATCACCAGCGGTTCCCGCGAACGTACGATTCAGGCGTGAGCGTTGTTCAAGGCGTACTGCTTGCCGTCATGGGCGGCTTCGTCGGTTACCTGATCGGTGGTGTGCTGATTCCCATGCTGTCGACACGGCACTCGCAGCGGATGGCGGAGCAATCCGGTCTGACCATGTCGCAAGTGCTCGACCTGATCGTGCTGGCGTCGGAAAGCGGCATCGCCGTGGTCGACCAGTTCCATGACGTGGTTCTGTTCAACCCCCGCGCCGAGGAACTCGGCCTGGTCCGCAACCGGCTCGTCGACGACCGCGCCTGGGTGGCGGCTCTGCGCGTCCTCGAGACCGGTGAGCCCGTAGAAGTCGATCTCAGCACGAAGACCCCCCAGCGCGGACGTGACCGGATCGCTGTCCGGGGTACCGCACGGCTGCTCAGCAAGGAAGACCACAAATTCGTGGTCCTGTTCGCCGACGACGATTCCGAACAGGTGCGGATGGAGGCGACCCGCCGCGATTTCGTCGCGAACGTCAGCCACGAACTGAAAACCCCGGTCGGGGCCATGGGACTGCTCGCCGAGGCACTTCTCGAGTCGGCGGACGACCCGGAGTCGGTGCGACATTTCGGGGAGCGGGTGCTCCACGAATCGGTCCGCCTCGGCAAAATGGTCACCGAACTGATCGCACTGTCCCGGCTGCAGGGCGCCGAGAAGCTCCCCGACCTCGAGGCAGTGTCGGTCGACGAGGTGGTGGACGAGGCCCTGCAACGGTGCAAGATCTCTGCGGAGGCGGCCGGCATCGAGGTCACCACCGATCATCCCAGCGGCTTCGAAGTGCTCGGTGACCGTGCACTGCTGGTCACCGCCCTCACCAACCTGGTGCAGAACGCCATTGCCTACTCACCGAAGCGGACACCGGTGTCGGTGAGCCGCTCGATGCGGGGCGCCAACGTTGCGATCTCGGTCACCGACCGCGGCGAAGGGATCGCCAAAGCCGACCAGGAGCGGGTGTTCGAGCGCTTCTTCCGGGTCGACAAGGCCCGGGCACGGGCGACCGGCGGCACGGGACTCGGACTCGCCATCGTCAAGCACGTCGCCGCCAACCACAACGGATCCATCGAACTGTGGAGCAAGCCCGGAACGGGTTCGACGTTTACCCTGCAAATACCTGCACACATCGAGACAGTAGATCCGAACGGCGGGGACGCCGACGGCGGAAACGTCGGAAAGAGAGAAATCGGTATGGAGGCCAAGCGATGACAAGTGTGCTGATCGTGGAAGACGAGGAATCCCTGGCCGACCCGTTGGCATTCCTGTTACGCAAGGAAGGGTTCGAGACGACCGTCGTCGGCGACGGACCCTCGGCCCTTGCCGAGTTCGATCGTTCCGGCGCGGACATCGTCCTCCTCGACCTCATGCTCCCGGGTATGAGCGGCACGGACGTGTGCAAGCAGTTACGCAGCCGATCCGGTGTTCCCGTCATCATGGTGACGGCGCGCGACAGCGAAATCGACAAGGTGGTCGGACTCGAACTCGGAGCCGACGACTACGTGACCAAGCCGTACTCCGCGCGGGAACTGATCGCCCGGATCCGCGCGGTGCTGCGCCGCGGCGTCGACAACGACCTCGACGTGGCGCAGGACTCGGCGGTCCTCGAGGCCGGCCCGGTCCGCATGGACGTCGAACGTCACGTGGTGCAGGTCAACGGCGAGGCGGTCACCCTGCCGCTCAAGGAATTCGACCTGCTCGAATACCTGTTGCGGAACTCGGGCCGGGTCCTCACGCGGGGTCAGCTGATCGACCGCGTGTGGGGTGCCGACTACGTCGGCGACACCAAAACCCTGGACGTCCACGTCAAGCGTCTCCGCTCGAAGATCGAAACTGACCCGGCCAAGCCCGAGCACCTGGTGACCGTCCGCGGCCTCGGCTACAAGCTCGAGGCCTGAGCCGACCTCAGAACGGGTTGTAGACGTAGACGGGCCGGAACGGGGCGAACATCACCTGCGTGATGGCGTGCTCGCGTGCCTGGTCGTCGAACTGACGGCACGACACGGCGACATAGTGTCCGTCGCCCTTGCACTCGATGACGCGGGACGTGCCGAAGGGGCTCAACACGATGGCCTTGTCGCCCCTGTCGCCGAATGCGCCGGGGTCGAGCGGCGCGACGAAGTTCGCGGTCTTGTCGTGATAGGTGTTCCAGCCGTACGGGTCGTCGGCAGGGTTCGCGGCGGCGACCGGGGCGAGGGTCAGTGCGGCGGCGGCGGTCAACAGGGCAGCGGACAGAATTCGAGCAAGCATGTTCTCTCCCATCGTGGCTGTGCCCGCGAACGGGCCGTGCCGTGGCTGTGCCCGCAAGCGGGCCGTGCCTGGGAAATCGACCGCTGGGTCCGATCCGTTACCGGGCCGGGTTCCGTTGCGCGATAGAGGTGGCGGGATGGACGGCGATGAGACCGAGTCCTGCACGGCGAGCACACAACTTCGCCAACTCGGCGTAGGCGGCCTTACCGAGCAGTTCCGCCAGTTCGGGCGCATACGACTGCCACACCGCCTTGGCGCCGACATGGGCGTCGGGTGAGCCGGAGCAGTACCAGGCGAGGTCCTCGCCACCCTCGCCCCAGCCGCGCCGGTCGTACTCGGTGATCGTCGTCTTGAGGATCTGCTCGCCGTCCGGGCGTTCGACCCATTCCTGGGTGCGGCGGATCGGCAGCTGCCAGCACACGTCCGGCTTCACTTCGAGGGGCTCGATCCCTCGCTTCAACGCCATGGAGTGCAACGCACACCCGACGCCGCCCGCGAATCCGGGGCGGTTGAGGAAGATGCACGCGCCTTTGTATCGGCGGGTGCGCAGGGCGGGCTCGTCCTCGAGGTCGTCTTCTTCGACGTAGCCCTTCTTGCCGAGACCCTTGTCCATGAACTGCCAATCCTCGGGTGTGAGCAGCTTCACCGACTCGTTCAGCTTCTCGAGATCCTCATCGTCGGAGAGGAAGGCCCCGTGCGAACAGCAACCGTCATCGGGCCGATCCTCGAGGATTCCCTGACACGCCGGCGTGCCGAACACGCAGGTCCAGTGGGAGAGCAGCCACGTCATGTCGGCAGCGATGATGTGCTCGGCGTTGTCCGGATCGGGGAATTCGACCCACTCGCGAGCGAAATCGAGGGGAACTTCGGGGCTAGGCGTCATCTTGTGGGAACGCCCTGCTTTACCTGCTGTCACAAAGCCCGACGGTAGACCCAGTACCGTGTCAATGTGCGACTAGGGGTACTCGACGTCGGAAGCAACACCGTCCATCTGCTCGTAGTGGACGCCCACAGGGGCGGCCACCCCACACCGATGAGCTCCACCAAGTCGACATTGCGGCTGGCGGAGAACACGGACGAACTCGGTGACATCACAGCCGCGGGCGCAGACCGCCTGGTGGCGACGGTCGCCGACTTCGCAGCGATCGCGAAGACCTCGGGCTGCGGCGAGCTGATGGCCTTCGCAACCTCGGCCGTGCGTGACGCGAAAAACTCGGATGCCGTTCTCGGCCGTGTACATGTCGAGACCGGGGTAAGACTCGAAGTGCTGTCCGGCGTCGACGAAGCGCGGCTGACTTTTCTCGCCGTGCGCCGCTGGTACGGATGGAGCGCGGGGCGCATCCTCAACATCGACATCGGTGGCGGATCCCTCGAACTGACGAGCGGGGGCGACGAGGACCCGGACGTCGCGCTGTCGTTACAGCTCGGGGCGGGCCGCCTCACTCGTGACTGGCTCGAGGCCGACCCGCCGGGGAAGCGCAGAGTCGCGGTGCTGCGCGACTGGCTCGACGCCGAACTCACGGTCCCGTCGAAGGAGCTGCGGGCGGCAGGGGAGTGGGATCGTGCCGTCGGCACGTCGAAAACCTTCCGTTCCCTGGCCCGGCTCACGGGTGCCGCGCCGTCCGGTGCCGGTCCCCGTGTGAAGCGCACGCTGACCTCGAGCGGTCTCAGGCAACTCATAGCTTTCATTTCGAGGATGACGGCGGCGGACCGTGCAGAATTAGAGGGAGTGAGCTCCGACCGGTCGCAGCAGATCGTCGCCGGAGCACTCGTCGCGGAGGCCAGCATGAGAGCTCTCGGGGTAGAAGAATTGGAGATTTGCCCCTGGGCTCTGCGGGAGGGTCTGATCCTCCGAAAGCTCGACACGGAAATGGGCGGTGAATTGATGGTGGGTGCTCGATGACCGAGGACAGTCAGCAGATCTCTGTTTCAGAACTGCTCAAACGCAATGGGCAGCAAGTGGAGTCCCGTGGGGGAAGACGTCGTCGCGGCGTCAAGGGCGGAATCTCCGTTGCCGAGCTGACCGGTGAGATCCCGGTCGTCCGGGATTCATCCGAGTCGCGGGCACTCGATTCCGAGCCGGAGCCCGAACGTAAGTCCGAGCCCGAACGTAAGTCCGAGCCCGAACGTAAGTCCGAGCCCGAACGTAAGCCCGCGCCCGAACCTGCGGCGACGCCCACGCGGGCCGCCCCGCGGTCGGTGACGGCAGATGAGCGCACTGCCGCATTCAAGGCACCGTTCGACGATGACGACGATGACGAGCCCATCGCCAGTCGCCCTGCCGCCCGTCGCCCCGCCGCCGGTCGCAATGGCGCCTCCGCCACGGGAACATCACGTGATCATCAGGGCGCCTGGGTGAGTCGGTCCGTCACGCAGGAGCGCCCGAAGCCGGCCGCCGCACCTGTCGCGCCGGCGGCCGCCGAACCCGCTTCGGTGTCGAAAACGCCGGAACCGGCGCCCACCGTCGCCGCACCCCCCGTGCAGCCGACTCCCGCCAAGCCTGGCCCCGCCGGCAAACCTGGCCCCGCCGGCAAGTCTGGTCCCGCCGCGAATCAGGCTGCTACCGCCAAGCCGGCTCCGGCGGCGAAGCCGGAGGCGGAGACCAAGGCCGTCCCGAACGGCACGCCGGCGCCAGCCGCCGCCGGCATGCTCGTCAAGACACCGAAGAAACCCGAGACCGCACCCCAGAACAAGGCGGCCGAGCAGTCGGGAGTCAAGCAGTCGGGGGTCAAGCAGTCGGGAACACAGCAGGAGCCTGGGCTGCTGTCCGGCTCGACGCTTGCCGGCGACCTGATGCGGCAGTCGCGCGACGCGGACGCCGCGAAGGCCGGTGGGGACACCGAATTGATCGCCGCCGCCGCCGCCACCGACGAGGCGCCGGAGGCGGAAGCCGAACAGGCCGACACTCCCCGTCGCTCGCGTAAAGAGGCGAAAGCGGAAGCCGCCAGAGCTGCCAAGGCCGCGAAGGACGTCGACGGCGCCGAGCAGGAAAGTAGTGCCGCCCGCGAGTGGGCGGTTCTGGCGGGTCAGGGTGTGATCGCGGTGATCGCCGGCGCCCTGTTGTTCAAGGGCTTCGAGAAGCTGTGGGACGTGTTCCCGTGGGTCGCGCTGATCCTCGCCTTGCTCGTCATCGTCGGGTTGGTGGCTATGGTGCGCATCCTGCGCCGCACCGACGACATCACCAGCTTCGTGATCGCCGTCGTGGTCGGAATGATCGTCACTCTGGGGCCGCTCGCCTTCATGCTTGCGTCGGGCTGAGTTGCTCATGGTCGGGGACAGTGGGTACGTGCAGGCGCGGCAGACACCGCGCGGGCGCAAGGTTCTGGTCGGGCTGTCGACGGCGTCGGTGTATCCGGAGAACACTGAGGCCGCCTTCCGATACGCGGCGGAGCTGGGGTACGACGGCGTCGAGTTGATGGTGTGGGCCGAGTCGGTGAGTCAGGACATCGGTGCCGTGGCCGCGCTGGTTCGCAAGTATGCGATGCCGGTTCAGGCGATTCACACCCCGTGTCTGCTGATCTCGCAGCGAGTGTGGGGCGCCGACCCGGTCGCGAAGCTCGACCGTTCGGTGCGCACCGCGGAGGCGTTGGGCGCGACGAGCGTCGTGGTGCATCCACCGTTCCGCTGGCAACGCCGGTATGCGGAGGGGTTCAGCGACCAGGTCGCCGCACTGGAGGAGCGCAGCGACGTGATCGTCGCAGTCGAGAACATGTTCCCGATGCGGGCGGACGGCTTCTTCGGAAGCAAGGAGCGTTCGGCCGAGCGGCTTCGTCGTCGCGGCGGTCCCGGGGCCGCATTGTCGGCGTTCAGTCCCTCCTACGACCCCACCGATTCCGGTCATGCCCACTACACGCTCGATCTCTCGCACACCGCCACTGCGGGTATGGACGCGATGAAGCTGGCGGAGCGGATGGGGTCGGGGCTGGCGCACCTGCACCTCGCCGACGGCCGGGGAGCCTCGATGGACGAACACCTCATTCCCGGGCACGGTGGACAGCCGTGCGCAGAGGTATGCCGTCACCTCGTCGACTCCGGCTTCGAGGGACAGGCTGTGATCGAGATCAACACTCAGAACGCGCGGACCCGGCGCGAGCGGGCGTCGATGCTCGGTCAGGCGCTGGCCTTCGCCAGGGAACACCTCGGGACGGGCCGTGCCACGTCCGGTTCGGCACGTAGCCGCCCCGGCGGCGATCACGACGACACCTGACCTGAACCCGCGGGCGATGAGGCCATTCCTGCTGCGGTAAGCTGACACCACCATTGGATAGCTGGAGTATCCAAGGATGGAGTCCCTGATCGAGTCGCGGTAGGAGGCACCGTGCGCGTGTCGGAACTGGTTGCCTGCACCGGCGTTCCTCTGGCAACCGTGAAGTACTACCTGCGCGAGGGTCTGCTGATGCCGGGCGAGGCGACGAGCGCGACTCAGGCCAGGTACGGCGAAGAACACGTTCGGCGCCTCGGGCTGGTGAAGGCACTCGCCGGGGCCGGACTCCCGATCCCGCGCATCCGGAAGGTCCTCCAGCTCATCGACCACCCCGACGGCTCGCTGTTCGAAGTGCTCGGCCAGGCGATCGGTCAACTACCGCCCTACCTCGACATTCCGGCCGATCCCATTGACTATCCGCGGGCGCGCGTCGTGCTCGAGAAACTCGGGCAGATCTACGACCCCCGGTACGTGGCGGTCGCGCAACTCGAACGCGCGCTCGAGGCCTTGGAAGATGCGGGTATCCCGATGACCGAGGAGCGCCTCGACGCCTACGGGCGGCACATTCGCGGTATCGCCGAAGTGGACATCGGGCTCATGCCCACCGGCTCGGCAGAGGATGCTGTGCGCTGCGCGGTGCTCGGGACTGCGATCTACGAACCGGTGATCGCCGCGATGCGCCGACTCGCCCATCAGGACATTGCCCAGAATTTCTTTCAGAACACCGATGAACAGGACGTTTCGTGAGCTCTGCACCCTTCCGCGACCTCAACGCCCTCACCCCCGGCGGTGACGGCACGTTCCAGGCGCACATCGACCCCATCTGGACCATCGGGCCGAAGGTGCACGGCGGCTCCATGATGTCGCTGTGCGCGGCGGCCGCACGCGCCCGCCTGGCCGACGACGGCGGTGCAGGCGATCTCGCCCGGATTCAGCCACTCGCCGTGGGGGCCAACTACCTGGCCGCTCCCGACCCCGGCGAGGTTACCCTCTCGACCACGGTGCGCAAGCTAGGCAAGCAGGTGTCGTTCGTCGACGTCGAGCTCCGGCAGGGCGACCGGGTCGCGGTCCATGCCTCGGTCACGCTGGGTGTCCCCGACGCGGGGGAACCCCACTACAGCGTCGATCATGCGCTGGCCCAGCTTCCGGTGGAGCCGCCCGCCGACGCGGTGACACTCACCCCCGACCACCCGATGGGCCAAATCGTGCACGTGGCTCAGGGATGCGACATGCGCGTCGACGGCACGTCCGCCCACTTCCTCGCCGGCAATCAGGGCGAGCCGGAGGTGCGCATGTGGGTCCGACCGCGTGCCGACGACGAGAACGACCCCGACACCGCCGCACTGTTCGCCATCATGACGGGCGACATCAGTGCACCCGTGACGATGAACCGCGGAATGTTCGGGTGGGCACCCACCGTGCAGCTCACCACCTATCTGCGCAGGCAGCCCGCACCGGGGTGGCTCCGCGTGATGGCCAGCAGCACGGTGCTCGGCAGTGCGTGGTTCGAGGAGGACCACACGGTCCTCGACTCGACCGGTGCGATCGTCGTGCAAAGCCGTCAGCTGGCCATGATCCCCCGCTAGAAACACGCCGCCACGGGTCGTGGCAGGCTGTCCGGCATGACGAGAATTGCGGTTATCGGAGGCGGCCGGATCGGCGAGGCGCTCATCTCGGGCCTCCTGCAATCAGGACACGCGGTGAAGGATCTCGTGGTGGCCGAGCAGCATCCACCGCGGGCCGCCGAACTGGCAGCCGAGTACTCCGTGTGTGTGAGCAGCCCCCAGGACGCCGCCGAGGGAGCCGACGTCATCGTGGTGGCCGTCAAGCCCGGTGACGTCGAGTCCGCGCTCACGGCGGTGTCGAAGGCCGACCTCGACGGTGAGCGTGAACAGATTCTCGTGTCCCTGGCGGCGGGCATTCCCACCTCGTACTACGAGAAGCGCCTGCCTGCCGGGTTCCCCGTCGTCCGGGTCATGCCGAACACGCCGATGCTGGTAGGGGAGGGCGTCAGCGTGCTCGCTCCCGGCCGCCATGTGAAGAAGGACCACCTCGACCTGGTGCGTGGGGTGTTGTCTGCCGTGGGCAAGGTCGTGACGGTGCCGGAGTCGCAGATCGACGCGGTCACTGCCGTCTCCGGGTCCGGGCCCGCCTACTTCTTCCTCGTCGCTGAGGCGATGATCGACGCCGGTGTGGGTCTCGGGCTGACCCGCGCGACGGCGTCCGAGCTGGTCGTGCAGACGATGGTCGGTGCCGCAGCCATGCTCGACCAGTCGGGGGAAAGCACGACGGAACTCCGCGCGGCGGTCACCTCGCCCGGTGGAACCACTGCTGCCGCGATCCGTCAGCTGGAAAAGAACGGTCTCCGATCGGCGTTCTACGACGCGCTGGAGGCGGCGAAATCGAGATCGGCCGAGCTCGGCACTTCTACCGAATGATATTCGATTGCCCACACCCGTCGCAGTAACCCCATCCGTCCCGCTAAGCTCGAAGTAGCACGTGCGTGTCTGTTCCGCCGGAGGGGAAGCCGGCGGCGCGAGACGTGCCGGAGGTAAGTGTTTGATGACGTCTGGAAAAAAGCCGTCGAAGGGCTCAGCCCAAGACGGACAACCGGCTCTGGCCGGAACGCAATTTCTCACCGTCGCCGAGGTAGCGACGCTGATGAGAGTGTCCAAGATGACTGTGTATCGGTTGGTGCACAGCGGCGAACTGCCTGCCGTCCGGGTGGGCCGTTCGTTCAGAGTGCATGCGAAAGCGGTGCACGACTACCTCGAAACCTCGTACTTCGATGCCGGTTGACCGATCGGCACGAAGAGGGTGACCTCGGTTTCTCCCGGGCGAACCTCACCGGTACGATTAGCGACTGTCGTACCAGCCAGCTGGTGTCGTAAGGCGCTGAGCTAGTTAAAACGAGGCCCAGGCGCCAGAGAGGCGCAGGCGTACGTGACCGGCGTGCGCAGGAACGCTAGAGAAGAACGTGAGGGACACCCGCTATGGGTTCAGTGATCAAGAAGCGACGTAAGCGTATGTCGAAGAAGAAGCACCGTAAGCTGCTTCGCCGCACCCGAGTGCAGCGCAGGAAACTCGGTAAGTAAAGAGACACGACGCGATGCCCGCCACCTCGAGTGGCGGGCATTTCGTCGTTTCGGACGGGTCGACTTCTGGGCGACCGACCAAATGTCGTTGTGCGAAGCGCTATCCTCCCGCTGCACGTATCGTTGACCTCACTCGCTACGTGATCGGGGGTTCTAGTGGTTGTGAGTGACGATGGCAGCTCTGAGCGTACGGCGCCACCGCGCGTCGCGCTGGTCACCGGCGCGAGCCGGTTCCTCGGGGGATACCTCGTCACCAGGCTGGCACAGAACCCGGATATCGAGCGGGTCATCGCGGTAGACGCGGTGTCGCCGAGCAAAGACATGCTGCGGCGAATGGGCCGCGCCGAGTTCGTGCGCGCCGACATCCGCAATCCGCTGATCGGCAAAGTGATCCGCAACGCCGGGGTCGACACGGTAGTGCATGCCTCCACTCTGGCTCGACCGCCGAAAGCGGGCAGCCGGGCGGCGATGAAAGACATGAACGTCATCGGCGCCATGCAATTGTTCGCGGTCTGCCAGAAGGCGCCCACGGTGCGGAAGGTGGTACTGCGCTCGGCGTCCGTCGTCTACGGCAGCACGGCGCAGGACCCGGCGAAGTTCACCGAGGAGATGAGCGCGCGCCGCCGTCCCGGCGGCGCCTACGCACGGGACTGCATCGAAATCGAGGGCTACCTGCGCGGCATGGGACGCCGGCGTCCCGACATCGCGGTGTCCATCCTGCGGCTCGCCCCGCTGGTCGGTCCCCGCCTCAACGCGACGGTCGCGCGGTACCTGACGTCGCCGTTGGTACCGACCATCCTGGGCCGCGACGCACGCCTGCAGGTACTGCACGAAGAGGACGCCCTCGCGGCTCTGGAACGCGCAACCGTGTCGGGTCCTGCCGGAACGTTCAATGTGGCAGGCGACGGTGTCGTGATGTTGTCGCAGGCGATCCGCCGGGCCGGACGTGTCGAGGTGCCGATGCCGTTCAGTCTGTTCCGCAACGTCGGCCGTGCGCTGATGGGGCCGGTCATGCGGTCGTATTCCAACGAGCAGCTCGAGTACTTCCACTTCGGTTGCGGACTGGACACCACGCGCATGCGAACCGAACTATCCTTCGAGCCACGGTGGACCACGATGCAGGCGCTCGACGACTTCGCGCGCGCCGCGGGGGTCACCGCCATCATCAAGAACGAATGGATCGACGCAGCAGAGAACGCACTACTCGCTCTGACCGGTACGGCGAAAGGGGAGAGGTGAACGAAGTGGCGAAGGTCATTCCGTTGCACGGTGCATCAACCGCGCGCGGGGCTGCACTGGGACGTTCGAGGCGCGAGCAGAGCGAGAGCCGACATCCGTCCGCAATGCCCCCACCGGCCGTGATCAGCCCGCCGGAGCCCCAGCCCGACACCGGATCGTCGGCGGTCGACGCCGTCCGGCGGGTCCTTGCCGATCAGATCGTCAATACCGCGGAGTTCGTGCGCCGACGCCTGTCGGGTGACTATCACGTCGACGACTTCGGTTACGACCCGCACTTCGCCGAGAACGTGTGGTTGCCGATACTGCGGCCCCTGTTCGACAAGTGGTTCCGCGTCGAGGTCAGTGGTCTGGAGAACATTCCGTCGACCGGTGGCGCCCTGGTGGTGGCCAATCATGCCGGTGTCCTTCCCCTCGACGGCCTGATGACCTCGGTCGCCGTGCACGACCACCACCCCGCTCATCGGCCGCTGCGCATGCTGGCGGCCGATATTGCGTTCGAGATGCCGGTGGTCGGTGACCTCGCCCGTAAGGCCGGGCACACCCTGGCGTGCAACCCCGACGCTGTTCGCCTGCTACAAACCGGTCAGGTCGCGGCCGTGTTCCCCGAAGGTTTCAAAGGGATCGGCAAACCGTTCAGTGAGCGCTACAAGCTGCAGAGATTCGGTCGTGGTGGTTTCGTGTCCGCCGCCATGCGGACCGGGGCACCGATCATTCCGTGCTCGATCGTCGGTTCCGAGGAGATCTATCCGAAGATCGGTGACCTCGGAACGCTCGCCCGCCTACTCGGCATGCCCTACTTCCCGGTGACACCACTGTTTCCGCATTTCGGGCCGCTCGGGCTGGTTCCGCTGCCGTCCAAGTGGTACATCGAGTTCGGCAAGCCCATCGTCACTGATACCTACGACGCGTCGGCCGCCGACGACCCCATGGAGCTGTTCGAGGTCACCGACCACGTTCGTGAGACCATCCAGCAGACGCTCTACCGGCTCCTCGCGAAGAGGCGCAACGTCTTCCTGGGCTGACACCGACACGTCGTAGCCAGGGTCGAAACCGGCGCAGTGACCGGGTCAGATCGCGTGCTCGCGGCGGCGGGCGACCACGGCCGCCAGCGCGCCGCCGGCCGCGCCGAGCAGCAACGCGGTGGGGACGCCGATCTTGGCGGCCTTGCGGCCGGTGCGGAAGTCCCGGATCTCCCACCCCCGGTTCTTGGCCAGCTCGCGCAGGTCGGTGTCCGGGTTGATGGCGACGGCGGTGCCGACGAGCGAGAGCATGGGCACGTCGTTATGGCTGTCCGAGTAGGCGGTGCAGCGTTTGAGGTTGAGGCCCTCGCGGACGGCCAGCGCACGCACCGCGTGGGCCTTGCCGAGGCCGTGCAGGATGTCGCCGACCAGACGTCCGGTGAACACGCCGTCCTCGCTTTCGGCGACGGTGCCGAGGGCCCCGGTCAGGCCCAGCCGCTTCGCGATCACCTGGGCCAGTTCCACGGGAGTGGCCGTCACCAGCCACACCTGTTGTCCGGCGTCGAGATGCATCTGCGCGAGTGCCCGGGTACCGGCCCAGATCTTGTCGGCGATCACCTCGTCGTAGATCTCCTCGCCGAGCCGGGCGAGTTCGGCGGTGGACCGACCGGCCACGAACGAGAGGGCCTTCTCCCGGCCGGAGGCGACGTCGACGCTGCTCTCCTTGCCGGTCACGCGGAACTTGATCTGCTTCCACGCGAAGTCCAGGAGGTCGGCGGACTTCAGGTACTTTCTGGCGGCGAGTCCGCGGGCGAAGTGGATGATCGACGCACCCTGGACCATCGTATTGTCGACGTCGAAGAAGGCCGCGGCGGTCAGGTCCAGGGGAACCTGGGGCTCTTCGGTCTCTGGTCCGGCTTCGTGGAGGGCCAGCGCGGCGTCGGCACTGGCCTCGCCCGCAACGTTTGCACGTACCTCGGCCTCACTCGGGCCCAGCGGATTCCTGAACTGCCGACGGCCCGGAAGGATCATCCCCGCCAGTCCTGAACCGAAACCCGAGCCGTTCGGTAGTGATCGCGCAGGCACTCGCACCTCCCCTATCGCTGAAGCCTCTGGACGCAGCCTATCCCTCGGTTCCGACCCTGGGCGGGCGGATGGCTGCGTGCACCGAATCGTGTGACGTTCATCTCCGAGCCGGGTGGCGTTACCGGCCCCGGAAACGGCACAGTGAGTCCCGCAGAGGTGGCGAAAGGAAAGTATCCGACATGAGTACCAGCGAGCACGAGGTGACGCTCCTCACGCGGGCGGGCTGCGGGGCGTGCACGCCGGCACGCGAGCAGTTGCTGATTCTGTGCGAGGAGTTCGGGCTGGAACTGACGTGCATAGACGTCGACGAGGCGGCTTCCACGGACCCGGAACTGCGGGCGGAATTCGGTGACCGATTGCCGGTCGTCCTGCTCGACGGACGTGAGCACAGTTACTGGGAGGTCGATGAAGAGCGCCTCCGATCGGATTTACGCAAGTAAGGCGACCCTAAAACTGCGAACTTCGGATGCTGTGCAGGTAGGAGTGCATGTCGCGCAGTCGCAGCGACTTTGTGCATGGGTTCACAAGCAGTTACCGTGGTGTGAACAATTCCCCGGAGCATCGTGGAGAACGGCAGCGAATGCCGGTCGGACGAGGAGCCAACGACGTGACCGAAACGCACCAGACGCATGGGTCTGTGGCCCATGGCGTCACGGGCGCAGTCGGTCCGTCCGCCGTGGAGTCACAAGCCCCCGGATCGCCGCTCCCCGAATCGCGGGACATCCCCCAGGCTACGGTCACGCGGCTGGCGACGTACCTGCGGGTCCTCGGAATGCTGGCGGACCGCGGCACGATCATCGTCTCGAGTGAGGAACTCGCGGCCGCTTCCGGTGTGGGTTCGGCCAAGCTCCGCAAGGACCTGTCTTTCCTCGGCCCCAACGGAGTGCGGGGGGTCGGCTACGACGTCACGCGGCTGCGGGCACGCATCGAACGAGCACTCGGTCTGGACCGCGGGCACAAGGTCGTCCTCGTCGGTGTCGGAAACCTCGGCCAGGCCCTCGCCGGTTACGGCGGTTTCGGACGCCGCGGATTTTCGATGGTGGGTCTCTTCGACAGCGACCCGGACCGTGTCGGCACCCCGGTAGGCGACCTGGTGGTCCGCCACGTCGACGAACTCGAACAGGCCTGCGCCGAACTCGAAGCCACCATCGGCGTCATCTCGACTCCGGACGAGGCCGCGCAGGACGTATGCGACCGCCTCGTCGGCGCCGGCCTGCGGTGCATCCTCAGCTTCTCGCCGACCGCACTCGACGTCCCGGACCACGTCGAGATGCGCCGCGTCGACCTTGCGGTCGAGATGCAGGTCCTCTCGTTCAACAGCGCACGCAACACCGAGTCGGCTCCTGGCGCTCGGGCCGCGGAGGTCGTACCCACGGCCCCGCGCGTGCGCATCGGACATTCGGCTGTCCCGTCCACCGCACCAAGAAACGGATCAGTGATCGCGCCGTGAGTGTTCTGCTTGTCGGGGTCTCGCACCGGACGGCTCCCGTGCCGGTTCTCGAGCGGGTTGCTGTCACCGAGACCGATCGCCCGAAGCTGACGGACAAGCTTCTGGCGTCGACGCACATCTCGGAAGCGATGATCGTCTCGACCTGCAACCGGGTGGAGATTTACGCCGTCGTCGACGCGTTCCACGGTGCGCTCACCGAGGTCGGTGAACTTCTGGCGGATCATTCCGGGCTCGACCTCACCGACCTGCACCGTCACGCCTATGTGCGGTACAGCGAGGCGGCCGCGGAGCACCTGTTCGCGGTGGCCAGCGGACTCGATTCGATGGTGATCGGCGAACAGCAGATTCTCGGTCAGATCCGGACCGCCTACGCATCTTCGGACGCCCAGCAGGCCGCCGGACGCACGTTGCACGAGCTCGCCCAGCAGGCGTTACGCGTCGGCAAGCGGGTTCACGCGGAGACGGGAATCGACTCGGCGGGCGCGTCGGTCGTCTCGGTGGCCCTCGACCGCGCCGCCGGCGTCATCGGCGCCGGTGGGCTCAGCGGCCGGACCGCGGTGGTCGTCGGCGCCGGCTCGATGGGCGGGCTCTCGGTCGCATACCTCACCCGTGCCGGCATCGGCCGGATCCTCGTCGTCAACCGCACCGCGGAGCGGGCCGAGCACCTAGCCGACACGGCTCGCTCGGGCGGGGTCGAAGCGGAGGCGTTCGAGCTCGGTCACCTGCCCACGGCGATGGCGCAGGCGGATGTGCTCGTGACCTGTACCGGCGCGGTCGGTGCCGTCGTCACACTCGCGGATGCGCACCGTGCGTTGGCTCAGCCCGACCGCGACCCCGAACGTCCACTCGTCATCTGCGACCTCGGTCTGCCCCGCGACGTCGAGCACGCGGTCTCGGGACTGCCCGGGGTCACCGTGCTGGACATGGAGTCGCTGCAGCGCGATCCCGCCGCAGGGGCCGCCGCGTCGGACGCCGACGCCGCCCGGGCCATCGTGGCGAGTGAGCTCGCCCAGTATCTTGCCGGCCAACGGCTGGCGGAGGTGACGCCGACCGTCACCGCCCTGCGTCAGCGCGCCGCGGACGTCGTCGAAGCCGAGTTGCTGAGACTCGATTCCCGGCTCCCCGGGCTAGACGACCCCGAGCGCGACGAGGTGGCACGCACCGTCCGCCGAGTGGTCGACAAGCTGCTGCACGCTCCTACCGTGCGGGTGAAACAGCTCGCGTCGGCGCCGGGTGGCGACTCGTACGCCGCCGCGCTACGCGAACTGTTCGAGCTGAGCCCCGGATCCGTGGAGGCGGTGGCAAAACCGACCGACCTCGGTGCCATCGACATCACCGACGGATTCATCGCGGGTCAGGACCCCCGTCTGCGCCGTTTCGTCGCGGGCGACAACCAAGGGAAGGAACCGCAGGCATGAGCGCCGTCGGCACCCGCACCCTGCGGATCGGTACCCGCGGAAGCGAACTCGCCACCACCCAGGCCGGCACCGTGCGTGACGCACTGATCTCCGCCGGACACGAAGCCGAACTCGTCATCATCAAGACCAAGGGCGATCAGTCCATGGAGTCGGTGGAGAAGATCGGGGTCGGTGTCTTCACCGCGGAACTTCGGGAAGCGCTGGTCGACGGCCGCGTCGACGTGGCCGTTCACTCGTACAAAGATCTGCCGACCGCCCGGGACGAACGCTTCACCATTGCCGCGATTCCGCCGCGCGAGGACCCGCGTGATGCGCTGGTCGCCCGCGACGGACTCGTTCTCGGTGAACTTCCGGTCGGGTCGAAGGTCGGTACGTCGGCGCCGCGCCGCACCTCGCAACTGCGGGCACTCGGCCTCGGTCTCGACATCCGCCCCCTGCGCGGCAACCTGCAGCGTCGGCTCGGCAAGGTGGAGTCGGGCGAGCTCGATGCCGTCATCCTGGCGCGGGCGGGGTTGGCGCGTATCGGCCGACTGGACCTGATCACCGAGTCCCTCGAACCCGTCCAGATGCTGCCTGCACCTGCCCAGGGTGCGTTGGCCGTGGAATGCCTGTCCGGCAACACCGCGCTCGTGTCGATCCTGGCCGAGCTCGACGACCCGAACAGCCGCGCCGCCGTCACCGCGGAACGTGCTCTCCTCGCCGAACTCGAGGCCGGGTGCACCGCACCTGTCGGGGCAATCGCGGAAGTCGTCGAATCACTCGACGACGACGGCCGCAGCTTCGACGAACTCTCCGTCCGGGGTTGCGCAGCAGCCATCGACGGTTCCGACGTCATACGCACGGGGGCAGTGGGCTCCCCGGACAACGCCGAAGAACTCGGCCGCTCGGTCGCACGGGAACTCCTCGAACTCGGGGCGCGCGAGCTGATGAACGTCACCGAGGCCGGTGATGCCGATGTTTGATGTGCGAAGGCCGACCGATCGGCCGGCCCGCCCCCTGTACCCATCTCGACACATGATCGCACTGGAGAATTACCGATGAGCCGAGTCCGAAAGAACACCCCCGGACGGATCCTGTTCGTGGGATCCGGACCGGGCGATCCGGCCCTGCTCACTGTGCACGCACGGGACGTCCTTGCCGCAGCGACGCTGGCCTTCACCGACCCTGACGTCGACAAGGGCGTCACCGTCCTGGTCGGCACCGACCTGGGCGTCGACGCGGAAACCGGTGAGCCGCTCGCCGAGGTCCGCCCGGCTCTCGGTGAACCGGCCGAGGTCGCGAAGACCCTCGTGCACGAGGCCCGCAACGGCCACGACGTCGTCCGCCTCGTGTCCGGTGACCCGCTGACCACCGATTCGGTGATCGCCGAGGTCGCGGCAGTGGCGCGCACTCAGGTGCAGTTCGAGGTCCTGCCCGGACTCCCTGCCGCGTCTGCTGTGCCGTCGTACGCCGGCATGGCGCTGGGCTCGGGACACACCGAGGCCGACGTCCGCGGTGAGGTCGACTGGGCGGCGCTGGCCGCGGCGCCCGGACCGCTGGTGCTGCACGCCACGTCGGGGCACCTCGCCGAGACGGCGAGCGCGCTCGTCGAACACGGTCTTGCTCCGCAGACCCCGGCCGCGATCACCGTTCGCGGCACCACCCGGCAGCAGCGCACGGTCGAGGCCACCCTCGCCACCCTCAACGAGGCCGGTTCCGAACTGGTCGGGTCCCTCGTGGTGACGGTCGGCAAGGTGGTGGCCCAGCGCAGCAAGATGTCGTGGTGGGAATCGCGTGCCCTGTACGGCTGGAAGGTCCTCGTGCCCCGCACGAAGGATCAGGCGGGGGAGATGAGCGACCGCCTGGTCACCCACGGCGCCATCCCGATCGAGGTGCCGACCATCGCCGTGGAGCCGCCCCGCAGTCCCGCTCAGATGGAACGTTCCGTCAAGGGCCTGGTCGACGGCCGCTACCAGTGGGTAGTGTTCACCTCCACCAACGCGGTGCGTGCGGTGTGGGAGAAGTTCGAGGAGTTCGGGCTCGACGCCCGCGCATTCTCCGGCGTCAAGATCGCCTGCATCGGCGAGGCCACGGCCGCCAAGGTCCGGTCGTTCGGGATCAACCCCGAACTCGTGCCGTCCGGTGAGCAGTCGAGCGAGGGTCTGCTGGCCGAGTTCGCTCCGTACGACGACGTGTTCGATCCCGTCAACCGGGTTCTGTTGCCCCGCGCTGACATTGCCACCGAGACACTCGCCGAGGGTTTGCGTGAACGCGGCTGGGAAATCGACGATGTCACCGCCTACCGCACCGTCCGGGCTGCGCCGCCGCCGGCCGAGACCCGCGAGATGATCAAGACCGGTGGGTTCGACGCGGTCTGCTTCACCTCGTCGTCGACGGTCCGCAATCTCGTCGGTATCGCAGGAAAGCCGCATGCACGGACCCTCGTGGCCTGCATCGGTCCCAAGACCGCGGAAACCGCAGTGGAGTTCGGACTTCGCGTGGACGTACAGCCGGAGACCGCTCAGGTCGGCCCGTTGGTGGAGGCTCTCGCCGAGCACGCCGCGCGACTGCGCGCCGAGGGCGCACTGCCCCCGCCGCGCAAGAAGTCCCGCGCCCGGCGATAGGCGCTACGCGCCTGTGCGCCTTTTTGGTTGTTCCCACTACCAAAAAGGCGCACAGGCCCGACGAAGGAGGGCCCTCCGTGTTCCCGACCCACCGGCCGCGGCGATTGCGCCGCACTCCGGCGTTGCGCAGACTCGTCGCCGAGACTTCGCTCGAGCCACGACATCTGGTTCTGCCGATGTTCGTGGCGGACGGCATCGACGAGCCGCGCGAGATTTCGTCGATGCCCGGCGTCTTCCAGCACACGCTGGCATCGCTGAGGTCGGCGGCCATCGAGGCTGTGGAGGCGGGTGTCGGTGGGCTGATGTTGTTTGGTGTGCCGCGTCCCGACGACAAGGACGCCGAGGGTTCCGGCGCCAGCGATCCGGACGGCATCTTGAACCGTGGGTTGCGCTCCCTTGCAGAGGAACTCGGTGACGCGACCGTCATCATGGCGGACACGTGCCTGGACGAGTTCACGGAGCACGGTCACTGTGGGGTGCTCGACGACAGCGGCGCGGTCGACAACGATCGGACGCTGCTCAGGTATGTGGACATGGCCGTTTCACAGGCCGATGCCGGTGCCCACCTGCTCGGTCCGAGCGGGATGATGGACGGTCAGGTTGCCGCCATCCGGAAGGCGCTGGACGCCGCGGGTCACACCGAAGTCGGTCAGCTGGCGTACTCCGCGAAATACGCCTCCGCTTTCTATGGGCCGTTCCGTGAGGCTGTGGGCTCGTCCCTGCAGGGTGACCGGAGAACGTATCAGCAGGACTCGGCCAATCGGCGGGAGTCGCTGCGCGAAGTGGATCTCGATATCGAGGAAGGTGCCGACCTCGTCATGGTCAAGCCGGCGATGTCGTATCTGGACATTCTGCGCGACGTGGCGGACAGGTCACCGGTTCCCGTTGCGGCATACCAGATTTCGGGTGAGTACTCGATGATCACGGCGGCTGCGCAGAACGGCTGGATCGATCGGGACGCCGCCGTCCTCGAATCGTTGACGAGCATCCGGCGGGCGGGCGCCGACATCGTTCTCACCTACTGGGCCACCGAAGCGGCGGGCTGGCTGAGATGAATGCGGCGCGGCGTCCGGTGGCGGATACGGTGGTGCCATGACTTCGCAGTGGCCGCACACCCCGCCACACCAGACACCGCAACACCAGATTCCGCCGCAACAGGCACCGCCGCAGGGCCCGGATCAGTACGGGGCCTATCCGCCGCCCGTGCCGCAGTCGAAGCCTGAGCGCCCCGCCCCGGTCGATGTGGGCACGGCGGCGCAATTGCTGTGGGTGGTGGCCGTGCTCGGTGTGATCCAGGCGGTGGCGGCGATGGTCCTGGTGGTTCGTGAGAAGTCGACCTTCGTCGACGAACTGATGACCAATCCCAGCGTGAAATCCGGCGAGGTCGCGATGACGCGGGAGAACGTGGAGATGCTCTTCTACGTAGGCATTGCCGTCACTGGTGTCGTCATTTTGCTCCTGACGGGCCTGTTCGTCCTTTTCGTCCATTTCATGAGGAAGGGCAGGAACTGGGCGAGAACCTTGCTGACGGTCGTGAGCGTCACGATGGTGGTCTGGACGGTGCCAGTGCTGTTCGGAATCGGATCGGACGGCAGTAGTATCGCTCTCGCCGTCGGAGGTGTGCAGATCCTGCAGGCTGTGGTGGCGGTGGGTGCCGTCGTGCTGATGCACCGGAAAGACTCGAACAGTTATTTCTCGAAGCTGCCCGCGTCGTAGCTCGAGTTTGATCGTGAAACATAAAGATGTACCGTGAAGTACGTCACAACAGCACACGGCAGACTTCTTCTACCGAAGGGCTTTTCTACATGCGCGCTGAAGATCGGGCACACGGGTCACGCAGGGAAGCACTGATGTTCGCCATTATCGTGGCCTTCGTACTGCTGACCCTGCTGCTCGTCGTCATTCCCGGTGCCGTTTCCTGAGGTGATCCCGCCGGGCGTGGACCACCGCGCGACCGCAAGAATCCGGGCGGTCCGTGGCTGAGGAGATTTTGTTCAGTGAGCCCGGCGCGCGCTGGCGGTTGGTGGCATTCGGCCCGGTGTTCTGCACTGTCGCGTTGGTAATCGAACTTTTGACGGGCCCGGTGGTGCACTGGTTCGCCCTGCCGTTGTTCGCCGCCCTCCTCAGCGGGTTCCTCCACGTGCAGGTAGTTGCCGCCCGCCGGCACGCGAGCGTGGAACTCACACCTACCATGCTGCGGCAGGGCACCGAGGAGCTACCGATCACCGAGATCGTGAAGATCCTGCCTCCGCCGGACACCGAGTCGTACGCACCCCAGCCCTGGGAGACGGCCCGGACGCTCGGTGAGCTGTCCGCGGTGCCCCGGCGACGATCGGGTATCGGGCTTCGACTGCGGGGCGGCGCACTGGTGCAGGCTTGGGCGAAGGACGACGAGGGGTTGCGGGCACAGCTCGAGTCGCTGCTCGCAAAGGCCGACGGAGGGGCGGAACAGTGAATCGACGCGCCATGGGGTCGGCGGGGGAGATCGCCTCTGCCGTCGTCCTATCAATTCTGGCGGTGTGGTGCTGGACGTCGGCACGAGTTACCTCCGATTTCGGCCCGGTCGCACCGGGCGCGCCGTCCTACCAGGGAACCGAGTATTCGGGTTCGTGGATCGCCGGCGCCGCCGCCCTCGTCACCGTTGCGGGCCTGTTGGTGATCGACGCGATCCGCAGGTGGGTTGCCGGCCCGGCGGGTCACCCCGCCGAGCCGTCGACGTCACCGGAAGATCTGAGTCTTGCGGATCGTGTCGGTTCCCGGCCCGTCGATCATCGCGGAGCCGAGTAGCGCCTCCGGCACTCCCAGTCCCTCGACGAGCGTCGCCGCGTGGGGGCGCAGCTTGCGGCAACGGTCGTTGATTCCCCGCTGCACCGCTTTGGACCGCTCGACCGACAGGTGGCGGTGTTCCATGAACCACGCCTTGTCTTCCTCGATGATGCTGAGCGCGTAAAGGTCGCAGACGTCGCTCAGAAGGTTGCGTGCTTCCTCGTCCTGACATTCGTCGATACCGGCGATGAATGCTTCGAGCACCACCCGGTCGATGTGCGCCTGCGCGGCGTGCATCACGTGATCCTGGACGAAGTTGAACGCGTCGAACGGGTTTTCCTCGCGCTTCTGCGCACCCTGGAGCCGGCGAGCCGCGGTCGAGAGCAGGTACTGCTCGCGGTCCTCGAACATGGTGAGCTGTGTCCCGCGGTTGAAGAGGCTGCCGTCCTCTTCGTTGTCCTGACGCGTGTCGAGGATGGTCTGAATGATCTGCTGCGCCGCTGTGCGGGTCTTGACAACGTCCGACACGGTCGTGGCAGCGAAACGCATCCACTCGACGGGACTCATCCCGCGGACCTCGTCGGCGTAGGACGTGAGCAGTTCCTTGGCAACCAGTTGGGTGAGCACGTGGTTGTCGCCCTCGAAAGTGGTGAACACGTCGGTGTCCGCCTTGAGAGCCGTCAGCCGGTTCTCCGCCATGTACCCGGCGCCGCCGCACGCCTCCCGGGCTTCCTGGATGGCGCGGGTCGCGTGCCAGGTGTTCGCTGCCTTGAGGCCGGCCGCCCGACCCTCGAGTTCGCGCTGCTCCTGCGGATCGGCATCCTCGATGCTCTGGATGTCATGCATCTTCGATACCAGCTCGTTCTGCGCGAACTGCAGCGCGTAGGACCGTGCGATCAACGGGAAGAGCCGTCGTTGGTGCACGAGGTAGTCCATGAGCAGAACTTCGTCTTCGCTCTGCGGCGCACTGAACTGGCGGCGCTGCAACGCGTATCGGGTGGCGATCGACAGTGCGACGCGGGCGGCGGCGCCGGCTGATCCGCCGACGGTGACGCGTCCCCGCACGAGGGTTCCCACCATCGTGAAGAAGCGGCGGTTGGCGTTGTCGATCGGCGAGGAATACGTGCCGTCCTCCGCGACATCGGCGTACCTGTTGAGCAGGTTCACCCGCGGAATGCGCACCTGATCAAAGGTGATGCGGCCGTTGTCGACTCCGGGGAGCCCACCTTTGTAGCCGCAGTCGGAGGTATGAACGCCCGGAAGGTCGTTGCCGTTCTCGTCGCGAATGGGGACGAGGAAACAGTGCACGCCGTGGTGTTCACCCTGCGTCACCAATTGCGCGAAGACGGCCGCCATGGTCGCGTGTTGTGCGGCCCCGCCGATGTAGTCCTTGCGGGACGACGGGGTGGGGGAGTGGACGACGAATTCACCGGTGGCCGCGTCGTAGGTGGCGGTGGTCTCGAGTGCCTGGACGTCACTGCCGTGGCCGGTCTCCGTCATCGCGAAGCAACCGAGCAGGTCCAGGTCGATGAGAGGCTTGACGTATGCCTCGTGGTGGCGAGCGGTGCCCAAATTTTCGATGGCTCCGCCGAAAAGTCCCCACTGCACGCCCGCCTTGACCATCAGCGACAGGTCGGACATCGCCAGCATCTCGATGCTCGTCACCGCGGCCCCTGCGTCCCCGGTGCCGCCGTGGTCCTTCTTGAACCCGTCGGCTGCATAGCCGTTGCCCGCAAGTAGACGCATCTGCTCTAGCGTCTTGGCTCGCGCTTCTTCCAGATCGGGGGTGTAGTGCGGAGCGAAATCGGGCGTGGCGGACAGTTCCGCCCGCACGCGCTCGCGTACTTCCCTCCAGCGCCCGTCGAGTGTGCTTCTCAGGTGGTCAGCTGTGGTGGCCATGAGTCGACCCTAGCGGGAGCCCTACAGTTGCGGGTGTGAGTACCGGCAACGACGGCACGGGCGGACGACGGGTTTTCGACGCACATCTGCACGTCGTGGATCCCCGCTTCCCACTCGTCCCGAACGACGGCTATCTGCCGCCGGAGTTCACCGTGTCCGACTACACGAGACGGGTGGCCGGACTCGGTGTCGTCGGGGGCGCCGTAGTGTCCGGATCGTTCCAGGCATTCGATCAGACGTATTTGCTGGACGCGCTGGGAGCGCTCGGTGACGGCTTCGTCGGGGTGACGCAGCTGCCCGCCTCGGTGGCGGACGAGGAGATTCTGAGTTTGGACGCGTGCGGAGTACGAGCCCTGCGGTTCAACGTCCGCCGGGGTGGGTCCGAGTCGTTGTCGCACCTCGACACTCTCGCCCGGCGAGTGCACGAACTCGCCGGATGGCACGCGGAGCTGTACATCGATGCCCGCGATCTCGACGACCTCGGTGATCTCGTGGGGGCACTTCCGGCGGCGAGCATTGATCACCTCGGTCTGTCCGCAGAGGGTCTGCCGCACCTCCTGTCCGTGGTCGAGAAGGGGATCCGGGTCAAAGCGACAGGCCTAGGCCGGGGAACTCTAGATGTCGCCGCCGCGCTGACGGCGCTGGTGGCAGTGAACCCGCGCGCCGTGATGTTCGGGACCGACCTCCCGTCCACCCGGGCGCCGCGACCGTTCGCCGACTCCGACCTCGAGATCGTCGCCGACGCCGTGGGGAGTGAGCACGTCGAGGCGGTGTTCTACGGGAACGCGGCCGAGTTCTACCGCATGGCGGAACCGTTGGCCGCCGCCCGGACGAGTTGCTGATGGCGTAGTGCGATCTGGGTCTGCGTGGCGATCACGGTGGACGAGCGTAAGACGTTGCGGCCGTCGACGATCGAGTTGATCACACGTTGCAGATCGGCATTCGTGCGCGCCACTACCCGCACCAGGACGTCACCGGCGCCCGTGATCGTATGCGCTTCCAACACTTCGGGGATGGCGGTCAGATGCTCGACCACGGCGGCGTGTCCGGTGCCCTGGGCGATCTCGAGGGTGGCGAATGCGATGACCGGAAAACCCAGGGCCTCGGGATCGAGGGTCGGCGCCGAGCCGGTGATTACCCCGGAGCGTTCGAGGCGGTCGAGCCGCGCCTGGACTGTGCCACGCGCCACCCCGAGTCGGCGTGAGGCCTCGAGGACCCCGACCTTTGGTTCGTCATGGAGAAGATCGAGGAGTGCGGCGTCGAGCCGGTCGAGAGCCATCGTCATCCCCTGGTCATCTTGTACGATGGAATGCGGATACTGTCCAGCATTGTGTACACATTGACCATCCTAAAATCGCACAGTTGCGCATGGCAGTGATCTGAATCACAGTTTTTGCATGACTACTGCCGACATTCGACTGACTCCGCGTGAAGTGGCCGCCCGGCTCGACACCGCCGGCCTCCGGCAACTGGTCGGCCTCGTCGAACACGACGACGCCTCGGATCCCTTTCCCGTAGTCGCCTTGGACGCCGTGGTGTTCGTGTGCGGCAATGCGACGCAAAGCATGCAGTACTACGTGTCTACCTGGGGGATGACACTCGTCGCGTACGCCGGACCCGAGACCGGTCAGCGCACGCACAAGTCGTTCGTGCTCGAGTCGGGTTCGGCGCGATTCGTGCTCCACGGTGCGGTGGACCCGAAAAGCCCTCTCGCTGATCATCAGCGGACGCACGGCGACGGCGTCACGGATCTCGCGATGGAGGTGCTCGACGTCGACCGGTGCATCGCCCACGCGCGCTCGCAGGGCGCCACGATCCTGGAAGAGCCGCACGACGTCACCGACGAGTTCGGTACCGTCCGGCTGGCGGCGATCGCCACCTACGGCGACACTCGACACACCATCGTCGACCGCAGCCGGTACGACGGCCCGTACCTACCGGGATACGTCTCGCGCAGTGGCACTTTCGTACCGAGGCCGGGAAGGCCGAGGCGGTTGTTCGAGGCGCTCGATCATGCGGTGGGCAACGTCGAGATGGGCCGGATGGACCATTGGGTCCGCTTCTACAACCGGGTCATGGGATTCACGAACATGGCCGAATTCGTCGGTGACGACATCGCCACGGAGTACTCGGCGCTCATGTCGAAAGTGGTCACCAATGGGAATCATCGCGTGAAATTCCCGCTCAACGAGCCCGCCGTCGGCAAGAAGAAGTCGCAGATCGACGAGTATCTCGAGTTCTACGGTGGACCGGGATGCCAGCACCTCGCACTGGCGACCGGCGACATCCTCGCGGCCGTCGACGCGCTGCGAGCGGAGGGCGTCGAATTTCTGAGCACCCCCGATGCGTACTACGAGGATCCAGAGCTTCGCTCCCGGATCGGCAAGGTCCGAGTGCCGGTGGAGGAATTGCACAAACGCGGAATCCTCGTCGACCGGGACGAGGACGGCTATCTGCTCCAGATTTTCACCAGGCCGCTGGGCGACCGGCCCACCATGTTCTTCGAACTGATCGAGCGGCACGGATCCCTCGGTTTCGGCGCGGGAAACTTCCGGGCGCTGTTCGAGTCCATCGAGCGGGAGCAGGCGGGGCGCGGCAATCTGTGAGTCCCCGAATGGCGAACAGGGCATCATCCAGGAATGAACAGGAAAGCCGAATCTCCGCGCGGCCTGACGGAGCCCGGGGCATGAGCCTCGTCACCGGACCGATATTTCAGATCTGCTGGGTGGTCGAGGACCTCGACGCGGCGGAGCGCCATTTCACCGACCAGTTCGGAGTCGCGAAATGGTTGCGACTGCCGAATGTGCATTTCGGTCCCGATCACTGCACGTACCGCGGGGAGCCCGCCGACTACGTCGTCCACGTGTCGCTCGGGTACGCCGGAGGGCAGCAGCTCGAACTCATCGAACCGGTGTCGGGCCGCAACCTCTATGTCGAGCAGTTGGAGAGGAGCGGTCCCGGAGTGCACCACGTGGCGTGGGTTCCCGACGACTTCGAGGCCACGCTGGCGGAGGCGGCGAGCCGCGGGCTGCCCATCGTCCAGCATGGGCGGTTCGAGGGAGTCGGGATGGAATTCGCCTACCTCGACGGCGGCCCCCTCGGCGGCTACGTCGAGCTGATGAAGCTGTCCGAGGTGATGCGGGCGATGTTCGACTCCCTCGTCCCCGAGTGACCGCACGGAAGTGATACTGGCCACCCACTACACCCTGTCGTTGGCAAATTCGACAGAACTGGGACACTGGAGGCCGTGACTGTTTCCTCCGGTGGCCCCGACGTGCACGCTTCCCGTTCCGCTCAGCTCTTCGACCGGGCCGACGTGGTCATTCCCGGCGGCGTCAACTCGCCGGTGCGGGCCTTCGGCTCGGTCGGCGGAACCCCGCGTTTCATCGAGAAGGCTGCCGGTTACACGCTCACCGACGTCGACGGCAACGACTACGTCGACCTCATCTGTTCCTGGGGTCCGATGATTCTGGGCCACGCCCATCCCGCTGTCGTCGAGGCAGTCCAGAAGGCGGCCGCCACGGGGCTGTCCTTCGGAGCACCCACCGAGGGTGAGATCGAACTGGCCGAGGAGATCGTCGCCCGCGTCGCGCCGGTGGACAAGGTGCGGCTGGTGAATTCCGGCACCGAGGCCACCATGAGCGCGGTCCGACTTGCCAGGGGATTCACCGGCCGGACCAAGATCGTGAAGTTTTCGGGTTGCTACCACGGCCACGTCGACGCCCTGCTCGCCGACGCCGGTTCCGGCCTGGCCACGTTCGGCCTGCCGACGTCGCCCGGCGTGACCGGCGCCCAGGCGGAGGACACCATCGTCGTGCCCTACAACGATCTCGAGGCCGTCGCGCAGGCGTTCGCCGCCAACGAGGGCCAGATCGCATGCGTCATCACCGAGGCTGCCGCAGGAAACATGGGTGCCATCGCACCCCAGCCCGGATTCAACGAGGGACTGCGCACGCTCACCCGCGAGCACGGCGCGTTGCTGATCATGGACGAGGTGATGACGGGATTCCGCGTCAGCTCGGCCGGCTGGTACGGACTGGAGGGTGTCGCAGGCGACCTCTACACGTTCGGCAAGGTGATGAGCGGCGGCCTGCCCGCTGCCGCCTTCGGTGGCCGCGCCGACGTCATGGCTCACCTGGCGCCCGCCGGTCCCGTCTACCAGGCGGGCACGCTGTCGGGAAACCCCGTCGCCGTCGCCGCCGGTCTCGCGAGTCTGCGCGCAGCCGATGCGAGTGTCTACGAAGCCCTCGAGCGCAACAGCGTCACCCTGCAGAACCTGCTGTCCGAATCGCTGACCGCGGCAGGTGTGCCCCATCGAGTGCAGACCGCCGGAACGATGCTCAGCGTCTTCTTCACCGAAGAACCGGTCACCAACTACGCCGAGGCGAAAGCGGCGCAGACGTGGCGGTTCCCGGCCTTCTTCCATGGACTGCTCTCGCGCGGGGTGTACCCACCGCCCAGCGCGTTCGAGGCCTGGTTCGTCTCGGCGGCCATGGACGACAATGCCTTTTCCATCATCGCCGACGCCCTGCCGCATGCAGCGAAGGCCGCCGCGGCGGCCACCCAGCCCTGACCGTCTGTCCAGTCCTGACGCGCCGCGTCGATTCAGCCACCCGACTCCCCGCCCCGACCCGAGGAACCGCACCGTGACCGATGCCGCTCACCCCGACCACACCCAGACCCGCACGATCGTGCACGTGCTCCGGCACGGCGAAGTGCACAACCCGCGAGGAATTCTCTACGGCAGGCTTCCCGGTTTCCGCCTGTCGGTGACGGGCGAGGCACAGGCCCGCGCCGTAGCGTCGGTCCTGGCGACCCACGACATCACCCACGTGGTCGCATCGCCGCTGCAACGGGCGCAGGAAACGGCGGCGCCGATCGCCGAGAAGCACGGACTCGAGATCGCAACCGACGAGAACCTCATCGAGGCAGGTAACGAGTTCGAGGGACTCAAGGTGTCGGTGGGCGACGGCGCGCTCGCACGCCCCCGACACTGGTGGAAGCTGCGAGATCCGTTCACTCCGTCCTGGGGTGAGCCGTACCTGCAGATCGCGCACAGAATGCTTGCCGCCGTCAACAGCGCGCGCGTGGCCGCAGTCGGTCACGAGGCCGTGGTCGTCAGTCACCAACTTCCCGTCTGGACGCTGCGCCGATTCCTGCAGGGGGAGCGGTTGTGGCACGACCCGCGCCACCGCCAGTGCTCTCTGGCGTCGCTGACGTCGCTCGTCTACGAGGGCGACACACTCATCGACATCGTGTACTCGGAGCCCGCGGGCGCATCGGATCCGAGGGTGAGCGGGGCATGATTCGGGGGCGCTTCGCCGGGCTTCTCGCGGTGATCTGCATGGCCGCGGTGTCGCTGTCGGCCTGTGCGTCCGGCGACGACGCCGTGGCCCAGGGAGGCACGTTCGACTTCGTGTCCCCGGGCGGTCAGACGGAAATCTTCTACGATCCACCGGCCGATCGCGGCACCATCGGCACCGTGTCCGGACCCGACCTCATGACGGAGGGCAAGACCATCTCCCTCGACGACTACGAGGGCCAGGTAGTGGTCCTCAACGTCTGGGGGCAGTGGTGCGGGCCGTGCCGCGGCGAAGCGAACGACCTCGAGCAGGTCTACGAGGCGACCAAAGACCAAGGTGTCGCGTTTCTCGGGATCAATGTCCGGGACAATCAGCAAGACAAGGCGCAGGACTTCGTGATCAACAACAACGTGTCGTATCCGTCGATCTACGACCCCGCCATGCGGACGATGATCGCCCTGGGGGCGAACTACCCGACGAGCGTCATTCCCACCACGGTCGTGCTCGATCGTGAACACCGTGTCGCCGCGGTGTTCCTGAAGGAATTGCTGGCGGACGACCTGCAGCCGGTAGTCGAACGGGTGGCGCAGGAATCGTGACTACCGGTACCACCCTTCTCGCCGCCGGCGTCGGCGACGCCTTCCAGTCCACCGCCTCGTCGGGACCTCTGTTCCTTGCGCTCGGAGCCTGCGTTCTCGCCGGTCTGGTCTCGTTCGCCTCGCCGTGCGTAGTTCCGCTCGTCCCCGGTTACCTGTCCTACCTGGCCGGTGTCGTGGGCGCCGACGCTCCGGCCGTCACCGCCGAAGAAGCCGCGACGCGCACGAAGACGGTGACAGACGGACGCCTGCGCGTCGCCGGGGCCGCAACTCTGTTCGTGGCCGGTTTCACGGTCGTGTTCGTCCTGGCCACGGCGTCGGTCTTCGGCGCCATCTCGGTCCTCTCCGTCAACCGCGAAGTATTGATGCGGGTCGGAGGTGTCGTGACGATCGCCATGGGATTGGTGTTCATCGGCCTGATCCCGGCGTTGCAGCGTGACACCCGGCTCGAGCCGCGGCGCATCTCCAGCCTGGCGGGAGCCCCGCTGCTGGGTGCGGTATTCGCACTGGGGTGGACGCCCTGCCTCGGTCCGACACTGGCCGGTGTCATCTCCCTTGCTGCCGGCACCGACGGCGCCACCGCGGCCCGCGGCGTAGCCCTGATCGTCGCCTACTGCCTCGGCCTGGGCCTGCCCTTCGTGATCCTGGCCCTCGGCTCCTCCCGCGCGCTGCGGGGTGTGGGCTGGCTACGCCGCAACGCGCGAACCATTCAAATCTTCGGCGGCATCATGCTCGTGGCGGTGGGCATCGCCCTCGTCACCGGCGCGTGGGATCAATTCGTCGGCTGGATTCGCGACGCCTTCATCTCGGAAGTGACCCTCCCCATTTAACGGCTCCCATCGACGAATCGACGGGATTCTCAACTCAGACCGCACCGACAATCAACCCGGAGGAGGCTGCAGGTGTCTTACGTCGTCAACGCTGGTGTGGCCCCGCTCTGCCACAGCCAGGATTACCCTGGCAGCATTCCTGTCCCTATGGTCGGTATTCCCGCAGGTGTGACACCGGAAGATGCGTTCCGAGAGCCCCAGCCGCTGCTTGGCTCTCGCGAAGCAACTGGAGCACGTCATTGTGGTGTAGGCGGGCGCGACGATGACCACCTGACGTCCCGCCCGCTCCGCACGGTAAATCAATTCTCGTTTGACCGTGCCGATCGTCGCATCTGCAGACTTTCGGGCCATCGTCGATCTAGCAAGGAACTTCGGCTTGAAATCCTCCACCGCTATAAGTTGATGGCTTTCAACGACATCGCGTGCCCACATTCGGGAGTCGTGCTGGGTCTGTCTGGCCGCCTTCTTCTGCAGCCGGGCGGCCTCCCGCCGGGCTTCCTTATATCCGTTCGACGGAGCGATACCCTTCTTTCGACGTCGCCTTGCCATCTTCCTTTGTGCCTTTGCGAGTTCGGCGGAACAGCGCTTCCGATGCCCGAGGTAGACCAGGTCATACCGTTCGTCCGTCGTGGTCGCGGTGGTCGACACGCCCCAATCGATACCGATGCCACCCGTCGCCTCCGTAGCGGAAGTAGCCGAGCGGCGGACCACAAAAGACGCGTACCAATGTCCCAAGGAGTCTCGGTAGACGCGCACAGAAGTCGGCTTCGACGGCAACTTCCGGGACCACACCACAGGAATTCTTACCCCTTTTGGCAGCACAAGCCGACCTTCGAGGAACGAGAAGCCGCGGGTGGTGTACTCGAGGGACGGGAGGCTTCTGTTTCGTGCCTTATACCTCGGTCGTCCACGGTTTCTCACCCCAAACGAGGCACTCAGCGCCTGCCCGTATGTGCGCAACATCTGCTGCTGCGCTACCTGCGAACCCTCGCGCAGCCACACGCAGCGCGCGCGTGCCTGGGTGAGCAATTTCGAAAGCGCGCCGAAAGTCGGCCTACGCCCCGATCTCTGCTGGTGGACGGCCTCGTTCCACAGGAACCGACAACGATGCCACTCTGCAATAAGCGCACGCTCCGCCGTCGCGCCCGGGCGCAACCGGTAGGAGTAGCGCACTACTTCCCCCATTTCCAGATCGTAACGAGAGGCACCGACATGTATCGGCAGCCATGCCGCCGCAACGTCCGGCCGGACGTTGCCGGTGATTTCTCGGGTGTTGCCCGATGAGCGACACCCAGACCCCCGAGGCCCCGGAAACCGCACCGGTACCCCGCCAATCGCTGCCGGGCCGCGCTTTCGCGCTGGTCCGCAACACCTGGCGTGGGCTCACGTCGATGCGGACGGCGCTTGTGTTGCTGTTCCTGCTGGCACTCGCGGCGATACCCGGGGCCTTGCTGCCCCAGCGCAGCCTCAATGCAGGCAAGGTCGACGAGTACATCGCGAATCGGCCGACCCTCGGTCCCTGGATGGACCGGCTCGAACTCTTCGACGTATTCGGCAGTTTCTGGTTCACCGCGGTCTACGTCCTGCTCTTCATCTCGCTGGTCGGCTGCATCCTTCCGCGTTGCGTCGATCACGCGAAAGCACTGCGCACGCGTCCGGTGGCGGCGCCCCGCAACCTCGCGCGTCTGCCCCACCACGTCGAGCGCCGGGTCGACGAGACGCCCGAGGAACTCGCCGCCCGCATCCGTACTTCGCTGAAAGGGTGGCGGGTGGAGACCCGCACCGGCGGCGCACGCCCGGTCCGCGACGGTGAGATCACCCTCTCCGCGGAGAAGGGTTACACGCGCGAACTCGGCAACCTCGTCTTCCACCTCTCGCTCGTCGGTCTGCTGGTGGCCATCGCCGTCGGCAAACTGTTCGGGTACGAGGGCAACGTGATCGTGGTCGCCAACAACGGTCCCGGCTTCTGCACCACGTCCCCCGCCGTGTTCGATTCGTTCAAGGCAGGGAACACGCAGGACGGCACGGGAATGACCCCGCTGTGTCTCAAGGTCAAGGATTTCACCGCCGACTACCTCGACAACGGTCAGGCCGAGATGTTCACGTCGAACATTTCGTACCAGGCCGGTGACGACCTCGAAACCGGTACCTGGCGCGACGATCAGTTGCAGGTCAATCATCCTCTCCGCGTCGAGGGAGACCGTGTCTACCTGCAGGGACACGGATACGCGCCGACATTCACCGTCACGTTCCCTGGCGGCGAGACGCGGACCGAAACGCTGCAATGGCGACCCGACGATGCGACGACGTTCCTCAGCAGCGGGGCCATGCGATTCGATCCGCCCGGCGGCATGTACCCCGACACGGACGAGCGCCGTAAGAATCAGATCGCGATCGAAGGCTTGTTCGCCCCCACCGCGCTGTTCCACGGCAACCTGCTCGCGTCGAGTCATCCGGCGATGAAGGACCCGGCGGTGGCCATCGACATCTACAAGGGCGACACCGGCCTCGACACCGGCAACCCGCAGTCGCTGTTCTCCCTCAATACCGAACTGATCAACCAGGGCCGGCTGGTGAAGCAGGACCGCGTCAACCTCATGCCGGGGGAGAGCGCCACGCTCGCCGACGGCACTCAGGTGCGGTTCGACGGCGCCGTGGACTTCGTCAATGTGCAGGTGTCGCACGATCCGGCGCAACAGTGGGTGCTGGTGTCGGCTCTGACGATGATGGCAGGACTGCTGGTGTCGCTGCTGATCAAGCGGCGCCGCATCTGGGCCCGCATCTATCCCGCGGACCCCGCCGACCTTGACCCACGACGTACTGTAGTAGAGCTTGGCGGACTCGCCCGGACCGATCAGGCCGGCTGGGGTGACGAGTTCGACCGGCTCTGCGCCCGTCTGCTGACGGACGACACGAAGCCTGACGCGCAGGAGAAGCGACGATGACGACCAACGAGACACTGGCGCAGTACAGCGACTGGGCCTTCCGATCAGCGTTCACGGTGCTCGCGCTCGCGCTCGTGCTGCTGATCGTGCAGTACGCGTCGACGAGGGCGCGCGCCGTGCAGGACAAGGAGCTCGTTGCGGCGGGTGCCAGGCCCGCCGGCTCCGCGGCGGTTCCCGGACGCGTGGTCGAGCAGCCGAAGAAGCCGATGGCCGAGCGCTTCGGCGGCATGGGGTCTGCGGTGCTCGTGGTAGGCACTGTTCTCATCTTCGCGTCGATCGTGCTCCGCGGATTCGCCACCGACCGTTTCCCGCTCGGCAATATGTACGAGTTCGTCACCATGGCCTGCGGGGCGGCGCTCGTCGTGGGGCTGGCGCTCCTGTCGAAGCCGGCATACCGGCCGATGTGGGTTTTCCTGCTCGTCCCCATTCTCATCCTGATGTTCCTCGCCGCCACGGTGCTCTACGCGGATGCGGCACCGGTGGTGCCGGCGCTGCGGTCGTACTGGCTTCCCATCCACGTCACCATCGTCAGCGTGGGTTCGGGCGTCTTCCTGGTGTCGGGCATCGCCAGCCTGTTGTTCCTGCTGCGGATGCGTTACCCGCGCGGCGAGGAAGGAACGGGCGTCTTCGCGCGGGTGGCGGAGCGCCTGCCCGACGCGCAGACCTTGGACCGATTGGCGTACAAGACCACGATCATCGGGTTCCCGCTGTTCGGCGCCGGTGTCATCCTGGGGGCGATCTGGGCCGAAGCCGCCTGGGGGCGGTTCTGGGGATGGGATCCCAAGGAGACGATGTCGTTCATCGCCTGGGTGATCTATGCGGCATATCTCCACGCCCGAGCGACCTCCGGATGGCGCGATACCAAAGCCGCGTGGATCAACATCGCCGGCTTCGTCGCGATGCTGTTCAATCTGTTCATCATCAACATGGTGGTGTCGGGACTGCATTCGTATGCGGGCCTGACCTGACGGTCACCACCGACTGATATTCTTCCGCCGCGACGTCTCCCAGCGGTGTGAAGCGGTGGGGACTACGGAGACTTCATCTAGGGGGGATGTTCGGCCATGTCCGAAAACAACGCTGGCGGGTGGGAGCCGGTGCGGCCGGCATCGAACCCGCCCGCCGACACCACCGTGGGATCCACACCGCACAACGCCGCGCGGCAGGCGCCGTACGTTCAGCCGCAGGGTCCCAACCCCTTCGCGCAGCCGGGGCACCAGGCCCCCGCCGCGACGCCGGCGCGTCCTCAGACGCAGCCCCCGGCCGCGGCTCCTACTCAGGCACCGGCGCCCACACTGGCTCCCGCATCTCCGCAGCCCGCCCCGGCTCCGACGTTCACGGCCCCCGCGCAGCAGCTGCCGTCGCACACGCAGCAACCTGCTCCCGCCGCGTACACGTCGGCTCCCCAGCAGCATCCGGCGAGCCGTCCGCAGACCGTGCGTCCCGAGCAGCAGCAGTACGCGGTGTCCGCGCGAGACCTGTCCACGTCACTTCTGCTCAAGCAGGTCAAGCCAGCGCCCACCACGGGGTGGCGCAGAATGCTGTACCAGGTGTCCGGTCGCTACATCAACCTGGGGAACAGCGCCAAGGAACAGCGCCGCATCGAGCTCACCAAGCAGGTCAACCAGCCGTTGCAGGGCTGCTACAAGATCGCTTTGCTGAGCCTCAAGGGTGGAGTCGGCAAGACCACCACCACGGCCACACTGGGATCGACGTTCGCATCGCTGCGCGGTGATCGAGTGATCGCGGTCGACGCCAACCCGGACCGCGGCACGCTCAGCCAGAAGATCCCCCTGGAAACCCCCGCCACCGTGCGGAACCTGCTCCGCGACGAACACAGCATCGAAAAGTACAGTGACGTCCGCAGTTACACGTCACAGAGTCGGCATCGGCTCGAGGTACTCGCATCGGACAGCGACCCGGCAGTGTCGGAGGCGTTCAGCGCGGACGACTACGCGCGCACGGTCGCAATGCTCGAGAAGTTCTACAGCATCGTCCTCACCGACTGCGGCACCGGGCTGATGCACTCTGCGATGCAGACGATTCTCGAAGAGGCCGACGCACTCGTGGTGGTCAGCTCGGGGTCGGTCGACGGTGCCCGCAGCGCCTCGGCGACGCTCGACTGGCTCGATGCGCACGGCTACCGCGAACTCGTCGCGAAGTCCGTGGCCGTCGTCAACGCCGTCCGCCCGCGCTCCGGCAAAGTTGATCTGCCGAAAGTGGTCGAACACTTCGAACAGCGGTGCCGACTGGTCCGGCTCATCCCGTTCGATCCACACCTCGAAGAAGGCGCCGAGATCGAACTCGATCGCCTGCGGCCCAAGACCCGCAATGCCCTTCTCGAACTCGCTGCAGCGGTGGCGTCCGACTTTCCAGCCTCCACCTTCGCGCTCCAGGATCATCGCTGACGCAGTAACCGAACCGCGGGGGAAATCACCCAGTGGTATCCGGCGAACCCGTGTCGGGCTCGTCCGACTTCCTCCGTCGGGCGTCCCGACTCATGCGCCACAGAAAATCCGGATCGTCGTCGGGTCCGAGAACCCTGTCGTCGAGAACTGGCTTCGTATTCGGGCCGAACGCTTTCCAAAGTAGAAACGCCACGACCACGAGCCCGATGAGCGCCAACAAATACAGCACCGCGCACCTCCTTACACCGCTCGGGTAGCCGGTATCCCTCGAGCGTAGCCGTGTAAGAAGCCGACGGCACCTACCCCCTCAGGGGCGAGCCCGTCCACCTGTTCAGGGTCGCGCAGCCTCCGTGTTCAGGGTCGGGAGCCTCCGTGTTCAGGGTCGGGTAGCCAAGGTGTTCAGGGTCGGGCAGCCTCCGTGGTGAGCGAGCGGAGCAGTTGCATCACTTCGGCCTCACGGAACCGGCGGTGGCCGCCGGGTGTCCGGAGCGAGCCGAGCCTGCCCGCGTGCGCCCACCGGGTGACGGTTTTCGGGTCGACGTGGAACAGAGCGGCCACCTGGCCCGGGGTCATGAGGGCTTCGTTCGGTCCGCTGAAACCGGATCCGTTGTAGGTGGGTGCGCTCATCGACGGTCCTCCGCTGTTTTCGTTCTGTCAGTGCTGCAGCTGGTCGCAATCGCGACCGAATACGGTCATCGTGGCATCACAACCCCCAGGTACTCGAACGATCTAATGTTGGTAAAGGGGAGGTAATAGACAAATCGGATAAGTCGGACGTTCGAGCGCGCCCCGGTGGGTGGGTAATCTGGGGGTCGTGAGCGAGCCCAGTGAGAAGCCGAAGAACCCGAAGCCAGCCGATCAGGCCAAGCCCCCCGTGACCGCAGGGTCGGCGGCCCCGCAGCCGGCCGAACGGGTCACCAAGGGTCGTCTGGCTCGCGACGTCGCGCTCTACTCCTTCGCTCGACTGCTCCTCGTCGTCGTCATCGCGGGCATCATCCTCGGAGTCGCCGCGCTGGTCGGGGTGACGATTCCGCTGCTCGTCGCCGCCATTTTCGCGGTCCTGATCGCCCTTCCGCTGTCTCTGCTGCTGTTCGCGACACTTCGGCGCAGGGTGAACGAGGGGATCGCTGCGTTCGACGCGCAGCGCCGCGCGGACCAGGCTGACCTGCGCGCGAAACTCCGCGGCGAGGACCGGTGACGGACGCCGACTGCGTCGTCATCGATCGAAGCCGGTCCCGAGACTGGGTGGACAATGCGGTTCGTCTGATCGAGGCCGACGCGCAGCGCAGCGCCGACACGCATCTCCTCCGTTACCCGCTTCCCCCGGCGTGGGGCGTGCAGCTGTACCTGAAGGACGAGTCGACGCACATCACGGGAAGCCTGAAGCACCGGTTGGCCCGTTCACTTTTTCTGTACGCGATCTGCAACGGGTGGATCACCGAGGGAACCACGGTCATCGAGGCGTCGTCCGGTTCGACAGCGGTCAGTGAGGCCTACTTCGCCAAGATGCTGGGCCTCGACTTCGTGGCGGTGATGCCGCGCAGCACGAGCGGCGCCAAGGTCGCGCTGATCGAGGCGCAAGGTGGGCGCTGTCACTTCATCGACCGCCCGCCCGAGATCTACAGCGAGGCCCGCAGGCTCGCGGCGGAGTCGAACGGCCACTTCATGGATCAGTTCACCCACGCCGAGCGGGCCACCGACTGGCGGGGCAACAACAACATCGCCGAGTCGATCTACCAGCAGATGGCGCGTGAGGAACACCCGGTGCCGGAGTGGATCGTGATGAGTGCCGGTACCGGAGGCACCAGCGCGACGCTGGGGCGTTATATCCGGTACCGCAGGCACGCCACCCGACTCCTCGTGGTCGATCCCGAGAACTCGGCGTTCTTCGGCGGGTACGACACCAATTCCTGTGACTACGCGACCGGGCTGCCGTCCCGTATCGAGGGCATCGGCAGGCCTCGCGTGGAACCTTCGTTCGTCGGACAGGTCATCGATCGGATGATGCGCGTACCTGACGCCGCTTCCATTGCCACCATGCGCCATGCCAGTTCGGCACTGGGCCGGCGTGTGGGTGGTTCCACCGGCACGAACCTGTGGGGCGCGTTCTCGGTGGTGGCAGAGATGATCGCGGCCGGCCGCTCCGGCAGCGTCGTGACCGTCCTCTGCGACGGCGGTGAGCGCTACGCGGACACCTATTACGACGACCGGTGGGTCAGCGCTGAGGGCATCGACCTCACCGGGCCGACTGCATTGCTGGACGACTTCGCGCATACCGGAGTCTTGCCAGGTCACACCGCCTGAGAGTGGCTGAGTCGGACCGGGAGTGCCTGAGTCAGGCCGGCTGACTCGTCGGCTGCGCCCGGCGTGCGGGCGTGGCCACCGGTCGCGTCATGGTGACGCGCGGCCACGCTGCCAGTCCGTTGCGTGCCTCGTCCGCGCGGATCTGTGACAGCCCGGGGGTGAGTTCGCAATCCTGCAGGGGCCGAAAGCCCAGCCGCTCGTAGTACGGCGCATTCCAGGGAACGTCGACGAAGGTGGTCAGTGTGAGGGCCGGAAAGCCGCGTTCCGCCGCCCAGGACGAGATCTCGTCGAGAAGGAGCGCCCCGAGTCCCTGCCGGGCGGCGCTGGGATGGACCGAGACCTGTTCGATGTGCGCGGCGCCGTCCACGAGCGCAACCAGGGCATATGCGACCGGGTCGCCGTCTGCGTCCGCGGCGACCCAAATCCTCCCCGCATCCAGAAATTCCCTCAACTCGTCGAGTGAGGGCGGCGGATCCTCCGCGATCGCGTCCATTCCGATGTCGCGGAACGGAGCTCCTGCGGCAACTTCGATCTGTTGGAGAGTGGGCAGGTCGGTGACGATGGCCGAGCGGATCACAGGTCTGTTTTACCCGAAACCAGTCAATTCACACACCTTTGCAGCATGATCCCAGTACCTACGCCTCCGTAGGCTACGCAACCGTAGGTTGGTAGCCTGAGGTCAGGACGATGCGATCGGGGACTAGGTATGGACAGGCCCGAGGTAACCCTCGAGAACTACCGTGCGGTGTACGGCTATTACCGCGATCATCAGCAGAACCGGGTGCTGGCCAAGCTGGCGTACGCGATGTTGAGCATGAAGTACCGGCCGCGGGTCCGGTATGCCGACGGCGCCGAGGAGCAGCTGACCGAGCTCGTCAAGTCCGGAGCGGTACTGCTCGTGGCCGCCAATCATGTGACGCACAGCGATCAGTACACGCTTGCCGCGACCGCGTGGAAGACGCCTCTGCGCCGAGTGATCGGCAGGACCCGTGTACTGGCCAAGGACGAGTTGTTCACCGACCCCGATCTCCGCAAGAAGGTCGACATGATGGGCGGCATCCCGGTGTTCCGCAGTAAGAACTACGGCTTGCGCGCCGTGGCGGATGCGGGGCGTCTGATGATGGACGTGGCGGCCGAAAGGTTATGCCGGGGAGACAACCTCGCGATCTTCCCGGAGGGCACCTGCAATGAGGGCGACCCGACCCGGCTCCAGCACATCAACAGTGGCATCGGTCATATCGCCAAACGCGCTGTCGATCGAGGTGTCACTCCGACGCTGCTCTCGATCGGCATCAGCTACGGCCCGGACGCGCACGGCGCCGATACCGAGCTGGTGAAGGGTGCGAGTGTGTATGTCGCTCAACCGCTCACTGCTCTCCCCGTCAAGCCGATGGACATTGCCCACATCGCGCAGTGCGAGCTGCAGAAGGCGGTCGACGGGGCGGTCGCCGCGTACTGAGCCGTCGACAAGGCGTCAAGAAAGGTTGACGCCCGACCCGGTGTCAATCTAGATTGACATGTATGACGGAGGCAACGACACTCGCAGCTGCAGCGGGAAGCCCGGACCCCGCCGAGGGGTTACGGGCCGTGCGTGCCCTGCGACGTCTTCTGGAGCGGCTCGAAGCTATTCAGGTCGACAACGCTCGCGCTCAGGGCTGGTCCTGGCAGGCGATTGCCGACTCGCTCGAGGTGAGCAGGCAAGCGGTCCATCAGAAGCACAATCGGAAAGGGAGGTAGCTCCCCATGTTCGAACGATTTTCGACGGATGCCCGTGCCGTGGTGATCGATGCCCAGAAGGAGGCTCGCGCTCTGAAGTCGCCGCGGATCGGTCCCGAACACCTCGTTCTCGGGCTTCTGTCCGTGCCGACCGAACCCGTCCAGGGCATCCTCGCCGATTCCGGCATCGTCCTCGCGGCCGCGAGACGCACTGTCGCGGAACGGGGTATAGCGCTCAGCGATGCGGACGCGGATGCACTCGGATCGATCGGCATCGATCTCGACGCCGTCCGCCGCAGTCTCGAACAGACCTTCGGGAAGGGCGTCCTCGATCCCGAGCCGCCCAAGGGGCCGCGCGGCTGGTTCGGGCGCAAGTCGGGCCACATCCCGTTCACGAAGGACGCCAAGAAAGCGCTCGAACTGTCCCTACGGGAAGCCCTGGCCCGCAAGGACAATCACATCGGACCCGAGCACGTGCTGCTGGGAGTGCTCCGAGCCGCGGACGGCACGGCCCGCGAGATACTCGAGGTTTCGGTGACTGTGGACGAACTTCGGCGTCGGGTGCACGCCGCGCTCGACCGGGCAGCCTGAACCGGGCTCTCCGCGAATGGGGGCGATGCCCGTGTGTCGCAGTGATGTGCCAGCATGCACAGATGACCTTCTTGGTACGTCTCGTCGTCAACGCGTTCGCGATCTGGCTCGCGGCCGCCTGGGTGTCGGGCATAGACATCTCGAGTTCGGGCAACGGCACTGCGTGGGACATCGTGGTGCTGCTCGGTATCGCGCTGGTATTCACGGTGGTCAACATCTTCGTCAAACCGCTGGTGAAGCTGTTGTCGTTGCCGCTGCTGATTCTCACGCTCGGACTTTTCACCCTGGTGATCAACGCGCTGATGGTGATGCTCACCGCTTGGCTGAGTTCACAGACCGACTACGGCATGACGGTCGACGGCTTCTGGACGGCTCTCTGGGGCGGCCTGATCATCTCGGTGGTCAATTTCCTGGTCAACATCGTCGTTCCGGACCGCGACTGAGCTCGGTCAGGCCAGCGACAACGCCACGGCCGTGGCTGCGCCCCAGATGAGCATGGCCAGGCCCGAATCCCGCAACGCCGGTATCAAGGCCAGGCCTGTGGCGCCGGAACGAACCGGCGAGTTCGCCCGGATGGCAAGGGGCACGGCCAATAGTCCGAGAAGCGCCCAGGGGGTGCGCGCAAGGAGGACGAGAGTCGCGATGAACGGGACTGTCAATGTGACGAGGTGCAGGATGCGGGTGCGGGAATCGCCGAGACGGACAGCGAGTGTGCGTTTGCCCGATTCGGTGTCCGTGGGGATGTCCCGGAGGTTGTTCGCCACGAGCACCGCGCTGGAGAACGATCCGACGGCAACGGCCGTCACGAGTCCCGCCCAGTCCACCGTCTCCGCCTGCACGTATTGGGTGCCGAGGACGGCGACGAGACCGAAGAATACGAAGACGGCAACCTCGCCGAAACCGCTGTACCCGTAGGGTTTTTTGCCGCCTGTGTAGAACCAGGCGCCTACGATGCACAGCGCGCCGATCAGAACCAACCACCATGCGGTGGTGACGGCGAGTACGAGTCCGGCGGCAGCGGCGACGGCGAAGCAGGCGATGGCAGCAGCTTTCACCGCCGACGGCTTCGCCAACTTGGAACCGACGAGCCGCAGCGGTCCGACCCGTTCGTCGTCGGTGCCGCGAATGCCGTCGGAGTAGTCGTTGGCGAAGTTGACCCCGACGATCAACGCGAGAGAGACGACGAGCGCCAGTAACGCCTTCCACCACACTGCGCCGCCGAGCGACGCCGCTGCGCCTGTGCCCGCCAGCACTGGGGCGATCGCGTTCGGGAGGGTGCGCGGACGAGCGCCTTCGATCCATTGAGCAGCCGTTGCCATGTGTCGATCTTTGCACTCCGCACCACCGCCGAATGCGGTGGACCAGTACCTGAGTGTTACCGGGCGGGGCGAACCGGTAACGGCTGCGATCTGTTCAGGCCGACACACCGGCGCCGAGGCGTTGGGCGCAGGCGTGTAGGAGGTCGGTCAACTCCGGATCGCCGACGGCCAGCCGTCCAGTCTTCCCGATCGCGGCGAGGCAGCCGACCACGCCGTGTCGGGAGTCGAGCACGGGGACGGCGACGGAACTGCGGCCGATACGAATCTCGTCCACTTCCCGGGCCGAACCGGTGTGCCGAATGGTCTCCAGCTCGGCGTTCAGCATCGAGATGTCGGTGATCGTGCGGGACGTGACCCGGCGTAGTTGCTGCTGTACGAGTTCGGGGTGCGCCGCGAGGAGGATCTTCCCGATGGCGGACGCATGCGGATGCGCCGTGATGGTGCCTTCACCGCTGAGTTCGTGGTCGGGGTCCTTGTCGACGAGCCGGACCGCGCCCCCCGTGAACGATGCGAGATAGACACCGAACCGCACCTGAGACCGCAGTCCCTCGACGATCGTGTGCTGATCGACTGGGTCCGGCGTGTCGGCGCCCGCGAGTTGCCGGGTGCGGCGACCGAGTGCGAATCCGGAGAGGTCGGAGATTCGCACCAGATAGCCGTCGGCGGTGAGCAGATTCAGAAGCCGATAGGCCGTCGCCTGGGGGATACCCGCATGGGCGGCGACGTCCTTGGCGGTTGCTCCCGAGCCCAGTTGGGCGACGGCCTCGAGTAGTGCGAGTGCTTTCTGCACGGCGCGGGGTTCGTGGCCCGCGAGCTCCCCGGTCCTCCTCGCCATCAGCGCATCTCATGGGTTCGCGCACTCGCGGTCAATGCCAGGTTGCCCGTCGCGTCGGTGGCGAACACGCCCGCACCCGGCAGTACGTCCTCCGTTTCCGCGCTGTCGAACACGCCGATCGACATCAGACTCGCGGGATGGTGCCACTGGAGGAAAAGGTGCCAGGCAGAACCGGACAGCAGCAGCGTGAGCATCACCGCGGGCACCATGACGAGGCCGTGTGAGGCAGTGGTGAACAACAGGTAGGTGAGGACGGTTCCACCGGCTGCGCTGCCCGCGACCCCGGCGCACAAGGTCAATGCGGTGTACTCCTGAATTCGGCGGAGGAATTGCACCGACGCGACCGCGACCAGAACATAGGCGGCGATCACCGCCGTGCGTGCTGCCAGTTGAACGTGACCGAAGGCGGTCGACTTGCCGACGATTCCGAAGGTCGCTGCGCCCACGCATACGGTGCAGACAATCAGGGCCAGTGCGGCATACGGAGTGCGGTAGCCGCGCTGCACGCGCGCGAACAGCCGCGGAACCACTGATTCGACGCCCATCGAATACACGAGGCGTGAGGCGGCGTTGGACGACGCCATCGCCGAGGCAAGCCACGACGTCCCGAGCCCGATATTCAGCGCGATGACGACCGCTGGGGCGACACCGGTCGACGTGCCGTGGAGGTAGGCGTTGACGAGGGTGTCGGCGCGGCCGGACCACGCGGCCCAGCCGGCGAAGATGAACAACGCACCGCAGATCATCGGGGTGAGGAGGACGGTCCGGGTCACCGTCGCGAGGGGCCGCTTGGCCTCGGGTCCGAAAAAAGTGGCGCTCTCGAAACCGGCGAGAGCGAACACGGCAACGAGCGCCATGGTCAGGAGACCGTGCGACGACGAGCCTTCGGGCGGCACCACGGCGTGTTGCCCGCCCGCGCCTGTCACCACCATCAGGCCGACGATGAAGAGCAGCGAACATGTTTCGATGGCGAGAATGGCGAGGGCTGCGAACCGCACGCCCCGCACCAGACATCCGAGAATGACGAGTGCGATGCCGGCGTAAATCAGTACCCGGTCGGCGGGACCACGCATCTCCAGTCCGAGGAAACTGAGTGTCGTGATCACGGCCTGACCACCGTGGTACAGCGTCATCACCGCACTGCCCACGTACTTGGTCAGCATGGCGACCCCGGCGGTCAGCGCGGCACGCGTGCCGAGGCCTTGGAACACGAAACTGTAGAGGCCGCCCGCGGCCGCCATGCGTCGCGTGAACTGCGAGACACACACCGCGATCAGGGACACCACCACCGTGGCGACGACGATCGTGATCAGACCGCTCAGCAGCATCTGGTGGGTGAACATGGTGACGGGCAGGACCACCATCGACACCGCCGGAGCCGTCGTGGCCACCGACTGGGCGAGAACCTCGAAGCCCGACAACTGCCGCCGGCCCAGCGCACGCAGCGGCGACACGGCCTGACGTTCGGGCTCGCCGGTGGCGAACGAACGCGCGATGGCGTCGGAAAGGGCTGACATGCGCGTGAAACTAGCCGGGTCGTGTTGCCGAAAAGTTTCGGTTTCGGGTCGAACTCCGCTTCGGGAGTGAGAACGGCCCGCGACCGTTCTCGCTCGCCGGCCTCAGACTGTTTCGCCGCCGACAACTTCCCGACTCGCGTTCCTCCCAGGATGAATCCGGACAAGTTACCCGGGTCGCCGGGCGCAAGAATGGGAGCGCGAATTGGCATTCACACGTAGATCTTTCATGAAGGGCCTCGGGGCCACCGGGGGCGCGGGACTCGCGTACGGTGCGATGTCGACGCTCGGGCTCGCACCGTCGACCGCCGCTCCCGCCCGCGCGTTCCAGCCGCTCGCGGCCGGCGACCTGATCGGGAAGGTGAAGGGCAGCCACTCCGTGGTCGTGCTCGGCGGCGGCCCCGCCGGCCTGTGTTCGGCGTTCGAACTGCAGAAGGCCGGATACACGGTGACGGTCCTCGAAGCCCGCACTCGGCCCGGTGGCCGCGTCTGGACCGCCCGGGGCGGTACCGAGGAGACCGACCTGAACGGCGAGACGCAGAAATGCACGTTCTCGGAGGGGCACTTCTACAACGTCGGCGCCACCCGCATCCCGCAGAGCCACATCACGCTCGACTACTGCCGCGAACTCGGCGTCGAGATCCAGGGCTTCGGGAACCAAAACGCGAATACGTATGTGAACTACCAGAGCGACACGTCGTTGTCGGGCCAGTCCGTCACGTACCGGGCCGCGAAGGCCGACACGTTCGGTTACATGTCGGAACTGTTGAAGAAGGCAACCGATCAGGGCGCGTTGGACCAGGTGCTGACCCACGAGGACAAAGACGCGTTGTCGGAGTTCCTCAGTGACTTCGGTGACCTGTCCGACGACGGCCGATACCTCGGATCCTCGCGTCGCGGTTACGATTCCGAGCCCGGCGCCGGGTTGAACTTCGGCAGCGAGAAGAAGCCGTTCGCGATGCAGGAAGTGATCCGCAGCGGCATCGGCCGAAACTTCAGCTTCGACTTCGGCTACGACCAGGCGATGATGATGTTCACCCCGGTCGGCGGCATGGACCGCATCTATTACGCCTTTCAGGACAGGATCGGCACCGACAACATCGTCTTCGGCGCCGAGGTGACGTCGATGAAGAACGTGTCCGAGGGCGTCACCGTCGAATACACCGCAGGCGGCTCGAAGAAGTCGATCACCGCCGACTACGCGATCTGCACGATCCCGCCACACCTGATCGGACGTCTGCAGAACAACCTGCCCGCCGACGTGCTCACCGCGCTGAAGGCGGCCAAGCCGTCGTCGTCCGGCAAGCTCGGCATCGAGTACTCGCGCCGGTGGTGGGAGACGGAGGACCGCATCTACGGCGGCGCGTCCAACACCGACAAGGACATCTCGCAGATCATGTTCCCGTACGACCACTACAACTCCGATCGAGGCGTGGTCGTCGCCTACTACAGCAGCGGCAAGAGGCAGGAGGCGTTCGAGTCGCTCACCCACCGGCAGCGGCTCGCCAAGGCGATCGCCGAGGGCTCCGAAATCCACGGTGAGAAGTACACCCGCGACATCTTCTCGTCGTTCTCCGGCAGCTGGCGTCGCACCAAGTACTCCGAGAGCGCGTGGGTCAATTGGGCGGGAAGCGGTGGCTCCCACGGCGGGGCGGCCACCCCCGAGTACGAGAAGTTGCTCGAACCGGTCGAGAAGATCTACTTCGCAGGCGACCACCTGTCCAATGCGATCGCCTGGCAGCACGGCGCTCTGACGTCCGCCCGCGACGTCGTCACCCACATCCACGAGCGCGTGGCCCAAGAAGCCTGACCTTCCCCTCGAACAAGGAGTTCTTCATGAAGTCGTTCCGTATCAAGGCAATTACCACTGCCCTCGCGGCGTCCGCTGTTCTCGCAGGGGCCACCTCCTGCTCCTCCGACGAGGCGGCAGCAGAGGCGCCAGGCAGCACCTTCGTCTCGAAATCCATTCTCGAAGCGGGCGAGGCGAATCCGATGATCGCGCAGGGGGTGGCGATCGGCGGTGGCACCGCCGTCTACAAGTCGAGCGGAATCGGACCGGGTGCGTCCAACAAAGCTGCGCCCGAGGGAACCCCGGAGTCGTACATCGACACCGACGTGTTCGCAGGCGGCATGCTTCCGGCCGGGGTCACGATCACCGAAGCGCAGGGCATCAATGCCCTGAAGCGGATTCGCGACAATCTCGAGGCGCAGGGACTGACGCTGGAGGACGTCGTGACCATGCGGGTGTTCCTCGACAACGCTCCCGGAACGGACCGCGCCGACTACGCCGGCTGGAATCGCGCCTACCGGCAGTTCTTCGCGAACACCAACCTCGACACCGGCGACACCGAACTGGTTCCTCTCGGCACCGCGGAACCGGCCGCGCCGATGGAACGGAACTCCGCGCGTCCCAGCCGATTCGCCCTCGAGGCGGCGAGCCTGCCGGCAGCGGGATGGCTCGTCGAGGTCGAGGTGGACGCCGTGTACCCCGACGGTGAGGAGCCGCAGTAATGGGAGCGATGAGCCCGTCACACTGGGCGATCGTCGCGGTGGTTCTGGTGGTGCTCTTCGGATCGAAGAAATTGCCCGACGCTGCGCGCGGTCTCGGCCGATCCATGCGAATCCTCAAAACCGAGGTGGGGGAGTTGCAAGCGGACGCCCCCGAACTGGAGAAGTAGGCGCCCGAGCGGGAGGTGAACCTGCACTTGCAGGGACATTGGTCGGACGCGCAGGCAATTGCGTCGGAAGGTAGCCAATGTCTTTGCAAGTGTCCTTCACTTCGAACCCGGCGTCACGAATTGCGTCTTCGCGCAGTTTCTCCCGGTGCACGGCCACGGCCGCCTGCCCACTGTCGACGCCGTATTTCCCCAGGCCATCGAATTCTCCGACCACGCCGTCAGCTTCCCAGAAGAAGTCGACGCGGCCGAGGAACGCGCCACTGCTGTCGTGGAGAACTCGTTGCAGTTGAGGTGAGGGTAGTCCGTGCCGGCGTATCCGACTGCGGCTCAGCGATTCTCCCGGGCTTTCGCTGCGACGGTCGAGGAATCCCGCTGCGCGTCGCGCCGTCGCGATACCTTTTCGTGGTCCGGACCGATCGATCACGTCCCCGATGTGGTCGAGTGTGACAAGCCGGCGGTGCAGCGCCGAGTCACCGACCACGACGGCCTGGTCGAACGTCGAGATGCGCGCTGTGGCCACCACTGTTCGCGCGGCGGAGGTGACCGGCAGCCCGCCCACGACGACGACGTCGGACGCGTCGAATGGTGCGGCGTGGACGTGTACTCCAGCAGTTCGGCCGCCGCCGGACGTGTGATTGCGAGTCAGATGTACCCGCTGGAGCGGAATGTCACCGACATCCATATCGTGCAGCAGCGCCGCGGAGGCGTGGCTCACCACGACACCGGGTGGCCGCGACTGCAGGGCCGCAGCGATGCGTATTCGGTGCAGTGCACACGCGTCGAGTCCGGCGAAGTGCGCGTCGGAGACGTACGCGCCCGCGGCGATCCGCACAAGTTGTCCGGACCTTCGCGCGCGTCGGATCTCGGAGTCGGTGATGCCGTCAGCCAAGGCTCGGCGTCGAAAGATCAGATCGTCGGTCATGGCGGACATCGTGCAGCACGCGGCAGACAGGGCTGGTGTGCTCACCAGGACTTCAGAGCGACCCTGTGGATAGAGCGCAGCCTGTGGACAACTCCATCCGCGGAGACATTGGCCAGACGCGCGACCATTGCGACCGCGGCTGGCCAAAATCATCGCAAACAGGCGCGCCCTACCCGAACCTGGACTCCAGGGCGCGGCGGTCGACCTTGCCGGGACCGCGGAGGGGGAGGGCGTCGACGAGGTGCAGTTCGCGGGGCGCAGCGGTGGGGTCGAGGGTGCGTTCGACGAACTGCCGCAGTTCGTCGAGCGTGGGGAGGGTTCCGGATTCGGCGACGACGGCGGCGGTGACACGCCGGCCGAGTCGTTCGTCGGGGAGGCCGAAGACGGCGCATTCACGCACGGCCGGGTGCTCGTTGAGTGCGCGCTCGACGACTTGCGGTACGACGGTGAGGCCGCCGGTGGAGATGGCCTCGTCCAGTCGGCCGGTGATGCTGAGGATTCCGTCGGTGAGCGACCCGGAGTCGTCGGTGCGGAACCAGCCGGGTTCGGCGAACGCGGGGTGGTCGGGAATGCCGCGGTAACCGGTCGCCAGCATGGGTCCGCCGAGCAGGACGCGGCCGTCGTCGTCGATCCGGACCCGTGCGCCGTCGAGAGGGATCCCGTCGTACACGCATCCCCCGCACGTTTCGCTCATGCCATAGGTGCGCACGACGGTGATCCCAGCCTCCTGGGCACGTTGCAGCACCGGGGCCGGTGTCGCTGCGCCGCCGAGCAGGACGGCGTCGAGGGAGGCCAGTGCCGCCACCGCGCCGGGGTGGTCGAGGGCCTTGACGAGCTGCGTCGGAACCAGAGACGTGTAGCGGCGACGTGAGGACATGGTCTCGACCGCGGCGGGCAGCGCTGCGGGATCGAAACCTCCCGTCACATCGACCACGACCGGTTCGGTGCCCGCCAGCACACTGCGCAGGAGCACCTGCATCCCCGCGATGTGGTGGGCGGGCAGCGCCAGGAGCCAGGAGCCGGGCCCGCGGAGTCTCGCGTGTGTCGCCTCACCGCTCGCGCGCAGCGCAGCCGCTGTGAGCATCGCACCTTTGGGCACGCCCGTCGTACCCGAAGTCGCCACGACGAGTGCGACGCCGTCGTCGATCGGCTCCCCAGGACGCAAGGCGTCGGTCAGTCGCCGGGTCTCCCGCTCGTCCGCGGCCGGGACGGGCAGCGCGGCGGGGGCGGTTCCGTCGAGCATCTCCGACAGCTGCGGCAGGATGCCGACAACCCTGACGCCCGACGGGACGGGAAGGATTTGGAGTTCGCTCACTGGGCGGGCCCGGCCAACGGCCATCCGCCCGCGGCGAGATTGCTGCGAACCCGGTCGACATCCGATTCGAGTGGCAACTCGTCGGTGACCTTGGTGATCAGGACCTGGATGTCCGTCTTCTCGATGGGGAGGTCACCTTCCTCGACGAGTGCGTCGGCGACGGCATCCACCTCGTCCTCGGACAGGCGGCGAGTGAGCAAGGCGAACAACGGGATGTAGTCCTGCTCGGGCACACCATTGGGATAGCCGGCTCGCAGCCACCCGACGATGGAAGTGAGGAACGGTGGAAGGCTCATCGGCTATCCCGCGTCGCGTGTTTCTTTCGGATCGCCCGCACCCTCGTCGGTGTCGCCGGCGACCGGCCACCCGCCCGCAGTGTCACCAGCGACCGGCCACCCGCCCGCAGTGTCACCAGCGACCGGCCACCCTCCCGCGGTGAGGTTCGCGGTGACCCGCGCAACGTCCTCCTCCGACGGCTCTTCGTGGGTGATCTCACTGATGAGGCGCCGGATGCTGTCGTAATCGACGTGGCGATTCGGGTGTTCGTGGGCCGTTTCGATCGACAGCGCCACCACTTGCTCGATTTCCTCATCGGTGAGTCGACGACGCAACACGGCCAGCAACGCGAAATGGTCCTTCGCCGGAATCCCTTCGGGGTATCCGGCGCGGAGCCAATCGAGTACGGAACGAAGTGAGTATTTGGGCACGCGTTCGGCCTCTTTCGTCGATGGAGTGGGAACCTCGCGGTCGCCGCTCAGAAGATGTGGATACCGAACGTGCTGGCCAGGAAGTCGCTCATCAACAGCAGTATCCCAGTGATGATCGCGATCAGCACGACGGCGAAGCAGGCCACGGCACCGATCCGGCCTGCGGCGGACGGCTGCGGCGCCGAGGTCTCACCTCCGGCTCCTGCGCTGAGCGACTTCAGTCCGAGAGCGAAGATGGCGGGCAGTCCCGCACCGAACAGCAGTCCGACGAGGATCACTTGCCAGAGCGAGTTGACGGTGGTGGTCAAGAGGGTCATGAGCAGCTCCCGTCAGTGGTTGGTGATGGTGGGTCTGGGCGACTCGGAGATCTCCGAGCCGGCCGGGGGTGGTACAGCCGTGGTCGCGGGATGCTCGGCACCCGGCTCCCACTCGGCGTTGACATTGCCGGAGTGCACCGGCTGCTTGCGGGACCGTAGGTACATGAACCCGGCGAGGAGGATGAGTGCCGCGAACACCACCAGCACGCCGGCGAGGCCGCCGATGATGTGCGCGAGGAACCAGCACACGGCGCCCACGAACGCGGCCGAGGGGAGAGTGATGAGCCACGCGACCGCCATACGTCCGGCGATGCCCCAGCGAACCTCGGCGCCCTTGCGGCCGAGCCCCGTGCCGAGGATGGAACCGGTGGCGACGTGTGTGGTGGACAACGGAAGCCCGAGGTGGCTCGACGTCAGGATGATCGCGGCCGACGAGGATTCGGCGGCCATGCCTTGCGGGGCGGCGATCTCGACGAGGCCCTTGCCGAGGGTGCGGATGATCCGCCAGCCGCCGAGATAGGTGCCGAGGGCAATGGCGACGGCGCAGCTGAGCTTGACCCAGAACGGCATCTCGTCGTCGGCGGTGATGCTGCCGTGCGCGACCAGTGCGAGGAAGATCACACCCATCGTCTTCTGGGCGTCGTTGGTTCCGTGCGCCAGCGACACCAGCGAGGCGGAACCGATCTGACCGACGCGGAACCCGTGCTCCTTCGTTCCCTCCGGCACGGTGGAGGTGATGCGGTACACGAGTTTAGTACCTGCCGTGGCGACCAGTGCTGCGACGACAGGGGCGAGAAGAGCGGGAATGACGACCTTGCCGAGGACCCCGCCCCACTCGACACCACTCATGCCGATGGACGCGATGGCCGCACCGATCAAGCCACCGAACAGCGCGTGCGAGGAGCTCGACGGCAGACCGAGCAGCCAAGTCGCGAGGTTCCAGATGATGCCGCCGACAAGTCCCGCGAACACGATGAGCAGGAGATCTTCACCGCCCACCGTTCCCAGGTTCACGACACCTTTGGCCACTGTCGCGGCGACCTCGACCGACAGGAATGCGCCGACCAGATTCAGCGACGCGGAGAGCACGACCGCGGTCTTGGGTCGCAGAGCTCCCGTTGCGATCGAGGTGGCCATTGCGTTTCCGGTGTCGTGGAAGCCGTTGGTGAAGTCGAAAGCGAGGGCGGTGACGACCACCACCAGAAGAACTACGAGCTCTGCGGTCACACCCAGATTGTGCGGATCGAAGTTCGAAAAGTACAGCTGAGGTCGGACACCTCGAGGTGGCCTGGAGTTTGGCCCCGTGTCACCCGTCGTTCACCGGCCGGGTGTCGCGCCGGAGGGGGTGATCCTCCGGAATCTGCACCAGCACGATCGGTATTCCGTCGGGGTCCGCGATCCACATTTCGTGCAGTCCCCACGGTTCCTGCCGGGCTTCGCGGTTGATCTTGACCCCGGCGAGTACCAGTTCGGTCTGCGCTGCGGTGAGGTCACGGACCTGCAGCCACAGGGCACCGTCGAACGTCGACGGAGTGTCCGCGGCGCCGTGGGCGGCCACCTCGATGAGTCCCTGCCCCGCGAAGAACACCGTGCCTCCAGGATATTCGCGGGCGGTGGCGAGTCCGAGGATGTCGCGGTAAAAACTCAGCGTCGTCGCGTAGTCCCGTGGCCGCAGGATCGTCCTGCTGCTGAGGATTTCCACCCGTCACTCTCCTTTGCTCGGGCGGGCTTCGTGACCTGCCCGGCCGTGTGTGCGTCGCGCTTCCTTCATCTCCGCCTCGAACAGGTGGCGACGACCGTCCAGCAGTTCGTCACGGGCGGCGCGCTCGAGTTCACGGAAGGTGGACCAGTACCCGTCGTCGAACTCTTCCACGACCTGGAAGGTCCACCGTCCGTCGAGCACGTTGAGGCCGACCAACTCGGTCTCCAGGCGGTCCGCCGTCGCGTCGTGACCGGCCGACCGCAACGCGTCGACGGCGTCACCGAGCTGAAGGTCGGCGTGCCCGATCAGCTGGTGGAACGAGTACAGCAGTCCGCGGGCCCGCTCGACGGTTTCGAGGGATTCGGACAACTTCCCGAGCGCGGCGACGGTGTCGTCACCGGTTCCGGGCGGACGGCGGTGTTCCGGGGCCGGGAGCTCGCGGTCGGTGCTCATGTGGTCAGTGTGCCGGAATCGGTGAATCCGCGCTGGCACGTGGCCAATTCCACGATGCCCGGGAAGGGGAGCGGCTCAGAAGTACCAGGGATACGGCTTCCAGTCGGGTTCGCGCTTTTCGAGGAAGGAGTCGCGACCTTCGACGGCCTCATCCGTCATGTACGCCATGCGGGTTGCCTCTCCCGCGAACAACTGCTGTCCGACGAGCCCGTCGTCCTGCAGGTTGAACGCGTACTTCAGCATGCGCTGCGCCTGCGGGGACTTTCCGTTGATCCTGGCGCCCCACTCGATTCCGACGTCCTCGAGTTCGGCATGGTCGACGACCTTGTTGACGGCGCCCATCCGGTGCATCTCCTCGGCGGTGTACGTCTCGCCGAGGAAGAAGATCTCGCGGGCGAACTTCTGCCCGACCATCTTGGCGAGGTAGGCGCTGCCGTAGCCGCCGTCGAAGCTGCCGACGTCGGCGTCGGTCTGCTTGAAGCGGGCGTGCTCGCGGCTGGCGAGTGTCAGATCGCACACCACGTGCAGGCTGTGCCCGCCGCCTGCGGCCCAGCCGTTGACGAGACAGATGACGACCTTCGGCATGAACCGGATCAATCGCTGAACCTCGAGGATATGCAGGCGCCCGGCGCGGGCCCGATCGACGGTGTCCGCGGTTTCCCCTTCCGCATACTGGTATCCGCTGCGGCCGCGGATGCGCTGATCTCCGCCCGAGCAGAACGCCCAGCCCTGATCCTTCGGGCTCGGCCCGTTGCCGGTGAGGAGGACGGCGCCCACGTCGGAGGTCATCCGGGCATGGTCGAGTGCCTGGTAGAGCTCGTCGACGGTGTGTGGACGGAAGGCATTGCGCACCTCGGGACGATCGAACGCCACCCGGACGATGCCCTCGCTGACATGCCGGTGATAGGTGATGTCCGTGAGGTTCTCGAAGCCGGGTACGGGTCGCCAGTGCTGCGGGTTGAAGGTCACGGCTCCGAGATTATCGGGTGCCGCCGGTGGGTGTCCGCGCGCGGGAGTTCGGCCCGGGTTTACCGTGCAGGTATGAGCGAACAGGCTGCGGACGTCACCGGTGTCGACGGGAAGCGCGACGACGACTACGAGCACCACGGCGGGTTCCCCAAGTACGAGGCGATCACCCCCGGCCCGGATTGGGCGCGGTTCGTGGAAGGAATGCGCACCCTGCAGGATCTGGCGGTGTCGGTGGACGCCCCCGACGACGTTGTCGCGCAGGCGGCTGACCAGGTGGAGAAGCTGGCCGCAGTGCTCACACCGTACGTGGTTCCCGAGGGACGGTCGCCCGCCGGGCGGACGATCGAGCTGCCGGGCCGGGGGAGCCTGCTGATGCCACCGTGGCACATCGAGAAGTTCGGACCCGACGGGGTGCGCAGCGCGGGCGAGTTCCGTCGCTACCACCTCGGTGGCAACGGCGCCGCGCACGGCGGCACGCTGCCGCTGCTGTTCGACGACCTGATGGGAATGATCGTCCACGCGTACGGACGGCCCATCAGTCGCACGGCGTACCTGCATGTGAACTATCGGGCGATCACACCGCTCAACACACCGCTCACCGTCGAGGGCAGCGTCGACCGGGTAGAGGGGCGCAAGACGTTCATCACTGCGCAGCTGAAGAAGGGCGACACGTTGCTCGCCGACTGCGAGGCCCTCATGCTCGAGCTTCTGCCCGGACAGCCCTGACCTCGTGTCCTCTCTGCCGACCCTCGACGAGGTCCTGGCCGACGCGGTCGTGGTGAGTCTGCCTATGCGGGTGCGCTTCCGCGGCATCACCACCCGAGAAGCCATGCTCGTGCGTGGTCCCGCGGGGTGGGGCGAGTTCGCTCCCTTCCCCGAATACGCGGACGACGAAGCCTCGCACTGGCTGCAGTCGGCGATCGAGGCCGCCTGGCTCGGTCCGCCGCCCGCGCTCCGCGACCGGGTGGCTGTCAACGCGACCGTTCCCGCGGTGGACGCCGCACAGGTGACCGCGCTCCTCGAGCGATACCCGGGGGCCCGAACCGCGAAAGTGAAAGTAGCCGAGCGCGGTCAGACTCTCGCCGACGACGTCGCACGGGTGAACGCCGTCCGCGCACACATTCCCTGCGTGCGCGTCGACGCGAACGGTGGATGGTCGGTCGACGAGGCGGTGACGGCGCTGCACGCACTCACGGCAGACGGGCCGCTCGAGTACGCGGAACAACCGTGCGCGAGTGTGTCGGAGCTGGTGGAGGTGCGTCGACGTGTGCCCGCTGTGCGCGTGGCCGCCGACGAGAGCATTCGACGTGCGGACGACCCGCTGAAGGTGGTTCGCGCAGGCGGCGCCGACGTCGCCGTCGTGAAGGTCTCCCCCCTCGGTGGAATGCGCCGCCTCCTCGCGCTCGCGGACGAGTTGTCCGAGTACGGGGTCCCGGTGGTCGTGTCGAGTGCGTTGGACACCGCCGTGGGAATCGCCGCCGGTGTCGCCGCCGCGGCCGCACTGCCCGACCTGCATTTCGCGTGTGGACTGGGAACCGGTGGACTCTTCGAGTCGGATGTGGCCGAGCCCAGAGAGCCCGTGGACGGTGCACTGGGAGTCGCATCCGTGACTCCCGACCCCGCCCGGGTCGCCGACCTCGCGGCAACGCCCGAGCGTGCCCGCTGGTGGATCGAGCGGGTGCGCCGGTGTCATGGCCTGCTCGAACAACGCGACCCGCAGCTTTTCGTATAGTGTCTGGCCGGACCTGATCGCTCAGTCAATACGGAGGCATTGAAAGTGGTTGCAGCTCTGAACGAAACCCTGCTCGACGAGGCACGCGTGCCGGCGGTCATCGCCGATGTGCAGGCTCTGATCGACGCGGAGGTTTCGGACAAGTCGGGGGCCTCGGGACTGGCATTGAAGGGTGGTTACGCCGCGGTCAAGAAGGTGGGACCGTCCATCGTGCCGGATGCTATCGAGGGCTTGCTGCCCGAGTTCGTCACCAAGCTCGAGCCGTACTGGCAGGATTTCACCGCCAGCGGCCAGGATTCGTTCGCCGATTACCTCGTCGCCCGCGGTGACGACGTGTCGGACTCGCTCCTCGGTGTCACGGACGAGCGCATCGAGAACAGTGACCGTGGCGCGGTCAAGAAGGTGTACAACTCGCTGCGCCCGTCCGCGAAGAAGAATGTGATCGAAGCACTTCCGCGTCTGGGCGCACTCGTCCAGAAGCACGCCAACTGAACGAACCTCTGGAAGTGGCGAAGTGCGCGTCCGCGTACTTCGCCGCTTCCCTGTGGTCAGTAGGCGGCGTGGCCGTGGCGCCAGTAGCCGGTGAACGAAATGTGTGTCTTGGGAACGTGCCGGTCGTTCACGAGGTGGCGTCGAAGAGCCGTCGGTAAGTCACTTTCTCCGGCGACGAAGGTGTACGACGGCCCGGTCGGAAGAACTGCCTGACGCACCGTCTCCAACGCAAGCAGCCCCGGACGGGCATCTGCGTTTGCGCGGACCAGCCAGTGCACGTTCACTCCGTCGCCCACCGAAACGTCCTGTGCGTCGGCGGCTTCCGCGATCTCTATGAACACCTCGGCTCGAAGATCCCGCGGCGCCGATCGTAGAATCCCGACGATCGCCGGCAACGCGCTCTCGTCACCGACCAGGAGTTGCCACTCGGCGCCGGGCGCCGGGTTGTAGATCCGGCCCTCGTCGAGGATGGCAACCTCGTCGCCCGCCGACGCGGACGCGGCCCAGGCCGAAGCCGGACCCAGATCGCCGTGCGAGGCGAAGTCGATGTCGATCTCCGTCTCGTCGCCGAACAGTCCGGTGCCGGCGGCGCGGTAGTCGCGGATCGTGTAGTTGCGCACGACGGGCCGGGTGTCCTTCGACATCAGCTTGTACTGCGCGTACCAGAGGTTGCTCGCGCTGGTCGGCAACCGCAGCGTGGTCTGTCCGGGCTGGGGGATGAACATCCGGAACCACTGGTCGAAGCCCATCGGCGTCACGGAGTCCAGTTCCGGTCCCGCCACGGTGACGCGGATGAAGTTGGGGCTGATCTGCTTGCCGGCGACCACCCGGGCGGACGCAATTCGGCGAGTCTCGGGTTTGACGAACTTGCTGCGTTGGGCCATGGATGGTTACTTTCCGGCTAGGGAATCGATTTGTCAGGTAAGCCTAACCAATCGATCGTCTATTCGGTCGTTGCGGTCGGTCCAGCAGCACGACCTCGGGCGGCAACCCCCACTCGTTGCGGCCCAGGCGGCTGAGCGGGGCGAGGGACGCGAAGTCCGGCAGACCGTCCTCCGCGACCGCCTCGTCCCGCACCGCAACCGCCAGCACGTCGCCCATCACCACGAACGAATCACCGACCGGAACGATTTGCGCGAGGCGGCATTCGATTGCCACCGGCGAGGCGGCCACCCGCACGGGACGCACGTGCTCGCTCGGCTCGGTCTCGATCCCCAGCGCCGCGAACTCGTCGACGTCGTGGTCGTAGGTGGCCGAACTGGCGTTCACCACCTTCATGAGAGCTTCGGTCGCCACGTTGATGACGAATTCCCCGGTGGCTTCGATGTTGCGCAGGCTGTCCTTGCGGGTGACGGACGTGAACTGCACCACCGGTGGATTGGTGCTCGACACCGAGAAGAAGCTGTACGGGGCCAGATTGGCTACCCCGTCCTCCGAGAGGGTGGACACCCAGGCGATCGGTCGCGGCACCACGGACGCGTTGAGCACCTGGTACATGCGGCGGGGCGGAAGTTCGGCGGGGTCGAAGACTGTGCGCATCTGTTCATCGTTTCAGCGGAGGGGGTGTGGCCGCGAACTCACCTGACGAGGTCGCCGACAGAACCGGCCGGTGGATCTGACACTCTGGATGGTGTGAATCCGTCCACTGCACAAGCCACCGCGGTCGTCGACGAACTGGTCCGCGGGGGAGTACGCGAGGTTGTGCTCTGCCCGGGTTCGCGCAACGCACCGTTGGCCTTCGCGCTGCAGAAGGCCGACCTCGAGGGTCGACTGCGCCTGCACATGCGCATCGACGAGCGGACCGCGGGATTCCTCGCGCTGGGATTGGCCGTCGCCGGTCGTCGGCCGGTGCCCATCGTGATGACCTCGGGTACCGCCGTGGCCAACCTCGGCCCGGCCGTTCTCGAGGCCAACTACGCCCGGGTCCCGCTCGTGGTGCTCAGTGCCAACCGCCCCTACGAAATGCTCGGTACCGGCGCCAACCAGACCATCGAGCAACTCGGCCTGTTCGGGAGCCAGGTCCGCGCCACCATCAGCCTGGGGCTGGCCGAGGACGACGCCGGTCAGAACAGCCAGTGGCGTTCGGCCGTGTGCCGGGTCCTCGCCGCCGCGCGCGGCACGAGGTCGGGCAATGCCGGTCCCGTGCACTTCGACATTCCGCTCCGGGAACCGCTCGTTCCCGACGTCCACGCGCAGGGGCCGATCCCGCAGGGACGGCCTGGTGGGGCGGCGTGGACCACCACTCAGCACGCGACGCTCGACGTGCCGGTCGAGCTCGACCTCACCCCCGATACCATCGTCATCTCCGGTCACGGGTCGGCTCTACGGCCCGAACTCGCCGGACTACCGACGGTCGCCGAGCCGACGGCGCCGCTCCACGGCATACCGGTGCACCCGATGGCGCTGCCCCAGCTCAAACCGCGGCAGGCAATCATCACCGGCCGCCCCACCCTGCACCGGCCGGTGTCGAAACTTCTCGCCGATCCAGTGGTGGCCGTGTACGCGCTCACCACCGGCCCGCGCTGGCCCGACGTCTCCGGCAACGTTCTCGCCACGGGCACCCGCGCCGTGGTCTCGGGTGCACCGGACCCGGCCTGGATCGCCCGCTGCCGGACGCTCACCGAGCACACGGACAAAGCGGTGCGCGCCCAGCTGGCGTCCCATCCGAAGGCAACCGGCCTGCACGTCGCCGCCACCGTGATGGACGCGTTGTCCGACGGTGACCAACTGCTCCTCGGGGCGTCCAATCCGGTGCGAGATGCCGCGCTCGTCAGTTACCCGTCGCCGCGGATCCGGGTTCTGTCCAATCGGGGAGTCGCCGGGATCGACGGCACCGTGTCGGCCGCGGTGGGCGCTGCCCTCGCCTACGAGGAGGGCCGCACGGTGGCTCTGCTCGGCGATCTGACCTTCTTGCACGACGCCGCCGGGCTGCTCATCGGACCGGGAGAACCGCGTCCGCGCGATCTCACCATAGTGGTGGCCAACGACGACGGCGGCGGCATCTTCGAACTGCTCGAACAGGGCGACCCCCAGTACGCGGGCGTGTTCGAACGGGTCTTCGGCACACCACACGGCATGGACCTCGCCGCCTTGTGCGCCGCCTACCGCGTGGAGCACCACCTCGTCGGGCTCGAAGAATTGTCCGCCGAGCTGCACAACCCCGGGACACCCGGTGAACGCGGAATCCGGGTGCTCGAGGTGACCACCGAGCGTTCCGGCCTGCGCGAACTCCATGCAGCGGTCCGGGCGCAGCTGTGAACCCACGGGTGACGGGCCGGGTGCGGCGCGGCATCGTCGTCACGGCCGCCGGCATCTCGATCCTCGCGGTGCTGTTGGTGGTGGCAGCGTGGCGAAACGACCGCACGATCCAGTCGGACATGGGTGTCGCGACGGCCGAGGTGCTGTCGGCCGGCTCACTGCGGTCGGCGATCAGCTTCGTGACGCCCGACGGTGTGACGCACAATCCGGAATTGGGTGTGCTGTACCCGACGCGGTTGACGGCCGGACAACGGATCGACGTCGAGTACGCACGTGCCGACCCGGACCTCGTCCGAGTGTCGGGCCGGGATGCGAGTGTCGCCGTGATCCCTGCCGGGTCGCTCATCGTCGTCACCTGGCTCATCGCGGGACCGCTGATCTGGTATCTACGCAGACAAGAGGACGCGGCGGTTTCTCCGGCAATGTCATCGTGAGTTCGCCGGAACTTCGCGCGTCGGTCATATCGTCCTCGCCGCCGTGACCACGGGCACTGCCACGCTGTGCGTCGTGAGAGTAGCGATCGTCGCGGAGTCGTTCCTGCCCAACATGAATGGTGTGACCAATTCGGTGCTCCGAGTTCTCGAGCATTTGCAGCGGGACGGACACCAGGCGATGGTCGTCGCCCCGGACACCGTCGGTTCACAGCCTCCTGCTTCGACGGAACACGACGGTGTGCCCGTCTATCGGGTGCCCGCGGTCATGGTTCCGAAAGTCAGCTCCCTCCCCGTCGGACTGCCGCAACCGGGACTCACGGCGGAACTGCGTGCGTTCGAGCCCGAGGTGATTCACCTGGCGTCGCCGTTCCTGCTCGGCGCGGGCGGGCTCGGCGCGGCGCACCGGCTGGACGTGCCGACGGTGGCCATCTATCAGACCGACGTCGCGGGTTTCGCCGAAAGCTACGGCCTGGGAATTACCAGCCGCGCGGCGTGGGCCTGGACCCGCCGCATCCACAAGGGATGCACGCGAACCCTCGCGCCGTCGACGTCTGCGGTCGAGGCCCTTGCCGAGCAGCGCATTCCCCGCGTGCACCGCTGGGCCCGCGGAGTCGAGACCAGCCGATTCGCGCCGTCTCGCCGCAGTACGGACCTGCGCGACTCCTGGTCGGCGGAGCCGGACCGTCTGATCGTGGGGTTTGTGGGCAGGCTCGCTCCGGAAAAGCATGTGGAGCGACTCGCCGCGCTGGCCGGACACCCCGGAATCCAGCTCGTGGTGATCGGCGACGGGCCGGAGCGGGGCCGTTTGCAGAAGCTGATGCCCGATGCCGTCTTCACCGGCCAACTCGGCGGCACCGAACTCGCGGAGGCCTACGCCAGCCTGGACGTGTTCGTGCATCCGGGTGAGCACGAGACGTTTTGCCAAGCCGTTCAGGAAGCGCTGGCCAGTGGCATTCCGGTAATCGGCCCGGACGCCGGAGGGCCACGCGACCTCGTCACGCACTGCCGCAACGGGTACCTGCTGCCGGTCGAGCGATTCGCCGAGCTGCTACCCAGTGCCGTCGAGGCGCTGAGTGACCGGCGGATGCGGGCGCGCTTCGGTGAGGCGGCCCGGCGATCGGTGCTGCACCGCACGTGGCCTGCCATCTGCAGCGAGCTGCTCGACCACTACGCCGAGGTCACCGGGTCTGCGGGCTTCCGCGCGTCCCGGGCTGCCTGACGACGGCACGGGGATCGTTACCCGAGCATGCGCGGCCAACCCAGACATCGGCCGGGCAGGCGTCGACTAGCGCCGATCCCGGCACCCGACGAGGTTGGTAGCGTTCCGGGTGTGGCAACTACACACGGTTCGCGGGCATCGCTCGAAAAAGATCCGCACGAAGTCGCGTCGATGTTCGACGGCGTCGCGAAGCGTTACGACCTCACCAACACCATCCTGTCCTTCGGGCAGGACCGCAGTTGGCGCAAGGCGACTCGGTCGGCCCTCGACTTGAAGCCGGGGGAGCGGGTTCTCGACCTCGCCGCGGGCACCGGTGTGTCGACCGTCGAACTCGGGCGGTCGGGGGCGTGGTGCGTGGCCACCGACTTTTCCAAGGGAATGCTGCAGGCGGGCATCGGCCGGCAGGTTCCCATGGTGGCGGGGGACGCGATGCACCTGCCGTACGCCGACGCGGTGTTCGACGCGGCCACCATCTCGTTCGGCCTCCGCAACGTCTCGGACTTCGATGCCGGGCTGCGGGAGATCGCCCGCGTCACCAAGCCGGGCGGCCGCCTTGTTGTCAGCGAGTTCTCCACGCCGGTGTTCGGGCCGTTCCGGACGATCTACATGGAGTACCTGATGAAGGCGCTGCCGCGGGTCGCCCGCGCGGTCAGCAGCAACCCTGATGCGTACGTGTATCTCGCGGAGTCCATTCGCGCCTGGCCGACACAGTCCGAACTCGCCCAGCGCATCGAGGCGGCAGGGTGGCGACACGTCCAGTGGCGCAACCTCACCGGCGGGGTAGTCGCCCTGCACCGCGCCACCCGCTGACCGGCCTCAACCGAACAGCGGCCGGGTGTCCGCCTTCTGCGACGCCAGGCCGGACGCACGCCATGCCCGGGCGGTGAGGTCGTTGTCCTCCTCGGTGACGAGGTTGCCCATCACGCGCACGGCGATGGTCATGAGCGCGCGCGAGCGCATCGCCACCGGACCCGACGCCGGGAGAACCCGGGGCACGGTCAGCAGTCCGGCGAGCCGACGTGCCACCGAGAACGCCCGCCCGTAGCGCTCGCGGAGGATGGTGGGCCACAGCTCCGTCAGATCGTCCGCATCGAGGACTTCGGCCACGAGACGTCCACCCTCGAGCCCGTAGTCGATCCCCTCGCCGTTGAGCGGGTTCACACACGCCGCGGCGTCGCCGATGACGGCCCAGTTGCGCCCGGCGACGTGGGACACCGCGCCGCCCATCGGCAGCAACGCGGACGCCACCGCCCGCAGTTCGCCGCCCCAGGCCCACTCCGCGCGCCGCTGTGCCGTGTACAGGTCGAGCAGGGGCCGGAGCGCGCCCGGCGCCGGCCGTTTGGCGGTGGCGAGTGTGCCGACCCCGATGTTCACCTCGCCGGTGCCGAGGGGAAACACCCACCCGTACCCCGACTGCAGAGTGCCGGCGCTATCACGCAACTCCAAGTGGGAGGTGATCCACGGATCGTCACTGCGCGCCGTAGCGATGTAGGCGCGCGCGGCGACGCCGTACGCGGTGTCGCGGTGCCATTCCCGGCCCAGCTTCTTGCCCAACGTCGACCGGACCCCGTCGGCCACGATCAGTGTGCGGCACTGGATGGTGTGCGTCCCGTCGCCGGTCTGCACCGTCACCGCGCTCACCCGGTCGCCGTTCCGCTCGACGCCGACCGCCTTGGCCCCCTGCACCATCACGGCGCCCGCCTCGACCGCAGTCGTCCTGAGCTTGTCGTCGAATTCGGTCCTGGCCACCGCGCTCCCCACGGCGGGGAACGACCGTCCGGGCCATTCGAGTTCGAGTTCCTGCCCGAATCCACTTAGCCGGAGCCCGCGGTTGGTGCCCTTCGACCGCACCCACTCACCGAGGCCGAGGTGATCGAGTTCGGCGACGGCACGCGGGGTGAGGCCGTCACCACACGTCTTGTCCCGGGGAAACACGGCGGCGTCGACGAGTGCCACGTCGCGGCCGGCACGCGCGGCCCAGGTGGCGGCGGAGGAACCGGCGGGACCAGCGCCGATGACCAGGACATCGGCGGCGACGGGAAGCGGGGACCCCGCGGGCGACTGTTCTGCTACGACCACACCTACATCCTGTCAGGCCACGCCCGGGGACCGCGGCGAGGCCGATGGCCGCCGCAACCGCTAGGTTCTCTACCGTGGGTACCAGCCGTCACCGACGGCGCGGGAACCGAGCCGTCACTGACGACAGGAATGGGTACTGAGAACGTGAGCACCGAGGGCGCAGCACACACCGCTGCCGACGCTGTAGAGGGCACTACGGTCGCCGGGATCGATCTCGGCGACACTCAGCTCGCTGCCACGGTCCGCGACAGGCTGAAACAGGTCGAGGAACTGCTGGTCAGCGAGCTCTCCGACGGCGAGGACTTTCTCACCGAGGCCGCGCTGCACCTCGCGAAGGCCGGCGGCAAGCGCTTCCGCCCGCTGTTCACGGTGCTCACCGCTCAGCTGGGTCCGAAAGCGTCCGATCCGTCGGTGGTCACCGCCGCCACCGTCGTCGAACTGGTCCATCTGGCCACGCTCTACCACGACGACGTGATGGACGAGGCGTCGATGCGCCGAGGCGCGCCCAGTGCCAACTCGCGGTGGGGCAACAGTGTCGCGATCCTGGCGGGCGACTACCTGTTCGCGCACGCCTCCCGCCTCGTGTCCACGTTGGGTCCCTCTGCTGTCCAGATCATCGCCGAGACGTTTGCCGAACTGGTGACCGGGCAGATGCGCGAGACGATCGGCCTCCGCGGCGAGCAGGACCCGATCCAGCACTATCTCAAGGTGGTGTGGGAGAAGACGGGTTCACTGATCGCTGCGTGCGGACGTTTCGGCGGCACCTTCTCCGGCGCGGACGCCGCCGACGTGGAGCGGCTCGAACGACTCGGCGACGCGGTCGGCACGGCCTTCCAGATCTCCGACGACATCATCGACATCTCCTCGGTGTCGGCTCAGTCCGGCAAGACACCAGGGACGGACCTGCGTGAGGGCGTGCACACCCTTCCGGTGTTGTATGCGCTGCGCGACGAGGGACCCGAGGCCGACCGGCTGCGTGTGCTTCTCGACGGCCCCGTCACCGACGACGACGACGTCGCCGAGGCGCTCGAGCTCCTCGCGCGGTCGCCTGGGATGGCGCAGGCCAAGGCGAAGCTGGAGGAGTTCGCCGTGGAGGCGCGTGCGCAGCTCGCCCAGCTACCCCAAGGTCCCGCCAACGACGCACTCGTCAAGCTGGTCGATTACACGGTCGAACGCGTCGGCTGAGCCGTATCGTCGAACCTGATTGCTCGCGCGATTTCCACGCTGTACACACCGGGAACCGTCTCACCACCCTCCTTCGTTGAATGATCAAGATCCGGTATTCGGGCGATCGTGATCGGGTGACAACGACAAGGAAGGCGAGCCGTGCGCGGGTACGCAAACGGGGCCAAGACCCTGGTTCTGCTGGTCGGCATGTCGGCGCTGATCGTGTTCATCGGCGCGTTGTTCCGCAACACGACCATCCTTCTGCTGGCCATCGTGTTCGCGGTCGGCATGAATGCGTACGCCTACTTCAACAGCGACAAGCTGGCACTCAAAGCCATGCATGCGCAGCCGATCACCGAGGTGGAAGCGCCCGCCATCTACCGCATCGTGCGGGAGCTGGCCACCACGGCTCATCAGCCGATGCCCCGGCTCTACATCAGCCCCACCAGTGCCCCCAACGCGTTCGCCACGGGCCGCAGCCCTCGGCATGCCGCGGTCTGCTGCACCAGCGGCATCCTGCAGATTCTCAACGAACGAGAGCTGCGGGCGGTCCTGGGACACGAGCTGTCGCACGTCTACAACCGCGACATCCTGATCTCGTCGGTGGCCGGGACGATGGCCGCTGTCGTGTCCGGGCTGGCGAACTTCGCGATGTTCGCGAACATGTTCGGCGGGCGGGGTGGGGGACAGGGCGCCAACCCGCTCGCGCTGCTGCTGGTGTCGTTGCTCGGCCCCATCGCGGCCACCATCGTCAAGCTGGCGGTGTCGAGGTCCCGGGAATACCAAGCGGACCAGTCGGGCGCCGAACTGACCGGTGACCCTCTCGCCCTGGCGTCCGCGCTACGCAAGCTCGAGCGGGGCACCCAGGCGGCCCCGCTCCCCCCGGAACCTCAGCTCGCGGCACAGTCGCACCTGATGATCGCCAACCCGTTCCGCACCGGCGAGAAGATGAGCCGCATGTTCTCCACCCACCCGCCGATGGCCGAGCGCATCGAGCGTCTCGAGCGGATGGCCGGCCGGTAGGCGGCTTCGCCGCCCGTGCGCCTTTCTGGTTGCTCCAGCTACCAGAAAGGCGCACGAGCGCGGAGCGCCTACCGGTAGTTCACGAACTGCAGCGCGATGCCGAAGTCCTCCCCCTTGAGCAGGGAGATGACCGCCTGTAGGTCGTCGCGCTTCTTACTGCTCACGCGCAGCTCGTCGCCCTGAATCTGCGCCTTGACGCCCTTGGGTCCCTCGTCGCGGATCTTCTTCGTGATCTTCTTGGCGTTCTCGGTGGTGATGCCCTGGACGAGCGTGCCGGTGAGTTTGTAGATCTTCCCCGACTGCGCGGGCTCGCCGGCGTCGAAGGCCTTCAGCGAGATGTCCCGGCGGATCAACTTCTCCTTGAAAACTTCGAGGGCGGCGAGCAGTCGTTCCTCGGTGTCGGCCGTCAGCGTGATGGATTCCTCACCGGACCACTCGATGGACGCGCCCGTGTTGCGGAAGTCGAAACGGGTCGACAGCTCCTTGCCGGCTTGATGCAGGGCGTTGTCCACCTCTTGACGCTCCACCTTGCTCACCACATCGAAGGACGAATCAGCCACTGCACACTCCCGGTTTCCGTCTGTTTCCCCCGCCGCGATCCGGACGGGCGCTCACCTGAATGCTAGTGAGCAGATTCGACGCTATCGGTTTGCAACCGCCCGTATCCACCCGGTTTGCAAAACGGGGGGCCGTTCGTTGTATTCTTCTTTCCGCAGTGGAGAGCGATCTCGCAGAGATTTCGCGCTCCTCGTGCAACCCGGCAGATTGCCCGAGCGGCCAATGGGAGCGGACTGTAAATCCGTCGGCTTATGCCTACGTAGGTTCGAATCCTACATCTGCCACACACAGAACCCCGGTGAGCACCAGCTCACCGGGGTTCTGTCGTTGGGTACCTGTGGTTCGGGCGTTCCGCGTTCGTTCCCGGAGTGCGTAACGTCCGGTGGGTGGGGTTTCGGAGAACCGTGACCAGGCAATTTGGTTCTCGGCGCGAACTCTGTGTAATCTCGTCAAGGCTTCAGCGCACAGCGATGTGCGAGTGAAGCACGCCCCCTTAGCTCAGTCGGCAGAGCGTTTCCATGGTAAGGAAAAGGTCAACGGTTCGATTCCGTTAGGGGGCTCGCTGGATTGTGGTGAAGCGCTTCGTGCGCGACACTCGACACCGAGGCGGTGTAGCTCAGTTGGTAGAGCAAACGACTCATAATCGTTGCGTCGCCGGTTCAAGTCCGGTCACCGCTACACAATATGCATGATCCACCCTGATTGCTCGTAATCAGATACACCCGAAAGAAGGCATCCCGTGGCCTCCTCGACTGACGTTCGGCCCAAGATCACTTTGGCCTGCGAGGTATGCAAGCACCGTAACTACATCACCAAGAAGAACCGGCGTAACGACCCCGATCGCCTGGAGATCAAGAAGTTCTGCCCCAACTGCGGAACCCACCAGTCGCATCGCGAGTCGAAGTAGCACGGTTCCGGCCGGGAGTTGAGTTCGCGAGGGAAGCTTCGAGGCTGCCCTCGCGTTCCCACGCCCAGGGTAGAAGAGGTTCTTTCGCGTGACTGACACTGTGACAGAGATCGAGACGAGCGTGTCTCCGGACGTTCCCGAGGATCCGGCTGCGCACGCGCTGGCGATGGTGGGGCACCACTACCGCGTCGACGACTTCTACGAGGTCGGTCGCGAGAAGGTGCGCGAGTACGCGCGGGCCGTGCAGGACTGGCACCCCGCTCACCACGATGAGGACGCCGCCCGCGGCCTCGGCTACGACGGCCTGCTCGCTCCGCTCACGTTCATCTCGCTTGTCGGCATCATCGCTCAGAGCCGCCTCTTCAAGGAGATCGTCACCGGTTACGACCCGAGCCAGATCCTCCAGACCGATCAGCGTCTCGTGTTCCACAAGCCGATCAAGGTCGGGGACCGCTTGTTCTGCGACGTCTATCTGGACGGCTTCCGTCAGATGGGTGGCAGCGACATCATCACCACCAAGAACATCGTCACCGACCAGAACGACGAACTCGTGCAGACCACCTGGACCACACTTGTCGCGCGGACCGGCGGCGAGGTCGACGAGAACATCGCTCACGCAGTCAAGGACGTGATCATGCATGGCGCTTCGTAAGTTCGAGGACGTCTCGGTGGGTGACGAACTCCCCGAGCGCATTGTGCGCCTCACGCGTGGCGATCTGGTCAACTACGCGGGCGTCTCGGGTGACCCCAATCCGATCCACTGGAGCGACGAGGTCGTCAAGCTTGCCGGTCTGGACAACGTGATTGCCCACGGGATGCTCACCATGGGTCTCGGTGGTGGATTCGTGACCTCATGGCTCGGTGACCCCGGCGCGGTCACCGAATACAATGTACGCTTCACGAGCTCGGTGTACGTCCGCGAGGACGAGGCCGCCGAGGTCGAATACACCGGCAAGGTCAAGTCGGTGGACGAAGAAAGCAAGACTGCAGTAGTCGCTATCGTGGCGCGCTCCGAAGGAAAGAAGATCTTCGGTCGTGCCACGGCAACGGTCCGTCTGGCCTGACCGCCGGGTGGATTGGGTTTGTTCCGGGGCTTTGAAGTACACTGAGATTTCTGGGATTACTTAGCGCTGCGCGCTGCCCTACGGTGCTGTTCGCCGACACAGGGTGGCGCGCGTGTCATGTAATCACAGAGAGGTCGGGCAAGAATTGGTCCAGAGGTAACTCGGGACCAGGTCACCCGACCAAAGGGGCGTAGCTCAACTGGCAGAGCAGCGGTCTCCAAAACCGCAGGTTGCAGGTTCAAGTCCTGTCGCCCCTGCCCCCGGATTGCCAGCGACTGAGAGGAACGACGTGAGCGAGGAGCGCGCCAAGCGCGACGGCGACACTTCAGGGTCGACGCGCCCGGACGGTGTCGACGACACCGCGGCCGACGCCACCACGCGTTCCGAGAGTCCCTCGGCAAGGCCGAGCGGCAAACGTCAGAGCCGTCGGTCGCAGGCCGGCACCGGCGTCGCTGCCAGTTCCGTGAAGACGCCGGAACGCGCGAGAGCCGAGACGATCACCAAGGCCCGTCCCGCGACGAAGGACCGTGCCGACAAGCCGCAGAAGGAGAACATCTTCAAGCGGCTGCGCCGGTTCCTACGCGAGGTCATCGCGGAGCTGCGCAAGGTCATCTGGCCCAACCGCAAGCAGATGATCACCTACACCAGCGTTGTGCTCGTATTCGTGGTGTTCATGGTGGCGTTCATCGGTGTACTCGATCTTGCGGTCATCAAAGGCGTCACCTGGTTGTTCGGTTGACGGAGTCCGCCCCGGTGGATCCGAAGTATGTGAGTGACGAGAGGAAGCGAGTGCCCCAGTGAGCACCCCCGAGAACGACACGAATGAGGCCTTGGCCGAAGAGCGTGTTTCTGCCGAGGCGGCAGCCGAAGTGGATGTCGAGGCTGCCGACGAGGGCATCGATGCTCCGGACACTGCCGGTGACGAGGTAGCCGAGCCGTCGAACGACGACACTGCCGTCGCCGAAGAGGCGCCCGCTGACGACGCAGTCGTCGCCGAGGAGCCCGAGGATCCGGTCGCCGAGCTGAAGGCCGCCCTGCGCCGTGCGCCTGGTGACTGGTACGTCATCCACTCCTACGCGGGCTACGAGAACAAGGTGAAGGCCAACCTCGAAACTCGTGTCCAGAACCTCGATGTCGGTGACTACATCTTCCAGGTGGAAGTTCCTACCGAAGAGGTCACCGAGATCAAGAACGGCCAGCGCAAGCAGGTCAACCGGAAGGTTCTGCCCGGTTACATCCTCGTCCGGATGGAGCTCAACGACGAGTCCTGGGGAGCCGTGCGCAATACGCCCGGTGTCACCGGATTCGTCGGTGCCACCTCCAGGCCGTCGCCGCTGACGCTGAACGAGGTCGTCAAGTTCCTGCTGCCGCAGCAGGAGCAGAAGAAGCAGGCTGCCGCCGCGGCAGTGTCCGCCGGTGACACCGGGGGAGAGAGCTTCGCGAAGCCGCTCATCGAGGTCGATTTCGAGGTCGGCGAGTCGGTCACCGTCATGGACGGCCCGTTTGCGACGCTTCCCGCCAGTATCAGCGAGGTCAACGCGGAGCAGCAGAAGCTCAAGGTTCTCGTCTCGATCTTCGGTCGCGAGACGCCCGTCGAGCTGTCCTTCACGCAGGTCGCGAAGATCTAGCGCCACACACACTTGCACTGCAGTAGCAAGAAACACACCCAGCAACAAATAGGAAATCGAGATGCCCCCCAAGAAGAAGAAGCTCGCAGGGCTCATCAAGCTTCAGATCCAGGCCGGTCAGGCTAACCCTGCACCGCCCGTGGGTCCCGCGCTTGGTCAGCACGGCGTGAACATCATGGAATTCTGCAAGGCCTACAACGCGGCGACTGAGTCTCAGCGCGGCAATGTTGTGCCGGTCGAAATCTCGGTCTACGAAGACCGCAGCTTCGATTTCAAGCTGAAGACCCCTCCGGCTGCCAAGCTGCTGCTCAAGGCTGCAGGCGTCCAGAAGGGCTCCGGCGAGCCGCACAAGACCAAGGTTGCCTCGGTGACCATGGACCAGGTGCGCGAGATCGCGAAGACCAAGCAGGAAGACCTCAACGCCAACGACATCGAGCAGGCCGCGAAGATCATCGCCGGCACCGCCCGGTCGATGGGCATCACGGTCGACGGCTGAGCCGTTTCCGTATGACGGCCACGGCCGTCGTGAGAACGCGTGGGAGGGCCGGCCAGGCCCCGACCACTACTGAACCATTCACCACTGCAGTTGGTCACACACTGTGGTGAGAAGTTAGGACAGAAAACATGGCAAAGCGCAGCAAGGCGTACCTCGCCGCCGCTGAGAAGATCGACTTCGACAAGCTGTACAGCCCGCTGCAGGCTGCGAAGCTGGCGAAGGAAACGTCGTCGAGCAAGATGGACGCGACCGTCGAGGTTGCCGTTCGTCTGGGCGTCGACCCCCGCAAGGCGGACCAGATGGTCCGCGGAACGGTCAACCTGCCGCACGGCACCGGTAAGACCGCCCGCGTCATCGTGTTCGCAGTCGGAGAAAAGGCCGCTGAGGCGGAGGCAGCTGGAGCCGACGCCGTCGGTGCCGAGGACCTCATCGAGCGGATTCAGGGTGGCTGGCTCGACTTCGACGCCGCGATCGCAACCCCCGACCAGATGGCCAAGGTCGGCCGCATCGCCCGCGTCCTGGGACCGCGTGGTTTGATGCCGAACCCCAAGACGGGCACCGTGACCGCCGATGTCACGAAGGCTGTCGCGGACATCAAGGGCGGAAAGATCAACTTCCGCGTCGACAAGCAGGCCAACCTGCACTTCGTGATCGGCAAGGCGTCGTTCGACGACGCCAAGCTGGTGGAGAACTACGGCGCCGCGCTGGACGAGATCCTGCGTGCGAAGCCGTCCTCCGCGAAGGGCCGTTACGTCAAGAAGGTCACCGTTTCGACCACCACCGGACCGGGCATCCCGGTGGACCCGAACCGCACCCGCAACCTTCTCGAGGATGCCGACGCGTAAAGTTCGTCACCTGTGCACAGCTCGGCCGGTACGGAGATCTCCGTACCGGCCGAGCTGTTTTTGCGCGGCGTCGACCCTGGTCGTGAAGACGCCGATTTGGTGGCGCGGCCGGTGATGCCGTAGTCTGTGCTGCGGAGTTCATGCAGGATTCGAACTCCACCCCAAATCATGTTCTACCCAAGACCGTTGGTGATCGTCCCCGCGAGGGTGCGATTGAAAGTCCGGGAATGTCCGGCGGCCCACGCAGGAGGACGAGGTAGGGGGATGCGTCTCGGTCGCGGTTTCGTACCCGGCTGAATGCCTCCTTTTCCGCCCCGTGTGCCCTGCACCGGGGCGTTTTGCATGTCGTGGACTGTGCACCGTCCGGATTCTCGGACGTGCGCAGCGGCTCCGAAGTGGGATAACGACTGTCATGAGAGGAGGCGAAGTATGGCAAAGCCTGAGAAGGTTTCCGCAGTTGCGGAGATCACCGAGCAGTTCAAGGGTTCGACCGCTGCTGTGATCACGGAATACCGTGGTCTGACGGTGGGCAACATCACGACACTGCGACGCGCTCTCGGAGAGGGTGCCACCTACTCCGTCGCCAAGAACACCCTGGTCAAGCGTGCCGCTGCTGAAGCGGGCGTCGAAGGCCTTGACGACCTTTTCGTCGGTCCGACCGCCATTGCATTCATCAAGGGCGAGCCGGTCGATGCAGCGAAGGCTATTAAGAACTTCGCGAAGGACAACAAGGCTCTCGTCATCAAGGGCGGCTACATGGACGGCGCTGCGCTGTCCGTGGATCAGGTCAACCGGATTGCGGACCTCGAGTCCCGCGAGGTCCTGTTGGCCAAGCTTGCCGGCGCGATGAAGGGCAACTTGGCAAAGGCCGCAGGCCTGTTCAATGCTCCTGCCTCGCAGGTGGCCCGTCTGGCTGCCGCACTGCAGGAGAAGAGGGCCGCCGAGGGTGGAGCAGAAGCTCCGGCCGAGGCTCCCGCCGAAAGCTGATCCGCACCCGCGCATCACAGCTATAACCCCGCCCGGTCGCGGATCAGCGACATGGGACTTACAGGAAGGACCGCCATCATGGCGAAGCTCAGCACCGAAGAGTTGTTGGACCAGTTCAAGGAGCTCACCCTTCTCGAGCTGTCGGAGTTCGTGAAGGCATTCGAGGAGACCTTCGAGGTCACCGCGGCTGCTCCGGTCGCCGTTGCCGCTGCGGGCGCCCCGGCTGCTGCCGGCGCCGACGCTGCCGAGGAGCAGGACGAATTCGACGTCGTCCTCGAGTCGGCTGGCGACAAGAAGATCCAGGTCATCAAGGTCGTTCGTGAGGTCGTCTCCGGCCTCGGCCTGAAGGAAGCCAAGGACCTCGTCGAGGGTGCTCCGAAGGCCATCCTGGAGAAGGTTGCCAAGGACGCGGCCGACGCCGCCAAGGAGAAGCTCGAGGCTGCAGGCGCGAAGATCACCGTCAAGTAAGACGGTTTCGCGCTGCTCTACCCGAGCGGACGAACGAGGGCCACTTCCCACTTGTGGGGAGTGGCCCTTTTTCATGTCCGGACGGAGTCCGGAGTGTCGAAATTCAGAGCGAGAAACTGAACGTGCGACCAGCTCAAAACGCCCTCGTCACCGCAGCTCAGCGGGTATGTTTTGCATTGTGGTACCCCGTGTTGGCATGCTTTCTTACCGGTGAGTAGCATACTCTGTCACAGGTAACACTTCGATGCGATAGAGTGACCCAACCCACACGGGGTGTATGCATCGAACGGTCGCGGAGGTAATGGTGGGTGTCGAGGTAGCCGTCGAGGGACTGACCAAGTCGTTCGGTTCGCAGAGGATCTGGCAGGACGTCACGTTGACCCTTCCGGCAGGTGAGGTCAGTGCGCTGCTGGGCCCGTCGGGTACGGGTAAGTCGGTGTTTCTCAAGTCGTTGATCGGTCTGCTCCGCCCGGAGCAGGGCTCGATCGTGATCGACGGCACCAACATTCTCGAGTGCTCGTCCAAGGAGCTCTACGAGATCCGGAAGTTGTTCGGTGTGCTGTTCCAGGACGGCGCTCTGTTCGGGTCGATGAACCTCTTCGACAATGTGGCGTTCCCGTTGCGGGAGCACACGAAGAAGTCCGAATCCGACATCCGCAAGATCGTGATGGAGAAGATGGAACTCGTCGGCCTGCTCGGGGCCGAGGAGAAGCTGCCCGGTGAGATTTCCGGTGGTATGCGCAAGCGTGCGGGCCTGGCCCGCGCCCTGGTGCTCGATCCGCAGATCATTCTGGTGGACGAGCCGGACTCGGGTCTGGATCCGGTGCGTACCACCTATATTTCGCAGACGTTGATCGACATCAACGCCGAGATCGACGCGACGATTCTGATCGTCTCGCACAACATCAACCTCGCTCGGACGGTGCCGGACAACATCGGCATGTTGTTCCGTCGGCATTTGGTGATGTTCGGTCCGCGGGAGGTGCTGCTCACCAGTGAGGAGCCGGTGGTCAAGCAGTTCCTCAACGGCACGATGATCGGTCCGATCGGGATGTCGGAGGAGAAGGACGAGGCGCAGATGGCGCAGGAGCAGGCGATGGTCGACGCCGGTCACCATGCCGGTGGTGTCGACGACGTCGAGGGCATCGTCCCGCAGATGAAGGCGACGCCGGGGATGCCGTTCCGGCAGGCCGTGGCCCGCCGGCAGGAACGCGTCCGGCACATCATGCACACCCTGCCGCCGAGCGCGCAGGCCGCAATTCAGGAAAGCCTCGACGAAACATCCGGCAACGGCGGCGACTACGACTACGCCTACAGCCAGGAAGATACGCAGGTCCTCCCGGCATACCGGGGCGAAGGATACGAGAACACCACTCACGGGCAAGGGTAGGCATAACGGATGGGGGTTACCCGCAGCTCCGTCTTGCGGCCGGTCAACGGTGCGCTGACGCAGGCCGGAAACATCGTCGAGCTTTTCGTCGACGTCGCACGAAACACGTTCAAACGACCGTTCCAGTTCCGCGAGTTCATCGAACAAGCCTGGTTCATCGCGAGCGTGACGATCCTGCCCACCGCTATGGTGGCGATTCCGTTCGGCGCAGTGGTGTCACTGCAGACGGGGTCGCTGATCAAGCAGCTCGGCGCCGAGTCGTTCACGGGAGCGGCCAGCGTGCTCGCCGTCATTCAGCAGGGTTCCCCGCTGGTGACAGCACTCCTGGTGGCCGGGGCTGCGGGCTCGGCTGTCACGGCGGATCTCGGTGCGCGAACGATTCGCGAAGAGATCGATGCCATGGAGGTTCTGGGTATCAACCCCGTGCAGCGCCTCGTGGTGCCCAGGGTCCTCGCGATGGTTCTCGTCGCAATTCTCCTCAACGGATTGGTGTCCGTGGTCGGTATCGCCGGCGGCTACTTCTTCAATGTGATTCTCCAAGGGGGCAATCCCGGTGCGTACCTGGCATCGTTCTCGGCCTTCGCGCAGCTCCCCGACATCTGGGTGGGTGAACTCAAGGCGGCCGTCTTCGGCGTCATCGCCGGTGTCATTGCGGCGTACAAGGGTTTGCATCCGAAGGGCGGTCCCAAGGGTGTCGGTGACGCCGTGAACCAGTCGGTGGTCATCACGTTCCTGCTGCTGTTCTTTGCCAACCTGATCTTGACCATGGTGTACCTCCAGATCGTTCCGGCGAAGGGATCGTGACCCGATGACAATCGCAAAGGGACGCGGTGACCGGACGCTCATGGCTGCGCGCCGTGTCGGGCGTGCGCCACTCAACGTGCTCGACCGGGCCGGCGAGCAGATGTCGTTCTACGCCAGGGCGATCGCGTGGTCGCCGCACACGCTCGTGCACTACCGCAAGGAAGTTCTGCGGTTGCTCGCCGAAGTGACCTTCGGCAGTGGGGCGCTCGCAGTCATCGGCGGAACCATCGGCGTCATCGCGATGATGTCCGGGTTCACCGGCGTAGTCGTCGGATTGCAAGGTTTCGCAGCCTTGGAGCAGCTGGGCAGCTCCGTGCTCACCGGCTTCCTGTCCGCCTACGTCAACACCCGTGAGATCGCACCCATCGTCGCGGCTCTCGCGCTGTCGGCAACAGTCGGTTGTGGTTTCACGGCGCAGCTGGGTGCGATGCGTATCTCCGAGGAAATCGACGCACTGGAAGTCATGGCGGTGCCGAGTGTTCCGTTCCTCGTCACCACGCGCATGGTCGCCGGTTTCGTTGCAGTCATTCCGCTCTATATCGTGGGTCTTCTTGCGGCATACCTTGCGTCCCGGCTCATCAGCACTTTGTTCAATGGTCAATCGACCGGTTCGTACGATCATTACTTCAATTTGTTCCTGCCACCGCAAGATGTCCTCTACTCCTTCGCGAAGGTACTCATCTTCGCGTTCGTCTTGATCCTGATCCACTGCTACTACGGCTATCACGCCTCGGGCGGCCCCGCCGGCGTGGGCGTGGCCGTGGGCAGGGCAGTCCGCACCGCGATCGTGACGATCGCCGTACTCGACTTCTTCCTGAGCCTCGCCATCTGGGGCACGACGACCACAGTGAGGGTGGCCGGATGAGCAACACATCATCTGTTGTGGGTCGACGGGTGCTGGGGCTGGTGTTCTTCCTTGTCCTGGCTCTGTTCCTGGCCGTCACGATCGGCATGTTCAACAAGACGTTCACCAAGGTGGTCAAGATCGGGCTGGTCACCGACACCGTCGGAAATGCGCTCCCGCCCAATGCGGACGTCAAGGTGCGTGGCCTGATCGTCGGAGAGGTGCGGTCGGCCTCCACCAAGGAGGGTGAGGTCACCTTGGATCTGGCCATTCAGCCGGACAAGGCCGAGCTCATTCCGTCCAACGCGACGGCGCGATTGCTGCCCAAGACCCTGTTCGGCGAACGGTACGTATCGCTGATCGTGCCGGAGGGGGACACGGCTCCGCCGATCCAGGCCGGTGACGTCCTCGAGCAGGACAAGAGCGGGAACGCCGTCGAGATCGGCGAGGTCCTCGACGGCTTGCTGCCGCTGCTGCAGGCGATCCCGCCGCAGGACCTGGCGAACACGCTCGGCGCACTGTCGCAGGGACTCAGTGGGCGCGGTGCCGAACTCGGTCTGACGCTCGACCGGCTCGAGGAGATCTTCGCCGGACTCAACACGGAACTTCCTGCGATTCAGGAAGACCTGCGGGGTATCGCGGACTTCTCGCAGACGTATTCGGAGGCGGCGCCGGACCTGGTCAACGCGCTCGACAACCTCAGGACCACAGGGAACACCGTGGTGGAGAAGCAGAACGAGCTCTCCACACTGCTGGTGTCCCTGACCGCGACGGGTGCGAGCACGGCAGACCTCCTGCAGACCAACGCGGAGTCGATCGTGAACATCGCGGCCGATTCCCGTGAGGCGCTGCAGATTCTCGGCCGGTATTCGCCGAGCTTCGGCTGCACGTTCGCCGGGTTCGCGAAGACGGCTCCCATCGCACGTGCACTGCTTGCGCCGGACGACCCGAACCCGGGTGTGCGTGCCAGCGTGCAGTTCGTCAATCCGAAGGGCCGATACTTGCCTAACCAGGACGAGCCGCGCCTGCTCGACAACCGCGGACCCGCCTGCTACGACAACGTCACCGCACCCGGCGGCAAGTTCCCGCAGTATCCGGGTGGGTCGTCGTACAACGACGGTGCCTACCAGGTGCCTTCGCGTAACCCGGGACCGTCCACCATCGACTTCTTCCCCGCGCCGGCCGGCGTACCGGACCAGGTTCCGGGATGGGGAGCCGAGGTCACACCCGCCAGCTATGCGGGTTCGAAGATGGAACAGGACACGCTCGACGTCGTGTACGGCGAGGCAGGAGGCATGGCGCCCGAGGACGTGCCGAGCTGGACGACACTCGTCGGTGCACCGACCATGAGGGGGACTGAGGTGAGTTTCAAGTGAGGGGCCTCCTTGCGCCGCTGATCAAGCTGATCATCTTTGCTGTGGTCACGATTCTGGCCACAGGTCTGCTCGCGGCCACCATCGCCAACCTCGGTGGTGGCGGCGGCACCAAGTTCAACGCGATCTTCTCGGATGTCACCTCGCTCAACGAGGGTGACGAAGTGCGTATCGCAGGAGTGCGAGTCGGCCAGGTCGAGAAGATCGCGATCGTCGACGACCGCGAAGCCGAGGTGCAGTTCACCGTGGCTGATCGAGATTGGTTGCCCGCGAGCACCACTGCGACGATTCGGTTCCGAAACCTTGTGGGGCAGCGGTACATCTCGCTCCAGCAGGGCGAGGGCCAGCAGGGGAAGAAGATCACCGCCGGTGACACCATTCCCCTCGAGCGAACCAAACCCGCAGTCAACCTCACGACGCTGTTCAACGGATTCCGTCCGCTCTTCCAGACGCTCAGCGCCGAGGACGTCAACAAGTTGTCCTATCAGATCATCCAGGTGTTCCAGGGCGAGTCGGGAACCATCACCGAACTCGTGCGGAACACAGCGAGTCTCACCAACACGGTGGCAGACAAGGACCGGGTGATCGGTGCGGTGATCAACAACCTCAACGATGTGCTCGCCACGGTCAACCAGCGCGACGACCAGCTCGATGCCCTGATCGTGAACACACAGCAGCTCGTCACCGGGTTGTCCGAGGAGCGCGGTACCGTCGGGTCGGCGGTCACGTCCCTCGCCGGCCTCACCGACGCGACCGCAGATCTCCTCGAACCCACGAGGCCGTCCATTCAGGAGTCCATCACTTCGCTCAATACGCTGGCGACGACGTTGAACCGCAACTCCGATACGGTCAACGGCGTTCTGGAAACCCTTCCCGTCAAGCTCGAGAAGCTCGGGCGGGCGGCCAGTTACGGCTCGTGGTTCCAGTTCTACCTGTGTGGAATCGACATCGTTGCAGGCCCGGGAACGGCACCTCAACTGAACTTGCCCACCGGCCTGCCGACCGTGAACCAACCGCTGTACACCAACTCGGCGAAACGGTGCTCGCTGGACGGCCTACGGGAGTTGCAAACACGATGAGAAAACGTCGCAGCCCGGCAGTGGCTGGTGCCCTCGGCATCCTCGTGGTGCTCTTGGCGACCCTGTCGGCATTCTTCCTCGACTCGCTGCCCTTGATCGGCGCCGGATCGACCTACACCGCGCAATTCTCCGAGGCTGCAGGCCTGAAGCCGTCCAACGAGGTGCGCATCGCCGGTGTGAAGGTCGGCAAGGTCACCGCTGTCGAACTCGACGGAGACCACGTCAACGTCGACTTCAAGGTCACCGATGCGTGGGTTGGCAACGAAACCTCGGCATCGATTCAGATCAAAACGATTCTGGGCCAGAAGTATTTGGCGCTCGACCCCCGGGGTTCCGACTCGTTGAATCCCAATGACCCGATTCCGCTGGAGCGCACCACCTCTCCCTATGACGTGGTCGAAGCGTTCTCGGCGGCAGCGGAAACGGTGGGCGACATCGACTCCGATCAACTGGCGGAAAGCATGGTGACGTTGTCGCAGGCCTTCGAGGGCACGCCGTCGGAGATCCGCGCGTCGCTCGACGGCGTCAGCAGGCTGTCGGAGACCATCGCGAGCCGCGACCAGGAACTGCGGAAGTTGTTCGACGCGACCGGTACGACGACGAAAGTACTCGCCGACCGCAACGCCGAATTCAACCGGCTGATCACTGATGCGGGCCTTCTGCTCGCCGAACTCAACAGTCGCCAGCAGTCGATCTCACAGCTGCTGACCGGAACCCAGAGGCTGTCGCAGCAGTTGACAGGTCTCGTACGCGAGAACGAAGCCACGATCGGTCCCGCACTCGAACAACTCAACGGGGTCGTCGAAATTCTGAAGGCCAACAACGAGAACCTGGACAGGGCGATGAAACTGTACGAACCGTTCGTCCGCCTGTACACGAACGTGGTCGGCAACGGGCGCTGGTTCGACCAGGTCGTGGTCAACCTTCTTCCGCCGGGTCTCCCGGACATTCCCAGACCCCGTGATCCCGTCCGTACGTTGGGGGGTAACTGATGGCTGACACCGACAACGGAGAAACCCGGGGAACCAACCGCGGTCAGATCGCAGTAGTCGCGGCGATCGTCATTGTCGCGCTGGTGGTTGCGGGGGCGCTGTGGTGGGTGTTCACCCGCGCAGGCACCACCAAGATCACCGCCTATTTCGACAAGTCCGTAGGCATCTACGAGGGTTCCGACGTCCGTGTCCTCGGAGTGAAGGTCGGGTCGATCAACTCGGTGGAGCCACAGGGTGATCAAGTGAAGGTCGAGATGCGGGTCGACCGCGGCATCGACATTCCCGCCGACGCGAAGGCCGCACAGGTCACACCGTCCGTGGTCGCCGACCGCTACGTTCAGCTCACGCCCGTCTATACCGGCGGAGAGACGATGGAGAGCGGTGCCGTGATCCCGCGGGATCGCACGGCTACGCCCGTCGAGGTGGACGAGCTGTACGCAAGTATCGAGAAGCTGTCGGCCGCCCTGGGTCCGGAAGGCGCGAACAAGGAAGGTGCACTGACCGAATTCGTCGAAACCGGCGCCGCGAACCTCGATGGCAACGGTGAGGCGTTGGGGCAGAGCATCAATCAGCTCTCGGACGCCGCACGTACGCTCAACGAGAGCCGTGGCGACCTGTTCGACACCGTCAAGAACCTCCAGGTGTTCGTCAGTGCTCTGGCTGCCAACGATCAGCAGGTCCGGGAGTTCAACACGCAGTTGGCCGACCTGTCCGGATTCCTCGCCGGCGAGCGCGAAAACCTCGGTGCGGCGCTGAACCAGCTGGCCATCGCTCTCGGTGACGTCTCGAAGTTCGTCGCCGACAACAGGGAGCTGCTCGCCGAGAATCTCGACGATCTCGTCCCGGTCACCCAGACGCTGGCCGACAACCGCGACTCGTTGGTGAACTCGCTGACATTGCTCCCGTTGGCCGTCAGCAACCTGGCCAACTCGTACGACGCGGAGTCCGGGAACCTGGCGTCGCGCCTGGCGTTCCCCGAACTCCAGGATCCTGCCGGTGTGATCTGCAAGTTGATCGACCTCGGCAGGCTCGTGCCCGGTGATCCGCGTTTCGAAGCGCTGGGGCGTCAGATGCAGCCGTTGATCGACAACTGCAAGAACATCACCTCGCAGATCACGGCATCGGTGGCCTCGCCGACGCTCGTGCTCCCGTTCGGAATCCTGAGCGGCGAGAACATCCAGCGAACGGTCACTCCCGGCACGGTGCCGGGTGTCGTGTCGCCACGGTTCGACGACGCAGTAGGCGGTGAGGGCGAATGAGGCGTTCGGTCATTGTCGGTGCCGGGGTGTGCGCTGTCGCCCTCGCAGTGAGTTCCTGTTCGTCGGAAGGTATCTACGGTGTTCCGCTGCCCGGTGGGCCGGACGTCGGGAGCGACCCCATGCACCTGACGATCCAGTTCGACGACGTGCTCGACCTGGTACCCCAGTCGGCCGTCAAGGTGGACGGTGTGCCGGTGGGTCGGGTGGAGTCGATCAAGGTGGCTCCGGACGGCTGGTCGGCCGATGTCGAGGTCATCCTCGATTCGTCGGTGGACCTGGCTGCGAATGCAGTCGCGGCAATCGAACAAACCAACCTCCTCGGTGAAAAGTTCGTGCAGTTGTCCGAACCTCCGGAAGACAAGGATCCGGACCGGTTGCAGAGCGGCGACACGATCAGCCTCGATCGCACCCGGCACGCCACCGAAATCGAGCAGGTCCTCGGCGCGCTGTCGCTGTTGCTCAACGGCGGTGGTGTCGGGCAGCTCCAGCCGATCGTGCACGAACTGAGCACTGCACTCGACGGTCGTGAAGGCCGGGTGCGCAGTTTGCTGGAGCAGGCCAACACGCTCATCGACGGTCTCAATCAGCAACGGGACGACATCACGCGGGCGCTCGACGGCCTCGACGCCTTGACGACGCGCGTGAACGAGCAGAACGAGAAGATCGGGCTCATCCTGGATGACCTGCCGATCGCTGCCCAGGTGCTCAACGAGCAACGCCCGCAGCTGACGCAGATGCTGGTGCAGCTCGATCGGCTCGGTGCGGTCGGCACGGATGTCATCACCCGATCGAAGAACGATCTGATCGCCGACCTCCTGGCGCTTCGTCCGACACTCAAGGCGCTGGCCGATGCCGGCGACGACCTACCCAACTCCCTGGCGTTCATCCCGACGGTTCCGTTCCCGGACGGAGTCGAGCAGATCGCTCTCGGTGGCTCGGTCAACCTTTTCCTGTCGGTCGATCTCCAGATCGGCGACGCGCTGAGCGCGCTCGGTGTCGGGCAGGGCAATCCGGTGTACGTGTCACCGAAATTCGGCGAGCCGAAGCCGATCGTCGACCCGACCAACCCGTACTACAACGGCAACGGTCCGCGACCGGGCTGGCCGACGATCTCACTGCTGCCGGTGCCTCCGATCGTTCCAGTCCCGACTTCGGGCCTGCGGCTCCCGGCGCTGCCCGGCACCGCGCCCGCCGGCGCAACCCCGGGCGCGGAGACACCGTCCCCGCAGAACCCGATGGGGGGACTGCTCGAGCAGTTCGGAATTGGGGGTGGACAGTGAGATCGCGACTGGTCAAGATTCAGCTCGTCGCTTTTGCCGTGGTCGCGCTGTTGGGCCTCGTCTACGTGGGCGCCAAGTACGTCCGTCTCGACAATCTGCTCGGGTTCGGCGAGTACGACGTGAACGCACAGTTCAGGGATTCCGGCGGCATCTTCACCAATGCCGAGGTGACATACCGGGGAGTGCCGGTCGGCCGGGTCGGCGAGCTGTCACTCACGTCGGACGGACTGAACGTCGAACTCAAGCTCAAGAAGGGCGGCCCCGAGATCCCCGCTTCGGCGAAGGCGGTCGTCGCAAACCGTTCCGCGATCGGTGAGCAGTACGTCGACCTCCAGCCGGACAGCGACGAGGGCCCGTACCTCGCCGAGGGCTCGATGATCACCGAGGCCAACACCTCGACCCCCGTGCCGGTGGAGCAGGTGTTGATGAGTGTCAACGGGCTCGTCCGGTCGGTTCCGACGGACGCGCTGCGTACGGTCACCACTGAACTGGGAACGGCATTGAACGGCAAGGGCGAAGATCTCCAGACGCTGGCGGATGCTCTGTCCACGCTGACCGATGACGGGCTCGACGTTCTACCGGAAACCCTGACCTTGATCCGCGACAGCCAGACGGTATTGGCAACGCAGTCGGATCAGTCGTCGGCGATCATGCAGTTCAGCTCGGATCTCGACGCCGTCGCCGCGCAGCTGCGCACCAGTGACCCCGACGTGCGGGCGGTCATCGACAACGGCATTCCTGCCAGTGACGAACTCGGCCTGCTGGTCGATCGGACGGGGCCCAGTCTCACGACCGATCTGACCAATCTGTCGGCGCTGGGTCAGAAGCTGGCGCCTCAGGCGATCGCATTGCGGCCGATCCTGATGTTCCTTCCGGCGATCGCCGCTTCCGCGTCGACCGTCGCGCCGAACGACGGAACGGTGCACCAGGGCATCGTGCTCGAGACGAACAACCCGCCGTCGTGCACGATCGGTTACGAGGGGACGCATGAAATCCTCGCCGAAATGCAGCGGCGGGATCCGAACTTCGACGACACCCAGCAGGACTTCCCGTACAACACGGAGGCCAATTGTGACGTGCCTCAGGGGAGCGTGACCGGTGTGCGAAGTGCAGACCGAATCGTGTTCGCCGATCCGGACACGATTCAGCCCTGGGATTTCAAGCCGAAGGTCATGCCGGACACCCTCAACTTGAATCCCATTGCAACGCAGCTCGCTCCGCTTCTCGGGGTTACTCCCAAGTAGCATCTCGGGTTCCATTCGAGCGAGCCGAAGAAAACAATCAGTAGGGTATTGGTGTGACGCGAACTACCACGCCCCCGGAGTCGAACTCATCGGCGCCGGGGAAGGACAGAACTCTGAAGGCCTCGTTTGCTGCGGTGACCGCACTGGTGGTGGTCGCGGTGATTGCAGCCGGATGGTTTGGCTTCGGGTGGGCGCGAGCGCTCTTCGTGGACAAGCCGATCGCCGACGCACGGGATTCCGCGTTGAACGGTGCGCAGCAGGCCGCGATCAACCTCAATTCGGTCGACTCCGCAAACCTCGAAGGTTCCTTCGAGAACATGAAGTCGTCCATCACGGGCGACAAAATGAACCAGGATCTTCAGGCGACCATGGACGGGTTCACCGACCAGATGCGCCAGTCGGGTGCGACGAGCAAGGCCGAACTGATGCAGGGCACTCTGACGGAGCTGAACACGGATGACGGCCTCGCGAAGGCACTGGTCGTCGTAGCGGTCACCACGACGTGGCCTGACCGTTTCGACAAGTCCAAGGTCACCATGAGGTTGGACGTGCAGGACGTCGACGGTGTCTGGAAGGCGTCTTCCGTCGAGCCGGTGGGTGCGCGTATCCCCCTCGAAAACGGCCCGCTGCCCGCCGACGGCGCCGCACCGGCACCGGCAGAGCAGGCACCGGTACCGGCACCGGCAGAGCAGGCACCGGTACCGGCACCGGGGGAGCAGGCCCCGGTACCGACCGATGGTCCGGCCGCCCCCGCGCCCGAGTTGGTTCCGGCGCCCGGTGACACCGGCGGTCAGTAGTTGTGATGAGCCGCGCCGGATTCGTCGCCGCGGTGCCCACGTCGACGAGAGTTCGTCGTGCAATGAGAAAGTGGTGAACTATGCCCCCCAAGCGCCGTAACAACGTGCCGGACAGCGCTGCAAAGGGCAGGCGTCCCCGGGTAGCGGGAACCCGCAACCGTGTCAACGACCCGGCATCGCGAGTAACTCCGCCGCCTTCGCCCACGACGAAACTTCCGAAGAAGTCGTCGACTGATCCTGAGCAGGACCCGACCGCGAAAAGCCCTGTCGGGCAGGAGAATGTGGCGGCAGCGGCTGCCGTCGACACGGCCGCGACGCCGGACACGAAGACCGCTGACACGAAGACCGCTGACACGAAGCCCGCGGATACGGGCGAGCCGGTGTCGATGGCGAAGTCGACGCCGGTGAAGAAGGCAGCGCCGGGCGCCAAGACTGTGTCCACGGCCAAGGCAAGTGCGGCAGGGAAGGCGAAGGTTCCCAACCTGCAGCCGCGTATCAGTACCCAATCGGCTCCGAAGGTGACCCCCGAGAGCGGCAGTAGCCGTATCACGTGGAAGCTCGTGGGGATACTGGGTGCCGTCGCAGCGGTGCTGGGCATCTTCGCGGTCGTGGCGGCATTTCAGCCGGGCGGAAACATCACCAACACCGCGTGGGTGGACGAGAGTGGCACCGCGGAGGTGACCAAGGCCGGAACCGAGGCGATCGAGTCGCTGTACACCTACAACTACGAGACGATCGACCAGGACTTCGACAAGGCCCGTGGTTACTTGAACGAGGCCAAGCGTGCCGAGTTCGATCAGACTGCGGCGACGACGAAGGACGCGGCCATCCAGACCAAGACTGCCACCGAGGCGTCGGTCACCGACATCGGTGTCACCTTCCTCGAAGGAGACAGGGCGGAACTCTTGGCGCACATGAACGTAAGTGCCACGGGAGACGCTGTGGCGCAGGGCAGTGCGGCAACTCCGTTGTCGGTCAAGCTGGAGAAGGTCGACGGCAAGTGGGTGCTGTCCGACATCTCGGACAGCGAAGGCTGAGCTGATTAACGCTCCCGGACGAGCGGCCTCGGGAACTGTGTAGTCAGCTGAACCGTGTAGTCAGCTGAACAACGAATTCGGCAGTGCGACTGGGGTAGTGCGGTTCGGTGTGCCTATCGGGGTGACGTGTCGACCGGAAAAGTCTGTGCCGCAACGGTTTTCGAGTTCCCATTCGCGTCGGACGGTACCCGTCGCGGCGTGAGGAATCCGGGCGCCCACCAGTTCGCCTCACCCATCAGTGCGACGAGGGCGGGGACGAGCATCATCCGGATCACGGTGGCGTCGATGATCAAGGCCACGATCATGCCCAGGCCGATGAACCGCATCATCGTCAGGTCCGAGAAGGTGAAGGCTCCCGTGACAACGATGAGAAGTGCGGCCGCGGCCGTGACGATGCGGCCGGTGTGCGCGGTGCCGATCCGCACGGCATCTTCCGTTGACGCGCCCTGCTCGTGGGCCTCGACCATCCGCGACATCAGGAAGATCTCGTAGTCGGTGGAGAGTCCGAACACGACGGCGATGATGAGGACGACCATCGTCGCGGGCAGTGGGCCCGGCGTCACACCGAGTAGTTCGGCTCCGTGACCGTCCTCGAAAATCCACGTGAGGATGCCGAACGAGGCGGCGAGGCTGAGGGTGGCCATCGCGATCGCCTTCAGCGGCAGGACGACGGAGCCGAAAGCCGGGACCATCAGGGCGAAGGTGACGGCCACCATGATCCCGATCATCCACGGCAGTGTGGCGCCCATCGAGTCCAGCCCGTCGGCGGTGAGGGCGTTGAGTCCGCCGATGTGTTTCTCGGTGCCTGCCGGCGCCGGGAGCTCGCGGAGAGTGGCTGCCGTCGTCATCGCCCCTTCCGTTCTGTCGGCGTCGTCGAAGATGGCCCGGATTGCGGTGAAGCTTTCCGTGGTGCCGACCGGAACCACGCGGCGAACGCCCGCCACCTCCGCCGTCGCCTGAAAGAACTCCGCGGTCGCCGAAGCCGGCGGAGCCTTGCCGTCGGTGCCGAACAGGACGAGAGTCGCACCGTTGTTGGCGAGCGGGAAGTCGGTGGCCAGATCGTCGACGGCGAGACGGGCCGGATGACCCGCCGGCAGCCCGGTGTGATCCAGGTCGCCGAGCGAGGCGCCGACGAGCGGGGCGGAGAGGACCAGCAGTCCGGCGACGATACCGACGGCAACAGCGACGGGCCGCCGCATCACCCGGGCGGCGACACCGCCCCAGAATCGGTGTGCCCGGTCCTCGCTACGTTCGACCACCCCCGGGCGCCAGGTGAGCGAGTTGATTCGGGGGCCGAGGACGGTGAGTGCGGCGGGTAGCGCCGACAGCGACAGGACTGCGGCGATACCGATGGCTGCCATGCCCCCGTAGGCGAACGACCGGACCAGCGCCTGCGGGAAGACGAGCATGCCCACGAACCCGCAGACGAGGAGGAGTGCGGAGAACCCCACGGTCCGTCCAGCGGTGGCCATCGTGCGCTGAACAGCGTCCGAGGTCTCGGCCCCGGACCGCAGTTCCTCACGGAAGCGGGTTACGACGAACAGCCCGTAGTCGACGGACATCCCCAGCCCGACGAGGCTGGCGATATTGATCGAGAACGCGCTGACCTCGGTGAAGTAGGAGATTCCTCGCAGTGCACCGAGTGCGCCCAGGATCGCGAGGCCGCCGATGCACAGCGGGACGGCGGCCCCCACGAGTCCGCCGAAAATGACAAGGAGCAAGACCAGGAGGATCGGGAAGGAAATGGCTTCGGCCGTGATCAGGTCGCTCTCCGACTCCTCGTTGTACGCATTGGCGATCACGCTGAATCCGCTGAACTCGGTATTCACACCGTCGATGAGGAGAAGGGGTGCGAGATCGTGGTACGCGGCGATCCTGGTGTTCTCGCTGCCGCGTAGAGACAGGACGACGAGTCCCTCGGTGCCGTCGGTGGAGCGCAGAAACTCCCGGGCCTGCGCCGGCGCCGTCCAGTACGAGAGGGGAGTGTTGGCGAGCGCAGCCGGATCGATCTGCGCCAGCCGCGCGGACACCTCGGGACCCAGGGCGTCGATCGACTCTCCGGGACGTGCCGTGTAGGTCACCGCGAGGTCGGGCGTCTGGCGGCCGAACTCCTCCTCGATCAGGTTCTCGACGCCCGCCGATTCGCTCCCTGGGTCGGTGTACCCACCCAGGCTCAGCCGGTCGAACACCCCCGAACCCCAGGCGCCGCTCGCCAGCACGAGAAAAATCACCGCCGTCAGGACCAGCTTCGGGCGGGCAACGACGAGAGCACTCCAGCGCGTCACGGCCCTCCTTCCCCCGAGGTCTCGGCGATCGCGTGGGCATATTGTTCACCGCCCCCGGGCTGCGGGGAAGGGGTGGTGAACAGGCGCGGCGGGCGGTTCTCGACGACGCGGAGACGACGCGACACGCACGCTGACTCTTGACGCCGGGGTGATCACGCGTCACTCTGATGCGTGAACATGCGCTTCCGGCGCATGGCCGAGCGCCCGGCTGGGTGCTCCTTCGGCTGCCCGACTCGACATCTGCTGAGTTTGGGTGTACTTTTGGACGTTGCGCTGGCTGCCTCCTGTCCACCTCTCGTCTCAACTGCTGTGAAGTGTTTCCACTTCTCGCCTCTGTGACGGGTTTCGTTCGGGTTGTAACCAGCGAAATTCAAAGCAGATACAGCGGCGGTCGCAACAGCACAGAGCGGCCCGCGTGAGGTGCTGGAAGGACGCATCTTGGCAGTCTCTAGCCAGACCAAGGCAGTTTCCGGAATCCCCGGAGCCCCGAAGAGGGTTTCGTTCGCGAAAATTCGCGAACCCCTCGAAGTTCCCGGGCTTCTTGATGTACAAACCGATTCGTTCGAGTGGTTGATCGGTGCGCAGAGCTGGCGCGAGCGCGCCGCCGCTCGTGGCGACAGCGCAATCTCCGGCGGTCTCGAGGACATTCTCGCGGAGCTTTCTCCGATCGAGGACTTCTCGGGCTCGATGTCTCTGTCCTTCTCGGACCCACGCTTCGACGAGGTCAAGGCCTCGACGGACGAGTGCAAAGACAAAGACATGACCTACGCGGCGCCGTTGTTCGTCACCGCGGAGTTCATCAACAACAACACCGGTGAGATCAAGAGCCAGACGGTCTTCATGGGTGACTTCCCGATGATGACCGACAAGGGCACGTTCATCATCAACGGCACCGAGCGCGTCGTCGTCTCGCAGCTGGTGCGTTCCCCTGGCGTGTACTTCGACCATTCGGTCGACAAGGGCACCGAGAAGGACCTGCACAGCGTCAAGGTCATCCCCGGCCGTGGTGCATGGCTCGAGTTCGACGTCGACAAGCGCGACACCGTTGGTGTCCGCATCGACCGCAAGCGTCGTCAGCCCGTCACCGTGCTGCTGAAGGCCCTCGGCTGGACCACCGAGCAGATCACCGAGCGTTTCGGCTTCTCGGAGATCCTCATGGCCACGCTGGAGAAGGACAACACCGCGGGCACCGACGAGGCGCTGCTCGACATCTACCGCAAGCTGCGCCCGGGCGAGCCGCCCACCAAGGAGAGCGCGCAGACGCTGCTGGAGAACCTGTTCTTCAAGGACAAGCGGTACGACCTGGCACGCGTGGGTCGCTACAAGATCAACAAGAAGCTGGGCCTGAACACCGGGCAGCCGATCGTGGCGTCGACCCTCACCGAGGAAGACATTGTCGCCACCATCGAGTACCTGGTGCGCCTGCACGCCGGTGACACCGAGATGACCGCCCCCGGCGGCGTCACGGTCCCCGTCGAGGTCGACGACATCGACCACTTCGGTAACCGTCGCCTGCGCACGGTCGGTGAGCTCATCCAGAACCAGATCCGCGTGGGCCTGTCCCGCATGGAGCGTGTGGTTCGTGAGCGCATGACCACCCAGGACGTCGAGGCGATCACGCCGCAGACACTGATCAACATCCGGCCCGTCGTCGCTGCGATCAAGGAGTTCTTCGGAACCTCCCAGCTGTCGCAGTTCATGGACCAGAACAACCCGCTGTCGGGGCTGACGCACAAGCGTCGTCTGTCCGCCCTCGGCCCGGGCGGTCTGTCGCGCGAAAGGGCTGGTCTGGAGGTGCGAGACGTTCACCCGTCGCACTACGGCCGCATGTGCCCGATCGAGACCCCTGAGGGTCCGAACATCGGTCTGATCGGTTCGTTGTCGGTGTACGCACGGGTCAACCCGTTCGGCTTCATCGAGACGCCGTACCGCAAGGTCGTCGACGGCCAGGTCACGGACCAGGTCGACTACCTGACCGCGGACGAAGAGGACCGCCACGTCGTCGCCCAGGCCAACTCGGCCATCGACGCCAACGGTCACTTCACCGACGACCGCATTCTGGTTCGTCGTAAGGGCGGCGAGGTCGAGTTCGTGTCGTCCGCCGACATCGACTACATGGACGTCTCGCCGCGACAGATGGTGTCCGTCGCAACCGCGATGATCCCGTTCCTCGAGCACGACGACGCCAACCGTGCCCTCATGGGCGCGAACATGCAGCGTCAGGCGGTGCCGCTCGTTCGCAGTGAGGCTCCGCTGGTCGGCACCGGCATGGAGCTGCGGGCTGCAGTCGACGCCGGCGACGTCATCATCACCGAGAAGACCGGTGTCGTGGAAGAGGTCTCCGCGGACTACGTCACGGTCATGGCCGACGACGGAACCCGCAAGACCTACCGGATGCGCAAGTTCGCGCGTTCGAATCAGGGCACCTGTGCCAACCAGCGTCCGATCGTGGACGAGGGACAGCGTGTCGAGACCGGACAGGTCCTCGCCGACGGCCCCTGCACCGAAAACGGTGAGATGGCCCTCGGAAAGAACCTCCTCGTCGCGATCATGCCGTGGGAAGGCCACAACTACGAGGACGCGATCATCCTGTCGCAGCGCCTCGTGGAGGAGGACGTTCTCACCTCGATCCACATCGAGGAGCACGAGATCGATGCCCGCGACACCAAGCTCGGTGCCGAGGAGATCACTCGGGACATCCCGAACGTCTCCGACGAGGTCCTCGCCGACCTCGACGAGCGCGGCATCATCCGTATCGGTGCCGAGGTTCGTGACGGTGACGTGCTGGTCGGAAAGGTCACGCCCAAGGGCGAGACCGAGCTGACCCCCGAGGAGCGCCTGCTGCGCGCCATCTTCGGTGAGAAGGCTCGTGAGGTCCGCGACACGTCGCTCAAGGTTCCGCACGGTGAGACCGGCAAGGTCATCGGAATCCGCGTGTTCTCGCGCGACGACGACGACGATCTGCCCCCCGGTGTCAACGAGCTGGTCCGCGTCTACGTGGCACAGAAGCGCAAGATCCAGGACGGCGACAAGCTCGCCGGCCGCCACGGCAACAAGGGCGTCATCGGCAAGATCCTCCCCCAGGAGGACATGCCGTTCCTGCCCGACGGCACCCCGGTGGACATCATCCTGAACACCCACGGTGTTCCGCGTCGTATGAACATCGGTCAGATCTTGGAGACCCACCTCGGGTGGATCGGCAAGACGGGCTGGAACGTGCAGGTCGCCGGCGACGGCTCGCGTCCCGATTGGGCCGAGCAGCTGCCGGAGGAGATGCTGTCCGCTCCCGCCGACTCCAACATCGCCACCCCCGTGTTCGACGGTGCCAAGGAAGACGAGCTCACCGGTCTTCTCGGTTCGACACTGCCGAACCGTGACGGCGAAGTGATGGTCGCGTCCGACGGAAAGGCCACCTTGTTCGACGGCCGTTCCGGCGAGCCGTTCCCGTACCCGGTGTCGGTCGGCTACATGTACATCATCAAGCTGCACCACCTGGTCGACGACAAGATCCACGCTCGTTCGACCGGTCCGTACTCGATGATCACCCAGCAGCCGCTCGGCGGTAAGGCCCAGTTCGGTGGCCAGCGCTTCGGTGAGATGGAGTGCTGGGCGATGCAGGCCTACGGCGCGGCTTACACGCTGCAGGAACTGCTCACCATCAAGTCGGACGACGTGGTGGGTCGAGTCAAGGTGTACGAGGCCATCGTCAAGGGCGAGAACATCCCCGAGCCGGGTATCCCGGAGTCGTTCAAGGTGCTCCTCAAGGAGCTTCAGTCGCTCTGCCTGAACGTGGAGGTGCTGTCCTCGGACGGTGCGGCCATCGCGATGGCGGACGGCGACGACGAGGACCTCGAGCGCGCCGCGGCGAACCTGGGCATCAACTTGTCCCGGAACGAAGCGGCCACGGTCGACGACCTCGCGAACTAGGTTTCGGTCTCCGGGCCCGTGAGAAATCAGGGGCCCGGGGGCGTAGTTCACATTTGAATTGGCAGTCAGGTATCAGCGGCCACCGCTGATCCACAATCCCTCTGGGGAAAGGAAGTTACGTGCTCGACGTCAACTTCTTCGATGAACTCCGCATTGGCCTCGCCAGTGCAGAGGACATCCGCAATTGGTCCTACGGCGAGGTCAAGAAGCCGGAGACCATCAACTACCGCACGCTCAAGCCCGAGAAGGACGGCCTCTTCTGCGAGAAGATCTTCGGCCCCACCCGGGACTGGGAGTGCTACTGCGGTAAGTACAAGCGTGTCCGTTTCAAGGGCATCATCTGTGAGCGTTGCGGCGTCGAGGTCACTCGCGCCAAGGTTCGCCGTGAGCGGATGGGCCACATCGAACTGGCTGCCCCGGTCACCCACATCTGGTACTTCAAGGGCGTGCCCAGCCGGCTCGGCTACCTGCTCGATCTTGCGCCGAAGGATCTCGAAAAGATCATCTACTTCGCCGCATACGTAATCGTCGGTGTCGACGAGGAACTGCGTCACAATGAGCTCTCCACGCTCGAAGCCGAGATGCAGGTCGAGAAGAAGGCTGTCGCGGATCAGCGTGACGCCGACCTCGAGGCTCGCGCGCAGAAGCTCGAGGCCGACATTGCCGAACTCGAGGCCGAGGGCGCAAAGTCCGACGTCCGCCGCAAGGTCAAGGACGGCGGCGAGCGCGAGATGCGTCAGCTCCGCGATCGCGCCCAGCGCGAGCTGGATCGTCTCGACGAGATCTGGACCACGTTCACCAAGCTGAGCGTCAAGCAGCTCATCGTCGACGAGCTGCTGTACCGCGAGCTGGTCGACCGCTACGGCGAGTACTTCACCGGTGCCATGGGCGCCGAGTCGATCCAGAAGTTGATGGAGAACTTCGACATCGACGCCGAAGCGGAGAACCTGCGTGAGACCATCCGCAGCGGCAAGGGGCAGAAGAAGCTCCGCGCACTGAAGCGTCTCAAGGTCGTCGCAGCTTTCCAGACGAACCAGAACTCGCCGATGGGCATGGTTCTCAACGCCGTTCCGGTGATCCCGCCGGAGCTGCGGCCGATGGTGCAGCTCGACGGTGGACGTTTCGCCACGTCCGACCTGAACGACCTGTACCGCCGCGTCATCAACCGCAACAACCGCCTCAAGCGACTGATCGACCTCGGGGCTCCCGAGATCATCGTCAACAACGAGAAGCGGATGCTGCAGGAGTCGGTGGACGCACTCTTCGACAACGGCCGTCGCGGCCGTCCGGTCACCGGTCCCGGTAACCGCCCGCTGAAGTCCCTGAGCGACCTGCTCAAAGGCAAGCAGGGTCGATTCCGTCAGAACCTGCTCGGTAAGCGCGTCGACTACTCGGGTCGTTCCGTCATCGTCGTCGGTCCTCAGCTGAAGCTGCACCAGTGTGGTCTGCCCAAGCTGATGGCTCTCGAGCTGTTCAAGCCGTTCGTGATGAAGCGTCTGGTCGACCTGAACCACGCGCAGAACATCAAGTCCGCCAAGCGCATGGTGGAACGTCAGCGCGCACAGGTGTGGGACGTCCTCGAAGAGGTCATCGCCGAGCACCCCGTGCTGCTGAACCGTGCACCGACGCTGCACCGCCTGGGCATCCAGGCCTTCGAGCCGCAGCTGGTCGAGGGCAAGGCCATCCAGCTCCACCCGCTGGTGTGTGAGGCGTTCAACGCCGACTTCGACGGTGACCAGATGGCCGTGCACCTTCCGCTGTCCGCGGAGGCGCAGGCCGAGGCGCGCATCCTGATGCTGTCGTCGAACAACATCCTCTCGCCCGCGTCGGGTCGACCGCTCGCCATGCCGCGTCTGGACATGGTCACCGGTCTGTACCACCTGACCCGGTTGGACGAGGGCGCCACCGGCGAGCTGAAGGCTTCCGACGGAGAGGGCGCCGAACAGGGCGTGTACTCCTCGCCTGCCGAGGCTCAGATGGCCGTCGATCGTGGTGCGCTGGTCGTCCAGGCGAAGATCAAGGTGCGGCTCACGCAGCAGCGCCCGCCTCGTGACCTCGAGTCGGAGCTGTTCCCCGAGGGCTGGAACTACGGTGACGGCTGGACCGCGGAGACGACCCTGGGTCGGGTGCTCTTCAACGAGCTGCTCCCGGCGGACTACCCGTTCGTCAACGAGCAGATGCCGAAGAAGCGTCAGGCGACGATCATCAACGACCTCGCCGAGCGTTACCCCATGATCGTGGTCGCGCAGACCGTCGACAAGCTGAAGGACGCCGGCTTCTACTGGGCCACGCGTTCCGGTGTCACGGTCTCCATCTCCGACGTCCTCGTGCCGCCGGAGAAGGCTCAGATCATGGAGTCCTTCGAGGCTCAGGCCGATCAGATCGAGAAGAAGTACCAGCGTGGTGCCCTGAACAAGACCGAGCGCAACAGTGCCCTGGTCAAGATCTGGTCCGAGGCCACCGACGAGGTCGGTAAGGCCATGGAGGCCCACTTCCCCGACGACAACCCGATCCCGATGATCGTGAAGTCCGGCGCCGCCGGCAACATGACTCAGGTTCGTTCGCTCGCCGGTATGAAGGGTCTGGTGACCAACCCGAAGGGTGAGTTCATCCCGCGTCCGATCAAGTCTTCCTTCAAGGAAGGCCTGACCGTTCTCGAATACTTCATCAACACGCACGGTGCCCGTAAGGGTCTGGCCGACACCGCGCTGCGTACCGCCGACTCGGGTTACCTGACCCGTCGTCTGGTGGACGTGTCGCAGGACGTCATCGTTCGTGAGGTCGACTGTGGAACCGAGCGTGGCATCGTCACCACCATCGCGGAGAAGCAGCCCGATGGCACGATGATCCGCGATGCTCACGTCGAGACCAGCACGTACGCCCGTACGCTGGCCGCCGACGCGGTCGACGCGAACGGCAACGTCATCGTCGAGCGTGGTCACGACCTGGGCGACCCGGCTATCGATGCGCTGCTCGAAGCGGGTATCACGCAGGTCAAGGTCCGTTCGGTGCTCACCTGCACCACCGGCACCGGCGTCTGCGCCACCTGCTACGGCCGCAGCATGGCCACCGGCAAGCTGGTCGACATCGGTGAGGCCGTCGGTATCGTCGCCGCACAGTCCATCGGTGAGCCCGGCACCCAGCTGACCATGCGTACGTTCCACCAGGGTGGTGTCGCAGGAGACGACATCACCGGTGGTCTGCCGCGTGTTCAGGAACTGTTCGAGGCCCGCGTCCCCAAGGGCAAGGCCCCGATCGCCGACGTCACCGGACGTGTCCAGCTCGAGGACGGCGACCGCTTCTACAAGATCACCATCGTCCCGGACGACGGTGGCGAAGAGGTTGTCTACGACAAGCTCTCGAAGCGTCAGCGTCTGCGTGTCTTCAAGCACGAGGACGGCACCGAACGCCTTCTGGCCGACGGTGACCACGTCGAGGTCGGTCAGCAGCTCATGGAAGGTGCTGCCGATCCCCACGAGGTGCTGCGTGTCATGGGCCCCCGCCAGGTGCAGATCCACCTCGTCAACGAGGTCCAGGAGGTGTACCGGAGCCAGGGTGTGTCGATCCACGACAAGCACATCGAGGTCATCGTGCGCCAGATGCTGCGTCGCGTGACGATCATCGACTCGGGTGCCACGGAGTTCCTGCCCGGTTCGTTGACCGAGCGGGCCGACTTCGAGGCGGCCAACCGTCGGGTCGTGTCCGAAGGTGGCGAGCCTGCGGCCGGTCGTCCGGTGCTCATGGGTATCACCAAGGCATCGCTGGCCACCGACTCGTGGCTGTCTGCGGCGTCGTTCCAGGAGACCACTCGCGTGCTGACCGATGCGGCAATCAACTGCCGCTCGGACAAGCTGATCGGTCTGAAGGAAAACGTGATCATCGGAAAGCTGATCCCCGCCGGTACCGGTATCAACCGTTACCGCAACATCCAGGTTCAGCCCACCGAAGAGGCACGTGCGGCGGCGTACGCGGTTCCGTCCTACGACGACCAGTACTACAGCCCGGACGGCTTCGGCCAGAACACCGGTGCTGCAGTGCCGCTGGACGATTACGGGTTCAGCAACGATTACCGGTAGGGGCGCAGCCCCTGTGAGTGGTTGACGAGTCTCAGGACTCGTCGGCCGTTCACCCAGACCAGGCCCCACCCCTTTCTCTTCGGGGGTGGGGCCTTTCTGTGTCGGGCCTGTGCTACCGCGGAACGTGGAACGTGGTCAGCGACGCCGAGCTCGAGGTGAGTTCGGTCCAGCTGCACGGGACGGTGAGCACGGCGAGTGCGGATGTCGGGAACTTCTCGCGTATCGCCACCGCATCCCCGGTGTCGGGGTTGCCCGCCAGATCGAGTGCGGTTGTGGGCATTCCGGGGTCGTGTCCGACCACCAGCAGAGTGCGCACCGATGCGTCGGTCTCTGCGATCTCGGCGAGCACCTGCGCGGGGTACGCACCATAGAGCGCCTCGCTGAAGGTAGTTGGTGCAGTGACCCCTGCGGCGGCGAGGGTGTCGCGGGTGCGCACCGAGGTCGAGCACAACACCGCATCGACGGGTGGCTGCATCGCCCTGAGCCAGTCTCCGGCCATCGCGGCCTGGCGTCGGCCCCGAGGGGCGAGCGGGCGGTCGTGGTCGGCGACTCCTGCCGGGTATGCCGACTTCCCGTGCCGCATGAGGATCAGCGTGCGGCTGTGCGGGGTCTTGTGCGTGGCCATGGCTAGACGCTAAGGCATGGTTTCGGATTGTCGAGACGGGCCCCGCAGGGGCCGGTAGCGTCGCAGCCGTGGCCTCCCTCCAGCTAGCCGACGGTCGGACACTCGCGTACGAAGAGTGGGGCGACGTCGACGGCATGCCCGTGTTCTTCGCCCACGGCACCGGGGACTCCCGTCTCGCCCGGTACCCCGACGACACCCTCACCCGGTCGCTCGGCTTGCGGCTGATCACCGCTGACCGCCCCGGCGTGGGGGGCTCCACCCAGCTGCGGGGCCGGAGTCTGCTGGACTGGCCGCAGGATCTCGCCGCTCTCGCGGACGAGCTGGAGATCGAGCGATTCGCCATCGCCGGCTGGTCCGGCGGTGGACCGCACGCGTTGGCCGCCGCGCACCTGCTCGGTGACAGGGTCACCCGGTTGGTGCTGGCCTCCCCGCTCGGCCCGTTCGACGAGGGAGGCTCCCGGGACCTCGTGCTCAATCGCGACCTGCGCATGATCTGGCGACTCAACCATGCTCGTTTCGTCGCCACCGCTGCAGCGCGACACGAGTCGAAAGCGTCCCGCCGCGATCTGCAGAAGTTCGTCACACACCTCGCCGAGGAGGCCCCCGCGGACCGGGACGTGCTGCTCGACCCGGTGCTGGAGCAGATGTTCGAGGAGGAGATGGGAGAGGCTCTGGTGCAGGGTGGCGTCGGAGTTCTCGACGACATGTGGGCGTTCCTGGAGTGGGGGTTCGTGCCCGAGGACATCTCCCAGCCGGTCGACGTGTTCTACGGCGACGCCGACGACATCCTCGCCCCGGAGATGTATCGGCGCCTCGCCCAGCGACTCGGCGCCGCCGACACCCATGTCTGGGTGGGCGGCGGCCACTACCAGGTGTTCGCCCGCTGGGCCGAGTTCCTGCAGCCGTTGGTCGCCGGCCGCCGCGGCGCTGTGAACTAGCTTTGCCCGACCGTGGTCCGTTCACTGTCGAGCTGGGCCATCTGCGCGGGTGCGTAGCGGTCGCCGGCGACCGCGGAATCGGGAACCGCTGCGGCAATGCCGGCCAGGTCCGCGGCGCTCAGGTGCACGTCGAGCGCGCCGAGCGTTTCGGTGAGGCGGGTGACCTTGCGGGCGCCGACGACCGGGACGATGTCGCCTCCCTGCGCGAGCACCCAGGCGATCGCGAGTTGTGCGACGGTCACCCCGTGTTGCGCGGCGAGTTCGGCCATCGTGTCGACGAGCCGCAGATTCTGTCGGAGGTTCTCACCCTGGAAGCGCGGGCTGTAGGCGCGGAAATCGTCGGGCGCCAGCGCGGAATTCGATCGCAGTGAGTCGCTGAGCAGACCGCGGGACAGCACCCCGTACGCGGTGACGCCGATGCCGAGTTCGCGGCACAGGGGGAGGATCTCGTTCTCGATGCCGCGCGAGATCAGCGAGTACTCGATCTGGAGGTCGGCGATGGGATGCACGGCGGCTGCTCGGCGGATCGTCTCGGGGCCCACCTCCGACAGGCCGATATGCCGCACGTAGCCGGCCTCGACCAGTTCGCCGATCGCGCCGACAGTGTCCTCGATCGGCACGCTGGGGTCGAGGCGGGCGGGACGGTAGATGTCGATGTAGTCGACGCCGAGTCGCTGCAGCGAGTAGGCGAGGAAGTTGCGGATCGAGTCGGGCCGGTTGTCGACTCCGCCCCACCTGCCTCCCGGTCCGCGCATTGCGCCGAACTTCACGCTCAACGTGACGTCCTCGCGCCTGCGTCCGGACAGCGCTGCCCCGATCAGGGTCTCGTTGTGACCGGACCCGTAGAAGTCGCCGGTGTCGATGAGGTCGATTCCCTCATCGAGGGCGGCGTGGATCGTTGCGGTCGACTCCGCGTCTTCCGACCGGCCGTACATCCCGGACATGCCCATGGCACCGAGTCCGATCCGGCTGACGGTGGGACCTGTGGTTCCGAGTGAGGTTGTGGGGACCATGATGTGCTCCTGACGGTCGTCGTGGTGTGGGACCGACACCAGCGTGATCCGCTCGGGACACGACAACCAGAGACCCTTCATCGGGGGACCGGCGATCCCTGGCAGAGCATTCAGGTGTGGGGCACAGTTGGTCCATGGACCGCACCGAGCTGGCCGACTTCCTCCGCCGTCGCAGAGAGCAGTTGGTCCCGGCGGATGTGGGCTTACCGCCGGGTGTCCGGCGCCGGACACCCGGACTGCGACGCGATGAGGTCGCGCTGCTCGCAGGTATGTCCACCGACTACTACACCCGGCTCGAGCAGGCTCGCGGGCCGCACCCGTCGACCTCGGTACTGGCCTCCCTTGCGCGGGCACTGAGGCTGAACGATGACCAGCGTGACCATCTCTACTTGTTGTCGGGACAGGTGCCACCGCTGCGAGCGGCAGGGGACAAGCACGTCGGACCGGGACTTCTGCACCTGCTGGACAAGCTCGACGACACCCCGGCCTGCGTCATCTCCGACCTCGGTGAGGTGCTGATGCAGAACCGCATGCACGTCGCCCTGTTCGGGGACGCGTCCGCGTTCTCCGGTCTCGACCGCTACCTTCCGTGGCGGTATTTCGTGCACCCGGAGGAACGCTCCATGTTCCCCGACGATGAACACGAGCGGCTCGCCGCAAACCAGATCGCGGATCTGCGGGCTACCGCGGCGCGTCGGGCGGGCGACGCCGACGTGACGGAATTGGTGACTCGACTCCGCGAGCGCAGCCCCGAGTTCGCCGCACTGTGGGACCGTCATGACGTGGCGGTCCGCCGCTCCGACACCAAGAGCGTGCTCCACGCGGAGGTCGGACGGATCGACCTCGTGTGCGAGACGCTTCTGACGCCGAGCGCCTACCAGCACCTGCTGGTGTACCTGCCGCAACCGGGTTCGGACGCCCGGGCGAAGCTCGATGTGCTGCGGGTGATCGGTATCCAGCAGATGGTCTGATCACACGGAGAGGGGACCAACCTTGGCGACTGCCCGCACGGTGTCGTCGACCAGGAACCACACCGTCAACGACGTGTCGTCGCGGCGCGAGCGAAGAACGATCTTGTCCGTCGACACGATCGGCGACAGGTACTCGAGCACGGCGCGATGCGGGTTGTCGACGAGGCGGCCGCCACCCGGGTGCTCGTGATCGGCCAACAACTCTTCCACCGCTTGCCAGTAGACGGCGTTGTTGACGTGGTCGAACGGGTCGATGTCGGTGCGGCGCAGCCCGAATGGCGTCTCCTCGACGCCTTCCTCGTCGGTCGACGGAGCGTCCTCGACCAACCAGCGCTTCCACTTCAAGCGCGTTTCGTTGGCGGACTCACCGAGTGCATCGATGAACCCGTCCTCGATACGCGTCGGCATCCCGGTTTCGGCGCTGATATGAATCCAGAAACCTTCGGTCTCGATCAGCGCGCCCTTTTCGCCTTCGATCTGCACCCGCATGTTCGTCCATCGGGTGGACAACCCCGAACACCAGCGGCGAAGGTGCACGCGTTCAGGCCACACCGCCGGACGGATGATGTCGATGACCGTCCGGCGGACTATCCACAGGGGGTGGCTCTCGGCGGCGTCGACGGCCTCGAGGTTGTCCAGCCCGGCGTCCTGCAGGTAGCGGGCGATCCCGTCGAGGCGCAGTCGCTTGGCCGCGTCGATGTCCCCGGTGCGTACGGGCCACGAAGTCTCGAAAACTCGGCCGCGATCGGGGAGCACGGCCAGTGGCTGATCGAGTGACAAGGTGCGTTTCCTTCGCTCGTGGACAGTCTCCTGATTCTCGCATTCGGCGGCGAGGGTTGTTCGGAGACGCGTTTCTCAGTACAGTTTCCATAACTGTTACTTCGTGTAACACACACGAACACATGGTCCGAACAGGTGTGAGGAATCCGCAAATGGCATATGTCATCACGCAGGCGTGCTGCAACGACGCGAGCTGTGTCTCCGCTTGCCCCGTGAACTGCATCCATCCGACGCCGGAGGAGCGGGAGTTCGCTCAGACCGAGATGCTCCACATCGACCCCGAGACCTGCATCGACTGCGGGGCGTGCGTCGACGCCTGTCCCGTGGACGCGATCTTCCCGGAAGACAAGCTCCTGGGATCGCTCACCCGCTACAAGGACATCAACGCCGACTATTACACGACCAACCCCATGCCGACGGGGTGGCTTCCGCTCACTCCCGCCACCCCGCCGCGACGGGATCTGGGGAAGCTGCGGGTCGCCGTCGTCGGTGCCGGGCCTGCTGCCTGCTACGCCGCCGGTGAGCTGCTCGAGCGCTCCGACGTCGAGGTCGACATGTTCGAGAAGCTGCCGACGCCGTGGGGCCTCGTCCGCGCCGGGGTCGCGCCGGACCATCCCGGTACCAAGGAGGTGACGCGGATGTTCGAGTGGAGCCTGGACCGCCCGAACTTCGAATTTCACCTCAACGTCGAGGTCGGCAAGCACATCACCCACGACGAGCTCCTCCGGAACCATCACGCGGTCGTCTACGCCGTGGGCGCGTCGAGCGACCGACGGTTGAACATCCCCGGTGAGGACCTGCCCGGAGTGCATGCTGCCACCGAGTTCGTTGCCTGGTACAACGGCCACCCGGACTATGCCGATCGCGCGTTCGACCTCTCCGGGAAGCGGGCCGTGATCGTCGGAAACGGCAACGTCGCGCTGGACGTCGCCCGCATCCTCACGATGAACGTGGCGGAGCTGGAACGGACGGACATCGCCGATCACGCACTTGCTGCATTGCGCAACAGCAACATCGAGGAGGTTGTTCTCCTGGGTCGTCGAGGTCCCGCTCAGGCGGCATACAGCAACCCCGAGTTCCTTGCGCTCGGCGATCTCGAGAACGTGGACGTCGTTATCGACGAGGCCGATCTCGATCTCGATGACGGCAGCCGCGCATTGCTCGACGACCCGGCCACTGCGATGAAGGTCCGGCTGGCGCAGGAGTTCGCCGCACGCACTCCGCGGCCCGGACACAAGCGGATCGTGTTCCGGTACCTGACGTCCCCGCTCGACATCACGGGATCCGGTAGGGCCGAGGCGCTGCGCTTCGGTCGCAACGAACTCGTCGTCGACGAGTCCGGCGCCGTCGTCGCCCGGCCCGTCGACGACACCGGCTCGCTCGACACCTCTCTCGTGCTCCGCTCCATCGGCTACCGCGGCAATCCCGTGGGTGGCGTCGCGTTCGACGAGAAACGTGGCGTCATCCCCAACGAACGCGGCCGCGTATCCGACCGCGTGTACGTCACCGGGTGGATCAAGCGCGGTCCCAGCGGTGTCATCGGAACCAACAAGGCGTGCGCCAAGGAGACGGTCGCCGCCCTGCTCGAGGACTTCGAGGCGGGCAAACTTCGCGGCGACGTCGGAACCCGCAAGGACGTCAAGAAGCTCGTCGAGCGCCGGCAGCCGGAGCAGATCGGTTTCACCGGCTGGCGGGCGATCGACAAGGCCGAGACTGCGCGCGCGGAAGGGTCCGGCCGACCCCGGGTGAAGATGACGGACAAGGTCGAAATGGTGGCTGTCGCCCGCAAGCGGAGACGTCTCTTCGCTCGTTGATCACTTCCGGTCCCGGTACGCGTCTAGCATTCGGGAATGCGCGCAGTGGTGGTGACGGAACTGTCCGGGCCGGATGGCATGACGGTGCAGGAGGTGCCCGAACCGCAGGCTGATGGTGCGGTGCTGATCGATGTCCGGGCGAGTGGGGTGTGTTTCCCCGACCTGCTCATCAGCTACGGCAAGTATCAGATTCGGCCCGAGCCGCCGTTCGTTCCCGGGGCGGAAGTGGCCGGGGTTGTCGTGTCGGCGCCGCCGGACTGCGGGCTCGAACCCGGGCGGCGGGTGCTGGCCGTCTCGCACGTCGGCGGATACGCCGAGCGGGTCGCCGTGCCGCCCGCACAGGTGCTGCCGATCCCCGACTCGCTGAGCTTCGAGGCCGCTGCGTCCCTGATCGTCAACTATCAGACGATGGAGTTCGCGCTGCAACGGCGGGCGCAATTACGTTCCGGAGAGACGGTCGTCGTGCTGGGCGCGGCAGGTGGTGTCGGCACGTCGACGATCCAGCTGGCGAAGGCCCACGGCGCGCGGGTGATCGCCGTCGTGCGGCGGGACGGTGCCGGGGACTTCCTGCGGGAATTGGGCGCCGACGAGGTCGTGCAGCTCAGGGAAGGCTGGGGCGAGCATGTTCGCGCCCTGACCGGTGGTGTCGGCGCACAGGTGGTCGTCGATCCGGTCGGTGGTGACGCATTCGACGAAGCGGTGCGCGTGCTGGCCCCGGAAGGGCGGCTGCTGGTCATCGGGTTCGCCGGCGGAGCGATTCCCGAGGTCAAATTGAATCGTGTGCTCTTTCGCAACATCAGCATCGTCGGGGCGGCGTGGGGTGAATTCCTCCGTACCGAACCGGAGGCGCTGGCCGAGGTGCACGCTGCACTCCTCGGGCACATCGAGCGAGGTCTGACGCCGTTGGTGAAGAGCCGATACCGGCTGGCCGACGCCGCCGAGGCGCTGCGCGACCTCGAGGCGGGGCGCGTAATGGGCAAAGCCGTACTCGTGCAGGATCGCGAGCAGTGACGCTGTGATACCCGACACCGATAATTCGGTTGCGTCATAGTTGCTCTTCGGCAATAGTTGCATGTGCGCTAGCATTTCGGGGTGGCCGACAACTCTCCTGCTCTTCTCTTCGATGCACTCAACGATTTCTTCTCGCAAGTGTTGTGTGTGGGGGAGTCGGAGTCGATGGACGCCCTGATCGAGCTGGACCTCACGTTCTCTCAGGTACGCATGCTTTTCGCGCTTGCGCAGCACGGTGAGCCACTGCCGATCCACGAGGTTGCGGAACGGTTGCGGCTCTCGGTGGCGGCAGCCGGTCGGAACGTCGACCAGCTCGTGAAGCTCGGTCTCGTCGTTCGTCGGGAGGACGACCGTGACCGCCGGGTCAAGCGAGTGTCCTTGTCGGAGGCGGGGCACGAGCTGGCCAACCACCACATCGACTGCAAGCGTGATCAGTTGCGACAGTTCGCATGGCGGATTCCGGAGGCCGAGCGGGCTCGACTGATCGAGGCCCTACAACCGATCCTCGCAGGTAACTTCCTGTGGGAAGACAACCAGGAGACATTCGGATGACATCGCCGAACGCCGCGCCCGCGGTGCCCGACAAGCTCGACGGCACGGTCCTCAAGATCGCGTCGGTGGTGGTGCTCGGCGCCATCATGTCGATCCTCGATGTGACCGTGGTCAGCGTCGCGCTGCCGACATTCGCCACCGAGTTCGACAGCACCTACGCCACCGTTGCGTGGACGATGACCGGGTACACCCTCGCGCTCGCTACCGTCATCCCTCTCACCGGGTGGGCGGCCGACAGGTTCGGCACCAAGCGCCTGTACATGACCGCACTGATCCTGTTCGTGCTCGGCTCGGTGCTGTGTAGTTTCGCCTGGGACATCACGACGCTGATCGGATTCCGCGTGCTTCAAGGTCTCGGCGGCGGCATGTTGATGCCGCTCGGCATGACCATCATGACAAGGGCGGCCGGCCCGGATCGAGTCGGCCGGGTCATGGCGGTGCTCGGTATCCCGATGCTGCTCGGGCCCATCGGCGGTCCGATCCTCGGTGGCTGGCTGATCGAGGCGGCCAGCTGGCACTGGATCTTCCTGATCAACCTGCCCATCGGTATCGTCGCGCTCGCGGCGGCGTTCATCATCCTGCCGTCGGACAAGCCTTCGCCGTCGGAGTCCTTCGATTTCCTCGGAATGCTGCTGCTCTCGCCCGGCCTGGCGTTGTTCCTGTTCGGTGTGTCGTCCATTCCAGAGGTCGGCACCGTGGCCTCGGCCCGAGTGCTGGTGTCCGGAGCCATCGGATTGGTGCTCATCATCGCGTTCGTCTTCCATGCGCTTCGCAAGGATCACCCGCTGATCGACCTCCGCCTGTTCAAGAACCGGCAGTTGTCGGTCGCGGTCATCACGACCTCGCTGTTCATTGTCGCGTTCATGGGTGCAGGTCTGCTCTTCCCGAGTTACTTCATCCAGGTCGGGGGACACACCACTCTGGCTGCCGGTCTGCTGATGGCTCCGCAGGGAATCGGCGCGATGCTGACCATGCCGGTCGCCGGTCGGCTCGTCGACAAGATCGGTCCGGGCAAGATCGTGCTCACGGGTCTGCCGCTGATTCTAGTCGGCCTGGGAGTGTTCACCCAGGTCGCAGGGGATTCACCGGCGTGGCTGCTGATGGGTGCGCTGTTCGTGATGGGCCTGGGAATGGGTTGCACCATGATGCCGCTGATGACCGCAGCCATCGTCACCCTGTCCAACGAGCAGGTCGCGCGCGGTTCTTCGCTGATGAACATCGTCCAGCAGACCGCGGGTTCGATCGGTACCGCCGTCATGTCGGTCGTTCTGACGAACCAGCTACTCGATCGGGGTCTCGACAACCAGACCGTGGCGATGCAGCACGTTCCCGAGGTGGCCGCGCAGCAGCCTCCCGGCGCCGTCGACAGCATTCTGAACGCCGCGGCCGACGCCTTCGGTAACACCTTCATGGTGGCGACCGTGCTCATCGCACTGACTCTGATTCCGGCGTTCCTGTTGCCGCGGAAGAAGACGGTGAATCCGGCGCTCGAAGCAGAGGATGTTCCGCAGATCATGATGCACTGACCGGCTGCGCGGAGGATCCGGCGTATCGCGGCGAGGGGCGGCAAGCACTTCTGTGTTTGCCGCCCTTCGCGTTCCCGGCTACCCGGAATACTCCCATGTGGTTGAATGTTGTATCAGATTGATGCACGCGTGACTGTGCGGTTCGGGAGGAACATCTCATGCAGTTCGGAATATTCACCGTCGGCGACGTGACGACCGATCCGACCACCGGCCGCACTCCGTCCGAGCACGAGCGCATCAAGGCGATGACCACCATTGCCACACACGCCGAAGAGGTCGGGCTCGACGTCTTTGCGACCGGCGAGCATCACAATCCGCCTTTCGTCCCGTCGTCCCCGACGACCATGCTGGGGTATCTCGCCGCCAAGACGAAGAAGATCATCCTCTCGACGTCGACAACGCTGATCACGACCAACGACCCGGTGAAGATCGCCGAGGACTACGCCATGCTGTCGCATCTCGCCGACGGACGCGTCGACCTGATGATGGGCCGCGGCAATACGGCTCCGGTCTATCCGTGGTTCGGTCAGGACATCCGCCAGGGAATTCCGCTGGCGCTCGAGCATTACCGGTTGCTGCGTCGACTCTGGGACGAAGAGGTCGTGGACTGGCAGGGACAGTTCCGTACCCCCTTGCAGGGCTTCACCTCGACGCCGCGGCCGCTCGACGGTATTGCGCCGTTCGTGTGGCACGGCTCCATCCGCAGCCCGGAAATCGCGGAGATCGCGGCCTTTCACGGCGACGGATTCTTCGCGAACAACATCTTCTGGCCCAAAGAGCACTACATCGCGCTGATCAATCTGTACCGGGAGCGCTACGAGCATTACGGTCACGGGCGTGCCGATCAGGCGATCGTCGGATTGGGTGGGCAGGTGTTCATGCGAAAGAACGCTCGGGACGCCGTCGACGAGTTCCGACCCTACTTCGACAACGCCCCGGTGTACGGGCACGGCCCCAGCCTCGAAGACTTTACCGAGCAGACGCCGTTGACGGTCGGGACGCCCGAGCAGGTGATCGAGAAGACCCTCACGTTCGCCGACTTCTTCGGCGACTATCAGCGTCAGCTGTTCCTCGTCGATCATGCAGGCCTTCCCCTGAAGACGGTGCTCGAACAGCTGGACCTGCTCGGTGGCGAGGTGGTTCCTGTGCTGCGCAAAGAGTTTGCCGCGCGTCGTCCGGCGCACGTGCCGGAGAATCCACCGACGCACGCGTCGATGAAGGCCGATCGGACGTTGACCGAGGCCACCCCTCTGTAGAACTGATGTGGCGTCTGTCGACGAGACGAGACCCCGAACGTCGTACACGTGGTACCGCGCAGAGCCGACGAAAGGCACGATGGAATCGTGAGCAATGTGGAAGCGAATTCGGTGGAGAAGCGGTGTGAGTCCCGTCCCGGTGGCGAGGGTATCGAGGTGCTGAGCCCGCGCGAGGTTCCGCTGGGCGGCCCTCGCGCCATGCCGGTCCGGCGCACTCTGCCGCAGCGCGAGCGTTCACTGATCGGGGCGTGGTGTTTCGCCGATCACTACGGCCCGGACGATGTCGGACTCACCGGGGGGATGAACGTCCCGCCGCATCCACACACCGGGCTGCAGACAGTGAGCTGGTTGTTCACCGGCGAAATCGAGCACCGCGACAGTATCGGCTCACACGCCATGGTCCGGCCCGGCGAACTGAACCTGATGACGGCCGGGCGGGGCATCGCACATTCGGAGGTGTCGACGCCGGAGACGCGCATTCTGCACGGCGCCCAGCTGTGGGTGGCGTTGCCCGCCTCGGCTCAGGACGCGCCGCCCGCCTTCGACACCTATGCGCCGGAACCGGTGGAGTTGGACGGCGCAACGGTCCGGGTTTTTCTCGGTACCACGGCGGGGTCGACCTCGCCGGTCCACACATTCTCGCCGCTGTTGGGGGCGGAGGTCCTGCTCGATCCGGGTGCCGACGTCACCTTCGACATCGAACCCGGTTTCGAAGTCGGGGTTCTGGTCGACGAAGGTGACGTCCGTCTACGCGGAACCCCGTTGAAGTGGGCGGAACTCGGCTATCAGCCGCCGGGGTCCTCGGTAGTGGCGTTGCGAAATACCGGTGAGACCCGCGCCCGGCTGCTGCTGCTCGGCGGCGAGCCACTCGGCGAGCAGGTGATCATGTGGTGGAACTTCCTCGGTCGCAGCCACGACGACATCGTCGGCTACCGCCGGGACTGGCAGTCGGAAATCCGTGGCGCAGAGTCCACCGACTACCGGTTCGGAACCGTCGAGGGATACGACGGTTCGGCTTTGCCTGCGCCTGAGCTGCCGAACAGCCGGCTGAAACCCCGCGGCTGATCCCTCGCCCTTCAGTAGCTGGTCAGTGCGGTGTTGGCCCCGCACAGGACGACACACAGCGGTCGATCCGACGGCGGTACGAGTTCGCCGGTGAGGATCGCGGCGAGCGCCGCCGCCGTGCCGTGTTCGACGACGATCCGGAACTCCTCCCACAGGAGCGTTCGCGCGTCGAGCAGTGCGCTGTCGTCCACGACGAGGCTGTCGACGGGCCGCCCAGACACGGTGGCCCACGCGATCGAGCCGATCTGGGTGGCCCCGAGAGAGTCGCCGGCAATGCTGTCGATGTCGATGTCCACGGGACGGCGTGCCGCGACGGCCGTGTGCAGGGTGGCCGCGCCGCGCGGTTCCACACCGATGATGGCGTCGTCGTCGCGGCTACCCGCGACGATGCCCGACAGCAGTCCGCCGCCGCCTACGGCGACCACGTAGGTGACAGGTTCGGGGACGTCGTCCTGGATCTCGAGGGCGATGGTGCCCGCTCCCGCGACGATGTCCGGAAGGTCGTAGGCGTGCAGCGCCAGTGCGTTCGACGACTCGGCGAGCTCTGCGGCGTACGCGGCGGCCTCCGCATAGCGGTCGCCCACCGTGCGGACATCCGCCCCCAGCGCCCGCAGCTTCTCGATCTTGATGTCGGGCGCGGTGTTCGGCACCACCACGGTGCATCTCACACCGCGCAGGCGTGACGCCCAGGCTGCGCCGATCGCGGCGTTTCCACCGGAGGCGATGACGACCCCCGCGTCGGCGAGCTGCCCCTCCTCCTCTGCGTGAAGCATGGCGTTGAGACTGCCGCGGACCTTGAACGATCCGCCGTACTGGAGGAATTCGAGCTTGAAGATCACCGGAACGTCACCGTGGGCCGTCGGAACGGTGGCCCGGAAGGTGGGAGTTCGCCGAATCAGCCCGTCGATGCGCTCGCGCGCGTGAACGACGGAAGCATGGTCCACTGTGTCTGCCATGACATCCATCGTGTCATCTCGTGGCGGCGGTGCTACCGCGTCTGCTTGACCGTCGCGGTTCCCTGCGCGGCGGCACAGAGCACCTCTGAGCCGTCTTGCTGCACTGCGTAGATGTCGCAGCGGCACAGGGCCTGCCGCCGGGTCGCGGCGTCGGCCCGAGCGTCGGCGCGAACGATCACTCCCAGCGCCGGACGCAAGTAGGTGATCGTGAATCCGGCGGTCATGATGTTCGCTCCGAGCACGGTGCCGGCCGCGAAGGTGAGCGCATTGTCGGCGGCGTAGGACAGGACGCCGCCGTGCACGAAACCACTCTGCTGCCGTAGATCGTCACGGACGGGAATCTCGAGGGTGGTACGGCCGTCGCCGAACTGCGTCATGCGGGCGCCCACGAGCATGCTGAACGGCTGGGCTTCCAGCACGGCCCGGGCAGAGTCCGGAGTCAAGGCGACATCCACGGTCATGGTTCACTCCTGAGTTCGTAGCGACATCCACGCGGCGCGCGCCAATTCCGGGGCCACGGCGGCGGGTTCGGTGGTCATCGAGCCGGCGAGCCAGTGCCGGGAATACTCCTGCGCAGGTCCGAGCCACAGTGCGTACAGAACATCGAAGCCGAGGCGACGGACCGTGCCGTAATGCTCGTGGACACGCCACCAGTGCGTCACCTGGCGGAAGAATGCGGCGTTCTTGTCGTGCACACGCTGGTCGACGGCAGGGGGACGAGGCGCAGACAGGATCGCAGCCCTGTCCCTGTGTGTGGACACCCACGCGAGGTGGTGTACGACCGCTCCTTCGATTCCGGTCCGGGCGTCCGCGCACTCGGACAGTGCAGTCCAGAACTGATCCTGATAGTCGGTGAGTGCGCGGAGCCAGACCTGTGCGTACAGCTCGGCCTTGTTGGGGAAGTGGTGGTACACCGCACCCACGCTCGCCCCAACCTCCTGCCGGATGTCGGACAGTCGGGTCTCGAGAACTCCGCGGCGTGCGAAGTGTGCTTCCGCCGCATCCAACAACAGACTTTGAATCGGCATGCACCGAATATAGTTCGGTCTCGCCGTCCGTGGGAAGCACTTCCCGTAATCTCCGCGATCAAGGCCGTGATGCCTGCGACGATGAGGACGTGCTCAATTCCGGGGCGAAACGGCGGCTTCCGCGGCGAGTCGGCGTGCGGCTCGTGCCGCGGCCGGGAGGGTTGGTGTCCCCGGCGCCTCGATTACTGCGCCGTCCGGTTCCGCATCGTGTTCAGATCGAGAACTTCGAACGTGCCGGTCTCCTGGAGGGGCTCTCGGGTTCGGACCGTGCTGCCCGGATCGGCGTGCTCGACACGCTGGTCGCGGAGAACGTGACCATCGACGAACTACGGGCTGCGACTCAGGGCAACCGGCTCGCTCACCTGTTGCTCGAGCATGCCTTGTCGCCGAAAGGCACGTACAGCATCGAGGAAATCTCGCAGCTGGCCGGTCTCACCGTCGAGGATGCCCGCCGTTGGTTTCGTGCCATCGGCAGGGGAGCGTCCGAGGACGGGGCGTACTACAACGACGGTGATGTGAGCCTTGCGCGAGGATTGAAGCAGTACCGAGATCTGGGACTCGACGAAGGTGGAATGTTCGCGGCCGCACGCGTCATGGGCCGCAATATCTGGACGTTGGCCGATGCCGCGGAGGCCCTCCTCCAGGACCGTCTCGCGGCAGCGGGTGATCACCCGGAAGTTGCCCTGCAGTATGCGGTGGAGGTGCGCCGCATCGCAGATTTCCAGGCACAGATACTCGCGCACATTCTTGCGACGAGCCTGCGTGAACAACTGCGTTCGGACGCGGTCGGCATCGCCGGTGACTCGAACCTGCACATCCGGGGTTCACAGCAGATCGGGGTGTGTTTCGCCGATCTCGTCGGGTTCACGCTGCTCGGCGAACAGGGCGCGGCGGACGATCTGAGCCGGGTCGCGGAACGGCTCGACCGCCTGGCCACTGACCTGGTGGTCTCGCCTGTGCGATTGGTGAAGACGATCGGGGACGCGGTCATGCTGGTGTCGTGGGATGCCTCCGCGCTCGCGGGCGCCGCACTCGACCTCGTCGATGCCGCCCGTCTGGAAGGATTGCCACCACTTCGGGCCGGCATCGACTGGGGAACCGCAGTGCCGAGCGCGGGCGACTGGTTCGGTCGACCGGTCAACATGGCGTCCCGCGTGGTGGCCGTCGCACCCGCCCACGAGGTGGTGGTCACCGGTGAGTTTTACGACGAACTGGACACCGACGACTTCTGGTGCGAACCGGCCGGCAGCCACAGGCTGAAGGGCATCGATTCGCCTCGGGAACTTTTCGCGATCGGCCGACGATCCGTCGCCTGAGTAACAGTTCTGCTAGAGCTTGTAGGACCCCGCGAAAATCGAGATTCCCGGCTTTCGGCTCTCGACCTTGGTGTCCACGTGCAGGTCGGCGTAACCATCCTTGCCCTCGCGGAGCATTCGGGGACCGACGATCTCCTGCAGGACGTGTTCCTCCGCCGACTCGAACGACGTGTCCGACGGGAGTTCGACCTCGAAACTGTGCTGGTCCACGAGTGTCCTTTCCTGGTACTTCCGCGGGCGAATGCCGGTCCCGTCTCGATGATATGGGCTCCTCGCCCGCGCGTCAGGGTTCGTCCGAGGGCGTGCGCGTCCCGAATCCGGAGTTGAACTCCTGCGCCCGGAGATCGCGCGCGAGATGGTCGCGTTGCTCGACGATCAGTCTTCGCAGAGCGCCCGGTGCGTCGGCGTTCGCTGCGAGCCAGGCGTCGGCCGCGGCGAGGTTCGTGTCCCGGGGGAACAAGCCGGTCACCACCCGGCGTGCCATCTCGATGCTCCGGTCCCGCCAGGTCGGACGCACTGCGGCGAAATAGTCCTCCGCGAACGGTGCGGCGAGGTCACGGCGTGCTCCCGCGAGAAATCCGCTGATGGTGGCGTCGAGGTGATCGTTCGACAGCGAGTGGTCGTGGAAGATGGACGCCCAGGCCTCCGACTTGACGGCGACTTCCGGACGGGCCGACATCGCACGCAGGTACGCGGTGCGACCGGACCCGGTGTCGTCCCGCTGCCATTCGGCGTGCAGGTCGGTGTCATCGGCATGATCGGTGGCGGCGAGAGCGAGCCACAACGCCCACCGCAGGTCGGGGTCGAGAGACAGTCCGGACGGCGGCGGTGCACTGCCATCGAGAATCGATCGAATATCCGCCGCCCGGCCTCCGTCGGTTGTCGCAACGGCGGCGACAGCGCGCGCCCAGGTGAGCTGGGCACCGGAATCACTGACGAACATTTCGTTCCAGGTGTGCTCGAGCCATCGCCTGCGGGCGTCCGCTCGGGCGGATTCGGGTAGGTAGTGCTCGATCGCGAAGGGCGCATTCGACAGCACCGAGGTCAGGAGAGCCGGGTTGGACTCCGTAGGCGAGAACCGCTGCGCCATGGCAAGATAGCGGGCTGCCTCCAGTTCACTGTCCCGCGTCGCATTCCAGAGGGACGACCAGATCAGCCCGCGTGCCAACGGGTCGCGAACCCGGTCGAGGGAGTTCTCCACCGTGGTCAGCGAGCGAGTGTCGAGGCGCACCTTCGCATACGTCAGATCGGCGTCGTTCGGTAGCACCAGCGGGGCATCTGAGAGGTCGACAGGAGTGTGCGAGGTGGTGATGTCAATTTCGGATCGCTCGGTGCACACCAGGTCGCCGGCTTCATCGAAGTCGTACATGCCGATCGCCAGCCGGTGCGGTCGGGGATCGGTCTGCGAAAGAGTCGCGCCGCCCCCGTCGTTGCGCTCCAGGGCCAGAGTCGATACTCCGCTGGTCTGCAACCAGGCGTCGGCCCAGCTGGTCAGGTCGCGACCGGATGTGCCGGACAGCTCGGTCAGCAGATCGGCCAAGGTGGTGTTTCCGAAGGCATGGGCGCGGAAGTAGCGGCGAGCGCCCTCGAAGAAGGCGTCCCGACCCACGTAGGACGCGAGCTGCTTCAGCACACTGGCGCCCTTGGCGTAGGTGATGCCGTCGAAATTGAGCTTCGCGGCTTCGAGGTCGACGATGTCGGCCACGATGGGATGGGTCGTCGGGAGCTGGTCCTGGAGATAAGCCCAGGCCTTGCGCCGGTTGGCGAACGCCACCCACGCCTGTGTCCACCGCGTCGCCTCGGCACTGGCGAGTGACCCCATGTAGTCGGCAAACGACTCCTTGAGCCACAAATCGTCCCACCACACCATGGTGACGAGGTCACCGAACCACATGTGCGCCATCTCGTGGAGGATCGTGTTGGCCCGGCCCTCGTACTGGGCATCGGTCGCCGACCCACGGAACACGTACGCCTCGGTGAAGGTGACGCAGCCCGGATTCTCCATGGCCCCGAGGTTGTACTCGGGCACGAAGACCTGGTCGTACTTACCCCACGGATACGGGTAGTCGAAGGCGTCGGCGAAGAAGTCCAAGCCCTGCTGAGTGATGTCGAAAATCGTGTCGGCGTCCAGATATCGTGCCAGGGATGCCCGGCACAGGACGCTCAGCGGAACTGTGAGGTTTCCTCTCTGCCAGGAGGATTCGACCCTGTGGTACGGACCGGCCACGACCGCGGTGATGTAGGTGGACAGGGGCAAGGTAGCTGCGAAGGTGACGACCTGGCCGTCCCTCACGGTGTCGCGACGGTCGACGTACTGGTTGGAGATCACTTCCCAGCCGCGTGGCGCGGTGACGACGAAGGTGAACGAAGCCTTGAGGTCGGGTTGTTCGAAGCACGGGAAAACCCGGCGGGCGTCGGCCGGCTCGTACTGGGTGTACAGGTACGTCTGTCCGTCGGACGGGTCGACGAACCGGTGCAGACCCTCCCCGCTGCGCGAGTAGTCGCCGTGTGCGACGACGGTCACGACGGATGATTCCCGTAGTCCGGTCAATGCGATGCGTGCACCGTCGTACTGCACATCCACCGCGGTTCCGTCGACGGTCACCGACTCCACCCGGGCACCGATGAAGTCCAGCCAGGTCTCGGGGGAGTGCGAGGTGAATTCCACCGTGGTGGTGGTGCTGAAGGTGTCCACGCCGGGATGCACGGCACCGAGTAGGTCGAGCTCCACTCGGTACCGGAGCACCTCGATCGACCGGCTGCGTTCGGCTGTTTCGGCCCGGGACAGGTTCGCGGTACTCACGGCGTCGATACTGCCAGGCGGAGAAGGCTCGCGGAGAGAGACGGTGCGGCGGCCGGGCGACCACATGAGGGCGGTACCCGATAATGGCCCCATGCGGTCGCGGAGGAAGATCCTGGATGCCACGCTCGAGTTGATCAGAAGTGACGGCTTCGACGGGGTCACCATCGCGGCGGTGGCTCAGGCCGCGGGCGTCACGCGGCAAACCGTCTACTCCATCTTCGGGTCACGCGAGGAACTGGTGTCGCAGGCGATCGCCGGCCTTGCGGTGGAGGTGGTGGGCGGCATCCGTTCCCGCTTGGACGCCACCGACACGCCCTTCGAGCTCGTCGTCGAGCTTGTCGTCGCCAGTCGGGCTGCGGTGCACGCGGACCCGGTCCTCGCGGCACTGCTCCAGGCCGAGCAGGGAAACCCTCTTTTCGACGCGGGAATGATGCGTCGCGCCAAACCCGTTGCACGCGAGTTGCTCTCACCCCTCGTTGATCGCTACCCCGACACGCAGACGTACCTGGACGACATCGTCGAAATTCTGGTCCGCCTGGGACTCTCGGTCATCATGTTCGACGACGAAGCCGTTCACGCCGACGACGACCTGCGCAGGTTTCTCACCCGCTGGCTACTGCCGGCGATGCCCTTCGGCTCGTGACGACCCGGCGCGGTGTGCGCCCCAGGTTCCGCCTCTCGAACAAACGAGTTTCTTGACACATCTTCGATCGAGTGTCTAGTTTTGACCTCGCCTGAGGGATTGCTTCGGGCGCTCTGCCCGCAAAGTGCGTCCGGTTGGCCGGCTCACGCGTGATGTGACCACGTCGACCTGTCTTGTCATCTCGCCGAGTACGTCTTCACCGAGAGCTGGGGGAAAGCTGTGTCTGCACTCAATCGCCGGTCCTTTCTGACGGGCGCGGCCGCCGCGGGAATTGCGTTGGCGAGCCCGCGTGTTGCCCAGGCCGGCGTCAGTCGCGAGGACCGTGGTGCGCGAACCTCGGTCACCCGCGAAAGTCATCGGGTGATCGTCGTCGGATCCGGATTCGGGGGTGGTGTCGCAGCTCTTCGTCTTGCCGAGGCGGGCGTGCCGGTACTCGTGCTCGAACGCGGAATGCGTTGGCCCACAGGGCCCAATGCGGAGACTTTTCCGCGGGCTACAGCTCCGGACAAACGGATCCTCTGGTACGAATCCAGCCCACAGCTCTTCGGCACGCCGGTGGCGATGGAGCCGCACGCAGGTCTCCTCGAGGCGGTGCTCGGTGAGAACATGACCGCACTGTGCGCTGCGGGAGTCGGCGGCGGATCCTTGGTATATCAAGGGATGACGCTGCAGCCGGCCGAGGCCGTCTTCAACACTCATTTCCCGGAGGCGCTCGACTGGGTGAGCATGGACAGGATTCACTATCCGCGGGTCGCTCGCATGCTGAAACTCGCGGTCGCTCCCGACGAACTGGTCGCCAGCCCGAACTACCGAGCTGCAAGGGTATTCGAGCAGAACGTCACGCGTGCCGGTCTTCCCGTGGCGAAAATTCCGATGCCGATCGACTGGAACTACGCGCTCGACGAGGTCCACGGGCGCGTGAAAGCGTCGTATACCAATGGCGACGGCGCTCTCGGCGTGAACAACGGCGGTAAACACTCGGTCGACGTCACGTACATCGCCGCCGCCGAGGCGACCGGGCGCGTGACAGTGGAGATCCTGCACCAGGTCACCGACGTCGAGCGGGCCAAGGATGGCCGATGGATCGTGCACGTCGACCGGATCGACTCGTCCGGCAGAGTCCTCGAGAAGAAGATACTCACGACGACCGCTCTGGTGATGGCCGCCGGCAGTGTGAACACCACCAAGCTGCTGGTGCGGGCGTCGGCAAAGGGACAGATTCCGGACCTACCCGACCAATTGGGCGCCGGTTGGGGTACCAATGCCGACCGAATCTATGTGTGGACAAGCCTCGAAGAGGAATTCGGCGCTCCGCAGGGCGGCCCGGTGGTCTACGGCAGTCTGAACTGGGACGACCCCTCGTCCGCTCACACGGTCATCCAGGCGTCGATACCACCGCTCTCCTTCGACGCCCGCAGCACCATGCTCGTCGGGTACGGCGTCAGTGAGGGCCGTGGCAGCATTGCCTACGACTCGGCGAATGACGGCGCTGTATTGCGTTGGCCGAAGGAAGGTGACGCAGTCATTCAGCAGGGTCATATCGATCCGACCGTGCGAAGAATCGCCGGACCGGGAAGCATACTCTCGGATACAAATTCGGGATTCCCCTCCACCTGGCATCCGCTGGGCGGTGCCTGCATGGGCGCGGTGTGCGACCTCGAAGGCCGCGTGCACGGCCAGCGCGGGCTGTACGTGCTCGACGGTGCCCTGATGCCCGGCAACACCGCCGCGTGCAACCCGTCGATGACGATCGCCGCTGTGGCCGAGCGCGCATTGGACCGCATTGTCGCTGCCGACGTCGGGACCCTGATATGAACTGGACGCGGAGAGGAACTACCTGTTACTCAGCACCGACCCGATGCCGGCGGCGACGACGAGCGCGATCGCGGCCAGCGTCTGCAGTCCCAGTACCTGCCCGAGGACGAGAACCCCGGCGAGCGTGGCAGCAGCCGGCTCGAGCGCGATGAGGATGGCGAACACCTTCTTGCTCATCACCTGTAGCGCCCGCAGTTCGAGAGTGTACGGAATGACCGAAGACAGCAGAGCCACCGCGGCGCCCACCGCCAGAGTGCGGGGATCGAACAGTGCTGTCCCGCCTGAAATCACACCGAGAGGCAGCGTGAGCACCGCAGCGACGATGCTGGCACCGGCCAGGCCGTCAGCGCTCGGAACCGTCGCCGCCAAGTGGGAACCGGCGACGATGTAGCCCGCCCACGCCGCCCCCGCAATGAGGGCGAACGCAACACCGACGGCGTCCAGCGCCTCGGTGCCCGTGTCCCGCAATCCGAGGATCACCACTCCCGCGAGAGCCGCCAGCACCCACACGCCGTCGCGGAGTCGCCGCGACAAGACGGCGGCCAGGGTGAGCGGCCCCAGGAACTCGATGGTGACGGTGGTGCCCAACGGTAGCCGCGCCAGCGCCTCGTAGAAGGCCGAATTCATCACTGCGAGAGCAAGTCCCAGGGCGATAATGCCCTCTCGTTGCGGTCGCGTCCACCGATGCCATCGTGGACGGACCAGAATGCCGAGGATCAGTGCGGCGACGGTGAGCCGCAGTGCCACGGCGCCCGACGCGCCCACCGTGTCGAACAAGGTGCTCCCGAAGGCGGCGCCGAACTGGACGGACAACACCGATCCGAGGACCGACAGGACAGGGACGAGCCGGTTGGGGGACGTTCCGGTCACGGGCGCTGTGTCTCCGCCGCAGCGGTGCGGTGAACCTGTCTTACGGCCGGGCGGAACCGATTCACTGCCCCGTGAAGTTCGGTGTCCGGCGATCGAGCATCGCCCCGACCGCTTCGTGGTGGTCGGCGGTGTGGTGCGCGAGCGCTTGCATCGCCGCCGAGAGTTCGAGCAGGCTTTCGAGGCTGTGTTGACGTCCCTCGCGGAGCAGCTTCTTGGTCATTCGAAGCACCTGGGGTGGGTTGACCGCCACCCGGTCGGCCAGCGCGCGCGCCGCCGGCAGCAACTGGTCGGGCTCGGTCACCTGGGAGACGAGTCCCCACTCGAGGGCTTTGGCGGCGTCGATCGCGTCACCGGTGAACGCCATCTCGCTGGCGCGCGCCATGCCGATGGCCTGCGGAAGAAACCAGGCGCCCCCGTCGCCGGGGACGAGGCCGACCTTGACGAAACTCTCCGCGAAGACTGCGGCGGTGGAGGCGATCCGCATGTCACACATCAACGAGAGGTCGCAACCCGCACCGATTGCCGGCCCGTTGACGGCGGCAATGGTCGGTACCTCGCAGTGGTACAGGGCGAGTGGGATGCGCTGGATACCGTGGCGGTAGCCCTGCCGGATTTCGGCGGGGGAGCCGCCGAACATTCCTTCGCGGTTCTGCATGTGCTTGACGTTGCCGCCGGAAGAGAACGCCGAACCGGAACCGGTGATGATGGCGGCGCGCACGCTGGGGTCACCGTTGACCTCGGCCACCGCGTTCTCGAGTGCCTCGATCACGTCGGGCTCGGAGATCGGGTTGCGGGCCTCGGGACGATTGAGCGTCCACGTGATGATGTCGCCATCGCGGGTGGTGAGCACAGCGTCGGTCATGTACGGCTCCCTCTGGGTGTGTGCGGCTTTCGGATCAGAGCCAAGTCTTGCATTCCGGCTAGATGCCGGCCCGCCGCACCAACGCGTCGGTGAGGGTCGGCGCGAAGAAGCCCAGAACCCGGAACAGCTCCCCATATCCCGGAAGCAACTCCACGGGCCGCGTCCGGACGGCGGTGACGAACCATTCGGCCGCCTGCTCCGGGGACAACGCCGCCATCGAGTCGTAGTCCGCGGTCGGGGCGATCATCGGCGTCCGCACCAGAGGCAGGTCGAGGGTGGTCACGGCGATGCCGCGATCGCGAAGTTCGGCACCGAGGCTGCGGCCGAACGCGCCGACCGCCGCCTTCGACGCGTGGTAGGCGGAGAATTTGGGCATCACACCCGCGGGCACGCCCCACGTGGCCACGTTGATGATGTGGCCGTCGCGGCGCTCGAGCATCGACGGAAGCAACGCGAGAGTGAGCCGGGTCGAACCGAAGTAGTTGATCGCCATGGTGCGCTCGTAGTCGTGGAAGCGGTCGAGCGAATCTTCGACCGTCCGCCGGATCGAGCGTCCGGCGTTGTTGACGAGGACGTCGACAGGGCCGATATCGCCGAGCACCCGGGACACCATGGCGTCGATCGAGTCGGGGTCGGTCAGATCGCAGGGAACGGCGTGCGCGTCGCACCCTGCACGCAGGATGTCGTCGCGGACGGCTTCGAGGGCTTCGGCGCCTCGGGCGACGAGCACGACCTCCGCCCCGAGATGTGCCAGTCGGCGTGCCGCGGCCTCGCCGACACCCGACGAACCCCCGGTGACCAGGATGCGCTTCCCGGCTACCCGATGTCCCGACTTCGGTACGAGGCGCGTCGCGAGTGTCCGCGGCGAGGGGAGAGGATTCAGTGCCGCCTGGGTGAGCAACTGTCGGATCACGTCCCCAGCGTGGCAGCAGACCGCCCGCAATGCACCCGGCGACACGGCAAGGACGAAAACAATCAGTCGTGCTTGCTTTTTTACGGGGTGGGTGTGATGCTGGTCGCATGGCCGAACTGCAGAGGTTCATCGATGACGTGTGTGCCGAGAGCGAAGCGTTGGATGCGCTGGTCGCAGACCTCCCGGACTCCCGATGGGCAGACCCCACACCCGCGGAGGGATGGACGATCGCCCACCAGATCGGGCATCTGCTCTGGACCGATCGAGCCGCTCTGCTGGCGATCACCGACCCCGACGCGTTCACCACGCAGCTGGCGGTCGCCGCGGCAGACCCGGCAGGTTTCGTCGACGCCGGTGCCCGCGAGTTCGCGAGCCTCCCGCCGGCGCAGCTCCTCGAGGACTGGCGGACGACCCGTGCACAGCTCGCCGACGCTCTGGCCGCGGTGCCGCCCGACCAGAAAATCCTGTGGTACGGACCGCCGATGAAGGCGGCGTCCATGGCGACGGCCCGCTTGATGGAGACCTGGGCGCACGGCCAGGACGTGGCCGACGCTCTAGGAGTGACACAGACACCCACGGCGAGGCTGAGAAGCATCGCCCACCTCGGTGTCCGCACCCGCGACTTCGCCTACGCCGTCAACGAGCTTCCTGCGCCGTCCGAGGAATTCCGCGTAGAACTGACCGCGCCCGGTGGTTCGTCTTCGTGGACATGGGGACCCGAGGACGCCGCCCAGCGGGTGACCGGACCGGCAGAAGACTTCTGCCTGCTCGTCACCCAGCGGGCGAATCGGGCAGACCTTGCTCTCGTCGCGACCGGACCGGACGCCGACCAATGGCTCGACATCGCACAGGCTTTCGCGGGTCCCGCCGGCGGGGGACGGGAGGCGGGGTCGCGATGACGGTGCGGATCGGCAACTGTTCCGGCTTTTACGGTGACCGCCTGTCGGCGATGCGCGAGATGCTCGAGGGCGGCGAACTCGACTACCTGACCGGTGACTATCTCGCCGAGCTGACCATGTTGATCCTCGGTCGTGACCGCATGAAGGACCCCGATCGGGGATACGCCAAAACGTTTCTCCGCCAGGCTGAAGACTGCCTCGGACTGGCCCTGGACAAGGGCGTCCGCATCGTCGCCAACGCAGGTGGCCTCAATCCCGCAGGTCTGGCCGCGGCGCTGCGCGCGGTGAACGACACGCTGGGGCTGCAGGCAAAGATCGCTCACGTCGAGGGTGACGACTTGATCGGGCGGGCCGTGGAACTCGGACTGGGCAGTCCGCTGACCGCCAATGCCTATCTCGGAGCGTGGGGAATCGTCGAATGCCTGAACGCCGGGGCCGACGTGGTGGTCACCGGCCGTGTCACCGACGCCTCGGTGATCGTGGGACCGGCGGCTGCGCACTTCGGGTGGCAACGGGGCGACTTCGATCAGCTGGCGGGTGCGGTGGTGGCGGGTCACGTCATCGAGTGCGGCACCCAGGCCACCGGGGGCAACTACGCATTCTTCACCGAGATCGCCGACCTCGACCGGCCCGGTTTTCCGATCGCCGAGATCGACGCGGACGGATCCTCGGTCATCACCAAGCACCCCGGAACGGGTGGGGCGGTGACTGCCGGAACCGTGACCGCGCAGCTGCTGTACGAGATCACGGGCGGCCGGTACGCCGGCCCCGACGTAACGGCCCGGATCGACACCGCCGAGCTGTCCGACGACGGCGCCGATCGTGTCCGCATCAGCGGGGTCACGGGTGAGCCGCCGCCGCCTCAGCTGAAAGTCTCGTTGAACACGCTGGCCGGGTTCCGGAACGAGGCCGTGTTCGTCCTGACCGGCCTCGACATCGAGGCCAAGGCGGCGCTGGTGCGGAGACAACTCGAGAGTGGGCTGACCATCCGTCCGGCCGAACTGGAGTGGTCGCTCGCCCGTACCGACCACCCGGACGCCGATACCGAGGAAGCCGCGAGCGCGCTGCTGCGGTGTGTGGTTCGCGATTCCGACGCCGCCGCGGTGGGTCGCAGCTTCTCCTCGCTCGCAGTCGAACTCGCACTCGCCAGCTATCCCGGCTTCACGCTCACCGCCCCACCCGGGCAGGGGCAGCCCTATGGGGTGTTCACGCCCGGGTACGTGCACGCCAAGGAAGTTCCGCACGTCGCGGTACTGCCGGACGGCGCCCGCGCCGACATCGAGCCGTCTCCCGAGGTGCGTGAACTCGAGGACGTCGACGATCCGGTACTTCCGGGGCCACCGCCCGATGGACCGACGACGCGCTGCCCCCTCGGCACCATTGCCGGTGCCCGCAGCGGCGACAAGGGCGGGAACGCCAACGTCGGTGTGTGGGTCCGTACCGACGAACAGTGGCGGTGGCTGGTCCACACCCTGACAGTCGACGAAGTGAAACGACTCCTCCCGGAGGCTGCCGACCTCCCCGTCACGCGGTACGTGCTGCCGAAATTGCGCGCCGTCAACTTCGTCATCGAGGGAATTCTCGGGCAGGGCGTGGCGTCCCAGGCCCGATTCGACCCGCAGGCCAAGGGTCTCGGTGAATGGCTGCGATCCAGGCACGTCGATATTCCGAAAGCACTCCTCCCCGAAGGGACAAGTTCGTGAACGTGTGGGACACACCGGAACGGCAGGAGCTGCGCAAGACCGTGCGCGGTTTCGTCGAGAGACAGATACTTCCGCACCTCGCGGACTGGGAGCGTGACGGTGAGATTCCGCGCGCACTGCACCGTGAGGCAGCCGAACTGGGGCTGATGGGCGCCGGATTTCCGGAGTCCGTCGGCGGCGAGGGCGGGGATCTGGTAGACGCGGTCCTCATCTGCGAGGAGATGCACCAGGCCGGCGCGTCGGGTGGTCTGTTCGCGTCTCTGTTCACCTCGGGCATCGCCCTGCCGCACCTGGCAGCGGCCGGTGACCCGGAGCAGATCGAGAAGTGGGTGCGGCCCACCCTGCGCGGAGACCTCATCGGCTCGCTCGCCATCACGGAACCGGGCGGCGGCTCCGACGTCGGACACCTGCGGACCACCGCGGTGCGCGACGGCGACCACTTCGTCGTCAACGGTTCCAAAACCTTCATCACCTCCGCGTGCCGCGCCGACTTCGTGGTCACCGCGGTACGCACCGGCGGACCCGGCGCCGCCGGTGTGTCCCTCCTCGTGATCGAGAAGGGAACACCCGGTTTCGAGGTGGCCCGCAAACTCGACAAGATGGGATGGCGCGCCTCCGACACCGCGGAGTTGTCGTTCATCGACGCGCGTGTGCCGGTCGCCAACCTCGTCGGCGCCGAGAACAGCGGATTCTCACAGATCGCCCAGGCATTTCTCACCGAACGCATCGCGCTTGCCGCCCAAGCGTATTCGAGTGCGCAGCGGTGCCTCGACCTCACGTTGGCGTGGGTCCGCGACCGCGAAACCTTCGGGCGCCCCCTGATCAGCAGGCAGGCAGTGCAGAACACGGTCACGGAAATGGCCCGGAAGATCGATGTGGCCCGGGTGTACACCCGGACTCTGGTCGAGCGGTCGCTCGAGTCGAACGAGGACTTCATCGCGGAGGTGTGTTTCGCGAAGAACACCGCGGTGGAGTCGGGCGAATGGGTGGCCAACCAGGCTGTTCAGCTGTTCGGCGGGCTCGGTTACATGCGGGAGAGCGAAGTGGAGCGGCAGTACCGCGACATGCGCATCTTGGGAATCGGCGGGGGCACCACGGAGATACTGACCGGCCTTGCCGCCAAGCGATTGGGGTATCAGGCATGACGACGCTGAAGTCGACCCTCGACACCGGCTCGGACGAGTACGCGGCCGCGGCGAAAGCCATGACCGACAAACTCTCCGAGATCGACACCGAACACGCCAAGGCGCTCGCCGGCGGCGGGGAGAAGTACACCGAACGGCACAAGAAACGCGGAAAGCTCCTCGCCCGGGAGCGCATCGAATTGCTGCTGGACCCCGACTCGCCCTTCCTCGAGTTGTGCCCGCTGGCGGCGTGGGGCAGCGAATTCCCGGTCGGTGCCAGCACCGTGGTCGGGATCGGGGTAGTCGAGGGTGTCGAGTGCCTGATCGTGGCCAACGACCCGACGGTCCGCGGCGGCACGAGCAACCCCTGGACCCTCCGGAAAGTGTTCCGCGCCAACGACATAGCGCGGCAGAACCGGCTCCCGGTCATCTCGCTGGTGGAGTCGGGCGGCGCCGACCTCCCCACCCAGAAGGAAGTGTTCATTCCCGGCGGTCGCATGTTCCGCGACCTCACCCAGCTGTCCGCGGCGGGCATCCCGACCATCGCCCTCGTCTTCGGGAACTCGACCGCCGGTGGCGCGTACATCCCGGGCATGTCCGACCACGTCGTGATGATCAAGGAACGGTCCAAGGTGTTCCTCGCCGGACCGCCCCTCGTGAAGATGGCCACCGGTGAGGAGTCGGACGACGAAACCCTCGGCGGCGCCGAAATGCACGCCCGCAAGTCCGGTCTCGCCGACTACTTCGCCGTCGACGAGCAGGACGCGATCCGGATCGGCCGCAGCATCGTCAAGCGACTGAACTGGACGAAGCAGGGTCCCGCGCCCCGGGCCGACGTCATCGAACCGCTCGCGGACCCCGAGGAACTGCTCGGCATCGTCCCCGCCGACCTCAAGATCCCGTTCGATCCACGCGAGGTGATCGCCCGCATCGTCGACGGCTCCGACTTCGACGAGTTCAAGCCGATGTACGGATCGTCACTCGTCACCGGCTGGGCCGAACTGCACGGGTATCCGATCGGCATCCTCGCCAACGCGCGCGGTGTTCTCTTCAGCGAGGAGTCGCAGAAGGCCACCCAGTTCATCCAGCTGGCCAACCGCTCGAACACCCCGCTGCTGTTCCTGCACAACACCACCGGATACATGGTGGGTAAGGAGTACGAGGAGGGCGGGATGATCAAGCACGGTTCGATGATGATCAACGCGGTCTCCAACTCCACCGTCCCGCACATCTCGATCCTCCTTGGGGCGTCGTACGGGGCCGGGCACTACGGCATGTGCGGACGCGCATTCGACCCGCGATTCCTGTTCGCCTGGCCCAGTTCCAAGTCGGCCGTCATGGGCGGTGCGCAGTTGGCGGGCGTCATCTCCATTGTCAGCCGGGCGTCGGCCGAAGCGCGCGGCCAGGCCTTCGACGAAGAGGCCGACGCCGGCATGCGGGCCATGATCGAGAACCAGATCGAGGCCGAATCGATCCCGATGTTCCTGTCCGGCCGCCTGTACGACGACGGTGTGATCGATCCCCGCGACACCCGAACCGTGGTGGGAATGTGCCTGTCGGCCATTGCCAACGCCCCGATCGAAGGCGCCGAAAACTTCGGCGTCTTCCGGATGTGAGGCAGCACATGACAACCCTCGACGCCCCACACCTGATCCGGTCCGTCCTCGTCGCCAACCGTGGTGAGATCGCCCGTCGCATCTTCGCCACCTGCCGGCGGGCGGGCATCGGCACCGTCGCCGTGTTTTCCGACGCCGACGCATCGAGCCCGCACGTTGCCGAGGCCGACGCCGCGGTCCGGTTGCCCGGCAACAGCCCCGCCGACACGTACCTGCGCGGCGACCTCGTCGTCGAGGCTGCCCGCCTGGCCGGAGCCGACGCCATTCACCCGGGTTACGGGTTCCTCTCGGAGAATGCCGATTTCGCGCGCGCCGTCCACGACGCGGGACTCACCTGGATCGGGCCACCCTCGCCCGCCATCGAGATGATGGGCTCGAAGGTGGAGTCCAAGAAGCTGATGGCTTCCGCCGGGGTCCCCGTCCTGGCCGAACTCGACCCCGACGCGGTCACCGAGGCCGATCTGCCCGTACTCGTCAAGGCGTCCGCGGGCGGCGGCGGGCGTGGTATGCGCGTCGTACGCGAGCTCGCGGACCTGGCGGAACAATTGGAAGGTGCACGCCGCGAAGCACAGTCGGCCTTCGGTGACCCGACGGTGTTCTGCGAGCGCTACCTGGAAACGGGCAGGCACATCGAAGTGCAGGTGATGGCCGACCGTCATGGAACGGTGTGGGCGGTGGGGGAGCGTGAATGCTCCATCCAGCGTCGTCACCAGAAAGTGATCGAAGAGGCGCCGTCCCCGTTGGTCGAGGCCACACCCGGGATGCGGGAGCGGCTTTTCGAGGCAGCCCGGCTCGCCGCGAAAGCCATCGACTACGAGGGTGCCGGCACGGTCGAATTTCTTGCCGATCAGGTGGGAGAGTTCTTCTTCCTCGAGATGAATACCCGCCTGCAGGTGGAGCATCCGGTCACCGAATGCACCACGGGGCTCGACCTCGTGGAACTGCAACTGCAGGTGGCGTCGGGTGTTCCTCTCGACGCGGAGCATCCCACCGTGTCGGGCCACTCCATCGAGGTTCGGCTGTACGCCGAGGATCCGGCTCTGAACTGGCAACCCCAGAGCGGCACCGTCCACCACTTCGACGTGCCGGGCACGACCACCGAGTTCGACGTTCTGCGCTCGCCCGGCGTCCGCCTCGATTCCGGTGTGGTCGACGGCTCGGTGGTGGGCGTGCACTACGACCCCATGCTCGCGAAGGTGATTTCGTTCGCGGCGACGCGGTCCCAGGCGGCTACCCGGCTGGCGTCGGCCCTCGGCCGTGCGCAGATCCACGGGCTGCGCACCAACCGGGACCTGTTGGTCAATGTCCTCCGGCACCCGGCGTTCCTTGCCGGCGACACGGACACCGCCTTCTTCGCGACCCACCACCTCGAGGTGTTGTCGCGGCCGCTCGCGTCGGCCGACACCCACAGGTTGTCGGCGCTCGCCGCCGCACTGGCGGACGCGGCGCACAACCGCGAGGTCGCGGCGGTGAACGCCACGCTCCCCAGTGGGTGGAGGAACCTGCCGTCCGCTCCGCAAAGCAAGACGTTCACGACAGGTGACCGAGAGATCGAGGTCCGGTACCTGCTCGGCCGGTACGGGCTGAAGGCGGACGGCTTCGACGATGTCACCCTCGTCGCGGCGACCGCACGCAGGGTCATGCTGGACGTTGCCGGGCTGCGCAGATCGTTCGAGGTGGCGCGCTACGGCGAAGACGTGTTCGTCGACTCCGCGCTCGGGCCGGTGAGCCTGCGCGCAGAGCCGCGATTCACCGATCCGAGCACCGTGGTGGCGGAGGGGTCCCTCCTCGCCCCGATGCCCGGTTCGGTCATCCGCCTCGGCGCCGAGGTCGGCGATTCCGTGACCGTCGGCCAGCCGATCGTGTGGCTCGAGGCGATGAAGATGGAACACACGATCAAGGCACCGGCATCCGGTGTGGTCACCGACCTGTCGGTGACCGTCGGTCAGCAGGTCGACGTGGGAACGGTACTGGCAGTAGTCGAAGCAGCGCAGGCTGAAGGAGAATCATGAGCTTCATCGAGACCGAAGAACAGAAGGAACTCCGTGCCTCCGTGTCGAGGCTCGGGGAGCGCTTCAACTACGTCGATTACGTGCTTCCTCGGGCGCGGCGCGGTGAACCACTGACGGAGTTGTGGAACGAGGCGGGCAAGCTCGGGTTCCTCGGCGTCAACCTCCCCGAGGAATACGGCGGCGGGGGAGCGGGCATCTACGAACTGGCGCTGGTCCAGGAAGAACTTGCCGCGCACGGTGCCGGGCTGCTGCTCGTGGTGGTGTCGCCCGCCATCTGCGGCACCATCATCGGCAAGTACGGCACCGAGGAGCAGAAGCAGAAGTGGCTCCCAGGACTCGCCGACGGGTCGAAGATCATGGCATTCGGCATCACCGAGGCCGATGCGGGTTCGAACTCGCACCAGATCACGACCACCGCGCGGCGGGACCGGTCGAGCGGAGCGAGGGATGATGATCAAGCCGAGGACTGGGTGCTGTCGGGGAACAAGATCTACATTTCCGGGGTCGATCAGGCCGATGCCGTTCTGATCGTCGCGCGGACCGAGGACTCGAAGACCGGCAAGCTGAAGCCTGCGCTGTTCATCGTCCCCACCGACGCCGAGAATTTTGTCAAGACGCCGATGGAGATGGACATCGTCGAGCCCGACCACCAGTTCATGCTGTTCCTCGACAACGTGCGGCTTCCGGCGGACGCACTCGTCGGCGAGGCCGACGCCGCGTTGATGCAATTGTTCGCGGGCCTGAATCCCGAACGCATCCTGGGTGCGGCCATGGCCGTCGGCATGGGACGGTACGCGCTCGACGCGGCCGTGAAGTTTGCGAACGAGCGCACGGTATGGAAGACGCCGATCGGCGCCCACCAGGGGATCTCGCACCCGCTTGCTCAAATAAAGATCGAGCTCGAACTCGCCAAGCTGATGATGCAGAAGGCCGCGGTGCTCTACGACAGCGGCGACGACTTCGGTGCCGCGGAGGCCGCGAATATGGCCAAGTACGCCGCCGCCGAGGCGAGCATCAAAGCCCTCGACCAGGCCATCCAGACGCACGGTGGGGCAGGCCTGACCAAGGGATACGGCCTGGCAGCGATGCTCGGTGCGGCCCGCATCGCCCGGGTGGCGCCGGTCAGCCGGGAAATGGTCCTGAACTTCGTCTCCCAGCACTCGCTCGGGTTGCCGAAGTCGTACTGATGTCGAACGGACAGCACATGACCGAAGTACACGCCGACCGGTACGTCCGCTACGAGGTGAGTCGCGGGTTCGCCACTCTCACCCTGGACTCGCCGCACAACAGGAACGCGATCTCCGGGAGGCTGGTCGAGCAGCTCCTGCAGGGATTGCGGGACGCCGCTGCGGACAACGACGTCCGCGGCGTCGTTCTGACCCACACCGGCGGCACCTTCTGCGCCGGGGCCGATCTCAGTGAGACCGGTGGAGATGTCGGGTCCCGGACCCGTCAGATGGCGGAACTACTGCGCGCCATCGTCGAGCTGCCCAAACCGGTGGTGGCGCGGATCGACGGTCACGTCCGAGCGGGAGGCATGGGTTTGGTGGGTGCCTGCGACATCGCGGTCGCCGGACCTCGGAGCACCTTCGCCCTCACCGAGGTGCGACTGGGGCTCGCCGCCTCGATCATCTCGTTGACCGTCCTTCCCCGCATCGACGCACGCGCGGCAGGCCGGTACTTCCTCACGGGGGAGAAGTTCGGCGCGCACGAGGCCGAGGCGATCGGACTGATCAGTGAGTCTGCGCAGGACCCGGACGACACCGTCGAGGAAATTCTCGACCAGTTCCGGCAGGCGTCACCACAGGGGCTGGCGGAGAGCAAGGCCCTGATCACGAAGGCACTGCTCGCCGATTTCGACCGCTACACCGACGAGCTGACAGCGCAGTCCGCGAGGCTCTTCGAGTCCGAGGAAGCCCGGGAAGGCATGATGGCGTTCCTGCAGAAGCGGCCGCCCACCTGGGCCTCCGGCCCCGTGCGCGGGTGACGAGTCTCAGGACTCGTCACCCGCGCACGGGCGAACAGCGCAACGAGAGGAAGTGACCGCATGACCCGCGAACCGAAGCAGGACCGTAGCCGGGTCACGCGTGAGCATCTGCTCGAGGTCACCATCGACTGCCTCGCCGAACTGGGGTGGGGCGCCACCACCGTCAGCCTGGTGGCGCAACGCGCCGGGGTGTCGCGTGGTGCCACTCAGCACCATTTCCCGACCCGGGAAGATCTGATCACCGCCGCCCTCGAGGTCATGTTCGACGCCCGGATGGAGCAGGCCCGGCGGGAGGCCACCGACCTGCCGTCGGGGGCGGGCCGCACCGAGGCCGTGGTGTCGCGGCTCGTCGACTACTACACGGGCACTCTCTTCAAAGCCGCCCTGCAGGTGTGGACCGCAGCCGCGGCCGACCCGGAGCTGCGGGCGCGGATCGTGCCGCTCGAAGAACGCTTCGGACGGGTCGCCCACCGCACCGCCGTCGAGCATTTCGGCTTCGACGACTCCGACCCGGTGGCACACCGCCTCGTGCAGGCCACTCTCGACCTGGCCCGCGGGCTCGGCCTCGCCGACGTCCTCACCGACGACTCGAAACGCCGCGCCGAGGTGGTTCGTCAATGGGCTGCGCAACTCGACGCCGCGCTCCCACGGGGCACTGACGGCGCCGAACGGACACTCGACGCGGTGGCAGTCGACTGAACCGGGCACACCCCGGCCGGATCGGTAGAGTCAGCGTTCATGGGCAGGAAATGGGGAGTGCTCGCCGCGGTCGGTGTCGTGGCTGCCCTGGCCGGCTGCGGGGGCGGCGACGACGCCGGGACCGATACTGCCGCCCCACCCGCCACCGGGCAGATCACCGAACCGGGACCGTTCTTCGGTCAGTGCGGCTCCGTCACGGACGATGAAGTATCGACGGCATTCGGTATGCCCTCCTTCACCGGCGTCACCCGCAACTCCGTCGGCTGTGAATGGGAAACCGCGGGAATCGGTGGGCCCAGCGTGACGTTCTCCTGGTACCGCGGCAGTCCGATCGGCCGCGAACGGGCGGGATCAGAACTGATCGGCCGACCGGCCACCGACATCGACGTCCAGGGAAACCCCGGCTTCATCGCCTCCTCCGAGGGGATCCTGTGCGAACTCGGTGTGGAGTTCGGCGGCGATTTCATTCACTGGTCGGTGATGTATGCCGACGCCCGGCCGGCCGCCGACCCCTGCAAGGTTGCGCGGGACCTCGCCGAACTCAGCGTGTCGAGGGCGAAGTGAGCGGGGGCCAGATGATGAGCGGAGGGGTGATGAGCGGCGGACGTCGCCGCGCGGCAGAGGTTACGGCCGCGATCGTGTCGGTGGCCGGGCTGATCGCGGGATGCGGGTCGTCGATCGACGGTTCGGCCCGACCCGAAGGTGCCTCTGTCACCGGTGACACGGAGAGGTTCACCGCCCTCCTCGAGGAGTGCGACGCAGTCACCGACGAACAGATCGCCGAATCCGTCGCGGCCGACGCCATCGAGCGCGGCTTCTTCGGCGCGATCTGCCGCTGGGATGCCGTCGGCGCCAATGGTCCGGTGAAGATCACCTTCAACTGGTTCGAGACAGGTTCGCTCGACACCGAGAAGGAGACGGGCGAGGAGCTGGGCTACAAGGTGGAGTCGTCGACCATCCAGGGCCGCAGAGCCGTGGTGATGCGGCCACCGAACGATCCCGGAGCCTGCGGGGTGAGCGTGGGATCGCCGTCCTCGGGCGTGGTCGGCTGGTGGGTGCAGTTCACCGCTGCCGCGGCGGATCCGTGTGAGGCGGCGTCCACCCTCGCCGATCTGACGCTCAACCTGAGCAGCTAGTGTGCTGGCACTCGAACCGAAAGCCCTTCCTCTCACCTCGCAGCCCTTACCACCGCCCGCCCGCTTTGACCTTCCGGCGCGCCGCCGGGTATCGTTGTGGGTCGTGTCCGGCATGCCCGGGCCGATCTGTGTGCCTAGCGAGGTATTGCCGTGCGCGCGTTCGTGCAGATTTGCTGCATGGAACGAGCATCCGGCTGCCTGTGTGGGGGTATGCGACACACCCGACCGTGGGGTGCGTGCACGTCACGCACCGCCGATCGAGTGCGGGGCAGTAGCTTCCTTGCCCCAACTGCTAGATCCCTAATTTCAGAACAGCCAAGGTTGCTTGTCCAGAGCAGTCTGTTCAACACGAAGAAAGCCGGTAAATGCCAACCATCAATCAGTTGGTCCGCAAGGGCCGCCGCGACAAGACCGCCAAGGTCAAGACGGCAGCTCTGAAGGGCAGCCCGCAGCGTCGTGGCGTGTGCACCCGCGTGTACACCACCACCCCGAAGAAGCCGAACTCGGCGCTCCGTAAGGTCGCGCGTGTGCGCTTGACCAGCTCCGTCGAGGTCACCGCTTACATCCCGGGTGAGGGCCACAACCTGCAGGAGCACTCCATGGTGCTCGTCCGCGGTGGTCGTGTGAAGGACCTCCCCGGTGTGCGCTACAAGATCATCCGCGGCTCCCTCGACACCCAGGGTGTCAAGGGCCGCAAGCAGGCACGCAGCCGCTACGGCGCCAAGAAGGAGAAGAGCTAATGCCACGTAAGGGCCCCGCTCCGAAGCGCCCGCTCATCAACGACCCGGTCTACGGTTCGCCCCTGGTGACGCAGCTCGTCAACAAGATCCTCCTGGACGGCAAGAAGTCCACCGCCGAGCGCATCGTCTACCAGGCGCTCGAGCAGGCACGCGAGAAGACCGGCACCGATCCGGTCGTCACCCTCAAGCGCGCTCTGGACAACGTCAAGCCTGCCCTCGAGGTTCGCAGCCGCCGTGTCGGTGGCGCCACCTACCAGGTGCCGGTCGAGGTCCGTCCGGGCCGTTCCACCACCCTCGCGCTCCGCTGGCTCGTGACCTTCTCGCGGCAGCGCCGTGAGAAGACGATGGTCGAGCGTCTCGCCAATGAGCTCCTCGACGCCAGCAACGGCCTCGGTGCCGCTGTGAAGCGCCGTGAGGACACTCACAAGATGGCTGAAGCCAACAAGGCATTCGCCCACTACCGCTGGTGACGTCACGTCGGAGCAGTCACCTCACCGTGACTGCTCCGGCGTCGTTGCTACGTCGGGCCCTACCCGGGCCCGGCTGATCTACAACTCGAGACAATGGCCCCGCTGGTGGAACACCGGGGAGGCCGACACCCGATACACGAGCTACGAGCGGGGAAGAATCCTGTGGCACAGGAAGTGCTGACCGACCTGAACAAGGTCCGCAACATCGGCATCATGGCGCACATCGATGCCGGCAAGACCACCACCACCGAGCGCATCCTGTTCTACACCGGTGTCAACTACAAGATCGGTGAGACGCACGACGGCGCGTCGACGACGGACTGGATGGAGCAGGAGAAGGAACGCGGCATCACGATCACCTCTGCCGCGGTGACCTGCTTCTGGAACAACAACCAGATCAACATCATCGACACCCCCGGTCACGTCGACTTCACCGTCGAGGTGGAGCGTTCGCTCCGCGTGCTCGACGGCGCTGTGGCCGTGTTCGACGGCAAGGAGGGCGTCGAGCCCCAGTCGGAGCAGGTGTGGCGTCAGGCCGCCAAGTACGACGTTCCGCGCATCTGTTTCGTCAACAAGATGGACAAGATGGGCGCGGACTTCTACTTCACGGTCCAGACCATCATCGACCGTCTCGGTGCCAAGCCCCTCGTCCTGCAGCTGCCGATCGGCGCCGAGGACGACTTCGACGGTGTTGTCGACCTGGTCGAGATGCGGGCCATCACCTGGCGCGGTGTCGTGCCGACCGGTGCCGAGCCCACCATCGAGGAGATCCCCGCGGATCTGGCCGACAAGGCCGCCGAGTACCGCGAGAAGCTGCTCGAGACCGTTGCCGAGTCCGACGAAGCTCTCATGGAGAAGTACTTCGCCGGCGAGGAGCTCTCCGTCGAGGAGATCAAGGCTGCCATCCGCAAGATGACGGTCGCGTCCGAGCTGTACCCGGTGCTGTGTGGTTCCGCGTTCAAGAACAAGGGCGTGCAGCCCATGCTCGACGCGGTCATCGACTACCTGCCGAACCCGCTGGACATCGGTGAGGTTCAGGGCCACGCGCTGGGCAACGAGGAGGAAGTTCTCACTCGTAAGCCGAGCAAGGACGAGCCGTTCTCGGCTCTGGCCTTCAAGATCGCAGCGCACCCGTTCTTCGGCAAGCTGACGTTCGTCCGCGTGTACTCCGGCCGGATCGATCCGGGCGCCCAGGTCATGAACGCGACCAAGGGCAAGAAGGAGCGCATCGGAAAGCTCTTCCAGATGCACGCCAACAAGGAGAACCCGGTCGACGAGGCCGTGGCCGGCCACATCTACGCGATGATCGGTCTGAAGGACACCACCACCGGTGACACCCTTTGCGATCAGAGCAGCCCCATCGTGCTCGAGTCCATGAGCTTCCCGGACCCGGTCATCCAGGTCTCGATCGAGCCCAAGACCAAGTCCGACCAGGAGAAGCTGGGCACCGCGATCCAGAAGCTCGCCGAAGAGGACCCCACGTTCTCCGTCGAGCTCGACGAGGAGACCGGCCAGACCGTCATCGGCGGTATGGGCGAGCTCCACCTCGACATCCTCGTCGACCGTATGCGTCGCGAGTTCAAGGTCGAGGCCAACGTCGGCAAGCCGCAGGTCGCCTACCGCGAGACCATCACCAAGAAGGTCGAGAAGCACGACTACACCCACAAGAAGCAGACGGGTGGATCGGGCCAGTTCGCCAAGGTGATCATCGCGCTGGAACCGTTCGTCGGCGAAGACGGCGCCACCTACGAGTTCGAGAACAAGGTCAGCGGTGGCCGCATCCCGCGCGAGTACATCCCCTCCGTGGATGCAGGCGCGCAGGACGCGATGCAGTACGGCGTCCTGGCCGGTTACCCGCTGGTCAACCTCAAGCTGTCGCTGCTCGACGGTGCATACCACGATGTCGACTCGTCTGAAATGGCCTTCAAGGTTGCCGGTTCGCAGGCACTGAAGGAAGCCGCCCGCAAGGCCGGCCCGGTCATTCTCGAGCCGCTCATGGCTGTCGAGGTCACCACACCCGAGGAATACATGGGTGACGTGATCGGCGACCTGAACTCCCGCCGTGGCCAGATCCAGGCCATGGAGGAACGCAGTGGTGCCCGTGTCGTGAAGGCGCTGGTTCCGCTCTCGGAGATGTTCGGTTACATCGGTGATCTGCGGTCGAAGACCCAGGGCCGGGCGAACTTCTCCATGGTGTTCGATTCCTACGCAGAAGTTCCCGCGAACGTCTCGAAGGAAATCATCGCCAAGGCGACCGGCGAGTAACCTCGGTTAAGCCGGCCGAAAGCACGACCCAGTAATAACAACCGCACTGCTGCATACCGCAAGCATCAATCAGTCCAGGAGGACACACAGTGGCGAAGGCGAAGTTCGAGCGGACGAAGCCGCACGTGAACATCGGCACCATCGGTCACGTCGACCACGGCAAGACCACGCTGACCGCGGCCATCACCAAGGTTCTGCACGACGCGTACCCGGATCTCAACGAGGCCTCGGCCTTCGACGAGATCGACAAGGCTCCTGAGGAGAAGGCTCGCGGTATCACGATCAACATCTCGCATGTTGAGTACCAGACCGAGAAGCGCCACTACGCGCACGTCGACGCTCCCGGTCACGCCGACTACATCAAGAACATGATCACCGGTGCGGCGCAGATGGACGGTGCCATCCTCGTGGTCGCCGCCACCGACGGCCCGATGCCCCAGACGCGTGAGCACGTGCTGCTCGCCCGCCAGGTCGGCGTGCCCTACATCCTCGTCGCTCTCAACAAGGCCGACATGGTCGACGACGAAGAGATCATCGAGCTCGTCGAGATGGAGGTCCGTGAGCTCCTCGCTGCGCAGGAGTTCGACGAGGACGCTCCGGTGGTCAAGGTTTCCGCACTGAAGGCGCTCGAGGGCGACCCGGAGTGGACCAAGAACATCCTCGAGCTCATGGCTGCGGTCGACGAGTCCATCCCGGACCCGGTTCGCGAGACCGAGAAGCCCTTCCTCATGCCCGTCGAGGACGTCTTCACGATCACCGGTCGTGGCACCGTCGTCACCGGTCGTATCGAGCGTGGCGTGATCAACGTCAACGAGGACGTCGAGATCGTCGGCATCAAGGAAACCAAGACCAAGACCACGGTCACGGGTATCGAGATGTTCCGCAAGCTCCTCGACTCGGGCCAGGCCGGTGACAACGTCGGTCTGCTCGTGCGTGGTATCAAGCGCGAAGATGTCGAGCGTGGACAGGTTGTCGTCAAGCCCGGCACCACCACCCCGCACACCGAGTTCGAGGGCCAGGCGTACATCCTGTCCAAGGACGAGGGCGGCCGCCACACGCCGTTCTTCAACAACTACCGTCCGCAGTTCTACTTCCGTACCACGGACGTGACGGGCGTTGTGACGCTGCCCGAGGGCACCGAGATGGTCATGCCCGGTGACAACACCGAGATGTCCGTCAAGCTGATCCAGCCCGTCGCCATGGACGAGGGCCTGCGCTTCGCGATCCGCGAAGGCGGCCGCACCGTCGGCGCCGGCAAGGTCACGAAGATCAACAAGTAGGCACCCGCCTGCCTGTGATCGGCTGATCACGCTGCACTACACGCCAGTGGCGCTCATCCTCCGGGATGGGCGCCACTGGCGTTTCTCGTCCGACCTCGTTGGGGTATCAGCGGAAGCTCAGGGCGTCCCACTCGCGGATTTCTCCCGGCAGCGCGATGCCCTCGAGGACGAAGGGGTCGTTCGCGACGAATTCCTCGGCTCGCTCCCGGCTCGTGAAGATCGCCATCGACCCGTGGGCAACAGGGTCGTCGAACGGGCCGATACTCAGCAAACCCCCTCGAGCGGAGAACTCGTCGAGGTACGCCAGATGCCGCGGGTACACCTCGGGGATACGCGCTGCACTGTCCGGATCGGTCGCATAGAACACCACATATTCCATGAGCCCGAACGTACCGAGTACGTGCGGGTGCGCGGGTCAGCTCTCGGAATTTTGTGCGGGCTGATCGGCCCGGTCGAGGTGCAGCAGGACCTGGGTGGCCACCTCGTTGTCACCGACCGTCGCCGCAACCCAGGCGGCGATGCGCTCCGATGTGCGGGTGAAGTCGGCGAGGTCGATCGTCGGATCAGCGGTCACGACGACGGACAGGGTGGGTAGTCCACGTTCGTTGACGGCCCGTGCACGGGTCTGCCGCACCCCCGGATACCGCTCGAGCTCACTCGACACCCCGTTGGCGAGAGACCCGAGGTCCACGGTGACGAAGGTTCCGGAGTCTCGGTCCGGCACCGCAACGGGCGCAGTGCGTCGCCTGGTGAGATCGAGCGCCAACAGCACCGTTCCGAACAGCACACCCCCGACGACCGCCGCGGCGAGCGCCCACCCCCACCAGTTCTCCTCAGGCAACGAGGTGACACGTGCGCGGTCGTAATGCGACACCCATTCCCGGACGATCGGTACGCCGAGGTCCCAGGCGACGGCGTAGGCGCCCACACCGAAGAGGATGAGGCCGACGACGAGGACGATCAGACGATTGACGGCGGCGGTGCGATGGGTCATGGCTTCACCTGCACTCGGAGTTCGGGGGCGGTACCGAGTAGTGACAGGGTCGGTTCCACCGCTTCGCGGACCGAGATGGCGACGTCACCGGCCGAGAACGCTTCGCTGCGCACCACTCGAACGGTGACGTGCTTGCGGTCGACCGTGGTGTGCGCGGACTGCACGCCGGGAGCGGTGCGTGCGTGGCTGCTGCAATGGCGGGCGAGGTCGGTGGGTCGAAACCAGACGATCGGTGTGTCGCCGACTCGCAGTGGCAGATGTGTGCGTGGTCGGGGTTTGACAGCCGCGACGATGAAGACGACGCCGAGTACCATCGCGCTCACCGCGGCCGGGACTATCCACTCCGACCAGTGCAGTCGTCCCAGCCACTCGACGGTGTTCCGTATCCAGGGTGCATTCGCGAAAGTGCCTCGCATGATGAGCAGTTCGCGCGCCGAGACGAGTGCCAGGCCCAGAGCTGCGACGGCGATGATGATCGCGGCCGGTACCGCGGCCGGTGTGGCCCGGGGTGTGCGCGGTCGGAGCGGGACAATGGGTGCGTCCGGAGCGCGGGAGTCGTCGTCCTGGTAGGGCGTGTCCGGTGAACTGTCCTCGTCCGGCGCTGCCTCTGTTCCAGCGACCACGATGTTCAGTTCACACACCGGCATCCCGGTCAGATCCTCGATGCGGCGGCTCACTTCCGCACGCAGCCGCCGGCTCAGGATGTCGAGACGGCACGGCCAGCGCATCGCGATGTACAGGTTGATGGCGACGGCATCGGCGCCCGTGGACACATCGGCGCGGGGGAGTTCGCGACCGGTGAGCCGGGACAGTCCGCCGGACTGCCTGACCACGCCGGGTACCTGCAGGGCTGCGGCGACGGCGATCTTCACGATGGCGCGCTCTTTGATGACCAACTCGCCGCGCAATCCGGACGCGTCGTAGTCGGCGGCCGCCTCGTCGGTACCGGCAGCCGATCCGGTGGGAGAGGGTTCAGCCACGGCCACGGCTTCGGAGGATGGCGCCGAGGTCGAGGTGACCGTCGCGGTGTGCACCGACGGCCATCCCTACCGCGCCGAGAAGTACCGCGAAGACGAATCCGCTGAAGCCGCCGAGGATTCCGGCGATCGCGAGGAGTAATCCGACGACCAACCCTGTCACTGTGCTGTTCATTGCGTGTGTCCTGTCTCGGTCAAGAGATCTTCGATGGTCACGTCTACCGGGACGTTCACCAGCGATTCGACGGCGGCCCGTACGTTTTCGGCGGTATCGACGACATTCGCCGGGTAGCGAACGGCCACGTGAACGGCGCACGACGACGGGCCGATGGTCACCCCGGTGACACGACGGCCGGGCAGATAGGTCGCGATTTCCCCGAATTGGCCGCCGTGCAGGGCTGCGACGCCGGGAGTGGCGAGGACGGCGGCGGCGACCCGTTCCGACAGATCTTCGGTGCCGGTGTCCGGCAAGGGCGACCCTGTCACTGCACCCTCGGTTTGAGGTCCGACTCGGCCACGATATCGGGTTCCTCGAGCATGACATCGAAGACGGTGATGTTCACTTCCGTCACCTCGAGCCCGGTCATGCGCTCGACGGCGGCGATGACGTTGCGGCGAATTCCGACGGCGAGTTCGTGAAGTGCGACGCCGTATTCGGCCACGATGCCGATGTCGATGGCGGCCTGCTTTTCCCCGACCTCGACGGCGACCCCTTGGGCGTGATTGACCCGTGCGCCGGGGATCCGGTCACGGAGAGCGCCGACTGCGCGGGCGGTGCCGCCACCCACGTCGTAGACGCCGTTGATCTCGCGAGTGGCGATGCCGGCAATCTTGGCGACCACGGCGTCGGCGATGATGGTCCGCCCCTGGGAGCTGACGAGTTCCGGCGTCGCTCCGGCACCGAACTGCACGCGGCTGCGCGCGCCTGAATCGCTGGTCATCGTGGATCCTTCCGAGTCGCCTGCCTTGTCCTCAACAGTAGTGATACCCGACCGTACGTGTGGCCCGACACAAGCTATGCGTCGACGGGATGTCGCGAGCGCCGGTGGGCGAAAAATATCTGATATTGCCTACGGGTAGCATTCGAGTGATCCAGGTAACAACACGCACTACCGAAGGACATCGATGGCTGACGTGCCCGCCGTGGACAGCGCTTCCCCGGAAAAGCCGACTCCACCGGAGGGGGACACAGCGCAGGCGGCGTCCGGCGGAGAAGCTGTCCGGCCGTCGGCCGGGTGGAGGTCCGGGAGGGCAATCGCCGGCGTGCTGTCGGTGGCGGCGCTGTCGCTGGTCGCCTTCAGCGGGTACTTCGGCTACTCGCACTGGCAGGCCGAGCGCGATGCCCGGGAGCGGTCCGAGATTCTGGACGCGGCTCGCCAAGGGGTCGTGAACTTGACGACCATGAACTTCGAGCGCGCCGACGAGGACGTGCAGCGAGTGCTCGACGGCGCGGCGGGAGAGTTCCGCGACGAGTTCGAAGCGCGCTCGAAGGACCTCGTCGCCGTCATGCAGGAAGCGCGGGTCCAGTCCGAAGGTGAGGTGCTGCAGGCCGCGATCGAATCGCAGAGCGGTGATTCCGCCGACGTGATAGTCGCGGTCGCACAGAAGGTCTCGAATGCCGGTGGCGCTGCGGAAGAACCGCGCGGACAGCGGATGCGGGTCACGGTGCAACTCGACGACGGCCGGTACAAGATCGTGAAGGCGGGGTTCGTGCAGTGAAGGCAGAAGAGAAGGTGCGATGGTGGTCGCGGACCCCACGCAGGTTGGTCTCCGTCCTGGCTGCACTCACCGCGGTGGCGGCTGTGCTGGCCGCAACCCTCTACGTGACGACGTATCGACCGGACCAGCGTGTCGATGACGACGTGCGCGCGGCGGTGACCGACACCGCGTCGCAGGGCGCTGTGGCCCTTCTGTCCTACACGCCGGACACCGTGGCGAGCGTCGTCGACACCGCCCGCGGTCGTCTGACAGGAGAGTTCCTCGACTATTACTCGAAGTTCACCACGGAGGTGGTGGTGCCGGCCGCGCAGGAGAGCCAGGTAGCCACCGAGGCGACGGTGGCGGCGGCCGGTCCCGTGGACGTACAGGCCGACACGGCGACAGTGCTCTTGTTCGTGAACCAGACGACGACGAGTGCCGCGGAACCCGAACCGGCCACGACGGCGACGAGTATCAACGTCGAACTCACGCGCTCCGGCGACGACTGGCTGATCTCCGGCTTCGATCCTGTCTAGTCGGCGCGAGTAGCGTGTGCGCGCATGAGCACCCTCCAAGAGGTCGGCGAACGCGCATCGTGGCGCTGCTGGCTGTGTGACGAACCGGTGGATCCCGACATGTCGGTCAACGATCCGCGCGGACCCAGTATCGACAGCGTTGTCACCGCGAAGAAGGCGAAGGCGAAGGGTGGCGCCGAACGCCTGGCGCACCGCGCGTGCAATACCAAGAAGGGCGCGGTCAAGCCGGTCGTGCCGTGGCCGGACCGGTTGTTCGTCGTCGATCCCGCACCGATCATCGGCGTGGTCGAGCAATTGAGCCGCAAAGGCGGACGTGTCGCGGTGGCGCGCTGCCCGGGAAAGTCGGATGCCGAAGAGGCGTCGGAGTGGCTGCTCGACCGGTTGTCCCGGTTGGCTCCGGACCTGCGGGTGGAGTCGCAGATCGACGCCGCCGGTGGTGCGTATCTGCTGGTCCTTCGTACCGCTTGACCCGTGAGTACTTGTTAACCGTGGCCGGTTTGTGCTGTCTACGTTGATATGAGACACGGGTGTCTACGTAGATGCGAGACAGATTTTAGGCGGGTTGGAGTTGTCCTTGGTAGCGCTTGGTGTGGTCGAGGTGTAGGTGTCCGATCACGTTGCCGTCGGCGGTGTAGGCGGTGACGTGGTCGTCGTCGTGGAGCAGGGTGATGGTCTGCCCGGCTCTGCGCCGGCCGACGCTCAGTCGGGTGTGGGAGTCGATGCACACGGTGCCGGCGGAGGAGACGATCAGGGCGTGCACGGTGGCGTCGTGTTGGATCGGAAGTGCTTGTGGCCCACCGAGGAGTGGCGCGTTCTGCCAGGCCTGCAGTGGCGGCATCTTGACCGCACTGTGCGGGCGGTCGGTGTTGTAGAACCGCTGGTAGGTGTCGCAGAGCTGCTGCAGTTCGATCAGAGTGGTCGGTTGGGTGGGGTGAGTGGCCAACCATTGCTTGAAGGTGCGGTGGTGGCGTTCGACCTTCCCGCAGGTCTGTGGGTGGTATGGGGTGGAGTGGATCAGCCGCGCCCCGGCCCGCTTCACGACCCGGGTGAAGCCCGAGGTGCCGCCCTTGGTGCGGCGGGAGGTGAACGCGCTGCCGTTGTCGGCGAGTACCAGTGCCGGAACCCCGAAGTCGGTGAACGCGGCGGTGATCGCCGCGATCGCCCCGGCGGCGGTCTCGGCGTCCGCGACCCGGGTGGCGACCAGGGTGCGGGTGCAGTCGTCGAGGACCTCGAAGACGGTGGCCTTGGCTCCGGTCGCCAACCGAACTTCGGTGGCGTCGATCTGATAGCAGTCGCGGGGTTTGCGGTAGCAGAACCGGCGGTAGGACGATTTCGGGCGTTTCTTCGGCTCGGGGACGACCAGGTGGTAGCGGGAGAGGATCTTGTTGATCGTGGCCCGGGACGGGATGGTCCAGCCCTGCTCGGACCAGTGTTGTTTCTCGGCGACCGCGTTCAGGTGGTAGGCGATGGTGTCGGCGCCGCGCTCGTGATGGGGCAGGTTGAGGCGAAGCCGCACGATCTCGGCCTCCACCTCCCACGCGGTGGCGTGTGGGCAGGAGGTGGGCCGGCGGGACCGGGCGGTCCACCGGCCGTCCTCCTCGATCCGTTTCTTGTGCCGGTAGGCGGTGGCGCGGGAGATCCCGTGGTCGGTGCACCAGCGGGCGAAGTTCCCGTCGAACATGTCGGCGCCGGTGGTCTGCGAGACCACCAGCAGGGCGTGTAGCAGTTCCATGACGGCTTCCGTTCCGGTCATGAACCAAGTCCACGACCAGTCAGGTGCCTCATACCTCAATCGACAGCAGCGTGTCTCACATCTGGGTGGACATCATCTGTCTCACATGTCCCCAGACTCAACAAACCGTGGCCGGTTAACAAGTACTCACGGGCGGGGAAGCCGCACGAGGGAGTAACGTCGGATCCAGAACATGAATCCGACCTCGAGTGCGAAGGAATCCCGATGAATCTGGCTTTGACCGACGAGGAGCTGGCGTTCCGTGACGAGATGCGAACGTTCTTCACCACGCAGATTCCGGCGGAGATCCGTGAGCGGTATGCGCGCGGAGAAGAGGTGGGGAGGGAGGGGTTCGTCGAGTCGCAGCGGATCCTGAATGCCAACGGGCTCGCGACGCCGCATTGGCCGGTGGAGTGGGGCGGCCGGGACTGGACGCCGGTGCAAAAGCACATCTGGTTGGAAGAGTTGCAGTTGGCGTCGGTGCCCGAGCCGCTCGCGTTCAATACCGGCATGGTCGGCCCGGTGATTGCGGCGTTCGGTTCACAGGAGCAGAAGGAAAAGTTCCTGCCGCCGACCGCGAATCTCGACATCTGGTGGTGCCAGGGGTTCTCCGAGCCCGAGGCCGGCTCGGACCTGGCGTCGCTGAAGACCCGCGCAGTCCGTGACGGCGACGAGTATGTGATCAACGGTCAGAAGACGTGGACCACGTTGGCGCAGCACGCGGATTGGATCTTCGTTCTCGCTCGCACCAATCCGGATGCGCCCAAGAAGCAGGCCGGTATCTCGTTCATCCTCGTCGACCTGAGTACGCCTGGGGTGACGGTGCGCCCAATCAAACTCATCGACGGCGGCCACGAAGTCAACGAGGTGTTTTTCGAGGACGTTCGGGTGCCGGCGGAGAATCTCGTGGGCGAAGAGAACCAGGGCTGGAGTTACGCGAAGTTCCTCCTCGGCAACGAGCGCACCGGGGTGACCCGGCTCGGATTTTCCAAGGTGCGTGTGGCGCAGGCGAAGAAACGCGCCGCGGAAATTGCAGTCGGGGACGGCACCTTGCTGGAGGATCCGCTGTTTGCCGCGCGAGTCGCGGAACTCGAGAACGAGATCATCGCGTTGGAGTTGACGCAGTTGCGGGTGGTGGCGAGTTCGGCCGACGGGAAGCCGAATCCGGCGTCGTCGCTGCTGAAGCTGCGGGGGTCCGAGCTGCAACAGGCCACCCTCGAGTTGTTGACCGATGTCGCGGGACCGGACTCGCTGCCCTTCGCGGCCGGTGAGGGGATTGCCTCGCCGCTCTGGGCGCAGCGGACGGCACCGACGTATCTGAACTACCGCAAGGTATCCATCTACAGCGGATCGAGCGAAGTGCAGCGCAGCATCATCGCCTCCTCGATCCTCGGATTGTGAGGGGTGTGTCATGGATTTCGAACTGACCGACGAACAGAAACTGCTGCGTGACACCACCAGGGAACTGCTCGGCCGCAGTTACGACGCGGAGAAGCGTAACGCCGTCACCGACACCGAGCAGGGGTGGAGCCCGCAGGTGTGGAAGCAACTCGCCGAGGTGGGACTACTCGGTTTGAGCTTCGCCGAGGATGACGGCGGAATGGGCGCTGGTCCAGTCGAGGTGGCGTCGGTGATGACCGAAATCGGCCGCCGGCTCGCCCCGGAACCCGTCCTCGACGCGGTGCTCGTTCCGGGCGGGTTGATCGCTGCGGTAGGCAGCACGGAGCAGCGCCGCCGAATCCTGCCGGAGGTGTCGGAGGGCAACCTGTTGCTGGCGTTCGCCGATCGGGAACCGGGGGTGCGGTGGCCCTCCACCCGAGTCTCCACGACCGCGAAGCAGGACGGCGACTCCTGGACGGTGTCGGGGATCAAGAACCCTGTCCTGCACGGGGGAAGCGCGAACACGCTAGTCGTCACGGCGACACTCCCCGGTGGTGGGGTCGGGCTGTTCCTCGTCGACGCCGACGCTCACGGGCTTACCCGCACGGGTTACGCGACTCACGACGGACTGCGCGCCGCGCAGATCGAACTGTCGGATACTCCGGCGGAGCCGCTCGGTGAGGGCGGCGATGCGTCGTCGGCGATCGAGGGCGCGCAGATCCGGGCGCAGGCGGCGTTGTGCGCGGAGGCGGTCGGCGCGATGGAGGAAGCGTTGCGGTTGACGACCGAGTACCTGAAAACCCGCAAGCAGTTCGGTGTCCCGATCGCGAAATTCCAGACCCTGACACATCGGGCGGCGGATATGTATGTGCTGCTGGAACTGGCTCGCAGCATGAGCCTGTACGCGACGATGTCGCTGGCCGACGGAACCGTCGACCCGGTGGTCGCCTCTCGTGCGAAGCTGCAGATCGGGCGTTCGGCCCGCAAGATCGGGCAGGAAGCGATCCAGATGCACGGTGGCATCGGTATGACCGCGGAGTATCCGGTCGGGCACTACGTCAGCAGGCTCACCGCCATCGAACACACCCTCGGCGGCTCCGACGACCATCTCCGCGTCCTCGCGTCGGCGACCACCCAGGGGACCATCAGCATTATTTAAAAGCCCCTGTGAGTACTTATTAACCCCGGGCGGTTAATAAGTACTCACAGGGGTTGGTCTCGGCTTGGTATCGAATTACGGCGTTTCCGACGTGTCGCGCGGGTGGTGGTGGTGTGACGCGGATAACGTTCTGCGCGCAACGCCAGAACTCACGGGGGACGTTCGTAATCTCGGTGAAGGAGTATTGCCATGGGGTCCGGTCCAGTCAAAGCGATCATGTGGAGCCTGCTTTTCGTGGGACTCGTCGGTGCGGGAGTCGGGATTTCCGAACTGCACGTTCAGTGGACGGTCGCGTCGCTGATCGTCGCTTCAGTCTCCGGTCTTGTCCTGCTCAGGATTCGCGCCGACGCGCACCCCGAACTGCACAGCGACCGCCGAATGGCCGCCGGCTAGACCCGCGTCACTCCCTTTGAAGACTGTCTGCCCACCTGCGAATGTCGCCGCGTTCCAGTGCGAGCGCCAGCAGTTCCGGGAACTTGTCCGGTGTGCAGGCGAACGCGGGAATCCCGAGAACACTCAGGGCCGCCGCGTTGTCGTGGTCGAACGACGGGGCGCCGTCGTCGGACAGTGCCAGCAGCACGATCACCTGGACCCCGGCAGTCTTCATGGCAGACATCCGCCGCAGCATCTCGCCGCGGATTCCGCCCTCGTACAGGTCCGAGATGAGCACGAACAGCGATTCGGCCGGTCTGTCGATCAGCGACTGGCTGTAGGCGATGGCCCTGTTGATGTCGGTGCCGCCGCCGAGTTGCGTGCCGAACAGGACGTCCACGGGATCGGACAGTTTGTCTGTCAGATCCACGACCGCAGTGTCGAAGACGACGAGCGAAGTTTTCAATGCGCGCATCGATGCGAGAACGGCGCCGAAGACGGAGGCGTAGACGACGCTCGACGCCATCGACCCCGACTGGTCGATGGCGAGGACGACGTCGCGGTGCACCGACGATGATCGACGTCCGTACCCGATCATCCGTTCCGGCACCACGGTCTTGTACTCGGGAAGATAGTGGGCGAGGTTGGCGCGGATGGTGCGGTTCCAATCGACATCGCGGAGCTTCGGATTGGTGGTGCGCGCAGCCCGGTTGATGGCGCCGGTCACCGCGGTCCGTGTTTTCTGCGCGATGCGTTCCTCGATCTGCCGGACCACTGTGTCGACAACCATGCGGGCGGTGGCTTTGCTCGTTTCGGGCATCACCCGATTGAGGCTCAGCAGCGTGCCGACGAGGTGGACGTCGGGTTCGACGGCGTCGAGCAGTTCGGGTTCGAGCAGCAACTCGGTGAGCCCGAGCCGGTCGACGGCGTCCTTCTGCATCACCTGGACGACGGTGCTGGGGAAGTACGTCCGGATGTCGCCGAGCCACCGCGCCACCTTGGGCGCCGAGCTTCCCAGGCCGGCACCTCGTCGACGGCTACCGGTGTCCTGGTTGTTCGCGTCGTAGAGGGCGGACAGCGCCCCGTCCATCGCGGCATCCGATTTGGAGCCCAGCCCGCCCGTCGACTCCTCGGCGGCGTCACCGAGCAGCAACCGCCACCGTCGTAACCGCTCGACGTCTTCGCTCACGACGGCACTCCCAGAATGTCGGCCACCGTGCGGATCGCGACTGCGGCCCGCCGCGGGTCGATCGGAGCTGCAGCTTCGGTTCGGTTTCCGCCCTGCACTGACTGGCCGATCGCCTGACGTTCCCCGGTGTCGAAGGCGCCGAATGTTCGCCGCAGCAACGGCAGCGTGTCTACGAAGTCCTGATCACCCAGTCCCGATACCCATCTATCGAGCAGGCGGAGCAGTTCCCGATCGTGGACGAGAAGCAGGCCACCGCCGCCGAGGAAGCCGTCCACCCATCCTGCCTTCGCGGACGGTGTGGCGCCGACGGACAGTGCCCGCGACAGCCTGGTCGCGGAGTCAGTTTCGCTGATCGCGCCGGCGTCGCGGAGCAGCCGGACCATCCGGCCGATCACCAGGCCGTTCACATCGCTGCGATCGACGAGCCCGGCGAGAGCGCCCAGCCATCGTTTCGACGCGCGATCCTCGTCGCGGAGCATCACGGCGGCATGGACACCGTCGATCGCCCGGCGCATCTCGATCGCGCTGTCGTCGTCCAATCCCGACAGCGCCGATCCCAGTCCCGCGCAGATCCGCACCAGGAGGCTGTCGTTGACGCGGGCGAGGGACGAGATGTCGGTGCCGCGGACGTCGCCGTAGCGGAGGGTCCGGGTGAGGGACGGCAGCGCATCCATCAAATGCATCACGTCGTGGTCGAGGGCGGCGGCCGTGTCGAGCGCACGGAGCAGTTCGGGCAGCGCATCGGTGAGGTTCGACAGCAGCGCCTGCTCGAGAAGTGCGGTGAGCTGGGCGAGGGAGACGTCCTCGTCCGACGCTTCGGCCCGCACCTTGGCGGTGGCTGCGGCCTCGACTGTCGTTCCCCAGAGTGATGCCTCGATGATGGCGACGGCGAGTTCCGGCTTCCAGGTCAGTGACCACGTTTCGCGGAACGTCCCGGTGGCGTTGATCTCGCTGTCCGCGGGAACGCCCCACCCGACCCCCAGGAGCTGCAGACGGTGGAGTAATTGGGAGCGCGTGACGTCGATGTCCTTGCGGAGATCGAGGTCGAGTGTCTTCTCCGTGGCCTGTTGCTTGAGGCGGAGCGTTTTTGCCCGTGCACGCAGGTCGGCGTCGAGCGGGACGGTGGGTGTGTCGTCCGGGACGCCGCCGAGTGCCTCACCGACCACGAGTCTCCGGGTGATCAGGTCGAGCAGGACGTCGTTGCCGTCGCACATCACGGCGCGGGTTGCCTCGGTAACCTCGGACAGGCCGGCCAGGGGACGTGAGCGCATGGCGGCCAGGGTGTCTGCCAGGCGTACCGCCTCGATGACGTGCGCGCTCGACACCGGGAGGTCCTCGGCGCGCAGCACGCGGGCCACCTTGGTGAGCCATCGTGGGATCGTTCGGTCGCCGGCGGTGAAGAGGTGGTGGTACCAACCCGGTGAGGTGATGCCCGCTCCGTACCCCGAGGCCGTGGACAGACGCGAATGGGTCCACGGAACCCACGTCAGTGAGGTTTTGATCTTCGGCAGGCCCTTGAGGATTCGCGCATCGGCGGTGGCGGGGCCGAGGGGCCCGGAGAGCGCCGGCGCATGCCAGGCGCCACAGATCACCGCCACGCGCCGAGCGCCGCCCTTGATGGCCTTGCGCAGCGTTTGGCGCATGTAGGCCTCGCGTCTTCTCGTCTCCTCGTCGAGGTCGGTGGCATTGCGCAGAACGGACATCGCTTCGGTGATGGCGTCGAAGGAGTCTGCGCCGGTGCCGGATTCGACGACTGCGTCCCACCAGCGTTCGGGGTCGTCGTATCCGGCAGCCGCGGCGAGCTGGGCCAACGGGTCTGTGCGATCGGATTCGGCGGATTCGGCGGCGAGCGTGTGGGCAGCCGGGAGATCACAGAACCGCACGTCGACTCCGTGCTCCGCGGACCACGAGAGTGCCTGCCACTCAGGGGAAAACACTGCGAAAGGCCAGAACGCAGCCGTCCGCGGTTCCCCGGTGGCGTAGGCCAGCAATGCCACCGGCGGTTTCATGGCGTCGACGGCCGTCAGTGCGATCAGCGGGTCGGCGTCCGCGGGTCCTTCGATCAGGACTGCATCGGGAGTGAACGCTTCGAGTGCGCGTCGCACCGACCGTGCTGATCCGGGCCCGTGATGGCGGATGCCGAAGACACGGACATCGGAACTCACCCGGCGACCTCCCGGCAGGCTCGGTAGAAGTCCGACCAGTCCTCGCGTTCACGGACAACCGCTTCGAGATACTCCGTCCACACCACCTTGTCTGCCACCGGATCCTTCAGTACGGATCCAAGGATGCCTGCGGCCACATCAGAGGGCCCCAGCGTGCCGTTGCCGAAGTGCGCGGCGAGCGCCAATCCGTTGGTCACCACGGAGATGGCCTCCGCGGTCGACAATGTTCCGGACGGCGACTTCAGCTTGGTACGGCCGTCCGAGGTGGCGCCGGAGCGTAATTCGCGGAACACGGTGACCACTCGGCGGATCTCGTCGACCGTCGCGGGGATTTTCGGCAGTTCGAGTGAGGCGCCCAATTGCTCGACGCGCCGCGTGACAATGGCGACCTCGTCCTCTTCGCTGGCGGGCAGCGGCAGGACCACCGTGTTGAAGCGCCTGCGGAGTGCGGAGGAGAGGTCGTTCACACCGCGGTCCCGGTCGTTGGCGGTGGCTATCAGGTTGAAACCCTTGGCTGCCTGCACCTCGATGCCCAATTCGGGCACCGGCAGGGTTTTCTCCGAGAGCACGGTGATGAGCGCGTCCTGCACGTCGGCCGGAATCCGGGTGAGCTCCTCGACTCGGACGATCCGGCCGCTCTCCATCGCGGTCATCACCGGGGAGGGGACGAGGGCTCCCGCGGTGGGGCCTTCGGCCAGGAGCCGGGCGTAGTTCCATCCGTACCGGATGGCCTCCTCCGGTGTTCCGGAAGTTCCCTGGATCAGTAGCGTCGACGTTCCGGAAATCGCGGCCGAAAGATGTTCGGACACCCACGTCTTGGCTGTCCCGGGGACACCGAGGAGCAGGAGTGCCCGATCGGTGGCGAGGGTAGCGACTGCGACTTCCATCAACCGGCGGGGGCCGACGTATTTGGGGGTGATCACGGTGCCGTCGTCGAGTTCGCCCCCGAGTAGGTACGTGACGACGGCCCACGGCGACATCTTCCAGGACGGCGGCCGCGGCCGGGTGTCCTGGGCGGCGAGGGTCGCGAGTTCTTCGGCGTAGTCCTGCTCGGCATGGGGACGCAGCAGGGCGGCCTGGCCGGCCACGATCTCGGTCACTCGAGCTCCTTCAGCAGCGTTCGGCGGTGTTCGATGTTGGCGGCGGCCGTCGAGAACGCCTGCTGCCAGCCGGGGTCGCGGGTGCGTTCGGCGGCCGCGTGGAGCAGGGGAACCGCACTGAACGGGAAGTGTGTCTCGGCGCTGCGCAGCGTCGAGTAGTGGCTGTGCCGGGACAATTGTCCGAGCTCCTTGCCTGTCGAGGCGTGCCGCACCGCGATGTCCTCGAATCGGGCGATGATGCGTTGCGCAAGTTCGAGGGGCCACGGGTGCGGGAGATCGTCGAACAGTGCCGCCCCGTCCACGCCCAGCAGGTAGGAGTCGGCGTGGCCGGCGAGTATGTACTCCAGCCGCTCACCGGCGGGAACGAGGGGGACGACGCGCCGCTCGGTTTGCCTGCCCTGTTTGTGCAGGAAGGCGGACGCCCATCGCGGGTTGCGCTGCATCACTGTCGCGTTGACCCAGGCCTCGGTCATCACATCACGCCATTGGTCCTCGATGCGGATGTCCAGGGCCTGGGATGCGGATCCGATCATGTCGTCCCATACCGACAGTGGTGCCGCGGTGACCACCATTCGCAGCCACCAACTCCGAATTCCCTTGTTCTTGAAGTGCACGTTTTCGATGCCGTCACGCCGCGCCGAATCATCGAGCGAACCCGGCATGTTTACCACGAGGCGGGTGCGGAGAGGCTTCTTCTCCACCCGCACCCACGCGCGGGCGCGGGAGGCCATCCGCTGCGCGTACGCCGAGCGGGGAAGTTGGCGCAGCAACTGGACTGCATGCTGGCGAACATCTTTACGCCGGTCGTCGAGTGCGTGCTCGAGGAGGGCGGCGTCCGCGTCGCCGAGCCCGGTGGCCAGTGCTGCGATGAACGCGGCCCGGTGCTCGCCGCGTTCGGTATCCCACGTTCGTCGCAGTTCCGCCGTGGCGGCCGCCGGATTCACCGAGCGCATCGCCGTGAGCCACTGCAGACGTTCCGGATGGGAGCCGCGATGCCACACCTCGAGGCGATCGGCTGTCCGCCGGAGCATCGACCATTCCGGGTTCTGGGCGGCCAGCCACTGTCCGCGTGGTCCGGTGAGCCGGAGAATGTTCTCCCGGTGCGTGTCGTTGCTCCGTGCCGCGGACATCAGTTCGGCGACGAGATGATCCGGCGCCCGGTACCCGCGCTCGACGGCTACGGCGAACCACTCCGTCAGTGTCCACGACTTGGCGGCGAGCAGTTGCATCAGGTGGTCGGCCGCCGCCGGGGGCAGTTGCACTCGGTCGTCCTCGTCGGCGGGCGCAGGCACGACGTGCAGGGAGGCGGTGACCCCGCCGGCTCGATGGGCATTTTCCAGAGCGGCCGCGCCCAGCAGCACTTCGGCAGGATCGCCGGTAATCGATCGCGCCAGTTGCCCCATGGCGAGGTCCTGCAGTGCGGGAGTGGACCGGGCCGTACCCAGGAGAGCCGTCGACAGAAGCTCGCTCATCGTCTTCTGCCTGCCGTGCGGGTCGAGACGGACGGTGCCGTTGCGGATACGAGCGAGTGGACGACACCGCGGTCGAACACGGACACCGGAGTCAGTGCCTCACTGTTCCAGTCACCGCACACGGTGACCGGGTGGCCGCCGGAGATGCCGAGCAGTGTCCACAGATTTCTCTCGTCACCGGTGACCGGCAACGCTCGCCCTTCGGCGTCGACCAGCAGCCATCCCTCGTCCGTGATCGTCGGCGTGACACCGCCCAGCAACACGGGCCACGAACGAACCCACGGGTCGGCGCCGATGACGTGGGCGAAGGCGTCGAGGGCCGGGTCGATGCCTCCCGCGGGAAGCGTCGTGAACGGTTCTGCCGCACCGTGGCCGGCGCCCCACTGCGCGCGCAACGGCGCGGCGCCGGGATAGAAGTGCAGATCCGCGTCGACGAGGGAACCGAGCGGCGGAACGGCGTTCGCGAAGTTCGGTGTGCCGTGGGCGAAATCGAGCAGGAGTGCCCAACGGCCGTGATCCCGGCCGAGTAACCACACCTTGCGGGTGAAAAGCCGTTTCTCTTCGGTGGTCTGGGAGCCCAGCACCATCCACCGATCACGCACAGCCGGTTCACCACGCACCCTGTCGGTGGAGACCGGGTATCCCACGTGGGCGCGGACCGTCGCCCGCAACGGCTCCGGCAGTTCGGGGAGACGACGATGCGCGACCACGAGTAGATGCAGCTTGGCGTACTCGGCAAGCAATCTCACCGGCCAGTCGGGGCGCAACGCGACAGTGAAGGCGAGCCGACGCAGCGCCGATGCGACGCCGGGAGCCTGTGCGTCGACCATTCGCGCCGCAACGGCATCGAATGCGGCGGGTGACGTGTCCGTGGATCCCAGCCCACCGCGGATCTGATCGGTGAGCCACAGATCGAGTTCGTCGAGGCCCGCGGCCACCCGATCGGCTCGACGTGCGGCAGACTTCCCCTGGGCGGTCGACGGGGGAGCAGGCGGACCGGGCTCGCTTGCCCGCGTGGCCCGTCGTCCCAGCCATTCGCGCGCAAACGGCGGGAAGTCAGCCGCGTCCGGGACCCGCCCCTGCGACCAGAGAAGGAGTAGCCCGAGCGCATGCTTGCAGGGGAATTTCCGGCTCGGACACGAACACGAGAAGGCGGGCCCGTCGAGATCGACCACGGTGCGGTATGGGCTCCTGCCGCTACCCTGGCACAGTCCCCACAGTGCGGTGCCGGTGTGGCCGGTATCCGACCACGACGCCGAGAGCGTGCGTGCGGCAGCGAGAGAGCCGGCATCGGTCGCGACCGATGCGACCTGTCCCTCCGACCAAGGCGACGTCACGTCAGTCACCGTAGGCGAGTAGTCCGACATGCAGGGAAGAGGGTGCGCTCACAGGCACGGTCTAGCTGGGTGTGGGCGTACCGGAGTCGGGCAACCGGTCCGCGGGCCGGGGTGGGTCGAACAATCCCGCGATGCTCGATATCCGGTCGGTGGAATCTTCGACGGCGATGTTCTCGCCGGTCCGCAACCATCCGTTCCGCAGCGAAGACGTCAGCCAATTGTCCAGGGCCGCCTGCGTCTCGAACTTGAGGACGATGACGCACACAGCGGACGTGCTGCTCTCCTTGAGCCATCCGCCGCCGAGGAAACCGGGGAAGAGGCGTGCCAGACCGAGGCCGACCTGAATCCAATCGGCGAATTCTTCTTCGCACCCCTGGCTGACCCGCCGGACGATGGTCGTCGTCACGGACGTGTCGACGACGTCGCCCGTTCGGACGCTGTCGGCGGCGTTCGTCACTGTCGTTACCTCGGATCCTGCTTGTCTATTGGCAAACTACCAGCGGCTCGGGGGCTGCACACTGTCCACTCGCCTCAGAGTTGATAGAACGGCGCGGCGTACCGGAACATTCCCGACAGGGCGGAGTCCCAGGTAGTGAGACGGCGAACCTGGAAATGGGACGACCAGGAAGGCTCGTCCGGTTCGATCCCGAGGGAGGATCCGGCGACGAACCCGAACCGGGGGTAGTACTCGAGGTGGCCCAGCAGTGCTACCAGCGGTTCGTCACGGGAATCAGCGGCGCCGAGGGCGGCATGCATGAGCGCCGAACCGACCCCACCGCGCTGGTGGCCCGGCAGCACACCGAGGGGGCCCAATGCCAGCACCGGCGTCGAAGCAACGGTGGCCCGGGTCAGACACACGTGTCCGATCACCGACTCGTGCCACTCGGCGACGAAGGACAGCGGCGGAATCCACGCCTGGCTCGACCGGAGTCGCTCGACGAGGTCGACCTCGACGGGGGCGTCGCCGTCGAAGGCCTGGCGATGGACCTCGGCGATCGCGGCGACGTCGTGGGCAGTTTCCCGTCGTATGAGCATGTTCGACAGACTGCCGCGAGAATTCTGTCCGTCGCAACGAATTTATGCGGCGGTTTGCTGCTGGCCGATAGCTGGACCCGGAGCCCGTGCACAGAAGGTTCTGAGCGATGCCGGGCAGATACCGCCGCAGCATCGGGAGTCGGCACTCGGCGAAGCGTTCTCCAATTGTGACCCTCGAGGGTTTCCCGCTTTCGGGTTTTTCCGGGTCGGGGATAGCAGTATGAGCACCACGCGTGACTGTGTCGGCCGCCGCGGCGGGTCGAGGAGCGGCAAGGGAAGTGGGTGCGGGTGGCCGAGGCGCGGGAGTCTCGATATAGTTGCAGTGTGCAACACAACGAGGTCGAATCGGGTGAGTCGTCCGCATCGGGCGTCGTGGCTGTCCATGACGAACTCGTCCGGCTCGTCCGCCAGCTCGTCGCCGGCGACGGACCTCCGGCAGGTTCGCCGACATTCGCTCAACATTCGCTGCTCTCATACATCGCCCGCAATCCCGGGTGCCGGGCCACCCAGATCTCCGAGTCCTTCGGAGTGCACCGCTCCACGGTGTCGCGGCAGCTGCGTGTCTGCATCGACGAGGGGTGGGTGCGGGCCGAGGCCGGACCGCTTCGCAGCGGCCATCCGCTGACCCTCACCGACGCCGGTGTCGCCGTGCTTGCGGGTGCGGATGCCCGACGGGTAGAGGAGGTGCGCGACCGGATGGCGTCCTGGTCGGACCATGACATCGCCGCGTTCGCCGATCATCTGCGCCGATTCCGCCATGGCGGCGACGACCCTTCGCGGCGTCCCTCGACCTTCGAGAGCAACGGAGACGACACCCGTGCGTGAGTTCACGAGCCCGCCGACCTTCAGCGTCTCCGAGCACGAGAACGCGGTCTTGACGGTGTTCGCACATGCGGAGAGCACGCCCGACCGGGTGATGTACGCCCGACCGGAGGCCAATGGCTGGGTCGACGTGACGGCCAAGGATTTCGCCGCACTCGTCACCGGGGTCGCGAAGGGCCTCATCAGCCATGGTGTCCGACCGGGCGACCGGGTAGCACTGCTGTCGTCCACTCGGTTCGAGTGGTCCTTGCTCGACTACGCCATCTGGGCGACCGGTGCGGCCTCGGTTCCGGTCTACGACTCCTCGTCGCCCGATCAGATCCGGTGGATCATCGAGGACTCCGGGGCGGTGGCTGCCGTGGTGGAGACGCCGGCTCATGCGGCGAGTTTCGAGGGCGACGGCATCCCGTACACGTTGAAGCACATCTTCACCATCGACGAAGATGCGGTGGGCACCCTCATCAAGGACGGACGCTCGGTCGACGACTCCGAGGTGTTCAAGCGAGTCGTCGCGCTGACCGCCGGCGACCTCGCGTCGCTGGTATATACCTCCGGTACCACCGGAAGACCCAAAGGGTGCATTCTCACGCACCGCAACTTCTTGTCGGAGGTGCGGACCCTCCTCGCTGCGCCGATCGGGGACGTGGCGCGTCCCGGCAACCGTGTCCTCACCTTCCTTCCCCTGGCACACGTCCTCGCCCGGGCGGTGTCCCTGGCGATGTTCGAGGCCGGGGCCACCCAGGCACACTGGTCCGATTTCGGGACGGTCACGGGAGAATTCGAACGTTTTCGCCCGCATACGATCCTCGGTGTTCCACGGGTCTTCGAGAAGGTGCGCGACGGTGCCGCCCGTAAGGCGGCATCCGGTGGTGGCCTGCAGAAGCGGATCTTCGACTTCGCCGAGACGACGGCCGTCGAGTACAGCCGGGCCCAGGACAACGGTGGGCCGGGACCGTTGCTCGCGCTGCGCCGCGCCGTCGCCGACAAGTTGGTCTACGCGAGGCTGCGGGCAGCCTTGGGCGGCGACTGCTGGTGGGCGATCTCGGGAGGCGGAGCGCTCATGCCGAGCCTCGGGCATTTCTTCCGCGGGATGGGCGTACCTGTGTACGAGGGGTACGGACTCACCGAATCCACTGCCGCGCATTGCGTGAACGTTCCCGGGGCGCAGAAGATCGGGACGGTGGGCAGGCCGCTCGGCGGACACGGCGTGCGCATCGCCGAGGACGGTGAGATCGAATTGTGCGGCGACGTCGTCTTCGGCGGCTACTGGCGCAACGAGCACGCCACTCGGGAGGCGCTGCACGACGGCTGGTTCCGCACCGGTGATCTCGGCTACCTCGACGACGACGGCTTTCTCACCGTCACCGGACGCAAGAAGGACCTTCTGATCACCGCAGGGGGCAAGAACGTGTCACCGGGGCCCCTCGAGGATCGGCTGCGCTCGCACACACTGGTGTCGCAGGCCGTGGTCGTGGGTGACGGTCGCCCGTTCATCGGTGCGCTGCTCACCGTCGATCCTCAGGAATTCGACAAGTGGAAGGCAGCCCACGGGCGACCTGCCGACGCATCGGTCGCCGATCTGCGCGAAGCCGAGGAATTGCGCGCGGAGCTTCAGGATGCCGTCGACGACGCGAATACCACCGTCTCCCACACCGAGTCGATCAAACGGTTCGTCATCCTCGACCGCGACCTCACCGAGGTGGACGGGGAATTGACGGCCACCTTGAAGATCAAGCGTCCAGTTGTGACAGAACGCTTCGCCGCCGATATCGATGCGCTGTATCGCCGGGCCTGACCGGTTACCGTGGCGACATGACGACCGCTTTCGTTCTGTCGGGTGGAGCGAGCCTCGGAGCCATCGAGGTCGGAATGCTGCAAACCCTCATTGGCAGGGGGATTCGCCCCGATCTCGTCGTCGGAACTTCGGTGGGAGCGCTCAACGGCGCTTGGCTGGCGGCCGGGTCCTCGGAATCGGATCTACGTGAACTGGCCGATCTGTGGCGCGGGCTGAAGCGGAGCTCGGTGTTCCCGACCGGCCTGTTCACCGGCTTCGTGGGTTTCGTCGGGATCGACAATCATCTGGTCTCCAACCGGGGAATCCGGCGGATCCTCGAAAAGCACCTGCGCTTCGGGCGGATGGAGGACGCTCCGATCCCGCTCCACGTGATCGCCGCCGATGTGCTGACCGGCAAGGACGTTCGGCTGTCGAGCGGTCCCGCTGTCGATGCCGTCCTTGCCAGCGCTGCCATTCCGGGGATTCTCCCGCCGGTAGTCGTCGAGGGTCGCGCGCTGGTGGACGGTGGCGTGGTCAACAACACCCCGATCTCGCATGCCATCGAACTCGGTGCCACGACGGTGTGGGTACTGCCCACCGGATATGCCTGCACGCTGTCCGAGGTTCCCCGCAGCGCACTCGGGATGGCTCTGCTCGGGGTGACGCTCGCGATTAATCAACGCCTCGCACTCGACATCGAACGTTATGAGGGCGCCGCCGACATCAAGGTCGTGCCACCCCTCTGCCCACTGGACACCAGCCCCGCAGATTTCGGCGACGCGGACGAGTTGATACGGCGGGCCCGCGAGCAGACTGCGCAATGGCTCGACGAGGCCCCCGTCGAGGTCGGGCAGGCAGACCTGCTTCTGCCACACATGCACAGATAGAGCTTCAGCGGCTACGCGGACACTGTAATCCCGGTCACATCACCGCAGATCGACACGGGCGCAGCGGTGATTTGATTTCACCGTGGGGTCGCTACTGTGAGTGCATGGCGGTCACGGTGGAGCGGGCAGTGCTGGATCAGGCGGAAGACATCGTCCAGATGCACTGGGACGCAGAGGATTGGCTCGCCGAGCAGCGAATCGACCCGCCGTGCCGCGGTGATGTGTCGCTCGCCGATGTGCGTGAGCAGATAGAGGCCGGAGAATGGCGCGTCGCGCGCTCCGGTGGAATCGTGGCGGGCGCCCTGCGCGTGCTGCGCGCCGATCCCGACATCTGGGTCGACGACGAGGTTCCCGCTACCTACGTCGCGCGGGTGATGACGGATCGCCGCCATGCGAGCCCAGGGTTGGGAGCGCAACTGTTGCGGTGGGTGGACGAGCACGCCCGGAGTGAGGCCGTGTCCGTCGTCCGACTCGAGTGCGTGGAAACCAACAGCCGACTGCGCACGTACTACGAGGAGCAGGGTTTCTTCCTGGTGGGCCGCCGCGACTTCGAGGTCGAATGGCCCAGCGTGGTGCTGTTGGAGAAGGCCGTTCGCTGACGATCAGAGCGGATCGAGGATGCGGTGCAGGAATTGCCGTAGCCGCTGCCCGGTCGGGTTCGTCAGTAGGTCCTTGGCCGTACCGCGTTCGAGGACGACGCCGCCGTCGATGAACAGCACCTGATCGGCCACCTGTTGCGCGAACCGGATTTCGTGAGTCACGATCACCATGGTCCAGCCCTCGGTCGCGAGATCGCGGATCACGCGGAGGACCTCGCCGACGAGTTCGGGGTCGAGTGCGGACGTCGGTTCGTCGAACAACATCAGTTTGGGCTTCAGCGCGAGCGCCCTGGCGATTCCGACGCGCTGCTGCTGGCCACCCGAGAGTTGGTATGGGTACTGATTCGCCTTGTCCGCCAGGCCTACTTGGGTGAGCAGTGCCAGGGCATCGGCACGCGCTTCGCCTTTCGGTCGCTTCTGGACGACCACCGGTCCCTCGGTGACGTTCTGAAGCACCGTCTTGTGCGGAAACAGGTTGTGCGCCTGGAACACCATGCCGCTCTGCGCCCGGAACCGAGCCAGGGTGGACCGGTCCACCTGGGCAGCGAAGTCGACCGACACCTCACCGATCGAGATCACGCCGGCGTCCGCGCGGTCCAGCGCATTGAGTGTTCGCAACACCGTGGTCTTTCCCGAACCGGACGGGCCGATGATCACGGTGACGGTGCCGGGCAGGACCTCGAAGCTGATGTCGCGCAGCACGCGATGTTCACCGAACGATTTCTCGACGCCGGAAACGTTGAGCAGTGGGGTGCGAGTGTCGGTCATCTGGCCACATACCTGTCGAGTCGGGCCTCGAGTCGGCCCTGAACGGCCGAGAGGACGATGCAGATCGCCCAGTAGTACAGCGCCGCGACACCGTACAGGGCGAAGAAGTCGAACGTGGGTGCGGCGGCGAGTTGCGCGACGCGGAAAAGTTCGGTGACGAGGATCGTCGAGGCCAGGGAGGTGTCCTTGACCAGCGAGATGAGCGTGTTGGACAGCGGCGGAACGGCGACGCGGGCCGCCTGGGGGAGCACGATCCGCTGCAACGTGGTGGTGTATCCCATGCCGATGGTCTGGGCGGCTTCCCACTGACCTTTCGGGATGGACAGGATCGCCGAACGAATGACTTCCGCGGCGTAACCCCCGACGTTGAGACTGAACGCGATCACCGCCGCCGGGAACGGTTCGAGCGTCACCCCGAATTGCGGCAACGCGTAGAAGACGATGAACAGCTGCACCAGCAACGGTGTGCCCCGGATGATCGAGATGTAGAAGCGGGCCGCGATCGACAACGGCGTGATCGAGGAGATTCTGGCCAGCGCGACGAGTAGGGCAATGACCAGTCCGATGGTGAAGCTGACGAGAGTCAGCGGAATCGTCATGGTGAGTGTGGCCTTCAGCATCGGCCACAGGTTGTCCAGGATCAGTTGGATCGTTGCGTCGTCCACTCCGGCGCTCCTCGTGCGTGCCGGCTCAGTTACTCGGCGCGGACACGTCGGTGCCGAAGTACTTGTCCGAGATCTTCGCCAGTGTGCCGTCGGCGCGCAGTTCGGCGAGCGCCTTGTCGATGTCGGGCATCAGGCCGCTGCCCTTCCGGGCAGCGAAGGCCTGTTCGCTGGTGTCGCCGGTCTCGGCCGCGATCTTCACGCCCGCGTCATTCGTCTGCTTCTGATACTCCGCGACGGCGAGGTTGTCGTTGACGGTGGCGTCCACTCGTCCGTCCTTCAAAAGTGTGATCGCTTGTACGAAGCCCTCCACGGACTCGACGTTTGCCCCGGCGTCCCTTGCGACCTGGGCCCAGTTGCTGGTCGCGGATTGTGCTGCGGTCTTTCCGTTCAGATCGTCGAGTCCGGTGATCGAGTTGTCGTCGGCGCGGGTCACGATCACACCCTCCGACACCGTGTACGGCGTCGACAGGTCGTACTTCTGGGTGCGCTCGTCGTTCACGGTGACCTGGTTGGCGACCAGGTCGTACCGCTTCGCCTCGAGGCCGGCGAAGATGGAGTCCCACGGGGTCTGGGTGAACTCGACGGACACACCGAGTTTGTCACCGACGGCGCGGATGACCTCGACGTCATAGCCGGTGAGCTGGCCGTCGGGGCCCTGATAGCTGAACGGGGTGTAGGTGCCCTCGGTGCCTACCTTGAGGACGCCCGCCTCGCGCACCTGGTCGATGACCGGGCCGGAGTCGGAATTGCTGCATCCTGCCAGGGACAGGGCGGTCACAGCGGCGATCAGGATGGCCGTAAGTGTGCGTCGCACGGTGTTCCTCCTCGTTCGGCGGATCAGCTCACCGTACTGGTCGAGTGCGGTTCGGAGAGGATCTTCCGGGCTTCGAGCGCGCGCTAGCTTCCGACCGTCTCCCGGAGAAAAGCCAGATCCTCGGCGAGTCCTTCACCCGGCGTTTCGAGGACCACGGGTGCGTCTGCCGTGCGGACGACCTCGGCGAGCAGTTCCGGGTCGATGGTTCCGTCGGCCAGGTTGGCGTGCCGGTCCCGCGCGGAGTTGAACTCGTCCCGCGAGTTGTTGAGGTGCACGAGGTCGATGCGTCCGGTGATGGCCTTGATGCGCTCGACCACACCCACCAGGTCTTCACCGCCGGCCCAGGCGTGGCAGGTGTCGAGGCAGAAGCCGGCACCGAAGTCGCCGACCTCCTGCCACAACCGGTCGATTGCGTCGAAGTGGCGGGCCATCGCGAAGTCGCCACCTGCCGTGTTCTCGATGAGGATCGGCACCGGGAAACCGCCCTTGTCGGCTTGGCGCTCGAAAAGTTTGCGCCAGTTGACGATCCCTTCGTTGACGTCCTCACCGTCGCGGACGTGGCCGCCGTGCACCACCAGCCCGAATGCACCGATGTCTGCGGCGGCCTGAGCCTGCTGCGCCACAGCGTTGCGTGAGGGCATGCGGAGCCGGTTGTTGAGGCTCGCCACGTTGATCACGTAGGAGGAGTGGACGACGACGTCGATGGGACTGTCGCGGATCTCGTCGGTCCGCGGGTGCGTGGGCGGTTTGTTCCACTTCTGGGGGTCGGTGAGGAACATCTGGATGATGTCGGCCCCCAGTCGTTCGCCGTATCCGATCGGATCGTCGTCCTGGCGGACATGTGCTCCTATGCGCATGCACTCAGGGTAGGGGGTGGGTGTCGGGTGTGGGGCGCAACACCTGGCCGGGATGCGGGTCGATTCGGGACGCACGGACCCGGACACGCCGACACCCCTCGCTCCGTGTGCGGGGCGAGGGGCTCTGTGTCGGCTGGTCTTTGTCAGGCGGGCGGCGGTGGCGGCGGCGGCGGTGGAGGGGGCGGCTGCGACGGTCCGCCGGGCGTCGATGTGCAGAATTGGCAGCTGTCTCCGAGGTCCTTGGGTAGTGGCTTCGGATTCGGCTGATGGCAGTTGATCTTGCAGGGAGGCGCGGCGGAAGCCACAGCCGCCGGACCCACCATCCCGATCGACAACGCAGCGGCGGCTCCTACGAGCGCTGCGATCACGCGGGTTCGGGGTGAACGACTCTTCGACATCTGGTGTTCCTTCTCGGAGGCAGCGAGGGTGTCAGCTCGGCGTTTCTGACGTGATTCCATCTTGTGCGAGCGTGCTCGGTACTGATACCGACCCCGGGGTGAGGATCAGGCCACCCTGCGCAGAGCAGGCCTCCCTCAGTCGGCGACCCCGATGTCCTCGTTCCACAGTTCCGGCTGGGTCTCGATGAACTCGGTCATCAAGTCGATGCAGTGCTGATCGCGGAGAACCGTCACATCGACCCCGTGCTCCCGGAGCCATTCGTGCCCTCCGGTGAAGGTGACGCTCTCGCCGATGACGACAGCCCCGATGTTGAACTGGCGGATCAGTCCACTGCAGTACCAGCACGGCGACAGCGTCGTCACCATGACGGTCGAGCGATAGTCACGCTGACGTCCGGCGGCCCGGAAGGCATCGGTTTCACCGTGCACCGAGGGGTCGTCGTGTTGGACGCGACGGTTGCGGCCACTGCCGAGGAGGTCTCCGTTTCCGGCGAAGAGGGCGGCGCCGATCGGGATGCCGCCTTCCTGGGCGCCCAGTTCGGCTTGGGCAACCGCGGCCGCGAGCAATTCTTCCGGATCGAGGGTGAGCCGGGTGGGCTTCGGCGACGTCGACATTCGTCAGCGCTCCGCTGTTCCGGAACTCTGCAGGATCGCTATCGCCGCCCGCGTCATCATCGGAGCAAGCGACGGAAGACTGTGCCCGTCACGCGCGCGCAGATTCGTGCGCAACAGTTCGTCGAAGCCCCCGACAAGTAGCCGCAGAAGGTCGTCGGGCAGGTGGGGGAGCGTGCGATCTTGCTGACGGGCGAGCTGATGAAGTCCGCGCATTCGATCGAGAAGGCTGTCGAACATCGCCTCGCGGGCCTGCCGAAGCTCCGGGGTGGCGAACGTCTGCACAGTGAGGGCATACGCTGCGCCGGGTTGTGCGGCCAGGACTTCGAGGTAGCGCTGAATGTGGGCGCGCAGCTGCAGCTGCCAGGGCAGCGTGGTGTCTGTGGCCGCGTCGAGTTCTTCCGCCATGATCCGGGTCGCGAGCGCGCACACGGCGACGAAGCACTCACCCTTGTTCGCATAGAACTCGTAGAACGTGCGTCGGGACACGCGCGCGGAGGCGATGATGTCAGCCACTGTTGCTGCCGCGTAGCCCTTTTCGGCCAGCACGTCGAGGGCGGCGAAGTCGATGCGGTACCGCTGGGAGGCCGCTACCGCCGTCGGGTCGAGCCGATGGCGGCCTGCGGGAAGTGGCTCAATGGCTGTGGATCCTGCCGACTCGCGCATGATGTCAGGGTAGACGTGCACCGAGCCTGTTCGTCGTCGCCACACCTGCCGCACCGTTTCGGCGCCGGTGCCGGTGCGCGAATCGAAGAATTGAACTGTTTTCCAGAAACGCCGGTGTTTCTGGTGTGAAATACCTAGCATGTCGCGCATGGGTTCACACCGCTCGCACCGAGGTCACCGGGTTGCCGCGTTAGCTGGAGTCCTCGCTGTCTGGCTCGTTGCCGCGCCCGCGGTCGCAGACCCGGTGACGGATTTCCTTTCCGTCCAACGCACAGCGGTCGATCGCGCCGAGTGCGGACCGGGGTCGGATCAGGAGTCGGGGATGCAAGGGCAGGTGCCGCTCGCGGACCGCCGGAGTGGACGCAGCCAGCAACCGTACTCGTGCAACCTCGGACTGGTCGGCCAACTCCAGGGTCAAGGGGCGGGAATCGTCAGCGCCGCGTATGGCAACTGCGTGTATGTGGGATCGAATATTCCCACCCGGCTCGACCGCCCCGGCCCTGGCGTCCAGGTAGTGGATGTATCCGATCCGGCCCGCCCGCGTCACACCGGGACCCTCATCGAACCGCCGATGCAGGCAGGCACCTGGGAGTCGCTCAAGGTCGATCCGGGGCGCGGTCTCCTCGCGGGCACGGGCGTCGGACTACTGACCGGCATCGGTGGATTCTCGATCTACGACGTATCCCAGGACTGCACGCGCCCGCGGCTCCTCAATCCGGGGACGGGAACGCAGCTGTCGCTCCCGCTGCCGATCACGACGCACGAGGGCGGCTTCTCGCCGGACGGCCGAACATATTGGGCTGCAGGCACTGCCGGCGGCCAGTTGTCGGCTATCGACGTCAGTAACCCGGCCGAACCCCGCGTGGTCTGGACGGGCCTGACCGGTGTGTCGAACCACGGCTTCGGGATCACGCCTGATGGAAACCGCATGTATATCTCGACGCTGGCGGGCATCACCGTGCTGGACATCAGCGCCGTCCAGCGCCGCGCTCTCTTTCCCGTGGTGCCGCATGTGGGCCGCAGACTGTGGTCGGACGGTCAGCTGACGCAACACACCATCCCCGTCACTGTGGACGGCGCACCAGTCATCTTCACCGTGGACGAAGGCGGATCCGGTGGCGTGAAGGTGATCGACTCGTCCGATGATGCGAATCTGCGCTTGATCAACACGATCAAACTCGAGGTGAACCTGCCGCAGAACATGGACGTGTGGGCCCAGGACAACGGCGGCAACGGTGCCTTCGGTTACGACGCGCACTACTGCAGTGTGGATCGGCCCGTGGACCCCACCGCGCTGGCTTGCGGCTGGATCCAATCCGGTATTCGCGTCTTCGACGTCCGCGACCTGCAGGACATCAAGGAGATCGCGTACTTCGTCCCGCCGGGGCAACCGGACAAGGCCGGCCGGCTCGAGAACTCGACGCATGCGACCCTGGGATCGATAGTCGGCCTTCCGCTGATCGGATCGATCGCGGTCGCGCGGGCCGCGCTGGAGGGCGATATCAACGGAGCGGACGCGGTCGGGCCGGGCACCCGGCCGATCGGAATCGACATGTCCAGCGATTGGTGCATGTCGCCTCCGGAGTTTCGCGGCGACCAACTCTGGGTGACGTGCATGGACAACGGCTTCCTTGCGCTGCAGTTCCAGAACGGTGTGTACCCGCTGACATGAAACGTCTCGCTCTGGCGGCCGTAGGCGTCGCGTGTGTCCTTCTCGGCGTGGTCGTCGGGGCGTGGTGGCAGCATCAGCCCGACCCGCCGCGCGCCGCCACTGTGTCGCTCGAACCCCTGGAAGTGGGCTTCGCGCAGGACATGTCGAGCCATCACCTGCAGGCGATCGAACTGTGTCACGCCCTGGCGTCTCCGCGTGAGCCCATGATCGATGCGCTGTGCACGCAGATCACCTCCGCCCAGAACCAGGAGATCGGTGTGCTCAGCGGCTGGCTCATGTTGCTCGACCAACCGCAGACTTCCCCGCAACCGATGGCGTGGATGGGAACCGGCCATCACCACTCCGGCGCCCACATGCCCGGAATGGCGAGCTGGACCGAGATGGACGAGCTTCGTCGGCTCACGGGACCGGCGGCCGAGGCGGCGTTCCTTCAGCTCATGATCCGCCACCATCGTGGTGGCCTCGACATGGCCTCCCACGCCGCCCAGCACGCCACCACGCGCGCGGTGGCGCAGCTGGCGACATCGATGGTCAAAGAGCAGAGCGAGGAGATCGGCGTCATGGAGCCGCTGCTGGCAGCCCGCGGTGGGGAGCAGCTTCCGTACCCGTAGCGCTGGATGAGCCCTGCCCGAGTGGCCCGATGTGACACAGGTTCGGTCCGACTGCGCCGATGTCAGTCGTAGACGCGGGCGATAAAGGCGTTCACGTTGTCGCGGACGCGCACGATTCTCTCTTCTGGGGCGAGATCGTCCCGGTACTGCCTGCCGAGTGCTGGGCTCTTTTTCCTGCGTGCGTATAGCGAACAAGCGAGATCAGCGCACATATAGGTGCCGATCGAGTTGCCCCGGCGACCGGATTCTCCGGCCTTGTGTGCGGCCATGAGGGAGACGCCACCATTGGCATGTGTGGTCATGCAGATCGTGCACATCTGCGCCCGCCGAGACCCACCGGATTCGTAACGCAGAGCGACACCGACTAGCCGATCCTCCTGTGGCACGACGACATAGCACCGGCCAGGAGACGAGGGGTCACGCCATCCGAGGAAGTCGAGGTCGCCCCAGGGTCTGTCATCCAAATCTCGGGGGACGGGCAGCCGCTTGGCATCACCCTTGGAGCAGTTGATGAACGACGACCTGATGTCGCGTTCAGTGATGGGTTCCATGACGACGAAGCACTCCGTTGGTTGTTTCTGGTGGACAAAGCGAAGCGACCCTACGGACTGCGATCGCATCGAGCAACGGAATTACGAGGCGCGCCGTTGCTGCAGTGGCGACGAGCGCGGCGCTACGTCCACGCAATTCGACGAACCTCCGGAACTCTCACCACATGCGGAACATGCTGTCGGACAGGGTGAATCCGTGCCCGACGTCGCTCGTGCAGGTAACGCCCGTCGTCTCTTCGACGTGGCAGGTCAGATCGTTCACGCGTAGCGACCTGCCGTACGGGAGAACGGTGGCCGGCGAACCGCCCAGCGGGTAGTACCGCGGATCACCCGCACTGATGAACTGATCCGAGCGGGAACCTGTCACTTCGACGGCGTTGGGCGGCACCCGGATGTCGGGGGCGCCGGATCCGGGAACCTTCGGAGCCGACTCCGGCATCTGGCCGTGACAACCCGCCGTCGGGAGGTCGCCGCCGGTCAGGATCGCGCAGTGGAACTTGGTACTGGGCGTCGTGAAGTAGAAGCTCCCCGCCGCGGTACCCGCGTAACGCTGCGGATCGACTTCCCGGGTTCTCGTGGGTGCGCTCGTCCCAGCACTGGGAACCACGCTCGGAGTTGACGGGGCCGCACTCCGCATCGAAGTAGGGGGCGTCGACGTGGTCTTTTTCGGCGGGGTAGTGGCGGAAAAGGTGGTCGACGGGGCGGCCGCGGTATCGGCGGATCCGCTCACCGAGCCTGCGCACCCGGTCATCAGCAACGCCGTGGTGAGCAGCAGCACTGCGCGGACCGAGAGACTCGTGCGGAGAGCTTAGGACTGCCCCCCGGCCGAAGCGGTCGCGGCGCGTCCGTCGACTTTCTGGGACAGTAGTGGGGAGCGATCTGCCCAGAAGCCGGTATCCAGGAGGTCCGATGTCGGAGAGCGGCCAGTCCCCGTACGGCGAGATCCCGCCGATGATCGACACCGACGAGGAGCGTAGGGCTCGGATTTCTTTCGAGGTTCGGCGTTGGTGTGAGCGAGCCACTATTTCGGGAACGCACCCGCCGTTGTCCGATCAGGCTGCCGTGCTGATCGCTGCCGGACACCTCGATGCGGCCACCCGGCAGGTGCTCGCGAACCGCCGTCGCACCGGCAGGACGATCCCATCGATCGGTGGGTTCGGTCACTTGCGTCTTCTGACGGACGAATACCACCAGGTCGTCCATCGTTGCGACACCCTGCGCCCCGGGCCGGCGCAACTGCTCTTCAAGTACCGCGCCACTGAACTCGCCAGGAAGTTGCAGGCATATCGGTCGGCAGTGGTGATGTCGACAGCGCATTACGGTAACGGTGTGCGGGCGATGCGCCGTGATCGGCGGGAGGGCGTGCATCTCGACCTCGAGCAACGTGATGCGCTCTTCCGTGCTCTGCAGCGGACGCCGACACCGTTGACCGGAAGCGCCTTCGAGCGGGCTGCGAAAATTGCGCGAGGTACCGCTGCGGAGCGGATCGGCCAGGCGTCGCAGAACACCGTGATGGCGGCGGCCGGAAGAAGGGTGGCCGACGCGCTCGGCCGCGGCGTCGACCTCGACGAAGACACCTTCGCCGACGGTTACGACACGCTCCTCTACCTCGCCGGAATGCTGTACGACAGGATCGACGGGTCCCCGGTGTGGCGCTCCGAGCACTTCGCTGTCCAGCGGCACCAACTCGACCTCGCCGACGAGCTGACGCAGATCGCTGTCGACACCGTGGCGTTGCGCGGCATTCGCCTCGAGCTCGACGACGCACTGCGCGTCACCCACTCCGACAGCGGTCGACGGCAGATTCAACTCCGGCAGACTGCACTGACGCCGGTGTGGGACCAGCTGGTGGACCGCGTTGCGGCTCTGGCGCGGATCGGTGACCTGCTCTCCCGAGCCGAAGTGCAATTGCGTTCCGTGCTGGCCGTCAACCGAGCGATGAGCCTGGACAGTCGAATCGACGACCTCATCTCCCGCTCGGGCGACCGGGAGCTATCGGCCGTGAACACCCACCACGTGGGGGATCAGTTCGACGGAGTGGAGGAGCTGATGCTCACCTACCAGTCGGCGCTGTACGGCGACATCGCAGAACTGACGGCGTGGTCGGGGAGCCCGGAGCGCAAATAGAGCCGCTAACCTAGGGCCGAGGTCGCGATCATATGGCGATGTCGCCTCGCCGGTGTTCGATGGCGGCTTGCCGCTCGGATTCGGACATTCCTCCCCACACTCCGAAGGGCTCCTCGACAGCCAGCGCATGCTCTCGGCACTGGACGATGACCGGGCAGCGGTTGCACAGCTGCTTGGCTCGCAGCTCACGCTGCTTCCGGATGCGCCCGCGCTGTCCGTCCGGGTGGAAGAACAGCGACGAGTCGACGCCACGGCACAAGCCATGCACCTGCCACTCCCACACGTCCGACAGTGGCTTGGGAAGGTCCGTATATGAAGGCATGTGAACTCCTCGATCGTGACGTGACGTAGGTGGCGGCGTTCTCGCCACCCGACGCTCACCCAGCCCGCACTGCTGGAGCGCGGTGAACATGTGAGGGAACCTGTACCCAGAAACGCGATGTGTCACGCACGCGTCAGAAAACTTTCACGGAGCGGCGTCGGGTGTTGCGTCTCGGCCGTCCGTGCCGTCACCGCGTTTCGAGCACGACCATGAGGCCGACGGTGGCCTCGCCCGCCGAGATGAAGAGTGGTCGCACGGTCTCGATATCTCTCGGCACAAGCCGCTACGGAAAGCTCCTCATGTTCAACTTCCGATCAACCGGGTAATCGGCTGCCCACGACGCCGGGGAACACACGCCGCGGCAGTTAAAGAAGGAAGAGCACATGGGCGAAGGGCACCCGATCGATCCAGCCAGCATGCTGGCCACCCACTTTCCGCGCGACCTCACCGATACGGTGATGAGCGACGAGTCGGCCACTGTGGTCCTCGACATCGCTGGTCACGGTCACTGGACCGTGTCGATCGACAGCGGTGTCGCCGAACTCCGCAGTGCGGACGGTCCTCGGAAGCCCACGTGCACTATCCGGACCGACGCAGACACGCTCGCCGATGTCCTGATCGGCCGGCGCAGCGGGGTCGACGCGTTTCTGGACGGCGACCTCGTCACACGCGGAAGCCTCGCGACGGTGCTTCAGATCGGCGGGGCGTTCGCGCCGGACGTCGAGTTGTCGACGCGACCGCAGTCGCGGGAAGTCGACGCAGGTGGCGTGCGCACGGCCTACCTGGAGGCGGGCCGAGCCGACGCGCCTCCAGTCGTTCTCCTCCACGGCCTCGGTGCCACCAATGCATCCATGCTTCCGGTGCTAGCGGACCTGGCCGAGGACCACCGCGTCATCGCGCCCGACACCCCCGGGTTCGGTGCCTCGGAAGCACCGTGCTGGACCTACACCGCCCACCAGCTGTACTCCTGGCTTCGCGCTTTCCTCGATGCGGTCGACGCCCGCGGCGCCGTCGTCGTCGGCAACTCTCTCGGTGGCCGCCTCGCACTCGAGTTGGCCATGCACGATCCCGAGGCGGTCGCCAAGCTGGTCCTGCTCTGTCCGTCACCGGCGTTCCGCCGATTCCGGCAGTTGGTACCACTCGTCAAGTTGCTGCCCGTGGATGTGGCGCGCCTACCCGCGGCCCCCGTGCCGCGCCCTGTCGTGATGGCGGGCGTGAAGGCGATGTTCGCCGACCCGAACCGAGTGCCACAGAGCTGGTTCGACGCTGCCGTCGACGAATTCGAGATTGCCATGAGCTCCGGTGCACACCGTCGCGCTGCGCTGTCGGCCTTGTTCAACATCTACACCGAGGAAGCCTTCGGCGATACCGGGTTCTGGGGACGACTCCCCAACCTTCGGACACCGGCGTTGTTCCTGTGGGGAAGCGAGGACCGGCTCGTTCCGGCCAGCTTCGCTCGCCACGTCAGCGAGGCGATGCCTACCGCGGAATCGGTGGTGATTCCTCATTGCGGGCACGTTCCTCAGCTGGAGCTGCCCGCTCTGACGATGCAACTGGTCCGCGAATTCCTGAGCTCGGAACGCACTCCGAGCGCGCAGGCGTCGACCGAGTACGGCTTGGCTCTGGGGTGATCTTGGGATATCCCTCATGATCAGTGCGCCCCGTCGGCGATCCGAGGTTCGGCTTGACACAGAAGGGCGCCGTCTAGAGTGCCTCTTCCTCTAGCTCCATGATTTCGATGTCGAGGGTCTCGAGGATCTCCTTCGTCGAAGCGAGGATAGGCAGGATGTTCTTGGCGAAGTACGACGCGATGACAACCTTGCCCCGATAAAACGGCTGGTCCCTTGCCGGCGTGTCGCGATCCAGGGCTGCCAACGCGACCTCTGCCTGCACCAGCAGTCGCCACGCGATGAGCAGGTCCCCCACTGCGTACAGGAACCGCACCGAGCCGAGCCCCACCTTGTACAGTTCGGACGGCTGTTGCTGGGAAGCCATCAGATAACCCGTCAACGTCCCGGCCATTTCCTGCACGTCGGTCAATGCGGTCTCGAGTAGCACCCGTTCGGCCTTAAGTCGACCGTTGCCTGCCTCGCTGTCGATGAACGCTCGTATTCGACCGACCACATGTGCGAGTGCAATGCCACGGTCGCGGGCGATCTTTCGAAAAATGAAGTCCTGCGCCTGGATTGCCGTGGTGCCCTCGTAGAGGGTGTCGATCTTGGCATCGCGGATGTACTGCTCGATGGGGTAGTCCTGCAGATAACCGGAGCCGCCCAGCGTCTGCAGACTCTCGGTGAGCAGTTCGTAGGCTTTCTCGGAGCCGACACCTTTGACGATCGGCAGCAGTAGGTCGTTCACCCGAGCTGCCAACTCGGCGTCTGCACCGGAAACCAGATCGGCGATGTCGGCATTCTGGTGTGCGGCGGTGTAGAGGTAGACCGCACGGAGCCCTTCGGCGTATGCCTTCTGCATCGCCAGGCTGCGTCGCACGTCCGGGTGGTGGGTGATGGGCACGCGGGGTGCGGTTTTGTTTGTCAGTTCGGTGAGGTCCGCGCCTTGAATTCGTTCTTTGGCATAGGCGAGGGCGTTGAGGTAGCCGGTGGACAGCGTTCCGGCAGCCTTGGTGCCCACCATCATCCGGGCATTTTCGATGACCTGGAACATTTGGGCGATGCCGTTGTGCACATCACCCACGAGCCAGCCCACCGCGGGAATGTCAGTCGCCCCAAAGGTGAGTTCGCAAGTCGGGGACGACTTGAGGCCCATCTTGTGCTCGACGCCGGTGACGTACACACCGTTGCGCTTCCCCAGTTCGAGTGTCTCCGAGTCGAAGTGGAATTTCGGAACGTAGAACAGGCTCAACCCCTTGGTCCCGGGACCGGCTCCCTCGGGGCGGGCAAGCACCAGATGGAAGAGGTTCTCAGCAGTATCTCCGACGTCGCCGCCGGAGATGAACCGCTTGACGCCCTCGATGTGCCATGTGCCGTCGTCCTGCGCGATTGCCTTCGTGCGGCCTGCGCCCACGTCGGATCCGGCGTCGGGTTCAGTCAGGACCATCGTTCCAGCCCAACCGCGCTCGAATCCTTCTTTGGCCCAATGTTTTTGCTGATCGGTGCCGACGCTGTAGAGCACGCTCGCCATCACCGGACCCATGTTGAAAAAGCTTGCGGATCCGTTTGCCGCGACCAACATTTCATTGATCGCCCAAACCAGCGGTGCAGGAGCAGGAACACCACCCATGCTCTCTGGTAGACCGAGCCGCGACCAACCAGCCTCGTTCACCGCCTTCACGGTCTTACGGAGGGGTTCGGGGACCACGACGGCGTGGTTGGGTGCATCGAATTCGACAGGGTTGCGATCCGCGTCGGCAAAGGACGCGGCAACCGGGCCCTCGGCCAGCCTCGCTACCTCCGCAAGAATGTTTCGCACCATGTCGGTGTCTAGGTCCCCATAGGCGCCGGTATCCAGTAGCTCACCGATCCCGAGTACCTCGAACAAATTGAACTCGATATCACGCACGTTGCTTTTGTAGTGGTTCATTTTTTTCCAACCTCGAAGAGTTTTAGCATTTCACAAGAAATCTTGCCTAGCAATGACGTCGACTAGCGGCCACATTTGGATGTGCCGAATGGGTGAACCGACTGTTCCGTCGGTCGACTCGTCTGTCCGTTATCACCTCCGATGTCGTTCTAATAGCGCGAACAGGGCCGAAAGCTGAATCGGGCAGCCTCGATCGACGCTGTGACGCTGTGACGCTGTGACGCTGTGACGCTGTGACGCTGTGGTGCTGCGTGTTGCGGTGCCGCACTGCGGCGGCAGACGGCCGGCTGCAAGCGATCACTTAATCTTGCAGTCGGAACGTGTGTTCGGATGTCTAAGGCGAGTGACCGAGGGCAGCCTCAGCCGTTGGGCGGGCCCTGGAAACCCGGTGTGCCAAGCAAGGTCGTCGCCGAAGCGGCTGCATGTGCTGGTAAAACAGGTTTCACCATTTCGTAGGGTGCTCCTAGCTCAGGCCGATTCTCGGGTTCGCCGCGATTCGGCCAGAGGGCAAAGGCGCGTTCCGCTTGCGCCACTATGGTGAGTGACGGGTTCACGCCGAGGTTCGCGCTGATGGCGGAGCCGTCAGCAACATGCAGGCCGGGGTGTCCGTAGACGCGTTGATAGGGATCGACGACCCCAGAATCGACGGAGTCGCCGATTGCGCAACCCCCTAGGAAATGGGCGGTAATGGGTATGTTGACGATATCGGTGATGGAACCACCCGGATCGCCGCCGATCTCCTGTGCCAGGAGTCGGACAGCCTCGTGCCCCTGAGGAATCCACGTTGGAGGAGCGGATCCCGGACTGGGGCGACTGGTGAGCCTTCGCATACCGAAATGCCCTCGCTTGGTGGCAAGTCGTAACGAATTGTCGCCAGTTTGCATAACGAGAGCAACGATTGAGCGCTCGGACCACCTGCGGACGGATACGCTACGGGCAAAAGCGGCTGGGTTGCGGGCCGCGACAGCAAAAGTCTTCAGAACACGAGGTACCCGGCCTCCTCCATCTGTGAGCACTGTCTGGAGCAGAGCCAGGGCGTTACTGCCCTTGCCGTAGCGAACGGGTTCGATGTGGGTATGTGAATCGGGATGGAAGGACGAGGTGATAGCAATGCCGCGACTGTAATCTTCGTTTGGTTGTTGGGCGGTAGCTGCGAGAATAGCCTCGGAATTTGTACGTACCGCAGTTCCGAGTCGATCGGAGAGTCCCGGCAATTCACCGGTCTGGGCCATTTCCAACAGCAATCGTTGCGTGCCGTAAGTCCCGGCAGCAACGACGACCTGTTCGGCAGTGATCGTGGTGTCCCTGCGCCGCCCGATTCGGCCGGTCGGCCTCGTTCGGACCTCGTACCCGCCGTCCGTTCCAGGACGCACTGCTCTCACCGTCGTGAGCGGGCGGATGTGTGCGCCTGATTGTTCGGCAAGGTAGAGGTAGTTCTTGACCAGGGTGTTTTTCGCCCCAACTCTGCAACCTGTCATGCACGATCCACACTGAGTGCATCCGGTTCGTGATGGCCCCGCACCACCGAAGTAAGGATCGTCGACGGTTTGTCCCTCTGGCCCGAAGAATACCCCGACCGGGGTGGTTGTGAGTGTGTCCTCAACGCCCATCTTCTTTGCAACGGCAGCAATTGCCTGGTCAGCGGGAGTTTTGTGGGGATTGGGCACTACGCCGAGCATTTTTTTGGCTCGGGTGAAGTAAGGGGCCAATTCCTCTTGCCAGTTCGTTATGTGCGCCCATTGAGGATCTTCGTAGAAAGCGCGGGTTGGTTCGTACAACGTATTGGCGTAGTTGAGGGATCCCCCTCCCACTCCGGCTCCGGCCATCACCAGGACGTCGGGCAGTAAATGCACACGTTGCAGTCCGAAACAGCGCAGTTTCGGAGCCCAGAGATATCGGCGCACATCCCAGTTCGTTCGGGGAAACTCGTGGTCCTCGAATCGTCGGCCGGCTTCGAGTACCGCGACACGGTAGCCCTTCTCCACGAGACGGAGAGCGGCAACGCTGCCGCCGAAACCTGAACCGATGATCACGACATCGAAGTCGAACGCGCTCACGCGGCACCCGCTACGGTCCGGGGATGCTTGGTTCCGGTATGCCAAGCCAACCAATGAAATGGGCGTGGGATCGCACGCGCGACAGGGTGCAGTGCAGCCCACCTCCATGGTGCGTGAACATCGTCCGCATCGCGGCGTATCGCCGAGACGACGACGTCGGCGACTTGCTCGGGAGTCATAGTGCCGAGGAGCTTCTCGATCCTCGGAATCCGTTCTTCAGCACCGGGGTGGCGGTCGAAGTATGGGGTGTCGACCTTCGCAGGCGTTACTGAAGAAACACGAACGCCTGTGCCGCGCAGATCTTGTCGAAGAGAATCGGTGAACCCGCGGACGGCGTAGCGAGCTGATGCATAACCGACTGCCCCGGGCCAGGGAACCGTGGCAGCTGGAGTATTGATCTGCAGGATATTACCGGAGCCCCGGGCTATCATCGGTGACACGAATGCACGGCTGACAAAGAATGCGGCAAAGTATGGCGCAGCCATCATCTGGACTGCTTCCTCCGGATCGGTTTCATCGAGGAACAGGAATCGGCCGGCGCCAGCGTTGTTGACGATGATGTCCGGAACACCGATATCACCGAGCACTTGGCCGGCCAAGTGCTCGACCTCCGAATACGACGTAAGGTCAGCGGACAGAGCGTGCGCGTGGCCGCCCCGGAGTCGGATCAACTCGGCCGTTTCTTTCAGTGGCCCGGGTGTTCGGGCGACGAGGATGACTTCTGCGCCGGCAGCAGCGATCGCAGCGGCGGTCGCAGCACCAATACCTGACGACGCTCCCGTCACAACAGCTAGTTTCCCGGTCAAGTTCATGTGCAATGGTCCGTTTCTGTTTGAGGGCCGTTCCGGTGTAGTGCGTTACTCATCGTTCGACCCTCGAATCTGTGTGGGCTCAGCTGTCGTAATCGACTGCGACTGTGGGGGTGGTGGGATGGGATTGACAGGTCAGGATGAAGCCGGCCTCGGTCTCGGCCGCCTGCAGTGCGAAGTTCTGCTCCATGGATACTTTTCCTGTGATGACTCGGGCTTTGCAGGTGCCGCATGCGCCGCCGAGGCAGGCATAGGGGGCGTCGATATTGTTTTTCAGCGCGGATTCGAGGACGGTCTCACCGGGGGCGAGTTCCACGGTGTGCTGTGCGCCGGACAGGGTGATGGTCACTTGGGAGGCGGGAAAATTGTCGAGGTGTGCGGGTCGGTTCGTGCCGCGGAACAGTTCGAGGTGTATCCGCTCGGTCGGCACCTTCTCGGTTGCGAGGTCATCGCGGATTGTGGTGGTGAGTTCGCTCGGGCCGCACAGGTACCACCGGTCGATCGTGGTGAGGTCGGTGGCGAGCAGGCGTTGAATTGTCGCCAGGTCGATACGGCCGCGCAGGGCTGCGGGGTGGTGTGCCTCGGCGGAGCGGATGTGGAAGATGCGTAGCCGGTCTGCGTACCGGGATTCGAGTTCGTCGAGTTCGGCGGCGAACATGGTCGACTCTGCGGTTCGGTTGCCGTAGAAGAGGGTGAAGCGGCTCTCGGTCTCGATCTCCATGGTGGTGCGCAGAATCGACAGGATGGGGGTGATGCCGCTGCCTGCTGCTACCGCGACATGGTGGTGCCGGGCGAGTGGATCGAGGGGTGCGCCGAAGCTGCCGGTGGGGGTCATCAGTTCCAGGACGTCGCCGGCTCGCAGGGTGTCGACCGCGTAGCTCGAGAACGTCCCGCCGGGGATGCGGCGGATGCCGATCGCCAGTTCTCCCGAAGTGGCGCAGGTGCAGATCGAGTAGTTTCGTCGCACCTTCTTTCCGCCTATGCGGTGGTGCACGGTCAGATGTTGGCCGGCCTGAAAGGCGAACTGGTCCTGAAGGTGGTCGGGAACGTCGAAGGTGACTTTGACGCTGTCGGGTGTGAGGGGCTCGACGCTTGCGACAGGGATCGGGTAGGTGCTGGCATGGCGTGCCGCGGAGGAACGCGGCATACGGACCGGGAGTAGGGCGGCGAGTGTGCCGTTGAGGCGTTTCCACTCCTGGTACTGCGTGGCGTCGAGGTGTTGCCCGAAGACGGTACTGATTTCCGAGTCGCGCTCGAGGTAGGCGGCCTCGTTGCGTCGCCAGGCCGCGACGTAGCGGTAGAAGGGGATGGAGGGGTGTAAGTGGTGAACCAGGTGATAGTTCTGCGACAGGAGCAGGGGAGTGAGGATCCATTCCGAGCCGACGCGGTTACGGGTCGCGCGGTAGCGGTTCTCGCGTTGGGTGTCTTCGAGGTCGTGATGGGGTAGCCAGTCGAACCACCACGCGAGCACGAACATCGCCACCCGTTCGGGAATCAGGTAGATCAAAGCGAGCGTCCACAGATGCCCGGCGAAGGCGGCGGAGACGATGACCGTCACCGACAGGGTCATCAGGGCCGCCGTTTCGGCAATTTCGGCGCGTGGGCGGCGACGCAGGTTGCGCACCAGGAAACTGATGTAGGGCAGGTCCATGGCCGGGAAGCGGATGGGCAGCTGCCACCAGGGTGATGCGCTCACGAAGTGATCGGGATCGGACTCACCGTCGTTGGTGTTGCGGTGGTGCTCGATATGGATGAACGCGAACGATCTGAAGGAGATCAGCGGCGAGACGAAGAACATTGCCACCCGACCGAAGGCGACGTTGACCCAGCGATGTGAGCTGATCGAGTAATGCGAGGCGTCGTGCAACACGGTGAACAGGACGAAAATTGCTGCCGAGCTCGCGGCGATGGTAGCGATCGCAGGCAACGTGTCGGTGAGGACAGCCCAGGTCGATGCGCCGAAGAGCGCGAGCGCGAATGTGCCGATGCCGACGATCGGCCAGGACAGCGTGGGAACCTGCTCGCCGGGATCGGGCAGGGCGTGCTGCGAGGCCGCTGCCGGGGGTTGGGGGTGTCGAGTCGTGGTCGACATCGGACTCCTCTGCGCGCTTTGGGATGAGATTGCTCACAACGTACAAACGGCGGGCATCGGTCGACAAGGCCATCCCAGCCCTCTGAGGTGTGCTGTCAGCACATCCGGCGCGCTCGGGCCCCGGTCAGCGCGGCTTCGGCTCGGGCAACACCGCGGCCCCCAGCACATTGCAGACGACCAGCGCCGCGTGCAGTTCGGCGATGTTGCTCGTCGCCGGCTCCAACGCCTCCATATCGGCGCAGTAGCGCCGGCCAAACCTCTACAGCTGACCGGTCCTGCAACGGGTGCGTCGCGCCCGAGGAGCGCAGTCACGACAATCTGGATGAGGTGCTCGCCAAGATCGATGTCGGCGAAGTGTTGACCGGTGATTCGGGCGATCGCTGATGAAAGTCGCTCTCGAACGCGGCCTGAATGCGGAGATCTTCTCCTACTCGGCGAGCTGCCGACGCAGCCGGGTCAGCTCGCCACGCTCAGCGGCCGTCAGCGGTTCCTCACGGTCCCGCTGCGCGGCATCGAGCGCGATAGCAGGAGCCGTTGTCGGTGACGGTCCGATTGATGTGGCCGACGGAAGTGTGCAGCGAAGAACCCCGGGCTCGACGAATGAATCCGATTGCGGTCAGGGTTTTCTCATCGGTCAGGGCCTCAGTGCATGCGAGTGGAAGAACCCGTCGACGACGGAGTGCAGGTACACGTAGCCGGCGCGGGCTCCGGCAGCATCACTGCTCAGTTTGGGGGTGATGCGGCGGGCTGACCATTTCTTGTCGCGGCGCAGCTTCTCGATCCGTGCCACCACCGAGGTCGGGGTGGCGGTCGGTGGGTAGTGGGGCACGCTCGGGGATCTAGCAGTCCCAGTTTCCCGAACTCGCGAAAGCAGGTCACCCATTCGCTGGCGCAGGCGCGGTAGATGCCCATCTCGGCAGCGACGTGGGCGATGGGACGGGATGGCAACGTTCGACGACTCGGCGGCGGCCTTCGACGGACAGCGGAGCGTTACGGGTTCAGCACGGACGGGATCTTCCTGTCGACGGATGCGTTGGCGGGACTTCTCATGCTGCCGTCGGAAGTCCTGTTGCCCTTCGCTCAGCCCATGCCCCACCCGGCGTCTACAACGTCATGAGTCGCAACAACTAGTGTGCAGATATGGAGGCGCTGGAGCCGGCTCACGCTGCGGAGGCTGGAAGGGGCATCGCTGCGTATTTGCTGGCGAATGTGTCCAGCCTGGCTGACGACATGCTGAAGTATCTGGTCGAGCGAATTCCGGAGGTCGGCGGGGATGACGAGCTTCGCGGCCTGACTTTGGGGTCGTGCTCGTCGAATCTCGAAGCGGTACTGTCGATGGTTCGTCACGGGATCGATGCAGCGGCTGCGGAGGCGCCGGTGACGGCGCTCGAACACGCGCGCGCAATGGCGTCACGAGGGCACAGCGTCGATGTGATGCTGCGGTTCTATCGGTTGGGTCATGCGTACTTCACCGAGAAGCTTTCCGACTCACTCACTGACTGGATCGAGGACCCTGCGGTTGCACTGAGGACGTTTATCGATCTGGAGCGCTTCGGATTTCGATACATCGATCGCATTTCCAGTCTGGTGGCTGCCGAGTACGTCGCCGAGCTCGACCGACGCCAGAACCAGGCACGCGCCGAGCGCGCCGATGTCGTGCGGGCACTGCTCGCTGGAGAACGTGTCGACGTCGCGCGCGCCGAACGTGTGCTCAGCCACCGGCTCACGGGTCGGCAGATCGGTTTCGTGTGCTGGGTCGACGAACGCGGTGTCGACCTCGAGGGATTCGCCAGGCGGGTCGGTAGGTTCCTCGGGGCTGGTCACTCACTCGTTGTGGCGGACGGCCCACTTGCGGTGTGGGGATGGGCATCGCTAACGGGGGACGTGCGGACGTCACCCAACGGCATGGCGACGGAGTTTCCCGGCGAACGCGAGAACGTTCACATCGCGGTGGGCTCACCCCATCCGGGGGCAGCAGGCTTCCGGACGTCCCATCTCGAAGCTCTACGCACACGCCGAATCATCGAACTGTCCGGGCGTGCGGCGCCATCGATCACAGAGTTCAGCGATGTTGCCTTGGTAGACGCCATCTCGCGTGACCTGGATGCGGCGAGGGCCTTCGTTTCCGCTCAGCTCGGCGAGCTCGCACGGGACGACGCGAAAGAGCGCGGCGAGCGCGCCGCGCTCCTGGCTGTTCTCGACGCGCAAGGGAGTCTGGCGACCGCCGCGAGCACCTTGGGAATCCATCGGAACACGGTCCTGCAGAGGATGCGTCGTGCCGAAGAGCGCAGAGCCAGGCCCGCGACGAGCAACATCGCCGAACTGCACGCGGCGCTGATCGTCTGCAATGTGCTGGGGGCCGCGGTGTTGCCCGAGCCGAAGCCGCGCTGACCGGGGCCCGAGCGCGCCGGATGTGCTGACAGCACACCTCAGAGGGCTGGGATGGCCTTGTCGACCGACACCGGCCGTTAGTACGTTGGCATCTCATCCAGAGAGCACGCCCGAGGAGTCCGACCCGCGACTACCTGTGCCACACCCGGCTCCGATGACCATCGGCCTACCACCCCCGACCTACCGTGACCGCACGCCATGTGCGGACTATCCAGGACTCGAAGAAGAGGACACACTATGCCAGCATGCGATGGGTTGTTGCTCAATCCAGTGAAGTACGCCCCGGAGCATTTCGATCCGCAGACGCGGCGGCTGCTGCGCGCGACGATCGACTGGTTCGAACACCGCGGTAAGCAGCGGTTGATCCAGGACTTCCACGACAAAGTCTTCTACGCAGACTTTCTGGAGTTCGTCGCGAAGGAGGGCCTGTTCGCGACGTTCCTAACCCCCGCGCGGGACGGCGCCGGCGATCCGGACAAGCGCTGGGATACCGCGCGCGTGGCGGCGCTCTCGGAGATCCTGGGCTTCTACGGTTTCAGCTACTGGTATGCGTGGCAGGTCACCGTGCTCGGGCTGGGCCCGGTGTGGCAAAGCGGCAACGACGAGGCCCGCGCCCGAGCGGTGCGCGCCCTTGCCGATGGCGGTGTCGCCGCGTTCGGCCTCTCGGAGAAGGAACACGGCGCCGACATCTACTCCACCGACATGGTCCTGACCCCCGACGGTGCCGGCGGGTACCACGCGAGCGGGTCGAAGTACTACATCGGAAACGGTAACTGCGCCAGCACCGTGTCGGTGTTCGGGCGCCTGGCCGGAATCGAGGGACCCGATCAGTACGTGTTCTTCTACGCCGACTCCGGGCACCCAAACTTCCACACAGTCAAGAACCTCGTCCCGGCGCAGATGTTCGTCGCCGAGTTCACCCTGCAGGACTAGCCGGTCACCGCGCAGGACATCCTGCACACCGGCCAGGACGCCTTCAACGCGGCACTGAACACGGTCAACATCGGCAAGTTCAACCTTTGCTTCGGCGGTATCGGCACGGCGACCCACGCTCTGTATGAGACGATCACCCACGCGCACAACCGGATCCTGTACGGGCACCCCGTCACCGACTTCCCGCACGTGCGTCGCGAGTTCGTCGACGCCTACGCCCGACTCATCGGAATGCGGCTGTTCGCCGACCGCGCGGTGGACTACTTCCGCTCCGCAAACCCCGACGACCGCCGGTACCTGCTGTTCAATCCGATCACGAAGATGAAGGTAACCACCGAGGCGCAGAAGGTGATCGGGCTGCTGTCTAATGTCGTGGCCGCCAAGGGTTTCGAGAAGGATCAGTATCTGCTGCTCGCGAAGGGGGACGTCGACGGGCTACCTAAACTCGAGGGCACTGTCGCGGTGAACCTGGCGCTGATCGCGAAGTTCATGCCTGCCTACCTGTTCGACCCCCAGCCTTACCCGCCAGTGCCCACCCGGCTCGATGCCGCCGACGACGAGTTCCTGTTTCGCCAGGGGCCTGCCCGCGGGCTGGCGAAGGTGCCGTTCCACGACTGGCGCGCGGTCTACGCCGCATCAGCCGCCATCCCGAACGTGGCCCGCTTCACTGCACAGGCCGAACACCTGGTCACTCTGCTCACCGAGGCCGCCCCGGATGCCGCCCAGCAGGGCGACCTGGACTTTGGGCTCGCCCTGACCGAACTGTTCACACTGGTCGTGTATGGGCAGCTGATTCTGGAACAAGCCGAGATCGTCGGTGTCGATGCCGAGCTGGTGGACCAAATTTTCGACGTCCTGGTCCGCGACTTCAATGCTGCGGCGGTCGGATTGCACGACAAACCCTCCACCACCGAGGCCCAACAGAAGCTCATTCTGGCAGCAATCGGCAGACCCGTCGTTGACGCGGAGCGGTTCGACCTCATCTGGCAGCGTGTCGCCGCGCTGTCCGGCGCCTATGAAATGAACCAAGGACCCCACCATGGCTGAGCACGCGTCTCACGGCGCCGCGGACCAAGACGATGGTCACGGCAGGCGTCCGAGAAATGACCGGAACCGGGCGAACAAATCGGTCCCGACCGGCACCCTCACCGCGATTCCTCGCCTCGCGGTACACACCCAACCGACCAGCCCGTGGGGGTACATATGCCTGCTCCGTCCACCGCCACGTTCATGCGGCTCGCCGACCTGATCGCCATCCCGGATGCAACCACTCGTCAGACCCGGCCGGTAATCGAAGCCTTCACCGGCAAACAATTGGCCACCGTGCCGGTCGCCACCACGCAGGACGCCAAGGACGCAATCACCCGCGCCCGGGTCGCACAGAAGAGCTGGGCCGACCGTCCGGTTGCGGAGCGGTCCGCGATCTTCCACCGCTACCGCGACCTGGTGCTGCAAAATCGCGGTGACCTGATGGACATGGCGCAGGCCGAGACCGGGAAGTCACGCGCCGCCGCCCAGAACGAGGTCCTCGACATCGCCTTGACCGCCAGGCAGTACGCGCGCGTCACACCAAGCTGTTGCGGTCAAAGCGCGTAGCCGGAATGCTTCCCGGCCTCACCAAGACGGTGGTGCGGCACCAGCTCAAGGGCATCGTGGGGGTGATCTCGCCGTGGAACTACCCGATGACGCTCGCCGCTCGTCTCGATCTACCCGGTCGCCCTGCAATGGCTCCCAGACCTCTGAGACCTCGGCGCCAAATGAAAGTTTGGCGAACCGATGCTGATATCCAACGAACTGTCCGAACCTCCCACCACCGCGATGCGCACGGTCGCCCGACTGGCCCTCTCTGGGGTGCTCGTCCTCGCCGGACTGAGCCACCTGCTCTGGGCCCGCGAGGACTTCCAAGCCCAAGTGCCCAGATCGATACCCCTGGTCCCTGACGGTGTCGTCATGGCCTCCGGCGGGGTGGAGATCATGCTCGGTGCGGACCTGGCGGTCCTGACCCGCGATCGGGTGAAAATTGGACGGATCATCGCCGCCTTCTTCATCGCAGTGTTCCCGGGAAACATCGCCCAATACCGCAACACTCGGGACGCATTCGCCCTCAACACCGACCGTCGGCGGTTCATCCTCCTATTGTTTCAGCCCGCCCTCATCGCCTGGGCACTCTGGTCCACCGCCCTTCCGACCCCCAACAGCTGAGCCAAACGCGTTGCGCGAGGACATACCGTCGAGCCGCCTATGGACTGGCGCCCAGAGCAGGTCGGGGACTGTCACTTGCTTCTCTGTCACGCACATCTAGGGACAGCCGCCTTGGTCGCACGAAAACAGAAGATAGACAAAACAATGAAGCAGTCGTTCTCAACCGGTACGGGAACACTGACGGTGTGCGGGCACGCGAAGTGCCCGCCCCGCAGTTCCGAGATGATGACCCCTCGTTTCCCCCCTATCGCGAGCCTGGATCCCTCGGACCTAAACATCGGAGTAGGAAAGCTCAAACCCATTCTGCCCAAGCATCTAACGATCGGCCTGGGCAATGGCTTGGCCGGTGTCATCGTCCGTGTCGGACCGACGGTTGATTCCAGCCGGAGATTTACACGCGAACTCGGCAAGATCGGATCGAGAAGCGAGCCGATGGTACTCGACAGGGATCACCTTCTGATGCCGCAGCCGGTGCCGCGCAGAAGGTGCGAAGGGGGCGCCACGTTGGAGAAGGGACCCGCCGCGACGAGCGCGGCCCCACAGATCCGGGATCGGGTAATTCGTGTTCTCGACGCCCAAGAGGTCGGTACCGCCTCGGCCGCCGACATCGCCCGAGCTTTGTTCGTCAGCCAGTCCCACCTGCGGCGGTTGTTGCGTCGGGACGGGACATCTCTACGTCAGTTGCGCGATGAACACCTCGCCACCCGAGCTGTCGAGGCACTGCGCCGAGGCGAACCGATCACGGTGCTGGCCCTAGAACTGGGCTTCTCCGACCCGCGGGCCTTCCGTCGAGCATTCAAGCGGTGGACCGGTTCGGCCCCAAGCACTTTCAGTGACGGACGAACCCCGCCACGACAGTCGTTCCGTGGACGCCTGTCGGTGACGAGAGAACTGGCGGCCGCAGGCAACAGGTAAGTAAAAGAAAAGGAAACCGTGGAAAGACGCAGAATCGTCTTGCTGGGTGCGACAGGAAATGCCGGGCTACGAGTGCTCCGAGGACTGCTCGCCCGCGGCGAGACGCCCACCTTGGTTGGCCGAAACCGCACCACAATGGTGGCCCTAGCCAACCGCTTCCAGGCGAATGCTCCTGTGGCCCAACTAGATAGCACCTCGACGGGCGACCTCGCGCGGCTCCTGGAACCCACCGATGTGGTGATTTCCACGGTGGGGCCATTCATGCAACTTGGTCTGGTGACGGTGGCCGCAGCGGTACAGGCGGGGGCGCACTACTCGCCCGTCGAAACTTGGGCTCGGCGACCGCGATCTTTGACCTGCCCACGCTCGCGGCGCAGCGAGGTGGAATTCTCCCTACCTGGTCTGGTCGAGATACACGAACAACCGACGGGCGATGTCGCCGACAACGGTTGCACCACCAACCAGTCGGCCAAGCCGGCGATGCCAAGGCTCATCATCTGTCCGGCTACGGTTGACGGTGTCAACTACGGACCCACGTTCGTCACTCGGCATGGGTCGAGCAACCCGACGAAGATCACCCTCAGCCCACCTGCTTGTCGACCCCTCCCAACGATGACACAGACAGGAGAATCTTGGTGATCGAACCGGACTGGAGCCGGGCACCGTGCCGCCGGAATCCGCAGTTGTGGGACGACACCGCGGACGCAGCGAACACGAGCGTCGAGACCCCGGCACAGCGCTCTATCCGCCACCGCGCGGCGGTTACGGCCTGTCGAGTGTGCCCGGTGATCGACGCGTGCCGAAGCGAGGTCGCGCTGGCGGCGAATCCAACTGGAGTATGGGCCGGTGAGGTATACCCGAGGCTCGGTCACCAGACCCGCAGTGAGATCCAATCGAAGACCGATCACCGAGCCCATGCGTCCACCGCGGCACGCCAGATCGGCCACCCGGCAGGCATCGGCGGGGATTCGGTCGATGCGGCATTCGCTGCTCTGATGACCACCATCCAAGCGCAACGCGAAGTCCCGGAGACGTCGGACACCTGCTGACTGGGAGTGCCTCTCTGCCATCATCGGGGTGACCCACGCTGATAGACATCCTCGATGTATGTTGCCGACGGCCGCCTGTCGCATCTTCGAACCCGCTGTCCAAAGATTGAGAAGTTATTGAATGGCACCAGACCCATGCCGCGCTGGAGTTTGTAGGTTGTGCAGGATCGGTGCATATCACGTGGGCTGAAACCGGGCGGCCCCCATTTTATCCGACATCGCAAGCAGTCATCATCGACGTCGCGTAGATCCCGCATGCCGATTCCTACGAGTTCGGAGAGTCGACCTCCGGTCAGCAGCGCCGTGAGCACGATCGCCAGGTCCCGTTCGGGCCACCCGTGCGTGCGCATCGTCGGGGTCACAGACCGCGGTGATCAGCCTGGTTACGGCGTCGGGGTCGAAGGCGGGGGTGACGTTTGGACATTGTCGGCCGCAGCACTGTCGGCATCGGGTTGGCTTCGAGGAGGACCCGGTCACCCGGGGCGGAATCGAGCGGCCAAGGCGCAGCCTCTCTTCGACGTCATGCCGTGCTCTCCCCCGGGCATCGGATCTGTCCGCTCGGCCTGCGCGCCGACTTTGTTGTCGGCGATCCGCCCGCGCCTCGTCGACAACAAGCGACAGTTGTCCGAGTCGTCGGGGCGTTCGCGCCCGACTTCCACGACGAGTGCGGTATCGGGCCCGTCAGCGGTGGCAAGCTGATGGTGCCTCGGTAGCACCTCTGCTTGTCAGGGGTGCGTTGGTGACCTCCTCACGCCCACGCGTTGCCGATCTCAACGTCCGCCTCGATTCAGTTGGTGGTCGATGAGGGCACCGGGGCGGCCGGGTTCTACGTATGGATTAGGGCAGTAGCACGCGAGCGGTGGTTTCCTCACAGTAAACAGCACTGCTATTGTGCTGAGGTGACGACTCGACCGGAGACCGGGGTTCACCGCGACACGGGTGATCCTGCGCCCGTCGAGCGTGAGGTGCCGTCCGATACGCCGACCGGCCCTGATCTCGAGAAGGTGATCGGCAAGCAGGTGCGCGCGCTCCGCAAGGCCAGTGGGCTTTCCGTGGGAGACATGGCGGCAAAAGTCGGAATCTCCAAGGCGATGTTGTCGAAGATCGAGAACTCGCAGACGTCATGCAGTCTGTCGACGTTGGCGCGGCTGGCGGCGGGACTGGACGTACCCGTGACATCACTGTTCCGGGGTGCGGACACTGCCCGCGACGCCGTGTACGTCGAGGCGGGGCACGGTGCGGTCATCGTCGGGCGTGGGACCCGGGTGGGGCATCACTACGAGCTTCTCGGCGCACTGCGCGGGCAGCACAAGCGACTCGAGCCGGTGCTGGTCACGCTCACCGACGCCAGCGAGACGTTTCCGTTGTTCCAGCACGCAGGGACCGAGCTGCTCTACATGCTCGAGGGCGTCATGGTGTATGGGCACGGTGAGGCCGAGTACACGCTGCGGCCGGGGGATTCGCTGCTCCTCGACGGTGAAGGTTTGCACGGCCCCAACGATCTCGTGCGGTTGCCGATCCGATTTCTCGCGGTCACCGCATATCCCGACCACCACGAGGACTGACGGCGGTCATCGGGATTTCTACCTTCCTCCGCCTCCGCGCCGGGCGTAGAGTGGCGGTTGGTTCGAAAGGTCGTGGTTACGGTGTTAGCGACAGTTCAGATAGCGTCCGACGACGGGTCCGCGCTGCCCTTCGATCGTCTGGAGCCGGTTTACCTGGCCACCGCGGGCGCGATCGGGCTCTACTACTTCGACTACGGCACCGATGCGCGGATGAGCTCGGACGAGCTCGGCGACTTCTACCTCGTTCAGATTCCGCTGTCGGGTACAGCCCGAATTACCTCTGGCGCTGAGGAGTTCGATTCGACGATGTCGGTCGCGTCGATTCTGCAGCCGGGGCGCCCGGCGACCATGCAGTGGCATGAAGGGCAATCTCAGCTGATCATCCGGCTGGCGCGCCGAAATCTCGAGGAGCACTTGCAGGAAATCCTGGGGAGCCCACTCGCTGAACCGCTGATATTCGAGACGCAGATGGAACTCGGAAGCCCCGCAATCCGCGGCTGGCGTGAGGCGGTCGAGCTGCTGGAGCGCGAGGTGGCGAATCATGATCCGATTACTGCAGATTCGGCCGCCATGGAGAAATTCGACACGATCTTGCTGAGTCAGTTCCTGTCCGCTCAGCCGAACAACTACAGCGCGATGCTGCGGAGTCTGGCTCAGAGTCTGACCTAGCTGATCACACGGTGGCCTGCCCCGCGGAGTGCCGCGGGGCAGGCCACCGGCTGTGTCGAGACCGGAATCAGGCCTTGGCGGGGTCCGCCGCCCTGGTCGTGATTGCCTCCGCACTGAGCACCGCGTCGGTGCCGTGTTTCGGGGCGCCGGTCAGTCCGACGGCATCGAGGACGTAGGCCGTCTCACCGTGTACGGACACGTCGAGGCCGTCGTATTCGCTGTCCTGGTCGGCGCGGATGCCCATGAACTTCTTCAGCGCCGCGGCGATCACCAGCGTGACGATGAAGCAGTAGCCGACAACGGCTGCCACGGCGACACATTGGCGCCACAGCACGTCGACACCGCCGCCGTAGAAGAGTCCCGCGGCGCCGCTGGGTGCGGCCGGATCTGCGAGGAATCCGATCAAAACGGTGCCGAGGATGCCGCCGACGAGGTGCACGCCGACGACGTCGAGCGCATCGTCGTAGCCGAGCCGGTACTTCCAGGACACCGCGAAGCAGCAGACCGCACCGGCAGCGCCTCCGACGACCAGAGCGCCGAGCGGTGATACGGCGCCACAGGCCGGTGTGATGGCGACCAGTGCTGCGATCAGACCTGACGCGGCGCCCAGCGACGTGGCGTGGCCTTCACGCAGTTTCTCGACGGCCAGCCAGGCGCAGATGCCTGCGCACGCCGCGGCGACGGTGTTGAGAATGACGACGGACGCGCTGTTTCCGGCGGAGAGCGCCGAGCCGCCGTTGAATCCGAACCAGCCGAAGAACAGGATGCCGGCGCCGAGCATGGTCAGGGGAAGGCTGTGCGGGCGGGGTGAGACGGGGAACGTCTTGCGGGCCCCGAGGACCAGGACGACGGCGAGAGCAGCCACGCCGGCGTTGATGTGCACGGCGGTGCCGCCGGCGAAGTCGATGGCGCCGAGGGTGTTGGCGATCCACCCGCCGATCACCGATCCGTCGGCGGAGTCGAACGCGAACACCCAGTGGGCGACGGGGAAGTAGACGAACGTTGCCCACAGTCCGGCGAACAGCATCCAGGCGCCGAATCTCATCCGGTCGGCGAGCGCACCCGAGATGAGTGCCACGGTGATGCCGGCGAACAACAGCTGGAATCCCGAGACCAGCGCGGGCGGCAGTCCGGGTTCGGCCGGCGCCTCCAGCAGCGCGCTGGAGCCGAAGAACTCGAGGGGGTCGCCCAGGAGGCCGAGACCGCCGAGGGAGTTGCCCAGCACGGTGGAGTAGCCGAACACGATCCACAGCACCCCGACGACGGCGAACGCGCCGAACGTCATCATGGCCATGTTGAGCGTGTTGCGCACGCTGACCATTCCGCCGTAGAACATGGCCAGGCCCGGCACCATGAGGCTCACTGCCGTGAAGGCCGCCAGAATCCAGGCGGTGTCGGCCGCAGCGACTGCTTCGTTCATAGTCGTCCACCTTGATCGAGGATGGCAGGACACTCTAAGCGTCCGCCGTTGGGAATCAATGTCTATTGCCAGTGAACCAAATCGGAGATTGCGAAAATAGTGCGCCGCGTGACGAATGCGTAAAGGATTGTTGTACCGTGTTGTATAGAAACAAAGTATCGTGACAGTGGACCATCTCGGTGAGGGGAATCTGTGGCCGCAGTGCGCGAGGCCCGCATCATCCGGCGCGCGGATTACCGGACCACGCCGTGGGCCAACGGCGCGGGCACCACCGCGGAGATCGCCGCCGGTGCCGTGTCCCGGTGGCGGTTCAGCGTCGCGACGCTCGAGGCGAATTCGACGTTCTCATCGTTTCCCGGGGTGGATCGGATCTTCACGGTGATCGGCGACCATCCCGCGTCACTCGACTTCGGCGACGGCCCCACCCTGATTCCGCGCCTCAGTCCGACGGCCTTCGCCGGCGAGCGCAGCCCCGACTGCGTGACGGAAGGGCCGACCGAGGCGTTCAATGTCATGGTCGACAGGTCCACCGCGGCGGCCTCCGTGGACATCGTCGACATCGGAGCGGCGCACGACGTCACCGCTGACGGGCGGCTTGCCGTCCTCGTCCTGGTCCTCGATGGGCGGCTGGCGACGGACCTCGGTCCCGTCCAACCGGGCGACTGTCTCCTCGTCGAGCAAGGGTCGGTGCGGCTGTCCGGGCAGGCGTCGGTCGTGGTGGCGGAGGTCCTCGCCTGCACGTGAGTGGCAAAGCGTACCGGGGCACACTTTGCTACTCACGTGCAGGGACTACCTCGCGCTCGAGAGGATTCGGCGCAGGCGCCCGATCGCGCGTTCGGTTGCGGGGCGGTCCTTCGCGATCAGCTGGTGCATGATGAATCCCTCGATCGCCGAGTACACCAGCAGGGTCAGGTCTTCGTCGGCGGTGATGCCCAGGCGGGTCAGCGCCTGCGACGTCGCCTCGATGTACGTGGCGTACAGGAGTTTTACGTGTGGGTGGAGGCGTGGGCTTCGCCGGGACTCGAGCATCAGTTCGTACTGGAATACCTGGAGGTCGGGGTCGCGGGCGACGAGGTCGGTGAGGTGTTCGACGAAGTGGTCGAGCGACGATCCGGCGGCGATGTCGGCGAAGACGCTTGCACTCTTGTCCAGCGCGTAGCGGAGCGCGGCGTCGAGGAGGGCGTCCGTCGACCCGGCGCTGCGCAGGACGGCGTCGTCCGAGACGCCGGCCTCACGGGCGACGGCCTGCGTCGTCAGCCCGCGCAAGCCGTCGCGGGCGATCACGGAGACCGTCGCGAGAACGAGATCGAGAGCCTGAGTGGTCTGGGGTGCCGGCCTTCGCGGCCGCCCGTCGGCCAGCGTCACGGTTCCACATTCCCGTGGTTCAGCAGCCATCTCATGCCGGGTTCCCGGGTGCGACTGATGCCCTTGTATTCGGCCATGTCCACCGGAAGGTCCTCGAGCACCCGGTACAGTCGCTCGCCCCATTCCGGAACGGTCGCGATATCGCGGAACGGAAGCAGATACGTCCGGATCAGGAACATGACGGCGCCGGAGTGGGCGAGCCGGATCAGATGCTGCACTTCGGTTCTCAGGAACAGGCGGTCCCCGACGTCGTCCAGCGGGCCGTCGGCGATGGTGCGCCGGTCCTTCCCCCACTCGGGGTAGGTCTCGGTCGACGTGTCGAGTTTGCCGTCGACGGTCAGCGTCCAGTTGGTGCGTCGGTAACTCTGGCCGGGCTCGAGCCGCATCAGGAAGTTGTGTGCGCGGATGATGATCTTCTCGCTGTGGACGCGCGGGACGGGGCCGTGGATCTCGAGGAAGCTCATGCCTACGTCGAATCCGAAGGACCAGTCCGCCGCGAACGTCACCAGTCCGGCGTCGCCCCACAGTTCGCCCTCACGCTGATCGAGCAGCACGACGTCCTCCTGGATCTGGCCGCAGATGTACACCAGCGGCGGCGCCGGCAACGTGTCGAGGTCGCCGAACACGAAGGTGTGCTCGATGCTGAGGAGGTCGTTCTTCCAGTACCACCCGTCCCCGCGCCGTGCGAGTGTCATGGTGTCGGGGTATTCGTCGGCGAGGGTGCGCATCAGCGTGAGCATCGCGTCCCAGGCGGCGGGAACCATGTGGGGCAGGCACTGGTGCCGCGACGGATCCGTGGCCAGGATGCGCTCACGTTCGGCGAGTTCCCGGTGGTAGTGGGCGTCGATGGCGATGCGGGTGTCACCCCAGCTGCCGGCCACGGTGTCGGTGGAGTGTCCGGCGGGCTCGACGTTGGTGCTGTAGCGGTACTGATCGCGGGGAAAGGGGAAGGGAAAGCGCGTGATGTCAGCACGCGAGTCGGTGGTTGTCACAGATCCAGCTCCAATCGGTCTCCTGCGGAACGTGATACGCACGGCATCATTGAATCTCCGGCGGCCTTCTCCTCGTCGGTGAGGAACAGGTCGCGGTGCTCGATCTCGCCGCCGCGAACCGACAGCCGGCATTCGCCGCATACCCCCTGGCGGCAGAGGTTCGGGACCTTGATTCCCCGGTCCAGCAACGCCTCGAGGAGGCTGGTTCCCGAGGGCACGGGGACGATCATTCCGGTGCGCCCGAGCTTGGCGGCGAAGGGTGTCCCGTCGGGCAGCGGGCCCGCCCCGAACGCCTCCGAGTGCACGCGCCCCGGTGGCCAGCCGCAGTCGCGGGCCCACTCGGCCACCGCCGCGATCATCGGCGCGGGACCGCACGTGTAGACGTGGGTGCCGAGTGGCTGGTTGGCCAGTGTGGGGATGAGGCGGTCGGCGAGTTCTCCGGGCGTCGAGACGGTGATCATCCGGTCGCCGCACAGCGTCGCCAATTCGTCGGCGTGCGCCCCCGACTGACCGCGGAAGGAGTAGATCACTTCGAACGAGCGACCCCATTCGAGGGCGGCCCGAACGTGCGACAGGATCGGCGTGACGCCGATTCCACCCGCGACCAGCAGGTGGTGCCGCGCAGTGAGTACGGGCGCGAACGCACTCCGCGGACGGCTCGCCCGGATAGTCTGTCCCGGCTGAAGGTCGTGGACCCAGCGCGAACCCCCGTGGCCGTTCTCGTCGAGCCGGACCGAGATCGCATAGTGGTCCGGCTCGATCGAGGGGCCGGTGAGCGAGTAGGAATTGTGCCGACCCTCGGCCCAGGTGACGGCGATGTGGCTGCCGGGGGTGAACGACGGCAGGGTGCGGTCCGCCGGGTCCGCGAGCACGATGTGCCGGATGCCCCGGCACAGCAACCGTGCCTCGCGCACCGTCAGAGTGAGCCCTCCGGTGATGCTCTCGCCCGCAACTGTTTCGAGGGCCGTGGTCATGGCAGTTCCTCCGAATCGGCTCGATATCCCAAATAGGCGCTGTGGCGCCGGGAGTAGTGGTAGTAGACGGTGAGTTCGGCGGAACAACCCCCGCACCGTGTCCGGCCGCCCACAGGCACCGGCACGGAGGGCGACGTGGTGTGGCAGTGCGCGCAGAACACGTCGCGCATCCAGACGCCGGGGTCGGTGATCACCACGGCGATCTCGCTGGGCACCGCGCCCGCGGAGATCAGCCGAGCACGCACCGCCCCCACCATGTGCTCGGGTCCCGCCACGACGAACCGCCACGCGATGCGCGCGTCGGACAACAGCTCGTCGAGCCCGCCGAACCCGGATCCGGCCCCGTCGTCGACGATCACCGTGCGAGTGGGAACGGGCGCCACGCGCTCGGACAGCGCGCGGAGGACCTGCGCGCCGACCGTGCGGTCCGAGACCAATACGTAGCGGGTGACGAGAGCGCCCGCTGCGAGGTCGTCGACGGCCGAGTAATCGGATCGCCACCGGGGGACGCTGGTCGACCTCATCGAAACCGCCATCGCGGATCAGGGAGCGAAGGAACGGTGGCCGACGAAGTAGGCCAACGCGCGGTCGGGGGTGGTGAAGCGGATGCGCGAGCCCTTGGGGAAGAAGATCGCGTCCTTCGCCTTCGCCACCTCGACCTGGCCGGTGTCGAGGTTCTCGAGGGTGAACTCCCCTTCGAGGACGACCTTCATCTCGTCGTAGGCATAGTAGTAGTCGAGCGGGGCGTCGGTGCGCTCGAGTTCGAAGTAGCCCGCCGACATCTCTGAGCCGTCCGGGTTGGAAAAGACATCGTCGATGTATCCCTTGGTGCCCGGGTATTCCGAGACCGGCATCTGCGGCAGGTTCTCGTGGAATCCGGCGGTGACGCGGAACGCTGCGACGGTGGGCTTGTCGGTGGTGGTCATGGGTTCTCCCTGAAGGCGTGGTGATGGGATCGGTAAGCTCCTCGACGTGAAACGAGGAGTAGCACTAGGAAACCACAGGACATATTTCGCCGACGTAAATTAAGGCAGGTTCGCTGAGGACATGCACTTCGACGCCGGAATACTTCTTGAAAGAGTCTATTAGCAGGGAGATCTGGTGATCCACCGACAACGTTGCCGTAACACGATGGACATAGTCGACGTGTTTCCTAGTGAACAACAAAAATTCCTGCGGTGAAACGCTCCGCTACTCGAGCCATAGCGTCCGATAATCCGGCCGAATGAAGGAAGCAACGTGACACAGACAGCAAAGTTCGTGATCGTCGGTGGAGGACTCGAAGGTCTCGCCATCGCCTGGTCGCTCGCGGACCGCGGAGAGACGGATGTGCTGGTCCTCGAGCGTGACACCTTGTGCTCGGGGATGACCGGCAAGTCTAGTGGCGTGGTCCGGTGCCACTACGGGACGCCGTCGCTGGCGGCGATGTCGTGGTACGGCGTCGACATCTTCGCCAGGGCCACCGAGATCTTCGGCGACGACATGGCGTTCCGGCAGTGCGGATACGTCGTCGGCGTCGGCGAAAACAACATCGACCCGCTGAAGGCGAACGTCGCGATGATGCAGGGCCTCGGCATCGACGTCGACTACATCGGCCACGACACGATGGCCGAACTGTGGCCGGGGCTGCACCTCGACGACTTCGCCGCTTTCGCCTACGAGCCTCTCGGTGGCCGTGGTGAGGCGTACATGGCGGGGATGGCGTACGGTGCGTCGGCCCGCAAGCTGGGCGTCACAATCCGGCAGAGCACGCCGGTGGCGTCGCTGCTGCAGAACGCGGGCGGCCGCGTCTACGGGGTTACGCTTGCGAACGGCGACGAGGTGCATGCCGAGCAAGTGATCCTCGCGACCGGCCCGTGGGCACCCGAACTCGGTGCCGGTGTCGGCGTCGACATCCCGGTGAAAGCCCAACGGGCGCAGCTCGTGCTGATCGATCAGGGTGTTCCGACGCCGGAGGTGCCGGTGTTGTCGGACCTCGCCGGACTGCAGTACATCTGCCGCGAGCCGAACGGCGAACTGCTGGTCGGCAACAGCGACCACGCCGCGCCCGAATACATCGACCCCGACAAGTACAGCAACCGCGCGGACGATTCCACCATCGAGAAGAACATCATGAAACTGGGAAACCGTCTGCCGGACATGCCCGACCCGCGGATCACGTCGTCCTACGTCGGCGCGTACGACGTGACGCCCGACTACAACCCGATCATCGGACCCGCACCGGTCGACGGACTGTTCCTCGCCACCGGGTTCTCCGGTCACGGTTTCAAGATCTCACCGGCGGTCGGCCGCCTTGTCGCCGACATGCTCCTCGACGACGGAAAGACGACCCTCCCGAACGTCGAGCCGTCCGACTTCAGGTACTCACGTTTCGAGGAGGGTGACCTCCTGTTCAGCCTGCACCCCTACGAGGGCGCCGGCGAGATGCGCTGAACCACAGACCCCCTCACCCCTAGACCACCAGTTCAGGAGCTACCCATGGCTGTCGACACTGCTGACGCGTTCACCGCGCAGAACATCGTGACAACCCCACCGCAGACCTTGTCCGAGGTGGCCCGGGCCACCGGAACCACCTTCATCCTCGCCCTGTTCGTCACCCTGTCCGGCAAACCGTGCGCCAAACTGGTGCCGATCGAGGCCGTCGAGCAGCTTCAGGACGACGGCGTGGGCTTCGCCGGCTACGCGGCCGGGCACATGGGGCAGGAGCCCAAGGACTCCGATCTCGTTGCGGTACCCGATGTCTCGTCGTTCACGCCGATCCCGTTCGTGAAGCCCGGACTGGCGATCGTGCACTGCGACCCGCACGTCGAGGGCAAGCCCTGGCCGTATGCGCCGCGGGTGATCCTGAAGGGGACGCTGAAGAAGGCGTCCGATCTCGGCCTGTCCGTCAACGTCGGCGCGGAGATCGAGTACTTCCTCGTCCACCGCACCGGCGACGGCGCTCTCACCACCGCGGACACCGCCGACGTCAGCCGGCAGCCGTGTTACGACGCCCGCGACGTCACCCGGATGTACGACCATCTGACCGAGGTGTCGCAGGCGATGAACGCGCTCGGGTGGGGCAATTACGCCAACGACCACGAGGACGGCAACGGGCAGTTCGAGCAGAACTTCGACTACGCCGACGCCATGACTACCGCCGACCGGGTGATCACCGCAAGGTATCTGCTGTCGGTGATCGCCGAGAAGCGCGGCATGAAGGCCACATTCATGCCCAAACCCTTCTCCGACCGCACCGGGTCGGGCATGCACCTGCACCTGTCACTGTGGAACGACGCCGGTTCGGTGTTCCCGGACGGCGACGACCCCAAGGGGCTGGGACTGTCGAGGACGGCGTACGCGTTCATCGCGGGGATTCTCGAGCATGCGTGTGCGCTGCAGGGTGTTATCGCGCCGACCGTCAACTCCTACAAGCGCACCGGGGCCACCTCGACGAGCAGCGGCGCCACCTGGTCGCCTCGCTACGCCACGTACGGTGGCAACGACCGCACCCACTACCTCCGGGTTCCGGACAAGAACCGGGTGGAACTGCGCGGCGGCGACGGCTCGGCCAACCCCTACCTGGCCGCGGCCACCGCCATCGCCGCCGGCCTGGACGGCATCGAACGCGAGCTCGACCCCGGCACTCCCGGCTCCGGCGACAGTCCCAGTGACATGCTGCCGATGACACTGCTGCACGCGATGGACGCCCTGGAATCGGATCCGGTGGTGACGGGCGCACTGGACGTCGCCGGTCCCGGGGTCGCCCAATACTTCGCGACACTCAAGCGCGAGGAGTTCTTCGCCTGGCACAACACCGTCTCCCCGTGGGAGCTCGACCACTACCTGACAGCGTTCTGAACGACCTCCCGAAAGGAGACATCCATGTGTGGAATCGTCGGACTTCACCTGCGTGAGCCGTCCCTCTACCCACAACTCGGCACCCTGCTCACCGACATGCTCGGTCAGATGTGTGACCGCGGACCCGATTCCGCAGGCATGGCCATTTACGGGGACCCGGCCTGGTCGCCGGTCGGTGAATCGACGGTCTCACTGCTCGACTGCCCCATTCCCGCAGCGGAACTCGCCGCCACGCTGTCGGCGTCACTTGACATCACCGTCACCGGAATCGACCTGTCCCCGACGACGATCCTGCACGGTGTTGTCGGCGCAGCGGATCTCGCGGCGGCCGTGCGCAGCGTGGCGCCGTCGGCACCGATCATCGGGTTCGGTGACGACCTGACCGTCCTCAAGGGCGTCGGGAACCCCATCGACCTGGCGAACCGGTTCGGGCTGCCGTCGGCGAGCGGCTGGCAGGGTGTTGCGCACACCCGCATGGCAACCGAATCCGCGGTGACCGCCGAGGGTTCGCACCCGTTCTCCGTCGGCCCCGACCAGTGCCTGGTGCACAACGGGTCGTTCTCGAACCACATGAGCATCAAGCACCAGCTCGAACGTGACGGCGTCGAATTCGACAGCGCCAACGACACCGAGGTCGGGGCGCGGTTCGTCGCCAAGCAGCTCGCCGAGGGCGTCGACCTGGAGAAGGCGCTGCTGATGCTCAACGAGACATTCGACGGTTTCTACACCCTCCTCGTCTCGACCGCCGACTCGTTCGCCGTGGTCCGCGACGCCATCTCCTGCAAGCCCGCCGTCATCGCCGAGACCGACCACTGGGTCGCGATGGCCTCCGAATACCGCGCCCTGGCGAACCTGCCCGGCGTCGACAACGCCCGAATCTTCGAGCCCGAACCGGAAGAGGTGTACGTATGGCACCGGTAGCCACCACCGAAGCGACTGTCCTGAACCTCGAGACGTCGAGTACCCGTGCCATCAACGAGCGGCTCACCTCGCCCGAAGCACCGAAGGCGGTGACCGTCACCGGCCCGCAGGGTGCGCACGCGCTGGCCTGCGGCCTCGACTCCGACATCGACGTCACCATCGACGGGCACGTCGGTTACTACTGCGCCGGCATGAACCAGCACGCGACCGTGACGGTCAACGGCAACGCCGGCGTCGGGGTCGGGGAAAACATGATGTCGGGGACCGTGCACGTCAAGGGTGATGCGTCGCAGTCCGCGGGCGCCACCGCCCACGGTGGCCTCCTCGTGATCGACGGCAATGCCGCTGCCCGCTGCGGGATTTCGATGAAGGGCGTCGACATCGTCGTCGGCGGCAACATCGGCCACATGTCCGCGTTCATGGGTCAGGCCGGCCGTCTCGTCGTCCTCGGCGACGCCGGCGAAGCGCTCGGCGACTCGCTGTACGAGGCCCGCATCTACGTGCGCGGCACCGTCGCCTCCCTCGGCGCCGACTGCATCAAGAAGGAGATGCGCGAGGAGCACCGGACGGAACTGCGGGAGCTGCTCGATCGGGCAGGTTTCGACGCCGACCCGTCCGAGTTCACCCGCTACGGCTCCGCCCGCAAGCTCTACAACTTCCACGTCGACAACGCCAGCGCCTACTAGGAGAACGCTCATGAACACCCCGAACCCGGCCCTGCGCGAATCGGCGACGTTCGACCGCGGCGTCATCTCCGAGATCCAGCGGGCCGCCGAGACCGGCATCTACGACATCCGCGGATGGGGTGCCAAGCGCAAGCTGCCGCACTTCGACGACCTGCTGTTCCTCGGCGCCTCGATGTCGCGGTACCCGCTCGAGGGCTACCGCGAGAAGTGCGACACCGATGTCGTGCTCGGCGACCGCAACGCCAAGTTCCCACTGCACCTCGACATTCCGATCACCATCGCCGGCATGAGCTTCGGCGCACTGTCCGGGCAGGCGAAGGAGGCCCTCGGCCGCGGCGCCAGCGAGGTCGGCACGTCCACCACCACCGGTGACGGCGGCATGACCCCCGAGGAACGGGGGCAGTCGAAGAACCTCGTCTACCAGTACCTGCCGTCGCGGTACGGGATGAACCCGGACGATCTGCGTAAGGCCGACGCCATCGAGATCGTCCTCGGCCAGGGTGCCAAGCCCGGCGGCGGCGGCATGCTGCTGGGGCAGAAGATCACCGAACGCGTCGCCGGGATGCGCACCCTCCCGATGGGCGTCGACCAGCGGTCGGCGTGCAGGCACCCCGACTGGACCGGCCCCGACGACCTCGCCATCAAAATCATCGAACTCCGCGAGATCACCAATTGGGAAAAGCCCATCTACATCAAGGTCGGCGCCACCCGCACCTACTACGACGTGAAACTCGCCGTGAAGGCCGGTGCCGACGTCGTCGTGGTCGACGGCATGCAGGGCGGCACCGCCGCCACCCAGGACGTGTTCATCGAACACGTCGGCATCCCCACCCTCGCCGCGATTCCGCAGGCGGTCCAGGCGCTGCAGGAACTGGGGGTGCACCGGAGCGGGGCGAGCGGAGCGACGGCGGGTAGATCCGTTCAGCTCATTGTGTCGGGCGGAATTCGCAGCGGCGCCGACGTCGCGAAGGCCATGGCGCTCGGGGCGGACGCTGTCGCGATCGGCACCGCCGCCCTGATCGCGCTGGGCGACAACAGCCCCCGCTACGCGAAGCAGTACGAGCAACTCGGCTCCGCTGCCGGGTTCTACGACGACTTCCAAGCCGGCAAGGACCCCGCCGGTATCACCACCCAAGACCCGGAACTGTCGAAGAACCTCGACCCCGTCGAGGGCGGACGGCGGCTCGCGAACTACCTGCGGGTGCTCACCATGGAGGCGCAGACCCTCGCCCGTGCCTGCGGCAAATCCCACCTGCGCAACCTCGAACCCGAGGACCTCGTCGCCCTCACCGTCGAGGCGTCGGCGATGGCCCGCGTACCCCTCGCCGGCACCACCTGGATCCCCGGCGCCCTGTAGGCGGCTCCGCCGCCCGTGCGCCTTTTTGGTAGCTGGAGCAACCAGAAAGGCGCACGGGCGCGAAGCGCCTGCCCGCTGAAACTATGAGTAGAGGACCGAGAACATGACTTCCTTCGATTCGCTGTGGGCGAGCATCCTCGATGTGGGACAGCACAAGTCGACCAGGGGATACCGAAGATTCGCGTGGAACGACGCCGACATGACGCTGCGCGAATGGTTCGCCGACTGCGCGCAGGCTCGCGGCATGAGCGTCGAGGAAGATCGCAACGGCAACCTCTGGGCGTGGTGGATGCCGAAGGGGTGGGAAGGAGACCCCCGCGATGCGTTCGTCACCGGATCGCACCTCGATTCGGTGCCCGACGGCGGCGCCTACGACGGACCCCTCGGGGTGGTGTCCGCGTTCGCTGCCATCGACATCGTCCGCGACCGGGGCATCGAACCGACCCGACCCATCGCGGTCACTGCCTTCTCCGACGAAGAGGGTGCCCGCTTCGGAGTCGCCTGTGTCGGCTCACAATTGTCCACCGGCGCACTGGCACCCGAACGTGCCCTCGCATTACGCGACAACGACGGCATCAGCCTCGGTGAAGCATTGGTCGGCGTCGGCCGCGACCCCCGCCATCTCGGCGAGGACCCCGACCTCGTCGACCGCGTCGGCGTATACGTCGAGTTGCACGTCGAGCAGGGACGCGCCCTCGACCTGATCGACAGCCCCATCGCCGTGGCCTCGTCGATCTGGCCGCACGGCCGGTGGCAGTTCGTCTTCACGGGGGAGGCCAACCACGCCGGCGCCACCCGCCTCGTTGACCGCCGCGACCCGATGCTCGCCTTCGCCTCCTCCGTCCACACCGCCCGCACTGCCGCGACTCTGCACGAGGCGGTCGCGACGTTCGGGAAGGTGCAAGTACTTCCCAACGGTGCCAACGCCATTCCGTCGGAGGTGCGGGCGTGGCTCGACGCCCGGGCCGCCGACGAGGAAACATTGTCCAAGCTGGTCCAGCAAATCACCGCGGAGGCGCAGGCCTACGCGGCCGCCGACGGTATCGGTCTCGACGTGGACGCCGAATCCGTCACACCGATCGTCGAGTTCCCGCACTCGACCCGGGAACGACTCCGCCACTCACTCGCGCACCTCGGCGACATTCCCGTTCTGCCGACCGCGGCCGGACACGACGCCGGGATCCTGTCCGCGAAGGTGCCCACGGCGATGATGTTCGTCCGCAACCCCACCGGGGTGTCCCACTCGCCCGACGAATTCGCCGAACCCGACGACTGCAACCGCGGCGCCCAAGCCCTGGCGGACGTGATGGCGGACTGGGTCAGCGAGCCCCTCCATCGCTCGAGATTCTCGCCGGGACTCGAGACCCGAACCCGATCCTGACAGACCGAACAACGTCCTACAAGGCGATTGCCGAATCTCGCCAGACGGCAGGCCGTTCGGGCAGCCGGCCGACGATCTTCTTGTTCGGCCACTCGGCCAGGAGGATCTTTCCGCTGGAGCTGGCGTGGAGCGGATAGCGTTTGCCGACCATGTGAAGCGACGTCCGCGACGTGGTACCCACGACGTGTGTACCGGCAGCGTCGGCAATGAGGTCGAGCTCATCCTTCGAGTTTGGCACCGACAAAGTGACGGTTTCGTTGAACTTGTCGGCCAACTCCTGCAGTAACGGTTGAGCGCGCGCAGCTCGACCGGCATAGGGGTTTGCGTGCCGTCCAAGTCGGGCCATTTCCGAGCCGAAGACATAGTTGTTGTCGATCCGGTCCACCAGACCGGTCCGCTCCATGCTGTGGAGCAGACGAAACGCGGTGGGGCGGGAAAGTCCGACTGCTTTGGCGAGGGTGCTCACCGTCGCACCGGTCTTGGGTCGGGAAGCAAGCTCGCGCAGGAGGCGAACCGCCTTGGTCACCGACTTGTTGGCGATCTCCGTCGGTTCGTCGGCCGTCACCGCGATCAATGTGTTCGCCTTCACCTCGTTCATGGCACCCCCGATTTGTTCGGCGCGGCCCTTCACGTCTACACGGTTCTTCATCGCTCAAAACTGCTTGGGCCGAGACTCTTCCACTCAGATAGGGGAGTGGACCGGTCGTTGATCAGGCGGCGGTGAGTTGCCGGATTCCGCCGAGTCGGCCCTGGTGGAAGACGAGGGGTTCGCCGTGTCCGGTGTCCATTTGCAGGATCCGGGCGATGACGATGACGTGGTCGCCGCCGTCGAGTTCGTGGGTGATTTCGCAGTCGACGAAGGCGTGGGCCCCGTTGATCCGGGGTGATCCGGACTCGGACAGCGACCAGTCGATGTCGGCGAACTTGTTGGGCTGTTTGCTCGAGAGGGCGCGGCAGACCGATTCCTGGCCGGCGGCGAGGACGCTGGCGCACAACCGGCCGGCGGCGCGGACCTTGGGCCAGCTGGTGGAGGTGTGGGCGACGCTGAAGCTGACCAGCGGCGGGTCCAGGGACAGCGATTGGAAGGTGCCGACCACTAGGCCGCAGGGGTATTCGGCGTCGGGGGTGATGCCGGAGAGGGCGACCACACCGGTGGGCAGGTTCCCCATCACGGTGCGGTAGTGCGCCTGATCGATGGTGCTGAGCATGGTGGCTCCTTCTCAGGGGTCTTAGGCTGGCGCGGCCGCCAGTGTCGTCAAGGACGCAGTCTGGGAAACGTTCAGATAATGAACGATACGTTCAAACTGATTAGAGTTTGCGTGCTAGGTCACATTCTGTCAAGCATTTTGGGGTCGTCTGTCGATCGCGGAGGGGGTTGCGACAAGCATGAGGCTCCGGCCGCGCCCCGGAGGCAGTCCACTGCAGGAATTCCGTGGACGGATCCATCCGCAGTTTCAACGCCTCAGCTTCTCGAGCGCGAGCGAACTCGTCTGATAGATGTTGCTGATAGGCCGATTTGAAGCGCAGGCTGCTGCGCGGGCAGGGCCTCGCGAGGACTCGACCGTCGGGGCGAGGCCCCAGTTCTCGTGGTGGCGCGAGTGGGGTGCATAACGCGAAGCAAACCTTGGTCGCGGCGACGACGTCGCCTGACGGGGTACCGGCTTGGCGACCTGTGAGCGCTATGTCACCCTTTTAACCACCGCGTTTATTATGTGAACACATGCGGAGGAGTTCCCGGCTTACTCCTTTTCTCGGGTCCCGTCCGAGTGAACTGACGACGCTACCAATCCAGTGCGCGAGCCACTCGATCGCGATGACCGCGACAACCCTTGTCCAAAGCGATTCGAGGGACCAGGAGGACTTTCGCCGATGCGGAACTGTGCCTCGAGCCGACAGACACACGTACGAGAACAGACGATGGAAGTGGAGAACAGATGAAGATTTCGCAGATCGAACTTTTCCAGGTGGACTTGCCGTACTCGGGCGGTGTGTATTTGCTCTCTGGCGGCCGTTCATACACCTCCTTCGATGCCTCCATCGTCCGCATCAGCACCGACGTCGGCATCCAGGGTTGGGGCGAGAGCACCCCGTTCGGCTCCACCTACATCGCCTCTCACGCGCTCGGCACCCGCGCCGGGATCGCGGAGATCGCACCCCACCTCCTCGGTCGGGATCCGCGTCAGCTCGACCGGATCAACGACGCCATGGACGAGGCACTCGTCGGCCACAATCATGCCAAGACCGCCCTCGACGTGGCGTGTTGGGACGTCTTCGGCAAGTCCGTCGGACTTCCGGTCGCCGAACTCCTCGGCGGTTCGACCGGTGTTCCGATGTCGATGATCTCCTCGATCTACGCCGGCGAACCGGAGGAAATGCGCCGCCGGGTCGCCGATCACCGTGCCAAGGGATACCGCGGCCACTCCATCAAGATTGGTGCACTCGACAGCGAGGGTGGGCCCGCCCTCGACGCCGAGCGGATCGCCGCATCGCTGGCCGACAAGCAACCCGGTGAGTTCTTCCTGGTCGACGCGAACGGTGGGATGCTGCCGGAAACCGCGCTGCGGATGCTGCGGATGCTGCCGCCGAACCTGGACTTCGTGCTCGAGGCACCCTGCGCCACGTGGCGTGAGACGATCTCGCTGCGTCAGCGCTGCCCGTACCCGATCATCATCGACGAACTCGCCCAGCAGGACGACGACATCGCCTTCGCCTCGGCGCACGATGTCGCCGACGGGATCGGACTGAAGATCTCCAAGGCCGGCGGATTGACCCGGGGCCGTCGTCACCGCGACATCTGCCGCGCTGCGGGGATGACCGTCAGTGTGCAGGACACGGTCGGTTCATCCATCGCGTTTGCGGCGATCGTGCAGCTCGGTGCCACCGTCCCGCCGCGTACGCTGCGGTGCGTCCTCAATTGCGAGGACATGGTCACGCTGCAGACCGCGAGATTCGACGTACTGACCGAGGACGGTGGCATCCTGCCCCCTACCGCCCCCGGCCTCGGTATCGAGGCCGACGAGGCCGTGCTCGGCGACCCGGTCGCCGTGTGGAGCGCTTGAGGTAGCAGCGACGCCCGCGTCGGGGTGGGTGTCGCCACTCACCCCGACGCGGGCCTCGCTCCACGCAAGAACTTGTAAGGCAACAGATGTCAGAGCCGAGCACCCTGTGCCGCATACGATGCGCGCGCCTGCGCCAAGGCTGCTTGCGCTCCTTCGTGAAGCACTTCGTAGTCCGCGGCGAGAGCGACGGTTTCGGATTCCGTTTTCGGCGCAGGACGTCGTCATTTCCTGACTTCCCCCGTAGGCGGCGACGTCCAGTCCGTGGCGAGTGCATGCCTCCACGATGGCGCGAACGGCATCGAAGGTAGCTCCGCCCAGCACATCCGAGGCGGAGCCGGCCAGGGACAACGTGAGGTCTGCGGTACCGATCAGAATCCCGTCGAGTCCGGGAGTCGCGCAGATGTCGTCGGCCTCGGCCAGGCCGTACGTGTCCTCGATCATCAGGTAGACCCGTTGAGGGGGTGCCGAGGCCGGGCGTAGTGCTGCCCGAACCGGTCCCCACGAGCGGTGCCCCTCGGGGGCGTAGCGGCAGAAGGTCCTATCGCGCCGTGCTGCAAATCGATGACGGCCCAATCGAATCCTGTTCGCACCATGAGTTCGGCAGCGAATACGGAGTCGAGTGTCAGCCATGCTCCGAGCGAAGGCGAGGGTGAATTCGAGGTCATTTCTGTTGAACTCCATTCGGTGGATGTACCGGCGACCGTCCGTGAACGCATTACCAACCTCCGTGCCAGCCGGCGGGGATCGATCTGGGAGCCAGGTCCTGCGCGGCGCCGTCTGCGGGCATGAAGTCGAAGTCGCAGCCCTGGTCGGCCTGCATGATGTGGTCGTGGACCAGCCGCAGGTATCCCCTCGAGGGGCTGTCCGGCGCGGTCGCCGGGGCTCGCCGGTGGAACTCGTCGTCGGGAACGTCCACAGCGAGCAGCCGCTGATCGGCGTCGAGCACTACCGGGTCGCCGGTGCGGAGCCTGCTCAGCGGCCCGCCCGCGGCCGACTCCGGCGCGACGTGCACGGCTACCGTGCCGAACGCCGTTCCGCTCATTTGGCCGTCCGAAATGCGCACCATGTCGGTGACCCCTCGACGGAGTAGCTTTTCGGGTAGCGGCAGCGCCCCGGATGGACTCCTCGACCTCCATCGCCACGAGGTTGCGGTACAGCATCGCGGTCGGTTTCATCAGGCTCTCGCCCAGGCTCATGGTCGGAAACTCGACGGCGATGCCGCCTGCCTGGGCGACGCCGCGCTTGACGGCGTCGGCGAGTCCCCTCAAGTGGAAGTTGCAGCTCACCAGGTCGGACCAGGAGTTGCAGATGCCGATCACCGGGCGCCCCATCGAGGGTCCGCCTGTCGATACCGGTCGCCGCGATCGAGGAGCGATGCAGGAAGCCGGCCAGATCGTCCCGCGCGAATTACCGATCGCTCCTCATTCAGGAACACCCACCGCGGAACAATCCGCGGTCGAGCGTCGAGGGAGGCGGAAAGGTCTGTTGGACATGTAATCCCAGATCGGTACTCGTAGCGAATGGAACAGAGAGGGCCGGCCGGGCTCGGTCATTTCTCTGGGGTCGGTGGAACCAGCACCAGCTTGCCGGTGTGCTTCTTGGCAAGGAAATCTTCCTGCGCGCGAACGATGTCGGACAACGGATAGGTGGCCGAGACGACCGGACGGATCTCATCCCGCTCGATGTATCCGATGAGATTCTCGAACACCGCGTCGTCCTGGAAGGTGCATCCGTACAGCGTGAGGTCTCTGAGGTAGACCGTGCGCAGGTCGATCTCGGAGATCGGCCCACCGATGGCACCGGCGACGGCGTAGCGCCCGCCCGTGCGCAACACGTCGAGCAGTTGAGGCCACTGCGGTCCGACGACGAGATCGATCACCACATCCACCGAGCCGCCACCGAGCGCTCCGATCAGATCGACTCCCCGCTCGATGGTCTGATCGGCGCCCTGCGCCTTCACCTCTGCCGCCTTGTCGGGTGAGCAGACGGCGATCACCGTGGCGCCGCGGCGTTTGGCGAGTTGCACCGCGGCGAGGCCCACACCGCCCGATGCGCCGGTGATCAGCACACGTTCGGCTCCGACCGCGGCGCGGTGCAGCATGTTCTCGGCGGTGGAGTAGGCGCACGGAAGTGCCGCGAGCTCGGCGTCGCTCCAGTCGCAGTCGACCGCATAGGTCTCTCGTGCCGGTGCCACCGCGTACTGCGCGAAACCGCCGTCGCATTCGCTACCGAAGATCCAGCATTCGTACGGGCGATAATCGACGTAGCTGCGCAGCATGGTGCTCACGAGGACCCGTTCACCGATGCGGTCGGGGGATACGCCGTCACCGACCGCGACGATGCGGCCGCACACGTCTCCGCCCTGAATTCGGGGGAATTTCAGGGTCGTCCCGGACCAGCTGGCGTCGTCGTCGTCGACAGACTCGAAGCCGCTCGCGCCCCCGGAGCTCGTCTCGGAGGTGATCGTCTTCGAATACCAACCGATGCGGGTGTTGATGTCGGTGTTGTTGATTCCGGCGGCCGCGACCTCGATCAACACCTCGCCCCGATCGGCTCGAGGGAGAGCGACGTCGGTGCGGTACTCGAGCTTGTCGAGTCCACCGTGGCCGGTCAAGAGAACTGCGGTCATGCTTTCCGGCAACAAGGTTTGCTCCTTCTGCGTTTCAGGGGATGTGTGCTCCGGCCGGTGTACCCCGATCACACCAGCGCGGCCACCGGTTCTCTGGAGGTGAAGGTCTGAACGAGTTCGCCGATCTCGATGATGCGACTACGCAGCACGTCACCGGGGCCGAGGAACCGCTGCGGTGTCCGCCCCACTCCCACACCGGCGGGCGTGCCGGTGAACACTACGTCGCCAGGGTAGAGCTCGAGGGTGTGCGACAGGTGCTCGATCAACGCGGGAACCGGGAAGATCATCTGCGAGGTGCGTCCGAACTGGACGAGTTCGCCGTTGATGTCAGCTTCGAGCGTGAGATCGTTCGGATCGTCGAATTCGTCGATCGTCACCAGAGCCGGTCCGATCGGGGCGAACCCGCGATGCGACTTGGCCAGGCTGAACTGCGGAACCGGTCCGGCCAACTGCCGGCCGCGGTCGGACAGATCCTGTCCGATGGACAACCCCGCGACGGACTCCCATGCCCGATCGGCCGGGATGTTGCGGCCACCCCGGCCGATCACGACCACGAGTTCGACCTCCCAGTCCACCGTCTCCGAGGGAAGCGGCACCGTGGTGACCGGGCCGGAGATCGCCGAGGCGAACTTGGTGAAGATCACAGGCGATTCAGGCCGCTCCACCCCGGACTCGGCCGCGTGGTCGGCATAGTTCAGACCGACGGCAAACACCTGGCGCGGCGCCGGCACCGGCGCCCCGAAGCGACCTGGGTCGATCCCGCCGCAGTGCGTCGGGGTAATTCTGTCGCGGTTACCCGTGTACCAGGTAACGAACTCCGCCCACCGGTCGTAGATCTTCTGCGGTTCGGCGGCAAAGTAGCCGTGGCTTTGTGCCTCGACATCGACGAGGCCGCTGCGCGTCGACACCTGAAGGCGGCCATCGAGATTGATCAACCGCACCTGAAGCTCTCCCATCATCTGCTCTGCGTGTCCGATTCCGTCGACCCGGGACACGATTGTCCGGCGACCATGACCTGGTGCGTGCCGTGGTGGGGACCGCATCCACCCGTTGATAGAGGGAGCTGTCGCCCTGGATCTGCCGCGGCAGCTGACCAGTCGCGATTCCCGCGCCCGTCCTGCACATCTGCACGACTGCCAACTAATCCTCATAATTTGAACAGTACGTTCATTAATCGTAGTTGATGATAGTGCGGTGTGGATCACAGCTTGTCAAGGCGGGGTCGGGGCGTGGACGCCGGTGGGGCCAGGGTCGGCAGTCGGTGCGCATGCGCTCTCCGTTTGCGACCGTCGCGAACTGCACAGCTGAAGCGCGCTATTTGGGGGACTGCGCCCGCCGTGTCCATCCTGCTATACCTCGCATCTGCCCTGGAACGGCGACTTCACAGCAGTGGCGTGGAGATGAGTCTTGACGGGCGATGAGGCCCATGTCACACTTTTGATCGTGACGTTCACTTATTGAACGTATGTGAATCGGTTGGTGGAACCCTTGGTTCCGCCGACGCACGTGAACACTTCATCCCCGCTTTCCCCATCCCGGACGGCATTCGCACCGTCCACGTCGGCTGTCACGTCGACGCGCACCAGCAAGGAGTGACCTGGTGACGATTACCAACACCGATTCCGTCGGAGAGTATGAGGACGGTCCTGTCGGCACGAAGGCCGACCAGGGTCCGGTCGATAAGAAACGGTTCCTGGTGAAGCTGACCGGCGTGATCGCCGGTGGCATGTTCATCGACGGGTACATCCTGGGCATCGTCGGCACCGTCATCGGTGCCATCACCCTCGATCTGAATATGTCGCTGTTCTGGGAAGGACTCATCGGTGCCTCCGCGCTGATCGGCATCTTCGTCGGCGGCCCCCTGGGTGGCTGGCTCGCCGACAAGCTCGGCCGTAAGCCACTGTTCGCGATCGACCTGGCGATCTTCATCGTCGGGTCGGTGATGCAGTTCTTTGTGGACTCGGCCTGGCAACTGTTCGCCGTCCGGTTGTTGATGGGCATCGCGATCGGCGCCGACTACTCGGTGGGTTGGCCGTTGCTCGCTGAATTCGCGCCCAGGAGGTTGCGCGGCAAGTTGCTGGCGATGAACGAAGTCGCGTGGTACGTCGGATTCATGGCCGCGTTCGTGGCCGGCTACGTGATGACCACCGTGTGGTCCCTCGACTGGCGCATCGTGCTCGGCTCGAGCACGCTTCCGGCGGTGATCTTGTTCCTCGCCCGGCTGGGTATGCCCGAATCCCCGCGTTGGCTGATGAACAAGGGCCGCACCGAAGAGGCTCATCAGATCGCTCACGACTACCTCGAGGATCCGTCGGATGTGGTCGACATCGGCAACGAGGGCACCCGCAAGGGCACGTTCGGGATGCTGTTCTCCCCGGCCTACCGGCGCGCGACGATCTTTATCTCGGTCTTCTGGTTCTGCGCGGTCGCACCGTATTTCGCGATCGCCACGTTCGCCGCCAGCGTGCTGTCCGGTTACGGCCTCGGGGACGGACTCGCCGGCGCCATCGGCATCAACGGCCTCGCCCTGGTCGGTGTGATGATCTCGGTCCTGTTGATCGAGCGGGTCGGCCGGCGGAAGCTGACTATTCCCCAGCAGTGGGTGTGCGCAGTGGTCCTGCTGATCATCGCGTTGTGGTCGTCCGCACCGCCCGCCGTGGTGCTGATCTGCTTCCTGGTCTTCGCCTTCGCCAACGCCATGTCCACCGCACTGACCGGGGTCTACCCGGGGGAGATCTTCCCGACCGAGATCCGTGGTCTCGGTACCGGTTTCGCGACCGCCTTCAGCCGCGTCGGTGCCGGTCTGGGTACCTTCCTGTTGCCGTGGTCGATGCACAACTTCGGAAGCGGAGTGACGATGGCCGTCGCCGCCGGCATCTGCGTCATCGGTGCTTCGGTCTCTCAGGTCCTCGCCCCGGAAACGATGGGCCGCAACCTCAGCGAAACCTCGGCCCCGCGCGGCGGGCAGCTCGCTCGAACCTGACCGATGCCCTTCTCGCGGCGTCGTGAGACTGCGTCGTCAGCACCGGAAAGCCGGATTCCATACCAGGACTCCGGCTTTCCGGTTTTTCTACATGATGCCGGTGAGGGGCAGGATCATTCGCCGGCCGCGTCCTGCCAAAACACCTCGACGAGGCGCTCGACGATGGCCTGCATCTGCTGAAGCGCTTCGGGGATGCGGTCACGACCGAAGCGGTAGCGGGGGCTGTTGAGGGTCAAGATCGCCACCAGGCTGCCCGAGGAATCCCGCACCGGCCGCGACAGCGAGATCAGTTCTTCTTCGAGTTCGTTGTCGATGATGCCGAACCCCTGCTCGCGGACCTGGTCGAGTTCCCGGAGCAGAACGGCACGATCGGTGATGGTGTGGGAGGTATAGGCCTCGAGCTTCTCGGGCAGCAGCGCGAGCACCTTCTCGAGCGGCATCTCGGCGAGCAGCACCTTGCCGGTGGAGCTGGCATGCAACGGATATTGCTGGCCGACCATGTGCGACGACATGCGGCTCATGATCCCGACCACGTGCGAGCCGGCGGCCTCGGCGACCAGGTCCAGGCCGTCCTGCGAATTCGGCACCGACAGCGTCACCGATTCGTTGAACTTGTCGGCCAGCTCCTGCAGCAGCGGCTGAGCGCGCGCGACCAGGCCGGCGTAGGGGTCGGCGCGCCGACCGAGCCGGGCCATTTCCCAGCCGAGGATGTAGTTGTTGTCGACCCGGTCGACGAGCCCGGTGCGTTCGAGGCTGTAGAGCAGACGGAAGGCGGTGGGCCGCGAGATCCCCACGCCCTTGGCGAGCGTGGTCACGGTGGCGCCGGTGCGCGGGTGTGCGGCCAATTCCCGTAGCAGCCGAACCGCTTTGATTACCGACTTGTTCGACATCTCCGTCGGTTCCAGTGCTTCGCTCATGCCACCCCTTCGTCGCGTCGGTGCGCGCACCACGTCATGTGGGCACCCGCTTCCACGACCACTCTACCGCCCCAGCGTTCAGATAGTGAACGCTGGGGCGGTAGCGGGAACTATATCGAGCACATATCGCGTGCTCGTGCATGTCAGGACTGGGCGCGGCCCCAGGTGGGTGATGCGCCGGCGGTGTTGACCGTGCGGGGAATCTCGAGGGGATTGCGTTCTTGAATCGGTGCGGGCAGCAGGACCTCCGGGGCGTCCTGGTAGGTGACCGGGCGCAGGAATCGGCGGATCGCGGTGGTGCCCACCGAGGTATGCGAGACGGCGGTGGTGGCGGGGTAGGGGCCGCCGTGGTGCTGGGCGGGGGTGACCGCGACGCCGGTGGGCCACCCGTTGAACACCAGTCGACCGGCGCGGGTGGCGGCGATCCGGGTGAGCCGGCGGAGTTGGTCGCGTTCGTCGGAGGTCGGTTCGGTGCGGGTGTGGACGGTCACGGTGAGGGTGCCGTCGACGCCGTTCAGCACTCGGTTCACCTCGTCCTCGGTGCCGTATTCGGCGATGATCGCGGCGGGGCCGAAGCTCTCCTCGAGTAGCGTGTCCGCCTGGGCGACCAGCTGCTCGGCGGTGGTGCGCAGCAGGGTAGGGGTGACCTCGGGCACTCCGCTCTCGCCGGTCGAGGCGGTGCCCTCGAGGAGGACCTCGACCCCCGGTACCGCGGTGGCTTCCTCGATCCGATGGTGGTAGCCCTCGGCGATCTTCGCGGTGAGCATCCGCGCCGCGGGCACCTGCTGGGCGAGGGTGGTGATCTGCTCGGTGACCGGCGAGCCGGCGGGCACCAGCAGGATGCCGGGCTTGGTGCAGAACTGGCCGGCGCCGAGTGTGAACGAGCCGACGAAGCCGGACGCGATCGCCTCGGCACGCTCGTCGAGGGCACCGGCGGTGACGACGGCCGGGTTGACGCTGCCGAGTTCACCGAAGAAGGGGATCGGGTTGGGGCGGGCGGCGGCGATGTCGAACAGGGCACGGCCACCGGCAACCGACCCGGTGAAGGCGGCTGCCGCGATCCGCGGATCCTCGAGGGCGCGGGTGCCGGCCCGGAAACCGCTGATCAGGGCGAACGTGCCGTCCGGGGCGCCGGACGCGGACAGTGCCCCGGCGACGACCTCGGCGGTGGCGGCGGAGGTGCGGGGATGGCCGGGATGGGCCTTGAGCACCACCGGGCAGCCGGCAGCCAGCGCGGAGGCGGTGTCGGTGCCGGCGACGGAGAACGCGAAGGGGAAGTTGCTGGCGGCGAAGACCAGGACCGGGCCCACGGGGATCTGGTACCGGCGCAGGTCCGGGCGGGCGCCGAGGACGAAGTCGGGATCGGCGCGGTCGATGATCACGTCCAGGAAGGTGCCGTCGATCAGTTCTTCGGCGAACATCCGCAACTGCACGCAGGTGCGGTTCACTTCCCCTCTCAGTCGAGCCTGCGGCAACCCAGTTTCGGTGATGGCCTCGGCGATCAGCCCGTCCGCGTGCGCCTCGAGGGCGTCGGCGATTGCGACGAGCACACCGGCGCGCTCGTGGGGGGTGCGGTCCTCCCAGAGCGGTGCGGCGGCGGCCGCGGCGGCGAGGATGTGGTCGAGTTGTGCGTCGGTGGTGTCCGGCTCGATCGAACGAGTGGTGGCAGTCATGAAGTGCGGGATCCTTTTCTTAAGGTCGAGGCTCGCGCCCGGGGTGCGGCGCCGCCGGGGGTGAGAGGTCAGGCGGCGGTGAGTTGCCGGATTCCGCCGAGTCGGCCCTGGTGGAAGACGAGGGGTTCGCCGTGTCCGGTGTCCATTTGCAGGACTCGGGCGATGACGATGACGTGGTCGCCGCCGTCGAGTTCGTGGGTGATTTCGCAGTCGACGAAGGCGTGGGCCCCGTTGATCCGGGGTGATCCGGACTCGGACAGCGACCAGTCGATGTCGGCGAACTTGTTGGGCTGTTTGCTCGAGAGGGCGCGGCAGACCGATTCCTGGCCGGCGGCGAGGACGCTGGCGCACAACCGGCCGGCGGCGCGGACTTTGGGCCAGCTGGTGGAGGTGTGGGCGACGCTGAAGCTGACCAGCGGCGGGTCCAGGGACAGCGATTGGAAGGTGCCGACCACTAGGCCGCAGGGGTATTCGGCGTCGGGGGTGATGCCGGAGAGGGCGACCACACCGGTGGGCAGGTTCCCCATCACGGTGCGGTAGTGCGCCTGATCGATGGTGGAAGTAAGCATGGTGGCTCCTTGTCAGATCGTGGTGCCGGACCCGGCAGCGGCGGGGGAGGAGTGGTCGGGGTGCACTTCGGTGGCGATGTCGCGTGCGGTACGCAGTGCGCTCTCGATAGCGCCGTCGATGAAACCGGCCCACAGGTTCGCGATGTCACTGCTCGCGAAGTGCAGGACACCTTCGGACGCCTGCTGCGCGCCCAGGTAGCGAGTGACCTGGTTCGGCCGGTGCATCATCCAGGTCTCCTGCGAGTACGGGTCGCTCATCCAGTCGTGCCCGGTCACCTCGAGGACGTCGAGATCGTCACGCCAGACGGTCAGTGCCTGTTGGACGGCGTCGCGGTCGTTCGGATCCAGCCGCGTCGAGTCGGCACCGAAAGCCACCAGTACCGCGTCGTCGTCGCCGAGGTACTCGGTGCGCACGACCGACAGTGGGTGGGCGGCGGAGGAGTACCCGAAGAAGGGAGTGATCGGACCCCGCACCCGGATCCAGCACTTGACGCCCTGGGAGGCCGCCTTCTCCTTGCTTGCCGCGCGCTTGCCGTCGTTGAGTGGTGGGGTGATGTCGAGGTCGCCGAGGATGTTCTGCGGCACGGTGATCACTACGCGGCGCGCCGTGACGACCCGACCGTCGGCCAGGTGCACGTGAGCGCGTTCGGCGTCGTGCTCGATGCGGGAGACCTCCGCGCCGGTGTGCAGGTCCGCGGTTGTGTCGGCGGCGATCGCTGCCACCAGGGCCTGGGTACCGCCGACGAGACGGAAGACCGCAGACGCCTCGTGCATCAAATGCCACGAACCTGCGGTGGCGGCAGTCCAACGCAATGCGCTGGTGAACGCACCCTCGGTGAGGGGGCCGTTGAAGTGCCCGACCCACGCCGCCTCGTTCGCCTGGTATTCGTCCGAGCTCAGCTGCAACCGATCGAGCATGTCCTGCACGCTGTACTGATCGATGCCGGCGATTCCCGGCGCGGCGGTCGGCAGATCGGGGCGCGGGATGAGTCGCATGGTGTCGGCGAGCAGTCGGCGCATACCGGGATCGATCAACTCCATGAACTGATCTAGCGTGCCGGTACGCACCTGGTCGCCGGCGAGCCAGAACGCCTGCTCCGCTCGCGGTCCGCGGGTCACCGTGAGTCCGTATCGGGTGATCTCGGCCCACACGTGCGGCTGCACCCAATGCATCCAGGTACCGCCGATCTCGAGGTCCCGACCGAGGCGGTGGTCGGTCCAGACCCGTCCGCCGAGACGATCGCGCGCCTCGAGCACCACCACACGCAGTCCGGTGTGCGACAGCTCCCGAGCGGTGATCAGCCCGGCGATGCCGCCACCGACAACGACGACGTCGGCCTCTTGATGCTGGTGGGCGCTGTCCGCCATTGCGTCTCCTTACCGTCACGAACACGAACAGAAGCCGAAGCCCGCAAGCCCGGTGCTCGTTCATAAAGTGAACGTCTCGTTCAAAAGTTCTCGGTACTGATATTGAGCCGCAGATCACAATCTGTCAAGAGCTCGTGGCCGCAGAAGACGCGCGTGATGTGTCGCCACGCAGCCGCGCCGTCCGCCCCGTTGTGGTGCCGAACCTTCGCTGGCGAAGGGCACGTACTCGTCTCGCGGAGGCTTAGGTGGTGGCAAGGCGCTACGCGGTGCCCGATACCGCTCGTTGTGGAGCTGTCGAGGCGATGTCCGGAACGGCGGCCGCGTCCCGGTCCGCCCTGCGTTCTCGCACCGTCCCGAGGGGGGTCTTGACTGGTCCTGAGTCCCATGTCACACTTTTGATCACATCGTTCAGTTTATGAACACTTGCGAGACTGAGCTGTAGTGCTCGTCCGATAATGCCCATCCCAACGACCCGCAGTTGCCGGTGAATCCCACGATTCCGGTGCCTGTGCACCATTCGCGAAGGTTGTGACATCACGTGCGAATCTCTCCTCCCCGTCTACCCGCCGCTCCGTACAGTCCGTGCCCACCGTCGTCGGCCGTGATCGTCACGTCGAAGCGCGCCGGCAAAGGAGCGACCTGGTGACCGTCATGAGCAACGAATCCGTGGACATGGACGAGCAGGCCTCGGCCGACAAGAAGCGCTTCCTGGTGAAGCTGACCGGGGTGATTGCCGGCGGCATGTTCATCGACGGCTACATCCTCGGCATCATCGGCACCGTCATCGGTGCCATTACCCTCGATCTGCAGATGTCGCTGTTCTGGGAGGGGCTCATCGGCGCCTCCGCGCTGGTCGGCATCTTCATCGGCGGCCCCCTCGGTGGCTGGCTCGCCGACAAACTCGGCCGCAAGCCACTGTTCACGATCGACCTGGTGATCTTCACCGTCGGTTCGGTCCTGCAATTCTTCGTGGACTCGACCTGGCAACTGTTCCTCGTCCGGTTGTTGATGGGCATTGCAATCGGCGCCGACTACTCCGTCGGCTGGCCCCTGCTCGCAGAGTTCGCCCCCGCCCGTCTGCGCGGCCGATTGATGGCCTGCAACGAGGTCGCCTGGTACCTCGGGTTCATGGCCGCGTTCGTCGCCGGCTTCCTGATGACCGCCGTATGGTCCCTCGACTGGCGCATCGTGCTCGGCTCCAGCACCCTTCCCGCGGTGATCTTGCTCCTGGCCCGGCTGGGTATGCCCGAATCCCCTCGCTGGCTGATGAACAAGGGCCGCACTGCAGAAGCAACCGAAATCGCCCACACCTACCTCGAGGACCCGTCGGACGTCCTCGACATCACCAATGAACCGACCCGCAAGGGCACCTTCGGGATGCTGTTCTCCCCGGCCTACCGGCGGGCGACGATCTTCATCTCCGTCTTCTGGTTCTGTGTGGTGGCACCATATTTCGCCATCGCCACCTTCGCCGCCAGCGTGCTGGAAGGCTACGGCCTCGGTGACGGACTGGCCGGCGCACTAGGGGTAAACGGCCTCGCCCTGGCCGGTGTCGTGGTCTCGGTCATCCTCATCGAACGCATCGGCCGCCGGAAACTGACCATCCCGCAGCAGTGGGTGTGCGCAGCGGTCCTGGCCGTCATCGGATTGTGGACCTCGGCGCCGCCGGTACTGGTGCTGATCGGCTTCCTGGTCTTCGCGTTCGCCAACGCCATGTGCACCGCCCTGACCGGGGTCTACCCGGGAGAGATCTTCCCGACCGAGATCCGCGGCCTCGGAACGGGTTTCGCGACCGCGTTCAGCCGAATCGGCGCCGGTCTGGGCACGTTCTTGCTGCCCTGGTCGATGCACAACCTCGGCGCGGGCACCACGATGCTCATCGCCGCAGGCATCTGCGTCGTCGGAGCATCGGTCTCCCAGATTCTCGCCCCGGAAACGATGGGCCGCAGTCTCAGCGAAACCTCCGCTCCGCACCAGCGGTAACAACCCCTGATCCCGAGCGCGGAGTCGTCGGGCTGACAACGACGTCCCCGGCGACTCCGCCTCGACCACAACGTTCCACCACGCACCCACATGGGTGTTCGCCTAGGAAGGAGCCAGCGATCATGTCGACCATCTCGGACGCGGTTACCGCACTCGCAAACAAGGGAATGGTCCTCGTCGTCGACGACGAGGACCGCGAGAACGAGGGCGACCTGATCATGGCCGCCGAGTACGCGAGCACCGATGCGGTCGCGTTCTTCCTCGAACACACCTCCGGATTTCTCTGCGTCGCCATCGACGATGCCCGCGCCGACGTACTCGGCCTGGACCTGATGGTCCCCGACAACACCGAAGCCCACAAAACCGCATTCCTGGTCAGCGTCGACTACCGGCACGGCACCACCACGGGAATCAGCGCAGGTGATCGCGGCGCCACCATCCGGGCGCTGGCCGACCCGGCACTGCAGCCCGCCGACCTCGCCCGGCCCGGTCACGTGATGCCGCTGCTCGCCAAGCCCGGCGGCGTCCTCGAGCGCCCGGGACACACCGAGGCCGGCGTCGACCTGTGCCGCATGGCCGGGCTCAGCGGCGCTGCCCTGCTCTGTGAGATCGTCACCCCCGACCGTCGGGAGATGATGCGTCGCGACGAACTCGAACAACTCGCCGCACAGCACTCGATCCCGATGATCTCCATTGCGGATCTTCGGGCCTGGCGCGCACGCACCGAGGACACGGTGACTCCGCTGCGCCACAACGCCCCTCGTGCCGAGAACACCGTCCTTCGATCCGGGCATAGCACCCTGCCAACCGAGGTCGGCACATTCGACGCGATCGCCTATCACGCACCCGGCGACGGCGTCGAGCACCTGGCCCTGGTGACGGGCGACGTCGCCGCCGCCCACGCGCCGCTGGTCCGGTTGCACAGCGAATGCATCACCGGCGACCTCGCCGGCTCACTACGCTGCGACTGCGGCCCCCAGTTCCGATCCGCCCTGAGCGCAATCGCCGAGGCCGGCGCCGGCGTCCTGATCTACCTGCGCGGGCACGAGGGTCGCGGTATCGGCCTGGGCCACAAACTGCGCGCCTACGAACTCCAGCAACATGAGGGCCTCGACACCGTCGACGCCAACGTCAGCCTGGGCCTGCCGGTCGACAGCCGTGACTACCGCGTCGCGTGCGAGATCCTCGACGACCTCGGAGTGGGCCGAGTGCGGCTGATGACGAACAACCCCGACAAGATCGGGGCGCTGATCGATCATGGCATCACCGTCGCTGAACAGATCCCCCACGAGTCGTCACCGACCGCCTACAACCGGTCCTATCTGACCACCAAACGCGACCGCATGGGACACACCCTGCAACGGCTCGGCTGACAACCCGTCACGCTGCGCCACCGTCGCCCACACACCGGTCCCGCACCGGGAGCGGCCGAACCGAGAGGATCACCATGACGACCACGGAGAACATCGTTCAAACCCGCCCCGCCCCGTTCACCTGGGCACAGTCCGCCAAGTACAGCCAGGGCGCCAAGGCCGGCGACCTGGTGTTCACGTCCGGTCAGGCCGGCTACGACGACGCCGGCAACCTCGTCGCCGGCGGCTTCGAGGCCCAGGCCCGCCAGGTGTTCGCCAACATCGAGAAGATCCTGCAGCAGCACGGCGCCTCGATGGCGTCGGTGGTCAAGCTGACCGCCTACCTGGGCAACCGCGACGACTTCGAAACGTTCAAGAAGGTTCGCGCCGAGTTCTTCTCCAGCCCGTACCCGGCGGTGACCGCGGTGCAGAACTCGTTCCTCGTCGAAGGCATGCTCTTCGAAGCGGACGCCGTCGCCGTCGCCGGTGCCCACCGCGTCCTCGCCGACACCGACGCACACTGAGCCTCTGTGGACTCCATTCCCCGCAACCCGCAGACGCCACCCACCCCAGACAGACTGGTTCTGGTCACCGGTGTCGAACGCCCTGAGGGCGCCTGCGCCGCACGTACTCTCGGCGCGCACGGATTCGACGTCGTCGCACACAGTTTCATTCCGGAGGCAGCCGAACAGATCGCCCGGGACATTGTCAGCGTCGGTGGCCGCGCAACCGCCGCCGTCGCCGATCTCACCATCCACGGGGACGTCGATCGGCTCTTCACTGGCATCGAAGACACCCGCGGCCGTGTCGATACCGTCATTCACACCGCCTGGATCCCCGGGCCCGAATCCACCGGCACATCGCTCCAGTCGATCCATCCCCACGACTGGGACCGATTCCTCCACGCTCATCTGCGGATGTTGTTCACCACCGTGCGCCGGGCAATGCAGTCGATGAACGACCCCAACCGCGCAGGATCCGTCGTCACCGTCATCGGAGTGGACCGCTCAGCCGCCGAAACACGTCGTTCCACCCTGGCCCGTCGGGTGATCGACGGTGCGATCGAGGCGTTCACCGCCGCAGCGGCCGACGACATCAGCGCGCGAACCGTGCAGCTCAACACCATCCGCTTGGTCGACGAACGCCCGTCACCCGAACTCATGGGCGAGCACATCACACCGGATTTCGAATCGGCCCTCGTCCTTCTCGCCGACCCCGCCCACCACAGCTGGTCCGGCAAGGTCCTCTCCGCACCCGTGCCTGCGGCCCACCTCGCCGCTGTGCGCTGAAAACCATCACCGATGTCCTGCCCACCACCTTTGGAGTAACAGCCGTGACAGTCGTGTCCGAACCCACCACACCGCAGAAGGTCGAGCTGACCGACGAGGAGATCTTCGCCGGCCACATCGGGGGGAAGCTCTCGGTAGAGACCACGACCGCCCTCGATACCCAGCGCGCCCTGTCCATTGCCTACACGCCCGGCGTCGCGCAGGTTTCCCGCGCGATCCACGCCGACGAGACCCTCGCCGACCGCTACACCTGGACCAGCCGCCTCGTGGTCGTCGTCAGCGACGGCTCCGCGGTACTCGGCCTCGGCGACATCGGCCCCCGCGCCTCCCTTCCGGTGATGGAAGGCAAATCCGCACTGTTCAAGAACTTCGCGGGCCTCAATTCCATTCCGCTGGTGCTCGACACCAAGGACCCCGACGAAATCGTCGAAACCCTCATCCGGTTGCGCCCGAGCTTCGGCGCGGTCAACCTCGAGGACATCTCCGCACCCCGCTGCTTCGAGATCGAGAAGCGCGTGATCGAGGCCCTGGACTGCCCGGTCATGCACGACGATCAGCACGGCACCGCGATCGTGGTCCTCGCCGCCCTCAAGGGTGCGGTGAAGGTGCAGAAGCGGGACATCTCCGCGCTGCGCGTCGTCATCTCCGGCGCCGGCGCCGCCGGTGTCGCCTGCGCGAACATCCTGCTCGCCGCCGGCATCGCCGACGTGACCGTGCTCGATTCCAAGGGCATCGTCTCGGCCGACCGCAAGGACCTGAACGAGGTCAAGGTCGACCTCGCGGCCCGCACCAACCCCACCGGCCGGCACGGCGGGATCGTCGAAGCCCTCGACGGTGCGGACGTGTTCCTCGGAGTGTCCGCGGGCACGGTTCCCGAAGAACTCATCGCGACCATGGCGGACGACGCCATCGTCTTCGCGCTGTCGAACCCGGACCCGGAGATCCACCCCGAGGTCGCGAAGAAGCACGCGGCGATCGTGGCCACCGGGCGTAGCGACTTCCCGAACCAGATCAACAATGTGCTTGCCTTCCCCGGTGTGTTCCGCGGTGCGCTCGACGCCGGCGCCCGCCGTATCACCGAAGGCATGAAGCTTGCCGCCGCCGAGGCAATCCTCTCGGTCGTCGGTGACGAGTTGGCTGTAGACAAGATCGTTCCCAGCCCGCTCGATCCTCGCGTCGCCCCCGCTGTTGCGGAGGCAGTCGCCGCCGCTGCTCGCGCAGAAGGCGTCACCGACTAGCGAGAATCCGTTGAACACCCCGGACCGGAGCCCGCACCAAGGTTCCGCGGACGGGGTGTTCGTCGTGTCCTGCCGGGACGAGTGGGGAGTGCCACCAGACTGACGCATGACCGCGTGCGTCGAGTGGCGATCCGTCGACTTCGTCAGTGGGACAACGGGTATGAATCCGCACCCACCCTCATTCCGCAGCAGCGCGCGCAGCAATGAGGGCGGGTGCGGAACTCGTCCACGCGACGGCGACCGCCAACAGGTACACGCCCGCACCTTGCCCCGCGGACTGGTCCGCACGCAGAGGCGGGATCCGAGAACGTTGGCGACTGCGGCGGAAGCGAAACGTCAGCAGTCGGGTCGGCGAATGTCAGCGGCCGTACCGCTGGCCGTGCCGCCGGCCGAGGCGAGCGCGTTCGGTCTCGGACATCCCACCCCAGATGCCGTAACGTTCTGCGGCGGTCAGGGCGTGGGTGCGGCATTCGGAAAGCACGGGGCAGTCCCCGCAGATCTGCTTGGCGCGTCGCTCACGCCGCGCGCGGATGGTTCGCTGTTCGCGATCGTCGGGTGAGAAGAACATGTCGGTATCGGTGCCGCGGCACGATCCCTCATGTCGCCAGTCCAAACCTGGAGGACGATCGGTGTGGTGCTCGGTTGCGATGGTCATTCGATGTCTCGGGGTCGACGTTGCGGGGTCCGAGGCCGCGCCGAGCCTTGGCGGAGCGCGCAGACGGACGTCATCGGTACTCCTACGACGATCGCACCACCGAACCGGCGCTCAGAGCATGGCCGGTACGGCGGTGCGTCGTACGCAGTTGGAGAGCGGGTGCCTGACGCCGACACAGCCAGCCAGGCACCCGCGCAGTTCGTTCAGTCAAGAAGGCGCTCCTGATTCCTGAACGAACGTGTTGCCGCGGGGGAACGCTCACCCCGCGAAGATTTCTCGTGGACGACTCGACCGGGGCAGGCGCGTGCCGCCCCGCCGAGGCAATGTCAGTTGGTGGCGGTGGAGACGTCGAACTCGATGGTGCCGAAGCCTTCGAACTCACCGACCCAGCGGCCGGCCTGGTTCATCGGCACCGCCTGCAGGCAGCTGCCGGGGAGGATGACCTGGCCGGCGTGGAACTCGACGTCGTAGGCGGAGAGGCGGTTGACCAGCCAGGCGACCGCGGCGAGGGGATTGCCGAGGATGTTGCGGGTGTTGCCGGTGATGACCTCGCGGCCGTTGAAGTGCAGGGTGCCGCGCATGTCGCGCAGGGTCAGATCGGTGAGACGGCGGGGAGTGCCGCCGAGGATGACCGCTCCGGTGGACCCGTTGTCGGCCAACGTGTCCGGAAGGTCGATGGCCCAGTTCTGGACACGGGAGTCGATGATCTCGATGGCGGGCACCGCGTAGTCGATGGCGTTGATGACATCGGCGACGGTGACGTTGGGTCCGCGCAGACTGTTCTTCAGCACAAACGCGGGTTCGAGTTCGACGAACGGTTCGATGTAGTCGCCTCGTTCGAGGGTGGTGCCTTCGTAGGCGAAGATGCTCGCGAGCAGGAATCCGTAGTCGGGTTGGCCGAGGCCGAAGGCTTCCTGCATGACCTTCGCGATATTGCCGAGCTTGTACCCGACCAGCCGGTCACCGCCTGCGATCGCGTGGTCGACGTTGATGCGCTGGACGGCGAACGCGGAGTCCGCGTCGAGAGCGGGCCAGGTCTTGGTGGGTGCGGTGATCGGTGCACCGTTGACGCGTGCGGTACGCAGGATGGCCGCGACGTCGTGGAGTTCGGTGGTCTGCATGAGGTCCTCTTCGGTTCGTCTTCCCACCGTCTCCCGCGCCGCGGGGACGGCGGGAAGACGGGTGGGGGCACGTGGGGGTGGTTGTGTCAGACGGCGTCGACGGTGCGGTTGCCGACGCGGAGTCCGGGATGGTCGTCGCGGAGCCGAACAGCGCCCTTGCCGTAGAGCTTTTCGCGCAGTGTCGAGCCTTCGTATTCGCTCCACACGGTGCCGCGGCGCTGAAGTTCGGGGACGACCAGTTCGATGAAATCCGCCATGTCCTGGTACTTGACCGCGTGCCCGAAGTTGTAGCCGGCGATACCGGTTTCGTTCATCCACCGGGTCAGCTCGTCGGCGACGGTGGTGGGGGAGCCGACGATGGTCGGGCCGGTGCCGCCGATGCCGATGAATTCGGCGATGTCGCGCGGGGTCCATTCCATGTCGGGGTCCATCTTCGAGAAGAGGTCGACCATGGTCTGCCCGGCGTTGGTCTTGACATGCTTGAGCGGCACGTCAGGGTCGAACTGGGACATGTCCAGCCCGGTCCAGCCGCTGTAGCGGGCCATCGCCCCGGCGTAGCTGACCAGCTTGCGGTAACTCTCGTACTTGGCGTGGGCCTGTTCGTCGGTCGGAGCGCAGACGACGTTCAGCATCTGCAGGACCTTGACGTTCTGCGGGTCACGCCCGGCCTCGGCGGCGAGGCTGCGCAGGCTGTCGACCTGCTTCTTCAGCGCGGGGATGGACACGGCGTTGACGAAGACCGCCTCGGCGCTGGAGGCGGCGAGGGCGCGGCCCTTCGAGGAGCCACCGGCCTGGAAGATCACCGGGGTGCGCTGCGGGGACGGCTCGCACAGCGCGAAGCCAGGAACGGAGAAGTACTTGCCCTTGTGCTCGATGTTGTGTACCCGGCTCGGGTCGATGTACATGCCGCGCTCGGCATCCCGCACGACCGCGTCGTCCTGCCAGGACCCCTCCCACAGCTTGTAGCAGACCTCGAGGTACTCGGCGGCCATGTCGTACCGCTCGTCGTGGGGAACCTGCTGTCCGGTACCGAGATTGCGTGCAGCGCTGTCGGAGTAGGAGGTCACCAGGTTCCATCCGACGCGGCCGTCGGTGAGGTGGTCGAGGGTGCTGAACTTGCGGGCAAGCGCGTACGGGTGCTCATAGGACGTCGACCCGGTGAGTCCGAACCCGAGGTTCTTGGTCACCGCGGCCATCGCGGAGACGGCCATGAACGGATCCTGCGCCGGGATCTGCGCCGCATCGGCAAGAGCGGCGTCGGCATTGCCCTCGTAGATGTCGTGGTAGCCGACGTTGTCGGCGAAGAAGATGCCGTCGAACCGGGCCTCTTCAAGCAGCTTGGCGTACTCGGTCCAGTAGGCGAGGTTCTTGTAGTTGCCGCCCTGGTCCTTCGGATGCCGCCACAGGCCGGCCGACAGGTGCGCCGGGCCCTGGTAATCGAAGGCAAAGAGTCGCATGCGCTGAGACGCCATTGTCTATCTCCGTTCACTTTTTGAACACGTAGTTCATGTGTTGAACACCACTGTAAGAGGTGGAATGTGCGGCCGTCAATACCTCATCTGCGTGGAAACTGCTCGACGCTGCGTCGTTCCCGTCCGAAGATGGGCACTGCACAACGTCGGCGATGGGTGTCCACTGCTGTCCACGGCCGCGCCGTGTGAGGCCCGCGCTCAGGAAAGAAGTGGTGGCCTGCAGCGCGGTGAGGAAATCGGCGGGCACCGCGGGCCACTCATCGGGCCACCGGTTCTGGCGGTGGCGCTCGAGGAGGGCCTCGATGATCGAGGTGATCGGAGGTCCGGCGTCGACGAGGTAGCGGCTCATCCGGTGCTCGGCGCACTGTGCGGCGAGGGTGGCGAGGGTGGCGAGCAGAGTCTGCGCCTCCTCGAGGCGGTCGCCGGCGGCCAGGCACCCGAGCAGGAGGCGGCGGGCAGTCAGTAGCGCTCGGGGGCGGCCGCTGCCGGTGAGCCGGTCGACCGCGTCCTGTGCCCGGGTGCAGGCCGACGAGATGTCTGCCGGGGTGGGCTCGGAGAGCAGGTGCATGACGGCGGCCGATTCGTCGAACTCGGCAACGATTTGGGCGATACCGTCCGGCGGCTGCGATCGGATGGTTGTCGGCCGCTTGACAGGCGGCATCGGGAAGAGCGGGTCGTGCAGGTGCAGGCGGATCCGTTCGTTGTCGATGCGGGCACGCAGCCGGGGCAGGTCGAGGGTGCGGGCAATGCTGGTGCCTTCGTCCAGGCGGGTGGTGGTGCCCTCCCGGTCACCGCCCAGCGCCTTGATCCGGGCGCCGATCACGAAGGGACCCAACATGAAGTCGACACCCCCCGTGGAACCGAGCGCGACGCTTTCCTCGAGGAGTCGGCCGGCCTCGGTGAGATCGCCACGTTCATACAGCAGCTCGCCGAGCAGTGCGCTGGCGAGGCGGGCGACGTGCGAATGCGGACCGGCCGCCTCGACGGCGATTCGGAGTCCTTCCCGGAAGTGAGCCTCTGCGGCCGCTGTGTCGAGTTGTTCGTTGGCGGCGATTCCGGTGATGCAGTGGCCCCACACGACGCTGTAGGGGCCGCCGGCCCGGTCGTGGTAGGGCGTGGCATCGCGCTCGATGTTGCGGGCGGCGTCGAAGTCGAAGCGGTAGACCGCGCCGAACGCGGCGATACCTGCGGCTGCGGACACGACCCAGGGACGCAGATTCTCCGGCCTGTCCAGGCAGTTGGCGACCAGTTCCGGTATGCCGGTGACCCGATCGGTGAACAACAGCGATTCTGCGGTGACGACACCGAACTCGGCCCGCAGATCGTCGATCTCCGATTCCGGTATCCGGCCGAGGGTCAGCAGGGAATCGATGCGGTCGAGGGCCGTATGGGCGGGCCCGGGGCGGAGCAGTTCGTTGTTCGCCCATGCCAGGATCAGCTGCAGACGCAGACTCGTCGACACCAGCCGGGGCGGCAATTTGTCGATCAGCCCGAGCACGGTGGACATCCGGGCGTGCTCGATCAGGTCCATGCCGTTGTCCTCGACCAGGGTGACCGCCCTGGCTGGGTCACCGGCGGCCAGCGCATGGTCGACCGCCTCGTTGAGGAAACGGCGATCGGTGAACCACTCGGTGGCCACCCGGTGCAGTTCGGTGATCTTCTCCGGCTGGTCGCGTTCGAGACGGTGTTGGAGGAATTCGGCGAACAGGTGGTGATAGCGGAACCAGCGCCCGTCCTCATCGGCCCGGCGGAGAAACAGATCGTGTTCTTCGATCTTCTCGAGCATCGCCTGCCCGTGCGGGTCCCCGGTCAGGGCGGTGGCCAATGAGCCGCACAGTCGCTCGCAGATCGAGGTCGCCAACAGGAAGTCGAGTATCGATGGATCGAGGTGGTCGAGGACGTTCTCGGCGAGGAACTCCCCGATCGCTTGGGTGCGGCCGGTGAGTCGCTCGATGAGGGTGGTCGAATCCTCTCGTCCGCGCAGCGACAAAGAGGCAAGTTGAAGCCCCGCCACCCAACCGTCGGTCGTTTCGGTCAACGTGGCCACATCACGGCCGGTCAGATCCAGGCCGCGGACGTCGACGAGGAACGACTGCGACTCGGTGGTGTCGAAACGCAGCGTCTCGGAGTCGATCTCGACGAGTTCGTCGTGCATCCGCATCCGGCTCAGCGGCAGACCGGTGCGAGAGCGGCTTGTGACCAGGATCTGCAAGTGGTGGCAGCCCTCCACGAGCAGAGTGCGCAGCACACCGAGCGTGTCGGGGGCGGTGACTCGATGCCAGTCGTCGAGGACGATCACGATGCGCCGGCCGTTCTCGTGGATCCGGTCGATCAGCGTGCTCAGCACGAACCGCTGTGCATCACCGCTGTGCTCCTCCAACTGTTGGCGCAGATTCCCGGTCACTTCCGGCTGCACCCGTTCGATCGCCTCGACCAGATGGACCAGAAACCACACCACGTTGTTGTCGTCCCGGTCCACGGTGAGCCAGGCGACCGCACTGCCCTCGTCCGCGAGTGCCTGACGCCACTGGGCGGCGAGGATGCTCTTGCCGTACCCGGTGGGGGCGTGAATCACGATCAACCGCCGCTGCCCGCCCTGGCGGAGCAGGTCGAGTAGCCGCTCACGCGGGACCAGCGCCCGCGCCGATTCGGGGGGACGGAATTTCGTCGCCGGTGACGGCGGCGGGGTCAGCGACCCGGTGGGCGTCACCCGCGCCGGCCCGTAGGCGGTCGCGCCGGGAGTGTGGGATCCGCTGGTGGTGGGCGGCGGGTGGGCGGCGGCGCCGGGCAACGGCAGAGGATCGACCGGCACGCCGGTCGACTCCTGCACCCGTCTCAGTTCCTCGCCGAACGCCGCGGCAGTGGTGGGACGGTCGGCAGCAGTCGTGGCCATGGCATGTTCGATCGCCGCGCATACCTGGTCGGGAATCGTCCCCCCGCGCAGATCCGGGATCGGGTGCGAGCTGACCCGTAGAAACTGGGCGACGAGGCGTTCACCCGAGCGCCGCTCGAACGCCGCGTGACCGGTCAACGCGCAGAACAATGTTGCTCCGACGCTGTAGATGTCTGCGGCGGGCTCGGGTGCGTTGCCGCGGAGCACCTCCGGCGCGGTGAACGCCGGTGATCCGGTCACCGTGCCGGAGGTGGTCTCGAAACCGCCCGGAATCCGCGCGATCCCGAAGTCGGTCAGCTGCGGTTCCCCGTAATCGGTGAGGAGCACGTTTGCCGGCTTGACGTCGCGGTGCACGATGCCGGTCCGGTGCGCCACCTCGAGCGCCCCGCACAACTTCACCCCCAGTCGCAGTACCGACTGCCAGTCCAGCGGACCCTCGATTCGGATCTGCGACTCGAGCGAACCGCGGGAATGCAGCTGCATCACCAGATAGGGGTGTCCGCTCCTGGTGGTTCCCACCTGCAAGATGGTGACGATGTTCGGATGACCTGAGAGCCTGCCCATCGCGCGCTGTTCCCGCAGGAACCGCTCCAGATTGTCGGGGTCGAGATCCGAGGTGAGCACCTTGACCGCCACTGTGCGATCGAGTGACGGCTGGACGCACCGGTAGACGATCCCGAATCCACCACTACCGATTTCCTGCGCGTCGTCGAACCCGTCCGCGTGCAGCTCGTCCGGAAATCCCGGCGCCGGCCCGCGCTGGGTGGCAAAGGGGTCGACCTCGGACATGGCGGCGCTCAACTCACCTGCACGCCTGCCGAGCCCACACCATGAGGCCCGAGCAGGCGGGCCGGCACGGACCCGGGCCTGCAGCTGTTCGTTTCACCGCCATATTTTTCTGCAGACACCTCAGGATAGGCGTTCGATTCACCCCGACGAACCGAATCGCCTCCACTCCGCAGTCACCGAGCCCCTACTCGGACGGGTTCACTTTGTGGCTAATGTGTTCAATTTGTGGATGGACGTGTAGACAATAGCTCGTGCGCGCATTCAGGTCTCTGGCTCGGCGGCCCGACGTCCTGGAACTCTTCGCTCATCGCCTGACGAATAGCCGGCAACATGCCCGAACTCAGCCCGGAGAGAACGTGATGTACCCAGCATCTCCCAGCTCGACAACATCCTTCCGCGTCGACGACGCCCCGCTGCTGCGCTTCCACAAACGGCTCGTCCTCTTCTCGGCCGGGGGACCGTTCCTCGACGGATACGTGCTGAGCATCATCGGGATCGCCATGGAGCACCTGACCCCGCAGTGGGATCTGAACTCGGCACAGCAAGGCCTCCTCGCGGCGTCTGCATCGATCGGCATCTTCCTCGGGGCCTTCCTCGGCGGAGGGCTCACCGACCGCTTCGGGCGCCGAGCCCTCTATACAGTCGATCTGGTCGGCGTCATCGTCTTCTCGGTCGCGCAGTTCTGGGTCGACGACTTCGGGTGGCTGTTTTTGCTCCGGATTCTCATCGGAATGATGATCGGGGCGGACTATCCCATCGCCACATCACTTTTGACCGAGTTCACCCCGAAGAAATACCGGGGCCCGTTCATCGGTGTCCTCACGGTGATGTGGTTCGTCGGCGCCGCGTTCGCCTACCTGGTCGGTGACGTCCTCACCCGAGTCGGCGATCAGGGATGGCGATGGCTGCTGGCCAGTGCCGCGGTGCCGGCTGTACTGACCGTGATCACCCGCATCGGAACACCGGAGTCACCGCGCTGGCTCGCCGGTAAGGGACGCATCGACGAAGCCAATGAGGTCGTTGCGAAGGTCTTCGGTCCGCACGCCGTCATCGAGATCGAGTCCGGGCGCCGCGCCGGGGGAGTCGGCGCGCTCTGGAATTCGGGGTACCTCCGCCGAATCGTCTTCGTCACCGCGTTCTGGACCGCAGCAATCGTGCCGCTGTTCGCGGTGTATGCCTTCGGCCCGAAGATCCTCGCGGAGCTCGGGCTCGACGGGCGGATGGCGAACATGGGGTCGGCCTTGATCACAGTTCTGCTCCTGGTCGGCTGTGTCGTCGCGATGGCGGCTATCAACCGGTTGGGGCGCCGCACCTTGTTGATCCAAAGCTTCGCGTGGTCCGGAGCGACCCTGCTCCTTCTGGGCTTGTTCCCCGAGAGTCCCGTTTCCGTCATCCTGTGCCTGTTCGCGACGTATGCGGTGTTCACCGGAGGCGCTCAGGTTCTTCAGCTGGTGTACCCCAACGAACTCTTTCCGACCGAAATCAGAGGCAGCGCGGTGGGATTGGCCTCATCGCTCAGCCGAGTCGGTGGTGCCCTCGGTACCTATATGGTCCCGATGGCCTTGGACCGCTGGGGCGTCGGCCCGACCATGCTCGGCGCTGCCGCGATCAGCCTGGCGGGCCTCGCGGTCAGTGTCGCCTTCGCGCCAGAAACGCGCGGCAAGTCCCTCGCCGACACAGCGCGAATCTGATCCGCAGGAGCCGTACTCACATACAATTCACTGAGCGATGTCTATACTCGCGTCCGACTCCGATGGGCGTGTATCGTCTGGCTCCGGGAGTGATTTGTGTCGAACCTGACAGTCGGCGACTTGGTGACCATGAGGCAACTTGCGTGCAGCGTGGTTGCCGGCGCGGCCGGCATAGGACGGACCGTGGTGTGGGCGCATGTGTGCGAGTTACCCGATCCGTGGAACTGGCTCAGTGCCGACGATCTGCTGATGACCACCGGGATGTGCCTGCCGGCACCAGCTGACCAACAGAAGCAGTTCATTCGAAGCCTCAGCGAGGCAGGTTTGGCCGGTATCGCGATCGGCGACGACCTGCAAGCGCCCCCGTTCACGCAGGACATGCTGTCCGAAGCCGACGAACTGGGCTTCCCCGTTGTCACGGTCGGTCATGCGACCCCCTTTGCGGCAATCGGCCGCACCGTCGCGATCGCGGCCCAGAGCGTTCAGGTGAGTCGAATTGCGCGCTTGAGTCGGCTCTACGACGCCACGCACGCGGCACCCGAAGAGGAGACATCGCTGCTCGGTCGACTGTCGGAGGAACTTGGACACCAGCTCCATGTCGTCGACGTCGAGCTCGGGAGCGAGGTGCTCCGTGATGCACACCCACTGGACGACGAACTCATCGGTCAGCTTCGCAACCGCGTCGGTGGCCGGCTCGACCGTCTTCCGCCGCGAATAGCGATCGACGCCGCTGCCGGAACGACGGCGACAGCGTTCCCCCTCGCTAGTCACCGCAAGTGCATGCTCGTCGCAGCTGGATACACCGACCTCGAGGTCGATGCCTTCGTGTTATTGCATGCCCAGAGCCTGGTCGGCGTGGAAGTAGAGCGCGTGACCCGAGAACGCGAGCGCACCGATGTCGTGCGGGCGGAGCTGCTCGAGCAGATGGTCACCGGATCGATCAGCGCGGATGCCGCCAGGCCTCGGCTGGGGCAACTGGGATTGGCCGATACGGACTGGTGCGTCATCGGATTCGACGCTGCTCGCCTCCACACCGCGCGCACGCTGATCGGAGACCGTGGATTCCCTTACTTGTCGTGCTTCGTCGGGGAAGAGGGTTATGTGATGATCCCGAGCGCCGACGCCGATCCGGCGGCGGATCTACTCGGCCACCACATCGATTCGATGGGCATGTCGGCACGTAATGCGACGACTCAACGGGTGCCGGACAGCGTTCGTCAAGCCCGGTGGGCCCTCCAGGCCGCGCGGGCGGCGGGAGGCGGTCTCGCCGAGTATTCGACTGCGGCGCCGCTGTTCCTTCCCCGCACCTTGACGGAAGCACACTTTGCGGCGCGAGCCGTGCTGGGCAAGGTCATCGATTACGACACGGCTCATCACAGTGATCTCATCGAAACTCTTGATGTGTTCCTGTCCATGGATCGAAACTGGTCGGCAACCTCCGAGAAGCTCGTCATCCACCGTCAGACACTCGGATATCGATTACGCAAGATCGAGGGTTTGACCGGCCGCAGCGTGAAGAGTTCCGCCGACATCGCCGACTTCTGGATGGCGCTGATCGCCCGTCGGATCAGTACCGGCCAGGCCTGAGTGACGAGAGGTAGACCATGTCGAGATTAACCGTCGGCGATCTCATCGCGATGGATCAGCTCGGGTGCACCGCCGTCGCCGGTATGGAAGGACTCGACCGACGGATCGTGTGGGCGCACACCTCGGAACTCGACCCCTGGGACTGGCTGGGAGCGGACGAGTTGCTGATGACCGCCGGTTTGTGTGTGCCGTCGGACGAGCAGGCGCAGTGCAGGTTTGTCGAGCGCCTCTACGAAAAAGGGCTGGCGGGTGTCATCATCGGCGATGATGCGACGGCGCCACCGCTGACGGGTGCGATGGTGTCCGTTGCCGACAGACTGAAATTCCCCATCCTGAGGTGCAGCCACACCACCCCATTCGCGGCCATCGGACGGACGGTGGCTCTAGCCAGTCAGAGTGTTCAAGTCAGCAGGGTTGCCCGACTGAGCCGACTCTACGAACACGCACGCTCGACGTCACTAGCGGAGACGAGTCTCCTGGAGAGGCTGTCTCGGGAGCTCGGATACACCTTGCACGTCGTCGACGTCGAGTACAGTACCGACGTCCTGCCCACGGACACTGCACTGTCCGAAACAGCCATCGCCTCATTGGCTTCGAATGTCGCCGGCACACTCGAACGCCTGCCCGCCCACCTCACGCTCGTAGAGGGTGCCAACTACGTGATGACCGCCCATGCACTGCCTACACACCGCAAATGCATGCTCGTCATGGAGGGAAGCCCAGCAACGGATGTCGATGCGTTTGCACTGCTGCATGTGCGGAGCCTGATCGGCGTCGAAGTCGAAAAGGTTACCCGGGAGCGGGAGTATGCCAACGAAACCGGCGAGCACCTCCTGCAGAGAATCCTCGCCGGCTCCGATGCAACCGAAACCGTCACACCGCTCCTCGAACAATTCGACCTGGCCGGGGCCGAATGGACGGTGCTCAGCTTCGGTACCGATTTCCTTCCCGCTGCACGGACGATAGCGGGAGACCGACGGATTCCCAACGTGACCGCCGCACTCGATGAGCACGCCTACATGCTGCTCCCCATCGCGCGAAGCACCGAGACCATCGACCTGCTGGGCGGGAAGACCGGGTCGATAGGAGTGTCGCCCTCGGCCACTACGATCGGAGAAATCTCGGACAGCGCGCGCCAGGCGAGTTGGGCGTTGGACACCGCCCGATCGACCGGTGTGCCTGTCGCCCGGTACTCCATCGATGCGCCACTGTTCGTACCGCGCACCCTCACCGACGCCCGGCATGCCACCGACGCGATACTTGGCGAACTCCTCCTGTACGACCAGGGGCACGAATCGAACCTCGTCGAGACTCTCGAAACCTTTCTCGCCAACAATCGAAGCTGGACCGTGACTGCCGACCGGCTCGGAATCCACCGGCAGTCCCTAGTTTTTCGGCTCCGCAAAATCGAGACCGTGACAGGACGAAACCTGAAGGCTTCATCGGACATCGCGATGCTGTGGCTGGCGCTGCGCGCACGCGCGCACGCGATATCACTGGCCGACTGACCAGGACGCTACACGGCAGCGGCTGCTTTCAGTCCGTCCAGGACGGCTTCTTCGACGGTGCGTGGGGCGAGGCAGTCACCGACCCCGGTGAACGGGATGCCGGTGGTTTCGACCTCGGTGAGCAGGGCATCGTTCTGCTGGTGTCCGAGTGCGAGGACGAGTCCGTCGATGCCGTCGAGGATGATCGGCTCACCGGTCAGGGTGTTGACCAGATAGACGGTGTCCTCGTCCGCACCGAACAGCCGTGCGTGGGGGATGACGCGGACTTTCGCTTCGGTGGCGGCGCGCAGCATCGCAATGCGGGTGTACTGCTGCAGCTGTTCACCGGCCGCATAGCCGTTGACACACAGGGTCACCTTGCGTCCTTCCCGGGCAAGCATTTCGGCGACGCCGAGGCCGGTCCAGTCGCCCCGCCAGTCCGCCACGACGATCTCACCCTTGGGGGCATTGCTGCCGCCTGAGCCGATCACGTCCCAGGCCTCGAGGACCGGCATGTCCCCGTCCAGCTCGAGCGGCGGCCGATACGGGGTGGCGCCGGTCGCGATAATGACGTGGTCGGGGCGTTGCGCGGTGATCATCGCCGCATCCACCTCGACACGGGTTTTCACGATGACTCCGTAGCGGTCGAGTTCGGACTGCAGATTGGTTGCTGCGCCGCCGAACTCGGATCGGCCGGGAAGCCGTTCGGCGAGCAGGACCTGCCCGCCGACCCGACCACTGGCCTCGTACAGGGTGACCCGGTGACCGCGCTGGGCGGCGACCACGGCCGCCTTCATCCCGGCGGGCCCGCCGCCGACGACCATGACGTCCCTCGGCTTCGGGGTGATCACCAGGGTGCCGAATTCGCGTTCGCGTCCGGTCTCCGGACGCTGAAGGCAGGAGATCGGATAGCCGGCCTGGAAGTGACCGATACACGCCTGGTTGCAGCCGATGCAGGCCCGGATGTCGTCCGGCCGCTCGGCCTGCGCCTTGGCCGGCATCTCCGGGTCGCAGATCAGGGCGCGGGTCATCGCACAGGCGTCGGCCTGCCCCTTGGTGAGGACGATTTCGGCTTCCTGCGGTTGGTTGATCCGCCCGGCGACGAGCACCGGAATCGACACGGCGGCCTTGATGTTCGCGGCGGCGGGTGCGGTGTAGGCGGCCTCCTCGCTCATCGGCGGGACGATGTGCAACGACCCGGTCCGGCTGGCGGAGGTGCCCTCGGTGACGTTGAGATAGTCCAGCGACCCGTCCGCGTCGAGCCTGCGGCACACCTCCACGATGTCGGTGGGCTCGTCCTCCACGGAGGAGTGCTCGATGCCGGACACTCGGACGCCGACCGCGAACCCCGCCCCGACAGCCTCGCGGACGGCGGAGATGATCTCGCGCAGGAACCGCATTCGATTGTCGAGGTCGCCACCGTACTGGTCGGTGCGCAGGTTGAGTTCGGGATTGAGGAACTGGGCGGGCAGGTAGCCGTGGCTGGCCACGATCTCGACACCGTCGAGTCCGGCCTGTTGAAGGCGGCGCGCTCCGGCCGCGTATCCGGCGACGACCTCGGCGATCATTGCCTGGGACATCGGCCGGGGCATGACCCGGAATCGTTCGTTCGGGACCGCCGATGGGGCATAGGCGACCGGAAGCGCACCGTCCTGGGATTCCATGATCTCCCGGCCCGGGTGGAACACCTGACCGAACACGGCGCACCCGTGCTCGTGTACGGCGTCGGCGACGCGCCGGTATCCCTCGATGCAGCTGTCGTCGGTGGCCATGAGTACGTGGTAGGTGTACCGCGCGGTCTCGTGGATACCGGCGACCTGCATGATGATCAGCCCGGCACCGCCGGCTGCCCGGGCTCGGTGGTACTCGACGAGTTGGTCGGTGACCGCGCCGTCGTGCACCATCACGGTGTCGTGACCGGAGGAGAAGATCCGGTTCTTCAGGGTGACGTCACCGATCTGCAGGGGAGAAAACAGCGTCGGGAAGAGGGTGTCAGACATGGAATCCCAGTTCTGTACTGGTGGTGGAAAGGGTGGGAGTCTCTGCTGGGAGCTAGCTGGCGTCGGTGTCGGCGAGGATGCGCTGGGCACCGGCGACGGCGACGGCGTCCGCTTCGAAGAGCATGCCTTCGACGAGGAACGAGTTCTGCACCGCGGTCACCGCCGGGTACGGGCTGGAGAAGAACTCGGCGCGAACCTTCTTGAACGTTTCGAAGTCGTCGCGGTTGCCCAGGTAGGCGGTCAGCTTGACCACCGACGCCATCGAGGCGCCGTGCTGCTGCAGGATCTTCTGGATGTTGGCGAACACCTGGCGGGCCTGGGCCTCGAAGCCGCCGGCGACGAGGTTGCCGGCGTCGTCGTAGCCGGCCTGACCGGACGTGAACACCAGGTCGCCGGCCTTGGCGCCCTGGCTGTACTGGGCGGACTGTGCCCAGGTGAACGGGGCGGGGCGGGTTTCGACGATGTTCTCGGTGGTCGTCATGGTGATCCTCTCGGTAGACGTCCCGGGAGTCCGGGACCGCATTGGCGGTCGCATTCGCCAGCTGACGAGGTGGAACGCTATGGCTTTGATCACCAGAAGTAACCCCTACCAATGGCTAAATGTGGACTTCGCTGTTAGTCACCAGCACGTCTATGCGCTCGTCACAACACCAACTTGCAGGTGGTAGCCTCGATTTGCATAACGGCAACCGCCCCGGTCGGTGGGCCGGAGTTGGGGATCGGTGTCCGGGTGCTGGTCCGCAGGAACAAAGGCCGACGCCACCGGTGCGATCGTCGAGGACTGCGCGGAACTGAACCACCCCAGCGGCGTTGGATACGAGTGGGCGCCGGTGCGTCGGTGGGCGATACTGCTCGACGATGGGGCGACTGATCTTCACCGACACCGAAGACCTGAGCATCGATCCGGGCACCCACCACCCCACCTGGCCCCGGACCCGGTGAGGAGCCCGGCGGGATCACCGGGCCTCGGATCCGGGTTTTCTCAGGTGCAGTCTCGGCAGATCACCTGCGCGGGGTCGGCGAGGCGGCTGCGGTGGTGGACGAGGGGCTGTCCGTCTCGGTTCGCGTTCGCCGACGGTTCTGGGCTGCCCTTGGATACGTCTGTGCCGATAACCTGCTGGACTACTTCTCGTTGTGGTGGGTGTCATTCCATGCGCGGAGGAGGTCGTTACAGAGGGTGGTCTTGAGGTTGCGCAGGTGGCCCAGGTCTGATGGTCGCGGGGTCATCGCGGCTTGGAGGAGATGGAGGAACCTGTTGCGTTGTACGCCGAATCTGATGAACAGGTTCTCGGCGTCGGCGCCGCCGTAGGGGGCCCATTCGATGGCGAAGGCAACGAGCGCCCGGTCCGTGGGGCTGATGGAGTGCACGCTGGTCAGGAGATCGCAGGCGTGCAGGGATTGTCGTAGCCAGTCGAGCTCGGGAGAGCCGGTGGGAACGCCGCGGGCGGCGCGCCGTCGCCGGGCCGAGCGGTTGCCGGTTGGGCTGCGCTCGGGGCGAGCCAGGCAAGGGGCGCCGGTGTCTGCAGCGGACGGGTTGAGCGTTGCCGGTGATGTCCTTTTCGATGGGGCGGGGTTTTCAAGCATGGGTGCCTCGAGCGTGTGACGAATTGATCGGGTCTTTCTATAGTTCTTCATTACCGACCGATTCGGACCGGCCGTTCGGCGGGGTGGGGTGCCTGTCCAGGTGCCCCCGTGGAGCAGGCGGGGGATTGGCCGGGCTCGGTATGGTGCGGGGCCAGTCCTGGCGGTGGCGGCTGATTGCGTGTTCGTTTTTTTCGTTTTATGGTGGGCTATGGCCGCTCTGATGAACCGCACGGTGTTGCCGCCGCCCACCGACGATCGGGATCGTCTCGCCGCGCTGAAGGATGTTCTCGCTGGTTCTGCAGAAGTATCGATCTCGACTCCGGAAGGGTCGGTGCCCCTGCCGGACAGTGTCCGAGGGTTACTCGTCGACGCGGTCACTGCGTTGGGTCGGGGGCAGGCGGTGACGGTGGAGCCGCATCGCACGGTGCTGACGACGCAGGAGGCCGCGGAGCTGTTGGGCGTCACCCGGCCAACGTTGGTGCGGTTGTTGGAGGCGGGGAAGATCCCGTACACCTCACCTGGTCGGCATCGGCGGGTGGAGTTGGCGGATGTGCTGGAGTTCCAGCAGGGTGAACGGGCGCGTCGTGGCCAGGTACTCGAGGAGATGGCCCGCGAAGAAACCGCGGATTCCGGCGATGCCGCTGACGGCTTCATCTCGACCCGCTGATCCGAGATGGCTGCCTTCCGGGTGGTTCTCGACGCGTGCGTCATGCTTCCCCAGACGCTGAATGATCTGCTGCTCACCCTTGCCGATGCCGAGTTGTTCCGTCCGGTCTGGACGCCGGATCTACTCGACGAGGTCGAACGGAATCTGTCCGGCGAGCGGTTCGGGAATTCACCCGAACAGGCGGCGCGGCGAGTGCAGCAGATGCGCAGGGCGTTCTCCTTCGCGGAGGAGGAATCACGCGGATATCGGGAGCTGATTCCCGCGATGGCCAACGAGCCGAAGGACCGGCACGTTCTGGCTGCGGCGGTACGATCCGGCGCGGCATTGATCGTGACCGCCAATCTGAAGGACTTCCCGCGTGCGGTGCTCGACCCGTTCGACGTCGAGGTCGTCCACCCCGACGAGTTCCTGTGCGATCAACTCGATTTGGACCCGGAAGCGGTGTTCGAGTGCATACACGTTCTGGTCGCCGGCAACACGCTTCCGCCGCGCACGGTGGGGGAGTTGCTCGAGTTACTCGCGCGGCTGACCCCGCGGTTCGTCGACGCCGTCCGGGCACTGCTTGCCGCCCCGGACGAAGCCTCCGCCGCCGGTGCGGAACCGGTGGCGTCGTCTCTTCCAGAGCTGACCGACGAGCAGATCGACTCCCTGCCGCCCGAGGTGCGGCAGACGTACCGGCAGCTTCGTGCGATGGATCCAGCCGAGCGGGTGCGGTTCCTCGGGCATGCCGAGCTGGTGAGTGCGGCGTGGGCGTTCTTGACTCCGGTGTGCGTGGACGGAGATCTGCTGTCGGTGTGGCCGAATGTGGATCCCGAATTCCGGATGGTACTGGCCTGGAATTGGGTGCAAGACAATCGTCGCGATATCGATGCGGACGGTTGGGATGGTGAGGCGGTTGCGGCCGCCCTCGCCGAACCAGAGCCGGATCATCCGTTGTGGGTACACTTCGAGCGCGTACACGTGCGGTCGTTCCGGGCGATGCTGCCGGATCCGGCGACATGGGGAATCGGCACTGGCACAAGGCTGGTCGCCCCGGGAGTCGAAGTGCTCTATGTGCACGACACCTCGACACCGGAGGGTGGCGGGTGGCAGCCGAACGACCCCCGCTATATGTACCCGGTCCTCATGCATCTGGTCGACGGGCGATGGCTGGTGCGAAACCTGGGGTCTGAGGAGGACCCGGTCACCTGGGGCTGAGTCGACGGTCTCTCCGGCGAATACCCGTACAGGGAGATCGTGTCCGTCGCGGTGAACTGGGTGCTGGGTGTGTCATGAGAATGCCGGAGCATCACAGCTGGCGCAATCGGGCGCCCGATCGGGACGATAAGCACTCGGCGCGAGCGCTCTGCGGAAATCAACAACGGGACTTAAGGCCCTAGCCACAAAGTATTTCGTCGTGCTTACGATTTCGAGTGTGACACTCAGCTCCCTGTCCTTGGCCCTTCTGCGTGTGAACTATCGACTGGCGCGGCTTCCGCTTCAGTTGGTCGAAGACGTGGCGGTGGCTCGGCTCGATGAACAGGCGCCGATACGGCTTGTGTACGAGCAGATCCTGATCGAGTGTGACCGTGCTGCGGCGTACTTGCTCAGCGATCGGACAGCGGCAAGGCGGGCGACCGAGCTGACGCGGCGGACCGCGTCGGTGCGCCTGTTGATTGCCCGTGAACATCACCGCGTTCAGCACCGTGGTGTGGTGTTGCTCGATGAGCAGCGCGAGCGGTTTCATCAACGTCGTCAGCAGGGCGTGGATTCGTTGACATGACGTGTGTCGTCTCGCCGTTCCGGTGGGTCGGCGATATCGACCGGTGAGCCGACGGCCGCCCAGGTGGGTCGTAGGGAAGTTGCGCGCATCATCGGCTCGCGCCGGCCGTGCAGACCTTCCACCTTTCGTCCGGTGTCAAGCGCGCATCGCATCTGACTTCGGTACGGGCGCGTCCTGGTGCCCAGCATTCGCAGCGAATGTTTGCGAGAACCGCAGAGCGCCGCGCGGCCGCCGTGTCCTCAGCTGGTCGTGGCTGGCGGCGGGAGCGGTGCCGGAGAAGGCTCCTGCGGCGGGGGCTGCTGGGTGGGTGGTTGGGTAATCGGGTTGTCCGACGGTGGGGGTGGCTGCATGGTCGGGTTCTCCGACGGTGGGGGTGGTTGCGTCGTCGGGTCGTCCGGCGGCACAGGCGCGGGCAGCTGCGGAGGCGGGACCATCGTGATGGTGGGTTCAGGGCTGGGGGACTGCCATGTCTCGGGTGGAAGCGTGAGCGTCGTCGTGAGGAGCGGCGGCACTGACGTGGGCGGTGGTCCGGGAAGCTGCACATCTGGGGGCGGGGTTTCCGGCAGTTGCTCGACCCCGGGCGCCGTCGTGGAACCCGGTGCTTCCAGCACGGTAGCCGGCAGTTCGGTGGTCGTCGTCGGCGCTTCGGTGGTGGCGGTACCGGCCGTTGTGGTCGTCGTCGGCGGGGTGGTGGGAGCGATCTTCTCGAGTTCTGCGGCCAGCTTCGCCCGCCATGCGTCGAGTTCGTTGCGGGTGTCGGCGTCGCGGACCCCGCCGGCACGGTCGGCGGCGCCCTCGAGCAGGTTCTTCGCCGCCTCCGCGTCGCCCGCGGCGATCAGCCGCTCGGCTTCCTGCAGCTGGGAGGTGGTGTCGATCTGCGCGACGGTCGAATCGGCCTGCTGGCTGAACACCACCGATTTGACGCTCCAGAGTGGATCGCCGGGTGCGGCGTTGTACGAGAAGATGGTGACGCCACCGATGACGATCGCGATCGCGGCGGCAGCGCCGGCGATGGGTCGCAACAGGCGGAGCGTGCCGCGGGCGGCGCTGCGTGCGGAACGAGCGTCGGAGGCGTCGATCGCCGCGATCACGTCGTCGAGCAGCGGACCGGTTGGCATCGGCGTCGCGACGATGTCGGCGCGCCAGTTGGTCAGCAGCAGCGCGAGTTGGTCCTGTTCCGACGAATCCGATGCGACTGGATCGCCACTGGCGATCGCGTCGATCAGCGCGTCGTCGCGGCGTACTGCCGCGACGTCCACCGGTGCGTCGTCGTCTGGGAGATCGGCATCGGGATTGCCGTTGTGGGTGATGCCCCTAGCCAAATCTCTCACCTACCCTCGTCACCTGCGATGGCTCGGTGTTGAGCCATGCCGCCAGCTTCCGTGGTACTCCCCATGGCCGGGTCCTGGCTGACACCGCGGTTGACTGCGTCATCTGTTATTTCGGTGACGGGCTCCGACTTGTTACCGCATGTCAGCGAAGAAAGATCAATCGGAGCGCTCCACGTCGGTCGTGGGTTCCGGGGGTCCGGACGCAGTTTGTTGCCGCACGAGCACACCCGTCCTACTCGGGCCGACCTCGGCGCACTCGGGCGGTCCTGAGGCCCTGGGCCGAGGTCGACGTTTTCAAGCATCGCTCCTTCGGGGTGAACGATCCTCCAAGGGGAATTATCCCCCGGCAGCCGGTAGTTGGCGAGGCCCGGCGGTGGCCGCACGTCATGCGCTTCCGCAAGCGCGGTCGCCGTCGTCCAGCGTGGACAGTTCGGCGGCTGTGGCGGCAGCGGACCCTGCGCCGCGGGTGGTGGCGGTGACGCCCCGGCAGCGACGGGGCAGCCCGTGTGGTGACCTTCGGGGCGCAGCAGTTGGTTCGAACCGATTCACGACCATTCGCCGAGGAGAGGTGGGGTGGACCTTCGGCGGACTTTCCAGCGAGTTGGACCGCCGGGAAACCGCGGAAGTTCGCCGCGGTCATTCGCGCCTTTTCAGCCGTGAGGTGTGTCGTTTCGCCACGTCGAGGTCGGCGTCAGCAGTTCCGAGGGTGTCCTGGGCTGCGCGGAGGGCATCAACGGCGCTCTCCAACACCTCCGGCGCCGTGGCCGGGGCGCCGAGGTCGTCCACCGCGAGCGCGGTCGCATCGAGGTCTGCGTAGGTGCGCTCGAGGTCGAGGAGGGTTCGGCGTAGGCCGTGTAGCGCATCCCGAACTGCGGTGACCTGCTCGTCAAGATCAGCGGGCGTGCTCATTCGATCACGTCCCAGCGCACCGCGGCGACGTTGTCGAGGTGGCGCTGCACGTCGGCCAGCGTGCCCAACTGCTTGCACACGCCGGCTGTCTGCTGGCCAAGGTCGGTCATGCGATTGCTTCGTCTGTTGTGCATGACTACAGCATGTCGTGCCGGACGGCCCGTCCGATAGCACTTGGCGCGCAACGCGCGTCTGATGTGCCGCTCGGCGGGCAGGAACTGGCTTCGGCACCCAAGAGGGGCGGCACTGCGCGAGCCCCGCTTCTAGCCGGACCGGTAGACGTTCATGCGCATCTCGACCTCGGCAGGGTCGGGGTCCAACGGTCACCCGGAGACGCCGAGGTGCCGTACTGATCTTCCCGCTCGCCGTTGCAAGGCACCCGGCGGGAAGGAACTCGCCGTACTCCTCCTCCCACACATCGAGGGACTGTTCCACCTCCGGAACCGCCCAAAATCCCACATCGGCCGACAACAACTGCGTAGTCAAGCAGTCCACACCGTCGAGCCCGGGCGAGGATGAGACGCTCCAGAACGGCCGGCACATCAACCAGGTACACCACGAAGGAGAAGTGCCCGCGATTGTCGCTCGGATCACGCCCCGGAATCGCTCGGGATAACAAGTTCAAGCCAACGTACGACGTTGTCCGCGTTCCACCCTCGGCACTGTGCGCCATCGCAGTCGACCTCGACTGTGATTCGACAGTTGAACATAAGTGGATCGTGTGATTGTGTCAAGCGATCCACCAGTTTGTTTCGGGTCGGTGGGTAAGCGGAGACCGTGCGTGGATCGGTTCCGAAGCGATTTCTGCACCTCGGTGATCGCTGCGTCTCCCGATTGGCCACCGATTGAACTGGTGCGATGCGGTCACGAGGATGCGACGAGCCCGCTTTGGCGAGATATACAGTATTTTTAGTAGACAAGGTGCCTCTTGCAAAGACTCGCGGTCTAGTTTACGGTCTGTGACCGGTAGCACAGTCGAACTATGCAAGGAACGATTCGAGGACGAGGCGGTCGCCGTCTGCGGCTAGACCTGGTCTCAACGAACTCCGTTCGGACTGTAAAGCGACGACTGGCGAGGGTGGCCGTAAAGAGAGGTGATGATCAGGACGGCGAGTAAGGCAATCAAGAACGGCGCTTGTTGTCGGGTTCCTATGGTCAAGCGTCTCGGGCGACGCATTCAGGCGCAGGTGAATTGCCTTCCACTCTCGTCGGCGTGTAGAAAAAATCTCCCACGACTCAAAACTCGGTTATATCGGCGGTTTTCGTAAGACTGCGCATATTGGCCACGCGCAACTCCATGTGGTGCGCGGGTGCGGTAGTCGTTGGGCTTCGATCGGACCATCAGTGCGATCGCCATGCCCGGCGTCGGCTAACCGCAGAGCGTGAGAGTTTCGAAACGGCATCGCTTATGCATGCGGTTTCTAGATCTTGTTCTCGAAGTGCCTCTCGTGAACGAGAAATCGATCTCATATCCAGCTCGGCCCACGCGGGCCTCGCTAATTAGCTTCAACCCCGAACGAGGAGAATCAAGTGTTGATCAACGAACGTAAGCCTGGCTTCCGACGCAATGCGCGAATTGCAGGTCTGGGTGCTGCCGCCGCTCTTGCACTCTGCGTGATGGCCAATGGCGCAGCGAGTGCGGATACGCTCATACCGCTGCCCGACGGGTCGAAGGCTGGGCCGAATGCGACGGTGACGCGGACAGCAGAGAGTGCATTGGTTTCGCCGTCGTTGGCCGCCAACGGTGCCGGCCGCACCGCGTGGGTGTCGGGCACGGTGACGGCAGATGTCAAGGGCATCAAGGAGGTCACCGAAGCTCCCACCGCAAACGGGACTCCGAATACAGCCGGAACATACAATGGTTCGAACGGATCGACCACGCACGGAGTTTCACGAGTGTCGACCGGATATATCGTGGGTTGCCAGGTTGACGTAACGGGCCTGTCGGCCAACCCATCACTCAGCCTGGGGATGGACTCACTAGCAACGTCCATGGGTCTGACGGTTCCGCTGAATTCTGGTGAAGTCAAATATGTTCCGGTAACCGCCAAGGACATCTTGAAGGATGGTGTGTACACGTTGCAGTACCACGACGCCGAGCTGCAGGTGCAGAACTGTGGCGGTTTCGCGCAGGCACGCGCCTACACGGTCATGGAGATCGTCGGCAACGACTACTCGAAGACGGTGCTGTATGGAGCCCCGTTCAGCATTGGCTGATCTGTACTTCCTATTCGTCCTTCTCGCACGTGCGAGTTCTAATCCCTGAAAGAGACCAATGACCAATACTCGTAAGAATAGTGTGCGGGCCGCTGTTGTCGGCGCCGCTGCCGTCGCCACCTTCGGATTCTCCTCCGTCGGTGCCGCGAACGCCGACACATTCGTTCCACTGCCAGGGGGATCGGCGACGGAGACGCTGGCCGACGGCACCGTGGTGACAGTGAATTTGACGGACGAGAGCGCGAATGTCTCGCCGTCGCTGGGCTCGACTCCGCTACACCGAAACGTCTGGGTGTCCGGTAAGGCATCGGTCAACCTCCAGGGCAATCCTGCGAAGACTGCCTACATCTATCCGGGGTACATCTTGGCGTGTCAGGTCGACTTCGGGGCCGGCGTGGGTGGCAACGCGGGAGCATCAGTGACTCCCAGCCAACTGGCCACCGGAACCGCCTCGATTCCAGTCTCAGGCGGCGCGAACGGAGGTGTCACGCTCGGACCGGGTCAGGCCGTCGACACAGCGATCCTCGACATCGAGATGCCTGATGCATATGGATCAGAGATTCACTGGGGAGCACACTACTTCCAGGGTGGCGCGGGCTCGGTCGGCTGGTCTGATGTGTCCCTCGGCGTCAACGGCTGCGCTGGTTATGCCCAGGCCCGCTCGTACGTCAAGGTTGAGGTGGAGACGGACAATGTAAAGAGCACGGTCACGTTGTGGGGACAGCCGTTCAGTATCGGATAGAGCGACAGCCGATCGGAAAGTTGTAACGCCTAAGCCGAAATGGCATTGAACGTTCCGATTCGGCAGAGTCGCAAAGTGACTCATCAATGCTGCCTATGTGGCCCGCGCCCCGTTTGCGGCTGAAGGTCTCTTCTTTCGGTCGCAGCGGGGTGCAGTGGCTTATAGCGTGGACGTCGCTACACTGCGAACAGGCCTACAAGCGGCTCGGGCCGTCCGGGCATTCATTGGGTGGCGTACCGAGCAAGGTGGATCCGACGAGTCATCCCGGTGTGAGGCCGGCCCACTCCGGACACGATGTCGACCGTGTCGCAGAACACCCGGGACGAATGCTTGCCCACCCAGTAGCTCGTGGGGAGATTATGTTGCCGGATGTTGGCGCGGTGAGGCGAAAGCAGGCCGTGCCGTGAACGCCAGGATCATCAACACCAGTTCCGTTGCCGGACTGCAGGAGTCGATTGGGAAGGGCAACTACGGCGGCGGCGAAAACGGGTATCGCGGAGCTGACCATGCAGCCGAAGGGATCGGCCCCGTCGTCGCCGGCCTGCTCGCCAAGGCCGAAATCGCGGTCCCGGTCTACGGCGCCTGATCCTGATGTGCGAACGGGACGCTCGTTGCGATAGACCCAACGAGCGTCCCGTTCGTCCTGATGCCGCCCGGACCGGGAGGGCGTGGACTAGATGAGCCGTAGTCGGATTCTTTCGGGGCCCTGAGTTGCCGCCGAGGACCCGGAGAAGGTCGACGATTCGACGAGGTGCATGTCAGGAAACCGAGTCGCCAACACTTGCAGCGCTTCGGTCATTTCGGCCCGTGCCAGTGCGTGGCCGAGACACAAACGGTGGCCGCGCCCAAAGGTGAGATGCTTTGCTGCGTTCGCCCGGGTTGGATCAAATACATCGGGGTCGGGGAACATCGCAGGATCGCGGTTCGCAGCAAAGATATTGAGCGCGATCGGAGTGCCTGGGGAGAAGTGGATGCCGTCGACAACCAGGTCCTGGGTCACCGTCCGCAAGATGGTGTGCAGGGACGGCTGTAGGCGCATCGATTCGTCGATCGCAGCTGTTGCCAGGTCCGGGTTCTCGACGAGCGCATCCCATTGCCCCCGGTTCTGCATGAGAAGCGCCACGGCGGAACCGAACTGCAGCCTGGTGGTGTCATGTCCCGCGAAGAGAAGGTTGACAAGAGCGCCGAACATCTCTCCCTCGGAGAGACGCTCCTCGTTACCAGCGTCGGATTCCGCTTCGATAATCGCCGTCACGAAGTCGTCAGCAGGTTTCGCACGGCGAAGAGTAACTAGATCACGGAAGTACTCGTACAGACCGCGCAATGCGCGATCGATTTCGCCCATGAATGGGTCGATGGGGTAATGGGAGAGTCGTGCAAGACTGACAGTCCACTCCTTGAAAAGTGGAATATCCGCAACGGGCACGCCGAGTAGTCGGCAGACGACTTCGATGGGATATATATCGTTGAAGTCAGTGACGAGGTCCAGCTCACCACTGAGGGCGTGAGCGTCCAGCAGCTCCTCGGCGCAAGCACGCATGACCGGACGGAGGCGCCTCACTCGCGACGCCGAGAACGCCAGTTGCAGTACGCGCCGAATGGGATCGTGGCGAACCCACGGTATCAGCGGGAGCATGCCTTCGGATGCATACTGGAGGATCAGGTCCGAAGCGTCCTGCTGTCGGTAGTACTCGCTGCCGGGTCCGTCGAGGTGTTCTTTGTCCAGGGTAAGTTGGGAACAGGCTCCGTATGACAGGACTTCATAGCCGCGTACGGATCTGGCCAGCCATATCTGCTCCCGTGCGGCGCGCACTACCGACGCTGGATCAGTCTGGTATTCGCGGCCTTCATAGTCGAGATACGGAAGCCCCAGGTCTTCCAGCGTGCGTATCTGTGTCGTCATTGCGCTATCCTTTCTGGCCTGAGATGAAGTTCTATGCCAGCGCCCGCAGGCGTGGCGCAAGGTCACGCTCGAAGAGCTGCAGAAAGCGCTTCTGGTCATGTCCAGGCGCATGGAATACCAGGTGATTGAGTCCGGCATCGACGTACTGCCGGATCTGCTCGACCGCGTAGTCGGGGTCCGACGCAACGATCCACCGCTTGGTGACCTGTTCGATGGGCAGGGCATCAGCTGCCGCTTCCATCTCGATCGGATCATCGATGCTGTGCTTCTGCTCTGCAGTCAGCGATAGGGGTGCCCAGAACCGGGTATTCTCGCGTGCACGCGCCGGATCGGTGTCGTAAGAGAGCTTGATCTCGATCATCCGATCGATCGAATCGGACTCACGATCCGCCTTCTGCGCCCCTTCCGCCACGGCCGGCAGCAGCTTTTCGGTATACAGATCCATTCCTTTGCCTGATGTGCAGATAAACCCTTCCCCTGCTCGGCCGGCATACCGCGCTACCAAGGGTCCGCCGGCCGCGATGTACACGGGGATGCCCCCTTTGGGAACGTCGTAAATCGATGCTCCCTTCGCCCTGTAGTAGACGCCGTTGAAGTCGACACGCTCCCCAGTCCACAGGGCTCGCATCAGGTCAACCGACTCGCGGAGGCGGGCGAACCGCTCTTTGAATTCCGGCCAGTCATCTTGAAATCCGGTGGCGATCTCGTTGAGCGCTTCACCTGTGCCCACGCCGAGCATGATCCGGTCGGGGTAGAGGCAGCCCATGGTCGCGAAGGCCTGCGCGATCACGGCGGGGTTGTATCGAAAGGTAGGGGTCAGAACCGAAGTACCCAGCTGGACTCGCTTCGTGCGCTCGCCAACCGCGGTCATCCAGGCGATAGAGAAGGGCGCATGTCCGCCGGTATGGCGCCACGGCTGGAAATGGTCGGAGACGGTGACACTGTCCAGGCCGTGGTCTTCGGCCGCCACACCCAACTCGACCAGTTCTCTGGGTCCAAACTGCTCTGCAGATGCTTTGAGGCCAAGCTTCAGGTCCATGTTTCTCCTTAGGTCACCAATCGGCGGGGCATTGCATCATCACGCATTCGCACCGTGCACCGGGTTGGGCACGCCGCTTCAGCGCACCCAGTTTCGGGGTCACTCGACGCAGGTTGTGACGTGCGACATACGCTAACACGGCGATGACCAAGCGCATGCTTGGGTGATGGCTGGGAACTTGGAAGCGGCCGGGGTGCGAGGGCGCTCATGCTCAACCCTGCAGGAGGAGGTGCGCAACAGTGCGTCTCCGTGTGCACTTTGCCCACCTCGGTCACGTCTGCGCGCGGGTCGATACCTGCGCCGTCGGGCTGGGGTCTCGAGCCGTCGGCGCGCGAAGATCGCGGGCTAGCGCTACCTGAATGCTTTGGCAAGTGAAACCCCCTGCCGAATAGTCGAGTTCGGGGCATCAGGGGTCCTGACGTGGGCTGTCGGTCGTGCGGCGGTCCGACTGTGGTCTCGTCTCGCGGGATCATCAGGGCGACCTCCAGTACGCCCACAATCTCGAAGCCTGGGATGCTGATCTCGGGAGTGGAAGTCGGACCCTAACAGGCCGGAAGGTATGAGGAGGCGAATCGAAATGGCTCCGAGGTTCCGCTTGACAGTTGTGACATGCCTCATAAAGATGGATGTAGCAAGCGCATGCTTGGGCATCGCGCAAGCACGCCAAGTAGGAGTACTAAGACCCCACGCTTCCTGAGAAGTCATCGCGTGCCAGTGGCACCAGGCATGCGTGAACCCGACGGGTGATCGCACCCTGTGTCCGCACATGTCCATCCACGCACGTCGCGAAGTGAGAGAACGGCATCGACCGATCCGGTCGACACCGACATAGCGAGAAAGGAATATTCACCATGGGACGGGTAGCTGGCAAGGTCGCGTTCATCACCGGAGCCGCACGTGGTCAGGGCAGATCCCACGCGTTGCGGCTGGCGGAGGAGGGCGCGGACATCATTGCACTGGACATTCTCGAAGACGTGGAGACCGTGCCCTACGAAAGTGCCTCCCCTGAAGATCTCGACGAGACAGTCGCCCTGGTGGAGAAGACCGGCCGGCGGATAGTTGCACAGAAGGTCGACGTTCGCGATCAAGCAGCCGTGTCCGAGGCTGTTCGCCAAGGAGTCGCTGAGCTCGGCCGTTTGGACGTCGTTGTGGCCAACGCAGGGATCTTCGGAACTCCGGCGAAAATCTGGGAAATGACCGACGAGTTGTGGCAGACCACCATCGACGTCAATCTGACGGGAGTCTTCCACACCGTGAAGGCGACGGTCCCGTACCTCTTAGAGCAAGCCGAGGGCGGCTCGATCATCATCACCAGTTCCGCAGCCGGCCTCAAAGGCGTACCGAACTACGGAAGCTACTCCGCGTCCAAACACGGTGTACTCGGCCTCGCACGTTCACTCGCCATGGAACTCGCCGAGCACAATATCCGAGTCAATACCGTGCATCCCGGAAATGTCGACACCAAGATGATCATCAACGACACCACCTTCAAGGTCTTCGCGCCGGACAAAGAGCATCCCACGAAGGATGATGTCCGAGAAAGCTTCATGTCGACTCTGATGATGCCGATTCCCTGGCTGGATGCGACCGATATCTCGAATGCCGTGCTGTGGCTCGCATCGGACGAGTCGCGCTACGTGACCGGTGTGGCCCTGCCCGTCGACGCTGGAATGTCGGCGAAGTAGCAACACCGACTTCAGGTGTCGGGGTTCCGGCTCGCGGCCGCGCCTGCTCACCCTCGTGCGGCGACCTTGTGAAGTCGACCGTTGGCGCCCGTGCTCCACGGGACCGACCGCACGGCTGACCTGGGCTTCACCGACCAACTATTACTCGAAGGCCGTCGCGAATTTTCAGCCTGTCATTCACGCAGGTTGGACCTCTTCCAGTCGACGACTTCGCAAACTAACGTTTCCGTTCCGTTTTGGCGCATTCGCGCACCACTGAGGAGGACTTGCATGAGACTGCGGAAAGCCGTCGTTACGGCGTCAGCGCTTGTGATGTTGTTGAGCGCAGCCGGATGTGGTGGTTCCGGTGGTGACGAGGCTACGGCGGCAACTGGCACGTGCACCCCCGAGCGAATCGGTGGATCGGTTACGCAAGGAACGCTGCTGTCGCCGCGTGGACTCGACCCCGTAGGTCAACCCGGTGCTGCCGGTAGCGGAGGCACAGAAATCCAGGCACTATTCGACAGCCTGATCACGTACAACGCCGAAACGCAAACGTACGAACCGCAGGTCGCGCAAGCTTTGGACTCCAACGCAGAGCACACCGTGTGGACGATGAAGCTCCGTGACGGGGTGAAGTTCGGCAACGGTGACGCTCTCACAGCCGACGATGTCAAGCGAAGTATCGAGCGCCACCAATCGCCGAGCAATACCCAAGTGTCTCGTGGCGAAGCGCTGACGATCGCCTCTATGGACGTCGTCGACCCGCAGACGATTCGCTTCACACTCGACGGCCCATATCCGAGCTTCCCACACGTTCTCGCGACCGACGTCGGCATGGTGACCAATCCACGAATCGTCGACGCGATGGGGCCTGATCAGTTCGCACTCAACCCCCAAGGTGCGGGAGTCGGTCCTTACGAGCTTGTGCGGTACACGCCAGGTGAGGAGATCGTCATGGCCGCGAAGAGCGACTATTGGGGCGGGCCTGTGTGTATCGGGACGCTGAGGTTCATCAGCATCTCGGGCGCCGATGCCACCTTGGATGCACTCCGTACTGGTGAGCTCGACGTCGCTCTTCTCCGTGAACCTCCCGCAATTGATGAAGCGCGAGCGGAGGGAATGGAAAGCTTGCCCACCCTTTACAACTATGGCGAGGGCGTCGTTATGAACTCGGCGTCGAACCGGCCCACCGCCGACGTTCGGCTTCGCAAAGCGATCACTGCGGCAATAGATCCCGAGGCCATCAACAACCGCGTCTTCAATGGCACGGCATTGGCCACCTCGGCGCTGATTCAGGAGTCGACTCCTGGTCTGTATTCCGGGGAGGAGGGGCCCGCGTACGACCCCGACGCGGCCAAGCGGCTCGTCGACGAGGTCAAGAGTTCAGGGTGGAACGGGTCCATTCGACTGCTGGCGGATAACAGTCCAATCCGGGTCAATGAAGCGATTGCAGTCAAGGCTCTTCTCGAGAACGTGGGCATTGCGGTCGAGTTGAACACCGACATGTCCTTGGCGGAGGTTTTGGGAAGGGTTGCTTCCGACCGTGACTACGACCTTGTCATTTGGGGGCCCAACTACACCAATGAGGGCCTGTGGGCTCTGATGAATCGTCAGCTGAACAGTCAGAGCAAATCCAATTACTACGGATACGCCGACGATCGGATGGATGCAGCGTTGGCAGACCTCCGTGCCGCGGACACGGTCGACAAGCAGAAGGAAATCGTCGGCCGCATGCAGGCAATCCTCAATGACTCTCCGGTTATTGCCAATTTCGCCGCCTACGAGGAAGACAACATTCATTCCCATCGCGTCGGTGGACTGCTCCTGACACGGGGGAGCGTGCTCCGTTACGACAAGGCTTTCGTCACAGGTTTATAGGAGTCACGCGACTGGAGGAGGTCTGTCATGTTCCACAGGGTTGCCACTGTGCTCCTGAGAATTATTCCTGTCCTGATCGTTGTAAGCGTGAGTACGGCGGTTCTGATCGAACTCGTTCCTGGAGACCCGGCAGTTGCCGTCGTCGGCGCCGAAGGGACTCCCGAGCAGTACGCCGCAGTTCGGGAGAATCTCGGTCTCGATCGCCCGTGGTTCGCGCGCTACCTGGACTGGCTGAGTGGACTTCTACACGGAGACCTGGGTAAGACGCTGGTGCCACCCATCCAGGATGTCTCGACCCTGATCGCTACGCGTCTTCCCGTGACGTTGGAGATCGCTGTGTTGTCGGTTCTTCTTGCGCTGGCGATTTCGATACCGGTAGGAACATGGTCGGCATACCGGTACGGTCGTGCATTCGATCGGGTTGCGTCGGGGCTGTCCTTTGCGTTGATCTCGGTACCGAGCTTCCTGCTGGCGCTGATCCTGATCTATTTCGCGGTCTTTCGTCCCGAGGCGGTGAAGGGGCTCATACTTGCGGCCTGTGTGATCGCTACCGTTGTTCTGGCAGCGACGACGGTCGGCAGGCGGGGTGCACAATTGACCGCACAGGGACGCCGCGGCATCCGGATATTCGCACTGGGCGTGTTCGTGGTCGGTTTCGTCCTCGCGGTCTTCTTACCGGACTTTCCACGACAAGGGTTCGCTCGGATCGGTGAAGACGGTCTGGCCGAGAATCTCCGCACAATTTTCCTCCCGGTTCTCGTGCTGGGGCTCGCCGAAAGCGCTCAGCTCACGCGCCTGCTCCGCAGCGACATGGCGACCACTCTCAATGACGACTTCGTACTGGCGTCGCGCGCACAAGGGATGCCAGTACGGCACATTCTGGTCAAGGAGGCGCTCCGACCGTCGACCTTCTCATTGGTCACTGTCGCCGGCATCAGTTTCGGCAGGTTGCTCGGCGGCACAGTCATCGTCGAGACGATCTTCCGCCTCCCGGGCATGGGCACATTGATCGTCGAAAGCGTGGCGAAAAAGGAGTTCATGGTGTTGCAGGCCGCAGTGCTCGTCGTTGCCGCCCTCTACGTGCTTGTGAATGCCCTGGTCGACATTTCGTACCTGTACCTGGATCCGAGGACCCGCCATGTCCGTGTCTGAACGCATAGAAGAGCCGACCCGAGATGACGAACGATACTCGGCCGTTACGACACTTTCTCCGGTGCATCCGGAACGTCGCAGTCCATCTATCAAAGTCTGGGTTCGACATCTTGGACTGTGGTTGAGCGTCGGATGGCTCGCTGTGGAGGTCTTCGTCGCTCTCCTCGCAGACTTCCTCCCACTCGCCGAGGGCCGAAACCCGTCGTTGACCTTGGATGCTCCGATCCTTCAGCCCCCTCAAATCCTCTCTGGACATCCGCTCGGCACCGACCGCCAAGGACTGGACATCTTGAGTGGGGTGATCTACGGAGCGCGCACCTCCCTGGTCGTCGGCTTCGGAGCCGTACTCCTTGGAGTAGTGGTCGGCGGCGTCCTCGGTCTGACCGCGGGGTACTACCGGGGCAAGGTGGACGCTGCGCTCAATTTCCTCAACGATGCGCTACTCGCCTTTCCTCCGTTGATTCTCCTGCTCGCGCTCTCTTCGGTTGTTCGACCGAACATGAAGAACGTCACGCTGGTTCTCGGAGTGCTCGCTATCCCGGCGTTCTTCCGCCTGACGCGTGCCAACACGATGGCCTACTCCCAGAGGAATTTCGTACTCGCGGCGCGGGCGCTCGGTGCGCGGAGTTCACGGATTCTTGCACGCGAATTGACCCCGAACGTCTTGGCTTCGACCCTTGCGTACGCGTTCGTCGTCGTCGCCGTTCTCATCGTTGCCGAGTCCTCTTTGAGTTTCCTCGGATTGAGTATCCAGCGGCCCGAACCGACATGGGGCAACATGATCGCCTCCGGCCAGAACGACCTCGAGAAACATCCCCATTTGGTGTTCGTGCCTGGCGTTGTCCTTTTTCTGACAGTGCTCTCGCTCAACCGAATCGGCGACTGGGCGCAGCGACGTTGGGACCCACGATCACGGAAACTCTAGATTCCTGCGACGAGTGCGGAGAGCGGCTATGAGTAGAAATGCGCTACTGGAAGTGCGAGATCTGACGACCCGGTTCGACACCCCGAAGGGTTCTGTGTGCGCTGTGAACGGAGTGTCTTTCGCTCTCGAGAGGGGTGCGGCTCTCGGCATCGTGGGTGAGTCCGGTTCAGGAAAGTCAGTGCTCGTGCGGACCATCATGAATCTGCTTCCCCAGAATGCCTCTGTGTCATCCGAGTCGCGGGTGTTCTATGACGGTTGTGATGTCGCAACCATGACACCGGAGGAGAAGCGACACCTGTGGGGTCCACGAATCAGCATGATCTTCCAGGACCCTATGACTGCGCTCAACCCCGTTCGAAAAATCGGCGCTCAAATCGCAGACCCACAGCGTTACCACCTACACCGAACGAAGCGGCAGGCTTGGGATAATGCGGCTGACCTACTCGCCCAGGTGGGGATTTCGGATCCGCGGCGAAGACTGGATCAGTATCCGCACGAGCTTTCAGGCGGCATGCGGCAACGTGTCATGATCGCAATTGCAATTGGTTGTGAGCCGGATCTGCTCATTGCAGACGAGCCGACCACGGCACTGGACGTGACCGTTCAACGGCAGATCCTGGACTTGCTGACCGAGATCCAACGGGATCGGGACATGGGAATGCTCCTTATTACTCATGATCTGGGCGTGGTCGCTCAGCACACAGACCACGTTGCCGTCATGTACGCCGGCAGTTTCGTCGAATCAGCGCCAACCGGCACACTCTTCCGGAACATGCGGCATCGCTATACCTCCGCGTTGTTCCGATCCACCCCCCACGCCGGGACGGTGCCACATTCCAGGTTGCATTCGATCGCGGGACGTCCACCCGACCTGGTGAATCCGCCATCAGGCTGCCGATTCGCTCCTCGCTGCGAGCACACCGTTAACGACTGCGTAGTTCCACCGTCCTACCTCTCGGTGGGTGACGCTCATCGTCTGGCATGCCACAACCCAAACACAACACAGGTTCCCCGCGATAAAGGAATTGTGCGATGACGACTACAGAAACGTCTCCTACGCCGACTGCGGAGGTTTTACTGGAGGTCAGCGGGCTCGAAGTTGACTTCCGGTCCGGACGATCGGACGTCGTGCGCGCTGTCGCAGGGGTCAGCTTCGACGTCCGCCGTGGCGAGACCCTCGGAATCGTCGGAGAGTCCGGGTGCGGAAAGTCGACGACGGCGCGAGCGATTCTCCAGCTACCGAGGCCGACCGGAGGGACTGTCCGCTTCGACGGCCGTGACCTCACCACATTGTCGGACAAGGAGATGCGATCTGTACGACGACGGCTCCAGGTGATCCTGCAGGATCCGATCGCGTCACTCAACCCGCGCCGGAAAGTGCGCGACATAGTCGCCGAGGGCCTCGCCATCTGGGGATTAGCAGACAGGGACGAGCGGGTGCACCGCGCGATGGAAGCAGTCGGGCTTGATCCGGACGCGACCGGTGACAGGCTGCCAGGGGAGTTCTCAGGCGGACAGTGCCAGCGCATCAGCATCGCGCGGGCCCTCGCACTCGAACCCGAGATGATCATCTGTGATGAACCGGTATCGGCGCTCGATGTCTCGGTCCAAGCTCAGATCGTGAACCTCCTCGAGGATCTCAAGGATCAATATGGACTCACTCTCATCTTCGTCTCCCACGATTTGAGTGTCATACGCATTGTCAGCGACCGAGTCATGGTCATGTATCTCGGCAAGGTGTGCGAGATCGGACCGGCAGCCGCACTATTCGCCGATCCCAAACATCCCTATACAAAGATGCTCCTTGACGCTCTGCCAGTTCCCGACCCCGAGGTCACGACCGAAGCGGCTGCACCGGTCGGAGAGATGCCGTCGGTAATCTCACCGCCATCCGGCTGCCGATTCCGTACAAGGTGCCTCCGTGCCACCACGTATTGCGCGGAAGTGGAGCCACTAGCCACCGAGATCGGTGAACACCGATACGTGTCGTGTCACTTTCCGTTGAGCTGACAGTCGCCTGCCGACTGCTTTCCACCTACCCAAGCAATGCCCTGAGATGCTGCAGCGTTTCCAGAGTGGCGTCCTTGGCTGCAGTCGGCAGCCAGAACACGACTCGGTCCACCCCCATGTTCCGGTACCTGTCGAGCGCGTTCGTGTGTGGGCAGGCGTTGAACAAGGTGACCGAGGGGCGAGGCCGGCCAGCTGCGTCGGCGAGCCGCCGCAACTCGCCGACCCGCCAACCAAGTTCAGCTTCAAACTCCTCAACCTCCCCCGAGAGGGGATCGCCCACCTGATCGGTCCCTTCCCGGAACGGCATCCACCCGTCACCGTAGGAGATGACTCGCTTCAGTACTGTCGGGCCGCCACCTCCGACAAGTACGGGCGGACGGGGGCGCTGTACGGGCTTCGGCCACGACCACATGGGCGCGAAGTGCACATGCTGTCCCTGGTACGACGCTTCCTTCTGCTGCCAGATCGCGCTCATGGCTTCGACCCGCTCACGAATCAAACTGAACCTAGTTGACGGTTCCGTACCGTGGTTGCGCATCTCCTCGTCATTCCAGCCGGCGCCCACACCCAGGATTACGCGCCCGGCCGACAGTTGGTCGATGGACGCGATCTGTTTCGCCAGGATGATCGGGTCACGCTGGGCTACCAGGCACACTGCGGTGCCGACCTTGATTCGGGTCGTCGCCGCGGCGGCCGCTGTCATGGCAACGACCGGATCCATCGTTGTTCGGTAATACTCCGGGACATCGTGGCCTGAGTAGCCCGCAGCGCCGTCTCCGATCGGGACGTGCGTGTGATCCGGGAAGAATACCGACTCGAACCCGAACTGCTCGGCACTTGCCGCGAAATCGGTCGGAGTGATCGAGTCTGCGGAGGGAAACATTTGGACACCTGCGTGCATCACACGTCCTCCCATCGTTGCGGTCGAGTATCGTCGCGGATGTTCATCGGTTCGAGGAGGTGATGTGCCATGTCGCCGAACAGGTCGTTCCCCACTCGACGCTCACTAAAACGCCAGACGTCTCCCACCTTGACGAACCGATCGAGATAGTCGCCTGCAGTAATGGGATTGAGTGGTACCCCTGGCGGGTTCTGGACGACGAGCACGTAGGAGTGCGCACGAATCATGTCGGGACCGTCATCCTCGATGAGCAGGTTCGTAGCGATGTGATGTGTCCTAGGGGTGCCGTTCGGGTAGATCCTGACGTAGCGTGCCCATAAGTCCGCCACAGCTCGCGCGTCGCGTCGAATGGCGAGACTTCCATCGATGTAGATGTCGGCGTGTGCGAATAGTTCCCCCATTTCAGGCAGCCGCCCAGAATCGAGCAGATAGGGGTACCGGTAGATCAGATTCTGAATCTGCCGGTAATCATCGAATTTCACGTGATCTCCTCGTCGCGGCCGTATGTCGATGCGGGGCAGGCGCCTTGCAACTCAGACCGAGGTTCTCAGCTGATCGATACGCTCCCGCAGTGACGCCTTGGCGATCTTGCCGTTCGCCGTGACTGGGAGTGCTTCCAGAACGAGGACACGACGCGGGGCCTTGTAGTTCGACATGTTCGCTCGGGCCCATGCGACGATCTCCTCCTCAGTCGGATTCTCGCCTGCATGTGGAACTACAAACGCCCAGACGACCTCACCGAGAGCATCATCCGGCGCGCCGATCACTGCGGCTTGAGCGAGCTTCGGGTTGTGAAGGAGGAGGCTCTCGATCTCTGCCGGGTAGGCGTTGAAACCACCGACGATCAACATCTCCTTTGTCCGCCCGACAATCCGCAGATTGCCTTCATCGTCGAGTGAACCGACATCGCCGGTACTGAGCCAGCCATCCGAGGTGAATGCGTCGGAGGTGAGTTGCGGGGCGTCCCAGTACCCCTGCATCACTCCGTAGCCGCGAATCTGGATCTCGCCCTGCTCACCGGTGCGGGCCGGTGCGCCGCCGCTGTCCACCAGGCGGATCTCCATTCCGGAAACTACTCGGCCGGCCGAGCCCGCAACCACGGCCGTCGGGTCGCCCGGCCGGGTCATCGTCACCACCGAGCCTTCGATCAGGCCGTACGCGTTAGTGATTCGCTCGAACCCGAGTCGGTCCTGCAGTGCGATCACGAGTTCGTCCGGAACGCTCGCAGCGCCGACGATTGCCCAGCGGAGCGACGAGGTATCCCGTTGATCGAGTTCGGGATCCGAGAGAATTCGGCTGAAGAGGTTCGGCGGGCCTGCAAGAGTCGTCAGGCCGAGATTCTCGACCATGTCGAGCGCTCGATCCGGATCGAAGACGGCGACAGGCACCATCGTCGCCAGGCGTTCGACGCACGCGATCATCCCGGCATTGATTCCGAAGCCATGCGCGAAGGGGCTGACCACTGCGAGTCGGTCACCTTTGCCGAGCCCACAGACTTCGGCCCAATCCCAGTAGGCTCGAAGTATCTGGCCACCGTTGAGCATGACGCCCTTCGGTTGGCCCGTCGTACCGGACGTCATGAGGATTTCGAAGATGTCGGTGGGTTCGACCGCCAGAGCACGCTTCTCCGCGGCCTCGAGCGCAACCGTGTTGTGCAGATCGAGGAAAGCCTCCCACGAAAACGTGCCGGGAAGGTTCCTGTCACCCTGGAGCAGCACGAGTGTATGCAGGTCGGCGAGATCGGCGAAGGGGGCGTCGGAGCTAGGGCCGCCCACGGCCGTAGCGAGTTGATCGACATACGAGGCACCGAGAAACTCGTCGATTGCGACGAGCACCCGGCATCCGGTTCGACGGAGAACTTCTGTGGTCTCGATCCCCTTTCCCCGCGTGCTGAGAGGAACGACCACGGCGCCGCAGTCCCAGATTCCGAAGGCGGTGACCACCCACTGCCAGCAGTTCGGTGCCCACACCGCGATTCGATCGCCTGCGACGACGCCTCGGGAGATGAGAGCTCGCGCGACCTGGGATGCCTGAGTTCGAATATCGGAAAGGCTGAGCGTGGTGTCCCCATCGACGACGGCAACACACTGAGGATGGGCGGTTGCACGCTGGCGGAGCATTCGGGGGAGGGTTCCCCACTCGGGGATTTCGTTCATGAGACGGTGTTCCCTTCGACTAAAACAAGCAATCGCTTGGTTAAGCATTAACCTTCTCACACCGTCAGGCTCGAGGGAAGTTCTTGCGTTGACGCAAATGCCGAAGGCCGCCACTCGACTGCAGTGACGGCCTTCGGTGCGACAGCCGGTTGGACACGCGGCTACGTTCAGGGTGTTCGTTGTCAGCCCGAGAACAAGGGCCGGTCTGGATTCGTCCAAGCGCTGCTAGGCTTCTCGAGGCCGCTCATTACCAATTTCAGGTACTGGTCGGCCAATTGATCCGCCGACAGGCGTCCGGATGGTGTAAACCATCGCACGGCGACCCATAAGGAGTCGCGCAGGAATCGGTATGTGATCGCGGTATCGAGGTCCTCTCGGAAGACCCCGGATGCCACTCCGTCGTCGAGAACCTTGGTCCAGATCCGCCTGACTTCGGCCTCGGACTCGGCGACGTACGCAAAGCGTGGAAATTGATTGAGATACCCGCGTTCGTTCTGGATTACCGTGATGGCGGCGCGGTGATCATCGAGCGAATTGAAAGCCGCCCTCACGAGGTGGCGGAGTGCGACCGCAGGCTCCGAATCCTTCTTGACGATCTCCTCGTACGTCGCCATGAGGCTGGTGAAGTACGCGGACAAGATTTCGTCGACGATCGCCTCTTTCGACTCGAAGTGGTGGTAGAGGCTCCCCGAGAGAACCCCCGCTGCGTCACCGATCTGGCGTACGGTCGTCGAGCGAAAGCCCTGCTCAGCGAAGAGGTCGGCCGCGATGTCCAGCAAAGCCTGGCGCCGCTGGGAGCTCGCTTCTCCCTGCTCCGTCCGTCGCCGTGTTCCGCGTCGCGGAATTGTCGCGGGTGCAGGCAGGGTGGTTCGCGATTTGGGTGCCATAGGTACAGTATGCATTACTTTCACCCAAGCGCTAGTTTGCTTGGTTCGCTGGTCTCCAGCGAATCAGTGTGGATGGGACGCCGTCCCTCGGGGCGGACGAGGTGAACTCAGCGACCACTTCGAGGCCGACTGTCAAGTCGGATCCGTGTGTGTCTCGGGTCCAGCCGCCGGGCAGGAGTAGATTTTCGCCCGCGTCGAGTCGGACGAGCACCACCACGAACGGCACGGCGGTACCGGGGGAGAAGGCCCGATGCGTGACCGTCCACGTCACCACGGTTCCTGTGCCCTCGGTCGTGAACCATTCCCAGTCGAAGGAGCCGCACACGTTGCACAGAGCTCGGGGCGCCCATCGAAGTACGCCGCACGTGCACTGTTGGACCTGCAGTTGCTGTCGCTCCAAAGCCTGCCACCAGGTGGTCGAGTCGCGATCGCCGTACGAACCGGTCATCGGACACCTCTCAGAATCAGGGCCGAGGTGACACCGGAGACATAGCCGGGCTGGCCGGTGCACAGGGCGGTTCGAGCGTGTTCGACCTGGCGCGGTCCAGCCTCTCCACGCAGTTGCAGCACTGCTTCGGCGACATGATTGAGACCGTGCGCGTAGCCCTCGGACAAGTGTCCTCCGTGTGTGTTGACGGGCAGGCTCCCGCCGAAGGTCGTCTCGCCGGCGGCCACAAAAGCTGCTGCCTCGTTGCGCGGCGCGAGTTGGTAGTCCTCGAGCTGCATCAGTACCAGCGGTGTGAATGCGTCGTAGAGTTCGGCGATGTCGATGTCTTCCGGGCTGATACCTGCGCGTGCGTAGAGTCGTGGCGCCATCTCGCGGGCGGCGCTGGTCGAGAAGTCCGTTCTGCTGCCGGAGTAGAGGCTGTGGCCGCCGCCGGTGGAGGCGGCGCTGACCAGGACGGGGGTTCGACGCAGGTCGTGGGCCCTGGCCGCGGATGTTACGACAACAGCCACCGCGGTGTCCGTCTCGAGGCAGCAGTCGAACAAACGCAGCGGGTCACTGACCAGGGGAGAATTCAGGTACTGGTCCATCGTCAACGGTGTCGTCATCATCGCCAGGGGATTCAGCAATGCGTGCGACCTCTGGTTGATCGCGACGCGGCCGAGGTCTTCGGAGGTTGCGCCCGACCTCGTCAGGTACGAGCGTGCCACGAGCGCGAACTGTTGCGGTGGCGCGAGAAGTCCGTACGGGACCTGGTATTGAAACTCGACCAACGTCGGTGCGGAGCGGCCGGTGCCGCCCATCCGGAACTCGGAGCGGGCGTTCAATGCTCGCCAGACCACTACGACCTCGGCCTGGCCGCTGGTGACTGCCATGGCAGCGGCACCGACGGCGGCGGCCGACATGCTGCCTCCACCGACGAGGTCGAGGAGGACGTGGGGGTCGTCGACTCCGAGGCTATGGGCTACCGCAGACGCTGGGACGGCGTCGCCCACACTGTGGGTAATCAAGCCGTCGACATCGCCGAGTTCGAGGCCGGCGTCGTCGAGCGCCGCTGTGATGGCCCGAAGTCCCAGTTCGAGCGTGCTCACGCCCGAGTTCTTGTAGAACGGCGTCCGGCCGACGCCGGCAATCGCACTCTGATCACGCACTGTGGTTGCCTCGGGTATTTGTGCGGATGCTTCCCGTTTCACTCATCGTCACGTTAGACTCCATTTGAACTAGCGCTTGGTTTTTATGCAAGGCTAGGTTCGCAGGCGGGAGCTGTCAAAGGTTACTCGTCGGCATTGACCCCGCATGGGGTGGACTCGTACATTAATATTTGAGCAAGCAGTTGCTTGTTTTCGATGAAGGGACGAAGAGTGGCACGCGGCATCTATCTCCTCGAAGAGGTTTACTTCCACCCGATGAACTCCACGAACCCGCGGGAGTATCTTCAGTGGCTGGTCAACTACAAGAAGGAAGACGAACAGCGGACGGACTCCGATGCGGAGCTGACGCAGGGTTTGTCGGTCCGATCACGGGCGATCGACCTGGTCGGCGCGTTCTACGCGATCGGAATCACCGGACACGAACAGTTCAAGGCCGTCACATTGTGGGATTGCCACGGCGGGTGGGACGGTGGCTGGCGCCAGCAGCTGGACATCTACAACGGTGTGAAGCCGGAACTGTTCCTGTCCAGTATCGACAACCTTCGCCACAAGGCTTTCTCCCGCCCCATGGGTGCGGTGCGCGGCACGCCTGATCTGCAGGAACTGCGAGCGGAGCAGTACACGGCGCCATTTTTCCTGCACGAGATCGCTCAGGTTCGCCCCGGGGCAGCGCAGGACTATCTCGCTGCCGTGCGCGAGGAGCGGGCTCCGATTCTCGCCGACCACGGCCATCGACTCGTCGGGCTATACGAGGTCATGCTCTCCGACACTGAGGTGGTTACCTTCTGGGGAACGGACATCGACAGTCATCTCGAGACGCAGCGCGCATACGACGCCGCAGTCGGACTCGATGCCGAAGCGACCGCAGACCCCAGGCTCGTCGAGTGGCGCAAGAGTGCACGACAGTATCTCGATGGGCCCTGGCGTGAGACGTTGCTGGCGCCGTTCCCAGGATCCGTTCTCGCCCCGAAGTAGGCCATCCCATTTCTGTGGTGAATGAAAGAAGGATCTGATGCGCTTCGTACTCGGTCTCCCGACCGATCAGGTCGACAGGCCCTCGGAGTTCCTCACCGCTGACGCCGTCGCTGACGTCGCGAGCGCTGCCGAGGAAGCGGGGTTCGATGCGGTGTCCGTCACCGACCACCCGTTCCCGCAAGACAAGTGGCTGTCACGGGGAGGTCACCAAGCCCTCGACCCGATGGTCGCACTCTCCTTTGCGGCCGCACGCACCACCCGGGTCCGGCTCCTGACGAATGTGTTCGTGCTCCCGTATCACAATCCGTTCCTTACGGCACGAGCGGTGGCGAGCCTCGATGTACTGTCCGGGGGGCGGGTCATCTTCGGAGCAGCGGTGGGATACCTCAGATCCGAGTTCGCCGCGTTGGGTTTGGCCTACGACGATCGAGGCGAGCGCACCGATCAAGCGCTGCGATTGATCAAGATGGCGTGGTCGGGGGAGTCGGTCACCGTCGAGGATCCTCCGTACTCGGTGGTCGAACACACGATGCGGCCCGCGCCTTTGCAGTCCCCGCATCCCCCGATCTGGTTCGGCGGGAACAGTAAACGCGCGATTTGTCGGGTCGTCGAGTTCGGACAAGGGTGGATGCCCATGCCGCAACCTGCCTCAGCAGCGAAGCTGACGAGAACGCCGGGACTGGAGACGATCGACGAACTGGCCGACCGTATTCAGTATCTCCGGTCCAGCGCTCTCGACGCCGGAAGGGGCCGCCCGGACGTGTGCTTTGTCCCGTTCGGGATGCGTATGACCGACAGCCCGGACCTCGACACGTTCGACCAGCTGAGCGAGGACGTCGGAACATATGCCGAGGCCGGTGTCGATTGGCTTTCAGTCCCCTTCGCGGGTACGGACCGAGACTCGCTGCTGAAGTCGATCGAAGAGTTCGGTGCACGTGTGATCGATCGATAAGTCCGTCGCGTTGTTCCTGCCCACATGAATTGTTGAGCGCCATCCTGGCGGCACTACGCCACGGCAGCGCAAGAAAGGTTGTCCACCATGAATGCTCCTGTCGAGCACCGACCGATGAAGTTTTCTGCCTTCCTGCTCTTTCACCGCGCCGATCAGAGGAACAGCATCAAGGAGGTGTACGACTACAACCTCCGGGTGGCCGACCTACTCGAAGAACTCGGGTTCGATGGAGTCTGGGTGTCCGAGCACCATTTCCGGGACTATGGAACCGTCCCCAGCATCTTCACCATGCTCGGCTACCTCGCGGCTCGAACCGAGAGGCTCCGCCTCGGCACCGGCGTGGTCGTGCTGCCCCTGCATAACCCGATCCATGTGGCCGAGCAGGCTGCCCAGCTGGACCTGCTGTCGAACGGACGACTCGATCTCGGCCTTGGCCGTGGATATCAGAGTATCGAATTCGATGGCTTCGGGATGAGTCTGGCGGAAGCCCGTGATCGCTTCGACGAGGGACTCGAAGTGATCACAGGACTGTGGACGAAGGACCCGTTCAAGCACGAAGGCCAGTTCTACCGCAGTGGCGAGGTTTCCCTCACACCCAAGCCGATTCAGAATCCGCACCCGCCGATCTACGTCGCGGCCGTAAGCCCCGAAACAGTTGAGCGGTACGCCCGGCGCGGGTTGCCGATCCTCGCGGATCCTGCGGCGCCGTTCAAGAAGATCCACAACGCAGCCGAGACGTGGCATCGGATCGCGGCGGAGTCCGGATATGACACCTCGGACACCGACCTCGTCGTGTCGCGGTCGGTGTGGCTCGCGCCGACCGTCGAACAGGCGAGGAAGGATCAAGCTGCGTTCGAGGCATCCTTCGATCGGTCGCGCATCTTCAACGAGAAGAGTGCCCCGATCGATTCGAAGACCGGTGAGGTCGCGAAGGGTTTCGAGTTCTGGGAAGGCCGCTACCTGAAGGGTGGCGAGGTCGGCAACGACTTCCGCTGGGAGCAACTCGAAGTCATCGGGGATCCCAAGCGGGTCATCGGCCAGGTCGCGATGTTGCAGGAATTCGGCTTCAACCACCTGATGTGCGATTTCGGCAGCACCCGGCACATGCCGTTTGACGAGATGGCGAAGGCGATCACGTTCTTCGCGAAGGAAGTCATTCCCGCGTTCCGCTGACACTGCCGTGCACCATCCACCCCTGTGAAAGGCGCCTCGTGTATTCAGAGCTGTCCCTCGCCGACATCGTTCGGGAAAACCGCCGTGGCCGCGGTGACATGGTGGCCATCGTCGACGGTGACGAGCGGATTACCTACGCCGAGTTCGATGAACGGACGGACCGACTGGCGAACGCCCTGACAGGCGAAGGAGTGCATCCCGGTGACCGCGTGTTGTGGATCGGAGCAAACTCTCACCGCGTCTTCGAGTTGCTCATTGCGGCAGGCAAAGTGGGTGCCATCCTGTGCCCGGCGAACTGGCGGCAAAGTGCGGACGAGCTCCGTTTCGTCATCGACGATCTCCAGCCGAAACTGATCCTCTCGGAACCGAAGATAGTTGGAAACCTCCACGACAGTCTGGGTGACGACCGTACCCCGTGGGTGCGTTGCAGCGACGACTCCGCCGACGAGTACCGGCGGTGGTCGGCGTCCTTTCCATCGACTCCGGCACCCTCATCGGAGTCGATCCACGCCGAGGATCCCGTCCTGCTTCTGTACACCGCAGCGTTCGACGGACGCCCGAACGGTGCACTCATCTCCCACCGAGCGCTGATCAGTCACTCTTTGGTCGTCGCTGTCCAACGCCAGATCACAGAGGGGTTCGTCTTCCTCGGCAGTGGTCCGCTCTTCCACATCGGCACCTGGATGTTCGCGGTGGCTACATTCGTGTGCGGTGGGACGAACGTCGTCCTCCCCCAGTTCGATCCCCGACGGGCATGCGAACTGATCGAGCGGGAGCGTTGCCAGGGAGCCATGCTGTTTCCCGCGATGATCGATCAGTTGGTTGCCGCCAACGGGGACGATCGATACGACCTGTCGAGTCTGCACTTCGGTCCGGCAGGCTCGACCTGGAATCACATGATTACCCTCGATCGGAGCCCGTGGGGCCGATCCAATGCCGGATACGGACAGACGGAAGTCGGCGGAATGCTGACCTACCACGCTCTCGGCATCGACGGGCTGGGTACTCACGGACGCTCGAGTCCACTCATGCAGGTGCGCATCGTCGATGCCGACGGACGAGATGTGTCGACCGGCGACGTCGGTGAGATCGCGACCCGCGGAATGCACCTGTTCAATGGATATTTCAACCGTCCTGATCTCAACGCCGCTCGATTCCGAGACGGCTGGTACCACACAGGTGACCTCGGAAGAAGGGAATCCGACGGCACCCTGTCATTTGTCGGCCCCAAACTCCGCATGATCAAATCCGGAGGCGAGAACATCTATCCGGCCGAGGTGGAACGCGCCCTACTCGGGCATCCCGACGTCGATTCAGCTGCAGTCATCGGCCGGCCGGACAGCATCTGGGGCCAATCAGTGGTCGCGATCGTGGTGCGGAACGCGTCGGCTTCGGTGACCGAGCAGGAGCTGATCGCGCACGTGCGCAGCCAGGTCGCGTCGTACAAGAAGCCGAAGTCGGTGGTCTTCGTCGGGACGATCCCGAGGCGCGGATTCGTACCCGACTACGACCTCCTGGACGTACAGCACGGAGGTGGCGGATACCCCGGCAGTGAACCGACTCCGGAAACCACAGCAGCTACTAGCGAGATGACGAGGTGAAATCGATGAATGGGACGCCCTACTCGAATTTCGGCTACGCGATCCTGTCCGCACAGCGCAATCGAGCACCTCATATGCCGGCGTTGGCGTACTGCGGCCGAGAGCGGCTCACCTACGCCGAGCTGGACGGCCGGGTCAACCGAACCGCCAACGCGCTCCTCGCGGCCGGCATACGTCCCGGAGAACGTGTAGCGACACTGCTCGACTCCACACTCTCGGTCGCTGAGATCTACCTGGCGCAGACGAAAATCGGATCCGTTCTCTGTGCCCTCAACCCGTACTGGACTCTCGACACGCTCGAGCAGATCGTCACCAAGATCGAGGCCACCACCTTCGTCTACGATGCGAAGTTCGACCAGGTCATCGACCAGTTGCGGCCCATGCTCCAGCACGTCCGCACCTGGATCCGAACCGGCGGCGCACCGGACAGCCACGACACGGTCGACCTCAACCAATTGACGATGGAGGCTCCCGAAACCGAACCACCGCTCGGTGCGGGGGGAGATGATCTGCTCGCCTTGTTCTTCACCTCGGGTACGACAGGATTGCCGAAGGCCGTGCAGTACACGCACGCCTCGGGAATCGCCATCGCTCAAGGCTTGTGGGCAGATGTTCCTGTACTGAGGCAGGCGGCGCTGGGAACCGGCCCGATCATCTGGGGGGTTGGCTTCATTGCCGTCGCCGCGCCAGCCTTGGCGGCCGGAATCACCCTCGTACTCGAGGACAACTTCGGACCGGAACAGTTCCTCAAAACTGTTCCGCGGGAGAGCATCACCCATATCAGCGTGACACCGAGCTTCTTCGTGGAGCTGTTGTCTACTGCGGATCACGAAGCGGTCGACCTCAGCTCCCTGCGTGTGGCCATGCTCGGCGGCGAACCGCTGTTGACGTCATTGAAGGAGCGGATCTCCCGGCGTCTCCCGAACCTGGAGCTGTACGGGTACTACGGTCAGACCGAGGCGCCGTACAGCGTGATCGGCCGCCGCGACGACGGGAGCGTCCCGGACGGAGTGGTCGGGTGGGCCCGATTCGGCGGTGCCGTCAGGGTGGTCGATACGACCGGCGCGCCCGTGATCGACACGCTGGGGGAGGTCCAGATCAGCGGACCCCACGTGTCGGCCGGCTACTACGGGCAACCCGACGCCACGAATGAGGCGCTCAGGGACGGATGGTTCGTCGGAGGCGACATTGGTTCGCTCGACGAGCACGGTCGGCTGACAGTTCTCGGGCGGCGAACCGACGCTATCGAGCGAGGCGGCGTTCTCACTCTCCCCGCGCAGATCGAAGACGTAGCATCCCGGGCGGACGGGGTAGCTGAAGCCGGTGCTGTCGGGCTTCCTGTTCAGGATTCGGATCCGCAGATACTGCTGGTGCTGGCACCGAAGCAGGGATGTGAGCCCGACCGGGAGGAAATCGCCGATCGCCTCGCCGCTGCACTAGCGCCCGCTTCGAGGCCGGACCACATCGTAGTGGTGGACAGCTTGCCGCACGCCAACGACGGCTCCGGTGGCAAGGGCAAACTTCTGCGACGAGTGCTTGTCGAACAGTTCGGGCATCTCGTTGATTCCTCGGTAGTGAAAGGCTGACAATGGGTTTCCTCGAAGGTCAGGTCGTTGTCGTCACGGGTGGCGCGCGAGGCCAAGGGCGCTCACACGCCGTCGCGGCCGCGCGTCAGGGGGCTGACGTCGTCCTACTCGATCGTTGTACAGACGTACCGTGCATCGGTTACCCGCAGGCCGACGAGACGGACCTCCGGGACACCGAAACACTCGTCCGTGAGTGTGGAACTCGTGCGCTCGGCCTGGTGTGTGACGTCGCCGACCGCGAGCAGACACTCTCCGCGGTGGACAAGGTCGTCGACACGTTCGGGCGCATCGACGTCCTGATAGCAAACGCCGGGGTCTACGGCGGCGGGTCGATCCAGGACGCCGACTTCGACGTCTGGAACGAAGTGCTCGGAAGCAACCTCACCGGCGTCTTCCACAGCATGCGGGCAGTGAGTCCCCAGATGATCACTCAGGGATACGGGCGCATCGTCGTGACGACCTCCAATCAAGGGAGAACCGCGGTTCCGGGGTCAGTCCCCTACGTCGCTTCCAAATGGGGCGCGATCGGGCTGGTGAAAGCCGCCGCGCAAGATCTGGCGCAGTTCGGGATCACCGTCAACGGGGTGGCCCCAGGCAACACCTCGACCAAGATGGTGCATAACGAGGCTCTGTACCGCGCAATGCGCCCGGATCTCGCAAATCCGTCCTGGGACGATGTCGAGCCCGCGCTGCGCCTGCACCATGTGCAGCCGATCGCCCTGCTCGAGCCGCATGAGATCACCGCAGCAGTGATGTTCCTGATCGGCCCGGACACCCCACACATCACCGGCAGCATCATCGACGTCAACGCCGGCACCGCCGCACGGACAACCGCGTAGCCGGTTCCGCTCGCTGACCCACTGTGCTTACCGCCCCGAAGGGACACGACATGACGATCCACGACGATTCGATCGATTATTTGCAGCTGATCGACGGCGAACTCCGGCCGTCGCGCAACGGCCAGTGGATCGACAGCGTGAATCCGGCGACAAGTCAGGTCTGGGCACGAATCCCCGCCGGCGGTGCGGGTGACGTCGACGACGCGGTACGCGCAGCGAAGTCGGCGCTCGACTCCTGGCGCGCCCTCCCGGCTGCAGCCCGTGCCGCCTTGCTTCGGTCCTGGGCAGCAACCGTCCGCGACAATCTCGATACGCTGTGGCGTCTGGACGCCACCGACAACGGACGAGCGCGCCGAGAGGCGGAACCGGCCATTGCGGGCGCCGCGTCGCAGATCGAGTTCCACGCCGGGCTCGCCGAGACCATCACCGGCGACACGGTCCTCGTGTCGGACTCCGCGACGACCTACTCGGTACGTGAACCATTCGGTGTGGTCGGTCTGATCATCCCGTGGAATGCGCCGTTGGCGATGTTCCTGGCGAAGGTTTCCGCGGCGATCGCCGCAGGCAACACGATCGTCGTCAAACCTCCTGAGCGGGCGTCGGTCTCGGTGCTCGTCGCTGTGCAGCTTCTCGAGAAGGCGGGGATTCCCCGTGGCGTGGTGAATGTAGTGACCGGGGAAGGTTCCAGTGCCGGTGAGGCACTGGTGAGGCATCCAGATGTCCGTAAGATCAGTTTTACCGGTTCGACCGCGACTGGGCGACGAATCACCGAGAACTCGGTGGCCAACATCAAATCCCTCGCACTCGAACTCGGCGGGAAGTCGCCGAACATCGTTTTCGCGGACGCCGACCTCGAGCATGCGGCCGATGTGGTCGCGGCAGGAATCTACACCGCCAGCGCAGGGCAGGCCTGCATCGCAGGATCGCGAATCCTCGTAGAGGAAGCGATCCTCGACGATTTCGTGGAGCGACTGCGCTCGAGAGCCTCCGCGATGGTACTGGGGAACCCCCTGGACTCCCAGACCGACATGGGCCCCCTTGCGTTCGACGGCCAGTACGACAAGGTCCGCGAATACCTGCAGATCGGACGGCAAGAGGGAGCGACGCTTGCGTTCGGCGGGCGTTGCGGAAACGAGTTGTTTCCGCCCGAAAGTCCACTGCGCGACGGATACTTCGTCGAACCCACGCTCTTTCTCACTGAGGATCCGCAACTTCGGGTGTGCCAGGAGGAGATCTTCGGGCCGGTCGCTGTGGCCATGCCATTCGCGGACGAAGCCGACGCCCTCCGGTTGGCCAACGACAGCGGATACGGTCTCGCTGCCGGCGTCTGGACCCAGAACCTCTCGCGCGCGCTCCGGTTTACTCGCCGACTCGAGGCGGGCACCGTGTGGGTCAATACGTATCGCCGACTGCATTGGGCGCTTCCGTTCGGCGGACAGAAGGAGAGCGGGACGGGCACGTCGAACGGGCCCACTACGTTGGACGAATGGCTCGAGCACAAGAGTGTGTGGATCGAGCACGGGTAGCATCGGACTTCGGCGACCGTGTATCACAGAGTTCCCCCGCGAAGAATCCGAGACATCGATATCCGTGTCGCGGACCGACTGGGTCTCGAACTGATGGGTCGAAGGTTGGGCTGAATCGGTCCTTCACGTCTCTACCTGAGCGGGCTCGCGATCCTGGACGGCCGCCCTGCATCGTCACCTGCGTAGTGAGGGGTGCCCGTGAACTACAGTTGCAGGTCGAACGGTATCTGGAAGACGGGACTATGCGATGACCAAGGCTGCGCGCGGGAACATGCGCGACCTCCAGAAGGAGCTGACGAAAACTCGGCTGAAGGAGGCCGCTATCGCCTGCTTCGTGGAGAACGGTTACCTCGCGACTGCGGTCACGGACATCACCCGCACGGCCGGGGCTACACGTGCCACCTTCTACCTGCATTACAAGACCAAAGCTGAAGTCGTGGATGCGCTCCTCGACGAGCTCGATGTCGTGTACGCGGAGCCGTTCTCACAATTTGCCGGCGTCCTGGCGGAACCCAGCACGGACGCCTTCCGCGCCTGGCTTCGCGAGATCGTGAAGATCTGGCAAACGACCCGCGACATCTCGATAGTCGTGTACGAGGCCGCCGGTGTCGAGCGGGAGATAGGGGACCGTCGGGCCCGCAGTTTCGACTTCGAGACGGACAGGATTGCGAAGGCCTTGTCGGCCACTGGGCGGTGGACGCCGAAGCAGGCTCGGATCCGTGCTCTGCTGATCTTCTCCCAGCTCGGCAGCCTGTTCATGCAGTGGTCAGCGCCTGATTCCGACGTGGACGTCGAGGAGGCGGTCGACGTGCTGGCCGCGATGTGGATGGCCGCGCTCGACCGCTGAGAATTTCACTAGACTCACTGCCTCTTGACTAGACGCTGTGATCAGGGTTACATGGGCGTACCCCACTTCTCGGAGGATTCGCCTGATGTTGGTTTCTTCAGATTTCGCTCCCCGGCTTTCTCGCGGTTGTAGTCTCGACGGCCCGGGGGCTGCACGGACGTCGCCGCGATTGGCCCATCACGGCGAAGTGCGGGCAGTCCGCGGCAATGCCCGCCTGTGTGCGTATGCCTTTCGGGATGCAGGCGCGCCGGGAGTCGAGGGGGGCCGTCCGATGCTGGACGCGGCCCTGCACTCCATCTTCGACATCGCGTCCGCCCGCCCCGCCGGCGGCGATTTGCGACTTTCGTCCCATGGCATCGTCTTCCTGGTCGAAGCGGGAGATCGTCCCGTCGGCATCGAGGGTATGAAGAGCCTTCTCGCCGAGGTCGGTCAGCGCGAGGTCTTGCGGAGCGCGGCTGTGGGCATCGTCGTAATCGGAGGTTCCGCTGCTGCCTCTGCTACCGACCTCGACTTTCTCGCGCGCGCCGTTCGCGCTTGCGGTGGATATGTCGTGGGCTCTGGCGTCGCCATCACGAAACGCGACGGAGGCACCGTTGCCCGCCCCGGTGGCACCGTCGAATTCGAAGACGTCACACTTGCGTCGAGCGTCAGCCTCCTCGGTCGCAGAGTGGCTACCCTCGCGGCGTCCGGCCGTACCCTCAGCGCCGCCTGACCTGCAGTCTGAATCACCCCGTCCAGCCAGAGCCGATCTGTGTCGTCAACCTGCGAGCAATCGCTTGGCCAAACCTTACGAAAGGATTCACGAATGAAGTTTTCCATGATTTTCGAGGCGCAGATCGCCGATCCGACGCCCGCCAAAGAACGCCAGACCTACCTTGATTCGATCGAACAAGCCGTCTATGCCGAGGAGATGGGCTTCGACGGAGTCTGGGCGGTCGAGCATCACGGTCTCGAGCACTACTCGCACATGTCTGCCCCTGAACTGTTCCTTGCAACAGTGGCTGCAAAAACCTCACGTATCCGGATCGGACACGGTGCGGTCTGCATGCCGTTCAACTTCAACTACCCGACTCGGGTGGCCGAACGGGCCGCCATGCTCGACGTCCTCTCGAACGGCCGGCTCAATCTGGGCGCGGCCCGGGGCGGCACCCTGCAGGAAGCGGCGATGTGCAACGTGAACCCTGCGGAAACCGCTGCACAGGTGGAGGAGGCGCTCCGGATCATCTCAGCGGCATGGCGGTCACCGGACTTCGAATACCACGGCGAGCTCCTCGACATCAAAGCACCGGAGGGCAACTCTCCCCTCCGTGTGCTCCCTCGTCCTGTCCAGACCCCGCATCCGCCTTTGTTTCTCGCCAGCACGAAGCCAGACACAGTTGTGCATTCTGCCGAGCTAGGAGTGGGTGCGCTTGTGTTCGGCTTCGGCGGACTTGACAGCATCAAGATGCAGCACCAGCTCTACTGGGACCGGGTGAAGAGCCGAACAGGCGAGAAGTTCGTTTCGGATGTCACCAACGACCACTTCGTCGCACTGTGTCCGACCATCGTCCTCGACGACGAGCAGCAAGCGAAGGAGATCGGGGCCCGCGGCCAGCGCTTCTTCGGCGAGTCCATCGGCTACTGGCATCTCGGCGGCGCGAAGCCGCCCACCGGCGCGACCGTCGACGAGGACAACATCGCGTACATGCGTGCCAAGGCCGCTGCCGAGGAGGCTGCCTTCGACCGCGGTGACCGACCCCAATACTCCGAACGATCGCTCGCCGCAGCCAATTTCAACATCGATCATGCCTACGGGACGGTCGACACCGCGATCAAGTATGTCGAGGAACTCGAGAAGGTCGGAGTCGACGAAGTCCTCTGCCTGATCCAGATGGGTACCGTCCCGCAGGACGTGTGTATGGCCACCATCAAGGCTTGGGGAGAGCACGTCATTCCGCATTTTCGACTGCCGATGGCAGATCGGCAGCGGACCGCAGCCGCGGTATGAGCCGGCTCGCCGGAAAGACCGCTCTCGTCACAGGCGGGGCACAGGGGCAAGGCGCTGCCGAAGCGAGGGCGTTCGCCCGTGAGGGAGCCCGGGTCGTCATCGCCGATGTGAACAGTGAACTCGGACTCGCTACAGCCGCGGAGATCGATGGAGATGTCCGGTATATGCACCTGGATGTCGCCGATACCGACTCCTGGAAGCAGGCCGTCGCCGCGATCGACGAAAGCTACGGCGGCTTGAATGTGCTCGTCAACAATGCCGCACGATACTGGGCCCGCCCGATACTCGAGGAGAGCGACGACGCACTCGACACGATCATCGCGGTGAACCTCAAGGGCGCATTCCTCGGTATTCGCGCTGTCGCTCCACTCATGATCGCGTCCGGTGGAGGATCGATCATCAATGTCTCGTCAACGGCTGGAGTGGCGGGACACGCCGGACATGCGGCATACGGCATGACCAAGTGGGGAATCCGCGGCCTGACACGGGTCGCGGCCGCGGAGTTGTCACCGTCTCGGATCCGCGTAAACTGCTTGGTACCGGGCGCCATCACCGGTCCCATGCTGGGAGTGAACATTCCACGCTCCGAACAACGTAATCCAGACCGGTGGACCGCATTACCGTTACGCCGACCGGGTGAGCCCGAGGAGATCGCGGAAGGCGCAGTATTTCTCGCTTCCGATGAATCCTCGTATGTGACCGGCACGGACCTGGTGCTCGATGGCGGCGCGACGGGAACGGGATAACGAGTCGAACTGTCGAGCCCATCATGAATACAGGAGGTCACGTGGACACAGAGTTCGAAGACGTGGTGGCACACTTCCCGCAGCTGCAATTCGAAGATCCCGCCGCGCAGCGCGCGGCATTCGAAGCAATGCGGACAACCGCGCCACCGCCGAGGCTGCCCGAAGACGTGGAGATACACGACACCTGCAGCATTCCACTCGCTGATGGACACCGCGTTCCGGTCCGGATCCACGTGCCCCGTGACCTCGCGCACGACGCACCGACATTGGTGTGGATACACGGCGGCGGGTATGTGGTCGGCACCGCCGACGAAGATGACGCCTTATGCGCCCGAATAGCATCCGACGTCGGCATCGGCGTGGTATCGGTCGAGTACCGCTTGGCTCCCGAGTATCCGTTCCCACACGGACTCGACGACTGCCATGCTGTTGCTGCCGCACTCACCGACGCCAACCGTGATGCGTCTTTCGCGGTCCTCGGCACCGGCCGGGTAGTGATCGGTGGCGGAAGTGCCGGCGCCGGACTGGCGGCGGCGGTCGCGCTACGGCTGCGCGACGAGGGCCGACGAGCGCTCGCGGGGCAGATATTGCTGTACCCGTTCATTGACTCGACTCTGAAGTCGCCCTCGATGTCGTCCCTCGCAGAGAGCGCGATCTTCAACGCCCACGATGCAGAGGTGTGCTGGCAGCACTATCTGGGCGAGCAACGATTCAAGCCGCCTGCGTATGGTTCTCCCACTGCGGCCACCGACCTGAACGGTCTCCCTCCGGCCTATGTCGTGGCGGCGGGTGCCGATTGTCTGCACGACGAGGCGGTGGATTACGCGTTGAGGATGCGAGCGGCCGGGGTAAGCGTCGAGTTGCACTCGATCGCCGATGTGCCGCACGGTTTTACCGGTGTGGCGCCGTGGACGTCCGCGAGTCGGCGAGCCATTGCAGGTGTCATCGATGCGATCCGGCGGTTCAGCGGAGGACAAGAGATTTCACCACCAAAACCTGCCCTGGTGGCAGCAAGCGAGAAATGAAGGACAATGCCACAAGACAAAGCGACGAAAAAATTCATGTTCGGTGTCGTTGTGCGGAAGGCGGACTCCGGAAAGGCGTGGGCTGAGCGCGCACGCCTGGTCGAACAGTCCGGATTCACGACGCTGCTGATGCCGGATCACTTCGTGGGTCCTCGGTTCGCGCCGATCGCGGCGTTGTCGGCGGCAGCCGCTGCCACTTCGACACTGCGAATCGGCACGCTGGTGTTCTCGAACGACTATCGGCACCCCGTCGTGCTAGGGAAGGAACTGGCAACCCTCGACGTGCTGTCGGACGGCCGGCTCGACGTCGGCCTCGGCACCGGATGGATGCGTGAGGATTATGACCGGGCTGGCTTGAGCTTCGATCCACCGAAGGTGCGGTTCGACAGATTCGTCGAATCCCTCGAAGTCCTGCGTGGCGTGTGGGGCGAGGGGGCATTCTCGTATCAAGGGCAGTACTACCAGATCGACGAGCTGGTACAGGAACCCAAACCGGTGCAGAAGCCGTACCCCAAGTTCCTTTTCCCGGGCGGCGGACCCAAGATGCTGAAGCTGGCAGGCCGGTACGCGGACTACGTCAATTTGACGTTGCGCGTTCGGGCTGACGGAACCGCACCGGACGCAAAAGACGGCGGTCTGGAATCCTTCCTCGGGAAGATCGAGACGATCCGGGAGTCCGCTGGTGCGCGGTTCGACGACATCGCGATCGGCACCAGCATCCAGGAAGTCGGTATTCCTCAGAGCAAGGAGAGCTGGAGTGCCGTCGATCTCTCACAGCAGGAGGAAACTCCGCAAATCCTACGTGGAGATGTCAGTGAGATGGTCGACAAGCTTCGGTACTGGCGTGATACGCACGGCCTCAACTTCTTTGTGCTCCACAACGACAAGGACCTGGAAACGTTCATTCCGGTAGTCGAAAAGCTCGCCGGTGAGTAGATGACGAATGAGGGGCGGGCCCGTCGAACGGACCCGCCCCTCGATTTCCGAGGTACCTCAGACTCCATACCCGCCATCGACATCGAGGGTCTGACCGGAGATGAAGTCGGCGCGATCGGACGCGAGGAAGGCGACTGCCTCGGCGATGTCTTCCGCGTCACCGAAGCGGCGCAGCGGAATGTTGCGCCGGGTGATGTCGAGCGCACTCTCGTCGAGATCGCCTGACTCGATCAACCGTGCGGCCATCCCGTCGGTGAGCATTCCCGGCCCGACACAGTTCGCGCGCAGGCCGAATCGGCCCTCCTCCGCGGCCAGCGCTCGGACTACGGCTTCCACGGCTCCCTTCGGGCCCGAGGACAGTCCGTCGCGGACCGGGAATCGTCGGGTGGCGGCTGTCGTGACCGCCACGATGCTGCCACGCGATTCACGAAGGAGAGGCAGCGCTGGGTGCACGAGATTGAAGAACGCGGCCGCGTCGCTCTCGAGTTGTGCGCGGAACTGATGAGGTGTGACCTTACTCAGGTGGGTCATCGGTACGTGGGGTCCGGCGGCATACACGACCGTGTGGATCCCTCCGAATGCGTCACGCACACTAGTTGTGAGTTCGGCTGCCTCCTCGACGCTGGCGAGGTCGACCCGTGCGAACTCGACCTTGGCGCCCAGTGCGCTGAGTTCGGACGCCAAACTCGCTGCGCCCTCTTGGTTGCCGCGGTAGGTGAAGAAGATCTGGCTACCTCGCTCGGCGAGTACCCGGCTGACCGCGCGCCCGATGCCGCCGGTCCCGCCCGCAATAAGTGCTGCGCCGGGTCGTTTCTCGAAGTCGAGCATGCGCTCGCCCCTTTCCTGCTGGATTGTCCCGCAACTATACCAAGCAATCGCTTGCTCTAGTACCGTGAATGCGTCAGATTCGTACAGAAGGGATCACAGATGGTCAATTGGGATGGCAAGGTAGCGATCGTCACGGGCGCTGCGCAGGGCGTCGGCCGAACGGTGTCACTGCGGCTCGCCGAGATGGGTGCTTCCGTAGTGATCAACGACATCCAGGACGACAAGCTGGATGCGGTCGCGGAGGAGATTACGGCAAGTGGGGGAGTCGCGCGTGCGGTTCATGCGGATGTCGGAATCCAATCCGATGTCGAAAAACTCGTAGCGGAGACAGAAGCGGCGTTCGGACGGATCGACACTCTCGTGAACAACGCCGTCGCCTATGGAGGCGTCGAGAAGAGTGACCTGAACGTCGAGGTCACTCCCGACAACGCCTGGGAGCGAACGTTCGCGGTCAACTTCTACGGTGCTGTGTGGGCAACTCGCTTTGCCATCCCGATCATGCAACGTGGGGGTGGAGGCGTGATCGTCAACGTCGGGTCCACCTCCGGATTCAGCGGGGATACAGTCCACGTCGCCTACGCGGCGTCGATGGCGGCCAAGTACTCGCTGACCCGGTCGGTGGCGACATCGCACGGAAAAAGGGGTATCCGCGTCAACGCCGTCGCGAGCGGGCTGATCCTGAGCCCGACCGCACGGCAGAACCTGTCCCCGGAGAAGCTCGAGGCCTACAACGCCAACCTGCTGGTTGACGACTTCGGCGAAACCGAGGATCTGGCATCGGTAATCACATTCCTGGCGGGGCCGGAATCGAAGTACATCACCGGGCAGACGATCATTGTCGACGGCGGATTTCAGGCGCATCAACCGTGGCATGCCCAGAACCACATCGTTCATCCGCAGGCACCGATCTGATGCCCGCAGGTGCGCTCGCCGTCATATCCGTCACCCCCCAGCCGAAACAGCAATGGAGATCTGTATGAAGTCGCAACCTACCGTGCCGACCGCCACCGGTGACGTTCCGGTGTCCGCGCTCGGCAGAACGCTGATGCACGAGCACATCTTCGTCACCAGCCCGGAAGTCCAGCAGAATTGGCCCGACTACCCCGAACAGTGGGACGAAGAGACACAGATAGCCGAAGCCGTGCAGCGGCTCGCGGCGCTCGAGGCCGAAGGATTCGACACGCTGGTCGACCTCACCGTGATTGGTCTCGGGAGATACGTTCCCAGGGTCGCGCGGGTAGCCGAGCAGTCGAACATCAACATCGTGGTCGCGACGGGGGCGTACGTCTTGAGTGAACTCCCCGTGTACTTCCACTACCGAGGTCCAGGCACCGCCGCCGGCGGCCCCGACCGCCTTGCCGAATTCTTCATCCGTGACATCACCGAAGGAATAACCGGGACCGGTGTCCGTGCGGCGATACTGAAATGCGTCACCGACGAGGCCGGACTGACGAAGGACGTGGACCGAGTTCTGCGCTCGGTTGCACATGCACATCGCGAAACTGGTGTGCCGATTACAACGCACACCCATTCCGGGCTGCGCCGAGGCCTGGATCAGCAGAAGGTATTCAAGGAGGAAGGCGTCGATCTGTCCCGGGTCGTGATCGGACACTCGGGTGACACCGACGACTTCGACTACCTCGAAGAACTCGCGGACGCGGGGTCATATCTGGGTATGGACCGATTCGGTCTCAACACGGTGCCATTCGACAAGCGAGTGGAGATCGTCGCGGAAATGTGTCGGCGCGGGTACGCCGACCGGATGGTCCTGTCGCACGACACATCCTGCTTTTCCGACATGTCCGATCCGGTGCGGCGCCGAGAGATGAATCCGCAATGGCGATGGACCCACATCCCCCAGGATGTCGTTCCGGCCCTGCTCGACAGAGGCGTCAGCCAGGACCAGATCGATGTGATGCTCATCGAGAACCCCGCCCGGATCTTCGCCAATCAGGGCGGCTACTGAGGAAACTCTCCGTTTGAGCAGTCCGATTCGGAAGTTGGACTCTTGCCAAGCATGCGCTTGGTCAATTACTGTGACGCCACGCCAGCAGTGGCGTGCGTCACAACCTCCATATCAACCTTCTGGATCGGACAGGGAGCACGTGCATGACAACAAACCCACCCTCTGTTAACCCACTCGAGGAATCCGAGTACACACCGCCCGTCGGCGAAAAGGGCAAGATCTGGACGCCTCGGTGGATCGGCGCGCTCGTCGTCGTCGTCATGCTCGGGGAGTTGGCAACCTTTTCGTACAGCTTGGTCGGGACCGCGCTCCCGGGTATCGGCTTGCACTTCCAGACAACTGATCTGGGCTGGACGATCACCATCGCGAACCTTGTGACCGCAGTTGCCGTCGCAATGATCGGAAAGCTCGCCGACCTACGCGGCAAGCGAAACCTGCTTGTCATTGTCACCTCCCTGTCGGCGGCTGGCGGTGTCATCTCAGCGGTGGCCCCGACCTACGAGGTCTTTCTCGTCGGGCGGGGGCTGCAGGGACTTCTCTACGTGACACCCGCGCTGGCGTACTCCCTCATCCGCGACGTGTTCCCGAAGAAACTGATCGCCTTCGCGATCACAGTGACCTTCACCGGTGCCGGTGCGCTACTCATCATTTCGCCCTTCGTCGCGGGGTGGCTCATCGACGGGTACGGCCCACTGTCGATCTTCTGGTGCATTGCCGCATTCCAGGTGATCTGCATCATCGGGGTATTGCTGCTACTTCCGGAGTCGCCGCTGCGGGTGAAGTCTCGACTCGACTGGGTTGGTGCGATCCTGCTCGGAGCCGGTGGTGCGCTGCTCGTGTACGGGCTTGGCAATGCCGGCACCTGGGGGTGGACATCGACGAGCTTCTTCGGATTCATGGTCGCGGGACTGGCGTGCTTTGCCGCATGGATCTGGTGGGACAGTTCGTTTCCCGAGCCGATCGTCGAGATCTCGTTGCTCCGCACCCGACCCATGTGGACGACGCTCATACTCAACGCTGCTGTGTACGGGCCGGCGGCGATCGTCGTGTCACTCGTACCCATCATCGTCCAGATGCCACGCGATCCGGGAGGAGAGATCGGCTTCGCCTCGGATGCATTCGGAGTGGCCGCCTACATGGCGCCACACGGGGCGGCGATGGTCATCTGTGGCTTCATCTGTGGAGCGAAGGCTGCACGTTGGGGAATTCGCTACCCGATGATGGCGGGATGTGGTGCGCTCGCGGTCGGCAGCATCGGACTGGCGTTCCTGCACTCCGAAACCTGGCAGGTGCTGTTGTGGTTGCTCTTCTGTGGAGTCGGCATGGGCGCTACTTTCGGTGGGTTGCCCAACCTGGTGGTGCAGTCTGCGCCGCCCGAGAAGCAGGGCATTACGTCGTCGATCATGCTGTCGGCGCAGAACTTGTCGAGTGCCATTGCGGTTCAGCTCGCCTTCGCGATGCTGGCGATGCATACCTTTACGACCGAACTGGGAACCTTCTTCGACTCCGACGGATATCGCCTGGCATTCCTCGTCTCGGCCGGGTTCGCCCTCGTCGGACTTGCGATCCTCAAGATCATGCCGCACGGTCGTGCGAGCGACGTTCGGGAGGTCAAGACCGCGTCCGACGTGATCGCGCACTGACACGACACTAGATACACAGAAGCGCCGGGCCCTGAGGCCCGGCGCTTCTGTGTATGTTCGGGGCGATCAGGCGCCGTTGCCTCGCCGGGCATCGAAGTCCTGCGCCGAGGCGATCGCGCTCGCGGCTTCACTGAAGCTCCGGTACATCGGGAGACCGCTGTCCGATGCGAAGATGTCGAGAAGTTCGACATCCACAGCCGGGCATACCTCGGTGTTCCGAACCACGACAGCGACGCGGACGGGCAGTTCGGCGTCGACGAGTGACTGCAGTGTGTTGATCAGTGGGCGAATGCCCGCGGTGCCGTAGTTGTAATAGGCGGCAGCGTTGAAATGCACGAGCACGTCTTGGTAGTGCTGACCGTCCCGGGTGAAGACCGGAGTGAGTGCGTCGACCAGAATTGACGTGGGGGAGGCGGGTCCCACGGGAACCTCCAGTGGGTTGGCAACACTCGTTCCGGCGCCGTAACCAAGGTCGCGGAGGCGCGTGCGGAGTTCGTCGCGCAGTGGAGTCAGTTCGAGTCCGGCGCGGTCGCAGGTGTCGGTTGCGAGGACGGAGGCGCCGCCTCCCAACCCGATCACCAGGACACCGTCAGCGTCGGTGCTCGGCCTGTGATCGATATAGTGCTGAAGATAGGTCAGGCAGGACAGGAAGTCTTCGAGCGAACGCACCTGAACAGCTCCCGTCGATCGGGAAACGGCTGCCCACACCTTTTCGTTGCTGGCCATCGATCCGGTGTGTGAACTCACGGCTACAGAGCCCTGCGCACTCGAGCCGCCGCGCAAAATCACGACTGGCTTCTTCCCTGAGGCCCGCCGGAGCGCACCGAGCAGTGCTGCGCCGTCACGCGTGCCTTCCAAGTAGATTCCGATTATCCGGGTCTCGGGGTCGTCGACGAGCCAGTCGACAAGCTCGCCCTGGGTCACGTCGATCGCGTTCCCGATGCTGACGAGTTTCGAGAACCGGATACCCCGTCGTGAACCCACGGTGATCATGTCGCCGGACAGACCGCCGCTCTGTGACACCACGGAGACCACCCCTGGTTCGGAAGGTGCACCGAGGGTGAAGGTCTGACGCCCGCGGGGGGCGAACACACCCAGGCAGTTGGGTCCGAGAATGCGAGTCGCTGTACCGGAAGCGGCTTGCCCGAGTTCGGCTTGCAATATGGCGCCGGCTGAACCCATTTCCGCGAATCCCCCGGTCACGACGTGTACGAAGCCGACGCCGGAAGCGGCCGCGTCGGCGACCACTTTCGGAGCCGCCGCTGCCGGTACCGCCACGACCAGGTAGTCGACTGGGTACGGAACATCGCTTATCGAGGAGTATGCGGGGACCCCGTCGATACTGGAGGCGTCCGGGTGAAGAGCGCAGAGGCTGTCGGTCCAGCCGGCCTGTCGATAGGCGGCGAGGAAACGGTTCCCGAAGGTGGATCGACTGCTCGAGGCACCGGCTATCGCGATTCCGCGTGGGGCGAACAGACGGGTGAAGTCAGTGGGATGCTCGGGCGTGGCAGCCGGTATGTCGGTGGTCGATTCCACGATCAGGCGAGCATCCAACGCTTGGACGCCGCTGGCGGTTACGACGATCGGATTGCATTCGAACTCCGCAAGCGTGTCGCCGAGGTGTTCGACCAGGCTTCCCTCGCCGGCGATCGACAGCAAGAACTCGATGAGAGCGTCTCGGTTGCCGGCTTCGCGTCCTCGGGCGCCGTGTAGTAGCGGTGCCCCGGGGAAGCTATCTACCAATTCTGCAGCGTCCGCCCGCGACAAGGGGGCGACGCGCAGCGCCGAGAGGTCGAGCATTTCGGTGGCGACACCGCCGAGTCCGAGCAACACCACGTGCCCGAAGGTTGCGTCGCGCACGACCCCGGCGATCAATTCGATTCCACCGGGATGTTGCTGTTCGACAAGGTATCCGCTAGGTGTGAGACCCTGACGGTCGAGAGATGCCGCCATGTCGGCGACCGCTGCTGGAATTTCGCGTGCGGTCAGCCCGAGGACGACGGCGCCGACGTCGCTCTTGTGCACGAGTCCGGGACCCCAGGCTTTGAGCACGAGCGGACCGGACAGTCCGGACACGGCATCCGCGGCTTGTGCCGCGTTGGTTAAGGTTCTGCTCACCGGAACATCGACACCGTATTCGCCGAGGAGGGTCTTGACCTCGTGCTCGGGTACGACGCGCCGCCTGGCGGCGGTGTCATCAGTATCCGCTCGCGGTGTTTCCTCCGCTTCTGGCTCGGAGGACAGGGCTGAACTGGTGTTCGGAGGCATGGGAGATCCCTCTTTCAAATTGCGTTTAAGCAAGCGATTGCTTGGTACTATACGCTGGTGTCGATCCTTCGGTAAGGCAACTGAGAGGGCGAAAAGGATGCCAGAGCAAGTCCACGTCGACGCAGTGTCGGAATTCGGAAACTGGGGGCGGTGGGGAACGGACGACGAGCGGGGCGCTGCGAACCTTCTGACTCCGTCCACAGTGCTCGCGGCGTTCACGACAGTACGCGAGGGCACGACCTTGTCGCTCGCCCTTCCCATCCAGGGTGCCACGTCGGGGCCTGGCGCATCTCGCGTCCCGCACCTCACCGGGCGACCGCTGCCACAGCATTTCATGTCGATGGATGGCGGAGACTACGCGGCGGGCATCGGACGGATCAAGGGGGAGATGTCGGTCGCGGACGACGCGTTGATCGTATCGCCGCACGGCACGACAACCCACATCGACGCACTGGCGCATATGTGGCGCAACGACATGTTGTTCAACGGCCACTCGGCAAACCGGGTGCGTAGCTACGGCGCGACTCGGTGCGGTATCGAAAAACTCGGACCGCTCATCACCCGTGGCGTGATGCTGGACGTTGCCAGGCACCTCGGGGTACCTCATTTGTCGGCTTCGACGCGCATCGACGATCAGTTGCTCGCGGACACGGCAGAGTCTGCCGGTGTAGAAGTCCGGGCCGGGGATGTGGTCCTCGTCCGGACCGGATGGGCCACGGTTTTCGCGCAGGACCCCGAGAAGTACAACGACGAGCAGCCAGGGTTGTGTCACAGCGGAGGCAAGTGGCTGGTGGAACGTGACGTCGTGGCAATAGGCTCCGACAACATCGCGGTCGGCGCACTCGATCCCGGTGGTGTCTTCCATGGATCCGTCGACGAGGATATTCACATGCTGACGCTGTGGGAGCACGGCGTATCACTCATCGAAATGCTGTGGCTGGAGGAGCTTTCGCATACGGAGAGGGCGGAGTTCCTCTTCGTTGCCGCGCCGCTGCCGATCGTGGGAGGCACTGCGAGTCCGATCAATCCGATTGTGGTTCTCTGAGCTGCGGGTCAGCCGAAATGCCGCAGAAGGCCGCCTTCGGCACGCAAGGCCGCGCCGTTGGTTGCCGAGGCCTCGCGGGAACAGGCGTAGACAACCATGCTCGCCACTTCGTCGACCGTTGCGAGGCGGGCCAACAAAGTGCTCGGCCTTATTGACGTCGCACAGTGGCGATCCGCGTCCTCTCGCGGTATCCCGTGTTCGACGGCATAGTCATCGAGAAAGGTGTCGGCGCCGCTCGACGCAGTCGGCCCCGGCAGCACGCTGTTCACCGTGACACCCGTGCCCACCGTCAGTTCCGCGAGACCGCGGGCGAGCGCGATCTCCGCGGCCTTGGTCACGCCGTAGTGAATCATCTCCGACGGAATGTTCATGCCCGCCTCGGATGCCACAAGGACGATTCGGCCCCAATTCTGCTCGAGCATGCCGGGCAGATAGGAACGGGCTAGACGCACCGCCGCCAGCACGTTCATCTCGTAATGACGGATCCAGTCGTCGTCCGTCGTCTCGAGAAAGTGCTTCCAGTCGAACACGGCAGCATTGCCGACAATGATGTCGAAGGATTGGTATGCGCTGGCGATCGCGTCGCATCCCTGTGCGGTCGTCACGTCCGCAGCAACCGCAGAGAAGCTGCCGGCGGAAGCCAACTGGTCGAGGGCCTGCTCTGCTGCGGTCGCAGTGCGGCCGTTGACGACCACATGCGCGCCGCAGTCGGCAAGACCCCGTGCTATCGCCAACCCGATTCCTCTCGTCGAGCCCGTGACGAGTGCGGTCTTGCCGGAGAGGTCGATCTTCATCCTGGAATCCCTTCTGGCCGGATCGATGTGGGAAGTGAGGTGCCGGCGGTGTCACATCATCGTGATCCCACCGTTGACGCTGAAGGTCTGGCCGGTGACGTACCCGGAGTCGACGGTGCAGAGAAACTCGATCGCCGCCGCGACCTCGTCGGAGGATCCCATGCGGCGCATCGGTATGGCGCCGATCAGTTTGTCCATCAGCGCTGGGTTGTTCTCCCTAACCGATTGCAGCATGGCCGTATCGATCAGCCCTGGGCATACAACATTGCTGGTGATACCGTCCCGGGCCGTTTCCCGTGCCAGGGTTTTCGAGAAACCGAGCAGACCGGCCTTGGTCGCCGAGTAGATGCCCTCGCCGCCGCCTCCCGCTCGCGCGCTGTCGGTGGCGACGAACACGACGCGGCCCCACCCACGTTTGGTCATCTCGGGGACGATCGCGTGGCAGAGTTGCATGGGAGCGCGCAGATTCACTTGCCACAGCATGTCCCATGCCGAGGGATCGCTGTCGACGAACCGCTCGACTCTGGTGAGGCCGGCATTGTTTACGAGGATGTCGACCTCGCGTAGTGCCGCGTCGCGGCGGAGGGCGAGCGCGATGGAGGTAGTGTCCGCGAGGTCCATTTCGACGGCGGTTCCCCGATCGATCGAGCCCGCAACGGATTCGGCTGCGTCGAGGTTGCGATCGAGAACGAGAACTGTCGCACCGCGACGGGAGAGGCGCCGGGAGATTTCGGCACCGATGCCGGCGCCACCGCCGGTTACCAGCGCTACCTTGCCTGTGAGGTCGGTCTGCATGAATCCAGAAGATACACTACTGAGCAAGCGCTTGGGTAAGTGTATAGTGATCCGGAACACCGAAAGGGGTAGACCGTTGAGCCGATGCCTCGAGCGTTCCGGTCGCAGTGCCGTCGCCATGCTTCTGCAGAACGATGGCGAGCTGTGTCTGTTGCGGAGAAGTTCCCTCGTTGCGAGCGACCGGGGTAGGTGGCACTGTGTCACGGGCTACCTCGACTCGCGAGACGACCCGGCCGCACACGTGTTGATCGAGTTGGGCGAGGAGACCGGCCTGTCTCGCATCGACCTTGCCGACCTGGTAGAGGGGCCGGTGTTACGCCTCTCCGGCGGCGACGGGGTGTGGACGGTGCACGTCTTCGTGGCGACCACGCTTCATCGGCGGATTCGGCTCAACTGGGAACACGAGGACGTGTGCTGGACACCGTGGAGTCGAGCGGGGGAAGGCGGCAGGGAACTCGTGTCATGGCTTCCCGCTCTGGTCGCCGAATCTCTGCTCAACTGCACGTGACAAACTTATAGACAAGCGCTTGCTCAAGTAGTTAGGGTGACTCCATGTCAGCAGATCCGCACCACTCGTCGAATGGTTATGCCCTCGGCATCGACGTCGGCGGCACCTTCACCGACGTCGTCCTCGCCGGACCGACGGGCCAAGAGTCGGTTGCCAAGACGCTCAGTACGCACGGCGACCCCACTGAAGGAATCGTCAGAGGTGTGCAGGCCGCCCTCGCTACGGCGGGGGTGGCCCCGGCCGCGGTAGATCGGGTGGTACATGCGACCACCCTTGCCACCAACGCGATTCTGGAGCAGAAGGGTGTCCGGGTCGCGCACATCGGTACGCGCGGCTTTCGTAACCTCCTGCCGCTGGGCCGCTACGCGCGGGTTGAGGAGGATCGCTTCGATACGTTCTTCGACCCGCCGTTGTCGCCCATCCCTGCTTCCGACTGTTTCGACGTGCTCGAGCGCCTCGACAGCGCCGGCGAGGCCATCATTCCTTTGGACGAGTCGTCCGTGCGCGCAGTGGCAGAGGAGATCCGGGATCGCGGCATCCGGTCCGTCTCGATCGCATTACTGCACTCGTACGTCAATCCCGCCCACGAGCTGCGCACCGCGGAGATCGTGCGTGAGTATCTCCCGGCGGACGCAACGGTTGTGACATCAGCTGACGTGTGGCCCGAGCTTCGGGAGTACGAACGCACCACGACGACACTGATGTCTGCGTACGTGGGCCCGGTGATGGTTTCGTATCTACGAAAGCTCGAGCAACGGCTGCGTGATGCCGGAATCGAGGCACGCGTGCAAGTTATGGAATCCGGCGGAGGAGTCATGTCCGCGGAGCTCGCCGGTCGGCGCGCTGTAGCGACCATCGAATCAGGTCCGGCTGCCGGAGTGCTCGCTGCCCGCGCGGCCGGTTTGTCGGCAGGTCACCCCGATGTGATCTCGTTCGATATGGGTGGCACGACGGCGAAGGCGTCGGTGGTCCGCAACGGCGCTCCGGCCATCACCACTGAGTTCCACGTCGGTGGCAAGGGGAGCTTCGGCGGACGTCGGGCGGGTACCGGGGTGCCAATCAAGACGCCGGCGATCGACCTTGCCGAGGTGGGCGCCGGTGGTGGCAGCATCGCGTGGGTCGACCACGGGCAGGCGTTGCGGGTCGGACCCCATTCGGCCGGCTCCGAACCGGGCCCGGCATGTTATGGCCGCGGTGGTCAGGACCCGACGGTGACCGACGCGAATCTCGTGCTGGGTTACCTGGATCCGATCGGGTTTGCGGGTGGAACCATGGGACTCGAACCCGAGAACTCGGCTGATGTCATCCGCGAGCGTGTCGCGGAACCTCTCGGCGTGGGTATCGAAGCCGCCGCAAATGCCATTCATGAGATCGCTAATGCAACGATGGCAGCAGCCGTCCGGGTGGTCACCGTCCAGCGTGGTTTGGATCCCCGAAACTTTGCGGTTGTCGCGTTCGGCGGCGCAGGTCCGATGCATGCAGCGCGGGTGGCCGAGGAATTCGACATCAGCACAGTGATCATCCCCCCGTCGTGCGGCGTCGGTTCTGCAGTCGGACTCCTGGGCACGGACCTGAGCACCGACCGGGTACTTACCCGACTGTGCCATGAGAACGACATCGACGGGGCGTCGGTCGACGACACCTTCACCCAGCTCGCGGAGATCGCGGCCGGTGATCTCGGCGTGGAGCTCGCCGCACCGACTACCCGAGTCGAGCGATCTGTCGACGTGCGGTTGGCCGGTCAAGCGCACGAACTGACCGTCCGAATCAGTGACGGAGGTGAGGGTAGGCACTGGGACGACTCATCGCTCCCGGCCCTGCGTGAGAGCTTCGCCGAAAAGTACAAGGAGGCCTATGGAATCGACGGTTCAGGCCCCATCGAATTGGTGAGCTACCGAGTCCGGGTGACTCACGTAGTCCCGAAAGTACCGCTAGGTCGTCGCGCGACATCCGATGCTCGAGGTCAGGGGCCGGCACGGAAACGGCGCGTCTGGTTCCGTGAATTCGGTGAGTACCGGGAAACCCCCGTGTATGAACGCGAAGGAATCGTCGGTGCCCACCCGGTACCGGGACCTCTCGTCATCGCAGACGGTGAATCGACCATCGTGGTCCCGCCGGCATGGAACGCCCAGGTCGACAGCGAGTTCAATGTAATTCTGTCGCGCGCTTCGGAGGAGAAGTAATGACGCACGTTCTGGCCGACGGTTCGGCCCAGACTCTCGACGACAGCGGTTCGAGCACAGCGCAACTGACTTCCGAGGTGCTCCGCAATGCACTGGTGGTCGCAGCGGAGGAGGCGAGCATCGTCGTCGTGCGGTCGGCCTTCTCGACATTCGTCGTAGAGGGTTCCGACGCATCAGCTGCGATCCTGGACAAGGACGGTCGGCTTATCGCGCATTCGATGGCCACGACCCTGATGAACAGCATGGCGCTGTCGGTGGCGGTGCCGTTCCTACTCGCGGACATCCCGCTCGACACGATGCGGCCCGGAGATGTGTTCGCCACCAATGACGCCTACAAAGGCGGGGTTCACACGAACGATATCCTCATCTTCAAGCCGATTTTCGTCGAAGGAACGGTGGAGTACTTCACTGCGACGTTGATCCACGTCTCGGATATCGGAGGTGCGTCCGCCGGCGGAATGGCATCCTTGGCGACCGAGATCTTCGCGGAGGGACTCCAACTACCTCCGGTCCGCATCGCCACCGCGGAGGGGTTGGAAGAGCCGATCATGCGGATCCTCGCCTTGAACAGCCGCACGCCTGACAAGGTGCAGGGCGATGTCCGTGCACTCATAGCGGGCGCGTCGACTGCCGCGAAACGCGTCGAGGAACTTATCGAAGAATACGGAGTTCAGGGGTTCTCGAAGGGGGTGAACGACTACCTCGAGTACACCGAGATTCTTACCCGAGCCGCGATCGAGGACTTGCCCGCCGGAACTTACCGCTCCGACTACACCATCGATGACGACGGCGTCACCAGCCTGCGCGGTCATCGTGTACAGGTTGCGGTGACGATCGGTGACCGCGACATTTCGCTGGACTTCGAGGGAACCGACCGCCAGGTCGCCGCCGCAGTGAACTCGAGCATCTCCCAATCGCTTGCCGCAGCCGTCTTCGCGTTCAGGTGCTTCGTCGACCCGACGATCCCGATGAACGACGGATGCCTGCGGGTCCTGAATGTGAATCTGCCCGAGGGGTCGCTGCTCAATGCCCAGTCACCCTATCCATGCGGTGGGCGTTTCCTTCCGGCATACGCGGCAATGGAAGCGGTACTTCAGGCACTATCCGACGCAGTCCCTGAACGTGCCATCGCAGCATCGGGAATCCTGCAACCCTTCTCGATCGCCGCGAAAACGGCACCGTATTGGGTCCATCTCGCCTACGAGTTCGGTGGAGTGGGAGCCCGGTTCGGCAAAGACGGCCCGGATGCCACCGGCATCCACTTCGGTCTCGGGCGTAACTCGGTCCCGCAGGTCGAGCCCGTGGAAGTGCGCTGCCCCCTCATCGTGGAGGAGGTCGAGTACATCGCGGACTCCGGCGGGCCGGGACGTTGGCGCGGCGGTCTCGGAACACGCACCGTGTTCCGGCTGCTCGCCGACGCCTACGTCACCACACGCGGGGACCGGCTCGAAACCGGTCCCCGAGGCCGGGACGGCGGAAAGCCCGGAGTGACCGGTGCATTCAAGAAGCGCGTACCCCACGGAGAGACCGTCGTCCTCAACTCGAAGGTCAATAACGAACTCTTCCTCGCGGGCGAGGCATTCATCGTCGAGACGAGCGGCGGCGGTGGAATCGGAGATCCATTCGAACGCCCCGTGGAGTCCGTGTCCGAGGACGTCGAAGCCGCACGAATCACCGTCGAGGGAGCATGGCGTGACTACGGTGTGGTCGTCACCGCGAAGGGCGATGTCGACCACGCGGCGACCGAGGCACGAAGGGCAAGCCGGTCATGACTGGATCACAGGCCCCCGATTGGACAACCCGCGTAACCAAAGGAAGTGATCGATCGTGACCAGCCATGAGCGCACGAGGATGAAGTTCGGCGTCTTCCTCGGACCCGAGCACAAGCCGTCGAACAATCCCACCTGGGACCTCGAGCGTGACTTGCAATTCGTCGAACACCTCGACAAGCTCGGGTTCGACGAAGCCTTCGTCGGCGAACATCATTCGAGTGGCTGGGAGATCATCTCCAGCCCCGAGCTCTTCATCGCGGCCGCCGCGCAACGAACCCGGCACATCAAGCTGGGTACCGGAGTGATCTCGCTTCCCTACCACCATCCGCTGATGGTCGCCGAGCGCATGACACTGCTGGATCATCTCACCCGGGGCCGGCTCATCATGGGAGTTGGGCCGGGCGCACTTCCATCCGATGCGGCCATGATGGGGCTGGAATACTCGTCGCTCCGGGAGCGAATGGAAGAGTCGCTCGAAGCGATTCTCGCTCTGTTCACTTCCGACGGCTGCATCGATCGTAAGACCGAGTGGTTCGAACTTCGTCAGGCGCAGCTGCAGATGCTGCCCTACACCCGCCCCCACCCGGAGTTGGCTGTCACAGCGGTCATCTCGCCGGCGGGGGCGATGTTGGCCGGACGATTCGGGCTGCCGATGCTGGCCCTCGCCGCCGCAACCGACGCCGGCAGTCGCGTACTCGCCGAACACTGGGACATCTACTCGGAACAGCGGGCGCTGCACGGGCACGGACCGGGAGACCGCCGGGACTGGCGGCTCGTGAGCGTCATTCACGTGGCCCCCACACGAGAGGAAGCCGAGCGGCAGGTTTCATACGCCATGGAAGACGCCGGCCGCTACCTGTTCCGCGACGCGAGTTTCCTGAAGGCAATCTATGACTCGTCGGGTCTGGACGAGGGAGCACCGATCCTCGACGTGTTCCGCGCCTCCAATCTCGGTGTGGTCGGGACTCCACAAGATGCAATCGAGCATATCGAGCGCATGCAGGAAATGTCCGGCGGTTACGGCACTCACCTCATCCGGGTACTCGACTGGGCCTCGCCCCAGGACACCCTGAACTCGTACGAGTTGTTCGCTCGCGAAGTCGTGCCCCACTTCCAGGATTCGAATCGGCGTCGAATCGAGAACTGGAACACCTTTCACAACTCTGAAGGCGACTTCCAGGTCGCGCTCGGTGCCGCGAACGCGCGCGCCCGCAAACGCTACGAGGACACCAAGTCGAATCGTCTGTAAGCACCGACATCCAAGGGCCCTCTCGAAGAAATTGGAGAACCACACCATGACCCAGCAGGTTTCCGTCGGGAATGTGTTGTATCCCGTCGACGACGTCGACTCCGCGGTGAAGTTCTACGGATCCGTTCTGTCACTTCCAACAAAGTTCCAAGACGGCTCACGATTCGCTGCACTGGACGGTGGCAAGGTCACCGTCGCGATCGCCGGACGCGAGGAGGACGTCACTGACGGTCGCGTCGCCGCGTCCTTCAAGGTATCCGACGTCGCGTCCGCCGTAGACGCGGCAGTTGCCGCCGGAGCCAAGGTAGTTCGCGATCCTGAGGACGGGCCGCATGAGACTCGTGCGGTCGTGCTGGACCCCTGGGGTAACGCAGTCGTGCTCTACGCACCCCTGAAGGCGTGAGGGACGACGTTTCCGGTCCATTCGGCGGGTAGGTCGCTGAAGTTGGTCGTCGACGGCCGCTATACCGCGCAGTAAACGCGCTGTGCAAGGAAAGGACGGCGAGCGATGTCGAGTGCCGCACTCGGATTGGAGGGCCGCACTGCGCTTGTCACCGGCGCTGGAAGTGGTATCGGCCGCGCGACGGCGATCGAACTTGCCAACGCAGGCGCCGCGGTGGGTTGTGCGGATGTCGACCAGCAATCATGCCGAAGCTGCGCCGAGGAGATCACGGAACAGGGAGGCACGGCATTCTCCTACTCCTTGGACGTGCGCTCTGCAGCCGACTTCGAGTCCGTAGTGTCGAATCTGCTCCTCCGGACGGGGCGAATCGATGTCCTGGCGAACGTAGCCGGAGCGATCACGGCCCGCGGACCCGTCCTGTCCATGCGCGACGACGAGTTCGACGAAGGTCTCACTCTCAACCTGAAGAGCTTCGTGTACGGTTGTCGCGCAGTCGGCACGGCGATGATCAGCGGTGGCGGTGGAAGCATCATCAATGTCTCGTCCGGAACTGTGGATGGCCACGCGCCCGACCTCGGGGCGTACAGCATCCCGAAAGCGGGTGTCCTGCAGCTCACCCGGACACTCGCGATGGAGCTCGGCGGTGATGGTGTGCGGGTGAACACCGTCTCGCCGGGGTACATTTCGACGTCGATGACCGCCGCGCATTATCGGAATGCAGACGGCACGCTGAACGATGAGCAGCAGAACGCAGTCGACAGTGAGCACAGTGCCTCGATCCCGCTGGGCCGACCGGGTCGGGCGAGGGAGGTCGCCACCGCCGTCACCTTCCTGGCCTCGGATGCTGCTTCATATATCACCGGCCAGATCATCCGGGTCAACGGCGGACTGGTGATGCCGCTGTGACGGTGAAGTTCGAACTTCCGCCGGTTCCTGACTTCGTCTTTCCAGGGTTCGCGGACAGTTGCGCGGTCGTCATCGGTGGAGCGAGCGGCGGGGTCGGTTCGGCGATGGTCCAGCTCCTCCTGCAGGCCGGCTCGTCTGTCATCATGGTCGACCACGACGAAGAGCGTTCGGGACACCTCGCAGCGGCCTTGGGCCACGAGGTGCGTCTGCATTCGGTGCTGACGGACATCACCAACGAGGACGGGATTCGCGACCTCGCATCAACTCTCGATCGAGCTGATCGACCGGTCAGGCACCTCGTCAATGTCGTCGGCGGCGTGTCCGGCGACGATATCGGACACTTCCTTCATCTCGGATCGGACCAGTGGACTCGCGCTCTCGCGATCAACGTGACCTACGCACTGCGAACCAGCCAGACCGTTGCCCGGCGCATGGTAGACGGGAAGCGCGGTTCGATCGTCAACCTGTCCGTCGCCGACGCCGATCGATCGATGCCGTGGTTTGCGTTCTACGGAGCAACACGATCGGCTCTGGACTCCCTCACGCGCACGATGGCCGTTGAGCTCGGCCCCTTCGGAGTCCGAGCAAACACCGTGTCGTGGGGCCTGATCAATTCACCGAGGATGCACCCGGCAAGCACATCCGAGGGGAATCGGGAACGCGGCATCATTCCGCTGGGCCGGCGGGGACTGGTTGCCGATGTCGCCTCTGCCGCGATGTTCATGTTGTCGGACCTGTCCCTGTATGTCACGGGACAAAACCTGGCGGTCGACGGAGGATTGTCGCAGTGTGGGCCGCACTACGAGCACACCGAGAACATCCCTGTGTTCCTGGAATCTGAACCTGCGCGCGAGGCGCTTGCGGGACAGTGGAACAGCATCGTGTGCCCCGACTAGCAACGGTGGAGGATTCGGATAGTCGGCAGCGTTATCGACCGCGGCGGCGACCTCTCGAATCCGCGCATCGATCGGTGCCATCTGCCCACAGGTGGCTGATTGCGCACGCTCGGGGCATCTCCTGTGACGTGACTGAACAAGTAAGCGCGAGGGTGGAGGACTCCATCCATAGCTGCAACTGGAAGGAAGGGGCTCGCCGTGACCGGTCGGGTACTGAACAAAGTTGTGATCATTACTGGTGGATCGTCGGGATTGGGCCGAGCAACGGCCGAATTAATGATCGCAGAGGGAGCGAGGGTGGTGATCGCCGACATCGATGGCGACCGCGGCAAGGCAGTAGCCGCCGAGATCGGCGCCAATTTCCTACAGGTCGACGTGAGTCGTCCGGAGTCGGTGGATGCGCTCGTGAACTTCACCCACGACAAATACGGGCGAGTCGACGTGATGTGCAACAACGCAGGAGTTTCCGCCAACCACTCTCTGGTCGAGACGAGCGACGACGAGTTCCATGGGACGGTTTCGGTCAACTTCGGCGGTGTCTTCTACGGAACGCGCGCGGCAGGCCGGTTGATGGCGAAGCAAGGACACGGGGTCATCGTGAACGTTGCGTCGAACGGTGGGATGTCGCCCACAGCGGGGATGGCTGTATATAGCGGAACGAAGGCTGCCGTGGTGGCGATGTCGAAAGCGTGCGCACTGGAGCTTGCGGGCGCTGGTGTTCGGGTGAATACGATCTCACCCGGGGCGATGCTGACTGCGATGGTTCCCGACATCGACGGAATCAAGCAGGTCCTCGACAAGCTCCAACCCATCGGATACGCAGCCCGACCCTCTGAGATCGCGGCCGGGATCCTGTTTCTCGCGTCGGACGACGCCGGTTACGTGACCGGTCACGATCTGGTTGTCGATGGTGGGGCGACAGCAGGGCGTCCTGCAGTGGCAATATAGTCGGGGACGGCAACCCGTCGGTGGTGTTTCGTCGCTAGCCGGAATCAAAGCCGTGAACAAGCTCTTCCACTGCGAGGGTCCCGAACAATTCAACGCCGACCGTGAAGTTCCCTGCCCTCGGGAACGGGACATCATTCCACTGGGCCGGCGGGGACTGGTTGCCGATGTCGCCTCTGCCGCGATGTTCGTGTTGTCGGATCTGTCCCTGTATGTCACGGGGCAAAACCTGGCGGTCGACGGAGGATTGTCGCAGTGTGGCCCGCACTACGAGCACACCGAGAACATCCCGGTGTTCCTGGAACCTGCACCTGCGCGCGACGCGCTTGCGGGAGAGTGGAACAGCATCGTGCCCCGACGGCCGGCGACGGCGCTGATCCCGGCGGTGAGACCAGCGCCCACGTCGTCATTGCGGGCTAGTCGCGCTTCGGTAGTCGGCGACCAGCGGAGTATCTACCCCGACGTCTCCGAACTGGAGGGCCCCACCGGGGTTGCCGATCGGTTCCTCACGCCCGGGCAATAGCTCGGCGAAGAATCGGCGAGAATCGTCGATGAACGTTTGGTCGTTCGAGGGTACTTGCTTATCGACGGTGATCGCGTCCACCGGACACGCCGGCTCGCATGCACCGCAATCGATGCACTCGTTCGGATTGATGTAGAGCTTGCGGTCGCCGACGTAGATGCAGTCTACGGGGCACTCTTCGACACACGATTGGTCTCTGGTGTCGATGCATTTCGAGTTGATGACGTACGGCATCGGTTGATTCCTTTCCTCACACGTTCACACGCTGCGGTTCGGTAGTGGCAGGATCCTGGTCCGTGCTGTGTCCGGGGAAGACGGTCGCGGCTGGATCAATAGAGGCAGCAGCGTTATTGACCGCAGTGGCGACCTCGCCGAACCCCACTGAGATCAACCGGACCTTGCCGGGATACTCGGTGAGGTCCCCGGCCGCGTAGATCCCGTCGGCACTGGTTTGCATGCGTGTGTCGACGACTACGTGTCTGTTGTCCCGAAGGTCGACGGACCACGATCGAACCGGTCCGAGATCCGCCGTGAAGCCGAGCGCGGCAATGACTCGTTGGGCCGGCCGGATATGCGAGACGGACCCCTGGACCACCTCGACCTGCTCGACGCAATGAATCCCGCTGATCCCGGTCACCTGCGCGTTGGTGAGCACCTCGATTGAGCTGTTCCGCAGGGCTGTCACGGTGGCGGAATGTGCCCGGAATGTGTCTCGTCGATGCACGAGGGTCACGCTTCGGGCGGAGCCCTCCAATGCCAGTGCCCAATCACATGCGCTGTCACCCCCACCCACGACGACAACGTCGGTATCGATCATCTCGGAGAGGTTGCGGACGAAGTAGGTCAATCCGCGGCCAAGGTGCCCGTCGCCCGCCGGGAGCGGTCTTGGCTTGAAGGTTCCGATGCCGCACGTCAACACGACGGCTCGCGCTCGAATTTCGGTATTGGCCGATGTCGTGACCTGGAATCTGTGGCCCGTCGGGTCGTGTACCGGTTGCAGATGTTCTGCACGTTGATCGAGGAGGTAGATGGGGTGGTAGCGGTCCGCCTGCTTCCTCAATCCGTCCACGAGCTCGCGCCCGAGGACGGCGGGAAACCCGGCAACGTCGTAGATAGGTTTCTCGGGGTACATCGCCGTAATTTGTCCGCCCACCTCGGGCAGCGAGTCGATGACGGCCACGGTGAGTCCGCGGACACCGGCATAGTAGGCGCCGTACAGTCCGGTAGGTCCCGCTCCGACGATCGCGAGGTCTACGTCGATTGGGGTCATTTCGATATGTCCCACGCGACGGGCAGTGAATCCATTGCACGTTGGACAACGCTGACGCGGTAGGTGGGGGGTGCGCTGTCGGCAAGACGTAGCGTCGGGACGTGTTCGGTGAGGACGTCCAGTACCACTCGGAGCTCCAGGCGGGCAAGGGGCGCGCCGAGGCAATGGTGGATTCCCACACCGAATCCTATGTTCTCGGCGGCATTCGGACGATCGAGGACGTACTCGTCCGGGTTTTCGAACATCGTCTCGTCGTGATTGGCCGAGTCCTGGAGCAGGAACAAGCGGGCGCCCTTCGGAATTGTGACGCCTCCGATCTCCACGTCCGCGTTGGCGAATCGGAAGCCGCCGATCCCGGCCGAGTCGAGGCGTATGGATTCCTCGACAGCGTTCGGGCGAAGTGCCGAATCTCTGACGACGGTGTCCCATGCCCCCGGTGTTACCATCAGTCGGTAGACGAGGCTCGCGACCTGATTGCCCGTTGTGTCGTTGCCTCCTAGGCTGATTGCGGTCATGATCTCGACGATCTCACGATCGGTGAGATCCGCAGTACCGTCGGCGACAGCGGCGAGGGTTTCGCTCATGAAGTCGTCCTGTGGTCGCGCGCGTCTCTTCGCCAGCAATTGGTACATGTACTCGACATACTCGATATAGCCTTCGGCGCGTACTCGCTGCTCCCGCACAGACATCGGCGTGAAGAACAACCCGAACCAGTCGTCGACCCACTGTTGCACCTTCTCGGTGTCCTCGGAGGGAATGCCGAGGAAGCGGGCCGTGATGCGGGCGGGCAGAAGACTGGCGAACTCGGACACGAAGTCCGCCTGTCCGCGGGGAAGTAGCTCTTCAATCATCTCGGTTGCGTGTGCCCGTACGTCGGGTTCAAGCCGTGCCATGGAGCGCACCGAGAACGACCGCGCAACGCTCCGCCGGAGACGAGTGTGGAGGGGCTGGTCGACGCTGGCGAGAAACGTCTCCAGTGTGGCGTTGTGCTCGGTGAGGAGGCGTTCGACGTGGGGATCGATCCGCGCCGCCGCGGCGAGGCTGCCGACCGAGCTGAAGGACTGGTGATCGAGGAACACGTTGCGGATGTCGGAGTAGCGGCTGAGGACGTGCGAGTCGAGCTGCGCGCTGGCGAACACCGGCTGTTGACTGCGGAGCCGCCGGTAGAAGTCAAAGGGGCTGCTGACGTGCCGTGGCGAGGAAACATCGAAGTCGTCGGCGTCGAATGCGTATGGGCATCCCGCACTTTCGTGAGGATGGGGTTCGGTCTCGGTCGGCTGATTGCTCACGTTCGGTTCTCCTCGAGTGTCCGTAGAGGGGTTCGAGCTCAACGGACCGTGTGCGTGCTCCTGGGGGCACGCGGGCATCCGTCGCCGCGATCGGTTGAGATGTAGCAAATGCTAGGTCAATTACTTCGTCACAGCAAGAGGAATTTGAGAGGTGGGTCACACGAGGCTGACTGAATCGTGATTTGCGAACGTGGTCGCTCCCCACCCCGACCCAACGACGCGCGTTCGAACTCCTCGATACCGCCATCCCCTGGCGGTCAGGTAGCCAGAACAACCACAACCGAAACCAACGAACCCCCAGCTCAACTGGGGGTTCTCTCGTCCGCCTAACCGTAACTTCGGACTAAAAGGAAGGGCCCCCCATGACCGGTCAGTTGGTGAACGAGATCGTAATCATTACCGGCGGATCGTCGGGATTAGGCCGAGCAACAGCTGAATTGATGTTGCAGAGAGAGCGCGAGTCGGCATCGCAGGGGCATGAATGGCGAGTGAGCGGAGAAGGTAGCGGCGGAGATCGGTGCCACTTTCGTTCTGGTCGACGTGAGCCGTCCGGAGTCGGTGGATGCACTCGTGAACTCCACCCGAGACAGATACGGACGGATAGACGTGATGTGCAACAACGCGGGAGTGCTCGCCAACCGCTCACGGGTCGAGACGAGCGACGACGAGTTCCATCGGACGGTTTCGGTCAACTTCGGCGGTGTCTTCTACGGAACGCGCGCGGCAGGCCGGTTGATGGCGAAGCAAGGACACGGGGTCATCGTGAACGTTGCGTCGAACGGTGGGATGTCGCCCACCGCGGGGATGTGATCCTGTTTCTCGCGTCGGACGAGGCCGGATACGTCACGGTCACGATCTGGTCGTCGATGGTGGGGCGACAGCAGGGCGTCCTGCAGTGGCAATATAGTCGGGGACGGCAACCCGTCGGGGGTGTTTCGTCGCTAGCCGGAAATCAGAGCCGTGAACATTGCAGATCTGCGCTGCACACGGCTGCTCTGAGCGCCCGTCCCAACTCAGTCGACACCTGTGGTGATACGCTGAGCCACAGCGACACTCGACTGGTCACCGGTCCAGGTCCCGGCTCGGGTTTGTAGATTCCGCACATCACCTACGAGCGTGCCGGCGTGCGCGGGAGTCCCTACTGTCCGCGCACGAGTACGGCGGTGGTGGCCTGTCACCCTGCGAACTCCGCAACCTCCGCGATCGGCATGATGGAGTGCCCCAATCTAGTTTCTTTGGTGCGTAGATAGTCGATGTTGTGGCGGTTGACATGTGGAGGTCGGGTCACACGTGCTGTTACTTCGACGCCGTACCTCGACAAGGCGCTGATCTTGTCGGGATTGTTGGTGATCAACCGCGCGCGTGTCACGCCGAGGTCCCTGAGAATGGCGGCCGCAGCAGCATAGTCCCGTGAGTCGACGGGCAGACCTAATTCGAGGTTCGCATCGACTGTGTCGTAACCGTTCTCTTGGAGCGCGTAGGCAGCCAGTTTCGCCCCCAGCCCCACGCCGCGTCCTTCGTGGCCGCGAAGATACACGAGGACCCCAGTACCTTCAGCTGCGATCAATTCGAGAGAGTCCTGGAGTTGGGGACCGCAGTCGCACCTGAGTGATCCGAGAATATCGCCAGTCAGGCATTCGCTGTGTATGCGAACGAGCGGTGACGCTGTCGCCGAGGAGTCGGCTAGGTGCGGTGTTCCGGCGACCAACGCGAGGTGCTCCACGCCGTCGTGCGCTGCGAAAGCATGCCCGGTGAAGGCGCCGAAGGCCGTCGGGATTCGGGCTTCCGAGACGCGTGTGACAATTGACTCTCGTTTCCGTCGATGCTCGATGATGTCGCGCACGCAGATGATTCTCAGATCGTGTTGATGTGCAAACTCGAAGAGTGATGCACGACGGGACATCTCACCATCGTCGTCCACGAGTTCACAAAGGACACCCAGAGACTCGAGTCCAGCCATTCGACATAGGTCAACGGTTGCCTCCGTGTGCCCTGGACGCTCCAGTACGCCTCCCGGCCGGGCCAGGAGCGGCATCACGTGACCCGGCCGAGTGAGAGCATCAGGGAGAGTCTGAGGGCTGGCAAGCGCACGAGTAGTCACCGCGCGGTCTGCTGCAGAGATACCTGTCGTGACGCCGTCACGTGCATCGACCGACACGCCGAACGCGGTTCTGAGGATTTCGCTGTTGCCGTCGGGCGGAACCATCAGTGGCAGGCCAAGCGTCGCTGCACGTGCTTCGGTCATCGCGACACAGACAAACCCGGATGTGTGGCGGACGATGAAAGCCATCTTCTCGGTTGTGACGTGCTCAGCCGCCATCACCAGATCGCCCTCGTTCTCCCGGTTCTCGTCATCGAGGACGACGACGATTTCACCGCGTGCAATGGCGTCCAGAGCCGCTGGCACGGTATCGAACCGTTCATGTGTCACCGCAGTGTCGTGCTGTCCGTCAACCGGTGAAATGTGTGTTGTCATGGTGCCTCCGACAATGCAGGGGTTCGTGGACTCGACGAGGAGTGCGTGGACGGGAGAGGGTGATTCGCGTTCGGCTCCGGCGGCGTGGTGCGGATTCAGTCGGCGAAGTGCAGTCGTCCGTACTTACCCCGGTGAAAAAGAAGGGGTGAGCGTCCGTCGGCATAGAGGTGCTGGACCCGCGACACCACGATCACGTGGTCACCCGCGACATGTTCGGCTTCGACACGAGCCTCGATCCAGGCCACAGCGTTCTCGACGACCGGTGCACCCGACGGTGAGGGCCGCCACGCCAGTCCGGCGAACTTGTCACCGCCTTTGACCGCAAGTTGGCGGCCGACGTGTTCCTGATCCTCCGCGAGGATATTGATCACGAAGGTTTCGGCGCGCTTGATGGCCGGCCATGAACTGCTCGTGTGGGCGACGCAGAAAGCCACGAGAGGCGGATCCAGGGAAACCGAGGTGAAGGAGTTTGCTGCCAATCCGGCGCCTTCTCCGGATTCCGGATCCAGAGCCGTGATCGCGATGACACCGGTAGCGAAGTGACCGAGTACCGATCGCATCGCTGCGGCATCAACCTCGGGAAGACCGGTGACGTGTTGCAGTGGTGATGTCGCGCTCATTTCAACCTCCGAGAGTTGTTCGACTTACAGATGGTGCCCGCGCTCGTCCCTGATCGAGGGCGGAGCGGAATCCTCGCGTACGTGAGGGTCGATTTCGACCTGCACGGATATCGGGGTCATTGCGCTGATGGCTTGCTCGATCCGTGCGTGCCACATGCCGTTCTTCACAAGGCTCTCGCGGTTGAAGGAGACGAAGACCGTCGCCGAGTCCAGCGTTCCCTGCCGTGCTACGCGCAGTTCCCAGTGTGCGATGCCGTCGATGCCGCGAAGTGCCTTCGTGAGCGCGGTGAAGGAGATCCATCGGCCGCGGATGAGGAGAAGGTCACCGTAGGTATGTGTGGGCATGGTGAGGGATTCACCGTCCCTGCTGCTCAGATACCCAGTGCGCACGCCGATGTGCGCGAGGCTCGAGTGCCACGGGTACCTCACTACGATTTCTGCGAGTTCACCGTTTGCCGACGTTTCCGCGGGTGTGGCGAGTTCGAGTAAGCCTTCGTGTGTCGGGGTGAGCGCAGTGGCGTTCTGGGTTTTGTGTGCCATCGGGATCCCGCTGAGGGGGTCGGTGAACAACTCGACGGTGTGGGCACCGAATTCACGCCCCAAGTGTTCGATCTTCTTCGGATCAGCGATCTCACCGGTCAGTACGATCAGTCGGAGTTCCAGGTCCAAGGGCTCGACCAGGAATTCGAGGTGAAGCCGTGCGAGGAAATCCGAGACTCCGGTGGCCGTTCCCACCAGAACGTTGGCGCGCATGTTCTCGACTGTGCGCAGCAACCGCATTCGTCCGCGAGGTCCGGTGCTCGCCGCTGCCGCCGCCACTTCCGCGGCCGCCTCTGCGACCAGGGTTCCCCCGAGCTCACCGTCATTGTTGAGTGAGACGACAACGCGATCGGTGGCTTTGACGCCCGCGTCGGTGAGTGTTTTTGCGGTCAACGCGACCGCGGCCGCACGATCCTCGGCTGAGAGTGGGAACGCTGCAGTAGCAGTTGAATCGACGTGCAAGAGTCCCTTGGCCTTAGCCGCCGTGATTCCTGCTGTGGAGAGGTTTCCTCTGCTGATCGGCTCGGGAAGCGTCTCGACGGTTTGGGTGTCTGTCATCGGATCTCCACAACATCGGAAGCGAACAGCTTGATCGAGCTCAGGACATGCTCGTTGTCGAGGCCGCCGACCTGGAACTGCCCGATCAAGTCGGTGACGCCGGCTTCCTCGAGCCGCTGCACAGCCTTGCGGGACCCCTCGACATCGTCGATCACAATCATCAGGTTGTCGCGAAGCGTCTCGATGGCCTCGTCCTGAGATTGACCAGCGGCGAGTGCTCCGAGGACGCGGTGGCTCGCGTGCCGTGCGTCGTAATAGTCGGGGGGCGCAACCAGGTTGACCTGGCGACGGATGTACCACATCACCGCGTCGGCGGCATTGGCATGCGCCTCATCGGTCGTGGGCGCGACGTGCCACGGAATCATCAGTGCGATCTTGCGCGTCTCCGGGTCGAAACCGTGCCGGGCCAACTCGGCCTTGTACTTCGCGATGTCCTCGGCGACGTCGTCGATGCCCTTGAGCATGGTCATGCCGAGGAGGTTGTAGCCTCGCCGTGCAGCCTGCAGGTAGCCGTCGAGGCTCGTCGATGCCACCCACACAGGCGGGTGCGGTTCCTGCAAGGGGCGCGGGTATACCCCCACGGCGGGGACGCTCCAGTACTCGTGTTCCGCGCTGTAAGGTTCGCCGTCGGCCTCCCAGATCCCGAGCACGGTGTCGAGGTTTTCCTCCCACAGTGTGCGGGACTGCTCGAAGGGGCGCTGAAAGGCCTGGTACTCGAGTGGGGACGCTCCACGGCCGGTGCCGAACTCGATGCGTCCTCCCGAGATGATGTCCATGGTCGCTACGCGCTCGGCGGTGCGAATCGGGTGTGAGAACGGGAGGAGAACGACGCCGAGCCCGAGCCGAATCTGTTTGGTGACCCGTGCAAGTGCGCTCAAAACGATATCGGGAGCCGAGGAGTGCGAGAACCCGCGAGTGAAGTGGTGCTCGACCATCCATGCCGTGCTGTAACCGAGCCCATCGGCGAGAGTGACCTGCTCGATGAGATTCTCGAACGCCTGCTGCTCGACCTCTTTGGTCCGCCCACGTACCTCGAGTTCATATCCGAGGCCTGCCCGCAGCTTTGCCATGCCAACTCCTGTCAGTAGTACCAAGCGATCGCTTGGGTTTGCCTCTGTTCGACCTTGACTTCGCTAGCGTAACCCAAGCGCTTGCTCAAATGCTATACGCTTACATCATGCAGATCACGGATTGGGTCGGATACGAGCTGGGAACCAGAGTGGTGCGGTACTGCGAAGGGGATGCGATCCTGTACGCCCTCGCAGTCGGTGCGCGCGCAGACGAGTTGCCCCTGGTTTTCGAGCGTGACCTCAAGGTCCTGCCGACGTTTGCCCTCACGCTGGGACTGTGGGTTGCGGATGCGGCGTCGGCGGCCGGTGCCTTCGTGCCGGCACAAGCTCTACACGGGTCTCAGTCCCTGACGATGCGCGGACCCCTCCCGCCCGCCAGCGAATTCGAGGTCACCGGCCATGTCGAAGCGGTCCGCGACACGGGACGATCCGCGATCCTGGACATAGTGTGCGAAAGTGCCTATTTCTCCGCCACCTACTCGATTATCCTGCCTGGACAGGGCGGTTTCTCGCCGTCCACTCCGCGAGTGAAGGCAAAGCCGGAGGACGGCAACCGGGCGGTGGTGCACGAATCGCGAATCATCGAGCTGTCGTCGGAGCAGGCCGTCCTCTACAGGCTTACCGGCGATCGCCATTTGATACACGTGGACCCTGCGGCGGCGCAAGCTGCCGGGTTCGATCGTCCCATTCTTCACGGTCTGTGCACGCTCGGCGTGGTGGCAAGGTCCCTCGCCGAGCCGCTGGGAGCGAAGCCGTGGGAGCTCAGGAGGATCGAGGCTCGATTTGCCGCACCCGTGTTCCCTGGCAGCACCCTTGTCGTGGCAGCGGAGCAGCCACCGGTCGGAGACTCTGGTGCCGGCCTCGAGTACTCCGCTTCTGTCGACGGCCGTTGTGTCCTTGCCGACGGACGAGTTTCCTACTCCTGAATTTGTGGGGAAAGTCAGCCATCTCCGGTGATGTGTCGACTAGGGGCTCTCGAGAATAGTGGCACTTCCATAGCTTCCTCCGAAGCCTGTGCACAAGGCGACATGCGGTGATTCGACCTGAGACGACGCAGTTCCCCGCAGTTGTCGTACGGCTTCCAGCACATTGTTGAGGCCGTGCACGTACCCTTCCGAGAGCAATCCACCATGAGGGTTGACCGGCAGCGAACCGCTCGGAAGGGTGCTGCCCGAGCGCACAAGTTCCCCGCTCTCTCCGACGCCACAGAAGCCGAGGTCTTCGAGCTGCTGAAGGACGATGGGGGAGTAAGCGTCGTAGAGCATCGCCACATCGACATCGACGGGGCGAAGGCCGGATAGCTTCCACAACTTGCGAGCCACAAATCGTGAAAAGATGGCGGAGAGATCATCCGCCTTGTCCATGCTCGACGAACCAACGCCACCGCCCCGCACCACGGTGGCGATGCGGGGACTGTTCGGTCTCACGGAGTCGGCGATATCCACCCTACTGACAATCAGTGCAGCACCGGCGTCGGTTTCCTGGCAGCAGTCTGCACGGCGTAATGGGGTCGACACGAGCGGACTGGCGAGGTATTCGTCCCAGGTGATGGGGGCGCGCACCAGTGCGCGCGGGTTCGACGCGGCCAACTGCCTCGATTGGCAGACTACCGAGGCGAGATCCTCCTCGGTGGCGCCCGAGTCGTGCATCCAGCGGGTGGCCGCCAACGCAAACAGATTGACAGGCCCCGCCATCCCGAATGGGATGGTGAACTGCGTTTCGCCGCCGGCAACCCGAATCGATGCCTGGCCCATGCGCTTTCCGGATCGGCCGTTCAAAGCGCGGAAAACGAGCACGTTTGTTGCTGTGCCGGAGCGAATCAACATTGCGGCATCGCCGAGGATTGACGCCGACTGCGTCCCACCGCCGTAGACTTCATTCGTCCAGATCTCGGGTGGCAGGCCGAGATGCTCTGCCACGGAATTTACCGGTGCGGAGTCGGCCATGTGGTAGCACAGGACTCCATCGATATCGGAGACGTCGAGGCCTGCATCCTGAATGGCGGAGCGACTCGCTGCCAGTGCCAGTTGGAGGGGACTGACCCCACTGCGGCGGGATATGTCCGTCATACCGATTCCACTTACGGCCGTTGCCCCGGCGAATGTTTGCCGCGTCATTTTCTCCCCTTGTTAACCAAGCGCTTGCTTGAAAGGATAGTCTTATGTGGACCCGTATAGCACCGGAACCTAGCGAACTCGCCCGTCCGTTCTGGGAAGGTTGCAATGAAAGACGTCTCCGAATTCAGCGGTGCCGTACGTGCGGAACCTTCATCCATCACCCCGAGCCCGAATGCACGCGGTGCGGTGGAACGGACCTCACCTTCGACGAAGTGAGCGGAAGCGGACGCATCGAAACCTTCACGGTGGTCCATCGGAGCTTCGTCCCAGGCTACCAGGACGTGACGCCCTACGTTGTCGGCTGGATTGCCCTTCCGGAGCAAAGCAGCCTCAGGGTTTTCAGTGAAATTATGGGTGACTGCGTCACCTCTCGCGTAGTGATCGACGCTCCGGTAGAGGTTCGGTTCGAAGAGGTCGAAGGGTTCGGGGCCGTCCCCGTGTTCGAGTTGACTTAGCAGAAATGGCGGACGTCTCTCACCTCCGCAGAGACGAGGGATCCGGACTGTCGTGCGGTCTCTCGTGAAAGTGCCGACTGCAGCCCGATGCTGGATTCGTCCGATATGACGGTCAGCCCGCGATGAGCGGACTGTCGTGGCTTTCGCGCATAATCGCAGACCGGCGGCGGTACCCCTTACGATCATCCTCCGACATACCACCCCACGTGCCGTAGTGCTCTCCGGCCTCGATGGCGTGTGTCCTGCATCGAACTTGGACTGGGCATCGTGCGCAGACCTGTTTCGCTGCCTTCGCCCGGGCTGAACGCTCGCGGCCCCGTTCGTTATCCGGGTGGAAGAAGAGCGCGGCATTCGCTCCGCGGCACTGGGCCTGTAGTTGCCACTCCCAAGCTTCGGCAGTCGGGGCGGGAAGCTTCATCGGAATTGGTGCGGGCATGATCGTCCTGTTCATCTCTCGTGCTCAGCTCACGGGGCACGACTTGCGAAGCGACAGTAAAGCAAGCGATTGCTTGGTATCCTACAACGACAACGATGACTTTGTCCGCAACGACGAAAAGCCCGCACAGGATCTGTGCGGGCCTCGTGTCGTGTCGAGGATCAGAAGTTGATCATGTGCCCGGCGAGGCCGTGGATGGCCTCCTGCAGGGCTTCGCTCAGGGTGGGGTGGGTGTGCACGTTGCGGGCCAGCTCGTTGACGGTGAGGTCCCACTTCTGCGCGAGGGTCAGCTCGGGCAGCAACTCGGAGACGTCGGGGCCGATGAGGTGGCCGCCGAGCAGCTCGCCGTACTTGGTGTCGGAGATCAGCTTGACGAAGCCGGTGGAGTCACCGAGGCCGTGCGCCTTGCCGTTGGCGGCGAACGGGAAGTTCGCCACCTTGATGTCGTAGCCCTCGTCCTTCGCCTGCTGCTCGGTGAGACCGAAGCTGGCCACCTGCGGCTGGCAGAACGTGGCGCGCGGCATCATCCGGTAGTCCTCGATCGGCAGCGTCTCGGCGCCGGCGATCGTCTCGGCCGCCACCACACCCTGCGCCTCGGCCACGTGGGCGAGCTGCAGCTTCATCGTCACGTCACCGATCGCGTAGATGTGCGGCACCGACGTCGCCATCGTGTCGGTGATCCCGATGGCACCGCGATCGGTGAGCTGGACACCGGTTTTCTCGAGGCCGAAGCCCTCCACGCGGGGAGCGAAGCCGACCGACTGCATCACCTTGTCGACCACGACGGTCTCGATCTCGCCGCTCTTGTTGTCCTTGATCGAGACGGTGACCTTGCTGCCGTCGTCGTCGATGCTCTGCACCGCCGCGCCGGTTCTGACCTTGACGCCGAGCTTTTTGTACTGCTTCTCGATTTCCTTGGAGATGTCCGCGTCTTCGTTGGGCAGCGCCCGGTCGAGGAACTCGACGATGGTGACGTCCACGCCGTAGTTCTTCAGGACGTAACCGAACTCCATGCCGATCGCCCCGGCCCCGACGATGAGGATCGATCCCGGCAGATCCCGGGTCATGATCTGCTCTTCGTAGGTGACGACGTTCTCGCTCAGCGAGGTACCCGGCAGCAACTTGGTGGTCGAACCGGTCGCGATGATGGCGTTGTCGAACGTCACCGTCTCGGTGCCACCCTTGGTCAGTGCGACCTCGATGGTGTTGGCGTCGGTGAAGGTGCCCTTGCCGTCGTACTCGGGAATCTTGTTCTTCTTCATCAAGAAGTGGATGCCCTTGACGCGCCCCTCCGCGACCTTGCGGCTGCGGTCGTAGGCGGCGCCGAAGTCGAAGGACGCTTCACCGGTGATGCCGAACAGCTTGGCCTCTTTCGTGAAGAGATGCGCAAGCTCGGCGTTACGGAGAAGAGCCTTCGAGGGGATGCAGCCCACGTTCAGGCACACACCACCCCAATACTTCTGCTCGATGATGGCGGTACTCAATCCCAGCTGTGCCGCGCGGATAGCAGCGACGTACCCACCGGGACCGGCTCCGAGGACAACGACGTCATAGTGTGAGGTCACGGGTGATCTGATCCTGCAACTCTTGTTCGGATTTCGTGGATGAAACAATGAGGATACGACGACGCCGGTCGTGCGGAAGCTCGCCGGAGTTCCGCACGACCGTGGGTCGACCGCCTCAGGTCAGCGCTTCCGTGGATTGCGGTTTGCGACCGTGAGGCATGAGTAGCGTTGCGACGAGGCCGATTACCGCGAGCGCGGCCGCAAGGATGTACACCGTTGTGAAGCCGCTGCCACCGTAGATTGGCGATCCGTCGATCACCGTGGCGACATTGAGGGCCAATATCGCGAATCCGATCTGCACTGCAACAGCGCTTCCCAACGATCCGACCACGTTGACGGTGCTGGCGGTAACTGCCTGAAGTCGCACCGGTGTCGCGGCGATGACGAGGTTGGGAATTGCCGCGCTGATCAGACCTCCGCCGAATGCGTAGATGAGGTAGCCGGCAAGGATGGGGACGAACTCCTTGTGCGAAAACGCGAGGACCAGGGAACCAGCAGCCATCAAGGCGAATCCGATCCAGTTCGGCAGGCGCGCGCCACGACGTTCGGCGAGATACCCGACGAGGAGACCCATCAACACAGAGGCGACACCTGCAGGGGTGGTGATCCGAGCCATGAAACCGGCGGTCTCGCCGAGTCCGTATGTCAGCCCGAGTGCGATGGGGGTTTGCACGATGAACGACAGCAGGACGAACTGCAAGGCAATGACAGCTTGGCCGGTGAACTGGGTGATCAAGGTGGTGACGATGGGGCGGCCGCGCAGGACCGACAGGTCGATCAGCGGGTGGTCGGACCGCTTGGCTTGCTGAATCCACACGATGAACACCGCTATTGCAAGTGCGCCACACGACAGGGTTTTCCACGACGTCCAACCCCATGTGCCTCCCTCGCCGATTCCGAACAGAACGACAGCGATGGTTGCGCCGAGCAGTAAGCCGCCGGTCCAGTCGATTCGGGTGGGGACACGGATCGGGGACTCGGGGACGACGAGGAGGACCAGGGCGCCGATGATCAGGGGGAAGATTGCGAGCGCGAAGAAGACGCCCTGGTAGCCGAAGTTGTCGATGAGCAGTCCGGCGAAGATCGGTCCGGTGATTGTGGTGACGCCGATGCCGGCTGTTGCCAGACTGACGGCAACGGCGAGCATTCGCTTCGGGAAGATGTCACGCATCAGCGAGTAGACGATGGGGACGATGGCAAGGCCGAAGCCTTCGACAGCGCGCCCGATCAACACGATGGGGAATGTCGGGGCAAGAGCGACGATCAGTGACCCGACTGCCATACATCCGGTCGTGATGAGCAGCCACTTCTTCTTGCCGTCGCGGTCGGCAAGCTTACCCACGAGCGGGGCGCTGATCGCACCGGTCAGTGTGAATAGTGTTGATACCCAGGCTATATCGGGCGTCTGGAACGTTGCTGCCATGTTCGGCAGGGCTGGCGTGACCAGATTGAATGCGTAGGCAACTTCTTCCGAGAGAAGTACCAGGATGACGAGCACGCCGATCCATCCAGCAGTCGATCTGTGTCCGACGCCTTCAGGTGGCAACATCGTGTCATTATCGAGCGTCTCCTGCGACGCACCGTCCGTGGGTGTAGCGGTCATTTGCTTCCTGCATTTCTCTGACGGGAAAGGTGGGACGCTGATGCGCGGGGGAGTGCGCAGCGGTCGAGGGATCAGCGTCGCTCGAGCTTGTGATGTGAGGCACAGTAAAATGGAGCGACCGATTCTGTCAAGTGATCCACTAAACAGACCGTGCGGGACCCTCTGTCGTCTCGCAGTGGTGCGCAGCTAAGGGGAATGCAGGAGCAGGTCGCGCTTCCCGCGCTCTCGACCAGCCGCCAGTTCGTACGAAGAGCCGGCAGGCGAACGGCTCAGGCCCTACCGTCGCTCATCAGGGCCTCCAGCCCGCCGGCCACGAAGTCGACAAGCACGTCGAACTTCTCATCCGACAGGGCGCGTGATTGGGCACCGCTGGCGTCGGACCATCGGGCGGCCATCACGATGAGGGTGTTGACCGTCAGGGACCAGTTGAGTTCGAGGCTGTTGTCGTCTGCGTGCGGGTATGCGCGTTCGAGCAACTTGCGAAGCAACTTCGCGGTGTCGTCTTCGACCGGAAACAGGCGCGGGTCGTTCGCCAAGCTCAGTTGGCCGCAGATGGTCAGCCACCGCACTCCCTTGTCGGGATCTTCTCCGAGGTACTTCCGATATGGGACTGCGAGGAGATTGACGATCTGCTTGGCATTTGGTGTTGCCCCCGAGTCGACCATGGCCGTCGTGAGCGCGTGAATGTGAGCGAGCACGTCGGCGCCGGCGTCGATCAGGACAGCATCGAGGATCGCATCCTTGGATCCGAAGTGATAGTGAGCCGACGCCGCTCCGAGCCCCGCTTCGGCGTTGATGGCCCGGATGGACACTTTCTCGACGCCCTCTGAGGCAAACAGTTTGGTCGCCGCGTCGATGAGTGCACGCCGGGTTGCTGCCCCATCGCGAGGGCTGGTTCGAGGCACGGTTTCGCCTTTCGTTGGGTGAGCGAGGTGATCATATCGCGTGATCCACATGACGGTATTGCCGCAGTTCGCGCGCATTTTTTGGTATGCGCGAGTGGCGGCCGCGGTGATCACAAGAAATTCCGCACTTGATTGAATCACTCGATCCACTTACTCTGTTCTGTGACTGCAGACACAGGCGTCCTTGGGCGTGATGTGTCGAGACAACACGAGGTGCCAGCAATCCGGTATCTCTCACGAACTACGCAAAGGAGGCCACGATGGCGTCGCCGCACAGCCAGCACCGGCCGGAAGCTTCGGTATCACCGTCGGTGAGCACGGAATTGCTGCTGGAAATGTTCACCGTCATCGCCCGAGCCCGCGCCGTCGAGGACGCGGTATCCGTGCACATTCGGGACCACGGCTTCGCGGGATTCTGGCATCCAGGCAAGGGCCAGGAAGGAGCCGTGGCGGGCGCTGTCGCGGCGATGGCACCCGACGACTACCTCTTCTACCAAGGCCGAGGAGCGACGTGGCCGCTCGCAAAGGGAATGGGTCTCGCACCGATCATCGGCGATCTCCTCGGCAAGACGACCGGCTCGACCGGCGGTAAAGGCGCCGGCGTGCCCCACTGGGCCGATCCGGCCCTCGGAATCATGGGCGAAGGCGCAACACTGGGATCGGTTTATCCGGTAGCGGCCGGCGCGGCCCTCTCGGCGCAGATGCGCGGAACCGATCAGATCGCCCTCGCGGACTTCGGTGACGGGACAGCCGCGCGCGGCACCTTCCACGAGAGCCTGCTCGAAGCCGCGCGATGGCGCCTGCCCTTGGTCTACTTCTGCGAGAACAACGGGATCTCCGTGTCGACCACTTTCGAGTCCGTGAGCCCGACCAAGACGATCGCCGAGCGCGCATCCGCATACGGCATCCCGGGAGTCCGCGTAGACGGCCATGATGCCGTCGAGGTCTATCTTGCCGTCAAGGACGCGATCGACAGGGCTCGGGCCGGCAACGGGCCCTCCCTGATCGAAGCTGTAGTCACCCGCGTCGGGGGCCATTGGGAAGGAGACGCCCAGAAGTATCGGCCTGCCGACTTCCTCACCACCTACACGGATCCGCTCGAAGTCATGCGTAAACGTATCGACTCGGCCACGGCCGATCGAATCATCGCAGACGCGAAGTCCGAGGTGGCGCAAGCGCTACTCGAAGCCGAAGCCGCTCCGCTGCCTGATCCCTCCGTCATTCTCAAGGACGTGTTCGCATGACCACCACTACACCCGCACCCGCCAACGCTCCCGGATCTACGACCGTTCTCAGCTACGAGGCCGCACAGGGCGCCGCAATCGCTGAAGAGATGCGGCGTGACGACTCGGTTTTCCTCATGGGGCAGGACATTGCTTCCGGAGGCTTTTTCGGGGGCACCCGTGGCCTCGTCGAAGAGTTCGGGCTGGGCCGGATCCGGAACACCGGAATCACCGAAGCGTTCATGGTCGGCGCGGCCGCCGGAGCAGCGATGACCGGCATGCGGCCGATCGTCCAGCTTGGATTCGCAGATTTCAGCTTGATCGCCGGCGACGAAATTTTCCAGAAGCTCGGAAAGTGGCGGCACATGCACGGTGGTCAGTTCGAGCTGCCCGCCGTCATCATCATGCCGATCGGGCCGAGCGGCGGTGCGGGCCCTGAACATTCGGGATCCATGGAAATGCTGCCGATGCACTTTCCGGGCCTGAAGGCAGTGGTACCGTCCAACCCCGCAAACGCGAAGGCGCTCCTCAAGGCGGCGATCCGCGACCCCAACCCGGTGCTCTACTACCCGAGCAAGCAGCTCAACTTCAAGCGCGGTGAGGTGTTCACCGATCCGGAGTACGTGTTGCCCCTGGGCAAGGCCACCATCGCCCGCGAGGGATCCACGGTCAGCGTCATCAGCTACGGCTGCATGGTGCCTCGGGCACTGGAAGCTGCGACGGTACTGGCATCGGAAGGAATTGAGCTCGAGGTCGTCGACCTCCAGACGTTGGTGCCTCTCGACCGCGAGACGATCATCAACTCTGTTGTCAAGACAGGTCGGGCGATGATCGTGCACGAAGCCCCCCGAACGGCTGGTCCGGGTGCCGAGATCGCGGCGCTGATCCAGGAGCGGTGCTTCTACTGGCTCGAAGCACCGATTGCGCGGCTCGGTTCAGTCGACGCACCGATTCCCGCGAGCCGATTCCTCGAGGATCACTGCTTCCCGAGTGTCTCCGACATCGTCGAGACGGCCCGACACTTAGTCCGCGACTGACCTTTCGAAAACGAGGACGTTCTCACTATGCTCGAACTTACCGATATCCACATGCCCCACATGGGTTCCGTGGAATTCGCCCTACTGACCGAATGGTTGATCAAGCCGGGCGAGGAAGTCAACGAAGGCGATGCCTTGTGTGAGGTATCGACCGACAAGGTCGACACCGAAGTGGAGTCACCCCAATCGGGTATCTTGATCAGCTACGTCGCAGCGGTTGAGCAAGAAGTTCCGGTGGGCGACGTCATCGCACGATTCGCCCCGGTCGGCAGTGACCCGGACCAGGTGGCCCGCGCGATCGCGGCCGCGAGCGGCGAACAAGGTGGCGATGTCGCAGTTGCGCCGTCGCCGGCCGCCTCACCTTCGCCGGCGACAGCGGCGGCCCCGGTGACCGGCTCACAGGGCACCCCGGCGGTGGTATTCGAAGAATCGAAGCCCCCGACCGACTCCCTCGTTCTCGCTGCATCATGGTTCTCACCGGTCAACCGGCCGCCTGCAGGGGCACGCCGAGGCGTCCTGGCAGCAGCTCAGGATGACCGGTCCGCAGGTGAACTCGCAAGCAAGAGTGGATTTCTCCAGTCGCAAAAATCAGTACTTACAGTGCCTGCAGGATATGAGGACGTCGCGTACTCGGCAACGGAGCACACCAGGCTGCGGCGCGCGATCGCCAAGAATCTCACGGAATCGTGGAACACCGCACCCCAGCTCACCGCTCAGGTCGATGTCGACTTCTCCGCGGTCGGTGTTGCCCGCGCCAAGCTGAATCGTGATCGAGCCGCGCGCGGCGAAGCCAAGCTCAGCTACCTTCCCTTCATTGCCACTGCCCTCTGCCGGGCAATTGCTGAGCACCCTGTCGTCAACGCCACCTTCACGGATACCCACCTTCTGCAATGGCAGACAGTCAACCTGGGCATCGCCGTAGACACGCCGGACGGCCTTCTGGTGCCGGTTATTCGTGACGCGCAGTCCTTGTCACTTGCTGAGCTGGCCGATGCCATTGCCAGGACGAGCGCCGCTCTCGCGAACGGCGCAGGACGACCGGAAGATCTCGCCGGCGGAACGATCACCATCAGCAACTCCGGCAGCGTCGGCGGGGTCGTGTCGACCCCCATTCTCACGAAGCCTCAGGTTGCCTCGCTCGGTGTGCCGGCAATCGTCCGCACACCCGTCGCACGCAGAAGCGCGGACGGCACCTCCGAGCTATTGACCATTCGCCCGATCGCTCGCCTGGGGCTGACCTTCGACCACCGTGCCTTTGACGGTGCCGAGGCATTGCGTGCCCTGATCAGTGTCCAGAAGACGCTCGAGAATTGGCCTTCGGAGGGCTGATGGTTAACAGTGACGTGGTAGGAGTGGACCGATGAAGGCTGTCGTTCTTCGGCAGGGGACCATCATCGCGACTGACGTCGCAGAACCGGTAGCCGGCCCCGGCCAGCTTCTCGTCGAGCCCCTCGCGGCAGGTGTGTGTGGCAGCGACTTGTCGGCATGGCAGCACACTGACGACTTTCTCGCAGCACATCTCGAGGCCGACGTTCTCGGAGAAGTGTTCGATCCGCTCCGCGACGTCGTACTGGGCCACGAATTCACAGCCCGGATACTCGAGCTCGGCCCCGACGTCACCGGCTACGAAGTCGGCGACCTCATCGTCGCTCTCCCGTGGATTGTGACGGCCGATGGCACGACCCACACGGTGGGCTACTGCGATACCTCTCCGGGAGCTCTCGCCGAAAGAACAGTGGTTCAAGCGGGCGGGCATCTGAAGATCCCGGAGGGCATCGATCCCGTCACGGCGGCTGTGACCGAGCCGCTCGCCACAGGCGTCAACGCGGTGCTGCGCTCTGGAATTCGGCCAGGGGCGGCTGCAGTGGTGACTGGCTGCGGTCCGGTTGGGCTCGGATCGGTCATCGAACTCGCGGTGCGTGGAATACACCCGATCGTTGCATCGGATCCGTCTGCTCGGCGCCGAGAGCTTGCGCTCGCCTATGGCGCCGATGTGGCAGTCGACCCATTGCAGATGGACCCGATGGAGGCGCTGAGAAACGAAATCGCCCCCGCGACCGAGACGTTCGTTTTCGAAGCCTCCGGCGCCAAGGACATTCTCCGACAGCTGATGACCTCCGCACCGAAGTACACGCGGATCATGATCGTCGGCTCGGCGATGCGCCCGGAGACAATCCGCCCAGTCACCGGAATTCTGAAGAATGTCTCGCTCGAGTTCGTCGGTGGGCCCGGACGAGGCGAACAGACCTACGAAGCGTTCGAGCGGACGTTCGACCACGTCGTCACCGGACGGTTCGACCCATCTCTCATGGTGACCGGGTACGCCAGCCTCGATGCGGTTCACGATGTGTTCGCGGCGCTGCGGCCCACCGCGGGCACGATCGACCACGTGAAGATCCTCGTTCGGAACGAGCTTCCCGCCGGCACGGGCATCGTCCCCAATCCCTGACACCCCTATTTGTAACGATATTGAGGAACCTATGAACCAGGTCGATGAGATCGCGCGATCCGCGCCCTTCAATCTCGCCCACGTGCGGAGCAAACTCGAGGAACTCTTCGAACTGGATTCCTCCGACGAACTTGCCGTACGTCTCCTCGCCGGTGGGCGATCGAACTTGACGTTCGAGCTCGCCAGCCCGACCCGGAAGTGGATTCTGCGCCGGCCGCCGATCGGGCACCGCCTCGAAACGGCACACGATATGCAGCGTGAGGTCGCCGTGCAGCGGGCACTGGCCAACAGCCCTGTTCCGGTTCCTCGCATCGTGTACGCCGACGATGCCGCACCGGATGCGGGGGGAAGCTTCTACATCATGGACAAGATCGAGGGCGAGGTCCTTCGAACGGACAGCGACTTCAGTGAGGTCGAGCCGACCCAACGCGCGGCACTGTCCTACCAGTACATCGACTGCCTCTCGGCGCTGCACACTCGCGACTACGACTCGCTCGGCCTGACCACGTTCGGTCGGCCGGCGGGCTTCCTCGAGCGGCAGGTGCGACGCTGGCGGAAGCAACTCGCCGCGTCGAAATCCAGAGAGCTGCCGGTGCTCGAAGAGCTGGGAAGGCGGCTCGGCGATCGGCTGCCGCAGCATTCCGAGGCGTCGATCGTCCACGGTGACTTCCGTTTCGACAACATGATTGCGCGGTTCGGCGAGCAGCCGACGATCGCCGCCGTGCTCGACTGGGAGATGTCCACTCTCGGTGACCCCCTTACCGATCTCGGCCTGGTGCATCTGTTCTGGTCGGGGTGGGAGGGCATCACCAACCCCATTGCCGGCACCCCGTCGACGCACACCGGATACCCCTCCTTCGACGACCTCGTCGAGCGCTACACACGGACTACCGGATTCGATGTCAGCGAGTTGAGCTGGTACTCGAGCTTCGCTTTCTACAAGATGGCCGTCATCTTGGAGGGCATCCACCTTCGCTTCGTCAACGGCGAGACGGTGGGGGATGGGTTCGACGACATCGGTTCGATGGTTCAGCCGCTCGCGGAGCGGGGCTTCGCGGCCCTTCCCTGACCTACCGCCCCCGACCGCGAATACAAGGACTTAGGACTGACATGGAGTTCACCTTCGACTCGACCACCCAGCAGATGTGCGATCGGGTCTCGGCATTCATGGAAGAGTTCGTCTTCCCCGCCGAAAAGCACTTCCACGACGATCCCGCCGCCGGGGACCGGCAGTGGGAACGACCGGCGATCATGGCGGACCTGAAGAAGGAAGCCAAAGCGCGGGGCCTGTGGAACTTGTTCCTCCCACATGATCCGCGGGGCGCCGGACTGTCGAACCTCCAGTACGCCCCGATCGCCGAACTGACGGGGTGGAGTCCGGAGGTGGCTCCGGAAGCATTCAACTGCAATCCCCCCGACACCGGAAACATGGAACTGCTCAGCCTGTTCGGCACCGACGAGCAGCAGCAACGGTGGCTCGAGCCCCTACTCGACGGCACCATCCGATCTGCCTATTGCATGACCGAGCCCGACGTCTCATCATCGGATCCGTCGAATCTGACCACGACCATCACTGACGAGGGCGATCACTGGAAGATCGACGGCCGAAAGTGGTGGTCGACCGGAGCCATGAGCAGTGACTGTCAGCTTCTGGTCGTGATGGGCGTGTCCGACCCGGACGCGGATCCTCGCTCGCAACACAGTCTGGTACTCGTGCCCCGAGACACGCCGGGCGTGACCTTCGTTCGGGGACTGTCGATGTTCGGCTTCACGCACGGGGCCCACGGTGGGCATGCGGAAGTCCAGTTCGAGGACGTTCGTGTTCCCAAGAAGAACCTGCTCGGTGAACGAGGGCGCGGACAGGCACTCGCGCAGGCCCGCCTCGGTCCCGGCCGGATTCACCACTGCATGCGCATGATCGGAATGGCCGAGCGGGCCATCGAGTTGATGTGCCGCAGAGCGAACGAGCGGACCGCGTTCGGCAAACGACTCGCTGACCAGGGAATCATTCAGCATTGGATCGCGGAGTCACGCGTCAAGATCGATCAGCTTCGGCTGTTCGTTCTCCGAACTGCGTGGCTGATCGACACCGTGGGTGCACGGGAGGCGCGAACCGAGATCTCCGCGATCAAAGTCGCGGCCCCCGACGCGGTCGGCTGGGTCCTCGACAAGGCGATCCAAGTCCACGGTGCCGGTGGGATGACACAGGATCATCCGTTGGCGATGCTCTGGGCCCAGGCCCGCACCATGCGCTTCATCGATGGTGCCGACGAGGTTCACCGCATGGTGCTGGCCACCCGCGAACTTCGCAAGCACGCCATCCAGTCCGAACAACCAGCCTGATACCGAGGAGATCCGTAGTGTCCGCAAGTGTCATCGTCGCCGGTGCTCGCACCCCGATCGGGAAACTTGGTGGAGCTCTGAGCCCACTCACGGCAGTGGAACTCGGTTCACGTGCCATCGCCGCTGCTGTCCAGCGCGCCGGGGTCGCCGCCAACAACGTCGACAGCGTCATCATGGGCACCGTGGTGCAAGCTGGGGTGGGCCCGAACCCCGCGAGGCAATCCGCAGTGGCCGCGGGGCTACCGATGACCGTGCCCGCGACCACCGTGAACAACCTGTGCCTTTCGGGGTTGCAAGCCATCATTTCTGCCGACCACCTGATCCGTTCGGGAGACGCTGATGTCGTCGTTGCCGGCGGTATGGAATCGATGTCCAACGCCCCCTACCTCGCGCGGGGCGCGCGCCAAGGCTACCGCTATGGCCCGCACTCTCTCGAAGATGCCTTGGATCGCGACGCGTTGACCTGTGCGTTCGATCAAACGTCCATGGGCGCGGCGACAGAGCGGTACCAAGCAGCGGAATCGTTCACCCGAGTCGAGCTCGATGCCTTTGCTGCACAATCACACCGGCGTGCCGCAGCGGCGACGGCGAACTCCACCTTCGCAGCTGAGATCGTCCCCGTCGAAATTTCATCACGGCGGGGAAACACTACGATTACAGCCGACGAAGGGATTCGGCCGGACACCACGCTGGAGTCACTCGCACGCCTGAGTCCGGCCTTCGCCTCGGACGGCACCACAACGGCAGGATCCTCATCTCAATTATCTGATGGCGCTTGCGCATTGGTCATCATGCGAAAAGAGGTAGCTCAGGCGCGAAACATCGAGTGGCTGGCCGAGATCAGATCACACGCGCTGGTCGCGGGCCCAGACACCTCGCTACTGCACCAGCCTTCGAACGCCATCGCCGAAGCGATCCGACGAAGCAAGGCAATCGCCCTGACAGACATCGATCTCATTGAAGTCAACGAGGCATTCGCAAGCGTCGCGATCGCATCCATGCGCGACCTCGGAATCACCGATGAGGTGGTCAACGTCAATGGCGGTGCGATCGCCCTCGGTCATCCAGTCGGCATGTCGGGCGCCAGAGTGACTCTCACCCTCATGCATGCACTTCGGCGCCGAGGAGGCGGTCTAGGAGCTGCCGCGCTGTGCGGAGGCGGTGGGCAGGGAATCGCCATAATCCTCGAGTCGCCACGCAGCGCAGCACCGAATTAGCACCGGCTGAAAGCAAAGAACGCATCCTCCCCATTTCCGAGCAGGAGAAGCACTGTGAATATCGTAGATTCCGCCGCACTGGTCACGGGAGCGGCGTCGGGCCTCGGTGCCGCCACCGCCAAGCGCCTCGTCGACGCCGGAGCCACCGTCTTCGGACTGGACCTGCAGCAGTCCATCGAGCGCGCCGGCGACACCGTCCCGGACGGCGTGACCCTCCTCTCCACCGACGTCACCAGCGGCGACGAGGTCCAGGCCGCAGTCGAGAAGATCGTCGAATCGGGACTGCCGCTGCGCATCGTGGTCAACTGTGCCGGTGTCGGCTGGGCGGGCCGCATCCTGTCGAAGAAGGGTCCCCACGACCTCGAGCTGTTCCGCACGGTCATCACCGTCAACCTGCTCGGCACGTTCAACGTCATGCGACTGGCCGCCGACGCCATCTCCAAGACGGACACCGTCGACGAGTCCGGGCAGCGCGGCGTCATCATCAACACCGCGTCCGTCGCCGCGTTCGAAGGCCAGATCGGCCAGATCGCCTACTCCGCGTCCAAGGGTGGCGTCCACGGCATGACCGTCCCCGCCGCCCGCGACCTCGCCCAGTTCGGCATCCGCGTCAACACCATCGCCCCCGGCATCATCGATACCCCGATGCTCGCCGGCGTCACCGACGAGTACCGCAAGGGACTCGAGGCCGGGGTCCCGTTCCCCTCACGCCTCGGCCAGCCCGCCGAATACGCGCAGCTCGCTCAGATGATTGTCGAACACGACTACCTCAACGGTGAGACCTTCCGCATGGACGGTGCCCTTCGCATGTCGCCGCGCTAATTCCGTCAAGACATTACTCATTATGGAAAGGCAGCATCCGTGAGAAGACCGGTCGCAAGCGCTGTGTACCCGGATGCCGACCTGCAAGAGATTCGGCGCCGTCTGATCGAGTCAGGTGATCTTGACGAATGTGCCATGCTCAGCCTGCGAAGCACGATGGATTCTCGGCTCGGTCGGGGTTACTCGGTAGATGGTGGAGGACAGCACTGGGTCCTCCACCGTGCTGACGACGATCGCGACGGCATCGAGACAGAGCTCAGAGTGCAAGTAACGCTCGGTGACGCGGAGGTTGTACCTGTACCGGAGATCGTTCAGCGTGATACAGGAGCATCTCGTTACTACCTTGCTCGGAGAGTCGCCGGGACAGTACTTCGAACGGACATTGAGCTCGATGCGGTTCCAGTACACCTGCGGAAAGCCCTTGGGTATCAATTCATCAACTCATTGACCTCGGTTCATGGTGTCGACCTAGACGCGACCGGCCTTGATCGACTCTGCGCTGACGAAGCGAGTCTGGAGGTTCACCTTGCGCAGGTGCACGAAAGCCTCGAGAGAGCTGGGATCACTGCGCGCCCCGATCTCCGGGAACTGTTCGACTCCCTCGCAGCGACTATCCCAAAATCTGGCCGATCCGTCCTTCGCCATGGCGACTACCAACTCCGCAATGTCGTCTGGCAGCTCGCCGACGCCGTTCGTGTTTCCGCCGTTCTGGATTGGAGACATGCGACGGTGGGCGACCCGTTCGTCGACCTCGGTGTCGCGCAGGTCTTCTGGTCAGGCCTACATGGCGTGAGCAATCGGCTCTTCGGGTGCCCCAGTGCTCACCGCGGATATCCTTCGTTCGACCAGCTTATCGAGCGATATAGCGAACGAAGCGGTCTACGGACTGGTTCCACCGAAATGTCGTGGTACTACGCTTTCGGATTCCTCGTGGTGGCCGCTCGAATCTGCGGCTCCGGCAGGCCATCACCACCCAGCGGCACAGTCGGTCACGCGGGGGTAGAAGCAGTGATCACACCATTGGTGACACGGGGAATCGCAGCAATCGAGGGAAACATTCTCTCCACTGCGAGCTGTAGGTAAAGCACGCCGGGCATGAGGAAGTACAGGTTGACGCGATGAACGCAATGAATCAAAGGCCAAGCGCGGATGGTCGGAAACTGCTCCGCATCGAGGTACGGAATGCGGAGACCCCGATCGAACGCAAGCCGAACTGGATCAAGACGCGAGCGAAGATGGGCCCGGAATACTCCGAGCTCAAGAGCCTCGTCAAACGAGAGGGCCTGCACACCGTCTGCGAAGAAGCCGGCTGCCCCAACATCTACGAATGCTGGGAAGACCGCGAGGCCACCTTCCTCATCGGCGGCGAGCAATGCACCCGCCGCTGCGACTTCTGCCAGATCGACACCGGCAAACCCGACGACCTCGACCGCGACGAACCCCGCCGCGTCGCCGAGTCCGTGCAGGCCATGGGCCTGCGCTACTCGACCATCACCGGCGTCGCCCGCGACGACCTCCCCGACGGCGGCGCCTGGCTCTACGCCGAAACCGTGCGCCTGATCCACCAACTCAATCCCGGCACCGGCGTCGAACTACTGATCCCGGATTTCAACGCCAAACCCGAGCAACTCGCCGAGGTGTTCTCCACCCGCCCCGAGGTCCTCGCCCACAACGTCGAAACCGTGCCCCGCATCTTCAAGCGCATCCGCCCCGCCTTCCGCTACCAGCGCAGCCTCGACGTGATCACCGCCGCCCGCGAAGACGGACTCGTCACCAAGTCGAACCTGATCCTGGGGATGGGCGAAACCCCCGACGAGGTCACCCAGGCGTTGCACGACCTGCACGACGCCGGCTGCGACATCATCACCATCACCCAGTACCTGCGTCCCTCGCCGCGGCATCACCCCGTCGAGCGGTGGGTCAAGCCCGAGGAATTCGTGGCGCACTCCACCACCGCCGAAGAGATCGGCTTCGCCGGCGTGATGGCCGGACCGCTGGTCCGCTCCTCCTACCGGGCCGGCCGACTCTACGCACAGGCGAAAGCAATTCATTCAAGGCTCATTTCGACAGTCAGGGAGGCCTCCCAATGATGAACGATTCCATCATCGAAGACGCCCGGATCCTCGAATACGCCCGTCGGTGGCTCCCCTACGGGGGAGGAAACAGCGGGGATCTTCTGGTCGAGTTCGGGATGACGCCCGCATGCTACGTGGCTAGACTCGGCAAGATTCTCGACGGATTGGCGGCACGCCACCTGGAACCACACGTCCGCACCCAGCTGCGTGAATTCGTTACGAACCACGCACACCGCGCACGCTGACGAGAACACGCAGGGGCTGCGTGAAGCGACAAGGGCTGGAAGGCCGTGCGGTCCCGGCGACAACCACACGGCCTTCCGTCTCATTCTGTTTGCACGATCCTCGACGCAACAATTCTCTCCACGCAGTGGATCGTGCTGATGCTGTGGTCAGTGCACGGTTGTCGAACCCTCCACCACCCGCCCGCGTCTGACGCCGACCGATATTGCAGCGCCGAGCAGCGAGATGATCGCACCGACCCACATGGTTGTGTGCATGCCGTGCATAAACGTCGTCTCCGTCGCGTTGTGCAGGGCTGCGAGTATCTCGGGAGTGACGTGTGTGGGCAGAGGAGTGGCACCTTGCGCCACCGAACGCACGGCTTCACCCGACAGTTCTTCGGAGATTGTGGATGGAATGCCATTGTCGTCCATGGCGGGTCCGAATTTGGCCCCGACTGCGGATGCCATCACCGCGCCGAGGACTGCCGTTCCCAGGATGCCGCCGATCTGGAGCGATGTTTGGTGCACCCCGGCCGCGGGGCCGGCATCAGTGACGTCGGCGTTGCCGAGGATGGCTTGCACAGATGAGGTCATGACCAGTCCGACTCCGAGTCCGAGGACCGTGAAGGGAATGGCAAGCGCTAGGTACCCAGTGCGCGGTTCCACGCCTGTGAAGAGCGCAAATCCTAGTGCGCTGAACACCATTCCCGCGAATAGCGGAGGGCGGGGGCCGTAGTTCTTGATGACCCAACCGCAGCTGCTGGACGCGACGACATTCGCGATGCTCATCGGCAAGATATGCAGGCCGGCGGCCATCGGTGAGTCTCCGTTGATCTGCTGCAGAAACAGGAGCACGAAGAATAGTGAACCCACCAGGGAGAAGAAGGAGATGACGGTCAGAAGGACACCGAGGGATATGGAGCGATCGGCGAACAACCGCATCGGTATAAGCGGATCGACAGCTCGACGTTCGGCGAAGACGAATGCGACTCCCGAGACGATGCCCGCAAGCAATAGTCCGATGACCAGCCAGTTGGTCCAGCCGATTTCGGGCGCCTGGATCAGGCCGTAAGTGATCGGCAGCAGCGCTGCCGCGAGTAGCGCGGTACCCGCCAGGTCGAAGGGAGTGGAGTCGCCGCCGGTCGAGTTCCGAGCGGGAAGCACCTTCAACCCGACAGCGAGAGAGACCACCGCGATGGGAACATTGATGAGAAACGCCCACCGCCAACTTGTGTGCTCGATGAGCAAACCGCCAATGAGGGGGCCTGCAGCGGAGGAAGCGCCGATCAACGACGCAAATAACGCTAGAGCTTTCGGCAGAGATTCCGGGGGGAAAAGTGCGCGAAGGAGGGCGAGCGCGTTGGTGACGATCAAGGCGCCGAATAGTCCTTGTCCCAGCCGTGACGTGATCACCATTCCGACGCTCTGTGACAACGCAATTCCCGCGGATGTGATTCCGAATCCCACAATGCCGGTCAGGAATACGGAGCGTCGGCCGAAACGATCGCCGAGTTTTCCGGAGAGGACCAGAGTTGCTGCCATGGCCAGTAGGTAGATGTTGGTGATCCACTGCAGGCCCGACAGGCTGGCACCGAGGTCGAGTGCGAGAACGGGGTTCGCGACCGCTGTAATGGTGCCGTCGAGTGAGACGATCAGGACTCCGAGTGCGATCGCAACCATGGCGATCCATGGGTTCGATCGCGCAGACAGCTCGGAGACGGTTGGCGATGGGAGCTTACTTCCCGTGGTAGTCACGCGGGGCGTTTCCTTCTGAGGGTGGTTGGTTCAGCGCACGTGTGGGGGTTCGCCCGCAGACTGCAGTGCCGGCAGCAGGGAGGCGATGCACGTGTCGAGGGTGTTGATCAACATTGGGACGGTGCCGGACGACCGGCGCCACGTCGTGACCGCGACTCGCGAGGCGCCGGCGAAGGCCGCAACGACCAATCGCGGTCCGAGGTCACCGCTGGACCGGAACACCGGCCGTGTTTCCAAGGCCGCGACCAGGAGTTCTTCCTGGTTGTAGCCGCGCTGGAGGTTCGCCGCCATCAGTCCTGGGTGGGACTCGACGAAAGCCTGCAGTGCGAGGTAAGTCTCGGATTGGCCGGATGATTCCAGCCATGCCCAGGCTTCGGCCAACGCATGCCGAAGACTTTCCAGAGGTGCTTCGTCGTGGGGTCGGGCTTGGACGATCTGCAGGAAGCGGTTGTCCAGGTCTGCGAGAAGCGCCAGTGCCAGGCCTTCCTTTGTGTGGAAGTAGCGATAGGTGGTGCGGGGCGACACGTTTGCCGCTGCGGCGACCTGCTCGACCGTGATCGCATCGAAGCCGTCCTGCAGGAATAGTTCGACGGCGGTCTGGGCGAGGACTTCCCGCGTTCTCATCGCGTTTCGAGCACGCTGTCCGGTTGAAGGCACGAGTAAAATACTGGCAGTCACTGCCAAAAAGAGCAAATCGGCGAGGTTGACGGACGGGTCTATAGCGGTTGATGCGTTGACATTGAGAAAAGCAGCACCTACATTGACCAACCAAGCACTTGTTCAAGTAAGGAGTGAGGTGGATACTCTCGTCGCGCTGTCATTCAGCGCCGCCGCGTACGGCGCGGTCCTTGCCTTGGCCGCCTTGGGATTCCTGGTCCTGTACAAGGCGACCGGCGTAGTCAACTTCGCTCACGGGGACCTGATTACCTTGAGCGGTTACATCGCGCTCTGGTTCATTACCGACCTCGACTCGACTCCCGTCGTCGGATACGTGCTTGCGGTTGGCATCATGTTCCTTATCGGTATGGGCCTCGAGCGACTGGCGTATGCCCCTCTGCGACGCCGACCACATCTCACCGTCCTGATCGCCACTCTGGCTGCAGCCCTGGTGATCCGTGCGTTCATCTCACTATGGCAGGGCAGCACGCCGCAGCGACTGCCCTCCCCAGCGGACGGCCAGGTCGTAACGGTGTTGGGTGCACCCATTGCCGGCCAACGGATCCTCATCCTCGTCGTGGCGCTACTGTGCATCGCAGCAGTGATGTACATATTCGGCTACAGCAGTTTCGGTCGTCAGCTGACGGCCCTGGCGAGCGACCCTGAGACCGCGGAAATGTATGGAGTCCGCACCGGCCGAATCAGCCTTGTCGCGTGGGGCTTGTCTGCGGGGCTTGCGGCGCTGGCCGGGATATTGGTAGCGCCCCTGTCGAGTCTCGACCTGAATTTCGGGTTTACGATCATGCTGGCGGCGTTCGCGGCGGCTGTTCTCGGCGGCTTCGGCAACTTGTGGGGCGTGCTCCTCGGGTCGTTGCTCATCGGGACGATCCAGTACCTCATCGGCGGCTATGTCCTTCAGGACTACGCTTCGATCCTGCCGTACATTGCGATGCTTGCCATTCTCGGGCTGCGACCTCAGGGTCTTCTCGGTCGGACGGTAGTGCGCTTGTGACGACAGATCGATTGATGCGAGTGGCAAGCAGCGTGCGTCAGCGAGGCCAGTACACAACTCTTGCCGTGGTGATGCTGCTGATACTGGCTGTGTCACAAGCTGTCACAACGGGGAGTTCGACCAATCTTGTGAACTTGTGGCTCGTGTACTCGATTGCTGCGCTGGGCTTCTACTGGATCTTCGCGTTGGGGGGAAGGTTCGCGTTCTCCCAGACATTCATGATGGCACTGGGTGGATACACCACCGCCTTCTTCGACCGTAACGGCGTTGGGTTTCTCGGGTGCGTGCTGGGCGCGATGGTCGTGACAGCGGTGGCCGCCTTCGCGGTGGGAGTAGTTCTCTGGCGTGCCGAGCATTTCTACTTCGCGCTCGGCACACTGGCCGTCACTGAAATCGGGGTAGTGCTGTTCGGCAAGACATCGTCGTTCACCGGTACGAATGGGAACATCACGGGAATCGGCTATCCGGTCGTCTTCGGGCAGGAACTGAGAACCGACGGCCAGGTGTTCTGGCTGCTTGCGTCAGTGTTGGCGCTGCTGCTTCTCCTCGCTGTGTGGGTCAAACGATCCCCGCTTACCCGTGACCTCACAGCAGTTCGTGATATGCCCACGGTATCAAAAACCCTTGGTGTGCCCGTTGATGCGCTGCGCATGACGACCTTCGTTGCTGGTTCTGCCGTGGGTGGACTCGCAGGAGCATTGATCACGCACTGGCAAGGATTCATCGGAGTCGATTCGTTCGGTCTGAACCTCGGAATCGGGTTGTTCCTCATGGTCATCCTCGGGGGACTGGCGTCGCATTGGGGGGTCCTCATCGGTGCGGCCTTTTACGTGGCCGTCCCCGAGTTGCTCGCCGGACTCGAGCAGTACATGTCCATCCTCTACGGAGTCCTGCTTCTGGTCGTCATCCTAGTCTTCCCGAGCGGGCTCATCGGAATCGTCGACTCCCTCAAATCTCACCGTGTGCGGATCATCAGCAGATCGGTCGAATCATGACTGCGAAAACCACGGAGCTGAGTGCGCGTAATCTGTCCGTCCGCTTCGGTGGCGTGGTCGCCGTCGACGATGTGTCGTTCGAGGTTGCCCAGAACGAGATCGTAGGCCTGGTTGGGCCAAACGGCAGTGGCAAGACCACCCTGTTGAATGCTCTCAGCGGAGTGGTCCGAGCTGGCGGTCGCCTGAGTGTCGCAGGTAACGAGATCACCCTTGGGCACCCGGTACAAGCCCGGCGCGCGAAGTTGATACGGGTGTTCCAATCTCCGCAACTGTGCCCAGAACTGAGCTGTCTGGACAACGTGATGCTCGGAGCCGACGACACCAACGGTCGGTCCCTCTTTGCCGCATGGTTCCACCGGTCACGGATGTGGCGCGCCGAAACAATCCGCATGAACGATGCCCTTCACCACCTTGCCCGTGTCGGGCTCGCTGGATCCGAGGATCGAGCCGCGCGCGAGCTCACCTACGGTGAGCAGCGACTACTGGAATTGGCACGCGCACTTGCTGCCGGTCCCCGTGTGCTCATGCTCGACGAACCGAGCGCCGGGCTCAACGACGCAGAGACTCTGACTCTGCGCGATCTTCTGATGCAGATCAGGCAGGAGGGTACGACCATCATCGTCGTCGACCACAAGATCGACTTCATCGATGCCCTCTGTGACCGAGTGCTGGTACTCGAGATCGGCCGGCTTATCGCACAGGGCAGTCCAGCTGAAGTATGGGCCGACAGCCGGGTCATCGACGCGTATCTTGGGGCGGCGCCAGATGCTTGAAATCTCGAACCTCAATATTCACTACACGGCCACACACGCAATCCGCGGTGTCGACCTGAGCATCGCGGAGAACGAAGTGGTTTGCCTGCTCGGACCGAACGGTGCAGGAAAATCCTCGTTGCTGCGCAGCATCTCGCAACTGGTTCCGTACGACGGAACCATCGAGTTCGATGGTGAGACGATCGATAATCGGCCGCCGGCGTTCCTCAGCCGCGTCGGACTGATCCACGTACCGGAGGGGCGACACGTCTTCCCCACGCTTTCGGTGCACGAGAACCTGCAGATCGGTGCCCATGCGCGGGGGAGTAGACCGGCGCTGTACAGCTACGACGACGTCTATGACCTCTTTCCCGCGTTGACCCGCATGCGGAAGCGGCAAGGTTTTGCACTGTCGGGGGGCGAACAACAGATGGTCGCATTGGGACGCGCCCTCGTTGCGGCTCCTCGCCTGCTTCTTCTCGACGAACCATCCTTGGGCCTGGCGCCGTCGGTTGTAGCGACCGTCTACCGGGCATTGCGGGAAATTGCCGGTCGGACCACGATTCTGGTTGTCGAGCAGAACACCTCCGATGCCTTGGCATTGGCGCGGCGAGGGTACGTCCTAGCCGAAGGTCGCGTCGTGATGAACGGTGAGTCCAGCGCGCTGACTGATCGAAAAGCTGTTCTCGCCAGCTACCTAGGACAAACAGACATAGACGTCGGCGATGTTGGTGAGGACCGATTGCCGCCGATGACCGAGAAGTAGGAAGAGCTGCCAATGAATGCAGATAGAGTCCGCCGAATCACCCGATGCAGTTGGATGCTCGCACCCGCCGTTGCTGTGACCATGGCTATGGTCTCGTGCAGCGCCGAAACCTCGGACGCCGGAAGCTCGGATCAGGCCTCCATCGTGGGTCTCATCGAGATCAAGGGAGACTCACCGAACGCGCTCAACGACTACAACAACGGCGCCCAGATGGCAGTCGACGACGTCAACGCATCGGGCGGCGTACTGGGAAAACCTCTAAAATATGAACGGATTCCCGCATCCGTCACGGACCCCCAAGCTGCCCGAACTGCCTACCTCAAGGCGGTCGACGAGAACCCGAGTGCCATTATCGGGTTCCCCGGCGGCGGATCACTGGAGGCCCTCACACGTGATGTCGATGCGGCTGCAATCCCTATGGTTCACATCAGCAGCGACGGCAAACTCGCTCGCGGGGCGGAGTCGGGAAGCGAATGGCTCTTTTCCATCAATCCCGATGACACCGCGCGAGCTACCAACGCAGTTGCTCTTGCCCGCAAACTCGGCGGAAAGCGAATCGGAATCGTCGCCACAGACGAAACATTCGGCCGCGTCTCGACAACGAACTCGATCGATGCCATTGAAGCGGCGGGCCTGGAACTCGGCACCGTCCGCTACGTGCCGCCGACAGCCACAGACCTCACAGGAACAATCCTCGATATGCGTGACTCGGATGTCATCCTCTCCTGGACCTTCCCCAATGTCCTGGCACTGCAACTCAATCAAATGAACCAGAACGGAATTCAGACCCCCGTAATTTCTGGTAACTCGGGTCCGCTCGTCGTGGCCGGCAACCTCGTGGACGACACCGCACGACGCCCGCTGAACGCGGTCACACCATGTGCGCCATCGATTGGAGACAGCGCAATCGGACGGACGTTCGCGTCCGGGTACCAGGCCAGGTACGGCATGACCCCCACAGCGTCCGCAACCCAGGTGTACGACGCTGTTCGCCTACTCGCCGCAGCAATGGAGGAGGCGGGAACGGTCTCCAACCACGAAGCCATCGCCGAGAGTTTGCGAAGCATCGAGTGGGACCAAGGTGCCTGCGCGAGTGTGTACAAATCCGATGACGCCCAGTTCCTTGGCCACCAGATGGTCGCCGAAGCGTTTGCCGGTGACGGATCGATCATCGACCGCTACGAGGTGGCCCCCGCCAGTGAACGTTGATCCGGCGTTCGACCATGAGGGCCTAGCGCTGAGCTGATCCTGCGCACTTGCAGCGGACCGCGCTCCTCAGCGCAAACACGCCACACGCTCGTCGAGTCAAACGTCCGCAGTAGTCCGACTGAGTTCTGACCCTGTAGTTGACAAAGGAGTTATTGATGCCCGAGGCAGTAATCGTCTCTGCAGTACGTTCACCGATCGGTCGGGCCATGAAGGGCTCACTGAAGTCGATCCGCCCGGATGATCTGACGACGCAGATGGTTGCCGCGGCGCTGGCGAAGGTCCCCGAACTCGATCCCACCGAGATCGACGACCTGCTCCTCGGGTGCGGCCAGCCCGCCGGGCAGTCCGGGTTCAACATCGCCCGCGTCGTCGCCGTGCAGCTGGGCTACGACTTCCTGCCCGGTGTGACCGTCAACCGGTACTGTTCGTCCTCGCTGCAGACCACCCGCATGGCGCTGCACGCGATCAAGGCCGGCGAGGGCGACGTCTTCATCTCGGGCGGTGTCGAGTCGGTGTCGAGCTTCGTCACCGGCAACGCCGACGGTCTGCCCAACACGAAGAACCCCAAGTTCGCCGACGCCCAGGCCCGGACCGGCAAGCTCGCCGAGGGCGGCGTCGCCTGGACCGATCCGCGTGAGGACGACCTGCTGCCCGACGTCTACATCGCGATGGGTCAGACCGCCGAGAACGTGGCATCCGCCACCGGCATCAGCCGTGAGGAGCAGGACCGCTGGGGTGTCCGGTCCCATAACCGTGCTGAGGAGGCCATCAGAAACGGGTTCTTCGAGCGGGAGATCACCCCGGTCACCCTTCCCGACGGCACCGTCGTCAGCACCGACGACGGCCCGCGCGCCGGCACCACCTACGAGGCCGTCAGCCAGCTCAAGCCGGTGTTCCGGCCGGACGGCACCGTGACCGCCGGTAACGCGTGCCCGCTCAACGACGGCGCCGCCGCCCTGGTGATCATGTCCGACACCAAGGCCAAGGAGTTGGGCCTGACTCCGCTGGCCCGGATCGTGTCGACCGGTGTGTCGGGTCTGTCGCCCGAGATCATGGGTCTCGGCCCGATCGAGGCCGTGAAGAAGGCGCTCGCGCTGGCCGGGAAGAGTGTTTCGGACATCGACCTGTTCGAGATCAACGAGGCCTTCGCGGTGCAGGTCCTCGGTTCGGCCCGAGAGCTGAAGATCGACGAGGACAAGCTGAACATCTCCGGTGGTGCCATCGCCCTGGGCCACCCGTTCGGGATGACCGGTGCTCGCATCACCAACACCCTGCTCAACAACCTGCGTGAGCAGGACAAGACGTTCGGCGTCGAGACCATGTGCGTCGGCGGCGGGCAGGGCATGGCCATGGTCCTCGAACGTCTGAGCTGAGGCGGCTCCGCCGCCCGTGCGCCTTTGTGGTAGCTGGAACAACCAAAAAGGCGCACGGGCGCGAAGCGCGAGGTCACCACTTCCAAACAGCACAGACAAACCTCGGTCGAGTGCGGTGCAGTCATCTCTTGCGCGATATCGTGAGACTGCAGCGTTAGAGGTGAAGTGGATGAACGATCCGCGCGAGACACAGCGCGACGTGACCGTAACTGTCGCGTCGGAGCTCGAGGTTGTCGGATTCGAAGACGGGCAGGAGATCGGCCGCGGCGGATTCGGCGTCGTTTACCGCTGCGTGCAGCCGGCCCTCGACCGGACCGTCGCCGTGAAGGTCTTGACGGCCGACTTCGACGAAGAAAACCGTGCCCGCTTCCTCCGTGAGCAGCGCGCGATGGGCCGACTGACAGGTCATCCGAACATCGTCAGTATCCTCCAAGTCGGCACTACCGCCAGTGGTCGTCCGTACATCGTGATGCCCTACCATCCGCAGGAGTCACTGGAAGCCGCAATCCGAAGTCATGGCGCCCTCAACCTTGCGGAAGCACTGCGTCTCGGCGTGAAGATGGCGGGCGCCCTCGAAACTGCCCACCACCTTCACATACTTCACCGCGACGTGAAACCGGCCAACATCCTGCTCACCGACTACGGTGAGCCAGCGCTGACGGACTTCGGAATCGCTCGAATCTCGGGGGGCTTCGAAACGGCAACCGGCACGGTCACGGCGTCACCCGCCTTCACTGCACCGGAAGTCTTACGCGGAGACCCGCCCACCCTCGCCTCGGACATCTACAGTCTCGGAGCGACCCTCTTCTGCGCGATCACCGGGCACGCAGCATTCGAACGCCACAGTGGAGAACAGGTCGTCGCGCAGTTCCTGAGAATCACAACCCAGCCTGTGCCGGACCTGCGCGAGCACGGTATTCCGGATGCCGTTTGCGCGGTCATCGAACGTGCAATGGCAAGTGATCCCACGCACCGCCCGCAATCAGCTGCGGTATTCGGCGAAGGGATCCGAGACCTGCAGCATCAACTGGCCTACCCAATCGACGACATGGCTCTGCAAGGGAAACCCGAGGCCGCGAAGAACAGGAAGACACCCGATAACCAAGATGCCGGGGACCACAAGAAGCCACACCCTCGGACGCCGTCACGGCATGCGAACGGGAATTTGCCACTGGAGCTCACGAGCTTCGTCGGTCGGCGCAAAGAACTGGCCGAAGTAAAGAAGCTGCTCTCGACAGCGCGCCTAGTCACCTTGGCCGGGATCGGGGGCGTAGGCAAAACCCGGCTTGCATTACGAGCTGCCGCCGAGGCGCGACGCGCATTTGCCGACGGCGTATGGCTGGTCGAACTCGGGGAACTGCGAGATGAGTCGTTACTCGCTGATGTGGTGGCCAACGCGTTGGAACTGAGGGACCAGTCCACACGCCCCGTACAAGACCTACTGATCGACTTCGTCGCCGCACGGAGACTTCTACTCATCCTCGATAACTGTGAGCAAGTCGTGGATGCCGCAGCTACCCTCGTCGAGACGCTGCTGCGCGCATGCCCGGGACTGCACGTACTCGCGACCAGCCGGGAGATCCTCGACATCAGTGGTGAAGCTGTGCTCCGAGTCCCTCCCCTTACCGTTCCCAACGCACAGCACGACCCGCTGCTGCGTGGGCTGCCCCGCTACGACGCGGTGACCTTATTTGCCCAGCGCGCCGCAGCCGCCGACTCGACCTTCGAATTGACCGAAGACAATCGGATCGCGGTCGCCAAAATCTGTCAGCACCTCGATGGGTTGCCCCTGCCTCTCGAGCTGGCCGCCGCACGTCTCCGTGCCATGTCAGTGGACCAAGTACTGGAGCGCCTGACAGACAAGTACGAGATACTGTCGAGATCGGGCAGAGACGTGCCGACGCGCCAGCAGACGCTACGACTATGCGTTGATTGGAGCTATGAACTCTGCTCACCTCGCGAACAAGTGGCGTGGGCACGACTATCAGTGTTCGCCGGCTCATTCGAACTCGATGCGGCAGAACAAATCTGCGGACACATCGCCGAGTCCAATGCACTGATCGATACAATCGCCTCGCTGGTCGACAAGTCGATTCTCATATCTGAGTCCCTCGCCTCGGTGGTCAGATTTCGATTGCTCGAAACACTACGCGACTACGGACGCGAGAAGCTGCACGCTGCAGGCGAATACACGGAATTGTCGGTCAGGCACTGCGATTGGTACCGTCAGCTGGCAATCGACGCAGAAACGGACTGGATCAGTCCACGACAAGTCGGTTGGATCTCCCGACTCGACCGAGAACGCCCCAATCTGCGCGCAGCAATGGAATTCAGTCTGTCCGACGCCGGTGACCCCGACGTAGGACTCAGGATCGCCACCGCCCTGTTCATGTTCTGGTCATCGGGCGGCCTCTTCAACGAAGGCCGACACTGGCTGGACCGCCTACTTGCACACCAAACTGGACTACCGACGGCGGACCGCGTCAAGGCGCTGTACGCAAACAGCGTACTCGCCGAAGTGCAGGGTGACCTGCCGGCGAGCAACGCGCTTATCGAAGAGGGCCAGGCCATGGCCAACCAGCTGACAGACCCTATGGCGCACGCACTCATTGCACACGCCGAGGGACTCCTCGCACTATTCAACGGCGATCAAGACCGCGCTTGCTCATTGCTCGAACGTGCGGTGCCGGCATTCGGTGACCAGGTAGAACTCACGCTTCAGGTCGGCGCTACTTACACACTCGGATGGGCATACGAACTGCGCGGTGATACCCGACGAGCGATCGAGTGTTACGAACGAGTTCTCGCGACCACCACATCGCATGGTGAATCCGTCTACAGGTCCTACGCGCTATGGGCACTAGGCGTGGCGGTGTGGCGGCATGGCGAAAGCGCAAGAGCCACGAGCCTACTCGAAGAGGGGTTGCAACTAGCCCACGAGGTAGACGACCCACTCACTGCCGCAACTTGCCTGGAAGCGCTCGCATGGATTGCCGAAAGCAACCGCGACCCCGGACGAGCTGTCACACTCATGGCGGCCGCAGAATCGCTAGTTCAATCGGTTGGAAGCTCGACTGTCATTTTTCCCAACTTGAGCCACTATCACGACAATTGCGTAAGTATGGCCCGCCGTGACCTGGGTGAGCGAAGTTTCAATTCCGCCAACCAGGAAGGTAAAAATCTCGACTTCGCCGCTGCGGTAGCATACGCGCTCGGAAAGCGTCCTCCTCAGCATGAGCCAACCACTTCGGCAGTCGCACTGACGAAGCGGGAGCGGCGAGTTGCTGGCCTGGTTGCGCAAGGTATGACGAACAAAGCTATAGCCGAAAAGCTGGTCATTTCGCAGCGCACGGCCCAGGGGCACGTCGAGCACGTACTTGCCAAACTCGGCTTCACTTCGCGCGCTCAAATCGCCGCCTGGGTGGTGGAACAGGGGCAGGATCGAACGGAGCACCCCACCGTATAGAAATCGGGAGTCTGTCGCAGGAGGTCAGCAGGAGGCGGGGCAAGTCGCGGGCCCCGACTCGGCACTGGACGAATGGGACGCCCTGCACCTGCGCCCCGTGCCGGGCGATCGTTGCCTGTGGCGCCTAGCGATGGGTGAACTCCGGCGTGCGCTTCTCCGAGCGCTCCCGCATACTTGCCGCGCAAACGACGCGCTGGGCGTTGCCGGTGGTCAGCCAGTATAAAGGCGACGAAGTTCGTCGACGCGGTGGGTTCGCCGTGCTCGCCGCGGAGGGGAATCCCACAGGTCACTCGACACCCGTTTCGAGGGGCGCGCTACTTTGATGTCCTACTATCTCCCCGGACCGGGAGCAAGACGGAAGGGCATCTGATGAATTCTTCTGAACCGATCGTGGTAATCGACGGCGCGCGGACGCCGGTCGGCAGCTTCGGTGGCACGCTCGCCGGCGTGCCCGCGCACGAGTTGGGTGCGACCGCGGCGCGGGCCGCGTTGGGGCGGGCCGGGGTCGCCGGTGAGGACATCGACGAGGTCGTCATGGGCTGCATCGGTCAGGTGGGCCCGGACGCCTACAACGCCCGCCGGGTCGCGCTGGCCGCCGGACTTCCCGAGAGCACCCCCGCCTACACGGTCAACCGGCTGTGCGGGTCCGGTCTGCAGGCGGTGTGGTCGGCGGCGCAGCAGATGCGCTGGGGTGGGGTGGACTTCGCCCTCGCCGGCGGTGACGAGAGCATGTCGCGGATGCCGTTCTACGATTTCGGTGCCCGGTCGGGGTACAAGCTCGGTGACCGTTCGCTCGTCGACGGCACCGTCGCGATTCTCACCGACCCGTTCGGTGGTGTCCACATGGGCCGCACCGCCGAGGCCGTCGCCCGCAAGTACGACGTCAGCCGGCAGCAGCAGGACGAGTTCGCTGTCGAGTCCCAGCGCCGCGCCGCCACCGACGCCGCGAAGGCCGCGTTCGCCGAGGAGATCACCCCGGTCGCGATCAGCGGGCGCCGTCCGATCACCGTCGAGGTCGACGAGCACCCCAAGCCCGGCACCACCCTCGAAACCCTCGCGAAGCTGCGTCCGGCGTTCGAGGAGGGCGGCTCGGTGACCGCGGGCAACGCGTCCGGTATCAACGACGGCGCCGCGGCCCTGGTGCTGGCCACCCAGTCCGCCGCCAGCGAGAAGGGCCTGACCGGGCGCGTCACGCTCGAGGCCGTCGCGACCGCGGCGATGGACCCGGCTCTGATGGGGTACGCCCCCGTTCTGGCGCTCCAGAAGCTGTTCGAGCAGACCGGCACCACCCCGGGCGACATCGACGTGATCGAGCTGAACGAGGCGTTCGCCTCGCAGGCGGTCGCGGTGATCCGGGACGCCAAGCTCGACCCGGAAAAGACCAACCCGTACGGCGGGGCGATCGCGCTCGGGCATCCGGTCGGCGCCACCGGCGCCATCCTGAGCCTGCGGGTCGCCAAGGACCTGGTCCGCCGTGACCTCGAGCTGGGCATCGTCACCATGTGCATCGGCGGGGGACAGGCCCTCGCCGCGCTGTTCCGTCGAGTCTGAGGCGTACGGACATGAAGAAGCACGTCCCGTCGTGGCACGACGACGAAGTAAGGGCCTTGTCCGAGCTCGCGACCGGGTTCTTCGAACGTGAGGTGGTCGCGCACAACGACAAGTGGGACGCGCAACATCGCATCGACCGATCTGTGTGGCACACTGCCGGTCAGCTCGGGCTGTTGTGCTGTTCCGTGCCCGAGGAATACGGCGGCGGTGGGGGCACGTTCGCCCACGACCTTGCCGTGTTCGAGGCCCAGGGTTACGCCGGTGACCTCGCGTTCGGCATCTCGGTGCACTCCGGCATCGTCGCGCACTACCTCGTCGCGTACGGCTCGGAAGCGCAGAAGAAGGCGTGGCTGCCGGGCATGGCGACCGGGGAAATCCTCGGTGCGATCGGCATGACGGAGCCGGGCGCCGGTTCCGACTTGAAGGCGATCAAAACCACGGCCATCCGTGACGGCGACGACTATGTGATCAACGGTTCGAAGACGTTCATCACCAACGGGGCGTCCGCCGACATGATCGTCCTCGCCGTCAAGACCGATCCGAAGGCCGGCGCCAAGGGTGTGTCGCTGGTGATCGTCGATCTGCGGGACTGTCCCGGCTTCACCGTCGGACGCGTCCTCGACAAGGTGGGCCAGCACAGTGCCGACACGTCGGAGTTGTCCTTCACCGATGTGCGGATACCCGTCGACAATCTGCTCGGTGAGTCTGAGGGGCAGGGCTTCGGGCAGTTGATGGCCCAGTTGGTGCAGGAACGGTTGATCATCGGGGCGCAGGCCTCGGGTGCGATGAAGCGTGCGGTCGAAGACACCGTGGCGTACACGAAGTCGCGGCAGGCGTTCGGTCACAGCTTGTTCGAGTTCCAGAACACTGCGTTCGAGCTTGCCGAATGCCAGACCATCGCGCGCACCTGCCAGGTGTTTCTCGACCACTGCATCGAGGCGCATCTGCGTGGTGAACTCGACCCGTCCGAGGCGGCAATGGTCAAGTACTGGCTCACCGAGAAACAGTGCGAGGTGATCGACCGCTGCGTTCAATTGCACGGTGGCTACGGTTACATGCGCGAGTATCTCATCGCCCGCATGTACGAGGACGCCCGCGTCCAGAAGATCTACGCGGGCGCCAACGAGGTGATGAAGGGCATCATCGCGAAGTCGCTGTAACCGCAGGTTCGCACGTCACCTCGTACGCCGCCTCGTCGAAACGGCCGAGGCGGCGGCGCATTCGATCGGTCGACCACGGCCAGTTGAAGCTGTTGCGCCCGTTGACGTCCAGGAAGTAGCTCTGGCACCCACCCGCGTTGTAGACGGTGGTGGCCAGAGCCTTTTGCACCTGCGCGTTGAAGGCGTCCTGCACCTCTCGGCGCGGTTCCCACCGGCTCCACCCCCTGCTGCGGGCGTGTGTGAGCGCCTGCAGCACGTAGTCGAGTTGCGCCTCGAGGATCATGAATGCCGAGGTGTGGCCGGTGCCCAGCGCGGGTCCCAGCAGGACGAAGGCGTTGGGGAAGCCCGCGACGGTGGTGCCCAGATACGCCTGAGGGCTGCCCTTCCAGTGATCGTCGAGGCTGCGGCCCTCGCCGTCGAAAACCCGCGCCCCGATCGGCATGTCGAGAATGTGGAAGCCGGTGCCGAAGACGATGGCGTCCACCTCCCGTTCCTCGCCGTCGGTGCCCACCACCACGTTCCCACGCACCGACGCAACGGCATTGGCATGCACCTCCACGTTCGGCTGCGTCAGCGCCGGATAGTACGAGTTCGACATCAGCAGGCGCTTGCACCCGAGCGTGTAATCGGGCGTCAGGGACGCTCGGAGTTCGCGATCACGCACCTGGGCCAGCAACTGTGCCTTACCGATCTGCTGTACCACCTTCAGAATCCAGGGGTGCCGGAACCCGAGTCCGAGCGACTCCATGATGGTGTACTCGACCCGCCGCAACGCCCGGATCGCGCCGGGAACCCGGCGCAGGACGGCGCGCTCGACGCCGCGCAGTGCGACATCGGGTTTGGGCAGGACCCACTGTGCCGTCCGCTGGTAAAGGTGCAGTTCGGCCACGTGCGGTTGGATCGCGGGAACGAACTGCACCGCGGACGCCCCGGTTCCGACGACGGCCACGCGTCGACCGGTGAGGTCGAAGTCGTGGTTCCAGCGGGACGAGTGGAAGACCTCACCGGGAAAGGTGTCGAGTCCGGGGACGTCGGGGACGAGCGGTTCGTTCCACGGTCCCGCCGCGGCGATGATCGTGTCGGACGTGAAGGTTCCGGCGGTGGTGTCGACCGTCCATCGCCGGGTGTCCTCGTTCCACTGAGCGCGCTGGACTTCGGTTCCGAACTGCACGTGCCCGGGGATTCCGTGGTGGCCGGCCGTCCGCTCGATGTAGCGGCGAATCTCCTCCTGCCCGGCGAACAGGCGAGACCATTCCCTGTTGGGGGCAAAGGAATAGGAGTACAGAGCGGAGGGTACGTCACACGCGCAGCCCGGGTAGGTGTTGTCGCGCCAGGTCCCGCCGAGCGCGTCGCCCTTCTCGAGAATCACGAAATTCTCGATGCCGTTCTGTTTCAGCCGGATCGCCGCTCCGATGCCGGATATGCCGGCGCCGATGACGAGGATGTCGTAGTGCGTCATGCGCGCACTCCCTTCGCGAGTTGAGTTCGAGTGCCACCGACGACCACCAAGCCGCTACTGAGATGTGTGTCACTGGACGTCATACACAGAACCTAGCAGATTTCAGATACCGACGGTATATGAAAAGTTGGATTAATCTCGAAGGCCGCCGAAGAAGGGGTGCACATGGGGCGTTTGACCAGGTCGGAGAGTCAGGCACAGACACGTGCGCACCTCGTGTCCACAGCACGGGACCTCTTTCTGGCCGACGGCTACGCGGGAACGTCGCTCGAAAAGGTCGCCGACGCGGCCGGCTACTCGAAGGGCGCGGTCTACTCCAATTTCAAGAACAAGAAGGAGTTGTGCCTCGAGGTCCTCGGTTTGATCCACGCGACGAAAGGTGCCGAAATCGCGGCTGCGCTCGGCCACGGCGACACCGCGGAAGACCGGCTCGGCGCATTCGAGTCCTGGGCGGAGAACACTCTCGGTGACGTGGGATGGACGATGCTCGAGTTCGAACTGATCGTGCTCTCCCGGCACGATCCGGAGCTGCGCGAGGCGCTCACCGCAACACTCGGCGCCGCGCGCGACATCGCGGTGAACCTCTTGACGTCGTTCACGGAGTCGCTCGGGGTCACGCTGCCGATGCCGGCCGAAGACGCGGCGAGCAGCATCCTCGGTCTCGGCGTGGGCCTGGGCATTCAGCGCGCGATCGATCCGACGATCTCCGCCCGCGTCGTCACCGACAGCCTGCGGGTGTTGCTGGCCACGAGCTCCCCGATGTGAGTGAGACAGTGCGTCCCCCGGCGCACTGTCTCGGAGCTGAACGCCTGTGGTGCAAGGATGCTCGCCGCCGATCGACGCGCCGTCCGGGGCGACGTCGGTTAGGCTGGCCGCGGAGCTTCGGGACCACGCGTCGGCAGGCGGACAGGACTGACCATGAAGAAAGCACTTCTCCTCCTCACCGGGCTGCTGGCTGTCGCCTTCGTGAGTACGCCTGCAGCGCATGCCGACCCGGGTGTCCATGTCGGACCGGGCACCGCATACACGACGAATCCCGACGTCGACGGCTTCTGCACCATCGCGGCCGTCGGGAATGACGATGCCGGCCGTCTCGTCGCCCTGACGATCGGGCACTGCCATCAGCAGGCCGGCACCCCCATCTACAAGATCGGGGAGGCGGACCGCGGACCGATCGGGTGGGAGACCGACATCTGGTCGACGAATCCCGCCGGAACGTTCCATGCGGTGGATTACGCGGTGCTCGAATTGAATCCGGCGGTCGTCGCGCCGAGTAGGTACGGCGAGGGCAGTGACGTCGTCGTGAATAGTGTCGGCGACGCGGAACCCTGGAACATCGCCTGTAAATACGGCCCTACGACCGGCAAGACGTGCGGTGCCCTTGCTGCCTTCGCGGGAATTCACCTGCAGAACTGGGCGCTCATGGGTCCGGGTGATTCGGGTGGGCCGCTCGTCGTGGGCGACAAGCTGGTCGGGATCAGCGCCGGGCTCGACGCTGCCCCGGAAGCGCCGTTCATCTACGGGAAGATCGGTCCCATCCTGGCGGACATCGACGCACAGCAGAGCTTCGGAGCGGGCTTCAGCCCTGTTCGCTGACCGGCGGCGCACGTTACCGTGTCGTTCATGCCCCGGACCGACAACGTTCCCGCGTACACGATGCGCCAGCTGGCGGCGTTGGTGGCTGTCGCGGAAACGGGCACCATCAGCGGTGCTGCCGAGCGGTTACATCTGTCGCAGTCCGCGCTGTCCGCGGCCGTCACCGACCTCGAAAAAGCACTGAAGGCCCAATTGTGCGTCCGCCGCCGCGCCCGCGGGGTGCAGTTGACGCCGACGGGCGAAGCGGTGCTGTCCCGGGCACGCACCCTGTTGCAGCAGGCGGGCGAATTGCAGGCCGACGCGTCGGGTGCGGGAGGTGTGGTGGCCGGCCCTATTGCGGTCGGGTGTTATCCGGCGCTCGGGCCGACGATTCTGCCGGCCATGCTCTACTCGTTCACCGCCGAGTATCCGAGGGCTTCCGTCGAGTTCCGGGAAGACACGCAGAACCGGCTCCGCACCGAACTCGAAGGCGGCGAACTCGACGTCGCCATCGTGTACGACCTCGAGCTGTCGCCCGAGTGGCGCACCGTTCCCCTGATGACCCGTGAGCCGATGGTGGTGCTCGGGGCCGAACACCCGCTTGCAGGCGTAGACGGACCGGTGCGACTGGCGGACTTGGCTGAGCACCCGATGGTCCTGCTGGACGCGCCGCCGAGCACCCATCACGCGATGGACGTCTGCCGGGGCGCTGGGTTCGCCCCGCGCGTGGCCTACCGCACCGCCAACTTCGAAACGGCCCGTGCCTTCGTGGGGCGTGGGCTTGGATGGACGCTGCTGCTCCAGCGACCCCGGGTGGACGTGACCTATGAAGGCCTGCCCGTTGTGGTGAAACCGATCGCCGAACCGAAGCCGCCGTCGGTGACCGTGGTGGTCGCCTGGCATCAGGGGGCGACGCTGAGCCGGGCAGCGCGAGCATTCATCCGGTTCGTTTCCACCAATGCCGGCGACGCCGATCCCGCCTGAGCTGGGCCTCTTCCACCTTCCGCGGATTTTCCGCACATGAACCGGGGATAGTCCCGCTTTTCAAGGGCTTGTGAGGCGCGTCATTGTTTTCCTAGCGCGATGAGTGTGCGCGGCAGACGGGAAGGCAGATTCATGACGGCAATCACCGAGGCGGCACCGACGGTGTCTCCCAAGGAAGCTCGCAGGGCGGTCCTGTCGAGCTTCGTCGGCACCGCGATCGAGTGGTACGACTTCTTCATCTACGGCACTGCCGCCGCCCTGGTGATCGGACCCCAGTTCTTTCCCGGCGCCTCGACGTTCGCCGGCACACTGGCCGCGTTCGCCACCTTTGCCGTGGGTTTCATCGCCCGGCCGATCGGTGGCGTCGTCATGGGCCACTTCGGTGACCGGATCGGCCGCAAGTCCATGCTGGTGTTGTCGCTGACGATGATGGGCGCCGCGACCGTCGGCATCGGGTTGCTGCCCAACTTCGAGGCGATCGGTGTGGCCGCCCCCATCCTGCTGGTGGTGTTGCGGTTCGTCCAGGGCATCGGCGTCGGCGGCGAGTGGGGCGGGGCCGTCCTCATGGCCACCGAGAACGCGCCTGCCGGCAAGCGCGGACTGTATGGCGCCGCGCCGCAGATGGGCGTACCCGCCGGGGTGATCATGGCCAACGTCGTGTTCCTCGCCGTCACTCAACTCTTGCCGGACGATTCGTTCCAGACATGGGGGTGGCGGTTGCCGTTCCTGATGAGCGCGGTACTGGTCGGAGTCGCGATGTGGATCCGCCTGGGCGTGCTCGAGAGTCCCGCCTTCACCGAGGTGAAGAAGACCGACGCCGTCGTCAAGATGCCGATCGTCGAGGTTCTGACCAAGAATTGGCGGACCGTCCTGCTGGCGGCCGGCACGTTCATCGCGACCAACGGCATCGCCTACGTCTTCATGGTCTACGTCCTCACCTACGGCACCACAGAACTCGGCTTCAGCCGCGGAACGATGCTCACCTTGTTGATCGTGGCGTGCCCCGTGTGGATGGCGGGAATGGCGATCTCGGCCGCAAAATCCGACACCTTCGGTCGTAGGCGCGTCTACACCTGGAGTTCGGTGGCGCTCGTCGTCATGGCGGCGGTGTTCTTCCCGCTGATCGACACGGCATCGATTCCGGTGATGCTGCTCGCCATGGTCGTGATGGCCGCGGTTCTGGGCACCACCGCCGGCCCGCAGTCGGCATTGTTCGCCGAACTGTTCCCCGCGCACATCCGGTACAGCGGGGCGTCGCTCGGCTACCAGATCGGCGCGATCCTGGGCGGCGGGCTGGCGCCGTTCATGGCGACGTGGCTGTTCCAGGTGTTCGAGAACTCGATGGCCGTCACCGCGTACTTCGTCGTGATCGCGGTCGTCAGTCTGGTCGCCATTCTGCTGTTGCCGGAGACGAACGATGTTCGCGACGAAGAGAAGGTTTCCTGACATGTCCACTTATTTCCAACCCCCGAAGTACCCGGCGACCGACTTCACGTCGATGACCACGGGTGACGAGCCACTGCCCGTCGTCGTGGTAGGCGCCGGGCCGGTGGGCATGGGCGTCGCGCTCGGACTCGCGCAGCGCGGAATCGCGGTAACGGTCCTCGAGTCTGCCGACCAGGTGTCGTTCGGTAGCCGCGCCATCTGCATCTCCCGGCACAGCCTCGAGGTGGCGGCCCGACTCGGCGTCGGACCCGAACTCGAGAAGATCGTTCTTCCATGGGTCGGCGGTCGCAGCTACTACCGCGACCAGGAGGTGCTGCACTTCCAGATGCCGCACAGCGAGCACGATGTGCGGGGACCGATGGTCAACGTCTCGCAGTCCGAGATCGAGCAGATCATGACAGAGGCTTTGCTCGCGCATCCGCTGATCACGCTGCACTGGTCGGCGCGCGTCGTGGGCGTCGCGCGGACGGGCAGGGAAGTGACGCTCGACATCGATACCGCCTTCGGCGCGCGGACGCTCCGTGCCTGCTGGGTCGTCGCCGCGGACGGTGGCCGAAGTCGGATGCGCGAGTTGGCAGGACTTCGTTTGCAGGGCAACAGCTATGAGGGAAGCTACGTGATCGCCGACATCCACTGGGAGTCGAAGCTGCCTGCCGAGCGGATGGTGTGGTTCGATCCGCCGAGCAATCCCGGGTCCACGATCATCATGCACCAGCAGCCGCGGGACATCTGGCGCATCGACTACCAGCTCGATGCTTCGGACGACGCCGAACTCGAAACCCAGGAACAACGGATCCGCGACCGCATCACCCGGCACCTCGAGTGGCTCGAGAGCGACGTGCCGTGGACCCTCGAATGGCACGGTTTCTACCGAGCGCACGCGCTCGCATTGGAAAGTTTCACGCACGACCGGATCTTGTTCGCGGGTGACGCCGCCCATTTGGTGCCGATCTTCGGTGTGCGCGGGTTGAACTCCGGAATGGAAGACGCGGAGACCCTGGCCTGGCAACTTGCCGCCGTCGTGCACGGAACCGCCGACGAGGTGCTGCTGCAAGCGTATTCGACGGAACGCCGGGGGGCGTGGCAGCAGAACATCGACAACGCCGGCAAGTCGACGCTCATCATGTCGCCGGGGAGTCACGGCTACCGGACCACCCGCGACGCAGTGCTGGCGCTGGCAACCACGCGTCCGGAGTTCGCTCACCTGATCAACCCGCGACAGTCCAGCGCCACGCACGCACACCTGTCGCCGTTGACCTGGCCGGTGGCCCAGGGCACGACCGGAGTGCTGCCCGGCGACCCGATGGAGGATCGGCGGGTGCGCGTCGTCACGACGAGCGGCACGGTGGAGTCGTCATTGAACGAGGTACGCGGAACGGGATTCGCCGTGCTCGGCTTCGGACTCGACGCCGCAGCAGCAGACGTGATCGCGGCTCACGCCGCCGCCCTCGCCATGGCGCTGTCGCCCGAATCGGTGCGGGCGATCGTGGTTCCTCCCGCCGGTGTCGAGGTGGACCCGGTCACCGACCTGACGGTGCTCGACGACGGTGACGGTGTGCTCTCGCGGGCCCTCGGCGCGTCCGAGGGGGAGTTGTTCGTGATCCGCCCGGACGGGCTCGTCCTGTGCCGGTTCCGCGATGTGTCGCTGCTCGGGCAGATCCACGGGCACCTGCGGTCCGCAACCGCGCCGACCTCCGGTGTCGTCCCCGCTCATACCGAGGCCGGTGCGACACCGGAGGAACTGGTACGCGAGAACGTGTGGATGGGACTGTCGGAGGCACTCGACCAGGCGGACGAGACGGACCGCGAAGGTTTCCTCATCCGGCTCGCGATGCTGCTCGGATCGCAGTCGGCCCGGCGCGAGTTCGAGGAAGCGCTCGCTGCCGCATCGGCTGTGAGCAGCAAGGTACGTCACAGTGCGTCGAAACACTCCGTGGTGGACGCTTAGCCCGGCGCGCCGGCGTCGGCGTGGTTCGCCGAGGCGCGGGATGCGGCTCGCGCGCTCGGGTGATACCGCTGGGCGGGTAGTTGCACGTATGGTGAGGGAAGAACGCCGAGTCGTGCTGTGCAAACCCGTCGCCACACCTCTCTCCACCTGCGTACGGGACGCAGCATCACGGATGGACACGTACACAAGTGGAAGACACCGCCAGCCGGGGAATCCAGGCCTTCATCGCCGACGTCACGGAACGGGGCGGCAAAGCAGTCCGGCTCACCCATTCGCGGCGCAATCCTGTTCAGGTCTGGGGTGACGACGGCCAGAGTCGCATCGTGCGGGTGCGGTCCAAGCTCAGCGGCGACTGGCAGGCCCGCAAGCAGGACGAGTCGCTCGACGACGACGACACCGGCTCGCAGTTCTGGGTGTTCGTCGACCTGGCGAGCGAACCTCACGAGTTCTTCGTGGTTCCGTCCGCCGAGGTCGCCGACGACATCCGCGCCGAGGTGGACCTGTGGATGATGGACACCCCCGGCCGCACGCGAACCGGACACCACGCCATTCCACTGAGTCGCGTCGCGCACGGACGCGGTCGCTGGGATCTGCTGGGACTGTCGGGGGCGAAAGACCCGAGCCTGTACAGCGACGCCCAGCGGGCGAAGACCGCGGAGGTGCTGCACGCCGACGCGCTGGCCCGTACGAATGCCCGGAAGAAGCCCGCCAAAGCGGCCGCGCTGTTGGACGAGGTGATCGATACCCGACTCGAGGTGGTCGCCGACTTCGAGGGGTACCGGTTGGTGGGGCGCTTCGACTCCGATACACACAGCCTCGAAATCGTGCGCGGTCCGATGCAGGGCCGCCGCTTTCCCGACCCCACCACCGCGGCCAGTGCGGTTGCCAGTCATATCAGCGGTGACGTGGAGACGCACGACGGGTGGAGTTTCTGGCGCACCGAGCAGGGCGAGCGAATTGACTTGAGGCAGAACAGCATCTGAGTATCGGCCAGGTATTGCGAAACCTGGCTCGCCGGTCTGCGGGATTGAGAATACCCTGGGGTGGGTAACGCAGTGTGTGATGCCGCCGCGTCGCGGTGGTCTGTGGACACAGCCGAGGGGAGCCGATATGGACATCGTCGACGGCACTGTACGTGCCGTGACCGGGGTCGCGACCGCCACGACGAGTGCTGTCGGTGCGGTCGGCGGTGCCGCGATCGGTAGCGTCGTCGGCGGTCTGCGCGGCATCGCGACCGGGGCTGTGCGCGGCGCCGCGAGTGGGGCCCGAAGCGGGTTCGACAGCGGCAGCCATTCGACGTCGACGGCGGTAGCGACGTTGGCGGCGGTAGGTGCGATCGGTCTCGTCGAGTGGCCGGTGGTCGTCGCTGTCGGGGGAACGGTGTTGGCGCTGCGGCAGATCAACGCCGCCCGTTCCCGCGTTCGGACAAATTCGGAATTTGTCACCTCGCCACCACCGCAGAGGGATGTGCCGGCCGCGAACGCTGCTCCAACCTCCGACGCTGCTCCCGCTTCGAATCCTGCGGCGACGTCGGTCGTTGCGCCCTCTCCCGGGGCCGCCCGGGCACCGGAGAAGGCGGCTCCTGTCGAGAAGGCCCCGGCAAAGAAGGCTCCGGCAAAGACGGCGGCTGCGGCGACAAAGATGCCGGCCGGCACACCGGCCGCCGTGAAGAAGGCCCCCGCAAAGAAAACTCCCGTCAAGGACGGTTCCGCCAAGAAAGCCCCCGCAAAGAAGGCGGTCCCGGCGAAGAAGGCGATTGCCCGCAAGACTCCGGCGAAGGCGTTACCGCCCGCGAGGTCGCGTGCAGGGTCGGCGTCGGCCTCACGATCGACGCGCGCGAAGTAGGCGACGTGGGTTTACGTCGATATCTCGCCGCCGCCGCGTCCGTACCGGTACGCAGCGTCGGTTTCGGGGTGGGTGTGGTGACGCACAGCGGCGCCGTCGCGGCCGATCTGATGACGACCACCGCTCGGGTCGCGACGTCGATCGCCGCCGAGGCGGTGGGCGGAACGCCGGCACGCCGCACCAGTGCCGGGCGTGGCCGGGTCTGGATAGAGGTTCGAGGACTCGACAGTCACCGCGGCGACGACGTGGCCGCCGAGGTACTCGACGCGGTCCGCGCCACTACCGGCGTTCAGAGCGTGCAGCTCAACCGCCCGTTGTCCCGGCTGATCGTGTCCCACGGCGAGGGTGGCCCGTCGGTCGAGGAGCTGAGCGCCATCGTGTCCACCGCCGAGAAGCGGGCGCGAACCGGCGACGATCGCGACCATCCGTCGGAACTGCCGGGCGACGATGTGACGCTCGCCGAGAGCTGTCTCGCTCTGGCGGCGGTCACCACCGGCCTGGCTGTGGCCGTCGCGGGCCGCGCCCTGCGTCTTCCCCAGGTGCCCGGTTCGGCATTGACCACGGTGGTCACGGCCGTGAACTATCAGCCGCGACTGCGAAAAATCGTCGAAGACCGGTTGGGGCCGGATGCGGCAGAACTCGTCCTGGCCACGGCCCAGGCACTCAGCGATGTCATTCGCCAGGCGCCGTCGTCCCTCGCTGTGGACGTGGGTTTGCGGTCGGCGCTCGCCGCCGAAGCGTGGTCTGCCCGGCAGGCCTGGCACCGCCGGGAGCCTCAGCTGGCGGCGAACGCTGCCGATCACACCGCCCCGCATCAGCAACCACCCGACCGCACATCCGGTCCCGTCGAACGGCATGCCGACCGCGCGGCTATTGCGCAGCTGGTCGGCGCGGCCACCGTCGGTGTCGCGACACGCAGTGCCGCCGGGGCAGGGGACGCCGTGCTGGTCGCAGCCCCCAAGGCGACCCGCACCGCCCGCGAGACATTCGCGGCCACGTTGGGACGTGGTCTGGCGGACCGCCACGGCGCGTTGACGTTGCGCCCCGGTGCGCTCCGGTGCCTCGACCGGGTAGATACGGTCGTGATGGATCCGTCGATTCTGCAGACGGCGGAGCTGCGTGTCAGTCGCATCCGCGGAGTGCGCGACGCCGATCGCACCAAGGTATGGGAAGCCGCGCGATCGGCCGTCGACCGCGAAGAGCTCGGGCCTGGCTGGCACCTGCTGGCCGACCTGCCGGGTGATCTCGGCGCTGCAGGCGAGCACGAGGACGCGGCCGTATTCGTCACACCGGCTCATCACCCGCTCGCGGCCGCGGTGCTCGCGCAGGCACGCACCTCCGGAGTCGCGGTGGTCTCCGTGGACACGGAGTCCCTCGGGAGTCTCCGGTCAGCATTCGACGATCTCCAGCCCAGCAGTGGCGCGGGCGAGTTCCGCGGTTCACCCGACCGCGATCTTCGCGACGCGGTCGTTCATCTGCAGGCCGAGGGCGCGACTGTTGCAGTGGTGGCAGCGGGGGCGCCCAGCGCGCTGGCGTCCGCTGATGTCGGCATCGGAGTCCTGGTGGACGGTGCGGCCCCGCCGTGGCCGGCGGACGTGCTCGTCGACGATCTCGCCGGGGTGTGGCGAATTCTCCGAGCACTGCCCGACGCGCGGACCGCGAGCCGCCGCGGCGTCGAGATCGCCACGGCCGCATCGGTGCTCGGCGCACTCCTGATGCTTCCCGGTGTGCGCGGCCGGGGCCCGGGGCCGATCACGGCCGGTGCTGCGGCCGGCCTGTGGACGGGACACTCGCTGGCGCGGCGCGTGATCAAGGCGTCCGTTCCGCCGTCGGCCCCCGTGCATGCCTGGCACGAGATGCCTGTCGAGGAAGTGCGGCGACTCCTTCCTACTCAGGAAGGCGACGGCGACATCGGTGCGCGCCCTCGTGCGCTCGACTGGGCGCTGGCACCGCTCGAATGGGGTAGCAGTCTCGCGGCCTGGCCGGTGGCGCTCGTCTGGGACTTCGGCCGCGCGATGCGCACCGAACTGTCGGATCCGCTGACACCCATTCTCGCGACCGGTTCGGCGGCGAGCGCTCTGCTGGGTTCGCCGATCGACGCTGTGCTCGTGGGATCCGTGCTGACCGGGAACGCGGCATTGTCCGCCGTGCAGCGACTGCATGCGGAACGACTGCTGAGCCGGCTCCTCGCTGCGGGTGATCCGCCTGCACATCGGGTGAGCGGATCCCCGGAGGAGGGCGTCAGCGAGCGCGTCGAGGCCTCGCGGTTGCGAGTCGGTGACGTGATCGAGATCGGTCCGGGAGAGGTCGTTCCCGCGGACGGCCGGTTGATCGAGGTGTCCGGTGTCGAGGTCGACGAATCCTCCCTCACCGGGGAGTCGCTGCCGGTGCCGAAACAGACGTCGCCGACTCCCGGTGCACCGCTGAGCGAGCGCTCCTGCATGGTGTTCGGCGGTAGCACCGTCCTCACCGGAACGGCCACCGCGGTCGTCACGGCCGTGGGGGAGGCGACGGAGGCGGGACGTGCCGGGGCGATCAGTCCCACCGGTGCATCGCACGTCGGCTTGCAGGCTCAGCTGCGCAGCCTCACCGACCGGGTGCTGCCGGTCAGCGTCGGGGGCGGGGCGCTCGTCACCGCGGTCGGCTTCCTCCGCGGAACGGGACTGCGTCAGGCGGTCACCAGCGGCGTCGCGGTCGCGGTCGCGGCGGTTCCCGAGGGGCTGCCGTTGGTCGCCACTCTCGCGCAGCAGGCGGCGGCGCGCCGGTTGACCAAGTCGAATGCTCTTGTGCGAGCGCCGCGCTCGGTGGAGGCACTCGGCCGCGTCGACGTCGTGTGCTTCGACAAGACGGGGACGCTGAGCGAGAACCGGCTCCGTGTCATCAGAGTTGTGCCCGAGCCTGCCGTCGACCACGACGAGTTGCTGATGTGCGCTGCGCGTAGTGCCGTGACGCCCGACGGACGTCCGGCCGACCATGCCACCGACGTCGCCATCGCGGAGGCCGCCCAGCAGCTCGACTGCGGCGACGAGGCGCAGTGGTCGTACCTCCCGTTTCGATCGGGACGACCCTATTCGGCGGCACTGTCCGGCACACACCTGTGTCTCAAGGGTGCACCGGAGACGGTTCTGGCCGCATGCCCCGATATCGACGACGACGAAGTGCAATCCCGGGTCCTCGCGATGGCCGCGGACGGGCTTCGGGTGATCGCCGTCGCGCGGCGCACCGTCACCGCGTTCCAGGCCCGGCGCGCTGCCGACGACGGTGCGGTGTTCGAGAAACTCTGCAGCAGTGGGCTCGAACTCGTCGGATTTCTGGGGATCGCGGACACACCGCGTCCGGAGGCTGCCGGGCTGCTGCCGGAACTGGAACGCCAGCAGGTCGGGGTGCGGCTCCTCACCGGCGACCATCCCGTCACTGCCACCGCCATCGCACAGGAACTGGGATTGACCGTGTCGTCCGAGCAAGTGATCAGCGGCTCCGACTGGGACACCCTGTCGCATCGTGGTCAGGAGGAGGCCGTCGAGAAGTGCCTCGTGTTCGCGCGGATGACTCCGGAGAACAAGGTGCAGGTGGTGCAGACTCTCGAGCGCGCCGGACGGGTGTGCGCCATGGTCGGGGACGGTGCCAATGATGCGGCGGCCATCCGCGCGGCCAGCGTGGGTATCGGTGTCAGTTCTCGCGGCAGCGATCCGGCCCGCAGTGCGGCCGATGTGGTCCTCCTCGACGGCCGGGTGGACGCACTGCTCGACGCCCTGGACGAAGGGCGGCAGCTGTGGCGGCGCGTTCAGGCGGGGGTGTCCGTCCTCCTCGGCGGCAATGCCGGTGAGGTGGCGTTTGCACTGATCGGGAGCGCGACTGCGGGTAAGTCGCCGCTGACCGCGCGTCAGCTGCTCCTGGTGAATGTCCTCACGGATGCTTTGCCTGCGGCGGCGCTCGCGGTGAGTCCGCCCAACGAGGAGGCGCGAGGAGAAGGTCGCGGACCCGACAGTGCGGCCTTGTGGCGCACAGTCGCGATCCGCGGTGCCGCGACTGCAATGGGTGCGACGACGGCGTGGACGATGGCGAGTCTGACGGGCAGGCAGCGCCGCGCCTCCACCGTGGGATTGGTGGCATTGGTCGGAACGCAGCTCGGGCAAACGCTCATCGATTCACGCAGCCCGTTGGTGGTGCTCACAGCGGGTGGTTCGCTCGCCGCCCTGACGGTGCTGGTGAGCACGCCCGGCGTCAGCCAGCTACTCGGGTGCACACCCCTCGGTCCGGTGGGGTGGACGCAGGCACTGGGGTCGGCGGCTGCCGCCACCGCAGCCGCCGCATTCGCACCGGGAATCCTGGCGAAGCTGGCGGGAGATCAGTCGACGATGTCGAGTACGCCCGCCCTCACCAATACGGCATACACCTCGTGCAACGGGGGAGTGAGCGCGCGTGTCACCGCGCCGGTCCAGAAGTCGCCGGGGGCGGAGACGGCACCGACAGCGGTCCGGGCTGCAGATATCAACACATCGGTCACAGTCCTCGATCAACGTGACCGGCAGGTGAACAGCACCGACTAGGGAGGCGAACTATGGCCGACAACACACCGAGGGCCGAAGAAACACCGAGCCGCGACGCACACCGGGACGCCGTCGCACGGGTGCGGGAGGCGTCCGGCTTCACCGTCCAGTTACCGGTACTCGGACGTGTACCCGTCCCACGTCCCGAACAGTTGGCGTTCTTCGCCGCGATCGGGCTCCTCGCGGCCGTCGAAATCATCGAATGGCCGGTTGCGCTGACCATCGCGGCCGGGCACATCCTGATCGCCGATCAGCACAACAGAGCTGTTCAGGAGATCGGGGAGGTCCTGGAAGCGGTGTGAGCTCGCACGATCAGGCAGGGCATGCCGGTGAGGTGAGCTGTGCGATGGCCACGATCGAGCACGCCGTCGCCTTCGACAAGCGCCACGTCCCGTTCGGCCCCGGTACGAAAATCGCCGGAAGGTTGTTCTGCTGAACCTGTCCGTTGATGGTGAGCTGCAGCTGAGCGCTGGCGCTCCCGTCACCGTTGTCGATCACGGGGTCCAGAACCTGTACCTGCGCACCGGCCTGCTGCGCGGCCGCGGCTACCTGAGCAAACAGATTCGGATCCTGCTCGGACCCTTCCACCATTGCGACCTTCTCCTCGACGGGCGTTGCAGGATCGAGTCCCCTCTCCATCAACTCGTTGAGCTCGGCCGCTGTGGGCAGTTCGAGTGGGGGCGACGTTTCGGCGGTCGAAGTTGCCGATGTCGTGGTGGTGTTCGGTGGGGCGGGATCGTCCGACCCGCATGCGGACATGGTCAGCGCTGTGGCGATCGCCATTGCGGCCACCGTCATTCTTCGAAGCGACACTCGCTTACCCCTTCGCTGTGGGCTCTCGATGCGGGACGGTCTCACTATCGAGTGTGGGGGTTCGGCGGCCCCTTCGCCGTCGAAGCAACCGATTTCTCAGAGTTTTGCCACTATTGCCGCGCGCCGCGGCGTCTCGTCGTCGCCGCAGGGCTTCGTCGACGCGCGGGCAGCAGAGCGTCGACGGCATTGTTCACCGCGCTTTTCCCTTACGGTGGGAACATGGCTACCGTCTGGACGATCCCGATCGACATCACTTCTCGCTGGCTCGACTCCGCCGAGGTCCAGGCCTTTCTCGCGTCCAACGACCTGGACAACGCATCCCCCGACCCCCTCGTACGGTTCGCTCAGTTCTCCGACGTCACGAAGTCGCTGCAACGGAACATCGGGCACACCTATTCGTCGGTGCAGGGTGCGGCCACCGCGCTCTTCGACGGAATCGACGGTGGGGTGCCGGTTGCCCTGAAGCTGGCGGCGCTGCGTCTGATCCTTCGTGAGGTCTATCAGACCCGCCGCGCCCCGGAACCGTTTCCGAAAAGGGTGGGTGACGAGCTCGGGTCCTACGTCTACGCACTCCTCGACCCACGGAACCGGTCGGTCTTCTACGTCGGGAAGGGTCGGGGTACCCGGGTCTACGGCTACGTGTGGGAGGCGTTGGCCGTGGACGAGCACAGGAAGACGCTCGAAGACTCCGAGAAGGACGCCCCTGAGGTGACAGCGGCCACGATCGCCCGCATCCGGGAAATCTACGACTCCGGCCACGAGGTGGAGCACTACATCGTGGCGCACCGGCTGAACGCAACCGGTGACGTCGCGGAAGCCATCAGTGATGGGCTGATCGGGGCTCTGGGTCTGCTGGAAGGGTCCGTACTCACCAACCTCGCCGCTGGTGCCGGCGAGCACCGCGCCGTACCCGTCGACGACCTGGTGTTGCAGTACGCGGCTGAGCCCGTGCCCAATCTGCCGACACCTTGCGTGCTTCTCGAGGTGCCGCGCGCCGCCGAGCGCGGAGTGACGCCGGACGACATCTACGAGCGCGCCCGTGGACCGTGGGCGGCCGGTGCCGCCGTCCGCAACAGCGAGAACATTCCGGTGATCGTGTTCGCCGACAACATTGTTCGCGCCGCCTACCGGGCGAAATCGTGGTCCGGAGTCGCTCGGCCGGGTGACGCGCAGTTGTGGAAGTTCACCGGTGACGTCGACCCCGACCTCGAGGCACAGTTTGTGAACAAGCGGATCGTGCCCGCACAGGTCAATCTGAAAAAGTGGCCGACACACGGGTGGGTGCCGCACCTCACCCAGGCTCGCCCCGGCCGTTGACCGCCAGAGTGGGTACTCGTTGCAGCTCTGCCGGGGTTGTGTCCGACACCGTGATCACCAGTCCGTACCGATCGGACTCGGGAATCGGCTGACCCCGGCGGAAGAACCGTAGTCGGTGGGGGTCTGCTGCCTCGGCTTCCATCGCCTCGCGGTCTTCGGGGGTCGGCTGACGGGCGATGGACGGGGTCGGCGCTTTCGCCACCTCCTGTATTGCGGCTGGAGTCGGTTCCTCGTCGTCCGGAACCGGGTCGGCGTCCAGAATCACCGCGGTCAGGCCGGGACGTACCAAGCTGGCCGCCACGATCGTCGAGGGCGTGGCGGTCTCGGTCGACACGGATTCGCCGCGGTGCAGCAGCCGCAGCACATCCCAGTTGTCCGCGCCCTCGACAAGGGTTTCGGCCTGCACCGGCGGCAGCACCTCGGCCGGGTCGGCGGTGCGGAGCGGCCACCGCGGGTACACCGGGGTCGGCCACACGTACCCGCCGTCACCGCGCCACTGCGGGGGATACGCGTCCGGCGCCTTCTCGGCGAGGACCCGTCGATGGCTGGCGTGCACGTCTGCTCTGCCGAGCCAAGGGGGTAGCAGTCCGTGGTCGCGTAGGTGGGCGAAGGTGTCGTTGCGACCACCGCTGTACTCGAGGAGCTGCGGCGCGAGCGCCTCGGTGTGACCTCGCGCGGCCCACTCGCCGCACATGGCGACGCCATAGGCGACCAGGGCGGGGGTGAAACCTCGCCACATCGCCGTCGCGGGATGATTCTTCCAGCCGTACGACGGCCAGACGAGGGCCCGCAGGATCTGGAAGGTCTCGACGCGCTGCTTTCCGAGGCGCCGGTCGTCGAGCAGCTTCGCACTGCGCACGAAGCCGGAGTCGGGCACGAACGTCTGCATCCGCGAACCTTTCCGGGGCCGCTGCGCCGTCGGACCCCTCTAACCAGGCTCCCACAGGGAAGCGTTGCATGCGCCGGAACGTATATCGGCCTCAGCTTCGCAACGAGAGTCGGTGCTGTGTGGTAAGTCTGACCCGACACCGGAGTGGGGAGCGAAGGAGGGTGGTTGCGTGTTCGTACTGCATCGTGCCGAGCGTTCGACCACCCTCGCCGCAGCGCTGGGCGATGTCCTCGCCACTCCACTTGCCGATCCGTTCGCGCGCGAGGTGATCGCGGTTCCCGCGAAGGGTGTGGAGCGCTGGCTGACGCAACGGCTCTCGGCGGTGCTGGGCGCGCGAGCAGACAACGGCGACGGTGTGGCCGCGAACATCGACTTCCCGTCCCCGACACGGCTGGTCGACGACGCACTCGCTGCGGCCACCGGCCTGTCCGCCGATGATGATCCGTGGACTCCCGCCCGACTGCTGTGGGTGCTGCTCGACGTCGTCGACGGTTGCCTCGACGAACCCTGGTGCGCTGTCCTCTCGAAACACCTCGGGTCCGGCCTGTCGGCGCAAGGTCGAGACGATCACCGGCCGGGTCGCCGGTACGCCACGGCGTCGCACCTGGTGGAACTGTTCCGGAGTTATGCCGCCCAGCGGCCGGCGATGCTCGTCGGCTGGGCGGGTGGCCACGACATCGACGGAACCGGTGGGGCGCTCGACGAGGATCTCGTGTGGCAAGCCGAACTGTGGCGTCGACTACGGACACGCATCGGCGCCCCGAGCCCCGCGGAACGGCTCGACTCCGCCTGTTCCCGGCTGCGGGACGAGCCCGGGCTCGTGGATCTCCCGCAACGCCTCTCGCTGTTCGGGCCCACCCGCCTCGCCACCGACCAGATTGCAGTGCTTACTGCACTGGCCGCGCACCGCGACGTACACCTGTGGCTGCCGCACCCGAGTCCGGCCATGTGGGCCACTCTGATGACAACGCAGGAGGTGACTGCCCGCGCCGACGACCAGAGTGCGCTCGCCGTCCGTCACCCGCTCCTCTCGAGCCTGGCCCGTGACGTCCGCGAACTCGAAGCGCGCCTCGTGCGCCTCGACCTCGACGACGTCCACCACGACGCGCCACCGGGTCCGCAGACGCTACTGGGTCGCCTGCAAACCGACATCCGGGACGATCGGACACCGGTGCATGCCGGGATGGATCCCGACGACTCCGTGCAGGTGCACGCCTGTCACGGGCCGGCCCGCCAGGTCGAGGTCCTGCGTGAGTGCCTCCTTCATCTGTTCCAGGACGACCCCACCCTCGAACCCCGCGATGTCGTGGTGATGTGCCCCGACGTCGAGTCCTACGCACCGCTGATTCGTGCCGCATTCGGCCAGGACGTCCTCGGGCATCCCGGACACCGGCTGCGGGTACGTCTCGCCGATCGTGCTCTGCACCAGACCAATCCGGTGCTCGCGGTGGTCGCGACGCTGCTGGGGCTGGCCGATTCCCGCGTCACCGCCAGTCAGGTACTCGATCTCGCCGCCGCGGTCCCGGTGCGCAAGAAGTTTCGTTTCGACGACGACGATCTCGAACGTATCCGGGAATGGGCTACCACCACCGGTGCGCGGTGGGGGATCGGGCCACGTCAACGCGCGGCCTACGGCCTGGGTGACTTCCCGCAGAATACCTTCACGACGGCACTCGATCGGATTCTGCTGGGCGCCGCTGCCGACGAGTCGGACAGCGAATGGCTCGCGCTGGCCCTGCCCCTCGATGACGTCGACAGCAACGACATCGACCTCACCGGCAGGCTGGCCGAGTTCGTCGATCGCCTCGACGTCGCCCTGCGAGGACTCGGTGGGCCACAATCGGTGGCGGAGTGGTCGCGGGCGCTGGCCAGGGCTCTGGACCTCCTCGTGGAGGTGGGTGCGGCAGACGCCTGGCAGTCGGCGCAGGCGCGGCGCGAGTTGGGCGCCGCGATGGAACACGGGGGAGAGATGGTGCTGCGGCTGTCGGACGTGCGCGCCATGCTCGCCGGCAGGCTGGCGGGACGCCCCACACGGGCCAACTTCCGTACCGGCGAACTGACGGTGTGCACGATGGTGCCGATGCGGTCCGTCCCGCACCGTGTCGTCGTTCTCCTCGGGCTCGACGACGAGGTTTTTCCCCGTTCGGCCGGCGTGGACGGGGACAACGCTCTCGCCCGCAATCCTCTGCTCGGCGAACGTGATCCGCGCAGCGAGGATCGGCAACTCCTCCTCGACGCGGTGATGTCGGCCGGTGAGAAACTGTTGCTCTTCTACACGGGCGCCGACCCGGTCACCGGTATGGTGCGGCCGCCGGCGATCCCGTTGTCCGAGTTGCTCGACACGGTGGCCGTCACGCTCGGCGGCGACGCGTTGAGCCAGGTGATCACCCGTCATCCCCTGCAGCCGTTCGATGCGCGCAACTTCGAGCCCGAGCATCCGTTCAGCTTCGATCGTGTGGCCCTTGCCGGGGCTCGGGCGGCTCGGTCTCCCTCCGTGCCGAATCCGGCTTTCCTTCCGGACCCGCTGTCCGCGCCGCCGCCCGAAGACGTCGACCTGGCAGACCTCATCGCCTTCCTCGTACATCCCACGCAGGCGTTCCTCCGGCAACGGCTGGGTCTGCGCATTCCCGAGGTGGCTGAGGACATCGCCGACGCACTCGATATCGCGCCCGACCCCCTCGCGCGGTGGGATCTCGGACAACGGATGCTCGTCGCGCGGCTCGCCGGAACCGAGCCGGCCGATTTCCGCGCCGCCGAGTGGCGCCGCGGCACACTGCCGCCGTTCAAGCTGGGGGAGTCGGTGCTCGGGGCCATCGAACACGGTGTCGAGGCGCTCGTCGCCGTCAGCGCACCCGTCCATGTGGGCCGCGCGCAGACCGTGGATGTGGACGTCGACCTCGGCTCCGGCCGGCGTCTCACCGGGACCGTCGGCGGCGTCCACGGTTCGGTGATCGCGAACACCACCTATTCACGGCTCGGTCCGAAACATCGCCTCGCCGCGTGGGCGCAACTGCTGGCAGTCGCGGCGTCGTGCAAGGGCGGCGCATGGTCGGCCGTCACCACGGGCCGCGGCGCGTACAGCAGACCCGCGTGGCGTTCCACGATGACCGCTCCGACCGACGCCCTCGAGCAGCTCACTCGCCTCGTCGAACTCCGCGACCTCGGGTTGCATGCGCCGCTGCCGATCGCGACCGGCGCCTCGGCGGCCTATGCGGAGCGGCGGTACGGCGGAAGCAGCGTCGAGGATGCGATCGAGGCGGCGCGGCGGGAATGGAGCAGCGACTTCGGGGATGCCAAAGACCGTCACATCGTCTATGTTCACGGACCCTCGCCGAGTATCAACGTTCTCGGTGATTCGGTGGTGTTCGACGACTACGCCCGGAGACTGTGGGCGCCGCTGCTGGCGGCCGAGACGCTGGCGCAGCCATGACCGACACCCGAGGCTTCGATCTGCTCGGACCGCTGCCGTCGGGCACGACCGTGCTCGAGGCCAGCGCTGGGACGGGGAAAACCTACGCGATCGTCGGACTCGCCGCCCGCTTCGTCGCCGAAGGTGGAATCGACCTCTCGCGACTCCTGCTGGTCACCTTCAGCCGCGCGGCAACCCAGGAACTGCGCGAGCGCACCCGGGAACGCTTCCGCAGTGCGGCAACCGAATTGGCCGATCCTCGGCAAGCTCTCCGCGGCGAGGACCAGGTCATCCGGCATCTGGCCGACGCCGACCCCGAGGAGGTGGCACTGCGACGTCGACGACTTCTCCAGGCTCTGTCCGACTTCGATGCGGCCACCATCGTGACCACCCACAGCTTCTGCCAGCGCATGCTCGACGGCCTCGGCATCGCCGGTGAGCGGGACCCCGACGCGGTGCTAGTCGAGGCCGCCGACGACCTCGTCACCGAGGTGATCGACGACCTCTACCTCAGCGCCTACAGCCGCGCCGAGTCCGCACCGTTCACCCCGGCGGAGGCCACCGCCGCCGCACGGGCCGCCATCTTCGATCCCCAGGCCGTGCTCGCACCGGAAGACGCGCGCGGCACCCCCGCAGGCGAACGGGTTGCGTTCGCCGAGGCGGTGCGTGCCGAGGTGGAATGTCGCAAACGCGCTGTGGGACTGCGTGACTTCGACGATCTGCCGGCACTTCTCCATCGCGTGCTCACCCATCCCGAACACGGTGAGGCCGCCTGCCGGCGAGTGCGGGACCGGTACGACGTCGTCCTCGTCGACGAGTTCCAGGACACCGATCCGCTGCAATGGGACATCCTCGGTAGAACGTTCCACGGGGGCGGTCAGGCTTCTCGGCACCGCGCGGGAACGTTGGTGCTCGTCGGTGATCCGAAGCAGGCGATCTATGCGTTCCGTGGAGCCGAGGTACTCAGCTACCTCGACGCAGTCCAGTCGGCCGACAGTCACGAAGAACTTGTCACCAACTGGCGCAGCGATCAGGAACTGCTCGACGCACTGGAGTACCTCCACGGAGGAGCCGCCCTCGGCCATCCCGACATCGTGGTGCACCGGGTGGACGGCGCCCGGCCGAAGTCGCGGCTCACCGGGGCGGCACCTCTGCGTCTGCGTTACCTGCCTCGCACCGGCGCGGGTGCGATCAACAGATCGGGCTACCCCGCCGTCGGTCCGCTGCGCAACCGGGTAGCCGCCGACCTCGCAGCAGACATCGTCCGCACCCTCGACGGCGGTGTCACACTCGACATCGGCGGCGTGTCCCGGGCGGTTCAACCGGGCGACATCGCCGTTCTGGTGCGGACCAACGCGCAGATCACGCTGGTGCACGATGCCCTCGACCGCGCCGGGGTCCCGTCGGTCCTCGCAGGCGGAGCCAGTGTGTTCACCACCCCCGCTGCGCAGCACTGGCTGTGGGTTCTGCAGGCACTCGAGCAACCGCACCGTTCCGATCGCGTCCGGCTCGCCGCCCTCACACCGTTGCTCGGACACACCGCGGAGGAACTCGATGCCCGCGGTGACGACATCGTCGCCGAAGTCGGTGGGTTGCTGCGTGAACTCGCCTCGGTGTTCGCGCTGTCAGGTTTCGCGGCCCTCTTCGAACGCCTCGCGGCGATAAAAGGGCTCGAGGCGCGGCTGCTCGCCGTCTCCGCCGGAGAGCGCGCCCTCACTGATCTCCGCCACGTGGCGCAGTTACTCAACGGCGCCGCCGTGGAGCAGTCCCTCGGACTCACCGCCATCACCCGGTGGCTCACCGAACGGATGAAGGACCCGTCGTCCGGCGGCGTCGACCGCAGCCGGCGTCTCGACAGCGACGCCGCGGCAGTGCAGATCGCCACCGTCCACGCCAGTAAGGGTCTCGAGTTCCCCCTCGTCTACCTGCCCTACGCATGGGATGCTGCGAAGAATCCGAAACCGAACAAGCTGCTGCTGCACGACGAGAACGGGCGGCGCATCCTCGATGTCGGAGGCCCGAACAGTCCGGGCTATGCGGAACGTAAAAGCAGGCACGACGCGGAAGAAGCGGGCGAGGAGCTTCGCCTGCTGTATGTTGCGCTCACCCGGGCGATGTGCGGACTCGTGCTGTGGTGGGCGCCCGCGTTCTCGACGGCGGGTGCGCCCCTGCACCGGATGATCCTCGGCCGCACGCCGGGACAGCGCGACGTGCCACAGAAAGCGAACGTTCCGGAAGACCCGGTCGTCGCCGATCGATTGTCGGCCTGGGGTGCCGGCGGCCCCGACACCGTGCACGTCGAGCCCGTCGGCTCAGAGGCGGTGCCACCCGCGCAGTGGTCACCGCCCAAAGAGACGGGTGGTGACCTCGAGGTCGCCCGGTTCCAGCGCCTTCTCGACACTCGGTGGCGGCGAACCTCGTACTCGGCGTTGACTGCGTCCGCGCACGAAAGCTCGGCAGTGGGCAGTGAAGCGGAGGTCGATGTCAAAGCGGACGAACCAGACGAGCCGCCGCTGCACGCGCCGGAAGACGGGGGCACCGGTATCGCCTCGACGATGAACGACCTCCCCGGCGGCGCGACGTTCGGAACCCTCGTCCACGCCGTGTTCGAAATCGTCGACACCACCGCCGCCGACCTCGAAGCCGAACTCGTGCGCTGCTGCAACGACGTGATCGCCTCGACCATGTCGGAGATCGATCCGGCGCGGCTCGCTGCCGCCCTGCTGCCCGTACTGCACACACCCCTCGGATCCGCGGCGGCACGGACGCTCGCTGAGGTTGCGCCGGCAGACCTGCTCGCGGAACTCGAATTCGAGCTTCCGCTCGCCGGCGGAGACACACCCTCGATCACGGTGATGCTCGACGGCGTCGGCAGACTGTTGCGCACCCACCTTGCCGCCGACGATCCGCTGCGGCCGTACGCGGATGCCGTGACCACTCTGGAACCCACGCCGTTGCGTGGATACCTCACCGGCAGTATCGATGCCGTGATACGGCTGCCCGGCCCTCGCTACGTCGTCGTCGACTACAAGACGAATCGACTGGCGCAGGGTGAGTTGACCACCGCCCATTACACGCGGGAGCGGATGGCCACGGAGATGATCCGGTCGCATTATCCGCTTCAGGCGCTGTTGTATTCGGTTGCACTGCATCGCTATTTGCGGTGGCGTCAGCCCGGCTACGACCCAGCCCTGCATCTCGCCGGCGTGCAGTATCTGTTCGTCCGCGGAATGGTCGGGCCCGACACGCCGCCGGGAGGCGGGGTCTTCGACTGGACGCCCCCGGCCGCGCTGGTGACCGAACTGTCCGACCTGTTGTCCGGGATCGAGGCGACGCCATGACCGACGTCCGGGTAGCCCAGCGCGGCAAGGGTGTGCTGCGGATCTTCAACGAGGCAGGAGTGCTCGCGGCTGCGGATGTCCATGTGGCGCTGCGGTTGTCCGCTCTCGCCGGGGAGACGTCGCCGGACGTCTACCTGGCCACCGCCCTCGCGGTCCGGGCAGTGCGGGCCGGCTCGGTGTGCCTAGATCTGACTCGGCTTCGGGAAGTGACGGTCGACGAGGAGTCCGAGGTTGACCTGGACGATCTGCCGTGGCCGGACGACTCCACGGTCATCGAGGCGCTGCGCCGCAGCCCGCTCGTCGTCGGTGGACCGGCCGGACCGCTGCGACCGCTGCGACTGGTCGACACCGCTGAAGGCGAATTGCTCTACCTCGACCGGTATTTCCGGCAGGAGGAGACGATCCGCCGCGTCCTCGACCAGCGCGTTTCCGGGCACCCCGTCGTCGACGAGGCATCACTACGCCGCGGGTTGGACTCTCTGTTCCGGGATCAGAACGATCCGGCCGGCTCCTCGGCCCCGCCGGATCGGCAACGGATCGCGGCCGCTGTCGCCGCGACCCAATGGACCTCGGTGATCGTGGGAGGACCGGGTACCGGAAAAACGCACACCGTGGCCCGCGTGCTGGCCCTGCTGTCGATGCAGACCGACCGACCACGACGCATCGCCCTCGCCGCACCCACGGGCAAGGCGGCGGCGCGGTTGCAGGAATCGGTGCGTGATCAGGCCGGCGAGCTGGGCTTGCCACCCGATCTGACAGCGATGACGCTGCACCGCATGCTGGGCTGGCAACGCGGACGGGGCAGCCGATTCCGCTACAACGCCGACAATCATGTGCCCTACGACGTGATCGTGGTGGACGAGACCTCGATGGTGTCGTTGACCATGATGTGCCGGCTCCTCGAGGCGCTTCGTCCCGATACACAACTCGTGCTCGTCGGCGATCCCGACCAGTTGACGTCCGTCGACGCGGGCGCGGTGCTGGCCGACCTGGTGGCTCGACCTATGTCGGGGAAGGAGAATCCGCTACTCGCACGTCTGGTCGGGAAGGACCTGGATGCGGCGGACGACCCGGACGAGGCTGCGCTGAGTGCGGCGGAACGGGATCGGCTGCGTGGGGGAGTCGTGCGGCTCAGCCGGGGCCGCCGTTTCGGCGGTGCCATCGCCCAACTCGCTGTCGCGGTGCGAGACGCGGACGAGGACCGCGTGATGGATCTGCTGCGCAGTGATGCCCCCGAGGTGTCGTTCCACGACGTCGACGATCTCGGGGCGCTGCGGAAGGACGTGGTCGACACTGCAGCGGGTGTCACCGAGGCCGCGTCGGGCGGCGACGCCTCGGCGGCACTGCAGCTTTCGGAGGCGCATCGCCTGCTCTGTGCGCACCGGGAGGGTCCGTACGGTGTCGCGTGGTGGGCGCGGCAGGCCATGGAGTGGATCGGTGAGGCTTCAGGGGAGCGGCTGGACCCCGAGCGTTGGTATCCCGGTCAGCCGCTTCTGGTCACGGCCAACGATCACGAGACGCGCATCTACAACGGTGACACCGGGGTGATCGTGCGAACCGCCGACGACGAACTCGTTGCCGCCTTCGCGCGCGGTAACGAACCGTTTCTTCTGCATCCCACGCACCTGTCGGCGGTGCAGACCGTCTACGCCATGACGATTCACCGCAGTCAGGGCAGTCAGTACGACACAGTGTCCGTGGTGCTACCGAGAGCGGAGTCGTCGCTGCTGACCCGGGAACTGCTGTACACGGCAATCACGCGGGCCCGTCGGCACGTGCGGATCATCGGGACGGAGGAGGCGGTGCGGGCGGGAGTGCAACGCCGGGTGCTGCGGGCGAGCGGGCTGCGGCGAACCTTCCGGTAGACCGGCTTTGCCGAGAGGTGACCATGGCTGTGTCCTCACCGCTAGGTGCGGGCGGACGGTGTGCTGGCAAGTCGATTGCGGGCCCGATTGCCTGCCGGTGTGACGGGCACGCGGGCGGTGAACCGCGCCAGCCCGAGCGCCGGAGCGTCGACATAGATCGACTCCGCGCGATCGACCGAATAGGTTTCGTGCCACACCCCCACTGCTCCCGGCGCCCGGCGGGCCCGTCGATAGAAGGCAGCCCAGGCAGGCCGGTGTCGGGCGTCGGAGTTGCTCGCGTAGGCGTACAGCTTGTCGGCCGAACTCCAGTACTGGATCAAGGTGGGTCCGCGCCCCTCGATCACCAGGCGGTAACCCAGCAAACCCGAGTCGGAGTCCTGCGACAGTTCACGCAACATTCTCGGCATGGCGAGGAAGGCGGGCAGCCACAAATCCGGGCGCCACGGTCGGTTGATGGTCATCCCGATCAGGAAGATCACCAGCTCACCGTCGTAGTGGTGGGTGGAACGGCCGGGTTCGATCGTCGACATCGGATGCCTCCCGAGGTTGGATAGCGATACTATCCAATAGTGGATAGTGCAGGTATCCAATGTCAAGGGGCAGGGGCATGCGAGTTGCCGGGATGCGCAGTGCGCAGCCCGGTCGTGAGATCGCGGACGGGGACTACGGGGACGGAGCGGGAGGCGTTACCGGGACGACGGAGGCGAGCGCGCGCTCGTGGGCGTCGGTGGACCAATTCGGGTCGGTCGTGATGTCGAGGTCACCGACGATTCGGCCGAAGATGTCGATGCCGGTGCGGTACAGGACCATGGCGTTGCGCTGCGAGTCCGTGAAATTCGTGTCCGTGAGGTTGGCGTCGCTCAGATTCGCGTACGACAGGTTCGCTGCGGTGAAGTTTGTGCCGGCGAGATTGGCGAACGTCAGGTTTGCGCCCGACAGGTCGGCGAAACTCAGATTCATGCCCGCGAGATTCGCCCTGCTCAGATCGGCGCCGGGGCAGGTCGTGCGATGCTCGGGTGTCGGGTCGGCCACGATCGTGCAGCCGTTGATCTGGGTGTCTGCGGAGGCAGCGCCCACACCGCAGGTGAGCGCGACACCAGCGGCCACCGCCACCGCCACAGTTCCGAAATATGTCCTGCTCATGCCGGACCGCCCCCTCACCGATAAACCTCAACCGTCACCGCCGAACATAGTGCGGAGCGCACTGCCCCGCACGAGGAATGGTGACACCGGTCCGTCGTGCGAGGCGTTGTGAGGCTGCGAGGTGTTGTGAGGCTGCGAGGCGTTGTGAGAGACAGGCGCACCCCTTCTCGGTTGACGCACCAGTTCTAGGGCCCGAAAACGGGTGCGTGGGCGCAGAAGGGGTGCGTGTGTGGGCGTGGTGGGGGAAGCGACTACTCGCAGGCGATGCCGTCGTTGTCCCGGTCGAGGTGCGGCGCGTAGCCGTCCTGGCCGCGGTAGATCGGCGTCACGCCGGCGTTGCGAGCCTCGGTGCAGTTCTTGTACCCAGTCCTCGGCGCGGGCGGTGCGGGAGCCAGCTGGGGCGCGGGGGCGGCCTGCGGGGCCGGCGCCACCTGCGGTGCGGGTGCCGGTGCTGCCGGGGCGGCGGGTGCGGGCGGCAGAAGCGGGTTCACGGCGTCGGCCGAACCGCTCGGGATCAGTGCGGCAATCTCCGGCGGCAGGAAGTCGAAAACCGTGGACGCCTGCGCGGTCGGCGTAACTGCCAGGGCAATGGCCGCAGATCCGAAGATGGTGAGAGCTGCACGTCGTGCATTCATGGTGGTTCCTCGTTCATAGCGGGTGGGCTGCGACAGGACGCGGGGCCGACTAGCCGAACCGCACTGTCTTGTCGGATGTTAGCCACGGCATAGCGGAGTGCGAAAACCGGTGTAGGTCAGTGAGGTTCGTTGTCGGTCGAGTGAATGACATTCGTGCCGAGTGGCTCGCGCACCCCTTCTCGGTAGACGCACCCGTTCTAGGGCCCGAAAAAGGGTGCGTGGGCGCAGAAGGGGTGCGTGTGTGGGTGCGGCGCCGTGGGATCGACGGTGCGTGGGTGGGTGCGGCGCCGTGGGATCGACTGCGCGAGGCTTCTACGCACCGGGGAGCATCCGTGCGTCGATCGCCTCTGCGATGGTGTGCCAGATCCGGCTTGTCGGATCGATGACGGCGAAGTGATCGCCCGGCCCCTCGATCAGGGCGACGTCATCGGTGGTCGCCGCGGCGGCCGCGGAGTACTCCCTGCTCATTTCCAGCATGTCCGGTTCGTCCTCGAGGGCGCAGGCGACCACCTGTGGGATGCCGAGGGGGAGTCGGTCGATCGGCGATGACGCCTCGTACGTCTCGCGGTCCTCGGACCAGTGATTGCCGACGGCCATCGCCACGGCACCGTCGCCGAGGTGGCGATTGTCGGCAAGTCGCAGGTTGAGCACACCGGCGAGGCTGACGGCGAGCGCGAGGGGAACTGCTGGCGCATCGGCGGCGGCGCGAAGCGCGAGCTGAGCACCGGCCGAGTGGCCGAGTACGACGAGGCGGCTCGGGTCCACACCAGGAAGAGTCGATACGGCCGCAACGGCGGCGGCGACATCGGACGACATGTCCGCCCAGCGATGTTCGGTGTTCCGTCGATACTCGACGTTCCACGTGACATACCCGCGGGCGGTCAGATCGACCGCGAGGGCGTCCATCAGGTCGAACTCCCACCGTGTGCGCCAGAACCCGCCGTGGATGAGTGCGACGGCGGGGAAGGGGCCGTTCCCGTCCGGGATTCGGAGTTCGGCGCGCTGATCCGGGTGGCTTCCGTACCGGATCAGCGTCCCGGGATGGAAGCGGTGGTGGTACCAGCTGTCGACGGCGTACCGCAGGCCGTCGAGTCCTCTGCCGCGAATGTGGGCGCGGACGCCCGCCGAGCGATCGGCGTCGCAGCCACCGAAGTCGACGCGGATCACGCCGCCTTTCGGGGGTGTGAAGGATTTCCCGGTACCGGGTACGACGATGAACTCGCCTCGCCTCGCCGCCGAAAGCGTGGCCCGCTCCAGCTCGGCGGTGTCCGTGGTGAACGTCAATTCGCCGGTCAGCCCGCGTGCACTCAGTGCCCGGTGCAGGAGCTCTTCCACGGTTCCGCGGTGTGCCACGACCCCGGGGGCGAAGACGACATCGACTCGGCGAGTGGGTGCATTCACGGATCCACCGTACTTTCCGATAATGACATCTGCCTAGCGGTCGCCACGATTATGTAATATGAAGGGCGAGGGCTCGGTACTCGAACACCAGCAGTGAGGACAGTCATGGGCGTGCAGGCCAACACCAGAGCCATCGAGAAAGACATCGTCACCGACTTCAGCGAGTGCATGAGCTATGGCTCGTACCTGGACCTCGACACCCTGTTGAGCGCCCAGAAGCCGGTGAGTCGCCCGGAGCACCACGACGAACTGCTGTTCATCATCCAGCACCAGACCACCGAACTCTGGCTGAAGCTCGTCCTTCACGAAACCCTCGCGGCGCGCACCTCTTTCGACGACGACGACATCGGTAAGGCGCTCAAGTGTGTGGCACGCGTGAAGCACATCCAGAAGACGCTGACCGAACAGTGGTCGGTCCTCGCCACGCTGACGCCCACGGAGTACTCCGAGTTCCGCCGGTTCCTCGGCAATTCGTCCGGGTTCCAGTCGTACCAGTACCGCGCCGTCGAGTTCGTGCTCGGCAACAAGAACGCGGGAATGCTGAAGGTGTTCGAAGCGGATCCTGCCGCCCACGATCTGCTGGGGCGGCTCCTCACCGAGCCCAGTCTCTACGACGCGTTCTGGCAGTGCCTGTCGCGGCGGGGGTACGAAGTGCCGGCATCCGCGCTGAATCGCGATGTGACCGCCGCCTACACACTCAACGAGGACTTGATGCCCCTGATCAAGTTCGTCTATGAGAACCACGACGACCACTGGGCCGTCTATGAGGCGTTCGAGGAGTTCGTCGATCTCGAAGAGAACTTCCAACTGTGGCGCTTCCGGCACATGCGCACGGTGCTGCGCACCATCGGTATGAAAACCGGGACCGGAGGTTCGAGCGGAGTGGGATTTCTGCAGAAGGCACTGGAGCTGACATTCTTCCCGGAACTGCTGGCCGTGCGCACCGAGATCGGACGATGATGACCACGTCCACCGATGCGCTGACCACCCGCGCCGAGCACCTCGACGCCGCGGACCCGCTGCGTTCCTACCGCGACCTGTTCATCGGCGCCGATGATCCTGCGGTGGTGGCGTACCTCGACGGCAACTCGCTCGGACGGCCCACCCGGGCGAGTGCCGAGCGGATCAACTCCTTCGTCACCGGGGCCTGGGGTGGCCGGCTGATTCGCGGCTGGGACGAGGAGTGGTTCGAACTCCCGATCACCATCGGCGACACCCTCGCGCGGGTTGCGCTCGGAGCGGCCCGTGGGCAGACGACCATCGGTGATTCGACGACGGTCCTGCTGTACAAGCTTGCCCGCGGCGCCCTCGCGTTGCGGCCGGGGCGCACCGAGATCGTCGTGGACCGCGACAACTTCCCGACGGACCGGTACGTGCTGGAGTCCATTGCCGGAGAACTCGGGCTCACGTTGCGGTGGATCGAGTCGGATCGGCGCGGTGGCGTCAGCGTCGACGACCTGGAATCCGTCGTGTCGGAACACACGGCGCTCGTCGTTCTCAGCCATGTCGCATACCGCTCGGGTTACCTGGTGGACGCCGCCGGGGCCGCGTGCGTGACTCATGAGGCGGGCGCACTACTGCTGCTCGACCTGTGTCACTCGGTGGGGTCGGTTCCACTCGAGCTCGACAGCTGGGGTGTGGATCTGGCGGTCGGGTGTACCTACAAGTACCTCAACGGCGGGCCCGGGTCACCCGCGTTCGCGTACGTCCGAGCCGAGCACCAGGGGAAATTTGTTCAGCCGATCTGGGGTTGGATGGGTCGCGACAACCCGTTCGCGATGGCCCAGGGCTACGAACCGGCCCCCGGCATCCGTCGGGTGATCAGCGGAACGCCGTCGGTCCTCGGCATGCTCGCGATGCAGGACACTCTCGCACTGATCGACGAGGTCGGTATGGCGGCCATCCGGGCCAAGTCGGTGACCCTGACGGAGTACGCGCTCGAGCTCGTGCGAACGTTGCTGTTTCCGCTGGGCGTGGAGATCGGATCGCCGGAGGATCCTGCCGAGCGGGGTGGTCACGTCATCATCGATCACCCGCGGTTCGAGGCCGTCATCGAGAAGCTGTGGTGCAAGGGCGTCATCCCCGACTTTCGTGCCCCCTACGGGTTGCGTCTCGGCCTCAGCCCTCTGAGCACGAGCTTCTCCGAGGTGTGCGCCGGAGTACTGGCGATCCGTGATGAACTCACCGCCTGAACCGGCAAGCGCGATCCTCGACGACTTCGATTCGCGACCCGGCAGCGCGACGTCGCTGATCCGAACCGTCCTCGGCGCGTACGTGCGCGACCTCGGCGGGTGGGTGGCGATCGCCGACTTCGTCGGATTGATGCAGGCTGTGGGCATCCCGTCCGAATCGACGCGCATCGCGGTGACCCGCTTGAAGAAGAAGGGGGTGCTGCGGGCCCGCGTCTGCGACGGGCGGAACGGGTACGAGGTGACCGAGCAGGCGGAGGCGATGTTCCGCCGCGGCGATCCGCGCATCTTCGGCTTCCGTCAGATGGCGGAAGGCGACCCCTGGCGTCTGATCTCGTTCACCATTCCCGAAACGCAACGGGCCGCGCGACACCAGTTGCGCAGGCGGCTCGGGTGGATCGGGTGCGGAACGGTGTCACCGGGTCTGTGGATTGCCCCCGAATATCTTGCGGAGGAGGTGGGGGACATCGTCGACGCGCTGGGTCTGTCCGCGTATGTGACTACCTTCGTGTCGACGTCGATGTTCGTGCCCGACTCGCAAGCGGATGCGGCAGCGAGGTGGTGGGATCTCGACGGCATTGCTGCTCGCCACCGGGACTTCCTGACCCGTCACCGCGCCGCTCTGTCGACGACAGAGGAGGTTTCACCGCGCGAGGCCTTCGTTCGTTTCGCTCCGCTGCTCGACGAATGGCGGATCATCCCGTACATCGACCCGGGACTGCCTGCCGGAATGTTGCCCGACGACTGGCCCGGCTCCGACAGTGTTCGCCTGTTCGCGTCGGCGCGGGACCGCTACCTCACCGGAAGCCGAGAGTGGGTGCGCAGCATCCAGTCCCGACTCCCGGCGTGAGGCGGCTATGCCAAAAATTCCTCGCCGATGATCTTGGCCCATTCCTCGGCCTGGTCCTTGGGGCGGATGCTGCTCGAGCCGTCGTGTCGGCCGTGTTCGCCCACCTGGACGGCGCCGAGGGAGACGAGCTTCTCGGCGAGGATCTCGCCGCCCCGGTTGTAGGTGTCTTCGTAGACCTTGTCGCCGAGGCCGAAGAGCGCGAAGCGCAATCCGTTCAGGTTCGGTTCGTCCTCGTCGAGTCCCTCGAAGAAAGGTTCAGCGCCGGTGGGCAATTCGCCCTCACCGTAGGTGGAGCACACGATGACGTGGAAGTTCTCCGGGTCGAGATCACCGGCGTCGTACTCCATCATGTCGTACAGGGACGTGTCGTCGTAGGTGCCGAGCACGTCGGCGAGATGATCGGCAACCAATTCGGCGGTACCGCCCTCGCTACCGTACAGAATCACCACTGCCATGGTTCTTGCTTCTCCTCGTAAGTCGGTGCGGCCGTGCTCAGTACACGTCGCGTAGGTAGCGCTTGTCCTTCTTGAGCTTGTTGACGTACTCCGACGCGTCCTCGGCCGAGAGACCGCCGTGGGTGGCGATCACCTTGTGTAGCGCGCGGTCGACGTCCTTCGCCATGCGGGTGGCGTCGCCACACACGTAGAAGTGGCCGCCGTCCTCGAGCCAGGCGAAGAGGTCCTTGCCGTTCTCGAGCATCCGGTTCTGGACATACACCTTCTCGGCCTGGTCGCGGGAGAAGGCCAGGTCCAGGCGGGTGAGTAGACCGCTGTCGCTCATGGCGCCGATCTCGTCCTCGTAGATGTAGTCGGACGCGCGGTGCTGGTCGCCGAAGAACAGCCAGTTGCGCCCTGCCGCGCCCCGCGCCCGGCGTTCCTGCAGAAACGCGCGGAACGGTGCGATCCCGGTTCCGGGCCCCACCATGATCATCGGCGCGTGGTCGTCGGCGGGCACGCGGAACGACTTGTTCTTCGACACGAAGATTCCACTGGTACCGCCCTCGGCGACGCGGTCGGCCAGGTACGTCGAGCACACACCGCCGCGGTCGCGCCCCGCGGAGGTGTGCCGGACGCTGGCCACGGTGAGGTGCACGCTGCCCGGGTCGGCGAGGGGACTCGACGAGATGGAGTACGCGCGGTGCTGCAACGGCTTGAGCACGCCCACGAACTCGTCGGCGGTCATCGACAGCGCGGGAGCGAGGAGGAGCAGATCGAGGACGTCCTTACCCCACAGCCACGCGTCGAGCGCCTCCTTGTCGCCGTGCCGGAGAACGTGAGTCAGTTCGTCGTTTCCGGCCCGCTTCTCGATTTCGTCGAGGAACTCGTGGGACGGCGTGGAGATTTCGTAGCTGTGCATCAGCAGATCGCTGAACGGGCGTTCCTTGCCGGTGACGGCGGCGTCGGCGGGAATGCCGAGCCGCGACACCAGAGCGTCCACGAGCTGCGGATCGTTGACCGGCATCACACCCAGGGCGTCGCCGGCCTCGTACTCGAGACCGCTGTCGGCGAGCGCGAACTCGTAGTGCCGGATCTCCTTCGCGGAGGCGTCACCCGACAGTCTCCGATTGACGGCCAGCGTGGACACATAGGGGTTCTTGCGATTCCACTGCGAACGCTTGCGCGCGGGCTTCGCGTCCGGGGCCGCGACATCGGCGACCGGCGACTCCCCGCGAATGCCCTCGACCGCCGCCAACAACGGCAACGTTTCCGCCACCCAGACGGCAGCGGCGTCCTCGTAGTCGACGTCGCAGTCGACGCGCGGAGTGACGCGGCGGGCGCCGAGCTGCTCGAGCCGGGTGTCGATCATCTTGCCGGCCTGGCAGTACCCGTCGTAGCCGGTGTCGCCGAGTGCGAGCACCGCGAAGTCCGTGGCCTCGAGACGGGGCGCGGTCTCGGCCGACAGTGCCTGCCAGAACAGTTCCGCGTTGTCGGGCATCTCGCCCTCACCGTAGGTGGAGGTGACGACGAGAACACGCTGCATCGACGCCAGGGCGTCGACCTCGACGTCGTCGAGCGCACTGACCACCGGTGCGAAGCCGTGCGAACGTGCCGCGGCGGCAGCATCTTCCGCGACGCCCTCGGCATTGCCGGTCTGGCTGCCGTACAGCACGTGGACAGCGGGGAGTTGCCCACCGGCGGCGGCGGGTGCGGCGGAGCTGCTGCCGACCGCGAGACGCGAGCTCATTCCGGCCAGGAAGCCGGTGAGCCACACGCGCTGGTCGTCGCTGAACGGCGCGTCCTGGGGGATGTACGGCATTTTCATGAGGGAACAGCGTCCTTCGTGGGGATCAGGTCGGGCAGAGCGTGCTGAGCGAACAGTTCCTCGAAGCCGGGCAGCCGGCCGATCTTGTCGACGTTCTTCGCATCCTGGTGCAGGATCCAGCCGTACGTGCCGGGCGCGTCGATGGACCGGACGTTGCGTTTGCGCAGGGCGTCCTTGTAGTCGGCGAGGCGCTTGGCCGCCACCATCACCGCCAGGTCCTCGTCGCTGTAATCCTTCAGGGCTTCGCGGGCGTACCGCTGCAGTCGCTGCATCAAGAAGAAGTCCTCGGTGAGCAGCAGGTTGCGCACGGCCTTGTCGACCGCCGGATCGGACGGGTCGGTGGCGCCCGGCAACTTCGACAGCGCCATTTCCTGCGCGGCATTGAGCACCGTGTAGTTGTTGAGCAGCGCGAACATGGCTTCGGTGTCGGCCTCGCCGTAGCCGGGAACGGCGCCGCCCAGAACTGCGCGTCCGTCGCGGTAGTCCAGCTTGAACTTTCGCACCTGGTGGGCCACCAGCGCGGCCGCGAGTTCGTCGGCCAAGTCCTTGCGCGACTTGGCTTTCAGGATCTCGTCGCTGTCCTGGTACTGCAGCAGCGCACGCGGCATGCCGTACACGAAGTGGTGCTGTTCGGTCTCCCAGTTCTCGAGTAGCCAGGCCGCCTTCGCGGACCCGGTGGCCTCGAGGTGCCAGCCGAGCAGCAGGTGCACAGCCTGGTGGTGCAGTGCCGCGTGCTCGTCGTCACCGGTGATCGAACCGAGCAGGATGGAATCGGCGCTGGCCTTGCCGGCGAGCTTGCCCTCGGGGTCGTACTGGTAGACGAACCCACCGCTCATGCCGTTGCCGACACCCTTGCCGAACCCGCCGAGGTTGAGCACCGCGCCGTTGGTCATGTACTCGCAGGCGAAGTCGCCCACGCCCTCCACCACTGCGGTGGCGCCCGAGTTGCGGACGGCGAAGCGGTCACCGGCCTGACCCTCGACGAACAGGCGTCCGCCGGTGGCCCCGAACAACGCGAAGTTGCCGATCAGGACATTGCCGCCGGCTGCGGTCGACCCACCGCCGGGGGAGCGGACGACGATGCTGCCGCCACACGCCCCCTTGCCGACACCGTCGTTGGCGGTGCCGGTGTGGACCAGAGACATTCCGTCGTTGCTGAACGCACCGTAGGAGAGGCCGGCAGACCCGGAGGTGGCGATCCGGACACTGCCCTCGCGCAGGTAGCCGCGACCGCGCTCGTCGCGCAGCACCGCCGGCAGATCCTGTTCGGTCAGTTCGTGATTGAGCATGCGCTCGATGTCGACGGCCAACTGTGCGCCGACGCTCTTGTTGCGGTTGCTCAGTCGTACATCGTCACCGAGTTCGACGGTGCGCTCGCCGTGCTCGACCAGGGCCGCCCGCAACTGGACGAGCCAGCCGTCGTCGAGCGTGTAGTCCTTCTCGAGGTATACCGGATCGCCGATCGTGACCTCGTCGACTACAGCGAGCATCGCCCGCAGGTCGAGCTGGCCGACGCTCGACGGGTGATCGAGCAGGTGCAGAAGGTCGGACCGGCCGCGAGCCTCTCGCAGCGAGGTCATGCCCAGTTCGGCGAGCACCTCCCGCGTCTCGTGGGCGATGTTGAGCAGGTACTGCGCCATCGCCCGCGGGTCACCGTCGAACAGTTCCGGGTTGGTGGTGAGGCCGGCGGGGCACTTGACGTTGCAGTTCTTGGCCATGACGCACTTGAGCATCATCAGCGCGGTGGTCCCGAACTCGAAGCTGTCGGCCCCGAGGAGCGCAGACTTCACCACGTCGCTCGCCGTCTGGTGTGCGCCGGAACACCGGAGCAGCACCTTCTGCCGTAAGCCGTTGGCGCACAGCGCCTGGTGAACCTCGGCCACGCCGATCTCGGCGGAACGCCCGGCGTACTTGAGGCTGGTGACCGCAGCGGCGCCGGTGCCGCCGGTGTTGCCGGCGACGTTGATGACATCTGCGCCCGCCTTCGCGACACCGACCGCAATGGTCCCGATGCCCTCCGACGACACCAGCTTGACGATCACGCGGACCCGCGCGGCCTTGCAGTCGTGGATCAGCTGAGCTAAATCCTCGATCGAGTAGGTGTCGTGGTGCGGGGGCGGCGAGACCAGCTCGACGCCGGGGGTCCCGCCGCGCGCGGCCGCGATCTCGACGGTCACCTTGGGGGCGGGAAGCTGCCCGCCCTCACCGGGCTTGGCGCCCTGCGCGATCTTGATCTCCAGCTCTTCAAGCATGGGATCGGCCAGGTAGCCGGCCCACACGCCGAACCGGCCCGAAGCGAACTGCTTGATCCGCGAACCGCGGATGGTGCCGTAGCGAGAGATGTGCTCGCCGCCCTCACCGCTGTTCGACATTCCGCCGACCATGTTGGTGCCGTGCGCGACAGCCTCGTGCGCATTGGAGTTCAGCGCGCCGTGGCTCATGGCCCCGGAGGTGAGGAACGGCGTGATCTCACTGGCCTTCTGGACCGTGGCGAGCGGGATGCTGGGGGGTGCGGTGCGCAGCAGGGCCAGGCATCGCAGCGCCTCTCCGGACGCCCGTACCACCAGGGCATCACCGTCGATCCGATGCTCGCACAGGTCGCCGAACCGCAGGACCAGTGACTCGCCCAGTGCGGCAAGCACGGTGGGGTCGCCGGCGTGCGGGCCGGTGAGCCGCAGGCGGAACTCGTCGTCCCCGACCTGCTCGGAGGCGAGCCCACGGACCGCGAAGCTGTTATTGCCCTTACGGGAGAACCGGCCCATCTGCCGGCGGAACTCCTGCGCGGTGGTGAGGAAGGTGACGTCGGCGGGCAGGTCGAGGACGTCCCGCAGCGCGGCGGGGCGGCGGGTGCGCTCCTCGGCCATGGTCCGGACGAATGCCCGGTAGCCGGGGGTGATCTCGAACCCGTCGATCGCCTCGGGGGTGAGCTTCTGGAAGCCGGCGTTGCGGTAGGCGTCGTCGTCGAGACCGAACGCGTCCTCGAGCCGGTTCAGGGGAAGCAGGCGCAAGGACTCGGTGTGGTCCTGGGTGCCGGCGGTGTCGAAGGCGATCGGCTCCTCGGTGAGGTCGACGAAACCGCGTACGGCAGCCGTGCCGTACGAGTGCCCGGCACCTTCGGCGCGTTCCTTGAAGAGTCCGAGCAGGGGGACGTCCTTTTCCCCGTTGACGGTCGCAGCCCTCGCGTGCCAGTCGGCGACGGCCTGGGCGATCACGGCGAATCCCACGCCGCCCACGGGCGTCTTGACGTTCGCGAAGAAGCGGCGCAGAACCGGGTCGTCGGTGTCGAGGTAGTTGGGTTCGAAGAACTCGCCGCCGATGTAGCTTTCGGCGGTGCACAGACCCACCCGGCCCATCGTCTTCATCAACGACTTCTCGGCCGCCTTGGCGAAGCGGGTGAACGCCTCGTCCGCGTTGTCCGCGAACTTCTCCTCGGCCCGCAACCGGACGGCGAGGGGGTAGATCGCGGCGGCGCCGAACCCCAGGGCAGCGGCGACGTGGTGCGAGGACGAAATCTGCCCGCTCTCGGCCACCACCGACACCCGCAGGCGCAGGCCCGCCTCGATCAGCCGCTGATTGACGGCCGAGATCGCGATGATCATCGGCAGGGCGGCGCGGTCCGTGGCGACGTGCCGGTCCGTGAGGATGGCGATGCCGCCGCGCTCCCGGGCGAACGCCTCCACCTCGTCGCACAACCCGTCCACCGCCGCCTCCAGCGCGGCCGCGTTGGCAGCGGCGTCGCCGGGAACAGGGCTGTAGAGCATCGGGAAACGCTGCACCGGTGTGTCGGTCTGCTTGCGGATCCGCAGCATGTCCAGGTGAGTGAGGATCGGCGACGGCACCACGATCTGCGGGGCAGATTCCGCACCACTGTGCAGCTTGGCGCCCAGCGCGACTCGCAGAGTCATGCCGTCCGACTCCCGGATGCTGTCCAGTGACGGGTTGGTGACCTGCGCGAACCGCTGCGAAAAGTACTTGGCCACACCGCCTTCCTGATCGGACAGTGCGTTGATGGCGTTTCCGTAGCCCATCGCGGAGATTTTCTCCTGACCCGAAGCCAGCATCGGGTCCATCATGAACTTGAAGCTTTCCTGGTTGTGCGAGTACGCGACGTACCGCTGATGGCGTTCCAGGTCGCCGTTGTAACGCAGTGGGCCGGGCTCGGCCTCCACCTCGGGCAGGGCGTCGATCGTGCGGCGCGCCTCGGCGACGAGGGCGCGGTAGTCGTGCCGTGCGGCCAGCAACTCGAGCGCCTCGTCGGAGGAGTACGCGCGGCCCTCCCTGTGGTCGAAGTACAGCATGCCGCCCGCTTCGATGCGGCCGCGGTGACGCACCGTCTCGGGGTCGAAGTCGATCTGCCCGGCCTCCGAGGTGACGCACAGGTAGTCGTCTGTTTCCACGCTGCGCAGCGGACGCAGTCCCAGCCGGTCGAGACGCGCTCCGACGACGGTGCCGTTCCCGAAGATGACCGCGGCCGGGCCGTCGTTCTTCTCCTCGTAGAGAGAGAAGTACTCGAGCATCGCCCGCACCTCGGGGGAGAGGTTCGTGTCGTTTTCCCATGCCGGGGGCATCATCGACACCACGGCGGTGACGAGGTCGAGGCCGTCCTCGACGACCCGGCTCTGCAGCGTCTGATCGAGACGGCAGCTGTCCGACTGGCCGTGCGGACGCACGATCTCCCGGTTCCGGGCACGGGCCACGGCCGTCTCGGAGAGGCGGTTCTTCTTGTCGGTGTTGAGTTCGCCGTTGTGCGCCATGAGCCGGAACGGCTGCGCCATCGTCGGGTGCGGGTCGGTGTTCGTGGAGAACCGGGTATGGAAGAACAGGGTGTGAACGGCGTGCGCCGGATCGACCAGGTCGCAGAAGTACGGGATCACTTCGTGCGAATTGAGGCGACCCTTGAGCACCTGGGTGCGGGCGCTGAGCGAGAGCGGGTACATCCCGGCGAGGTCGGGCTGGGTGTAGGCGACGGCCTCGATGGCGAGCAGGGCGTCGTGGATGCGGCGGTCGAACTCGACCCCATCCGTACACGCCTCGGGAGCGGTGAACACCCACTGCCGAATGGGCAGCTGGTACTTGATCGCGGCCGGACGCAGGACGGTGGCGTCGACGGGGACGTCACGTTCGAGCAGCACCTCGAAGCCCTGCGCGGCGAGTGCCTGCTCGATGACGGCCTCGGCGTCGGCGTGGAACGCGACGTCGGTGGGGAGGAAGAAGTTGCCGACACCGAAGCGGCCGGATTCCAGCTCACCCCGCCCGGTGAGGGCGCGGAAGAAGGGCACCGAGAGGTCGACACAGATTCCGGCCCCGTCGCCGACGCCCTCGGCCGACATGCCACCACGGTGAGGAACAGCACACAGGGCCTCGTTGCCCAGGGTGAGAATCTCCGGGGTCTGCACGCCATCCTTGCGGGTGATGAAGCCCACGCCGCAGCTGCTCTTGTCGAGCGTCTTGTCGTACAGGCCGAACTCACTGGCACTCGTCTTCAACCGACTGTCTCCTCGCGATACTCGCCGAAATGGGGTCCGTGCAGCAGCACACGGGTGGCGTCGGCGAGAGGATCACGGCGGAGAACCGGCCCCGAACCGATACGCCGGTGAGGCAGACGTCGTTGTCTGTGGTGCGGACCCTGACGAGTCCACGCGAAACCGCAGATTAGCGGAGGCTAAGTCCCTACTGCAAGCGGCTCGTTTCCCAGCCGCCGAGCGCTCGCAAATCCGCTCCCGACGTGCGGGCAGAACGCCTAGTTGCGAATGTCACACCTGGCCAGGACGCTGGGCCGACTCGTAGATGCAGGGACATTGGTCGGGTGCCGACGCTTCTGCGGGTGCGGATGACTATTCCGTGGGCGGATGTGAGGGCATCTCAGTCGGTGAGATCGATCCGCACGGTCAGGAGGTCGGTGCCGACCGCCCGGACCGCCGCGCTGTTGAGCCGCGGGAGCTGCGCCAGCCGGGCGACGGCGTCGTCGTCGGGTAGTAGCGTCGCGGTGCCGGTGTGCCAGGTGCCGTGCAGTCGCAGCCGCACCGCGTTGTTCGCGCGAATGTTGCGGATGTAATGAGAACGCTCACCGAACTCGGACACCAGCCAGAATTCGGTGCCCTGTCGTCGGCCACCGATGGGCGTGACGCGGGGCTGTCCGCTGACGCGGCCGGTGGTCTCGAGGAGCGTCTGGCTCGACAGTCGCGTGGAGAGCGGGTTGGCGACGTGCCGCTGGAATTGCATGACGATCCGTCGTTTGATCGCGTCGAGGTCGGCCATGACGAGAGCCTTCCACGTGGGGAAGGCTCTCGTCGAGCGTTTGGCTACGACGCTGCGACCGCGTCGTCGTCCTGGAACGGGTCGCCGGTCCGTTCGGCGTTGTACCGAGCCTCGTCGAGGATGCCTTCACGCTTGGCGACGATCGTCGGGACGAGTGCTTGACCGGTGACGTTCACCGCGGTGCGGCCCATGTCGACGATCGGTTCGACGGCGAGCAGGAGGCCCACTCCGGCGAGGGGCAGTCCCAGCGTCGACAGGGTCAGCGTCAGCATGACCGTGGCACCGGTGGTGCCTGCGGTGGCCGCCGACCCGATTACCGACACCACCACGATCAGCAGATAGTCGGTGACGGACAGCGGCACTCCGTAGAACTCGGCGACGAAGATCGCGGCGATGGCGGGGTACACGGCGGCGCAGCCGTCCATCTTGGTGGTCGCTCCCAGGGGGACCGCGAACGACGCGTACTCCCGGGGAACGCCGAGATTGCGTTCGGTGACGCGCTCGGTGAGGGGGAGTGTGCCGATCGACGACCGGGAGACGAACCCGAGCTGGGTGGCGGGCCACACGCCGGAGTAGAAGGCACGCACCGACAGCCCGTGCGCGCGGATCAGCACCGGGTAGACGACGAGAAACACCAGCGCCAGCCCGATGTAGACGGCTGCGGTGAACCAGCCGAGCGAGCCGATGGCATCCCAGCCGTAGGTGGCCACCGCATTGGCGATCAGTGCGGCGGTGCCGATCGGAGCAAGGCGGATGATCCACCACAGCACCTTCTGCACGATCGCCAGCAGCGAGGCATTGAACTGCAGGAACGGCTCCGCCTTGGCCCCGACCTTCAGCGCGGCGATACCGATGGCGGCGGCCACGACCAGCAGTTGCAGGACGTTGAAGCTCAGTGACGTGCTCGCGACGCCTTCGGTGACAGTCGTTTTCGCGCCCAGGCCCAGGAAGTTGCTGGGCACCAAGCCGGTGACGAACGCCCACCACGATCCGGTGGTCACCGGCTCCTTGCCTTCGCCGGACACCGTCGTATGGGCACCGGGCTGTGTGAGAAGCCCGACGACAATTCCGATGACCACCGCGATGAATGCGGTGATCGCGAACCACAGAAGGGTCTGCACCGCCAGCCGGGCGGCGTTGGCCACTTCCCGTAAGTTGGCGATCGAACTGACGATGGCCGTGAACACCAGCGGGATGACCGCAACGGTGAGGAGTTTGACGTAGCTCGTGCCGATGGTGTGGACGGTGCCGACGAGCCAGTTCTCGTTGCCGTCGGCGGCCGCGGGGAGTGTACGGGCGACAAGCCCGAGGATGACGCCGACGACGAGGCCGGCGACGATCTGCGGGCCGAACGAGCCGGCCCATTTCGGTAGGCGCCGAGAGGTGTTCTCGGCGCGCGTGGACAGCGCGGAACTGGGCATGGGTGTGCCTTTCGCATGAAGCCGTCAGCCGATGCCGGGTAAGGCGGGATGCGGCGGGGAAGGTTCCTGAGAGGTGTGGGAAGGGTCCGTCAGAGCGGGCGCGGACAGATGGCGCTCGCCTGCAGCCGGAGGTCGACGTAGCGTCGAGAAGTCAGGAACAACACCGAAGCGACTGTACTCGCCGACTCGATCACTTCACGAGATGGGCGGCGTCCGCGCGGGCTTGCCTGGCATTCTCGAGTTCGAGTGCGTACAGCAGGCCGAAGGTAAAACCGTTCTCGCCCTCAGTAACTCCGGCGCGCGCTCCGAGAGCGCGAAGGTTGTCGGCGGCGAGGACGCTGTCCTGGTGCTCACCGAGCACCTTCTGGACGTGCTTGAACTCGGACACCTTCTTCTCCGCTTTTCCGCCGAGCAGTGGTGTGGCCAGCTCGGCCGCGTACCTGGCGCGTTTGGCCGCTTTCCGGGCGCGGTGCAACTCCGTCGCGTCGGAATCGGCCACAGCGGCAGTGAGTCGTTTCCGTGCCTTGCGCCCCGCCCTTTTGACAGCCTTCGCGATCACTTTCGGACCGGCGCCGGGTTCGATGGTCAAGGGTGGGGCCGTACGCCATTGCGCGAGCGTCACGAGAAGATCGCGGTAGCGTGCGTCGTCGAGAGCGGACATGACGACGGTCAGGCAACGCTGCTGTTCCCCCAGCAGGTCCTGTTCGATTCGTGCGGCGACGGGACCCATGACCAGCTCGACGGGCAGGCCGGCGACCAATTCCCCGAGCCGGTGCCGTTGCACCTGACGATCGCGCACGTCGCCGAGTAGCCCCGCGTACCAGACGAGTTCGTCCTCGAGCCTCGACCGAGCATCCGGGTCGACCAGATCCTTGAACACGCGGAGAGTGCTGCGGAACCGGCGAATGGCCACGCGGGTGGCGTGTATCGGATCGAGTCCGCGGCGCAGCCACACATCACCCGCAACGATTTCGTCGATCTGGGTGCCGAGATAGTCGGTGAGTGCTCGCCGTGCCGGGTTCTCGGAATCGTCGTCCGCGCGGTGCGGCTCGAGTGCCAGCGCGCGCGCCAGTTTCGACGCGTACGACGACGTGTGCGCCCCGCTCCGAACGAGGCGGCCACCGATGTCGCGCAGCAGTCGCTCCTGGCCGTGCTCCCCGAGTTCCACCTCGACTTCGCGCCACTGACTGGCAATGGCTCCACCGTTGTGGGCGGTTGCGGTGGCGCGCACCGAATCGTCCGCCAGTTCGGCCAGCGAATTACCTGAGGAGTCGACTACACGGTGGCGCCGCCGGACGGTCGAGAGCGAAGCCACTCGCAGGAGAGGTTTGCCGAGCGCCACACCCGACACCGCGTTCGCCAGCTCGTCCGGGACGGACTCGTCGCCGGTCGGCGGAAGCCGGACCTCGGTGCGGGCGTCGCCGGCGGGCACCTTGAGCTGCCATCCGAGGTCGTCGTCCCCCGAGCGGCGGCGAAGCGTCAGATGGTGACGGAGAAGGTCACGGTCGGCGGTGTCGAAGTAGACACTGTCGAGCCGGATGGTGTCGATGTCTTCCCGGCCTTGGTCGGGAACCAGGTCTCCAAGAGCCGGTACGACGAAGTCGAGGCTCACGTCGTATTTGTCTTCGCGTTCTGTCTGCTCCGCCGCCATCAGTCCAGTTTGCACCCCGCCTCTTTCGGATACCACCGGCGGAAAACATCGGGGTGCGCGCGGGTCCGGCTCTTCCACGCGTTCTCGCCGTATGTGCGGTACAACGGGTTGGCGGGGTCCCGTTCGACTCCGCGGGCTCGCGACGCCAGGTGCGGGGGCAGGGTAATCGTCGGAACTGTCGCGTCGAGTGCGGGATTGAGGAAGTACGGCACCGACAGCCGCTCCGGTGCCCCCGCCGGTGTGAGTACCCGGTGTCGGGTGGCCCGCAGATATCCACCCGTCGCCACCTCGAGTAGTTCGCCGATGTTGACCAGGAATGAGCCCGCGCGCGCCGGAGCGTCGATCCAGCTGCCGTCCTCACTCTCCACCTGCAGTCCCGTCGAGCCGGGCTCGAGGAGTAGGAGGGTGAGGACGCCCGAGTCCTTGTGGGCGCCCACACCCTGCTCACCGGTGTGATCGTCGCTCGGCCGTGCCGGGTACCGCACTACTTTGATGAGCGTGGCCGGGGCGTGAGCGAAGGCGTCGTCGAAGATGCCCGGATCGGCGTCGAGGGAGGCTGCCCAGTGTCGGAGCAGACGCATCCCGACCTCGGCCAGTGCCGCGTCGAACTGCTCGATTGTGGACTTCAGTGCTGGTAGTGCTGCGGGCCACTGGTTCGGGCCCTGCAACCGCAGGTAGTCGGTCGCGTTCGGAACCGGGTCCCGTTCCGGTCCGATGTCGATCTGTTCACGCCAGTCGATCTCGCCGTTGGTCAGTTCCCCGCCCACCCGGTTGTAGCCGCGGAAATGGGGACTGTCGATCATGGCGATCGACATCTTCGACTCTTCGGGCAGCGCGAAGAACTCCCGGGCAACCGAGAACACCCCGTCGAGGAGGCTGCGATCGACGCCGTGACCGTCGAGGTAGAAGAACCCGACGTGATGGGTGACCTCCCGCAGCCGCTCACGCCCGGCGGGGGTGTCCAGGTCGGCGAGGTCGATGACGGGAAGCACGTCTCCACGGTATCCCCGTGGTGAACTCCGGGCGAATGTACCGTTCGACGCGACCAGTGCGTCCGAAGGTACATTCGCCCGGCGTACTACGGGGTTGTGATCAGCGATTCAGCACTGGCTCGCTCTCGTGGACGATCACTGCCGGGGGAGCGTCGACCTGAGCGATCCTGCGGGGAATCAGCGCGGCGAGGATCGCTCCCACGGCGGCCGCGACGGCGCCGATCAGGAACGCGACCTGGAATCCCCTGTCGGTGTACAGGATTGCGCCCTGCGTCACCTCCGGCGGGATCGGGGCGATGTACGAGTTGTTCATCACCGTGAACGCGACCACCGGCAGGACCGCGGCGACGATGCTCTGTGTCACGCTCACGATGCTCGCCGTTGTGGCCTGCAGTTGCGGCGGAACGGCCTCGATCAGCAGGTTCGGCACCGCTGCGTAGGCCAGCCCCATGCCTGTGCCGGTCAGGCCGGCGAAAATCAGAAGCAGCGCTTTGGAGTCGTGCAGCTGGGCGGTGAGCAGGAATCCGGCCGACATGAACAACATGCCCACGATCATCAACAGTCGGGGTCGGACGTTCTTGCCGACCAAGATGCCGACGACGATGCCGCCGACCACCACCATGCCCCCCAACGGAACCTGAAAGATCGCGAATCCTTCGGCGCTGACCCCGAACCCGTAACCCAACCCCAAAATCGCGGGAGTCATGGCCATCATCGGGAGCAGGATGGTGAACAGCGCGCTGCAGCCGTACGCGAGCCCGGAGCCCATCGACGTCAGCAGGATCGGCCGCCTGCGGAGGACGTCGAGGTCGACGAGGGGTCCCCGCACGATCCGGGCGGAGACGAGCCAGGCCGCTACCAATGCGACGCCGCCGGCGAGGAAGGCGAGCGTCGACGAGTTCGACCAACCCCAGATCGGTCCGAAGCTGACCGCGATCAGAATGCCCGCGATGCCGCCGCCGAGGAGGACCGCACCGAGGACGTCCATTCTCGACTGCAGACGTACCGGTGATTCGTCCGTGCTGAGCAGGATGAGCACACCGACGACGCCGAGTCCGACGACGAAGAACCAGAAGATGCTGCGGAAGCCGTGATTGTCGAGGAACCAGCCGGTGAGAAACGGTGCCGGGATGGCGATGAGGCCCATGCCGCTGGTGGCGACACTGACCGACAGGGCGACGGTTTTCGGCGGGAAGATGTCCCTGATCAAGGAGTAGCTCAGGAAGATGCAGGGAATCAGCACGCCGGACAGCGACCGGCCCACGATCAAGACCGCGTAGCTGGGTGCGACCGCGGAGACGAACGATCCGAGTGCGGCAATGAACGTGCACGCCAGCAGAATCTTGCGCTTTCCGTACACGTCGGCCGATTTGCCGAGGAGGGGCCCGGTGACGGCTCCGACCAGCAGGAACGAGGTGAGCAACCACGCGCCCTGCGTAGTGTGGTAGTGCTGGGAAATCGCCGGAACCGCCATCGAAATCATGATGTAGCTGACCGCGAGAATCTCCAGCAGCAGCATGATCGAGGCCAGGGAGAAAAGTAGCCGCGGCGACCAGTTCGGTGGTTCTCCGGGCAAGTCGATGGACGTGGTAGCAGGATCTATCATCGGGGTCCTCTCGGGTACCCACACGGTCCCTGTTCGGGATTGCGCCGTGCAGTGTGTCGGTGACCGCACCCGCCCTCCATTAGATGGAAGTGCGTGGGGTGAGAAGTGCGTGTTCGATATCACACTTGGCCACGGACGCACCCACCATGGGTGTGACCGCTCAGCGGAAGAACTGACCGCGTTGCGTCCGCTCACCGGAACAGTGCGCAGGCGAACGGGTCTAGAACCCCCAGCCCATCTGCGCGGAGTATTCGGAACCGAAGGCGCGGTCCAGGGCGTCGAGGGTTGACGAGTCGACGGCCCACAACCTGTTCGCTGCGGCGAACGCGCGTGCGCGGTGCGCACCGAGGTACAGGCTGCCCAGCACGTCCAGGGCGAGCACCACCTGCGGGTCCGCTTCGGTGCGGGTGCACACCGCGCGGCCGTCCCGCACGCGCAACGCGAATCGGCCGCCGGCATCGAGGAAGCCATCGTCGACCTGCATCACGACGTCGAGATCGCACCGGTATACCCGAGCCTCCAGCGCGGCGGGAACGTCCATGATCCGTACCCACAATTCGTCGTGACGGGAGGTCGTACGGGCCAGCCTGCTGTCGGTTAACAGGTACGGCAGCGGATCGTCGGGAACGACGGAGGCCTCGATCCGCCGGATGAGGTCCAGTCCGAGCAGGGTCCGCCACAGGGCGATATGGCTGTCGTCGGTGACCGAGCGGAACTCCTGGACGCGCGCGGTCGTCCCGTGCTCTCCGGAGACGCAGCGGTAGAGGACGTACCCGTCGTCGTGGAGCAGTCCGAACAGACTCGTACCGCCGCCGCGCTCGTTCTCCGGGTCGGCGAAAATTCGGTCCCACACGTTGTCCGGGCGTACCTGGGCACCGGGTGTACGTCGCTGCCACCGGTCGTAAATATCGGTGATCGACGGACGCGCCTCGACGGGGCGGACCATGCGCACACCACCGGGATCGGGGACTTTCGGATGCAGTGCGGCGAACCGGCGATCGACGCCGACCGTGGATTCGACAGTGGCTGGACCATACCCGAACCGGCCGTAGATCCCGCCCTCGCTGGCGGTCAGAATCGACAACGGCACGCCCGCCCGCCGGAGACGCGCGTGTTGTTCTGTGTAGAGCGCGCGAAGGATGCCCCGCCGGCGATGTGTGGGGGCAACGGTCACCGCGGTGATCCCGGCCGCCGGGACGCCGACACCACCGGGCACCGTGACCGTCATCGGAATGTCCATGGTGGCGCCCACCACGGCAGCACCGTCCAGTGCGATGACAGGACGGTCGGCGCCCACCAGTCCTTTCCAGAAGGCCGTGAGCTCCGGCGTCTGCGGCGTCGCGAAACAGATTTCGTTGAGCAGCACGATCTTCGGCCAATCCTGCTCCGTCGCCGTCCTGATCGTGATCCCGCCGGTGGTGGTCGTCATGCCCCGACACTGGCACACCACACTCTGCGCTGCACGCGAATATCAGCCGACCCGTGAGCGACGACGGCGCACAAGCTCAGGCTTGTTCGGCGGCGATCCGTCCCGAGTGCACCGCGTCGACCAGTACCGCGTGGTCGGCTTCCGTTCGATCGGCGTAGCGGACGGCGTACCGCCCGATCGCTTCGTCCAGTTCTTCGTCGCCGACGAAGTAGCCGGCGAGTAGCCGCGGATCGAGCGAGCGGGTGTGTGCACGTGCGAGGAGGGCGCCGGCCAGGCGGCCGTAGTCGTCGAGATGGTCCTGCGCGAGACCGGTGGGATCGATGTCACCTTTGAGGTTCCGGAACTGCCGCACGATGTAGGGAAGGCCGTCGATTGTGGTCCAGCCCAGGAGAATATCCGACTCCGCCTGCACCAGCCGGGCGCCGTGCACGATCCGCTTGCCTTCGTGTTTCGGCGTGCTGACAGGCAGGTACGGCGACAGCGCCGACGGCCGAGCCTGCTTGAGCTGCAGGACGAGCGCCTCGTCCCGGTTGCCCTGCAGCAGGGCGATGTAGCTGCGCAATCCCACACTGCCTGTTCCGACGATCCGGAAGGCGACATCGGAGACCGCGAACCGGCTGATCAGGTTGCGGCGCGACTCGCGCAGTGATTCCACATACAGTTCGAGTCCGTCGATCACGGCATCGGCAGTGGCCTGTTCGACACGTGTGAGAACCGGCGGGTTCTCCACGAATCGCCGTCGCCGTGTCCCGGTCTCGTGGTCGTCGAGTTGCTCGGTCCATTTGGCCGCCACCTTTTCGCTGGTGTTGCGGCGGGCCTTCTGCGCGGCCTTGTCGAAGTCGTCGAGCAAGTCGTCTGCTTTCGCCCGTTCGAGCGCCGACTTGTCGGGGAGAGCGTTCCACGACTGCAGGAATGGCTGTTCGGCGAGCTCACGAATGGTGCGCCGATACGAGGTGACGGCATCCTCGGCGGCCTCGATGCAGCCGCGCTCGGGAACACTGCCCTCGCGTCCGGCGAGGACCAGGCTCGCGGCGAGACGTTTGAGGTCCCACTCCCACGGACCCGGGAGCGTCTCGTCGAAGTCGTTGATGTCCATCACGATCTGTCCGTCCGGTGTCCCGTACAGGCCGAAATTGGCGGCGTGCGCGTCGCCGCACAGTTGCGCCGTCAACCCGGTGACCGGTGAACCGGCGAGGTCGGCTGCCATGAGACCGGCAGCGCCTCGGAAGAACGAGAAAGGGGAGGCGATCATCCGCCCGATCCGCAGCGGCAGCAGAGAAGTCAGCCTGCCCTCGTTGGTGGCGTCGACGAACTCGAGCACGCCGGGCCGGTCTGCCCCGGCGGCGGGGTGGTCGTGCGCCCTGGACGGCACGGATGCCCGCAGTGCGTTGCCACGCGCAGCGACGTCGTCCGCCTCGACCCTCGTTCGCAGGTCGACCCGCGCTCGGTCGGTCGTCACGATGGTGACCATATCCCAGGCACTCGGCATTCGACTAAGGTCCGGTGCATGCGGAGCAAGTGTGGCAACCGTGCCGCAGGGTGAGGCCGGAACCTTCCGACGTCGAGAACCGGTCATGCGCCGGGAATCGTGGGGTTTCGCGATCGGGTCGGTGTTGTTCGCGCTCGGGGCACTGCAGGTGTACGCGGACGCCGTCGGCCGGGAGGTCGACAATGCAACGTATTTCGTCGGATCGCTGTTCTTCACGGCCGCCGCGTACATCCAGCTCCGACTCAGTGGGCGACCGGTGCCCGGTGCCGAATTCTTACGCGTCGAGCGCTACGACTGGTGGGCGGCGCTGATCCAGTTCGCCGGCACACTTCTGTTCAACCTCAGCACGGGGGTGGCACTCGTCCACGGCCTGACGGTCGAACAGGACGAAGCGTGGCAGTGGCGGCCGGACCTGTTCGGGTCGACCGCCTTCCTCGTTGCCAGTGGCCTGGCGGTAGTGGCCACCACCGAAACCGACAAATTGTGGGATCCCCATGCTCGCAACTGGCGGAGCACCTGGCTGAACATGATCGGGTCGGTGGCGTTCGGCGTGTCGGCCGTCGGCTCCTTCATATTGCCTGGAACGGACATGCCGGCCGATCCGGTGGCTGCAGATCTCGGAACGTTCGTGGGCGCGCTCTGCTTCTTGGTGGCCGCGCTGTTGATGCGCCCGCCTCACCGCACGTATTCGTCGAACCAGTCGAGTACCCGGTCGTAAGCTTCGCTCGCCGCCGCGGGGTTGTAGCGTTGCCCGGTGTCGTTGAAGAAGGCGTGGTCGGCACCCGGAATCGTGACGACCTCGTGGGGCAGTGCGGCACGAGCCAATGCGGCGGCTGCGGCGTCCCGGCTCGCGTTCACCCGGGCATCGTGCTCCGCATAGATGGCCAGCACCGCGGCCCGGGAACTCGAAAAATTCGCGTTCTCCGGCAGGGGTCCGTAGAACGGGACGGCGGCGGCCAGTCGGGGTTCACCGGAGGCCAGAAGTAGCCACACCATTCCACCGCCGAAGCAGAACCCGACCGCGGCCGTTTTCTTGTTCGGCACCCGTCGTTCGAGTTCGTCGACGCCGGCCTTCATGTCCGCGACGAAGCGTTCCGGCGGCACCTTCGCCAGTGTCGCCGTGGCCTGAGCGGGATCCGTGAAGGACGCGGTGCCGCCCTCTTCCGACAACAAGTCGACAGCGAGAGCAGATTACCCTTCCCCTGCGAATCGACCTGCCACCGAACGAATATGGTCGGTGAGCCCTTTGTTCTCATGGATGACGAGTACTGCTCCGCGGGGCGAGGCCGCCGCCGCCCAGGCTCCTTGGAGGGTTCGTCCATCGGGTCCCGGTAGCGTCACCGATTCTGTGGCGACGGCGCCTACCGCACCGGGTGGTGGGGATGCCTCACTGGACGCGGTGCTCGCCGTGGTCGTGCCTGGGTCGTTGGTGCAGGCGGCGAGGAGTGAGGTGGCGGCAGCCACACCGAGGCCTATCAGGCCCAGTCTTCGCAGGGCTTCCCGTCGGGTGAGGAGGCCGTCGGCATGGTCGACCGCGATCTCCTCGGCGATATAGCGTTGCAGTGGCGTCATGATCGTCCCCGTCCGAACGGCCGTTGCAGAGCATTTTCGCGCGTCCGCGCCCCGACCGGAGCTACGCCGGTGCGAAGAATTCCAGCGCGATGTTGTCGGGATCGCGGAACGAGATACCCGATCCGTAGTGGGCGGTCTTGATGCCTCCGTGCTCGATGCCGAGGGCGTCCAGCCGATCCCGCCACACCACCAGATCGGAACACTGGAACGCCACGTGGTCGAGCCCCACCTGTCGTTCGTCGAATGTGCTCCCGGAACTGCCGCCGGTGTGCGCGTGTAACCCGAACAGCATCCCACCGTCCAGAGCGAACACGGTGTGATGGAAGGCGCCCGACTCCTCGTCCTCGTCGAGGACAGGTGCCGAATCGAACAACGCGCTGTACCAAGCGGTGCTGGTCGGCAGGTCGGAGACCGTGATCGCGATGTGGGCCAAGCCCGGGAAACTGGACATGTGTGGCATCCCTTCTCCGGCGAAGTTCGTGCGCGGATCCATACGACAGTATCGACTTCCGGCACCCGGCACACCCAGAAACCACTCGAGCCCGCGTCGGCTGGGACGGCTAGCCTGGGGCGATGCGCACCGTGGGCGTCGATCTCGCCGCCGAACCGAACAGGACGGCCATGGCAGTCGTCGAGTGGTCGGAAGGCGAGGCCCGCGTCGAATCGGTGATCCTGGGCGTACGCAACGACGCCATCACCGCCGCAATCCTCGACAGCGACCGGGCGGGAATCGATGCACCTTTCGGCTGGCCCGACGCCTTCGTGCACATGGTGTCCGCACATCATGCCGGCCGGATGGCGGCCACCGAAGAACTGTCACACCGCGCCGGCCGGCGACCCCTGACGAAACGTCGGACCGACCTCGTCGTCCAGGCTGCCACCGGCATCGCACCGCTCAGTGTCTCCGCTGACCTCATCGCGCACGTGGCACTGCGCTGCGCCGGAATTCTCGCCGAACTAGGCGACCTCGGCGCCGACGTCGACCGCGTCGAAGGCCGGGCCGTGGAGGTGTATCCCGCCGCTGCCCTGCGGCGGTGGGGACTGCTGTCGCGCGGCTACAAGCGGTCCGCGAATCGGGTGACCCTGGGGGAGTTGGTCGACACCCTTCTCACCTCGGCGCCGTGGATGGACCTCGGGGCGCACGAACCACTCTGCCGCACCTCGGACGACGCCCTCGACGCCGTCCTGTCCGCTGTGATCGCGCGCGCGGCGGCCGTGGGACGCACGGAGATGCCCGACGACGCGGACCGCAGGATCGCCCGTCGCGAGGGCTGGATCCACGTGCCCGTGGGCAGCCTGCAGTCGCTGCAACCGACGCTGTGAACCGAAACCAGGCAAAGTGGACAGCACACGCACAGTGCGTGGCGAGGACAAAGGAGACCCATGGCTTTCTGGGATCAGCTGAAGGCAAAGGCGTTCGAAATGAACGGCCAGCTCAAGACGAAAACGGCACAGTTCCAGAACAAGGAGTTCGCCAACGCCAGCATGGCTATGTGCGCGCTCATCGCCGCGGCTGACGGCACGATCGACCCGTCGGAACGACAGAAGACTGCGACGCTGATCACCAGCAACGAAGCGCTCAGTGTCTTTCCCTCGGACGAGCTGCGTCAGAAGTTCGAGTGGTACTGCAGCAAGCTGCAGTCGGACTTCGAGTTCGGCAAGATCGAAGCCACCGCCACCATCGCGAAGTTGAAGTCCAAGCAGGATCAGGCGCGGGCCGTGATTCAGATCGGCATCGTCATCGGCGGCGCGGACGGCAACTTCGACCAGCACGAGCGAAATGTGGTGCGCGACGCCTGTTTCGCCGTCGGGATTGCTCCGGCGGAATTCGAACTGTGACGTAAACGGTGGCGCGCCCCTAGAGGTGGCGCGCCACCGACTGCGACGTCGATCCCATGATCGAACAGTGGCTGACACGAGAAGTTGGCGTCACCCGGCGCAGCGGAACCTCCACGCCGGGGGCGTGCTCATCCGGGTCGCGGGTGTCAGCGGCACCAATGCCGAAGGACCTTTGCCGTGAGCTCGGCCCGACTCAGGTGGTGATGGTGATGGCGCGGTCCCCGCTGGTGCTGCACCTCGGAATGGACTTCGCGAATGATTTCGAACATCCCTCCGCCCTCCATTCTCTGCATCCTGCCCCGGAGCAGGACGCACCGGGGCGTCTAATTCCGTTTTACCCCATCGGTGGGCTTTCAGACGGGTTTCGGGCATACCTTTTCCAGCGTCGTTCAGCGGGGCCGCCGTAGGGTCGAGGCAGTGGCACAACCCGATATCGATGGAGGCTGACCGATGACCGAAGTTCTGGACCGCAGCAAGATCTACATCGACGGAGCGTGGGTCGATTCGCAGGGGACGGGGCGTATCGATGTCGTCAACCCCGCCACCGAAGAGGTCATCGCTGTGGTCGCGGACGGCACCGCAGAGGACGTCGACCGCGCCGCCGAGGCCGCCCGCGCCGCGTTTCCCGCGTGGTCGGCGCTCAGCGGAGAAGAGCGCGGCCAGTACCTGCGCAAAGCGGCCGGTCTCGTGAAGGAGCGAGTCGACGAACTCGCCGCCCTGGTGTCGAGCGACATGGGGATGCCCGTGCGGTTAGCGAAGCCCGTGCAGATCGGGATGCCATTGGCGAACCTCTCTGCCTTCGCCGAACTGGCCGCCAACTACAACTTCGACGCCCAGGAGGTCGGGAATTCGCTGATCGTGCGGGAGCCGATCGGCGTGGTCGGTGCCATCACCCCGTGGAACTTCCCCCTCCATCAGGTGGTCCTGAAGGTCGGTGGCGCCCTCGCCGCGGGTTGCACCGTGGTGCTCAAGCCGACCGAGGTGGCACCCCTCATCACCTACGCCCTCACCGACATCTTCCACGAGGTCGGTCTGCCGGCCGGCGTGTTCAACCTCGTCAGCGGGTACGGCCCCGTGGTCGGGGAGGCAATCGCCGGACACCCCGAGGTAGACATGGTCTCCTTCACCGGCTCCACCCGCGCCGGTAAGCGCGTCGCCGTCGTCGCAGCCGAGACGGTGAAGAAGGTGGCGCTCGAGCTGGGCGGCAAGTCGGCCAACGTCATCCTCGACGACGCGGACCTCACCAAGGCCGTCACCGACGGGGTGGGCAAGTGCTATTTGAACTCGGGTCAGACGTGTTCGGCCCTCACCCGCATGCTCGTCCCAGCCGACAAGGTGGACGAGGCGGCCGCGATCGCTGCGCAGGTCGCCCAAAATTATGCCGTCGGCGACCCGACCGCGGCCACGTCGGTCCTCGGGCCGCTGGTCAATTCGAATCAGCTCAAACGCGTCCGAAGCTACATCGAGCAGGGAATCGCCGAGGGTGCCGAGCCTGTTCTCGACGGACGCGAAACCGGTCAGGAGAAAGGTTATTTCGTCGGCCCCACCATCTTCTCCGGGGTCACCGAAGACATGACGATCGCCCGCGAAGAGATCTTCGGACCTGTGCTCTCCATCCTCGGGTACCAGGACGAGGAGGACGCGGTCCGGATCGCCAACGCCACCGAGTTCGGGCTCGCCGGCGGCGTCTGGTCCGGCGACAAGGACCGTGCCGATCGCGTCGCCCGGCGGCTACGGGCCGGCCAGGTCGAGGTGAACGGCGGCGCCTTCAACACCAACGCCCCGTTCGGTGGGTACAAGCAGTCGGGTATCGGGCGTGAAGCCGGTGTACTCGGCTTCGAAGAGTTCCTCGAGGTCAAGTCGATCCAGCGGTAGGCGGCTCCGCCGCCTGTGCGCCTTTTTGGGCTCTACTGCTGTGATCGTGGGTGGAGTTCGGTGCGGGTGAGGGCGCACGCCGTTGTCCCAGTAGCGTTCTGGCTTGTCTAGGGTCAGTCGGCTACATATGTGGGGAACGGCGTGCGCGAAGCCAGGATATGGCGTCAGGTGTTGGGTGTCGAAAAGACGGTGATCGAGGGCGTCGATTTCGACGACACGGCCGGGGCGGTGATCGTCGCGGTCCGGCCGCAGGCCCGGGCCCGGTCCCGGTGCGGGGTGTGTGGTCGTCGGAGCCCCGGTTACGACGGTGGCACCGGTCGGCGGCGGTGGCGCGGCCCGGACTGCGGCCTGGTCCGCACCTTCGTCGAGGCCGACGCACCGCGGGTGTGCTGCCGCGAACACGGAGTCACGGTGGCCGCGGTGCCCTGGGCCCGGCACCGGGCCGGGCACACCTACGCGTTCGACCAGACGGTGGCGTGGCTCGCCACCCATACCTCGAAGGCCGCGACGTGTGAGTTGATGCGCACCGCGTGGCGCACGGTCGGGACGATCGTGGACCGGGTGTGGGCCGACACCACACCCGCCCGGGACCCGCTGGCGGGGCTGCGGCGGATCGGGATCGACGAGATCTCGTACAAGAAGGGCCACAAGTATCTGACGGTCGTCGTCGACCACGACTCCGGCCGGCTGGTGTGGGCGGCCCCGGGCCGTGACGCGGCGACCCTGTCCGGGTTCTTCGACCTGCTCGGGCCCGAACGGTGCGCGAAGATCACCCACGTCACCTCGGACGCGGCCGGATGGATCGGGTCGGTGGTGACCCGGTTCTGCCCGGATGCGGTGCGCTGCGCGGATCCGTTCCATGTGGTCGCCTGGGCCACCGAGGCCCTCGACACGGTGCGGCGGGCGGCGTGGAACCGGGCACGGTCCACCGAGAACGCCTCCCGCGGCGGTGGGTGGAAACCGCGGCGTCGCCCGAAGGCCGGCCCGGCTCGGTCGGTCAAACGCAGCCGGTGGGCGTTGCTGAAGAACCCGGACGCCCTCACCGCGCAGCAGCAGGCGGTGCTGCGGTGGATCGAACTCCACGATCCGGTCCTGCACCGCGGCTACCGGCTCAAGGAGAGTTTGCGGTTGATCTTCCAGCTCCCGGTCGAGCAGGCCGCTGCCGAACTCGACCGCTGGATCGACTGGGCCCGGCGGTGCCGGATCCCGGCGTTCGTCGCGTTGCAGAAAAGCATCCTCGTCCACAGACCCGCGATCCTCGCCGCCATCGAGCACGGGCTCTCGAACGGTCGGATCGAATCGGTCAATACCAAGATTCGCCTCATCACCCGCCGCGGATTCGGGTTCCACACCCCCGAGGCCGTCATCGCACTCGCGATGCTCAGCCTCGGGGGCGCCCGCCCACAATTACCCGGCCGAATCCACCCACGAATGAGTCAGTAGAGCCCCTTTTTGGTAGTGACTGCTACCAAAAAGGCGCACAGGCGCGAAGCGCCATTGGCCTCACGCTGAACCGAATCCGTGACCGCACCTCCGCCTGGTCCTACCCTCGAATCGAGGGGTGGACAGCGGAGATGAGGAGAACGACATGGATCTCGGTCTAGGCGGCAAGCGGGCGATCGTCACCGGCGGCAGCCGCGGAATCGGTCTCGCGATCGCGCGCAGCCTCGCGTCGGAGGGGGTCGACGTGGTGCTCGCTGCCAGGGGCGTCGAGGCGCTGGAATTGGCGGCGAAGACGCTGTCGCAGGAGACCGGACGGCGGGTGCTCGGGGTTCCCACCGACACCGGCGACGACGACTCGGTGCGCGCCCTCGTACAGCGAACGGTGGACGAACTCGGTGGTGTCGACATCCTCGTGAACGCCGCCGCAACCCCGTGGAGTGCGGGCAAGCCGAGCGACTTCGCGTCCACCACCGACGACGTGGTGCGCGCCGAACTCGAGATCAAGGTGCTCGGATACCTGCGGACCGCCCGGGCGGTGGCACCGCACCTCGTGGAACAGGGGTGGGGGCGGATCATCAACATCAGCGGACTCGGTGCACGCCAGGCCAACTCCATCGCCCAGACCGTGCGGAACGTCGGTGTGTCGGCGCTGACGAAGAACCTCGCCGACGAACTCGGACCGCACGGCGTCAACGTCACCGTGGTGCATCCGGGACTGACGCGGACGGAACGTCTCGTAGACCGCCTTGCCAAGCAGTCCGAGGACGAAGGTGTGCCGGTGGCCGAACTGGAGTCGCGGCTGGCCACCAACTCGATCCACCGGTTGATCGACGCGAGCGAGGTTGCCGACGTCGTCACGTTCCTCGCGTCACCGCGCAGCGTCGGGATCACCGGCGACGCGGTTGCCGTGGGCGGCGGTGTTCCGGGGGCCGTCTACTACTGAGGTCGGGCGAGGGACAGCGCGCGGTCGCGTTCGGTGACCTCCCGTGCGGCGCGTTCACCGGACCGGACGGCTCCGTCGATCCAGCCACACATTACGGACGAACTTTCCGTGCCGGCCCAGTGAATGCGGCCGCAGGGCTCGCGGAGGGTGTAACCGAACTGGGTGAGGACACCCGTCGGCGCATGGCTGAGCATGCCGCCGCCGGAGTACCGCTCGACGCTCCAGTTCTGCTCGATGTAGTCGACGGGGGAGGCAGCCTTGGCTCCGAACCTCGCGGTCAACTCGCCGAGCACTGCTTTCTTCCGCTCGGCCTCCGAGAGTCGTCCCAGCCGGCGGGCGATCGGTCCCTCGACGATCACGCACAGAACACCGGGACGTCCTGTGTCGGTACTGGCGTCGATGGTGATCGTCGCGGGGGAGTCGGGTGCCGCCGACTGTCCCGACAGTCCGGCGGCGCGCCAGAAGGGTTCGTCGTAGAGGACGGCGATCTTCATGACGGCACCGCTCGGCATCCGCTGGTGCAGGAACGACCGATCCATCGGCAGCAGCGGTTCGTAGAGGATCTGGCTCGCGATCGCGAGGGGTACCGCGACGATCGCCCTCCGGGCCCGGACGGCCAGATCCGCCGAGCGGACGGTCACGCCGTCGCCGTCCTGCGTGATGTCCCGGACGGGTTGTGACAGATGGAGTGCGTCGCCGATCTCGGCTGCCATCGGACGGTAGACGGCACCCATTCCACCGACAGGTCGCGCGTCCTCGGCGGCGTCCTTCACACCGAGGACGAAACTCGGACCGCCGCCGGACGCCATCTGGTACAGGACGAACAGCATCGACACCTCGGACGCCGCGGACGTGTAGCAGCCGGCGATGGCGGTCTCGAGAAGGTCATGGGCCGGCTTGGACAGCGTGTTGTCGCCGAGCCATTTGGCGAGGCTGATCGAGTCCCACTTCGCTGCCTTCTTCGCCTCCCACGGCGCGTCGAGCGGGATCGTCTTACACATCTCGCCCAGTTCGACGAACACGGCCCCGAGATTCGCTGCCGCCCAGGGACTCATCGTCAGGGGAATCGTGCCCTTGTACCGGTACTGTTTGCCATCGACGACCATCATCGACTCGCCGTCGGTGTACTGCTTGTAACTCTTGACGCCGAACTCGTCCATCAGGGCGTAGATCCGGTCCTGTCCCGGCCCGATCCACGCGCCGCCCCGATCGATCCACGAACCGTCCTCGCGGACCTCGGTGAAGGTCCGCCCCCCGATCCGGTCACGCGCCTCCACCAGCGCGACCGATTGTCCGGCCTGCTTCAAACGCAGTGCCGCCGTCAGTCCGGCGAACCCTGCGCCTACGACGCAATAGTCGACTTCGATGTCTGCCATGACAAAATCCCTCGCGCTCGCCCCGCGACCTCGTGCGGCCGTATGCAATGGATGCGTCGCGATTGGTCCTGGTGGTGTGAATTCCTCTCTCCGGGAGCGAAATCGCCGCGCACAGAACGTCTTCATCCTTACTCGCGGCGAGTAGTGCGGTCAAGGGCGTCCCCCCTGTGAGTACTTATCAACCGCCCGCGGTTAACAAGTACTCACGGGTGGGGACCAGCGGAAACACCTGCTCGGCGATGCGCTCGAGCTCTTCGTGCGCGGGGGAGCACTGGATGAGCAGCAGAGTGAGACCGGCGTCCTGGTAGGCGCGGATCTTTTCGGCGACTTGTTCGGGGGTGCCGACGAGGTCGGGTCGCAGTCCGCGCGTGCCGACGGAGTATTCGCGCTGGGACAGCTCGACGTCGAGTTCGGAGTTCTTCACGAATTCCTCGAACGACGCGTACCCGGGCGAGTGAGGGTCGACCGTCGTGATGCGTTCGAGTTCGGCGCGGGCCTCGGCTTCGGTGTCGCGCACGATGATGTATGTGGACATCCCGAATTCGGCCATGTCCCGCTGATGGATTCGCTGCGAGCGCGCGTTCATGTCCGCGATCTTCGACCGCACCTCGTCGACGGTGCCGCCGTGCAGCACGTACGAGTCGGCGAAGGTCGCGATCGATTCGCGGCCGCTCTCGCTCTCACCGCCCGCGAAGACCGGGGGATGAATTCTGGGCTTCGGTGACAGGATCGAGTCGCGCACGCTGAAGTGCTCGCCCTGGTAGGTGAACGGGGTGTGCTCCCAGAGTCCACGGAGAACGTCGACGAACTCGCCGGCCTGCCGGTATCGGTCGTCGTGCCGGGTGAAGGCGCCGCCGTACTGCCGGGCTTCCTCCTCCCACCACGCGGCGACGACGTTGAGCGCGAACCGTGCCGCACCGGCATCGGTTGTTCCGGCGATGTCGGTGATCGTCGCCGATTCCTTCGCGGTGACCGCCGGCAGGTGGAATCCGGGTCGCACCGCCGTCATCACCCGGAGTTGTTCGGTGACCGCGAGGATCGCCGACGACAGCGACCACGCCTCGAGGCTGGGCGCGTCGACGCCCTTGCGGTCGTTGAGATAGAGCTCCGGCACGAGGGTGGTGTTGTACCCGAGACGATCGGCGAGCTGTGAGAGCTTCTTGACGTAGTCCCAGGTGGCGGGCATCCCTTCGTCGCCGAGGTTGCGCAGGAAGCCGCCGTAGATGGGCGTCCAGTAGCCGAAGTGCATGTCATTCCTCCGTGATGGCGTCGAGCGAAGCACGCAGATCGTCGACGAGGTCTTCCAGGTTTTCCAGTCCGATCGACAATCGGACGGTGCGGTAGCCGAATCCGGCGTCGCGGAGTTGCGTGTCGTCGAGGTGGCTGTGTGTGGTGGTGGCGGGGTGCACTACCAGCGACCGCGCGTCGCCGATGTTGGCGACGATGGCGAACAACTGCAGCGAGTCGATGAACTTCGCCACCTTCGAGTCGTCGACGGCGAGATCGAAGGAGAAGACCGAGCCGGCGCCGCGCGGCAGGTACCGCTGGGCGGCGTCGTGCCACCGGTTGTCCGGCAGTCCGGGGTAGTTGACCTTGGCGACCGCGGGATGGCGGTCGAGAAAGTGTGCGATCGCCAGTGCCGAGCCGACTTGCCGTTCCAGCCGCAAGTCCAGCGTCTCCAACCCCTGAAGCAGCTGGAATGAATTGAACGGGGACAGTGCGGGACCGAGATCGTGGACGAGCTTCGTCTTCGCGTAGACGAGATACGCGCTCCGCTCGCGGCCGAACTCCTCCCACAGCACGAGGTCGCCGATGCGCGGGTAGGGCTCGGTGAACTGGGTCCACCGCTGCGGCTCCGCGCCGAAGTCGAACGTGCCGAGGTCCACGATCACACCACCCAGCGAGCTGCCGTGCCCGCCGATGAACTTGGTGGCCGAGTACACGGTGATGTCGGCACCGAAGTCCTTCGGGCGAAGCAGATACGGGGTGGCGATCGTGTTGTCGACGATCAGCGGGACCCCCGCCTGGTGCGCGATGTCGGCCACCGCCCGGACGTCGAGCACGGAGGCGACGGGGTTGCCGATCGTCTCGGCGAAGAAGGCCCTTGTCTCGGGACGCGCGGCCGCACGCCAGGCGTCGAGGTCGTCCTGATCGACGAGCGTGACCTCGATCCCGAAGTCCGCGAAGGTGTCGGTGAGGAGATCGACGGTTCCCCCGTACAGCTGCCGGGCCGCGACGATGTGCTGTCCGGACTTGGCGAGGGTGAGGAGTGCGACCGCGACAGCGGCCTGCCCGGACCCCGTGGCCAGGGCGGCGACTCCACCGTCGAGATCGGCGAGGCGCTGCTCGAACACGGCCTGGGTGGGATTCCCGGTGCGGCTGTACAGGTTTCCCTTCCGCCGCAGGGAAAAGATGTCCCGCGCCTGTTCGAAGCTGCCGAAATCGTAGGCAACCGATTGGTAGATCGGGGGGATCGCGGTGTTCTGCGGTGTTCCGGGTTGATAGCCGGTGCGGACCTGCCGGGTCGCGAACCCTGTGGTCTCGGGCATCGGTGTGCCTGTCCCTTCGTCGATACTTCTGAATGGGCCTGGGTGAACTGCAAAGCGGATGAATGGCAGAGCAAAACGAATATGTTCGGAACAAAACACGACGCGCGACGAGAAGGCACGCGTTTTGTTCTGCTCGAGCTTTAGTCTTGTTCGACCTCGCGCGTGTGGGTCAGGGTGACGCAGTCAATCCTGCGAACAACCCCCGAATGAGGTAATCAGTGGACATCGACTGGCTGGAACCCGAAGCGACTGTGCGTGGCTCGGTGATCGTCGTCGCCGGCCGCGGTGAGCGTGCTCACGTGTACCGCCGGTTCGCCCGCCGGATCGCCTTCGATGGCTACCGTGTCGCGGTGGTGGAGAACGATTCCGCGGCGACTGCTCGGGCGATCGCCGATGCCGAGACCGAACTCCCACTCACCGTCGTCGGGTCGGACAGTGGCGCCCTGACCGCCCTAGACCTGGCCGCGACGCATCCGGCCGTGTCCGGGGTGGTGGCCGCCGGTCTTCTCGTCGCGGGGACCGAGGCCTTCACCGGAGAGTGGGACGGCGAACTCGAGATCCGCTCCGCGTGTCCCGTGCATCGAGGGGTCCTGTCGTCGGCCGACGCTCTCGAGCGGGGAACGCTCGGTGCGGAGACTCCGGTGGCCACGGCGGATTCGCTGACCCACGTGCAGGTTCCGGTCCTCGTCGTGCACGGAGGCGCCGACGTTCTGAGCCCGGCAGCGGACGTGCTGGCTGTCACGTCCGCGTTGCCCGACGCCCGGGTCGTCGTCGTTCACGAGGGGCTGCACGACATCCTCAACGACGTGTCCCACCGGTCGGTCGCCGCCGAGATCGTGCAGTTCCTCGAGCGTCTCCGCCTGCCCGGTACGCCCGACATCATCCTTCGCGAACCGGCCGGGGCACTCGCGCAGTCACCGTGACCCGCACGGCGAAGGGCCGGTAGTGGTTGTCGATCGAAGGGGTGTGGATGTCAGCGGTTCTGGAGTCGGAGGCGATTGCTCCGGAGTGGTTGCTCGACAAGATCGACGGCCGCACCGCGGAACTGGCCGATGCCGTCGCCGACCTCATCAGGTCGGGTGAGCTCAGCCCCGGCGATCGCCTGCCGACCGTCCGCGCACTCGCGAAATCGACCGATCTCAGTGTCGGTGCGATCGTCAGCGCCTGGGGCCGCCTGCAGGAACAGGGGTTCGTGCAGACCCGCCGCCGCGGCGGCACCGTCGTTCTTCCGCCGCTCGACAGTGTGCCCGAGCGTGGCATACCGGACTGGCGTGGCGTCGACCTGGCGCAGAATGCACCCGACCTGGCGCTGCAGCCGTCCCTGTCCGACGCTTTGTTGTCGAGTCTGGACGCCGAGACGTTGAATGTGTTCGGCCGGGAACTGATGACCGAGCGGTTGAGGAATGCCGTCGCCCCGGGGTGGCCGTTCGAACCGGAGGCCTGGGCCACGGCGGGCGGCGGCACCGAGGCGCTGTTGCTGGCCGTGGAGGCGGCCGCCCCACCCGGTTCGATGGTGGCCGTCGACGAGCCCCTGGGCCCGGGCGTTCTCGACACCCTCCGCGATCTGGGGCTGGATGCGGTCGGGGTGGGCGCCGATCGCGACGGCCCCCGGCCGGACGCTTTGGACGCGGCTCTGACCGCCGGTGCCGTGGCCTTCGTGTTTCAGCCCGGTGCACCGTTCGCAGTCGACCATGCGGTCAGCGCGCAGCGCACGAGTGAACTCGCCGAGGTGCTGCGACGGCATCCGGCGGTGTGGGTCGTCGAAGACGACTCGATCGGACCGCTCGAACCGCAGCAGCCTCCCTCTCTGGGATCGGTACTACCGCAGCGTGTCGTCCGGATCCGTAGCTACTGCAAGGCATATGGGATCGATGTGCGGACCTCCGTTCTCGGCGGATCCCGCGAACTGATCGAGAAGGCCATGAAGGTGCGCAGTCACGGAGTCGGCTCGAACAGCCGGATCCTGCAGAATACCCTCGCCCACCTGATCGTCAGCGACGACGCCGAGCAGGCGGTCACTACGGCGCACGAGCGCTACACCGCCAGACGCACGTCGCTGCTGGCGGCGCTGATCGACCGTGGCATAGAGGCTTTCGCGGGCCCGCACAGTCTGGTCGTGTGGGTCGCGGTGTCGGACGAGACCGCGGCCCTCGTCGCGTTGGCGCGGCAGGGCATCTCGGTGGGGGCCGGCTCCCGCTCGTTCGTGCAGGCGCCCGCACGTCAACTCCTGCGCCTGTCGGCCACCCAGTTGCCGGACGACCCGGACCTGATCGGGCAACTCGCCGACGTCGTCGCGGTGGCCGTCGCGGAGTCGTCGCGCGAATTCTTCGACTGATCGGACTTTGTTCGACAGCCCTGCGGGACATACGAAATATGTTTTGAAACATCGAGAATTTAATACTCTGCACGCGTCTGTTTGCTCCATACACTTCAACGCGGCGTGCCGAGGCAGGTGCCTGACGGCGAACGACGAAGGAGCGAGAACATGACGAGACGGCAACTGAAATTGGGAGCTGTCCTCACCCCCACGGGTGGGCCCGGGCACCCGTACACCTGGCTGGACCCGGAGATTCCCGCCGACGCGAGCGTCGACATCGACTGGTACATCCGGTACGCGCGACTGGCCGAGCAGGCGCGGTTCGACCTCGTGTTCATCGTCGACAGCCAGTTCATCACCCCGGACTCGCCCCCGCACTACCTGAACCGGCTCGAGCCGCTGACGCTGCTGTCGGCGCTCGCGGTGGCCACCGAGCACATCGGGCTCGTCGGCACGCTGACCACGTCGTTCAACCAGCCGTTCAACCTCGCGCGACGGTTCGCGTCCCTCGACCTGATCAGCCGCGGCCGCGCCGGCTGGAACGTGGTCACGAGTGGCGACTCGGGTACCGCCGGAAACTACGGCCTCGAGGAGCATTACGACTACGCCACCCGCTACGGCCGGGCCCTCGAGCACGTCGAGGTCGTCAAGGCTCTGTGGGACTCCTACGAGGACGACGCGTTTCCGCGCGACCGGGAGGCCCGCCGCTTCCTGGACCCGGACAAGCTGCACACCCTCGACCATCGGGGTGAGCACTTCTCGGTGGTGGGCCCGCTCAACATCGAACGCTCGCGGCAGGGGCAGCCGGTGATCTTCCAGGCCGGCGACTCCGACCAGGGTCGCGACCTCGGGGCGCGTATCGCCGACGGGATCTTCACGCACGCGCCGAGTTTCGAGGCGGGGGCGGCGTTCTACGCCGACATAAAGACCCGCGCGGCAGCCTACGGGCGCGCTCCCGAGGACATCGTGATCCTGCCGGGAGTCAGCGTCACCGTGGGCGACACCGACGCCGACGCGCGCGAGATCGAACGCGTGACCCAGCTGGCCGACAACGACTTCGGAAAATCTCTCCGGGAACTGGGCCGGCCGTTCGGCTGGCACGACTTCCGGCAGTACGACCTCGACGCGCCGTTCCCTGCCGAGGCACTGCAGCACGCCGAGCGCAGCTTCTACACGCAGGCCAAGAAGATCGCCGACCTCGCCGCCGATCGCGGGCTGACACTGCGGCAGACGGTCGAGGCACTCAGCGCGCCGAAGACGTCGCCGTTCACCGGCAGCGCCGAGACCGTCGCTAACGAACTGCAGCGCTGGCTGGACGGCCACGCCCTCGACGGCATCAACATCCACATCGGCCACCCGGCACAGTTCCAGCGCTTCGTCGACGAGGTGCTGCCGATCCTGCGTGAGCGTGGGGTCGTCCGGGAGGACTACGAGCAGAACACGTTGCGCGGCAACCTCGGCCTGCCTTTCGCGGAGAACCGTTACACCCGCGCGCGGCGTGAGGGAATCGACCCCGCCCCGCTGCCCGGCACCACCGCATCGCTGTCCGCGAGTGTCTGAATCACCACCCCCTTTGCATGGTCAGGAGCATCCAGTGAGCAAGAAGAGCCGGCGGATCGTCGGCGCCGTAATACTCGGAGTGATCGTCGGGTTCGTTGCCACCGCGTGCGGCGGCGGCAGCAGCTCGGACGGCGCCGAGGTCAAGTGGGCGTTCAACCTCCCCACCTCCTGGGATCCGGTGACGAGCCGGACCGGAAACGACATCAACACGATCAGCCTCGCGTACGCGTCGCTGACCCGGCTCGACGCCGAGGGCAACGTCGAGCCGTCGCTCGCCGAGAGCTGGAAGTACAACGCCGACGGCACCGCCGTGACCTTCACCCTGCGTGACGGTCTGACGTTCTCCGACGGGACCGCCCTCGACGCCCAGGCGGTGAAGGCGTTCTTCGACCGCGGCAAGTCTCAGGACGATTCGTTCCTCCGCGACCAGCTCGCCGGCGTCACCGAGGTCACGGCCGACAGCGCCACCGACGTCACACTGCATCTTGCCGACGCCGACTACCAGATCCCCTACCTGGTCGCCGGGCGAACCGGGGCCATCGCCAGCCCGACCGCGGCCGCCGACCCGCAGAAGCTCAGTGTGTGGCCGGTCGGCGCCGGTCCCTTCAGGATCACCGACTTCGTCGCCGAGGACCACGCGTACTTCGAGAAGAACCCGAACTACTGGGACGCCGACAACATCCACATCGACCACTTCGAACTCAGCGTCGCCCCGGACCCGGCCACTCTCGTCGCCGGTGTCCAGTCCGGCTCCATCGACTTCGCGACGCTACCGGCTCTGCAGGCCAAGGAAGCCGAGGCCGCCGGTCTCGATGTGACCGTGAAGCCGTCGCTGGCCGCGAACGACGTCTCCATCAACCTCAACAAGGCCCCGTTCGACAATCCGAAGGTCGTCGAGGCATTCCGCTACGCATTCGACCGGCAGGCGTTCGTCGACGTCATCACGAACGGGTTGGGCAGCACGACGAGCCAGCCGTTCCCCAACGGATACCTCGCCTTCAACCCCGAGATCGAGAAGCTCTGGAACTACGACCCCGACAAGGCATCTCGTCTCCTGACCGAGGCGGGATACGGTCCCGGGCAATTGTCGATCGAGATCACCGCGCAGTCGGCGGCCACCAACCGGGCGGAGCTGGTGCAGTCGCAGCTGAAGAAGATCGGCGTCGAATCCACCATCAAAGTGGTGCCGCCGGGATCGTCGACGTGGCAGAGCGAGGTCTATATCGCGAAGAACCCGCAACTTGCGACGGACGGCACCATCGGGCGTGAATCCCCGGTGCAGAACCTGCTCGCCGTCTACGGTCCGGAAGGCATCATGAACCTCAGCGGCCCGCATGCGTCGCCGGAGTTCATCGCCGCGCTCGACGCCGTGCGTCGCACACCCCTCGAGGACCCGGACTACAAGCCGCGGCTGTGGCAGGCCGTCAAGGTCGGTGTCGAGCAGTCGCCGACCAACTACATCTTCAGCAATCCGTGGATCATCGTGTCCAACCCGGACCTGAAGAACCTGAACATCCTGCCGTCCCAGGTGCGGTGGGAAGGCGTCACGGTCTCGTGACCACCGCAGACGTCCAGACCGCCGGCACCAGGAGAACATTCGCTCTCCCGGTGCCGGCTGGTGCGCTCGGCACGGCGTTTCGGGTCGTGCTGAGCACCGTGCTGATCGTGGTCCCGGTCTTCCTGTTCTCCACCCTGATCACCTTCCTGCTCGGAGCGGCCAGCGGGCTGAATCCGGCCGCCGGGATCGCAGGCGACGCCGCGACCCCGGAGACGATCGCCCGCATCAACGCCGAATTCGGGCTGGACAAACCGGTCTGGCAGCAGTACGTCGACTGGATGTCGAGCATGCTGAGCGGTGACCTGGGCGTCTCGTGGTTCAGCAAGATCCCGGTCAGCGAGTTGATCGGCGAGCGGCTCGCCGTCAGCGCCTCGATCGCCGGTGTCGCACTGGTCATCGGACTCGCTTTCGGCGTCGGACTCGGAATACTCGCCGCCGTGTACAAGGGCAGCCTGCTCGACCGGCTGATCACCGCATACACGTCGGTGGCCTCCACGCTGCCGCCGTTCGTCATCTCGATCGGACTGATCCTCGTCCTCAGCGTCGGGTTGCACTGGCTGCCGTCGGCCGGGTACGTCCCGCCAGACGAGGACTTCGGTCGCTGGCTGTCGCTGATCATCATGCCCGCGATCGCGTTGAGCATGGACGTCGTCGCCGACATCGCGCGACAACTCCGCACCGGATTGGTCGCGGAGCTCGACCAGAACTACGTCACCGGCGCGGTGGTCCGGGGCATCAGTCCGGCCCGGATCCTGTTCGTGCACACACTGCGTAACGGCAGCGGTCCGGCGCTGTCCATCCTGGGGATGAAGATTCCTACGCTCATCGGCGGCGCCGTCGTGATGGAGACCATGTTCTCCATGCCCGGCTTCGGTCGCCTCGCCGCGGACTCGGCGCTGCGCGGAGACGTTCCCATCGTCCAGGGAACGCTCGTCGTGGCGATCGTGTTCGTGCTGTTCTGCAACATCGTCGTCAACATCGCGCAGAGCGCGTTGCAGCCGGCAACCAAGCGGAGAGACTGAAATCCCATGTTCACAGCAATCCTGCGTTATCACTCCGCTCGCGCCGCGGTGGTTGTCCTCGGGCTGATAGTGTTGCTCGCGGTTTTCGGGCCCGCCCTCGCGCCCTTCGACCCGCTCGTGCAGGACACGTCGGCAATCCTGCACGGCCCGAGCGGAACTCACTGGCTCGGGACGGACAACGTCGGGCGGGACGTGTTCAGCCGGCTGCTGGCGGGTTCGACCGTGTCGGTGCTGTCCGCACTGCAATGCGTCGTCGTCGGATTCCTCCTCGGCGTGATCCCGGGATTCCTGTCGGTGTACCTCGGACGCGGCGTGGAATGGTTCACCCTCCGGTTGATGGATGCGCTCATCACGTTGCCGTTCCTCGTGTTCGCCGTCGCGATGACCGCGCTGCTCGGAAACGGGCTGGCGCAGGCGATGTTCGCGGTCGGCATCCTCATCGCACCCGCGTTTTATCGGATCACTCGCGCCGCTGCACTGACCGTGGCCAACTCCCAGTACGTCGAGGCCGCCGAACTGATGGGGGCCGACACGTCCTGGATCATCCGTCGTCACGCGGTACGCAAGGTGCTGCCGGCGGTGGGGGTGACGTTCGCGGCGATGACCGGAGCCAGCCTCGTCATCGTGTCTTCGCTGACGTTCCTGGGGATCGGCGTCGTCCCACCCGACCCGACCTGGGGAGGACTCCTCGCCAGCGGACTGCAGTACCTGTACCAGGTTCCGTTCGGCCCCGTCGTGCCCGCGCTGTTGATCGTGGCGACCGTCTGGGCACTCAACGCCATCGCCGACGCGCTGCGGGATGCGACCGGCCAACCCCAACGCCGCGCCCGCAGGAAACAGGAGGTCACCTCGGATGTCCACTGACACATTGGATGCCACGTCGGCACCCGCACCCATCCGCCCCGACCGGCCGGTGCTCACCGTGAGCGATCTGCGCATCGCGCTCGACGACGGAATCGAACTGGTCCACGGCGTCGACTTCTCCCTCGCACGCGGCGAAGCCCTGGGGATCGTCGGCGAATCGGGAAGCGGTAAGTCGCTGACCTGCCGGGCCATCCTCGGAATTCTGCCCGGCGGAATCAGTGTCACCGCAGGCTCGATCGACTTCGACGGCATCGAACTCACGGACCTCGGTCGCAAACACTGGCGGCCACTGCGGGGTACCCGCATATCCGCAGTCTTCCAGGACCCGGCGTCCTATCTGAACCCGTCAATCCGGGTCGGTGAACAACTGGCCGAGGCGCTTCGGTCGTCCCTCGGGCTGTCCCGCGCGGACGCCCGGCGGCGCGGTGTCGAACTGTTCCGGAGAATGGGGCTGAACGACGCCGACACCGTGTACCGCCAGTACCCGCACGAACTGTCCGGGGGAATGCTCCAGCGGGTGCTCATCGCGATCGCGGTGTCCGCGGAACCGGAACTCCTGATCGCCGACGAGGCGACCACCGCCCTGGACGTCACCGTTCAGGCCGAGGTGCTCGACCTCCTCGAGGACCTGCGCGACGAACTGGGCCTCGCGCTCGTCGTCGTCTCGCATGACCTCGCCGTGGTGGCTCAGGTCTGCGACAACGTGATCGTGATGCGGGACGGCGCCGTCGTCGAGTCCGGGCGAGCAGGGGACCTGCTCACCGCGCCCCGACACGAGTACACCCGCCAACTCGTCGAGAACCACCGGGAGTACGGGCTCGAGTCGGTCATCGGAAAGGAGGCGGCTCGTGTCTGAGTCGTTGCTGCGCATGACCGGCGTCCGGGTGGAGCTCGGACCCCGCGCGGCGCGCAAGCAGATCCTGCACGGCGTCGACCTGACCGTCGATGCCGGCGAGAAGGTGGGACTCATCGGTGAAAGCGGTTCCGGAAAAACGACACTGGCCCGCACGATTCTCGGTCTGATCACCCCGACGTCCGGATCGGTCGACATCCGCGGGCAGCGCGTCGACGACCTGTCCGCCGCGAACCGCCGGGCGCACCGCCGCACGGGGACCGTGCAGTACGTGTTCCAGGATCCGCTCCTGAGCCTCGATCCGGACATTCCCGTGGGCGAGTCGATCGCCGAGGGACTGCTCGTGCGCGGCGGACTCGACCGCAGCGTGGTGCGGTCGCGGGTGGCAGCGGTACTGAGCAGTGTCGGACTCGACGCCGACATCGCGGGGCGGATTCCCGCCGACCTGTCGGGTGGGCAGCGCCAGCGGATCGCGATCGCGAGGGCCCTCGTCCTCGATCCGGCGCTGCTGCTGCTCGACGAACCGGTCAGCGCCCTCGACTCGGTCAACCGTATTCAAATCCTGAAACTGCTCACAGAACTCGGGCACTCGCGGCAGCTCGCTCAGCTGTTCATCTCGCACGACCTAGGGGCAGTCGCGGCGCTGGTCGACCGGATCGTCGTGCTGTACCGCGGCAACATCGTCGAGGACGGACCCACCGATCAGGTGATCTCCGACCCCCAGCATCCGTACACGGCGCTTCTCGTCGGATCGGCTCCTACGTTGAGCGGCGGCGCGGTGACCCGGGAACGGCGCCGCGAATTGAGGCTCCGCCTCCCGTGAGTACTTCTTAACTACCCGTTGTTAATAAGTACTCACGGGTCGGCAGTGTAAGCCCGACCATCAGTGAACGGAAGGGTTTGATTCGACGTGATCCGAATGATCTGCGATCGAAAGAGGCTCGCAGTCAATAATATTCGACGATGAACACTCCGCTGTTCTATCGTGGCACCGACAGTTCATGAGAGGCGAGGGAACGATGAAGGTAACGGTAGTCGCGGGCAATCCCAAGGCGGGTTCGCGCACACTGGACGCGGCGACGTTGGTGGCGACGGCGGTGACGGGTTCCCCCGTGGACTCGGTCGTCGACGTCATCGAGTTGGGTCCCGGGCTGCTCGGCTGGGGTGACGACAAGGTCGCGCAAGCGGTCGAGACGGTGGCAGAGTCGGATCTGGTGGTGGTCGCGAGCCCGACCTTCAAGGCCACGTATACGGGAGTGCTCAAGCTCTTCCTCGACCAGTTCGCGACAGCCGAAGGGCTGCGAGGCGTGGTCGCGGTCCCGGTCATGCTCGGCGGGGGCCCGGCGCACGCGCTCGCACCCGAGCTGCTGCTGAAGCCGGTATTGGTGGAGCTCGGCGCAACAACGCCGGCGCCGGGGCTGTATCTCGCCGACACCACCTACACCACCGATTCGCGAATCGCCGAGTACGCCGAGCGTTGGGGTCCGGTGCTCACCGCGGCGGCAACGGCACGAACGGAGTTGTGATGAGCGGGACGGTAACGCTGGACCCAGGTTCGTTGCGGGAGGCGTTCTCGCACGTGCCCAGTGGTGTTGTGGCGGTGTGCGCAGAGGTCGACGGTGAGCGGGTCGGAATGGCGGCGAGCACCTTCGTGCCGGTGTCGCTGGATCCCCCTCTCGTCGCGTTCTGCGTGCAGAACACCTCTTCGACGTGGCCGAAGCTGGCGGGATTGGAACGCATTGGAATCAGCGTGCTGGGGGAGGTGCACGACACCGCGGCGCGGGTACTGGCCGCGAAGACCGGCGACCGGTTCGAAGGACTCACCACGGAAACCAGCGACGGCGGGGCGGTATTCGTCGGTGGTGCCTCCGTGTGGCTCGATACGACAGTGTCGGAGCAGGTGCCCGCCGGCGATCATGCGGTCGTGCTGTTGAAAATTAACGAGGTGCGGGTGCAATCGGACGTGGAGCCGATCGTTTTCCACCGCAGTACCTTCCGATGGCTGCAGGCCTGAGAAAGTCTCCACCGTGCGGCCGCGAGAACGAAGAGTGCGATCGCCGACCGCGGAACTGATGGCAGGGCGGGCCGGGCAACCCGCACCGTCGCCGACGTTGCAGCCATAAATCCCGGTCTCGTTGTGGTGGCCGGCGCGGATGCAAAGGGCCGCCGCTTCGAGGAGTTGTGAGCGTCCGATGCGGATTCAGGAGGTTGAGGACGGTGCCTGAGCCGGGTCGGCCCGGTCGGAGTGTATTCCGCTCCGGCCGGGCCTCGCCGGAACGTGCCGTGGGATAGTGGGATACCGCCGCGCGAACTCGCGTGGCCGTTGGCCTCGCCGATACCTCCTCGGGCGTTGACAGCGTGCGAAGCGCGCAATCGCATCAGAAAATCGCGGTATCGACTGCAACGGGGCCCGCATCCAGTGCGTTTCGTGCGAGGTAAATGGTAGATCCAGCAGCTCGTCGCACTGCAGCAATGTGACCCACACCACATCCATTTTTGCGTGTTGGTTGAGACAGGAGGGCGGTGGACGAAGGCTGACCGACTCGACGTCGAGGGCGGCCGCGCCGACGTGGATCAGAGTATTGGACACTTGTCTAGGTGGCAGCCGCCGTGACGTGTGCTAGAACTATTCGGGCATCGGTAGTGACATGACTCACACTTTATGACCGCTTGGGATTGGTTGCCGGCACACCGGCGCATCCCGGCCGATGCACGAGAGCAAAGGACAACGTCACATGATCGAGGACACCGCGGACTTCTCCCTCACTCCTGTTGCCGGCCCCACTCGCCTGATTCCCCGACGGCGTCCCGACGGTCGCGAGCTTCTCGCCACCGCGAAGGGCATCCTGATCGCAGCGCGCCGCTGCAGCGATGCCCAGGCATTCGATGAACTCCTCGACGTTTCCCGCCGCCATCACCTGACCGTTCTCGGTGCCGCCCGAAGCTTGGTCGACCTCGCCGCCGGATCCGCGCCCCATCGCCGCACAGCTGACGCCGTCCGGTTCGACGAGTGGGAGCAGCTGCTCGCCCAGCTTCCCTCACATCCGCACGCGCACGCGAGCTGACGCAGCAGACACGGTTCGCGTGTGAAGGCAAGGTCGGATTCGCAGATTCCGCGCTCGCCACTGATTGACAGATAGCTACCCGGCAGGGGGCGAAGTAGTGCCCGTGCCCCTGCCGCCGCGAGGGTTGACCCACCGCGCCTCACTGTGATCCCAATAGCGGCCCCGATCGTTGGGTTGTGCGCGCCCTACGAGCGGTGAACCGGGCGCCGCTGTGGCCGTCGCGGTCCCCGCCTGTGGTTCCGTGTAAACGCCGAGCGAACCGCTGGCTTGCCCGCGTCCGACGAAAAGGCTGCGTTGAGGCAGTCTGTGCGCGCGCAGGACCACGTCGTGGGTGTGGTGCGCTCCCGCGCCGCCGCTGATCGAGCGCTCCCGCACCTCGTTCACATCGATGTGCCAGCTGGTATCCAGTAGCTCCGCCACATCACCGGGTGCGACCCAGTCATCGGGATCGAAGCCGTGCTCGCGTGCCGCATGCCCGTCGCGCATGTCGTGATGAACAACCAGCAAGATGCCGCCGGGTGCGACCGCGGAGACCAACGCTCGTTCGGCGGCATGGTCGGCTGTGCTGCGTAAGGCGGGGTACTGAGCTGAGACCAGGTCGAAACCATCCGCGGGCAGATCGGCATCGAGTAGGCCGCTGCACACCCAGGTGATGTCGGTGTTCTGGTCGGCGGCATGTGCCGCCGCCCGATCGAGCGCGACTCGCGAAACGTCCAGCGCGGTCACTGCCCATCCTTGGCGGGCGAGCCAGAGGGCATCAGCGCCTTCACCGCAGCCGACATCGAGGGCGCGCCCGGGCGGTGCGCCGGTCAACTCGGCGACAAGTGCGCCGTTGGGTTCGCCGCTCCACACTTGATCCCGCTCGTTGTAGCGCGCATCCCATTCGGCTGCCTCGCTCAATACTGACGTGACCTCGATGACCTCGCCGGAATCTTCCATACCGACACAGTGCAATAGCTGCGACCATTCTGGCGAAGGTTCTTGCCGCATCGGCAAGAACCCCGGACGCGTCAGTGCGCCGAGACGCTCTTCTTCCGCTTCGGTATCAGGTGCATGATCAGGACGACGATCGCGCCGACGACGAGCCCGACGAGGGCAGACACCACGGTCCCCGAAGTCCAGGACAGAGCCCCACCGAAACCGCCGTGCGCGAGGTCGCTGAACCAGTGTTCGACATCGTGGAGGCGATCGGCCGGCCAGTGGAATCCTGCCTCGCCGACATTGACGAGCAGGATGTGGCCGCCGACCCACAGCATCGCGGCGATTCCGACCACGGTGAGCACCGCCATCACCTTCGGCATCGCGGCGACGAGGCCTCGGCCGATCCGCTGACTGAACGTCGACTCGCGTCGGGCGAGCGCCAAGCCCACGTCGTCCATCTTCACGATCAGGGCGACCACACCATAGACCAGGATGGTGATGAGGAACGCCACGACGATGAGCACCAGCAGCCGAGTGACGAACGGTTCGCTCTCGACCGAGGACAGGGAGATCACCATGATCTCGGCGGACAGGATCAGGTCGGTGCGGATCGCGCCGCTGACCATGCTTTTCTCGAGCTCGGGGCCCTGCAGCACTACCGGCGCATCTTCGTCGCCGTGGTGCCCACCGGTGATTGCTTCGTAGACCTTCTCAGCTCCCTCGTAGCACAGGAACAGACCACCGGCGATCAGCAGATAGGGCAGTGCCTGCGGCAGGAACTGACTCAAGATCATCGCCACCGGCAGGATGATCAGAAGTTTGTTGCGGATCGACCCGATCGCGATCTTGCGGATTATCGGCAATTCGCGATTAGGGGAGAACCCATGGACGTAGCGGGGGGTGACGGCGGTGTCGTCGACGACCACACCCGCTGCCTTGATGCTGGCCTTGCCTGCCGCGGCTCCGATGTCGTCGACGGATGCCGCAGCCACTTTCGCGAGTGCCGCGACGTCGTCCAACAGGGCGACGAGACCACCAGCCACGGGAACCTCCCACAGTTCAAAATGTGCAGAGCCGATCGAATGACACGCGGTCGCGGGTCGATACCGAACGCTACCGAATCCATGGTCCCACGCAACAATCATGCGGGCGCCGCTCGATGTGCCGCGTGCGGGCGCGGAGCCATGACGCTCCCTCGCACCCGAACCGAGAGGGTGGCCATCTCGTCACCCAGGGGCATCTGGTCGCGGGTTCCGCTGTCGCAGACGATGGAATCACCGCCGAACACGGTGACCCCGGCGGCCCTCGAGTTCTCGGAAGGAACCCGCCCATGTCGAAGAGTGGAACTACTCGCGGACGTATCGCTGTGCTGATCGCGGGGGCTGCGGCCGCGTTGTCGATCTCGGCCATCGGCCCTGTGGCCGTGGCGTCCGCTGTCCCATGCAAGGGAGTCAGCTGTCACGACACCAATCCCAAGCCGCCTCCCAAGGATCTCGGCGACGGAGGTTGCCAATTGTGCCCACCTCCCAGTCCCGGCCCTGGGAATTTCCCGACGCCTAAACCTCCGACTCCCGCGCCCCCGCCGTCGTGACGGTGACCTGAGTATTCACTGCCGAGTGCGGCCCCCATCGATGACCGGTGGGGGCCGCACTGTGGTGTGACAACCGCGGTTGCGGGGGCGATGCCACTCACATGGCGTCGAGCGCCCGGCCTATCGCGTCGGCGAACGCGGTGGGATCGTGGATCAGCCAACCGTGACCGCCCGCCACGGTGAGAACCGGTGGATTGCGGAGCGCTGACCTCAGCGACTCCAAGCTGGCCACCGGGATCGTACGGTCACCGAGGCCCCACAACAGCGTCACCGGCAGTCCTCGGTTCGCGAGAGTTCTGAGTTCGGTGCGCAAGTCCGCACGCCGGGCCAGATGTGCCGTCCGCCACACCGCACCTGGATCGCGCACGGTGTTGGGGATGAAACCGTTGACGAGGGATGCTGCCGTGTGGACGATCGACCGGATCGACAGGGCCTCGCCCAGCGCCGATGCGCCCCAATCCCACAATGGTCTTTCACCGATGTGCCGGATTGCCTGACCGCCGGCAGACCATGCCCCGCCGCCGACGGAGTTGACGAGAACGACTCGTGCTACCCGCTCGGGAAGGTCGTGGGCAGTCTGAATCGCGACGCCACCGCCGAAGGAGTGGCCGACCAGGGTCACCGGCTCGTCGATTCCGGCCGAGTCGAGAAACCGTCCGAGCCAGGCGGCGTAGCCCGCGAAGCTGCGCGCGTGCGGTGGATGGTCGGGAGTCCCTCCGAAACCGGGAAGTGTCGGTGTGACGACGCGATGTCCCTGTCGGACGAGGGTCGAGAGGCCGCGGCCGTACACCCGCGGGGTAAGTCCCCAGCCGTGGAGGAAGACGATGGGCGGACCCTGCGCCACCACGGTGAGGGTCGGGGCCTTCGGACCTGCGAGCGGCTCGAGGATCTCGGGTTCTAAGTTCTGGGTCAGTGACACGCTCCCCAGCGTGTCCGGCGGGTGTTCCGGCGGTAACGGCCGAATTACCCGCGGACATACCTGTTTTGCATTTTCGTCACGACCGGTCTGTTCGTTATAGCCCTGTGATCTACGTGGTTTTCCGAAAATAGGTATGTGTATGGGCCATTCGGCCGTTGCCCGCTGAGCCCGTGACCGCGATGTTATAAAACGTCTCGTCCGATCGGCACGAAAGTCGTCGGACATCGAAAAAATGAAGGACTCAGCTCAATGGCCAAGCATAGATTGCGTCGGGGCAATCGTCTGCAGATTTCGACCGGTGGCGTTCTGGTTGCCACCGCGGTGGGGCTGGGAGCATTCACGCTCCCTGCTGCCCCTGCTGCAGCGGAGCCGATCACCATCCCAGGTATTGGGACGTTCGACGTTCCAGGTGTACCGCCGCTGCCGCCCGCGCCGCAGGCGCCGGCACCGAACCCCGCTCCACCATCGAACCTGCTACCCGACCTGCCATCGGCCCCCGCCATGCCCTCCACCCGTGGTGCGCAGGCGCTGACAGCCGCCCAGTCGAAGATCGGCTCACCGTACGTGTGGGGCGCCACCGGACCGAACGCTTTCGATTGCTCCGGATTGATGCAGTGGGCATACAAGCAGGCGGGTGTCTCGATCCCGCGTACCACCTACGACCAGGTGAACGGTGGGACGCCTGTCGCCAAGGGAAATCTTCAGCCTGGCGATCTGGTCCTGTTCTACGGGGCGTCGCATGTCGGGATGTTCGCCGGAAACGGCATGGTGGTCCACGCCCCCAGCTCCGGCCAGCCGGTGAAGCAGGCACCGCTCGATTCGATGCCGTTCCATTCGGCCCGCCGGTACTAGGCGGCTCCGCCGCCCGTGCGCCTTTCTGGTAGCGGCAACTACCAGAAAGGCGCACGGGGCGCTAGCGCCCTATGAGGTCGGCGGCACGTTCCCCGATGAGCACGGCGGGTGCGTGTGTGTGGCCCCGGATAATCGTGGGCATGATCGACGCATCGGCGATGCGCAGGCGCTCGACTCCCCGCACCCGTAGGTCCGGGGTGACGACGCTGGCGGGGTCCTTGCCCATCCGGCAGGTGCCCACCGGGTGGTATAGCGTGTGCGCGTTCTCGGCGAGTGCGCGTTCCAGTATTTCCTCGAGCGGAGTATCCGGCTCGACCGAGGGCCGAATCAGTGTGCCCAGCTTCGACTTCAGCGTCGGAGCCGAGGCGAGGGCATCGCACAGGCGCAGTCCTTCGAGCATGGCTCGCCGGTCCGCGCCCTCGGGGTCGCTGAGGTAGCGGGGATCGATGATCGGATTCGCCGCAGGATCCGCAGACCGCAGGGTGATGGTGCCGCGACTTTCCGGTTTCACCAGAATGGTGCCGATGACGGCGGCGTGGCCGGTGGCCGGGATCAGCCCCTCGTCGAAGAACGGTGCGGGGCCGTAGATCATCTCGAGGTCGGGTAGTGGCAAGTCGTCCCGGCTCCTCACGAACCCGTATGCCTCCGCGACATTGGAGGTGAGCATGCCGCGTCGGCGCGTGAGGTAGTTGATCAGCTCGGGGATCTTCTCCGCCGCGTACAACGAGTCGGAGTCCACGCTGTAACCGAGGAACGAGACGAGGTGATCCGCCAGGTTCTTCCCGACCTCGGGAAGGTGGTGCTGCACAGGGATGCCGTGCTCGCGCAGCTGCTGCTCGTCACCGACACCGGACAGCATCAGCAGCTGCGGCGTGTTGATCGCCCCACCGGCGAGTATCACCTCTTTCGCCGCCCGGACGGTGTGGCGTGCACCGCCCTTCTCGTATTCGACCCCGACCGCGGCGGTTCCGTCGAACAACACGCGGGTGGCCAGTGCCTCGGTCACCACGGTGAGATTTTTGCGTTTCATCGCGGGCCGGAGGTAGGCGTCGGCGGTGCTCCATCGCGCACCCCGCTTCTGGGTGACCATCGTCTGGGAGAAACCCTCGGGCTGTGCGGTATTCGCACGCTCGACGGGATATCCGGTTTCCCGAACCGCGTCGAGGAACGCTCCTGTCAGTGCGCGTGGGCTCCGCTGATGGCACACGTTGATCGGGCCTTCGATGCCGCAGTCGGCTTCGGTGGCGCCTTCCACTTTCTCGATGCGCCGAAAATGTTTGAGCACCTCCCGGTACGACCATGACTCGTCGGCGAGTTCCGCCCACTCGTCGTAGTCGGCGGCGAACCCGCGCACCCACATCATCGCGTTCATCGACGAGGATCCGCCGAGCATCTTGCCTCGCGGCCAATAGATTTTGCGGCCACCGAGGGTTTCTTGCGGCTCGGTGAGGTAGTCCCAGTCCACCTCGCTGCGGAACAACTTCGAGAAGGCGGCGGGAATGTGCGCAAATTTGTTCTTGTCCTCGGGGCCGGCCTCGAGAACCACCACTGTGTTTCGGGAGTCGGCGCTGAGGCGTTCGGCCAGTGCGGCACCCGCCGAGCCCGACCCCACCACGACGTAGTCCGCCACCGACGGTGTCTGTTTCATTCGTTCCTCTCCAGTCGAGACAGCGGTGCGTCAGCCACGCAGCGCGGACGCGAAGATGGCCGGGAGCCGCTTCCATGACGGTGCTCCGGCGAAGGCGGTCAGTAGGCGCCCCGTGGTGGCGGCGGTGCGATTGTTCACGAACCATGGCGGTTTGGGTGAAATGGACAGCTCCCGCTTCATCACCGATCGCGGTGACGGGCGGAACGGTCCTCGCACCACGGTGCGTTCGGGGTGGTCGATCAACAGCGCGTTGTGGACCACACCGATTCCGCTCTGGACGTCGTTCACCGTGTGGCCTGGGAAGGCGCCCCAGGTGGCGGTGGCGGTGAGGTATCCCACGCCGGTCCAGGCGTTGATGGCGATGGTCCCGTATCGCAGACTCTCCACGAAGGAGTCGAACGCCGAACCCATCGAGCGAATGGTCTGCGGTGTCGCGACGATGTTCACCCCGAGCGTGCCGACGAAGTCGTCGTTCACGAATTGTGCCGCCCGCCTCGCGAACTCGTTTCCCTGGTACGGAAGGTCGATCACGCCGAGGACCGGAGCGAAGTACTCCGTCTGCAGCAGTGGCTCGTACTCGCCGGGATCGAGGTTCGTCACCAGCACGCGCCTACCGTTCTTGCCCAGACGCTCGGCCTTGGGGAACGACGCAACCGCTCCGGCCACACGGTTGTCGCTGCCCGGGTAGTAGGCGGAGCGGTCCGGTGCTCGGTCGAGGGCGTCGCGCAGAGCGGCGAGGAACTCGTTACGCTGCTTCCACTCCGAGGACACCACGACCGCTTGTGCCGCGACACAGTTGTAGCCACCGTTGTGTAGCCGCTGGGTGGCGATGTGCTCGGCCTGGAACTTGATGTCGGCGTGGCTCCATTCACCGGGCAGCACGATGGTGGGGGATACGCCACCGAGTTCGCTCGAGATCTCCTTTTCGAGGATCGGCTCGTTCGCGGCCTTGCGCCCCGCGCCTTCCTCGCCTGTGCCGAAGACGATCGCATCATGGGTGAGTGCGCTACCCGTCATGTGGACGTGATCGATCTGCTGATGGTGCACCAGATAGGTCCCGACGTCGGCGCCACCGGTGAGGAGGCGGACGGCGCCCACGGAGATGAGTGGCTCGAGCACCCGTGTGAGGACCGGCAGCAACGGGTCGGTGATCGGGTTGAGCTTGAGCGCGACGACGCGGTTGTGGGCGATCAGTTCGTAGAGCGTGTCCAGCGGGGCGATCGAGGTGATGTTGCCCGCGCCGAGCACCACACCGATGCCCCGGGTGTGGGAAGGGTCTCGCTGAGCCAACCCGGCGTCCCGCTGTGCCGTTGCACGATCGATCCCCGGCTGCAGCCACACCTCGGCGCTGAAACCACTGAGGAGTAGTTTGTCGAAAATGTTGAGGGGAAGAACCTTGACGGTGGTGCGGTTGCCGGGCGCCGTGCCGAAGGTGGCGCCGTCGAGGGGACTGCCGCCCGCCTCGAGTTTTGCCAGGCTTGCGGACAGTGCGGCGGTGGCGGTCGCGACGGAATACGGGCCGGACATCCATTCCTCACCGACCAGCGGCGACTTCGGGTCGAGGCCCTTGATCCCGACTGCAGCGTCCACCCAGTCCGCGGCGTGCTGCACGGTGAGGTCGTGGACTTTGTCGAGAAGCTTCCGGCGTTCGGACAGGGACAGGTCAGCCCAGTTCTTCTCGCCTTCGGCCAGGTCGGCGAGGGCTGCGTCGACGGCCGCGTGCTCGGCCGCGCCGGAGGGTGGGGGAGTGGCCTCGGGGTTTGAAGTGCTCACTGTGGACATCTCCGCTCGGGTCGATTACATGGAGAACATCGCCACAGACGCTGAACGGCTGTGGGCGTAGGACTGTGATTCTCGTCGCATCCCCGGCTGCTGCGCCATAGGCGGCGGCTGTCAAATGTCCACTTTGTCCCTATGCCGTCGCACAACAAGGGTGTGGCGGTACGGACGGCCGGTCGATAGTCTTGCCGAATGGTTGCCAGTCCGGACATCGCGCCGTCGCCCACTGATTTACTAGGTGACATGCTCGAATCGGTGAACGAGCTGTCCCAGACCCTCACCGAAAGAATCCTGTCTGCCGAGCACGGCTACATCGAGGCGACTCTGCTCACCCCCGAGCAGCTGTACGGGGCCTGCCTCGACAACCTGACGGCGATGCTCGGCAACCTCGCCGGCATCGCGCCGATCCGTCTGGAGGCGGCGCGGGCAGCCGGCCAGCTGAAGGCCGAACAGGGTGTGCCGCTCGCCGCCCTGCTCCACGCGTTCCGACTCGGTGGCCGACTGATCTGGGATGAGCTGATGGACCGCTCGGAGGGCCGGGCCACCAACGCGCTGCTCGAGATGGCTGCGCAGGTGTGGGCGCTGGTGGATGTGTACTCCGACAGTGCCGCGGAGTCCTACCGCGAGACCGCTGACCTCCGTGCCCGGGAGGACGCCGAGTCGCGCGGCCGGCTCGTGAGGACGCTTTTCGGGGAGCACTCGGCGAATCCGGCGGGAGCTGCCGATGCGTTGCGCACGTTCCGCATCCCCGAGCACAGCACCTTTGTGGTCGTGTCGGTCGAATCGGCGGCGTCACCGTCTTCGGCGGATCTGCTGGAGGCCGAGCTGCGCGGCGTGGGAGTCGAGTCCGTGTGGGACACCGAGGTCGACGGCCGAATCGGGTTGTTGTGGGCATCCACCGCCGACTTCGTCGAGGCAGCGCTCGCATTTCTCGGCCGCGCCGATGCCCGGGTCGGAGTCAGCTCCACATTCACCCGGCCTGCGGGGACGAGCGCCGCCGTCGAGCAGGCCCGTGTCGCCCGCCGGTGCGCGGGACTTGGTGGTAGCACGGTCACGCGATACGAGTCCGTGCCCGTCTCGCTGCTGCTGGTCAGTGCGCCGGAAGCGAGCAAGCTTGCGGCGGGCCAGATTCTCGGACCGGTGCTGGCGCTGCCGCCGGAGGAGCAGGACAGTCTGCTCTCCACACTCGACGCGTGGTTCGCCTGCCACGGCTCCACCACTGCGGCCGCCGCGCAGCTGCACTACCACCGCAACACTGTGCTGTACCGGTTGCGCAGGATCCACAGCCTCACCGGGCGGAACTTCTCGGATCCCATCGACGCCGCCGAACTTTATGTCGGCCTGCGGGCGCATCAACTCCTCGCTTCCTGAAATCGAGTCCCCGAACACGTCGCAGGCCCGACAATGAGTGCCAGTCGGCCGTCGTAGCCCGGGATGCCGGGCAGTGGGGCAGTGCAATGGGATTCGTCATCGGATTTGCGCCGTGGATCGTCTACTGGATTCTCGTGGGCAACACGGGGTTCGTCACTGCAGTCGCTGTCGCGTTCGGTATCGCACTGGCCGGGCAGGTGCTGCAACGGGCGCGCCGTCAACCGTGGCGCACTCTCGAAGTGGGCACCGTTGCCGTTTTCGCGCTGCTGCTCATTGCCGCCCTCCTCGTCGACGACGCCGTTCTGGCGCGATGGTTGCAGCCGCTGAGCAACTTCGGGCTGTTCGCGATCGCCGCGGTCGGCGTACTGGTGGGACGGCCGTTCGTTCGCGAATATGCGGTGGGAAGCGTCGACGCCGCGACCGCCGCAGGCGGCGGCTTCCGGTACGTCACCACGGCGATGACCTGGATGTGGGTGGCCGCATTCGGTGCGATGACGCTGGTGTCGCTGATACCGCCGATCGTCGATGGTGACGCAACCATGCGCGATGACGGGGACACCCTGTCGATCGTCTGCTACTGGGTTCTGCCCTACACGCTGATGGGTGTGGCCGGGTTGGTCTCGGCGATGTTTCCCGGGTGGTTCGACAAGACGTCGCATCTTCTCGCGAAGCAGTCCTCGATGGAGCCGACGGTGGTATCGCAACCGTCGCCGCCCGAGGACCGGGCGGAAGGGAGCCTGGTCCTCGACGTCGTCGAGGATTCCCGCCACGATCAACCCTTCGCGGTCGCCGTCCGCGGCGCGGAGCCGGGTGCCGCGCTCACTGTCCGGACCACAGGAACGGATCTCTTCGGCTCGCGGTGGCGTTCGGAGGCAATGTTCGTGGTCCCTGCCGACGGAACCGTCGACGTCGCCTCGCGGGCACCGGTGCGCGGCGACTGGGATGTGGCAGACAGCGACGCTCCGCTGTGGGCGATGCGGTCCGTGTCGGACGATCGCGTACCCGACCTGTTCGTGCCCCCGGCCGGTCCATGGAACGTCACGGTCGACGTCACGTCTGCGCGGGGAAGGGTGCGACGGACCGTGATTCGCCGCGCTGCCGCCCCGGGCGTCACGGTCACCGAACGGGAGGTCGACGGCCGCCCCGCGCTCCTCGCCTTACCCGCCGGCGACGCGCCCGCCGCGGGGTGGCCGGGAGTCGTGTGTTTCGGTGGCTCCGAGGGTGGCGTCGACTCGCAGCGCTCCAACCTGGAGATGCTCGCATCACACGGCTGGGCCGCGCTGGCGTATTCGTGGGTCGACGAGTCGGGCACGGAGCCGACATTGGTCGACATCCCGCTCGAACGGTTCGCGACTGCGGTCACGTTCCTGCGGACACTCGCACAGGTGGACCGCGATCGCGTAATCGCCGTCGGTACGTCCCGGGGTGCGGAAGGACTGCTCGCCGCCGCCTGCGACGGATTGATCGACGTGAATGGTCTCGTACTGACGAGCCCGAGTTCGGTGTCGTGGCAGGCCATCGGACCCGAAGGGGAAATCCCCGATACGCCGTCGTGGACGCGTCGCGGCCGGGCAGTTCCCTGGGCGCCGCTCCCAGGCGGGACCCTGATGCCGCAGCTCATCCGGAACGCGTGGCACGCCCACCGCGACATCGCCGCGGGGCGGCCCAGCCTGCTTCGGCTCGGCACCGCCTATCGTGCCGGTTTCGCCGCCGCACCAGCGAATTCGACATTGCACTCCGAGCGTGTCGCAGCGCCGCTCCTGTGCCTGACCGGTGAGGACGACGAGCTCTGGCCATCGGTCGACATGGCCACCGCCCTTCTGGCGCGGCGCGCGGAGCGACACGACGAGCACCGATGCTTTCCCGGCGCCGGCCACCTGGTTCGGTGGGGAATGTTTCCGTCGGATGCCCAGTGGACCGGTGGCATCGCCCTCGGTGGGGGCGGCATCGGGCAGGCGCGGGCCCAACGTGAAGCGATACAGTGCGTCCTCGGTTTCCTGTCCCGCACGGCCGCCACGACGAGTGCCTGATGGGCACCGGAGGCGGGAATACCGCACCCTCGGACCGCGTCGTGGGATCGATCGTCGATATGGCGGGTGTCTCGCGGGCCAAAGTGTTTCCGCGTTCACGGTTGTCGGCCTTCGCCGAAGCGGGGGCGGGGGCGTCATCGAGCTGGAGTGTGTTTTGCGTCGACGACCATCTCGCGTTCACGCCCTCCTTCTCCGTGACCGGCGATCTTCGGCTCCGCATCGACCCCGACGAGGTCCGGGACCTCGGCAACGGCACGTACTGGGCTCCGGCGGATCTGTGCGAGCAGGACGGAACACCGTCGGAGGCGTGCACCCGGGGCGCGCTGCGGCGGGTGACGACGCGGCTGGCGGAGTCCGGTCTGAGCGCACGAACCGGCCACGAGATCGAGTTCACGCTCTTCGACGCGGCGAGCACCGAAGAATGGTCCGCGTACGGCCTCAATGCCGTTCTCGCGCAGGAAGAATTCTTCGAACGGCTGCTGGCGGCGGCGTCGAGCGCGGAGCTGCCGGTCGAACAGGTCCACGCCGAGGCTGGGCTGGATCAATTCGAGGTGTCGCTCGCCCCCGCGGATCCCGTCGAGGCGGCCGACAATGCGGTGCTGGCCCGCGCCCTGATCAGCCGGGTCGCTCGCGTTCAGGGACTCCGGGCGTCATTCTCACCCGTGCCCGTCGCAGGTGGGGCGGGTAACGGTGCCCATCAGCACGTGTCGCTCACCGAACGCGGCGTGCCGATCCTGTCGGGAGGGCCGGGCCCGCACGGGCTGACTCCCGCCGGTGGCGCCGCGGTCGCCGGGATTCTGCGGGCGCTACCCGAGTTCACGGCCGTTCTCGCCGGATCGGTGCTGTCGCACCTGCGCTTGCGCCCAGGCATGTGGTCAGGGATGTTCCGCTGCTGGGGCCTGGAGAACCGCGAGGCAGCCGTCCGCCTCTGCGCGGACACTGCCGGGAATCCGCACGGCGCGAACCTGGAAATCAAACCTATCGACCCGTCCGCGAACCCGTATCTGAGTAGCGCCGCCATTCTCGGTGCCGCCCACGACGGCATCACCGGCGAGCTTACGCTCCCGGACGAGGTGTCGGTCGACCCCGCTGACTTGTCCGGCACCCACGCCGTCGATCTTCTCCAGACCCCGTCGTCCGACATGCTCGGAGCATTCGAGTCGTCGGCGCTCGCGCGCGACCTGTTCGGGCCGCTGGTCATGGAAGCGCTCGTGGCGGTCAGGGGTTACGAGCACGCCGAATACCGGGCGAAACCGGTCGACGAGGTCGCGCAACTTTTCCGGTACGCGTGGACGTCCTAGTCAGTTGCGGAACTCCGGATGCGGAACCGCGGTCACACATTCGTGTGAGGACGTCCGCTATTCTTTGCACGGTCGCCGAGCATGTCGGTGACCCGGGTCCGGGGGTGGGCCTCGATGCGGATATCAGGGGGAGAATTCGTTGTCAGAGGGCGATATGTCGTGGCCGGACAGTGTCATTGCGTCGCTGGACGGGACCGGTGCGACGCAGCTTCCGCTGGACACAGTCCGGGGGTTGCCGCCGATACTCGGCGGACCGGACGTTGCGGTTGTCAAGGTCGACCCCGACATGCTGCGCGCGATGTCCACTGCGCTCGACATCATTGCGCGCGAGGTCGAGGCGTTGGGTGGCCGCCGTAGCTTCGAGCATGCGGTTCGGGCCGTCGAGGGGTCCGACATAGCGGCGGCGTGCCGTGACGCCGGCGACATCCTCGCGTCCGCGCTGGGAGTCGCGGCCAGTCGCATCGACGAAATGGCGTTCATCGCGGGTGACGGGGCCGAGAATTACGAGGTCACCGACACGTCGTTCGCGTCGCAGTTGTCGGCGATGGGGGAGATGTGATTCCGCGTAGGTCGCAACTGCATGTCTGGAATCCGCGGGATCTCACACTGGCGGGCGAGGAAATCGGACGGACCGCCGAAGACACGCGAACCCGGGCGGACGACGTCCAGCGTGCTGTCGCGGATCTGGGCCGGAACGACGACTGGCGCGGTCCGGCGCAGGCGGCTGCCGAGCAGCGAGCGAACAGTGAACGCACGGAAATCCGAAGGCTCGCCGACGATCTGGAGGATCTGTCGAACGCACTCGTCGGTGGGGCCGATCGCCTCAGCCATGCGCGGGACTATGTCGCCACCGTGATCGACAAGGCGGCAACCGACGGATTCACCGTCTCCGACGACTGGCAGATCGTCAGCCTGCCGACGACGATGAGCGAGGCCGCGGCCGCCGAACATGCCGACTTGATGGAGTACTGGCGCAGCCAACTCAGTGGAGCGCTGACGGACCTCGACACCGCCGATCGGGACATGGCGACGGCGATCCGGGACGCGCTCGGCGCCGTGGCGGCGAGTGCCCCGGCGTCCGCGGGCCTGTCGGGGCACGAGGGCACCGCGCTGGGCGAGCAGGTTGCGCGAGCCGGTTCCGACATTCCGCAGGACGTCCGTGACCGTGTTGCCCGGGAGATCGCGGCCGCAGGGCTCACTCCCGAACAAGTGAAGACGCTGGCCGACGGCGGCAAGGTCACCGATCTTCCACAGGGAACGATCGACTTCCTGCAGCAGTTCTATACGGCGGCCGGCAAGGACGGCTTCCTCGCCCTGTCCGAGCAGTACAGCGAGAACGGACGCACCGAGGCCGCCAGCGCCCTGTCCAACGGTCTCGCCGTGGTGTCGAACTACAACGTCGGCAGTGCCGGCGGAGACGTCGGTGGTCGGAGCCACATCCCGGAAAGCCTTCGAGGGCTGTTCGTGGGCCCAGTGACGTCGACCGGCAACCTCACGAAGGGCGCGCACGACGCCCCACAACCGTCTGTGGTCGTCAACAACGGCGACGACCTGGCACGCTTCACCAAAGCCTTCGGTCTCGCGGACCCGGGCGTCCAGCAGGGCAGTGAGCTGAGCGAGAGCCTCCTCTCCCGTGCCGGCGAGATCGCCTCGGCCACCAACGACAAGAGTCTCTTGATCGGGGACTCGTTCGACCACAACACGCTGGGTCGCGACAGCGTCGACACCCTCCTACAGGACATGGTCGGCGTCGGTGGTCGCGATCATGTCGCCGTCCACAACATCCTGTCCGGCGAAGGCATGCCGGCCGACTACAACCGCGACGACATCATCATGCCTCTGCTGCAACGTAATTGGGTTGACGGCGGCGAACAGAAGGTGGCCGGAATGTTCGACTGGATCGCCGACGACGCAAGGCCCTCAGATCCGTCCGATCCCGGCGAAATCTTCCGGTCGCGACAGGCCGGCGAATCGGCATTCGGACTCGCACAGATCCTCGCCGCGAAAGACGCCGAGCTACTCGACATACCGGGGATGAAGGGGCAGGCAATCGGTGAGGTGAACCCCGACATCACGCAGGCGTTGGGCGCAACGCTCGCACCCTACATCGGCAATATGGTGGGGGTACCCGGCGACTTCGCAGGCACTTCGGGTTTCACTAGCTCGACCGGTGGAGAATTCGGGCTCGAGAACGCGCCCCGCCTCTTTTCGGTGATCGACTCCAACGTCGATGCGGCAAGCTACTTCAACGCGCAGGCGTTCGGAATGTCGGCTCAGCTCGAGCAAGCGTGGGCGTTGGATTCACCTGCTCCTCATATCTCGCACGATCAATACGGATGGTGGGCAGGAAGCATTCAGGGCGTCGTAGATAAAGGATTCGACCTCGAGTTCGCCGACCGATCTGGGGACGAAGCGTCAAGTACTTCGTCCGGGTTCGAGAACAAAGGCGTTGCCTACGACACCATCAGAACAGTTGTGAGTAAAAGCGTCGAGTTCATTCCTGGTGCCGGCCCCCTGATATCGAGTGGGATCGATCTTGCGGATCCGGCATTCAAAAGCGCGGTGATGGGCGCGGTGCCCGATAATACTGCGCAGCAGAACACTCAATTCTCCGATGAGTCGCACCTCGCGAAGCAGTACTACCAAATTGCCCTGGGGATTCAGTCGGCGAATGGTGGAGTGCTTGATCCCTACGAGGGTCTGGACAGATTCCGCGACGGGGAGAACGGCCCCTTGCTGTCATACAACGAGATCGCGGGTGACCGCCCCGATTCGAATCTCCCGGTTCTCGGTGCGAACCTTTCCAGTTACATCGTCGAGTCGGGATACACGGGATTGGGTGAGTTCATAGACCAACTGAACGCAGGGCGTGAATACGTTCAGAATGCGACGTACGGCCAGTGAAGAGACGTTTGATCGCCGTAGCGGTCACGGCATCCGTGCTGGCAGCAGGGTGCGGATCGAGTGGGTCGGAGCCCGAGCCACCAGCGGTCGAGACGGTCTCGAGGTACTCGGTTCCCGACAATGTGGGCTTCAATTATCGGTGGTCGGCTGATCCCGGCATCGATCTGCACAGCCGGCAGGCGACGGTTGTTCGCGCGTATGTGGAGTCCTATTACCTCTCGATCAACAGCAATTCTCTCTCGGCCGCGTATCCCGGATTCGCCGAGGCGGTTCCCCAGCGCAAGCGAGCCGACTTCGACCACCCCGTCGACCCGACCGAGCGGCGGTACGTCGGCACCCAGTTCCAACACCTGATGTGGATGATGAAGACCGAACGTGGTTGGTTCGCCACGATCTGCACGGGCGACTACTCGGTGATGGAAGTGGGTCAGGACGAGAAGTTCTACAACATCGGGTCGAAGTATGTGAATGCGGAGACCGTGGAACTGATCGCACCGAATGACACGTCAGCGACGTCGGTGAGGTCCTACGGACCGGAACGCGCGCCCACCATCAACGTGTTCGATGGTTGGACACTTGCCGAGCATGTGAAGGGCGCGCGCGATCAGAACGCTTATGCCGAGTGCGACTCGCGGATGCCGGATGGGAGGGATGTGCGACCGCAGAAGGCGAACCTCCCACACGACACCCCCTACCCGACGCTTGCTCCGTATCCGGGGTGGCCGCGGTACGACGAGAGCTGACGGCCGGCCCCGACCGCCGGTGGAAGGGCACCGTCACCGCCGCGTTCGCCCGGTCCTATCCTCGACTGCGGCCCCTGTGCTCGGCGGGGGTTTGTGGGAGTGATCGGACGGTATGAAGTGGGCAGCAGAAACGGCGTCGTCTACGCAGACGACCTCGCGGCGGGTGACAGGTTCGAGCTGGGCTCGTACACGGTGACCGAGCAGGAGCTGGTGGAATTCGCCGGCCAATGGGATCCGCAGTCTTTTCACATCGATCGCGAATCTGCAGAGGGCGGATATTTCGGCGGGTTGATCGCCAGCGGTGTGCATACGATCGCCATCTGCCAGCGGCTGACCGTGACCAGTCTCTTTAACGACTGGAGCGTCATCGCCGGCAAATGCCTCCGGAACGTCAACTTCCTCCGCCCGGTCCGACCGGGGGAGGTCCTCACCGGTTCCATGCTGATCGACAATGTCGTGCTGGACGACCGCGGGCGCGGCCTGGTGACTGCCGCCGCCGAAATCGTCAACGGGGACGGCCAGCCGATGCTCACGATGGTCACCGAGATGTTCATGCGCAGCAGGCCCTGACAGGAATTCCGAGGGAATTTTCGCCGTAAAGGATTGTTTGTCGATTCTTTGGGTATCGCCCATGGGCAGAGTCACCTACCTATGGAGGCATCATGAAGGTCGGCATCAGATTGGCCGCGGTCGCGGTGTGTGCGGCTGCGCTCGGTGTGGGAACCACCGGCGTTGCGTGGGGCGACGCTCTCGACTCGGCTGTGGTCCCGGTGCGAGCACCGGATGTGGTGCAGCCATTGCCCCCCGGAGTTCCGCAGTACGGTCCCGCCGGTTGCGACGACTGGGCAGAACCCTACGAGAACAACGTTCCGGCCTGGGGTGCCGACCCGTACAACCAATACGACAACTGGTGCGACGGCCCCGACGACGGCATCCCGCAGCCCGCCACCTACAACGGTGACGAGGGCGGCGGCGACTCCCCGAACGAACCGTAACCTCGGCTCGGCCCGACGCGCCCCGGCAGTGTCCAGGCCGGGGCGGCGACGTCATGCGCCGGCTGGAGGTTGGTGTAGGCCGAACGCGGATCCCTGGTCGTCGTGGCAGAGCGTGAATCGTCCGAACCGTGCCACCGACTCGGGCTCTTCTCCGAGGTCGACCGCATCGACCGTCCCTCCGAGCGCCAGGACCTTCTGTTTCGCGGCGTCGAGGTCAGCTACCCGGAAGAACACGTACGGGCCCGCGCCCGGGTCGCCGCCGTGGATGCCGCCCGGAACATTGGGCGTGTTGATCGCGTATCCGGACCCGCCTGGACCGGGTTCGAACTGCCAGCCGAACAGGGCCGAATAGAACTTTCGGCCCTGTTCGGCGTCGGCCACACCCAACTCGAAAAACGACACGTCACCTGACATGAGCACTCCTCCGTCCGAGATCGTGGAGGTGACGCTACGCCGGGCGACCGACTTCCGGACCGGCCTCGGCAGTCGAGTGACGGTGTCGTGAACTGTCACCGGGTGGCATTTCGGCTCCCCTAGGGTGGGTGGTGTCCGCGGCGAGGCGACCGCATCCTTGACGAAACCGATTCCGAACGATCCCGATCTCCGACGGTCGGCATCACGGATTTCACATCCCGGTCGGGTTTCGAAATGGAGGAACAGATGTCGCCCTATTGCCGTGTCGTTTCCGTGGCGGAAAGCTCAGAAGCAGGAGCGGACCGCCTCGACGGAAGGACGCTGGAGGAGGACGGCTACGTCCTCGTCCGCGACGTGGCCGATCGAGTCGCCGCCGCCGAAGTGGTTGGCTCCCTTGGGAATTTGGTACCGCAGTACAACGGTCATCTCACGCATGACGTGACCTACCGGCCGGGAAACGATCACCGGGCGTACTCGCAGAGCGCGAACACGATTCTGGCGCACACCGAGGCTCCCGGATGGAATCCGAGTCCCGCCTATCTCGCGTTGTTCTGTCACCGCCAGGCGCGCTGCGGGGGAGGGCACACCGACCTCCTCGACGTACGGCGATTGGTCGAGGCCCTCGAACCGGCCGAGCTCGCGCTGATGACCGACGCCGAACTCGTCTTTCCCGGCCCTGACGGCGGTGTGCGCACCACCATGCTGGGATCGGACGCCACCGGGCGCACCGTTCTGCGGTTCAGCTACAACCTGCTCACCGCCGCCGACTATGACCCCCACCGCGACGCCGACATCGACGACTCCCTGCTGCCGCTCGGTCAGGCCGGCCGCCGGTTGGCGCACCGCGTCAGCGACCTGTTCCAAACGCTGCGCACGCGTGTGCTGATCCCGGAGAACGCGCTGCTCATCTGGGACAACCAGCGCATGCTGCACGCCCGGTCGGAGTACGCCGACCGCACCCGTCACCTCACTCGTTTCTGGGCCGGCGACCGGAGCCGCGCATGACCATCGACGACCTTCAACTGCAACGCTCCGATGCCGATGGGCTGGTGCACTTTCCGGGACTGCCGGCGTTCGACCCCGCCGACGAAACCGAGAACGCCATTATCCGCCGCCTCGCGGGGAACTGGCACCGGCGGTCGACGGTGAAGCGCGACGAGCCCGACCTCGACGAGCTGTTCGTTGCCGGCCGGGCGGACTATCCGGAGAAACTCGTGCCGTTCCGCGCCCACCCGACGTGGCAGGCGATGCCCGATGCGATGCGGTCGCGGCTGCTGAGCTGGGCGTGGATCGCCTACAACCGGCATACGGTGCTGGCCGAGCAACGTGTCGCCAACCCGGCATTTGCGCTGGTAATGGACGGTGAATTTCCCGGACTCGGTGGCCCGGATTTGGAGATCGCGCTCGCCCAGGCCATGGTCGACGAGCAGTACCACTCCCTGATGCACATCAATGCGAGCGCGCTGACGAGACGCAAACGGGGGCACCTGTTCCCCGACTGCGCGCTTCCCGAGTCGCATACCTCCCGCATGCACAGTCGTTTGCGGGACGAGGCCGCGGAGCGCTGGAAGCGCAGCCTCACCACCTTGGCGTTTGCCACCGTCTCCGAGATTTCGATCAACGCGTACCTCGATCTTCTTGCCGGTGATCGGGACATTCAGGTGGTCAATTCCACTACCGCGCAACTGCACAACCGGGACGAGTACTGCCATGCGTCGATCTCCGACGAGATGGCGAAGCTCGTGTATGACGTGCTGGACGCCGAGAAGCGCCGCTTCTTCCTCGACATGCTCGTGGCAGGGCTGGAGGCGTTCGTGGCCACCGACTACTCCACCTGGGAGGCGATCTTGCGGATCGAGCGGGTCCCCGGCTGGGAACGGATGGTCGCCGACGTTCGCTCCGAGAGTTCCGGGGCGCGGCTCGTGCGCGACTACAGCGGCCTCCACTCGCTGATGTCGGACATGGATGTCCTCGGGGAAGTCGACTTCGACTGGGGTCTGGCGGTGACCAACACATGACACTCGCCCTCGATACCTACACGGCCCTCAACCCCCGGTCGATCAGCGGCGACCGGCTACGCAAGCTCGTCGTCGAACGCACCGGCGACCCGGTCCTCGCACACGAGGCACACGTGGTGTCCCAGGTACTGCCGTTCAAGGTCAGCAGCTACGTGGTGGACGAACTGATCGACTGGGATCGTGCACCCGACGACCCGATCTACCGCCTGACCTTTCCGCACCGCGACATGCTCGAACCCGAACACTTCGCGGTGATCGAGCAGGCGGTGGTGCAGGGCGACCGGGCCGGAATCCGCAAGGCGGCCGACACGGTTCGCGGCTCCCTCAACCCGCACCCCGGCGACCAGATGAGCATGAACGTTCCCCAGCACGACGACATCGACGGCTCGGGGATGCAACACAAATATGCCGAGACACTGCTGGTGTTTCCCCGCCAGGGACAGACCTGTCACAGCTACTGCGGCTACTGCTTCCGCTGGGCCCAATTCGTCGACCAGCCCGACCTCAGGATGGCCGTGTCCGGGCCGGAGGCGATGACCCGGTACCTCGATCGGCATCCGATGATCACCGACGTCCTGTTGACCGGCGGCGACCCGCTGGTCATGCGGACCGATCTGCTGGCGTCCTACCTCGAGCCCCTTCTCGAACCCGAACGCGCACACGTCGACACGGTCCGGATCGGAACGAAGGCCGTGTCGTTCTGGCCCTACCGCCTGTTGGCCGGACCCGAAGCGGACAGCGTGCTGCGGTTACTCGAGCGGCTGACCGCAGCGGGTAAGCACGTCGCGGTGATGCTGCACCTGTCCCACGTCGCGGAGTTGCAAACCGATGCGGCCAAGGCGGCGCTCGCTCGGCTGGCGTCCACGGGAGCGGTGCTGCGCGCCCAGGCCCCGGTGGTGCGTCACGTCAACGACGACCCGCGTGCGTGGGCAGATCTGTGGCAGGCGCAGGTGCGTCACAACGTGGTGCCCTACTACATGTTCGTCGAACGGGACACCGGCGCCCGGCCGTACTACGGTCTGCCGCTGGCGAGGGCCTACGACATCTATCGAGAGGCGTTGCAACAAGTCTCCGGTCTCGGCCGGACCGCACGTGGACCGGTGATGTCGGCATCACCCGGAAAGGTCGTGATCGACGGCGTCGTCGAGCTGGACGGCGGACGCGCGTTCGCGCTGCGTTACCTGCAGGCCCGCAACCCGGAGATGGTCGGCAGGCCGTTCTTCGCCGCATACGACGAGCACGCGCAGTGGTGGGACGAACTACGCCCGTACGGCCCGCGCGACCGCGAATTCTTCGGGGGACTCTCGTGAGAGTCACTGCACATGAAATCAGCCTGACGCAGAGGCACGTGTGGCGTTCGGCCAGGGAAGCGATCCCGGTTCAGCGGGCCCTCGTGGTCGAGGTCGAACAGGACGGTGTCACCGGATTCGGTGAGGCTTCCGCTTTCATGACCGCCCACTACAACTCCGGGGTGGACCAGCTCCACGCGGATCTGCGCCGGATCGCCCCGCTGCTGGCCGACCTCGGCCCCGACGACCCGTTCGCCGTGTGGCGCAGGCTGTTCGCGGCGCTGCCCGATTCACCGTTCGTCCTGGCCGCCCTCGATACCGCGGTGCACGACCTGCGGGCCCGGCTGCTCGGCGTGCCGCTGTGGCGGGCCCTCGCTCTGGACTCTCCGCAGGAATTGCGCTCGAGCTTCAGCATCGGGCTCGACGAGATCGAGATGATGGTCCACAAGCTGTGCGAGCGGCCCGGATGGGCGGCGTACAAGGTCAAGCTTGCTGATCCGGGTGATCTCACCGTGCTCGAGGAACTCCGCCGCCACACGAGTGCGCCGTTCTATGTGGACGGCAACTGCGGCTGGACGCTGTCTCGACTGCTCCCGGTTCTGCCCGCCCTGCAGGACCTCGGCGTGCAGTTGATCGAGCAGCCGTTTCCGCGGTCGGCGTGGTGGGACACGCGAACCTTGAAGCAGCACAGCCCGATCCCGGTGATCGCCGACGAGAGCATCACCTCGATGCAGGATTTCGCCGCGTGCGCCGAGGCGTTCGACGGAATCAACGTCAAACCGATGAAAGCCGGGGGCATCACCCCGTCCCTCGTGTTGCTGCGCCGGGCCCGCGAGCACGGTCTGCTCACCATGCTCGGTTGCATGCCCGAGTCGGTGGCCGGGGTGTCGGCCACCGCCCACCTGGGCGGACTGGCCGACTACCTCGACGTCGACGCCGTCGACCTGCTGGCCGTGAACACCGGCTTCGGGGTCTCGCTCGACGGTTCCGGCCGCGTCAGTCTCCCGGATCGGCCCGGGTCCGGTTACCTGCCCGACCCCACCGCCCACGGCTGGCGCGTTCGGCCGGTGAGCGCCGAAGAGGTACGACCGGTCCGCCACCGAGTGCTGCGGCCCGGGCAACCCCTGGCGACCTGCGCCTATCCCGAGGACTCGGCCAGCGGCGCCCGGCATTTCGCCGCCCTCGACGCAGGGCGCGTGGTCGGGGTGGCCTCGCTGTACGACGAGGATCCCGAGTACACCGTGCCGGGACTGGCCGTGGGCCGCGGCCGTCGCCTGCGCGGCATGGCCACCCTCGAGGAGGTCCGCGGCACCGGCGCGGGCAGCGCGCTTCTCCGCACCGTGCGCACCAACACGGTGCTGTCCGGCGCCGACGCGCTGTGGTGCAACGCGCGCACCACCGCCGCGGGCTTCTATCTCGCACACGGCTTCCGCGTTCTCGGACCCGAATACGACATCCCCGGCATCGGACCCCACGTCTTCATGTATTGGAGTGCTTCATGATCAACCCCGCTCGATGGCCCGAGCAGCAGGCGCGCGCCCTCGCCGCACGGGCGTTCCGCGAGGCCGGTGTCCCGGCGAGTGACGCCGAGCAGGTCGCCGACGCCCTGGTCGATACCTCCCTGCGCGGCATCGATACTCACGGTCTGCGGCTGCTTCCGCAGTATCTCGACGAGCTCGCGACCGGTGTCGCGAAGGCAACGGCCACGCCGACCGTGGTCTCGGACCGCGGGGCGGGCCTCCTGCTGGATGCGGACGGCGCGCTGGGCGTACTCGCCGGATTGGCCGCCGCCCGGCTGGCCGCCGAGCGAGCCCGGGAATTCGGTGTCGCGGCGGTGGGGGTGCGCAATTCCAACCACTTCGGTGCGGCGTCGGTGTACACCCGGCACCTGGCCCGGCACGGGCTGGTCGGCATCGCGGTGACCTCCGCCGCCTCGCGGGTGGCGCCGTTCGGCGGGGTTGAGCCGCTGTTCGGTACCGACCCGATCAGCGTGGCCGCCGGCGTCGGAGACGACGAGTTCGCGCTCGACATGGCCACCAGCCAGGTGTGCTTCGGTGAGGTGAAGCAGCGCCGGGCCGAGGGACGCCCACTGAACAGCGGCTGGGCGACCGACCTCTGCGGCCGTCCGACCGAGGTGCCCGAAGAGGCGTACGCACTGTCGCCGCTCGGCGGGTACAAGGGGCAGGGCCTCGCGATGGCGGTCACCCTCCTCGGGGCCGTGCTGACCGGATCGCCGCCGGATTGGCGGCTCGCGCAGGTCGGCGACGGAACACCGGGCCGCAGTCGCGGCGTCGGTCACTTCGTCCTGGCGCTGGACCCGGGTGCCTTCAGCGGGCAGACCAGTTTCACCGCCGGACTGGTCGACCTTCTGGATACCGTCCGCGCGGCGACGCCGGCCACGGACGCCCCCGTGGTGGCGCCCGGCGATCCTCAGCGCGCCCACCAACGAGAACGGTCGGAGCGGGGAATACCGCTGGAAGCGCGAACCGCGGAAGTGCTGGCCGGTCTGGCCGGGAACGTCGCTGCCGACCCGGAGAAGGAGATGGTCCGATGATTCTCGTGCTGATCAGCCCACGGGCTGCGGGGCTGCCGTTCGCCGCGTGGCTCCCCGAGGAGCGTGGACGGATGGTGGCGGTCTGCGCCGCGGGAGCGGAACCGGCCGAGGGATTCGCCGAGGTCATTCCGGTCGCCGACTACAGCGACGACGCCGCGGTGCTGCGTGCCGCTCGCGCTCTTGCGCGCTGGCACCGCCCGACCGCCGTGCTCGCCTTGGCCGAGGTCGACGTCGAGCGGGCCGCGGTGTTGCGCGGTGACCTCGGTCTGCCCGGACTCGACACCGGCACGGCGGCCGCCTACCGCGACAAAATCCTGATGAAGGAACTAGCCTGTGCGGCAGGACTGCTCGTGCCATCGTTCGCGTCGGTGTGCACCCCGGCCGACGTCACCGACTTCATGGCGGACCACCCGGGACGTGTGGTGGTCAAGCCGCGCAGTGGATCCGGTTCGTCCGGCGTGTACGTCCTCGATTCGCCCACACAGGCGGACGGCCTCGCCGACGACCTCGCGGCAACGCCGTACGAGGTCGAAGAGTTCGTCGACGGCGCGGTGCACCATGTAGACGCATTCCGGGTGGCCGGGCAACCGGTGGCGGCGGTCGCCTCCCGCTACACCGGCCAGGGCTGCCTCGAACACTGGACCGACGCCCCGTTCGGCTCGCGGTCGGTCGATACCGCAGACCCACTCCATGCGCGCCTGGTGAAGGAGACCTGGCGACTCGTCGATGCACTCGCCTCGCCTCCGACGATCTGTGTGCACGCCGAGTTCTTCGTCACCGGCAGCGGCGACATCGTCCTGTGCGAGGTGGCTGCCCGAATCGGTGGCGGACCGATTCCGATCATGTTGCGGCACATTCTGGGAATCGACCCACGGCACCTGTGGGCGCGCGTGGAATGCGGCCTGCCCGTCGACGTGGACGCGGTACGCCGGCACGTCGCAGCGGCACCGCACGCCGCCTTCTACGGCGTGCCACCCCGGCAGGGCCGGGTGCGGCGAATCCCCGACGCACCGCCCGGTGTCCACGACTTCACGGTGAACACCCATGTCGGGGACCTGTGGAGCGCCAGCCGATACAGCGAGCGTAAGTCGGCGGACTTCCTCGCTTTCTGGGTGGTCACCGACTCGGACTTCACCGCTCTCGGGCGCCGGCTCGTCACCACCGCCGACCGTGTTGCCGCCGAATTCGGCTGGGACCGCGACGAAACGGAGAACGCAGCATGACCGGCAGCAGCACCCTCACCGGTGGCCTCACCGCCCACCTCCTTCCCTCCGGTGCCCGCCCGAGCGCTCTGGATTTCGCGGGCATCGCCGAGCCGGACATCATCTGGGAGGACGCGCGGTGGTGCCGGTTCGTCGAACGCACCGACCTCCACGAGGTTCGCTATCTCGAGGTGCGGGAGGACGGACAGACCGTCGCCCTGGCTCCGCTGCTGTTCACCGCACAGCCCGGTGGCCTGCTCTTCTATGATCCGCCCAGGCTGGTGGGAACTCCGGGTGCGCTGGCCGAACCCGAGCTGCTCGACGAGACTGATCGGCAGCGCTGGGCGGAGCTCAGCGCCGCGCTGCCCGGCGCGCGCGAGGACCAGTATCCGTCGCTCGCGCTCGCTACGTTCGGGAACCACCACGGGGTGGCGCACACTCCCGGCCGCACGCGCGACGAGCGGCAGGCCATCATGGCCGTCCTGCCCGAGCTGCTGCAGCAGGCCGGCGACGAACTCGGCTGCCGCAGTGTGGCATTGCTGTATGTCGGCGAGTCGGAAGCCGAGGCAGTGGACCACTGCGCGTCCCGTGCCGGATACACGGCGGCACTGCTGGGCGCTGAGGGCGTGCAGGACCTGGCCGGTGACAGCTGGGCGGAGTACGTGGCGGGGCTGAGCAAACGCCGGCGTGTTCGGCTCCGCAAGGAGGTCGCGGACTACGAGCGGGCAGGCATGCGCACAGCGGTCCGGTGTGGGCCGGAGGCACTCGACGACGAGGTGATCGCCCTCCAGGTCGCACACCGGGCCAAGTACGGACTGCCCGGCGGCGAGGATCGGGTTCGCCGCGACTTCGACTCCGTTCGCGAGGAATTGGGTGACGCGTGTGTAGTGCTGCGCGCCGAACGCGCGGATCGGCTGGTGGGTTTCGTGCTGTATCTACGCACCCGGGACATGCTGTTCGCGCGGACCGCGGGGTTCGCCGCCGATGCTCGCGGTTGCTATCTCACGCTGACGTACCACGAGACGGCGAGGTGGGCCGTGGAGCACGGCCTCCGTCACGTCCATTACGGGATGGCCGCCTACGAGGCCAAACATGCTCGCGGGTGCCAACTACGCCCCCGCTGGGGCTGGTTCTCCTTCCGCGGCGCGGGCTCCGACATCTTGTCCGAGACCCTCGCGCTGCAGTCACAGAGCATCGAACGCCGGCTCGAACTGGTCGGTGCGCCCGCGGCGCCGGTCACCTCCCGACACCTCACTGCCCCTACCGAACCGAAAGTGGAACGATGAAACTGACCCCGACCAGCACTGTATGGATGGACGGCGAGTTCGTCGCGTGGGACGAGGCCCAGGTCCACGTGCTGACACCGAGCCTGCACTACGGATGGGGTGTCTACGAGGGCATCCGTGCCTATGACACGGAGAGCGGCCCCGCGGTGTTCCGGCTTCGCGATCACCTACGACGGCTCCACGACTCGGCCCGGGTGTATCTGATGGACCCGGGGTGGTCGGTGGACGAGCTCACCGAGGCCTCCCTCGAGTTGCTGCGCCGCACCGGCCTGGACTCCGGCTATCTGCGCCCGATCGTCTACCTCGGTTACGGCTCGATGGGCGTCGCTCCGGCGTTGGACAGCACCCGGGTGGCGATCGCGGCCTGGCCCTGGGGTTCTTACCTCGGTGAGTCCGCGGAACAGGACGGCTGTCGCCTGATGGTCAGCAGTTGGCAGCGCAACGGCATCCACGCCGTTCCGCCGCTCGCCAAAGCGACCGGTGCCTACGTCAATTCGGCACTGGCCAAGGTGGGCGCGCTGCGCGCCGGTTACGACGACGCGCTGATGCTCACCGCCACCGGTCACGTGGCCGAGGCGTCCGCAGCGAACATCTTCACCGTCCGCGACGACGTACTGATCACGCCGCCGATCAGCGACAATATTCTGCCCGGGCTCACCAGGGACACTGTGATCACCCTCGCCCGGGATCTGGGGCTCACAGTGAAGGAGCAGAGCCTGACCCGCAGCGAACTCTACGTTGCCGATGAAGCTTTCCTCACCGGCACTGCGGCCGAGATCGTCCCGGTGGCGTCGGTTGATGACCGCCCGCTCGCCGCAGGTGGTTGCGGTCCGATCACCAAGCAACTGCGTGACGTCTTCCACGACGTGGTCCGGGGGCGCGTGCCCGCCTACCGACACTGGCTGGAGTTCACATGAACACACGTTCCCTGCTCTCGACCACCGACCAGGTCGCCTACGCCTGGGCCGGTGGTGGCCTCGGCATCCTGGAAGGCTTGGTCGCCGACTTTCGTCAGCGGGACAGAACAATCCGGCGACACACCCACCGCTGTCGCTCGACGGGAGGAGGTCGTGGACCGGGTGGTGACCGTGCTGGGTGCACGGGCATGGCATGCGCTGCCGGAGGCGTCTCACGGTCGGGCACGCCGCGCGGCACGGCGCGCCGTCGCGTACTCGCTCGCCGCGGATGTCGCTTCCACCGGCGGGCCCACCGGTGCGCGGAGCGACTGCTGGGTGCTCACCGTCCACGCACTGGAACTGCTCACGGTGGCCGCGCATTTCGACGCCGTCACCGACCGGACCCGCGAGCTGCTCGGATCGGCGCCCGAAGGTCGGTTGCTCGCCGCCTGGCAGATGGTGAACGACGGCCTCGCCGTCGTGGCCACCACACGCCACGAATGGGTCGGGGCAGATCCCGCGACCGTCGCTGCCGCGGGATGGGTGCTGGTAGACAGGATGAGCCGGCTACTGATCGCCGCAGCTCTGATCGCGCAGGCCAGATCGACCGTATTGCCCGTTCCGACAGTCGAACTGCTCGTCAACGCGGCACGCCGGTATGCCTGGAATCATGTGCGCGGCCCTGCGCCCGAGGCCGCCACCGCCAACCACGTGCACCGTTCGGCGGATCTCGTCCGAGCGTTCGCGACCCGAGGAATCCTCCCGTGAACCCGGGCCTACGGCGACTCGGTGGTGTGCTGCTTCCCAGCAGTCCCGCGGGTCGCACGCTGGCCGTCGGTGCCGGAATCGACTCGCTCGGTACCGGCATGTTCTTCGCGTCCTTCGCCCTGTACTTCATCGGCGTCGTCGGCCTCAGCGCCAATCAGATCGCCCTTGCGACCACCATGGCGGGTGCGCTCGCCCTGCTCGCCCCGGTGCCCCTGGGCCGGATTGCCGACCGGGTGGGTCCGGCGCGGTTCTACGTCGCCCTGCTGGTAGTGCGCGGCCTCGGCTACGGCTGCTTTGCGCTTGTCTCCGACTTCACTGCCTACCTGCTGCTCACCGTGGTGCTCACCGCCGCCGACCGGTCGAGCAGTCCGATCCAGCAAGCCGTCATCACAGCCGTGATCGGCGGTCACGACCGCACCCGGACGATGGCCACCATCCGCGCTATTCGAAATGTGGGACTCACTGTCGGGTTCCTTCTGGCAGGCATCGTCTTCGCGACGGGCGCGCAGGCGGCCTTCACAGCGCTGTTCGTGGGAAACGGGATCTCCTTTCTCGCCGTCGCGGTGGCCGTGCGACTCGTCCTCCGCAGGACAGGAACGGTTGTGGAGCGCAAACCTTCTCGCGCCGACGAGGATCCGGCCGCGGCTGCAGTGCGCTCACCACTGCGCGACCGGTGGTTCATGGTATTCACCGTCGGGAACGGCGTGCTGGCGCTGTACGACACGGTGCTGATTGTTCTGCTGCCGATCTGGATTCTCGAGTACACCGCGGTGCCGATTGTGTGGGTGCCGGTGTTCATGGCCGTCAACACCGTGCTGACCGTGGTGCTGCAGGTGTATGTGGCCCGATTCGCCCGCGGCCCGGCCGCGGCCACGCGACTTCTGATCGCGACCGGAGCCCTGATGGCGATCTGCTGCGGGTTGCTCGCTCTGGGACACCTGGCCGCGACCCCTACCGCGGTGGTCGCCGTTCTGCTCGCGGTCGTGGTGCTGTCCGTTGCCGAGAATGTCCACTCGGTGGCGGCCTGGGAGTTGTCGGCGGAACTGTCGCCGCAGCCTGCCGTCGCCCGCTATCTCGGCGCGTTCAGTCTCGGAATGACCGGCCAGAAGGTGGTCGGCCCCACCCTCCTCGTCGTCGTCCTGCTACCGGCAGGGCTGATCGCCTGGCCCGTCCTGGCCGGAACGTTCGGTGCCGCAACCTTGGTCTCGCGGACGGCGGCGCGTCGCTGCCACGCCGAACGTGCACGCGCACAAACTCTCTCGGACGAGCAGCTACCGGCGTTCCCACTCCAGAAAGCAAGGTGAAAACATGACCGAACACGTCTTGGTCGTCGGCAGCGGCCGCGACCTTCCGAGCCGGGTCCGCAGCGCCCTCCCCGGCACGCAGACCTCCGTGATCTGCCGGCTCGACTTCGTTGCCAAGCTCCGGCAACTGACCGAGCACGCCCGGGTGATCGCCGTGCGGCACGACGCCCCGGACGAGGAATGGATAGCACTGGCCAGGGCGGCGCACGCCCGGCATCCGTTCACCCGCATCGCGACGTTCGGTGAACGCGATCAGGACCGCTGCGCCGCGATCGGCGAGGCGCTAGGCCTGTCCACCCACTCGCGGCGCACGGTCGCGTTGATCCACGACAAAGACGCCATGCGCGCGCAGCTCCGGGACGCGGGCATCGACTCCACCGCCTCCGCCATCGTCGCCGACGTGGACACACTGCACACGTTCGTGGGGAAACACGGCCTGCCCTGTGTCGTGAAACCGGTCTGCGGCGCGGGCAGCGCCGGGGTGGCCGTGGTTCGGGAGGAGGCCGCGCTCGCGGCGGCGTTCGAGCGCGCGGGAGGCAGCTTCGACGGCCTTCCGAACAGCGGCGTGCTGGTGGAGCAATTCCATGAGGGACCGCAATTCAGTGTCGAGGCGTTCTCGGAAAGCAGTGAACATCAGGTCGTCGCCATTACGCGCAAATTCTCCGACCCGGCCACCTTTGTCGAACTCGGCCACGTGGCACCGGCCGAACTTTCGGCGGCCGAGGAAGAACAGGTGCACACCTATGTGGAACGGCTGCTCGACGCACTCGGAGTGGAATTCGGGGCCACGCACACCGAGATCGTCCTCGGATCCCAGGGACCGAAGGTGATCGAGACCCACGTGCGAATGGGAGGCGACGAGATTCCAGCTCTCGCCTTCGACGCCACCGGCGTCGACCTCGCCGACTGTGTCGTGCGCCAAACGGTAGGGGAGAAGGTTCTTCCGGGAATTCGGGCGGTTCTCGCCGAGGAGCGGCCCGGTCGGTGTTCCGCGATCTGGTTCGCGGCCGCCCCGGTTGCAGGAGTGCTCACGGAGGTCGGCGGCCTCGACGACGCCCGGAACGTCGACGGTGTGACCGAGGTGCAGTCGCTGGTCCGACCGGGCAGCAGGGTCGAGGTCCTGGAGTCGTCGGACTCGCGGGTGGCCTACGCACGGGCCCTCGGAGACACGGCCGAGCAGGCGCTCGTCGCCGCTCGCGAAGCTGTCGGCTGCCTCGAATTCCAGGTGCGGGTGGCGGCAGCGAACGTGGTGTCGGTGTGACGTGGGGTCGGACGCGAGGAGTGCGAGCGACCTTGTCGCGGGTTGCGACTGAAAACCGATCGGTTTAGGGTGTGGAGGTAAACCGATCGGTTTCAGAAGTCAGGGAGTCCAATGATGACGTCAACTCAGCAGGTGGCCCTCGTTACGGGTGCGTCATCCGGCATCGGGCGAGAATCGGCACTCGCGCTGGTGAAGGCGGGTTTCACGGTTGTCGGCACCAGCCGCGACGCCTCGCGAAGCACCCCGCTCGACGGTGTGACGTTCTTCGACCTGGACGTGACCGATGAGGCATCGGTCAGCGCCTTGGTCGAGCAGGTGATCGCACGGTTCGGGCAGATCGACGTCCTGGTCAACAACGCAGGCATCGGTTTGATGGGCGCGGCCGAGGAAAACTCCGTTGCACAGTCATGGGGCGTCTTCGATATCAACGTCTTCGGCGTGATGCGTATGACGAGGGCGGTGTTGCCGCACATGCGAACGCTGGGACGTGGGCGCATCATCAACCTTTCGTCGGTCTACGGGCTGATCCCGGGACCGTACCTGGCCGCCTACGTCGCGTCGAAGCATGCGGTCGAGGGCTACTCCGAGTCGGTGGACCACGAGGTCCGCGAACACGGCGTGCGGGTTCTCCTGGTCGAGCCCGGTGGGACGAACACCGGGTTCGAGGCGAACAGTGCGCGGCCTGATTCGCCGTTGCCGGCCTACGAGAAGCAACGCCGGATCGCCGATCAGGTGCTTGCGACGTCGGTCGAAGGCGGCGACACCCCGGCCACCGTCGCACGCGCGGTCGTAGCGGCGGCGACGGATTCGAAGCCGAAGCAGCGCTATACCAGCGGCCCGCTGGCCTCACGTGTCAGCATGTTGCGCCGCTTCGCCCCAGTCCGGATCTTCGATACACAGATGCGCAAGTACCACCGCTTGACCAACTGATGCCTGCTCGGCATCACTTGGAATCTCGGCCCTTGGGGGCAACTGATGGGACAGTCGCGATTCGCGTCGCCTTGTCTCGGGGGAGCTACTTGGAGGCCGCCAGTTCCTCGGCGATTTCGATGTCGATTTCCTGCTCGGTCATTTCTCCGAACAGGTGATTGGTGAACATTTCTCGACTCGATCCCGTGGTGGTGGTCCGGTCGCTGGAGGCTCCAGCAGCGGCTCTACTGAATGTATCGCCGTGGGGTGCGCTGGTGTTTCACCCCAGCTCCGGGTTCTTTCAAGGTGGTCGGCGGGACCGGCGGTGTGCGCCGGACCCCGCTCATTCGCGCATTCCGTCGGCAAGCTCCAGAACGCGCCCGACGTATCGGCTCATGAATGTGTTGAACGCCAGTTGTGACAGTTCGGGGCACCCGGCCTTGCGGAAGAAGTGCTCCAAACCGACGAGTTCGGTGCCGATACAGACTCGTTGGTCATCGAGGTCGGCGAGCCGGCGTACGAGGCGCTCGAGTTCGTCGGCCTTGCTCATCACTTCGTCCATCGGACTTCACCTCGTACTCGATGCGATGGTGGTTTCTCGGTAGGGCGAGCGCGTCAGATGGGGGTCTTTCCGCGTCGCGACTCCGAGTCTACCAGCTATTCGAACGTGTGTGCGAATAGCTCGCCTGCATGCGAACGAGGCCTTCGGCACGGCGCCGTCGAGTGGTGTTCAGTTGTGGGCCGCGGCGCTCAATCGGTTATTGCACCGCATGGTTCCTGTGATCTTGCTGCACGTGCCTTCGCGGCCGAGCAGCGTTCGGCTCAGCAGTACCAAGCCCCAGGGGCCGATCACCCAGACCGGCCAGAAGTAGATCATGACGCCGGTGGCGAGCGAGATGATGCCCCAGATCACGATGTTGAGGCTTCCGGCGGCGAGCCAGGCAAGCCACTCGATGCGTTGGTGGCTCGGGAGACGCCGGCGTGCAGGCTGGGGTGATCGGATCCGGCGCGAGGCAGGTGCGGGGGCGGCCGGAAGGTCGCGCAACACCTGACGTACCTGTGCTTGGGTGACCGACCGATACACCTGGGCTACCCGCTGGTCGAACTCGTCGATTGTCAGTCGCCCAGCGGTGAGATGCCGGCCGAGTTCGTCGACGACCTTCTCGCGTTCGGAATCGGATATCCGGATGTTGTCCGCGTACTCCATCGGACCCTCCTCGGCGGTGACATTCCACTGTGGAATGTCGATGTCTTCTATGATCGATATGACACAGTGGAATGTCAACCCCTCACTTACGAAGGACGATGTCATGGCCGAACGCCCCCTCAATGCCACCGCCGCGTCGCTTCTCGGTTTCCTCCACGAGGGATCGAAGACGGGGTGGGACCTGGTGGTCACCGCCCAGGAACGCATCGGCAAGTTCTGGTCGATCACGACCAGCCAGGTCTATCGGGAGCTTGCAGCGATGGAGCGTGCCGGGTTGATCGAGGCGGGGGAGCGGGGCACCCGCGAGCGTAAGCCCTACACCCTGACCGATGAGGGTCGGCGGGCGTTCGCGGACTGGATCGAACTCGACCCCGCAGCGGAGAACATTCGCTATCCATTGCTGCTCACCGTCGCGTTCGGCGCGCATCTTCCGCCCGAGCGGTTGGACGCGATGCTGGACTCCCACCGCACCGCACACGAGCATCAGCTCGCCGAGTACGAGCGCGAGGCCGAAGTGCACAGCTCCAACGAATATGCGTTGGCGACACTGGACTTCGGGATCGTGTACGAGCGCGCCGTCCTGGAATGGTTCGATCGCGTCGGCAAGCGGCTGGGGCGCGGGAGGCGGAGCCGCTGACGGGTCATCTCGTGCGTCGGTACCCGCAACGAGGGGCGTCCTCCTCGCCCCTCGGAGTCTTCCACCGTGAGATCGGCGAACGCCGTCAGTACTCCGCCGGCCGGCGGCGTGGCGAGCTCACCCGCAGTGGGTGAGGTGCGGGCTGGCTACGCCCGGGCACGCTGAGGTCAGGCAGTGCTGTGCACTCCGGGCCCAGCAGAGGACCCGCGAGCGTTCCGACGACACGCGAAGAGGTTGTGAGTAGTCATGGTGGAGCGGCGTGAGGTTTTACCGATACCCGACCGGCAGCACCTCGGACTGATCACCTATGACGCGAAAGACCCGGACACCGCTTTCCCACCGATCCAACCTCTGCTTCCACCGGAGGACGCCCCGAACGTTCTGGTGATCCTCCTCGACGACGTGGGTTTCGGCGCCGCCAGCGCCTTCGGCGGCCCGGCACACACCCCGACCGCGGAGCGACTGCAACGGGGCGGCCTCACCTACAACCGCTTCCACACCACCGCCCTCTGCGCACCGACCCGAGCCGCGCTGCTCAGCGGCCGCAACCACCACTCGGTGGGGATGGGCATGATCACCGAAACCGCGACCTCGGCGCCGGGCTCGTCCGGGCTGCGGCCGAACACCAAGGCCGCACTGCCGATGACCCTGAAACTCAACGGTTACTCGACCGCCCAGTTCGGGAAGTGCCACGAGGTGCCGCCGTGGCAGACGTCCCCGATCGGGCCGTTCGACGCGTGGCCGACCGGCGGCGGTGGCTTCGAGCACTTCTACGGCTTCATCGGCGGCGAGAACAACCAGTACTATCCGGCGCTGTACGAGGGCGTGGCGCCGATCGAGGTGGACAAGACACCCGAGGACGGCTACCACCTCACCGAGGATCTCGCCGACCACGCCATCGACTGGATTCGGAGCCAGAAGTCCCTCGCCCCGAACAAACCGTTCTTCGTGTACTTCGCACCCGGGGCCACGCACGCCCCGCATCACGTGCCCCCGGAGTGGGCGGACAAGTACGCCGGCCAGTTCGCCGGCGGATGGGACGCGCAACGCGAGTCGACTCTCGAGCAGCAGAAGCGGCGCGGCGTCGTCCCTGCCGACACCGAACTCACGGCGCGCCCGGAGGCTATCCCCGGGTGGGAGGAGATGGACGACGCACTCAAACCGGTGCTGGAACGCCAGATGGAGGTGTACGCGGGATTCCTCGAGCACACCGACTTTCACGTCGGCCGCGTGATCGACGCGATCGAAACGATAGGCGCCCTGGACAACACCCTCGTCTACTACATCATCGGCGACAACGGTGCCTCCGCCGAGGGAACCATCAACGGCGCATTCAACGAGATGGCGAACTTCAACGGTCTCGCCGCCATCGAGACCCCGGAGTTCATGGCCGAGGTGAAGGACAAACTCGGCACCCCGGAGGCCTACAACCACTACTCGGTGGGCTGGGCGTGGGCGATGTGTGCGCCGTTCCAATGGACCAAGCAGGTCGCCTCGCACTGGGGTGGCACGCGCAACGGCACCATCGTCCACTGGCCCGCCGGGATCCGCAGCAAGGGTGAAGTTCGGTCGCAATTCACCCATGTCGTCGACGTGGCGGCGACGGTGCTCGAGGCCGCCGGACTGCCCGAGCCCACGTTCGTCAACGGGGTGCAGCAGACTCCGCTCGAGGGCCCGAGCATGCTGTACAGCTTCGATCAGCCGGAGGCTCCGGAACGACACGACCTGCAGTACTTCGAGATGGCCGGTAATCGCGGCATTTACTACAAGGGCTGGAGCGCGGTCACCCGGCACAGCACCCCGTGGTTGCCGAACGAGGTGCTGCCCGCTCTCGATGACGACGTGTGGGAACTGTACGACGGGTCGACCGACTGGTCGCAGGCCCATGACCTCGTCGCCGAGATGCCCGATAAACTTGCTGCACTGCAACGGCTCTGGTTGATCGAGGCGGTGAAATTCAACGTTCTTCCCATCGACGACCGCCGCTTCGAACGGCTGAACCCGACCATCGCCGGCCGACCGCAACTCGTGACGGGAACCTCGCAGGTGTTGTTCCCGGGGATGAAGCGGCTCAGTGAACACAGCGTGATCGACATCAAGAACCGGTCGTTTTCGGTAACCGCGGCGATCGAGACGCCGAAGGACGGGCCCACCAACGGTGTCATGATCGCCCAGGGCGGTCGCTTCGGCGGCTGGGCTTTCTACGTCAGGGAGGGACGAGTGAGATTCGTCTACAACCTGCTCGGCATGAGCGAATTCGTCGTCGGGGCAACGGAAGACCTCGACACCGGCAGTCACCAGGTCCGCGCCGAGTTCGCCTACGACGGGGGCGGTCTGGCGAAGGGCGGGACCGTCACCCTCTACATCGACGGCCGCAGCGTCGGCAGTGGCCGGGTCGACCAGACGCAACCGATGGTCTTCTCGGCGGACGAGACCACCGACATCGGCAACGACTTCGGTATGCCGGTGAGTACCGACTACATCGGCGCCGCCAAGTTCAATGGGCGTATCGAGGTCGTGAAGATCGACGTCGGCGAAGACGACCACTCCCACCTCGTCGACCCCGCCGAGGTCGTCCGGGTCGCGACCTCCCGCCAGTAATCGGTCCGCCATGACCTGGGCACTCCCCGCAATCGCTGCGATTCTGCTCGCCTACGCGGCGGTCTCCGGCCGGACTGCGGGCACGCCGATCACCGCCCCGATCGTCTTCACCGTCGGCGGTCTGCTCCTCGGTGCAAGCACAGTGGGGCTGATCGACGTGCATCCCGCCGCCGAAACGGTGAAACTCCTCGCGGAGGTGACGCTCGCGCTCGTGCTCTTCTCCGACGCCTCCCGGGTCAACCTGTCAGCCCTCCGTGCCGAAATCGCCCTCCCAGCCCGTCTGCTGGGTATCGGCCTGCCATTGACCATCGCGACCGGTTTCGGTGCCGCCCTGCTCCTACTCGGTGATCTGGCGTGGCCCGAGGCGCTCCTGCTTGCGGTGATCCTCGCGCCGACCGACGCTGCTCTCGGCCAGGCCGTGGTCACCCTGCCGATCCTGCCGTCCCGAATACGGCAGGGTTTGAACGTCGAGAGCGGGCTCAACGACGGAATCTGCGTGCCGCTGTTCTTGATCGTGCTGGCGATTGCGCAGGCCGAGTCAGGGGCGATCGGCGGCGGCGCCGCGGCCCGGTTGGTCGCCGAGCAGATCGGTTACGGCATCGTCGCGGGAATCGGTGCCGGGGCGATAGCGGCGGCGATCCTGGTGATAGCCGGCCGCCACCGCACGATCGACCCGTTGTGGGCTCAGACCGTTCCCTTGACGGCGGCCCTGCTCGCCTACACCGTCGCCGTGCCGTTGGGCGGTTCCGGTTTCATCGCTGCGTTCGTCGGCGGACTCACCTTCAACGCCATCCGCCACCGCGCCGAGGTCAACCACGGCGATGGCGAGAGCAGTGACGGTGCCGACTCCCTCGACGAGGCCGGTGACCTGTTCAGCGCGATCACCTTCATCGTTTTCGGCGCCGTGCTGCTCGGACCCGCTCTCGGCCATCTGTCGTGGGCCGTGCTCGGCTACGCGGTCGTGAGTCTGACCGTCGTCCGGATGGTTCCCGTCGCGCTGTCGCTGGTCGGGACACGTCCGCGCGCCCCCACCGTCGCCTTCCTCGGATGGTTCGGGCCGCGCGGACTCGCGACCATCGTCTTCGTCATCCTCATCTTCGAAGAATCCGGCGAGCTGCCCCACGAGGAATTACTGCTGACCACCGCCGTCATCACCATCGGACTTTCGGTGCTTGCCCACGGACTCACTGCCGCGCCGTTGGCCGATCGCTATGCCACATGGTTCCGTCGCCACCCCCGAGGTGAGGGTCTCATGGCACCAGATCCCGGTCGATGACATGGCCGCACCGACTGATCACCCACCGCCGAGGCCGACCACGGCGATCATCAGGGGCAGGAAGACGATGATCAGAACCGCACCGACGATGTCGAAGGTGATTCCGCTTCGGATCATCGTGGTAATTCGGACGGCTCCGGAGCCGTAGACCACGGCGTTCTGCGGCGTCGAGACCGGCAGCATGAATCCGAACGATGCGGCGAATGTGGCCGCGAGCGCAGGCACGAAGGGGTTGACACCGGCCGCCAACGCCACCGGGATCACGATCGGCACCACGACCGCCGCCGACGCCGTGTTGCTCGTCGTCTCCGATACGGCGATGGCCAGCAGCACCGCGAACACGGTGATGGCGACGACGCTGGTCAGGCCTAGCGAGTCCGCGACGGATGTGCCGATCGTCTCGGCGAGTCCGGTGTCGGCGAGCAGTGAGCCGAAGATGATGCCGCTACCGAACAGCACGATCGTGCCCCAGTCGATTTCTGCTGCGTCCCGCCAGGTCAGCGTGAATTCGCGATTTCCCCAATCTGTCGGCAGCAGATAGAGCAATGCCGCTCCGAAGACCGCAACCATGCCCTCGTCGAGTCGGTCGCTGATCGTGCCGTAGAGGTCCGAGTCGTTGCCGGCGATCACCGCGACGACACCGGGCAGGATCCACAGCGTCACTGTGACTCCGAACGCGATGAGCGTGTTCTTCTCGGCACGCGACAGCGGACCCATTTCTGCACGCTGCTCCGCCAGGTAGTCGGCGACGCCTTCGATGCGCCGGATCTCCGGTTTGTTGATGCGCAGCAGGATGATGGCGAGCGCGATGAACATCAGCAGGCAGATCGGGATGGCCATCACCATCCACTGCCCGAAGCTGATCCGCTCCCCGGTGGCCTCCTCGATGAGCCCGCGTCCGATCAGGTTGGGTGGGCTTCCGACCGGTGTCAACAGGCCGCCCACGCTGGCGCTGTATGCCAACATCAGCATGATCGCGGCACCCACCCGGACCCGCAGGGGGTCGAAGTCCTCGGCCACGACGCCGCGGCGCTGCATGAGTTTCGCGATGACGCCGAGGATGCCCAGGGCGGTGGGCAGCAGCATGGCCACGGTCGCGGTGTTGGATACGAACGCCGAGAGTCCGCACGTGATCGCGCCGAACGCCACGATCACACCGGTGGTGGACTGGCCGACACGCGGCAGGGTCAGGATCCGAAACGCGAACCGCCGTGCGACGCCGTGTTTGAGCATCGCCTGGGCAAGGATGAACGCTCCGATGAACGTGAAGATCGTCGACGACCCGAACGCGGCGAGCACCTCGTCGGCCGGCGCCACGCCCAGAAACACCACGATCGCCACCCCGAGCAGCCCGCCGATCGGGATCGGCACCGCCTCGGTCACCCACAACACGATGACGCCGAGCAGCACGCCTGCCAACGTCTGCTGGTTGGGCGGTATGTCGATCGGCAGGGCGAGGAAGACGATCGTGATCAGTGGCGCGAGAAAGAGCCCGATCGTGCGGCGGCCCTTCTCGAATCGCTCCTCGGCGGGTGAGAGCTGCTGTTCGCCGAGGCTGCGATAGGTGGTGTGCCCGAGCAACGCCTTGTCGACGTCGGTGCGGTTGCCCTGGTTCTCGGTTGTCATGGTCCCTCCCCGGCACAGATCGGTACGGAAGTAGTACCCGTGAACGAGCGTGATAGTCGTGTCACGACCTGTTCTCTCGGCACGACCGAGGCCTGTGACCAGTGTCGGACCCGACCCGTCCTGGGACTACGTGTCCGGTCAACCGGCGGAGCCACCCGTGCACGAAGCGCGCCGGCACCTGCGAGTCCGCGTCGGGGTCCTCCAGATACCATGCGCGATAGCAGAATCGGAATTGGTGATATTGCTCAGCCGAGCGCCTTCGCTTTGAGAGTGTCGTACTCGGCCTGGTTGATGGTGCCCGCGTCGAGGAGTGCTTTCGCGTCGGCGATCTGCTCGGCAGCCGACTTGCCGGCCACTTCCCTGATGTAACGGTCGGTTGCCTGCCTCGCCGAGTTGTGTGCCTCGAGTTGCCTTTCCGCAATCCCGCGACCGCGGGCGATGAGATACACGAACGCGGTGATGTACGGCAGCACGATCAGAAAAATGATCCAGAGAGTTTTCGTGAATCCGGACATAGCGCGATCGCGGAACAGGTCACCGAAAATCTGGAACAGAATCATCAGGTAAGCGACGAACGCGAACACGACCACCGTGTACCACAGGAAGTCCCAGAATGAGTCCATCATGAGTTAGCTCCTTCGCACTTGTGGACTGCGCTGGTGTGCAGCCCGAAACGTGCACCACTTACCTGGTCAGCATCGTCCTTCGTGCCCGCGATTGTGCGCAGTTCCGCATAACGGGCAGCACGACGCACGCCGACATCGGGTTGCTCCTGCGACCGCACCGTGGTGTGCTTCTGCTCGTGGAAGGGAGACGATGAGATGGCCGTGACTTTCGTCTTGTTGCCCGGCGCCGGATCCGACTCGTGGTACTGGCACCGAGTCGTGCCCATTCTGACCAGCCACGGGCACGCCGCCATCACCGTCGACCTGCCGTACAGCGACGAGAGCGCAGGTCAATACGAGTTCGCCGACGTCGTCGTCAAGGCGTTCCGCGACGTCGAGGGTCCCGTCGTGTTGGTCGCGCAGTCGATGTCGGCGTTCACCGCGGCGATCGTGTGTGAACGAACCGACGTCGACGTCGATCTGCTGGTCCTGGTAGCTCCGATGCTTCCGGCGCCCGGGGAGTCGGCGGGCGAGTGGTGGGCGAATACCGGGCAGTCCGCGGCGCAGCGTGCGTTCGCGGTCAGCGAGGGACGTGACCCGGCTGCCACCAACGATCTGCGGGAACTGTTCTTCCACGATGTGCCGGAAGAGCTCATCGAGGAAGCGTTCCAGGCCGAAGAGGTCGCCATGTCGGACACTCCGTTCGAGACGGTATGGCGGGCGGAGGAGTGGCCGCACGTGAAGACCCGTGTGATCGCGGGCAGTCGAGACCGCCTCTTCCCGGTCGACTTCATGAAACGGATCGTGCGGGAGCGTCTGGGCATTGCACCCGACGTGATCGATGCGGGACACCTGATCGCCTTGGCCCGACCCCGGGAACTGGCCGCGGCGCTCGAGGGCTACGTCGAGGGCCTCTGATCGTCACGGTGACCGTCGCCGAGCGCCGACCCCTGAACCGCGGTTAGTCTGCCGAGAACGGCGCAATCCGTTCCCGAGGTCCGAACACATGGAGGTGCGAGACACGATGTCGTTGTCGGTATCAGGCGAGTTCGAGATCGAAGCAGCCCCCGAACAGGTCATGCGTGCCCTTGTCGATGTCGAACGGATCCCCGAGTGGTCGGCGGTGCACAAGGAAGTCATCGTGGAGTCGCGGTTCGAGGACGGACGACCGCGGACCGTGCGGATGACACTCTCGGTGCTCGGTGTCTCGGACACCCAGTTGGCCGAGCACAAGTGGATCGACGACGAGCAGATGTCCTGGGTTCTCGTCGAGAGCGACAAGCAGCGGAGTCAGGAAGGCGAGTACCGCCTCACGCCCACGTCGCGCGGCACCTCTGTGCGGGTCACGATGTCGGTCGACCCGAAGATCCGGTTGCCCCAGGCGGTGCTGCGGCAGGGGCAGAAGCAGGCGATCCGGACCATCCGCAAGGGCCTGACGAAGTTTGTCGTCGACAACTACGTGTGATCAGCACGAGCGTGAGCGAGGGGACAGATGGCGGTCGAGGACAATCCCACACGCCTGGGGCGGTTGTCGGCACGACTTGCCGGAATTCGTGACGGCACCGACGACGACACGTTGTCGGCCGGCTTCCTGCTCGTGGCCACCGTTCTGGCGTTGGTGTGGGCGAACATCGGGACCACGTACGAGTCGTTCTGGCACACGCCGATCACCATTCAGGTCGGGGATTACGGAATCAGTCTCGACCTGAAGCACTGGGTCAACGACGCATTGATGACGCTGTTCTTCTTCGTCGTCGGCCTCGAGGTGAAGCGGGAACTCACTATCGGTGAACTCACCGACAGAGCCCGTGCCGCAGTGCCTCTGGTCGCCGCCATCGCCGGTCTGGCGTTGCCGGCCGCGCTGTTCCTCGTCCTCAACCCGAGCGGCGACGAGGCCGCCGCGTGGGGTGTGGTGGTGTCGACGGACACGGCGTTCGTGCTGGGTGCGCTGGCGCTCGTCGGACCGAGGTGCCCTGCGCGACTCCGCGTGTTCATCCTCACCCTCGCGGTTGCCGACGACATCGGCGCGCTCGCCATCATCGCCTTCTTCTACACCGACAATCTGCGGCTCGGTCCGTTGGTGCTCGGCGCGGTGGGACTACTGCTGATCATGCAGTTGCGTCGACTGGAGGTGTGGCGTGGAGTCGCCTACTTCATCGTCGCGGCCGGTACGTGGGTGGCCTTCTACGAATCCGGTGTCCATCCCACGCTCGTGGGCGTGCTGATCGCCCTGATCCTTCCCGTGTATCCGCCCAGGCGTCGCGAGGTGGAGCGGGCGGGCGAACTCACTCGCGCGTTTCGGCAATCACCGAACTCGGAGTACGCCCGGGCCGCCCAGCTCGGCGTCCTCCGGGCTGTCTCCGTCAACGAGCGGCTCCTGCGGTTCTATCAGCCGTACACCGCCTTCCTCGTGGTGCCGATTTTCGCGCTGGCCAATGCCGGCGTGGTCGTCACCGGGCAGACCCTCGCCGACGCTGTGAGGTCGCCGCTCGCCTGGGGCATCGTGCTCGGCCTCGTGGTCGGCAAGTTCGTCGGCATTACCGCCTCCACCGCACTCTTCTCGAGAATGCGGCCGGGCAGCCTGCCACCCGGACTCAACTTGTCCCAGATCAGCGGCGGCAGCGCGCTGGCGGGCATCGGCTTCACGATCTCACTGTTCATCGTCGATCTCGCCATCGAATCGCCTGTCCTGGCGAACGATGCCCGTGTCGGCGTCCTGACGGCAGCGGTGATCGCGACCGTCCTCGGGTGGGCGCTGTTCCGGTTCTCGGACTGGCGCACGCCGCCGACCGAGGCGATCGGAACCACCCTTCTGCGGCCGGTGCAGCCGGGGCGTGATCACCTACGGGGACCGGTAGACGCACCGCTCACCTTGGTGGAGTACGGCGACTTCGAGTGCCCGTTCTGCACCAAGGCCACCGGCAGCATCCGTGACGTGCGCGCGCATTTCGGTGATGCGCTGCGCTACGTGTTCCGGCATCTGCCTCTCGACGAGGTGCATCCGCATGCGCGTTTCGCTGCCCACGCCGCGGAGGCAGCCGACCGGCAGGGCCGGTTCTGGGAGATGCACGATCACCTGTTCGCCAACAGCGATGCCCTCGATGAGGACGAAATCTACGGGTATGCGGCGGAACTCGGCTTGGACATGAACCGGTTCGAGGAGGAACTGCGGACCGGTGAGTACCTCCACCGCGTCGACGACGACGAACTCGACGCCCAGACCAGTGACTTCCGGCAGACACCGACGTTCTATCTCGGAGCCACGGGCGCCGACCTCACCCGGCACACCGGACCTTTCGACGCAGCGACGCTTATTCGCCGGCTCGAAGAGGCACGGGACGCGCAAGGCGACTGATCTCAGTTTCCGCCGCGCCCGTTTTCCTTCTCCTTCTCCTTGTCCTTGTTATTTCCGTTCCCGCCGTTGTTTCCATTCCCATTCCCACTGTTGCCGTTCGGGTTCGGCGGTTCGGGGTTCTGTACCGGTGGGACAGGAACGGGAACGCCGACCGACACAGGTGGTGCAACCGGAAGTTCTTCGGTGCCGGTGGGCGTCGGCATGGGTGTAGGAGCCTGACTCGACGTTGCCGGTGCCACAGCGGGACTTCCGCCACCGTCGTTATCGCGCGAGGCGATCGCCAGGGCGCCCACGATCACTGCTACCACGACAGCGGCGATCGCTGCCAGGATCAGCCCCGTCTTGCGTGGCCGCCGGGGATCGGTCGGGGGGAGTGGGGCCGCGGACAGAGTGGCGGGCGCGAACGCCATGGTTCGAGGTGGCGCACCCATCGGAGGGGGTGCCGTGACCCGCCCCGCATTGCCCAGAATCGCGTTGCGCATGGCCGCGGCGTCGCCGAATCGGTGCGCAGGATCGTGCGCCATCGCCTTCTCGACGGTGGACGCCAACTCGGGGTCGACGTCGGGTCGCATTTCGGTCAGCGGGGGAGCGCCGCCTGCCAGGATCGCGCGGGCCAACGACAGAATGTTCTCGCCGGCGAACGGGCGGCGTCCTGCGAGAGCCTCGTATCCGACAACACCGACCGCATAGAGGTCGTCGGCGACCGTCGCCGGTTTCTCCGCGATGCGACTCGGGCTCAGGTACGCGACGGTGCCCAGCACCTGACCCGTCGTGGTGTGGCCACTGTCTGCACTCTTCGCGATGCCGAAGTCGGCGACCTTCACGACACCAGTGCTACTGAACAGCACATTGGCCGGTTTGATGTCGCGGTGCAAAATCCCGCAGTCGTGGGCAGCGCCGACGGCGGCGAGTATGTCGGCGAGAATCGCGCGTGCTCGGGCCTCCGGAAGTGGTCCGCGGGCGATGTCGTCGGCGAGGGTGCGGCCGGGGAGGCGTTCCATCACGATGTACGGAACACCGCCGTCCTCGCCGCAGTCGTGAACGGCCACCACGTTCGGGTGGTTCAACGTGGCGGCCACCCGGGCCTCCACCTCGAACCGTCGCCGGATATCGGGAATGGACGCGTACTCGGGACGCAGCACCTTGACGGCGACCGGCCGCCCGAGCCGCAGGTCCCAGCCGTCGTGGACATCGGCCATCCCGCCTCGGCCCAGCACTGCGCGCAGCTCGTACCGAGCTGCGAGAGTCTGGGGCGCCGACATACCTTTCACGCTAGCGCCAGCAGTCCCTTCGCGGCCAATGGAGCTGTTGGCGGAGAGCGCTGGTAGTCGGCGCCATCCGCGAGGTCGTCACACAGGCCCCGGCAATTAGCTGTATCTGTCTCCCTTGGACCGGCTTGGTGCCTAGGCAGGACTAGGGGAAGCTCCTGTGTTCACTGTCCCGCCGTTCGGGGAGTCTGAAGTGACGACGGGCAACGTCGGCGGCCACGGGCAGACCACCCGCCGGTTGCCGCCTGCAACGACTGCACCGCCGACACAGCAGAAAGGACTTCTCGTGCCTACCGACACCTCAGTAGTTCCCGGACGAGGCCTTTCGTTGATCAGTTCCGCCACGCGTGAGGAGACCGTCACCCTCGTTCCCGGTGACTGGCAGCTGCGTGCGGCGTGCCGTGGCGCCGATCCGGCGGTGTTCTATTCGCCCGACGGCGAACGCGGTTCGGCTCGCGTCCTGCGCGAAGCGAAGGCTCGGCAGATCTGCAGGCCCTGCCCCGTGCTCGCGCCGTGCCGCGAGCACGCTCTGGCGGCGGGTGAAACCTACGGCGTGTGGGGTGGCTTGACCGAGGCGGATCGAAGAAAGCGCACCCACCGACTTCGCCGCGGCGAGCCGGCCACTCGGCTCGACCCATTCGGTCCCGGTGGCGGCCGTTCGAGCAACGTCGACTCGCCCCGACAGTTACGGTGAGAACACACTGTGCCGAGGTCAGGAGTCGTCGTGCCCAAGTTGGAGATCAAGCGGACGTCCGAGCTCACCCGGAAGGAGGTGTCCGACAGGCTAATCGCGCTCGGACAGGCCCTCGCGAGTGGCTCCGAGGTGGAGCTGGGATCGGGTGGCGACTCGATCACCATCGATGTTGCCGACCAGGTTCGCTGGGAGCTGGAGATCGAGGTCGAAGGTGACCAGATCGAGTTGGAGATCGAAATAAGTTGGCGCGATGGCCCGTCCGGTAACGAGGAGGTCGAGGAGACGCCATCGGAATCGGAGACTGAGGTCCCGGCCAAGCCGGCACGTCGTGGGCGACCGCGCAAAGTAACCGCCAAGTGATCTGCCTGCGCATGCCGGTCAGTTACTCACCGTCGCCGTAGATCGGGCCACGGCGGACGGCGCAAAACGGCCAACGTGGCGATCACCGCCGACGCCAACCCGATGAACTCACCGAGTAGCGCGATGCGCGTGGAATCGACGGCCGGCTGCCACCACACCCGGCCGGCGTGGATGACGAACACCCCGACCGGTGACGCCGTGAGATCACCGCCCCGCCTGGTCTCTCGTCCGCTCGGCTTGCCGAGGCGAAACCCGCGGTGAACCCGCGCGACGGTGATGACCGTGGAACCGTCCGCCGTCTCATAGGGCTCACCGAAGACGCGCGGCGCCCCGGCATCGTCCTGCCGAAGGTCCACGACTTTCCGAACTTCCATTTCGCTCTCCACACGGTCCCGGGATGCCGACGAACTTCACCATCGTCACACGCCTCGGTGTCCCAGATGCCGGATTGGACTCGCCAGCGTTGTCGCGGCTGTCCGGAGCTGGCCCTACCATGACCCCATGGCAGCTTCGGGCTCACGCAGACACCTCTCCGTCGTTCCCGACCAACCGGTCATCGACCGGCCTTCGCAGCGCTCGGGACGACTCGACGTCGTGAGCTACCAGCTGCGCATCGAGCTCGACGACGTGTCGCCCACCATCTGGCGGCAGTTCGTCGTCCCGTCGAATCTGCGGCTCAACCAGCTGCATCCGGTGCTGCAGACGGTGATGGGGTGGTACGACAGCCACCTGCACGTGTGGGTCGGTGGGGAGCCGCCCGCATCCGAGCGGTACGAGATGCAGGAGAGCATCGACGAGGGTTTCGCCGACGAGGACGACGAGTTGTGTGAGGACGACATCCGGCTGGACCAGGTGCTGGTGCAGCCGGGCGACCAGTTGTCGTATGCCTACGACTTCGGGGACGGCTGGGACCATACGATTGTCCTGGAGCAGATCAGGGCCGGCGATCCTGAGCCGAAAACGCAGTGCCTCGCCGGTGCCCGGGCGTGCCCTCCCGAGAATTCGGGCGGTCCCGGTGGATACGCCAATCTGTTGAGGGTGCTGGCCGACCCGAGTCATCCCGAGCACCACGACGCGAGCGAGTGGGTGGGTTCGGGATTCTCGCCCGAGTCTTTCGACCCCGCAGTCGTCAATGCGAGTCTGGGAGGACATGAGGCGGTCCGGGCGCACGGTCCGGTGTCGGACTCGGCATTCGCCGAGTTGCTCCGCCACATGCCGCCCCGCGCTGCGCCGCAGGTCTATTCGATGCTCGAACGTGCCCACCTGACTCAACGATCGGGTGACTACCTGGTCGCGCAGGAGGCGGTGACACTGCACCTGCGCTGGTTCCTGCAGCGCATCGGACCCGACGGCATCACCCTGACGAAGGCCGGTCACCTTCCGCCGGCCGTGGTGGCCGAGGCCCGGGAACTACCGGGATTCGACGGCTGGCCGTCGACTAATAACCGCGAAAACGACCAGCGGCCGGTGCACCTGCTGCACATGTACACGAAGACACTCGGGCTGGCGCGCAAGTACAAGGGCAAGCTGGTGCAGACCAAGTTGGGGGCCGAGTTTGCGGGCAACGCGCGCGGAATGTGGAGCCACCTCCTCAACAGGCTGCCACTCGGCGCCGACCGGGTGGAGCGGGAGGCCGGATACCTGGTGCTCCTCGCCCTCGCCGCCGGTGCGTCACCGAAGGAACGCCAGAGCGTGGTCGCCGAGGGACTCGCGGCCCTCGGGTGGCGGGCGAGCGACAAAACCGTGGTCGAGGGTCTGGAGGCCTACTGGATCGCTCGGCCCACCATCGAATTCCTCAAGCTCACCGGTGCGATCGGTGAAGGTTACGGCGTGCACGACACCAGCGACCCGGAGTGGGGTCGACTCCTCGCGCGCATGGTGTTGTCGATGTGAGGTGGCGGCTCAGACAACGAGGGGGACCTGGAACCCGCCTCGTGACGGAGTGATCCTGCCAGTCTGGCGTCGTTGATCGCTGACTTCTGCGAAATCGATCACTCGATCGCTTGGCAGTCCGGTGGATCGAGGGCGAGTGCAGTGTCGGCTGGCGAGAACCTGGTGCTGATACGTACGTGGTCGACCGAATGCTGCTGCCCCAATAAGGAATAGGGTTCGTAGGGTCCGAACTCGACGTCGAGTGAACGTAGCGCACCCTCGTCGGTGAGCTCGACGGCAATGGGGCCACCCAGTCGCCCAAGAATCCAACGATCTCCCCAGACCCGGTCCGGTGTGTCCACGAACTCATCTTCCGGCTGTGTGGCCGAGGGCGTGAGTTCGACCTCGAAGGTATCGAGTGCTGGATCGATCATTCGGGCCTGTTTGATTTCGCCGCGCAGGCTCTCGACGACTGCTCCAGTGACCCGCAGCGCTTCTTCGACACTTATGGTGTCGGTGAAGTAGCCAACCGGCGCGTGGGGGTTCATCCAACAGCGCTGCCCGGCGGCACCGATGGATCCACCGACAGTCTCGCTCACCGTGTTTTCTGCGCCCTCCCCACCAAGCCCGATCACCGTCCCGATCTCGAACTCCGCGTGGGGCTGCGTCTCACCGACCTCGAACCGGAATCGACCCTCGGATAGGGCGATGCGGCCTTCGCCTGCCCAACGCGCATCCGCACTCTCGGCCCCTACTGACACCGTGAGCACCTCTGCGACAAATGCGTCGTTCGCCGCCGCCCGTACGAGTGACTCGGGCGCGACCCCTCCTCCGGGTGGCGTCGGCGTGTTATCGGAGCAGCCAACTGTCAGCACTGCAGTGATCATGCACAGGACGCTTACTGCGAGGGTTCTCATGCCGCTATTTTCCGGCCAACTCGACATGCACGGCATCCCTTCGCTCGACTAACGCCCGTGGGTGCCCTGCCACATGTCGCCTGTGCGGGGGGATCGAGGCAAAGCTTATCGCGACACCGTCCAGTAGCTTCCGCGTCGCGTTTCGAGGTGCAGGCTCGGTCGATTCCGGCACACTGATTCCATGACCACGCCGCCGCACCGCAGGTGGGTGCTGCATGTCGATCTCGACCAGTTCATCGCGGCGGTGGAGGTGCTGCGCCGGCCCGAGCTGCGGGGCAAGCCCGTGGTGGTCGGTGGACGCGGCGACCCCACCGAACGCGGAGTGGTGTCGACGGCGTCGTATGAGGCCCGCGAGTTCGGGGTGGGGTCCGGGATGCCGTTGCGGACCGCGGCCCGCAAGATCCCCGACGCCGTGTTCCTGCCCGTCGACGCCGAGGCCTACACCGAGGTATCCGCGGTGGTGATGGATACGTTGCGGAAGATGGACGCCGTGGTGGAGGTGATGGGCTGGGACGAGGCATTTCTCGGTGTGGAAACCGAGGATCCCGAAGGGTTCGCCCGCGCCATTCAGGCGGCGGTGCTCGAGGCGACCGGACTGCATTGCTCAGTGGGGATCGGCGACAACAAGTTACGTGCCAAGATCGCGACCGGATTCGGGAAGCCGCAGGGCATCTTCCGTCTGACGGGTGCGAACTGGTTCGACGTCATGGGGGAGCGGGACACCCGCTCGCTGTGGGGGATCGGCAGCAAGACCGCGAAAAAGCTTGCCGCCCTGGGATTGAACACGGTGAGCGAGTTGGCGGCGGCCGCGGATGAGGACCTCGCAGCAACGTTCGGACCGACCATGGGACCGTGGTACGGCAGGATCGGCCGCGGCATCGACCGTTCCCCTGTGACCGCCGACCCATGGGTTGCCCGCTCCCACAGTCGTGAGACGACTTTTCAGCAGAACCTCGCCGACTGGTCCGCCGTCACAGAGGAGATTCGCCGTCTCGCCGTGCGGGTGCGGGAAGACATTGTGGCAGAGAATCGTCCGGCCGTGCGCGTCGCGTTGAAGGTGCGCTACGCGCCGTTCATCACCCGCACCACCAGCAAGGCGCTGCCGGAACCGACGTTCGACGTCGACATCATCTGCGACGCCGCCGCGGCCCTGGTCGACCGGTTCGACCACGACCGCGAAGTGCGCCTCCTCGGCGTGCGGTTGGAGATGACACCGCCCACAAGGACGATCACCACCCGTATGGAGGGGCATTGAATGTCTGAGCCGTTGTCCGTTCCTCGGGCCGCCCGCCACGTGAGGGGGCAGTGGACGAGCTTGGCGAATGTGTATGGGACCGGGGAACAGTTTCATGCCACACTCGCCGAGGATCTTCCACTCGTGGCCCGCCGGTGGATCGTCCGTGCCGTCGCCGAGAACTCGCCGCTTGCTCGGGCGGTACAACTCGAGATGCGTGGACAGATCCGGCTCGGAGAGTGGCGGCACTTTACCGCCACCCAGCTCATCGCCCCGGGGGAAGGGTTTATCTGGGCCGCTACGGCGAAGGTTGGGGGTTTGCCGATTATGGGTTACGACCGTTTCACCAGCGGTAGCGGTGAGATGCGGTGGCGACTCGGCGGACTGATCCCCGTGATGTCCGCCCGTGGTCGTGATGTCACCGCCAGTGCGGCCGGACGCCTCGCCGGGGAGAGTATCTTCGTGCCGACCGCATTTCCCCTGGCACGCTGGACCGGCGACAGGAACGATGTCTCGGCGACGTGGACCGTGGCTGGTCGCGAGGAAACCGTGCACCTGAACATTGCCGACGACGGCACCCTGCGCGGTGTGCGGATGCAGCGGTGGGGCAATCCCGAAGGGCAGGGGTTCGGCCGCTATCAGTTCACCGTGGCCGTTGAGTCCGAGCGCACATTCGCCGGTATCACCATCCCGGCGCGCCTGCGCGCGGGATGGGACACCGGCGACGCGTCGACCGGCGAATTCTTTCGCGCCGAGATCACCGACGCCCACTTCCGCTGACGCCACAGCCGCACGTCGCGTTGGGTGCAACTGTGCAAGCCTGCATGCGGAGGGAACATGTCTGGCATCCTCGGATCATGGCGGAACAGCGCAGAATTGAGCGCCTAGGCCCGAGCGACCTGACGGAACTCGCCTCAGACGTCGGGCCGGTGCCCATGAATGTCGGTGCCGTACTCTTCCTCGTCGGTGATGGGACAGCCGGTGACGGGACAGTGGATTCGGCGACTATCGAGGCCACCCTCACGAAGCGGATCAGCGGGATTCGCCGGTTGCGGCAATGCCTGGTCGACCCGCCACCGGGCCTGGGCCGGCCGTACTGGGCCGACGACGAACACTATGACGTCGGTGCCCATTTCGCACGGGTGCGCTGCCCGGTTCCAGGCGACCGCGACACCGCTCTGGCGATCGCGGTGGACGCAGTCATTCAGCCGCTGCCTCGCTCACGGCCGCTGTGGAGAGCGATCATCATCACGGACCTTGCAGGCGATTGCGGATCCGTCGGCCTGGTGATGGTGCTGCACCATGTTCTCGCCGACGGAATCGGTGGCCTGGCGATCTTGGCGCATCTGGTCGATGGCATGGCCGCGGCGGGATCGGTGGACGAGATCCCCACTTCGTCCCCGCCACCACGGCCGATGGAGCTTCTCGCCGACTGCGCCGTCGAACGCCTCCGCGCGCTGCGGCGATTCCCGGGAGCCGTGGCAGGCGTGCGCGGAGGCTGGAATGAGCTCGGGCACAGTATCGGTCGCCCCGCACCCCGCTGTTCCCTGAATGTGCCAACCGGGCCGCGCCGCAGGGTGACGACGGTGGAGACCGACCTCCGCACTCTTCGGGAAGCAGGGCGGAGTTCCGGGGCAACCGTCAACGATGTCCTCCTTGCCGCGATCACGGGTGCCCTCGCCGTACTCCTGCACCGACGGGGCGAGTTTCCGCAGGAGCTTGTGGTCTCGGTACCGGTCTCTGCCCGACGGTCGACAACGAGCGGGCACCTCGGGAATCAGGTGGGGGTGATGCCGGTCCGGGTACCGCTGGCGGGAGGTTCGGCGGAGCGGTTAACCGCCATTTCAGGCATTACCCGTGTCCAGAAAAGGAGAACCCGTGGTACGTCAGCGGCACTGATCGGGCCCCTTTTCCGGTTTCTGGCAGCTGTGAAGCTGTTTCGGTGGTTCGTCGACCGTCAACGGCTCGTCAACTCGTTCTTGTCCAACCTGCCAGGGCCGCCGTCCCCACTGGCCATCGCCGGGCTTCCGATCGCGTCGATGGTGCCGATTACCGTCACTGCGGGAAATGTCGGTGTCGCGTTCGCGGCACTGTCGTATGCCGGCACACTCACGGTCACGATCATCGCCGACCCCGATGTGGTACCCGAGATCGACGACCTCGCCGCAGCCCTGCACGAACAATTCCAGGTGATCGACGAGGAAGGTTAGCTGGCTCCCGCCGCAGCCGGGACTGGGATGATGCGACGTCAACGCGGCTTGGTGCGGGTGCGCGGAAGTTTGGTGGCGATGACGGCGGCCTGAGTGCGGCGTTCGACGCCGAGCTTGCTCAACAACCGGGAGACGTAATTCTTCACGGTCTTCTCCGCGAGGAACATGCGCTCCGCGATCTGCCGGTTGGTCAATCCTTCGCCCAGAAGGGTCAGGAGTGTGCGTTCCTGATTGGTCAGTCCGGCGACCAGTCCTTCTTCGACGCTGGGTTTTGCCCGCAGTTTTTCCATCAGGGCGGCGGCCGCGCGGTTGTCGAGCAGCGACTTCCCGGCACCGATTTCGCGGACGGCGTGGGCCAGTTCGGTGCCGCGGATGTCTTTGAGGGCGTATCCGCTGGCACCGGCAAGGATGGCGTCGAGCATGGCCTGTTCGTCCGCGAAGGAGGTCAACATCAAGCACCGCAGGTCGGGCAGCTGGGAGAGGAGGTCGCGGCACAGTTCGATGCCGTTGCCGTCGGGCAGCCGCACGTCGAGGACGGCGACGTCGGGTTGTACTGCGGGAATTCGTGCAAGAGCCTCGGCGCAGTTTCCGGCCTCGCCGATGATGCTCAGTTCCGGATCGGTGGAGAGCAGATTCGCGATACCCCGGCGCACGACCTCGTGATCATCGACGAGGAAGACTGTGATCATGCGGCTCAGAACTCCATTTCCGGTGGTCAGCGCCCTGCCTGACAGGGTACGTGATGAGGCGGACGCGCAATTGCTGTCTCGAAAATCATCGCGATGGGTGTCAGCGGAGATCACCTGCCGGGCGGAGCAGCGTGGTGCGGTGCCCGCTGATCTGTTCGATGTCGATCACGAGGTAGCGGTCGTCACGCGAGCTGCTCCACGGTATGCGGGCCGGATCGGCGAACCCGATCAACCCGTCGGTGCCGGACAGTAGCCGTGACCTGCCCATTGCCAGAACACTCCAGCCGGTGCGGGTGGCCGGGTCGATGGTCCCCGCCTCGAATGCGAGCACAACCCGGTCGAAGCGGTCGAACCACGGGTTGTTGCCGGTGGGGATGACGAGATCGCCGTCGAGGGCGGCGAACGTGACCGGCCGCACCGCGGGCAGGGCGTCCTCGGTGTAGACAAGCCGGCCGGTCGGAACCGAGCGCAGCAACTTTCGGCATTCGGCAGTGGGGAGCGGACCGTCCGATCGCGCGGTCACCACGGGTGGCTTTTCCTGATACATGACTGCTTCTTCCGCGGGGAGAGTACCGACCCCACCAGCATCGGGCCCCGTCCTAGGGGTGCAACAGAGGACAAAGTCGTCACTGTCCTGATCGATCGGGAGAACCGCCCTGCCGGATTCGGTGGGCGTGGTGTGATGGATGAGTGTCGATACTTGGCAAGTAGGAGAGCGAACGATGACCGCCGACGAGGAACCGTTACTGACAGGTGCATTGTCGCAATTGCGGCTGCGAGAGCTGCTGGTCGAGGTTCAGGACCGCATCGGCCAGGTGATGGACTCCCGCGACCAGATCGACGCTCTGCTCGAAGCGGTGCTCACCGTCGCGTCCGGACTGGAATTGAATGCGACCCTCAAACGGATCGTGCACGCGGCAATCGAGTTGGTCGACTGCCGGTACGGCGCCCTCGGAGTGCTCAATCCTTCTCGGGACCGCCTGCAGGAATTCGTCTACGAGGGTATCGACGAGCACACCCGGGAATTGATCGGTGAACTCCCGACCGGCCACGGGTTGCTGGGGTTGTTGATCGAGCAGCCGAAGCCCATCCGTCTCGACAGCATCGCCGCACACACGGCGTCCTCCGGATTCCCTGCCTACCACCCGCCGATGCGCACATTCCTGGGCGTACCGGTGCGAGTGCGCGGGGAGGTCTTCGGAAATCTTTACCTCACCGAAAAGGCAGGTGGGCAGTCCTTCACCGAGGACGACGAGGTCGTTGTCCAAGCACTCGCCGCCGCAGCGGGTATCGCCGTCGACAATGCTCGACTATTCGAGGATGCCCGGCTGCGACAGCGGTGGCAGCACGCGACCAGTGAAATTCGCGGGGAGCTGCTCGCGGCCACCGATACCGGGGAAGTCCTCGACCTCATCGCCCAGCGAGCGCGCACACTCGCCGGCGCCGACCACGTACTGATCGCCCAGCCCGACGATCCCGATGTCGAGACGGCGGAAGTCACCACGCTGACGGTCACTGCATACGCCGGAGACGCCACCGCCGCCTTCCACGGCCGGCAGATTCCCGTCGACTGCTCCGACATAGGACGAGCGTTTCGCACCGGAGAGCAGATGCGCGTTCCGCAGATCACGGAATGCAAGAGCTACGGCACTGCGCTCCTACTGCCACTGCGGGTATCCGTCGACACGATAACCGGGGTGCTGGCGATCATCCGAGAACTCGGGGCGGATTCGTTCGACGATCGGCAACAATCGTTGGCCGCCGAGTTCGCCGATCAGGCTGCCTTGGCGCTCAAGCTGGCTGATGATCAACGGCAGCTGGCCGACATGTCGCTGATCTCGGACCGTGACCGGATCGCGAGGGACCTTCACGACCACGTCATCCAGCGTCTGTTCGCCCACGGTTTGAATTTGCAGAGCACCCAGGCACGCACCCGGGCGCCCGAGATTCGCGCACGACTCGAGGACATGATCGACGACGTGCAGCAGATCATCACCGACGTCCGGACGACGATCTTCGATCTGCACCGCGGAATCGATCAGAACTCCCGACAGCTGCGGCACGTACTCAACACCGTCGTTGCCGAGCAGACCGAAAACAGTGGCCTGCGCACCACGGTCCGGATGGCCGGGCCGCTGAACGTGGTGACCGGTCCTCTCGCCGACCATGCCGAAGCGGTAGTGCGGGAGGCGCTCAGCAACGTCGTGCACCATGCGCGAGCCCGCGCGGTCACTGTCACCGTCTCGGTCGGTGACGACCTCACCGTCGACGTCCTCGACGACGGCATCGGCCTCCCACCGACAGTGGCACGTAGCGGTTTGCACAATCTCGCCGCTCGAGCCGAGCAGGCCGGTGGAACTTTCACGGTTGTACCCCGGGACACGGGCGGGACTCGATTGACGTGGGCGGCCCCGCTACCGGACGTCTGAGCTGGTGGTCGTCCGGGCTTTTCCCACCCGTGGCGTCGGCACACGCGCAATTCCCGGGTCAGTCACGGACGATCATCACCGGGTATCGCGCGGAATGGAGCACCGCCCGGCTGGTCGACCCGAGGAGCAGGGAGGTGAAGCCGCCACGTCCGCGACTGCCGGTGACGACGAGCTGCGCCTGTCGGGACAGTTCGACGAGGTGGTCGATCGGCCGATCCCGGACGACCACCTTCCGGACAGTGACGTGCGGGTACGACTCGTGCCAGCCGGCCAGGCTTTCGGCGAGTACGGCCTCTTCCGCGACAGCGATTGCGGGCCAGCTCAAATCGTGAAAATCCGCCTCGTCGGTGGTGAAGACGGTCGACAACTCGACATCACTCCACGCGTGCACTGCGACAAGATCGGAGCCGCGGAGAGCGGCTTCCTCGAACGCCGCGCCGATTGCCGGTGTGCTGCGCGCCGAACCGTCGACCCCGACTACTACCGGGCCGTCGAGAACAGCGTCCACCGGGTCGGGCATGCCACGAACCACGACCACCGGGCACGGCGAGTGGCCGGCGACCGCCGTGCTCACCGACCCGCGCAGACCCCCGGCGACACTGCCCAGCCCCCGGGATCCCACGACGAGCATGCGGGCCGATTTCGCCAAGTCCAGAAGGACGGCGGCTGGGCTGCCCTCCCGAATGGTGGTGTGCACCGTCAGCGGTGAGTCGCCGACCGCCTTGGTCGCCAGTTCCGCCGCCCTGTCCAGACGTTGCTTCCCGACGTCCTCGAGATCCGTGAAGGCACCCGCCGAGAGGTTGATGGCGTCACCGTAGGTTCCGCGCCGCACCACAAGGGATGAAGCCAGCAGCAACGGAGCGCCGCGAACCACCGCATCGTGTGCCGCCCAACGCACCGCGTCCAGTGCATGGGCCGAGCCGTCGACGCCGACGACGATGGGAATGTCTACGCGCATGGTGGCTCCTGCCAGTGTGACCGGTCTCCGACCAGAATCTCTCAGCGACTGTTTTCTCGCCGAGACCTGTTCACCGAGAGCACGGTATCCACCTCACGCCGGGGAGTCTGCCGGGGAGCGCGGACAACGACCGTGCCCAGGCGAACCAATGCCTGGGCATAAGAGGGCTCGGGGAGAAGATCTCCGATCATCGCTCGGCTCTGCGGGACCTCGGTCACGTGGGTGAGCGGGCAGGTGGCAACTTTGTTCACCGTTGCGTCGAGTAGTAAAGCGGAAAGCGCTTCGCCGCAGCGCAGCCAGTCCATCCGAGTGTCGGTTCCGGTGCTCAGCACCACCACGGTCGACTGATCGATCTGCGTCGAGTCAGCTCCGTGTGTGTCGGTTCCGGAGGGGAAGTTGCGCCCGATGCCGACGCGCGCTCGCTCGTCCGCGGTGGCCAGCGCGGTCGGTGGGATTCCTCCCGCCGGAATCGAATGACCCGCCCACCAATGCAATTCGGTGTGATACATCGCGTCGTAGCGTCGCGCAGCCGCGGTAAGTTCCGTCGCCTCTGCCAGCGTACGACGCGCGTCGGCGGGGAGCACGGTCAAGCGTGCGCCACGTCCGCGAACCATGTCGGACAGGGTGCCCGGACCCCAGGTCTTCACGGGGTCGAACGCCCGTCGATCCGAGTAGCGATGCCTCATCGCGGCCGCGAGGTCGAAGTCGTGCGATTGGGGGCGAGCATCATGCTGGAAGCGAATGGTCGCGAGATGGGGTGAGCGAGGGCCTTCGGGGAGGCGAACGATCTCGGCTGTCCATCGCACCGCAGTGAGAGCGACCTGCAGATGATGGAGGGCCGCTCCGCAGCTGATCACCATTTGCCGACCGTTGGGGTCCGCTGTTTTCAGGAGTCTTTCCGGATCGGTATGAAGTTCGAGGCGATCGTCGGTCAGCGTCCAGTGCCATGGCTGGCTGTTGTGGACCGACGGCGCTCGGCAGGCCAAGTCGACCGCGTGCCGCACCACATCAACACCGGGAATATCGACATTCATGGTCTGCTCCTCACCCACACGCTCGCCGACACCCCGACGGAATCGGCGCAGCGCCCTTCCGTACCCATCCTCGTCCTCGCCTGGCCTCCGCGGGAGGGCCGATGGTCACCGCAGTGGGGGTCCGAGCGTCCCGGTGTGTGCCCTGCGTGTCCGGCGGGGCATCAACATTGCTGCCGCAAGGCACAGGATTCCGACAAGAATCGCTGCCGCACCCACACCGACGAGAGGCGTCGCGAGCCAGACACCGAGAAAAGCGACCAACCCTGCCACAGTCGCCCCGCACAGCACCGCAAGCGCCATCCCGGCCGGGTGCAAGTATCGAAGATCGTCGCCCTCCTGGCGGTACTCACCGGCGAATGAGCCCTCGCGATGCTGTCCCACGATGTCCTCTCCGTTTCGCGCCGATCGGTGTGTGTCGGCTTCCATGACTACGGTCCGATAGCGGCGGGCCTTATTCCAGGGCCGAAGGTCACCGATTAGGCACTGTGGTCGTCGCCGGGTATGGGCGCTCGTGGACGAGTCGGGGACCGGAACGGAGAACGCACTTTGGAGCATCGATTGGCTCGCCCGACACGATGGGCGAGCCAATTCGCCTGCGCTTGCGTCTCCGGATCAGACGCGCACGAACAGGGCGGGATCGCTGCCCGGAACCTGCGCGACGAGGCCGCGGGCGACCAGGTGCCGCAGATGGGCGGCGCCCTCGGACAGCGCCATGTGCTTGCCCATCGGGGAGATGTCGGCCCACGGCTTGTACCACTTCATCCGTGCGGCCACATCCCACACGCTGAGCTGGTCGTCACCGAACGCGTGATGGAGATGGTCGAGTCGTTCCTCATGGTGTTCGATCAGCTCGCCGGCGCGACCCGCGACATCGTCGATGGGGATGCCGTGGGCGCCGAGACCGCGGGTGATCTCCATCTTCTGCACACGGCGCAGCGAGTCGAAGAACTCGGCCAGGGCATCGCGTTCCTCGAGGGGGTAGACGAAGTTGCCGACATGCGGGGTCGTCTTCTGCAGCACGTGGTCACCGGTGAACATGACGTCGGCGTCTTCGAGATAGAAGCAGACGTGCCCGGGTGTGTGGCCGGGGGTGTAGACGGCGCGCAGCCCTCTGCCGGTGAGGGCGATCAGTTCGTCGTCGACGAGAACGCGGTCGGGAGCCGAACTCGGGCCCGTGGGCGGCTCGGTGGTCGCCGCCTGCTCGAACGCCGCTACCTCGTCCGCGCCGGCGCCGGCACGGACCATGTTGAGCCGCTGAAACTCCAGCCACTCGTCGCTGCGACCCGAAGACATGTGCGCGAACAATTCGTGGTCGGACTCGTGCATCGCGATCCACGCACCCGACGCCTCCCGCACCCGTCCGCACAGCCCCGTGTGGTCGGGATGGAAGTGGGTGAGGACTACGCCCTCCACGTCCTTCACGGAGTGGCCGATCTCCTCCAGCCCGGAGGTGAGCCCGGCCCAGGCGTTGTCGTCGTCCCAACCGGCGTCGACGAGGATCAGTCCACCGGGGGATTCCATCGCGTAGACCAGTGTGTGACCGAGGGGGTTGTCCGTAATAGGGACAGGTATCTGGAAGATGCCATCACCGATGGCCGCCGCACCATTCATCTGCTTTACCTCGCACTAGAAACTGCTCTTGGGTTCCGAAACCAAATCGGTCTATCACTCCTTCATAGCCGCTGCAGACCGGTCGCGAACAGCCGGGTCCCGTTTAGCGGGCGTTCAGACTTTTCTCGATCCCTCGATCCGCCGCGGACCGGCAAACGCTGTGGGATGCTCCGAACCGACACGATCGATTGAGATCAGCCTGCGACGGGGGACGACTGACATGACAGATCAGCACACGAAAACACGGCGCCGCTGGTACGCGAGCGGGGTGTGCGGGATGGCCTTCGTCGGCGCATCCGCGCTGCTCGCGCCCAGTGTCGCCGTGGCCGCCCCGGCACTGCCGGCGGGTTGCGTGCAGGGGGCGGGCAGTGCGGTGACGTGCACCTTCACGTTCACCGGTGGTGCCCAGTCCTTCACGGTTCCTGAGGGCATCACGAGCCTCGACGTGACCGCTACGGGTGCTCGCGGTGGAAACGCCGGTTCCGTTCTCGGAGGCGTCGGCGCTGTCGCAACGCGCGCACTTCCCGTTACGCCCGGCGACGCCCTGTATGTGCTCGTCGGCGGCAACGGTGGTGACGGCACAGGCGCGGCCGGGTTCAACGGCGGCGGCATCGGTGGCACGGGTGCGGGCGGCGGTGGCGGCGCGTCCGACGTTCGGACCGGAACGGGTGAGCTGGCCGGTCGGCAGATCGTCGCGTCGGGTGGCGGCGGGGCAGGCGACACCTACATCGGTGGATCCGGCAACCTCGCTCCCAATGCGCCCGCGGGCCAGGCCGGTGGCGGGGGAGGAGCCGGGGGTGGCGGTCAGGCCGATGCGGGTGGTGTCGGCGGCAACGGTGGTGACAACCCCGACGGATCGGCTGGCCTCGTCGGCGCCGGCGGAGCGGGATCCGAGACCGGGGGCGGGGGCGGCGGCGGCTGGTTCGGCGGTGGCGGCGGCGCCGAGAACTTCGGTGGTGGCGGAGGCGGAGGTGGTTCGTCCTACGCACCGGACGGGACCATCGCTGCGGCGGGTGTCGACGCCGTCTCGTCCGTGGTGATCACCTACGGGACTGGCTCGGGAACCGGGTCGCTGGGCGGCTTGTTCGGTAGTAGCTGAACGACCACCGTCGCGGTAGTTCCGCCCTCGCAGCGGGCGGAAGTGACTGCGGCTCAATGACAACGGCAGCAGCCCGGACTTTTGTCCGGGCTGCTGCCGATGAAAAACGCTGGGTGATTACAAAACACGAACCGCCGAACTAGACAGCGACGGCGGTGGTTTCGTAGATCGATTCGATACGGCGTCTCGTGGCCTCGGGGGTCGTCTTCATGGCGAGGACGAGCTCGGAGATGACGAGCTGCATTGCGTGCTCGAGCTGGCGCTTCTCTCCGGCCGAGAGCGGCTTGGCCTGCGCACGCGTCATCAGATCGCGGATTACTTCACTCACCGTGAAGATGCCGCCGACGGTGATCTTTTCCTGGTTGGCCTTGAATCGCCTGGACCAGTTGGACGGGTCGTCGATCGTCGGACCCTGCAGGATCTCGAAGACGCGGCCGACTTCGTCGAGATTGATCGCGTTGCGCACACCGATCGCCTCGGCTTTCGCCACCGGGATCTCGATCGACAGCCCATTCTGGGCGACTTCGAACTGCACGTATGCAGTGGGTAGATCGTTGAACATCCGGGTCGTGAGCTTCGTTACCGTCACGGACCCATGGTGCGGGTACAGGAAGATTTCACCGATATTGAGATTCATTGACTACCACCCTTCCCTGTCATTATGGCACACGCTGCCATATTGACAACCGGTGACCAGATGGGAACGATGACCGGTGAGTGCCCCTACTGATTGCGAGGGCCGTTGATGACCAGACTTGGAACCCTCCCCGTGTCGCCTGACCTGCCTGCCGGCCCGCTCGGGCTGCGTGAGCGGCGGCGTGTGCAGACGAGTGTGGAGATCAGCGAGGCCGCACTCACCCTGTTCGAGAGCAAGGGTGTCGAGGCCACGACGGTCGGTGAGATCGCGCAGGCGGCGGGAGTGTCTCAGCGAACCTTCTTCCGATACTTCGCCACCAAGGAGGAGGCCGCGCTCCGGGATCACTGGGCCTTCGAGGCGATCCTTGGGGCGGGGCTCGATCGGCTCGATTCCGACGTCTCACCGAGGCTCGCGCTGGAAGCGTCCTTCGCTGCGGCCCTCACGGTGTACTCGGACAGTTCGTCGATCGCTTGCCAGCGACTGTTGCGGGTGAACAGGATCATTAAGAAGGAGCCGACGCTGCGTGCGGTGCTGGCGCGTGCGAGCGTGGCGCGGAACGCGACTCTGGTCGACGCAGTGTCGAAGCGATTCGACTGTTCCGAGCTGCAGATTCGACTGGCAGTCGATGTGTCGATCGCAGTACTCCGAGCTGCCCTGGAAACGTGGGTGGACCGTTCATCCACCGACGAGGCTGCCAACCTGCCCGAAACCTATTCCCTGGCAAGGACACTCGCGTACAAGTGACTGGGAGTTCGTCCCGGCGTCAGCTCATCCGGCGAGGAAGCTGAAGCGGACGCGGCGCACCGGGTTGTCGACGTTGGTGTCGACGAGGCACACGGATTGCCAGGTCCCAGTTGTGAGCGCGCCGTCGATGACGGGCACCGACGCGTAGGGCGGCAGGAACGCCGGCAGCACGTGGTCGCGGCCGTGTCCGTGGCTGCCGTGGCTGTGCCTCCAGCGGTCGTCGCGCGGAAGCATGTCGTCGATTGCCCGCAGGAGGTCGTCGTCGCTGCCCGCGCCGGTTTCAATGACGACGAGCCCCGCCGTGGCATGCGGCACCCACACATGCAGCAGGCCATCGCCGGCGCCTGCCGAGGCGAGGAACTTTTCGATCTCACGGGTCAGGTCGTGCACCACCGGCTCAGCGCCCGTGCGCACCTCGATCTCAGTACTGAACATGCTCCGACGTTAGCGCGGGTGCCGGCGACATTCGATTCGAAGCGGTGCAGCCCGCGCTGCTACTTGCGGCCGGCTGCCCATTTCATGCCCCAGCTGTAGGCCTTGTCGAGGTCGGCCTGGCTGCCTTCGATGTACTTCACTTCGCGGGTGACGGTGATGCCTTGTCCGGTGTTCTGCAGCATCGCGATGGCACAGATGCGAGCGGAGCTGTTCGACGAGTCGAGTCGAACTTCCACCTCGGGTCCGCTGGTGGGGTAGAGGGTGACGACGCCGTCCACTGCGGCCCAGTTGGGTGCACCGTCGTAGATCATCGCGAAGATGAGGATGCGCTTGAACATCTCCGGTCGATCGAGGTTGATGTGCATGTTCTCGCCCCCGGTCACGGTGCCGGTTCGGTCGTCCGCGTCGAGCTTGATGAACGGGGCGTCCTGCAGCGAACCGAACGTGTTGCCGAGTGCCTGGACTACGCCCTTCGATCCGTCGGCGAGTTCGTAGAGGCAGCCGAGGTCCAGGTCGATGCCGGTGTTGCCGCCTGCGGCGGCCGCGAGCTTCGCGAAGAAGCCGGTCTTCTTCGGTTGCGGCGCCGCGCCCGTCGACCAGTTGAGGTTGACCCGCATCGCGCCCTGCCGCTCACCCGACTTGGTGAGGCTGACCGAGGGTGCTGCCTTCGACAACGTCACCTTGCTCAGATTCACCCCGCCCTGCGGTGCGGCCGGGGTGGAGGGGCGACGGGTGTAGTCGATGGCCATGGGTAGAACCTTCCGTTTGACGACCGGGCGCCGTGCGGGATCGCTGTCCGATTTGCATGTTTTCGGTCCAGGGTAGTCATACGTTGGAAACTGCCCGACTCGACCTACACCGGGATCGGCCAGTCAGCTCCGCTTGTTCCACTCGATTGCCGGGCACGTATCCATCACCATGGCCAGTCCCTTTTCGGTCGTGCGTCGGAACGCTTCTTCGTCGATGACGCCGAGCTGGAACCACACGCCCTTCGCCCCCACCTGGACGGCTTGGTCGGCGAATTCCCCCGCAGCGTCGGACTGACGGAACACGTCCACGACATCGATGGAAAAAGGCACGTCCGCGAGAGTGGGGTAACCCTGCTCGCCCAGCACCGTCGGGGCGGACGGGTGGATGGGAACGATGCGTTTCCCGCGTTCCTGCAACAGCTGGGCGATGCGGTACGCCGTCCGGTCCGGGTTGCCGGAGAGTCCAACTATCGCCCACGTCTCCCAGTCGTCGAGCATCGACGAAACGGCGTCAGGGTTCTGCCATGGAGTGCTCATAGCCGCAAAGCTACTACTGGGGTGTCTCGAACAGGTGCCTCTGGAGGCATCCGGCTTCTTCGTGTATCTACCGTCCATCCGTGCTGAGCGCGTCGTAGAGTGCCATGACTTTAGAAGAGATGCTTCTTCTGGCGAGTGCGTTCGATCATGGACTGAACGATGTTGTTCGAAGCAATGAATGAGGTATCTCTTGCAGATAATCGACGACTCCATGCGATAATCCGGTCCGTCCATCCGTCCGTACTTTACCGATTTCGAGTGACGGACGCCGGATCGTCAATCCGCTGGCCGGGCGTGCAGTCCAGGATCGATACTCTTCCTAACAGTCCGCTACTGTCAGTCTGTTGCGGCGGAACTGAGTACGTGGAGGAACGGTTTATGGCGAATATCGCTTTGGGTACCGACGTCGCACCGGATTTTGACACACGCTTGCGCCGCGAGGCGATGAGATTTCTCGCAGTCCGCACGAATGACGGTCTCGATTCGATCAGCAGGCAGGAATTGCTTGACTTTTCTATCGACGGTGAGATGTTCCGACTAATGGATCCCACTCGCGGCATTCGAAAGCCACGTCAGCTTGCCTCCGCGTTGTCGATCAGTACCACGTATCGTCGCGCTGGTGAAGAACGACCGTACGAGGATACCGTCGGTGCAGATGGGCTCCTTCGCTACAAGTGGTCGGGAAAGGACCCCGAGAACATGGATAACCGGGGTCTTCGTGCGGCGATGGAGCTGAAGGTTCCGCTCATCTGGTTCTATGGCGTCGGTCCGAGCCGGTTTCAGCCGATCTACCCGGTATTCATTGTCGCCGAAGAAGCTGAGGCGCATCAATTCGTTGTCGCAACGGAAGTGGCGCGCGATTTGCACCGGACAGCATCGCCTGTGGAGGAGCATCTTCGCCGCTACATCGTGGCGGAGACCAAGCGGCGATTGCATCAGCCTGTCTTCCGGTCCACGGTGATGCGTGCCTATGACACCCGTTGTGCAGTTTGCGCGCTCGGGCACAGCGAGCTTCTCGATGCGGCACATATCGTTCCAGACTCTGACGAAGATGGGATCGCCTCCGTCCGAAATGGTCTTGCTATGTGCAAGATCCACCATGCAGCTTTCGATGCACACATTCTGGGTATCCGACCGGACCATGTTGTCGAAATTCGTCAGGATCTGCTGATAGAGATTGACGGACCGATGCTCGAATATGGGTTGAAGGAACGTCATGGTCAGAAGCTCATGGTAATTCCATCTGTGCGGGCCGAGCGGCCAGATAGAGAATTGCTAGAGGCCAGCTACCAAAAGTTCAGATCGGCGGGGTGACCGGTACCGATTCGGCTCAAATCTGTCGGATCCAGGTTCGCACGTCTGACCGCGTCGCTAGACCCATCGAAACGGAAGGGGATGCTTTCTGATCCGACGTCTGGGCGGCATAATCGAGGGGGCTGCGGACCCGAGAGTCTACGGACTCTGAGGAATGGTTGCCCAGTCGCAACTTTCCCTATGGCGGCGTAGAGCGTCGCGGTCCGGATGATGGCTTCGGTTCTCGGGCAGTCTTAAGACCTTGCCCTCGTGATTTCCGTACTCGGTATGAATGAGGTCGGGTCCGACCCGTATCCGCAGGTCCTGGTCAATGGTTATACGTTGGAGGTCGAACAGGGTGTGAATATCGGCGCGAAGTAATAGCCCGTTGGTCACATGATTTGTGTGGACCCCGTAGTAGCGGTCGATGTGCGCGGCCTCCAATACGGCGAGAACCGTTGATCCAGTAACTGCGCAGGTGCTGCCGTAAGAATTGACCAAGGAGTCGCGGAATTGCCCCTGCCCTTGACGCACTGCGATGTCTCTCTGCGCGCGCTTGCGCAGATCGTCACCGGGCGCATAGACAGCGAGTCCGTCCGGAAAAGCCTCATCAAATGCGGGCTTCTTCTTGAACAGATCGCGCAAATACGCCCGTCCCTTCGGATCCTTCACCTCGATGCGGCCATTGCTTGCCGGCACCGTGATTCCGGCAGACGCGGCCATCTCCTTCCACCGTGGCTGTCGTACCGGTGTGGAGCTCTGCGGCTCTAATGTGAAGCGCCACCGGTATCCGCCGGTGGCCACATCGTGCCAATGCGCAGGTGGATGGGACGAATGCAATTCGAAGGTTGCGGATGTCGCGCGTGCCCATCCGATGAGACCTGTGCCCGCCATCCAGAAGAAGATGTCATCAGCCGGTTCGATCTTGGTGCGGGGTCGAGTATCCCAAAAGCCATCTTTCTGTGCGAGGTCCCAGTGATCTGGATACTCCTTAGAAATAACCAATACCCATGCATTCAACGCTCATGCGCCTATCCGGTATCGCACCGGGTGGAGGCATGTCCTGAAGCGGAAGCCTGTCGGGCCGTGCTCGTGTGCAGTATTCTCTTCGGTAACGCTGTGGCTCAGTTGGTTTCGCTCACCAGTGCGTGAAGAGCGTCTCGTGTCTCTTCGTCCGTCGAGTAAATGATTGTGCCCACCATTCCGCGGGTGAGGAGCACCTTGTAGACATTTCGCACCAATTCGTTGAATCGCACATCGCCGACCTTCCTCACGTTCCGCATGTCGGGGTCGCGGTTAGCTGAGCGGACAGTCTTGAAGTGGTCATCGCGCCACACGAGATCGGGCCCGAGGATTACGCCATTCCAGTCGTATTCGAATCCCTGCGCGGTGTAAATGCATCCGACTTGATTGAAGCCACCGTCCTCGGTGGCCCACAACGGTGCTGGGGGTGCATCTCCGATGCGTCTGTCGCTCTTGCTGTTCCACGGCCGTGACCAGTTACCAATCTGAACGTCGGCAGGTAGCGAGCCATCCTTGTTTGCGTCGCTCCATGGCCAGCAGTATCCGGCTGTCATTCGTGCGGTGTAGCCGCGCTCTTGCTGATGCAAGAGGAGATGTTCTAGTTCTTGCGGTGTATCGGCAACGCGAACCGCGAACTGCGGATCGCCCCTCCAAGCGTACGGCCCACCCTCTACTAACCCGAGGAGGCGCTTCACCCAGAGCACGTACTCCTCACTGCCCCCGCAGCGAAATTGCTCGCCAAGATGGACGTGCTGTGTCTCGAGGCCGATGGACTTCGCGTGACGCTGGATTTGTTCGAGGGAACCCATTTCACCGGGACGAACCACCTGGTGCTCATCCAGGAGGAATACCGGAACGCGAGCAGCGGCGATCAGCTCGTCGATTTGAGGTCGGTCGGTTCGCAGTTCCGCCTTGGTATACCGGTCAACGGACGTTTCACGGATACGGTGGGCCTCGTCGAGAACGAGCACGTCGAGACCATTGCGATCTGCGGTCATGAACTGGTTAAAGTACTTGAACATCTTCTGCACTCGCGGGGCACGTGCCCCCGCGACCTTCCGGAGCGTCTGCGTGAAGGATCGGGATCCGGTCGCGTGCAGGACCGTCCGGCCACGGCGGGCAAGCTCGCCGACGAGAGACAGCGCAATCACACTCTTGCCACTGCCCGGCCCGCCCGTGACGACGATGATGCGTTTGCCATCGTTGGCGCGCGCCTGCTCGACGGAATGCAGCACCAGGTCGACGGCGAGCTGTTGCTCGCCGAGGAGGTGGAACTGTGGCCGCTCTTGAACTTCCGCAGCGGCAACCTTGAGAAGCTGCTGAGAGGGAGCCACCGCTGAGCGGATGAGGGTGTCACCTGCCGTGTGACCTGTGGCGGCGGACAAACGCGATTTGAGGAACGCGATCATGTCGCCCCGATCCGCGGCTGTATATAGTCGTGCGGTCGTAGTTACGGGGAAAGCGCGTAGATCGGCGACTGCGCCAGGATCTGTGGCGTTATGAAGGTACGCGATTCCTGCGAGCGCGTCAGGCTGATCTGCGAGCGCTTTTGCGAAGTCGGAGAGATAGTCACAGTATCCCTTCACCTGAGCGACGGGGTGCAGCTTCGGCCCTCCAGGCATACCTGGTACTTCTACGAGTTCCACGCTGTCCTCATAACGGTGGGCTGCTGACCACTGTTTGAGTTCAACGACCACATACGAGGGCGCCCCCGTTTTTGGGTGAGTGCCGGCGAGCACGACATCGGCCCGCTGTGAAGTCAGTGGAAGGTGATATTCGACGAGCATCTCCACACCGCCTAACCCTGCGTCGGCTAAGTCACGGGCTAAAACTGGGAGACTGCGTCTCCAGGACCTCTGCTCAGCGTCGCTCGCCCGGTGACCGGTCCGAAACAGCATCTGCTCGAGAAGCTGTTCAGCCAAGGACTCGGGATGAGCCATGCCGACGATTCTGTCGGCAGAGGTACGAAGCAAGGTCACAGTGAGGTCCCCCGGGCAGCACGAATCAGTTCGTGCGGGTGGGGGCATGTCCGTGGCTGTGAGTCACAGCGGAAGTCCGTCGGGCCGCAACACACAGATTAGCTGAGTTGGATCCGCTGCTGGTGCAGCGGTGTCTCGCCAGCCGAATGCGCGCGGAATTTAAGCCGTGGCTGATTGGTGGAAAGGTCGCGGCCTTTTCCGATCGCCACCTCAGTACATGGATTCCACTTCGTTGAATGTGTCACGGGTCGGCAGGCGATAGGAGGGACGCGTTTCGAGAATTCGACAACGGTCTGAAATATGCTGCCGGGCGAATTCGCCGGACGTCAGTCGATTCCCTCGATTTCCGATCATTTCGATGGAATGCGGTCGCCAGCGGAGTTGAGTCCGGACCTCGAACTCCGAGGCGTACTAGATATATGGTTGCATTTGATAAGTCTTGAGCGTCACGGGGCCGGAGTTGGCCCGGCAGGTACGCGACTAAACAAGGCGGTCCCGCGCGGCACCGACGTCGTCCAAATCTTCCCCGATCACGCCGGCCTCACTCGAGTCGTCCGAGCTATCCTCGCCGAACAGCACGGCTTGACGTACGCGCCCGACCAGAGCGAGACCCCCGCCGAGGCCGTCACATTTCGACAGGTTAAGCCGACACAAGCAGCAAGCGATACTGAATCAGGACTGTGTCTTGTGCGTTTCAGCCATGACTTGACCTGACTCGGAGCCAGTACGTTGCAGCACCACGAGCAGACTTCATCTTCCTAGCTGTGTGTGCTTCGTGGCCTTGCCCCGCGACTCTTCTTCGGGATACTTCTTGTCGTTCAACTCAACCTTCTTGCTCACGACTTCGGCGAGGTCGATGTCCAGCACCTCAGCGAGCCGCAGCAGGTAGATGAAGACATCGGCGACCTCTTCCTCGACATGCGCGCGCGCCTGCGCATCCTCCCCGACTGTTGCGCTTTGCTCCGGAGTCAGCCACTGAAAGATTTCGGTGAGTTCGCCGACTTCGCCGCTAAGCGCCATTACAAGGTTCTTTGGGGTGTGGAACTGGGACCAGTCTCGGCGCTCCGAGAAGTTCGACACTAGCGCCTGGAGGTCTTCGATTCCCATGCCAGAGTTTTATCATGCAGATCGAGTCTACCTGTGCGCAGACGCGGAACTGCCTCGATGCGCGGTGTCGTGTGGGCCATTATAGGTCCACATCGGTGCGATTCAACATCTGTAACGCGGAAATGTCGTGGTTCTTGGAGGCCTCAGGGTTCCGGAGCTGTCGGTTGCCGTGTCGAAGTGAGCAGGCAGGACCTGTCTGAAGTTCGGTCACAGACGATCAGCATCGAAAGAGAACCGCCCTCATTGGCGGAGTCACACGGGCGTGGAATTTCGGTGAAGGGATTTCCAAACGAGCGCCGTCAACGAAGTTGATCACGTCTAGGTCAAGTATGAGACCGGCCAACAACCGAACAACTTACTCAGTACCACTCGGCGACACCACCGTGGCCGGAGCACGTTCCACGCCTGCTCTCGCTGTACGAGTATGTGCCGTCCTTACAACGGGCACTTGCGCCGGTCGGTGACGCGCCGGGGACGGGTATGCAATTGCCGGCGGAATTTTCGTAATACCCCTCACCGCAGCCGTATCCTCCCCAAGGTTCTGGATCGGGCGCGGGAGCAGGTGCCGGCGGCGGGGGTGGTGGCGGAGGTGGTGCCGGCGCAACGGGCGCTGGTGGCGGCGCGATGGGCGCCACTCGGGGTACTTCCTGTTGAACCGAGGGAAGCGTTGTGGCTGGCGGGGGAGGCGGCGCAACGTTCGTAATCGTCTGTGCGACTGGGGGAGGTGGTGGCGGTGGAAGTGTCGCGCCACATCCACCGAGTACGCGCGCGATCGTGTCTCGTTCTTGTTGCGAAACCGCCAACCGGTAGATCGACTTGACATCCACCTGCTGTGCGACGTAGGTGCAGTGATAAGTCGCATTCGGAGGCAACCAGGCGGAGGCGTCGCGGCCTGCCTTTTGCCTGGATGCCGTGCCATCTACCGCCTGCAAATTACGGGGGTCGTTCGCCAGTGCGCGCACCGTCTGTTCGTCAAGCTGCTGAGCACCCGTCCGCCGAGCATCCGCGAGCGCGACAACACGGTCGATCTCTACCGTTGCAAAGGGGCCTTCGTTGTCGCTCGTGAAGGCCAGTATCTTACCCGAGTATGGGTCCTGCAGTTGGCCTGAACGTACGACGCAGCCGCGACTGCCTGGCACCAGCACGACCGTGGTGAGATCCCGTCTCAAAATGTCATTGCGGGTGTCACAACCGTTCCTTCCGCCCTCGACCGCAACGTCATCGGACCAGGTCGATAGCCCCGCGTCATCGAAACCTGTCATCGGCGCCGGTTCGGCGATGGCCAGGGCGTCGAGCTTTGCAAGTACTGCGTCGGCTGCCACCGATCCATCGATGGGCATGAATTTAGACGCGACCGCTAGAGGGCGCTCCGCAGTTGTAGTCGGCGCAGATGTCGGCGGCGCGCTCGTCGGTTCGGAGACTGCCGAGCCCGCGCTCTTGGTCGCCTGCTCGCTCTCATACAGTTCGGGGTGAATCGCCGAATCAAGGGCCGTCGAGGCTATGAATAACACTGCTACTGCGGTGCCCCACAGAATTCTCCTCCCGACGGGAGACTTGCCCGGATTCTGCTGCTTCCAGGCGCGAACCCGTGACGGCCGCACGGTGGCAAAATACAGGGCGCCTGCCGCGATGAGTAGGCAAACTACGTAAAACGCGATACTGACCTCGCCTTCCATCGCGGCGCCGATGAGACCGATCAGGAACATGATCCCTATAAGTCCAAACACGACGCGAATGACTGACGACAGTGTGCGACCGAATCCTCCGCGGCCGCGCTGGTCAACGGATGGATTTGTTGCGGGGTCGAGAGGGTCGTGCATGGGTATCTCCGAGGCATTGCTAGCAGTGACGCGTGGGCGTTGTTCCTGGTTATCGAGACTTTGTAGTGGACTGTTACGCACGCGTCGGGATAAGCGTCTCGATCTGCGTGCGAAGCGTCCTGCGGCCACTCTGAGTTGGGCCAAATGGATGGATTCCGGAGTCTGGAGTGAGGCGTCGTGTAGCAATCCGGTCGACGATGACGAGGTGTCCGGCGCGCCGTCGACGCTTCTGGAAGTGACGACCGACCGCGGGTTGGTGTAGGGAATAGGTTGGAAGAGCGGCTACATCTACCAGGGGTTCTCCTACCTCATATCGCAGACCCATAGAGGCGACGAACATCGGCGCGCCGAGGGCTTGATGCTCCATCCGGTCGTCGACGGACACTTCGACGAGCAGGTAGTCATTCAAGGGCGCCGAATTCTATCCGCGACGGCGGAATCCTCGCGCTGACGCACGATCGATCGCCGGCCAGTTCTCCGCTGTAACAAACACTGGTCTCAGCTCACTGACATGATTGTGCCGTTCCCGGAATCCGTCACCGTTTCGCGCAACAGCAGGTTCAATCCCCTTCGCCGCAATGGATTCCACCCCAGGTCGGCGAGACGTGCCTCCTCCACCGCGGCGAGGGATCTGTCACCCGCGAGGCCCGGGCGAAAAATTGGACGCAGCGCGCCACGTCATCTGGGTCGGTATCGAAGGTCGAGTCCAGGGTTAGCAGGTCGTCGACCTTCATTTCCGCGACGTAGCCCGACAGGCGGCGCTGAAAAGCCGACCAGGCCCGCTGCACACTGCGGTCGTAATCGAAGTCGTCCCAACAGGGCATCGGCACTCCCGGGGTTTCGTGAGAAGCGAGGCGATGACTGCGCCTCGCGATGATCGATAACTGAAATGTAGCGGCCGGCACCGACATGTTCGGGGCTATCGGGCTCGGCGCGCCCTTGTGCCGCCGAGAGAACTCAGGTCCCCGCGGTGCGCTCGGTTGAGAGCTGAAGTAACTTGATCGGGATACAGAAGTCGGCGTGTGCCGCTTCGAGCTGGTTCGAGTGGGGTTGTGCTTTGTCGATCGGGGTGAACTCGTTCTCTGCCGATGAGCTGAGCGAGACATTGTGGGTGGACCTGCTGCCCTGGTTGGACGACTATGTCTCCGACCGCGCGGTTCTGCTCGAGCCCCTCGCACCCTCACCGGACTGGTGGTTCAGCGAGTCGCCGTCGTTCACCGCACTCGAGGTCGACCTGGAGAAGGTCCTCGAAGAGCTGGCTGAGGTCTACGTCGCCCACCACGGGCCCGCTGTGCTTGCGGAGAGTTTCCCGGCGCTGGATGCTGATCTGCCGGTCGCCGCCTTGGCTCTCGACACCCGCGCCACCACCGCCCTGCGACGCCTGACGTCCGAGTCGACGCTCGCCTGCGTGCTGCCTCACACTGTCACCGATCTGTTCGGGGTCCGCGGCACCAGCGCCCAGACGGTGCAGGACATCGTCTATGGCCTCCTCGTCTGCACGGTGATGCGCGATCCGCGGGCCGGCATTGAGGACGACGCGACACCGGACGCCCCACCCGTCATCACGGCCCTCGTCGATGACCTCCGGCAACTCGCGGTCTGGCGGCGTGCCCGCGGCCAGGGTGACCGCCCCCTGGTCACGGTCGAAATCGACGACGAGTCACCCGAACCTATCCAGGAGCTTGCAGCACGAGTTTCCGCATTGACCCCCGCCGACCTCCCCGACAACGACCGCAACGACGCGGTCGACGAGATCGAGAATCTCGTCGCGCAGCTCGACGAGCGTGAGTCGTTGGTGCTTCGTGAGCGTCTCGTCGCTGTCGACCGCATGCGTCTCGGTGCTGTCGGCGCCAAACTCGCGGTCAGTGCTGGACGCGCCGGTCAGATCGAAGCCGACGTCAAAGCCAAGCTCAACGCGGCGTGCGGATTCGGAACCGGCGTCGGCAACCTGCTGGCGAGCCTGCGCGTCGAGATTCAGCCCGTCGCGTCCCTCGACCGCCTGCTGTCCGCCCACCCGGTCCTGGCCGCCGAAGTCCCCAGTCTCCACGTCCCGCTGTGGCTCGTCCTCGACCGCCTCGATGACTACTTCGAGGTCACTGACAGCTGGGCCGCCGCACCCAGCGTCTCGGCGGCAGTGAAGCGCACGCAGACCCTGCTCGAAGACTATGAGTCACCCAACGGTGTGGTCGCGCTCGACGACGTCGCCGCCGCGGTGTCGATGCCGCGCGCCGAACTGGAAGTATGGCTGACGCGCTGCGGGTTCACTGTCGTCGCCGACTCCGCTCTCACCCACTCCAAGCGGATCGCCGACCTTGCTGTCGGCGCGCTCGAGGCGATCGGTGCGCCGCGGTCGGCTGAGCAGCTGGTGGGTGCGCTTGCATCGGACCGGCCGGCACGGTCGGTCGACACTGCATTGAAGAACGACGAGCGGGTGATCCTTGAAGATGGAGTGTGGCGGCTCGCGGACTGGGAGACAGCGAAACCTGCCGCCGCCGAAGCAGAAGAAGCACCGAATTTTAGCGAGTTCGGCGTCCACGATGACGGTTCGCTGCGGCGCACGCGCGCTTCGAAAGGCAAGACACCGGAGCAGACGCGACAGCTTTACAGGTCGGGCGTCACCTGGTACTTCCGCATCAGGGTGACGGCCGATCAACTCCGCGGCTCGGGATTCGCGGTACCGGCCGGAGTCGCGGCGGTGGCCGGTTGCCGGCGAGGTGAGGTGGCAGAACTGTCCAGTGACCTCGGCGCACAGATGATCCGTTGGACCGGCGCCCAGCCGACGTTCGGCACTATCCGCCGATTCCTCCGCGCCCTGTCCGCCGACGTGGGTGATGTCGTGCTGCTCGAGTTCGGCCCCGAACGCAGCTTCGGCGTCCGTCGTCCGCCGACGGTGCCCGAGGACGCCGAGCCGTTGCGTCGTGCGCTCGCTGAGATGGGCCATCCAGAGCCATTGGAGGTCAGGGGTCGGGACCTACCGCGGGTGGTCGCCGATGCTATCGGCCTGTCCGGCGAGACGCGGCCACGCCGGATCCTCAGCGCCTACCGTGACCGCGGCGAGGACACCATCACCGAACTGCTGGAGCAGGCATGGGTGCACGGAACGGACACGACCGATGACTGACCAAAATGTGGATGTCGTCGACACGCGCACCCTGGCGCCTGACGAATCACTGTCCAGCGCACTCGGACTGCGCCACACCATTCCGACCGCGCTCGCCGACCTGGTCGACAACAGCGTCGACGCCGGCGCCCGCCACGTGCTGATCCGCTTCGTCAGCGAGGGCACCCGCATCGTGGCGATGCGGGTGATCGACGACGGTGCCGGCATGGACGGTGACACCATCGAAGCCGCGATGACTTACGGCCGCCGCCGTGAGTACGCGTCCGGCGATCTCGGGCATTTCGGGGTCGGGATGAAGGCGGCGTCGCTGAGTCAGGCGCGGATGTTGCGGGTGTGGTCGCGGGCTACCGGTCAGCTTGCTCAGGGCCGCATGATCGATACAACGGACGGTCAAGGGCGGCACACGGTGTCGGTGCTCGACTCGGCGCAAGTCGCCCAGCAGTTGGACGACACGGCGCCCCGCTTCCCGTTCACCACGGGCACGATCGTCGAGTGGCGGGGCATCAAATCGTTTCTGATGTCTGCCGACAGGGATGAGCAGGTCAGCTGGCTCGAGCAGACGATCAACGACGTGCGCAGTCACCTTGGCGTCGTGTTCCACCGGCTCATCGACGCCGAACGTGTCAGCATCACTGTCGACGTCTACGACACCGAGGCCGGTCGGGCGGGGGCACCGAGGACGGTCAATGCCCTCGACCCGTTCCGCTACCCGTACCCCGGCGACACCCAGTACCCGCGGCCGTTGACGCTGTCTCTCAGTGGGTCGTTGGCGACGGCTATGGCCCACCTGTGGCCGGCGCGCAGCAATGCTCCGGAGTTCCGGCTGCACGGTATTCCAGGCCGCGAGCATCAGGGGCTATACGTTTACCGTCACGACCGGCTATTGCAGGCCGGCGGCTGGAACGGCGTGGTGCGGGGCCGTCCCGATTACGGGCTCGCGCGCATCGCGATCGACCTCGACGCGCAGCTGATGCGGCACTTCACCATCAACCCGGAAAAGTCCGAGGTGACGCTGGACGCGACCGCGTCAGCCGCACTCGACCAGGCGGTCTTCGCCGACGGTGATGGGAACTTTCAGTCGTATCTCGCCGACGCCGAATCGGTGATGCGGTCGGCCCGCAAGCGGCAGCCGCGACCGATCAGCGTCGTCGAACCGGCCTCGGGCCTTCCTGAGGACGTTCTCGACTCCTTCAGCGATGCTTTGGAATTCACGGTCGCCGACGACCCGGTGTCAATCGGGTGGCGCTCGCTGGCGCGGGACAAGTTCTTCGAGGTCAACCTCGAGACCCGGACGCTGTGGCTCAACGCGCGCTTCCGGCGTGACCTCCTCGGCCGGCGCAGCCTCGACCCCACCGACGCCCCGGTTCTCAAGTCGCTACTCTTCCTGCTCACGAGCGAGATGTTCGAGGGCGTCCGGCATAGTGCCCGGCAGAAGGACAAGATGCAGGCGTGGCAAGAGGTGCTGCTCTCCGCGATGACTGCAGACAAGGGGCGGGTGGCGACGTGAGCGATGAGGTCTATTCGGCGATTGCCCGCGAACTCGGGGACGGCTTCCCGCCCGAGGACGTGCTGTATCCCGTCAACGCGCGTCTCCGCAAGAGCTATCCGAACGGTCTGACCATCGAAGACATCGTGAACGTCTTCCTCGACGAGGACGCGACCGCGGTCCGGACAGCGCTCCGAGCGCGGTTGCGGCAATGGGACGCCGAGAGTGCAGCGTCGTGGGTCGGTTTCACCACGCCGAACACGGACGACCGCCGCGCCATGATCTACGACCTCCTCGGCATCCCCGCCGAGGGACACGCAGCCCTCGACGAGGTGTATGCGCGAGACGGGGGACCGGTGGTAATCGCGGCGCCGCAGCCCTGGGCTCCCTGGTACACCCCGGAACGGCGAAACGAACACAACTTTTACTGGCGCGCCTACCGTCGAGTGCTCGAGGGCAAGAGCTGGGACGACGAGACGATCGGCAAACTCGATGTCGCGACCACCGAGGTGGTGCAACGGCTGGCCGACCCGAGCCGGCCGGAGCCCTACCAGTCGAAGGGCCTCGTCGTCGGATACGTGCAGAGCGGAAAGACCGCGAACTTCAGTGGCGTGGTCGCGAAGTCGATCGACGCCGGTTACCGGCTGATCATCGTGCTCACGGGCACCATCGAGATTTTGCGCAGCCAGACCCAGCGTCGCCTCGACATGGAGCTGGTCGGCAGGCAGAACATCAGCGCCGGTGTGGACGACGACTACGCCCACGACGAGGACTGGTTGCGTGGCAGGTTCCTCGAGCATGAGGTCGACCCGAACAAGACGCACGACGTCCCGGCGATCCGACGGCTCACGACGTCGACGTTCGACTACAAGAGCTTGCTGGCGGGCCTGAGCGCTCTGCACTTCGAGATCAGCGACCACGCGCTTCCGCTCCACGACCCGAAGAACCTGCATACCAGCAACGTCCGCATCGCCGTGATCAAGAAGAATGTGACGAGCTTGAAGAAGCTTGTAGCCGACCTGAAGAAAGTGCCCACCGAACTCGACCAGATTCCGGCTCTGATCATCGACGACGAGGCCGACCAGGCGTCGGTGAACACGATCGACCCGAAGAAGGCGGCGTCACTGGACCAAATCGAGCGCACCGCAATCAACGCGCAGATCGCCGAGATCCTCGGGTTGCTGAAGCGCGCCCAGTACGTCGGCTACACGGCCACTCCCTTCGCGAACGTCTTCGTCGACCCCGACGACAGTGTCAACGTGTTCCCGTCCGATTTCATCGTGAGCCTCGAACGCCCCGGTCCGTACATGGGAGGGGCGGACTTCCACGATTTCGAGGACGAATTCGATGACGCCGAGCGAACACCGGCGAATTCGAACGAGAAGGCCTACGTTCGCGATCTCCGCGCGGACAGTGACGAGGAGCGCACCGCCGAGCAGCTCTGTGCGCTCGATTCCTACGTGCTGGCCGGCGCAATTAAGCTGTTCCGCGAGTCGCGTGGTGCGTCGCCGTTCCGGCACCACACGATGCTCGTGCACGAATCGGTGAAACAGGCCGAGCACGAGGCGGTGGCCGACGAGTTCAAGGCGTTGTGGACGTCTGCCGGTTACAGCCAGCCGTCGAGCCTGGCGCGGCTCGAGAAGCTATGGATCGACGACTTCGCCCCGGTGAGCCTTGCCCGCGCGGAGGCAGGTTCTGCCATCCCGAAATCGTTTGAGGAGATCGAGCCGTTCATCGGCGCGGCCTACGACAAGATCTCCGAGGGCACGAGTCCGGTGATCATCGTGAACGGTGCAGCGGAGAAGGACTACACCCAGGATTCGCTCGACTTCCAAGAACGCGGTGTCTGGAAGATCCTCGTCGGCGGCACCAAGCTCAGCCGCGGGTTCACCGTCGAGGGACTGACGACAACGTACTACACGCGCCGAACCGGTCAAGCTGACACGCTGATGCAGATGGGCCGCTGGTTCGGCTTCCGGCCGGGATACCGGGACTTGGTGCGTCTCTTTATCGGTCGCAGTGTTCCCGGTGCGGCCGGCGCCGACTTCGACATGTACAAGGCGTTCGAGGCCGTCGTCCGGGACGAGGAGGAGTTCCGCGCGGAGCTCGCCCGGTTCAAGGGAACCAACGCCCAGGGTGAGCCGTGGGTAACACCGCGCGACGTGCCCCCAATGGTGTTCCAGCAACTGCCGTGGCTCAGGCCGACCGCCCGGAACAAGATGTTCAACGCGGAGCAAACATACCGGGGGATCGGTGGTGAAAGTTTCAGCTTCACAATGCAGCCGCCGCGAGGTGACGGCTCGAACAATGTCCGGCACTTCAACGCCGTCCGGCCCTTGCTACACAGTCTCACGGAGACGGGCAGTTTCGAGTTTGCCGACAAGGACGGCCGGCGCCGCAGCTTCTCTGCGCGACACGGCATTGTCCCGGCTTCGGTGGTGCTCGAGGCCGTCGACCAATTTGTCTGGGACCGAAAGTGGGACTTCGGTCCGCACCGCGAGGCATTGGTCAGCGCGATGGATCGCGGGCTGCTCGACGACTTCGCCATTCTCCTTCCGCTGCCGAAAACACGCTTGCCAGTCGACATCAAGGGGTGGCCGGAGCAGCTACCGATCGTCAACCGCAAGCGCCAGGAACGTGAGTATCGCACCGGTTTCACCGGAACCGCCGTGCGCGAGCGGGACGCCATCGAGCACATCGCGGGCAGCCCGGACAAGAACGGCGGCACGCAGGCACAGAAGCTGCACCGCCGAACGCGTGGCGCCCTGATATTGGTGTTCGCAAGCGACCCGGAGGCAGGGTCGCGCCAGATGAAGCGGGCGAAGACGGGGCCCGTCGATCCGAGCGACTTCGCGACGTTGTTCTCGTACGCGCTGCCCTATGCAGCGGAACCGCTCGGTCGGATCGGGTTCCGGGTCAAGAAGTCGGGAGCGGGAGCGATCGTCGATGCGCAGTAAGAGAAGGGCGGCCGACGGCCGCAGAAGGAACGGTGCCTGATGGCCAAGACGATTGCGACGATCAACCTCAAAGGTGGGGTCGGAAAGACGACGATCACCGCGGGGCTGGCAGAGTTCATGTCGCTCGAATTCGGTCAGCGGGTGCTGCTAATAGACCTCGATGCGCAGATCAACCTCACCACCATGATGATCAGCGAGGATACCTGGCTCGAGCTGAACAAGCAGGGCCGGACCATCGCGACCCTGTTCCGCGACGCCGTCGATGGCACCTCGCATTTCGACGTCAAAGAAGCAATCCAGCGTTCGGTGTCGCCGGTGAAGCGGGTGACGGGCGTCGATCTGCTGCCGTCTTCGCTCGACCTCATCGAACTGCAGGAGGAGATCAGCGCCCTGCGGGTGGCGGACCGATCGTCGACGAAGCCGGTGGAACTGCTGCGTGACGCGATCGCACCGGTCGCGGACTTCTATGACTACATCCTCATCGACTGCCCGCCGAACCTCGGACCCATCACTCTCAACGGACTGGCGATGGCGGAGGGCTACATCATCCCGACGATCCCGGACGTGTTGTCGACGTATGGCATTCCGCAGATCCAGACGCACATCGCGAAGTTCGGCAAGGAGATCGGCCGGGAGCTGTTCGAGCTCGGCTTGGTGATCACGAAATACAAGTCGAACTCCGCGGTGCACCGGACGACCGTGATGAATTTGCGGCGAGACCCCAACGTCCCGCATGTACTGCCCGAATACCTCGCGGAGTCCAACCAGATTGCCGCGTCGGCAGAGTTCCACCCCTACAGCACCCTGAAGGTGAAGTACGGGAATCAGGGTCAGTTCGACCAGATGCGTGCGATCACGCAGAACATTCTCACGGAAGCGCAGGCGAAGCTATGAGTGCCCAGATCGAAGAAGCCCGCCGACGGGTGCAGGTATCCGAAGCCAGTGCTGCGCTGCTCAAGCTCGATGCCACCAACTCATCCGCGTCGGTCCTACTCGCGAAGCTGGTTCAGGTGGTAGCCGAGGAGGCCGCGCGGACTCCGCGTTTCGCGAAGGCCATCGCCGAGGCGTTCGTCGTCCCGAAGTCGGAAGGTGCCGAGGCGCCCGCACCAGTCGTCGCGGCGCCCGCACCGCGACGGCGTGCGGCCGCCGCCCCGAAGGCCAAGCGTGCGGCGGGTGCGTTCGATCCCTTCGTCGTGTTCCGCGAGTCCGGCGAAGAGGTGTTGCTCGAACGACTCTCGGAACTGGACGCGGACGGCATCAAAGACATCATCGCCGAGCAGGAACTCGACACCCACAAGGAAACCGGGCGCAAGCGGAAAGTGGAAGTCCTCGCCGTCTGGACCGTTGAGCGTGTCAAGGCACTCTCATCGAAGGGGAGTGCGTTTCGCTAGCAGCGCAGGTCGAAGAATCGGCACTGACACTGTATCCGCAACAGGCATGGTTGGCGTGCGTTGGTGACGCACAGGGGGTCCAACCCGTGGCGGTCGGTCGGTCCCCTTGCAGTTGGCCGTGGTCATGTTGGGGAAACCATCGATCGGCTGTGGCATTGCGGCAGGGCGTCCGCCGCTTGGATCAGCTGATCAGGGACGTATGGGCTGTCGGCGTAGGGACCGGTAAAGCACGCAGGATCGCCGGACCTTCGCCTGCCTAGAGGCCCGACTCCAAGTGGCAACGCCGTCGTCAATAGCGGGCACTCAGAGGAGTCCGTCCGGTAGCCCCAATGAGGGAATAAACGACGCGAGATCGATGATTTCGATATGTGCGGCGGGTCCACCGGTAAATTCGGCGATGGTGAATCCTCCGCCAGGCCCGAACTTCTCTTCGAATCGGCGCCGAGTGTGGGGGGATGAGCGTGCCAAGGCCCATTCGGCTGTTGCTTTGGAGGAAGTGAGGAACTTCCTCGGGAGTGGTCCGACGATAAACATCTGCGCGCGCCGATCAGATTCGTCGAAAGCCAGGTGCACAAGGTCCGCGAACACTCCGCGCTTGCGCATTGTGTCAGCGCCCTTCCACTGTGCAACCTTGAATTCAGCCACTCGCCGGTCCGTTTCGACATCGAACGGTCTGCTGGGATCGTTGCCCGCACCGAGAGATGGCCTCACAGTCACCGTCTCACCTGGTTCGAGGATGAGCGGTAAGCAGCGCGCGATTACGGTCGCATGAATAACGTCACTGAGACGCCCGACATGCTGACGAATGGCCAAGGCGGCGTCGAGAAGATCCTCGCTGAAACGAAACTCGGTGACGACGTCGTTACAACCCGTGATCGCGGCACCAGCGAGTGCTTCCTCCGCGGATGCCAAGTGATTTGTGAGTTTGTGGTCGGTGAGAAACGAGAGCAGCGTCGCAAAGGACGCCGACAACTCACCGTCAATCGTCTGCGATTCAACGAGTGTGGCCTTGCGGTGGGGCCCATCCTTACGTGGTTGGTAAGTGCTGGTTGTGAAGCCCATTCTGCGGAGGCGCGCAAGAGCTAGATGTGACGTGAAGGTTGACCGGGGATCTCCGCTGAGTGCTTGGTACACCTGTTTCGGTGGATAGCGCACCCCGCCGGCATCTACCCAATGTTCTCGGATCGGTTCGGGCGTGTGGTTTCCGAGGAGTTTTGTTACTTCCTGAACATCTGCCGGTCCTTCAAGCTTGCCCGTGTATGTCACGTCGAAGATTGAACCATTGCGGGTTCAGGAGCCGGTCGTGCGGTAGGGGTTGCTCGTGGCGTGTTCCCCGTGAGCGGGACCAGCCAGTCCCGATTGGCTGAACCCCAACCTCGGCCCGCATCGACAGGGCGGGGACGCTGGCAATGGGGTGCCATTTCGCGGGATCGGAACCCGGCTCGTCGGTCGTAAGGATCGGCTCGTCATTCGTGAACGAATCTGATCAGACCCTGTCTATTCAACCCTGGTAGTGCTCCTGTCTTTGCGACACTGATTACAGGGATCGTCCGTCTCTACTGTGTCGGGGTGACATGAACGGGGCACCATGGCCCGGTTCCACCGCGTCAAGATTCGTGTGAGCCGGAAGTTGCGGACCCTCGCGGTCCTCGCGATCGCAGCGGGTGTCGCGCTGTTGAGTCCAGTCGCCGTCCAGGCCGCTCCCTCTGACTATCAGTTCCCGAGCCCGGTCTACGGGACCAGCGTAGTTCCGAGCGTCGGCTGCTCAGCTTCGGTGGCGGTTGGGTCGTAGCGCGAACTGATCCGAGCACACCCGGCATCACGCGGTTCCTCAGCGATCCGAGAGTTGAATGTATGTGCGTCGTCCATTGGCAGAACTTGACGACCGGCGCGTCCGGTGTCGCGGAGGTTGGTGCGGACTTGGACTACCTTCCCCAACCGAGATACGGCTTCGCGAACACCGGGTCAGGAGTCGTCGTTGGGTCGATATGGATTACCGGTTATCAGCCGGTCACGTGGCTACCGACCGTGGGGGTTTTGAATGTTCCGTAGCATCGCCGCTGTTGCCGCGGACGCAGTCGCATCCTTCGGGATCGCGTTAGCTGGCACGTCCACGGCTCAGGCCGCTCCATCCGACTACCAGTTCCTACCCGTCGCAGGAATAACCGCAGCCCCGCCGTTCATGTTTGCAACACCAGTGCACGGGTGGTTGTCGGCGCGGACTGACCCCGCAACACCAGGGGGTAACGCGTTTCGTCGCGGGTGATCCCAACTGGGGATGCTATTGCAGTGTCCAATGGCGGAACCTGAACACCGGCGCAACTGGAATCACTGATATTCGGCGAGGTGGCGATCGGGTACCGCTCAACGGCCACGCCAACACTGGCTCAGGAGTTCTGCTCGCGACTGTCGGCCTTACAGGTGGTGCGATGAGTACGACACTCATCCCGTCCGCTGGCATGTGGACGGTTCCGTAAGGTTGAGCGACACGACAACTTAAGGATGTCAGCGTGGCGAGGAACCGCAGGTAATTGCGGTCTGACTCTTCGGTATGTAACGCAGATCACACCCGCGCGATAGGTAGGTGTCGGCGTCAACCTCAATGTGTGGAGGAAGCCATGGACAGTCTGAGCTTCTATGGAATTCCCGAGTGGGCTGAGCCTGGAATTCGTGCGGTTGCCTTCGTGTTAGCGCGAGTCGGCTACTGGTGGTTCAGCGTCACCTAAGGAGAACAAGCACGGACGATCCACGGTTCGACGGACCGCCCGACGCGTTGTACTCCAGTTACGTGGCGGTTACGCAATGGTTGTCCGAACCACGCAGACCCAACCACTTTTGGTGGACAGAAATCACGGTGTGAAGGAGACAGTTATGCATGTAAACGCCCTTCCGACAGCATTCTTCCGTACCCAAGGACTTGACTAGGACGACCTTCGTCTCTGGGGCGTCCCAGAATTCATGATCCCAGCGATCAACGATGGATTCTACTGGATCGCGCAGACATTCGGCCCCGCCATCGTTTGGTGGCAACAGAACATGATGTGACCTCACTGTTCATACCAGGCGCGGCGCATGAGACCGCGCTTCCGCCGACAGCCGCAGACGGAGTGATTTGACATGGAAACGCAAGGCTTTTCGCCATGATCCCCGGCATGATCTGACGTAGTGCCTTGGGTGCCTACTGAACTCACTGTTGACTGCTAGCCGTCCATCCACACGGCTCGGTGCGGGAGATGGACGTTGGCTGACCCGCCACCGAGTCCACCACCGCCGGATGCTCCCTTGTTCCTGCGTATATGCCACCGCTGTCACCACGACGACGGCTCGGCACATCGTGGCGTTCAACCGCGAGGAGAATCTCGATGCGGATGTTTTGGCCGGGTTTATATTCGGCACGGACTCCAGTGCGTGTGACCCATGGTGGAGCCGTTACGCGATCTTCAGGACGATCTCTGTTTCTATTGCTGCAGGCCGATGGCCGCGACCTCAACATCGATCACATGTTGGCGTGGTCCTGAACTCGATAGACGGTGTCGCCAACTGGTTGCGACCGAACGCCGCTGCGTTCTGGACAAGTTGATCGTGGTGGCGGCGTGCGTGGATTTGAAATCCAGGAGCAACCCGTCGACGAGTAGGTCCGCATCGGCACCCCACCAATGAGGCCGGAACCAGTCAAGGACCCCGGCGAACAGTATCTGAAGACTTCGGCGAGAGTAGCCACTACAAATCAGATTGCCAGCCTCTCCTGGCCTTGTTTCCGTCAAGCGGGGGCGCATAAGGAGTTGTTCGGTACAAACTTAAGTAGTCAGCCGTATTTTAGTTTGTATTCCCATTTGGGGGGCGGAGGTGACGTCGGAGCGGCTCGACCCGGCGCCCGGTCGGTTGATGTGTTCGCGCATCGAAGGGTGGCGGACCCCGAACTGGTCGAGGTCGGTGAGGTCCCCGGTTACGAACCGGGCGGGACTTGGTGGAGGCGGTGGCTGCGCTGGGGTTCGTGGTGGTGTTTGACACGACAAGGCCCGTCTCGTCCGCGGAGCAGGCCGGGATGTGGCCGAAAGAGATTGGATTTCCAGCGGGCCGGGCCCTGGGTCTGTGTTTGTCGGCGTTCTCGACGAGGAACCGGCGACCGTGGACGCTCGGCGGTCCCGCGGGGTGAGGACGCACTCCTTCGACGTCTTGTCCGGGGCGCGGGTGCGGGAGCTACGGGCGGGAGGCAAACCGGCCACAAGGTGCACCAGCCACGTCGGCAGCGACATAGGGGCAGCCGTACCGCAGGCACGGCACGGTGACACAAAGAGCGGCTGAGCCGATCCTGCTGACTGGGGGTGGACCGCAAGGAGAGGCCGGAGCACGAGGGCTGTGGTGCCGCCGCGGTGCTGCTGGCCTCCGCGGCACGACGTCACCGGAGGCTTGCGCTGAGCTCTTGTGGCGGCCCTTTACTGCCTGGAGCTTCACCTATAAGATTGCTTATAGAGGAGGTGCGGGTTATGACGATCATGATCGACCGGGACCGGTTGTTCTCCAGCATGGCCGAGAACCGGGCGCGTGAGGTGGTGGCGCATATCGGATTCCTCCGTAACCTGCGGCAACTGTACGAGGGTGGAGTCACCCAGACACGGTTGGCGGAGGTCAATGGCGTCAGCCAGCCGGCGATCAGCCAAATGCTCCAGCGTGCCCGGATTGAGGCCCCGGATGTCCGTCCGGGCACCCACGGCGGCACCGCCTACGAGGTCGCCGCGCGGTGCGCGGCCGGTGAGATCGATCCGGAGACGATGCGCGCCGAGCTGATCGGCTGGGAGTACGACAAGCCCCTCGCTTCGACCGGTTACCCGGACGTCGACGACGTCCGCCCCCATACGGAGGGTGGCTTCAATCACCAGGTCGGTCGCGCGCTGGCCCACGGGTTCCTCACCGACGAGGACTACGACTTGATCCTCGACGCACTGGCTGACTGACCTGTGCCGACCCGTGAATCCGAGGATCGCCGTGCCTTCCTCGCCTCGCTGTCCACCCCGGGTGGCCCGCTGACGATCGATGCCCCCCACGCCACGGTCAATGACCGCCGCTATTTCCGTCGGATCGATGGCGAACCGATCCCCACCCGGGCACGGTTGCGGTTACATGAGCGGATCCTCGCGGAGGGGCGTGCATCGCGCACTCAGGTGCGCCGCGACCGGGTAGCGATCCTCATGGCCGGCCCGCCCGGTGCCGGCAAATCCACTGCCCAAGCCCATCTGGTGGGGGAGCATTCGCAGGGGTGGCGGCATCTGGATGCGGACGAGTTCAAGCTCCGCCTCCTCGCGGCTGCCGTAGAGGACGGCTCACTGCAGGAACTCCTACCCGAGCAGGTTCGGGCGCAGCCTGGGCTGCCGAGCCGGTTCCATCCGAACGAGCTGTGCGCGCTGGTGCACATCGAGTCCAATCTTCTGCTCGAAACGGCCGTGGCGCAGTCGTTATCGGTCGGTGAGAACGTGATCATCGACGGCACGATGGCCTGGAAGCCGTGGGCGACCGAGCTGGTGTCCCGCCTCGAGCGGGACCACTACACAATCCACATCGCCGACGTCGAAGCCTCTCGGGAACTCGCCGCCGCCCGGATCGTGCACCGGTGGCAGCAGGGCTTCACTGCCGCTTTGCACGCGTCAAAGGACGACCCGGCGGCGCGGATGGGTGGGCGGTGGCTTCCAAACTCGGCCGTCGATCGTCTGTTCACGGAAAATCGGCTGCCCGACGGCAAACCGCTCCACGGCAGCTCCGTCAGTGAGGTCAACGCCCGGGAGGTCAGCGAGGAATCGCCGGCCGTCACCCGTTACGACCTGTACCGCACCGTCGAGGTGGACCGGGGACCACAGCACATCGAACGCCGTGAACGCGCGGCGGGTGGACAGTTGGAATTAACGTGGGGCGCAACGGACACCCAGGACCGCGAGTGTGCAGACCGAATACCGGAGCCCGAGATCGACAATCGGTAGCAGACTACGGGTTGGTGACGCGCTCGCGCGTTCCGCAGGGATAAGCCGGATGTGTGAGTGCGGAGCTCTGCGTCGACTCACTGTTCGTGCACCCCTGGTGTGATGACATGTTCCGTCAGGTTCTCCACCTCGCGGTCTCCCAACGACAGCCCGCCCAGATCCACTAGCAAACTGCGCGCCTCGGAGGGAGTGCAGTCGTACAACGTCGTCGTGCGGAACTGGACGCGACGTTCGGCAAAAATTCGGCTCGTCAGCGGCCGGACGTATCGACGCCTGCGGCTTGACGTGTCAGAGCAACCGTCGCCGCCCGCAGCTGGTCGGCCGAGTGAAGTGGCTCCGCGTACCCCACCCGCGTCATGGCGGCGCCGCGCGGAGTGACGACGCGCAGGTCCAATCCGTAGCGATCGGCGCCCTCACATGTGGCGGTGGTGGCGTCCGGGAAACCACCCAGCGCCTGGGCCATAGACAGCAGCGCGTCGGCGTGGTCGGCGTTGAGGTGCTCGACCGCGCGGCCGGCGTGCGGAGTGACCGGGTCCGGGGCTGCGTTCACATACGCCTCGGCGGTTGCTGAGTCCATACGCCCGTACCCGCCGACCCACCGCACGCGCTGAACGCGCAGCACCCAGAGGGCGAAGTCGCTGAAGTCGATGTAGACGTGCGCGGCCGGGATGGCTGCCAGATGCGCCTCGCGTGCGGCGGCGAGCTCGTCGCCCTCGGGTCGTTCGACGAACCCGGCAAGGGTGATGCGGGTGCTGGCCAACGGATCGGAAGGTGGATTGGGTGCGACGATGGCGATGCTGGCCCGGGGATCGTGCGCGAGGTTGCGGCCGTGCTCGGCCATGTGCGACACACACAGCACGGGGGAGCCGCCCAGCAGACCGTAGGTCACGAACGACGCCCAGGGATCACCGTCGGCGGTGAGGCTCGCGAGGGTGCCGATGTTGGTCGAGGCCGCCACCGTCCGGGCTTCCTCGGCCGCGGAGGGGCGGGCCGGATTCACGACCTCTGCCAGCGGCGGCGGCACAGTGGGGGCGTCGCCCGGATCTCCGTGATCTAAGTTGGTCATTCCCGAACGGTACGCCCGCATCGAATCTTCGCTCACCATGCCTCGAACCGTGCGTGGACGTCGGCGCTGAGCGTGATGTTCTCCGGCTTCAGCGCGATGGCGTCGTTCGAACCGCTGGCGGCGAAGGCGCGGGCCCCCACAGCGGTGTATGACGACCCGGCGTCGACCCCGAGCATGCCGGGGTCGGCGATCGCGACGGGGTGAACGGTGTTGCGGCCGAGACTGCGGGCGTAGGTTTCGGCCTTCGACTGCGCGTCGCGGATGGCGAGTTCCCGCACCTGCACGATGCGGGCCGCCCGACTCTTGCTGGTGAGCGCCCAGTCGAAGTTTCCGACGTTCACGCCTTCGAGCGTCGACACCGAATCGACGAAGCCGCCGACGGCGCCCAGCTGGCTGAATTTCACTTCCAACGCGGCCTCCGCCCTGTACACATACGGCAGCTGGAGACCGTCCTTGTTGTACGGGCGGTGCCGCGAATGACGGACCTGATCGAGCGACCACCAGTTGATCGGACCGTGATGGCTGTCGAACTGCGCGTTGATCAGCTCGGTGAGCCGGCTGACGGTGGCCGAGGCCGCCTTCACCGACCGTTCCACGTCGCCCGTCTCGATGCGGACGACGACCGTCACCGTGCACCGCTCGGGCGCAAACGTGGCCTCACCGTGGCCGGCGACGGTGACGACAACAGGGCTCGTATGCATGAGAAGGAGTGTGCCATCCGGGCCGGAAATTGCTGGTGGCGTGACCCCGCGCGCTCGCATACCGTGGATACCGAGGGCCCGATCGCCAGGTGGCTATGCGATGCGGCCGGGCCCTCGCGAAGCGTGATCGTGGGTGATGCGAAATGGCCGCGTTGGGTGTGCTGGCACTGATACTCGGTGTGCTGCTGATCGTGATCGAGGCACACGCACCGACCGCGGGTGTGCTCGGCGGGCTCGGTGCCCTGGCCTCCGCGGCCGGGGTGTGGCTGCTGTTCACGTCCAGCGACACCGCGCAGATGATCGCCGTCCCGGCGGCCGCGGGAGTCGCGGTGGTCGGACTCGGCAGCGCGGCCGTGATCGGCCGAAAGGCATTGTCGGCGCGGCGTATTCCCATCCGCTCCGGCCCGCAATCGCTGATCGGCACCGACGCCACGGTCCGCAGCTGGGCCGGGCGGCAAGGACAGGTGGAAACGGCCGGGGGACTGTGGAAGGCGCAGACCCAGTTCGGCGACGACGAGGAACCGACCGCCGGTGACGCCGTCATTGTCGAACAGATCCGCGGCCTCACCCTCACCGTGCGCCGCCGCGAACCGTGGGAGCTGTTATGACCGAACTCATCGTCATCCTGTGCGTCGTCATCATCCTGCTCGCCATGCTGGCGAGCAGCTCCATCCGGGTGCTCCGCGAATACGAGCGGGGCGTCGTGTTCAGGCTGGGCCGGCTGATCGACCTCAAGGGTCCGGGGTTGGTGCTGCTGATCCCGGCCATCGACCGAATGGAACGCGTCAGCCTGCGGACCGTCACACTCAAGATTCCGGTGCAGGAAGTGATCACCCGCGACAACGTGCCTGCCAAGGTCACCGCCGTCACCTACTTCCGGGTGATCGATGCCGATCGGGCCATCGTCGAGGTGGAGGACTTCCTTTCCGCCACTTCGCAGATCGCGCAGACCACCCTCCGCTCGATCCTGGGCAAGGCCGACCTCGACGCCCTGCTGTCCGAGCGCGAACGGCTCAACGAAGACCTGCAGCAGGTGATCGACCAGCAGACCGAACCGTGGGGTGTGAAGGTCACCACCGTCGAGATCAAGGACGTCGAAATCCCCACCAACATGCAACGGGCCATCGCCCGGCAGGCCGAGGCCGAACGCGAACGCCGCGCCAAGGTGATCAACGCCGAGGCCGAATTCCAGGCGTCTGCAAAACTCGCCGAGGCCGCCGACGTCATCAGCCGCAACCCCACCACCCTGCAGCTGCGCTACCTGCAGACGCTGGGGGAGATGGGCGGCGACAACAACTCGACCATCGTCTTCCCGCTGCCACTCGACCTGGTCCGCCCGTTCCTCACCACCCCAACTGCCAACGGCCAGGACAAGGATCGGCCCGACGAACCGTCACAACTCGAGGCCAGACCCGACGTCGACCCGATGCGGGCCATGACGCGACCGGAACCTGTAGCGCACCCGCTGCGTAACTGAGTACAAGCGAACTCACGCCCGCGACTGCAGCAGCTGTGAGAGGACGTGCGCCTGCTCGAGGAGCAGGGTGCCGAGTTCGGGGTGGCGTTCGGGGCGGAAGCGGGTCTCGACGCCGGTGAGGCTCAGCGCCCACGCCGGCCGGCCGTCCCGGTCGAACACCGCCGCACCCATGCCCCAGCTTCCCTCGACGATCAGACCGGGGTTGACCGCGTACCCCGTGTGGCGGGTGAGGGCGATGCGTTCGCGGAGTGCGTCCGTGCTGTGGTTCTCGCCCCAGCGTTCGGAGAGGTCGGTGCGCGCCAGGTATTCGTCGATGTCGCGGTCGGGGAGATGCGCCAAAATCACCAGTCCCGCGGAGGCGACGCCGAGCGGAAAGCGGATGCCCTCGTGCAGGACGTGGGAGCGAAGGGGGAAGCTGCCGTCCTCGGCGGCGATGCACACCGTCTCGTCGCCGCGCCGGGCCGAGAGGAAGGCACTCTCCCCGGTTTCGCGGGCGAGCCGGTCGAGGACGCCGCGGGCGTGCCGGGTGATGTCGTAGCGGGTGGCGGCCGCCGCGCCCAGCAGATACAGCTCCGGGCCGAGGGTCCACCGGCCCGTCTTCGCGTCGCGGTCGAGGAGACCCTCGTCGGCCAGCGAAGACAGCAACCGGTGCGCGGTGGGACGGGCCAGCCCGGCTGCGCGCCCGAGCACCGTCGTGGATGCGCCGGCAGGCTCGTGTGCTCCGACTGCCCGCAACAGCGCACCCACCCGTCCGACCACGTGCGGTCCGCGTGTCTCCTCCGTCATGATGCCATCGTAGCGTTCACTCAGTGAACGCTCAGCGCTCCGGTGTCCAGGCTGCGAACAACCTTGCCGAACTCCTTGAAACGTGAGGAAGAGCACGTTCTACTAGGGCTTACGCGTTCACCACGTCGGTCAGTGAAGCCCGCCAGGCGGGAGATCAGCGTCTGCTGGATGAACGCATTGAAGTGAACACCGGCTCGGAGGTCGAGCGGTAGCGAAGGGAGACACGATGACAGGAAAGGTTTCCGAGTCCGCGGCAGCGGCGGTCGCGGGCATCACCAGCGGCTCGTCACTGGCGGTAGGAGGGTTCGGGCTCTGCGGCATCCCCGATGCACTCATCGCCGCACTCGAAGAAGCGGGCGTCGACGAGCTCGAGGTGTTCTCCAACAACTGCGGAGTGGACGATCATGGGCTCGGAATCCTCCTGTCGGCGGGCCGGATTCGCCGCGTCACCGCGTCGTACGTGGGGGAGAACAAGGAGTTCGCCCGTCAGTACCTGGCCGGGGAACTCGAAGTGGAGTTGACCCCGCAGGGCACGCTCGCCGAGCGGCTGCGGGCCGGCGGCGCGGGTGTTCCCGCCTTCTTCACCCCGGCCGGTGTCGGCACCCCCATCTCGGACGGCGGCATGCCCTGGCGTTACGGCCACGACGGTTCCGTCGCCATCGCGTCACCGCCCAAGGAGACCCGCGTCTTCGGGGCCAAGCGGTACGTGCTGGAAGAGGCGATCAACGCCGACTACGCGCTGGTCCATGCCGCGATCGGCGACACCGACGGCAACCTCGTCTTCGACAAGACGGCCATGAACTTCAACCCCCTCGCCGCGATGGCGGGCAAGGTGACCATCGCCCAGGTGGAGACCCTCGTCGAGCCCGGCGAGATCGACCCGGCCCACGTGCACCTGCCGGGAGTGTTCGTCCAGCGGATCGTGCACACCGGACCCCAGAACAAGCGAATCGAAAAGCGCACCGTGCGCGCGGAAGGACGCCCCTCGTGACCACACTTGCTGCCACCGGCTGGACCCGCGATCAGATGGCGCAGCGCGCCGCCGCCGACATGATCGACGGCGAATACGTCAACCTCGGTATTGGGCTGCCGACCCTCATCCCGGGCTACCTCAACGACGACGTGCGGGTGATCCTGCACTCGGAGAACGGGATCCTCGGCACCGGCCCGTACCCCACCGAGGAGGCCGTCGACGCCAACCTGATCAACGCCGGCAAGGAGACCGTGACCGTCAATTCCGGTGCGGCCTTTTTCGATTCGGCGTTGTCGTTCGGCATGATCCGCGGCGGCCACATCGACACGGCCGTACTGGGCGGCATGCAGGTGTCGCGCACCGGCGACCTCGCCAACTGGATGGTCCCCGGCAAGATGGTCAAGGGAATGGGCGGGGCGATGGATCTGGTGCACGGCGCCGAACGGGTCATCGTCGTGATGGAACACACCGACCGCGACGGCAACCCCAAGATTGTCGACGCGTGCACCCTGCCGCTCACCGGTCAGGGAGTCGTGAACCGGATCATCACCAACCTGGCCGTGATCGACGTACTCGGCGACGGCACCCTGGCCCTGCGCGAACTCGCGCCCGGGGTGAGCGTCGACGACGTGCAGGCCGCGACGGGCCCCACACTGATCGTCGACCTGGAGACCGCTGCCTGATCGGCACTCCAGTTCGACGACCCGCGGGATCGGGGTCTAGACGCTGTCGTCGACCGTGTACTTCGTGAGGACCGGTGCGCCGGCCAGCAGAGGTCCGAGGTCGGTGATGGCGCCCGGTCCCGCGCGGAAGGTGCGGTAGGCGGCGTCGTGCTCCTCCGACTCCCACTTCTCGATCAGCAGCCAACGGGCGGGGTCGGCGGCGTCGACGAGCACCTCGACGCCCAGGCAGCCGTCGAATGCGCGGGTGGCCTTCAGCTCGCGGGTGAAGATGTCACGGGCAGCGTCCACGGATTCGGGCTTGAACTTCAGTTCCAGTGTTGCGGTGATCGGCATCTGGTCTCCTCGAAATCGATGTAAATGATATGACGTCGATCACGTTAGAGAACGCCCGCTCAGCATCGGTGGGCGGGCGGTCGATCAGCCGGATTCCGTCTGCGCCAATCGGTACGCGGGATCGTCGTGCCACGTTCACCCGGCATCCGTCCGGCGTGCCCCTGGACGTTGCTTGCACGCACTTGTCTAGTGTGGATACCCAGCGGGAGTCCGCCTGGCTCCTGTCCCTCCGGGCGAGCGGAAGCGAGAGACCGATCAACGGTACCGAGGCAGCCGACCTACGTACGGCCGAGTATCCACGGCCGTCGCACTTCGTGCTCCATCTCAGCGACACGCATCTGGTCGACGAAACCCTGCTCTACGGGGCTGTCGACAGCGAAGCCAAACTGCGCCAGATTTTCGCCGAGGTGGAGGCATCCCACGCCGCGCCGGACGCTCTGGTGTTCACCGGCGACCTCACCGACAAGGGGGAGCCGGGCGCCTACGAGAAGCTGCGCGACATCGTCGAACCCGTCGCGGAGTCGCTCGGTGCGCAGGTGATCTGGGCGATGGGCAACCACGACGACCGCGGCCATTTCCGGACCGCGCTGCTCCGGGAGGAGCCGTCGTACGCGCCGATCGACCACTCCTACGACGTCGACGGGCTGCGCATCATCACCCTCGACACCACCGTCCTCGGACACCACCACGGCGAGCTCGAGCAGGACCAGCTGGACTGGCTGGCCGCGGAGCTGGCCGTTCCCGCGCCGCACGGCACCATCCTGGCTCTGCATCACCCGCCGGTTCCGTGCGTCCTCGACCTGTCGGTCCTGGTGGAGCTGCGTGACCAGCCACGACTCGCCGACGTGCTCCGCGACAGCGACGTGCGGTCCATCCTCGCCGGGCACCTGCACTACTCGACGACGGCCACCTTCGCGGGCATCCCCGTCTCCGTCGCCTCCGCCACCTGCTACACCCAGGACCTCAACGTCCCGGCGGGAGCGCTGCGCGGGCAGGACGGCGCGCAGGGCTTCAACCTGGTGCACGTCTACCCCGAAACCATCGTCCACTCCGTGGTCCCGCTGGGCTCCTACGACACCGTCGGTGAATACGTCACCGCCGACGAGACCGCGCGCCGGCTCGCCGACAAGGGTGTGCGGATCCCGGACGCCGGGGAAGACGTCGTTCCGCGCCCGACCGTTCGGGTGTAGTCAGCTTCGACGCGGAAACTGCTCACGATGCGCCAGCACATCGGAGAGCCGGAACCGGCGGTGGGTGCCGCGCATCTCGATGGGCAGCGCCCCCGAATCGGCGAGCCGGCGCACATACGTGTCCGAGACACCCAGAACCTCCGCCGCCTGTGAGGTGGTGAGCAGATCCGCCACTGTCCCGAGTGCCAGGCTCTGGCCCTCACCGAGCAGCGTGAGCAGTTGGACGACGGCGTCGCGGACGGGGGCGGGTAGTTCGACGCGGTCGACGCTCACCGTGGGAGTGGCGTCGCCGGACAGCGCAGCGAGGACCGATCGGAGCTCCGTGACAGTCTCGGCGTCAAGCGCGGGAACGATGTGGTCGATGCTCATGCTGGACGCTTCCTGCCGGGGGACGGACATTTCACGATCTCATGACACCCGCAGACGGACCGTCGCGGCGGTAGCCTTTCCTTGTGGACGAGCTGCACGCTTCCGACCGATTCGAAGCCGCCGGCGACAACGACATCGATGTGACGCCGGAAATCGACGAGATCGGTGAGCTGCTGCGCAAGTCCGGCCGCAAGCGGGGCATCGCCGAGGTGGACCAGCCGTGGAAGCACGGATACCCGTACGACGAGAAGATGACCCGCCGCCAATACGAGGCCCGCAAACGCAAGCTGCAGATCGAACTGCTCAAGCTGCAGGCCTGGGTGAAGGAAAACGGCGAGAAGGTGGTCATCATCTTCGAGGGCCGGGACGCGGCAGGCAAGGGCGGCGCGATCAAACGGTTCACCGAGCACCTCAACCCCCGTGGTGCGCGGGTGGTGGCGCTCGAGAAGCCCACCGAACGCGAGCGCACCCAGTGGTACTTCCAGCGGTACGTCCAGCACCTCCCGGCGGGCGGGGAAATCGTCCTGATGGACCGGTCCTGGTACAACCGCGCCGGCGTCGAACGCGTCATGGGCTACTGCACCCCCAACGAGTATCTCGAATTCACCCGGTCGGCCCCCGAGTTCGAGCGGATGCTGGTGCAGTCGGGCATCCGCGTCGTGAAATTCTGGTTCTCGGTGGGCAGGGAAGAACAGCACGCCCGGTTCGTCGCCCGCAGCACCGACCCCGTCAAGCAGTGGAAGCTCTCACCCACCGACCTCGCGAGCCTCGACAAATGGGACGCCTACACCGAGGCCAAAGAGGCCATGCTCTTCTACACCGACACCCCGCACGCGCCGTGGACCGTCGTGAAATCGAACGACAAGAAACGGGCCCGCATCGAGGCGATCCGGTGGGTGCTCCACAAGTTCGACTACACCGGCAAGGACGAGAAGGTGGTGGGCACGCCCGACCCGCAGATCATCGGCCCACCCGCCACCGTCTACGACGAGGGCGAGCGGCCCGGCGACTCGATCCCCGCGGTCTGACGGAGCCTCCCCGGGGGCGGTCGCTCAGGCCCCGGTCTCCCACGGCGCCGGGATGGGAAAGTAGCTTTCCAGGAAATCGGTGACCCTCTTGGTGCGCAGTTCGAGGTCGATCTCCGGTGCGCTGCCGTCGTTGAGGCAGAAGAAGTCCATGGACCGCTTGGCGAGCAGTGAGTCCATGTCGCGCAGTCCCGCCTTGACGGTGGTGTCGACGTACTTCACGCGCGCCGACGTCTGCACCACAGCGCGCCCGCTCATCAACGCGTAGTAGTGATACAGCGAGTTGGTCACCGAGATGTTGGAGCTAGCGCGGAAGGTGCTGGCCGCGGTGGCGGCGAACTCGTCGGGGAACTCCTTTTCCATCTCCTCGAGTACGCTCCGGCGGAGCGGGGTGGCGGCATGTTCGAGGTGCCGGGTGGTGGTCACGCCGAAGCGGTTCTGCAGCAACCGCCGGTTGACGCGGGCTGCATTCTCGAAACCGCTGCGCTGTTCGTCGTTGTGGCCCAGCCCGATTCGGGTGGTCGCTTCGATGAACATGCTGATGCCGCCGGGGGAGAAGAACATCTCCGGTCCGACGGGACGGCCGAAGAACATGTCGTCATTGGAATACAGGAAGTGCTCCGACAGGTCGGGGATGTGGTGCAGCTGGCACTCCACCGCCTGCGAGTTGTGGGTGGGCAGCACCGACGGGTCGGCGAAGAATTCCTCGCTGGGCACGAAGGTGACGCGGGGGTCGTCGGCCAGCCACGCCGGACGATCGGAGTCGGTGGCGACGAAGATGCGGCGAATCCACGGCGCATACATGTGCACCGAACGCAGCGCATACTTCAGTTCGTTGATCTGCCGGAACCGGGCCTCGGAGTCGTCGCCCTCGCCCACCACATAGTTCTGCATCCGCTTGGCGCGTTGCGCCTGAAATTCTTTGGACGATCCGTCCACCCACGAGAACACCAGATCGATATCGAAGTTGATGTCGGAGGCGTGGTCGGCGAACATGTTCTCGATCGTCGGCCACACCCGGCCGAACCGCTCGACGGTGCCGCGGACCGCTTCTTCCGGCCGCACGACCCGGCGGGTCAAAGAGTTCTCGATGGGCAGCACGATCTCGTCGTCGGCGAACTTCCACAGTTCGATCTGCACACCCGTCGCCGCCCCGTAGCTCAGGCCGCTCGCCACGTGCACCCGCGGCCGGAACAGCCGGAAGATTCGCGCCTTCGAGTTCGCGGAGAGGGCGCCGTCGGCGACGAGAACGGCCGAATCACGCTTGGCGTCGACGGGTTTCGAGTAGAACGGGCGGTTGCGGCACGCGGCCACGAGGGCGGTGCGCAACTGCTTGCGCAGAGCCCAGTCGATCGCGATTACCGGACGTTCGTCGTTGCCCCGCACCAGCAGATAGTCGATGCCCGCGCCGTCCAGCACATCGCGGATAAACAGCAGATCCTCCACCATCGCCTCGTGCGGCGTCGTGGTGGTGATGGTCAGCGCGAAGCGACCCTTGACCCGCACCACATCGGGTCGGTGTTCCAACCTGGACTGTGCCGCGGCGGAAGCGTGAGCGACGGCGTCGCCGCTCTCCTGCTCGGGTGGAACCAGGTAAACATCGTGCGGAGCAGAAGAATGTGTAATCTTGGGGGCCTTTCAGGTGACGGCTGCGAGTGCGGCGAGGCCTATTCTATGCCCTCAACCGGCGTTCCGAAGGACGGCGCCCTGCGAAGCTTCCGCCCTAATCTGTTAGACAGGGTAAATGCCGCATAACGGGAATTCCGATACGACGCAGCACGACGCCGGACAGGCGTTCGAGGATGTCGTCGCGTTGCTGAACTATCCGATGTTCGTGGTCACCACCCGCTGGGAAGAGCAGCGGTCGGGGTGCCTGGTCGGGTTCGCGTCGCAGGTCAGCATCAACCCGCCGCGATTCTTGGTGGGGTTGTCGAACAAGAACCACACCTACGGGGTCGCGGTGAACGCCGAACACCTCGCGGTCCATCTGCTGACGCGGGAGCACCTCGCGCTGGCGACTCTCTTCGGCGAACAGACCGGTGACGAGATCGACAAGTTCGCGCAGTGCGAGTGGCGCACCGGCCCCCACGGGCTGCCGATCCTCGACGACTCCGCGGCCTGGTTCAGCGGCCGAATCCTCGAACGCCTCGAACTCGGCGATCATGTCGCGTTCCTCCTCGCACCCGAAAGCGGTTCGGCGCCGGATGATCTGGGTGAATTGATCACCTTCTCGGACGTGCGGGACCTCGAACCCGGACATGAGGCATGATGCCGACCATGCGCAAGTTGAACATGGGCACGGACGAGGTGTCGGCCGAGGAGTTCTACCGCGACCCGCCCGACGGCGTCCGGGTGAACATGGTGGCCAGCCTGGACGGCGCCGCTGCCTTCGACGGCCGGGTCCGGCCGCTGTCGGATGCGGTGGATCACCAACTTCTGCGCGCCCTGCGCACCTACGCCGATGTGGTTCTCGTCGGAGCCGGAACCATCCGGGCGGAGCGGTACGGACCGGCGGTGCTCACCGAGGAGCAGTCGCGCTATCGGCTCGAACGGTGGGGACTCGGCGCACCACCGCCGATCGCCGTCGTCACCCGCACCGGAAACATTCCGCTCGACACGCCGCTCTTCACCGGGGACGTGCGGCCGCTGGTCATCACCTCGCAGAGAACTGCGACCGAGCGCGGCTCAGCACTCGAAGAGGCCGCAGACATCGTGGTCGCGGGCGAAGACACCGTCGAGATGCCCACCCTGATCGCCGCACTCCGGGACCGCGGACTCCGCAGGATTCTGTGCGAAGGAGGTCCCACGCTGCTCGACGACCTCGTCTTGCACGACCTCGTCGACGAAATGTGCCTCACCGTGGCGCCGAGGCTGGCCGGACCGCAACCCCAGCAGGCAGCTGCAGGCCCCACCCTCGGGGCGCCGCGGACGCTGTCACTCCAGCACGCACTGACCCACGACGACTTCCTGTACCTCCGATACGGCCGGATTCGCTGAATCAGTCGACGACGGTGAAGAACGAGTCGCCATCCTCCGCGGCGCCGTCGATCTGTCCCCGGTCTGTGCGCGAATCCTCGACGATGACACCCTCCACCACATCGGCATGCTTGGTGCCCAGCACCGGGATCACGATGTCGTCCTCCCCGTCGATGATGCGGTCGACGTCCTCGGACAGCTGATCATCGGGCAGCTCGGCGATCGGGATGTCGAGTTGCTCCTCGAACACGATGTCGGGCTCCTCCTCGGCCAGCTTCTCGTCCAGCGACTCGCCCTCGCGCTCCTCCCGGGCCGTGGTGCCGAATTTGTCGGCCTCACTCCAGCCGTCGGGAGGATCGACCACATCGTCTCCGTCGTTGTTGCGCACATCGTCGGAGTCGAGGCTTTCGCTGGGGCTCAGCGTCTCGCCGGGGCCGTCTTCGATACTCATGGTGCAGAAATGCCCAGTTCAGGCGCTCTCGAAACGCGGCGGTCGTGAAACCGACGTCATCGCGACGGTGTGACTGATGCGGTGCTCAGTGTCTCCAGAGCTGCAACCTGAGCCGGTGACCAGGGAGCCGAACCACGACGGCTCGAATCGAGTTGAACGAGTGTGGCGGTCACCTCGGCTGCCTGCGTGCCGTCCTGCTCGATGCCGATCTGCAGGGTGAGCGAGGTGGTGCCGATCCGGGTGGCGGTGACGTCGACGTACGCCTCCTCGGTGAACAGTTCGCGGCCGAAGTTGCTGACGACGTTGACGACGGCGATCTGCGTGACCGGGTCGAGGAGCTCGCCGCACGCCTCGCGGAGCGCTCGCACCCATGCTGCGGCGGCCGCCTCGTGCGCGACGTGGAACGGCACGTGCCGGCTGATGGACGCCGGCGCGTCGGGGGCCGCGCGGTTGTGCAAGGTCGTCGTGTATCGGGGCATGCTCCGGACATTACTCAGCACCGGCGGCGACCCTCGCGCCCGACTCCGTCTCGGCGAACAGGACCGAAGTCGACCTCATTCCCTTCCAGTTTCGAAATCGACGTGAAGGCCGCGTTCAGAGTTCGGTGCGGATGTGGTCGGCCAGCCGGGCGATCGTCTCCTCGTCGCGGCGGTAGTGGGTCCATTGGCCGATCCGATGGCTGGTGACCAGTCCGGCGCTCTGCAGGGCGGCCATGTACTGCGAGGCCGTCGACTGGGAGACCTCGGCCCGCGCCTGAATGTGTTTCAGGCACACGCCGACCTCTTCGACTGGTTCGAGCTGCGGGGGAAAGGTGTCCGGCTCCTTCAGCCACTGCAGGATGCGCACGCGGGTCGGGTTCGACAGCGCTTTGAAGACCGAGGCCAGGTCGGTCGGGTCCGGAAGTTCACTCACGGTGTTCATCGTACCGCTATATCGCGATTTTCCGATATGTGTGCTTGACTCGATATATCGCAACTTCGCGATATGCCGATAGGAGTGAGTGATGACGAAGCGCAGAGTGGCAGTGGTCGTCGGTGCGCGCGGGGTGATCGGCGGCAATCTGATCGACCATCTCGAGGCGACCGGGGAGTGGGACGTCGTCGGACTGTCGCGCCGAGGCGGACTCGACACCGACTGGGTGCGGCACATCGCGGTCGATCTGCTCGACGAGCGCGAGGCCGCCGACAAGCTGGGCGAACTGCGCGACGTGACTCATATCTTCTACGCCGCCTACCAGGACCGCCCGTCGTGGGCGGAGCTCGTCGCGCCCAACGTCGCGATGCTGGTCAACACGGTGAACGCGCTCGAACCGGTGGCTGCGGGACTAGAGCACATCAGCCTGATGCAGGGTTACAAGGTCTACGGCGCCCACCTCGGCCCGTTCAAGACGCCGGCGCGCGAGAGCGACCCGCCGCACATGCCGCCCGAGTTCAATGTGGACCAGCAGCAGTTCCTCGAGGACCGTCAGCGCGGCAAGCGCTGGACGTGGTCCGCGATCCGCCCGTCGGTCGTGTGTGGGTTCGCGCTCGGGAATCCGATGAACCTCGCTCTGGTGATTGCGGTTTACGCCACGATGTCGAAGGAACTCGGAGTACCGCTGCGGTTTCCGGGTAAACCCGGCGCGTACACGAGTCTGATCGAGATGACCGACGCTGGACTGCTGGCAGAGGCCACCGTCTGGGCTGCGACCACGCCCGAGTGCGCCAATCAGGCATTCAACATCAACAACGGCGATCTGTTCCGCTGGGACGAGATGATGCCGAAGATCGCGGACTTCTTCGAACTGGACGTCGCACCGCCGCTGCCGATGTCGATGGATGTCGTCATGGCGGACAAGGAGCCGGTATGGAACGAACTCGTCGCGAAGCACGGACTGAAACCCACGCCTTACGCGGATGTCTCGTCGTGGGCGTTCGGCGACTTCGTCTTCGGCTGGGACTATGACGTCATCGCCGACGGATCCAAGGCGCGCAGGCTCGGTTTCCACCGTCACGTCGAGACCGAGCAGATGTTCCTCGACATCTTCCGCGACCTCCGGGCCCGGAAGATCATCCCCTGAGGGCGGCCGCAGTAACAGCACAGCCGGCGTTTGCGACGTTGAACGTGTGCGGACACTGACATTGATCGGAACGGCCCTCGGTCTCGGTGCGGGCCTGGTGTGTATCGGCCTGTTCTCCTGGTGGCTGTCGTACCCAGTGCACTTCTACGTGGGCAGCTACGAACCCGTCGGCGCCGGGGGAAGCGCCGCGCACATGGACTCGGTGGATCCCATGCCGTTTCTCGCGGCAGGCCTGATTCTCAGTGCACTCCTCGGGGCCGTGTCGGGTTTCATTGCCGCACGCCGTGGCTGGCGGCTGACCCGACTTGCTGTCTAAACCGGTGAGCCGACTGGGCACGACCAAGTTTCGGGCCACTCGGCGCGCACGCTGACTCGACTGGGTGTTGATGCCCGGGATCGGGCACTCTTGGGTATGGGATCGAAGGCAGGTCGTCCCCACAGCCCGTCGGCTGCAGCTTTGGGTGGTCGACTGATGAAACTGGTCGGTGACCGTGACGCCGCCCTGTTCTCGCGGGAAATCTCCCAAGTGTGCGCCGAACCGCAGGCGACCAACGGTCGGCCGAACTACGGCGATGTGCTGGCCTGGGTTGTCGATGCCATCGTCGGCGTGATCACCGCCCGGCTGGGCGCCGCGGGGCCAGGGGAGACGTTCGTCCTTGATCTCCACTTCACGGACGGGACGCATGTCGACGTGGATGACTTGGCGGCCTCGGAGCGTTGGGTCCTGCAGACTGTAGCGGCCTTCCTCGCCGAAGAAGTCGCGGCCGGGGAACAGTTACTCGCCGTCGCCGAACAATTCGACCCCACCCAGCGGGCGGACACCCTGGCCGACGCGATCATCTGGCTCGACTTCGTTCTCGACGTCGATCTTCCCGACCCACCCGACGTCACCACCACATAACTTGACGATGGGCGGCGGCGGGCTCTTCGTCCGGGGGGACACACCGCGGGGCGTACGAACGGTGCAGCCCGGTGGAGGGTGCCGGAGACTGATCAGTCATGACCGATCAGCTGCATGCCGACCTCATGAACGCCTCGGCAGGGCCGTAGCCCGCGCTGCGATGGATGGTGATCCCCTGTTCGGCACCGTCGAAGTCACCATTGCCGAGCTGGCTGAGCTGCTCGAACGCCGAGTTCATTCCTGCGAATGACCGCGTTATGTGGGAATGTCAACGAAACTGAGGGGCACCGTCTGCGTGTTGATGGAGAGAAGGTCCCGGCGGCGGAGCGGGGCGACCGCCGTACCGATTCACTGCGGACGAGTGGTCGCGGTGGCGTTCCCTCGGTTGTGGTGCTGCCGTAGCGGGTGTGTTACCGCGGTGACGAGCCGTTCGGCGGGTACGCCGGGTGTGGCGGGCGCGCTCATTCTCGGACATGCCACCCCAGATGCCGTACGTCTCGACGGCGGTGAAGGCGTGGGCGCGGCAGTCGGCGAGCACGGGGCAGTCCTGGCAGATCTGTTTGGCGGCGCGCTCACGCTGGGCCCGGGTCGAGCCGCGTTCACCGTCAGGGGAGAAGAAGATCTCGGTGTCTGCACCGCGGCAGGAGGCGCGGCCTTGCCAGGCAAGGTTGATGAGGTGGTGCGGATGATCAGGCACTGCGGGATAAGTCGCTTTCGGAGTCGAACGGTCACACGATTCGCCGGCAAGAGCGGGCACGCACTAGTGCGAATGGCGGGGTTGGGCCAATCGCCGACGGTGGGTGCGCAGAAAATCGATACGGGTATGGGTGGTGTGGCCTCCTTAGAGAGAGGGGAGTCAGACCGAGTCCGCGCAACAGCGCTCGCAGAAGCGTGGTGCGACACGACTCCGCGAACGCATCACGGTTTCACTCTCGACGCTGAAGAGGAGTTCGCCAGGCAGCGACCGCTGCAGTCGCTGCGGCACCTCGTCCGCAGCCGAAGCGGGAGTGTGTTGCGCTGATGCCTGTTCTCGACATCGGGTGGGCTGGGAGGCGTCCGGATTGTCCGGGGGTCTCCACACACCGTCCTTCGTCTCGCGAGGAAGTGAAACGGTGTGATTTCGAGGCTATCGACACTTCGGTGGACAATTCAGGGAAATCGCTCGAAAGTAACTGGCGTCACATCGGAGGCTCCGATACACCAGCTCGCCGCGAGGCAGCCGAAGCCGCCCGTAGTGGACACCAGTGCCCTCGTCACCACGGCTGAAGCGTGTCGTTATCCGTTCATATGATGTGGAACGATCTCACGCGGGCACCGCTTCGATGACGGAGGAGCGGGGGCCGGGTGTGATTGATTCCAGCGTGAAACCGTGACCACTCAACAATCGGCGCCATTCGGTGGCCGTCCGTTCCCGACCACCCAGCAGAACCAGCATGTGGAGGTCCAGTAGGGCCATGGGGTGGGCTGTAGCCACTTCGGGCAAGACTTGCTCGACGATCAGCAGGCGGCCGTTTCCTGAGATCGCTCGCCGACAGTTGCCGAGGATCTTGCCAGCGGATTCGTCGTCCCAGTCGTGCAGAATCTGGGACAACACATATACATCACCATTCTGCGGGACTTCTTCGAAGAAGTTGCCGCCTACAACAGTCGTTCGGTCATCGAGGTCGGCCGAGCGGAACTTCGATGCCGATTCCGCGACGACGTGTGGCAAATCGAACACTGTGCCCCGCAGGTGGGGGTGACTCCCGAGTAAGGTTTCGATCAATGTGCCGGCCCCGCCGCCGATGTCGACGACGGTCGTTGTTTCCGTCCAGTCGCGGTTGAGCAACGGCAACAGGCGCACCTCGACAAGTCCTGCTTGGCACCGGTCGAATTCATCGGAAGCCGAGGGGTTATCGGACAACCACTCGAAGTATGGCCGTCCGAACGCCTCGGTGAACGACTCTTTCCCGGTTCGGACAGAGTGGAGCGAGTGTCCCCACACGGTGTAGGCCTCCTTTGACATCAGTCCGACCAGGTGACGCAGTGAACCGGAAGTGTCGACCCGTAGGAGCTCGCCGGCATCCGTCAACGCAAATCGTCCCGCGGCCTCTTCCGTGAATAGTCCTTCTGCCACGAGAACCCGCATGAATCGACCGAGAGCATCCGCGTGGGCGCCGACACTGGTTGCAAGATCGGGCAGCGAGCGGGATCCATTCGACAGCTTGTCGGGCACCCCCAGTTCGCATACGGCAGCAATAGCCTGGGACACGATGTATCCCATGATCTGCTTTCTGACCCGGTTGTTGATGTCGCTCATGCTCATGCCACCTCGGGGAGTCCGGGAAAGAGTGACACCTTTGCGGCACTCTGCAAATACGACGCGCCTGCCGTGCCACCGGTTCCAGGTACTGTGCCGATGACCTTCAAGGTGATGCCCCAGTGGCCACGCTTCATCGCACCCCACGCGCGGTCGAGACGGCGCATCGATTGCTCGAGAGGCACTGCATCAGGGAGTGCATGCCGCATCGCCAGAAACACGGCCTCCAGAGTCGGCTGCTCGTCGTGGACCTTCGAAACGTGGTCAGTGCTGCGTTGGCTACGCGGCGCGCACGCGAACTCGACGTCGCGGAATGCGCGCGACTGAACAGCGCTCCGCCCATGGGTGAAGCCGCGAATGATGGAGAAAGCGTCAACCGGCATCGTCGTCAGAACCCGGAAGAGAGTAGGTATCGCCTCGAGGCGACCCGACGCCCGATCGAGGCGATCCTTCGCATCAGCGGCGTTTCCGTCGAGGAGGTCCGTGATCGCCGTCGATATCGCCGTTGCAATCTGCCGGTACAGTCCCTCGAATATCTGGATGCAGCGGATGAACATCTGCTCGTCGTGCAGACGAGTCGTCGGCAGCAAAGTCAACCGAACTGCGGCTCCGATGTCTTCGGGAACACTTCTCAGCGCCAGCGTGGCAGAAGAACCAAACGAGTCGTAGGTGGCACCGGCCTGGGCAAGCGCTGCGACACCCTCCGCAGCCACGCTGGGATGGAGCTTGAAATCGGGTGCGAGCCGGGAGAGTTGCGACACGACTCGGACGGCCGCACGCGTCCTGACCGATTGGGGAGGTCGGGGCGCCGCCGCTAACGCTCTTGTCTCCAGCAGAGCGAGGTCGATGGCTGTCGCGGCTACGAATGCGTCGACACGCTGGCAGTCGACCGATCGGACGACCTGATCGAAGTAATCGAGTCCGACATACGACGAATAGGACGCATCGTTGTCGTCGAACGTCATCGGTAGCCATTCGGCGAGCACCGGGTCGGATCGGGATTTGCCGTGGATATCGCGCAACATGGTCGCCACGTGTGGCCGCACACCGTTTCGTCCGACCACCTGATAGTGGTCGACGACGGCCGTGAACGGAAAATCGGTGTGTCCCGCGGCCCATTGCCGAAGCGCTTCCGGTACCTTGCGACCGGAACGGGTATCGGGTGACGCGTCAGCGGCCTGGAAGCACGTGCCGCCGACACCGATCGGGGCGCTGTGGACGAGTTCGGCCTCAGCTTCGAGCAACGTTTCGGAAATCAACAAGGGATGTACCTTTCATCCGTTCTGCTCAGCGGTATTCCGCAATCTTGTGTTCCGACAGGCAGAAACGATAGGCACCCTAGGGAGCCGCATCGGCCACCCCTGCTGCTGGGGTGAAGCTTCGGGCCCCCTAGGGTGCCTATTCGCCGGGCCGACGCGCGCTGACCATTGGGTATCAGAGAAGCCAGGGTTTGGATAGCGAGGGCAATTGACCACCGACGACGGGCAGCGCCGGCGACACATCGTCCTGATCGGCGGGCATGATGAAACGTTCCCGCATTTCGCGGGGCTGGGCTTCGAGTTCACCGTACTACAGCTGCACGGCGCGATCGGTCCGAACCTCCGCGGCCTTACCGAACACATCAGTCCCGTGGCTGATTTCGGACCGGACACCGTGTTCGCTGAGATCACACGAATAATGAGATCCGAACGGGTCGACCACATTTTCTCCTTTACCGAGGGCGGGTTGCTTTCCGCGGCCCTTGCAAGCCACCGCCTGTCTGTCCCGGGTCTCGACCTCAGCGCATGCGAGCTGTGTATCGACAAGCAATTGATGCGGACATTTCTCGACAGCACGGAGTTCGCCGTCGCGAACACGATATGTCGCACGCCGGCCGAGGTACGAGCCTTCCTCCTCCATCACCCCCGGGGGGTCGTTCTCAAGGATCCGGCTGGGTCGGGCAGCGAAGGCGTGTTCATCGTCCGCGACGAACGTGAGCTGACCGCGGCGCTCGCCGAGCTGACAGCGGACGGTTTCGTGATGCTCGCCGAAGAGTACTTGCCCGGACGCGAAATCAGTGTCGAGACCCTGACCATCGACGGCAATCATCGAGTTCTCGCTGTGACGAACAAGAAGCTGCACAGGAATTCCCTTGCAGAAGAACAGCACGTCATCTCACCGGATGCCGTGGATGACGACATGTTCCACATTGTCAGTGCCTACTGCGAAAGACTGCTCACCCGAATAAATTACCAGCACGGGCCGTGTCATATCGAAGTGAAGATCACGGCTGGCGGGCTTCGCCTGATCGAGATCAACAACCGGGTCGGCGGTGACTACATCGGACTTCTGGTCGAACTCACGACCGGCGTCAGCCAATTCAGAGAAACGCTTCGTTTCTGGAGTGAAGTCGACAACTCCGGCGTCGGCCGGGAACAGGCGCGGTATGCGTACGCCGCGTCGCACCAATTCTACGAACCCATCGACCCCGAGTGTCTTCGGAGCGCGCTCCGAGGCGTCGACATCATCAGGCTCCATATCGAGCCTGCACCATCGCGACTCGACAGACCCCGGACAAACGACGACAAGATCGGTTGGATTGTTTTCGCCTGCAACGAGAGCGAGCCATTCAAGCGAGCCATCGACTATCTCGACGTCAACTGTTCCTGAAAATCGACGCGATCATGAAAACCGCATCCTCTCATCAAGAAGGGAAGAAATCGATGCAGATCATAGCCAGAAGCGCACTCGACACGATCAACGAGGTGGTGGTCGACGGCCACGCCCACAACCTGGGTGTCGTCAAGATCTTCTCCCAACATCCCGAACTGGCCCAGTTCATTCCCGCGTCTAGCAATCTGGCGATCAGCTGGGTCAGGTTGGAATGTGGTCAGGTGCTCTCTGTGCACAAACACCCGGAAGCGAGCCTCATCCTGGTCTGCGAGGGTTCCGGACGAACAATGGGGAGCGCAGAGCAGGACGTCGCTGCGGGAGATATGATCCTCGTACCCGGCGACTCATGGCACGGCTTCGAGGGAACTCGCAACGGGTTCTGGGCGCTGTCGATCCAGTTCAACGGCAAGGCCCTGTACGAGGATACCGACAACCCGAATGCCATGTTCGCAGCCGCTGAGTCCGATCCCGCGGCCGCGCTCCTCGAGGACAACGAGAAGTACCTGGAGCAATTCAGGAACAGCAGTCTGCTGCGGTTGATCGACACCCCTTCGATGACCGACTCGGGCGTTCGCGAAAGACTACTCGACTGCCAGCAAACCTGGTCGGATGTGTTCCAAGATCTGCTGCACCTGCGTGTGGCGATGACTACTGACCCGCAACACAAGCATGTCGCACTCGATCATCTAGTCGAAGAACTGGGACACAACAACAACCTCAGACAGCAACGGAACTCGTCGCACTCGCCGGTCTCCGACGCGACGTTCGTATCGACAATGGACTGGTTCAGGCAGCAGATGCTCTGCAGGAGCGACATGGTGCGAACATTGCTGATGCACGTGGTGCTGGAAGGTAGTGGCGAAATCTGGCACCGAGAAGCGGCGCGCGCGTTTCCCGACATTCCACACTTCGAAGAGCACGGTGAAGACGACGGCCACCATGTGAGCATGGGGATCGACCTTCTCGATCGAGCAAACCCAACGGAGATCCACGAATTACGGGAAGCGCTCGGCGAGGGATGGACGATGATCACACGACTGTGCGACCGAATCGCTTCCATCGCCGTAGACGACACACTGTCCACATGCTGAGTGTGCTCGAGAGAGTCGTCTGGTTCGAGGTTCCTCGTTCTGGAACCCAGTTCGACCGGCATACCAACGCATTTCACCTTTCGCGATGGCAGCGCTGGTGCGATGCTGCGCGACGAGACGACCTGAATGCGCCCCAAGACGAGCGACTCCACAGATCCGTACTCAGAGCGCTCCGTCGCGATGTTCTGCTTGCGCTCCTCGCCATAGCCTTCAACGCTGGTTGCGCATTCGGTGCAGCCGTCACGCTGCGATCACTGATCCAGCACCTCGTCGAACCCGGCACACCGCCGATGGTGAACCTGACGCTGGGGATCACCTGCATACTATTGACGTACTCGGCGTGGTTGGCTCTCAATCACACCTTCCTGTCAGCCGAACTGGCAGGCATCGGAGCCCGGACCTACATCGAGCAAAGACTGCTACGGAAGAAGCGCGGCGGTGGCAATTCCGACCGACCCTCCGGTGTTGTCACGCTAATGGACCGTGAGGCGGCGCGCGTCGAAGCTGCCTGGTCCGGCCTGGTATTCATGATTCTGTCGCTCGCCACGTTAACTTTCACCTCTGCGTTCTTCTTCGTGGCGCTGGGGCTGAGTGCATTGTCGGCGCTGGCGATCATTGTCATCAGTTCGATGGCGATATTCTGGATCGCCACACAACTCACCAAGGCCCACACAGAACTATCGGCAATTTCGGCGGAACGCATCGACGTCGGCATGTTCTCGATCAACAACCGAGGGGTTGCGTGGCTGAAGAACTGGAACCACGAACTGATCCGGCGCTACGCCGACAAGCGAGATGGCGAAGAGCGCTCACTCGCGAGGGCGGCGCGTCTTGTCGCGGCGATCAACCTCATATCTACTCTGACACCGGTCGTAGGGATGCTCGCTGCAGCATTTACCCAGCTGGCTTATCTAGGTCATGTGGATCCAGCGGGCCTGCTGTCGGCAATGGCGTTGATCGGGGGTCTGAGATCGGTCGCCAACAATGTGCCCGAAATTGCCCAGAGCATGTCCCAAGGCGTAGTCGGGCACACCAACGTTGCGAAATATCTGTCCGGCACCGGCCCGTCAGACGCCGGTGCGAGCGCCGTCCAGCTGCCGACGACAACGGCAAAGCACATTGCCGTCGTCGGCGCAGCGGGCAGTGGCAAAACATCGATTCTGAAAGCCGGCGCACGGCTGAACAACCGACTCGATACGACGATAATCTTCGTCCCGGACGAACCATGGATCTACCCGGGCGGACTGTACGAGAATCTGTGCCTCTATCGACGCGACGTTTCGGACGACGAAGCGGTCCGAGCACTGGCGCAGTCCAGACTGCCCGACACCTTCTATGCCGAGTACCTCGAGAGCAAGTCGCCACCTCGAACCGAGGCCTGGGACGTATCCCGCGGGCAAGGAAAGCGGCTGGAACTGGCGCGGGCATTGCTGGCCGAGCCGGCGTGCGTTCTCATTGATCAACCCACATCAGGTCTGGACGACGACCTGGGGAGAGGGTTGCTGAGCTCACTCCTCCGGGGGCCGTGGAGCGACACCACCGTTGTCTATGCAACAGACAAACCCGACGAGATCGACTCGGCGGAGGAAATCTGGGTGGTGGCCGACGGCGCAGTGGTCGAAGTCATACGTAATCTGACAACGCAGTCGGAACTGCTACCCGAAAGCTCGGGGTGGCGCACTCCCGACGAACGTCCGCTCCCTCGCCACCCTTCCCGCCGCACGGATGTGGCCGAAGTCCGGACGCCGTCCAGGCGTAGCTTGATCAGGTTCGGCATCGCGAGAATCGCATTCGTTGCGTGTGTCCTGTTCATGTGCCGAGAAGTTCTGACGATCGTCGGTGACTACGTGGCTGCGAGTGGACTGTCGACCGCGAATGTGGGTGCGTCGTCGATGATCCTGGTCTGCGTGGTGGCGGCAGGTGCACTCTTGTCGATCTGCGGCGCCTTGCTGACCGTGCGGCGCAGTATCGGTGCGGCATCCCGACAGTGCGTGCGGTACTTCTCGTCGATCATGAGCCCGACGCTCGATGACTCGGCAGTCGATCAGGTCAACCAAGACTCGCAGAGCAAGCTCACGTGGGATCAACGACGTGTCGACGAAGTGTTGCCCGCCATACTGCTGCATACGTTGGGTGCGGCGGCGCTTCTGATCACAACCACCGGTTTCGTCCTGAGCAAGAACATCTTTGCGCTGCTTCCTTGTGCTGTGATGTGCCTCGGCTACTGGCACACTTCCCGTCGATCAGGCAACCGACTGCGGTACTTCAACGAGTGCGAGATCGGAACGACGTCGGCTTTGTTCGCGCGGGTCGAGGCAACGACACGGAGTTCGAGCAGATTCGAGTTGGCGAGAGACAACGCGGTTCTCGTGAGTTGGCTGAACAGCAGCCTGATGGATCGCGCCCTGGCTTCGATGAACAATGCGGCGGCGCGGCGATGGTTTACCTACAAGCTCGATCTGATGGGGGTGCTGTTCCTGTCGGCCATCGTGGGTTCAACGGTATTCGTCTACGCCCAGGGCGGCCTCGGCCTGATCAATGTCCTGGCGCTGAGTCTTTCCTACAGCCTGATTGCACTCTTCGCACGGTTGGGTAGTTGCCTGGTCGAACTCAGGCAGGTGCTGGACAGCGCGGATCGTCTGCTCACACCTCCGCTCCCCGCCGCGCCGAACCGAACGTGTCCGGCGATGAAAGACGACGCACTCGTGTCCTTCACCGATGTCGCATTCGTCGCCAGGCACACCGGCGCAGTGCTGCTCGAGAACCACACGGAGTCGTTCTATCGCCGTGACATCGTGGTGATCACGGGAGCCAGTGGGGTGGGTAAGTCGACGTTCGCAAAGCTTGTCGTGGGTACGTTGCGCCCGACCACGGGTGTCGTCTCTACGTTGGGCCGTACGACAGGATACGTGTCGGATTCGCACGACCAAGACGTCCTCCTCCTGACATCGAGCCCGATATTCAAGCCAGGACGATTGTCCGAGCACTTCAACAACCCGTCACGTCAGGAACTGGCTCGCGTGGTCCGCTACCTCGACGCTGAGGATGTCGTCGAGCGACTACCTTCCGGGTTCGACGAGATAGTCCCCAGCAGCGGTCTGTTGACGCTGAGCAAGACGGAACTGCAACGACTGGCACTGCTCGACGTGATGATCAACCCACCCGCGATCGCGATTCTCGACGAAGCCACGTCGGAGTTGTGTGCCGCAGCAGAGCTCTCCGTATTGCGTGCCCTGACCTCTGCACTTCCGGACACCCTCTTCTTCATCATCACCCACAATCGCGAGCTGGCGAGACTTGCCAACCGAATCTTCCATTTCAACGATGAAAGACGTCTACTCGAGATTTCGGGCGAGCCGCCCGCAACAGCCATCGATCGACGCTCGACCGACAAGGAGGAAGTCGATGGAATGGCAACCCCAGCGAATTGCGTTCTGTGACAGCCATAATGTTTCGCAGCCGCACCTCCCACTGATGGATATCGCTCACTGGGATGCTGTCCTCCAGAGAAGGGAGGTCAGGAACTACGCGCTACACCAAGAGCGCGCCTATGTCGGCCCGGGGTACTTCTATATGCCGGTGTCCGACGAGCCCGACGAAGGGAGACTGGCGGAGTTGCTGGAGCTGGCTTCCGCCGCCGACTGGTTGTTGATTCCCTCTCTTCTCAGATCCCCACGCGTGCCCGATTCCCGCGTCATCGCGGTTCCGTTCATGCAAGCAGCGTACTTTCGGTCATCCGGACGTGTGGATTCGACTCTGCGAGCAACCGTCGGAGATCGGCAATACAAGGCAATCAGAAAGCTCACCGCGAAAGCTGAGGCGGCGTGTGAAACCCAGATACACCGCCTGTCAGAGCTGCCGGACGGTGACCGCGCCCTGCACGATTTCGCCGTTCTACAAGCCCTGAATGTGGCGAAGTATGGGCACTCCAGGAATTTATATACTGCCGACGTTCTGCGAATGTTGGCACGTTCGTCGGAAGGAACAAAATACTATCTGAAGCTGGACTACGAGAAGTCGACCAATGCCCCCGTGAACGGATCGCTGAGCTATGCCGACGACGAGCGCGGTGTCTTCACGATGCTCGTCCAGGGGCTGGACCGTGATCGAATCCCGCGGGGGCTCAACCTGTATATCACCGACTACTACCAGTTGTACCAATTCGCCGATCGGCTGGGTTTCGAAGACATTTGCCTGGGCCGCGGCGCAATCGAGAGCAAGGTGCGGGTGGGCGCAAACCATATTGTCGACCTGGACAACTGGCTGATTCCGCTCAACACACGCCAGAGGCAAGCGATGCACGATTATGCGAGATCGGGTAGGGAAACAAGATGATCAGCGACATGTCCTGGGCGGACGGTAGCTTCGTCCGATACGACGATATGACTCTGTCACCGGCGACTCATTCATTGTCCTATGGGTCCTCGGTGTTCGAAGGTATCCGTAGCTACGGCGGGAACATCTTCAAGCTCGACGATCACTTGGACCGGCTGCGGCGGTCTGCTGACGTGTTCGGGCATACGGTGCCGTATTCGAATGCAGATCTGGCCGATGCGTGCTACGAGTTGCTGAGAGTGAACGGGCTGAACGACGCTTACCTGAAGTGCCTGGTTTTTTACGACGATTCGGATGTCAGCTTCCGGGCGCAAGGATGCTCGAGTCGGGTAGTCGTTTTTGCGCTACCCTTTCCTGCGAATTCTGCACCAGGGAATTATCGGCTTGCGACGGCGACGTGGAGGCGTGCGCCGGCATCGTGCCACCCCTATCAGGCGAAGACATCGTCGACTTACGCGTTGAGCTACTTGAGCTACCATCAAAAGGCCGATGGTTATGACGACGTCATCTTCCTCTCGACCACCGACACGGTCTGTGAGTCAAGTGGTTCGAATGTGTTCTTCATCAAAGGGGACGCTTTGCTCACACCCACCACGGAATTGGCGCTCGCCGGAATTACCAGAAAGGTGATCATCGACGAGCTGTCTCCACGGTTGGGCGTATCTGTCACGGAGCGCAATATTTCCTACGCCGAGCTCGAATCGTTCGACGGCGCATTCTTGTGCGGAACTGCAATGGAAATCACGAAGATCTCCTGCATCGACGGGATCCATTACGAGACAGCTTCGTTGGCTGACGCGCTCGCAACCGAGTATCAGCGCCTGACGAACAAGAAGTCGGCGCTGTGAAACCCGGGCTTCCGACCTCAGGTCAGGTGCCGGGTGAAGAAGCGGTTGCCGTCGTCCCCCTCAAACTGCGGGACGCCGGTATGCCCGCCCATATTGGCGTGCAGCGTCTTTTCCCTGGAGCCGAAGGCGTCGAACAGGTCCAGGGCCTGCCGCCGGTCGTTTCCTTCGTCGTCCCACTGCAGTAGGACCTGCAGCGGAATCGTGACCTGCCGCGCCTCGTCGAACATGCTGCGGGGCACGAAGCTCCCGGCGAACAGGAGGGCGGCCGAGATGCGTGATTCCACCACCGCCAACCGGATGCCGATGCCGATCACCCCTCCCGAGTACCCGACCGGGCCGCTGATCTCGCGCAGCTCGAGGAGAGCGTCCAGGGCGGCCCGCCATTCCGGGACCGCCTTGTCGACCAGCGGGAGGACGAGCCGGTCGACGATCTCGTCACTGACCGAATCACCGGCCTCGAGCGCCCGGCGCAGGTCGACGCGGGCCTGCTCGGCGGCGGCGGAACGGGGCCGGTCACCGCTCCCGGGCAGTTCGATGGTGGCCGCGGCGTAACCCGCCGCCGCGGCGTGCCGGGCCCGGGCCGCCAGTCGCGGGTACATCGTGTGCAGTCCGCCGGGATGGCCGATCAGAATCAGCGGCGCCGGTGTGGATGCGAATCCGGGCGTCCACAAGATGCCAGGGATCTCGCCGAGGGTGAATTCGCGTTCGAGGACGCCGTCGTCGTGGCGTTGCTCGGAAGTGAAGTGCATGATGGTGCCTTTCGGGAGTGCCCTTGAATGGCGCTCCCGGACGACCTATCGCCCGACCGTGACCCCGGAGGGGAGCACCCATGTCGATACTGCGTTCACGGGTACCACCTCCTCGTTCTCGAGCACGGTCTCCGAAAGGTAGCAGTGGCCGCCGTGGTCCGCCAACAGGTTTTTCTGCGCGACGCCAGGGCGGACCTCGATGCCCATGCCATAGCTGAGAACCTTGACTGTACTCGCACACCCTGCCACTGGAAGGCCCCTGATGACCGTTCTCACCGTCAGCACCGATGCAGGGGAAATCTCCGGAAGTCGTACCGACGGGGTGGCCCGCTTCCTCGGAATCCCGTACGCCGCGGCTCCAACGGGCGACCGCCGCTTTGCACCGCCACACCCCACCGAGCGATGGGAAGGCACCAGGGACGCCACCGAGTACGGTGCCACCGCACCGCAACCGGGATTGCACCCTGCCCACACGCATCTGGCGCCACTGACCGGGCCCGGATGGGTCATCGGCGACGGCCATTACCTCAACCTCAACGTCTGGACACCCGACCCGGGCACCAGTGGGATACCGGTGATGGTCTACATCCATGGTGGTGGATTCATGATCGGTTCGGGCAGGGCCCCTGCCTTCGATGGAGCCGCGTTCGCGCGCGACGGCGTCGTCCTGGTCACCATCAACTACCGACTCGGCACGGACGGCTTCCTTGCCCTGTCCGGTGGAAGCACGAACATCGGGCTGCGCGACCAGATCGCCGCACTTCACTGGGTCCACGACAACATCGCGGGATTCGGCGGGAATCCCGACAACGTCACCGTCTTCGGAGAATCCGCAGGCGGCACGTCGGTCGCATTCCTGCTGCACTCCCCGAAAGCTTCCGGCCTGTTCCGACGAGCGATCGTCCAGAGCGGCCACGACGAAATGGCCCGTCCGCTCGCACTGACCGAGAAGCTGACGCACGGTCTCGCCCGGCGGCTCGCGATCCCCGCCACCGCAGACGCGTTCCGCGCACTGCCGGAGTCCGAGTTGTTCCGTGCCCAGGCAGCGCTGCTCAGAGGCGAGCCCCGCCTGGATCTGCGCGACGACAGCGGCGTCGACCCAGGGCACGGCCGCGCGCTGTTCCTCCCGACCACCGGCGACGACGTCTTACCCGACCCGATCGGAGTCCCGGGCGCACACTCGCACGACGTCGCCCTCCTTGTCGGCACCACAGTCGAGGAGGCCAACCTCGGTCTCGGTGCCGAGGAGTTCGCCGGCTTCGACGCCCACCGTGCCGTCGCCGAACTTGCCGCCACCTATCCCCGCGCTGAGGCGCTCCTCGACCGTCACGGCATCCGCGACCCGGCGGTCACCGCCGCGCAGGCCCTCACCTCCGCCTATACGGACTTGCTGTTTCGATCACCGAGCCGGCGCACCGCGCTGCGCCACCCAGGCAGCAGCTACGTCTACGAGTTCGCTTGGCGTGCACCACACCACGGCGCCGCACACGGCCTCGACGTCCCCTTCGTCTTCGACACCACCGACGCCTGCCGAGGCCTCATAGGCGATGCGGCACCAGACACCCTCACCGACGCGATGCACAATACCTGGATCGACTTCGCAACCCACGGCACTCCGGGCTGGCCCGGCTACGGCGACACCAGAGAAGTTATGATGTTCGACGAAAGTTCGCACGTCTGCGAGGACACCGCGCCCGTCGGCATCGGTGCCGAGAACCTCCCGGTGAGACAGGATGAGTGTGGCGACTGATGCGCGGGGCGCTCACCCCGGGAGTAGGGCGCGCACGGCGTCGATGGTGTCGGCGTCGGCGGGGTCCTTGTCGGGCCTGTACCGCAGAACCCGGGCGAATCGGAGCGCGACGCCGCCGGGGTAGCGGGAGCTGACCTGCACGCCGTCTAGTTCGATTTCGACGACGATCCTCGGGTGCAGGAACACGGTGTGGGAGTCGCGGGCGCGTTCGTGTCGGGGAAATTCGTCCGTCTGCCACTGCAACAACGCGTCGGTGAGACCCTTGAACGTTTTGCCGACCATGACCGGATCACCGCCGTCGGGGTCGCGGGCACCGAGATGCAGATTGGAGAGGTAGCCGGTACGCCGGCCGTAACCCCACTCGGCACCCAGGACCACCAGGTCCAGGGTGTGCTCCGGTTTCACCTTCTGCCACGCCCGACCACGACGCCCCGCCGCATAGGGGGCCGACAGTGACTTCACCATGACTCCTTCGTGCCCGGCGGCAAGGGCGTCGTCGAAATGTGTTGCTGCGGTGTCGGCGTCGGGTCGGCGCAGTCCTGGGATGCGATGCTGCGGGGCCACGCTTTCGAGGGCGTCGAGACGCTGCTCGAGCGGGGCATCGAGCAGGTCGATCCCATCGAGATGCAGACAATCGAAGAAGTACGGGTGCAGCAGTAGCTCGCGGGCACTTTCCGCGCCGAAACGACTCATCGTTTCCTGGAAGGGGCGGGGACGACCGGAGTCGGTCAACGCCAGTGTCTCACCGTCGAATACCGCGGACTCGCAGGGGAGGCCGGTGACGAGTTCGACCAGTTCGGGGACACTGCCGGTGATCTCACGCAGCGTGCGGGTGAAGATGTGGACTTCGTCGCCATTGCGGTGTACCTGGATTCGGGCGCCGTCGAGCTTGTACTCGACGCTGACGTCGCCGCCGAGTTCCGTCCAAGCGTCCACGAGGGATTCGGCGGGAGAGGCCAGCATCGGACGGATCGGCCGCCCCACCTCGAGTCGGAACGCGCCGAGTGCCTCCACTCCGCCGGCGAGCGCCGCGGTCGCAGTGGCAGGCAGTCGTCCCGACAACATGAAGGCGCGCCGAACCGGCTCGACGGGCAGAGCGGCCGCGGCGGCGATGGCGTCGGTCATGATTCCTTCGAGTGCGCCCTGTCGCAGATCTCCTGTCAGTAGTCGAACGAGGAAGTCGCGTTCGTTCGGCGTCGTTCGGGTGAGCAGGTCGGTGAGCAGAGTGCGTCGTCGTTCCGTCGAGCCCGATCCGGAAGTCCCGGCCACCTCGGTGAGCAACCCGTCGACATCGGCGACGGTCACGGTGGAGTGATCCGCGGGCGTGGCGGGGAGGTCGGCGAGCGTCCGCCAGCCGATACCGATACGGCCCTGCCGCAGTTCCCCGGAGAGCCAGGCCACCACCGGTTCGACCTCTTCGGGCTCGAGGTCGGCGAGCAGTGCGCGCAGCGCCTCGATCTTGACCTTGCGGGACCGGGTGGCCCCCACCGCACGCGACGTGTCCACGATCCGCGAAACCAGCATGCCCCGACGGTAGCGGGATCGATGCTGCGGCGCGCGGCGTTTCCGGCCTCGCGAGGATCAGGGGTCGGCGTGCAGCACCTTCGGTCCGAGCAGGTGACACACCTGCAGGCGAGTGCCACGTCGAACCGATCGTCACGGATCGTGCCGCGGTCGTGCAGCACCTTGGCCACCCGGTACTTGACGGTGATGCGGTGCACTGTTAGCAGCTCGGCCGTGTGGACGTAATTCTCACCGGTGAGGAAGCTCGCCCGCGGTTATGACCATCAGTTCTCGAGATGCTTCAGCGCCGACTGGGCTGCGTTGAAACCGCACATGCCGTGGACACCGCCCCCCGGCGCGGTCGCGGAGGAGCACAGGTACACCCCCGGGATTCCGGTGGAATATGGGTCGAGGCCGATGCGGGGCCGCATCGCAATCTGCAGTGCGGTGTTGGCGCCCACTCCGATGTCGCCGCCGATGTAGTTGGCGTTGTACTGTTCTATCTGCGCCACCGAGCGCACGTGCTGCCCCACGATGCGATCCCGGAACCCGGGTGCGAACCGCTCGATCTGGTCGATGATCGCCTGCGTGGCATCGCCCGAATACCCATGGGGGACGTGCGCATACGCCCAGATCGGGTTGATATCCCCAGCGGAGCGGGACGGGTCCGCGAGGTACTGCTGCCCGACGAGCACCGTCGGCCTCGCGGGCATGACACCCCGCGTGATCTGTCCTTCGGCCTCGGCGACCTCTTCGAACGTTCCGCCGAGATGCAGCGTCCCCGCCGCGCGGCAGTGCTCGTTGGTCCACGGAACATGGGCGTCGACGGCGAAATCGACCTTGAAGGCCGCCGGCCCGTACTTGTATCGGCGGTAGGCGCGGGCGACCCTGCCCGGCAACCGATCACCCGCTATTCGCAGCACCGCACGCGGTGCCACGTCGAGCATCACGAGGTCCGGTGAGCCCAGCGAATCGAGCGAATCCACGTACACCCCGGTCTCGATGGTGCCGCCGAGCTTGCCGAGCAGTGACGCCATCGCGTCGGTGATCGACCGGGAACCGCCCTCGGCGACCGGCAACCCGTACGCATGGCCGGCGGCGGTGAGCATCAGACCCACGGAACTGCTCATCGGGGTGTGCAGCGAACTGAACGCGTGCGCCGCCACCCCGCCGAACAGTGCTCGTGTCTCCGGTCGCTTCCACCGGCGGGCCGTCAACGCCGCCGGGACGAGCGCGTTGACGCCGAATTTGGCGAGCTGCAGAGGATGTGCAGGCCAGTGCGCGATCGGACGGAACACGTCACCGGTCAGCTCGTCGAACGACGTCGACAGCCGGCCGAACATCCGCTGCCAGGCCTTGCCGTCCTCACCCATGTTCGCGGCGGTGCGGTCGATGTCGCGCCAGAGCACCCCGGCCGATCCCGAGTCGAGGGGGTGGACCAGGTCGATCTCCGGCCACAGCCACCGAAGTCCGTAGTCGCCCAGACCGAGCGACTGCAGAAAGGGCGAAGCCACCCCGGTGGGGTGGAACGCCGAGCAATCGTCGTGGATGAGGCCCGGGAGGGTGAGTTCGGAGGAGCGGGTGCCGCCACCGATCGTGTCCTTGGCCTCGAGGACCCGCACCGACACCCCCTGTCTGGCCAGGTGGATGGCGGCAGCGAGCCCGTTGGGCCCGCTGCCGACCACTACCGCAGTTGTCACGAGGTCGTCCTCACTTCAGTGCCGTCGGCTTCGGCGCCTCGGTCACCACTTCGTGCGCGCTTTGCGAGGCATCCCGCCAAGACCATTCAACCTCGAGGGGGATGGGCCCGTAACCAGTACACGGCGACGCCGACACCGAGGACGACGGTGCCCCACACCACCGAGGGAAGGGGAAGGAACGCGGCGAGGATCAGACATCCGGCCGCACCCGTCGCCGCGACTAGCCGGGGCCATAGCTGGCCAGACAACGTCCACGCAGAGGCGTTCGCGATCAGGTAGTAGACCAGCACGGCGAACGACGAGAACCCGATGACGCCCCGCAGATCCGCTGTCGCGGCGAGGACAGCCACGACGGTTCCCACGGCCAGCTCGGCGCGGTGCGGTACCGAGTACCGCGGGTGGACGGCGTCGAGGAACCGGGGCAGGTTTCCGTCGCGGGCCATCGCGAACGTGGTGCGGGATACGCCGAGGATCAGCGAGAGCAGCGAACCGAGTGCGGCGATCACGGCGGCCATCCGCACCACGGGCTCGGCACCAGCGAATCCGGCCGCAGCGACCGCCTCGGCCAGCGGGTCGGTCGCTGCGGCCAGCCGGTCCGGACCGAGGACGGTCAACACCGCGACCGCGACCAGCAGGTACACGAGCAGGGTGACGGCGAGCGCAAGGGGGATAGCCCGGGAGATGGTCCGGCGCGGGTCCCGAACCTCTTCACCCAAAGTCGCAATACGGGCGTACCCGGCGAAGGCGAAGAACAACAAGCCGGCCGCTTGCAGAACACCGGTGATGCCGTATCCCCGGGTCAGTACCGGGCCGTCGAAACCCGTGTCGGTGGCGGTGAGGCACAGCAACACGACCAAGGCCAGGACGGCGAGGACGAAGAACACGATTCCGCGGGTGGCCCACGCCGATTTCTGAACACCCAGATAGTTGACCGCGGTGATCACCGCGACGGCGACGACCGCGATGACGTGCTCGTAACCCGGCCAGGCGTAGGCGCCGACGGTCAGGGCCATGGCCGCACAGGAAGCAGTCTTCCCGACAACGAAACCCCAGCCGGCCAGATATCCGAAGAAGGGGCCGAGCCGTTCGCGGCCGTACACGTACGTCCCCCCGGACTGGGGGTAGAGCGCCGCCAGGCGGGCAGAGGAGTTGGCGTTGCAGTAGGCGATCACGGCTGCGACCGCCAACCCGAAGAGTAACGCGCCGCCCGCCGCGGCAGCAGCCGGAGCGAGCGCCGCGAAGATGCCGGCCCCGATCATCGACCCGAGGCCGATCACCACCGAGTCGAACACACCCAGTCGGCGTTTCAGCTGCGGCGCCGATAGTGGCTCGGTCATGCGGTCCCTTCCAGCGGTCGACGGTGGTCGGTGGCCGACGCTACCGCGCCCGGTCCGATACCGCCGACCACGCCGATCGGGTCACTCGCTGAATTCGCCCATCACCGGATGCCATTCGCTGACTCGCATGTTCGACACGAGTTTCGCCTGAACGAACGGATCCTGCTGGAACAGTCGAGTGACCGTTTCTTCGTCGGGCCCATCGGCAATGATGAAGGCGCCCGTGCCGTCGGCGAGGGGACCGGTCGAACGCACCACCTTCCGCCGGATCATTTCCGCGATCCAGCCGCGATGATCACCCCGGTGATCGTCACGCCGCGACGACGTCTCCGGGTTGTAGGTGTATTCCACGACGAACAGAGACATGCTGTTCTCACTTCCTCAGGAGAATCGCGATGTTCTCAGTCTGCAGCACTCATTCTTCGAGCGATTCGGTAGGCGCAGAGCCTCAGGGGGTGATGGTGTTGATCACGTCGAACACGGCCGGTGGCGGGATCTCCTGCGGCAACTTCGGGCGGATCACCTCGTCGAAGAACTTGTCGTGGTCGGCCTGGGACTCCCAGATCTCGGAAACCGTCATGCCGTCACCCTCAGCGAATGCGTAGTGGGCGATGAAACCGCTGGCATTCCGGAGCGCATCGGTGGTGGGCGTGGCAACCGCGGAGTACTGATCGGCCGTCATCCCTGAAGCGTGGTGTCGTACTACAACAGACATTGGTTTTGTCCTCTCGATGACTGGAGCCGTACCTGCCGGTCACACGGGACGGGAGAGCACGGTAGATACAACCCTTCTCGGTCGAAAACGGGCGGTCAAGGCTCGACACGCCGCGAGTCGAGGCCCCGGCTCACCACCAGTGCTGCGACTCCGGCGCTGACCACCCAGAGGGTGAAGGGGTACAACGCAAGCCGTTCGGCGGTGCCGAACGACGTGCCGGGGACGACGATGGCGATGGTGCCGAGCATTCCCGCGAGGCAGCACGACCCCGTCCATACGGCGAATCCTCGCCACCGCTCGAGCAGCGCCACAGCGAGGAAGGCGAGTGCTGCGTTGCGGGCCACGAATGTCGGGGTGGCAACGATCTGGTGCAGGTCGGCGTCCACGTTGATGGGCACCAGTCCGGTCAGTGCCGCGCTCAGTGCGGCCAGCCCGAGTAGAGCCAGGGCGGTCACCCGCAGCCGCCCAGCGGGGAGGAATCCCCGCAATCCGAAGGCACCGACGATGATCAGCACACCGGTCATGACGAAAGCGCCGTTCATCAGCGCGTGGAGGGGTGAGCAGATTCGGGCGACCGCCAGTTGGGACGCGGATCCGTCACATCCCGTGGCACCGAGCTTGCTGATCGAGTCGGTAGTCGCCTCGTACCGTCTGGGCCACGCTGCTGCGGTGACCACCTCCGCGACGAAGTACAGCGAAATCAGTACCCACGCAGCGCCGCCTACGCGCACGGCACGGGCATCGTGTGCTGAGCTGATGTTCAGAACGCTCACCTCTTGTGAACCGTCGCGTGGTGCGCGGCCTCGACCCACGCTACAGACGCTCGATCCACTATCGTGTGATTGTTGACAATCTCAGGGCGCGACTCGACCATGTAGCCATGGCCTTGCCGACTACGCTTCCTGGACGGGACTTCGAGACGGAGGGACAGGACACGCGTGGCTGAGCTGACCGGTGTTGGCGCCGGCCTCCGCGCTGACCTGGCGGCGCGGGGCATCGACCTCGACACCGGGTCGCGCAGGCGGGCCGAGTACTCCTTCGACGCCTCGAACTACCGCGTGCCGCCGCTGGCCGTGGCGTTTCCCCGCACCGTGGACGATGTGGTGTCGATAGTCCGGGCATGCACCGAGCGCGCGATACCCATCACCAGTCGCGGCGGCGGTACCTCGCTCGCCGGCAACGCCATCGGCAGGGGAGTGGTCCTCGACTTCTCCCGGCACATGGCCGCCGTCCACTCGGTGGATGCCGCCGCGCGCACAGCCGTCGTCGAACCCGGGATCGTGCTCACGGACCTGCAGAAAGAGGTCCAGCTGGCGACGGACGGGGCCTTCACCTTCGCCCCGGACCCGTCGAGTAAGTCCCGCGCCACCGTCGGTGGTGCGATCGGGAACGATGCCTGCGGCAACCACTCCGTGCGATACGGGCGCACATCGGACCACGTCATCGCACTCGACCTCGTCACCGCCGGGGGACATCGGTTGACCGCGACCCGGAACGGTGTCCGCGCCACCGACCCCGACGACGCGTCCGCCGTGGCCGAAGCGGAACGGATCGGGACGGGACTGCGGGACCTGGCCGACAGTCACCTCGGCGAGTTCCGGCTCGAACTCGGTCGGATCCCGCGACAGGTGTCCGGATTTCATCTCGCGAACCTGTTGCCGGAGAACAGATTCGACGTCGCACGCGCCCTCGTCGGCAGCGAGGGAACGTGTGCGGTGATCGTGGCCGCCACCGTGGCGCTGGTGCCGGTGCCCCCGGCGGCGATGCTGTTGTGCCTCGGCTACCGCGACCTGGTGGACGCGGCGCGAGACAATGCGATGCTCCTCGCATACGCACCGGCGGCGATCGAGGGCATCGACTCGGCGATCGTCGACACCATGCGACACCTCCGCGGAGCCGACTCCGTCGTGGGACTTCCCGAAGGCTCGGCGTGGCTGTACGTCGATCTCGACGGGGACGATTCCGCCGAGGTCGAGCGGCGCGGCGCCGAACTGGTGTCCAAGCTGCGGGCGGCGGGACGGCTCGTCGACGCCCGCGTGGTCGCGGATCCTGCCGAACGCGCGTCGCTGTGGCGGGTGCGTGAGGACGGCGCCGGACTGTCTGCGCGGCTCGTCGAGGGCGGTGAGTCGTGGACCGGCTGGGAAGATTCCGCGGTCGCTCCCGAGCAACTCGCCGACTACCTGGTGGACATCAAGGCGCTTCTCGCCGAGTTCCACCTCACCGGAGTGATGTACGGCCACTTCGGTGCCGGCTGCATGCATATCCGCATCAACTTCGATCAGCGCACCGAGGAAGGCCGGGACGTCATGTCGCGGTTCATCCATCGGGCGGCGGAACTGTGTGTCCGCTTCGGCGGTTCGATGTCGGGCGAGCACGGCGACGGACGCGCACGCTCGTCGCTGCTACCGCTCATGTACTCGCCGACCGTGATGTCGGCGTTCGCCCGGTTCAAACAGCTCTGGGATCCGGCCGCGCTGCTCAATCCGGGCAGCATCGTCGATCCGGAACCGTTGCTCGGAAGTCTCGCGCTCGACGGCGTCGACCCACGACCCTGGCAGACCAGCTTCGACCTCACACCCACCAGTGAGGTGCCCGTCGCCCCATTCGTCCATGCGGTGCAGGGCTGTATCGGCGTGGGGCGGTGCCGCGCGTCGACGGGCGGCGTGATGTGCCCCAGCTTCCGGGCGACCGGCGACGAGAAGGACTCCACCCGCGGCCGGGCGCGTGCCCTCCAGGAGATGGTGCGCAACTCGCCGACGATCGCCGACGGCTGGGCCTCCGAGGACGTCAAGGAATCCTTGGACCTGTGCCTGTCCTGTAAGGCGTGCTCCACCGACTGCCCGGTGGGTGTCGACATGGCCACCTACAAAGCCGAATTCCTCGACCACCACTACCGCGGCCGGATCCGTCCACTGTCGCACTACTCGCTCGGCTGGTTGCCGGTGTGGCTGCGGGCCGCGGAACGGTCGGCGCCCGTGGTCAACAAACTCACCACCGGACGGCTCGCGAAGATGGCTGCCTGCCTGGGCGGTATCACACCACACCGAGAGCTACCGGACTTCGCGTCGCGCAAGCAGATTCGACGCGAGGTAGGGAGCACGTCGGGAAACACGACCGCGGATGTCGTGCTGCTCGCCGACACCTTCACGCGGGGTTTCCGGCCGCAGGTAATCGGCGCGGCCACGCGGGTGCTCGAGCAGGCGGGGCTCAGTTCCCAGTGTCGCAGCGACGCATGCTGCGGCCTGACCTGGATTTCGACCGGCCAACTCGATCGTGCCAAGAAGACCCTGACCAAGGCGGCAGAGCTGCTCGACGACGGCACAGACCGTCCCATCGTCGTCCTCGAACCCAGTTGTGCTGCGGCACTGCGCAAAGATCTACCCGAACTCGTCCACACCGACGCCGCACGACGCGTCGCGGCCAGGGTGCAGAGCTTCGCCGGTGCGGTGCTCGACCGCGTCGCGGCGGGGTGGCAACCGAGCGCCGCGCTTCCGGAAGACGTCACCGTGCAGACCCATTGCCACGAGTACGCGGTGTTCGGTGCGGCCACCCAGCGCAAGTCCCTCCAGGCAGTAGGTGTGGCGCGGGTGCGGGAAGCTACCGGATGTTGCGGCGTCGCAGGGAACTTCGGATTCGAGGACGAGCACTACGACGTCAGCATGCAGGTGGCCGAACAAGCCCTCGCCCCCGCCCTACGCGCAACCCCCGACGAGGCCGCAGTCCTGACCGACGGATTCAGCTGCCACATGCAGGTCCGGCAACTCGAACCGTCGAGGTCGTCGATGCACCTCGCTGAACTCCTCGACCCGGGGCCCTAGGCGCTCCGCGCCCGTGCGCCTTTTTGGTTGTTCCAGCTACCAGAAAGGCGCACGGGCGGCGGAGCCGCCCGTTCGGTTCACGCTGATTCTGACAATGGCGGCGGCCGCGGTCGTGGTGAAGCGTGGAGGGGCAGATGTCCGCGCTGACAGGAGTGTCCTTCATGACCGAACTTCTCGACCTGAGTACCGACGTTCTCGTCATCGGCGGTGGGCCCGCCGGTGCGTGGGCGGCTCTGCGCGCCGCCCAGTCCGGCGCCGACGTCGTCCTCGTCGACAAGGGGTACTGCGGGACGAGTGGTGCGACGGCACCCTCGGGAACCGGGGTCTGGTACGTGCAGCCCGACCCGGCCGAGCGCGCCAAGGCGAAGGCCAGCCGCGAGACGCTCGGCGGTCACCTCGCCGACCACCAGTGGATGGACCGTGTCCTGCACCAGACATACGTCAACATGAACCTTCTCGGCGAGGACGGAAGGTACCCGTTCCCCGTCGACCCCGACACGGGACAGCAGATCCGCACCGGACTGCAGGGACCCGAGTACATGCGCCGGATGCGGGCGTGGATCAAGAGGGCGGGCGTCCGGATCCTCGACCACTCACCGGCGCTCGAGCTCCTCATCGACGCCGACGGCGTGGTACGCGGCGCGGCGGGATACCAGCGTCAGGATCACCACGACTATCGCGTCGCTGCCGGCGCGGTCGTGATCGCCAGCGGGGGTTGCGCGTTTCTGTCCCGCGCGCTCGGCACCAACGTCGACACCGGGGACGGTGCGCTGATGGCGGCGGAGGTGGGGGCCACGTTCTCCGGGATGGAATTCTCCAACGCCTACGCCCTAGTGCCCGCCAACTCGACCATCACCAAGACCGCCTACTACGGCTACGCCACCTTCTTCCGCGCCGACGGCAGCGTCCTCGAGGGTGCCGGCTCGACCAAGGGTCGCTCGGTGATAGCGCGCACGTTGCTGTCCGAACCGGTCTACGCGCAGCTCGACCGCGCCGACGACGTGGTGCAGCGACAGATGCGACTGGGTCAGCCCAACTTCTTCCTGCAGTTCGATCGTCGGGGCATCAACCCGTTCACCGACCGCTTCGAGGTGAGCATGCTCGCCGAAGGCACCGTGCGAGGGACCGGCGGCATCGAGGTGGTCGACGACAGCTGCGCCACCACGGTTCCCGGATTGTTCGCGGCCGGGGACGCCGCTACCCGGGAACGTATCTGCGGAGGGTTCACCGGTGGTGGCAGCCACAACTCGGCATGGGCGATGTCGTCGGGCAGTTGGGCCGGGACGGGTGCCGCTCGCTTCGCTCGCTCGGCCGGCCGGATTCGCGCGTCCGAACTCCGGACGGTGGGCCGAGCGGGACTGCGGCCGACGTCGCGATCCGAATTGGACGCCCCGGCCGTCGTGGCGGCTGCGCAAGCGGAACTGCTCCCGTATGAGAAGAATCTGCTGCGTGACGGAGGACGCGTGCAGGGTGCCCTCGACGAACTGGAGTCGTTGTGGACGGCGGTGTCTTCGGGCCTCGGCGCCGACTCCGGTGACCAACGGGTCCGGGCCCGGCAGGCGGCGGCGATCACTGCAGTCGGCCGCTGGATGTACCACTCGGCGCTGGCACGCACCGAAACGAGGGGCATGAGCAAGCGAGCCGATTTCCCCGACCTCGACCCCGCCCAGCATCATCACATCCTCACCGGCGGCCTAGAGGAAGTGTGGACCGCGGCCGGATCGCTCAAAGGTACAGAACTGCAGGTGGCTTCGTGATCGAGGTGGTGCTGGCCGAGGCGTGCATCGGCTGCGACAAGTGCGTCGACGCATGCCCCACCAACGTCTTCGACCGCACCGAGTCGGGGGTTCCGACGATCGCCCGCCAGTCCGACTGCCAGACGTGCTTCATGTGCGAGGCGTACTGCCCCGTCGACGCCCTCTACGTCGATCCCCGGTCCACGCCGCTGCCGGACGGTCAGCACATCGCCGACGAGCACATTGGCCGCTACCGGGAAAAACTCGGATGGGGGAAGGGTCGAATCGCCGGATCGCTCACGGCGATCGGCCCCACCCTGCCGCACGGCGCACCGCCGCCGAGACTCCGCCCGTGAGTGGTTGAGGAGTCCAGGGACTCGTTTACCGCTCACAGCGAGGAATACCGTCGTATCGTCGCGAGTTGGTGCTGTTGCCTGCACCGGCGAATCCGAGCGAATCGAGTAGATCGGAGCACGACGTGTCCGAGATGACCATGAGTAAAGCCGATCGTGAAAAGTTCCTCGCGGCACTCCATGTGGGCGTGATCGCGGTCGATAGGGAAGGTCGTGCGCCTCTCGCCGTTCCCATCTGGTACGGCTACGAACCCGGCGGTGAGGTTTATGTGTGGACCGGGCGGGGATCGCTGAAAGAACGCCTGATCCGGGCGGCGGGTCGGTACAGTCTCGTCGCCCAGGACGAGGCGCCGCCGTATCGGTATGTCAGCGTGGAAGGTCCCGCGACATTCGACGAGTCACCGACTGCCGACGACATCCGTGGCCTCGCCACCCGGTACCTCCCCGCCGACGAGGTCGACGCCTTCGTGGAGCAGTCCTTCGACGCAGCCAGTGCTGTCCTCATACGCATGCGGCCCGAACACTGGCTGAGTGTCGACTACGGCAAGGGTTCCTGACACCCGAACGCGCAGAGCAGCGCTCAGAAATCGACGTTATCGTCGGGGCCCTCGCCCGTGAGCGCGTCGACGACGGCAGCAAGGTCGGTGGTCGAGACCGCGCCGGCCGGTTCTCTGCGCCGGTCCTCGAGGCGGACCGGGCGCGACTGCTCGACGTGTGGTCGTGCATCCGTCATGGGAAACAACTCCTTCTGCGAGTGCCCGAGCGGCCCGGGAGGAACCGTCTCGACGCCCATCCTCCACCTGCCGTATTGCTCAGTAGTTACCAGCTAATTACTGGACGCTGCGTCCTGGGTAACGGAACACCGCGGGTCATGCCACCAGCTCATTCTCACCACTCGTGGTTCTCACGCTGTCTACCTCCACGATCCGCGACTTCGGTGGAAACCGCTGCACCGCCCACCAACTCGTAGGTCTGGCTGTGACGTTCGCCCGCAGATAGCTGATTTGGGCGAACGTCCGGGTACCGTCGACAGGAAGGACTGTTTTCGAGTTGTGGGGGAGGAATGGCATGGCACGCATACGCACGGCGGCAGAAGCAGAGGTCAACGCAGCCGAGCAGATGCAGCGACTCGGGTACCACGACGCCACCGCGCTGCTCGGTGGTGTGGACGGCGGTATCGACGTGTATTCGGCGCGGGCCTATGCGCAGGTGAAATGGCGCGGCGGACGCGCAGACCGGGCGGATCTGCAGAATCTCTACGGTGCCCGCGGCACGAGTTCCGGCCGCGACCTTCTGTACTTTGCAGCCGCCGGATACACCGACGACGCCGTCGAGTACGCCGAGGCACTCGGCATCGCCCTGTTTCGCTGCGAGCCCGACGGCGAGACACCGCCGGTGGGCAGCCACGCTCCGAAGTTGATTACCGCCGCGCGTCACTCGGCGGTTGCGGTGGCGTCGGCACCATCGCAGGCGCAGGCACCTGGCAAGGCGTCGCCCGTGCTCTCCGTCGCCCGCACCGTCTGGGCGCGGGTCGCAGCATTCCTCGGTACTCACTGGCGCCTGATCGGCGCGATCGTGTGCACGCTGGTCCTGCTGATCGCCCCCTTCGGCGAGGGAGACGTCGGACTGCGCGTCTTCGCCACCGTCGCGAGTGTGGTCGGCGCCCCGGTGTTCTGGTTGCTCTACCTTCAACACCGACAAGTGCCGGGCAGGTAGCAGGGCTATTCGGTGGGCAGTGCCTTCAAAGACCTGACGGTGGCGACGCAGGCGCGCGCGGCCTCGGCGCCCTTCTTGACGAAGTGCTCCCCGAAGAAGGTGAGGTGCTCCTCGTGCTCGTGGAAGTGGTGCGGGGTGAGCACCACCGAGAACACCGGCACATCGGTGTCGAGCTGCACCCGCATGAGGCCGTCGATCACGGCGGTGGCAACGAATTCGTGCCGGTAGATTCCGCCGTCGACCACGAGCGCAGCCGCCACGACGGCGTCGTATCGTCCGATGAGCGCGAGGCGGCGAGCGTGGAGCGGAATCTCGAAGGCGCCCGGCACCTCGAAGAAGTCCAGCTGGTCCTTCGAGTACCCGAGCGTGGCCACCTCGTCGGTGAAGCCGTCGCGGGCGCGATCGACGATGTTGCGGTGCCACGTGGCCTGGATGAACGCGATCCGTCCCTGACTCTCACTCATGGTCTGAAACTACTGCACCGGTCCTAGCGTTGCGAACGCGGCAGGGCCGTGGATCGACCCCAACCGGACTCGCCGGTGAGGTGCTCGAGTAACGGCTGGATCCGATACGGCAGCGGGCTGGTCAGGGCAATCGTGGTGGTGGAGTGGGTGATCCCGGGGAGATTGGCGATCTTCTCGAGCAGCTTCTGCAGTTCGGCGTGCGTCGACGTGGCCACGCGTACCAGCAGGTCCTCGCGGCCGGTGGTCGCATGAATCTCGATGACTTCCGGCAGATCGACGAGCCGGTTGCCGACCGCGGTGAGTTTGCCCTGCTCCAGTTCGAGTCCGACGAAGGCCTGAATCGGAATGCCCACCTGAGCCAGGTCGAGGTTGGGGCGGAAGCCGGTGAGCAGTCCGCTGGTCTCCATCCGCTTCATCCGGGACTGGACGGTGTTGCGGGCGACGCCCAGCGAGTTGGCGAGTTCGGCCACGCTCATGCGTGAGTCCTTGCCGAGCAGTCCGAGCAACTGCACGTCGAGCTTGTCGATGCTGAGCACTTTGGGCACCTCCGGGAAGTGACGACCGTCACCTGTTGCGTGAACTGATCAGTTGATCCGATTTGCGTTGACCAAATCTTAGACCAGATACAGGATCAAGCTCACGAAATGCTCAACGCGACGGATCGGGAATCGCAGATGACTCAGCTAGACGACGCTCGTACCAGTGCAGCATCCTTTGATCTCGCCGACCGATACCGGGCCGACTCGGGCCCGGTGTTGATGACCGGTGTCCAGGCCATCGCCCGCCAGCTGGTGGAGCAGCACGAACGCGACCGCCGCGCGGGACTGAACGTCGCAACGTTCGTCTCCGGCTACCAGGGCAGCCCCCTGGCCGGCCTCGACCGCACCATCGCCGCGATCCCCACGTTGAGCACCGATCACGACGTCAAGTTCGTGCCCGGCATGAACGAGGAACTGGCCGCGACGTCGGTCTGGGGCAGCCAGGTGGACCTTCCCGCCGGCGAGCGTACCCACGACGGTGTCGTCGGCGTCTGGTACGGCAAGGGTCCCGGTCTCGACCGCGCCAGCGACTCCATCCGGCACGCCGCCATGTACGGCGCCAACGCCCGCGGCGGTGTCCTCGTCCTGGTCGGCGACGACCCCAACGCCAAGTCCTCCACCATCCCTTGCGCCAGCGAGCGGTCGATGGCCGCGATGGGCATGCCGGTGTTCTTCCCGCGCAACGCCGAAGAGGTCATCGCCTTCGGCCTCTACGGGGTGGCGTTGTCGCGGATCTCCGGCTGCTGGTCGGGCATGAAGATCGTCGCCGACGTGGCCGACGGACTCTGGACCCTCGACCGCAACTTCGCCGACCTCGACATCGTGCTCCCCGAGATCGAGTGGAACGGCAGGCCGTGGTCGTATCAGCAGCGCGTGCTGGCGTCCCCGCCCGACAGTGTCTACGCCGAGGCCGACCTCTACGGGCCGCGCTGGGCGATGGTCGAGGCGTTCAACGCCGCCAACGATATCGACCGGATCGAGGTGAACCCGCGCAGCGCGTGGCTGGGCATTGCCGCCGTCGGCACCGCCTACGACTCGCTGCGCCAGGCCCTGCTCGACCTCGGGCTCGGCGACTCCCAGCTCGAGGACGCCGGCATCCGCATTCTCCGCGTCGGCATGCCCTACCCGCTGGGGGCCGACAAGGTTCGCGAACTCGCCGACGGCGTCGAGCAGGTCCTCGTGGTCGAGGAGAAGATGCCGTTCGTCGAGTCGCAGCTCAAGGACATCCTTTACGGCGCCGCGAGCGCTCCCGCCGTGCTGGGCAAGAAGAACGCGCAGGGCAAGAACCTGATCCCGGTCGACGGTGAACTGACCGCCGCTCGCCTCACCGGGCCGCTGCGCCGCGTCCTGAAGGATCGGGTCGCGCTGACGCCGGCGCCGCCGCCGCGTCTCGAGCTGACCGTCCTCCCGACATCGCGCACCCCGTACTTCTGCTCCGGCTGCCCGCACAACCGGTCCACCGCGGTGCCCGAGGGATCGATCGCGGGCGGCGGCATCGGCTGCCACACGCTGGTCACCATGTCGGGTCGCACCGACAGCTCCGTCACGATGCTCACGCAGATGGGCGGTGAGGGCGCGCAGTGGATCGGGCAGGCCCCGTTCACCGACGTCCCGCACATGTTCCAGAACGTCGGCGACGGCACCTACTTCCACTCCGGTCAGCTCGCCGTGCAGGCGTGCGTCGCCGCCGGCGTCAACATCACCTACAAGGTGCTCTACAACTCCGCCGTCGCGATGACCGGTGCGCAGGACGCCGAGGCCGGGCTGACCGTGCCGCAGCTGACCCACAAGCTGGCGTCCGAGGGCGTCAAGCAGATCATCGTCTGCGCCGAGGACCCCAAGCGGCACAAGGGTGCCCGCTTCGCGGCCAACACGCTGCTGTGGGACCGCACCCGTCTCGACGAGGCGCAGCGCGTCCTGCGCGACATCGAGGGCGTCACCGTGCTGATCTTCGATCAGCAGTGCGCCGCCGAGGCCCGCCGCAAGCGCAAGCGCGGCAAGCTGCCCGCCCGCCGTACCCGCGTCGTCATCAACGAGGCCGTCTGCGAGGGTTGCGGTGACTGCGGCGTGAAGTCCAACTGCCTGTCCGTGCAGCCCGTCGACACCGAATTCGGTCGCAAGACCAAGATCGACCAGACCAGCTGCAACACCGACTACTCCTGCCTCGAGGGCGACTGCCCGTCGTTCGTGACGGTCGAGCTGCCCGAGGAAGGCGCGCCGAAGACATTGCGCGAGATCCCGGTTCCGCCGGAGGTCGGCGACCCCGATCCCGCCGTGTGGACCGGAACGCACAACCTGTTCATGGCCGGTGTCGGTGGTACCGGCATCGTCACCGTCAACCAGGTGCTGGGCATGGCCGCGTTGCGTGCCGGGCTGCACGTCGAGGGACTCGACCAGACCGGTCTCAGCCAGAAGGCCGGACCCGTCACGTCGCACCTGCGGCTCAGTGATCAGAAGACGCGTTCGGGGAGCTCGGCGCCGTCCAACCGGATCAGCCCCGCGACCGCCGACTGCGTCCTCGCTTTCGACCTGCTGACCGCAGCCGACGCCAAGTACGCCGGATACGGCAGCTCCGAGCGCACCATTACCGTCGCATCGACCAGCCAGACCCCGACCGGCGACATGGTTTACGACCCCGCCGTCCGCTACCCGGACGAGGACAAGCTGCTCGAGCGTCTCGACGTCTCGGCCCGCGAACTGACCGCGATCGACGGGCTCGCCGCCGCCACCGCATTGTTCGGCAGCACCGCCGCTGCCAACTTCCTGCTGGTCGGCGCGGCCTACCAGGCCGGCGGACTTCCCGTTCCTGCCCGCTTCATCGAGGAAGCCCTCGAAATCAACGGGGTGGCCGTCGAGTCCAACAAGGCCGCCTTCCACTGGGGACGCGTCGCCGTCGCCTACCGGGAGGCCTTCCTCGCCGCCACCAGCTCGGCCGCCGTGCCGCAGCGCAGCGACACCGTCGTCCCGACGCACCTGTTCGCCGGGTCCACCCTCGGCGGTACGACGCGCGAGCTCACCGAACGCCGCGCAGCCAACCTTGTTGCCTTCCAGGGCGACCGGGTCGCCGCCCGCTACATCGCCCTGGTGCAGCAGGCGTGGGACGCCGAGCGTGACCTGGGTGACCGCACCGAGTTCAGCGAGTCCGTCGCCGCCGGGCTGCATAAGCTCACCGCCTACAAGGACGAGTACGAAGTGGCCCGGATGCTCACCGACCAGGCCTTCCTCGACGCCGCGGCGGGCGAGGTGCCCGGCGCCGGCAAGCTGACCTACAAGCTGCATCCGCCCGTCCTCAAGGCGATGGGCCGCAAGAACAAGATCGGCCTCGGGCCACGCTCGCACGTCGCCCTCAAAGCCCTCGCCAAGGCGAAGTTCCTGCGCGGCACCGCCTTCGACCCGTTCGGCTACGCCAAGGTCCGCCGGCTCGAGCGTCAACTGCTCGCGCATTACGAGTCGACGGTCAGCGAACTGATCGCCGATCTCACCGCCGAGAACTACGACACCGCCGCTCAGATCGCCGCAGCACCCGACCTCGTGCGGGGCTACGAAGACGTGAAACTCCGCAATGTCGCCGTCTACCTCCAGCGTCTCGCCGAACTCGGCGTCGACACCTCAGCCATCACGATCACCACTCCGGAAAGGTCCTGAGAAAAGATGACTCTCACCGTCGAACGTACCGATACTGCGCTGCCCGAGAAGGCTGGTGTCTTCGGACGCACCGACTTTCCCGCCGACTCGGCGCATGAGCAGGTCACGTTCTTCCAGGATCCCGCCACCGGTCTGAAGGCGATCGTCGCGATTCACGACACCACACTCGGACCTGCCCTCGGGGGCACGCGCTTCTACCCGTACGCCGACGAGGCCGCCGCGCTCGAGGACGTGCTGCGGCTGTCGCGGGGCATGACCTACAAGTCGGCGATCGCCGGAGTAGACCTCGGTGGCGGCAAGGCCGTCATCATCGGCGACCCGGCCACCGGCAAGTCGGAAGCGCTGCTCGAGGCGTACGCCCGCTTCGTCCAGACCCTCGGCGGCCGGTACATCACCGCCGGTGACGTGGGAACCAACTCCGACGACCTCGACGTCATGGGCCGCGCCACCGACTACGTCGTCGGCCGCAACACGTCCGCCGGCGGATCCGGCGACAGCGCGCCGATGACCGCGCTCGGTGTCTTCCAGGCCATGAAGGCCGGCGCCCAGGCCACGTGGGGGACCCCCAGCCTCGCCGGGCGCACCATCGGCGTCGAGGGCACCGGCAAGGTCGGCTACCAGCTGATCAAGCTGCTGCTCGCCGACGGCGCATCCGTGGTCGCCACCGACGTCAACGCCGCCGCCCTCGACCGGGTAGTCCGCGACTTCCCCGAGGTGAAGGTGGCGTCGAGCGTCATCGATCAGGAACTCGACGTCTACGCGCCGTGCGCGATGGGCGCCACCCTGACCGACACCTCCGTCGCCGCGATCACCGCCGAGGTGATCTGCGGTGCCGCCAACAACCAGCTCGCCCACCCCGCGGTCGAACACGACCTCGGCGAACGCGGCATCACCTGGGTCCCCGACTACGTCGCCAACGGCGGCGGCATCATCCAGGTGGCCGGTGAACGCATCGGCACCCCGGCAACCGACGTCCGCGCGCAGGTCGAGAAGATCTTCGACACCGTCGTAGAGATCCTCGACACGGCCCGACGGAACGGCATCCTCGCCGGCGCCGCAGCCGACGCCGTCGCCGAGGCCCGCATCGCTGCAGCCAGGTAGGCGGCTCCGCCGCCCGTGCGCCTTTCTGGTTGCTCCAGCTACCAAAAAGGGGCTCTACTGACTCATTCGTGGGTGGATTCGGCCGGGTAATTGTGGGCGGGCGCCCCCGAGGCTGAGCATCGCGAGTGCGATGACGGCCTCGGGGGTGTGGAACCCGAATCCGCGGCGGGTGATGAGGCGAATCTTGGTATTGACCGATTCGATCCGACCGTTCGAGAGCCCGTGCTCGATGGCGGCGAGGATCGCGGGTCTGTGGACGAGGATGCTTTTCTGCAACGCGACGAACGCCGGGATCCGGCACCGCCGGGCCCAGTCGATCCAGCGGTCGAGTTCGGCAGCGGCCTGCTCGACCGGGAGCTGGAAGATCAACCGCAAACTCTCCTTGAGCCGGTAGCCGCGGTGCAGGACCGGATCGTGGAGTTCGATCCACCGCAGCACCGCCTGCTGCTGCGCGGTGAGGGCGTCCGGGTTCTTCAGCAACGCCCACCGGCTGCGTTTGACCGACCGAGCCGGGCCGGCCTTCGGGCGACGCCGCGGTTTCCACCCACCGCCGCGGGAGGCGTTCTCGGTGGACCGTGCCCGGTTCCACGCCGCCCGCCGCACCGTGTCGAGGGCCTCGGTGGCCCAGGCGACCACATGGAACGGATCCGCGCAGCGCACCGCATCCGGGCAGAACCGGGTCACCACCGACCCGATCCATCCGGCCGCGTCCGAGGTGACGTGGGTGATCTTCGCGCACCGTTCGGGCCCGAGCAGGTCGAAGAACCCGGACAGGGTCGCCGCGTCACGGCCCGGGGCCGCCCACACCAGCCGGCCGGAGTCGTGGTCGACGACGACCGTCAGATACTTGTGGCCCTTCTTGTACGAGATCTCGTCGATCCCGATCCGCCGCAGCCCCGCCAGCGGGTCCCGGGCGGGTGTGGTGTCGGCCCACACCCGGTCCACGATCGTCCCGACCGTGCGCCACGCGGTGCGCATCAACTCACACGTCGCGGCCTTCGAGGTATGGGTGGCGAGCCACGCCACCGTCTGGTCGAACGCGTAGGTGTGCCCGGCCCGGTGCCGGGCCCAGGGCACCGCGGCCACCGTGACTCCGTGTTCGCGGCAGCACACCCGCGGTGCGTCGGCCTCGACGAAGGTGCGGACCAGGCCGCAGTCCGGGCCGCGCCACCGCCGCCGACCGGTGCCACCGTCGTAACCGGGGCTCCGACGACCACACACCCCGCACCGGGACCGGGCCCGGGCCTGCGGCCGGACCGCGACGATCACCGCCCCGGCCGTGTCGTCGAAATCGACGCCCTCGATCACCGTCTTTTCGACACCCAACACCTGACGCCATATCCTGGCTTCGCGCACGCCGTTCCCCACATATGTAGCCGACTGACCCTAGACAAGCCAGAACGCTACTGGGACAACGGCGTGCGCCCTCACCCGCACCGAACTCCACCCACGATCACAGCAGTAGAGCCCAAAAAGGCGCACGGGCGCGAAGCGCCTATGGTGGTGCGATGGAAAACGAGTTCGTCCGCTGGACCGAGGACGGCACCGAGCATTCGGCGGTGTGGCGGTCTACCAGCGGTGCGAGGCCGCCGAAGAAGATCCGGGTGGCAGACGACACCATGACAGCCGACGAGGCCTACCGTCTCGCTTGCGAGGGGACGGCGCTGTTGTGGCGCGGCGACTTTCACAACGCCCGGCAACTGTCCGTCGCCGTCGCGAAGCGGACCGACCGCAAACCGCGGAAGGCCTCGGACGACCCCGCGACCGCCTTTCACCTGCACCGGCAGACGCAGTCGAGGCGGGCGGGCATTCTCGGCATGCTGCTGGTCCCGTTCGACGCCGATCAGTCCGTTCCGTTGCGACGGGCCCCCGACGTGCGGCAGGCCGTGCTGGAGGCGTACGGGCCGAGCGATCAGCCCACGGTCACCACTCTGCGCGACCTGCTCGGCGCGATCGGTGCCCACGAATGGCAGAAGAAGGGCGTCGACATTCCGGCCCTGGGCGCCCGAATCCACCCCGGGTACGGCGTGTTCTCCCCGATCCGCGGCGAATACGTCGACCTGGTAGCGGAAACCCCGCTGCCGTCGCTCGAGAAGGCATTCGACATCGGCACCGGAACGGGCGTGCTCGCGGCGGTACTCGCCCACCGCGGCGTAAAGAAAGTGTTTGCCACAGAGGTTGATTCGAATGCCCTCGCCTCCGCCCGGGCCAACCTGGAGCGACTCGGCTACTCGGACCGCGTGCAGCTGGTGGAGGCGGACTTGTTCCCTGAAGGTCGTGCGCCCCTGGTGGTGTGCAATCCGCCGTGGATCCCCGCGAAACCCACCTCGCCCATCGAGTACGCCATCTACGACCCCGACAGCGCGATGCTCCGCGGCTTTCTTGCGGGTCTGATCGAGCACCTCGAACCCGGGGGAGAGGGCTGGCTCGTGCTCTCCGACATTGCCGAGCATCTGGGACTGCGCAGCCGGGACCAACTTCTGGCCCTCTTCGACGAAGCCGGACTTACTGTCGCCGGACGCCGCGACGTGACACCGCGGCACGGAAAGGTTGCCGACCGCACCGACCCACTGCATGCCGCGCGCGCTCGGGAAGTGACGTCGCTGTGGCGGTTGGTGCCCTCGACGCGATAGTCCGGGACGTGGCGCACCGAGAAATACCCGTGCGCCATAGGGTGGTGAGTTGTGCCGCCGCCTTATCCTTCTTCGCCTACCCGCTTCCAGGGTGTGTTTCCTCGGGCACGGGCGTTGCCGCCGCCGGTGAAATTGCTGTTGTCGTCGATGGTCTTGTTCAACGTCGGCTTCTATCTGGTGGTCCCGTTTCTCGCCGTCCACCTGTCCGACGACCTGGGCTTCGCGGGTTGGGCCGTCGGGCTCGTCCTCGGTCTGCGGATGTTCAGCCAGCAGGGCATGTTCTTTCTGGGCGGCAGCGTGGCCGATCGGTTCGGCGTCCGCCCGGCCGTGCTCGTGGGGATCGCGATTCGGGTGGTCGGCTTCCTGGTGCTCGGGTTTTCGGACACGATGATCGCGGTGGTTGTGGGCGTGCTGCTGATCGGTGTCGCCGCCGCCCTGTTCGCCCCGGCCGTCGAGTCGGCCAATGCCGTGTACGGCAGAAAGCTGCAAGAGCAGGGCGTCATGCGGCGCACGGATCTCTTCGCGATGGAACAGATGTGCAGCCGCACCGGGACGGTGATCGGCCCCGCCCTGGGGGCGGTGTTATTGGCCTTCCCGTTCTCGTGGACCGCGGTCACGGCGGCGATGCTGTTCGCGGCGATGTGGGTGGGTTTCTATCGTTGGCTGCCCGCCGACGACGACGCCGCCGTGGCAGTGCGGGAGGCAACCACGCTGCGGTTGGTGTGGCGAAGTGTGCTGACCAACAAGAGCTTTCTGGTGTTCGCCGCGCTGTGCAGCTTCCAGTTGCTGGCCTACAGCCAGCTGTATTTGATGTTGCCGGACCAACTCGAGCGGGGGCTCGGCTCGCAGGCCGCCCTCGGCTGGTTCTACGTCGGAGCCGCCGTGTTCGTGATCGTCGGTCAGACTCCGACGGTGGCCTGTGCCCACCGCATCGGGCACCGGGCGGCAATCCTCGGCGGGCTGACCCTGATCGCCGTGTCATTCCTCGCTCCGGTGGCCGGCGCCGGGCAGGCAGCTACGCCGCTGGTCCAGATCGTCCTGTTGGCAGTGTGGGTGGTCGTACTGCACCTGGGTCAGATGCTGATGATTCCTCCGATGCGCGACACGATCGGCGCCCTCGCCGGCGAGGCCAACCTGGGTGCGCACTTCGGGATGCTCAACACGATCGGCGGGGTGCTCTGCCTGCTCGGGTCGCTGGCGGTGGGGGCGATCTTCGACCTCGTCGATCTCGGTCGTGTCCCAGCGGCCACCTCCTGGGTGGCGGTGTCCGCTGCCGTGTTCGCCGCCACCGCCGCCCTCGCCGTGTGGAAGGCCCGCGCCGGAGCCGTGCGCGCGATTATGCCCCGACGGGTGTCCGGTTGATCCTGTCGACGAACTGGTCGAGAACGAACGGGATGGTCAACGGGTTCGGCATCGACACGGCATCGCTCACGACGGGATCGAGTCCGACGAGCCCACCGGATCGCACGACCTCGAGATTGGTGAACGCCGGCAGGGACGTGAGTCGCTCGCGGGCCGCGTCGTAGTTGTCGACGAGCAGCACATCGCCGTCCAAGAGGTCGAGGTTTTCGGGGGAGACGTCAAAGTAGAGCGCGTTGTCGAAGCGGGTGCTCAATGCGGCGGGCAGCACGAAACCGAGCTGGGTGAGCAGCTGGCTGCGAGCAGCGGAGGGGCTGAAGGCACGCAGCGACCCGTCACCACGGACCGTCACCAGGACGGCCGACTTGCCGGCGAAGTGAGGGTTGGCGGTGCGCGCGCGAACGACGGCTTCCTCCACCTCACGGACCTGCTCGGCGGCGCGTTCGGGCAGCCCGACCGCGGCACCGATCCGCTGGGTCACCTCCTGCCACGGCAGCACCCAGTCGGTCTGATCGGCCGCATGGAGCACGGTCGGGGCGATAGCGCTGAGCTGCTGATACGTGCTCTCGTTGATCGCGTTGTTCACCGCCACGATGAGGTCGGGAGTCGATGCGGCAATCGTTTCGACGTCGAATGAGCTGGTGGCGTTGGCCAGCGCTATCGGGTCGGCCCCGCCCAGGCTCGCGTCGGCCCACTGGCCGATACCGTCGTCGACAGAACCCTTCCAGACCGGAACGAGGACGGGAATCACGCCGAGGGAGAGCAGGACGTCGGCGTCACCGATGCCGACAGCAGCGACCCGTGTCGGTGCCTGGGTGAGGGTCGTGGATCCGTGCACGTGGTCGATGGTGACCGGAAAGGCCCCCGGCTCTGCGCCAGAGGCGTTTTCACCGGCTGCGGCGGGTGACGAGTCGCTGTCCGAGCCGCATGCTGACACGGCAAGACCTGCGACGGTCGCGAACGTCAGGGACAACACGGCACGTCGACTGAGGGTGGGAGGCATGAGGCAGGGTCCTTTCGAGCACTTTGGGTACCCTAATATAGGCGACGGGCCGGGCGGCCGGTTGGGCGAGCACTCGGGCCCCGATGGCGACGGGTGCGGGCTGGGGACAGCACAGTGCGCCGTCACGGTAGTCGGAACTACCACAACGGCGCACTGGTAAGGGTCAGCGCTTCTTGACGTGCGAGACGATCTCTGGATCGACCTGCCCGTTCGACTTCGACTTCTTGTCGGCGCGCTTTTCTTTCAACGACTTACCGGACTTCTTGGACATGGAATTGCGGGGCGATTTGTCGGCCATGGACTCATCCCTGAACAGCGGAACCTGGACGGCGCCGATAGTGCCGACACTACGCCACATTTCGCGTAGACCGGACCAATCACAGAAGAGGGCCGTCAGGACGACGGGTCGTCGAAAAGGGTCTGCTCTTCCGGGTTGTTGAACAGCCCCATCTGCTCCGGCCGGGGCTTCGTTTCGGAAGCTGGATGAGGGGGCGGAAGGACGATCGTGCGCAGCGCGTCACGCAGATCCCCGACTACCCGCTCCCAGCCGTCGGCATGCGAATCGGACGTCTCGGCCATCGCCGTCTCGGCGTGCTGACGGAATTCGTCGGCGTCCCGGCGGAGCTGCGCGACCCACTCGGTGCCGGTGTTGAGCAGCGACACGATGAGGTCGCGGTCGTGACCGCAGACGTCGGCGACGACCGCGGCATCGGTACCGCCGTCGCCCTCGGGGTCGAGGTGGAACAACGTGAGCAGTTCGTTGGGCAGTTCGGCGGCCGTCATGCGGCTTTCGACGATGATGGCCGGCTCCTCGTCGGGGTCGTCGTCCCGGCGGAAGAACAGCTGTCCGCCGAACCGCGCCGCGAAGTCGCCGTCGACGGTCCTCAGGAAGTCGGAGAACACCTTGCAGCTGTCGGTGAGGTGCTGCGGGACGAACGGATTGCCCGACACCTCGAGGAACGCCGACAACCGGTCGTCCACCAGCACGAACTTGATCCGCGACCACGTCCGGTTGAGGTCCGCGGTGACCTCGGCTGCCCGGGTGCGGTCGCTGATGTCGTGGATGAGCGGCGCGAAGAGCTGCACATCCACCGAGTCGGCGAGCGGGCCGATGAACAGGATGGTGTTGCCGACCCGAATCGGAACGTCGCCGTCGGGGTCCCGCTCGGGTAGCAGGCCGAGCATCGGGACCAGGGACAGCGTGATCAGCTCGTGGAGATGCTCCGCGTCGCGTGGGACGACTGCTGCGGCGGGATCGAGCTGGGTGACCAGGGGCGGACGCACGGCGACGGGATCGAATGCCGCGGCCGGGTCGGTGCTGGATGTTTCGGTGCTCAGGAACGCCGGATGCGTCACTCCCCACACGTCCCGGAACGCGGCGACGGTCATCGCGGCGAGCTGATCGGACCACGACCGCTTCTTGTCGACGAAGAACGCGGGCGACCCGTCGTCCGCCTCGTCGTCCGGACCGCGGGTCGGTCGATTCCAGCCCAACTCGGTGAGGTAGTGCTGTTCGGCGTCCGACAACATGCGGTCGGGGTGCAGATAGTGGTTGGACGGCACCTCGCAGCGCACCGTGTCGCCGTCCCAGGCGACGAATTGGATGCAGGGCATCAGTCCACGAGATTCGTCGAGCTCCTCGAAGCCCGATTCGAGTACCAGAAGGTCCTCGTCGTGCATCGCTGCCAGGTAGTCGGCGAGGCGACGCTGGAACTCGGCCCAATCGCGATTTACGCTGACGTCCAGATCGAAGTCCTGCATGTCTGCTCCGTCCGGCTCGGCCACGGGTCACCTACTTTCGCCCTACACGGTAGTCGCGAACGCCGACACCGCAGCGCGGGAGGGGACGAAACGCTCAGACGGGGTGCCCGGCGTCGATACGTCCGGTCAGCCGGTCGACTGCGGCGAGGAGGTCCCAGGACGTGCCCGGCTCCACCGCCACCGTCGTATCACCCCACACCAGGTAGCGACCGTCGCCGTCGATGTCGCGCCAGGCGAGACCGCCCACCGGTTGCGAGGAGTGCCGCCCACCCCGGATCACCGCGATGGTGCCCTGGCTCGTCGATGACTGCTCGAGCAGCTTCGTTACCGCACGGGACCGCACGGACCGCTCTGCTGGTCCGGTCATCTCGGCGCGGGTGACCACGGTGCCGGGGGCGTGGCCGGCGTTGACGTCCGGAAGCTGGGCAATCAACTGGCGGCCGAGGTCGTAGGGCTCGCAGCGGCGGAGCACCACTTCGGCGCCGGCATGCTGCTGGGCGGCGATCGCGTGCCCTCGGGCCGTCGCCCCGAGCAGTCGGATCGGGGTGTTGCTGCCTTCGCCCAGACAACCCGAAATCTCGATCCGCAGTTCCGGCTCGGCGAGTACCACGAGCGCGGCCGCGAGGTGGTCGTGTTCGGGACCGGAGAATTCGTCCCTGACTCTGCTCTGCTCGGCTGCATACTCCGCGGCGTCGGCTTGTCGGCTCCCACCACGGAAGGGAAACGGGAGACGATCCTGTCCGGTCTTAGCCCACAGCGCCGGGAAATGCCCGACGCTCAACGTCCACTGCGTCACGCTCAGCGGCCGATCACAGCCGGGGACACGTGGGACAGTGGGCCGACGACCGGACTCCCCGGATCGATGTTCTCGAGATACGCGGGCTCCTCTGCGGGCGCCTGCTCACCGGTGCCCGTCGACTGAGACTTCGCAGCCGGCTTCTGGGCAGGCGCGGCTGCCGCCGCCTGGTGCGCGGCGACCACCCGGTGCGCGTACTGAGCGACCCCGCCGCCGACCGCGCCGGCCAGGGCCGCACCCGCCACGGACCCGGAGCCCGTTCCGGCGGGCGCATCGTGCTGTCGGGGTGCGTCGGTGACATCGTCGTGAGGGCTTTCACTTCGTCGGTGCTCGTTGCGGAAGTCCTCCGGGCGAGTGTCTTCTGCTACCTGTGGAGCGCTGGGAATCCCGTGTATTCCGTTGGGGCCGTAGTCGAATCCGACGGGCTGGCCAGCGGCGGCAGCGTGCGTCGAAGTGATCTCGGCTGCGTCGGGCGTTCGAGCATCCAGGGTGGGGAGCTGTGCGCCCGCAGTCTGGTATGCCGACGAGTAGACAGAGCCCATCGCCGCTTTCGCCGCGTCCTCCGCAGCCACGGATTCGGCTTCACCGCTCCAATTCCACGGCATCACCCGCGTCCAGTCGGTGGCGTACCCGACCGGTTCGCCGACAGCCGCCCGGACCGCTTCGGCCCCGGCAATCGCCTCCCGTAGCGCCGCCCCGACGTCGCGGAAGCCTTCACCCGCCGGGTGCGCGCCCACGACGTAGGAGTCGATTGCGGAGGCGGCAGCCCCGGCAGCGGGTCCCCGCCACCCGCTCGCGAGCGCACTACGGGTGGCGTCATGAAAAGCGGTGATCGAGTCCTGGAATCGGCGGCCGATCTCGTCCCAGGCGGCCGCCACCGCCTCGGACGTCGCCGGCGACATCGCCTCGACGGCGCCTCTGATCGCGCGGTGGTCCCACTGCTCCGACTGGAAGTTCTCGCCACTCGCCCGGTGGTCGTACTCGTCACTCATGTGAAGCCCTCCCATGCCGGCCACTCTCGGTCCCCGAATGGATCCCCCCGACCCGGCGGGAAGCCACCTTACAGGCGGCTCGACGCGTCACACCATCACGAATCTTCGCGACGGTCCGGCGACGTTCAGCGCTGCGGACGGGTGGTCACCGGCGGAATGGTGATCACCGGACGGGTCGTCGTGGTGGTAGTCGGGGCCGGTTGGGCGGGAATTCCCGCTGCGGCCCGTGCATCGGGCGCCTCGGTGGTCGTGATCACCGGCGCGCGCGTGACCGCGGGCTGGGTAACCGGGGGCTGAGTGACGGGCGCCCGGGCGACCGGAGGCTGGATGACGGGGGCAACGTTGACGGTGGGGCGAGGAACGATCGTCGCAACCGGGGCAGGAGGCAGGGGCGCCGCCGCGGGCGGCAACGTGGTGGTCGGGGCGGGCTCGGTGGTGACCGGGATCGCTCGCGGTGTGGTGAGGTCCGCCATCTGCCACGTCGGGGTCGGTGGCACAAAAACCTGGTAGGTCGCGGGCTCGGCGCTGTAAGCACCGGCGGCCTGCAATCCCTCCGAGGACAGCGGGGGCGGCGCCACATACGCATTACTGCTGTCGAACACCCCGCCCGCAGCGCCCACCATGATGCCCGAGACCGCGGATACAGCGGCAATCGCAAGTGCCCCGATCGCTACGGTTCTGTCGTCCATTCGCTACCTGTCGTCGGCGTCCAAATGCGTCCACCATAGAGGGTGGCCTGCTCGAACGCCGCACGTGTACGCCCGCCGAGAGCATCCGGAGGGTTCGCTCGATAGTTGCCGGGTTCGGCGCACGTTGACGAGAACTCTTGTTCGGTACAGCCCCCACGATCACGATCGATCGGTGTCCATATCGCTCCGACCGGGGGTAATGATGTCTCTACTCGACAAGTTCTTCCGCCGCACGTCGCTGTCCGCGCGAGCCGGGGTGGCTGTCGCTGCGTCCGCCATCCTCTTCGCGTCGTGACGGTTAACTCACCCGTGAGTACTTGTTAACAGCGGGGTGTGCAGAAGTGCTCACGGGTGTGGACTCACGGATGAAGCGGCCGATCTCCCGAATCGCCTTTCTGCCCTCGGGGAGCAGCCCCGCAGCGGCCTGGAAGACGTGCACCTGGCGTTCCCAGATCTGCAGTTCGCACGGGACGCCCGCCTGGGAGAGTCGTTGCGACATCAACTCCGCGTCGACGTACACCATTTCCTGCGAACCGGTCTGGATCAGCGCGGGCGGCATCGCAGCGAGGTCGCCGTCCACGGGGGAGGTGGACGGTTGGTGCCCGCCGCGGGTATCGAGGCGTTCGATGAGTGTCGACAGTGCGCCGACCGCGCGCCGGGGGAACACCGCGCACAGGTCGGCGTTGGGGTGCGCCAGCTTGTTGACCGGGTCCAGGTCGGTCAGCGGCGACAGCGCGACATCCGCGGCGGGGCGGGGAAGTCCCTGCCGTAATGCTTCGAGCGTCACCATGAATGTCAGGAAACCGCCCGCGGAGTCGCCGGCGATGACGATCCGATCGGCGGTGTAACCGTGCGCGAGGAGCCAGCGGTAGCCGTCGACCCCGTCGTCCACCGCCGCGCGGATCGGATTCTGCGGGATCATCCGGTAAGCCACGTTCAAGGTGGACGCCTGGGATTCGGTCGAGATACGGGACACCATCTGCCGGTGCGAATTGATTCCGCAGCACAGAAAGGCGCCGCCGTGCAGGTACAAGATGGCCCGGTTGCCGTTCTCGCCGGCGGGGCGGATCCATTCGGCGCGGCAGTGGGGAAGTCGGATCGGCCTCCGCTGGGTCCCGCGGACGGGGCCGAGGGAGTACCCGAGATAGTCGACCACCCCGGTGGGCCACGGCAGGTCGGGGTAGCGGGCCCAGCCGTCGAGGAACGGCCGGACGGTGCGCCGGAGGGTGTGCGCGAGGGCAGCGGACTGCACGCTCGTCCCCACGAAGTCGCGCCGGGTCAGCGGTAGCGGCGAGGGGCAGAACTCCGCAGCTGCAGTGCTCATGGCCTGCCTCCTTCGGTCCGCGGTCGTCCGGTGACGCCCGTGGTCGGAGTCACCGTTTTTGCGCCGCACGATCTATATCGGAGTTGTGCGCACGGACGCTACGCCCGACGTACCATCCACAGGAAAGTCGTAATGGGATAGTGACCGAGCGGGGGTGAACGTCCAGGTGGGGATAATGCCGGTTACCGATTCGATATTCCTGTTAGGCGAATCGAGGGAGCATCCGATGCATGTCGGGTCGCTCGAATTGTTTACTCCGCCCGATGATGCCGGGCCCGGCTACGTGAAGACGATGCTCGACACGATGCTGTCGCACACGACCGTCGACTCCACGTTCCGGAAGAAGCCGCAGGGTCCCGTCGGCAGCGTCGGCAACCTGTGGTGGGCGGACGAGGGCGACAACGTGGATCTCGAATACCACGTTCGGCATTCGGCGTTGCCGGCGCCGTGCCGGGTCCGGGAGCTGCTCACGCTCACCTCCCGGCTGCACGGCACGCTCCTCGACCGTCACCGCCCCTTGTGGGAGATGTATGTGATCGAGGGGCTCAGCGACGGACGGTTCGCGATCTACACCAAATTGCATCATTCGCTGATGGATGGCGTATCCGGGCTCCGGTTGCTGCAACGCACGCTGACCACGGACCCCACGGTGCGTGATGCCCCGCCGCCGTGGAACTTGCCGCGCGGGGAGAAGAAACCGGACAGCGGCGGTGGTCTGGACCTCCGTTCGGTGTTCGGCGGCCTCCGCCGAACGGTCGGTGAGGTGGCCGGTCTCGCCCCGGCTTCCCTGCGCATCGCCCGTACCGCGCTGGGGCAACACGATATGAAGTTCCCGTACGAGGCGCCCAGGACCATGCTGAACGTCCCGATCGGGGGCGCGCGGCGTTTCGCCGCCCAGTCGTGGCCGCTCGAGCGTGTCAACGCCGTGCGTAAGTCGGCGGGGGTGAGTGTCAACGACGTCGTGCTCGCCATGTGCGCCGGAGCATTGCGCCACTACCTGACCGAACAGGATGGATTGCCGGACGCGCCGCTCATCGCCATGGTTCCCGTCTCCTTGCGTGACGAGAAGAAGGTGGACGCCGGAGGCAACTCCGTGGGAGTCACGTTGTGCAATCTGGCGACAGACATCGAGGACCCGGCCGATCGGCTGTCGGCCATCTCGGCGTCCATGTCCCAGGGAAAAGAGTTGTTCAGCAGTCTCACCCCGATGCAGGCGCTGGCGTGGTCGGCGGTCAACATGTCGCCGATCGCCCTGACTCCGATTCCGGGCGTGGTGCGCCTCACGCCGCCGCCGTTCAATGTGATCATTTCCAACGTTCCAGGACCACCGAAAACGATGTACTTCAACGGATCCCGTCTCGACGGGCTTTATCCGACGTCGGTGGTGCTGGACGGGCAGGCCCTCAACATCACCCTTACCAACAACGGTGGCAATCTCGACTTCGGGGTGGTGGGATGCCGGCGATCGGTTCCGAGTTTGCAGCGGATCCTCATCCACCTCGAAACGGCGCTCGCGGAACTCGAGAAGGCCCTGGTGTGACGTGACGTTGCTCGAGCGGGGGCGCGGCGTGGTCAGCCTCGCCGCGACTCCTGCTCGACCAGCGCGCGCTTCGACTCCTCGTGCAAGACCTCGAGAAGTTCGTGTTCGACGTCCGCGAACTCCGGGGACGTCATCATCGACAGCTCCCGGGGGCGGGGCAGATCCACGGTCACCTCACGCCGGACGGTGGCCGGGCGTGCCGACAGGACGACCACCCGGTCCGACAAGTACACGGCTTCACGAATGTCGTGGGTGATCATCAACACCGTCCACCGATAGCGCTGCCACACCTCCTGCAACCAGGCCTGCATCTCGGTGCGGGTCAAGGAATCCAGGGCACCGAACGGTTCGTCGAGGAGGAGAACGGGGCGCTCCTGAACGACGGTGCGGAGCATCGCAGCGCGTTGCCGCATCCCGCCCGACAACTGGCTGGGTCGCGCGTCCTCGAACCCGGCGAGGCCGAACACGGGGAAGAGGGCGCGGGCGCGTTCGCGTGCGTCACGTCGGGGCATGCCCTGCACCTCGAGACCGAGGGTGGTGTTGTCGAGAACGGTGCGCCACGGGAACAGAAGGTCCTTCTGCGGCATGTAGGCACACTGTGCCGAACCGCCACCGGCCGCGGGCACCGGCGTGCCGCCGATCGTGACGGTGCCGGAGTCGGGTCGGTCGAGTCCGGCGAGCATCGCGAACGCTGTGCTCTTCCCGCACCCGCTCGGTCCGATGACCGACACGAACTCGCCCGGTTCGACGGTGAACGACACCGTGTCGAGTACGGGCCGGACGCCGCCGCGAACCGGGAAGGCCTTGGACAACCCGCACAGTTCGACCCGCGCGTCGTCAGTCATTACGGCCCCTCTCGGCGGCGATCCACGGCGCGACGGCACGTTCGACCGCGAAGGTGAGCAGGTAGAGGCTGACGCTGATCACCGCTGTCACGAGCACCGCGGCCAACACCAGGTCGGTCCGGAACGAGTTCTTCTGGGTGGCCATGTAAATGCCCAGACCCGAGGTTGCGCCGACGTATTCGGCGAACACCGCTCCCACGACGGCGTAGGTGATGCCGATCCGCAGGGCCGTGAAAAAGCGCGGAATTGCCGAGGGCAGTCGGACGTAGCGGAACTCCTGCCACCGGGACGCGCCCATGCTGCGCAGCAGTGATCCGGCCTCCCGATCGGCCGCCGCGAACCCTTCGATCAGGCCGATCGTCATCGGGAAGAAGGTGGCGAGCGCGATGACGAGAATCTTGGGCAGCAAGCCGAAGCCGAACCAGATGATCATCAGTGGTGCGATCGCGATGATGGGCAGTGTCTGCGACACCACGAACAGCGGCACGAACGCGCGCCGCAGCCATGGCGAGAAATCGACCAAAACCGCGAGCGCCCAGGCACACAGCAGAGACACCGCGAAGCCGATGATGGTGACCTGAAGGGTGGCGGAGGCATGTCCGGCGATGACGTCGCGGGCACGCCACCCCTGCGCGACCACACGGAGCGGCGACGGCAGCACCTGCGGACGGATTCCGCTGACACTGACATAAATCTGCCAGGCGACCACCAGCGCCACGACGACCACGAGCGCAGGGAGTCCCCGCCGCAGGACCGAGGACGTCCCCGGCCCCGCGGAGCGAGAACTCGTCTCAGGGTGTGTCGAGGTACTCATTGGTGAAATATGTCGACCAGTCGGGCTCGGCGGTCAGCGGCGCTCCGTCGGGTCCCGTCAGCAAGCCGTGTTCGAACAGGAAGCCCGAGTACCCTGCCCACTTCTCCGTGGTCTGTGTACCGACGGACCCGGCGGGATCTTTCATGTACTGCGACGAGAGCATCTGCTGGCTTTCCCGCACCAGCGACTCGTCCGGGAACGCACCGGGATTGGCGTCGATCAGCATCTGCGCGGCCTGATCGGGCTGGTCGGCCGCGAACTGGTAGCCCCGCTGCAGGGCCTGGACGAACTTCCGTGCCTCCTCGGGGTGCTCGGCCATCCATCCCTCGTTGCCCTCGATCACGAGTGCATACGCGTCGGGAAATCCGAAGTCCGTGTAGTGGAAGTACCGCATCGGCGTTCCCTGGTGCGCGGCCTCGATGCCTTCCCACGCGAAGAAGGACACGGTGAAGTCGGCGGTGCCGGAGTAGACCGCCTCGTACGCGGACGTGCCGAGGGTGACGGTGGTGAACTCACCCTTGCCGCCGTCGTTGCGGATGATCTGTTTCAGCGTCGCTTCGCCGTCGGGGTCGGCGAAGCCCGCGTAGATCTTGCCGTCCAAGTCCCGAGGACGGGTGATGTCGGGGCGGTCTGCCCTGACCGCGATGCCCGTGGCCCAGTGCTGCAGAGGTGCGAGCACGGACTTCGTCTGGGCACCCGCAGCCTTGGAGAACGTCGCCGAACTCTGGAAACTCACGCCGAACTCGGCATTGCCGGCGTCGACGAGCGTGTCAGGGGACGTGTCGTTGTACGGCAGAACCTCCACGTCGAGTCCGGCGTCGGCGAAATAGCCCTGTTCGAGGGCGACGAACAAACCGGTGTGATTGGTGTTCGGCGTCCAGTCGAGGGCGAATCTGATGGTGTCGTCCGACGACCCGTTGCCGGCGCACCCGGCCAGTACAGAGAGTGCGGACACGAGGACGACGGCTGCAGCGGCGGCGCGCTTGGTGCGCGCGAAGAACGTCACGACTTCGGCCACTTCTGCTCGTTCAGGGCGGTATCCCAGAACAGGAGTTCGTACCGGCTGGCGACGACGAACGCCTCGATCATGGCCTCACGCTGCGCTTCGGTGGCGGCATCGGCGGCAGCGTCCACCAGTTCGCGGGCGGTGGCCACGGCAGCGTGGAATTCTTCGGCATCGTAGGTGGTCACCCACTGCGCGTACGGATGCGACGGGTCCGCGGAGAGCACCTCGCGGGCGCTGGCGGCGAGTCGTCGTCCCACGTCGGCGTAGATCCAGAAGCAGGGCAGTACCGCAGCCGCGGCAACCGGATACGGCTCGGTGGCGGCGACGGCCGTCAGGTAGGAGACGTACCCGAGGCAGGCCTGCGAATGCTGCGGCTGAGCGTCCGACGCGGGCAACTTTCCGCCGCTCAGCAGATTCTGGTGCAGGCTGGCCTCGACGGTGGCTGCGGTGGCGGCGGAGTTGGCCCAGAATCCGGCCGCGACCGGGTCCGGAGCGTGCGCGGCCACCAGTGACAGCGCTTTCGCGTACCCGGTGAGGTACAGAAAGTCCTGTTCGATGTACGTGCGGAACACGTCCAGCGGAAGCGTGCCGTCACCGAGTCGGCGGAGAAATTCGAGCTCGTCGATCGCGTCCCGCAACACCGTGGTCCGGTCCCATAAGAGGTCCGTGAATCTGGTGTGCCGGCCCACGACGGCGGCATCATGGACAGAGCTGTTCACTACAATGACATCCCTTCGTCAGCATTACCTGAGCAGGTTCCCGGGTGTGATCTCAGCCCCGCCCGTGCGGAGCACCCCGTGTCAGAACAAGCCGACCCTAGCACCGCCCGCCGGGAGAGCGGAAAAGCCCCGTTCACCCGGACGCCCCTGCGCATCGTTGGTACCTTGGCCGGAGATTCCCGGTGAGGGGGTGTCAGTCGTGGAAGTCGAGAAGTCCGGCGACACGCTGGTCGTCCGCGCCCGCGACGGAGCGGTGTGCGGGCACGCCGACGGCGACGTCTACGCATGGAAGGGCATCCCGTTCGCGGCAGCCCCCGTCGGAGCGCTGCGCTTCCGGGCGCCGGCCCCCCCGTCCCCCTGGAACGGTGTGCGCGACTGCGCCGTCTTCGGGCCCATGGCGCCGCAGGGGCACGGCACCGCCGTGCCGATCGACGCGGGACTCGAGATGGACGAGGACTGCCTCTCGATCAATGTGTGGGCCCCGGAGCCGGACGGCACACCGCGGCCGGTGATGGTGTGGGTCCACGGGGGTGCGTACTGCCTGGGAACGGCGGCGCAGAGCATCTACGACGGGCGCATCCTGTCCACTGTCGGTGACCTGGTGGTGGTGTCGTTCAACTACCGGGTGGGTGCGCTCGGCTTCCTCGACCTGTCGTCGTTCTCCACGGCTGAGCACGTGTTCGAGACCAACATCGGACTACGCGATCAGGTCGCGGCACTGGCATGGGTGCGTGAGAACATTTCGGCCTTCGGCGGGGATCCGGACGAGGTCACAGTGTTCGGCGAATCGTCCGGCGCCGGATCGATCACCACACTGATGACCTGTCCGAGCGCGGAAGGACTGTTCCACCGTGCGATCGCGCAGAGCCCACCGGCCACCTCCGTCTACGGGAGCGAGCGCGCCGCCACGGTGGCCCGGCAATTCCTCGACATCCTCGGGCTGGCGCCGGAGGCATCCGCCACTCTCCTCCGCCTTCCGTACGACCAGATCATCGAAGCCAGCGACACGCTGGTCAACGAGGTGCCCACCAAGATTCCGGGCACACTTGCCATGGCGCCTGTCGTCGACCGCGATTTCCTGCCGCGGTACCCGGTGGCAGCATTCCAGAAGGGGTACTCCCACCGGATCCCGCTCATCATCGGTTCCAACAAGGACGAGTCCTCGCTCTTCAAGCTGATGAAGTCGCCGTTGCTGCCGGTCACGTCCGATTCGGTGCAGGAGATGCTCCGGGCCATCGCCGCCGATCATCCCGACCTCCCCGCCAACCGGCTCGCCGACATCCTGGCCGCCTACCCGGACCGCGCAAAATCTCGGGGTGCGCTGGCGATGTCCCGAGATGCCGCGTTCCGGATGCCCGCCCTGTGGGTGGCCGACGCACACAGTCGCCACTCACCGACGTGGATGTACCGGTTCGATGCAGCCACCCCGATCCTCAAGGCTGCGCGCATCGGGGCGGGGCATGCCACCGAGCTGCCGTACGTGTTCGGCAACTTCGGCACCCTGAACGTCGATCCCACGTTCTGGCTGGGCGGGCGGAAGACGGCAATGGAGGTGTCCGGCCGCGTCCAGCGCCGCTGGCTCGCGTTCGTGCGGCACGGCGTTCCGGCGGCGTTGGACGGGTCGAAACACTGGGCTCCCTACGACGAGAACACTCGCGCAACGCTGCTGATCGACAGCTCCGACACCCTTGTACAGGACCCGGACCGCGAGATGCGCCTGGCCTGGGGCAACGAGGTGATGGGCTTCAGCTGACGGTCGCCGGGGCGTCCAGTTCCTTCAGAACCGGAAACGCGCAACAGGCGATACCGAGGACGAGGACCGGGACGGCGAGCACGAAGAACGTCGGCTGAATGCCCCAGGCGTCGATCATCGGCCCGGCAAGCAGATAGCCCAGCGGACCGGCAGCGTACGCCGTGGACGTCATGACCCCCGTAATCCGTCCGCGCATGTGCTCGGGGCTACGAGTTTGCATGGCATAGTTGGCAATCGGGCCGACCGGCCCGAAGACGAGTCCCTGCAGCAAGGCCAGCGCGAGGATCGCCCACAGGGGCGGGAGAAACGCCATGGCCACCATGGCTGCGCCCAGGACGATCACCGCGACGAGCATGATCACCCGTTTGGACACGAAGGGGGAGAGCGGCCCGTACGCCAGGGCCCCCACGACTCCGCCGACGCTCAGTGCCATCAGCACCGAACCCAGCTGTGCGGGTTTGTCGAGTTCGGTGAAGTACACCGGGAACACGACGGACTCGACAGGCAGGTACAGCGCGACCACCGCCATGTCGACCAAGGCGATCGTGCGCAGAAGGCGGTTGTGCCACACGAACTTCAAACCCTCGACGGTGCCGCGCCAGAGTGAGGTCGGCGCCGACGAGGCGTCGGGCCGGCCGGCATTGTCGAGCCGGAGGAAGGTGATGGTGACGATGGACAAGACGAAGCCGAGGGCGGTCACCCACAATGTGTTCTCGGCCCCGACCGTGGCGATCAGGACCCCGCCGATACCCGGTCCGACCAGGTAGGCCACGTTGTAATTGGCTTCGTAGAGGCTGTTCATCCGGTCGAGCGACCACCCGGCCGACGTCGTGGCTGCAGGCAGCATCGATTCCCTCGCCGCGATGCCTGCCGGGTCGAACGCGGCGCCGACTGCCGCGAGGACGGCTATGACCAGGACCGATAGGCCCGCCGTGTTTGCCACGATCGGGATGGCGGCAGCCGAGAGTGCGGAGAGGCAATCGGAGATGATCGAGGTGCGGCGCCGACCGAACAGGTCGACGACGGTGCCCGCGAACAGACTCGACAACAGAAGGGGAAGAGTGGCCGCGCCGGCGACCACCGCGGCGTCGGAGGCGCGGCCGGTTCGCTCCAGCACCAACCACGGCAACACGACGATCGCGATACCGTTCCCGGTGGCGGAGAACAGGGTTGCCAGATTGAGCAGCACCAGAGGGCCGAGCCGGCGAGGCGCTGCCGTCTCGGTGGCGGTCACGGCTGAGTCCTCTGGTCGGAGCGGAAAGGTGTTTACTCGACGCTAACAGCGCCGCCGAGACCGCCGCGACCCATTTTGTACTCGTCACTGATTGCGCTGTAGCGTCAATTCCGCGAGGGTCCGAGCCCCCGCACAAGGATCGCCCGTACCCGAACGGTTCTGCACCCACCAGGTGATCACCCCGGAGTAGGCGGCGGTGATTCCGCACGTCGCACTGTCACCTGGCCGCCGGGCGGTGAAGGCCGACGCACCTGCGACGGAGGTGGTCTCCACCTGGTACCCGAGCCGATCGGCGACATCACGCTCGCGCTGCAGCGAGTTGTTCTCGAACCAGCCGAACGTCACGTCGAGGGAACCGGCGTGCGACAACACCGTCCACATGCAGACAGCGCCGTAGAAGTACTGATCGATTCCGTCACCGCCGAGCACCTCCGCGATCTTCTCGTTCGGGACCGCCTCACACTCGCGCAGCAGCTTGTCGAATCGGTCGGAGCCACCGACGCTCATACCTGCACCTTCAGGGAGGGGAGTGCCGGTGATCGAGTTACCGCACCCGGTAAGCAGGAGCACTGCCGCGACAACGGCGGCGAATGTGCGGACGGCCCTCATTTCGCCTTCTTCAGAGTGAGGTCGACGAGAGCGGTAGGAGCTGCGCACGGATCGGACGGTGTGACGCCGACGCCGTACCGGACCAGCCAGTGCACGAAATCCGCCCCCGTCGCCACCGCCACCTCGCAGAATCCCTCGTTCTGTGAGGAAAACCCCCGATGCCCGGCGATGTCGAGGTCGTGGACCTCGTGCCCGATTCCCTGCGCCACCGACCGTTCCCGGTCGATCGGGCTGCCGCGGTACCAGGTGAACATCACATATCGGGCTCCGCCGTCGGCCTCCCAGCGGCATTTGATTCCATTGCGGGACACGGGCGTGAGCCCGGACATCCCCGCCCGCTCGTAGACCTCGCCGTCGGTGAGTGAGCCGCACTCGCCCACGAAGGCTCCCGGCCGGGCGGCCGTCGACGTCCGCGGAAGGGTGTCCGGCATGCCGGCATCGTCACCGTTTCCTGATGCGCAGCCGACCAGTGTGAGGGCGGCGGCAGCGGCACACATGCCACGGACGGCCAGACGCTCCGACTCAGACGAGCTCCGCATAGCTCGGATTCTCGGCGATGTAATGCTCGACGTACGAGCAGGACGGAACCACGGAGAAGCCACGATCCTTCGTGTCGTCCAGGGCAGCTTTGACCAGTTGAGCGGCCAATCCCTGCCCCCGGAACTGCGGGTAGGTGACGGTGTGGTGGAAGTCGCGGACACCGTTCCTCTCGGCGTAATCGGCGTACCCGGCGAGCTGACCGTCGAGGAAGATCTCGAACCGGGACTCGGACACGTCGTGCTCTACCTTGACCGCCACAACCACTCCTCTGTTCGCATCGAGCGTGCAGTGCTGCGCACACTCGCAGATTACCGTCAGTCGGCGAGGTTGGTGCGCAGGAGCATGACGTTGTAGTCGGACCAGGTGGTGGCGAGGAAGTACAGATCCGACCCCTTCGACCACGGATGCATGTAGGCGCCGTACAGCTCGGGCACGTCGCGGCTGCTCACCAACACTTCCGGTGCACTCCAGCCGGATTCGAGCCGATCGGACCGCCGCATGACCACCGAGTTGCCGGCGTCCGTGTACATCGCGACGAACTGGCCGAGGTACTCGTTGAACTGCACGGACAGCTCGCTGACGGGCCCTGGGATCACGGGGGCGGCAAGGGCGGCATTCGCCTTCACCCATGCCTTGCCGTCCCAGTACTCGTACGCGGTGAGGTTTCGAATCTCCGCTTCCGGCACCCGCGACAACCGTGCGTCACCCGAACGGCCGGACGGCGTGCCGAAGGCGTAGACGAAACCGTCGTGTTTGACGTAGGAGCCCATCTGGAAGTTCTCGGCACCGGTGCCGGGCACATTGGGACGCAGGGTCAGCGGATCCGTGACCCAGTTCTCGCCGTTGTCGACGGAGTACGCGATTCCCGACGCGTTGGTGTCCCATTCGCCGGGAGCGCCCCAGCTCCGCACGGACATGTAATTGATGTACTGCACGGGACCCACCGAAATGCCGGTGGTGGGGATGACAGTTTGCTCGACGCCCGGAATCTTCTTGCTCTGGATGATTTCCTTGGAATGATTCGGGCGGTCCACGGGCGAGTTGTCGATACTCATACCGTTGGCGAGATCGCGGTCGCTGCTGCGAAGCAGAATGTTGCTGCGCCAGTCGCCGACGAGCCCGCACAGGGGATTGTCGCTGAGGCCGACCGTATCGCCGAAGGCGGTGAGAACCTGGCCGGCTCCGTTGTCCCACATGATGCCGAGGTCGGTTCCGAGGACGCTGAATCGGAAGATCGTGTCGTTGGGACTGCGGGGCCCGGTGATGTGTGCGACGGCCTGCGTGTGGCCGCGTAGTTCGGGAAGGCGGCCGTCGCTGCCGTTCAGCCATGGAATCGGATTGATATCGTTGTTCGAGCTCGAACCCAGGCTGCCTGATCCGAGGCACGGCGCCGCCGTCGCGACGGAGGGTGACCACGCGAAAAACGTGCAGCTAGACGCCAATAGGGCGGGCATGGCCAGTGAAACGACACGGCGGAGCTTGGTCACGGGCGCACCTCTCTGCGACATTTCGAGCAGGTCCGGTCACGCTAGCAACACCTCAGCTGTCACACCAGCCCCTTGCATAACCATTTGGGTACCGTGACGGCCGCGGATACCTACAGAATGGCGCCCGGGTTGAGGATTCCCAGAGGATCGAGCGCCTGCTTCACCCGGGCCGTCACATCCATGACGTCCTTACCCACTTGGTCGGGAAGCCACGCCTTCTTCAGCCTTCCCACCCCGTGTTCACCGGTGATCGTTCCCCCGAGGGAAATGGCGAGATCCATGATCTCGCCGAACGCGAGCCGGGCCCGTGCCGCCATCGCGGCATCCGCGGGATCGAACACGATGAGTGGATGCGTATTGCCGTCGCCGGCATGAGCAATGACGGCGATCAGCACATTTCGTGTCCGTGCGATGGACGCAATGCCTTCGACCAGCGCGGGCAGCTTCGGCAGTGGGACTCCGACGTCCTCGAGGAGAAGGCTTCCGAGTCGCTCCACTGCGGGAATGGCGAATCGCCTTGCCGCTGCGAAGGCTTCGCCCTCCTCGGGATCGTCGGTGGTGAACACCTCTGACGCGCCGCTCACGGTGCAGGCGTCGGCCATGAGCGAGATCTCCTCCGAGGCAATCGCCCCCGGTGCATCCGAGCGGGCGATGAGCATGGCTTCTGCAGTCCGGTCCAGGCCCATCTTCAGCGCATCCTCGACGGCGCCGATCGTCGTGCGGTCCATGAACTCCAGCATCGACGGGCGCAGCGAGCGCGTGATGGCCAGCACGGTGTCGGCGGCCGCCTGCACCGACGCGAACGTCGCGACCAAGGTGCACGACGGCGGTTGCGCCGGGATCAGTCTGAGGGTTACCTCGGTGACGACTCCGAGCGTGCCCTCACTGCCGACGAAAAGTTTGGTCAGCGACAGTCCGGCGACATCCTTGAGGCGGGGTCCGCCCAACCGCACCGCCGTTCCGTCCGCAAGCACCACTTGGAGGCCGAGCACGTAGTCGGTGGTGACCCCGTACTTCACGCAGCACAGCCCGCCGGCGTTGGTCGCCACGTTGCCGCCGATGGTGCACATCTCGAACGAGGACGGGTCGGGCGGATACCACAACCCATGTTCCGCGGCCGCCGCCTTGACCTCGGCGTTGAGCAGGCCGGGCTGGGCGACGGCGATACGGGTGACGGGGTCGACGTCGATCCGGCGCATCCGCTCGGTACTGACGACGACGCTGTCCCGTACCGCGGTGGCACCTCCGCTGAGACCCGAACCGGCCCCGCGGGGGATCACCGGGACCCGATGTCTGCCGGCCCAGCGCAGCACCGCCTGGACCTCCTCGGTGCGCGTCGGCCGTGCAACGGCGGCGGGCAGGACAGCGTCCGGGTCGCGTGCCCAGTCGTGGCTGTAGGACGCGAGAAGATCCGGATCGGTGAGCAGGCATCCATGGGGGAGGGCAGCGTCGAGTTCCGCGAGAACGTCCGGTGCGATCGTCATGTTGTGCTCCTCGCGGGCGGTGGCGGCGTACCCGACGGTAGCGCCGCCCAGACTGGACTGCACCCGATTTGGTCGAGCGTCCAACTGAACCGATTCGGAGGCTTCCCTTCAGATATGGCCTCAACCTGGACGTTCAGTACAGGTCGGGGCGGGTCTCGACCGCTCAACTTGTTACCGACGCGTACGAGTCCCACTATGTGAGAACAGGGGTGTTAATTTTTTTGCCTTGGACGACGGAGGGGTATAGAACCCTCCCGTGCGGGAAACCTGCAGGTAGTCGCGCCTCGGGGCAAATTCGGGCTTGGGAGTTTTCGATGTAACTCAGGTCACATTCGTCACTCTGTTACCGGATCGTATCGAGGGGGCAATGCAAAAAAGCACTTTCCCGGGTTAGCGTTCTGCATCGTCAAACACCGGCGAGGCGTTACACCCAAACGGAGAATCTCACGAAATGTGAGTCAGATCGCAACTTGGGGCCGGTTTTGCCGCACCGACCCCGGAAGGACCCGCACGATGCACGCACTCCACCGAGACCCCAGCAGCTACATTTCCGCGATGTTCTCGTACGAGTTCATCGACGGTGGTATCGACTACGACTCCATCGAACAGATTCACCGCGGGGAATTCGATGAGTGGGTCTTCGCCCTGGCCGGCTCGGGATTGTTCACGAACGACGAAGTTCGCGCGATGGTCACCGAGTGGAGTCTGAACCCCAAGGTTCTCCTCAACACCCTGCTCGCCGACGCCGATGAGGTCACCGCCAAGCGCTGCGAGGTCACCTGGGCAGCACTCGACCGCGTCGCCCCGTTCGCGCCGTCGATGCCCGTCGCCGTCTTCGGCTGACGTCCTCCTGGCGTCTCCGCAACTGGCACGCGCGGTGTTTCGTCACATGAGCTCGGTGGACTCTCCGTCCACCACGATTGCCTGTTCGTCCGTCAGCGTGCGGTACTCGATTCCCGCGACACGCAACGCGGCGACGGTACGCCGGACAGCGGCCGCGTCTTCCAGGGGCACCGTCTCTTCGCCGCCTGAGGGCGTCGCAGGCGGGTGATGCGGCACGATCGCGAATGGCACCACCCCGAGGCCTTCCCAGATCGGCTGCATGCCGCAGGTCCCGAAAACCTCCGACGGGTCATCGGAGGAGTCGAGACCGCGCAACGTCGGTGTCATGACGCAGGCGCCCGCGCTGTATCCGGCGTAGACGAGCGAATCGTTTCTCAGCAGGTCGCGAAGAACATCGTCCGCACCACTACGCGCCATCTGGGCACGCAGGACGAACGTGTTTCCGCCCCGCACCCAGAGCATGCCGAATCCCGCCAGCCGATCTCGCAGCCCGCTCGTGCCGCCGTTCTGCGTTCCGATGTAGTCGCGAAGATCGACTTCCTCCGGCGAGAACCCCAGGCGCCGCAGCGGCGCCACATCACTGACCACCGCTGAGGCGCGGGCGGACGGTGGCCAGGCGTCGGCTGCTGCCGCGATCACACCCACCCGTCCCGGCTTTCCGACGAGCGACATCAGCGGTGCGGGGTCGGCTCCGAACCGGTAGGACGACAGGAACAAGCGCATCGCGGTCAGATCGTGAAAGTGAGATTGTCGACGATCTGCTTGCCGACGGCGGTGTCACCGCCGAGGGTGATGGCGTCGCGGTGATCCGCGGCCTTCACCCGGCCCCCGGCAAGACGGGTGAACAGCCGGGAGTCGAGTGTGATCGTCGTGGTGGCGTCGCCCGGCAACTCGTCCACCACCGCTGCGCGCCCGTCGACGGCGACGTGGATTTCTCTCGCGAGCGGACCAGTCAACTCGAGGGCGATGCGCGAGCCCGACGGCGCCTTGCCACGCTTTCCGACGAGGAACCCGACCGCTCCCATGATCTCCTCGAACGCGGTGTCACCGCGGACTCCGCCCTCGTCCCCGGCAACACCCAGCGCGTCGCGGATGTCGAGTTCGTGCATCCAGCAATCGAACACGCGGACGCGCATGAACCGGATATAGGGTGCTGGGCCGACCGGTGTGGCGGTCTCGGCGTCTAACATCTCATCCGTCATCTGCGCCAGTTCGGAGCGCCTGCGCTCGGTGATGTCCCGGAAGCGGTCGAGCATCTCGGTGCCGGGCCGCCCGCGCAGTCCCTCTACCCACCGTTCGTTGAACGCTCCGATCTCGTTGCGCACATGCGCGAATCCGTGGACATCGACGGTGGTGTGCGGTGCCGGTATCCCCGCGAGCATCGATTCGGTACCGATCAGGTGGGCGGTGACGTCGTGCACGGTCCACCCGGGCAGGGGGGTGGGCGTGAACCAGTCGTCACCCGTCACCGAGGACAGCAACTGGTCGAGCACGTCCCATTCTTCGAACAGCGCGTCGAGTATCCGTTCCTTCTGTAGGGCAGTCACGTCTGATGGCCCTCCTCTCGCTTCAACTGTAGGACCTTGCCGGGTGGTGGCCCGGTGTTTTGGCCACGGGAAAGTCTGCGGCCGGTGAGCGTGAACGGGCCCCGTCCGCGGATGCCTGTGGTAGACCGATGATGAGAATCTCCATTAACAAAGGAGCGTGGATGTTTCCCGGAAATTTTGTCGCCACCACCCCGGACAAGCCGGCCGTCGTCCGGCCGTCGACGGGGGAGCAGCTCACCTACCGGCAGCTGGATGAGCGGTCCATCCGGTTGGCGCGACACCTGCGTGGGCTCGGCCTGAAGGTCGGGGATCACCTGGCTCTGGTGTCGAGCAACGACCTCCGTGTTCTGGAGGTCTACTGGGCGGCCCTGCGATCGGGCCTCTACATCACCGTGGTGAACTGGCACCTCACCGCGGACGAAGCCGGCTACGTCGTGAACGACTGCGGAGCCGCCGTTCTCATCGCCTCGGCTGATGCGGCACTGGCAATTCCCGCCGACCCGGCCCAGTTGCCCGGCGTCCGGCACCGGCTCGTCTACGGCGGTGAACTGGACGGCTTCGACAGCTACGACGCGGCGGTGGCGGCGCAGTCCGGCGACCCACTGGAGACGCAACCTCGTGGGCGGGACATGCTCTACTCGTCGGGTACCACCGGCAGGCCGAAGGGAATCAAACCCGCACTGCCGGAAGGTGAAGTCGACTCGACGACGGACCCGTACACGGCGGTGTTCGCGCCCATGTACGGATTCGACGCGGACACCGTCTACCTGTGCCCCGCGCCGCTGTATCACGCGGCGCCCCTCCGCTTCTGCGGCACCATCACGTCCGTCGGCGGAACCATCATCCTCATGGACAGGTTCGACGCAGAGGAGGCGTTGCGCCTGATCGAGAAGTACGAGGTGACGCACAGTCAGTGGGTTCCCACCATGTTCGTGCGAATGCTCAAGTTGCCGAATGAAGTTCGCGAGAAGTTCGACGTGTCGAGTCTGAAGGTGGCGATTCATGCGGCAGCCCCCTGTCCGCCCGAGGTGAAGCGTGCGATGATCGACTGGTGGGGCCCGGTGATCCACGAGTACTACGCCTCCACCGAAGGTGCCGGCGCCACGTTCATCGACAGTGCGCAGGCACTCGCCAAGCCGGGATCCGTCGGGCACGACGGGGTGATGGGCATCGTGCACATCTGCGACGACACCGGTGCGGAGCTGCCCACCGGTGAGATCGGAACGGTGTACTGGGAGCGCGAGGAGCGGCCGTTCGAATACCACAACGACCCGGCCAAGACCGAATCCGCAACGCATCCCAGTCATCCGACGTGGACCACTAGCGGTGACATCGGATACCTCGACGACGATCGGTTTCTGTACCTCACGGACCGGGCGGCCTTCATGATCATCTCCGGCGGGGTGAACATCTACCCGCAGGAGTCCGAGAACATTCTCACCATGCATCCCAAGGTCTTCGACGTCGCGGTGATCGGTGTGCCGGACGAGGAAATGGGCGAACAGGTCAAGGCTGTGGTCCAACTCGTCGACGATGTGGAGCCCTCGGATGCGGTCGCCCGTGAACTACTGGACTACGTGCGGGACCGGGTGACGCACTTCAAGGCGCCTCGGAGCATCGATTTCTCGGACGACCTGCCGCGCACGCCCACGGGCAAACTCGTCAAGCACAAGCTGCGGGCACGGTATCTCGCGGGGGCGAAGACAATTGGCTGATCAGAGAGTCCCCGCGTTACTACGCGCGGGGACTCTCGGCGTCCGTTCTCGTGGAACGACGGCGGGAGACTGCGTACAACACGACTCCGACGGCAAGGAGTAGCGCCGCACGCAGCCAGGTGGCCGCGCCCTGCTGGGTGAGCAACGCCACGCAGGTGACGAGGGCGAGGATCGGAAATATCGTCGGGGCCCGGAAGTGGCGGTGCTCCACCGCATCACGACGCAACACCAGGACCGCGATGTTGGTGCTGATGAAGACGACGAGCAGCAGCAGAACCACCGTCTCCGCCAAGGCCGACAGCGAACCGGTGACGCACAGAGCCATGGCTACGGCAGTGGTCGCCACAATCGCCACCCAGGGAGTCCGTCGCCGCGGGAGAACCCGTGCGAACGGACGCGGAAGCAGTCCCTCGGACGCCATTCCATACGTGAGCCTGCTTGCCATGATCATCGTCAGCAGTGCGCCGTTCGCGACGGCGACGAGCGCGATCAGACTGAACAGGCGAGGTGGAACGCCGACGTCGGCGGCGGAGACCACTGCCAGCAGCGGGCCGGACGATGCGGCGAGTTCGCCGGCGGGTAGGACCACCGAGACTGCCAGTCCGACGAGGACATAGACGGCGCCCGCCGTCAGCAACGCTCCGAACAACGCCCGCGGGTACACCGTGCGCACGTTGGTCACCTCTTCGGCGACGTTCGCGGACGTCTCGAACCCCACGAACGAGTAGTAGGCGAGCAGTGCGGCGGCCAGCACCGCGAGCGCCGGCGAACGGCTTTCGTCGAATTCGACCACCCGGCCCAGGGTGCCGTCACCACGTCCGAGCACGATGCCGGCCAGAACCACCACCAGGACCAGGCCGGTGACCTCCACCACCGTCATGACGACATTGGCGCGCACCGACTCCTTGATCCCCCGGGCGTTGAGCAATCCCACGAGGAGAAGGAACACGAGTGCCGCCGGGACGGTCGGCACATCGACGAACGCGGCGAGGTAATCGCCGGAGAATGCGAGTGCGAGCCCCGCTGCGCTCGTGACTCCGGCGGCGAGCATCGAGAACCCGACGAGGAACGAGATCAGCGGTGTCCGATACGCCCGCTGGGCGAACACCGCCGCCCCACCGGCGCGCGGATACTTGGTGACCAGTTCGGCATACGAGGTCGCCGTCAGCAACGCCATCACCAGTGCCAGCAGCAACGGCACCCAGACTGCGCCGCCCACCTCGCCGGCGATGACCCCCACCAACGCGTAGATTCCGGCACCCAGCACGTCGCCGAGAATGAAGACGAAGAGGAGCGGGCCCGTGATCGCGCGGGCGAGAGGGGTCCCGTGTCCGGCGTCCTCGTCGAGGTGCTCGGCATCTCCCTCGTTCACTGGCCGGGCGGCGCGTCGCATCTGCAAGGTTCATCCCGTCTGCCACGGTGACGTGCCGCCACCTCAGGTGCAGTCATGTACCCCCGAGACACGGTCCCAAACTGAGGACAGTTACGCGGTCCGTTCGCACCCGCACCGTGGACACCGCGGTGCCGTCCGGTCCGTCAGGAACAGTCCGCAGTCGGGGCAGACACGGTCGAGCCAGCACACGGAGTCGCCGCCCAGGTCCTCGTCCGTAAGGTCGCCGGGGTCCCCCTCGCCCGTCACAGCTGACCGCGCAGATAGTCGGCAAGGACTTCCGCATGACTGTGGGTGACGTCCTTGGTGGCGGTCAAGAGAACGATGGGGCGTCCGTGCGCGAGCTCCCGAACCCTCGCGACAGCCTTGCGTCCCGGCGGGGAGTCCAGCTCGGACACGTACCGTTCCCGGAACTCGCCGAATGCGGCGACGTCGTGTGAGTACCAATGGCGAAGCTCGGTCGAGGGTGCGAGATCACGGGCCCAGTCGTCGAAGTGAAACGCATCCTTACGGAGGCCGCGCGGCCAGAGGCGGTCGACGAAGAGCCGGAGTCCGTCGCCGTCGGTGGGGTGGTCGTAGACCCGTTCCACCACCACTGGTGAGTCGACGTCCGTCTCCGGACGTCCCTGTCGTTTGTGCATCACCGAACCTCCGCTTCTGTGCGGGTTTCTCTCCTCACCCTACGACGCGGCCGTGTGTGACTGGCCTCACAAACTAGAGGAAAGGTGGGTGAGAACGGCTGTTCGGACTCGATTCAGACAGACTCCGGCCGGCTTCTCTGTTCACTACGTCACGCGGTCTCTGGCTATCATCAGCTGAAATCAGTCGAGGCTGGGGACATATTCCGCTCATCAACGGTTGGTTGCCGCTCGTCGCGGCATGCAGACCATCTACCGCAGGAAGTCGATAAATGGATACATCGCAGAGCGCGGCGCAGCCGCGCCCGACGGTTGGCGTTCCTCGTGAGTCGAACGAGGGCGAACGTCGGGTAGCGCTGGTGCCGAAGATCGTGGCCGCATTGACGGGTAAGGGTGTCGATGTGGTGGTCGAGTCGGGTGCCGGATTGGGCGCACTGATCCCGGACGAATTGTACGTCGGGGCGGGCGCCAAGATCGGCGATCCGTGGTCGGCGGACGTGATCGTGAAGGTCGCGCCGCCGTCGGACGAGGAAGTGGGCCGGCTGCATGCCGGGCAGACGTTGATCGGGTTCCTCGCCCCCCGCAATCAGGACAACCAGGTCGCCGCGCTGAAGTCGGCGGGGGTGCAGGCGTTCGCGGTCGAGGCGATCCCGCGGATTTCCCGCGCCCAGGTGATGGACGCGCTCTCCTCGCAGGCGAACGTGGCCGGATACAAGGCGGTGCTGCTCGCGGCGTCGGAGTCGACTCGGTTCTTCCCGATGCTCACCACCGCGGCCGGTACCGTCAAACCCGCGACCGTGCTGGTGCTCGGTGTCGGTGTCGCCGGCCTGCAGGCATTGGCGACGGCGAAGCGGCTCGGTGGCCGGGCCACCGGCTACGACGTGCGCCCGGAGGTGGCCGATCAGGTTCGCTCGGTCGGTGCGCAGTGGCTCGATCTCGGGATCGACGCCGCCGGTGAAGGCGGGTACGCCCGTGAACTCACCGAAGCTGAGCGCGCGCAGCAGCAGCAGGCGCTCGAGGACGCGATCAAGGGCTTCGACGTCGTCATCACCACCGCCCTGGTGCCGGGACGTCCGGCCCCCCGGTTGGTGACCGCCGCCGCGGTGGAGGGCATGAAACCCGGCTCCGTGGTGGTCGACCTGGCCGGAGAGACCGGCGGTAACTGCGAGCTCACCGAACCCGGTCAGACCGTGGTCAAGCACGGGGTGACGATCTGCTCGCCGCTGAACCTGCCCGCGTCGATGCCCGAGCACGCCTCGGAGCTGTACTCGAAGAACATCTCCGCGCTGCTCGAGTTGATGTTGGTCGAAGGCCGGTTGGCCCCCGATTTCTCGGACGAAGTCCTTGCCGCGTCCTGCGTCACCCGTGAGGAGGGTGTGTCCTAGATGTATACCGAATTGTTGGCGAACATCGCGATCCTGGTGTTGGCCGGGTTCGTGGGGTTCGCGGTGATCTCGAAGGTCCCGAACACGTTGCATACCCCGCTGATGTCGGGGACGAACGCGATCCACGGCATCGTGGTGTTGGGTGCGTTGGTGGTGTTGGGCAAGGTCGACAATCCGCCGTGGGGTCTGCAGGTGATCTTGTTCGTGGCGTTGGTGTTCGGAACGATCAACGTGGTCGGTGGTTTCGTGGTGACCGACCGGATGCTGGGCATGTTCAAGTCCAAGCCCGCTTCTCCCGCCGCTGCTGTCGCTGAGAAGGGTGGGGACAAGTAATGGGATATGTCGTCAACGTGTTGTACATCGTGGCGTTCTCGATGTTCATCTACGGTCTGATGGGTTTGACCGGGCCGAAGACCGCGGTCCGCGGTAACCAGATCGCCGCGGTCGGCATGGGTGTCGCCGTGGTCGCCACCCTGATCGCGATCCGGGACACCTCCAACTGGGTGCTCATCGTCGCCGGTCTGGTGATCGGTGTGGTCCTCGGTGTGCCGCCGGCGTTGCGGACGAAGATGACGGCGATGCCGCAGCTGGTGGCGTTGTTCAACGGGGTCGGCGGCGGCACCGTCGCCCTGATCGCCTACGCCGAATTCCTGGATTCGGACGGGTTCACCGCCTTTCAGCACGGTGAGTCGCCGACCGTACACATCGTGATCGCCTCGCTGTTCGCGGCGATCATCGGATCGATCTCCTTCTGGGGATCGGTGATCGCGTTCCTCAAGCTGCAGGAAACCCTGCCCGGCCGCCCGATCGGCATCGGCCGGTTGCAGCAGCCGCTGAACGCTTTGTTGCTGATCGGCGCGGTCGCGCTCGCGGTGATCATCGGAATCAAGGCGATCGACCCGACCGGGCCCACCGGCCAGTGGTGGATCGTCGGAGTCCTCGTCCTCGCCGCGATCTTGGGGTTGATGGTTGTGCTGCCGATCGGCGGCGCCGACATGCCCGTGGTCATCTCGCTGCTCAACGCGCTCACCGGTCTGTCCGCTGCCGCCGCGGGTCTGGCCCTGAACAATCAGGCGATGATCGTGGCCGGCATGATCGTCGGCGCGTCGGGTTCGATCCTGACGAACCTGATGGCGAAGGCGATGAACCGGTCCATCCCGGCGATCGTGGCCGGCGGGTTCGGTGGCGGCGGGGCTGCCGCGGTCGCCGATGACGGCACGGTGAAGACGGCGAAGTCGACCTCGGCGGCGGACGCGGCGATTCAGATGGCCTACGCCAATCAGGTGATCGTGGTCCCCGGCTACGGGTTGGCCGTCGCGCAGGCCCAGCACGCGGTCAAGGACATGGCCAAGCTGCTCGAGTCGAAGGGGGTCGAGGTCAAGTACGCCATCCACCCGGTCGCCGGCCGGATGCCCGGGCACATGAACGTGCTGCTCGCCGAGGCCGATGTCGAGTACGACGCGATGAAGGAAATGGACGACATCAACGACGAGTTCGCTCGCACCGATGTCACCCTGGTGATCGGGGCGAACGATGTCACCAACCCGGCCGCCCGCAACGACCCGTCCTCGCCAATCCACGGGATGCCCATCCTGAATGTGGATCAGTCGAAGTCGGTGATCGTGCTCAAGCGGTCGATGAACTCCGGGTTCGCCGGCATCGACAACCCGCTGTTCTTCGCCGACACCACCTCCATGCTCTTCGGCGACGCGAAGAAATCCGTCGCCGACGTCACCGAGGAACTCAAAGCCCTGTAGGCCCTCCGGGCTCGTGCGCCTTTCTGGTTGCTGCTGCTACCAGAAAGGCGCACGAGCGGCGGAGCCGCCTAGCGGTGGCGGGAGAAGACAATAGCCGCGGTGTCGGGCCGAAGCGCCTCACGCTCCGCGGCGACGGGGGAGTACAGCATCAGTATCGACGCCAGCGCCCACCAGATCGACGCCACCACAAGGCTCGCGACGAGCCCGTAGACGCTGATCGGTTCGACGAGGGCTGCGGCCCCTGCGACCCCGAGGATCAGAGCGAAGCCCAGTCCAGCGACCACGGGCCGAAATCGGGGCGCCGACACGAGGATCGCCGAGCCGTACAGGGCGGCGACGGCGACGACATGGCCGCTGGGCAGCAGAACGGTGGGTGCATCCGACGCCCACGCCCGGACGGCGGCGCTGGTGAGGTTCGCGCCGAGACAGAGCAACAGGATCGCGCCGATTCCGTACGACAGTTTCCGCACCGTCGCGACCACCGCGAGGACGACGGTCGCGACCAATACGGAGTTGACGTCGACGACACTGATCACCTGGTCCGCGATGGACCGTAACGGCTCCGGGAACGAGAGCGCTGTCGAGGCGGGCTTGACGAGATACAGCGCGCACAGCAACACCACACCTGCCGCCGATAGGGCAAGACGGTGAACGCTGCGGCGCAGCGTGCTGTTCGATTCGGTCACGGTCTCCAGCATGCCAATCCACGCTGAACGAACTATGAGAGTGCGCTGTGATCCCGGTGTACGGAGTGGGGCGTTCGCCGGACCGCACCGGCACACGCTGCGGCGATCAACACACATCCCAGCGGCACCACCATCGCCGTTGTGAGGGGAATCACCTGAGTGATCCAGCCGATGGCGGCCGGGCCTGCGAGGAATCCCACGTATCCGAGTCCGACGACGCGGGACATGTTGGTGCCCGCGGATCCTGAGCCGAGGTTTCCGGCGGCGGTGAAGATCTGGGGGACTCCACCGGACAGTCCCAGGCCGAACAGCGCCCAACCGAAGATCGTAAGCGGGAGTGCGCCGGACACCAGCACGAGCGCCATTCCGCCGCCGGCGAGCAGTGCGCCGTAGCGGACGACGGCGACGGGCCCCACTCCACCACTGACGCGGTCGGCGGTGAACCGTCCTACGGTCATCATCACCGAGAAGGCACCGAAGGCGAGGGCGGCGACCGAGTCGGAGGTGGCGAGGTGCTCCTTGACTTGCAGTGCGCTCCAGTCGTTGGCGGCGCCTTCGGCGAGCATGAGCACGAACGCGATGCCGCCGAGCCCCAGGACTCGCGCCGACAGTCGTCCGTGTGCCTTCTCGGCGGATCCGTCCGTCTGCGCGGTGCGCGGCCGATCCTGCATGAGCCACCGCGCACTCGCGCCGACGACCGCGATCCCGACACCCCCGGCGACCAGGAGTGCCGCGGCGGGTGTCCAGTCGGCGGCGAGTGTCGCGGCGCCGACGAGCGATCCCGCGACCCCGCCGACGGAGAAGAGAGCGTGGAAGGCGGACATGATGGGCCGCCGATAGCGCTGTTCCACCTCGACGGCCTGCGAGTTCATCGACACGTCGAGGGCCCCGTTGGCGAACCCGAAGACGAGAAGTGTGAGACCCAGCTGCCACGCCTCGGTGGCCAGTCCGGGGCCGATCGTGGCGACCGACAGTGTGAGCCCGGCGGCGATCACGGTCCGCCTGCTTCCGAACCGGTCGGCGAGGGGTCCGGTGAGTTGCATGCCGAAGATGGCGCCGATCGCGAGAAGGAGGAGAAGAGATCCGAGCGTGGAGTGGCTGATGCCGGTACGGTCCTCGATCGCGGGAATGTGCACCACCCACATCCCGAGGAGGAACCCGTTGATTCCGAAGATCGCGAAGATCGCCGCCCGGGCGGATCTGAGCGGTTCGGGTACCCGTGCGCGCTTGTTCACCGCGGGCGGTTGAGAAGTACTCACGGGGCCAACGTACCCAGCCTCACAGTTGTGCGAGCAGCGCTACCGGGTCGTGCAGCATCGCGGCGACGGACGACAGGAACTTCGACCCCTGATCGCCGTCGACGACGCGGTGATCGAAGGACACACTCAGCGTGGTGACCCAGCGGACGGCGAGCTCGCCCTCGTGTACCCACGGCCGCTGGGAGACGCTGCCCAGGCACACGATCGCGGATTCGCCGGGGTTGATGATGGGTGTGCCTGTGTCGACACCGAAGACACCGACGTTGGTGAGCGAGACGGTGCCGCCGGTGAGCTGAGCGGGATCGGCTTTACCGCTACGCGCGATGGCGGTCAGTTCGGTGATCGCCCGGCAGAGTTCGAGCAGGCTCAGCGACTGCGCTTCTCTCACGTGGGGGACGACGAGACCACGCGGAGTGGCCACGGCGATGCCGAGGTCGACGTAGTGCTTGACGACGATCTCCTGGTGCTCTTCGTCCCAGGAGGCGTTGAGATCGGGGTGCTCTCGTAGGGCAACGATCATCGCCTTCGCGGCAATGCTGAGGGGAGTCACCGATAGTCCCTCGAATTCCCGCCGGCCACGGAGATGTTCGAGGAGTTCGACCGAACGCGTGACGTCGACGGTGACGAATTCTGTGACGTGGGGCGCGGTGAACGCACTGCGGACCATGGCTGCGGCCGTCTGCTTCCGCACGCCCCGCACAGGGGTGCGAGTCTCTCGCTCGCTCGGCCCGGCCGCCACGCGCGGTGCGGCGGAACCGGCGTACTCCTCGACGTCGTGCCGGGTGACGGCCCCGGACGGACCCGTGCCCGGGACAACGGTGAGGTCGATCCCGCGCTCGCGTGCTGCCAGCCGGGCGGCCGGCGAGGCGTCGGGACGCACGCGTTCGGGCTGTGCGGTGCCCTCCGGCGTCGCGGCCGCGCGTGGGCGTGCACGCCTGCTCTGGGCGGCGGCCTCTGGTCCGTACCCGACCAGCACTGGAGTCCGCGTAGGTGGCGTGTCCGACGCCGAGTCGGTCGCGATCCTGATGAGCGGTGTGCCCACCGGCACGGTGGCCCCGGCGGGAATCAACAGCTCCTCCACGACACCTGCGTAGGGCGACGGTAGTTCGACCAAGGCTTTGGCAGTCTCGACCTCGGCGATGACTTGATTCAGTTCGACGCTCTGGCCGACCTCGACGGACCACGACACCAACTCGGCCTCGGTCAACCCCTCGCCGAGGTCGGGCAGGCAGAATTCCTGCGCCAACGGACACTCCTCTCCTTCGGGCCTCTCCTTCGGGCGGAGCCGGTCAGGCCGCGAGGCTGCGATCCACGGCGTCGAGCAGGCGATCGGCGTCGGGAAGGTGGTGACGTTCCAGCTTCGCCGGGGGGTAGGGAATGTCGAAACCGCCGACGCGCAGAACCGGGGCCTCGAGCTGGTAGAAGCACCGCTCCGATATCCGGGCGGCCACCTCGGCGCCGAGGCCGAGGAACGTCGATGCCTCGTGTGCCACGACGAGTCGGCCGGTTTTGCGGACCGACCGTTCGACGGTGGGGAAATCGATCGGGGAGAGGGACCGCAGGTCGATCACTTCGAGGGAGTTGCCCTCCTGCTCGGCGATGGCCGCAGCCGACAACGCCGTCGGTACGACGGAACCATAGGTGACTATCGTGGCGTCCGAGCCCTCGCGCAGTACACGCGCGCTGTGCAACGACAGGTCGGGTGCGGCGTCCACATCGAATTCTGCTGTGTCCCAATACCGCCGCTTCGGTTCGAAGAACACCACCGGGTCGTCCGACGCGATCGACTGCTGGATCATGTGGAAGGCGTCACCGGGGTTGCTCGGCGTGACCACCCGCAGTCCGGCGGTATGCGCGAAGTAGGCCTCGGGGGACTCCGAGTGATGTTCGACGGCCCCGATTCCACCGCCGTAGGGAATCCGGATGGTCAGGGGCGCCGTGACCTTTCCCTCCGTGCGGTAGTGAATTTTCGCGACCTGCGAGACGATCTGGTCGAAGGCCGGGTACACGAAGCCGTCGAACTGGATCTCGCACACGGGCCGGTATCCGCGCAGCGCCATACCGAAGGCCGCACCGATGATCCCTGATTCGGCGAGCGGGGTGTCGATCACGCGGTTGTCGCCGAAATCCTTCTGCAGGGTGTCGGTGACCCGGAAGACGCCACCGAGGCGTCCGACGTCCTCACCCATGATCACGACCTTGCGGTCCCGTTCGAGTGCGCGCCGCAGACCCGCTCCCACAGCCGCACCGAGCGACATTCTGGTGGTGCTCATGACAGTGCCTCCTCGGTGTCGGTGACCGCTGCGAGGTACGCGGCGTACTCGGCGCGCTCCTCCTCGAGGAGCGGATGTTCGCTGGCATAGACGTGATCGAACACGCTGAGCGGCGGCGGCGTGGGTGCGCCCACGGCCCCCGACCGGAGTCGCGCGGCGATCTCGTCGGCGGTGGTCCGAACCCGGGTCAGGAACGCCTCGTCGAGCAGGCCTTCCCGGTCGAGCAGGCGGTGCATGCGGTCGATCGGATCGCGGGCCTTCCATTCCGCGGTCTCCGCCGAAGATCGGTACCGCGTGGGGTCGTCGGAGGTCGTGTGGGGACCCATCCGGTAGGTGACGGCTTCGATGAAGGTGGGGCCGCTCCCCTCGCGTGCGCGCTGTGTGGCCTGGCGGGTGACGGCGAGGACGGCGAGGACATCGTTGCCGTCCACCCGGACGGCCGGCATCCCGTAGCCGGCGGCACGCTGGGCGATCGGAACGGGACTCTGCAGGTGCACCGGTTCGCTGATCGCCCATTGATTGTTCTGGCAGAAGAACACGACCGGGGCGTTGAAACTCATCGAGAAGCCCAGTGCCTCGGCGATATCTCCCTGGCTGGTGGCACCGTCACCGAAGTAGGCGATGGTCGCGATCTCGGCACCGTCGAGGTGGGCGCCCATTGCGTATCCGGTGGCGTGCAGTCCTTGAGATCCGACGACGATGGCCGGGTTGGTGACCTTCACCGCGTGTGGATCCCAGCCCGAATGGGCGGTTCCCCGCCACATCCGGGTCATTTCTGCGGGGTCGACGCCGCGGCAATAGGCGACGGCATGCTCGCGGTAGCTGACGAAGGCGTAGTCGTCGGGGCGGAGGGCTCGGGCCGAACCGACCTGCGCTGCCTCCTGGCCGAGCATGGGCGCCCACAGGCCGAGTTCGCCTTGTCGTTGCAGAGCAGTGGCTTCCACGTCGATGCGGCGCGTGACAACCAGATCTTCGTACAGTCCGCGCAATTCGTCCGGACCGATATCGCGCACCAGGTTCGTGTACTCGGGCCGTAGGACCCGTCGGCCGTCCGGCTGTAGGAGCTGGACCGGATAGGCAATCTTGTCGACCATCGGACTCACCTCGCTGTGTCGAGTCCCGGAGACCTTGTGAGTTCGCGGGAGACGTGCGCTGCGTTCAGGACGTGTATGTGTCCTACTTCACAGCATCCACGGGAACGCGAACTGCGCAAGTGGTCGCATTTCGGTAGAGCACATTGCCCAGTCGACGGGCCCGCGGAGGAGTCGTACTGCGTCTTATGACCAGTCCGGACGCCGCCGAAGCTGAACTGTTATGGAGTGGTGATCCGAGGATCCGTCCGGCGTGGAGGTCTCGGACCGAATCCACCTCACCGTTACCGCCGGTGCGTCACGGTTCCCAACGCACCAGGCTCCCGAGCGGTTAGCATCGAGCGCGTGAATGCTGTGGGGTTGAACGAAGATGCCGTCTCCGCGTGGATTGCCGGACTCGGTGTAGGAGCGATCGCACCGCTGAGCTTCGAACGGATCGGAAACGGTCAGTCGAACCTCACGTATGCGGTCAGTGATGCAGGTGGCGGCCGATGGGTGCTTCGGCGTCCGCCGCTCGGAAACCTGCTCGCCTCGGCGCACGACGTGGTCCGGGAACATCGAATCCTGTCCTCGCTGCAGGGCTCGGACGTGCCGGTGCCGAAAATTCTCGGACTCACCGAAGATCCCGAGGTGACCGACGCCCCACTCGTGTTGATGAGTTACGTGGCCGGCGTGGTGATCGACAGCATCGGGGTCGCCAAGAAATTGACACCCGAGCAGAGGCGCGGTGTCGGGCTCGCGATGGCGCGCGCGCTCGCGAAGATTCACGCCGTCGACCTGGCGGACACCGGGCTCGAGGACCTGGCGAGCCACAAGCCCTATGCGGCAAGGCAATTGAAGCGTTGGGCAGACCAGTGGGAAAAGTCCCGTACCCGGGATGTCCCGGAGGTCGAGCAGCTGGCGGACATTCTCCAGCGCAACATGCCCGAGCAGAAGGAACTGTCGCTCGTGCACGGTGACTTCCATTTGAGCAATGTCATCACGTCGCCCGAGGAGGGCGAGGTGCTCGCCGTGGTGGACTGGGAACTCTGCACCCTCGGAGATCCGCTGGCTGACGTCGGTGCACTTCTGGCCTATTGGCCGGAGGCCGGTGACGACGATGCCGGACCCTTCCCTGCTTCCACGCTGGAGGGTTTCCCGACGAGGGCCGAACTCGTGGAGGCGTACACCCAGGAAACCGAGCGCGACGTCACGCACGTGGGTTATTGGCACGTGCTGGCACTGTGGAAACTGGCGATCATCGCCGAAGGCGTCCTGCGCCGGGTGACGGACGATCCACGAAACCAGGCCGAGACAGGTGCGCCCACGGTCAAGCTGATCGACGGCATCATCGCCCGGGCCGTGGCCACGGCGGAGGCCGAGGGCCTGCGCTGAACCGAGGCGCTGCTCAGTGGTGCCGGGCGCTCACTTTGTGCCCGGCACCACCAATAGCTCTGCCGCACTGAGAATGTCGGGTGGGATGGGCACCGGCTTTCGTGTCTTCGCGTCGACGTACACGTGCACGAATCGGCCGAGAGCCGCCAGGTCGAGGGCCTTGTCGCGTTCGTCGAGGGCCTCGCCGCGTTCCCGGAAGATGGCGAGCGCGTACACGATGCTGCGAGTGCCGAGCCGCTCTATCGACAGTCCCACTTGGAGGCGGTCCGGGAAGGTCAGTTCACCGAGGTACTTGCAGGATGTTTCGGCAACGACGCCGATCGCCGGCAACTCCCGGATGTCCGTGCCCGTTTCCGCGATCAGCCAGGCGTTGACCGCGGTGTCGAAGTACGAGTAGTAGGTGACGTTGTTGACGTGCCCGTAGTGGTCGTTGTCTGCCCAGCGGGTGGGTACCGGCCAGAGGACCGGGAAGTCGTCGGCGGTCGGCAAGGCGGGAGCGTCGTCGTGTGTCATCGCCTCGACCTTAAACGTCGGGGTTCCCGTGCCCTGGGCAGGCCCGCCGGGCGTGCCGCGCATCGGGCAGAATCGCGTCCTATGTCCGTACCCGACAGTGACGTGCGTTCGCCTTCTTCGGCCGCCCAGCCGGTCAGTGCGGGAATCGTCACGGCCTTGGTGGGATTCACCAGTTCCTTCGCCGTGGTCCTCACGGGTTTGACCGCGGTCGGCGCGGATTCCGCCGAGGCGGCGTCGGGCCTCCTCATACTGTGTGTGACGCAGGCACTGGGGATGCTGTGGTTGTCGCGGCGTTATCGTATGCCGATCACCCTCGCCTGGTCGACGCCCGGCGCCGCGCTCCTCGCCGGGGCCGGGGCCGTGGGCGGTGGCTGGCCCGCCGCGGTGGGCGCGTTTGCCATCGTGGGTGTTGCGATCCTTCTCACCGGGTTGTGGCCTCGGCTCGGGCGGGTGATCGCCGCAATTCCTTCCGCGTTGGCGCAGGCGATGCTGGCCGGGGTGCTGCTGCCCCTGTGCCTGGCCCCGGTGCTCGCGCTACGGGACGCACCGCTCGCCGTCGCCCCGGTCGTGCTGGTGTGGCTGGTTCTGCAGCGGTATTCCACACGCTGGGCGGTCCCGGCAGCATTCGCCGCCGCGGGTGTGGTGATCGCCGTCAGCCTCGTCGTCGGGAAAGTCGGACTCGATGCCAGCGCCTTGCTGCCGGAGCTGGTGCTGACGACACCGACGTGGTCCTGGCAGGCATTGATCGGGATCGCCGTGCCGCTGTACATCGTGACCATGGCGTCGCAGAACATTCCCGGCACCGCAGTGATGAAGTCCTTCGGATACGAGGTCCCGTGGCGGCCCGCGATGCTGGTGACGGGGATCGGAACCCTGGTGGGGGCACCCGCTGGTGGGCACGCCATCAACCTCGCGGCGATCAGTGCCGCCCTCTCCGCGGCACCCACCGCCCACCCCGACCCCCGGAAACGGTGGCGTGCGGCCTTCACCGCAGGCTGGGCGTATCTGGTCCTCGCGGCCTGCTCGGCGGCTGTGGCCGCGCTCATTGCGGCGGCTCCGGTGGGCGTCGTGGAGACGGTGGCCGGTCTCGCCCTCCTCGCGACTCTGGGTGGTGCGCTCGCGTCCGCGCTCGCCGACATACGCGAACGTGAAGGGGCTGTCGTCACTTTTCTGATCGCGGCGTCCGGGGTCAGCGTCCTCGGAATCGGTTCGGCGTTCTGGGCGCTGATCGCCGGATTGATCGTGCGGACGGCCCTGCACTTCCGGAGATAATGGGGCGATGACGACCATCGAGGTAGTGCAGGGCGACATCACGACGGTGGCGGTAGACGCGATCGTCAATGCGGCCAACTCCGCCCTTCTCGGCGGCGGCGGCGTGGACGGAGCGATCCACCGTGTGGGCGGACCGGACATCCTGGCCGAGTGCAGGAAGTTACGGGCGACGACACTGCCCGACGGACTGCCTGCAGGGGAGGCCGTGGCCACGACGGCGGGGAGATTGCCGGCCCGGTGGGTCATCCACACCGTCGGACCGGTGTACTCGTCTTCCGAGGATCGATCACACCTGCTGCGGGGTGCGTATCTGAGCAGCTTGCGCGTGGCGGCCGACCTCGGCGCGGAATCGGTTGCGTTCCCGCTGATCTCGGCCGGTATCTACGGGTGGCCGGCCGACGACGCCGTCCGTCAGGCCGTCAGTGCAGTGCGCCGATCGGACAGCGGTGTGCCGCGCGTCGTGTTCGTGGCGTTCGACGCGCAGATGGGGGAAAGGCTTCGCGCGGTGGTCGGGTGATCCGCGACCCGCGCCTGTTTCACGACCGCGAATACTCCGACGCCCGCCGGACCTCTTCCGGAGAGGGGCGGACGCCGGTGTAGAGGACGAACTGCTCGGCCGCCTGCAAGGCGATCACCTCGGCGCCGGTGATCACGGTCTTGTGGCGTTCGGCCGCCGCTCTGATCAACGGCGTGGTCGGGGGCATCGCCACCACGTCGAACACCGCATCCGCCGCCTCGATCGCGTCCAGTTCGAACGCCAAAGCGTCCTCCTCGGCACCACCGGCCATCCCGATCGGCGTCGCGTTGATCAGCAGGCCCGGACGAGCGTGACCCAATTCGGATTGCCACGAAAAGCCGTACTGCTTCGCGAGCGCGCCGCCCGTCTCCGCGTTTCGGGCCACCACGGTGACATCGGTGAACCCGAAGTCGCGTACTGCTGCCACCACCGCCTTGGCCATCCCACCGCTGCCTGCGACGGCCACGGACAGCGAGTGTGGAAGTGCGTTCTCCCGCAGCAAGTTTGCCACTGCCTGATAGTCGGTGTTGTAGGCGTGCAGCACGCCGTCCTCGTTGACGATGGTGTTCACCGAATCGATGACCGACGCCGACGAGTGCATGACGTCTACGTGGTCGATCACCTGCTCCTTGAACGGCATCGAGATACCGGCACCGCGGATACCGAGTGCGCGAATCCCGCCGACCGCGGCCGGCAGGTCGGTGGTGGTGAACGCCTTGTAGACGTAATTCAGACCAAGCTCACCGTAGAGATAGTTGTGAAATCTGGTGCCGATGTTGCTCGGTCGACCGGAAAGCGAGATGCAGAGAACGGTGTCTTTGTCGAGCGTGTTCATCAGCGCAATACTAGTGGTGGGCTCCCATCCGCGCGTGTTGCCGGCTCCGAATACCCCGTGACCACAACTAAGGAGCACGGCTGCATGACTACCACGATCGGTGACCGGCCCCACGCCGCACGAGCGCCCGAGCGGCGACGGCATCTGTTCTCCCGTGCACTCGCGGGAGTGATCGCCGCCGGTGTCGTTCTCGCGGTCGGTGAACTCGTGTCGGTGTTGATCGACCAGAACAGCTCGCCCTTCTATGCGGTGGGTTCCACCACGGTCGACCGCAGTCCGGCCTGGGCGCGCGAGTTCGCCATTTCGACGTTCGGAACGAACGACAAGCCGGCGCTCTTCGTGGGGATGACACTGCTGATCGTGTTGCTTGCCGCAGTGGCAGGCATCGTCGAGCGACCGCGCGCCCCCTTCGGTAGTGCCATCCTCGGAATTCTGGGCGCTGTCGGCGTATTTGCCGCCACACAACGCCCGAGCGCCTCGTGGGTCTACGCGGTGCCGACGCTCGCAGGGGTCGCGGCCGGAATCGTCGTACTCCGCATCTTGACGGCGGCGGCGCAGATGCCGGAAGGGGCCGATGGTGCGGATTCGCGGTTGCCCCGCCGAAAGTTTCTGGTGCTCGCGGCCACTGCTGCTGCGGCGGCAGCGGCGGCGGGAGCTGTCGGACGGTATCTGGGTCAGCAGATCGCCGGGGCCATCGACAACCGTCGGAATTTCGCGATTCCCTCGGTCGCGGACAAGGCGTCTCCGATCGCTCTGGGAACCGACATCGGTGTACCGGGCGCCACCCCGTTCGTCACCGCGAACGACGAGTTCTACCGCATCGACACCGCGCTGCGGGTCCCGCGGATGACGACGGACAACTGGGAGCTGCACATCCACGGAATGGTGGACCGGGAACTCACCCTCACGTGGGACGACCTCGTTGCACGGACCCCGGTCGAACGGATTATCACGTTGACGTGCGTGTCCAACGACGTCGGGGGAGTCCTCGCCGGCAACGCCGCCTGGATCGGGTACCCGATCAGGGATCTCCTCGACGAGGTGGGCGTCGGTGCCGAGGCCGACATGCTGCTCTCGACGAGTATCGACGGCTTCACCGCAGGTACCCCGATCGAAGCATTGCGCGACGGGCGCGACGCAATTCTCGCGGTGGCGATGAACGGTGAGCCCTTGCCGTTCGAGCACGGCTACCCCGTGCGCCAGGTGGTGCCCGGTCTCTACGGTTACGTCTCCGCCACCAAATGGGTGGTGGATTGGGAGTTCACCCGCTTCGACGCGGCCGAGGCGTACTGGACGCAGCGGGGGTGGGCCGAGAAGGCGCCGATCAAGACCGCCTCCCGCATCGACGTGCCGGCTCCCTTCGCGCCCTTGGTGCCGGGTCCGGTACTCGTCGCCGGAACCGCCTGGGCGCAGCGCCGAGGAATCGAGGCGGTGCAAGTGCGGGTAGACAACGGCCCATGGGAAAAGGCCACGCTCGCACAGCAATACACCATCGACACCTGGCGTCAATGGACCTGGGAATGGCAGGCGACACCGGGCCTGCACACACTGCAAGTGCGGGCGACAGACCTCAGCGGCAACGTACAGGTCGAGGAACGGACGCCGCCGATTCCAGGCGGCGCCACCGGGTGGCACACACGCTCGTTCACGGTGTCCTGAGGAGCTCACGGGCACCTTTCCGCCACATCGGCGAGTGCCTTCCGGTCGGCGACGGTGACAGGAAGGCCGTACTCGACGGCGACGCTGAGATACTTGCCCGCATAGAAACAGTGATACGCGGGATTCGGCGGAAGCCAGTCGCCCGGAGTTTGGTCTCCCTTGTTCTGGTTGTCGTCGCCGTTGACGGCCAGCAATTCGAACATCACGTCGTTGGCGAACCGGATTCGGCGCTCCAGTGGCCACGTGGACGCACCCATGTCCCAGGCCGCGGCCAACGGGTAGACGTGGTCGATCTGCACGGCCTTGGCGTCGCTGCGGTCGAAGGTGACGAGCTCGCCGGAGTACGGGTCGGCGAGGATTCCGCTCAGCACGACACACTCCTGGGTGCCGTCCCGGAAGGACACCGATCGCAGGTCGGTGGCCAGCACGTTGTTGCGGGTGTCGCATCCGTCGTGCCCCGCTGGAGCGCTCTGGGCGTCTGTCCACGCCGGACCGAAGACGCACTGTTCCTTGCCTGAGCACCCGCGTTGGTACCCACCCGGGTGCGGGCGGGACTCGACCGTCTCGACCTGTGCCAGCAACTGTTCGATGTGCTCGCGCGGCGGACTGCCGGGCGCCGGGCCCGGCCCGCTCAGATCAAGGATCGATACCCCGCAGCCACTGACCGCAAGAGCCCACAGCACGACATACAGAACCCTCATTGCGTCCCCCCGGCGCTCGACGAGTGTCCGAACCGTCGACCCGCAGTATTGCGCGGGTCACCGACACGTCAGGCGAAGGGTAACTGCACGGCGGCGATCGAGGACAGGTGGGCACCGTCGTGCCCGATCACCCACGACCCACCACTCTCTCGGCACTCCGCCAGGACGTCGAGGGTGCGGAGGAGGAAGAAGATGGCTTCGCTGGGGACCGGCGTGATGGCAAGTTGATGCGCCTCACCGTGTTTCATCCCGTCGAGCCAGACGCCGGACTGCCCGTCGAGGCGGATCGTCACGATGTGCGTTGCGTCGACGAAAGCATACTTCCGCTGCTCCCACGGGGTGGTGAGTGCGTATCCCTGCTCGAGAACCTGAATGAGGATGCTCATGGGCCGACTCCGAGTCTCCGGCGTGGCGGGCGGACAAGTTCCAGCATCTCACCTGCGTCCTGCACGACGCCATGGCCGGGCGGCGGAAATGTCGACGCGGCGCTCGACCTCCGGCCGCTCTACCCGGCGCTGCTCGGATCGGCGGTGAACCGGTCGAGGACGGCGCGCGCACATCGCACGACCGTCGAGCGGTCGTAGGAGACGACGTAGTCGAATTCGCGTTCCGCATCTGCCTCTCCGCGGTGAAGATCCACGGCGGAGAGAACGCAACCGAAGTGGGGGCCCAGAACCACGACGTTCCACTCCTCCACCAGCTCGTCGTCCGCCGCGAGGGGAGCCTGATGAATGCCCTCGTCCACCGTGTGACCCATGCCGACGCCGTACACGCCCGCGTAGGCGATCCGGCTCGCCATGTTCTGCCAACGGGTGCGGGTCCGGTCGGTGAAATGCTCGGCGCGCTGGAAGGTTCCCAGCACCAGGGTTTCGGGCCCCGCGGCGGCGGCATGCGTCTCGAGGGTGGTGCTCATGGTCACCAGGAGTCGCTTGAGACTGCGGACAGCGGTGCGCCCGGAGGAGGCGATGGCGTGTGGTGAGCGCGAGTCGTGGTCGGGAGTGTTCCAGGTCGGCGCGGGCGGGAAAGGCTCGACAGTCGCGGAAGCCGGCCACGACGCCGGGGCCGACTCGATGTCCTCGAGATGCTCGCCGACCCCGTACGTCGCTCCCAGGCTGAGCGCACGCCGGCGCTGAACCTCGGTGCCCACTCCGGTGGCGACCACCACGGCGCCGGAACTCTCCACGCGTGCAGCCACCGCATGAGCGGTGCGGGCGATGTCCGAGTCCGGGCGACGCGTGATCATGACGGGCGCGAGGAGGATGATGTCCGGCTCGATCAGCGACAGCAGTGCGATGGCTGCAGGGTGGGTGCCTACCTCGTCCACGGCGATGAGCCTTCCGCGGCCGCGTGCATCTGCGACGGCCCGCAGTGCGCGGGACGGATCGGCAGTGAATATCGCAGCGGTGACCACGACGATCTCTCGGCGCAGGCACTCGGGATCAGCCGCGCGATTCTCCAGGCCGGGGAGGGAGTCGAGGTCGATCGGCACCAGTACGGGAACACCGTCCGCTGCGACCGTACCGGCGACGTCCCAGGTGAGATGGTCGAGCTCGCGCTTCTCGTTCATGGCCCGAGCCACGGTCCGCAGTGCTTCGGGGGTCGCGAGTGGGCCGTCCGCGGGCCCGCGCAGCTGCACCTCGAGAGCGGCCAGCGCCCCATTGTCCAGGCGTCGCACGGCCGCCGTGTGCGGCGAGACCGCCAGTCCGCCCACCTCAGCATGGTCGACGGACCGGTCAGGATTGTCGACGGACTGGTCAGGGGCGAGAACGAACATGCCGCGATTCTCGCATCGGTGCTCGCGCGCCGCAGCAGGGCGCAGAGATCGCCGTTACCGTTGCGTGACTATTCGTTATTGTTTCGTGACTTTGTGGTCGCCGCCGCGACATGAGCGGCGGCAACGATCAGGACAGCGTCGTACGGTTCGATCTCAGTAGAAAAGGTGGCGAACATGAGTGGCTCACCGAAAATCGGGCGTTACCACGATGCTCTCCTCGCTCTCACCCTGGCGACAGATCGACCCGCACGCCTCGTCGAGACGGCGGCAGGTGTAGGTGTGCGCGTCGATCTCACGCTCGGCTGTCACCTCCTGGCGATCGCCACGGCCGACGGCGCCCTGCGGGATGCCGACGCCGATGGTGGCTGGACGGTGCACTTCGTCGGCCGCGGATCGGTCGACGCCGAGGAACCACTCGTCACCGTGCACGGCGACTGGCTCGTCGATGCGGTCGACCAGGTCTTGGCCCGAGTCGGCGCGCTCGACGGCCGTCAGCTGTGCCGCCCGACCCCCAGCCGGTCCGCACGCTGGCCCTCCGCCGCTCGCGAAGCTGTCTGACCGGACGAGCCGAGCGGCGGGCGATTAACCCACCTCGATCACGACCTTGCCCGCGGCGTGGCCGGACTCGACCAGCGCGAGTGCCTCACCCGCCTGCGCGAGAGGGAAGCGGTGGGTGACCCGCGGGTCGAGGACACCGGAGGCCACCAGGGCAGCCAGTTCGGCGAAGACTGCGGTGGTGCGTCGGCGTTCCACGCCCGAACCGCCGAGATCACGGGCAGCGAGCGGGTCGCCGACGCTGACGATCGCGGCCGGAGCTCGGGCGACCCGGGCCGCGTCGGCCAGCGCGTCACCCCCGACCAGGTCGAATACGGCATCGACCGGCTCCGATATCCGCGTCGCCAACCCGGCGCCGGACTCGACCCACTGCGCGCCGAGCGACTCGACCACGTCACGCTTACTCCGGCTCGCGACTCCGAGAACAGTGACGCCCCGGGCAGCCGCCAATTGCAGCGCAGCGACCCCGACGCCGCCGCCGGCACCGATCACGAGTAAACGGCTTCCTGCGGGCAGGTTCAGCGTGGACATCGCGTCGTAGGCGGTGCCTGCTGCCACGGGAAGGGTGGCGGCGTCGGCGAAGGAGACGGACCCGGGCTTGTGTGCCGTCGACGATGCATTCAGCATCGTGTGATCGGCGTACCCGCCGTAACCGGTGGCCGTCGCGCCGAACACGGCATCGCCCACCGCAAAGTCGGCGACCCGAGGACCGACCGCGGTGACCACTCCGGCCACCTCGCGGCCCAGCACCGCCGGAAGCGTGACGGGCACGGTGTCCTTGCGGGTACCTGCCCGCACCTTCCAGTCGGCGGGATTCACCCCGGCCGCGTGCACAGCCACCTGCAGCTGTCCGGGGCCCGGGAACGGGACGGCAACGTCGAAGAACTGCTGGGTTTCGGGGCCACCGTACTCTCGGAAGCCGTATGCGGTGCTCACGCCTCAACTCTTATCACGGACGGCGCGTTCGAGGATCGGGCACGACGAGGCCCGCCGGGCATCCCGGCGGGCTCATTGTCGACAGGTCAGGAGCTGCCGAACAGGCCGCCCAACGATCCTGTGCCGCCCCCGCCGCCACCCTCGCCGCCCATCAAGGGTCCGAGCGCCTCGAGCAGGGCGAGCAAGCCTTCGAGAATCTGTGCAAAGTCCATGTCTTCCTCCGATCACTGCAGTGGTTCCGGCAGCGATCCCTGGTGCGCTTCGGCGCGGACAGCCGCCACCTCGTTCATCGGTCCGGCACCGGCCACGGTTACACGGGAAATGCAGGGACTTCGAATGCTGTCGGCTCCACCTGATTGGATGGGTCCATGCTGCACGGTCTCTGGACACCGGGTTCGGGACTCATGCTGTGGGTCGAGGACCGGGATCTCGTGGCGGAGGAGTCCGCCGCCGATGCTGTCGGCCGCGTATTGCAGCGCAAGTTCCGGCACCATGTCAAGGTGCCGATGCCGGCGGCCTCGGGTCCGGAGCTGGTCGAGTGGCCGGCGGTGGCTTTGGCCCCGCCCGATGCCGCGGAGTTCCTGCTGGCGGTGTCGCCGTGGGATTCGCGGATCTCCGGCGATTTGCGGTACCTCGCCCATACGGTGCGCGGAATCGAGCGATGGGCGCGTGCCGGTCGGGTGGTCCCCGAGACGCATCGTGCGGAGGGCACATGGTGGCCGCGTTGGCGACTGCTCGGCGGTGAACGACAGCGTGCCTGGCTGACCGAACTCACTGTCGCGATGCCGCCGGTGCAGCGCCACGGGAGCGGCGCCCGCTCCGTGCTGGACGACCTCGTCACCGAACTGACCGACCCGATCACCCGTCATGTTCTCGGCAACCGCTTGCTCGACGGTCGGCGCAGCCATCCGCCGCATCCGTTCCTCACCGCGCTCGTGCACGGCGATTCCTACGACGAGGGAACGCCGCAACTGGCCGGTTCGCTCGAGCGCTGGCGCGACAGTCTCACAGTGGACGAGCCCGAACTGGTGTTGCGCCTGCTCGAACCGGACGACGCCGACGTCGAGGGGGACTGGGATCCGGACACCGCCCTGTGGCGGCTGGAGGTGTGCCTGCGTCCGGAAGGCGAAGCCCCGGTTCCGATTCCCCTGCATCATACGGACGCGAGCCGCCTCCAGATCGGTGTCCGCAAATTGACGGAGGCCGTGGCGGCGTATCCGCGACTGCAGGACGTGCCGAGCGACCCCGACAGCCTCGATCTGTTCCTCCCTACCGCGGTCGTGATCGACCTGGTCGGGCACGGGGCGGTCGCGTTGAAGGAGAAGGGCATCAGCCTGTTGCTGCCGCGGGCCTGGAGTGTGGCGTCGCCGTCCATGCGGTTGCGGGTCAGTTCGCCGGGGACCCCGGCGAGCGCGGAGAACCGGTCGGTCGGCAAGGACCAGTTGGTGCAGTACGACTGGGAGCTGGCGCTCGGGGACACCGTCCTGTCGGCCGCCGAAATGACTCGATTGGTCAATTCCAAGAGCGATCTGGTGCGGCTGCGCGGTGAATGGGTGCGGGCCGATTCCGAAGTGCTCGCTCGTGCGGCACGCTACGTGACGGAACGGCAGGGCAGTGGCGACCGTGCCATCGTCGACTTGATCAAAGACCTCATCGCCGATGATCTCTCGCGCCTTCCGGTGGACGAGGTGACGGCGAGCGGGTGGGCAGCCGCGTTACTCGAAGGCGACGCGCAGCCGGAGCAGGTTCCGGTCCCCGACCGGCTGGACGCCACGTTGCGGCCGTATCAGCAGCGGGGGCTCGACTGGCTGGCGTTCATGAGCAGGCTCGGACTGGGGGCCGTCCTCGCCGATGACATGGGCCTGGGTAAGACCCTGCAACTGCTGGCGTTGCTGGCGCACGAGAACGCGTCTTCGCCGACACTTCTGGTGTGCCCGATGTCCGTGGTCGGCAACTGGCAACGAGAGGCGGCCCGCTTCGTTCCGACCTTGCGTGTGCATGTCCACCACGGCCCGCAACGGCTGACCGGTGAGGAGCTGACGGCTGCGGTCGGTGCGAGTGACCTGGTGATCACCACGTACGCGTTGCTGGCACGCGACCTCGCGCAGTTGAAGGAACAGCAGTGGCGCCGGGTGGTGCTCGACGAGGCGCAGCACATCAAGAACTCAAAAACGTCCCAGGCCAGGGCTGCCCGTAGTATCCCCGCTGCGCACCGGGTGGCGTTGACCGGCACACCCGTCGAGAACCGGCTCGACGAATTGCGTTCCATTCTCGATTTCGCGAATTCCGGCATCCTCGGCTCCGAGGCGATGTTCCGCAAACGCTTCGTCGTTCCGATCGAGCGGGAGCAGGACGAGACCGCCGTGGCCCGGCTGCGGGCCGTCACGTCACCGTTCGTGCTCCGGCGGGTCAAAACCGATCCGGCGGTCATCGCCGACCTCCCCGACAAGTTCGAGATGACGGTGCGCGCCAATCTCACCGCGGAACAGGCGGCGCTGTATCGGGCGGTGGTCGACGACATGATGGCTCAGATCAAGGACAAGAAGGGGATGAAGCGCAAGGGTGCCGTGCTCGCCGCGCTGACCAAGCTCAAGCAGGTATGCAACCATCCGGCGCACTTTCTGCGGGACGGGTCCGCGGTGACGCGCCGCGGTCAGCACCGGTCGGGAAAGCTCGGTCTTGTCGAGGACATCCTGGACTCCGTACTGGCCGACGGCGAGAAAGCGTTGCTGTTCACCCAGTTCCGCGAGTTCGGCGATCTCGTGGCACCGTACCTGTCGGAACGTTTCGGTACCGCCGTGCCGTTTCTGCACGGAGGCGTCACCAAACCGAAGCGCGACGACATGGTGGCGGCATTCCAGGGTGACGGCGGACCGCCGATCATGCTGCTCTCACTCAAGGCGGGGGGTACCGGGCTCAACCTCACGGCGGCCAATCATGTCGTGCACCTCGACCGATGGTGGAATCCGGCGGTCGAGAACCAGGCCACCGACCGGGCGTTCCGCATCGGGCAGCGCCGAGACGTGCAGGTGCGGAAACTGGTGTGCGTGGGCACGCTCGAGGAACGGATCGACGCAATGATCGCGACCAAACAGGAGTTGGCTGATCTCGCGGTCGGAACCGGTGAGAATTGGGTGACGGAGATGAGCACCGAACAGCTCGGCGAGCTGCTGCGACTCGGCGACGAGGCGGTCGGCGAATGACGGATCGGCGACCGGCACCGCATTTCGCTCGGTACGGCTCACGACGACCGGTGCAGGGCGGCCTGGCAGCACGCTCGCGGCGGGGAGCATTCGGTCACACCTGGTGGGGGCGGGAACTGGTCGACATCATCGAGTTCGTCGGCGACAAGGGGCGAATGAGCCGTGGCCGCAGCTACGCGCGCAGCGGACAGGTCGTCTCTCTCGAAATCAGCAGTGGGATGGTGACCGGCGAAGTCCAAGGCAGCCAGCTTCAGCCGTTCGTCGCAACCGTCTCGATCGACCGGCTCGACGAGGACGAGATCGCCGAATTGGTCACGCTGGTGCGGAAACAGCCCGGCAGCCTTGCGATGCTCGCGGGTGGGGCGGTGCCGGAAATTCTCGGTCCGCTCCTGCTACCGTCCGGCTCTTCGGCGCTCCACTACGACTGCACCTGTCCGGACGACGGCTGGCCGTGTAAGCACGCCGCTGCGGTCGCATATCTGACCACGGAGCGGATCGACGAGAACCCCCTCGAGATACTGACCCTGCGCGGGGTCGACCTCGACATGCTGATCGAGGGAGTCGGCGGTGGCAACGCCGAGGAAGATGTCGCCGATTGGTTCGGTGACAGCGCCCAACTACCCGCCCTGCCCGACACCGACTTCCGGGCGGCGGTCGACGACCTCGACCCCCTGCTGCTGCGCAAGGCGATCCGATCCGTGTGCGCCGACGAGCGCGAGGTGGACGCCGCCATCGCGGACCTGAACACGCTCTATCAGCATCTCCGTTGATCCTGGCGTTGGATGATGTGGTGCTCCCCGCCGTGTGCGGGAGAATCGGTAGGTGACCCTGCACGAGCTGACGCACCGATCGACTCGACTTCATTCCCGTCATCGGATATGCCGATGACGCGCTGGTGGTGGCTCTCGTTCTACGCTCGGTGACCCGTCGAGCGGGCGCACACGCGCTTGCCCGGCATTGGCCCGGCACTCCTGAAGGTCTTGCGGCCGTTCAACATATCGCGCAACCGCGAGCGCACCGTCGTGCCTGACGGTGCGTTCGGATGGGAGGCGCTCCGGAAAGCTTGCTCCGGCTCAGTGTTTGAACACGTCCTTGACTCGCTCGGCGGCCTTCTTCACACTGGCCTTCCTTTGGTCCGCTTTGCCGATGTTCTTCAGCTCGTTGTCTCCGGTGGCCCGGCCGATCGATTCCCGGGACCTTCCCGCAGCGTGCTGGACGGCGTTCTTGGCCTTGTCGACGATGCTCATGGCGTGCTCCTCCGAGTGGATGACGTCCACTGCAATCCTAATCCGATTGCGGTTCGGCCACTCGACAACTTCTCCGGTGCACATCCTTTCGATACGTCCCCGGCCGCACCCGGACTAGGCTGGCGTTCGTGCGGTCGGCATCGGACCCGACCGGGGATCGGGAGGAGCCTGCCGTCAGCCGCAAACGCTGTGACACGCGCGAGTTCACCTATACCGAGGTGGGCGCCAGTCGCGACCTTCCGTTTCCGCGGGGATACCACCATCTCGACGAGCAGAAGGTGATCGGTCGTGGTTCCGCAGTGTTCGACTCCGCCGTCGCACAGCTGTTCACCTGGAGGATGCACCGCGGCGCCGGCGTGAAGGTCGGCCTCAATACTCCTTCGGCGACTCCCGACGCCGCCGTCGAGCTTCGGTGGGGGATCGGTCCGGTCGGACTCACCTTCTGTTGCCGGGTGATCTACGTCGTCGACGAGCCGCGTGTCAAGGGTTTCGCCTACGGATCGCTCGAGGGACACCCGGAAACGGGGGAAGAGCGATTCGTCATCGAACACCGACCGGACGACACCGTGGTTGCAAGCATCTCCGCTTTCTCGCGGCCCGGCCGGTGGTTCACCCGACTCGGTGGGCCCGCGAATCGGGTAGTGCAGAAGGTGATGACGCGGCGCTATCTCGACGCGTTGGTGTCATAGAAGCGATAACTTCACGTCCTGCTGTCGGAGAACTGCATGCACGGCCGCGCCGTATGCCAGATGCGGGACGATGTCGCTGAGCCAATCCTGGACCGACCAATTCCGCGGATCACTGATGCCGCGGACGGCGATCGGGATGTCCGTGGCAGCCATCGCACCCGCACCGATGGCTACGGCACCTGCTGTCGGCGACAAGCGAACTCCAATGCGGCGGACCAGGCCGGCGCCCACTGCAATGCCCAGGCCCACAGCAATTCCGCCGAGTGCGCCCAGCCCCGTCCGGCGGGACTGCATGGCACTTCCGCGCCCCGGTATTCGAACTCCGAGACTCGCGGCGACCGAATCGATCGTCTCTTCGGGGACCGTACTTGCGGGACGGCCGCGGACCACCATGTCGAGGTACGTCACCGTGTTGAGTGCGGTCACCCCGGCCGCTCCGGCGACGAGCCCGGACGTGACTGTGTTCATGACGACCCTCCCCGAAAATTCGGCCGGATGCAGCGCGGATGCGCTCACAGAGCGAGCATCCCCACTCGGTGGAGTCGGCAAACCTCACGGGTAGCAGTCGGTGGCTGCCGCTGCGGTCAAGCCAAGGACAGCCGCTCGACGTGCCGCACAGCGGCCTCGAGGTGCCGGTCCGCGGTGGTCAAATCCAGACGGGCGTCACTGAGGTTGTCTATCACCTCGAGCACCATGGATTCGTCGCTGCTGGTGAGCATGCTCCGGTCGAGCAGGTCGAATGCTTCGGTCAGGTCCTTGATCCGCTGTTCGAACGCGTTCAGATCGGACCGCAGTCGAGCGGTGGACTGGGCAAGGTCGTCAACCGTCGCGGTCATGCCGGCACCCCTCGTTCGCACCTCGTCGGGTCGCGTCCGCCGAAAACCGGGCGGCCTGACTCCACCAAAGAGTTACCACCGTTCCTTGATTGGTAAACCAGGCGCGCCGGTTTCGTCGACGGGCATACGGGCGAACGATGCGGGTTATGGTCGTGCGGTGACCGATCCGTGGCAGCCCGGCGCGGCCGGCGTGCTGGAACTTCCGTCGGGTCGACGCGTGCGCGGACGGGGGCTGAGGCGCCCGCTTCCGCCCGCTCCCCATCCCACCTTTGCGCTGTATCTGCTGGGCCGCCGCCCGCCGTCCGTCGAGTGGGACCATCGCTGGCTTCGCTGGCCCGATTTCTGGTTGCCGTCCGATCGCAGCGAGGCGACGGCTGCGCTACGCGAAGTGTGGGCGCGCGCAGAGTCGGATCGCGTCGAGATCGCCTGTGGGGGAGGCGTCGGGCGCACCGGCACAGCGCTTGCCTGCCTCGCCGTACTCGACGGAGTGCCCAACTCGGCGGCGGTCGACTACGTCCGCCAGCACTATTCTCCCCGTGCCGTGGAGACACCGTGGCAACGCCGGTTCGTTGTTCGCTTCCCGTCTGCCGACGAGCCGTGAGTCGTCGGCGTGACCGACGGTTGGCTCACGACGTCCGGCGCCTCTAGACATGCAAGGACATCCAACTATAGGATGGGCTACATATTCGGAACTCCCTGATTCATCGAGCAAGAAACGGGTTCGCACAATGGTTCAAGAGCTATCCCACTTCGTCGGCGGCAAGCGTGTACCGGGTGCCTCCAACAGGTTTGGCGACGTCTACGATCCCAACACCGGTGCGGTGCAGTCGCGGGTGCCGCTGGCGGACAAGGCCGAGACCGAGGCGATCATCGCCAACGCGGTGGAAGCGCAGCGCGAATGGGCCGCTTTCAATCCGCAGAAGCGCGCACGCATCCTCATGAAGTTCCTGCAGTTGGTGCAGGGCGAGATGGACTCGCTGGCACGCCTGCTCTCGTCCGAGCACGGCAAGACCGTTCCCGACGCGAAGGGTGATATCCAACGCGGACTCGAGGTCATCGAGTTCGCTGTCGGCGCCCCACATCTGCTCAAGGGTGAGTACACCGAGTCCGCGGGCACCGGCATCGATGTGTACTCCATGCGCCAGCCACTCGGTGTCGTCGCCGGGATCACCCCGTTCAACTTCCCGGCCATGATTCCGCTGTGGAAGGCCGGACCGGCCCTCGCGTGCGGTAATGCCTTCATCCTCAAGCCCTCCGAGCGCGACCCCTCGGTGCCGCTGCGCCTCGCCGAACTGTTCCTCGAGGCCGGTCTGCCGGCCGGTGTCTTCAACGTGGTCAACGGTGACAAGGAAGTGGTCGACGTCCTCCTCACCGACGACCGCATCAAGGCAGTCGGTTTCGTCGGGTCCACCCCGATCGCGCAGTACATCTACGAGACCGCTGCTGCCCACGGCAAGCGCGCGCAATGCTTCGGCGGCGCCAAGAACCATGCCATCGTCATGCCCGACGCCGACCTCGACGAGGTGGCCGACGCGCTCATCGGCGCAGGTTACGGATCGGCCGGCGAGCGCTGCATGGCCATCTCGGTTGCCGTTCCGGTCGGCGAGGAGACGGCCGACGCTCTCGTCGCGAAGCTGAAGGAGCGTGTCGTCGGCCTGAAGATCGGTCGCAGCGACGACGAGAACGCCGACTTCGGACCTCTCGTCAGCAAGGACGCCCTCGAACGCGTCGACAGCTATATCCAGATCGGCATCGACGAAGGTGCGGAGGCCGTGGTCGACGGCCGCGGGTTCACTCTCGAGGGCCACGAGAACGGCTTCTTCGCCGGGGCCACCTTGTTCGACAAGGTGACCACGGACATGCGGGTATACAAGGAAGAAATTTTCGGACCCGTCCTGCTGGTGGCCCGTGCCGCCGACTACGAAGAGGCGCTGCGTCTGCCCACCGAGCACGAGTACGGCAACGGCGTCGCGATCTTCACCCGCGACGGCGACACCGCCCGCGACTTCACGAACCGCGTGAACGTCGGCATGGTCGGCGTCAACGTCCCGATCCCCGTGCCGATCGCCTACCACACGTTCGGCGGCTGGAAGCGCTCCGGCTTCGGCGACCTCAACCAGCACGGTCCCGACTCGTTCCGCTTCTACACCAAGACCAAGACCGTGACGCAGCGTTGGCCCTCGGGCAAGAAGGAAGCAGGGTCCGCTCCTGACAACCACTTCGTCATCCCCACCATGAACTGAATCGGAACCCCATGTTCACCTTGACCGATGACGAGCGGGCGATCAGTGAGACGGCCCGTGACTTCGCGGCCGAGCATCTGGCGCCGTATGCCGTGGAGTGGGATCAGTCCAAGCATTTCCCGGTCGATGTGCTGCGTAAGGCGGCGTCGTTGGGGATGGGCGGGATCTACATTCGCGAGGATGTGGGTGGCTCGGAGCTGACCCGGGTGGACGCGGCCCGGATCTTCGAGCAGCTCGCGAGGGGGTGCCCGTCGATCGCCGCCTATATCTCGATCCACAACATGGTGACGTGGATGATCGACAGGTTCGGCACCGAGGAGCAGCGGCGTGCGTTCGTGCCGGGGTTGTGTGCGATGGATCAGTTGGGTAGTTACTGCCTGACCGAGCCGGGTGCCGGGTCGGATGCGGCGGCGTTGAGCACCCGGGCGGTCCGCGACGGCGACTTCTTTGTGCTCAATGGGGTCAAGCAGTTCATCTCCGGTGCCGGGACGTCGGATGTGTATGTGGTGATGGCCCGCACCGGGGAGGGTGGGCCGAAGGGGATTTCCGCGTTCATCGTGCCGAAGGAGTCGGCGGGGCTCTCGTTCGGGCCGAACGAGGTGAAGATGGGCTGGAACGCCCAACCGACCCGGCAGGTGATCTTCGAGGATGTGCGGGTGCCGGCGGCGAACCTCCTCGGCACGGAGGGGGGTGGGTTCCGGATCGCGATGGCCGGTTTGAACGGGGGCCGGCTCAATATCGCGGCGTGCTCGGTCGGTGGTGGGCAGGCCGCGCTGGAGAAGGCGGTCGCGTATCTCGCGGACCGGAAGGCGTTCGGTGCACCGCTGCTCGAGTCGCAGGCGTTGCAGTTCCAGCTCGCCGACATGCGCACCGAACTCGAAGCGGCCCGCACCCTGTTGTGGCGGGCCGCGGCCGCCCTCGACGCGGGGGCTCCGGAGGTGGTGGAGCTGTGCGCGATGGCGAAGCGGTTCGCCACCGACACCGGTTTCGAGGTCGCCAACAAGGCGCTGCAACTGCACGGCGGGTACGGCTATCTGGCCGAGTACGGCATCGAGAAGATCGTCCGGGATCTGCGGGTGCACCAGATCCTCGAGGGCAGCAACGAGATCATGCGGGTCGTCATCGCCCGCAGCATTGTCGGACATAAAGGAGCGGCAGGGTGAGCGACCTGAATTCGGAATCTGAGGTCATTGTCGACACGAGCGGCGGTGTGGGCCGGCTGGTGCTGAATCGGCCGAAGGCGATCAACGCCCTCAACCACGGCATGGTGGGGCAGATCGCGGCGGCGTTGGCCGCGTGGTCCGACGACGACGAGGTGCGGGCGGTGGTACTTACCGGGGCCGGTGAGCGGGGTTTGTGCGCGGGCGGGGACATCGTGTCGATTTACCACGACGCCCGAGAGGGGGGTACCGGGTCGCGGGAGTTCTGGCGGGACGAGTACATCCTGAACGCGGCCATCGCGAACTTTCCCAAGCCGTATGTGGCGATCATGGACGGGATCGTGATGGGCGGCGGCGTCGGGGTCTCCGCGCACGGCAGCGTCCGGGTCGTCACCGAACGGTCGATGATCGGGATGCCCGAGACCGGGATCGGGTTCGTCCCCGACGTCGGCGGCACCTACCTGTTGGCCCGCACCCCCGGGGAGTTGGGCACCCACATCGCGTTGACCACCGCCCGCCTGAGCGCCGGGGACGCGATCGCGTGCGGATTCGCCGACCACTACATCCCCTCGGCGCAGATCGACAGCTTTATCGAGGCACTCACACAGACCTCGGTCGACGACGCCCTGGCCCGGTTCACCGAACCCGCCCCGCCCTCGGAACTGGTGGCGCAGCGGGGCTGGATCGACGCCGCCTACTCCGCGGACAGTGTTCCCGACATCATCGCCCGCCTGCGCGGCAGCGGGGTGCCGGAGGCGGAAAAGGCGGCCGAGCAGATCCTGTCGAAGTCGCCGACCGCGTGCGCGGTCACCCTGAAATCGTTGCGCCGGGCCCGGGCGGCGGGCAGCCTCGAGGAAGTCCTCAACGAGGAGTTCCGGGTGTCGGTGGCCTGCCTGTCCTCCCCTGATCTGGTCGAGGGCATCCGCGCGCAGGTGGTGGAGAAGGACCGCAACCCGCAGTGGTCCCCCGCCACCCTCGACGAGGTGACCGACGAGCAGGTCGAGGCGTTCTTCGCCCCGCTCGGGAACCTCGAACTCGGCCTCACCCCACCCACCCCCGCCCCGACAGCCGCAGCCGTCCCGGCAGCGGTTTCGATTAGCGATACGCGTCCAGGAGGGACTGCATCATGAGCACTATCGGATTTCTCGGACTCGGCCACATGGGTGGTCCGATGGCGGCCAACCTCGTCAAGGCCGGGCACACGGTGGTCGGTTTCGACCTCGCGCCCGCCGCCCTCGAACAGGCCACCAAAGACGGGGTCACCGTCGCCGAGTCGGCCGTCGACGCCGTCCGCGAGGCCGAGGTCGTGATCACGATGCTGCCGAACGGCAAGCTCGTCCTCGGCCTGTATGAGGAGATTTTGCCGGCCGCGAAGCCGGGCACCCTGTTCATCGATTCCTCCACCATCGACGTCGCGGACGCCCGCGCCGCGCACGACGAGGCCGTCACCGCCGGGCACCGCTCGGTCGACGCCCCCGTCTCCGGTGGGGTCGTGGGCGCGGCCGCGGGCACCCTCGCGTTCATGGTCGGCGGCAGTGATGAGGACTTCGAGGCCGCGAGGCCGCTGCTCGAGGTGATGGGCAAGAAGGTGGTGCACTGCGGCAACCCCGGCAACGGGCAGGCCGCGAAGATCTGCAACAACATGATCCTGGGGGTGTCGATGATCGCGGTCAGCGAGGCCTTCGTCCTCGGCGAAAAGCTCGGTTTGAGCCACCAGGCCCTGTTCGACGTCGCCTCCAACGCGTCCGGGCAGTGCTGGGCGTTGACCACCAACTGCCCGGTACCCGGACCGGTACCGACCAGCCCCGCCAACAACGACTACCAGCCCGGGTTCGCGGCCGCGTTGATGGACAAGGACCTCGGTCTCGCCGCGACCGCGCTGACCACCAACCATGTTCAGGCCGACCTCGGGCTGCGGGCCGCCGAACTGTATCGCCGGTTCCACGCCAGCGGGCACGGCGGCGAGGACTTCTCGGCCATCGTCAACGACATCCGCGACCGCTCCACCGCACAGACCGCGCAGGCCGGGGGGAACCAGTGACCGACTTCGAGACCATCCTGCTCGACCGTAAGGGCCGGGTCGGGATCATCACCCTGCACCGCCCGAAGGCCCTCAACGCCCTGAACTCACAACTGATGGGTGAGGTCGTCGCCGCGGTCGACGAGTTGGACAAGGATGCCGAGATCGGGGCCATCCTGATCACCGGATCGGATCGGGCGTTCGCCGCCGGCGCCGACATCAAGGAGATGCAACCCAAGTCGTACATGGACGTCTACCTCGACGACTTCTTCTCCGCCTGGGACAAGGTGGCCGCGGCCCGCACCCCCACCATCGCTGCGGTCGCCGGATACGCGCTCGGCGGTGGATGCGAGTTGGCGATGCTCTGCGACATCCTGATCGCCGCGGACACCGCGAAGTTCGGGCAACCCGAGATCAAACTCGGGGTCATCCCCGGGATCGGTGGCTCGCAGCGGCTGACCCGGGCGGTCGGTAAGGCCAAGGCGATGGAACTGTGCCTGACCGGCCGGAACATGGACGCCGAGGAAGCCGAACGCGCCGGACTCGTCTCGAGGATCGTCCCCGCCGCGGACCTGCTCGACGAGGCCCTGCAGACCGCGACCACCATCGCCGACATGTCGCTACCGGTGGCGATGATGGCGAAAGAAGCCGTCAACCGGTCCTTCGAAACCACCCTCACCGAAGGAATCCGCTTCGAACGACGAGTCTTCCACTCCACCTTCGCCACCGAAGACCAAAAAGAAGGCATGACCGCGTTCGTCGAAAAACGCCCACCGGTCTTCAAACACCGCTAGTAGCCGTCACAAGAACTGTTGCCCCGCACCGAAAAACGGTGCGGGGCAACAGTCGTCTCACCACTTGGTGGGGGCGTCTCCGGTGTCGAAATCGCCTGCCTCGCGGCGCAGTTCGGCGAGGATCGTGACCAATTGTTCCAGCTTGTCGCCGGACACGCCGGGACTCGAGAACACCTGGGCGTTGAGTCGCTCGGTGGACTCGACGGCCAGTTTCCTTCCCGCGTCGGTAATTTCGATCAGGGTCGCACGGCGATCGCTGGGGTGGGGCACGCGTCGCACGAGATTCGCCGTCTCGAGCCGGTCGACGGCGTTCGTCACGCTGGTCGGGTGAACCTGAAGGCGCGCGCTGGCCTTCGCCATCGGGAGCGCGCCGGTGCGCGTGAACGTCAGCAGTGTCAGCAATTCGTACCGGGCGAACGTGAGCCCCGACGGCTTGAGCACCTCTTCCACCCGGGCCATCATGATCTGCTGTGCCCGCATCACCGAGGTCACCGCAGCCATCCCGTCGGCAACATCACCCCAGCCGTGCTTCGTCCACTGCCGGTGGGCCTCTTCGATGGGGTCGAGATGAAGTGGTGACGGTGGTGGCATGCGTCGATCATCCCATGTCGGGTGACGGGCTGCGAAAGCGCGCGGACTGTGTCGTCAGCGCGCGTCCGCCCGCGCGGTGGCAAGCAGTGCCACGAGTCCGAGGGCGACGCACATCGTCATCGTCGCACCGAGGGCGACTCCCGTATTGCCGAGGACTCCGACGAGCGGAGCGATGAGCGCGCCGACGCCGAACTGCAGGGCGCCGAGCATGGCAGCGGCGGTGCCGGCTGCCTCGCCATGCCTGCCGAGTGCCAGTGCCGGGGCGTTGGGCAGGACGAACCCGACACCGGCGAGCAGGAACCACAGTGGAATGACGAAGCCGACCAGACCGCCGAGTTCGAGGTAGGCGGTCACCAGCAAGGCGGCGCCCGCTACGGTCGCGAAGGCCAGTGAGGCGATCGTGATCTGCTGGGGCGACCACCGGGCGAGGGCGCGGACGTTGAGCTGGGAGGCGCCGATCAGAGCGATCGCGCCTGAGCTGAACAGCAGCGCGAACTGCTGCTCGTCGAGGCCGTACTGATTCTGGAATACGAAGGACGCGCCGGAGACGTAGGCGAACAACGAGGCCATCCCGACGCTGGAGACCAGTGTGAGCACCATGAACTTGCGGTCACCGAGAAGGCTTTTGTACGTCGACAGCACCGAGGAGAGGTTGCTGGTGCGTCGTCGCTCCGGTGGGAGCGTCTCCTTCAGGGCGAGTGCGCCGATCAGTGCCGTGAGCGTTCCGATGAGCGCGAGGACGACGAAAATCCCGCGCCAGTCCAAAGCGATGAGGAGCGCGCCGCCGATGCTGGGGGCGAGCACGGGTGCGACACCCAGGACGAGCATCAGCCGTGACATGACGACCGCGACCATGTTTCCGCTGTACAGGTCACGTACCACGGCAACGGCGACGACGGCGGCTGCGGCGGCGCCGATGCCCTGGAACACCCGGAGCGCACCGAGCACGGCGACGGTCGGCGCGAAGACAGCGAGCACTGAGGCGAGGACATGCAGGCCGATTCCGGCGATCAACGGTCGCCGGCGCCCGAGGCTGTCCGCGAGCGGACCGACGATCAACTGGCCGAGCGCGAGGCCCAGCAGCGTCCCGGTGATGGTCAACTGCACGGCCGACGACGACGCTCCGAGGTCGGTGCCGATGTCGGGGAGGGCGGGCAGGTACATGTCGATAGTGAACGGTCCGAGCGCGATGAGTGCGCCGAGCACCAGCACGATCCGCAGGCTCGGCCGATCGGCTGCGGCGGTGCCGGTGTCGGGGGTTGCTTGTGCCCGAAGTCGGGTAGGTGAGGCGGAGGTCTCATCGATAGCCGTCATAAGGGGGGACAGCAACGAGGACACCTGGTTTGTTCCCGCATCGGCGTGTCGGCCCGGAACCGGGATCAAAATCACAGTGAATCGAAACCTTTCGGCGTCGATGCCCTCCGGGCAGTATCAGCTCTACCCCGCGGGTGTGGCTGAGATGGTGAGGCACCGGCCTGCAAAGCCGTTCACACGGGTTCGAGTCCCGTCACTCGCTCGCGGAAGACCGGCAGGCGCACGATGCGCCTGCCGGTCTCGATACGTAGGCACGGGTAGTACCGCGTGCCGATCACCCGTCTTCGAGGCGAATGCCGTGGTCGACGCCTGCGGCCGGAAGCAGACAGTAGAGGCCGCGCTCGCAGAGGTCGATCATTTCTGAGCGCGACATCGTCGGGTGATCGACCCACGACAGGACGATCTCTTCCATAAATGCCTGCCATCCCTGGATCGCCGCCTCGAGTGCCGGGGTCGTCGATACTCCGACTTGCGCGAGCGCACGTCCGATCTCCTGGGTGAACGTGCGCCGCATTCCCCGGTAGATCTTTCGCATGCCGTCGTCCCCGCTGCCCGCCATGCGCATGACGGCCAGATAAATCGCGGGGTGCGCGATCACCGCCTCGGCGAACGTCTCGACACCCGCACGCAGTTGCGCCGAAAGGGGGAGCGACGTGTCGGGCGTCATCCTCCGCTGCAACTCGGTGGCCGAGGCTTCGAGCACTGCGTTGCGAAACCCGTGCTTGTTCTTGAAGTAGTGGAACAACAGTGGCGACGAGACGCCTGCCTCGGCCGCCACCTGATCCATCGACAGCTGCTCGAACGGCACCGAGTCGAGGAGTCGCATGGCGACGTCGAGGATCTGCGCGCGCCGATCTGCGGGGGAGCGGGGAGCGGCGGGCATCTCTGCACTCTAAGGGACGGGACGGCACACCCCATTGACTTTCACTCAACGGTGTACGTAACGTCGTGTAACACCAACTGAGTGTGAGGAGCGCAACATGTCGGACTTCGACATAGTGGTCGATGGAGGGCTGTGGTTCGACGGAACCGGGTCTGCGCCTCGCCGCCGGAACCTGGGCATTCGCGACGGAGTCGTCGTCAGGGCCTCCGCGGAGCCCCTCTCCGTCGGGCACGACACCGAAGTGATCGACGCGGCGGGCAAGTGGGTGGTGCCCGGCTTCGTCGACGTGCACACGCACTACGACGCCGAGGTCCTGGTCAGCCCCGGCCTGCCCGAATCCGTCCGGCACGGCGTCACCACCGTTGTCCTCGGGAACTGCTCGTTGTCGACGGTGTATTCGACACCCCGTGAATGCGCCGACCTGTTCAGCCGGGTCGAGGCCGTGCCCTACGACTCGGTGCTGCGCATCCTCGACGACAACAAGAGTTGGCAGAATCCGGCCGAATACGTCGACGCGCTCGAATCGCTTCCGCTCGGTCCCAATGTTGCCGGTTTCATCGGGCACTCCGACATTCGCACCCGCGTGCTGGGGCTCGGCCGCGGCACCGACAGGCGGGTGAAGCCCAGCGCCGGAGAACTCGAGCGGATGGGTGCGATGGTCACCGAGGCCCTCGATGCGGGTTTCCTCGGTCTGTCATCGATGACGAATGCGCTCGACAAGATCGATGGCGACGAATATCGTTCGCGTTCTTTGCCTTCCACTTATGCGCGGTGGCGCGAATTCCGCTTCCTCAACCGGATCCTTCGCGAGCGCGGCAAGATCCTGCAGAGCGCACCCACGATCAACCTGCATCCCAACATTCTCGGATTCTTCGCCGAGAGTTCGGGTCTCGGCCGCCGCAGGCCTCTCAAGACGTCGCTACTCTCCGCGGCGGATTCCAAGGCGTACCCGCCGATCGTGTACTTCATGCTCGGTGCTGCGCCGCTGCTCAACAGATTCGCCAAGACCGACTTCAAGTGGCAGCACCTGCCCGTGCCGTTCACCGTGTACGCGGACGGCATCGATCTGGTGGTGTTCGAGGAGTTCGGCGCGGGCGCGGCCGCGCTCCACCTCAAAGACCAGGTGGAGCGCAACGCGCTGTTGCAGGACGAGTCGTACCGGCGCCAGTTCCGGAAGGAGTACGACGACAAGTTCAGCCCGCGCATCTGGCACCGCAACTTTTACGACGCCGTCATCGTCGGATGTCCCGACGAGACGTTGATCGGCAGCACCTTCGGCGCGGTCGGTGAGCTGCGCGGTGTCCATCCGGTCGACGCCTACCTCGACCTCGTCGTGAAGTACGGCACGGACCTCCGGTGGCGCACCACCATCGCCAATCACCGGCCGAAGTTCGCGAAGAAGCTGGCCGCCAGTTCCGGTGTGCAGATGGGCTTCGGGGACGCCGGCGCGCACCTGCGCAACATGGCTTTCTACAACTACCCCATCCGGTTGCTGAAGCGTGTCAAGGACGCGCAGACCGACCGCACGCCGTTCCTGACGGTCGAGCGGGCCGTCCACCGCCTCACCGGCGAGCTGGCCGACTGGTACGGCATCGATGCCGGTCACCTGCGGGAGGGCGACCGCGCCGATCTGGTCGTGATCGACCCCGCCGGACTCGACGACACGGTCGACGGACTGTTCGAGGCCGAGGTTCCCGAGTACGGCGGCCTGCGAAGAATGGTCAACCGTAGCGACGGCGCCGCTGTCGCTACCGTGATCAACGGCAAGCTCGTCTACCGGGACGGACAGTTCACCGGTGGCTTCGGCGTACACAAGACGGGGAAGTTCCTGCGCGCCGGGTTGTCCGGTGCGCACGCCCGTGACCGTGTGGAGAGTGATCGATGACAGGCAACGGACGCGTCACCACGTTCATCAGGAACGGGCTGACGTTCGACGTTCGCGACGAGGGTCCGATCGACGGAGCCCCCGTGGTGCTGCTCCACGGTTTCCCACAGGATTCGAGATCATGGGACAAGGTGGCGCCACTGCTGCACAGGCGCGGTTTCCGCACCCTTGCGCCGGACCAGCGCGGCTATTCGGCCGCGGCCAGGCCTCGCGCCCGTTGGGCGTACCGCACCTCGGAGCTGGTAGCGGACGTCGTCGCGCTCATCGACCAGGCAGGCCTCGGCCCGGTGCATGTCGTCGGGCACGACTGGGGCGCTGCGGTGGCGTGGGGTATCGCGGCGGAACGGCCCGACCGGATCCGCACGCTCACGGCGTTGTCGGTGCCGCACCCGGCGGCGTTCCTGCGGGCGATGCTCACCAGTCGTCAGATCCTGCTGTCCTGGTACATGTTCGCGTTCCAGCTGCCGTGGATCCCGGAGCGGATGATCGCCTCGGACGGTTACGGCTACCGTGCCCTGCTCTCCAGCGGGCAGGCCCCGGACCGGGCGAAGCGCGACCTCGAATCGATGCGCGACCGGAGTCGAGCTCGGGGGGCCCTGAACTGGTATCGCGCAATGTTCTTGGCCTCGCCGGGTTCGGTGACCGGCAAGGTCCGCGTACCCACTCTCTTCGTCTGGAGCGACGGCGACACGGCAATCGGCCCGGTAGGACCCGAACTGACCGCGAGGTTCGTCGACGGCCCGTACACGTACGAGGTGCTGCACGGCGTAAGCCACTGGATCCCCGACGAGGCCGCCGAGCGCCTCGACGAACTACTCGGCAACCACTTGCGCGATCACTAGCGACCCGTCGCGATACCTGGCACTCGCCTGATGTCGTCACACCGACCGGCTGTCCGCTGTCGGTGAACGCCGCCTCGTCCGGGAACACCGTCTGGAAGACTCCGGAGGTATGGAACCGCAGCGCAGACTCACGTTGGTGACGGGTGCTCCCGAGCACCCGCGGGAGGAGCCGTTGGTGCGCGAGCTCTACGGGCGGGTGCTTCGGGACGCGCGCCGGGACCAGGACCGCAGTCTCGAGGATGTCGCCGCAGAGGTCGGCATGTCCAAGCAGTACCTCTCCGAAATCGAACGCGGCAAGAAGGAACCGTCCTCGGAAATGCTGCGCGCAGTGTGTGGTGCGCTCGGTCTGCCGGTGGAACACCTGCTGTTCCGGTCGGGGCGCCGGATCGGTGCCACGAATAGAAACGCCGGACGAGGCACTCCCACGATGCTCGCGGCCTAGTTCTCCTGTCCCGTGGTGATCAGTGTGTCGGCCAACCCGTAGTCGATGGCCTCCCGGGCGCTGAAGATTCGATCCCGGTCGGTGTCCTGACGAAGACGGTCGATGCTCTGCCCGCTGTGCTTGCTGAGAATTTCTTCGGTCTGCGAACGGACCCGCAGTATTTCGGCGGCTTGCAAGGCGAGATCGGAGATCGTGCCACTGCCCTGCGTGGACGGTTGATGCAACAGAACTCGGGAATGTGCGAGAACGTGACGGTGTCCCTTCGTTCCCGCGGCCAGTAGCACGGCGGCGGCCGAAGCGGCCTGGCCCATGCAGTACGTCGCGATCGTCGGCCGCAGGAACTGCATCGTGTCGTAGATCGCGAGCATCGCCGTGGTGGACCCGCCGGGTGAGTTGATGTAGAGCCCGATCTCCCGGTCGGAGCTGTCTGCCTGAAGGTGAAGTAGTTGAGCCATCACCACATTGGCGACACCGTCGTCGATCTCCGTGCCGACAAAGACGATCCGTTCGTTCAACAGCCGGCTGAAGATGTCGAACGACCTCTCACCCGCCGGCGTCCGCTCGATGACATTCGGAATGGTGTACTGGGACATGGCGTCAGAGTCCTATCCTGGGAGCGGTGGTGTGGGGCGCGATTTCGGCGAAGGTCGATACCACCCGGTCGACGATCCCGTACTCACGGGCCTCGTCTGCGGTGAACCAGCGATCGCGGTCGCTGTCGGCTGCGATTTCCTCGACAGGCCTACCGGTTTCGTCGGCGAGAATCTGCTGCGATTGACGTTTCATCCGTTCGAGACTTTCGGCCTGAATGGCGATGTCGACGGCTGTTCCACCGATGCCTGCCGAGGGCTGGTGCATCATGATCCGGCTGTGCGCGAGAGCGATTCGCTTGCCTCGGGTTCCGGAGCAGAGAAGCACTTGCCCCATGCTGGCCGCAAAACCCATGGCCACCGTGACCACGTCGTTGGGGATCAGTTTCATGGTGTCGTAGATGGCCAGTCCCGCGAAGACGGAACCGCCCGGCGAATTGATATAGATGACGATGTCGCGCTCGGGGTCGGCGGCCGCGAGCAGAACCAGCTCCGAGCAGGCACGCTCCGCCATTGCGTCGTCCACTTCGCCCGTGAGGCGGATGGTTCGCTGACGGAAAAGCCGGTCTGCCAGTAGATCGCGGTAGTTGAGGTCAGCAAGTGTGGCTGTGGTCATGACCTCAGTACTACCGGCGTATGAGTACTCGATCGGCGATTGTCTGCTGTGGGCAGACACGGCATCTACTGACGTCGGAACATCGGTGGGCACGATGTGACGCAGATCGCGCGCGTCGCTTCGGGCCCCTCGGGCCAAGGTCGAGCTGGGCATTTACCCAGAAAGGTGTCGGGGCGGCGACGAGTAGATGAAGTACTCACGACCGGAACGTGAACGACGTAAACAGACCGCTCGGCCAGTGGACATCGGTCTGTCTCCGAGTGGATTTGATGGTTAGGGTGCCCTCATGCACGTTCTGTTCGTTTGTAGCGGCAACGTCTGCCGTTCGCCGATCGCAGAGCGGTTGACGCGCGCCTATGCCGTGGACCGCGGTATTTCGCATCTCACTGCGGAAAGCGCCGGTGTGCGGGCGCTGGTCGGATTCCCCATCGAACCGATCGCGGCGAGAGTAGTGGAAGGTCTGGGCGCCAGCGCCGACGGTTTCACCGCACGACGACTACGCCCCGAGATGATCAAGAGAGCCGACCTCGTGCTGGCCATGACCGAGCAGCTCCGGGATCGCTCGATGGAGCTGGTCCTCGGGACGAGTCACTGCACGTTCACGCTGCGCGAAGCGCACCGGATCGCGAGGGACACCGGTGCCCGGACCGTCGCCGAACTTGCCGTAGCGCGACGGGACTACGGGCCCATCGAGAACCCGAACATCAGCGACCCGGTCGGGCTGAGCGAGGCCGCGTTCACGCAGGTGGGTGATCAGATCGCCGCGTCGTTGATGTCACTGCTCGATGTACTCGACCTCGAGTCGGCCACGAATCCCGAGGTCGACGAGGCCATGTGTCCGGATCCCGCGCCGGAGCCGGAGCCGGAGCCCGAGCCCGTGCCGACGCCGGACCGGGCCCCCACGCCGACGGCGGCGCCGACGTTCATGCTGCCCTTGTCGCCGCGACCCCTCGTCGCGGCGCGGGCGGCGTCGTCGATCCTCGACTACCCCGTCACCTGGTAGCACTGAACCGGTAGTCGGCGAACCTTTCATCCACCTGTTCAGGCGAGAGTCCGAAGTCCTCGAGGGTGTACTTGTGGGACGGCCGTCGGTCGCCGGCGCGGCTCTCGGCATGCATGGCCTCCATGGCCGACTGCGCCGACGGGGTCAGCTCGAGGCCGAAATGGGTGTAGACACCCTCTACGGTCCCCAGTGGGTCCGCCACGAAGTCGTGATAGTCGACGTCGAGGAACTGGGCGCTGTCGTGCCGAGCGCGGACTTCGGTGAACTGCTCGAGCCCGCGCGCCCACAAGTCGAGCTGGCTCTCACCGATCACGTTGCCGCGGAACTTCTCGGACCATCCGTCGGTTGCCTGCTCCGCCAGGCTGCACACCGAGGGGACGATGGTGCGTGGGGGCCGGTGCGTCTGGATTACCACAGCATCCGGATACACCGCGAGTAACTCGTCGAGGGCGAACAAATGGCTGGGATTTTTGAGCACCCAGCGGCGGTCGCGGTCGGGGAGACCGATCAATTGCAGGTTCTTCTTGTGCCGCTGATAGGCGTTGGTCCACGTCTGACCGGCAAGCCACTGCGAGTACGTCGGCAGATTCGCAAGGCACTCGTAGGAAATCGATTTGAAGGTCTGCCGGAGCAGCTGCCAGCATTCCTCGACCTCGCTCGCGGACATGTAGTGCACACCCATGAACTCGGGCCGTTCGATGTGGTGACGACTGAAGCCCTCCTCGATCTTCTGGAACACCGGATTCGACGCCCACGTTTCCCGCGGCGGCCGTGGTTGTGGCATCTCCGTCAACCACATCTCGAGTCCCTGGTGCGACGGATCGGCAGTCAAGAGCCGGTGCAGAGCCGTGGTCCCGGTTCGTGGAAGCCCGGTGACGAAGATGGGGCGGTCGATCGAAACGTCGGCGTACTCGGGGTTCTGCTTCCACGCGGCCTCGCTGAGCAACCGGGCCACCAGCGCGCCGCGCAGGAAGACCCGCGCGACCTTGCTGCCCAGCGGTGTCAGTTGCTCGTCGGTGGCGTAGGAGTCCAGCAGTACGCCGAGTGCTTCGGTGTAGTCGTCGGAGCCGAAGTCGGTCAACCCGGTCATGCGGGTCGCCGACTCGTGCAGGTCCTCGACCGTGCCGACGGTGGTGCGCTCACTCATGATGGTCCGGTTCTCTCTCGCTAGTGATGGAATTCGCCGCAGTTGACGTCGAGGCACTGACCGGTGATGGCCCGTGCCATCGGCGATGCGAGAAAGATGACGGCGTCGGCCACTTCGTCGGTCTCGGGCAACCTCTTCAGATCGGTGCCCGCGGCGGTGTGCTCGTAGATCTGCTCCATCGTCGTCCCGTACTTCTCGGCCTGGTGTGCGAAGTACTGTTGCAACGTGGCTCCCCAGATATAGCCCGGTGCAACGGAGTTCACCCGGATTCCCTGCGGCCCGAGCTCCGTCGCGAGAGATTGCGACATGGCCAGAAGGGCGGATTTCGCCATCTTGTAACTGCCGTAACGCTCCTGCGAGTGGCGGAGAACCATCGAGTTGATGTTCACCACCGCGCCCGAAGATTCGGCCAGAGCCGGGGTGAAGAGTTGAGTCAGGCGGAGCGCGCCGAGGACGGTCAGTTCGAAACTACTGCGAATCGAATCGAAGTCGGTGCGGGCCAGAGGTTTCATCGACGGGACCGAGAACGCGTTGTTCACGAGTACGTCGACCTTGCCGTACGCATCGACTGCCGCGGCGACGAGATTCTCCGCCGAGGCGGGGTCGGTGATGTCCGTCGGAACCGTCACCGCGCGGCGGCCGAGCGTGATGATCTCCTTGGCCACCTCCTCGAGCCGGGAGGCGGTGCGAGCGGCGAGCACCATGTCGGCGCCTGCTTCCGCACACCGCACCGCGAGCGTGCGACCCAAAGCGGGTCCGACACCGGAAATGACGACTACTTTGTCGCGCAGCAGGTTGCTGTCGCTCACGGCGGCGCTCATCCCAGCATCCGATCCGCGACAGCCGCTTGCCGCGCAGCGATCCGCGCGGCATAGCCCTCGCGTGTGATGGTGTTGGACCGGTAATACGGGAGCTTTCCGGGGATCTCCTCGATCCCGACGATCTCGATACGGGGCCCGTCGGCCTCGGTCAGTTCCCGGGACACTCGCTGCCAACGGAATTGGAGGTAGCCGCGAAGATGACCTGTCGTCTCGATCCAGTTGGTGACCCCCGGATCGGCTTCGCTGACGACGAGACGAATCATCCCATCGGGGTCCACCTGCGACTGCGAGACGTTCAGCGACGTTTGGTGGTTGATGTAGTCGAGGGAGATGTACCACAGACTGCCGAGCTGAAATCCCTGGTACGGAGCGTCGGACCGCGGAACGGTGATGATGATGGCCTGGTCCTCGGAGATGTCGTAGTGACCGACGGAGGAGTACTGGGTGGCCAATCCGCCCGGTGTGAGCCGGGGTTCGGTCATCGTGTTGACCGGAAGGTTGAGATAGAACCACTCGGGGAACTGCAGCCACGTCTTGACCCGTGACACGAGTGCCTTGCCTGCTTGCGCATAGCGCTTCTCCACCGACTCCCGGGTGAGGGGATCCGGCGCGGTACCGCTCGTGTCGGCGCGCGCGATGCGGATCGTTCCACGTCGCTGGCTCCAATCGCTGTAGACCTCGCGGACCACCAGTTGGGAGGACCCGGGCGCGAGCGGAAAATAGTTGCGCCTGCTCGCATCCGGCCCTGCCCCCGGGCCGAACCGGAGCTCGAAGCTGCCGTCGGCGGCGATATCGATCTCACGATCGTCGAAAGCGGTCACACTGCCGGGCACATCTGCGGCGGTGTAGTTTCCGCTGAGAATCTGGAAACTCAGGTCTGCTGTGGTGCCTCGCGTGCCAGTGACGACGTATTCGACGTCGTCACTGATCCGTGCGCCGAAGTACAGGGTGTCGGGGTTGTCGAGGCCCATCTTCATGTATGGCCCCGTGCCGGAGATGAACGTCGGGTGGGATCGTTCGGTGGCCCAGGCGGCATGGGTTGTCGCGAGGATTCCGCCGGCGAGGTACCGGTAGCCCTCGAGCAGATCCTGCTCGGTCCGGATGTGGGGGGCGGTCTCGATCAGTTTCTCGGCCTCGGCCAGGGCGTCGGCGAATGGGTCGGTCAGCACACCGTGCTCCTCACGATGGGGTGGTACATATATGTACCTGCGTGGTAGAACGTGATGGACCGACAATAGAACGTGTTCTAAGGAGTGGTCAATGACTGCCATGGACGACGGCGTCGACAGAGCCCAGGGGCGACGGTCCCCGCCGACTGAACGGGTGGTGCAGGTGCTCGACTTCCTGGTGTCCCGCAAGGAGCACCGGTTCGGCCTCTCCGAGCTCTCGCGGACCCTCGACATCAGTAAGCCGACGTGTCTCGGCATTCTCACCGAGCTGGTCCGCGGCGGCTATCTGGTCCGCGACCCGGTTACGAAGTCCTACGGCCTCGGCCCCGCACTGATCGCGGCTGGGCGTGCGGCGCAGCAGGGATTCGCCGCCGGTCCGGTCGCGCGCAGGCATCTCGCGGCTCTCAGTGCCGAGTATCAGACGACGTGTACGGCGTCGGCGGTGGTGGGCGACCGGATCACCGTTCTGGAACTGACGAGCCCTCCCGGCGTGCGAGCGGCTGCCAAGGTGGGGGAGATGTACCCATTCGCACCACCCGTCGGCCTGATGTATGTGCTCTGGGACGGTGAAGATGCGCTGCAGTCGTGGCTGCGGCGAGAACCGACCCTGCCGGTTCGCCTCGATCGGGGGCGGCTGCGCAAGGTGGTCGAGGAATGCTCACGGACGGGGTATCTCGTCGAAACGCTCACTCCGGTGGGTCAGCGTTTGCACACCTTGATGGCCGGCGTGGCCGCCCACGATCTGCCTGCGGAACTACGCGACGTTCTCGGCGAGATGGTGTCCAGTCTGGGTGAGCGCGTGCACCTCGATGCCGAACATGCCGATCCCGGCGCGATGCATCCGGTCAGCCTGATTGCCGCGCCGACATACGACGCGGAGGGGCATCAAGCCATGGTGCTCACGTTGTATGTGGGCGCGGAACTCGCATCGGACGACATCGCTCGTCGAGGCAAGGCCCTCGCGGCGGCCGCGGACGCGATCACCCAGGAGGTGGGGGGACGCCGGCCTCGCAGAGGCGGGCATTGACCTACTTCTGAAACACGTTCTATTGTCGAGGGGACCTTTTCGACCGGACCGGTCCAAATATGAACCGCGCTCGGTTCGGCACTCGCGACGAGGAGTCGCCCCATGACCTCATCCATGGCACCGCCCGTCTACGAGCTGTCGCACCTCGGCGCGCTCGAGGCCGAGGCAGTGCACATCTTTCGTGAAGTGGCCGCGACGTTCGAGCGTCCGGTTCTGCTCTTCTCCGGTGGCAAGGATTCTGTGGTGATGCTCCACGTCGCCGCGAAGGCATTCTGGCCCGCACCTGTTCCTTTCGCCGTCATGCACGTGGACACCGGGCACAATTTCGACGATGTGATCGAGTTCCGTGATCGCACGGTCGAGCGCCTCGGACTGCGGTTGGTGGTTGCACGTGTGCAGGACGACATCGATGCCGGACGTGTCAGCGAAGAGACGGGAGCCCGGGCCAGCCGGAATCGGCTCCAAACTGCGGCGCTGCTGCGCGCGATCACGGACAACGGCTTCGACGCCGTCTTCGGTGGTGCCCGCAGGGACGAGGAAAAGGCGCGCGCGAAGGAGCGGATCTTCAGCTTCCGTGACGAGTTCGGACAGTGGGAGCCTCGGGCGCAGCGCCCGGAACTGTGGAGCCTCTACAACGGGCGGCACCGCAAGGGTGAGCACATCAGGGTCTTCCCGCTGTCCAACTGGACCGAACTCGACATCTGGCAGTACATCAGCGAGGAAGGCATCGACCTTCCCCCGCTCTACTACGCACACCGCCGCGAGGTGGTGCCCCGCGACGGAATGCTCCTTGCGCGTACTCGTTTCCTGACACTGCTGCCCGGCGACGAACCGTACGAGGCGCTCGTGCGGTTCCGGACCGTCGGCGACGCCACCTGTACGGGATGCGTCGAATCCTCGGCCACCACGGCCGAGGCCGTCGTGACGGAGGTGGCGGCCAGCCGAGTCACCGAGCGTGGGGCGACCCGGGCGGACGACCGGATCTCCGAGGCCGGCATGGAGGATCGCAAGAAGGAAGGATACTTCTGATGCCGCAGCTACTTCGGGTCGCGACCGCGGGAAGTGTCGACGACGGCAAGTCCACTCTCATCGGCCGTCTGCTCTATGACTCCAAGGCGATTTTCGAGGACCAACTCGAGTCGGTGGAGCGCACCAGCCGCGAACGAGGCGACGAGCACGCCGACCTCGCTCTGCTCACCGACGGCCTTCGCGCGGAACGGGAGCAGGGCATCACCATCGATGTCGCGCACCGCTACTTCGCTACCCCGCATCGTAAATTCATCATCGCGGACACGCCGGGACACGAGCAGTACACCCGGAACATGGTGACCGGTGCCTCGACCGCCGACCTGGCTTTGATTCTCGTCGACGCCAGAAAAGGGGTGCTCGAGCAAACCCGTAGGCATGCCTTCATCGCGAGCCTTCTCGGGATCCCGCACCTGGTGTTGTGCGTGAACAAGATGGATCTGGTGGGGTGGTCGGAGCAGCGGTTCGAGGAGATCAAGGAAGAGTTCCGTCAGTTCGCAATCAAACTCGAGGTGCACGACCTCACCTTCATCCCCGTCTCCGCGTTGCGTGGCGACAACATCGCGCAGCGGACGGCCAACATGTCCTGGTACGAGGGCGCATCACTGCTGCACCATCTCGAGCAGGTGCACGTCGCCTCCGACCGCAATCTCATCGACGCGCGCTTCCCGGTGCAGTATGTGGTGCGGCCGCAACGGCAGACCGATTCCACCTGGCACGACTTCCGAGGCTATGCAGGCACGATCGCCAGCGGAGTATTCAAGCCGGGGGACGAGGTGGTGGCGCTCCCGTCGGGATTCACCTCGAGGATCAGCGCCATCTGGGGGCCGGGCGGAACGACCCTCGACGAGGCTTTCGCACCGTCCGCGGTGTGCGTACAGCTGGTCGATCAGTTGGACGTCGGCCGCGGAGACATGTTGTGCCGACCCAACAATCGTCCCCTCGTCGGCAGCGAACTCGACGCCATGGTGTGCTGGTTCAGTGACCAGGCTTCCCTGAATCCGGACGCGCGGTACACCCTGCTCCACACCACCCGCGCCGTCAGGGCCACGGTGGCCCGCCTCGACTATCGGCTCGACGTCAACACCCTGCACCGCGACGACACGGCCCGCTCGCTCTCACTCAACGAGATCGGCCGAGTGCAGCTGAAGATCTCCCAACCGCTGATGTTCGACCCGTACCGCCGCAACCACGTGACGGGCAGTTTCGTTCTCGTCGACGAGAGCACGAACAACACCGTCGGTGCCGGAATGATCACCGGGCCGACCCTCTCCCCGGCGAAGGTGGTGTGGCATGCGGCGGCAGTGTCGCGCGAGGAGCGGCCCACCCGTGGTCGCACCGTCTGGCTCACCGGGCTCTCCGCTTCGGGGAAGTCCACCGTCGCGGTCGAACTCGAGCGGCGGCTGGTCGCCTCCGGCGTGCCCGCGTACCGGCTCGACGGCGACAACCTGCGACACGGGCTGAACTCCGATCTGGGGTTCGGTGCCGCGGACCGCTCGGAGAATGTCCGACGGGTAGGTGCGGTGGCGCAGTTGCTTGCCGATGCGGGCGTCGTCGCGATCGCCTCCCTCATCAGCCCCTACCGAGCGGATCGCGAGCGCGTGCGCGAAGAGCACCGGGCCGCCGGGCTCGACTTCGTCGAAGTGTTCGTCGACACCCCGGTCGAACGATGCGAGGCCCGTGATCCCAAGGGCATGTATGCGAAAGCGCGGGCAGGGGAGATCGCGGGATTCACCGGAGTCGACGACCCGTACGAGGCACCCGAGCGCGCGGAACTCGTACTCCGGCCGGAGGACGGCACGCCGACCGAACAAGCAGCGAAGATTATGGAATTGTTGAGGCGTGACCTCTGACGCGCGGCTCGCGGCCGATATCGCCTCCGGTGCCGGTGCCCTGTTGCTGGATATCCGTGCTGCCGGACTCGGATCCGCGGACGGGCGTGAGCTGGGCCGACGCGGTGACGTCGCCGCCGACGCCTTCATCGCCGGAAAGCTGGCCGCCGAGCGTCCCGGGGATTCCATCCTTTCCGAGGAGTCGGCCGACGACCGGTCTCGCCTCGACAGCGATCGGGTCTGGATCATCGATCCCCTCGACGGCTCGAAGGAATACGGCCTGCCCGGGCACTCCGACTGGGCGGTGCACGTGGCGCTGTGGGAGCGTGGCCAGGGTGTCACCGCCGCCGCGGTCGCACAACCGGCCCTGGGGGCGGTGTACGCGAGTGACGACCCGAGCCGCGCAGTCCATGCCGAGGAATTGCCGGCGCGGCCCCGCATCGTGGTGAGTGCCAGTAGACCGCCGGCATTCATCGACGCCGTGGCGACACAGGTCGGCGCCGAGGTCCGGGCCATGGGATCGGCTGGGGCCAAGGCGATGGCCGTGCTGCGGGGTGACGTGGACGCGTACGTGCATGCGGGCGGACAGTGGGAATGGGACTCGGCGGCCCCGGTCGGTGTCGCCGCCGCCGCGGGCCTGCATTGCTCACGCATTGACGGGACTCCACTGCAGTACAACCAGTCTCATCCCTATCTCCCCGATCTGGTGATCTGCCGGCCTGAGCTGGCGCAGGTCCTCCTCGCTGCGATCGCGGACCACGCCACCGACTCCGCCGACAGCGGACGCGTCGCGATGGCCCGTGCCTACATCGACGCGCTCGTGAGCCACGACGCGACCAAGGTCCGCCTCTCCGAGTCGGCCTGGCGTGTGGAGAACGGTCAGCACACCGGCGACTCGGGGGCGTTCATCCGGGACGAACTCGAGAACGGTCCGCAATACCAGGCCATCCAGGCAGTGCGCGATCTCTCGTTCCACGAGTGGGGGGAGAATGTGGTGGCGCGATTCCTGCTCGACCTCGGCGCCGCGCCGACCGAGGTCACGACGGTCCGCATCACCGAGCATTTCCACATTCCGGCGGGAGCGATCCAGTCGGTCATGGCCATCATCGAACCGCACGTAACCGAAGGGAATGCCGATGAGCCCCGATGAACTGGTCACGCAATTCTGCGCCGAATGGTCTGATCCGGACCCCGCAGCGATCGCGGAGTACTTCTCGGAAGACGCGGTTTACCACAATATCCCGATGGAGCCGGTCAGTGGGCGTGAGGAGATCCGCGAATTCGTGGCAGGCTTTGTCGCCGCTTTCGGCGGCATCGAGTTCCGGGTGCAGCGCCAGGTCGGCAGTGTCGGCAGCGCTGACGACGCCGGCGGGAACGGCGTGATCATGAACGAGCGGGTCGACGTGTTCGACATCAACGACACCCGGGTGGAGCTGCCGGTCGTCGGCGTCTTCGAGATCGCCGACGGCAAGATCATCGCGTGGCGGGACTACTTCGACATGGCCCCGATCCAGGCGGCAACGGCCGGAGGCTGACTCCCGCGCAGGCCGCAAGTTGACGTCAGATTCACATGCGCTCTACTGTGACCGAACCGAACTATGACGGCCGTCACATGCGGGCGGTGGGAGGCCGTACCGGGGGTCGATTCGCCCGGTAGCCAGCCGAACACCGCCCGACCCGGAGGAGAGCGCCGATGACCCAGATCAACACCGTCCGTGGGCCTGTCGACAGCGCGGACCTCGGTCGTACATACATGCACGAGCACGTGTTCGTGCTGACTGCCGATGTGCAGCAGAACTATCCGGATGAGTGGGGAAGTGAGGACGAGCGCGTTGCGGACGCGGTGGCGAAGCTTCGTGCGCTCACCGAGCAGGGAGTCCGGACCATCGTCGACCCCACTGTCGTCGGCCTCGGTCGGTACATCCCGCGCATCCGTCGGGTGGCCGAACAGCTCCCGGACCTGAACATCATTGCCGCAACCGGGTTGTACACGTACGACGACGTACCGTTCTTCTTCCATTATCGAGGTCCGGCTCTCGACGCCATGGTGGGCGCCGAGGTTCCCGATCCGATGGTCGACATGTTCGTCAAGGACATCGAGGTGGGAATCGCCGACACCGGGGTCCGGGCAGGGTTGCTCAAGTGCGCTATCGATGAACCCGGATTGACGCCCGGCGTCGAGCGCGTGATGCGGGCGGTCGCGAAAGCCCATCGGCGTACGGGGGTGCCGATCACCGTACACACCCATCCGGGCAGCGCCGCCGGTGTGCACGTCAAGCGGGTCATGTGCGACGAGGAGGGGGTGCGGCCCGACCGGATCGTCCTCGGGCACAGTGGTGACACAACGGACGTCGAGCATTTGACGAGCCTGGCGGAGCAGGGGTTCATCCTGGGAATGGACCGGTTCGGCATCAATCTGGACACGACTTTCGAGGCGCGCGCGGACACGCTCGTGGAGATGTGCCGCCGCGGGTTCGCCGGGCAGATGGTGTTGTCCCAGGACGCATCCTGTTACATCGACTGGATCGATCCGAATCTGATGGCGGCGCTCCCGCAGTGGCACTACCTGCACATCGAGAACGACGTGCTGCCGTACGTCCGCGAGCGTGGTGTCACCGAGGACATGATTTCCGAGATGCTGGTGGAGGTCCCGCGGCGATATTTCGAGAACGCATCTGCGTATTGAGCGGATTCACTTGAAACTGAGGCCGGATTCAAGTAATACTCTAGTATGGAGAAGTCGGATGGTGGGGGAGTTCTTCCCGAACGAGGAGACGACGGTCCGCCCTCGATGGCGAACGCCACCCTCCTCCGGGAGCCGCCCGTAACCGCACGAGGAGTCCGTACTCGGAATCGGCTGGTTGCCGCCGCGCGCGTTGTGTTCGAGCGAGAGGGCTATCTCGATGCCCGACTCGTCGACATCACCAAGGAGGCTGGGCTCTCGACCGGCTCCTTCTACACCTATTTCACCAACAAGGAACAGGTTTTTGCCGCCGTCGTCGAGGTGACCCAAAATGACCTGCTCCACCCCGGCATGGGACGAGTGGCCGACGAAGGCGATGTACACGCGATCGTCGAGGCGAGCATCCGCGCGTATCTGCACGCGTGCCGCAGAAACGCGCGACTGCTGGCGGTGCTGGAGCAGGTGGCGCATGTCGACCCCGAATTCCGGGAACTCGAACGCCGTCGCGACGACATCTTCTTCCGACGCAACGCCCGAGCGATCGCGGACCTGCAGGAACGCGGCCTCGCAGATGCGGCACTGGATCCGATGCTCACGTCCAAAGCGCTCTCTGCCATGGTCGGCAGGACGGCGTACAGCTATTTCGTCGGACCGGTGAGCGAAAGGAAATCTCTCTCGTTCGATCAGTTGGCGACAGGCCTGGCGCGAATGTGGACGAATGCTCTGCGCGTGCCGGATTCTGTCCGAGGTCAGTAGCCGGGCGCGCGCAGAATTCGCAGGACGAGGTCGGCGTTGATGTCGCCCAGCTCTTCGGGGGTGAATTCGCCGTCGGGGTCGTACCAACGGCAGATGTCGATGGCGAGCGACATGATGGCGAGCACCGCGACTCGGGGATCCGGGATCAGGAAGACGCCCTCGTCGATTCCCCTGCGCACCTCGCGCATTGCTGCGACACGGATCCGTAGGCGTGTCTGAGCCACGGCCTCACGGTGTTCCGCGCGGAGGTGCCGGCTCTCGTACTGCGCGATACGGGCTTTCCGAAAGTTCGTGGCGTGCAACATGCTGAAGTCCCGAACCAAGGCGCGAACCCGGTCGATCGGGTCGGTGAACGGTGCAACCGCATCGAGCACCTGAGCCAGTGCCCGTTCATGGGCGCGGCACACGAGCCGGAACAGCAGTTCTTCCTTGGAGGGAAAGTGTACGTACATCGCGGCGGGACTCAGTCCTGCCATTGCGGAGATGTCCCGGGTGGTGGTGGCCTCGAAGCCCCTGTCCGAGAACAGCATCGTAGCTGCGGTGAGTAGGCGTTCCTCGGAGGACGACAGATCGCGAATGGGTTGACCGGGAGCTGGGGTTTCGTCCCGTAGATCTGTCATGCGTCGTCCTCACCGGTGCGGCGGGCCGGGAGCGCCCACCGCACATATATGTCGAAAGTATCGCCTCGAGTGATTGACATCACACGACAAGTGAAACACACTAAGCAAGCGCTCACTGACTTGAAGTTGGCGTCATGTTCTAAAACTTCATCTCTAGCCACACCCCCACAGACCTATCTCGAGGAGTGATTGGATGACTACATCCGCGGTGCAGCCGAGTAAGGACGCAACCGGCGACACGGCCGTCCAGCGGAAGCGGGCACACCGGAAGCTGCTGGCGGCAGGTCTCGTCGGCAGTTCCATCGAGTGGTACGACTTCTTCCTCTACGGAACCGCTGCGGCTCTTGTCTTTCCGCAAGTCTTTTTTCCCGACTCATCGGCGCTGATGGGCACTCTGCTGTCGTTCAGCACTTTCTGGGCGGGATTCGTCGCCCGGCCTCTCGGCGGACTGGTCGCGGGCCACTACGGCGACAAATACGGGCGCAAACCCGCGGTGGTGACCTGCCTGCTCTTCATGGGCCTCGCCACCTTCCTTATCGGATGCCTCCCGGGTGCGTCGACGATCGGAGTGGCTGCACCGATTCTGCTGGTGGTGCTGCGCTTCATCCAGGGCATCGCGTGCGGCGGTCAGTGGGGTGGGATCGTCCTTCTGCTGACCGAATCGGCGAGTCCCAAACGCAGAGGGTTCTCCGGCACCTTTGGCCAGATGGGTGTCTCGTTCGGTGTGCTGCTCGGCAACCTCGTGTTCCTGGGCGCCACCGCCGCCATCTCGAACGAGGCGTTCCTCAGCTGGGGTTGGCGTATCCCCTTCTTCGCCAGTGCATTGCTGTTCCCAGTCGTGCTCTACATCCAGACGAAGGTCGAGGACACACCGGAATTCCGCGAGCTGCAGGAAGAGGCACAGAAGGGTAAGGAAACGGTAGTCCGGGCACCGCTCACCCAGGCGATCAAGGACCACTGGCGCAAAATCTTGCTGGGGTGCGGTCTTCTCGCGGCCACCAACTCGTTGTTCTACATCTCGATCGCCGGCGTCCTCAGTTACGGCACTGCCGAACTGGGCATGAAGCGCAACGATCTGCTGGCGATCTCGCTGCTCAGTGCAGGCCTCACCGTCGGTGTGGTGTTGTGGTCGGGGCACGTGTCCGACAAGATCGGTCGTCGGCCGATGATCCTGTTCGGCGCCGGAATGATCGTGCTCTGGGCCTTCCCGTACTTCTGGCTGATCAACACGAAAAACCTGATGCTGTTCTTCATTGCAGTCACCGTCGGAAGTGTGTTCCAGTCCATGACCTACGGTCCGATCGCGGCCTACATGGGCGAGCTGTTCGCACCCAACGTGCGCTATTCGGCAGCCTCCCTGGCCTACCAACTGGCTGCGATCACGGTCAGCGGTGGCACTCCCTTCATCATGACCGCGCTGATTGCCAAAACCGGCACCACCACGCTCGTCGCCGTATTCGTCGCCTTGATGGGGCTGGTCACATTTCTCTGTGCGTGGCGGCTCCACGAGACCAACCCGGCGGAAGTCCGTAACGACCCGAACGCTGTTCCCGGAGCTCAGTTCTACTAGTAGGGCATCAAGGCCGAAAGAATGCCCACCGCCGAACGGCGGTGGGCATTCCTTTCGTGGCAGGGGTGTTCAGTTGTCGCTGATCTTCAGTACCAGCTTGCCCGTGTTCGCGCCGTCGAACAGCATGGTCAGCGTGCGGCCGAAAGCTTCGACACCGCCGGTTTCCACCTGCTCCCGGGTCACGATGTCACCGTTGCGAATCCACTCCGACATCGCCTCCATGCCCTCCTGGAACCGATCGAGATAATCGAAGACGATGAATCCGGTCATCGACGCCCGGTTCACCAGTAGCGACAGGTACCGAGACGGGCCGGGCTGCGGATCGGTGGCGTTGTATCCGGAGATCGCACCGCACAACGCGACACGCGCATTCTTGCGCAGACGCCCCAGTGCGGCGTCGAGAATGTCACCGCCGACATTGTCGAAGTAGATGTCGATGCCGTCGGGTGCGGCCGCCCGCAGCGCGCGGCCCACCGGCCCCGCCTTGTAGTCGATCGCGGCATCGAAACCGAGCTCATCGGTGAGCCACGCGCACTTCTCGCGGCCACCGGCAATGCCGATCACCGTTGCGCCGTTCAGTTTGGCGATCTGGCCGGCGATGCTTCCTACCGCTCCCGCCGCTCCCGAGATGAGCACGACGTCGCCCTTCTCGAGCTTGCCAACATCGGTGAGGCCGAAATAGGCGGTCATGCCAGGGAATCCGAGTGCACCCAGCCAGGTGGGCGCGGGTGCGAGTGTCTCGTCCACGACAAGAGCACCCCGGCCGTCGGACACCGCGAACTCCTGAATTCCGAACTGTCCGGAAACGACTGCCCCTTCCGGGAACACCGGATTCTTCGACGCCACGACGCGGCCCACGGCATGCGCGCGCATCACCTCACCGATCTGAACGGGCGGCACGTACGACTTCACGTCGTCGAGCCAGCCACGCATGGCGGGATCGAGCGAGGCATAGTCGACCTGCACGGTGAACCCACCGTCCGATGGTGTGGGAATCGGTTCGGAGACGATCTCCCAGGTGGAGTCGTCGGGCCGGCCGATCGGGCGTTTCGCCAGTCGAACCTGTCTGTTGACGGATGTCACGGTGTCACCTTTCGAGGTACCTCAACGGTCAATGGGTCAGTTCTCAGCGCGGCCTTGTCGATCGACCGCTTGAGGATTTTTCCGGTCGAGCCCTTGGGAAGGGCGTCGACGATCGAGATGATGCGGGGAATTTTGTACGCGGACAGCCGCTCCCGAGTCCACCGCGTGAGCTCGGCGCCGTCCAGTTCTGATCCAGGCAGGAGGGCGACTACCGCGGCCACCTCTTCTCCGTAGTGGTCGTCGGGAACACCCACGACCGCGGCCTCGACGACGTCGGGGTGCGTGTACAGCACCTCCTCGATCTCACTGGGATACACGTTGTAGCCGCCGCGAATGATGAGGTCCTTGACCCGGTCGACGATGCGGAGGTCTCCGTCCGAGTCGACACAGCCGAGGTCGCCCGTGCGGAACCAGCCGTCCGGTGACAACACGTCTGCGGTGTCGACGGGCCTGCGCCAGTACCCCTTCATCACCGTGGGACCCTTCACGAAGACTTCACCGACGGTGCCGGGAGTGCACTGGTTCCCGTCGTGGTCCCGGACCTCGACCTCCATACGGGGAACAGCGCGTCCCGTGTAGCCGATCTTGCCACCGCGATCGATGTCGTTGAACGTGCCGAATGCGGTCGTCTCGGTGAGCCCGTACCCCTCGAGGATGGTGCACCCGAAGCGCGTTTCGAATGCGCGGGCCACCTCTCCGGGCAGCGAGGCGCCGCCGGAGATAGCGATCCGAAGCTGAGCGAAATCCTCCGGGTCGGCGTCGCCGGCCGCGTGGAGCATCGCATTCCACATCGTCGGGACACCGGCCATGATGGTCAGGCGGTCGCGGCGCAGCATCGCCAGCATCGCGGACGGGTCGAACCGCGCCAGCAACGACAAGGAGCCGCCACCGGTGAATGTCGCCATCATGACCGAGGCCTGTCCGAAGACGTGGAAGAGCGGGAGCCCCGTCCCTGTGCGGTCCTCGCTCGAGCCGCGACTGCATTCGGCGCCGATCTGCCCGCCCGACAGCAGGTTTCCGACGGTCAGTTCCGCACCCTTGGGCCGTCCGGTCGTTCCGGACGTATAGAGAATGGCGGCGGTGTCCTCGCCGTCCCGGTCGACGATGGGCTTCTGGAGCCCGTCCGAGACAACTATTTCCGGGGACAACGTCCAGACCGGCACGTCGAGCGCTGCTGCCGCCTGGCTCATCGCGGGCCCCAGTTCGTACCAGAGGATCGCCAGCGACACACCGGCGTCGCTCAAAACGTACTCGGTTTCCGGCCGAGTGGACATCGTGTTCACCGGGACCACCACGGCCCCGGCCGCCTGAATCGCCAGGTAAGCCACGACGAACTCGGGCACGGACGGGGCGGCGAGGAGCACGCGGTCGCCGGGCGAGATACCCCATTCGCGAAGCGCGCCCGCGTAGGTCGTGCTCGCGATCTGCAGCTGTCGATAGGTCAGGGTGCTGTCTGCACCCCGCAGAGCAATGTTGTCGGGGGTAGTGTCCGCGTGGAAGCACACGGGGTCGATCACGTTTGCCATGTACGTCAGCCTCCGAGTCGAGCTTCGATCAAGGGAACACGCGCGAGTACGTGCCGCCGTAGGATTGGCGGCACGTACAGACCGAGGCCTAACCGGCTTCGACGACCCGGGCTACCGACTCCGACACGACCACCGGCTTGTCGGAGCCTTCCCGTTCGACCACCTGAGTCATCGTCACCTGGATGCCGCCGCCGACCTGTTCGGCGGCCGTCACGGTCGCCCGCATCCGGATCCGCGAACCGACGGGAACGGGGGCGGGAAACCGGACTTTGTTGTATCCGTAGTTGAGGCTGTGCGCGAAACCGTCGAATCGCAGCAGGGTCGCGGAGAGGGCAGGTCCGAGGGACAGGCTGTAGAGACCGTGCGCGATAGTTCCGCCGAGCGGACTCGATGCGGCGCGTTCGGGGTCGACGTGAATCCATTGATGGTCACCGGTGGCGTCGGCGAACGCGTTGACCCGTTCCTGTGTGACCTCATGCCACTCGGTGGGGCCCAATTCTTTCCCGATCAAAGCGGTGAGCTCGTCGTAGCTCGCCGGGCGGATGGGCAGTTGAGTCGTGTCGGTCATCGGTCTCCCTCGATCGCGGATGGTGGGTGTCGGTCATGTCTGAGGCGAACTGCACTGCGGTTTCGCTGCACCGCCACTTGAACTTGACGACGGATTCAACTATACAAAAGAGAGACGCGAGTCACAATGTACGGCGAAGGAGACGAAGCCTCGTGAAGGTTGCACAGAAGGTCGCCAGCTATGACTACTGACGAACAGACGATCGCGCGAGAACTGACCGAACGGGTCACGGCGCTGCTCGAGCAGAACGACACCTCGAATCCGACGCAGTTCCTCGGCGCGCGGTTCGACGCCGGCCTCGCGTGGGTTCACTTCGCGCCCGGACGTGGCGGGCTCGGTCTGCCGCAGAGCTTCCAGGCCCAGGTCGACGCGCAGCTGGAAGCGGCGGGCGCGCCGGCACCGGCAAAGGGCCGCAACGGCATCGGCCTGGGGATGGCCGCGCCCACCATCGCGGCCTTCGGGACCGACGAACAGCAGCGAAAATATCTGCGTCCGATTTTTACCAGCGAGCACATCTGGTGCCAGTTGTTCAGTGAGCCGGGGGCGGGTTCCGACCTCGCTGCCGTGGCGACGCGTGCGGTCCGTGACGGCGACAACTGGATCGTCAACGGCCAGAAGGTGTGGACGTCGGGCGCGCAGAATGCGCAGCGGGCTATCCTCGTGGCCCGCACCGATCCTGCCGTGCCTAAACATGCGGGTCTTACCTACTTTCTCTGTGACATGAGCGATCCCGGCGTCGACGTTCGCCCCCTGCGCCAGATCACCGGCGAGGCCGAGTTCAACGAGGTGTTCCTCACCGACGTGCGAATTCCTGACGCCGATCGGCTCGGGGACGAGGGGCAAGGCTGGCGGGTGGCAACCGCGACCCTCAACAACGAACGCGTTGCGATCGGCGGGTCGGCCGCAGCGCGCGAAAGCGGCATGATCGGCCCCGTGGCCGCGGCATGGCGTGAACGTCCCGAACTGCGGGACCCGGCAATGCACGACGAACTTCTCCGGTTGTGGGTCGAAGCCGAAGTCGCCCGGTTGACCGGTGAACGGCTACGGCAGCAACTCGCGGCCGGGCAACCCGGCCCCGAGGGGTCCGGACTGAAGCTCGCCTTCGCCCGGCTCGCACAGACCATCTCCGGTTTCGACATCGAGCTGCACGGCGAAGCGGGTTTGCGCTACGACGACTGGACCATGCGCAGGCCCGACAAGGTGGACTTCACCGGACGTGAACCCGGATACCGCTACCTGCGCGCGAAAGGTAATTCGATCGAGGGCGGCACGTCGGAAATCCTGCGGAACGTTATCGCGGAACGTGTTCTCGGGCTGCCCCCCGAGCATCGCGTCGACAAGGACATCGCTTGGAAGGACCTGCCCCGATGAGCACCGCAGATCTGCTGTACACCGACACCGAAGACGCCCTCCGCGACAGTGTCCGGCGGCTGCTCGCCGACCGTTGCCCGCACGAGCTCGTCATGAGTGCCTACGACTCGTCGCCCGGTGACTTCTCCGCCGTCTGGAAGTCGCTCGCCGTCGAACTCGGACTGTCCGGTCTCCTCGTCCCCGAATCGATCGGCGGGGCAGGGGCGGGCGCAAGGGAAGCCGCCGTGGTCATGGAAGAGATCGGACGTGCCGTGGCGCCCGTCCCGTATCTCTCGAGCGCTGTACTCGCGACGGTCGCGCTGGTGAAGGCGGGAGACACGACCATCGTCCGGGATCTCGCCGAAGGCTCCACCACCGGTGCCCTCACGATCGGCCTGGCCACGCCGCCCGACCGCTTCAGCGCGACCGTCCGACTGGGCGCCGACGGGTTGACCGGCCGCGTCACCAGTGTTGCGGGCGCCGCGGAAGCCGAACTTCTGGTCGTTCCGGTGCAGGGGCCCGACGGGCTCGAGCTTCACACTGTGCGCACGGACAGCGCCGGCGTCACCGTGACCCCGATTCTCGCGCTGGACATGACGCGTCCCCTGGCCGATGTCGACTTCACCGCTGCGTCGTCGACTCGGGTCGACGACGGTGCGGCAGTAGAGGCCATCCGTGGCGCTCTCCTCTGCGGTGCTGCGCTCCTCGCCTCCGAACAACTCGGAGTGGCACAGTGGTGCTTCGACGCCACGCTCGCCTACGTCAAGGAGCGCAAGCAGTTCGGGCGTGCCGTCGGCTCGTACCAGGCGCTGAAGCATCGTCTTGCCGACCTGTGGCTGGAGATCACCTCCGCCGCTGCGGCTGCTCGTTACGCGGCTGACACCGCTGCTCGCGGCGACGCGGACGCCGAGATCGCGGCGGCGCTCGCGCAGGCGTATTGCAGTGGTGTCGCCGTTCATGCCGCCGAAGAGTGCGTCCAACTACACGGTGGACTCGGCATGACCTGGGAATACCCCGCGCACCTCTATCTGAAGAGGGCGAAAAGCGATCAGCTCGCCTTCGGCACGGCCTACCGTCACCGAGCGCGTCTCGCCGAATTGATCGATCTGCCCGCGTAAACCGTTTCACCCCACCGACAGTCAGGAAGAAGACGATGAAGGCATGGCGTGTCCACGAACTCGGCGAGCCGCGTACCGCGCTGCAACTCGAGGAGGTCCCGGACCCGGTGGCAGGTCCCGGCCAGGTGCTGGTCAGGGTGCTCGCCGCACCGGCGAACTTCCCCGATGTGCTCCTGTGCCGAGGGGAGTACCAGATCACGCCGCCGCTGCCCTTCACCCCGGGTGTCGAACTGTGCGGCGAGGTGGTTGCCGTCGGAGACGGTGTCACGCGGTTCACGCAGGGCGACCGGGTGATCGGTAATCCGAACCTGCCCGGCGGCGGGTTCGCTCAGCTCGCGGTTCTCGACGAGGCGAACACCTTCACCGCACCGGCCGCCCTCGACGACGCCGAAGCGGCGGCGCTGAGTATCGGATACCAGACGAGCTGGTTCGCCCTCCATCGTCGGACGCATCTCGAGGCGGGGGAGACTCTGCTCGTGCACGCCGCGGCCGGCGGAGTGGGTAGTGCCGCAGTGCAATTGGGGAAGGCGGCCGGGGCGAAGGTCATCGGTGTGGTCGGAGGGGCCGACAAGGCGGAGTATTGTCGCCGGCTCGGGGCCGACCTGGTGATCGATCGCCGCACCGAGGATTTCGTCCCACTCGTCAAGGAGTTCACCGGTGGACGCGGAGCCGACGTCGTCTACGACCCAGTCGGTGGAGATGCCTACGCCAAGTCCACCAAGTGCATCGCTTTCGAGGGACGCATCCTGATCATCGGCTTCGCGGGCGGCACCATCCCGACTCCGGGACTCAACCATGCGCTGATCAAGAATTACTCGATCATCGGACTGCACTGGGGCCTGTACAAGCAGTACAACCAGCAGGCCATCGCCGATTGCCACGAGGAGCTGACCCGGCTCGCCGCGTCCGGCGCGATCCGGCCCCTCATCAGTGAGCGGCTCTCGCTCGCCGACGTCGCCGACGGACTCGGCCGGCTCGGTGAGGGCAGCACCGTCGGTCGGCTCGTCTTCCAACCGTGAAAGGAATGCTCGTGGATGCTCATTCGCTGTTCGATGTCGCCGGAAAGACTGTAGTCGTCACCGGAGGTTCGCGCGGTATCGGTCGGATGATCGCCGAAGGATTCGTCCGGGCGGGAGCGCAGGTCCTCGTGTCGTCCCGTAAAGCCGACGACTGCGCCGAGACGGCGTCCGAGCTGTCCGCGCTCGGGCCGGGGTCCTGCCACGCCCATCCCGCCGATCTGTCCACTCCGGACGGCATCGACAGCCTCGCCGCCCACGTCGAGGAGGTAGCCCCGCGACTCGACGTTCTGGTCAACAATGCCGGCGCGACGTGGGGCGCACCGGTCGACGAGTTTCCCGAGGCCGCGTTCGACAAGATCTTCGACATCAACGTCAAGAGTGTGTTCTCGCTGACGCAGAAACTACTGCCCAGACTGCGGGCCGCGGCCACCGGGGATCAACCCGCCCGGATCGTCAACATCGGTTCGATCGACGGCCTGGTCGTGTCGAGCAGCGACAACTTTTCGTACGGAGCGAGTAAAGCTGCCGTGCACATGCTCACGCGGAAGCTCGCGGCCACCCTGGCCGTCGAGAACATCACCGTCAATGCGATTGCGCCCGGACCATTTCCGACGAAGATGATTGCCCACCTCCTCGGCGATACGGCGCGCCGGGAACTCGTCGAGAGCGCCGTTCCACTCGGCCGGGTCGGCTGTGCCGAGGACATCGCGGGCACCGCGATATTCCTGTCCTCGCGGGCGGGCGCATACCTGACGGGCACCGTCATCCCCGTCGACGGGGGACTGTCGGGCACACGTTGACGCCGGCGGGCATACACAATCACGAATTCGGACGAGATCGAGAGGCGGTACGGCGGCGATGAGCTGGTACGACGACAGGCCCTGGATGGACCGGTACGGGGAGAGGGTTCGACGCGTGGGAGATATCCCGGCCCGTACCGCGCTCGACATGTTCGAGTCGGCGGTCGTCACCGCCCGAGACGGCCCGGCGGTGCGTTACCTCGGCGGCACGCTCGGCTACCGGGAAGTCGACCAACTCACCGACGGTATCGCCGCGTACCTGCTCGAGAACGGGTTTCAGCGGGGCGACCGGCTCGCGATCTACCTGCAGAACATTCCGCAGTTCGTTCTCGCGTTGATCGGAACGTGGAAGGCCGGCGGTGTCGTCGTTCCTCTCAACCCGATGTACCGGGACGAGCTCGCACACATCCTCACCGACGCGGGGGTCACCGCGATCGTGTGCAGCGAGAGCTCGTGGGCAGACCGGGTGGGTTCACGCGCGTCGGAAGCGGGCGTGCGAATCGCGCTCACCTCGAGCGAACTCGACATCCAGACTTCGAACGACGAGCGCTTGTTCCGGACGGTAACCCGTGCCCGCAGCGAGAACGTGCCCGACCTCCTCGAGGTGGCACGGGTGCGGGCCGGAGCGACGGTGCCTGATCCCGGACTGACACCCGAAGACATTGCCCTGGTGTCCTACACGTCCGGAACCAGCGGCGTACCCAAGGGTGCCACCAACACCCACCGCAACCTGACGGTGAACAGCGCAATTCTGCGACTGTACGAGGACAAACCGGCCGGCGCGCCGATCTTCGCCCTGGCACCGCTCTTCCACATCACGGGAATGGTGTGCCAGCTCCTCACCGCGATCGACCTGGCGTCGCCGCTGATCCTGGTGTACCGCTTCGAACCCGGGGTCGTCCTCGACGCCCTCGAACGTGAGCGGCCGATCTTCATGGTGGGTCCATCCACCGCCTACATGGCGTTGATGGCGCACCCCGACTTCTCCGGGGAACGCTTCGCCTCCCTCGAGGCCGTCATGTCCGGCGGCGCCCCACTGCCTCCCGCCATCGTCGAGCGCTTCCGCGAGCTCACCGGCAAATACATTCGCAACGGTTACGGGCTCACCGAAACGAGCGCACCCTGCGTCGTCGTCCCGCCCAACCTGGAAGCACCAGTCGATCCGGCATCGGGAACGCTGGCGATCGGCCTGCCCCTGCCCTCCGCAGTGGTCCGGATCATCGGCGAGGACGGAAAAGACCTGGAGCCACTCGAGGTCGGCGAAATTGCCGTCGACGGACCGATGGTGGTACCCGCCTATTGGAACAAGCCGGACGCCACGGCGCAGTCACTGCCGGGTGGCCGTCTCCTCACCGGTGATGTCGGCTTCATGGACGCCGAGGGCTGGGTGTACGTGGTGGACCGCAAGAAGGACATGATCAACGCGTCCGGGTTCAAGGTGTGGCCGCGGGAGGTCGAGGACGTTCTCTACCAGCATCCGGCGGTGCGCGAAGCCGCAGTCGTGGGTGAACCGGACAGCTATCGCGGTGAAACCGTCGCCGCCTTCGTCAGCCTGCGGCCGGGTACGACGGTGGAGACGGCCGACCTCGTCGAGTACTGCCGGGAGCGGCTGGCCACCTACAAGGCCCCGCGGCGGGTGGAAATCGTCGACGAACTGCCGAAGACGGCGAGCGGGAAGATCCTCCGTCGCGAGATGCGTCGCCGCGCGCCTGCCTGACCTGTGCCGACCCGCCCTGCGCTGTTGCGCGCGAACGGGACGCTCGTTGTGTCAGATCGAACGAGCGTCCCGTTCGTCCGCGGCGCTCAGGTAAGGACCGCGTGCGGGTAGTCGGCCGCACGGTCCTGGAACGACAGGACCTTGGGGTTCTGCACCACTCCGTCGCGGATTTCGATCGCCCGCCGGATCGTCTCGCTGGTGTCCCAGGCCGCGGGTCCGCCGAGAACGGTGCGCAGATGGGGGAGCAGCGCCTCACTGATCTCCCAGGTGGCGGAGTTCCACAGATGTGACGGGCTGTGGTCGACACCGTAGTAGCGGACGTTCTCGCCGATCATGAACGTCGGGTCCGCGAAGGAGGTCGGACGCGCCCAGGCAAAGCCCATGCCTTCGTCGCAGGACACGTCGACGACGAGGCAACCGGGCAGGAGGGTGTCGATGTCCTCGTCGACGAGGAAGGTCAGCGGCGCCTCGGTGTCCTGCAGAACACAGTTGACGATGATGTCGTGACGGGCCAGGAATCCCGCCAGCGGCAGCCGGCCGTCGTCCGTCGTGACGTGGCTTCGACGTGGGTCGGCGTCGTCGTGATCGAACTGGACGATCTCCGCCGAGTGGATGGGCGAGCTGACGGCGGTCACGCCACGCTGCGTGACGACATGAACGTCGTGGATTCCCAGAGCATTCAGCGCGGTGACGGCCCCGCGGGCGGTGGCCCCGAAACCGAGCACGACCGCGCGGAGTCGACGGCCGTAATCACCCGTCGACCCGGCGATCGACAGGGCGTGCAATACGGAGGAGTAGCCGGCGAGCTCGTTGTTCTTGTGGAAGACATGCAGCTGGAACGACCCTTCGGCACTCCAGTGATTCATGGCTTCGAAGGCGACGAGGGTGAGGCGACGGTCGATGGCCACCTGGGTGAGCTCGGTGTCCTGCACGCAGTGCGGCCACCCCCAGAGGACCTGGCCGTCGCGCAGATCCTCGAGATCCTTCGCGAGCGGCTTTGGGAGCAGTACGACGTCGGATTGCGCGATCAGCTCGCTCCGTGTGCGCATTCCCGCGACCGAGCGGGCCAGTTGCTCGTCGGACACGCCGAACGGCTCGCCGTAACCATGCTCGAGGTGGATACGGCCCAGCAGGTCGGCGTCGATGCGGTCGAAGTGCAGGGGGTGAATCGGAAGTCGGCGTTCGTCGGCCTTGCTCGAGCGCGCGATCACGCCGAGGGTGAGCGGATGTGGGTGGGGCTGGTGCACGGAGTGTCCCTCGGTTGACGCAAATGGAGAAAGGATGGCGGAAAGGTGAAGCCGCAAAACCCACAGCGAAGGTGCGAGGGAGCTCAGCGTTCGAATCGATGTACGCGGCCGGGGCCGACGCTGCAGCTCTCGCAGAATGCCCGGGGAGATCACCCGGGGGAGGACTGGTAGCACCAGGAAGAAATGTGCACCGCGAGATGCGGCGCAGTGTTCTCGTGGTGCCCCCGGCAGGATTCGAACCTGCGACCTTTCGCTCCGGAGGCGAACGCTCTATCCCCTGAGCTACGGGGGCGCACCGGAAAAACCGGTGTGCCGATTGGGCGCGCCAATCGTAGCGCATCGATGGGGGGAAGAACCAAATCGGTCCCCGAGTTCGGCCCACAACCCCCGCACGGTCGACCGAATCCGCCTAGTGTCGGAAAGGACGCCTGCGCACATCCAGGGGAGGGTCGAGGATGACCGATCGGCAGCATGTCCATTCGGAAAACTCGAACGCGGAGTATCCGGAGCGCGAACTCGAGTTGGATCTCCGCTGGTGGTCTGCGGCCAACTATCTCACCGTCGCGCAGATTTATTTGCAGGACAATGTGCTTCTGCGTGAGCCGCTGCTTCCGGAGCACATCAAGCCCCGGCTCCTCGGGCATTGGGGGACCAGTCCCGGTTTGTCGATGATCTACGCCCTTCTCAACAGGTTGATCCGGCGTACAGACGCGGACTGCCTGTACGTGACGGGGCCTGGTCACGGCGGGCCCGCCCTCGTCGCTGCCACGTATCTGGAGGGGACGTACTCGGAGGTGTATCCCGCGGTCTCCGGTGACGCTGCCGGACTCCGGCACTTGTGCAGGCAGTTCTCGACACCGGGAGGTATCCCGAGTCATGTCAGCGTGCAGACGCCGGGCAGTATCCACGAAGGCGGTGAGCTCGGATATGCACTGGCGCACGCGGCGGGTGCGGCATTCGACCACCCGAACCTGTTGGTGGCGTGTGTAATCGGAGATGGTGAGGCGGAGACGGGGCCGCTGTCCGCTTCGTGGAAGCTCCCCGCCTTCCTCAACCCGGAACGGGACGGTGCCGTGTTACCGATCCTGCACGTCAACGGGGCCAAGATTGCCGGACCGACCGTCTACGGGCGCAGTACCGACACGGACATCGAAGGCTTCCTGGGTGGCCAGGGATGGGCGCCGACCGTGGTCGAGGGCGACGACCCGGCCGTGGTTTTCCGCACACTCGACCGGGCGCTGGTCGACGCGCACGACCGGATAACCGAGATCCGCCAGGAGGCGCGGGCGGGTCGCCGGCATCCTGTGAAATGGCCGGCGATCGTGCTCCGCACTCCGAAGGGGTGGACCGGCCCCCACCGTGTCGATGGCGTCCTCGTCGAGGGAACACACCGTTCCCATCAAGTTCCGCTGTCGGGCGTCCGCACCAACGACGAGCATCGGCGTCAGCTCGAGGAATGGATGCGGTCCTACTCCCCGGAGACCCTGTTCGATCCCCAGGGTGCCTTGGTGCCCGAACTCGCTCAGCTGGCGCCGCGGGGCGACAAACGAATGGGTTCTTCTCCCTATGCCAACGGCGGGCGTCTACGCGTCGATCTTCCGATACCACCACTGCACAAGTACGCATTGACCATCGAAAGGCCGGGGGCCACGCTGCACGAGACCACCCGCGTCCTCGGCGAACTGTTACGGGACGTCTACGCGGCGACCACCGCACCGGACGGCGGCGGATACTTTCGGCTGTTCTGCCCGGACGAGACGGCCAGCAATCGGTTGGGCGCCGTGTTCGAGAGCACTGATCGATGCTGGCAGCTACCCGTCACCGACTACGACGACCACCTGTCCGCGGGCGGACGGGTGATGGAGGTGCTCAGCGAGCACCTGTGCGAGGGGTGGCTCGAGGGGTACCTGCTGTCCGGGCGGCACGGGCTCTTTGCCAGCTACGAAGCCTTCGCCATGGTCAGTGTGTCGATGCTGGTCCAGCACGCGAAGTGGCTGCAACACGCGGTGGACCTGCCGTGGCGATCGCCGGTGGCCTCGCTCAACGTGCTGTTGACCAGCACCTGCTGGCGCAACGACCACAACGGTTTCAGCCACCAGGGGCCCGGGATGATCGACGCCGTCATTCCGCTCGCCCCGGATGTCGTTCGGGTGTGGCTTCCCCCCGACTCGAACACGCTGCTCTCGATTGCCGACCACTGTCTCCGCAGCACCGACCACGTCAACGTCATCGTGGTGGACAAGCAACCGCACCTCCAATACTTGACGCTCGAGGAAGCGAACGCGCACTGCGCGGCCGGGGCGTCGGTCTGGGCGTGGGCGGGTACCGAGGCGGCCGCCGATACCGTGGACATCGTGCTTGCCGCGGCGGGTGACGTTCCTACGCAAGAAATTCTCGCGGCAGCCCAGCTGTTGCGTGAGCACACACCCGACCTCGTCACCCGTGTGGTCAACGTGGTCGATCTGATGGCGTTGCTGACGCCCACGGAGCACCCGCACGGTTTCGACGACCGCACATTTACCGACCTCTTCACCGCCGATACCGACGTGGTGTTCGCGTTCCACGGCTATTCACGCGCGGTCCACGAGTTACTTCATGGTCGGCCGCAACCCGAACGCTTTCATGTTCGCGGCTTCAGCGAGCAGGGCACCACGACCACCCCGTTCGACATGGTGGTGCTGAACAGGATGAGCCGCTACCACCTCGCGCTCGAGGCGCTGCGCCGTGTAGAAACCGAACCGGCCGGGGCCACTGAGCTCGCCGATTTCTGCCTCACCCAGCTCGAGCGGCACGGCGAGTACGTGGTCGAGCACTTCGAGGACCTGCCGGAGGTACGCGACTGGACCTGGTCCTGAGGGGCGAGGCCGTCAGTTCATCGGGAGCGGAGCGGCGCCGCGTTCGGTGAGCATGTCGGTGAGCAACCTCGACTCGCCCTGCTGGGTCTCGACCATGGTCTGTGCGAGCCCGCGGACGGCGGGCTGGGAGGCTCGTTGGGCGGCGTATTCCATCATGGGCAGTCCACCCTGGTGATGTCGCAACATCAACTGGAGGTATTCGACATCGACCGCGGTCCCGGTGGCCTGGCGCAGCCTGGCCATGTCCTCGGACGACGCCATTCCCGGCATCGCCGACATAGACCCCGCATGTGTGTTCTCGCCGGAGGAATGATCGTGTCCGCCGTCGTGCTCGGACGCCATCCAGCCCATGTAGCCGCCGGACGGGAGGGACGGCTGATCCCAGATCGAGAGCCACCCCTGCATCTGGCCGAGCTGGTTCTGCTGGGTGGTCAGGATGTCGTAGGCGAGAGTCCGGACGGTGGGATCACTCGTGTTCCGGAGGGCGATCGCCGACATCTCGACCGCTTGACTGTGGTGCACGCTCATGTCCTGGGCGAATCCCACATCGACGGATCCCGCCTCGGGGACGGCAGAGTTGTTGTCCTGCAGTGGAAGTCGCGCCAGAAATCCGAGCGCGAAACCGAGTGCGACGGCGCCGATCACTCCGATCACCAAGAGCGCGGCGCGCTGACTCGGCCTGGAATGGGCCGGCTCGGCCCCGGATCCGACTCCGGATCCAGGTGCGTCGGCCGATTCAGCCATTACCGCCCTCGGCGGGCGCCTGCTGCAGGTCGGAGGGCAGCTGCAAATCGCTCGGCAACTGGGCTCCCGCTCCGCCGGTCTCGGACTGGTCCGGCGCGATGCCACCACCGTCCATCGGCACTGCATCGGCGCCGGGTGCGCTCGGATCGAAGGGGGGCGGGTTGTCCGGGTCGAAACCGGAGCCGGGGATGGTCGAGCAGCTGGCACCGACCTCCGGGTAGGTGTTCTTGTTGATGCGCAGGGCCGTGATGAACTGATCGATCCGCTCGTCGTCGGCGCTGTCGAGCTTCAGCTGGTGGCCCCACGACTGCAGCGAGATCGGACTGTCGAGCCCCGGGTACGGCGACATCAGGGTGTAGCTCTGGCCGTCCACCTTGTCCTGCAGTGTGTCGACCTGCTCCGCAGACAGCGTGTCGGGGTTGTAGGCGACCCACACGGCGCCGTGCTCGAGAGAGTGCACTGCGTTCTCGGTGCGGATCGCATTGGCGTACACGGTGCCGGTGCACGTCGCCCAGATGGCGTCGTGCGGGCCGCCGAACGGAGGCGACTGATCGTAGGCGACGCGCTGCGTCGGCTGGATGTGGATGCCGGCCGGGTAGTCGACCTTCAGCACGCCGTCGATGTTGACCGAAGGGTCGGGATTTTCGGCACTGGGCGCGTACCGCTGGGCCTCCTCCTTCGCCTGATACTTGGGCACCAGGTTGACCGCGAGGATCGCGACCAGCGCGAGGACCGCCGCCGACGCACCGATCGTCAGCCACGGAATGTGCCGGGGCGCGGAGACGCCGCCCTTGGCTTTCGCGCCGCCACTCTTCTTCTTGGCGGCCTTGATGGCCTTGGCCGACTTGGCACCGGAGTTCTTACCGGGACCGCGACTATCCGAACCGCTTGGCATCGATTGTGATCTTTCGGTGTGTGGGTTACGGGCGCTCTACCCCGGTTCGCCCGAGGCTGAGACCGGGACTCAGGGCGACCCCACTCTACTTACCCACCCTGAGCGCAAGCTGGGAGAGTGGCATCCGCCACGCCGGTCGGGGCCTATCCGGCCGTCTGTGGGACTCTGGGCCAGGCGGGTCACCGCCCGGGACGTCTTGGCCATAGGATAGATACCTGTGACTCCAGCTGACCTTGCCGAACTGCTCCGCGGAACCGCCGCGAAGGTGCTCGCCGAACGTGGACTCGACGTGTCCGTGCTTCCCGAAACTCTCACGGTCGAGCGCCCGCGCAACCCCGAGCACGGTGATTACGCCACCAACGTCGCGATGCAGGTGGCCAAGAAGGTCGGTACCAACCCCCGCGAACTCGCGACCTGGCTCGCCGAGGCGCTGACCGCTGCCGAGGGTATCGACAGTGCCGATATCGCCGGCCCCGGTTTCCTCAACATCCGCCTGGCCGCCGACGCCCAGGGCGCCATCGTCGCCAAGATCCTCGAAGCGGGCACCGCGTACGGATCCGGGCACACCCTCGACGGCAAGAAGATCAACCTGGAGTTCGTGTCCGCAAACCCGACCGGGCCCATCCACCTCGGCGGTACGCGCTGGGCTGCCGTCGGTGACGCGCTCGGCCGCATCCTGTCCACCCAGGGTGCCGCCGTCACACGCGAGTACTACTTCAACGACCACGGCGCCCAGATCGACCGCTTCTCCCGCTCCCTTATCGCCGCCGCCAAGGGGGAACCTGCCCCAGACGACGGTTACGCGGGTGCATACATCGCCGACATCGCGGCTCAGGTGCTCACACAGCGTCCGGACGCACTGGAGCTTCCGGCGGGTGAGCAGCAGGAAGTGTTCCGATCGCTCGGAGTCGACCTGATGTTCGCGCACATCAAACGCACCCTGCACGAGTTCGGAGTGGACTTCGACGTCTACTTCCACGAAAACTCGCTGTTCGAGTCAGGTGCGGTCGAGAAGGCCGTCGAGACCTTGAAATCCTCCGGCAGTCTCTTCCAGGAGGACGGTGCCTGGTGGCTCAAGAGCACCGACTTCGGTGACGACAAGGATCGTGTCGTCATCAAGAGTGACGGCAACGCGGCCTACATTGCAGGGGACATCGCCTACTTCCAGAACAAGCGTGCGCGCGGCTTCGATCTGTGTATCTACATGCTCGGCGCGGATCATCACGGCTACATCGGCCGGCTCAAGGCCGCTGCCGCCGCGTTCGGCGACGACCCGGACACCGTCGAGGTGTTGATCGGGCAGATGGTCAATCTGGTCCGCGACGGGGTCGCTGTGAAGATGAGCAAGCGGGCCGGGACGGTGATCACGCTCGACGACCTGGTCGAGGCCATCGGTGTCGACGCCTCGCGATACGCGTTGATCCGCTCGTCGGTGGATTCGAGCATCGACATCGACCTCGAGCTGTGGACCAGCACTGGCAACGAGAACCCGGTCTACTACGTGCAGTACGCGCACGCCCGGTTGTCGGCGATTGCGCGCAACGCCGCCGAGCTGGGTGTCACGGTTGCCGATCCGGACTTCGCGTTGCTGGTCTCCGAGCAGGAGGGCGATCTCATCCGCACGCTCGGCGAGTATCCGCGCGTCGTCACCAGTGCGGCGAATCTCCGTGAGCCACACCGCATTGCGCGGTACCTCGAAGAGCTGGCCGGTGCTTATCACCGCTTTTACGGCGCGTGCCGGGTGCTGCCTCAGGGTGACGAGGAGGTCGGGCCACTGCATGTCGCGCGGCTCGCTCTGTGCGACGCCTCGCGTCAGGTGCTGGCAAACGGTCTCGCACTCCTCGGCGTGAGCGCCCCGGAGCAGATGTGAACGCGCATCCCGCCGGTCCCAAGCACGCCGAACAGCTACACGCACCCGGACTACCCGAGCGTCCTACGGACGCAACGGCATTCGCGGCGCTCGCTCCCGAGGTGTGGCCCCGCAACGCGGAACGCGGTCCGGACGGCGTTGTCCGACTGGCCGGGATTCCGGTCACCGAACTTGCGGAGACGTACGGGACGCCACTGTTCGTCGTCGACGAGGACGATTTCCGGTCCCGGTGCCGTGACATGGCGCGCGCATTCGGGCCCTCGGCCAAAGTCCACTACGCGTCCAAGGCGTTTCTCTGCGGCGAGATCGCCCGTTGGGTGGCAGACGAGGGGCTGTCGCTCGACGTCGCCTCGGGCGGTGAATTGGCGATTGCGTTGCATGCAGGGTTCCCGGCGGAGCGAATCGCCATGCACGGCAACAACAAGTCGGTCGCCGAACTTCAGGCGGCAGTGAAGGCCGGAGTGGGCCACATCGTTCTGGACTCGTCCATGGAGATCGACCGCCTCGACGCAGTCGCCGCCGAAGCCGGTGTCGTACAGGATGTCCTGATCCGTGTGACGGTCGGAGTGGAAGCGCACACCCACGAATTCATCTCGACCGCCCACGAGGACCAGAAGTTCGGTTTCTCACTGGCAGGCGGCAAGGCGATCGACGCGGTCCGGCGAGTATTCGCCGCAGGCAATCTGCGTCTCGTCGGGCTGCACAGCCATATCGGTTCGCAGATCTTCGACGTGGACGGATTCGAGGTGGCAGCACACCGGGTGATCGGGCTGCTCCGTGACGTCGTCGCCGAGTTCGGTGTGGACAAGACCGCCCAGATCTCGATCATCGACCTCGGTGGCGGTATGGGCATCTCGTACGTGCCCAGCGACGATCCTCCACCAGTGGACGAGTTGGCGGCCAAACTCGGCGACATCGTGCGCAACGAGTCCGCTCTCGCCGGCCTGCCCGAGCCGACCCTTGCGGTCGAGCCGGGACGAGCGATCGCCGGGCCGGGGACGGTCACGCTCTACGAGGTCGGCACCATCAAAGACGTCACCGTCGGGAGCGCGCTCACTCGCCGCTACGTCAGTGTCGACGGCGGAATGAGCGACAACATCCGCACGGCGCTGTATCAAGCGGAATATGAAGCCAAGCTCGTCTCCCGAGTCAGCGGAGCCGAACCCGTGGTGTCGCGAGTCGTGGGTAAACACTGCGAATCCGGCGATGTCGTCATCCGTGACACCTGGATGCCCGAGGACATCGATGCCGGCGATTTGCTTGCCGTCGCTGCCACCGGTGCATACTGCTACTCGATGTCGAGTAGGTACAACCTGCTCACCCGTCCTGCCGTGGTGGCGGTGCGCGACGGACAGTCGCGCGTGATCCTCCGGAGGGAAACCGTGGAAGACCTGCTCAGCTTGGAGGTACAAGAGTGACCGTCGAATCGGCGCAACCTGCTGTCGGTGTGACCGAATCGGCGCAACGTGCTGTCGGTGTGACCGAATCGGCGCATCGCGCTATCGGTGTGGCCGTCCTCGGCCTCGGCAACGTCGGGAGCGAGGTGGTTCGCATCCTGCAAGAGCACAGCGAAGACCTCGAGGCCCGCGTCGGTGCGCCCCTGGAACTGCGGGGAGTGGCGGTCCGCCGCCCCGGCAAGGACCGGGGCATACCGGAGGAGTTGCAGACCACGGACGCGGAGTCGCTCGTGGCGCGCGACGACGTCGACATCGTTGTCGAGGTGATCGGCGGCATGGACCTTCCGCGCAAGCTGATCCTGTCGGCACTGAACTCCGGCAAGTCCGTCGTCACCGCCAACAAGGCCCTTCTCGCCGAGCACACCGGTGAACTCGCCGAGGCCGCGGAGCTGCACCGCGTCGACCTGTACTTCGAGGCGGCCGTCGCCGGTGCGATCCCCGTGATCCGCCCGCTCACCCAGTCCCTTGCCGGTGACCGGGTGAACAAGGTCGCCGGAATCGTGAACGGCACCACCAACTTCATCCTGTCGGCCATGGACGAGACTGGGGCCGACTATGCGGAAACGCTCGCGGAGGCGGGAAGACTCGGCTACGCCGAAGCCGATCCCACCGCCGACGTAGAGGGTTACGACGCCGCGGCGAAGGCCGCCATCCTCGCGTCCATCGCCTTCCATACGCGGGTCACCGCGGGCGATGTGTACCGCGAGGGTATCTCCAACATCACCGCTGCCGACCTGACGTCGGCGCGGGCCCTCGACTGCACCATCAAACTGCTCTCCATCTGCGAGCGCATCCCCACACCCGACGGCAAGGAGCGCATCTCCGCACGGGTCTACCCGGCGCTGGTGCCGCTGAGTCACCCCCTCGCGTCGGTCAACGGAGCATTCAACGCCGTGGTCGTCGAGGGCGAGAACGCCGGAAGGCTGATGTTCTACGGTCAGGGCGCCGGCGGTGCCCCCACCGCATCTGCTGTGATGGGTGATCTGGTGATGGCCGCGCGCAACAAGGTGCACGGTGGCCGCGGTCCGCGCGAGTCGAAGTACGCCAAGCTCAAGATCGCGCCCATCGGCGACATCCCGACGCGCTACTACGTCAACATGCAGGTGACGGACAAGGCCGGTGTGCTGTCGGCCGTTGCCGCCGAATTCGCCGAGCACGGCGTGAGCATTTCGACGGTGCGGCAGGAAGGCGCGGGCGACGGCGCCCGGCTGGTGGTCGTTACCCATGTCGCGACGGACTCCGCGTTGTCGGAAACCGTTGAGGCATTGAGCAAACTCGAATTCGTCACCGCTGTGACCAGCGTGCTGCGACTGGAAGGCACCGAACAATGACCGGCACCCGCAACCCCGTGCACACTCCGTGGCCGGGGCTGATCGAGGCCTACCGTGACCGCCTCGCGATCGGACCGAACTGGAAGACGGTGACCCTCCGTGAAGGCGGCACACCGTTGCTTCCCGCCGGGCATCTGTCCGAGATCACGGGCTGCGACGTCTACCTCAAGGTCGAAGGCCTCAACCCCACCGGCTCCTTCAAGGACCGCGGGATGACGATGGCCGTGACCGACGCCCTGGCGCGCGGTCAGCAGGCTGTGCTGTGCGCGTCGACGGGCAATACGTCCGCCTCGGCGGCCGCCTACGCCGCCAAGGCGAAGATGAGCTGCGCGGTGCTGGTGCCGCAGGGGAAGATCGCCATGGGCAAGCTGGCGCAAGCGGTCATGCACGGCGCCCGGATCATCCAGGTCGAGGGTAACTTCGACGACTGCCTCGAGCTGGCGCGCAAGACCACGGCGGAGTTCCCGACCATCGGCCTGGTCAACTCGGTGAACCCGGTCCGGATCGAAGGCCAGAAGACCGCGGCTTTCGAAATTTGTGATGCATTGGGCAAGGCTCCGGACGTCCACGCGCTTCCCGTCGGCAACGCCGGCAACATCACCGCCTACTGGCGGGGTTATTCCGAGTACTACGCAGACGGGCTCACGAGCGTGAAGCCTCGCATGCTGGGCGTTCAGGCGGCAGGTGCCGCCCCGCTCGTCCACGGTGCACCCGTCAAGGACCCGGAGACCATCGCGACGGCCATCCGCATCGGTTCGCCCGCGTCCTGGAACGGCGCGGTCGCCGCGAAGGAGGAGTCGCACGGGGCCTTCCGCGCCGCGACGGACGAGGAAATCCTCGAGGCGTACCGGCTGATCGCCTCCACCGAAGGTGTGTTCGTCGAACCCGCGTCGGCGGCGAGTGTCGCAGGACTGCTGGCCGCCCGGAAGGAAGGCTGGCTCGACTCCGGACTCACCGTGGTCTGCACGGTCACCGGCAACGGATTGAAGGACCCGGATACCGCACTCGCCGGTATGCCTGTCGTGCAACCCATTCCGGTCGATCCTGTCGCTGTCGCGTCGGCCCTCGAGCTGGCGTAGTGGTGGCGCCCACGCCCATCACGCCGCAGGATCAGACCGCAGACATGACACAGACCCTGCCCACCGGGCTCACCGTGACTGCCCGTGTGCCGGCGTCGAGCGCCAATCTCGGGCCCGGATTCGACACCCTCGGCATCGCGCTCGGGCTCTACGACGAGATCACGGTCACCACCACGGGTTCGGGTTTGAAGATTCGTGTCGAGGGTGAGGGCGCCGAGGACGTGCCGTGGGGCCCCTCCCATCTGGTGGTGCGCGCGATCGAACGTGGTCTGGAGTCGGCCGGCGTGTGGGCGGAGGGCCTCGACGTCGTGTGCCGCAATGCAATACCGCACTCGCGGGGCCTGGGGTCGTCCGCGTCTGCTGTGGTCGGCGGGTTGGCCGCGGCCAACGGTCTCGCGATGAAGCTCGATCCCGCACTCGGCCTCTCGCCCGACCAACTGGTCCAGTTGTCGTCCGAGTTCGAAGGTCACCCCGACAACGCTTCGGCGAGCGTGCTGGGCGGCGCCGTGGTGTCGTGGAGTTGTGAAGACCAGGAATCCGCGGGCGCATCCACGTCCGGGAACCGCTACTACGCGGTGCCACTGAAGGTGCATCCCGCGATCCGGGTGATCGCCCTGATCCCGGGTGAGCGTTCGTCGACCGCTCACACGCGGGGATTGTTGCCCGAGGTCGTGGCGCACCGTGACGCCGCGTTCAACGTCAGTCGCGGCGCTCTCGCTGTGGTGGCGCTCACGGAACGACCGGATCTTCTGATGCCGGCCACTGAGGATCGGCTCCACCAGGTTCAGCGGGCTCCCGCGCTCCCGCTGACCACCCGGTGGATCTCCTTGCTGCGGAAAGCCGGCATTGCCGCGGCGGTCTCCGGCGCGGGACCGACAGTCCTCGCGTTGAGTACCGAGCCGCTTCCGGGCGATCTCCGAGTACAGGCGGAGGCCGAGGGACTGCAGGTGCTCGAACTCGACGTCGCCGAAGGCGTCCGGATCAGCTGACACGCCGGAAACGGGTCTTCTTGCCCCTACGGTCGTTCACAGCTATCCTGGGCAATGTCCGTACATCGTGCGCATCAGACGCCGGTGCTTCACCAGGGCGATTACTCCAGGTCAATCGGGGTTTGACAGCTCCTGGCACGATCCTCCGCACTTTCTGTTGTGTAGGGATTGCGAGTGCGCCTGTTCAAGGTGATGTGATGGCGGGCAAGCCGGCAGTTCAGCTAAGCAACGACGTACGGCACATCCGAATCCGGTACTGAATCGGATTACGGGACGAACCCTCGACTCTGCGCAGCGCGAGTGAGGGAAGGAAAGGACCTCCGTGACCGATACGGACCTCATCGCCGCTCCTGCGGACGCCTCCTCGGTGGATACCGTTGGCGCGCAGGCAGGCGACTCTTCACAGGCGTCATCGACCGCACCGGAAAACGGTGCTGTGACGGCCTCCACAAAGCGCGCCGAGGCGCGCCGAGGTGCCGGGCTGTCCGGGATGGTGCTGACCGAGCTCCGTGCCCTTGCGGGCGAGCTCGGTATCAAAGGCATTTCAGGGATGCGTAAGGGCGACCTGATCGCCGCGATCAAGGATCGGCAGGGCGCCTCGTCGGCGCCGGCCGCTGCGACGACCGAGGCCGCGCCCCGCACCCGGACGTCCCGCACCAAGCGTGAGCAGCCCGCGCAGACTGCCCTCGACGTGTCTCCGCAGCAGGAGATCGCCGAGAAGGCGGCCGAAAGCAAGGCGCCCGAACCTGCAGTCGCCGACGGCAGCGCGGCCGACACCGATGTCCCCGAGGGGGGCCGACGCGGGCGTCAGCGCCGTGGCTCCTCCCGCCGGGCAGGTGCCCCTGAGCAGGGCGACCAGGCCGACAGCGGCCAGGACGCTCCCCCGCAGAATGCTGCCGCCCAGAATGGCGTCGACGCCCCGCAGGCCGAGCGCAAGCAGGTCGACGACCGTCAGGACAGTGCGGAAAAGTCCGGAAGGCAGGACGGCTCCGGCGAGCAGTCCGGCGACCGCACGCGGCGTGAGCGTGGGGACAACCGCGGCAGCGACCGTGGTGACCGCACCGACCGGAACGACCGCGGCGACACCCGCGAGCGGGACCGCGGTGACACGCGCGAACGTGACCGCGACCGGGGTGATCGCAACCAGGGCAGCAACAACGGCCCGCGCACGAGCGACAACCGTGACAACCGGGGCGGCGACGACGAAGAAGGCGGCCGCGGACGACGTGGACGGCGCTTCCGCGAGCGTCGTCGTGGGCGCGACCGCGGCGAAGGCGGCGGCGGTGACGTACGTGAGACGGAAATCCGGGAAGACGATGTCCTGCAGCCGGTAGCCGGCATCCTCGACGTCCTCGACAACTACGCCTTCGTGCGGACGTCCGGGTACCTTGCGGGCCCCAACGACGTCTACGTGTCGATGAACCTCATCCGCAAGAACGGACTTCGCCGCGGCGACGCGATCACCGGTGCGGTCCGGGTTGCACGCGAGGGTGACCAGGGCAATCAGCGCCAGAAGTTCAACCCGTTGGTGCGTATCGACACGGTCAACGGCGGCGACATCGAGGCGGCGAAGAAGCGCCCCGAGTTCGGGAAGCTCACCCCGCTGTACCCGAATCAGCGGTTGCGCCTCGAGACCACGCCGAACATCCTCACCACCCGCGTCATCGATCTCGTGATGCCGATCGGTAAGGGTCAGCGCGCGCTCATCGTGAGCCCGCCGAAGGCCGGTAAGACCAGCGTTCTGCAGGCCATCGCCAACGCGATCGCGACCAACAACCCCGAGTGCTACCTGATGGTCGTGCTGGTCGACGAGCGTCCCGAAGAGGTCACCGACATGCAGCGATCGGTGAAGGGTGAGGTCATTTCCTCGACCTTCGACCGCCCACCGGGAGACCACACCTCGGTCGCCGAGCTCGCCATCGAGCGTGCGAAGCGACTGGTGGAGGCCGGTAAGGACGTCGTCGTCCTTCTCGACTCGATCACTCGGCTCGGCCGCGCGTACAACAACTCGTCGCCGGCGTCGGGCCGCATCCTGTCCGGTGGTGTCGACTCGACCGCGCTGTACCCGCCGAAGCGTTTCCTCGGTGCAGCCCGCAACATCGAGAACGGCGGTTCCCTCACGATCATCGCGACGGCCATGGTCGAGACCGGTTCCACCGGCGACACCGTGATCTTCGAGGAGTTCAAGGGCACCGGTAACGCCGAGCTCAAGCTCGACCGCAAGATCGCGGAACGGCGAGTGTTCCCAGCTGTCGACGTCAATCCTTCGGGAACGCGTAAGGACGAGCTGCTGCTCAGTCCGGATGAGGCCGCGGTGCTGCACAAGCTCCGCCGGGTGCTGTCTGGTCTCGATTCGCACCAGGCCATCGATCTGCTGATCGATCGCCTCAAGAAGAGCAAGAGCAATCTCGAGTTCCTCATGCAGGTGTCGAAGACCGCTCCGGGAGCGATCGACGACTGAGTGCTCGACACGGCAAAGCCCGGCGACCTGTCGCCGGGCTTTGCCGTTTCTCCAGTACTGAGCAGGTGGAATTAAATGCGGGGGAGCGGCGTTGATCTCTCCGCAAGCACACATGCCGATTGGGATCGCACTCGCGCGATCTGGCATACTGAACGGCTGAGTCCGGTTCCGGTTCACGTCTTCGAATGGCGAAGGCGACCCGGCGACCATTGAAAGGGACACCATGAAGTCAGGCATTCACCCCAATTACGTGGCCACCACCGTGGTCTGTGGTTGCGGAAACACTTTCGAGACCCGAAGCACCAAGGAGACCGGACGGATCAACGTCGAGGTCTGCTCGCAGTGCCACCCGTTCTACACCGGTAAGCAGAAGATTCTCGACACCGGTGGACGCGTCGCCCGCTTCGAGGCTCGCTACGGCAAGCGCGCCGGCAAGGGCGCAGCAAAGGAATCTGCCGAGTCCTAGCTGGTCCGCCGACGCCCGTCCTGCGATAATTGCAGGCCGGGCGTCGGCTTTTTTGTGCCGTTTCCCTCGGCACCCCGTAGTGCGCTGCGCGCGCTGAGACGAGAGTGGAGCCCATCATGGCAGGGACGACCCAGCCGTCGGCGATCGACGACATCCTGGCCGAACATGCCGGCCTCGAGCAGCAGTTGTCCGACCCAGCGCTGCACAACGACGCCTCCGCGGCCCGCAAAGCCGGGAAGCGTTTCGCCGAGCTTGCGCCCATCATGTCGACGTACAGCAAGCTCAAGGCTGCGCAGGACGATCTCGCAGCCGCGCGTGAGCTCGCCGTCGACGATTCCAGCTTCGCGGCCGAGGTGCCCGCACTCGAGGCCGAAGTGCTCGAGCTCGACAAGGCACTGACGGATCTCCTCGCGCCGCGCGACCCGCACGATGGTGACGACGTGGTACTCGAAGTGAAGTCGGGCGAGGGCGGTGAGGAGTCGGCGTTGTTCGCGTCCGATCTCGCGCGTATGTACGTCCGGTACGCCGAGCGGCACGGGTGGCGCGTCGAGGTTCTCGATGCGACAGTGTCCGACCTCGGTGGATACAAGGACGCGACACTGTCGATCAAGTCGAAGGGCGAGGTTCGGGACGGGGTGTGGGCCCGTCTGAAGTTCGAGGGCGGCGTCCATCGCGTGCAGCGCGTGCCTGTCACCGAGTCGCAGGGCCGGGTACACACCTCGGCCGCCGGCGTCCTGGTCTATCCGGAACCGGAAGAGGTCGAGGAGGTGCAGATCGACGAGACCGATCTGCGCATCGATGTCTACCGCTCCTCCGGTAAGGGCGGTCAGGGTGTGAACACCACCGACTCGGCGGTGCGGATCACGCATCTGCCCACCGGAATCGTTGTGACGTGCCAGAACGAGCGCTCCCAGCTACAGAACAAGGCGCGGGCCATGCAGGTGCTGGCCGCTCGCCTCCAGGCAGCGGCCGAGGAAGCAGCAGACGCCGAGGCATCGGCCGGGCGGCAGAGCCAGGTGCGCACGGTCGACCGCTCCGAGCGCATCCGCACCTACAACTTCCCGGAGAACCGCATCACCGATCACCGAATCGGCTTCAAGTCGCACAATCTCGATGCCGTCCTGGACGGTGAATTGGACGCTCTTCTCGACGCGCTGGGCAAGGCGGATCGTGAGGCACGGCTCGCCGCGGAGTAACCCGGTACCGAGGACCGGAGTATCACCGTTCCCCGGGCGTGGCAGTCTGTACCCGTGAGCCGACTTCCCCTTCGCCTGGCCCTGATCGATGCAGCCGCGCAACTCGACGAGGCAGGGGTGCACAGCGCCCGCGCGGACGCCGAGATGCTGGCTGCCCATCTGCTGGGGGTGGAGAGGACCCGACTGGGTCTCGTGCCGCTGGTCGACGAGTCGGTGATCGACGCCTACAAGAAGATGGTCGAACAGCGCGCCAAGCGAATCCCGCTGCAGTACATCCTGGGAACCGCCGCCATGGGGGACATCGACATCGAGGTCGGTCCCGGCGTCTTCGTTCCGCGCCCGGAGACCGAACTTCTCCTCGGGTGGGCGCTCGCGTTCCTGGGAAGCTGCGATCAGCACCCACCCGTCGTCATGGATCTGTGTACCGGGTCGGGTGCGCTCGCGCTCGCCATTGCCCACGCCCGCCCCGACGCCGTCGTGCACGCCGTCGAACTCGAACCGCACGCGCTCGCCTGGGCGCGGCGCAATGCCGATGCCCGCGCCCAGGCGGGCGACACCCCGATCAAGCTGTACCAGGGCGACGTCACCGACCGGACCATCCTGACCGGCCTCGAAGGTGCAGTCGACCTCATCGTTGCCAACCCGCCGTACATTCCCGAGGGCGCGGAACTCGAGCCGGAAGTAGCGGATCACGACCCGCACAGCGCACTATTCGCCGGACCGGACGGGCTATCTGTGATCAAGCCGATGATCTCGAATGTCGCGCGGTGGTTGAGAATCGGGGGAGCAGTGGGAATCGAGCACGACGACACCAACGGTGCGGACGTCGCGGCGCTGTTCGCGGCGCGTCGGGTGTTCGGTGACGTCGCGGAACACCCCGACCTCGCGGGCAAGCCCCGCTTCGTGGTGGCTCGGCGCATCGCGACCGATGTCGAGGCGCAGCGTGCGGAGGCCGCCGGCGAGGATGAAAGAATGAGCCGGTGAGTACCGTTTACGACTGTGGCCGCCCCGATTCCCGCGCCGCCGGAATGAGTGCGGCCAAGAACGCCCTGAAGGCTGGACGACTCGTCGTCCTGCCCACGGACACCCTCTACGGGATCGGCGCCGACGCATTCGACGGCGATGCAGTCGCCGCGTTGCTGCGGGCGAAGGGCCGTGGCCGCGATATGCCTGTGCCGGTTCTGGTCGGATCGTGGAACACCATCGACGGCCTCGTGTACAGCGTGCGACCGCACACCCGCGACCTCATTCGGGCCTTCTGGCCGGGTGGCCTGAGTCTTGTTGTGGAGCAGGCCCCTTCGCTGGCATGGGACCTCGGTGATACGCGCGGGACGGTGATGCTTCGCATGCCCCTGCATCCGGTCGCCCTCGAACTGTTACGTGAAGTCGGACCACTCGCGGTGTCGAGCGCCAACGTCTCCGGACAACCACCGGCCACCACCGTCCAGGAAGCTCGGGACCAGCTCGGCGGATCGGCCGGCGTGTACCTGGACGGCGGACGCGCCGAACAGGGCCGGGCCTCCACCATCGTCGACCTCACCGGCGCGAGCCCCCGCATTCTCCGGGAAGGCGCCGTACCCACCGGTGACGTCGCCGACGTCCTCGGGGTGACGGCGGAGAGTCTGCTCGAGGGGACCGCGACGGCATGACCGGGCTGCGCGGGGCAACGGTAGCGTCTGCCCAGTGATTGCTGCCGAATCCGCCGGCGTGGTGCTGGCTCAAGCAGGTGGGGGTGCGGGTGTCCCTCTGCGTGAACTTCTGCTCGTCCTCTTCACTGCCGCGGTGGTCACCTACCTCGCCACCGGCGCCGTCCGGTTGTTCGCTCTGCGGTTCGGGGCGGTGGCGGTGCCTCGGGACCGGGACGTGCACGTCACGCCCACGCCCCGGCTCGGGGGCGTCGGAATGTACCTGGGCATGCTGGTCGCGCTGTTGTTCGCGCAGCAACTACCCGCGCTCACCCGCGGATTCGAGTTCACCTCCGATATCCCCGCTGCCCTGGTGTCGGGGTTCGTCATCGTTCTCGTGGGGGTGGTCGACGACCGGTGGGGTCTCGACGCGCTGACCAAGTTCGTGGGCCAGGTGACGGCCGCCGGAATTCTCGTCGTGATGGGCGTGAGCTGGTTCATCATCTACGTTCCGTTCGGCGATGGCACCACGGTGATTCTCGACCAGCTGCAGGCGGGACTGGTCACGGTGGCGGTCGCCGTGGTGATGGTCAATGCCATGAACTTCGTCGACGGCCTCGACGGTCTCGCCGCAGGTCTCGGGCTGATTTCCTCGCTCGCGATCTGCGTGTTCTCGGTTGGATTGCTCCACGATCAGGGCGGTGATGTGAGCGCCTATCCGCCGGCGTTGATCGCCGCGGCACTGGCAGGCGCCTGTCTCGGTTTCCTGCCGCACAACTTCCAGCCTGCGCGCATCTTCATGGGCGACTCCGGATCGATGCTGATCGGCCTGATGCTCGCGGCCATCTCGACCAGCGCCTCCGGCCGCATTCCGCTGACCGCGTACGGCACCCGCGACCTTCTGGGTCTTCTGTCGCCACTGCTGCTCGTCGGCGCCGTCATGTTCATCCCGATCCTCGACCTGTTGCTTGCCGTAGTCCGGCGTACGCGCGCAGGCGTCAGTCCGTTCAGCCCCGACAAGATGCACCTTCACCACCGCCTCCTGCAGATCGGGCATTCACATCGGCGAGTGGTCCTGCTCATCTACTTATGGGTCGGCGTGCTGGCGTTCGGTGCGGTCGGATCTGCCTTGTTCGACCGCCGCGTAGTGGTGCTCCTGGTGGCCGGCGGACTCGTCTTCGCGCTGGTGGTCACGGCGGTACCCTCCATCCGGGGGCAACAGCACGACCGCCAGACGTGAGGTCACGGTTGCGGTGCGCCGAGGACGATCCACTACCCTTGGCGACCGTGACGTTCATCCCCGCGCCTGCTCCCGATCACACCGCCTCGTTGCGGGCCGCCGTTCGCTACGGCGTTCTCGGCCTGATCGTGCTGGCAGTGGTCGGTTCCATCGTTGCGACCCTGCTCGCAGGTATGCCCGGTCTCTACGGCGCGCTGTTGGGCGCGGCGGTCGGCGGAGGGTTCATCCTATGCACGGCCCTCGGGGTGTTGTTCACGGCCAAGCTTCCCGCCATGACTGCGGGGGCGGTGCTGCTCGGTACCTGGCTGTTGAAAATGATCCTCGCGATCACGGTCCTGGCAATCCTGAAACCGCTCGACTTCTACGACAAAACGGCGTTGGTATTGGTCATCGTGTTGTCCTTGGTGATCGTGCTCGGTGCGGAAACCTATGGGGTACTTGGCGTGAAGGCCCCGTACGTGGAGCCACGCGCGGCGGGCGATGCCGAACCGGGGGAGAAGGACGCCCAGTAGTACTACGGGATGTAGTAAAATTGAATCGAGCCGGACCCCGTCTACACAACGTCGTAGATGACTTGATAAGGTCTGGGTCAAGCGAGAGCAATGAGACGGCGAGTAAGTTACTGGCTGGTATTGCATGCTTGCAGGCGGTCGCACTTTCAAGGCCGCCGAGTCGACGAGAGTCGCCGACACCGACAGACGCTGGACTCCCTGGAGTCCACAGCAGCTGACGAATACGCGAGTCGAGCTTGTCGACTTGTTTGATCGTCAATGTCCGATCGAACCGCAGTCAACGAAGGCTGCGGACCGACTACGGGAGAGAACGCTGAGCGTCATCAACGTGGCTGCTGGAGAATTCCATCCGCCTTCCCTGAACGACTTCTTCCCGCCCGCGGTCCTGTTCGAAGGGACTCCGTTCGAACTCGACCGCCTGATGCTGGTTCGCATCCTGCTGTCCGCCCTCATGATGATCTTCTTCGTCATCGCGATGCGCAGCCCGAAGATCATTCCCCGCGGTGTCCAGAACATCGGCGAGATCGCTCTCGACTTCGTCCGGATCAACATCGCGGAAGAGATTCTCGGCAAGGAACAAGGCAAGCGCTTCCTGCCCGTCATCACGACGATCTTCTTCCTTGTGCTCGCTAGCAACCTCGGCAGCATCATCCCGTTCATCAACATCTCGCCCAACGCGCGTATCGGCATGCCGTTGGTGCTCGCTGCCCTGGCGTACATCGTCTTCAACTACGTGGGCATCAAGAAGTACGGGTTCTTCAAGTACGTCAAGAGCAGCATCGTGGTTCCCGGCGTCCCGCTTCCCCTGCACTTCCTGCTCGTGCCGATCGAGTTCATCTCCACCTTCGTCCTGCGGCCGTTCACGCTCATGGTGCGTCTCATGGCCAACATGCTGGCCGGCCACATCCTGCTGGTGCTGTTCTTCAGTGCCACCCAGTTCTTCTTCTTCACCTCAGGTGGCTTCCAGGCCGTGTTCGGTGTTGCATCGCTCGCCGCCGGCATCGCATTCACCTTCTTCGAACTGCTGGTGATCTTCCTGCAGGCCTACGTCTTCGCGCTGCTCACGTCGGTGTACATCGACCTGGCTCTGCACGCGGATTCGCACTAGCACCAACATCTCCACGACCAGCTACACCAAGAACTGAGCCTCCCGCCGAATCCGGCGGAGGTCAACAGAAAGGGAACGGAACACCATGAGCCTCGCCTACCTCGCTCAGGAAGCTGTCCAGGAAACCAACTCGACGGGATTCGGAGCCATCGGCTACGGTCTCGCCGCGATCGGCCCCGGCATCGGCGTGGGCATCGTTGTCGGTAAGGCGATCGAGGGCATGGTTCGCCAGCCCGAGATGGCCGGACAGGTTCGTACCACCATGTTCCTCGGTATCGCCTTCACCGAAGCCCTCGCGCTGATCGGCCTCGTCGCCGGCTTCATTTTCTAAGACCGTCATGGCAACCAACATCGCATTGCTCGCGGCAGAGGAAGAGACACACAACCCTCTCCTGCCCGCGACGTATGACATCGTTTGGTCGCTCGTCTGCCTGCTCGTCGTCGGCTTCGTCTTCTGGAAGTACGTCCTTCCGATGTTCCAGAAGGTCCTTGCCGAGCGAACCGAACAGATCGACGGCGGCATCAAGAGGGCCGAAGAAGCCCAGGCCGAGGCGAAGGCGGCGCTCGAGCAGTACCGTGCCCAGCTCGCCGAAGCTCGCACCGAAGCTGCGCAGATCCGTGAGGACGCGCGCACCCAGGGGCAGCAGATCCTCGCCGAGATGAAGGCACAGGCTCAGGAAGAGAGCGACCGCATCGTGGCCTCCGGTCACAGCCAGTTGGTTGCTCAGCGGCAGCAGATCGTCACCGAACTGCGTGGCGAACTCGGACGCACCGCGGTCGACCTCGCTGAGAAGGTCATCGGGGAGTCGCTCTCCGACGACGTCAAGCGGGCCGGCACGGTCGACCGATTCCTGAACGAGCTCGACGCCATCGGCGCAAATTCCGCAGCAGGGAAGTGAGCACCATGTACGCAGCGAGCCGTGAGGCCTTGACGCAGACACGTGCTGCGTTGTCTTCGGCCTTGGGATCCGTCTCTGCCGGAGCAGCCACCGCGGCCGCGGCCCAGACCGGGGCAGAGCTGTTCACGGTCGTCGAGACCCTGGACGTTCAGCGCACTCTTCGCAGTGCGCTGTCGGACAACTCGGCGGCCGGGAGCGCTCGCGAAGGCCTGGCCGAGCAGGTGTTCGGTGGCAAGGTCTCCGCGGAGACCCTCGCCACCGTGAAGGCGGCGGTGGGCCAGAACTGGTCCACCACCTCCGACCTGCTCAACTCGCTGGTGCTTCTCGGTCGGGAGTCGCTGCTGAAGGCAGCGGCCGACCAGGGACAGCTCGACGGGGTCGAGGACGAATTGTTCCGTCTCGGTCGAATCGTCGCAGGTGACCCGACACTCGAACAGGCGCTTTCCGATCGATCCGTCTCGGCGAAAGCCAAGCGTGACCTGCTCTCCAAGCTGCTGTACGGCAAGGTGACTGCAGTCACGGAGGCGCTGGCCGTTCAGGCAGTGGGCAGGTTGAAGTCGACCGCCCCCGCGGATGCGTTCGACGCATTGGCGAATCTGGCGGCAGCTCGGCGAGAAGCCGTCGTAGCGAAGGTTCGGAGCGCTTCTACACTGAGCAGTGAGCAAACCGATCGGCTGGCCGCCGCCCTCACCCGTACCTACGGGAAGCCGGTGACGGTTCACGTGGAGGTCGATCCCGAGCTCCTCAGCGGCTTGGTCGTCCGGGTGGGCGACGAGGTTATCGACGGCAGCGCAGCGGGGCGTCTCGCAGCGTTGCGGAAGTCCCTCAAGTAGTCCGCTTCCGAATCAATACCCAGATACTTCCGAAAACCAGACACCGAGAGCAGGAACAATCATGGCGGAGCTGACGATCTCCTCCGACGAGATCCGTAGCGCGATCGAGAACTACACCGCGAGCTACTCCCCGGAGGCCTCCCGCGAGGAGGTCGGCGTTGTGACCGACACCAGCGACGGCATCGCGCACGTCAGTGGCCTGCCTTCGGCGATGGCCAACGAACTGCTGGAGTTTCCCGGCGGAATCCTGGGCGTTGCCCTCAACCTCGACGCCACCGAAATCGGTGCCGTCATCCTGGGTGACTACGCGGACCTCCAGGAGGGCCAGGAAGTCAAGCGGACCGGCGACGTTCTGTCGGTTCCCGTCGGCGACGGCTTCCTCGGACGCGTCGTGGACCCCCTCGGCCAGCCGATCGACGGCCTGGGCGATATCGAGAGCAACGAGACCCGTGCCCTCGAACTGCAGGCAGCATCCGTGCTCGAGCGCCAGCCCGTCGAGGAGCCGCTGCAGACCGGCATCAAGGCCATCGACGCCATGACGCCGATCGGCCGCGGACAGCGTCAGCTCATCATCGGCGACCGCAAGACGGGCAAGACCGCCGTCTGCATCGACGCGATCCTGAACCAGAAGGCCAACTGGGAGTCCGGCGACGAGAAGCAGCAGGTTCGCTGCATCTACGTCGCGATCGGCCAGAAGGGCTCGACCATCGCGGGCGTCAAGGCTGCCCTCGAGGAGCAAGGCGCGATGGAGTACACCACCATCGTCGCCGCCCCCGCATCCGATTCCGCCGGCTTCAAGTGGCTCGCTCCGTACACCGGTTCCGCCATCGGCCAGCACTGGATGTACCAGGGCAAGCACGTTCTGGTCGTATTCGACGACCTGACCAAGCAGGCCGAGGCCTACCGCGCCATCTCGCTGCTGCTGCGTCGCCCGCCGGGACGTGAGGCTTACCCCGGTGACGTCTTCTACCTCCACTCCCGTCTGCTGGAGCGTTCGGCGAAGCTGTCCGACGCGCTCGGCGGCGGATCGCTGACGGCGCTGCCGATCATCGAAACCAAGGCGAACGACGTCTCGGCGTACATTCCGACCAACGTCATCTCCATCACCGACGGTCAGGTGTTCCTCGAGTCGGACCTCTTCAACAAGGGTGTTCGTCCCGCCATCAACGTCGGTATCTCGGTGTCCCGTGTCGGTGGTGCCGCGCAGACCAAGGGCATGAAGAAGGTATCCGGCTCGCTTCGCCTGGAGCTGGCACAGTTCCGTGAGCTCGAAGCATTCTCCGCGTTCGCGTCGGACCTCGATGCCGCGTCGAAGGCGCAGCTCGAGCGTGGTGCTCGCCTGGTCGAGCTGCTCAAGCAGGATCAGTACAGCCCCATTCCCGTCGAGGACCAGATCGTCTCGATCTACCTCGCCGGTGAAGGCGTCTTCGACAGCGTTCCCGTCGGTGACGTGCGCCGGTTCGAGACCGAGCTGCTGGAAGACCTGCACCGCAGTGCCTCCGACGTGTACTCGAGCATCAAGGGTGGCAAGGCGCTCGACGCCGACAACGCCGCCGCGCTGATCAAGGCCACCGACAAGTTCAAGGAAGGCTTCCTCGCATCCGACGGAAGCCGGGTCGTGAACGAGGCCGAGGCCGAGGCGCTCGACGCCAACGAGGTCGGGCACGAGCAGATCAACGTCAAGCGCACCACCGTCAGCAAGTGAGCGCCCAGTCCATGACACTGCGTCGCACCACCACGGGGACGCCGCGAAACATGAAGGGAGAGTGATCGATCGATGGCAAGCATTCTCGAACTGCGGTCTCGTATCAAGTCGGTCAACTCGACCAAGAAGATCACCAAGGCCCAGGAGCTGATCGCGACCTCGCGCATCACCAAGGCTCAGGCCCGGGTCGCTGCGTCGAAGCCGTATGCCGAGGAGATCACCAAGGTCCTGACGGAGCTGGCAAGTGCGTCGGCGTCGTTGGATCACCCGTTGCTCAACGAGCGCGCCAACGCCAAGCGTGCTGCCGTCCTGGTTGTCACCAGCGACCGCGGCATGTGCGGTGGGTACAACTCCAACGTCCTCAAAGAGGCCGAGGAACTGTTCCAACTGCTGCGCAGCGAGGGCAAGGACCCGGTCATCTTCGTGCTCGGTGCCAAGGGCCTCGGCTACTACACGTTCCGTGGTCGCGACCTGGGGGCTGCGTGGACAGGGTTCTCTCAGGACCCCGGTTACTCCGATGCTGCCAAGGCGAGCCGCCACCTGGTGGAGCTCTTCATGGCCGGATCCGGCTCCGAGATTCCCGCCTACAACGGCGAGGGATCCATCGAAGGTGTCGACGAACTGCACATCGTCTACACCCGCTTCGTGTCGATGCTCACTCAGTCTCCCGAGGTGCGGCGGATGGCTCCGCTGGACGTCACGGTCTCCGAGGAGAACATCGAACTCGGTGAAGACATGCTGTCGAACGGTCACCGGAACGACGAACCGGTCGCCGGATACAACTTCGAGCCGGAACCCGACAGGTTGCTCGGTGCCCTGCTGCCGAAGTACATCAGCACCCGCATCTACTCCTCGCTGCTGGATGCTGCGGCGTCGGAGTCGGCTGCCCGTCGTACCGCCATGAAGGCGGCGACGGACAACGCAAACGAACTGGTGAACACTCTCAGCCGTCAGGCCAACCAGGCTCGCCAGGCCCAGATCACCCAGGAAATCAGCGAGATCGTCGGCGGCGCGAATGCGCTCGCCTCGAGCGCAGGAAGTGACTAAGCAATGACCGCAGCAGTAACCGAAACAAACGGGGCAGGTTCGGATTCGTCCGTGGCCGGCCGCGTCGTGCGGGTCATCGGTCCCGTCGTGGACGTTGAATTCCCGCGTGGCTCCATTCCTGAACTGTTCAACGCCTTGCATGCCGAGATCACGCTTCCCTCGGTCGCCAAGACGCTGACCCTCGAGGTCGCGCAGCACCTCGGTGACAACCTGGTGCGCACCGTCTCCATGCAGCCGACCGACGGCCTCGTCCGCGGCACCTCGGTGGCCGACACGGGCAAGCCGATCTCGGTTCCCGTCGGCGACGTCGTCAAGGGCCACGTGTTCAACGCACTGGGCGACTGCCTCGACGCTCCCGGCACGGGACGCGACGGCGAGCAGTGGGGCATCCACCGCAAGCCGCCAGCCTTCGACCAGCTCGAGGGCAAGACGGAGATTCTCGAGACCGGTATCAAGGTCATCGACCTCCTCACCCCGTACGTCAAGGGTGGAAAGATCGGTCTGTTCGGTGGTGCCGGTGTCGGCAAGACCGTTCTGATCCAGGAAATGATCACCCGTATCGCCCGCGAGTTCTCCGGAACCTCGGTGTTCGCAGGCGTCGGTGAGCGCACCCGTGAGGGCACCGACCTTCACCTCGAGATGGAAGAGATGGGCGTCCTTCAGGACACCGCCCTCGTCTTCGGCCAGATGGACGAGCCGCCGGGAACGCGTATGCGCGTCGCCCTGTCCGCACTGACCATGGCGGAGTACTTCCGCGATGTCCAGGGCCAGGACGTTCTGCTGTTCATCGACAACATCTTCCGTTTCACCCAGGCCGGTTCCGAGGTGTCGACCCTGCTCGGTCGTATGCCTTCGGCCGTGGGTTACCAGCCGACCCTGGCTGACGAGATGGGTGAGCTGCAGGAACGAATCACCTCGACGCGTGGTCGCTCCATCACCTCGCTTCAGGCGATCTACGTGCCCGCCGACGACTACACCGACCCGGCGCCGGCCACGACGTTCGCGCACCTCGATGCGACCACCGAGCTGTCGCGACCGATCTCGCAGATGGGTATCTACCCCGCTGTGGACCCGCTGAGCTCCACCTCCCGGATCCTCGAGCCCGGCATTGTCGGTGCCGAGCACTTCCGGGTGGCCAACGAGGTCAAGCGAATCCTGCAGAAGTACAAGGAACTGCAGGACATCATCGCCATCCTCGGTATGGACGAACTGCAGGAAGAGGACAAGGTCCTCGTCGGCCGTGCCCGCCGTCTGCAGAAGTTCCTCGGCCAGAACTTCATCGTCGCCGAGAAGTTCACCGGTGAGCCCGGCTCCGTGGTGCCGCTCCGCGACACCATCGAGGCGTTCGACCGCGTCTGCAAGGGCGAGTTCGATCACCTGCCCGAGCAGGCGTTCAACAGCTGCGGTGGACTCGACGACGTCGAGGCTGCAGCCAAGAAGATCGCCGGGAAGTAGTCGACGATGGCTGAGATGACCGTGGAACTCGTCGCTGTCGAGCGACGGTTGTGGTCTGGTTCGGCGACTCTCGTCAGCGCACAGACGACCGAGGGTGAGATCGGTGTCATGCCTGGTCACGAGCCTGTCCTCGGACAGCTCGTGGAGGGTGGCGTCGTCGCGATCACGACAGCCGACGGCGAGCGAATCGTGGCAGCTGTGCACGGCGGCTTCCTTTCCGTGACGGCGAAGTCTGTCACGATCCTCGCCGAGTCCGCCGAACTCGCGGAGGACATCGACGTGGAGGCCGCCCGGGCGGTGCTCCAGGAGAGCGGAGACGATCTCGAGGCGATTGCTGTTGCCAAGGGTCGAGTTCGCGCCGTAGAGCGCGCATAGGTTACACGAGACAGACCGCGACGGAGCCGACGAACAGTGACAATCGGAATGACTGTGTTGATCATTCTGGTTGTGCTGCTCGCCGCCTTCGTCGCGGTCTTTCTCTATCGTCTGGCTGTTCTTCGTCGCGGTGGAACCGCGGCTATTCTCCGCGTGGCGCCTTCCGCGGGGGACACCGGATGGCGTCACGGCGTCATTCGTTACGGCGAGGGCTCCCTCGTCTTCTTCAAGTTGTCGAGTTTGCGTCCCGGCCCTGATTCGCGCATCGAGCGGCAGGGGATCGAAGTCGAAGGCCGTCGTAAACCAGAGGGCTCCGAGTTCGACATCATGTCCGACGAAATCGTCATCCTGTCCGTGAAGGACCGAGGCGCCGCGTACGAGATCGCCTTGGACGGTGGAGCTTTGACCGCGTTCCTGTCGTGGGTCGAATCTCGTCCGTCGGGCCGATCGGTACGCGGACGCCGATTCTGATCAGGCTTTCCCCGCTCCCGGTTTCCAGAGCACGTCTCCTTCGGGATTCGCGACCCGTCCCACGATGAAGAGCAGATCCGAGAGTCGGTTGAGGTACTTCGCCGGCAGCGCGTGAGTGTTCTCGGGATATGCGTCGACAGCGGCCCACGCCGATCGCTCCGCACGCCGTGTCACGGTTCGCGCAACGTGGAGCAGCGCTCCCAATGGGGTTCCGCCGGGCAGTATGAAGGAATTCAGGGGTTCGAGGCGCTCGTTCAGCTCGTCGCACCAGCGTTCGAGCCGGTCGATGTAGTCGGCGGTGATACGCAGCGGTGGATACTTGGGTTCCTCGACCACCGGGGTGGACAGATCGGCACCGGCATCGAACAGGTCATTCTGTACCTGCCGCAGAATCGACAGGATCTCCTCGGGGGGATTCCCCAGCGCCACAGCGACGCCGATTGCGGCGTTCGCTTCATCACAGTCCGCATACGCGATGAGGCGGGGATCGTTCTTCGGTACGCGGGAGAAATCGCTGAGTCCGGTGGTCCCGTCGTCGCCGGTCCGGGTGTAGATCTTGGTGAGGTGTACGGCCATAGCGTTACGGTACCGGCCTCCGAGGCTGGTGCCGCTGGCTCTAGGCTGTGCTTCGTGAGCGAACGCTTCCTTGTTACCGGTGGTAACCGTCTCGTAGGTGAAGTGTCTGTCGGGGGCGCCAAGAACAGTGTTCTGAAGCTGATGGCGGCGGCGCTGTTGGCTGAGGGCACCACCGTCGTGACCAATTGCCCCGACATCCTGGACGTTCCTCTGATGGCCGACGTCCTGCGCGGCCTCGGGTGCGAGGTGGTTCTCGAAGATTCGTTGGTTCGGATCACCACGCCGGCGGAGCCGAAATATCACGCGGACTTTGCCGCAGTTCGCCAGTTCCGGGCATCGGTGTGTGTGCTGGGCCCCTTGGTGGCGAGGTGCAAACGCGCGGTGGTCGCTCTGCCCGGCGGCGACGCCATCGGATCCAGGCCACTCGATATGCACCAATCCGGACTTCGGTTGCTGGGCGCGCAGAGCACGATCGAACACGGATGTGTCGTTGCCCAGGCAGACGATCTGCACGGAGCCAACATTCGGCTTGCGTTCCCGTCTGTGGGGGCGACGGAGAACATCCTCATGGCCGCTGTTCTCGCCAAAGGCGAGACGGTGATCGACAATGCCGCGCGTGAGCCGGAGATTGTCGACTTGTGCAACATGCTGATCCGCATGGGAGCCAAAATTTTGGGAGCGGGCACTTCGACGCTCACCATTCAGGGCGTCAACCAGCTCGAACCGACCACACACCGCGTCATCGGTGACCGCATCGTGGCCGCGACGTGGGGGATCGCCGCGTCGATGACGAGGGGGGACGTCCGGGTCCGTGGCGTCAACCCGAAACATCTCGGCTTGGTTCTGGACAAGTTGCGGGTCGCGGGGGCAGAGGTCACCACGGAGGCGGACGGATTTCGGGTGGCGCAGAAAGCTCGTCCCACCGCTGTCAACTTCGCGACGCTGCCGTATCCGGGCTTCCCCACGGACCTTCAGCCCATGGCGATCGGTCTCGCAGCAGTGGCTGAAGGGACCTCGATGATCACGGAGAACGTGTTCGAGGCCAGGTTCCGCTTCGTCGAGGAAATGATCCGGCTGGGGGCCGACGCGCGGACCGACGGACACCATGCGGTGATCCGCGGTATACCGCTGCTGTCCAGCGCTCCCGTGTGGTCCTCCGACATCAGGGCCGGCGCCGGATTGGTGCTTGCCGGCCTTGTGGCAGACGGAGTGACAGAGGTGCACGACGTGTTCCACATCGACCGCGGCTACCCATATTTTGTCGAGAACCTGCAAGGCCTCGGAGGCCAGATCGAGCGTGTCGACGCCGGATCCTGACGGGTTCGCAGCCGATACACCCCAGTGGTCGCAGGGTGAGTCGGGCGTCACAGTCCGCGAGGCGGCGACCGAAGGACCGAAGTTGCTGGAAACCAACCGATTGACCAGCGCAAACGGGGCCGAGCGCCTCGGCGACCTGGGGATTTGGCAAGCTGTTTCCCGTCGCGTAACTTATTCGA